>NZ_AP045841.1:0-3557306 GCF_059725495.1 Vibrio sp. KUL80
ATCTTATTCACTGGATCGCCGATCATTTACTGGCGATCTTGGTTATCAACAGGTAAAATTACCAATCTTTTCCAATTCCAATAAATAGAGTGAGAGCACCGTGTCATCTTCGCTTTGGTTGCAATGTTCGCAACGTCTACAAGAAGAGCTACCCGCTACCGAATTCAGCATGTGGGTTAGACCCTTACAAGCTGAGCTTAATGACAACACCTTAACTCTATTTGCGCCTAACCGCTTTGTACTCGACTGGGTGCGCGATAGATACCTCAACAGTATTAACCGCCTACTAAAAGAGTACTGCGGTAATGATGTTCCAAATCTGCGTTTCGAAGTCGGTAGCAAGCCAGTTTCTGCGCCACCAGCACCTAAGCCAGTTAAGACCGCTGCAGATGTTGCGGCTGAGTCATCTGCACCTGCGCAGCTACAAGCGCGCCAACCTGTGCATAAAACCTGGGATGATGAAACAGAGGTCTCTGACATCAATCATCGTTCGAACGTTAACATCAAGCACAAGTTCAACAACTTCGTTGAAGGTAAGTCGAACCAACTTGGTCTTGCTGCGGCGCGTCAGGTCGCTGATAACCCTGGCGCAGCTTATAACCCACTATTCTTATATGGCGGTACAGGTCTGGGTAAAACCCACCTATTACATGCAGTGGGCAATGCCATCGTAGATAACAAACCCAACGCGAAAGTGGTGTACATGCACTCGGAGCGTTTTGTTCAGGATATGGTTAAGGCGCTACAAAACAACGCGATTGAAGAATTTAAGCGCTATTACCGCAGTGTCGACGCGCTGCTTATCGATGATATTCAATTCTTCGCCAATAAAGAGCGCTCGCAAGAAGAGTTTTTCCATACCTTTAATGCGCTGCTTGAAGGCAATCAACAGATAATCCTGACATCGGATCGCTATCCAAAAGAGATCAATGGCGTAGAAGATCGCTTGAAATCTCGTTTTGGTTGGGGCTTAACCGTGGCTATCGAGCCGCCTGAGCTGGAAACCCGTGTCGCGATCTTGATGAAAAAAGCCGAAGACCATCAAATTCACTTAGCCGATGAAGTCGCATTCTTTATTGCTAAACGCCTGCGCTCAAACGTTCGTGAGCTGGAAGGGGCACTAAACCGTGTTATCGCCAATGCGAACTTTACTGGTCGTCCTATTACTATCGATTTTGTTCGTGAAGCACTGCGTGACTTGCTGGCGTTGCAAGAGAAGTTGGTGACGATTGATAACATTCAAAAGACGGTTGCTGAATACTACAAGATTAAAGTGGCGGATCTGCTTTCTAAGCGACGTTCTCGCTCAGTCGCTCGCCCGCGTCAATTGGCGATGGCGCTAGCCAAAGAGCTGACCAACCACAGCCTGCCAGAGATTGGTGATGCGTTTGGTGGTCGTGACCACACTACTGTACTGCACGCGTGTCGAAAAATCGCTCAGCTGCGTGAGGAAAGTCACGACATTAAGGAAGACTATTCCAACTTAATTCGCACGCTTTCTTCATAATAGTGGCATAATCACTATAATTAGCATTCAAGTTATTGTATTTCGCATATAAGTGGCATGGATTGCCATCTTTACGAAGAGTTATCTATGAAATTTACTATCGAACGTCACCACCTACTAAAGCCGCTACAACAAGTCTCTGGTGCATTAGGCGGTCGTCCTACATTACCTATTTTGGGCAACTTGCTACTTAAGGTAGAAGAAGGGGTACTTTCTCTTACTGCGACAGACCTAGAGGTTGAGCTGGTAAGTAAAGTAACGCTAGAGAGTGAGTTCGAAGCAGGCAGCGTAACGGTGCCTTCACGTAAGTTCCTCGATATCTGCCGTGGTCTGCCTGATGATTCTGCTATCACCATTGTACTAGAAGGTGACCGCGTACAAGTGCGCTCTGGTCGTAGCCGTTTCTCTTTATCCACATTGCCAGCGAGCGATTTCCCAAACATTGAAGATTGGCAGCAAGAAGTGGCGGTGACGGTGACTCAAGCCGAGCTTAAGTCGCTGATCGACAAGACTCAGTTCTCAATGGCTAACCAAGATGTGCGTTACTACCTAAACGGTATGTTGTTTGAGTTAGACCAAACAACATTGCGTTCAGTGGCGACCGATGGTCACCGTATGGCGGTAGCAACGGTTGCGCTAGAAGGCAGCTTTGACAACAAACAGATCATTGTGCCGCGAAAAGGTGTACAGGAGCTGTCTAAGCTTCTCGATGCGCCAGAGCAGCCAGTCACGCTGCAAATTGGCAGTTCTAACATCCGTGCCGAAGTGAACAACTATGTCTTCACTTCTAAGCTTGTTGATGGTCGTTTCCCCGATTATCGCCGCGTAATGCCGCAAAATACCGACAAGACACTCGAAACAAACTGTGATGAGTTGCGTCAAGCGTTCTCTCGTGCCGCGATTCTATCGAATGAGAAGTTCCGCGGCGTTCGTGTCAACCTTGCAGACAACGAGATGCGCATTACGGCGAATAACCCAGAGCAAGAAGAAGCCGAAGAGATGCTCGACGTGAACTTCCAAGGTGACGCGCTCGAGATTGGTTTCAACGTTTCTTACGTTCTCGATGTACTTAACACGCTTCGCTGCGACCAGGTACGCATGTCGATGTCCAATGCCAACGCCAGTGCTTTGATTGAAAATAGCGAAGATGACAGTGCCATGTACGTGGTGATGCCGATTCGTCTCTAAGACGAGCATGACGTTATGCCGCTTACGCGTTTAATCGTACAGCAATTTCGAAATATTAAAGCCTGTGATATCGAACTATCCACAGGCTTTAACTTTATTATTGGCCCCAACGGCAGTGGCAAAACCAGCTTGTTGGAGGCGATCTATTTGCTCGGTCATGGGCGCTCATTTAAGAGTTCGCTCACCGGTCGAGTGATACAAAATGACTGCCAAGAGCTATTTGTACATGGCCGTTTTTTGAACTCGGATCAATTTGAGATACCCATTGGCATTAATAAGCAGCGCGATGGCTCAACAGAGGTTAAAATAGGCGGTCAATCTGGGCAAAAGTTAGCTCAGCTTGCCAAGGTTCTGCCGCTGCAACTTATCCATCCAGAGGGCTTTGAATTGCTCACTGATGGTCCTAAGTTTCGCCGGGCATTTATCGACTGGGGTGTGTTTCACTCTGAGCCAGGTTTTTTTGAGGCTTGGGGGCGTTTTAAGCGTCTCAGTAAGCAGCGCAATGCGCTACTTAAGACGGCCACCAGCTACCGAGAGTTGAGCTACTGGGATAGAGATTTAGCCCAGCTCGCTGAACAAATCGATGGGTGGCGCCGCACCTATGTCGAACAAATGAAAACCTTGGCTGAAGAGATGTGTCAGTCTTTTCTGCCGGAGTTTGAAATCAAACTCGGTTATTACCGTGGCTGGGAAAAAGACACGCCGTATGGCGAGCTCTTAGAACGTAACTTTGAGCGTGACCAAAGTTTGGGATACACCTTTAGTGGCCCCAATAAAGCCGATTTAAGAATTAAAGTGAACAACACCCCTGTAGAGGATGTGTTGTCTCGTGGTCAGCTAAAACTGATGATGTGTGCGCTGCGCCTTGCGCAAGGGCAGCATCTTGCTGAGTTGACCGGAAAGCAATGTATCTATCTGATAGATGACTTTGCTTCAGAATTAGATAGCCTGCGTCGTAAACGCTTAGCGGATTACTTAAAACAGACTCAGGCTCAAGTTTTTGTAAGCTCTATTACCGAAAGCCAAGTTGCCGACATGATTGACGAAAATGGCAAGATGTTTCATGTGGAACATGGCACAATAGAGCAAGGTAAATAGTGAGAGAAACTCATGTCAGAAAATTACGATTCATCGAGTATTAAGGTACTAAAGGGTCTGGATGCGGTACGTAAGCGTCCGGGAATGTACATCGGCGACACGGACGATGGAACCGGTCTACACCACATGGTTTTTGAGGTGGTTGATAACTCAATTGATGAAGCGTTAGCAGGTCACTGTAGCGACATTATCGTGACTATTCATGAGGACAACTCTGTTTCTGTTAGCGATGATGGCCGTGGTATTCCAACGGAAATGCACCCAGAAGAGCAAGTGTCTGCTGCAGAAGTTATCATGACGGTACTTCACGCGGGTGGTAAGTTCGATGACAACTCGTACAAGGTATCGGGTGGTCTGCACGGCGTAGGTGTTTCTGTAGTAAACGCACTGTCTAAGCAAGTGACACTGACAATCCATCGTGGCGGTCACATTCATACTCAAACTTATCACCACGGTGAGCCACAGGCGCCACTGGCTGTGATTGGTGATACCGACAAAACGGGTACAGAAATCCGTTTCTGGCCAAGTGAAGAAACCTTCTCTAACGTAGAGTTCCACTACGACATTCTTGCCAAGCGTCTACGTGAACTGTCGTTCCTAAACTCAGGAGTCTCAATCAAGCTTGTCGATAAGCGCGAAGAAGACAAAATGGATCACTTCATGTTTGAAGGTGGTATCCAGGCGTTTGTTGAGCATCTAAATACCAACAAGACACCAATCATTCAGAAAATCTTCCACTTTGATAACGAGCGTGATGACGGCATCACGGTTGAAGTGGCGATGCAGTGGAATGATGGCTACCAAGAAAACATTTACTGCTTTACCAACAACATTCCTCAACGTGATGGTGGTACTCACCTTGCGGGCTTCCGTGCCGCACTGACGCGTACGCTGAACTCGTTCATGGATAAAGAGGGCTTCTCTAAGAAAGCTAAGACAGCGACATCAGGTGATGATGCTCGTGAAGGTTTGACCGCTATTATCTCGGTGAAAGTGCCAGATCCGAAGTTCTCAAGCCAAACCAAAGACAAGCTCGTTTCATCAGAAGTGAAATCCGCGGTTGAGTCTGCAATGGGTGAGAAACTGTCTGAGTTCCTAGTGGAAAACCCAGCAGAAGCGAAGATTGTTTGTACTAAGATCATTGACGCCGCTCGCGCTCGTGATGCAGCGCGTAAAGCGCGTGAGATGACACGTCGTAAAGGCGCTCTAGACCTAGCGGGTCTGCCAGGCAAACTGGCTGACTGCCAAGAGAAAGACCCAGCGCTTTCTGAACTGTACATAGTGGAGGGTGACTCTGCGGGCGGTAGTGCTAAGCAGGGTCGTAACCGTAAGAACCAAGCGATTCTTCCACTTAAAGGTAAGATCCTAAACGTAGAGAAAGCACGTTTCGATAAGATGCTTTCTTCACAAGAAGTGGCAACGCTAATTACAGCTCTAGGCTGTGGTATCGGCCGTGACGAGTACAACCCAGATAAACTGCGTTACCACAACATCATCATCATGACCGATGCGGACGTCGATGGTTCTCACATCCGTACGCTGCTTTTGACTTTCTTCTACCGTCAAATGCCAGAGCTTATCGAGCGCGGTTACGTGTACATCGCTCAGCCACCGCTTTACAAAGTGAAGAAAGGTAAGCAAGAGCAGTACATCAAAGATGAAGATGCGATGAACCAATACCAAGTGTCTTTGGCACTGGATAACGCCGCTCTGCACGTGAACCCTGAGGCACCAGCGCTAGCCGGTGAAGCGCTAGAGAAATTGGTACAGCAGTTCAACGGTGCAGTGAAGGTTGCCGAGCGCATGGCTCGTCGTTACCCGCACGCGCTAGTGAGTGAGTTCATGTACACCCCACGCCTAACGGCTGAGCAGTGTCACGACGTAGCGGCGGTTGAAGCATGGTCTAAGCTGCTTGTTGAGCAGCTAAATGCGAAAGAAGTGGGCGCAAGCCAATACAGCTTCGAGGTTGAACAGCACGCTGAGCTAGGTCTGAACCTACCGAAAATCATCGTGCGTACTCACGGTGTGACTCATGAGCATGTGCTGAGTATCGATCTACTGAACTCGAAAGAGTACGGCAAGCTAGTATCTCTATCGGAAGCTCTAGAAGGTCTGATTGAAGAGGGGGCTTACGTGAAACGTGGTGAGCGTACTCAACCAGTGAGCAACTTTGAAGATGCCCTTAACTGGCTAATCAAAGAGTCGCGTCGCGGTCTGAGCCTACAGCGCTACAAAGGTCTAGGTGAGATGAACCCAGATCAGCTTTGGGAAACCACTATGGATCCAGAGACACGTCGCATGATGCAAGTAACGATTGAAGATGCGGTTGGCGCAGACCAGCTGTTCACGACTCTAATGGGCGACCAAGTCGAGCCGCGTCGTAACTTCATCGAAGAGAACGCATTGAAAGTAGCTAACCTAGACGTTTAGATTGATTTCTCTTCGCTGGCTGAACTGATTTCTGCGTCGAAGGTGCTCATTTATACCTATAAATTGCGCGCCTTCTCCTTGAACTCAGCTCACCCAGCTTCGATAAACCAATCTAAAAACAAATAGACTGCCTTACACGGCGGTCTTTTTTGTTTTTAACTCTATGAAAAATAAACGTTATAAAAATAATTAAAGAAAATGCCTTGAAAGCGAATTTCGTCATCCCTATATCTATTTGTGAAGAGGGAGCTGTCTTGCTCAAGAGAGAAGAAACAGACCTTTTAAATCGCCTGCAAAGTATCGCTCAGTGGAGGATAGCTTTAACGGCACACTTAAAAAAATTGATTTATTGCTACGTCCCCGAACAGCAAGGCTGTCAGCGGAGTGGTGGATAAGTCCCTTAGTCGTCACTACATCCGTTTATAGGATGGGTGTAGGTGAAAACTCACGGCTAAGACTATTGCTTACTATGAGGATAGCATTATGAGAACTGTAGATTTCACTCCTTTATACCGCAACGCAATTGGCTTCGATCGTCTATTCAACATGATGGAAGCGAACTCAGCGAAAAACTCTTCTGGCGGTTACCCTCCATACAACATCGAGCAACAAGACGAGAACCACTTCCGAATTACTATGGCTGTGGCTGGTTTTGCTGAAGACCAACTCGATCTGACTCAAAAAGACAACATGCTGATTGTTAAGGGTGAGCGTAAAGCCGAAGAAGGTAAAAACTACGTGTACCAAGGTATCGCAGAGCGCGATTTCGAGCGTAAATTCCAGCTAGCTGACTACGTGAAAGTCGTAGGTGCAAGTATGGAAAATGGTCTACTTCACGTTGATCTGGAGCGTGAGATTCCGGAAGCGATGAAGCCACGTAAAATTGAGATTGGTGGTAACAAACTGATCGAAGGCTAATCATTTCGCTGAAATGAAAGCCCTGATATAAAGAGTGAAAGAGCGCCAGAAGGCGCTCTTTTTTGTATCTATTCTATTGTTATCTTGTGTTTTTGGAGCCTTAATCGCTAGTGCTTTGCGCGTATGCTTTAGCCACTTCTTCCGCGATAATCGCAATACCTTGCTGCATCTTGTCGTCATCTTGCACATAATTCATGCGCAGACATTGATGGGCATGATCCCATTCATCTTCCTGACCAATAAAGAAGTATTCCCCTGGGACAATCAACACGCCGCGATCTTTCAAACGTTGGTAAAGCTCCATAGTGGTAATGGGTAGTTCATCAAACCATAGCCATAGGAAAATCGCGCCTTCTGGCTTATGGATTCGAAAACGGGGATCGGTAATCGCCGATTGCAATAACTCAACCGCGCGCTGGGATTTCTGTTGGTAGAACGGCTTAATGACATTCGAGCTGAGCTCTAGAATGTCACCTTTCTCAATCATGTGATGAGCAAGTGCGGGTCCAAAGCTGCCCGGCGCTAGGCTAATAATTCCATTCATATTGGTCATCGCTTGGGTGACTTCTTCACTGGCAATCACGATACCGCAGCGCAACCCTGGCAGACCTAGCTTGGATAAGCTCATGCAAAGAATGGTGTTCTCATTCCAAAACGGCTCCACATCTTCAAAGATGATGTTTGGGAATGGTAAGCCGTAGGCGTTATCGATGATCAGCGGGATGTTATTTTCACGAGCCAATTTATCCAGCTTGTGGATCTCTTCATCGGTGAGTACGTTACCCGTTGGGTTGGTGGGGCGTGAGGCACAAATCGCGGCAACCGAATCATCGATCTCTAGGTGCTCAAAATCCACATGGTATTTGAATAGACCGTTATCAAGCAGCTCAATCTCTGGGTGATAGGAGACAAAGATGTCTTCGTCTATGCCTGCGTCACCATAACCAATGTACTCTGGCGCAATTGGCAGCAAAATTTTCTTGTGGCTGCCATCGCTTTGCTTACCTGCGAGTAGGTTAAATAGATAGAAAAAACCACTTTGGCTGCCATTGGTTAGGCTGATGTTCTTTTCGGTAATGTTCCAGCCATAGGTATCGCGCAGCAGTTTAGCGAGCGATTTAACAAACGCATCTTTTCCTTGTGGACCGTCGTAGTTGGCCATGGCGGCCACCAGCTCACCACTGGCGAGGAGGTCACTACTGGCTTGGTGAAAATACTCGAGCATGGCAGGAATGGCGGCTGGGTTGCCACCTCCGAGCATGATGGCGCCTGGAGTGCGAAGGCCATCATTAAGATCATCCATTAATTGGGTAATACCTGAGTAACGATTAAATTTTTCACCAAACTTCGAAAATTGCATTGCTGTACCTAGTTCATCGTGTTCACTTGTTGTGTTTTTAAGGGGGGTTATCCTGCTGGTGGCAAGATGAACCTTTGAACATACAGCAATGATAACTAGAGGCAAAGCACTATTTGAGTGCAAAGAAAATGAGCAATAAGAAAGGAGCGCAATAGCGCTCCTCAGACTGCTGACAAAGGTCTAGCCATCAGGCTAGACCTTTGATCTAATAGAGGTATCGAAATATGGATATCTCAATATGCTTCAAGAGCCTTCACCTCTACTGTAAAGATAATGGTCGCCCACCTGTTGACCCTGTACGCCTGTTTAAAATCATCCTGCTTGGCTATCTCTTCGGAATAAAAAGCGAGCGACAACTCGTGAAAGAAATTGAAGTCAATGTCGCGTATCGATGGTTCTTGCGTATGTCACTTACAGAGAAAGTTATCCATGCATCGACACTCAGCCAAAACCGTATTCGCCGCTTTAATGGTACCGATGTGTTTGAGTGTATCTTTATCAATATCGTAGAGCAGGCAATGGCGAAAGGCTTGGTTGCTGGCCAAGAGCTATTTACTGACAGTACGCACCTAAAAGCCAATGCTAATAAGAATAAGCACACGAACAAAGTGACTAAGGTTCGCGCCAGCGCCTATCTTGATATGCTCGATGAAGATGTCGCGCTAGACCGAGAAAAAGAGGGTAAGAAACCTCTAAAAGCACGTGCCTCTGATCCTAAAACTAAGAATACAAAAACAAGCACGAGCGACCCGGAAAGTGGCTTCATGACTCGAGATAATAAGCCTCAAGGCTTCTTCTATCTCGACCACCGTACAGTGGATGGACAGCATGGCATTATCTTAGATACCCATGTCACTGCAGGTAATATCAATGACTCTCAACCTTATGTGAAGCGCCTGGACTATACCCTAGAGCAATTTCACCTTAATCCAATCGCCGTTGGACTCGACGCGGGCTACTTCACTGCGCCAGTCGCTGAGTCATTAGAGCGTCGAAATATCTTGGGCGTGTTCGGTTATCGCAGGCCGTCCAGCACAAAGAATGCGTTCAAGAAAAAGCACTTTATCTACAATAAAGAGCGAGACAGTTACCGCTGTCCTAACGGTCAAGAGCTCATCTATAAAACAACATCTAGAGATGCGTATCGTGAGTATCACTCCGACCCGAAAGAGTGTGCACTCTGCCCAATGCGAGATGACTGTACGCAAAGTAAAACCATGAAGAAAGTCATTACAAGACACATCTATACGGACGCAGTGGATAGAGCAAATCAAATGCGGCTCTCCCCTTATGGAAAAAAGACATATCGGCGAAGAAGTGAGACGGTAGAGCGGAGCTTCGCCGATGCTAAGCAGCACCATGGTCACCGTTATGCTCGCTTCCGTGGATTATCCAAAGTGCAGATGCAATGTTGGCTGGCTGCTACCGCTCAAAACATCAAGAAGATAGCGTTGGTGGTGAGCTATCTACGAAAAATAGGGCTAAATATGTCCCAAATACGTCAAATTATGGCGTCTAGATACCAAATTAAGCATTGTGCTCTTCTAAACTTGGCATGATCAAAAATATCGCGATCGCGGCCTACGGCCGCTCATAAAAGAGAACCCCACTTCGAAAAGTGGGGTTCGTCAGCAATCTGAGGAGCGCAATAGCGCTCCTTTTTGATGTGATTGAGTAGGTCTTAATCTATTGATTATTCACCAGTGTAAACGATGAGTACCTTGTCATCTTGGTAACGACGTTCAAACGCATAGTACCCGCTTTGCTGGTGGGTAATATGCTCACCCTTAGCAATAGCAGGGTGGCGTAGGCGGAAATCACCGAGTGTTTGCCAGTGCTTCAATAGGGTTTCGCGCTGACCAGTTATCTTATCCCAAGGCATGTCTGAGCGCGTACCTTGGTGTGAGTCAGAGCCACTGACACCTAGGTCTCTTGCTATCTCATCACCATAGTAGATCTGCACCGCACCCGGACTTAACATCAGTGCATTGGCGGCACGCATCTGATCATCAATGCTTCGGCTTCGAGATGCCCAGAACAGTGAAGTGTCGTGCGAAGAGAGGTAGCTCAGCACATTGAACTCACTGTCGCTGTTAATGCGCTCTGCATAGCGGCGATAGTCACTGTCTAGGTTAGCGAAACACTTCAATGCCTTAGGGGCAACGTCGCCTTGGAACTCGAAGTTAATGATAGAATCAAAGCCGTTATCGAAATACGGGCTCTTCACCACGCTGTGCGCCCAAACCTCACCGGTCATCCAGAATGGTTTATCATCCAGTGCCTTGTCTGGGTTGTTTTGTTTCCACTCTGCCAGTGCTTCATTGCTGGCTTGCTTGAGTTTGGCCCAGCTTTCCATTTCGACGTGTTTAGCGGTATCGACACGGAAACCATCGATGCCATATTCGCGAACCCAATCTGTTAGCCAGGTGATCAAATGCTCACTTGGCGTGGCTTGAATATCTTTGGCATTGGTCTCTTTATTACGATAGAAGTTCGGCAGGCCTGTCTTCTGTGTCGATTCGGTTTTTAGATCCGGCAAGAAGTTAAGAGACATGGTTCTGTCGTTGTATCCAGGTGCGTCGTAGTCACCGATGTCGGTACGGATCCAATCCTTACCCCACCATTTATCCCATGCCTCGTCATCACTGTACTTGATGTAATCATTAAAGCTGTGCCAGCTTTGCCCTGATTTAGGTTGCCAATCGGTCCAGTTTTCACCGAGTTCTTGTTTCGCCTCTTCATCAGAGAGATACAGTTTTCCGAAGCCAAATTCTTGCATGTCCGCTAGCGTGGCGTAGCCGGTATGGTTCATGACCACGTCCCAAACGACACGGATACCTTTCTCGTGGGCGGTATCGATAAACTGACGCAATTCCGCTTCAGTGCCCATGTTAGCATCGAGCTTGGTCCAATCTTGATGGTAATAGCCGTGATAGCCATAATGTTTGAAGTCACCTCTATCACCGCCACCAACCCAGCCATGAATCTGCTCCAGTGGCGAGGTGATCCAGATGGCATTGACGCCAAGCGATTCAATATAGTCGAGCTTTTTAGTCAAGCCAGCCAGATCGCCACCATGGAAGGTACCGATCTCATGTTTGCCGTCTTTGCTTCGTCCATAGCTGTTATCGTTATCTGGGTTGCCGTTGTAGAAGCGATCGGTCATGACGAAATAGACCGTCGCGTTGTCCCAGTCGAATTCCGCCTTCGGTGCCTGCTCTGCGGGCTCTAGCAGCAATAGGCCCTGGCTGTTTGCGCCAGGCTGCAGCGCAATCTTGCCGCTGCTGACCGTCGCTTGTTGCCCGCTCAGCGCATCTCTAAGTACAGTACCATCGGCAAAGGTGGCACTGACATCAATGACTTTGGGGCTGTCAGTGGCAACAGGGCAGGTGGAGGTAAAATCGTTACTCTGTTTTGGTTTCACCTTCACGGTGAGCTCGTTGTTGGCTGGATTGAGCGTAAACTGGTAGGTATTCGCCTTGAATACTCGCATCGGAATGGCCGATTCCCCGGCACAATCATCGAGCTTTAATGGGCGGTTAAACTTAATGCGCGCGTCTTCCGCCAGAGCAAAGTTGCTGCCACAGGTTTGTGCATTATCACCGATAGAAAAGGTATAGCTGCCTTTGTCGAGCTTCTTTTCTGCTACCAGCAAACCTTGTTCATTGGCAGAAAAAGCCACTTGTTGGTCATCTAAGCTAAGTAGTAACGCGTCATCTGGCAGTTGGCTGCAGGCGCTGAGCATCGCCACTGAGAGTGAAAGTAGGGTCTTTTTCATGGGTTCTCTTCCTTGAAGTTATCCCACGTTTATATCAAATATCGACCTCTACATTCTGAGTGCTATAACCGCTAGTTTGTAGGCAAACTCCCTACAATTTTCATACTAGTTCACAGAACTAACAATAACTTGTTGCCGATCGAAAGGTACAAAAAAGGGAAGCGGATGCTTCCCTTTCATTAACCATTATTGCCTAAATTGACGACTACTTTTGAAGAAGTGAAATGTCGGCGATTTGTAGGAACAGGTTACGCAGGTTGTTTAGTAGCGTTAGACGGTTCTTCTTAAGTGCTTCGTCATCGGCCATGACCATCACGTTATCGAAGAACGCATCCACAGGCTCACGTAGGTCAGCAAGCTTGCTTAGTGCTTCTTGATAGTTACCGGTCGCGAATGCTGGCTCAAGGGCTTCAGTCATCACTTCAACGTTCTCTGCTAGTGTCTTCTCTGCATCTTCTTGTAGAAGTGCAAGGTCGATTTCAGCTGCCAGTTCGCCGTCGAATTTCGCTAGGATGTTACCTACACGCTTGTTCGCTGCCGCCAGTGCTTCTGCTGCCTCTAGCTCACGGAAGTGAGATACCGCTTTAACGCGCTGGTCGAAGTCTGCTGGTTTGGTTGGACGGTTAGCCAGTACTGCTTGGATGATATCCACGCTGAAGCCTTCATCTTTGTACCATGCATTGAAACGACCAAGCATGAAGTCGATGACGTCGTCGGCAACGTTCGCGTTGGTTAGCTTGCTAGTACCGTCTTCTAGGGCAAACAGAGACTGAGCTTTCGCAATTAGGTCCGTTAGGTCTAGGTTGTAGCCGTTTTCGACGATGATACGTAGCACACCTAGAGACGCACGACGAAGTGCGAATGGGTCAGAGCCCTTAGGTGCTTGGCCAATACCGAAGATACCGACAATCGTATCTAGCTTGTCTGCCATTGCAACAGCTGAAGAGATACCTGTGCTTGGTAGCTCGTCACCGGCGAAACGCGGCATGTACTGCTCGTAAAGCGCCAGTGCTACTTGCTCATCTTCACCATCGTGAGTGGCGTAGTGCATGCCCATGACACCTTGGGTATCGGTAAACTCGAATACCATAGAGGTCATTAGGTCACACTTCGCTAGAAGACCAGCACGCTTAGATTTTTCAACGTCAGCATCGATTTGCTCAGCGATGTAGCCAGCAAGTTCAGTGATGCGGTCTGTCTTGTCTTTGATAGTACCAAGCTGCTTCTGGAAGATAGCTTGCTCTAGCTCAGGTAGACGGTCGATAAGAGGGCGCTTACGGTCCGTGTTAAAGAAGAACTCCGCATCCGCTAGACGTGGACGTACAACTTTCTCGTTACCTTCGATTACGTAGCGAGGCTCTTTAGATTCGATGTTAGAGACGAAGATGAAGTTTGGTAGTAGCTTCTTGTTCTCGTCGCCATTCTCATATGAATACACTGGGAAGTACTTCTGGTCACCTTTCATGGTGTAAACCAGCGCTTCAGAAGGCACCTTCAGGAACTCTTCTTCGAATTTCGCCGTTAGTACTACTGGCCACTCAACGAGTGATGTTACTTCTTCAACTAGGTCATCCTCTAGATCAGCGACACCGCCAACTGCTGCTGCCGCTTTTTGCGAATCAGCTAGGATGATTGCTTTACGCGCTTCGTAATCTGCCATCACTTTACCGCGCTCTTCTAGGATCGCAGGATATTGCTCAGCAGAATCGATAGTGAACTCTTGCTCACCCATGAAGCGGTGACCACGGATAGTGCGGTCAGAGGCTACGCCTAGGATCTCGCCTTCGATAAGGTCAGAGCCCATTAGCATAGTCAGTGTTTTAACAGGACGGATGAACTGAGTCGTCTTGTTACCCCAACGCATTGGCTTCGCGATTGGTAGGTTAGCCAGTGCATTTGCTGCTAGGTCAACCACGATTTCAGTTGTTGCTTGGCCTTTGACTTCTTGTTTGAATAGTAGCCATTCGCCTTTGTCTGTCACTAGACGATCCGCTTGCTCAACAGTGATGCCGTTACCACGAGCCCAGCCTTGAGCTGCTTTGGTTGCATTACCGTCAGCATCGAATGCCACAGAAACCGCAGGGCCACGCTTTTCTACCACTTTATCCGCCTGACCTTCAGCAAGACCAGCGACCTTAAGTGCGAGACGACGAGGAGCCGCGTACCATTTCACACCTTCGTGTGTTAGGTCTGCACCTTTAAGCTCTGCTTCGAAGTTCGCTGCAAAAGCTTCTGCAAGGGTACGAAGCTGCGTTGGTGGTAGTTCTTCAGTACCGAGTTCAATTAGAAATTCTTTTGCCATGATTACTTCTCCTCGTCTTTTTTAAGCATTGGGAAGCCTAAGGCTTCACGTGATGCGTAATATGCTTCTGCAACCGCTTTAGTCAGGTTGCGGATACGAAGGATGTAACGTTGGCGCTCTGTTACAGAGATAGCTTTGCGTGCATCAAGGATGTTGAACGCGTGAGCCGCTTTAAGAATGCGCTCATACGCTGGAAGAGGAAGAGGTTTCTCTAGCTCTAGCAGCTCTTTGGTTTCTTTTTCACACTGGTCAAAGTAAGTGAATAGGAAATCTACGTCAGCGTGCTCAAAGTTGTAGGTTGATTGCTCAACTTCGTTTTGGTGGAAGATATCACCGTAAGTGACCTTGCTGCCATCTGGTGCGACGTTCCACACTAGGTCGTAAACAGAATCTACTTCTTGAATGTACATCGCTAGACGCTCGATACCATAAGTGATCTCGCCAGTTACTGGCTTACACTCAAGACCGCCAACCTGCTGGAAGTAGGTAAACTGAGTTACTTCCATGCCGTTTAGCCAGACTTCCCAACCAAGACCCCATGCGCCTAGCGTTGGGTTTTCCCAGTTGTCTTCTACGAAACGAATGTCGTGAACTAGCGGGTCGATACCAAGCACTTCAAGTGAGCCTAGGTACAACTCCTGAATGTTATCTGGAGAAGGCTTAAGCGCAACTTGGAACTGATAATAGTGCTGCAGACGGTTCGGGTTCTCGCCGTAGCGACCATCGGTCGGGCGACGTGAAGGTTGAACGTATGCCGTAGACATTGGCTCTGGGCCAAGTGCACGTAGACATGTCATTGGGTGAGAGGTGCCTGCACCTACTTCCATATCTAGTGGTTGAACAATAGTACAACCGTTCTGTGCCCAGTAATCCTGCAGCGCGAGGATCATTCCCTGGAAGGTTTTGATATCGTATTTTTGCATAGTAATTCGCGCAATTCTCTAAGTGAAAAGGTGTTTCTGATATTCAGAAAATAACAAATAAGTATACCGACTAATCGGTAAGGGGAGTAGGGGTAAAAGTGCTGATTTAATCATCATAAAGGTAAAAAAATGCGGTTTTTCGGAGTTATTCGCTGTGTGAAGGGGCGTAAGCTCCAATATTGTTGAAATTGATTCATTGAGTGATTACAATGCCGTCATCTTTGGGGAGTAGCTTATCCATACACTCACAAGCGTTTGGATTCGTTCGTCAACATAATTGGTGCAAAATCACCATGGCGTTCGAGACTTGTGCCCGCAAGTTTAGCAAGACCATAGATAAACATCGTGAACCGGGGTGGGGCGCGAGGTTTGTCTATAGGTTAAATACTATAAACCCTGCCCCTTAGAGCATGTCGTGAGCGTTTTAGCTATATCAATTACTACTGTGGCACTTGCCGAAATTGGCGATAAGACCCAACTTTTATCTCTACTGCTGGCCAGCCGTTATCGCAAACCTACTCCTATTATTGCTGCTATCTTTCTAGCGACCATTGCCAACCATGCGTTAGCTGCATGGCTGGGGGTTGTGGTGGCCGATTACCTATCACCTGAAGTTCTTAAGTGGGTATTAGTGGTCAGCTTCCTTGCCATGGCTGCCTGGATCTTGGTGCCGGATAAACTCGATGACGATGAGAGTATTTCAAGTCGCGGTCCGTTTATCGCCAGTTTTATCGCATTCTTCATTGCTGAAATTGGCGATAAAACTCAGATAGCGACCTCCATTCTCGGCGCGCAATACGCGGATGCGCTGACCTGGGTGGTGATTGGGACTACGGTGGGTATGCTACTAGCCAATGTGCCTGTCGTCTTGATTGGTAAGCTATCAGCGGACAAGCTTCCGCTTGATTGGATTCGTCGTATTACCGCCATTTTGTTCGTAGGACTCGCTATCGGCGCTGCTGTTTTTTAATAACAATATCAAATAAATATCAAATAAATATCAAACTTTAATCGGGATCAAACTCTCGCTCGAATCTGATGAAATTCGTGATGAATGACATATTAGTGTCATAATTGTCATGGTACTTTAATCATGTGGATCCTAGCGAGAGGGCAACGATTATGCTTACACGTTACACAGGAATGACCGCGGAAAGTCAAAGCCGTTTATTCACCTTCGGTTTGGTATTAACACTGCTTGGGATGGTACTCACCGATATGTGGATACCTATGGTCGTCGGTGCCATCGTCATGGCAGGATTGGCCGTCGAGTCTTGGATTCGGGTTCAGCATTTGATCCCAATGCACAACGAGATCCGTTCGATGCAAAAGCAGATAAAAAAACTGCAATCTGAGATCAGAACGCTCGAATATGACGAATAGTAAAAAGGCTGCCAGTGGCAGCCTTTTTTAGTGCGTTACGCTAACCCT
The DNA here is from genome assembly GCF_059725495.1 of Vibrio sp. KUL80. Taxonomy (NCBI): domain Bacteria; kingdom Pseudomonadati; phylum Pseudomonadota; class Gammaproteobacteria; order Vibrionales; family Vibrionaceae; genus Vibrio; species Vibrio sp. KUL80. The sequence continues at coordinate 16,936 of NZ_AP045841.1, forward strand.
TTTTTAATCAAATAAAGGTAAGGAACGGTTTCTGTCTGAGCACTCAGCAATTGGTGATCCATAAAGCGACAGAAACTTGGAATATCGCGCGTCGTCGAAGGGTCGTCGGCTTTCACTAACAACACTTCACCTTCTTCCATCTTACGAATTGTCTTCCTGACCATCATCACTGGCTCTGGGCAGCGCAGTCCTTCGGCTTCGAGTGTTTGCGTCGCTAGGTCTGTATTGATTGTCATCGGGAACTCTTTCTTACTAAAAAACAGCTCAAATTCTACTTATGAAGAAAAAATATGCAATAACCCCTTGGCAAAAGGAATTTTTTGTTTTAACTTTATTAACAAGTTGGTAACAAAGGAGCAGGGACGTAACTATGTTAACCGTACTAGACAGGATTACAATTTACTCGGTGCTTTGCTTGATAGCATTCTGTGCCTTGGTATTACAGCCTTCCCAACAAGCCGGGTGGGCTCCGTTAATAGGTTTAAGTGTCTCTATAGTGGGTCTCTGGTTAGAGGTAAGACGCTGGCAAGATGTTTCAGAAGAACAAGAGAATTAACATTTGATAAACATTCTTGCAAATTAGAACTTCCAATACATTTTACGACATTCCGACACTATCCCCATTTTCTTGGGCTTCCCCGCTGAAAGGCGGGATTTTTTTTATCTGAAGAAAAGAAAACCAAGTGTACACTAGGGGAAGAATTACGTAGGAAGAGCTTATGGAACTCGAAGAAATCTATCGTCGCGACCTCAATTTATTGGTGGCATTGAAGGTGCTGGTGGAAGAGGGCAGTGTTAGTCAAGCGGCCGTGCGACTCAACCTAAGCCAATCCGCAACGAGTCGAGTGTTAGGTCGATTGAGAGACTTATTAGGGGATCCGCTTTTCACCCGTCAAGGACAGCGAATCATTCCTACCAGTAAAGCGCTCGAGATATGTAAGCAAATTGACCAACCGTTAGAGTCCTTCCGTCAGTTGCTGACACCCAGTGAGTTCAATCCCTACTATTGTAACGAGCGCTTTCTCATCGCGACGACTGACTATGCGATGCAAACCATCCTTCCTTATGCATTGCCGAAGATTTATCAGCTCGCGCCTAATATCTCTTTGGAGTTCGCTCCACTGCAACACGAGAGCCTTTTTAAACAGCTCAGCACTGATAAGGTCGATATGGCGATCTGCCGTCCTACGGGTTCGGTTACACCATTGCATCAAGAAGTCTTGGGCCCGGTCGGCGTCTCTTGCTTAGTTTCCAAGCAACATCCGTTAGCGGATAAACCCGTATCGCTTGAGGATTATATCAATGCGCCTCATGCCATGATTGCGATCAGTGACGGCGTTAAAGCTCTGCTGGATGCCGCGCTTATCAACCAAAACCCTCGAAAAATGGTACTGCGTGCCTATCATCTTGAAGCCGCATTGGCGATTGTCGATAGCATGCCATTGATCATTACCGTACCTGCTGATCTCGCCTATTTAGTAGCAGATCGCTACGATCTAGTAATTAAACCGCTGCCTTTTGCTTTTACGCCGTTTGATTATTCTCTGATTTGGCACGCGCGATGCGATACCTCGGAGTCTCAGAAATGGCTTCGCTCGGTAGTAAAAGAAGAGTGTGGGAAATTGATTGCCAAACGCATTGAAGACGTCGGCCTCGGCTAGTCGTCTCAGAGTTAAAACAGAGAATTCCTTGCCTTAGTCACGCTCTGTTCTAGTGTTACTAGAAACAATAGCAAAGGATTGAGCAATGAACGTGACACGGAAAGCCCTTGTCTTTGCAGCTTTAACCCTTCCCTGCAGTGTATTCGCAGAGACCAATGTAATGGAAGCTTGCATTGACTGTCACGGTGCCGATGGCGTCGGACGTGAAAACACCATTCCTAACCTTCGAGGTCAACCGAAAGCTTACTTGGAAGCACAAGTCCTCGCCTTTAAATCAGGTCAGCGACACAGCACGTTTATGGATCCCGTTGTGCATAATGCGGCTGATGAAGAGTTGATCAAAGCAGCTGACTTTTATGCTTCGATAGCTGTGTCAACACCAGAGACACTTCAGTGGCGAGGTGACAAGTGGCCCGCTGATATGCCGTTAGGAGAACGTATTGCTTACAGTGGGAAGTGGAATGACAAGGTTCCCGCTTGTGTATCGTGTCATGGTCCCAACGGAGTTGGCGTTGCACCCAGTTTTCCGATGTTAATGGGGCAAAACAAAGATTATCTGGTTAATCAGCTCAAAGCATGGAAAAGCGATCAGCGCCCCCCAGGTGTGTTGGGTTCGATGGTGACGATTGCCAAGGGTTTAACCGATGAAGAAATAGAGGCGGTTGCAAGCTACTTTGCATCACAAGGAGGCGCGCAATGAACAGGATAACCATCTTGAGTTTAGTATTGTTTGCCACCCCCGCTGTTTTTGCCGATGCCTATCTAGACAGGGAACCCATAGAACCTGGACGTGCCCTTGCTGAAGGGGAACAGCACCATCAAGTGACTCATTGGGAGACGTTACCTGAGGGTGAGATGGGAGAGTCAGTAAAGCGCGGCTACTCATTATTCATGAACACCCAGCAGATGCGAGCTTCAGGGAAAGTAAATAATGGAATGAACTGCACTAACTGTCACCTAGGCGGTGGTAGCGTCGCAGATGCTGCGCCCATGTGGGCGGCGTTTGTCTCTTATCCTGCTTATCGATCTAAGAACAAGCGCGTCAATACCTTTCAAGATCGGCTACAAGGGTGTTTCCTTTATTCTATGAATGCAGAAGGTGGAAAGCCACCTGAGGTGACTAGTCAAGAAATCCTGGATTTGAATGCTTATTCCTATTGGTTGTCGTTTGGAGTGACCGTTGATAATAATCTGCCGGGACGAGGTTTTGGACATATCTCTGAGCCAGAGCTTGCTCCCGACTATGAACGTGGGCAGCAGGCATATCAGGAGAACTGTGCTGTGTGCCACAGTGAGGATGGTCAAGGCAGAAAAGTCGCTGATCGCTACGTTTTTCCTCCGCTATGGGGACCCGATAGCTTTAACTGGGGAGCGGGCATGCACAAGGTAAACACCGCTGCTGCCTTTATCAAACATAATATGCCGCTTGGGCAAGGAGGGTCACTCTCCGATCAGCAGGCATGGGACATTGCGCTGTTTATGGACAGTCACGAAAGACCTCAGGATCCAAGGTATGATGGGGATATTAGTCAAACCCAAAAAAGTTATCATGGCGACAATAGCCAATATGGTGAACCAAGTCCTGTCGATGAGCACCTACTTGGTACAAAGGCTTACTAACCTTTAGTGCTATCGATTGATATGTTCAAAACGAAAAAAGGCTCTCGCAATGAGAGCCTTTTCTATGATTAGGTTATCGTTAATTAGATTTTGATAGTCACACGACCCGTAACAGCACCGTTAGTGATGTCTTCCGCCGCTTGAATCGCATCTTCTAGTGCTACGGTTTTGCTTGCCTGTGCGTAGTATGACTCAGGAAGTAGCGTTGCTAGCTGTTCCCAAGCTTTGATGCGTTTTTCGCGTGGACACATTACTGAGTCAACACCTTGCAGACGCACGTTGCGCAGGATAAATGGCATTACTGTAGTTGGTAAATCAAAGCCACCCGCTAAACCACATGCTGCGACAACACCGTTGTAGTTTACTTGCGCAAGCACTTTAGCAAGCATGTTGCTACCCACAGTATCGACAGCGGCAGCCCAGAATTGACGCTCAAGTGGTTTCGCTGGCTCTTCCAGTTCGCTGCGCTCAACAATGCGTGATGCACCGAGTGATTTTAGTAGTTCGCCGTTCGCTGAAGCGCGGCCTGTTACTGCCGCCACTTTATAACCTAGTTGGTTAAGCAGCGTAACCGACACACTACCCACACCGCCACTTGCGCCTGTGACCAGTACTTCGCCGTCTTCTGGTTTTACGCCTGCATCAACAATGGCTTGTACACATAGCATCGCAGTAAAACCTGCAGTACCGATAGCCATCACTTTTTCTGCATCGAGACCTGCTGGCATTGGCACTAGCCAGTCACCGTTTAGGCTCGCTTTCTCAGCCATGCCACCCCAGTGATTCTCACCGACCCCCCAGCCAGTGAGAACCACTTCGTCGCCTTCCTTGTAACGAGGGTCGTCTGATTGCGACACTACGCCAGAAAGATCGATACCCGGTACCATTGGGAAATTGCGGATGATTTTACCTTTACCGGTAATCGCCAACCCATCTTTGTAGTTCAAAGATGAATATTTTACATCTATTTTTACATTACCTTCTGGAAGCTGTGACTCGTCTACCTGAGAAATAGTAGCGATTGTTTTTTTGTCTTCTTGGTTAAGTAACAGTGCTTTGAACATGGTGTTCTCCAATGAGTTGACGTGTTATCTGCTGCAAAGTGTAGGTGAGAAATTCGAAAAAAAACAATGAAACTTCAACATTAGATGTATGCATTACATGCATAAATAAAAACAGCCCCGAAAACGGAGCTGTTTGCGTTGAAGAGCCGTAATGAGAGGGCTACGGTCTTTCAAAGATGGTTGCGATACCTTGACCCAAACCAATACACATAGTGGCAAGACCGATCTTGGCGTCTTTGTTTTCCATGATATTGATAAGCGTAGTTGAGATACGAGAGCCCGAGCAGCCGAGTGGGTGACCGAGTGCGATAGCACCGCCATTCAGGTTAACCTTCTCGTCGACCACATCCAGTAGGCCAAGATCTTTGGCACATGGCAGTGATTGAGCCGCAAATGCTTCGTTTAGCTCAACAATGTCGATGTCGTCCATCGTTAGGCCTGCACGTTTAAGCGCTTTTTGCGTGGCTGGTACCGGGCCGTAACCCATAATCGATGGATCGCAGCCTGCAATGGCCATAGAGCGGATCTTCGCGCGAATGGTTAAACCAAGCTCATTGGCTTTCTCTTCGCTCATGATTAGCATGGCAGACGCACCATCCGATAGGGCTGATGATGTACCTGCGGTTACCGTGCCATTTGCAGGGTCAAAGACTGGACGAAGCTTAGACAGCCCTTCAACATTGGTTTCTGGACGAATCACTTCATCGTAATCGAGGGTAAACAGTGAACCATCTTCAGCATGACCTTCGGTCGGCAAGATCTCGTTCTTGAATCGACCTTCAACGGTCGCCGCTTGCGCTCGCTGGTGGCTTCGCGCTGCAAACTCATCTTGTTGCTCACGGCTGATGCCATGTAATTTACCCAGCATTTCGGCGGTGAGACCCATCATGCCCGCTGCTTTCGCGACGTTTTTAGAAAGTTGAGGGTGGAAGTCCACACCGTGCGTCATAGGAACGTGTCCCATGTGCTCAACACCACCAATTAGGCAGATCTCAGCATCGCCAACCATGATTGAGCGCGCCGCGTCATGCAACGCCTGCATAGATGAGCCACACAGGCGGTTTACCGTGACCGCACCAATCTCAATCGGTAGCCCTGCCAGTAGCGCTGCGTTACGAGCAACGTTAAAACCTTGCTCTAGGGTTTGCTGTACACAGCCCCAGTAGATATCTTCAATCTCTTCTGGCTTCACTTGTGGGTTGCGAGCCAAGATACCTTTCATTAGATGTGCCGATAAGTCTTCAGCACGCTGATGTCTAAATGCACCACCCTTGGAACGACCCATAGGTGTACGAAGACAATCAACAACGACAACATTTTTCATTTTGATATTCCTCATCCAGTCGGTGGTTACAGTGAGCTAGCTTGTTGCACGTCATAGAAGCGCTTGCCAGAGCTTGCCATATCGACCAGCGACTGAGGCACCTTGTACATTGCACCTAGCGATTCATATTGCTTCGCCATCACAACGTAGTTATCGATACCGATACTGTCTAGATAGCGGAACACACCACCTCTAAATGGAGGGAAGCCTAGGCCATAGACCAGCGCCATGTCTGCTTCTTGTGGTGTTGCAATGATGCCCTCTTCCAAACACAGTACGACTTCGTTGATCATTGGAATCATCATGCGTTGAATAATGGTGTCATCATTGAATGATTGTGCAGGCTTGCTGACTGACTCAAGCAGTGAGTTGATGTCTTCGCTTGGTGCTTTCTTAGGACGACCGCGCTTGTCCGTGGTGTAAGCATAGAAACCCGAGCCATTCTTCTGACCATAGCGAGTGTTTTCAAATAGCACATCAATGGAATCACGCTGATCTTTTGCCATGCGCTCAGGGAAGCCTTCCGCCATCACCGCTTGTGCATGGTGCGCGGTATCAATGCCCACCACATCAAGTAGGTAAGCAGGGCCCATCGGCCAGCCAAACTTGCGCTCCATGATTTTGTCGATTTGAATGAAGTCCGCGCCATCCGCCAGAAGCTGACTAAAGCCACCAAAGTATGGGAATAGAACACGGTTAACAAAGAACCCTGGGCAGTCGTTGACAACGATAGGAGATTTACCCATCTTCGCAGCGTAAGCAACAACGCGGTTGATGGTTTCTTCCGAGGTGTGCTCACCGCGAATGATTTCGACCAATGGCATGCGGTGTGCTGGGTTAAAGAAGTGCATACCACAGAAGTTTTCTGGGCGTTTTAGAGACTTCGCAAGAACATTGATAGGAATGGTTGAGGTGTTAGAGGCGATGACGGTGTTTTCGCCCACCATCTCTTCGACTTCACTCAGCACTGCGGCTTTGATTTTTGGATTCTCTACCACCGCTTCCACAATCACATCGCTTTGCTCAATACCGGCGTAATGTAGGCTCGGGGTAATAGAAGCCAGCACGCCAGCCATCTTAAATCCGTCGATACGTCCACGTTGTAAACGCTTGTTGAGCAGTTTAGAGGCTTCGGTCATACCTAGCTCAAGAGAGGCTTGAGCGATGTCTTTCATGATGACAGGTACACCTTTTAGCGCAGATTGGTAAGCGATACCGCCACCCATAATACCTGCGCCAAGTACGGCTGCACGCTCAGTCTCTTTACCTGACTTAGCGGCTTTCTTAGCAAGACCTTTGATGTACTGATCATTAAGGAAGATGCCAACCAATGCGTTAGCGACATCTGAGCCAGCAAGGTTGATGAAGTAGTTTGCTTCGATATCAAGCGCCTCATCACGACCAAATTGTGCTGCCTCTTCAATCGTTTTGACTGCGGCCATTGGCGCTGGGTAGTGAGGACCAGCTTTTTGTGCCACTAAACTTTTCGCCATAGTGAAGCTCATCATGGATTCAAGTTTGCTAAGAGTCAGTGGTGATACTTTTGCTTGGCGGCGCGCTTTCCAGTCAATTTTTTCGTTGATGGCAAGCTCGATGGTGTTCAGAGCAGAGTCATACAGTGCTTCGGTCTCGACGATGGCGTCGATAAGACCAACTTTCAATGCCTCATTGGCTCGGCAGGCTTTACCTTGCGTGATGATTTCCATGGCACTGTCAGCGCCAATCAATCTTGGTAGGCGAACGGTACCGCCAAAACCCGGCATAATACCCAGTTTTGTTTCTGGTAGACCGATGCTGGTGGTCTTGTCACCAATTCTAAAGTCCGTCGCCAATACGCACTCACAGCCACCGCCTAGGGTGTGGCCTTTTAGTGCAGATAGCGTTGGGACTGGCAAGTCTTCCAGCTTATTGAAAATGTTGTTGGCGAACCCTAACCATTCCTTGAGTTCAGCTTTTGGCTTGGCAAACAAACCAAGGAACTCAGTGATGTCAGCACCCACAATAAAGGCACTTTTATCCGTCGTTAGGATAAGTCCTTTAAGGTCGCTCCATGAAGCAAGCGCATCGAGGGCTTTGTCTAAAGATTCGAGAGTAGCCAGATCAAGTTTATTGACCGACTGGGGAGAGCTAAAGCACAGTTCGGCGATGCCGCTGCGTACTTCCTTTACCTGTAGAGTTTCAGATTGGTAAATCATTGTCATTCTCCGTGACAGACAATCCGTGATTGTGTGAAAGCGGTTGTTATAGTTTTACTTCTGGTTAGACCAGTTATTTAAGTGTGTACCGCATCGAATTTAATTTCAATACATTTTTTAAACAACTGTTTAACATTATGACCAGTGTCCAATCTTGGAGTCAATTGCTATTGCTCGTGCTAGAATACCCCTTTTAGGCGACAAACCTCGTAAAAGCCAATGAACTCAACTGCATACTTGATACCTGAGCACCCAGTTCTTTTTGAAGAAGAGATCAAAAAGAGCGTGTTCATCACGCAAATCGCTCATACGCCGAGTATTGAGTTGGCGAAAGCATTTGTTGATCAAGTGAAGAAACAGCACAGTAGTGCCCGACATAATTGTTGGGGCTTTGTGGCGGGACGTCCTGAAAATTCGATGATGTGGGGCTTTAGTGATGACGGTGAGCCGTCTGGCACCGCAGGCAAGCCTATCTTGGCGCAGCTTAGTGGTTCTGGTATTGGAGAGCTCACTGCCGTGGTCACGCGTTATTCTGGTGGTATCAAGCTTGGAACGGGCGGTTTGGTGAAGGCTTATGGTGGCGGTGTACAACAAGCACTTAAGCTGATTCAAACAATCGAAAAAAAAATCACCACACAATTACGTCTAGAGTTAGACTATGCATTCGTGTCTATAGCTCAAGCCGAGCTGAGTCGTTTCGAAGCGGTTGAGGTCGAGTCGCACTACACCGACAAGGTCATTCTTATTGTTGAGTTAGAAGTGAACCATGTTGATGCACTGACGCAGAGTATCATTAATAAAAGCGGAGCCAAGGCAATGGTCTCCCCAGTAGAAAACAACTAGGACGTAACGAAGCACCGCTTCATCAACTCATATGCAATTTCGATCCATAATTCGCATTGTTGGACTGCTACTCGCTCTGTTTAGCGTTTCAATGCTCGCCCCCGCTTTAGTCGCACTGATTTATCGAGATGGTGCGGGTGTGCCTTTTGTGACCACTTTTTTCGTCCTACTTGTTTGCGGCGGGTTTTTCTGGTTTCCAAATCGTCGTCATAAACACGAGCTCAAAGCCAGAGACGGCTTCCTTATTGTTGTACTGTTTTGGACCGTAATCGGCAGTGCGGGTGCACTGCCATTTTTGATTTCTGATTATCCGAATGTCTCTGTCACAGATGCCTTCTTTGAATCCTTCTCGGCACTGACGACGACAGGAGCGACGGTCATCGTTGGCTTAGATGAACTTCCTAAAGCGATTTTGTTCTATCGCCAGTTACTCCAATGGTTTGGTGGCATGGGTATCATCGTACTCGCGGTGGCTATTCTACCGGTACTTGGCATCGGTGGGATGCAGCTCTATCGAGCAGAGATCCCTGGACCGGTTAAAGACAGTAAGATGACGCCACGTATCGCAGAGACAGCAAAAGCGCTTTGGTACATCTATCTGAGTTTGACCATTGCCTGTGCAGCGGCGTTTTGGGTGGCAGGCATGACCCCTTTTGATGCCATTGCCCATAGTTTCTCGACGATTGCGATTGGCGGTTTCTCGACTCATGATGCCAGTATGGGTTATTTTAATAGCCCTGCTATCAACATGATTACGGTTGTATTCTTGCTGATATCTGCGTGTAACTATTCTTTGCACTTTGCGGCCTTTGCCTCTGGTGGCGTGCATCCTAAATATTATTGGAAAGATCCCGAGTTTAGAGCCTTCATCTTTATTCAGGTGGTTCTGTTTTTGGTCTGCTTCCTTATCTTACTTGAGCATCACTCCTACAATTCCATGTACGACGCGTTCGATCAGGCTCTATTCCAGTCAGTATCGATATCGACGACGGCCGGCTTTACGACAACGGGCTTCTCTGAGTGGCCACTGTTCTTGCCGGTACTCCTGCTGTTCTCATCTTTTATTGGTGGCTGTGCAGGCTCAACGGGTGGTGGCATGAAGGTCATACGTATTCTTCTGCTGACACTGCAAGGTGCCCGTGAAATGAAGCGCTTGGTTCACCCAAGAGCGGTCTATACCATCAAAGTCGGCGGAACAGCACTATCACAGCGCGTTGTCGATGCCGTTTGGGGGTTCTTCTCTGCTTATGCACTGGTGTTTGTGGTGTGTATGTTGGCGCTTATCGCAACGGGTATGGATGAGCTGAGTGCGTTCTCTGCCGTAGCGGCGACACTGAATAACCTGGGTCCAGGTCTTGGTGAGGTGGCTCTTCACTTTGGTGATGTGAACGACAAGGCGAAATGGGTACTGATCGTGTCGATGCTATTTGGGCGATTGGAAGTGTTCACTCTTCTTATACTACTAACGCCAGCATTCTGGCGAAGCTAATTCATCAATACCAATTAACTAATAGATGGCAGCGAAGGAAATCATCGTGGAAAAAGTTCTCTATCTCTATTCTTCTCGCGAAGGACAAACAAAGAAAATCATTGGACGTATCGCTGAGCAGCTTGGTCACAATGATGCTGCCACTATTAACCTGCATGAAAACCCAGATGTAAATCTGAGTGACTATGACAAAGTACTCATTGGTGCCTCGATTCGTTATGGTCATCTTAATAAGAAGCTGTATCAGTTTATTGAAGCAAACCAACAACAACTGAGTGGAATGAAGGCGGCGTTCTTCTGCGTGAACCTGACGGCAAGAAAAGAAGACCAAGGTAAGGATACGCCAGAAGGCAGTGCCTACATAAAGACGTTTCTTAAAAAGTCACCTTGGCAACCGACGCTGATCGGGGTTTTTGCTGGTGCCCTCTATTATCCTCGTTATAATTCGTTTGATCGCTTTATGATTAAGTTAATTATGACCATGACGGGCGGTGAAACGGATACTACCAAGGAAGTTGAGTATACCAATTGGGATAAAGTGGGGCTGTTTGCAGAGAAATTTGCTCAGCTATAGAGAGAAAACGTTGGTTTTTACGCCGTTTTGACTCGTTTTTAAGCGAACGATAAAAAAAAACGAAAAACTTTAAAAAAAGGGTTGCCAACTTTAATCCGATCTCTATAATGCCCCCTCGCTGACACGGGAAAGGACAACGAAATCCCCAACGAGTCAGAAGGTCACAAGCTTCTAAGAAGCTTAGCAAAATAAGTTGAAAAAAGTGGTTGACACGAAAACTTATCTCGCTAAAATGGCCGTCCGTTTCAAGGGAAGCTTTGAAACAAGCTCTTTAACAATATAAACCTATCAATCTGTGTGGGCACTCGTTGATGATAATCAAATTAGATATTTCTCTTAATAAAGAGCGGTATCAAATTAGGTTTCAATGAAACGAAGTGACCATTGAATCGAAAGATTCAGCACAGTCAATTCAAACATTACTTTTATGTAATGTTCAGTATTCATTGAGCCGAACAAAATCTTAAATTGAAGAGTTTGATCATGGCTCAGATTGAACGCTGGCGGCAGGCCTAACACATGCAAGTCGAGCGGAAACGAGTTAACTGAACCTTCGGGGGACGTTAACGGCGTCGAGCGGCGGACGGGTGAGTAATGCCTGGGAAATTGCCCTGATGTGGGGGATAACCATTGGAAACGATGGCTAATACCGCATAATAGCTTCGGCTCAAAGAGGGGGACCTTCGGGCCTCTCGCGTCAGGATATGCCCAGGTGGGATTAGCTAGTTGGTGAGGTAATGGCTCACCAAGGCGACGATCCCTAGCTGGTCTGAGAGGATGATCAGCCACACTGGAACTGAGACACGGTCCAGACTCCTACGGGAGGCAGCAGTGGGGAATATTGCACAATGGGCGCAAGCCTGATGCAGCCATGCCGCGTGTGTGAAGAAGGCCTTCGGGTTGTAAAGCACTTTCAGCAGTGAGGAAGGTAGTGTCGTTAATAGCGGCATTATTTGACGTTAGCTGCAGAAGAAGCACCGGCTAACTCCGTGCCAGCAGCCGCGGTAATACGGAGGGTGCGAGCGTTAATCGGAATTACTGGGCGTAAAGCGCATGCAGGTGGTTAGTTAAGTCAGATGTGAAAGCCCGGGGCTCAACCTCGGAACTGCATTTGAAACTGGCTGACTAGAGTACTGTAGAGGGGGGTAGAATTTCAGGTGTAGCGGTGAAATGCGTAGAGATCTGAAGGAATACCGGTGGCGAAGGCGGCCCCCTGGACAGATACTGACACTCAGATGCGAAAGCGTGGGGAGCAAACAGGATTAGATACCCTGGTAGTCCACGCCGTAAACGATGTCTACTTGGAGGTTGTGGCCTTGAGCCGTGGCTTTCGGAGCTAACGCGTTAAGTAGACCGCCTGGGGAGTACGGTCGCAAGATTAAAACTCAAATGAATTGACGGGGGCCCGCACAAGCGGTGGAGCATGTGGTTTAATTCGATGCAACGCGAAGAACCTTACCTACTCTTGACATCCTCAGAAGAGACTGGAGACAGTCTTGTGCCTTCGGGAACTGAGAGACAGGTGCTGCATGGCTGTCGTCAGCTCGTGTTGTGAAATGTTGGGTTAAGTCCCGCAACGAGCGCAACCCTTATCCTTGTTTGCCAGCACTTCGGGTGGGAACTCCAGGGAGACTGCCGGTGATAAACCGGAGGAAGGTGGGGACGACGTCAAGTCATCATGGCCCTTACGAGTAGGGCTACACACGTGCTACAATGGCGCATACAGAGGGCGGCCAACTTGCGAAAGTGAGCGAATCCCAAAAAGTGCGTCGTAGTCCGGATTGGAGTCTGCAACTCGACTCCATGAAGTCGGAATCGCTAGTAATCGTGGATCAGAATGCCACGGTGAATACGTTCCCGGGCCTTGTACACACCGCCCGTCACACCATGGGAGTGGGCTGCAAAAGAAGTGGGTAGTTTAACCTTCGGGAGGACGCTCACCACTTTGTGGTTCATGACTGGGGTGAAGTCGTAACAAGGTAGCCCTAGGGGAACCTGGGGCTGGATCACCTCCTTATACGAAAGATTATTGCGATGAGTGTTCACACAGATTGATGGTTTATGATGTAAAGAGATAATGTAAGTGCCCAACACTTACAACTTAGTGTCCCGTTCGTCTAGAGGCCTAGGACACCGCCCTTTCACGGCGGTAACAGGGGTTCGACTCCCCTACGGGATACCATTGGGTCGTTAGCTCAGTTGGTAGAGCAGTTGACTTTTAATCAATTGGTCGCAGGTTCGAATCCTGCACGACCCACCATTTCCTTCCACGGGAAATGTAAAAAACTAAATGTGGGCGATTAGCTCAGTTGGGAGAGCACCTCCCTTACAAGGAGGGGGTCACTGGTTCGAGCCCGGTATCGCCCACCACTCTCTAAGAATTTTTGGATTAAGAATTTCCAAACCACTTCAGTAAAGCGTACGTGGTTGGAATTTTTGACGCCGCAAGGCACTGAGAATCTTTAGAAAGTGCAATTAGTTTGCATAGCTCTTTAACAATTTGGAAAGCTGACAGATAACAATTTGATTGATTGTTATCTATTAAAAGTTCTCAAATCCTAATCGAAAGATTAGGTACCAACACACATTCAAGTGTTCTTGGAATTTGAGTCCGGCAAAATCGAGTCTGCACATGTATAAAAATGCAGACAACTTTGGTTACGTAACAAAGACCCTTTGGGGTTGTATGGTTAAGTGACTAAGCGTACACGGTGGATGCCTTGGCAGTCAGAGGCGATGAAAGGCGTAATAACTTGCGATAAGCTCAGATTAGGTAGTAATAACCTGTGAGTCTGAGATTCCTGAATGGGGAAACCCACCTGCATAAGTAGGTATCGCTGAGTGAATACATAGCTCAGCGAGGCGAACCGGGGGAACTGAAACATCTAAGTACCCCGAGGAAGAGAAATCAACCGAGATTCCGAAAGTAGCGGCGAGCGAAATTGGATTAGCCCTTAAGCTTTTAATGAGACAGGTGAAGGCTCTGGAAAGTGCCGCGATACAGGGTGATAGCCCCGTAACCGACATCTCATCATCAGTGAAATCGAGTAGGGCGGGACACGTGATATCCTGTCTGAATATGGGGGACCATCCTCCAAGGCTAAATACTACTGACTGACCGATAGTGAACCAGTACCGTGAGGGAAAGGCGAAAAGAACCCCTGTGAGGGGAGTGAAATAGAACCTGAAACCGTGTACGTACAAGCAGTAGGAGCACCTTCGTGGTGTGACTGCGTACCTTTTGTATAATGGGTCAGCGACTTATATTCAGTGGCAAGGTTAACCGTTTAGGGGAGCCGTAGGGAAACCGAGTCTTAACTGGGCGTTCAGTCTCTGGATATAGACCCGAAACCAGGTGATCTAGCCATGGGCAGGTTGAAGGTTGAGTAACATCAACTGGAGGACCGAACCGACTAATGTTGAAAAATTAGCGGATGACTTGTGGCTAGGGGGTGAAAGGCCAATCAAACCTGGAGATAGCTGGTTCTCCCCGAAATCTATTTAGGTAGAGCCTCGGACGAATACTACTGGGGGGTAGAGCACTGTTAAGGCTAGGGGGTCATCCCGACTTACCAACCCTTTGCAAACTCCGAATACCAGTAAGTACTATCCGGGAGACACACGGCGGGTGCTAACGTCCGTCGTGGAGAGGGAAACAACCCAGACCGCCAGCTAAGGTCCCAAATTATAGCTAAGTGGGAAACGATGTGGGAAGGCTTAGACAGCTAGGATGTTGGCTTAGAAGCAGCCATCATTTAAAGAAAGCGTAATAGCTCACTAGTCGAGTCGGCCTGCGCGGAAGATGTAACGGGGCTAAGCTATAAACCGAAGCTGCGGCAATGTCTTTGACATTGGGTAGGGGAGCGTTCTGTAAGCCGTTGAAGGTGAACTGTAAGGTTTGCTGGAGGTATCAGAAGTGCGAATGCTGACATGAGTAACGATAAAGGGGGTGAAAAACCTCCTCGCCGGAAGACCAAGGGTTCCTGTCCAACGTTAATCGGGGCAGGGTGAGTCGACCCCTAAGGCGAGGCCGAAAGGCGTAGTCGATGGGAAACGGGTTAATATTCCCGTACTTCTTACAATTGCGATGGGGGGACGGAGAAGGCTAGGTGGGCCTGGCGACGGTTGTCCAGGTTCAAGTGCGTAGGCTTGAGAGTTAGGTAAATCCGGCTCTCTTTAAGGCTGAGACACGATGTCGAGCTACTACGGTAGTGAAGTCATTGATGCCATGCTTCCAGGAAAAGCCTCTAAGCTTCAGATTGTAAGGAATCGTACCCCAAACCGACACAGGTGGTCGGGTAGAGAATACCAAGGCGCTTGAGAGAACTCGGGTGAAGGAACTAGGCAAAATGGTACCGTAACTTCGGGAGAAGGTACGCTCCTCGCGGTGAAGTCCCTTGCGGATGGAGCTATGGGGAGTCGCAGATACCAGGTGGCTGCAACTGTTTATTAAAAACACAGCACTGTGCAAAATCGTAAGATGACGTATACGGTGTGACGCCTGCCCGGTGCCGGAAGGTTAATTGATGGGGTTAGACTTAGGTCGAAGCTCTTGATCGAAGCCCCGGTAAACGGCGGCCGTAACTATAACGGTCCTAAGGTAGCGAAATTCCTTGTCGGGTAAGTTCCGACCTGCACGAATGGCGTAATGATGGCCACGCTGTCTCCACCCGAGACTCAGTGAAATTGAAATCGCTGTGAAGATGCAGTGTACCCGCGGCTAGACGGAAAGACCCCGTGAACCTTTACTACAGCTTGGCACTGAACATTGACCCTACATGTGTAGGATAGGTGGGAGGCTTTGAAACTAGTACGCCAGTATTAGTGGAGCCGTCCTTGAAATACCACCCTTGTAGTGTTGATGTTCTAACTTGGTCCCCTAATCGGGGATGAGGACAGTGCCTGGTGGGTAGTTTGACTGGGGCGGTCTCCTCCCAAAGAGTAACGGAGGAGCACGAAGGTGGGCTAATCACGGTTGGACATCGTGAGGTTAGTGCAATGGCATAAGCCCGCTTGACTGCGAGAATGACAATTCGAGCAGGTGCGAAAGCAGGTCATAGTGATCCGGTGGTTCTGAATGGAAGGGCCATCGCTCAACGGATAAAAGGTACTCCGGGGATAACAGGCTGATACCGCCCAAGAGTTCATATCGACGGCGGTGTTTGGCACCTCGATGTCGGCTCATCACATCCTGGGGCTGAAGTCGGTCCCAAGGGTATGGCTGTTCGCCATTTAAAGTGGTACGCGAGCTGGGTTTAGAACGTCGTGAGACAGTTCGGTCCCTATCTGCCGTGGGCGTTGGAAGATTGAAGGGGGCTGCTCCTAGTACGAGAGGACCGGAGTGGACGAACCTCTGGTGTTCGGGTTGTGATGCCAATCGCATTGCCCGGTAGCTAAGTTCGGAATCGATAACCGCTGAAAGCATCTAAGCGGGAAGCGAGCCCTGAGATGAGTCTTCCCTGGCACTTTAAGTGTCCTAAAGGGTTGTTCGAGACTAGAACGTTGATAGGCAGGGTGTGTAAGCGTTGTGAGGCGTTGAGCTAACCTGTACTAATTGCCCGTGAGGCTTAACCATACAACACCCAAAGGGTTTTGATGGACTCAAAGCAAGAACTTTGAATGTGTATGAGAACACGCTCTTAATATAAGAGAAAACAGCTTTCCGAATTAAAGAATTTGCTTGGCGACCATAGCGTTGTGGACCCACCTGACTCCATGCCGAACTCAGAAGTGAAACGCAATAGCGCCGATGGTAGTGTGGGGCTTCCCCATGTGAGAGTAGGACATCGCCAGGCTTTGAACAATATCTGTTTAAAGCACGATTGAGATAAGACTTTAAATAGACCACTGCGGAGTGGTAGTTCAGTTGGTTAGAATACCGGCCTGTCACGCCGGGGGTCGCGGGTTCGAGTCCCGTCCACTCCGCCACTTATTAGAAAACCCGATGCGAAAGCGTCGGGTTTTTTATTATCTATAGTTTGGTAGCTTCCCTTTCACGGCAGTCGAGTCCCGGTTGGATGCAACCCTAGACTGGGCGTCTCCGCCACTTATCAAGAAGCCTCGTTTAACGACGAGGTTTTTTTGCATTTGTAATTCTTTAATTATCTCGTACTGTATTCATCTGTAGCAATCAAACCACACTCAGTGCAAACGTTACTCCTGTAACTTTTGAATTTTTGGTAGGGTTCAGCCCACTACATCATCAAAATTTATCCTTAGTTTCCTAGATCTTCACTCGAATTTATAGAGTGTTCGTATATTATTACTCCCATCAGTAAGTTTTTTAAAAAGAGTGGTTATGGGACAGCTTTCAATTTTAGGCTTTATAGCAATCGGTGGGGCATTTGGCGCTTGCAGTCGCTATTTGATTTCTGAGCTTTGTGTGATGATCCTAGGGCGTGGTTTCCCTTATGGTACGTTAACCGTGAATGTTGTCGGTTCGTTTATCATGGGGCTGTTGATAGCGGCTTTTGAGGCAGAGGTGTTTGCTCCAGAGCCATGGCGTCAGATCATTGGTCTAGGCTTTTTAGGCGCATTGACGACATTCTCTACCTTTTCGATGGACAATGTATTACTAATGCAGCAAGGCGCATTTTTGAAGATGGGACTAAACGTGCTCCTTAACGTTGTGTTAAGTATCTCAGCCTGTTGGATAGGTTTTCAAATTTTAACCAAAAGTTAGTCAAAAACCACTCAACGGTTATTGAATGTTCGGAATCTTTTCTTCTATAATCGTTGCCAGTACTTGTCGGAGTGCCCTCTGGGCTGAGACCGTTAATTCGGGATCCGTTGAACCTGATCTGGTTAATACCAGCGAAGGGAACAAGAGAATAAAAGTAACTTCACCTCTTTTATTATCAAATAGCTCGCGCTATTGCAGTTGATACCTCTTGTATTCACACATCCGTCAAGCATTTATCTTTTATAACTATATGATATATAAGGAAATGCTATGTCGACACGTAAGCAAAATAGACTGGACGCAAAGAACTTCATCGATACGTTATCGGTGACGCCCTATCCAAACTCAGAGAAAACCTATATTCAAGGTAGCCGCAGCGATCTGCAGGTACCGATGCGTAAGATCTCTCTTTCCGATAGTCTAATTGGTGGCAATCAAGATAACCCAGTATACGAGCCTAACGAGCCTATACACGTGTATGACACCTCTGGCCTATACACAGACCCTCAACATAACATCGACCTCTACAATGGGCTCCCAAAGCTCAGGGAGCAATGGATAGAAGAACGCCTAGATACGGAAGTACTAGACGGTGTGACTTCTGAGTTCGCCAAGGAGCGTTTAGCTGATGAAGCCTTGGACGAGCTTCGTTACGGTCAATTGCCTCGCATTAGACGTGCTACCGATGGAGCATGCGTTACTCAGCTTCACTACGCTCGTAAAGGCATTATTACTCCTGAGATGGAGTACATTGCCATCCGCGAGAACATGGGACGTCAAGAGCTTAAAGACGAAATGCTCACTCAGCAACATCCCGGACAACACTTCGGCGCTAACCTACCAAAAGAAATTACGCCTGAGTTTGTGCGTAAAGAGGTTGCTGAAGGGCGTGCCATTATACCGTCAAACATCAATCACCCTGAGTCTGAGCCAATGATCATTGGTCGAAACTTTTTAGTAAAGGTTAACGCCAATATCGGTAATTCATCGGTCACGTCATCGATTGAAGAAGAAGTAGAAAAATTGGTGTGGGGTACGCGCTGGGGTGCCGATACCGTGATGGATTTGTCTACCGGACGAAATATTCACGAGACTCGAGAATGGATCCTTCGAAATAGTCCAGTACCGATCGGTACCGTTCCTATGTATCAAGCCTTAGAAAAGGTAAATGGTGTAGCTGAGAATCTTACATGGGAAGTGATGCGAGACACACTGATAGAGCAAGCGGAGCAGGGGGTTGATTACTTTACGATCCACGCAGGTTTGCTTCTACATCATATCCCATTAACCGCAAAGCGTGTGACAGGCATTGTAAGCCGAGGTGGTTCTATTATCGCTAAGTGGTGTCTTGCGCATCATGAAGAGAGCTTTCTCTACTCTAACTTCAAAGAGATCTGTGAGATTTGTGCACGCTATGACGTTGCGTTATCTCTAGGCGATGGGCTGCGCCCCGGTTCGATAGCCGATGCTAACGATGAGGCTCAGTTTGCTGAGCTTAGAACGCTTGGCAAACTGACTAAGATAGCGTGGGAGCACGATGTTCAGGTAATCATTGAAGGCCCAGGCCATGTGCCAATGCATATGATTAAAGAGAACATGGAAGAGCAGCTTGAACATTGCCACGAAGCGCCTTTCTATACTCTAGGTCCATTAACTACAGATATTGCACCTGGCTATGACCACATTACCTCAGGTATCGGTGCTGCAATGATTGGTTGGTATGGCTGCGCTATGTTGTGTTATGTGACACCCAAAGAGCATCTTGGCCTGCCCAATAAAGAAGATGTGAAGACAGGTCTTATCACTTACAAACTTGCCGCACACGCTGCTGATCTGGCAAAGGGTCATCCGGGCGCTCAGATCCGTGATAATGCATTGTCAAAGGCAAGATTTGAGTTCCGCTGGGAAGATCAATTCAACCTCGCTCTTGACCCAGATACAGCACGCCAATTCCATGACGAAACCTTGCCTCAAGAATCTGGGAAAGTTGCCCACTTCTGTTCCATGTGTGGTCCTAAATTCTGCTCAATGAAAATCTCTCAAGAGGTTCGCGAGTATGCAAAAGACTATCAATCCAATGAGAATATTGAGGTCAAATTGATCGATGATCCCCTTGAAGGAATGCGTCAAAAATCTCAGGAGTTTAGGGCGACGGGTGCCGAACTTTACCACCCAGCTGTCACCGAAGAATAACTCTACCAACTAGAAGACTAAGGAGCTTCCGTTGAAACTTTTATTGCCCTCTATTTATGCGCCTTTACATTCTCATATAGAGGATGTACTTCAACTTGCAAGTAAGGTTGGCTTTGCTGTCGAGTCTATCGAGCTTTCTATCTCAGACCAATGCGAGGTAGTGACGATTGTTAATGGAAATGAAGTCAGTACGATTTCTAACGACAGTCATAGTAACGAACATTTCGCGAAGTGCGACTATCGAGTTCGCTATTCACATGATTTAGATGAAACAGAGTTATCGAGTAACCTTGCATCGCTTGAATTTGGCGATGTCTACATCGATGTCACTAGCGGTGATAAGTACGCGGATGTTTGGTCGTGTAGAGAAGGCACAATAAAGGCTTCAGCGGACGCCAATAAGGTCATAGACAAGGATATTCATTTTGCTTGGTTTGTTGTCTGCTTAGCTCTGGATTTTCCTCTTGAGGATACGATGATGCTCGCAAGAGCAGGGAGTGTTTCACGTGAAACATGGCCAGCTCAGCTCGAGCAGTTTTCAGTACCCGTTATTGAAAACCATCACCTTGGCATTCGTGTTGGCTGGGCCGTTGATGCGTCCAACCAAGCTTTCCCTAAAGTGAGTAAGCAAAAGTTAGGTCTCTATCCAGTGGTTGATAGCATTGAATGGATAGAGCGTCTGTTAAAGCTAGGTGTCAAAACGATTCAGCTTCGAATCAAGCAACCTGATACACCTAACCTTGAACAACAAATAGAACAAGCTATAAGACTTGGTGAGAAGCATGATGCACAAGTCTTTATTAATGACTATTGGCAGTTGGCACTAAAGCATGGTGCGTATGGTGTTCACTTAGGGCAAGAAGACATCGAAGTTGCGGACCTAAAACAGCTCGCTGAGCAAGGTATTGCGTTAGGGCTATCGACGCATGGCTACTACGAACTGTTGCGCATTATCCAGATTAATCCGAGCTACGTTGCTTTGGGCCACATTTTCCCAACAACGACGAAACAGATGCCTTCGAGACCCCAAGGCTTAGTTAGGTTGGCCTTATATCAAAAGCTCATCGATTCGATTCCTTACGGTGATGTAATCGGCTATCCGACGGTCGCTATTGGTGGGATCGATCTTAAAACAGCGAAACCCGTTTGGGACTGTGGTGTTACGAGTCTAGCGGTTGTACGAGCAATTACCTTATCCGACAACGTACCGGCGGTACTTGATAACTTTGCAACGATTATGAGTGAGCGAACACATGATTAACGATGCTCAGTTTAAGCAGTATTTGAGACAACTCAGCTTGACGAATGTGGGTGAAGCAGGACAAGCAGATATTGTGAACTCTCATGTTTTGATCATTGGTTGCGGTGGTCTTGGAACTGCCGCGAGTATCTATCTAGCTGGAGCTGGGATCGGTCGAATAGTGCTAGCAGATGATGATGTCATTGAAACCTCCAATCTACCTAGACAAGTTACTTATGGCTACGCAGATGTCGGTGTGTCCAAGGTAGCGTGTTTGGCTAAAAGTCTCACCAACCAAAACGCGAATATTAGCGTCAGAGCGATTAATAAGAGGCTTGAGGCTAGCCAGTTAGCGTTAGAGATATCGCTTGCAGATGTGGTTGTGGACTGTAGCGACAACATCACTACACGCCAGGCTGTTAACCAGTACTGCCGTCAACACAATACCGATTTAGTGACTGCTGCAGCAATTGGATGGAATGGGCAACTGGGCGTATTCCCTTTTTCATCCAACCTAGATGTACCGTGTTATCGCTGCCTGTATCCATTTGACGAGATAAAAGGGACGTCAAAATGCTCTGAATCGGCGGTAATGGGTCCTGTGGTTGGGATGATGGGGGTCTATCAAGCGTTGGAGACACTAAAGCTGATCCTAGCCGTTCATCGTGATAGCCAAGATAAACAGATGCCAGATTTGAGACTATTCGACGGACTCAACGGTAGTTGGCAATCATTGAGAATTAACAAAGACACTGAATGCAGTGTGTGCGGCAACAAGTAAAAAGAAGTAAGAGAGCAGAGATGATTCAGTTAAAAGTAAATAATTCCATCCATCAGATGTCGCAAGAAACTAACCTAGCTAACTTGCTTGCAGAGCTAGATATTGAAGCGCTAGGTTGTGCGATTGCTGTCGACGATCAGATCGTTCCTAAATCGGAGTGGCTTACATTCACTGTTAAAGAAAACATGTCCATCAATATTTTTCAAGCGATAGCAGGGGGCTAACTGATGCTGAAGATTGCAGATAAAACCTTTAACTCAAGACTTTTTACCGGTACCGGTAAATTCGCTGATCAGTCGCTGATGATGAAGTCTATCGTGGAGAGCGGTTCAGAATTGGCGACGATGGCGCTTAAGCGGGTTGATCTCGACGGTCAAGATGATGACATCTTGCGTCCTCTAATCAGTAATAATGTCAACTTGCTTCCCAATACCTCAGGTGCAAAAAACGCAAAGGATGCAATATTTGCAGCTCACCTAGCGAGAGAAGCATTGGGTACTAACTGGTTAAAATTGGAAATACACCCTGACCCGAAATACTTATTACCTGATCCAATTGAAACATTAAAGGCGGCGGAGCAGTTGGTAAAGGATGGCTTTATTGTTTTACCTTACTGTCACTCTGATCCGACGCTTTGTAAACATCTAGAGGAAGTAGGCTGTGCTGCTGTGATGCCATTAGGTGCTCCAATTGGAAGCAATAAAGGCATAGTCAGTAAAGACTTCTTAGAGATCATTATCGAGCAAGCGAATGTGCCTGTTGTCGTCGACGCTGGAATTGGTGCGCCTTCTCATGCAGCACTTGCCATGGAGATGGGGGCCGATGCGGTCTTGGTTAACACAGCAATAGCCGCTGCTGCTGACCCAGTCTCGATGGCTCGTGCATTTAAGTTAGCAGTAGAATCAGGTCTCATCGCTTATGAAAGTGGATTGGCTGGTACGGTGAATCACGCTGTTGCGTCTAGTCCGCTTACTGCATTCCTTGATTCGATGTAGGAGAGAGCACCATGAGCTTTGTTGAAGAACATGCTAAGTATGACTGGGATGATGTTAGGTTGTCTATCTATGGCAAAACAGCGGGCGATGTGCAAAGAGCTTTGTCTAAATCTCGTCTTGATCTAGAAGATTTCAAGGCATTGATTAGTCCTGCAGCCGAGCCTTTTCTAGAGCAAATGGCGCAGCGTTCCTTCGCTCTAACTCGTAAGCGTTTCGGTCATACTATGTCTATGTACATTCCCTTGTACTTATCCAACCTGTGTGCCAACGCGTGTACTTACTGCGGTTTTTCCATGGAAAACCGTATTAAACGTAAAACACTATCGAAGCAGGAAATAGCACTCGAATGTGACGTTATTAAACAAATGGGCTTCGACAATATCCTTTTGGTGACAGGTGAGCACGAGAATAAGGTGGGAATGAAGTACTTTAACGAAGTCATTCCAGAGATCAAAAGACACTTTAGCTATCTCGCGATGGAAGTGCAGCCTCTCGATAGAGAAGATTACGCGACATTAAAGCAACATGGCTTAGATGCGGTGATGGTTTATCAAGAGACCTATCACAGACGTACCTATGCAGAGCATCATCTGCGTGGTAACAAGATGGATTTTGATTACCGACTGGATACGCCGGACCGTCTTGCGCAGGCTGGTATTGATAAAATTGGAATCGGTTCTCTGATAGGACTCGAAGAGTGGCGCACCGACTGTTTTTACGTCGCGGCACACCTTCAGTATCTTGAGAGTCGTTATTGGAAAACGCGTTACTCGATCTCGTTCCCAAGGCTTAGACCTTGCGAGGGAGCACTGCAACCTAAGTCGGTGATGACAGACAAGCAGCTGGTTCAGTTAATCTGCGCTTATCGATTATTCAATAACGAGGTTGAGTTGTCACTGTCGACTCGTGAATCAGCCACGTTTAGAGACCATGTTTATCCTCTCGGTATTACCAGTATTAGCGCAGCATCTAAAACACAACCAGGCGGCTACGCTAACGACGAAGAAGAGCTAGAGCAGTTTGCCATTAGTGATGAGCGAAGTGCAGAGCTTGTTGCGGCCTCTGTTAAAAGGGCAGGTATGGAACCGGTTTGGAAGGATTGGCACCAGTCTTACTCTGGATAGTAACTCTTACATGTTTCACGTGAAACAACGAAAAAAGGCGCTGTAAACCAGCGCCTTTTCTTTATCTAACGGATTAATCTTAGAGTGCCTTACAAGCTTCCTCTAGCCACACCAGAGCTTCCCCCTCGACTAATGGAGAGACGTCGCTCCAGACTTTTTGATGATACTGATTCAACCAAGCCTTTTCGCCTTCGGTGAGCAGTTCTGTCACGATATTGCGTTTGTCGATTGGGCAGCGAGTCAACGCTTCAAAACCGTACATTACGCTATCACCATTTGTTGCCTTTTCGACAACAAGCTCAAGGTTCTCTATACGGATACCGAACTCATCTGCACGATAGTAACCCGGCTCATTTGACAACACCATGCCAGGAACCAGGGGAGTATTGTTGACAGCCTTGGCTATGCGCTGTGGTCCTTCATGAACACTCAGGAAATGACCCACACCATGACCTGTACCATGGTCGTAGTCGAAGCCATTTGCCCACAAATGCTGGCGAGCTAATACATCTAACTGGTGACCACAAGTTCCTCTCGGGAAGAGTGCAGATGCGAGACTGATATGACCCTTTAGTACCAGTGTAAACTGACGCTTCATTTCGTCACTAGGCGTACCGATTGCGATGGTGCGAGTAATATCTGTCGTGCCGTCTAGGTACTGACCACCTGAGTCTACAAGGTACAAGGTATCTTGAATGATTGGGCCTGGTACTTCCTGGTTCTCATGATTGTAATGGCACATAGCAGCATTACCAGCTGAGGCCGAAATGGTATCAAAGCTGAGGTCGACAAGGCTTGCATCTGCGCGGCGGAAGGTTTCTAGCTTGTCAGCAAGTACAGCTTCGTCATACAGATTACCAGCTGCAACTTCTGCATCAAGCCAGCAGAGGAAGTTGGTCATCGCAGCACCATCACGAATGTGGCTCTGTTTCATGCCTTCAACTTCTACAGAATTCTTGGCGGCCTTTGGCATCAAACATGGATCGGCGATTTCCAGCAGCAATGCACCGTATTGCTCTAATTTGAGCTTGAACCAAGCGTTACTTGTCGCTGGGTCCAACGTGACTTTTTTGGCTTCTAGAGTTTTAAGGACACTCTCTAAAGTTTCAGGGAGGCAAACTTCTACGCCTTGCCCAACGTGAGAATTGAAGGCTTCACGGTCTTCGATTCTAAATGGGTCGATGAAGAACTGCGTTTTACCATCGGAGTACAGGATGGCATGGGAAAGCAAAACAGGTAGGCGTGAAACGTCGAGACCACGAATGTTGAGCATCCAACAAATAGAGTCTAGCTCAGTAATTATGGCGGCATCGGCACCAGACTTGCTCAGTGACTCTGCAAGCGTCTTACGCTTCTGTTCACTGCTTTGACCAACCTTGTCTAAAGGCATCAAACGAACGTTACTTAGCAGAGCGTCAGGGCGGTCGCTCCAGAATAGATCAATCGGGTTTTCATCAACAGCAACGAGCTCGTACTTACCTGCAAGCTGCTCAATTGCGCCTTGATACCAACTCCCTCTATGCATGCGTGGATCAACGGCAATGCGAGCACCAAGCTCAACTGACTCCATAGTCCATGTTAGTGGTGGTTGTTCAATAAGGTGGCAGTAGTCAAAAGTACCTGCTGGAACTTGCTTGCGAACTTGTACCGTATAGCGACCATCAACAAAAATAGCGGCTGATTGGCGAGTGATAACCGCTGCACCTGCTGACCCAGTGAACTGCGTTAGCCAGTGAAGTCGCTCGTTGTGAGCTGGGACATACTCGCCCAAGTACTCGTCTTCATGGGCAACAATAAACGCATCCAAGTTATTGTCGGTGAGCCAAGATTGAATCTGTTCAACTCGGCGAGAAATCTGTTCCTGCATCTGTAGTTCCTTTGTCTCGGCGAAGCGTGTCACCTTACTATTATTTGCTCTATAAGCTAGCGCTTTTACGGATGATATACAATCGATTCTATGCTCAGATGAAACTATCCACCAATAGTTACTACGATCAAATTTGGTTCGTTATCTTAAGTGCAATGTTTTCTGACGAATGATGTCGATAAGCCAGTTTAGAGCCGGGTCGCGGTCTCTGTCTTTATGCCAAAATAAGGTGTAGGCCATTGGAGGAAACTCTAAGGGCAGTGGCAAGACTCTCAGTCCCATTTGCTCAGCGACCAAATGAACAAAATGCCTCGGTGCGGTAAAGACAAAATCGGTGTAGCTGCAAAGGGCCGCTGCATTATTAAAGTCAGGAACCGTAATGGCGATATCACGCTCTTTACCCATATCAGCGAGTTTGTAATCCAACAGCCAGCGGTCGCTTCCATCACAGCGTACTTGTACATGTCGCAAGGAAAGGTAGGTATCTAGGTTCCAAGGCTTAGAATGAATAGGGTGGTTTGCACGAACCAGACACATCTGATTGTCTCTATACACCTCAAGTTCTTGGATATCGTCTGGGGCGACCATAGTGCGGATTGCATCTCGAATATCAATGTCTTTACCAGTGATACCAAGATCGAGTTCGCCTTTTTGCATCTGCTCAAACGTCGATTCGTTCCAAGCATGAGTACTAATACTGAGATTAGGACCTTGACTGAATATCGCAGGTAAGAAATGCGGCATGATGAGAGGGTAGACGCTCTCTACAGCTGCAATGTGGAAACGGTATTCACTGGTGGTCGGCGAAAACTCTGGTGGCGCAGTAATCGACTGCATATGAGCCACCAAAATATCAAGTTTCGGCTTAAGCTGAAGGGCGCGAGGTGTGGGAGACAACCCATGAGCATGACGAGTAAATAGCGGGTCATCAAACAACTCACGTAGTTTGGATAGAGACTTACTGACCGCGGATTGGGTTAGGCACAATCGATTTGCTGCCCGAGTCACATTGCATTCATCTAAGAGAACCGACAAACAGAGCAATAAATTGAGATCGATCCGACTCAGCTTTTCTAAGTTCATAGTGAGAAATTCCTTTCAGGAATAATGCTAATGAGTATAAACCATTTCTGCTCATATCATAACGAATATAGAATCACATCCCAATTGAACACATTCTATCGGTAAGAGGCGACCTTTGAATAACACCCCTTCTAAAGTCCAAGTAGCAGCGCTCGTCATGTTGGTATTTTTTAGCCCTTTGGCTATTGATATTTATCTGCCAGCATTGACGCAGATCTCTTCATCTTTTGATGTCGCACATACTCGTGCTCAGGACACGATCACTTGGTTTTTGATTGCGATGGGTGTGGGTCAACTCTTTGCAGGGCCACTTGCCGATAAACTAGGACGTCGAACGGTTGCCCTTGGTGGTATCGCTATCTACGGAATGAGTGCTTGCTTGGCGTGGGCAGCTCAATCTATCGAGTGGATGCTTGCCGCAAGGTTGCTACAAGGCTTAGGTGCGTGCGCGACATCTGTAGCGGCCTTTGCAACCGTTCGCGATATGTATGGGCCAGAGCGCAGTGGAAAAATGATCAGTTACCTTAACGGAGCCATTTGTTTTATTCCTGCACTCGCTCCAATCTTGGGTAGTTATTTAACACAGCAATTTGGCTGGCGCGCAAACTTCAGCTTTATGGCGGGGTTTGCACTTATGGTTGGAGGCATAGTTCTGCTTAACATGCGTGAGACCAATCCTGCTCAAATTGGCGAAAAGTACTTTGCTTTGTCTCGCTACACACAGGTGCTTAGTACACCAACTTTCTTATTTCATGCCACGCTATGTTTGCTGGCGATGGGGGTTATTCTTGCCTATGTGACGTCTGCTCCCGTAGTCTTGATGGAACAAATGGGGTTGTCGATGAACGCCTTTACGTTCTGGTTCGGTCTTAATGCCGTGTTTAACATTGCTGCCTGTATGTTAGCGCCAAAGATTATGGACAAGGTGGGTACCCACAAAACGCTGCAACTCGGTATTGTTACTTTACTGACAGCTGGCGCGGCGATGGTTTGGGGAGCGAAGTTCTACACACCGGCATCCTTTATGGTTCCAGTCATTCTTTCATCGATAGGCTTTGCCCTTATATTGGGGGCCGCGGCGGGTAAGGCGTTAGCACCATTTGGCGATAAAGCTGGCACAGCTGCTGCGCTACTTGGTTTGTTCCAGATGAGTGGTGCTGGTCTCTTGGTTGGTATCATGCAGCGAATGGGTTTAGAAGCACCTTATATGATTGCACTACAAATGTGGCTTGTGCTGCCTGCACTAATTATCCTCAAGACAAAAGTTGGTAAAGGCTGGCATCAAACTGTAAAAATCGGCTAATTTAAAATCGATTTAGTTTTCCCAATTGAAAAAACGGGTGTATATTTAGCTCTATATACCCCGTATTAATTAATAACTGGATAAACGCAGTAATGTCTTTGACAACGTACGAAATGGCTCGTGTTCTCGAGCAAATGGAAGAATCTCCAGAAAAAATCATGTTTGGTAAGTTGCTCAATGAATTGGGTAACCAAAGTGAAGAGCGTATCCGCAGTGCCGCTAAACAGGTACCAATCCATATACTGCGAGATATTGTTTATCAATTTCAGCAAGTCATTGAATCTCGTAAAGGTGAGCAGGTAGAGTCACTCGCCAAAGAATTGGCAGAACAAGGCATTTCAGCTGAAGAATTAAAAGCCTTTCTTGCGAACAAGTAATCCATCGTTTTATTAAAAAGCCCGGTATATTTATACCGGGCTTTTTACTTCCTACATTATTCAATCAACAGATTATTTTATCTGTGAACGAATGACTTTATCTGCAGATATAGGTCCAGGTCCCCATACGACGACGACTAATATCATCAAGCCCCAGAGTTGGTGGTCATAGAACCCTTTTTCCCAAAGCAGTGGGTATGAAACAACGGCAATGATATTAAACACAAACAAGACAGCTGCCATTGGTCGAGTAAATAAACCGAGAGCAACAAACACCGGCAGGATCAATTCTGCTGCAGTACCCATATATGCTGCCAACTCCCAGGGTAAAATCGGCACTTGATACTCCAGCTCAAATAGATAAAGCGTGCTGTCCCAAGACGCAATCTTGGTTAGTCCAGAATTAAAGAAAACCCAAGCGACCCAGAGACGGCAGAACAGTAACAGCAAGGGTACAAAGCCTGCTTGAAGCGTATCGATTAGCTTATCGTAGCTGACTAGCCAATTAGAGAGTGTTGATTTCATGTCATGCTCCTTGCGGTGTGCTCGTTATGCAGAGTAAATCCAGCTACAACATCCAAGGCGAATATACTTGGTAGTGCCGTTAGGAGAGCAGGATCAATGAACTTAAGTGGCTGCTGGTGAGATAAAGCGACCAACAATTGAAAGCTAGTCTCGTCGATCACATGTATGGTAGGGGATGCCAATCCTTGCTTTGTGACGAGCACGGATTCGGGTTGATTGATATTGAAATCATCGAGCTGCTCGTTGTGAATTGCCTCTATAAGGCTCGCGATAGCAAACTCAGACTGCATCAAACGATGATTTGGTTTCACATGAAACACAAGCTCACTGTGTTGTGTTTCTGGTACTAGACTCATGTTGACGAGCGGCTCGATGTCATCATTAATGCTGCTTAACGGACATTGATTAAGTGCATCAATAGCTGATTCTAGCGTCATGACATCGACTAAATAGGGAGCCGCGCTTGTGATGTTGTCCAACTCGGATACGGAGTGCGCGAAGCCTTCCCCATAGTCAGCGACATTGCCTGTTTGTGGGGGATGATGAATGATGTGGTGTTTGGCCATGGACTGGAAACACTCTTCTCCCACGAGCTGTAATGTCATTGGATAGCAGACTGCTAGTACTTCACCTAGGCTAATGACAAAATTATTGCGATAGACTTGCATACGATCATCGGCACTAAAGTGGTCGCCGACAATATATTGGTGGATGCTGCTATCAGTTTGGCAGAGTGAGCGACTGAAGGCCGATTGCAGTTCACTAAGACTTAGTTCGCTGGGATTCATTATGCGCTCCTCAATGTTTCTGTGCTGTTCTCAACGAGAATATCGATCGCTTTCTCGGCTTCTTCGAGTAGCACTTGCGGCTCGGGGATATCGAGATCCCACTCAATGAGTGTAGGGACTGGAGCGTTTGAACTGTTCCACTCTCGATATAACTCCCACACTTCGTCCGATACCCGAGCACTGTGGGTATCAATCCAAATTTCACCTTGCTCAAGCTGCTTACGGGTAAAACCGGCTAAATGAATCTCGTCTACGGTCGTTGGATCGACAGCGGCAAGATAGCGATTTGCATCGTAGCCATGGTTGAAGCAAGAGACATGCACGTTGTTTAGGTCGAGTAACAGACGGCAATCAGTACGACGTTGCACTTCGGAGAGAAATTCCCATTCTGGAATCGTCGAGTGATTGAATCGCAAATAGCTGGATGGGTTCTCAATTAATAGCGGCCTTTGAATTGCATCTTGTACTTGAAGCACATTGCGACAAAACAGTATCAACGCTTCTTCCGTATAGGGAAGTGGCAGCAAGTCATTAAAATAATGCCCACCGTGCTCACTCCAACTTAGGTGATCCGAAACAGCAAATGGCTGAATGTCATCGATGAGCCGTCTGAGCTGATGTAAGTGTTGAGTGTTTACTTCTGACGCCGAACCCAAAGAAAGACCGATACCATGACAGCTGATATTGACCTGATCGCGAATCGCCTTTAACTGACGGTACTCAGCGGTATGCGATAGGAAATAATTTTCGCTATGAATCTCAAGCCATCCTGCCTTATCAGCATGCTGCTCAAAGTAGTCTAGGTGTGGTGTGCGTAATCCAACACCAACAAGCTGAAAGGCACGACTTCGATCCATGATGATCTCCCTGATCTGTTTGATTTTGTGGGTAACTTGTAGAAAACGAAAGGGGCGCATCGTTACGCCCCTCCGGTCTTGTTGTAACTTGAAAACGTATGAACAAACAAAGTGAAGACAAAGTTACAATCAAGCTATGCTGATAGCATTGTCGCTTCTAGCACGCGGGACGGCTACGCAGACTCTGTGCTACCACCAACCAGTTTGCCGCATAGACCCTTAGGGACAACAACGAAGGCATCTTTCTGGTTATCTTCTTTCGCAGTACCTGCACATGAGCTGGTTTTTGTTGCACAGTCGTTTTTCCCAGCTTTTGATACGCCGTAGCATTTCTCTTTATCTGCTGCGTGTGCTGGTGCTGCGCCTAGTGTTGCGCCGCCAAGAGCGATTAGACCGGTAACTGCTGCAGTGATAGCTAGATTAGTAGTTTTCATAGTACTTTCCTCGAGACTTGATCCATGTGGTTTATTTTCACAGGTCACTGTTTGCGACTTGCTTATCCAATAGGATAGGAAGCCAAACAAAAATCTTTCAAAAAGATCAAAAAAACTTTGTAATAATGTTAAATGCTAGTATATACCATTGATTTGTATCCAATTTTTTTAAATTTAAAATTAAGAAAATTTTCTGAAATGGTGAGACTGTTTGAGTTATAATCAACGGATATGTATAAATAACCAGTAGCTAAGACTCATCATGGATCCTTCTCTTCTTCTCGACGGTCTCAATGACAAGCAGCGTGAAGCTGTTGCAGCCCCTTTAGAGCACATGCTCGTCCTTGCCGGTGCAGGCAGTGGTAAAACGCGCGTTCTGGTGCATCGTATTGCTTGGCTTATGTCGGTTGAGAACGCCTCTCCGTTTTCCATTATGTCTGTGACCTTTACCAATAAAGCGGCAGCAGAGATGAGAGGGCGTATTGAAGAGCTGATGATGGGCAGTGCTTCTGGTATGTGGAACGGCACTTTCCATGGCATCTGTCACCGCATCCTGCGTGCGCATTATCTCGATGCTAAGCTTCCAGAAGATTTCCAGATCATTGATACCGACGATCAGCAAAGGCTGTTAAAACGTCTCATCAAGGCGCAGAACCTGGATGAGAAGCAATGGCCAGCACGTCAGGCAGCTTGGTGGATTAATGGTAAGAAAGATGAGGGGCTACGACCTCAACATATCGATAGCTACCAAGATCCTGTGACTAAGACCTATTTGCAGATCTACACCGCGTACCAAGAGGCGTGTGATCGTGCTGGGCTGGTGGACTTTGCAGAAATCCTGCTGCGTGCCCATGAGCTGCTGCGTGATAACAAGTTTGTTCGTGAGCACTACCAAGCGCGCTTCAAACACATTCTGGTGGACGAGTTTCAAGACACCAACAACATCCAGTACGCCTGGCTGCGCATGATGACCGGCGCTGACTGTAAGGTGATGATTGTTGGTGATGATGACCAGTCTATTTATGGCTGGCGTGGTGCTAAGGTCGAGAATATCCAGAAGTTCTTAGATGAGTACCTAGGTGCGAAAACCATTCGCCTTGAGCAGAACTACCGCTCCACTAAAACCATCCTTGAAGCTGCCAACGAGCTGATCGCCAACAATACTGAACGTATGGGTAAGGAGCTATGGACGGAAGGTAACGAGGGTGAAAAGATTTCTGTTTACTCTGCGTATAACGAGCTGGATGAAGCGCGTTTTGCCGTGGGTAAAATCAAAGAGTGGCTTGATAAAGGTGGCAGTCTGACAGATTGCGCCATGCTATATCGAAACAACGCCCAGTCCCGTGTTTTAGAAGAAGCCTTGATTCAAGCGCAACTGCCATATCGTATCTATGGTGGTATGCGATTCTTCGAGCGCCAAGAGATCAAAGATGCTCTGGGCTATTTGCGCTTGATGGCCAATCGCAACGACGATGCCGCATTTGAACGTATTGTGAATACACCGACTCGTGGGTTGGGGGATAAAACTCTAGATACCATTCGTTTTGCCGCTCGCGATCGCGGGGCAACGCTATGGGAAGCGAGTATTGCACTACTGGATGAAAAGGTTCTTGCTGGGCGTGCTGCTGGCGCGCTATCGCGTTTCATTGAGCTTATCAATGCACTCGAAGACGACACGTTTGAATCGCCGCTTCATGAGCAAACTGACCATGTGATTAAGACCTCTGGGCTATTTGCTATGTACGAGCAAGAGAAGGGCGAGAAGTCTAAGGCGCGCATTGAAAACTTGGAAGAACTCGTCACCGCAACGCGTCAGTTTGAGAAACCTGAAGAAGCGGAAGATATGACGCTGCTGACGGCGTTCTTAACTCACGCGGCGTTAGAAGCTGGTGAAGGTCAAGCCGATGAGTTTGATGATGCGGTGCAGCTAATGACACTGCATAGTGCCAAAGGTCTCGAGTTCCCAATGGTATTTATGGTGGGGGTTGAAGAGGGCATGTTCCCTAGCCAGATGTCGGCGGAAGAAGCGGGCAGGTTAGAGGAAGAGCGCCGCCTCTGTTATGTGGGTATGACGCGTGCGATGGAGAAGCTATTCATCACCTACGCAGAGATGCGTCGTCTTTACGGACAAGACAAATATCATAAGCCGTCTCGTTTTATCAGAGAGCTGCCAGAGACATGCTTGCAAGAAGTTCGCATGAAGGCGCAAGTCAGCCGTCCAACGACAACGGGACGCTTTAGCCAAACGGAAGTGAAGAATAACTTCAACGAAACGGGCTTCAATCTGGGTGAGCGTGTCATGCACCCTAAATTTGGTGAAGGAACCATCATCAACTTTGAAGGAAGTGGCCCACAAAGCCGCGTACAAGTTGCCTTTAACGGTGAAGGTATTAAATGGCTGGTGACGCAGTACGCCAAGCTGGAAAAGCTGTAAACGATTCAACATGAGCGTTTAACCAAAAGGAGCTTATCGATGGGCTCCTTTTTTGTATCTAGTGTTCTAGGTTGAGCCTTGTTCTAAATCGCTAAATCGCTAAATCGCTAAATCGCAGACAAAGAAAAACCCCGAGGGCTTGCGCCCATCGGGGTTATAGTCTTACTCGCAGCAATCCGGCTACTAAAAGTGCTCCATGCATCTAATCCATGATAGTGTGCTGTAATCCGTCAGCTTAGTCCTTTCGTCGCCTTCCTAGCGGTGTCCTAATGATCTTATCCTGATCTGCTAACAATCCTCGTTAGCGCACTTCACTTGTTCCCTGAGCGGTGTCCCTGACATCATCCTGATGCTAAGTCCTTGCCTCATCCAGAGGTGTCCATTGTCTTTCCTTAGTAGTAACCATCCTAGTTACTATTGCGTCCATTCAATGTCCAATTTGCTTTCCATGCCGATCATTCATCCTGAATAACCGTATCTTCTTCCTGAAGATGCCCAAATCCGTGAGCGTTTCCTGTTCCGTGTCAGCATCCTTCCGACATGGTTAATATTAAACGAAACTGGCCTCGGAGCAATCCAGTTAAACGGTAATAATCCACTACCTCAGCAAAGCGAAATTATCTCCATTCCAATAAAAACAAATGGTTAGCTCGTTTTAGGGGTGAATGCTTGTAGCACGAAGCGATAAACACCTAAGGCTTTGTGAGAGATCTCGCACACGCTGCGTGTCGAATGGCGCAAAATACCCTAAAGGCCGGAAATCACCTGAGTGAAGATGGTCACACCAATCCCTGAAAACAGCACACCACATAGCCCATCAATGTAGATAGCCGCTGATCCAAGCTTACGCTGCATGCGCTTAGTCGATAGCGCCCAGGCTAAAAACGAGAACCAAGCCAAGGAAAGCGACCATAGAATTACGAGAGCCGCCACTTTACCCGGAATCGACATGGTTGATGGCACCAAGCTAGACATCAAACTAATAAAGAACACCAAGGCTTTCGGGTTGAGAATATTGGTGGTAAAGCCGCGAGAGAACGCCTGTCTTCGGCTAGAAAGCAGAAGACTAGGGTCATTGGCAAGGTCACTTGGCTGGTGGCGCTGTGCCCATCTACCCCATACGGAGCGTAAGGCGCCAATACCGAGGTAAAGCAAATAGCTGCCGCCAGCGATTTGCACCACGGCAAACAGTGTTGGGTGCTGATGTACGACATAGCTCACGCCCGTTAGACTGAAAATAGAGTGCAGCAAGATGCCAAATGACAGCCCCAGGGCAATATAAAAGCCAGTCTGGCGTCCAAATCGAGTCGCATTTTGTACCACGAGCGCAAAGTCTGGGCCCGGGCTCATGAGGGCAACAAAGTGCACCGTGGCGAGAGTGACTAGAATAGTGATTTCGTTCATTGTTTTCTGTATCTGTATTACTGAGTTTTAGCCATTGTCTTCTTATTGCTGCGATTGGTTTTTAGTCCATCGAAGCTAAATACCACCAATGCACCCCAGATGAAGGCAAAGGTGAGCGCTTTATCTAAGGTAAAGGCTTCGCCATACACGAGTACGGCCAACAAGAACATTAAGCTCGGGCCAATGTATTGGAAAAAGCCAAGAGTCGACAGCTTCAAGCGTGTCGCCGCACCGGTAAAGCACAATAGTGGTAGCGTGGTAACGATACCTGCAGAGATAAGGAGGAGATTCAGTGTCGTGCTGTTATCCATCATATTTGACGTCGCCGTATCCGCGATAAATAGCACATAAATGGCGGCAGCTGGCAACATCACTAAGGTTTCAATGAATAGCCCGGTTTGCGCATCTAAACTGACTTTCTTACGCAGCAAACCGTACAGGCCAAAGCTCATTGCTAGTGCGAGGGCAACAACGGGTACCGAACCAAATGCAATTAGCTGGATCAGTACACCGATGGTGGCAAGTGCGACCGCAAACCACTGCAGTTTTCTAAGTCGTTCACCTAAAAACAGCATGCCGAGTATCACGTTGATGAGCGGGTTAATGTAGTAACCCAGGCTAGCATCGAGCATGTGATTGGCGTTAACCGCCCAGATAAAGATAAGCCAGTTAATACCAACGAGCAGTGCGGTGGTGAAAAGGTAGCCCATCTTCTTTTTAGAGCGCAGCACATCGCGAACGCTGCGCCAGCGTCGACCAAAATGCAGCAAGACAGTCAGCAACACAAATGACCAGATCACTCGGTGGCTGAGAATTTCTAGGGGAGAAACGCTACCTAGTGCCTTAAAGTAGATAGGGGCGATACCCCACATTGTGTATGCACCGATGGCGAGCAGTACGCCTTGTTTGGCTCTTTGCTGTTCTTCTAATGACATGCAAATTTTCTCAAGAGCAGGTCTGTGACCTAAAAGGGGGAGGAAAGCGTTTGAGTATAACGTGTTGTGGTGTTTTGGACTATTTAATGCTCGATCTGAAGCTACTTTTTCTTCATCCCGCAGAGCAAATTGAGTTTCCTTCAAGTGACAACCCCTCTACAATGTAGCGTTTTCGACCCATCAAAGACTTTCATCAGGATATTGCATGACAGCCGTACTCGCTGCAGAACAATCTGAATCACTACCCAGTTCGCAGTCGGTCTTAGAGTCCGTTTTCGGCTATCAAGAGTTCCGTCCGGGACAGCAAGAAGTTATCGACAGTGCTATTGCGGGCAACGATGGCCTCGTGATCATGCCAACCGGTGGCGGTAAATCTCTGTGCTATCAGATCCCTGCCTTGGTGAGACCCGGCGTGACCTTGGTTATCTCGCCACTGATTTCCCTGATGAAAGATCAAGTCGACCAGCTCAAGGCTGACGGCGTTGCTGCAGAGTGTATTAACTCGACTCAGTCGAGAGAGGCGTTGATTGATATCTATCGCCGCATGAACAGCGGGCAGATCAAGCTGGTGTATGTGTCGCCAGAGCGCGTGTTGATGCACGACTTTATTGAGCGTCTAGAGCATATTGAGCTGTCGATGATTGCTGTGGATGAAGCGCACTGTATTTCTCAGTGGGGGCACGACTTTCGCCCTGAGTATGCCGCGCTCGGTCGACTAAAAGAGCAATTTCCTTATGTACCCGTTGTGGCGCTGACAGCAACGGCCGACGATGCCACTCGCAAAGACATCATCCACAGGCTTAATCTACAAAACCCGCACGAATACTTGGGCAGTTTTGATAGACCTAATATCCGTTACACCTTGGTAGAGAAGCATAAGCCGGTCTCGCAGATCGTGCGCTTTCTTGGCGAGAACAAGGGCGGCAGCGGAATCATCTATTGTGGTAGCCGTAAGAAAGTGGAAATGCTCACCGAAAAGCTTTGTGGCAACCATATCCGAGCGGCAGGCTATCATGCTGGTATGGATACCGATGAGCGTGCTTATGTTCAAGATGCGTTTCAGCGTGATGACATTCAGGTTGTGGTGGCAACGGTGGCCTTTGGTATGGGTATCAATAAGCCGAACGTACGTTTCGTTGCTCACTTTGATATCCCGCGCAACATCGAATCTTATTACCAAGAGACCGGCCGAGCAGGACGTGATGGTTTGCCCGCAGAAGCGATGATGCTTTACGATCCTGCTGATATGGGCTGGCTGCGCCGCATGGTGGATGAAAAGCCTGAAGGACCACAAAAGCAGGTCGAGAGTCATAAGCTTAACGCCATGAGTGCGTTTGCGGAGGCGCAAACCTGTCGTCGTCAGGTACTGCTTAATTACTTTGGTGAGTACCGCGAGCAGCCTTGTGGTAACTGCGATATCTGCTTGGATCCTCCTAAGCATTTTGATGCCACCCAAGAGGCGCAAAAGGCGCTTTCATGTGTCTATCGCGTCAATCAAAGCTTTGGTATCAGCTACGTGGTAGAGGTGCTGCGTGGTATGTCAAATATCCGTATTCGCGAGCATGGGCATGACAAACTCACCACTTACGGCATTGGCCGCGATCATAGCCACGATTACTGGGTGAGTATCTTTAGACAGTTGGTGCACAAAGGGTTACTGAGCCAAAACATCACTCGTAACTCGACGTTGCAACTGACAGAGGAAGCGCGTCCTCTTCTGCGCGGTGAAACCACGCTAGAGCTTGCTGTACCAAGACTCGATACTGCGGCGCGCAGCGCGAAATCCGATAAGCTGGCGTCGAAACACTACGACAAGAAGCTGTTTGCCAAACTACGTAAACTGCGTAAGTCGATTGCTGATGAAGATGGCTTGCCACCGTATGTGGTGTTCAGTGACGCGACCTTGATTGATATGGCGGAAATTTTACCGACCTCGTACGGTGAAATGCTCGCTGTGAACGGGGTGGGTGAGCGCAAGCTTGAAAAGTATGCGGATCCATTCCTCGACTTAATACAGGAGCATTTGACGGGTCATGGCTGATTTTGGTCTTCGTGAATATATTGAACAGGAAGGTAAACTGCTTATCATCACGCCTTCCTTTGACTTTGATAGTTTTGACTCGCTAGCGGTGTCGATGCTCGGCCAGCTTTCAGCAACGGTAGTAGAAAAGCAGTGGGATGCGGACATTCATACCTGGTTGGTGGATTTTGAAGGTTGTCGTATGCTGCTAAAAGGCGAGCATTACAGTGAGTCAATGTGGTTTGAGGCCTTGGATATTTCGGCGAGCAAAGAAGAGTTTGATTTCTTAGCTGGTCTATTTCGTCGCGGCTTTTGACCTAATGCATTCAGTTGTTAGCTCGAAAACGTTTGCTCTATTATCCTCTATTGCGCGTCAAATTGATTAATGTATAATCGCCCGCCGCTGAGCTTAGTTAATCAAACAATGAGTTAAACAAGCAGGCACAATAAACCATTTTATTAGTCACTCGAGGCTTTGCCTCAACTTGGGTTCCCTCAACCCCAAGCAAAACGAAAAAGGTACAATATGAATCCGTTTTCTCCTGTGCAGCAGCGCAAAGCTCTGACATTTCTCGTTCTATTTCACTTGGTGATCATCGCATCCAGTAACTACTTGGTGCAGCTACCGTTTACTATTTTCGGTTTCCACACCACGTGGGGCGCATTTACTTTCCCATTCATTTTCCTTGCGACCGATCTGACCGTACGTATCTTTGGTGCTGGTTTAGCCCGTAAGATCATCTTCTTAGTCATGCTGCCTGCGTTGGCGGTGTCGTATGGATTATCGGTATTGTTCTTTGAAGGGCAGTTCCAAGGCTTTGGGCACTTGGGTGAATTTAACCTGTTTGTTGCTCGTATCGCTGCGGCAAGCTTTATGGCTTACCTGCTGGGACAAATACTAGATGTGCATGTTTTCAACCGTCTGCGCCAAATGAAGCAGTGGTGGGTGGCTCCGACATGTTCAACACTGTTTGGTAACGCGCTGGATACGCTGGCTTTCTTTGCTATCGCATTCTACCAAAGCCCAGATCCGTTTATGGCAGAGCACTGGACGGAGATCGCCTTGGTCGACTACGGCTTCAAACTGGTGATTAGTCTTGGTCTGTTTGTACCAATGTACGGCGTGCTGCTCAATTTCTTGGTGAAGAAGCTGACAGCAGTGAACCCAGAGTTAAAGGTAACAGGCGTAAAAGCCTAATGAGTCTCTAGAAGCAAAATGTAAAAAATCCCGAACGGTTTGGTTCGGGATTTTTTTTCACAGTAATCAGCTTGAGCCGCTTGAATCAGGCTTAGACTGCCTGAATCGTCAGTGGCCAACCGGCATCTGATTGTCGGTTAGACTCGATTTCAAGCTCTGCCGCTGACAGTGGATGGGCTTCTAACCACTGCTTATCAATAGAGAGCGTTAGGCTGTTGCCCTCACACTGCACCGCAAATTGAGGCTGCAGATCACGCTGACGGCGGTGAGTAATGATCACTGATAAGCGCAACAATCTCAGAACTCGCTCCGCACTCTGTGTAGACAAAGCATGCTGCGATGGCAGTGGTGTCAGTTGGTCTTTGTATCGACGAACCACTTCAGCTAGCAGATGCTTTTGCGCACGAGTGAAACCCGGCAAATCTAAGTTCTGAAGTAAGTACGCACTATGCTCACCGGCCTTTTTAAAGTCTAAGGTGAGGCCGATTTCATGCAGTTTTGATGCTGCTTCAAGCAGTGCAATGGCATGTGGCTCTTCAATCCAGCTTTCGTTACCACAGCTCACCAATAAGCTGGTGGCAGTAGCCGCAACTTGATCGCCGTATTCCACATCGAGCTGACAACGGGTTTGCACGCTATTAATCGTGCGCGCACGAATGTCATCTTGTTGCAGCTCTTTAACCATGTCATACACCATACCCTCACGCAGCGCGCCGCCCGCAAGCGTCATGGAGTCGATATTGAGTAGCTCAAATATGGCAATCAATATCGACAGGCCGCTTGGGAAAACCAAAGCCCGTTCCAGCGTTAGACCATCAATATCGAGCTCTTCAAGATGATCGGCTTGCATCGCTTGTTTTTGCAGTCGCTTGAGTTTGGCATGAGTGATGACCTCATCCATACCTTGCGCCAGCATGATCTCTTGCAGAGCTTGAACTGTGCCACTGGCACCCACACACACGTCCCAGCCCAATCCCTGATACTGCTCTAGAATTGGGGCGAGTGTCTGTTTGGCGCCTTCGATAGCGCGTTCGAAGTTGGCTTTGTTTAGCTGGCGGTCTTTGAAGAAACGCTCTAGCCAAGTCACGCAGCCCATTTTCAAACTGGTCAACGCTTTTGGCTCGAACCCTTCGCCAATAATAAGCTCGGTACTAGCACCGCCAATATCGACCACAAGGCGACGGCCAGTGCCGCCAGACGTATGAGCCACACCTTTATAGATGGTCGCCGCTTCTTCTTCACCGCTGATCACTTGGATTGGGTAGCCCAATATTTGATTAGCCTTGGTTAGGAATACATCGACATTAGTCGCGGTACGCAGTGTTGCGGTACCGACGATACGGATGTTTTCTTTTGGAATGTCTTGCAGCCTTTCCGCGAAAAGACTAAGACAATCCCAACCACGCTGCATCGCTTCTTGACTGAGGGCCATCTCATCATCAAGGCCTGCGGCCAAACGCACCTTGCGCTTAATCTTGGCCATGGTCTGAATGCTGCCATCGATATGACGTACAACCAACATATGGAAACTGTTGGAGCCAAGATCGATAGCCGCATACAAAGGTGAAGAATTCACTGCGAGACTCATAAAAACTGCTTACTTCCTGTTCAGATTACTGCTTATGTCAGATCTCGGTCTATTACGACCTTGGTGATCTTGGCCTTCTTTGAGGCTTTCTATTTG
The DNA here is from genome assembly GCF_059725495.1 of Vibrio sp. KUL80. Classification (NCBI taxonomy): domain Bacteria; kingdom Pseudomonadati; phylum Pseudomonadota; class Gammaproteobacteria; order Vibrionales; family Vibrionaceae; genus Vibrio; species Vibrio sp. KUL80. The sequence continues at coordinate 57,630 of NZ_AP045841.1, forward strand.
ATGGTCGTGAGCCACCTGTATTCGTGCGACGAGGACCTGAGTTGCGGCTCTTCATTACGAGTGGCGCAGGCAGCTCGGTCAACAGTGCGCTTGAGTCATAGTCAGACACTGGAATGGAGTGCTCGATATACTCTTCAATCGCTGGCAGGTTGATCGCGTACTCTTCACAAGCAAAGCTGATTGAGTGACCACTTGCACCAGCACGACCTGTACGGCCAATACGGTGAACGTAATCTTCACAGTCGTCAGGTAGGTCGTAGTTGAATACGTGCGTCACTTGAGGGATGTGTAGACCACGTGCTGCAACGTCCGTCGCAACCAGAATGTCCACATCACCTTTTGTGAATTGCTCAAGGATCTTCTCACGCTTCTTCTGTGGTACATCACCAGTCAAAAGACCAACGCGATGGCCGTCAGCGGCTAGGTGACCCCATACTTTTTCACATTTATGTTTGGTGTTAGCGAAGATAATAGCGCGATCCGGCCATTCTTCCTCTACCAGCGTTTGCAGCAGGGCCATCTTTTCATTGTTTGATGGGTAGAACAGCTCTTCTTGAATGCGGTGACCCGTCTTTTGCTCAGGCTCAACAACCACGTGCTCAGGGTTATGCATGTGTTCGAACGCAAGCTCTTGTACACGGTATGACAAGGTCGCAGAGAACAGCATGTTGAGACGGTCTTTAGGCTCAGGCATACGGCGGAACAAAAAGCGAATGTCTTTAATAAAGCCAAGGTCGAACATACGGTCGGCTTCATCAAGCACTACAGCCTGAATGTTGTTGAGGTTAAAAACACGCTGCTTGTAGAAATCGATAATACGACCACAGGTACCGATAAGAATATCGACGCCTTGTTCCAGCTTAGCAAGTTGCTTGTCGTAGCTATCACCACCATACGCAAGTGCTGTTTTCAGACCTGTGCTTTCAATGAGCGGCTTGGCATCATTGTGGATCTGGATAGCAAGTTCGCGCGTTGGAGCCATGATGATCGCGCGCGGTTGTGTCGCTTTGCGGCCTTCATGTTCAGGCGTATTTAACAGATGGTTAAAGGTAGCAGTGAGAAACGCAAGCGTTTTCCCCGTCCCGGTTTGGGCCTGTCCTGCAATATCTTGGCCGGCGAGCAGTACCGGCAGCGCCAAGGCTTGGATAGGGGTACAGTATTCGAACCCTTTTTTTTCCAATCCTTCAATGATTTGCGGGTGCAAATCTAAATCGGCGAACTTTTGCTCTGTGATATGCGTCTTTTTCATCGGTATAGAATATCAGCTTAAGCTTGCAATACGAAGGTAAATACATTCCAATAGGAGATCTAATTGTTGGTGATTATCTCATCAATACAAAAAATATCGGAGTGAAAGATGAGTGAAAAGATTTTGCAGCTGACGGATGACGGTTTTGAAACTGACGTAATTAATGCTGCAGGCCCGGTTCTTGTTGACTTCTGGGCGGAGTGGTGTGGTCCTTGTAAGATGATTGCCCCAATCCTCGATGAAATCGCAGATGAGTACGAAGGCAAACTCACTATCGGCAAGCTAAACATCGACCAAAACGCAGGTACTCCACCTAAGTTTGGTATTCGTGGCATTCCAACGCTACTACTTTTCAAAGATGGCGGAGTGGCAGCAACTAAGGTTGGCGCACTGTCAAAAACTCAGCTAAAAGAGTTCTTAGACGAGAACTTATAATGAGAAGTAACGAAAACCGTGTATCTTAACAAATACACGGTTTTGTTTTTTTCAAAGCTAGACTAGACTCTTTTTTAGTGATAATTTATCGCACGTTAATTAAACAAGTGTTCACTTCTTGGTCGATCCTGTGACCAAATCCTTCTTAACAACAAAACAGATCCTATTTTGACTAAACAAACATCCACCACAATGAACTTAACAGAATTGAAGAACAGACCTGTTTCTGAGCTCGTTAAACTTGGCGAATCTCTTGGTCTGGAAAACTTAGCTCGTCTGCGTAAGCAAGACATCATCTTCGCCATCTTAAAAGCCCATGCGAAAAGTGGTGAAGATATCTTTGGTGACGGGGTCTTAGAGATTCTTCAAGATGGTTTTGGTTTCCTGCGTAGCGCAGACAGTTCATACCTTGCTGGCCCAGATGATATCTACGTTTCTCCAAGTCAGATCCGTCGTTTCAACCTGCGTACAGGTGACTCGATTGCCGGTAAGATTCGCCCACCAAAAGATGGCGAGCGCTATTTCGCACTTCTAAAAGTAAACACTGTTAACGCTGACAAGCCAGATAACGCACGTAACAAGATCCTGTTTGAAAACCTAACCCCTCTGCATGCTAATGAGCGCATGACTATGGAGCGTGGTAACGGCTCAACAGAAGACATTACTGCACGTGTTCTTGATCTCGCGTCTCCAATAGGTAAAGGTCAACGTGGTCTTATCGTTGCACCACCTAAAGCGGGTAAAACCATGCTGCTGCAAAACATTGCGCAGAGCATTGCCCACAACCACCCTGAATGTGAATTGATGGTTCTTCTTATCGACGAACGTCCGGAAGAAGTAACTGAGATGCAGCGCCTAGTTAAAGGTGAAGTAGTGGCATCGACGTTTGATGAGCCAGCGTCTCGTCACGTTCAAGTTGCGGAAATGGTTATCGAGAAAGCGAAGCGTCTTGTTGAACACAAGAAAGACGTGGTTATCCTACTGGATTCTATCACTCGTCTAGCTCGTGCTTACAACACGGTAGTACCTTCATCAGGTAAGGTTCTTACTGGTGGTGTTGACGCGAACGCACTACACCGTCCTAAGCGTTTCTTCGGTGCAGCTCGTAACGTAGAAGAAGGCGGCAGCCTAACTATCATCGCAACAGCGCTAGTGGATACTGGCTCTAAGATGGATGAAGTTATCTACGAAGAGTTTAAAGGTACAGGTAACATGGAACTTCACCTAAACCGTAAGATTGCCGAGAAGCGTGTATTCCCAGCGATTGATTTCAACCGTTCAGGTACACGTCGCGAAGAGCTACTGACGAAAGCCGATGAGCTACAGAAGATGTGGATCCTACGTAAGATTGTTCACCCAATGGGCGAAATCGATGCGATGGAATTCCTAATCGACAAGCTTGCAATGACGAAGACTAACGATGAGTTCTTTGATGCGATGCGTCGTCAGTAATCGTTAATCGAGTCCGCAAAGCGGACAACGAGTCTCAAATTTTAAACGTCACCCCATAGGGGTGACGTTTTTGTTTGCACTTCCCCTGTTTCGCGCGCACAATACTGAGTGTGTTAACAGGAGGTTAATATGCTACAAGGATGGTTAGCGTCTTTACTCCTCGTATTGGCAGTGTCATTTTCACAGCCAGTTTATGCGTCTAAGGAAATGACGCAGCAGGAGGTTGATCACTGGATGCAAAGCCCTGTGGTTTTGCAGAAAGTCGACGATTTTTTATTGTTGGTGGAACAAGACGACACCGACAGCCTCAGATTTGCGTTAAATCGACTCGCGTTGCCTCAACAAGAGGTAGCGAGATTTTTGCTGCTCAAGCATCTTGAAGAGAGTGAGCGTATTCTTTCCCCTAAAATGGCCATTTTCGTACAAGGTCAAAAATCCCTGCCGCCTACTTATACTATGCTCGAGCGCGGTGATGGTTATGAATTTTCGATCCCTGCCTTTAATTATCCCGCCATATCAGCACGTCTCATAAAGCGTTGGAACAGCGACCAAAAAACTTTGGAATTCATCCTTCAGGCTGAAAGTGAACAGCTAGTTTTGCGTGATTGGTTGTCACAGGGCAGTGACTATGAACGTAAGATTCGCGAAGACTTACTCGTTAGAGAGTTTGACAGTTTGTCACCCAAAGCAAACGCCTACATTACACAACAGCTTACCGAAGCCAAGATCACGGAATGGTTGCCATCGACACGAGTCTTAGTACGTATGGCTCAAGTTAACGAAGACGAAGCTTTGTATGACTTACTGTGGAAAATGCGCGCCGACTATCATAGCCAAGCAGAGCTAGAGAGGCTGGCGAGTGTCTCTTCACCGTTTGCACAGAAGCAGATTATGGCAGCGGCACGTAACCCTAGTCTCAAGCGCCAGGCGATCACTGAGCTTGCTCAAATTACGCCACTCCCAAGTGAGGTGAAAACCTTCTTGGTGACGCGAATGACAAGAGTCGAAGATGCAAGCTTTGTGGCGACACAGCTAGCGCAGAATGGTCATAGTGGTTGGGTAAGAGATGTGCTTTCAACCAATAGCCAGGTCAAATCGAGTCTTATTTTGCAGGCGTTGTCGAACTAACTGAATTTGTTTGCCTCTTTGGTTAGTTGAGAGGACATTTCGCTAGATGATAGATTTACGTATATAATGGCACCATCTTTCAAGGCGAAGTATCCCCTATGATTTACAAGGACTTACGTGATTTCACTCAGCACCTGGAAAGCCAGGGGCTGCTCAAGCGCATCTCGCATCCCGTCGACCCTGATTATGAAATGACGGAGATCAGCGATAGGACTCTGCGAGCTGGTGGACCAGCATTGCTGTTCGAAAATCCAATCGGCTACGACATGCCGGTATTGACTAATCTCTTCGGCACGCCACAGCGAGTGGCGATGGGGATGGGACGAGAGCAGGTATCAGAGCTTAGAGAAGTGGGTAAACTACTGGCCTACTTAAAAGAACCTGAGCCACCGCGTGGCTTTAAAGACGCGATCAATAAAATCCCTCTATTTAAGAAAGTGCTGCACATGCCGGCCAAAAGGCTGCGTAAGGCTGCTTGCCAACAAGTCGTTTGGCAAGGTGATGAGGTCGACCTTGATAAAATCCCAGTGATGAGTTGTTGGCCTGATGACGTCGCACCCTTGCTAACTTGGGGACTCACGGTCACCAAAGGTCCGAATAAGAAGCGTCAAAATTTAGGTATCTATCGCCAACAGAAGATAGCCAAGAATAAGATCATCATGCGCTGGCTGGCACATCGTGGTGGGGCGCTTGATCTAAGAGACTGGATGGAAAGTAATCCCGGAAAACCGTTCCCAGTCTCAGTCGCATTTGGCGCCGACCCGGCCACCATCCTTGGGGCGGTCACCCCCGTACCGGATACTTTGTCTGAATATGCGTTTGCGGGATTGCTGCGCGGCGAACGTACCGAAGTGGTCAAATCGGTTAGCAACGATCTTGAAGTGCCAGCGAGTGCCGAAATTGTTCTTGAGGGTTATATCGATCCGCAAGAATTTGCCGATGAAGGTCCGTATGGAGACCACACAGGCTACTACAACGAAAAAGAAAAGCACCACGTCTTTACCATTACGCACATTACTATGCGTGAAAACCCTATCTATCACAGCACCTATACAGGCCGCCCGCCAGATGAACCGGCAGTACTCGGGGTGTCGCTGAACGAAGTCTTTGTGCCTATCTTGCAAAAGCAGTTCCCGGAAATTGAAGACTTCTATCTTCCGCCAGAAGGATGTTCGTATCGCATGGCGGTAGTAACCATGAAGAAGCAATACCCAGGGCATGCTAAGCGTGTGATGATGGGGGTATGGTCTTTCTTGCGTCAGTTCATGTACACCAAGTTTGTCATTGTATGTGATGAAAGCGTCAATGGCCGCGACTGGCAGCAAGTCACCCAAGCTATGAATGATCATATGGTACCGAGTCGCGATACCTTGATGATTGAAAGCACGCCAATAGATTCTTTGGACTTTGCATCACCGCTTACCGGTTTAGGTTCCAAAATGGGACTGGATGCCACAATTAAGTGGGATGCAGAGTTGGAGCTGGAGGCGGCCAAGTATCAAACGGCACAAGATATCGAGCGCTCGAATAGTTGGGATGAAACCTTATTGACGAAACAGGTTACAGCTCAATATCCAGAAGTGACTGACTTGTATATTGCACCGGGAACGGGTACAAATCGTATGGTACTGCTGACTCTAGATAAGCAACGCGCAGGTCAAGCTATTGAGGTAATGAAAGGAGTAGAGACTATACTCTCACCTTATCTGGCGGCTAAGTTTATTGTTGCCTGCGACCAAGACGTGAACGTGCGTGATTGGAATGACGTGATTTGGGCGATCACCACGAGAATGGACCCGTCCAGAGATACATTGCTGGTCAACGATAGCACCTCTAGAGCTTATTTAGATGCAACCAATAAACTTGAAGACGAAGTGACGCGTGAGTGGGGCATACCAATTAAAAAAGACCCAGCATTGGTTGCAAAGATAGACAGCATTTGGGATGAACTCAATATCCTATGACAAAGCGAGTAGTGCTCAAGCCTCAAAACCTTGAGTTTATAGTCGAAGAAGGGCAGACAGTGTTAGAGGCTGCGCTCAACCAGAATCTTGCTTTTCCTCACCGCTGCCAGGTGGGGGCCTGCGCTTCTTGTTTATGCCGTATCGAGTCGGGTACGGTGGACTATGATTTGGAACCATTACTTACCGAGAAAGAAAAGCAGCAAGGTTGGATGTTCTCCTGCCTTGCTTATCCAAAGAGTGATTTGGTGATCACCTTTGGAGACGAGTAAAAGAGATAAACCATGACCATCAATTGTAAAGTTAAGTCTATTGAGCCTTTAGCAGCGAATACCTATCAGATTTTGCTGCACCCAGAACAGCCTGTTAGCTTTAAAGCAGGTCAATATTTAATGGTAGTAATGGGTGAGGCCGACAAGCGTCCGTTCTCTATTGCTAGCAGCCCTTGCCGTCATGAAGGCGAGATCGAACTCCACATTGGTGCTGCGGAGCACAATGCTTATGCGCTAGAAGTGGTTGAATCAATGAAGCATGCACTTGAAGTGGGTGGCGACATTCAGATTGATGCCCCTCATGGCGAAGCATGGATTCGTGAAGATAGCCAACGCCCAATTCTACTGATTGCCGGTGGCACAGGCTTTAGCTATGTACGTTCTATTCTTGATCACTGCATCAGCCAAAACATTGCGCAGCCTATCTATCTATATTGGGGTGGTCGCGATGAGGCTCAGCTATATGCCAAACAAGAGCTAACTGACATCGCTAATGCTCATGAGCGCATTCAGTTCATTCCTGTTATTGAAGAAACTTTGGCTGAGTGGACCGGTAAACAAGGCAACGTACTTCAAGCGGTGAGTGAAGATTTTGATTCACTGGCTGATTTCGATATCTATATAGCAGGCCGTTTCGAAATGGCTGGCGCTGCACGTGAACAGTTCACGCAAAACAAGCAAGCTAAGTCTGATCACATGTATGGTGATGCGTACGCATTTATCTAATTGTTAGTGATTTGTGGCTAAAAGGAGAGTTTTTATACTCTCCTTTTTGTTTTTTGATGGTATTTCAATCAAAAGAACGTTTTTTCTAAAAAATATTGAAAAAGGGGTTGCGCGGCTTCTCATTCTCCCTATAATGCGCACCACACCAAACGGGAGGGCAGCAAAGCAAGAGCCCAACAGGTTTGGCGGGCAAAAAGCCTAAACGAAAATAATTTGAAAAAGTGGTTGACACGACAGGTTATCTAGTTAAAATGGCCGCCCACTTCGAGAGAAAAGCCGAAAGGCTCAAAAACGAAAGTTTAGCCTCTCGAAGAAACGTTCTTTAAAAATTTAAACCTATCAATCTGTGTGGGCACTCGTTGATGATAATCAAATTAGAAACTTTGGTTTCAAATTAGGTTTTCAATGAACTGAGTGACCAATTCAAGTCTTCGGACTTGGCACAGTCAATTCACTATCGTTAGATAGAATCAGTATTCATTGAGCCTCCCCTATTTATTTAGGGAATCAAAACTTTAAATTGAAGAGTTTGATCATGGCTCAGATTGAACGCTGGCGGCAGGCCTAACACATGCAAGTCGAGCGGAAACGAGTTAACTGAACCTTCGGGGAACGTTAACGGCGTCGAGCGGCGGACGGGTGAGTAATGCCTGGGAAATTGCCCTGATGTGGGGGATAACCATTGGAAGCGATGGCTAATACCGCATAATAGCTTCGGCTCAAAGAGGGGGACCTTCGGGCCTCTCGCGTCAGGATATGCCCAGGTGGGATTAGCTAGTTGGTGAGGTAATGGCTCACCAAGGCGACGATCCCTAGCTGGTCTGAGAGGATGATCAGCCACACTGGAACTGAGACACGGTCCAGACTCCTACGGGAGGCAGCAGTGGGGAATATTGCACAATGGGCGCAAGCCTGATGCAGCCATGCCGCGTGTGTGAAGAAGGCCTTCGGGTTGTAAAGCACTTTCAGCAGTGAGGAAGGTGGGTGTCGTTAATAGCGGCATCATTTGACGTTAGCTGCAGAAGAAGCACCGGCTAACTCCGTGCCAGCAGCCGCGGTAATACGGAGGGTGCGAGCGTTAATCGGAATTACTGGGCGTAAAGCGCATGCAGGTGGTTAGTTAAGTCAGATGTGAAAGCCCGGGGCTCAACCTCGGAACTGCATTTGAAACTGGCTGACTAGAGTACTGTAGAGGGGGGTAGAATTTCAGGTGTAGCGGTGAAATGCGTAGAGATCTGAAGGAATACCGGTGGCGAAGGCGGCCCCCTGGACAGATACTGACACTCAGATGCGAAAGCGTGGGGAGCAAACAGGATTAGATACCCTGGTAGTCCACGCCGTAAACGATGTCTACTTGGAGGTTGTGGCCTTGAGCCGTGGCTTTCGGAGCTAACGCGTTAAGTAGACCGCCTGGGGAGTACGGTCGCAAGATTAAAACTCAAATGAATTGACGGGGGCCCGCACAAGCGGTGGAGCATGTGGTTTAATTCGATGCAACGCGAAGAACCTTACCTACTCTTGACATCCTCAGAAGAGACTGGAGACAGTCTTGTGCCTTCGGGAACTGAGAGACAGGTGCTGCATGGCTGTCGTCAGCTCGTGTTGTGAAATGTTGGGTTAAGTCCCGCAACGAGCGCAACCCTTATCCTTGTTTGCCAGCACTTCGGGTGGGAACTCCAGGGAGACTGCCGGTGATAAACCGGAGGAAGGTGGGGACGACGTCAAGTCATCATGGCCCTTACGAGTAGGGCTACACACGTGCTACAATGGCGCATACAGAGGGCGGCCAACTTGCGAAAGTGAGCGAATCCCAAAAAGTGCGTCGTAGTCCGGATTGGAGTCTGCAACTCGACTCCATGAAGTCGGAATCGCTAGTAATCGTGGATCAGAATGCCACGGTGAATACGTTCCCGGGCCTTGTACACACCGCCCGTCACACCATGGGAGTGGGCTGCAAAAGAAGTGGGTAGTTTAACCTTCGGGAGGACGCTCACCACTTTGTGGTTCATGACTGGGGTGAAGTCGTAACAAGGTAGCCCTAGGGGAACCTGGGGCTGGATCACCTCCTTATACGAATAGATTATTGCGATGAGTGTTCACACAGATTGATACGGTTTATGAATTAAAGACGATGCTTGGGTCTGTAGCTCAGGTGGTTAGAGCGTTCGCCTGATAAGCGAGAGGTCGGTGGTTCAAGTCCACTCAGACCCACCAATCTTCCTCCCAGATGATTGGCGGTAAGCATCAAACACTGATGGGGCTATAGCTCAGCTGGGAGAGCGCCTGCCTTGCACGCAGGAGGTCAGCAGTTCGATCCTGCTTAGCTCCACCATCTTTAAGCGCATTTGCTTAAGTGTTCTTAAAAATGGTTTCTTTCTTTAAATAGAAAGCGAATCAAGCTCTTTAAAAATTTGGAAAGCTGACGAATAAGAATTGATTATTCTTATTCAATTAAAAGTTCTCAAATCCTAATCTTTTGATTAGGTACCAACACACATTCAAGTGTTCTTGGGAATTACGAAAGTAATTCATATTTGAGTCCGGCAAAATCGAGTCTGCATCATGTATAAAAATTGCAGACAACTTTGGTTGTTTGACCGTTTGCTTTCACTTTTCAAAAGTGAAGACAAATAGAAAGACCCTTTGGGGTTGTATGGTTAAGTGACTAAGCGTACACGGTGGATGCCTTGGCAGTCAGAGGCGATGAAAGGCGTAATAACTTGCGATAAGCTCAGATTAGGTAGTAATAACCTTTGAGTCTGAGATCCCTGAATGGGGAAACCCACCTGCATAAGCAGGTATCGCTGAGTGAATACATAGCTCAGCGAGGCGAACCGGGGGAACTGAAACATCTAAGTACCCCGAGGAAGAGAAATCAACCGAGATTCCGAAAGTAGCGGCGAGCGAAATTGGATTAGCCCTTAAGCTTTTAATGAGACAGGTGAAGGCTCTGGAAAGTGCCGCGATACAGGGTGATAGCCCCGTAACCGACATCTCATCATCAGTGAAATCGAGTAGGGCGGGACACGTGATATCCTGTCTGAATATGGGGGGACCATCCTCCAAGGCTAAATACTACTGACTGACCGATAGTGAACCAGTACCGTGAGGGAAAGGCGAAAAGAACCCCTGTGAGGGGAGTGAAATAGAACCTGAAACCGTGTACGTACAAGCAGTAGGAGCACCTTCGTAGTGTGACTGCGTACCTTTTGTATAATGGGTCAGCGACTTATATTCAGTGGCAAGGTTAACCGTTTAGGGGAGCCGTAGGGAAACCGAGTCTTAACTGGGCGTTCAGTCTCTGGATATAGACCCGAAACCAGGTGATCTAGCCATGGGCAGGTTGAAGGTTGAGTAACATCAACTGGAGGACCGAACCGACTAATGTTGAAAAATTAGCGGATGACTTGTGGCTAGGGGTGAAAGGCCAATCAAACCTGGAGATAGCTGGTTCTCCCCGAAATCTATTTAGGTAGAGCCTCGGACGAATACTACTGGGGGGTAGAGCACTGTTAAGGCTAGGGGGTCATCCCGACTTACCAACCCTTTGCAAACTCCGAATACCAGTAAGTACTATCCGGGAGACACACGGCGGGTGCTAACGTCCGTCGTGGAGAGGGAAACAACCCAGACCGCCAGCTAAGGTCCCAAATTATAGCTAAGTGGGAAACGATGTGGGAAGGCTTAGACAGCTAGGATGTTGGCTTAGAAGCAGCCATCATTTAAAGAAAGCGTAATAGCTCACTAGTCGAGTCGGCCTGCGCGGAAGATGTAACGGGGCTAAGCTATAAACCGAAGCTGCGGCAATATACTTTGTATATTGGGTAGGGGAGCGTTCTGTAAGCCGTTGAAGGTGGATTGTAAGGTCTGCTGGAGGTATCAGAAGTGCGAATGCTGACATGAGTAACGATAAAGGGGGTGAAAAACCTCCTCGCCGGAAGACCAAGGGTTCCTGTCCAACGTTAATCGGGGCAGGGTGAGTCGACCCCTAAGGCGAGGCCGAAAGGCGTAGTCGATGGGAAACGGGTTAATATTCCCGTACTTCTTACAATTGCGATGGGGGGACGGAGAAGGCTAGGTGGGCCTGGCGACGGTTGTCCAGGTTCAAGTGCGTAGGCTTGAGAGTTAGGTAAATCCGGCTCTCTTTAAGGCTGAGACACGATGTCGAGCTACTACGGTAGTGAAGTCATTGATGCCATGCTTCCAGGAAAAGCCTCTAAGCTTCAGATTGTAAGGAATCGTACCCCAAACCGACACAGGTGGTCGGGTAGAGAATACCAAGGCGCTTGAGAGAACTCGGGTGAAGGAACTAGGCAAAATGGTACCGTAACTTCGGGAGAAGGTACGCTCCTCGCGGTGAAGTCCCTTGCGGATGGAGCTATGGGGAGTCGCAGATACCAGGTGGCTGCAACTGTTTATTAAAAACACAGCACTGTGCAAAATCGTAAGATGACGTATACGGTGTGACGCCTGCCCGGTGCCGGAAGGTTAATTGATGGGGTTAGACTTAGGTCGAAGCTCTTGATCGAAGCCCCGGTAAACGGCGGCCGTAACTATAACGGTCCTAAGGTAGCGAAATTCCTTGTCGGGTAAGTTCCGACCTGCACGAATGGCGTAATGATGGCCACGCTGTCTCCACCCGAGACTCAGTGAAATTGAAATCGCTGTGAAGATGCAGTGTACCCGCGGCTAGACGGAAAGACCCCGTGAACCTTTACTACAGCTTGGCACTGAACATTGACCCTACATGTGTAGGATAGGTGGGAGGCTTTGAAACTAGTACGCCAGTATTAGTGGAGCCGTCCTTGAAATACCACCCTTGTAGTGTTGATGTTCTAACTTGGTCCCCTAATCGGGGATGAGGACAGTGCCTGGTGGGTAGTTTGACTGGGGCGGTCTCCTCCCCAAAGAGTAACGGAGGAGCACGAAGGTGGGCTAATCACGGTTGGACATCGTGAGGTTAGTGCAATGGCATAAGCCCGCTTGACTGCGAGAATGACAATTCGAGCAGGTGCGAAAGCAGGTCATAGTGATCCGGTGGTTCTGAATGGAAGGGCCATCGCTCAACGGATAAAAGGTACTCCGGGGATAACAGGCTGATACCGCCCAAGAGTTCATATCGACGGCGGTGTTTGGCACCTCGATGTCGGCTCATCACATCCTGGGGCTGAAGTCGGTCCCAAGGGTATGGCTGTTCGCCATTTAAAGTGGTACGCGAGCTGGGTTTAGAACGTCGTGAGACAGTTCGGTCCCTATCTGCCGTGGGCGTTGGAAGATTGAAGGGGGCTGCTCCTAGTACGAGAGGACCGGAGTGGACGAACCTCTGGTGTTCGGGTTGTGTCGCCAGACGCATTGCCCGGTAGCTAAGTTCGGAATCGATAACCGCTGAAAGCATCTAAGCGGGAAGCGAGCCCTGAGATGAGTCTTCCCTGGCACTTTAAGTGTCCTAAAGGGTTGTTCGAGACTAGAACGTTGATAGGCAGGGTGTGTAAGCGTTGTGAGGCGTTGAGCTAACCTGTACTAATTGCCCGTGAGGCTTAACCATACAACACCCAAAGGGTTTTGATGGACTCAAAGTAGAACATTGAATGTGTATTTAGACTTTTAAAATCAGTTTTCCAGATTTATTGTTTTCAGATTTTCAGAAAATCTGAAGGCAAAACAGAATTTGCTTGGCGACCATAGCGTTGTGGACCCACCTGATTCCATGCCGAACTCAGAAGTGAAACGCAATAGCGCCGATGGTAGTGTGGGGCTTCCCCATGTGAGAGTAGGACATCGCCAGGCTTTAAATACTGTTACTTGCAATAGTAAGTAACCACATCATCAGTGTACTAATCTGTTGATGACAATTTGTGGAGAGATGGCTGAGTGGTCGAAAGCACCGGTCTTGAAAACCGGCAACCGTTAATAGCGGTTCTAGGGTTCAAATCCCTATCTCTCCGCCACATTAGAAAGCCCGCTGAGAAATCAGCGGGCTTTTTCTTATCTGCAGTTCCTCAAAAACCCCATACTTACTACTTACCTGACTAACCCTTCAGTTTAATGGTATTGTCTGTCACAGTGAGCATCAGTTTCTATTTCTAGAGGTATTTGAGGTTTGAGTTCCAGCCCGTATGAGCCAACGTTGGCAATAAAAAAACTGATTGGTGAAACGCATCGAGTGATCTCTAAAGAGCCGATACAGAGCCTTTGGAGTGGCTATGGACAGTTGTTTAGAGTAACTACGGACAATCCAGGGCTGCCAAGTATGGTCATTAAGTCGATCGACTTGCCAGAGCTGGCGCCGGAGTATCATCCGAAAGGATGGAACACCCAGTTATCGAACGAGAGGAAATTGAAGTCCTATCAGGTTGAGTTTAATTGGTATCGGCAATACGTCTCTCAAATGCCTTTTGGCTGGGCACCAGGCTGTTTAGCGGCGATCAACCATGGTTCGCACTATGACCTCGTTTTGGAGGATCTCAGGCTTCAAGAACGTGCGAGAGTGGTAAAAAAGCCAACGATGGATGAAGTAAAAGCCGTATTGAGCTGGCTAGCCCGCTTTCATGCCTTTTGGCTCGATACGAAGCCTGTAGGCCTTTGGGAGCAGGGAACCTATTGGCATTTGCCTACCCGCCCCGACGAATGGCAAGCAATGACGCCAAGCCGATACAAACAGGCGGCTAAGCGTATTGATGACATACTTAATCGCTGTCGATATCAGACCTTGGTGCATGGTGATGCGAAGCTTGCCAATTTTTGCTTTAATCAATCAGGCTCCGAGGTCAGCGCGGTGGATTTCCAATACGTTGGCGGTGGTGTGGGCGTAAAAGATGTGGCTCTGTTCTTCACCACAGTGCTCAATTTTGATGATGCGCAGCTATCGATCGACGACTATGTTGAGTTTTACTTTCAAGCGCTGAAGGTGGCTTTAGAGGAATATCAATTCGACGTTGACTCTAATGATGTGTGTCAGGAGTGGCGCGCGTTATTGGGGCTGGCATGGGCGGATTATCAACGATTTTTGCTTGGTTGGAGCCCCGTTCATACCAGAGTGAATGCCTTTACTAATCGACTCACGCTTCAAGCATTGGACGATTTCCAGCTATAAAAAAAGCTCCCAAGGGAGCTTTTTATGCATAGACTAATAGCTTATTTACTTTCGATTAGGGTCAACGCCTTACGAGAAACTTCACCTGCTGCTTTAGTCAGGTTCTGTTTCTCTAGCGTGTCTGCCAAATAGGCATAATCGGAGACATCTGGTCGGATAGACAACGCACGCTCGAAATGACGCTGTGCTTGTGGCCATTTTTCATCACGGAAATAGAACTGTGCTAATGCGCTTTGTGCTTTTGCATTATCTGGTTGCTTCTTCACGACATCTTCGAGCATCACAACAACGGGATGCGCGTCTGCTAGGTTAAGTTCTGGTAGCAACGTATACAGCTCGTCATGCCCCTGCTTCTTGAGCGTCTCTTTGATAACAGTGAACGCTTCTGCGTCTGCCTTACGAGCAATTAGCTGCTTGGTGAAGCATCCGACTAAGTGCGTGCTTTGGCGTGTCTTACGAGGTAGTTTATTCCAATGGCTGATTAAGCCCTCACTGCCTTGCTGGCTTGCAATATCCTCTAGCAGGCCACATTGAGCTCGTTCTTCTAATTCCGCTTGCTCTTCAGTATCGATAAGTTTTGCTTTGTTTAGCTTAGGCAGAAGATCAATCAGAGCCTGCCATTCGCCAAGTTCGCGATAGGTTGTCTTCAGTAGGCTTAAAACGATGGTGTTACTTGGGTGCTCAGCTTTTAATGTCTCAAGAGTCGACGCTGCGACTTCCCATTCTTCTTCGCGGACTGCTTGTTTAGCTCGAGTAAGCTGCACGGCCAGCTCAGAGTTTTCTTGTTGAGAAGCAAGATCTAGGTAGTGGTCACGCTTTGCTTTATCACCTTGTCCCAAGGCTGCCTCTGACGCTACCAGATAACACAGTAGTGGCATGTCGTGGTAATTCGCCCAGCGAGTTACTTTCTTCTCTGCGAGCTTCCAGTCACCCTCTAGTAGCTTAACGATACCTTCATTGGTATAGCGGCGAGAGCGACGCATTTTGCGCACACTAAAGTAATTAAAGGTGGTCACGCTGGTGTAGAGAATTTTCTTGATGATGTACTCAAGTAGAAACAGTGCTGCAAGCGCAGCGATCACAAACACCACAAGCGTGGTGACACTCATCTCGATGGTCTTATCAGCAATCGAGATCAGCACATAGCCTTGTTGACCGGAAAACTGAGTACCAACAAATAGACCTGCGCCAAGGACGACGAAGAGAAAAATTAATCGAATCATTATTTCTCCTCCGTGATGATGGTAGTGACTTCACGGCGTAAACGCTCGCTGATCACGTCAGACAGCTTCGCTTGCGTTTCTAGCTTAACTGGATAGTCGACCTGAATGTTTTGTTGACTAAGCTTGCCAAGTGCAGCGTTAAACTCTTTGACGCTATTGTTATCCATATCGAAGAAGGATTCTGACCACTCTTCAGCCGTCTCTAGCGACATCTTGTAGATCTCACCTTGCTCCTCGTAGGTCGCACGAATCGCGGTCTCGATTTTAGACTTGATGTTCTCTCTCAAATAGAAGTGCTGTTCTGGGGATAATAGCGGAATCACGTTACCGTCACGACTACGGAAGGTAATGAAGTTTTCTGAGAAATCCTTCAGTGATGTCATTAGGTTGTCTTGCCAGTCATAGATGTCTTGCGATACTTGGCGCTTCTCAACAGCAGGGGCATCAGGAAGGATCGCATTAGCCAGCGGAAGTTGGTCGACTTGGCGTTGCAGTGAGGTTAAGCGTAGTACTAGCCCGTCACGGTCAATCAAAGGCACGGTACGAAGCTTAGTAATGTCGTTTGCCATGGATTGACGTAGGGATACAAGGCTTGGGTCGTTTAGCGCAGCGATACGTTGGTCCGCACTTTCCATCAAGCGTGTCGCACTGACGACATCATGCTCCAAAAACAGTTTGCGGCCCGCCAGTTTAACCAGGTAATCCGCTTCCGCTAACAGCCAGTCATTTGGACGGCGACCTTTCACATCCGCCACGGCAAGTTGCAGGCTTTCAATGCTCTTTTTCTGCTGGCCAAGCACGACTTCGGCTTTGTGGGTCATGGTTTTCGCTTGTTCCAGCGTATCTGCCTGAATCTGCTGCATCTCAGAGCTCAACGAGCTTTGTGATGCTTTAATCTGTGCTTCAAGCCTTGCAATGCGAGCTTCATAATCGCCCGCTTGCTTTTGCATCATGAACGTCATGCCACCGCCAAGCAGCAGTGCAAGGATAATGGCAGCGGTACCGAGCTTCACGCCGCGCTTACCCTGCTTTTCTTCAAATGCAGGTGATTTAGATTGCGGGCTTTCTGCTTCCGATGCTGGCGCTTCAGGCTCGATCGATTCTTGGGTGTTCTCTGTGGCTAGAGTAGTAACGTCTTGTTTGTCTTCAGACTGGATTTGCTCGTCTTTATTTTTGTTCGTCATTGTTAAGTCCTGTTTTTAGACGCTGGAGAGCAGCAAATAGAGTAGAGTTCGATGCACCTTGGGTGTTCGTTACGTTATTAAATCCCTGTGTCATCGCGAGATTAGCGATTCGTTCACTTGGAACCAAAAGCTGATGTTGTCTTAACCAGTCATGGTTTGACTCTGGTACTTGAGACAGCAAATATTCAAGTTGTTCACCGCTTGTGACCACTAACGTGTCAGTTTTACTATCTTGCCAGTGCTCGAGGGCTTGTTTATCGAACGAGCGATACTGACGCTGATACATTTCCAGATATTGCACATATGCACCGCGTTTCGTCAACTGCTCGTAAATGAGTTCACGCCCGCCATTACCTCGGAGGATGGTCACGACTTGTCCTGAAATCTGTGCAAGCTCTGGCAAAGCGAGCAGGTGCTCACTGTCGCTTATCGAGGGATAGTTTACGTTTTGTTGTACCAGTTTGCTTAATTCATGTGCGGTTTTTTGACCAACGCCAAGATAAATAGCCTGTTTAGGCGCGCAAACGGAGGTGCGGTTGAGGTAGTGCTCTAGACCTTGCACTGCGTATTGGCTGACGGCGATGACGATGTCTGATTGACAAAAGTGCGCACTGTCGGCTGCTTGAATAGTGGGAAAAGAAATGTCAATAAGAGGATAGTGGAGGGCAAAGCCCCCCATACGTTCGATTTGTTTACAGAGTTCGGCACCTTGGGTTTCAGGCCTTGTTACCAGTACTCTCATCTCGCATTACTCGTGATCTTGATAGAGTTTCTCTAGAATTTCTTTTGCGCCGTCGTTTAGGAGCTGGTCAGCAAGTTGCACACCTAACGCTTCGGCATCTTTGCGACTACCTTGGATTTCACCGCGAATGATTTTGCTACCATCGGGTTCACCCACTAAAGCGCGTAGCCAGATGTTGTCGCCATCAATTAAAGAATAGCTGCCGATTGGAACCTGGCAGCCACCTTCAAGAGTTAGGTTCATTGCGCGCTCGCAGCGCACGCGATCTGCCGTTTCCGCATGATTTAAAGGCTCAAGCAGCTTGATAAGACGCTCATCATCGAGGCGGCACTCAATGCCAACTGCACCTTGACCAACGGCAGGTAGCGATTCTTCTGGCTCGATAAAGCTGCGAATGCGAGACTCAAGCTCTAAGCGCTTAAGACCTGCTGCGGCGAGAATTATGGCGTCGTACTCACCGTTGTCGAGTTTGCCTAGACGGGTGCCGACATTGCCTCGTAGCTCCTTGATGATGAGGTCTGGGCGCTGCTCTTTTAGCTGGCATTGTCTGCGCAAGCTACACGTGCCCACGACAGCGCCTTGTGGTAGTTCGCTAATGCTCGCATAGGTATTAGAGACAAATGCATCGCGCGGGTCTTCGCGCTCGCAGATAGTGACTAGACCAAGTCCCGCAGGAAAGTCGACAGGCACATCTTTCATCGAGTGAACAGCGAGGTCAGCACGACCTTCAAGCATCGCCACTTCGAGCTCTTTTACGAAAAGTCCTTTACCGCCAACCTTGGCAAGTGGGGTATCTAAAATGACATCACCTTTGGTCACCATTGTCACCAACTCAACCTCGAGTCCTGGGTGCGCAGCAATCAGGGCATCTTTTACATAGTGAGCCTGCCACAAAGCAAGTGGGCTTTTTCGGGTGGCAATTCGAATTGGCTGAGTCTGTGTCATATCGTTCTCGTAAACTTCTAGGTGGTTTCAATAGCGTAATCGTACCATCGACTCTATGAAATGCTTAGTGATTTCCCAATACCCAAAGTGAGGGATAACTTCACCGATCACAAATATTATCAATACTGTGAGTTTAATCGCATTTGTTGTGGTAACTACTGTTAGAATTGTCCGCTATGATTTGGAAGGCTAAACCAAGTCCCGCATTAGTGGGTATGAGTTGTCGTAGTGCCGAGTATTGCTTTACCGCCTATAATAAAAATGTTACATTGATCACGTTTTGAACGCTCTTTTGTTTAAAACCTATGCAAAATAGCAGTTAGATTGAATCTAGGAATCACCCTTGCAGGCATACACTCAAACTCTCATCCAAAGGTTAGATACCCTTAACCAGCAGCGTATTGAGCGCGCGCTGGCGCTTATGGATCTCCAAGGACAGCGTGTATTCCAACTGATTCCAGCCCTTTTCCATTTCAATCACCCCATCATCCCTGGCTTCTATGAAGCAGAAAGCCCATGCGGCCTGTTTGGTTTTGAAGCGAATGCTCTACAGCAGCAGTTCCTTGACGACATCGCCTTAGCGCTTGGTCAACCACTCCCAGAGCCGACAGAGAATGACATCCTTGGTCTTTACACCATGGGTAGTACCTCATCGATTGGTCAAAGTACGTCGAGTGACTTGGATATCTGGGTGTGCATTTCACCTGAGATGTCGACCAAGTCTCGTGAAAAACTCAGCAATAAATGCTTATTGATCACCGACTGGGCCAAAGGGCTAGGGGTAGAAGCGAACTTCTTCTTGATGGATGAGGAGCGTTTTCGCAGCAACATCTCTGAGGAGATGACGGGCGACAACTGTGGCTCCTCACAACACCTGCTATTGCTTGATGAATTCTATCGCTCAGCCGTGAGGCTGGGTGGTCAGCGACTATTGTGGCAAATCGTTCCACCTGAAATGGAGGAATGCTACGAGGATTATGTCGCTGAAATGTGCCAAAAAGGTCACATCAATTGCGATGAGTGGATCGACTTCGGTCGCTTAAACCGCATCCCAGCGGAAGAGTACTTTGGCTCTAGCCTATGGCAGCTCTATAAGAGTATCGACTCACCGTATAAATCGGTGTTAAAGGCGATCTTACTTGAGGCCTATTCTTGGGAATATCCGCATACGCAACTGCTAAGCATCGACACTAAGCGTCGCTTCTTTGCCCATGAGCCTGATCTCTACGGGATGGATGCCTACTACCTGATGCTTGAAAAGGTGACTCGATACCTTGAGCGTATCGGAGATTCTACGCGTCTCGACCTTGTTCGTCGCTGTTTCTATCTCAAAACACACGAGAAGCTTTCTCGTGAACCAGGCATTGGCTCTATGCCATGGCGCCGTGAAGCGCTGTCGCATATGACGACAAAATGGAACTGGTCACTTGAGGTATTGCAAGAGCTAGACGATCGCCGCAACTGGAAGGTTGAGCAGGTGATGCGTGTTCACAACGACTTGCTCGATGCGCTCATGCTTAGCTATCGTAACCTTATCCAGTTCGCACGACGCAATGACATTACTTCTGCGATCAGCCCACAAGATATCAGTATCTTGGCACGTAAGCTGTATGCGGCATTTGAGGTGTTGCCGGGTAAGGTCACTCTGCTCAATCCGCAGATCTCGCCTGACTTACACGAACCTGACCTTACCTTTATCGAGGTGCAGGAAGGTAAGAGCTATCAATCAGGCTGGTACCTGTACAAGCAGCCGTTGATCCCGCACCGAATCTTGGGTCAAGCACCACTAGAGCATAACGAGTATCTCAGTAAGCTCGTGGCGTGGGCGTTTTTCAATGGCTTAATCACCGAGTCAACACGACTCAATTCCGTGGTGCGTGATGCTCATATTGATATCGACAAGTTCTATCAAATGGTGAGCGATCTAAGAAACACCTTCTCACTGCGCAAGCGCCGCCCGAGCATGCAGGCGCTTGGTAGCCCGTGTGAAATAAGCCAGTTGGCGATGTTCATCAACTTTGAGAACGACCCAACCAAGGACTTGTCGGCAAAAGCCTCTAAAGTGGACCTCAAAAACGTTGATATCCTGAGTTTTGGTAGCGAAGGGCAGAGCCTCATCGGCTCTGTTGATCTGGTCTATCGCAACTCTTGGCATGAAGTACGTACCCTTCATTTTGAAGGTGATACCGCCATGCTTGATGCTCTGAAGACGGTGTTGGGTAAGATGCACCAAGATGCGCTGCCGCCAGAGTCTGTCGACGTTTTCTGTTACAGCAAGAACCTTCGTGGGGTGCTGAGAAATACCGTCTACCAACTTCTCGCTGAGTGTATTGAATTGAGATTGAAGCCGATCGACCAAGAGAAGCGTCGTCGTTTCAAAGCACTCAAAGTCGCGAATCAGATGTATGGCTTATTCTTTGAGCGTCGCGGCGTGTCAGTCCAAAAGCTTGAGAACTCGGTGGACTTCTATCGCAGCATCTCGACCAATAAGCTTCAAGGCTCGCCACTGCTCATGCTTGATCGCGAAGAAGAGTATCAGCTTCCAGAAGTGGTCGATGGGTTTGCGAGTGAGGGCTTGATTCAGTTCTTCTTTGAAGACACGGATAACGGCTTCAACATCTATGTGTTGGATGAGTCGAATCAGGTTGAGGTTTACCACCAGATGCGTGGCAGTAAAGATGAGATGATCGCGAGTGTGAACAGCTTCTACACCTCCAATGTGGATAATGGTGGAGAGGTGTCATCGAAACTGATTAACTTTAACCTTCCTCAGTACTACCAGTTGGTGCATGCCGAGGAGGGAGAACCTTACATCATTCCTTATCGTAATGATGGTGGCTCTCCAAACTCGAGAAACTCAAAAGCCGTTAATGCGTAATGACTATCGATTGGGGTTAGACCCAGTCGATAGATTCGCCAGCATGCTTTTCACACTCTTCTTTTACCATCGCCATCAGCTCAAGCTGAGTCTTTGAGCATGTCCATTTACCTTCAATCAATTTGAAGTGGAAACCACCTGATTTAGACGCTAGCCAAATCTCATGCATAGGCTCTTGGCGGTTAATGATGATTTGACTGCGGTCTTCAAATTCTAGCGTCATGACGTTGCCTGTCACTTCGTAATCGATATCTGCACCTGAATCGTCAATCGCCTCTTCGATGTTTTGCATCTGCTCATCGACTAATTGGTGAAATTCCGTGTCGTTCATTTTGTAATCCTATTGCTTTTCTAATTCGTGGTGCGATTATAGGGGGCATTGATTCAATAATCACGACATGCAAAATGAAAAAGACGATTACGGCAATTTTTATGCTCGTTGTGGTTGGACTTGCGGGATGTGGCCAAATGGGGCCACTCTATCTTCCAGCAGAAGAAGCGCCAGCAAACGAGCAAGCACAATAACCACCGCCATCGACACAGTGTAAAGGGATACAGGATTTGGATTATTTCAACTATCAGGACGATGGCCAGCTTTGGGCCGAGAATACGTCACTTACCGAACTAGCCGAGCAATACGGCACACCACTTTATGTTTATTCGCGCGCGACGCTGGAGCGTCACTGGAATGCGTTTGATAAATCTGTCGGCGATCATCCACACCTTGTGTGCTACGCGGTGAAAGCAAACTCGAACATCGGTGTACTTAATGCACTCGCACGTCTGGGCTCAGGCTTTGATATTGTTTCGGGCGGCGAGCTAGAGCGTGTGGTAGCCGCGGGCGGCGATCCAAGTAAAGTGGTTTTCTCTGGTGTTGGTAAAACGGCACAAGAGATGCGCCGCGCACTAGAGCTTGGTATTAAATGCTTTAACGTCGAGTCTGAACCAGAGCTTGAGCGTCTCAACCAAGTTGCGGGTGAAATGGGCGTGATTGCGCCAATTTCTCTGCGTATTAACCCAGATGTTGACGCCAACACGCACCCTTATATTTCAACCGGTCTTCGTGATAATAAATTCGGTATCGCATTCGACCGTGCCCCTGCCGTGTACAAGTTTGCACAAAGCCTAGACAACCTTGCGGTTCACGGTATTGATTGTCACATCGGCTCGCAGCTAACGGACATTGAACCTTTTATCGATGCGACTGATCGCTTGCTCGCGCTTATCGACCAACTGCGCGCTGACGGTGTGGATATTCGTCACCTTGATGTGGGCGGTGGTCTTGGTGTGGTTTATCGTGACGAATTGCCACCACAACCTTCGGATTATGCTAAAGCGCTACTGGCTCGCTTAGAGAACCACCCAGAGCTTGAGCTTATCTTTGAACCGGGTCGTGCAATTGCCGCTAATGCTGGTGTGCTTCTGACCAAGGTTGAGTTCCTAAAACACACTGAGCACAAAAATTTCGCGATTATCGACGCGGCAATGA
The DNA here is from genome assembly GCF_059725495.1 of Vibrio sp. KUL80. Taxonomy (NCBI): domain Bacteria; kingdom Pseudomonadati; phylum Pseudomonadota; class Gammaproteobacteria; order Vibrionales; family Vibrionaceae; genus Vibrio; species Vibrio sp. KUL80. The sequence goes on from NZ_AP045841.1 coordinate 80,407, forward strand.
ACGATCTTATGCGTCCTGCGTTGTACCAAGCTTGGCAAGACATCATCCCAGTGGCCCCTCGTGAAGGTGACGCGACGACATACGACTTGGTGGGTCCAATTTGTGAAACGGGTGACTTTATCGGTAAAGACCGTGCCTTGGTGCTAGAGCCAAATGATTTGCTGGCTGTGCGCTCAGCGGGTGCCTATGGCTTTGTTATGTCTTCAAACTACAACACTCGCCCGCGCGTGGCGGAAGTGATGGTGGATGGAGATAAGGCACACCTTGTTCGTAAGCGTGAAACACTTGAGAGTCTTTGGGAATTAGAAAGCATTTTGCCGGAGTAACTGAACCACTATGCACTTCCACTTTTCTAAAATGCACGGTCTGGGCAACGACTTTATGGTTGTTGATTGTATTACCCAGAACGTTTTCTTTTCGCCTGAGCTTATCCGCCGTTTAGCAGATAGGCATACTGGTGTTGGTTTTGACCAATTACTGATTGTTGAAGCTCCTTACGATCCAGAGACGGATTTTCATTACCGCATCTTCAATGCTGACGGTAGTGAGGTTGAGCAATGTGGTAACGGCGCGCGTTGCTTTGCTCGCTTTGTGCAGATGAAAGGGCTGACCAACAAGTACAGCATCAGTGTCAGTACCAAGAAAGGCAAAATGGTTCTTAAGTTGGAAGAGAACGATCTCGTGACGGTCAATATGGGCCAGCCGGAGTTCGAGCCAAACAAGATCCCATTCAAGGCGAAGCAGAAAGAGAAGACCTATATCCTGCGTGCTGGTGACCATACCTTGTTCTGTGGGGCAGTGAGTATGGGCAATCCGCATGTAGTGACGGTTGTTGATGATACTGAAACCGCAGACGTGGACACATTAGGCCCTCTGTTAGAGTCGCACGAGCGCTTTCCAGAGCGCGTAAACGCGGGCTTTATGCAAGTGCTGAGTCGCGGTGAAGTTAACCTTCGTGTTTATGAGCGCGGCGCGGGCGAAACACAAGCGTGTGGAAGTGGTGCTTGTGGCGCGGTTGCAGTCGGCATTGTGCAAGGTCTATTAGATGAAACCGTAAAAGTGCATCTGCCAGGTGGTGACCTTAAAATCAGTTGGAAGGGGCCGGGTCATCCGCTCTATATGACTGGCGCGGCGGCTCACGTTTTCGATGGGCAGATTTCTTGTTAGCCAATAACCCATTATACTAATGGCGGGCCGTTCACTGGCCCGCCATTTTTTTATCTATTTGACAGGGATTAAAGGGAAGCATTTTGTCTGAGTTTGAAGCAAGCCACCTAACAGCAGAAGTGGTAGCCGAGTATCTTTCTGATCATCCAGATTTTTTTAAGGGTAGAGAATCACTAGTAGAATCCCTTTCCCTCCCGCACCAACAGCAAGGCGCTGTGTCCTTGGTTGGTATTCAGTTGCAACGACAGCGTGAGCGTATTGAGGCGCTTGAGGAAGAGATCACCGCATTGATGTCTCTGGCTGCTCGCAATGATAAGACCTTCTATGAGTTCATGTCGCTGCAAGAGAACCTCTTGAAGTGCCATGATCTACAAAGCGTCATATCCGCCATTAAGCAAACGGCAGCGGGTCTTAACCTGCGTGGCTACCTAAAGCTTATCGACAACGATGACAGTGCCGAGCCACTCTCACTTGAGAGTTGGCAGCGTTTCACCACTAACCATTTGAATGGCAAAGACGCTTATCTTGGTCGCCTGCGTCAGGCCGATCGTACTATGCTATTTACAGAGCAGCAGATTGCCGATGGTCACGTGCCAGAGCTCGGCTCATATGTGGTGCTGCCTCTTAAGCGTAAGTTCGCGCAAGGATTGCTGATCTTCTCAAGTGAAGACGGTGGTCACTTTCAACCGGATATGGATACCCTGTTTTTACGCCATCTCGCGCTGGTGGTTTCCTATCTTTGTGAGCACCTCGATTGGCAGGTGCAAGAGGAAGACAATGTCAGACCAAGCCACGCCTAAGATCAACTTGCCGAGTGGACTGAAAAAGCCTCTCGATAAGTTCTACGAATACCTTCGTAGTGAGAAGGGGCTTAGCCTACACACTCAACGCAACTATCGTCAGCAACTAGAAACCATGGGTCAGCACTTAAATGAGATGGGTGTAAAAGCCTGGACTCAAGTTGATGCTGGTTGGGTGAGGCAGCTGGCTGGCAAAGGCATGCGTGAAGGAATGAAAGCCAGCAGTATTGCCACGCGTTTATCTTCACTACGCAGTTTCTTTGACTTCCTTATCTTGAGGGGAGAGCTAACGGCGAACCCTGCGAAAGGCGTCAGTGCCCCGCGCAAGCAAAGGCCGCTACCTAAGAATTTGGATGTTGATGAGGTTTCTCAGCTGCTGGAAGTGGATGAGGCCGATCCATTGGCGATTCGTGATCGTGCCATGATGGAGATGATGTATGGCGCAGGTCTTCGCTTGGCGGAAATGGTCGGCATCGATGTTAAACACCTCAATCTATCGAGCGGAGAGATCCGTGTGATTGGTAAAGGTAACAAAGAGCGTAAGGTGCCATTTTCGGGCTATGCGGCTGAGTGGGCGCAGAAATGGTTAAAGGTTCGTGGGGAGTTGGCTAAACCCGGTGAGCCAGCATTATTTGTCTCAAAGCTTGGTACCCGTATTTCACATCGCAGCGTGCAAAAGCGCATGGCAGAGTGGGGACAGAAGCAATCATTGGCGAGCCACGTCAGTCCGCACAAACTGCGTCACTCTTTTGCGACGCACATGCTAGAGTCGAGCAACAACCTGCGTGCGGTTCAAGAGTTGCTGGGCCATGAGAATATCTCGACCACACAAATCTATACTCACCTTGATTTCCAACATCTTGCCCAAGCGTATGATCAAGCTCACCCAAGAGCACATAAGAAAGGTAAGCCTAAGCAACAAGAGGATTCCTGATGCGCTTCTATCGCAGTTTACAACCGATCAAGGCGATGACCTTTGATCTCGACGATACGCTTTACGACAACTGGCCGATTATTCGCGAGGTCGAACAAAAAGCCACACAATGGCTACTACAAACCCATCCGATCAGTCAGCAGTGGGATAAAGCGCAGTGGCAGGCCTTTAAGTTTAAGCTGATAGAGCAAAATCCTATGCTGAAACACGACGTCACAGAGTGGCGTTATCAGCAAGTAAAGCAGGGTTTGGAGTATTTGGGTTACGATGATCCTAAAGCTACCGAGGCGGCACAGACCTTGATTCGTCATGTATTGGAATGGCGCAGTGACTTCGATGTTCCACATGAAACACATCAGGTTTTGAGCAAATTGAGTGCCGCAATGCCGTTGGTTGCAATCACTAATGGCAATGTGAACGTCGACAAAATCGGGCTGAGTCGATACTTTGCTTTAGTGCTTAAGGCCGGCCCCGATGGTAGAGCCAAGCCCTTTGCGGACATGTTCGATAAAGCCGCAGACTTTTTGGCCTTGCCGCGTCAGCACATTCTGCATGTCGGCGATCATGTGGTAACCGATGTTGAGGGAGCGAAGCGTAATGGCTTCAGTGCTTGTTGGTTTAACGATAAAGGCTTAACGCCTCGTGACACACGCCGAATGAAGGTGCTGCCCGATGTCGAGATCAATCACATCGAGCAGTTACTTGAGTTACGCGCTGAACGATAGAGGTTAGCGCGTTAACGCATGTCCGCTGCGCTCTGCCTGAAAGCGCAGCAAGTAGTCTTCAAAGAACGTGAGCATGGCATTGGCGTCATGTTCATTTCCTACCTCTCGAGTAATCTCGGCGCACACTTCAAAGGTGCAGAGATTGCCAGGCTCTTGGTTTCGTCTTAACTGGTATTGTGACAGCTCGGCACTATCTAGGTGCACCTTGGGCAGCAATTTCAGCCAAGCGCTGCGATTCAGCATTTTTTTGGCTTCTTGCCACGTCCCATCAAGCACAATGAAATTACTTTTCGCACCTTGTTGTTTCTGTTGCCATTTAGCAAGCGGCACACTTTCTTCACACGGAAATACCAGTACTGGACTAAAGGGGCTAGTGTCAGGCAAGCAGCGCTCGATCGGAGATTTACGTTGCCACTCACTAATTTCGCAGTCATCAAATAATTTATCGATAAGCTTGCCAGTATTGGTGGCGCGTGAAGGCTCGTTAGGGTGAGTGAGCAGGGTAAAGCAAAGATCAGAGGCGATCGTTGGGATCGCCTCACAATAGCAGTTGTGGATAAAACCACAGCGTGGGCACATCTGGCTCATAGTTGGTTCTATTCGCCCTTATAAAGCACTAAACCGCCGTTCGCGATTGGGTAGACGATATCACCCACCTTTTCCTGCTTAGCGACCAGTTTATTGCCGTCTAAGGTGAAAATGCGTTGTGACACTAAATACTGCTGCTGGTGGCGCGTCATGATGACCTGGACTTGCTGATTGTTCAGTTGTTGCCAAAAGCCACGCTCTTCGGTTGCTGGAGAGTCATCTGGATACTCGTAGCGAGTGATAGCGGTGTGATCAGGAAGCAGCGTCATCGAGATGGTAAAGCCGGCGGTCTCTGTGGATTGTGCCACATAACTGCCAGTCCAATTTAGCGTGGTATCCGTGTTCGAAAGCGTGGCACAGCCTTGTCGAGTCTGACCGTTCATGGTCAGCACACCTGTCCAGCCATAAATAGAGTCGCTCATGGTGTCATTACAAAGCTTGCTACTCATCTGAAGATTCGCATCATCAAACTCATAGCGGCGGGTGGTCTGAGTTACCTTACGATCTTTGAGCGTGAGCGACTGTTTATCTTCGCCCATCATCGCAAAGCTCGCTTGTTTGGCGCTGTCAAACTTGAGAGACCAGAAAGGTTCATTGCCAAGTACCTGTGTTGGTCGCAGCGGTTGATCGCAGCGCTTGGGGTTTTCAGCGGTCAGCAGGTTGACGTGTTTTACTACAAAGCGGCCAGTATAATCGGAATCAAACCCACGATGGCTCGGCGGCTCTAGATAACCAACCACTTCCGCATATATTGGCTGATAAGGCTCACGAGTCAGCTTTTCTGCCTCCGGACGAACCTCTTTAGGCAAATCTAGCCAATACTGATGCTGGCTGCCACACGGCTGAATGGTGCGGGTCTCGTGTCCAATGACAGCTTGGCCGCGCATGACATAAGTTTGTGGTGTGATAGTTTCTGGACGTGATAGCTCCGCAGAAGGTACTGGAGGCGCGCTTGGCGGCGTCTCTGTATTGAAAGACGAACATGCTTGAAGCAATATGAGCGGAGCAACCGCAAGCGGTAGGCGCGACATTGTCATTAAATTTTCCTTATTTAGAACGATCACAGGTATCTAAACCATTATGGCATATTGGCTATTTAAAACAGAACCCGATGAGTTTTCCATCGACACTCTGCGTGTCAAAGGGAGCTCATGCTGGGAAGGGATCCGCAATTATCAAGCACGAAACATGATTCGTGATGAGATGAAGCTTGGCGACTTAGTGCTGATCTATCACTCATCGTGCAAAACCATAGGGGTTGCCGGTATCGCTCGCATTACTAGAGAGGCGTACCCAGATCACTTTCAGTTTGATATCAATAGCGACTATTACGATGCCAAAGCTGAACCCGATAACCCACGTTGGTTAATGGTAGACATTGAATATGTCGAAAAGTTTAAGCGTGTACTGCCGTTAAGTGTGCTCAAAACCATGTCGGAACTGGAAAACTTGCCGCTAGTGAAGCGTGGTAACCGTTTGTCGGTAATGCCTGTGTCAGAAACCGAGTGGTCTGCGATTTTGGGTCGAGTGGCGCGCTAAACAAGCGACTGGCCATCAATGAGATAAAACAAAACTCCCACGCCCAATAGCTAGGATATGCGCTATATAGGGGTGAGCATGGGAGTTTGATTGTTGATATTCGGCTTATAGCAGATGCTTTTTCAAAAATTCAGCGACAGCATCGTCGGCGTTGCTGCCAATAACGGTGTTGTTTGGTAGGGCGTTTTTCACTTTGTCGTGCGCGTTTTCCATCACATAACCGTGTCCCGCCATCGTCAGCATTTCAACATCGTTCATGCCATCACCAAAGGCGATGCAGTTCTCAAGACCTAAGCCAAGCTTCTCGGCGACCGCTTTTAGTGCATCACCTTTAGAGACTTCTTTCGCCATCACTTCTAGGCACCAAGGCGTCGAGAAGGCGATATTCAGAGCGTCACCAAACTTAGCTCTCAATGCATCCTCAAATTCTACTAAGTGCTCGTGGTCTTGCTTTGGATGGGTAATGAAGATCTTGGCGATACCATCTGTTGGCGCATTGTTGGCGTCAAATAGGTGATAGCTAAATCCTGTTTCGGTGTGGAACTTACGCAGATACTCATCTTCTTGGTTAAGCAGCCATGTATCGTCTTGGTACATGTGAACAAACAGCTCACTGTCGGTGTTGAGCACATCAACGATCGGTTGTACTAGGTCCTCAGGGACGTTCTGGCTGTATAGCAGTTTATCCTGCTGGTCATGAACTCTCGCGCCGTTCGACGTAATCATGTAGGCAGGAATACCCACAGATTGACGAATACCCGCGACGTCAACATGGTGACGACCGGTTGCGAAAATGAAAGTGTAACCCTTAGCGTGCAGTTCCTTTAACGTTTGCTTGGTGTTAGCACTCAATAGGTGGTCTGGAGCCAGTAAGGTGCCGTCTAGATCAGAAGCGACAATGTTGATGGAATCTCGATTAAGGGTCATAACTTTCTCTTCGTGTCGAACGTGGAGGGTAGTCGCCAAAGGGGCAACCTAATAGGGATATTGTAGGGGATATTAAACCAGAAAAAGAGGGTAAATGGGTGACAGAAATATTTCCTCATTTACCTTCTTTGTTACGTGTTATTGCTTTGAAAAGAAATGGCTTACGGCATCGAGTGCTTGATTTCGGTAGGCATCTTTTTCAAACAAAACTTCATGTTTTGCGCCCTCGACCGTCACCATCTTGGCGTGTTGATTGGTACGTGAGAGCTTGCTGACAAAGCGCTGCTGATCTTGGTTACTCACAATCTGGTCTGCGCCAGCTTGCACCAGAAGCAGCGGTATTTTTACCTGCCTAGTTTGCTGGATACACTGCTTGGCAGCCATTAAGCCTTGCCACACCCATCGGGTGCTTGGTCCGCCAATTTTTAACTCCGGCATCTTCTCGTACAGGTCTCTAAACCAGTGGTAGCGGACCTCGCTTGAGGAGAGCGGGTTGATCTCAAAGGGCTTAGCCACATAGCCTTGATACCCGGGAGCATAGGTTGGCACCGGGTAGATGGCTGTCATAATCTGCGCCACAAATGGAGCGATAGGCTTTAAATACCATGGCACATTGACGCCGTACATAGGCGCACTGAGCGCAATCTTATCGAAGTTGTGAGCGGGACGAGTTTGAATATAGCGAGTCGCAATATTTCCGCCCATAGAGTGAGCAAGGACATGGCGCTGCTGATAGCGGCTTAAGTCAAAACTCTTTAATACAAGGTCCATGTCATCGAGGTAGTCATCGAACTCATGGACGTGGCCCATCTCAGGATTAGGGGCCAGGTGGCTTGATAGGCCTTGGCCTCTGTGGTCAAACGAATAGATGTCGTAACCTTGTTGGAAGAAGTCGTAGAACAGCTCTTGGTATTTCCATGCAGATTCAATACGGCCATTGACCACGATGAGGGCTTTCTGATGATTCTCGTGCGTTAATTTGCACCAGTATAATTGGGTACCATCCTTTGCTTTTAGCTTCCCTTCCTGTCGATTCTCCCATAATTGAGCAATGTGAGTGTTTATTACTTGCTCAAACTCTGGCTCTTGAGTATAAGAGATGTCAGTAGCATTTATCGTGTGCATACATGGGCCTGCTTCAATTTTTATGTATAATGCGCTGTTTTTTAGACACTTTTGTGTCATTTTACAGGGTTATCATTCCACGGAACGTCTTATTCAGTTAAGAGTAAACCAGTGGTGAGGAATTACAATGGATTATCATGTTTGGTTCGCTTATGTGGTTACAGCGATCGTATTTAGCTTGGCGCCAGGTTCGGGTACCGTTAACTCGATCAGTAACGGCCTAAGTTACGGGACACGTAAATCCCTAGCTGCCATTGCTGGGCTGCAAATCGGTTTGGCGATCCACATTATGCTGGTGGGGGCTGGAATCGGTGCTTTGGTCGCCAAGTCAGCGCTGGCGTTTAGTATTATCAAGTGGGTGGGTGTGGTTTACCTGATTTGGCTTGGTATTCAAAAGTGGCGTGATACCTCATCCGTAAAGGCTAGCTCTGAACATGAAAGTCGTACCGCAGGTCAACTGCTGCGCAGTGCTGTGCTGATTAATCTGACTAACCCTAAGTCGATCGTCTTTCTCGTCGCACTGTTTCCGCAATTTATCGACCCTGCTGGCGACCAAGTTCAGCAGCTCATGATTCTTGGTATCACGACAGTAACAATAGACTCTATTGTTATGCTCGGTTATACGTCGCTCGCTTCACAGATGGGGCGTTATATTCGCTCTGATCGTGTCATGGGACGCATTAATAAGTTATTTGGTTCAATGTTTGTAGGATGTGGCGCTTTGCTTGCCGCCGCGAAATCGTAAGGCCGCGTTTTGGATATGTACGCCACCTACGTAGCTCGCCAGCCCATTTTTAATGCCCGCCGGCACACCTTGGGTTACGAGCTGCTGTTCCGTGATGGAGAACGGAACGCCTTTCCGGCTCACGTGGAAGCGAATCGTGCCACCTACCGGTTGATTGTAGAAAATTTCTTATCGTTGGGTATCAATCCAGCGCTTTCTAGTTCACGCTGCTTTATCAATTTCCCTCAGCAGAGTCTGATTCGCAGGCTGCCACTCATATTACCGAAAGAGAGCGTGGTGATTGAGATCCTGGAAACCTGTGAACCGAACGATGAGTTATATGATGCAGTCAAAGAGTTAGCGCGTAGTGGCTACATCATTGCCCTTGATGACTTTGTCTATACCGACGCGTGGGAGCGATTCTTACCGTTTGTACAGATCGTTAAGCTAGACATCATGTCGATGGGCGTCGAGCAGGCATGCGAGTTTGTTCGGCGCCAAAAAGCCAAGGGCAGTCCAAGGCATTACCTTGCTGAGCGTGTTGAGACCGAGCAAGAGTTCCTCTTGACAAAAAAAGCAGGGTTTAAGTTCTTTCAGGGCTTTTTCTTTAGCAAACCCGTCATGGAAAAGCAGGTTTATATCAGCGCTGAGCAGTTGGTGGCGATGGAGCTGTTCCAGCAGGTGTGTATGCCTGAAGTGGACTTTGACAAGATTGAGCAGATCGTTGCTAAAGACGTTACGCTCTCTTATAAGTTGCTGCAGTTTGTTAATACCATGAATCCACGCCTCGAGTCTGAAATCTCCTCATTTAGACAAGCTTTGGTGTATCTAGGGCAAGAGAAACTTAAACTGTTTGTGTCGCTGACCGTTGCGTCGTTCATTTCGAGCAGTAAGCCCAAAGCACTCTATGAGCTCTCATTGCAACGTGCTCAATTTTGCCGATTGATGACCAAATACCCGCCGTTTAGAGATTACAAAGATCAGGCATTTATGATCGGCTTATTCTCGATTCTGGATGCTTTGATGGATCTCTCCCTAGACCAATTGATTACTCAACTGCCACTATGCGAAGAGATCAAACGTGCGCTGCTAGAGAGGCAAGGTCCGTATGGACGATTGCTGTCGATGGGAGAGTGTTTCGAATCCGCCGACTGGCAAGGGCTTGAGAAGCATCGAGCTCAACTTGGGGTATCACAAAATCAAGTGTTCTCAGCGCTGGCCGATGCCCAACGCTGGAGTCAGAAGGTTCAGGCGTTAAGCTAGTTATCGCCTGACGGGGTGCTTTTCGGTAAGACGGTCAGCATGTTTTGATACGCCATTTTGTTGGCGACATGTTTAGGCAGTGCAGACAGTACCGGGTCCCATACCGCGAGCGCTCCTTGCTGATACTGAAATTGACCCACGACATCACTACCAATCATAAACCGCTCAGGATACGCCTCAATCAATGATAGCCAGCGGCTGTCGACTCGACCTTGGGGCGCGATGACCTCAATGAGACTCCAAGACGCCAAGATGTACAGGTTGTCATGCTCACTCAAAAGGTCTGCCACGGTTTGATAGAGGAATTGCATCTTGATGGTTCGAGTGAGTGTGGTCGTGGTACCCGCATGAGCCCAGAGAAAGCGGGTGTCGGGGTGGTTACTGAGTGCCTCTTCAAGCTCTTGTAGATAAAGCGGATTATCCTCTCGCTGTGAGGTGATATTGGTGTGCAGCAGAACGGGAAGATCGTGCTTAGCGGCTAATTCATAGACTTTGGCAAGTGCTGGGTGGTTTGCTCTTGGTTTCTCATCGGCGGTGAGTGCGGTTAGATGGTCATGACGAGTGATCACCTCCCCAATACCTTTCCAAAACCCAGGACGAAATGTCAGTTCGCGTTCGATGTGCTCCGCGGCATTCATGTCTGTAGTGTTAAACCCACTAAGGAAAGGGTGCAGCCTAGCTTGGCTTGGCTTCGGTAGTGATTCTACCTCGCGCGCAATCAGCTCATCGGTAAATGAATAATAGTAGACCGGGGTGTCATCACCATATACAAAGCGCGGTGCCTTAGGTGCGCTCGCATCCCACTTTTTCATCACAGGCAACCCCATGACATATGAGTGGTCGATACTCAATGCATCCATATTATCAATCAGCGCCTGTGCACCGTCACCACGTTGGAAATAGTCGACCAGGTGTACTTCGGCATCATTGACTCGACCCTGATAAGCAGAGCTACAGCCAGAGGTAAGCAACGCGATACACGTGAAAACGGCTTTTAGCTTCACGCGAGAATAGAAACTCATGATTAACATCCATGTGATTGAGCTAAGCGTTACGCTACCACGACTGATAAGCGACGTAAATCTATAGGATTTAACGATTTAGCGCAAAATGTAGGAATTTATCACCCTGATAAGTCAGTACGCCTTTATCGCCAGGATTAAGGTGATGATAGTAGTGGACCCCAATCTGGAACTCTCTTTTAGGGCCAAATGCGCCTTTTTGAATGTAGATCCAGTATTCGTCTTCTTGGGTCGGGTCTTCGGTGGCAACAACCTGCTTATCAAGAATGGTAACAGAGGCTTTTCGCTCAGGCGCATCAATACCAAGTGTATGTTTTCTTTGAATGAAAACAAAAAGATAGCCAGCAATAACGATCAGTACGATGACAGCAATAATCAGAGAGATAGGCATACAAACCCCATTCATTTCAGTACGCTGGAACTAAGATCGCACAAAACCAGCAGAAAATAAGCTGTCATCGTTGGTTTAGCCAAGATTTTTAGGCTCATATCACACAAAAGCGGGCTGAATTAGGTTTAAATCTTTACTTGAATTTACCTTACAATTGTCGAATTCTTAATACAGATGGTTAACAATGGAGTGAACCAAAGTTTTGGACATTAGCCAGCACACCTTTTTTTCACAGTTCGCTGGTGGTTGGAGGGATGCATATGTCTGATATTGAACGTGTTGTTTTACGAACGAGGCGCTTAGAGAAGTTGCTTAGGCAGCAATATCGCGCCGATGGTAAGGGCTTACATCAACTTGTGACTAGCTGTGAAGAACGGCTACCGCATGATGTGATTAGCAAATTGAGATACATCGCGACCATTCGCAACAAGATCGTTCATGAAGAAGATTTTGAGTTGGATGACAAATCAGGATTTCTTCGTGCCTGTGATGAGTGTGAACAAGAGTTAACGCCTAGAAGCAGTCGCTTTATTTGGCGCACCGCTATGTGGTTGATGGCACTGATCACCTTGCTTGCAATGGGTTTCTACTACGTGCACTGGGAGAAGGTGCTACACATCATCTCTAAATGAGAGTGTTGACCCCAAATAGCAAAAGGGACGCATTAAGCGTCCCTTTTTTGATCTTGTAGATTAAAGTCTACGCATCGCTATTAGTAAAGCATCGGCAGTGTCATTAGCCCTACCACTACGGCTATCATCACTAGACCTTGCTTCTGAGAAGATGAAATCATAACACTGCTCCTTTTATTAATTCTGTCGTTGGATATTAGAATAGCACCTGTTTTGGCTTTTAGGCAAGGATATTGTCAAAAAAACTCCATTTTTATAAGTTTTCCACCCTAAATATGATCTTAATGCCACAAAGAAACAGTGTATTTATTCTGGGTTAATTTTGTCCGCACGTGGTTTTGTGATGTAGATTTAAATTAAATATATGTTATTTAAGGATAAATTTGTGATTACATAGTGTTCGTTATAACTGGTGTTTGTTTTGGGGGTTTGGTGTCAACCTGAGGTGAATACCTAGTTAAGCATTGTTTTTGGTGTCTATTTAAGAAGGTGATTTACTGATAGATGAGAAAGTAGGGCTGATTTTCTTAAGAGGCGATAGGAAAACCGTAACTTTTATTAAGTTATTAGAAAGTTAATGAGCGCGCTTTGTTAGAGTGATTTTAATTTTAGTTATTATAAAACAATAATTTAAGTGCTGCTTTCTGAATTGGAGATGTTGGTTTGCGTTAGCGGTAATGATCCATCATTGGAAAAACCATATTACGTCATAGCAAAGAAAGGAAAACGTTTGCTTTGTAATTTTTATGTTTGAGTGACAAAAGGGACGTACTCACACTGAATCTTGGCCTGTCAAAGGCAAACTTTTTTAGTTTAAGACAAGTCCAACTTTTGAACCTTGCCACTGGACAGTCATCATCAGCTTCATACACTGGGTTCGAAAATAAGAATTAGGTGTGTGTATGTGGAGTTGGCTAGCTGTAGCCCTATCGTGTTTGCTGTTTATTTTTGCTGGTGAGAAAGGGGACAAAGCCCGAATGGTGGTGTTTAGTGGACTAACACACGCTCTTTTGGCAGTCATACTCATCAAGACGGGAATGTTCGAGCCTTACCAAATGTGGATACTGGTAGGGTTAGTGCTATTTACTGTTAGCGACGGAGTCGTGCAGTGGCGACGTTTTACCAAACTCAGTTTTTTTGGATACATAGCGGCGCAACTCGCTTATAGCTGGGCTATGTGGGGACAAGTGAACAGTGAGTTTGTGCTTTGGCTGCCTGCATTGTTGTTCTGCATTGCTATCGTCACCTTCTTATTACTATTACCTAGACTCGATTCATTCCTTATGCCCGTTGCCTTGATGGGTTTATCACTGGTTCATCTTATGTGTGCCGCAGGCGAGGCGTGGTTAATTACCCGTTCGTTTGAGGCGATGATTGGGTTTGCGGGGACGGCGTGTCTTGCCCTGTCAGCGTTGCTGCTAGCACTGGATAAGTACCATTTCCAATCAAAACGCGCCAGTTATGCCGTATCGGGAAGCTACTACCTTGCGCATGGTCTTGTTGTGGCTTCGGCGCTGTCGAGTTCAACTCAAATGATATAGCGTCGCTTTGGCTTGCGTCAGATCATGATGCGCCACGCTAAGATTGGCTAGCATAGTCGCACGCTATTTAGTGAGGTAATCTTCATGACAACATCTATCCATGCCCACAAAGTTCTTAACCTGCTGCGTGAGCAACCTATGAGCCGTGAGCAGTTAGAGCAAACCGTTCTTGATCAGTTTGGCGCGGATGCGACTTTCCGTACATGTAGCCGAGAAGGCTTTGATCTTGAGGCTTTGCTAGCGTTCTTTATCGAAAAGCAGAAAGTGATTGAGAATGAGGGGCTTTGGACGCTAAACATCGAGCGAGTCTGTTCTCACTAATTAAGAATTAGCCTGCTATACTCCACTGCAAATTCTTAGATAGCAGGCTGTAATCCATGGATATTCTTTCAGCGGCGACCATGTTATTCCTTATCATGGACCCGCTCGGCAACCTTCCCATCATACTCTCGATACTTAAACACCTCGACCCAGAGCGACGTAGAAAGGTGTTAGTCCGTGAACTGTGCTTTGCTTTGCTCATTCTGCTTCTGTTCCTTTTTGCAGGCAAAGGCATACTAAGTTTCTTACACGTTGAGCCAGAGACACTAAGTATATCCGGCGGTATTATCCTATTTATCATAGCGATACGTATGATTTTCCCACAGGCTGGCAGTGTGACGGGTTTAGCCGCAGGGGAAGAGCCCTTTATTGTACCTATGGCGATCCCAATGATTGCGGGACCCTCTGTCATCGCATCGGTTTTATTGCTTTCGACTCAAAACCCAGACAGCTTGGTTGAGTTGTCTGCGGCGGTACTGATTGCTTGGGGGGCGACCTTCTTTATTCTCATGTTCTATAATTTCTTCCATAAAATGCTGGGTGAGAGAGGTCTTAAGGCCGTTGAGCGATTGATGGGCTTATTACTAGTTATGATTTCAACCCAGATGTTCCTGAACGGGGTGAAGAGTTACCTAGGTTAAACACCTCGGGTGATGGGTCAAAAAAGAAAAGAGCCGCTATTGCGGCTCTTTTTCTAAATACTACTTTTTATCGCTGTTTTCAGCAGTTTGGTCTTCTGGCTCTGGAGCAGGCCCCATCATGTGTTTTTGACGGATATCCAGTAGGGCAAAAATACCAAACGCAAGTATCGAGTATTTCTCCCATGTGCCCAGTTTCAACTTGTCGCCAAAGGCACCAAGGAAAATCGCCATTTGAACGCCATGCATCAAGAACAAGAACGCGGTCATGATATAGAGAGCGATGGCACCTTTGCCTGGAAATGGATGGAAGATATTCAGTATCAAGACAAACCAAACAAACCCGAAGGCGATTTTTGCTAGCATGAGTAGCGCTTTCATTGTGATTCCCTCTCAAATAATCGGTAGCTAACCTGACCCGCCGTCTTTTCTTTTAGTAAGTCCCAGTGCTCTGGAATAGCGTCAAGCTGCAGTTCTTTTTCCGTTTCTATATAGATTAACGCATTGTCTGCAAGCCAACCATTATTCTCTAAACGGTCGATGACATCCGGCAGTAATCCCTTTCTAAACGGTGGGTCGATGAAGACTAAGTCTTGTGGCTCGCCAGCTTGTGATAAAAAGCTGAGCGCGTCGCCATGATGAGCTTTGATATTGTCCGCTTTGACCAGCGCAATGTTACTAACGATCTGCTTATAGGCTTTGTCATTCAGCTCAATCATAGTGACATGGTCCGCTTGCCTTGATGCGGCTTCAAACCCTAAACCGCCAGAGCCCGCAAACAGGTCCAGTACTTTGGCGTGGGGAACATCTTGTGCCAGCCAGTTAAATACCGTCTCTTTAACGCGGTCGGTCGTTGGTCTTAAACCCTCTGCATCATGTACAGGGAGCTTGCGACCACGCCAAAGTCCGCTAATGATGCGAACACTACCCATCTGAGACGATGGTTTTTGTGATGGAGTTTGCTTGCGACGTCTAACCATAGATTTTTTGACCGCCAATAAAGTGATACTATAACGGGCTCATTAACGAGCTTAAATTAATAAGTGACGAAGTGTACCAATCTCTGAGAAAAGTTTTCACTGCTTTGTCACAAATATTTTTTGCACCGCCAGACGTTAACCTATAACGTCTAGGCTACGACGAATTTAAGACATTTGAAAAGACAGTATTCAGGATAGTTTCAGATGACAGAAAAGAAAAAACGCGGACTTCTCTCTTGGCTCGGCTTTGGCGACGAAGATCAAACAGAGCAAAAACAGCAAGACACTGCCGCGGAGACTCAATCCGAACCGCTAGAAGCAGAAGCATCGACTGATGCTGAGCAGCAACAAGCTGAACAGGTTGAAGCGAGTGTTGAACAACAAGACGACGCAGAACCAAACGCTACTGAGCCAGCCGAGCAAGCAGTCGTTGCGGCTGACGAAACCGAAGATACTGAAAAAGCAGAAGCAGAAGCAGAAGCAGAAGCAGAAGCAGAAGCAGAAGCCCCAGTTGTTGCTCGAGTTCAGGAGCAAGAAAAACCAACAGAGAGCTTTTTTGCACGCTTGAAACGTAGCCTGAGCCGTACCAAAGCCAACATCGGTGCGGGTTTCTTTGGTCTGTTCAAAGGCAAAGAGATCGATGACGAGCTGTTTGAAGAGCTAGAAGAACAGCTACTCATTGCTGACGTGGGCATGAACACTACAGTAAAAATTATTGATAATCTTACAGAAAAAGCGTCTCGTGCCGATTTAAAAGATGGCGAAGCGTTGTATGGTCTGCTTAAAGATGAGATGGCTGACATCCTTAGTCATGTCGAAAAGCCATTAGAAGTTGATACCACTAAGACTCCATTCGTTATCCTAATGGTGGGTGTGAACGGTGTGGGTAAAACCACGACGATTGGTAAGCTTGCCAAGCAGTTCCAAGCGGAAGGCAAGAAAGTCATGCTAGCGGCGGGCGATACCTTCCGTGCAGCGGCGGTAGAGCAGTTGCAGGTTTGGGGTGAGCGTAACGATGTCCCAGTGATTGCTCAGCATACTGGAGCGGACAGCGCATCGGTGATTTACGACGCTATTGAAGCGGCGAAAGCGCGCGGGGTGGACGTGGTTATCGCCGATACCGCGGGTCGTCTGCAGAATAAAGCGAACCTGATGGAAGAGCTGCGCAAGATTGTGCGTGTGATGAAGAAGATTGATGATTCTGCACCACACGAGATCATGCTGACGCTTGATGCCGGTACCGGTCAAAATGCGATTAGCCAAGCTAAGCTGTTTAGTGATGTGGCACCGCTGACCGGTATTACGTTAACTAAGCTTGATGGTACCGCAAAAGGCGGGGTAATTTTTGCGCTGGCGGATCAGTTCCAAATCCCAATCCGCTATATTGGTGTTGGTGAAGGCATTGACGATTTAAGGCCGTTTGAGACCAAAGAATTTATCGACGCACTGTTTAGTCGAGAAGAATAAATTAAGGGGATACATGGCATCCCCTTTCTGACCTAAGACATCCAAATCAGAGGAATGATTCGGTGATCAAATTTGAGCAAGTGAGTAAAGCCTATCGAGGTGGGCGACAAGCGCTGCAAAAAGTCGATTTTCACTTAAAGCGTGGTGAGATGGCATTTTTGGGAGGCCACTCCGGCGCAGGGAAAAGTACCTTACTAAAGCTTATCTGTGCGATTGAACGACCAACCGATGGTCGTATTCTATTTAATGACCACGATATCAGTAGACTACCTTCGAAAGATATTCCATTCTTGCGCCGCAATATTGGCATCGTTTTCCAAGATCACCGCTTGCTGATGGATCGCACTGTATTTGATAACGTTGCGCTGCCAATGCGTATCGAGTCTATCTCGGAGAATGAAATCAAACGCCGCGTTTCAGCTGCGCTAGATAAAACTGGGCTGCTCGATAAGATGAAGTGTTTACCAAGTCAGCTTTCTGGTGGTGAACAGCAGCGTGTTGGTATTGCTCGCGCTGTCGTTAATCGCCCGACCATGCTGCTTGCGGATGAGCCGACGGGTAACCTAGACCCTGAGCTTTCGAACAAAGTGTTGAAGCTATTCGAAGAGTTTAACCGTGCTGGCGTGTCCATCCTGTTAGCGACGCATGACATACATCTCGTGCGCTCTCGTCCTCAATACCGTTACCTAGAGCTGAATCAAGGCTTTTTAAGTGAGGTGAGCGATGGTGTTTAAGCGTAATAAAAAGCCGGCTAAGCATCGTCTCAAGTCCGATGGCTTCTTTACTGTGCACTGGCGACAGGCTAAATCGTCACTGGTAGAAATGTGGCAGCGTCCACTAGGCAATATTCTTACCTTAGCGGTTATTTCTATGGCGCTCACCATGCCCGCATGTTTGTACCTTCTGGGTAAGAACGTGGCGGCAGTGACGTCGAATGTGGCCAGCCAGTCTCAAGTGACCGCATTTATCGATGTTGGGGTGCCGGATGCACGCGTTTTAGTGCTGAAAGATGATATCGAGAGCTGGGAGATGGTGAGCGAGGTCGAATACATCACGCCGCAGCAAGGTTTGGCAGACTTGAGTCAGCACTCAGGCCTCGATCAAGCGCTAAGCTTACTGGATGGCTACGCATTGCCGGGAGTATTGGTGATCATTCCTAGTGATACCAGCGTAGAGACAGATCGAGAATTGGTGTCTAAGCTTCGCACCCGTAGCGACATTACTGATGTTCGTCGTGATGAAGATTGGCTAGGGCGCTTTGATGCAATCAAGAACCTGGCATCGACCTTGGTGATTAGCTTGTCTGCTTTGATGTTAGTGTCGGTGTTTCTCATTGTCGGTAATACGCTGCGCTTTAATGTGCTTGCGAATAAAGAAGCTATTCAGACCATGAAACTGATAGGCGCGACGGATGCCTACATCCTTAGACCGTATCTTTACTCAGGAATGTGGTTTGGATTGATTGGAGCGGTCGTCGCGTGGCTGTTTACCGCGTTGCTGACGATTATTATCAACAGCACGGTCACCGATTTGGCCATGCTTTACGACAGTGATTACCGATTGCTTGGACTTGGCTGGGATGAAACCTTACTGATTCTAATGCTGGGTTTGTTCCTGGGCACTGGCGCGGCGAGAATCTCTGCAAAGCGTCATTTGAAAGAAATTGAACCGGTTTAAGCGAAAAGGGTCTTAAATAGTGGCATAAACATCGTAGGTCGACCTGAGCGAATAATCGTTCAACGTTTCAATAACATAGTGAGATTTAGCTCTCATTAATAGTGTATTTACCTATTAATGAGTGAAATTTAATCGGTAATAACACTTGTTTAGACCTATTGATTATGCATAATTACTAACCCCTTCTTGAAACTGTCATGGTTTAGGTCCAGTATTGTCAGGTTAAGAAGGTGTTGACCCTACTCGAGATAGATGAGGAAGTGAATGGCAAACCAAGCGTATCCAATGGCTTTAGTAACACAAGATAGCTTAGACAGCTATATCCGTTCAGTGAACAGCTACCCTATGCTGACCGCTGATGAGGAGCGTGAACTAGCAGAAAGATTACACTACGATGGTGAAATAGAGGCAGCGAAAGGGCTGATCTTATCGCACCTTCGCTTTGTTGTTCATGTTGCTCGTGGCTACTCCGGTTATGGTCTACCTATGGCTGACTTGGTTCAAGAAGGCAACATTGGTCTGATGAAAGCAGTGAAACGTTTTAACCCTGAAGTGGGTGTAAGACTGGTTTCATTTGCAGTGCATTGGATTAAAGCAGAGATCCACGAGTACGTGCTGCGTAACTGGCGTATCGTTAAGATCGCGACCACCAAAGCTCAGCGTAAGCTGTTTTTCAACCTACGTAAGTCGAAAAAGCGCCTAGGTTGGTTTAACAACGGTGAAGTTGAAACGGTAGCGAAAGAGCTCGGTGTTGAACCATCAGAGGTTCGTGAAATGGAATCTCGTCTTGCAGCGCAAGATTCAACGTTCGAGATGCCAAGCGATGATGATGACTCCGGTACAACCTACACCGCGCCTGCGCTGTATCTAGAAGATAAGAGCTCAGATTTGGCCGAGGACTACGAAGCTCAAAACTGGGAAGCTCACACCAACAATCGTCTAAGCCACGCACTAGCGACGCTTGATGATCGCAGCCAACACATCGTTCGTTCACGTTGGTTGGATGACAACAAGTCAACGTTGCAAGATCTCGCCGATAATTACGGTGTGTCTGCAGAGCGTATCCGTCAGCTAGAAAAGAATGCGATGAAGAAGCTGAAAGCGGCAGTGGGCGAGTTTTAAACCCAACACATCGCGAAGCAAATTTTCAAAAGCCGAGGTCAATTGACCTCGGCTTTTTTGATCTCGGCAATGCGTTGTTAAGTACCAGATCAAGTGGTCATCTCGATCCGATAATTGATCGCAAAATTTCGTCTCTTGCCTGTGGATAAGTCTGTGATGAAATTATTTGCCAACTGTCAGAAAGCAGCGACAAATGGTGCTTTGAGAGGCTTTTGGCCTTGGGGATACCTTTTGCTTTACCCACAGTTAGATCAAGATCATACCTAGATGTAGTGGATCAAATGATCCAAAACCACTTTATCAACGCAATCCACAGAGTTACACACAGCTGGTGAAAATGTAGACTGAAGTGGATAACCCTAAAAGGTGTCGGTACTTTGTTAGCACTGAATAGTGCTATTATCGACCAAGAGAAAATAACCAAAAAAACGCATGCAATACGCTTAATTTTGACGTAGCGCTAAGTGCGATGAAAGTAAAGGATTAGACTCTATGGAGCAGTTTCAACATATTGACGTGCACGGGGCACATCAGTTACTACAAGACAACGACGAAGCAAGGCTGGTGGATATCCGTGATATCCAGAGTTTTAATGTCGCTCATGCCACTGACGCATACCACTTAACCAATGACAGCATTGTTGATTTCCTGCAGCAGGTTGAATTTGAAGCACCAGTATTGGTGATGTGTTATCACGGTATCAGCAGTCAAGGCGCAGCTCAGTATCTCCTTAATCAAGGATTTGAGCAGGTATACAGTGTCGATGGTGGTTTTGAAGCGTGGCACAGAGCGGCCTTGCCGGTAGAGAGTCACACATAGAGAGAGCAACAATGGTTAGACTTATCACCCTGCAGAACCCGAGAATGGGGCAGGCATTTATCGATTACATGGCATCGAGAAAGATTGATGTCCAAATGATGCCCGAGGGTGGTGGTCAGTTTGTGCTTTGGCTGATGAACAGTGAAGACCAGCTTGAAGCGGAGGTTGAGCTCAAGCATTTCCTCGATGACCCTATGAATCCCAAGTACCAAGCATCGTCATGGGATATGGCTGAAACGCGCCGCAATGCATTCCACTACCAAACGCCAAGCTTTACCTCAATGCTTAAAGCAAAAGCTGGGATAACAACACTCTCTGTTATGGTGCTGTGCTCGGTTATCTATATCACTCAGTTTGTTGGATTAGGGCAGTGGGTGTTCTCTTGGCTGCACTTTCCAGCTTTTGATGGACAGGATTGGCAAGTATGGCGCTGGTTTAGTCACGCCTTGCTGCATTTCTCTGCCATGCACATCATCTTTAACCTGCTGTGGTGGTGGCAGTTAGGTGGGGATATCGATAAGCGCCTTGGTGGTAAGAAGCTGTTAGAGATCTTTTTCGTCTCTGCCGCTATTTCGGGAATCGGTCAGTATTGGATTGAGGGAGCAAACTTCGGTGGTCTGTCTGGGGTTGTGTATGCGCTAGTCGGCTACCTGTGGATGCTCACGGTGAAGCGTCCTGATATCGGTCTTATTATCCCTAAGCCTATCGTTGCCTTTATGCTGGTTTGGCTTGTGCTTGGCTTTGTTCAGCCGTTCCTTGCTATCGCCAATATGGCGCACCTGACCGGTTTGTTGGCGGGTGTGGCGTTGGGCCTACTCGACAGCTATCGCTTGAAGACAGCCAAGGCTTAAAGACGCTTGAAAATAGCCTAGCCCAACACGCTCATTCTATTGGTAGAGATATTTGGTAAACAGCAGGTCGGCAATGACCGCTTTACCTGTCTCTGCCAATAGCAAGTTGTTGAGATTCTCGACCAGCATCTGACGGATCTCTTCTCTTCCCGCCAAAGACTTAATCACATCGGCATTTTGTTTGCCTAGTAGTTCAATCACGGCATCGCGAATTAGCGGCTGGTGATGTTCAATAATCGCTAAATCATTAACGTCGCCGACCATGACATCAATACGCACTTGAACATAGCCAAGTCGCTTGCCTTTGGTGTGGAAGTTAGTGGTCAATTCCGGCTCGAGAGTGAAATACGCAAGGTTAGGTGCCGACTCCTCTGCGGAGAATGCAGGCATAGCAGCAGTCAAGCCCATGATCAGGAAAAACTGGGTCAGGTAACGTTTACACATATTTCTCTCTTTTAAACTCGAATTAGCCGATATTCCATGAGCCTAATTTTGTTACAATGACGTAATAACGCTGGAGTGTACCGACATGGTTGGTGGTACAATACGCCGTCCAGATGAACAATGATTGTACGCGCTTCAAGCGTGTTATTGAATAGCAAAATGAATGATTCAGCTTTCGACTATCTGAAAATATTACGCCAAGCTCAATGGCAGTCTCCTGACGAGTTTCCTCATCTTAATCGCCATGCCTCGCAATGGTTGACGGAGCAAGGGTCGCTTTCACATAAATTGGCAGAGCATTGTCAGCACTTCTCTGTCGAAGTCGTGCGCAATGAAGCCAGCCCACTTCATACTATGTCTCAGGAGGAAATGGAGCTTCTTGACCACGAACCTTGCTGGTTGAGAGAAGTCGTGTTGTCTGGTGACAACCAGCCTTGGGTTATAGGTCGCACGCTGATGTCGCTTGAGTCGATGGACCGCAGCCAATATGATATTTCTCAACAAGGAACGGTGCCGATTGGTGTGACGGTCTTTTCAAGTGCTGATACCACGCGCGATGCATTGCAAGTGGCACAGATTGCCACGCCAGAGGGCGATCTTTTTGCTCGCCGCTCACGGCTCTGGGTAAAAGGACACCCGATATTGGTTGCCGAACTTTTCTTGCCCGAGTCACCGATTTACCAACAGGAGTGTGGTCAATGACCTCGACAAAAGCCAGAGCTTACTGGCAGCTGATGCGCATGGATAAGCCTATTGGCTCGTTACTATTGCTTTGGCCAACGCTGTGGGCACTGATTGTTGCTGCAGAAGGCATCCCTGATCTTTTTGTGCTTGTGGTCTTTACCTTAGGTGTGGTCATGATGCGTAGCGCGGGCTGCGTGATCAATGATTTCGCCGACCGCAAAGTCGATGGGCATGTAGAGCGAACCAAGGGTCGCCCGCTGCCATCAGGGCAGGTGTCATCAAAAGAGGCCATTGGTCTGTTTCTATTTTTGGCAGTGGCGTCATTTATTCTGGTTTTGACCATGAATACGCTGACGATTCAGCTTTCATTTGTCGGTGTGTTTTTAGCGTTTATCTATCCCTTCATGAAGCGTTACACACACCTTCCACAACTGTTTCTTGGTTTGGCGTTCAGCTGGTCAATTCCAATGGCGTTTGCTGCTCAAGCTAATGCTTTGCCGCCAATGGTCTGGTTTATCTTCGTCATTAATGCTCTTTGGACCATCGCTTACGACACCCAATACGCCATGGTGGACCGAGAAGATGATCTTAAGATTGGAATCAAGTCGACCGCCATTTTGTTTGGCAAGCGCGACAAGCTCATTATTGGTGTGCTGCAACTGATCACCCTGTTGATGTTGATGGGACTTGGCTACAGTTACCAGTTGGGTGGCAGCTTCTACTGGAGTTTGCTTGTGGTGAGTGCGCTGTTTGTTTATCAGCAGTGGCTAATTCGCCATCGTGAGCGCCCACTTTGCTTTCAGGCCTTTCTCAACAACAACTATGTAGGGATGGCAGTCACCATTGGTTTGCTAAGTGCATTTCTGTTGAAGTAACTGAGAGTTTTCGAGTTAAAAAAAGCGCGGTCATTGCAAAATGACCGCGCTTTTTCGTTTTCTCAAAGAGGATTACTCACTCTCGATGGTTTCATCGTCATCTAAGCTAGGGTCGCTTTGATGAACACTCTCTTGAATAGTAAGGCGTACCTCTGGGTACAACAGACCGTAGAGCATACCGGCAAGGTTTTCAGTGGCTGCGATATCGCAGTTACCATCGATATCTAGGTAACCTTGCTCTTTTAGCGTGCTAAATAGCGCCGCGAATACGCCCTTATCGAAAAACTCTGGCGCATTGATACTGTGCAGACGACCTAGGCGCTGAGCAATGTCTTGGCTCTTTTGTTCTAGATCGCGCTTCCCAAGCTCTGGGTAGCACGCCAGCAGATTAAGAGAAATCGCGTAGCGCTGCAGCGTCTCAGAAATTGTGCGGCCCAACAGCATCAGTGTCTGAGTGTTGGACTGATTCATTGACACGACGCCTTGATCAACCAGCACCAGTTCTTGGCGCGACAGCTCATTGATAATGCTATCGACCATCGACTCCAGCTCGCTCTCTTCAATGCTCAAGAACAGCTCTTTTTTCAAGAAAGGATAGAGCTTTTGCACATTGTATTGAATTTGCTCCAGTGACAGTTTGTGCTGACGAATCAACATCTGTGCGATAAGTGATGGCAGTGCGAACAGGTGAATGATGTTATTGCGGTAGTAGGTCATCAGAATCGACTGGTGACGGTCTAGTGAGATAATGTCACCTAGGGTGTCCGACTCAATAACAAATTTATCCAGTGACTCAGCATGAGCGACAAGCTCTTCTGCCGTTGCATTAGGCAGCGTACATGTCTTCGAATAAGGCACGTGTTTAAGCAGTGATAGATAGCAATCGATCTGGTTAACTAAGCTGTCACGAGACAGAGCACGCTGACGTGATGCTAGCAGAGCAGTCGCACAAAGCGTCAGAGCATTAGCGGCGGCAGCGTCGTTGATGTTGGTCATCATCTTAGTCGCAAGGTCATTGACCGCCGGAACCAACCACTGTGGCTTGCTGGTACCCATTGGGTCGATGTCGTGCGTCCAGTTAGGTGCCGCTTCGTTGAGGTACTGGTTAAGTGGGATTGGCTCACCAAAGTTCACGTAGCCTTGGCCGAAGTTACGCAGCTTACGCAGCGTTTTAAGCACCTGACCCGCGTTCTCTTTCTCTTTGCGCTTACCGCGTAGCTCTTTCGCGTAAGTGCTTACTTCCATCACGTGTTCGTAACCAATGTAAACAGGCACTAACGTGACAGGGCGGTTGAGACCGCGCAGCATAGCTTGAATCGTCATCGCCAACATGCCGGTTTTCGCTTGCAGTAAGCGACCAGTACGTGAGCGACCACCCTCACTGAAGTACTCCACTGAGTAGCCTTTCGCGAACAGTTCAGCGAGGTACTCACGGAAAATCGTCGAATACAGCTTGTTGCCCTTAAAGCTGCGGCGGATAAAGAAGGCGCCACCGCGACGGAAAATAGGGCCGGCTGGGAAGAAGTTGAGGTTGATGCCCGCGGCAATATGCGGTGGAACCATGCCTTCTTTGTACAGCACGTAAGAGAGCAACAGATAGTCCATGTGACTGCGGTGACAAGGAACGTAAACAATCTCGTGACCGTCTTGAGCCAGGCGGCGAACGGTAGAGGCGTTGCTGACATTGATGCCTTGATACAGCTTGTTCCACAGCCATGTCAGAACGTGATCACCACTTTTTACCAGCTTGTAGGAGAAATCTGCGGCGATTTCATCCATGATTTGCTGAGCTTCTTTGCGCGCCTTCTCTTCGCTAACGTCGTTGCTTTGTGCGTGATCTTTGATCGCTTGCTCGATAACTTGCGAGTTGAGCAGGCGATGGAACAGTACTTGGCGGTTTGGCAGGTTAGGGCCTGATGCTGCGAGTTTCTGACGCGAGAAGTGAATGCGGGCCACGCGAGCGAGCTTGTGTGCAATAGACTCATCGGTGCCGTGAGAATCGGCCATATAGCGCAGTGATACCACTGGGCTAAAGCGAACCATGCAGTCTCGGCCTGATGCCAATACCGCCATGGTTTTCTGTACGCCATTCATCGGTTGCAGATAAGGCTTCGGCGTTTCTTCTTTGCCAGGCTTACGACCCCATAAGACCGTCGCAGGAATCACCTGAACATCAAGTGATGGGTCTTTTTCGTGCTCTTTGAGTAGATCAGAGAAGAGGGCAATAGACTCATTCGGGACGTCTTGGTCGCTGGTAATCAGCGTCGGTCTTGAAGCTATGAACACAAAGCGATCACGTTCTTCGCCATTGAGCACGATCGGCTCAAGCGGATCTGGCAGTCCTACCGCGAGCGCTTGCTTTTGTAGGGTCAGGAGATCAACGTTTGAGCTGAAGGGCAGTGCATACACCACAGGTTTCGAGATATCGATATTGTGGTCTTCGATGGGGTTAGATGGAATCGCCGTCCCTTTTACTAGCACCGACATGGGCAGTTTTATAAAGGAACGGAACAGTGATTGTCCTGAAGACATAAAGGTTCACAGCCTCAATTTGTTCAAAGAAACAATGCCAGAGGATGAAGCATGGCAACACAATGTTGTGTATTAATCCTAGGCATTAGATTTAGTGCGCCGCAAGCATACCAGAAACTGGTCTTACCTTTTACTGAAAAAACAGTACAACGACATATTTACAATTCTATGCGCCATTGTGTTTAGTTATGGTGTCAATCTGCTAAAAAAACAACCAATTATCGTTGCAATTACAATATTACTGGATATACTCACAGTTAACTGTATAAACAGACAGGTGATGTATGAAGCCGCTAACGCCCCGACAACAGCAGGTCTTTGATCTAATCAAAGCCAAGATAGACGACGTAGGTATGCCACCTACGCGTGCCGAAATCGCTAAGGAACTTGGGTTCCGCTCAGCGAATGCGGCCGAAGAACACCTAAAAGCACTCGCTCGTAAAAAAGCGATTGAAATCATCCCAGGCGCCTCCCGTGGTATCCGAATTTTGCTTGAGCAACAAGCAGCGAACGAAGACCAAGGCCTACCGCTTATCGGTCAAGTGGCGGCAGGTGAGCCTATCTTGGCTCAAGAGCACGTAGAAGCACACTACCAAGTGGATCCGAGTATGTTTAAGCCTCAGGCGGATTTCCTACTTCGCGTAAACGGCGAGAGTATGAAGGATATCGGTATCATGGATGGCGACCTACTAGCGGTTCATAAAACCCAAGACGTTCGTGACGGTCAGGTTGTGGTCGCGCGCGTTGACGAAGATGTGACGGTGAAGCGTTTGGAGCGCAAAGGCGCAACGGTTTTATTGCATGCAGAAAACGAAGAGTTTTCGCCGATTGAAGTCGACTTGACGGCGCAGCATTTAGCCATTGAAGGCATCGCCGTGGGCATCATCCGTAACACGGATTGGATGTAACCTAATTCGGCGGAAGGGCATTTTGTTGTCTTCCGCCAACCTTCCTCGGCCAAAATTACACAAATTGTAGAAAAAATACCCGTCTCTACTCCACTCCGTGCTCACTTTCTGGTATGTTTCGCACCCTTGTATTGATCAGGGTATCGTTCAGGAGAGGAATTGTGGAATCTTGCCCACTGTGTTCGGGACAATCCGTCCACCATTACCATAGTGACAAAAAGCGTGATTACTTGCAGTGCTCGCGTTGTGAATTGGTGTTTGTGCCAAGAGCGCAGCGTCTCGATGCGGTGAGTGAAAAGGCGCACTATGACCTCCACAATAACGATCCCCAAGACCAAGGATACCGCCGCTTTTTGTCTCGATTGGCAGAGCCAATTTTGCAGCGAATTGCACCCGGTTCAAAAGGACTAGACTTTGGATGTGGTCCAGGTCCGACTCTGTCACTGATGCTCACAGAGCAAGGTCATGACATGGCACTGTACGATCTGTACTATTATCCGGATAAATCCGTACTCGATAATAGCTACGATGTGGTGACCGCGACAGAGGTTATCGAACACTTGTATGAGCCAAACCAGGTTTGGCAACAATGGTTATCGCTCATTAAGCCTGGAGGATGGTTGGGCTTAATGACAAAACTGGTGATAGATGTAGACGCATTTGCTAAATGGCACTACAAAAATGACCAGACGCATGTTGTTTTCTTTAGTCGAGCCACGTTCTTGTATTTAGCAGAGCGAGACGGGCTGGATATTGAATTCATTGGTAATGATGTCATTTTACTGAGGAAGCTTACGTAATGAGTCGTAAGAAAAAATCAAGAAAGCCGGGCTCTAATCCAGAGCCGGTAGTTGCGGTTACCCGTAACCGTTCACAAGCGGACGTTGACGGTCGCTTGCGCAAGCGTTTGAAAAAACGCAAAGGTCAGAAGTCAGGCAGCCGCCACTCTGAAGGCAAAGCTGTGAACCAGTCGACGGGTGGCGCTAAGCTAGACCCTCGCCTAGGCAGCAAGAAGAAGATCCCGCTTATCGTTGAGCCTACGAAGAAGCCAACCAAGGTTGAGCGTCGTCTATCTGCTGAGCAAGAACTGGAGATGCTAGAGAACGATGCGCAACTGAACGTGTTGCTCGATCGCATTGAAAGCGGTGAGAACCTAGGTGCTGGTCTACAGAAATACGTGGACGAAAAACTGGATCGTATTGAGAAACTGATGAATCAACTTGGTCTTATGGAGCCTGAGTATGATGAAGACGAAGAGCTTGATATGCCAGTGGCTGAGGTGTCTGCACCAAGCAAGAAAGCAAACAGTGATGATGATCTATTGTCGCAGTTTGAAGATATCGACATGGATCAGTTCAAAGGGTAACAAGGGGTAGAGTAGATGAATACCGTGACGCTGTTAACCATTGCTGGTGTGCTCATTATTGTGGGCTTGGCAAGCTACGCGGGCTATTTGCTACTGCAACTCAAAAAGCAAAAGGAGTTGCAACAACAGCATCGTGAGCTGGCAATCAAAAAGCGTAATGCCAACATCTTCGAGAGTGTGGATACCATTTGCTTAGCGACGATTCAGGGGCAGTGCGACCTGTCGGAAGCGGCAATTCGCCTCTATAACATCATGGACTATGTTCAAGGTGATGAGCGCGTCGACTTTGACAAAGAGTTTCCTGCCACTGCTGAGCTTTTCCATATCGTCAAAGACATGCCTCGCGGTGACGCGAGACAGGAGATGGAAAAGCAGCAGCGAATGCGTGACAATCTGACGCGCCAAAAAGCAGAAGCACGCCTTAACGATGCTATTGTAGAAGAGCTAAAAACGCTGCAACGCACCGTCCAGCCTCTCAATGACCAAATCGATATCAAACTGGTGGGTTAGCTTTAGCTTACCTACCTTTAGCAAGTGATCGTGATAGCAAAATTGGCGATCACTTGCACAATTCCACCTCTTGACGGGATACCCGTCATATTTGTGTGGCAAAATAGCGCCTAGTTGACTCCCTATACCGTCAGGCATTTCTCGTCGGTCTTAGCTCGTAGGTTTAGTGGGGCGAAAGCAACGTGTTTATTGGAAGTATGACCATGTCTCAAAATCAACCCGAAACTCAACAACAGATCGTCTGGGATCAAGCTATCCTCGACAAATACAACTATTCCGGCCCGCGATACACCTCGTATCCAACGGCGGTTGAGTTTCATGAAGCGTATACCATTTCTGATTACGATATGGCGTGTACTCAATACCCAGATCGTCCGCTTTCGCTGTATGTCCATATCCCGTTCTGTCACAAGCTTTGCTACTACTGTGGCTGTAATAAGGTGATTACTCGTCATGCGCACAAAGCCGATGAGTATCTTGATGTTATTGAGCATGAGATTCGCCAGCGTGCGTCCTTGTTGCAGGGCCGAAAGGTCACCCAACTGCACTTCGGTGGTGGTACGCCAACCTTCCTGACGAAAAGCCAAATCAGCCGCCTAATGGCAATCTTGCGTGGTGAGTTTTTCTTTGAAGCGGATGCTGAGATCAGTATTGAAGTCGACCCACGCGAAATTGAGTTGGATATGCTCGACCACCTACGTGAAGAGGGTTTCAACCGTCTAAGCATTGGTGTTCAAGACTTCAATAAAGAGGTTCAAAAGTTGGTAAACCGCGAGCAAGATGAAGAGTTCATTTTTGCTATGGCGAAGCGAGCGAAAGAGCTTGGTTTCCGCTCGACCAACCTAGATTTGATTTACGGTTTGCCAAAGCAGACCAAAGATCGATTTGCACAGACACTTGAGCAGGTGCTCACCATGCGCCCAGGTCGTCTGTCGGTGTTTAACTACGCGCACATGCCAAACCTGTTTGCAGCACAGCGTAAAATCAAAGATGAGGACCTGCCGCAAGCTGAAGAGAAGATGGCTATCCTGCAAGATACCATTGCTACCTTGACCGGTGCGGGTTATCAGTTTATCGGTATGGATCACTTTGCACTGCCTGAAGATGAGTTGGCTGTTGCTCAGCGCGCAGGGGAGCTGCACCGAAACTTCCAAGGCTACACCACACAGGGCGATTGTGACTTGGTTGGGTTTGGTGTTTCTGCTATCTCTATGATTGGTGACAGCTACGCTCAGAACCAAAAAGAGCTGAAGAAATACTACGCTCAGGTGAACGAGTCTCGTCATGCGTTGTGGAAAGGTGTGGTGCTAGACAAAGATGACTTGATCCGTCGTGAGGTCATCAAGCAGCTGATCTGTAACTTCAGCCTAGATAAGCGCTCCGTTGAAAAGATGTTTGCTATCGACTTCAATCAGTACTTTGCAGAAGATTTGAAACTGCTGCAAACCTTCATTGACGATGAGTTGGTCGCGGTATCAGATGACACGATTGAGGTGACTCTGCGAGGTCGCCTGTTGATTCGCAATATCTGCATGAGCTTTGACAAATACCTCCGCCAGCGTGCACGTCAGCAGCAGTTCTCACGCGTTATCTAACGTTAGCTGACGTAGAGTCGACCAAATAGCGAAAGCCCACTAGCCAGTTAGCGTAGTGGGCTTTTTTACATCTGGAATATGGGCCTGACAAAGGTGTTCTGACTTAGGCCATCTTGTTGAGTGAGTTGACTGGGTCATCCCAAAGCACACTTGGCCACTGCTCTATCGGAAGAGGCGGGCTGAACAAATAGCCCTGCGCATGATGGCATCCAAGGGATTGAATGAGCTCAGCTTGTTGCTGGGTCTCAACACCTTCGGCAACCAGGCTAAAGCCAAAACTCTTAGAAAGCTTGGTAATGGCGGCAACGACGCTGTCGTCGACGTTATCACGTGTCAGTCGGTCGACAAACGCCTTGTCGATCTTCAAGCTATCAAACGGCAGCTTGTGCAGATAGGCTAGCGAGGAATAACCGGTACCAAAATCATCAATCGCGATGCTTGCTCCCAGAGATTTAATGAGGCTCATATTATCCAACAGTACCGGATCGTTATCAGCGAGCTTTGACTCCGTTACTTCTATGGTCAGTTGGCTGACAGGGAATCGAGTTCTCTCAAGCAACTGACTCAACTGCTCTACATAGTCTCCGTCTGCCAGTTCAAGAACGGACACATTGATATGCAGCTGGAATTTGGCGGGCAACGCACCCTTGTCTATCTCTGTCTTGACCGTCTGCATTGCTTCCGCTGCCATGTGTTGACCAATTGCCTTGATAAGACCGGAGCTCTCCGCCAGAGGGATAAAATCGAGTGGAGAGATAAACTGCCCTTGATGATCGCGCAGCCTCAGAAGTGCTTCTGCCCCAAATGGCTGGCCGGAGCGAATATCGACAAGGGGTTGGAAGTAGACTTCGAAAAGGTCATGGTCGATCGCGTGGCGTAAGTAGGTCAGCAATCGAGTTTTGTTCTTAGACTGCTCTGCCATCACAGGCGTATAGATGCTGACGTGATTACTCTCGGTCTTAGCATGACTGAGCGCAATACCCGCATTTCGAAGGCAGGTGTCTGCCTTTGCGCAGTCAGACGTGATTCCGATAGAGATGTTGACGCTCAGTGGCTCTCCCGCCACCACAAACGGAGCTGAGAAAACCTGACGCAGACGATGCTGATAGCAAAGCTGTTGCTCTGCGGTGATGCTTGGTAGATAGATAGCAAACTCATCGCCAGCAACGCGCCCCAAGACGCCATTCTCTGCTAAAACCCAAGCTTTGAGGCGCTCGGCAACGATGGTGAGTAGCACATCTCCATAGTGATGCCCAAGGCTATCATTGATGTCACGAAATTGATTAATGCCAAGTAGCATCATGGTACCACTGTTACTTTGCTGCGCCTTTAGCGAGTCGCACGTCTTGATAAAGCCCTGACGACTGTACAGCTTGGTTAAGTTATCGCGAGTCAGCTGCTCTCGCAAAGCATGAAACGAGGCTTGCAGGTGTGAGCGCATCGATGAAAAGCTTTGCAGCAGTTGTGAGATTTCGCTAATGCGATTGCGCTTTGGCAACGGGTAATCCCATGAACCATTGGCAATTTGCTTAGCCGCTTCTGCCGTTTCTGAAAGCGGTACGGTAAGCCGGTTGAGAACGACAATCCCCATGCCCAATCCAAGCAGACCAAGGATGAGTCCTGCCCAGAGCATACGATTGCTGACTACAGGAATATTGCCCATCAAATCGTCGGCAGAAATCACCACCGCGACATACCAATTCAAACGCTTATCGGATTGATAAGGGCTAATCATGATGTACTGTGTCGTGCTCTCATCATCGAACGCGAGAAGCTTGGGGGCGCTTGGCTCCATATTGTGGATGCTTTGACTCAGATACTGCAGCAGCGGGCTTTCGCTGTTAGACAACGAGCGACGATGGCCCGATTTATCCAAAATGGTTCCAGTGCCACTTTGAGCAATGAGCTCATGGTGTTCATCCACCACGTAAACTCTGGCACTGTGTGTGGTATCCAAATCATTAAGAAAACGACTAAAGGTATCTATCTGAACATCAATGGCCGCAACACCAATCAGTTCACGTGTGCCACGAAGAGATTGAAACACAGGTGAGAGCGCGGAAATAGTGATCTCCTGAGCTTCATCTGCATTGGTATAGACTTTTGACCAGGTCGCGTCAGGCTGCTGACGTACGGGTTGGTACCAAGGGCGCTCGCGCGGGTCATAAGGCGAAATCGTGGCCACGACCTTCGACTCGCGTGTATCAGAGGCGTAGACATTGAGGGTATCTTCGGTACCAATGTCTTTGACCATCAGCGAAAACTCAGACTCTTCACCGTCACGCTTGGTTACCCTCAGCGCAAGAAACTCACCTTGCTCCCCGCCAAAACCCATCAAGTCAATTTGTGGAGATTGTACGTTAAGAGAGGCGAAGCTGGAGCGCAGGTAGGCCTCCAATTTAGCGGTATCATTGGGCGTGTAGAGCTGGTGGTATTCGATAGCGTGCGCCAGAGTTTCGACGGCGGTCATTGGCTTGTCGAGATAGATATCAAGACTGTGCACTACGTTCGTGGTTAAGCTAGAGAGTTGTCTGTCGCCGACCTCCATCGCCAGGTCGTCATAACGTTGTTTCTGCAGCCATAGGATAGTGCCAACCGAGCACAAGAACACCGCAATAAAGGGTGCAATCAGTGCTTTTTTGAGAGACAGAGTGAATAATCCAGGCATACAAACAACGTACTTAACTGATGAAACAAACAGAATGAGGTCAACGGGCGAGGGTTTCGCCGGTCTCTATAATAAATCGGCAGAGCGGGGGTAAAGTTTAGGCCATTAACACAATTAATGGCCTAAATAAGTGATAGTTTTGTCGGTAAAGTGTGTGCGAATGTGTGACGTCAGTATTAGTAGAGTTCTTTTAGCTTACGAGTCAAAGTGTTACGACCCCAGCCTAACACTTTAGCGGCATCCTGTTTGTGCCCATTGGTGTGAGAAAGCGCCGCTTCGAGCAAGATACGTTCGAATTCTGGCTGAGCTCGGTTAAGGATTTCAGTCTCTCCAGACTCTAGGGCTTGCGCCGCCCATGAAGAAAGAAGCTGCTGCCAGTCGCCACCACTCATCTCTGTCATGCGCTTTGGTTCATCGAGCAGTTCCGGCGGCAGGTCATTAGGCAGTATTTCGCTGCCACTCGCCATGACCGTCAACCAGCGACAGGTGTTCTCGAGCTGACGTACGTTACCTGGCCAATCCAGCTTATTGAGGATCTCTACTGTGTCTGGGTTGAGCGATTTGGTCTCGACTCCAAGCTCCTCCGCTGCCAGAGACAGGAAGTGCAGAGTGAGTTTTTCAATATCCTGCTTGCGCTCTCTCAGTGCTGGGATATGGATGCGGATAACATTGAGGCGGTGGAACAAATCCTCACGAAACTCGCCATCGTTAACCAGCTTTTCCAGATTCTGGTGTGTCGCCGCGACGATACGAACATCCACCTTGACCGCAGAGTGACCACCCACGCGGTAGAACTGACCGTCTGCCAAAACACGCAGTAAGCGAGTTTGAATATCAAGAGGCATGTCACCAATCTCATCCAAGAACAGTGTGCCGCCGTTTGCCTGTTCGAAGCGACCCTGCCTAACGCTATTGGCGCCGGTAAAGGCGCCTTTCTCGTGACCAAACAGTTCCGATTCGATGAGATCTTTAGGGATGGCCGCCATGTTTAGTGCGATAAAAGGTTTTGCAGAGCGTGGGCTATGTCTGTGCAGAGCATGGGCGACCAACTCTTTACCCGTACCAGACTCTCCGTTAATCAAGACCGAGATAGAAGAGCGAGAGAGGCGGCCGATAGCGCGAAACACTTCCTGCATCGCAGGGGCTTCACCGATGATCTCTGGCGCTTCTGCTGTAATCGTATCGTCACTGCTTAGAACACTTTTTTGCTCTTGGCTATGAGTGATGGCTCGCTCGACGAGCGTTAAGGTTTCGTCGATATCAAAGGGTTTAGGCAGATACTCGAAGGCACCTTTTTGATAGGCATTTACTGCGGCGTCTAGATCGGAGTGCGCCGTCATGATGATAACAGGAAGCTCTGGTGCGCTTTGTTGGACGCGATTTAAAAGCTCTATACCATCGATACCCGGCATGCGAATATCTGACACCAATACGTCAGGCGTCTCTCGCTCAAGCGCCATCAATACGCTTTCGGCATCCGCGAAGGTTTCACATTTGATATTTGCTGACGACAGGGTTTTATCCA
Source organism: Vibrio sp. KUL80 (assembly GCF_059725495.1). Taxonomy (NCBI): domain Bacteria; kingdom Pseudomonadati; phylum Pseudomonadota; class Gammaproteobacteria; order Vibrionales; family Vibrionaceae; genus Vibrio; species Vibrio sp. KUL80. The sequence continues at coordinate 114,767 of NZ_AP045841.1, forward strand.
TAACCCATCGTATTGAGCTGTCGTCATCGACGACCCATACATATCCTTTACTCATAGCCAAACTTCCTTACAGCAAGCTCATCCAACAACCTCTCAGGGCGTTTAAATGGGCAGATAAATAGTAAAAATGGTACGACCGGGCCAACTTTCTACGTCTATTTTTCCATTGTGTTGGTCGATCAAGTTTTGCGAAATGGACAAACCAAGTCCGGTACCGCCTTCGCGACCACTGACCATAGGGTAAAACAGTGTGTCTTGAAGCTCGGCAGGAATGCCTGGTCCATTGTCGATAATTTCTATGCGAGCGGCGAGTTTATGACGCTGACCGTGAATGTTGGCTTGATGAACGGTGCGGGTGCGCAGCGTGATCATGCCATTCTCTTGCTTGGATAAGATCTGTGCGGCGTTGCTGGTGATATTAAGCAATGCCTGCTCGATTTGGTCTGTATCCATCAGTATAGGAGGGAGACTCGGATCATAGTCGCGCTCGATTGCTATGCCGGTGCCAGCGTCTAGCTCCACCAGTTGGCGAACCTTTTCCAGTATTAGGTGCAGGTTTTCTTGTTTCTTAGTGCCTGGCTTTTGGGGGCCAAGTAGACGATCAACCAGTGCCCTAAGCCTATCAGCCTGCTCAATAATGATATTGGTGTATTCATTGAGTGACGGATCAGGGAGCATCTTGGATAGCAGTTGTGCTGCGCCGCGAAGTCCGCCTAGTGGATTTTTTATCTCATGCGCTAACCCGCGAACCAGAAGCTTAGCCGCCTGTTGTTGGGCGTGTTGGTTAAGCTCTTGCGTCAGCCTTTTTTGCTGGCCGATCTTGCGCATTTCAATCAGCAACATCAGCTCTTTGTTCCAAGAAAGCGGACTTACGGTCACCTCGAGCAACAAGGGTTTTCCGTCAACGACAAAGGTGACGTCGCTATCGGTAATGCTCTGGCCGCTTTGCAGCGGCTGTGTTAGCAGTGCTAAATCAAGTGAGGCATGTTGGATAATCTGAGACAAATGGCAGCCAACCAGGCGCTTTGAGCTTTGAGAAAACAATTGCTCCGCTGAGGGGTTGGCATACTGAACCGTTAGCCCTTCATTTAGCATCAACGTGGCTGTTACCACATTATTGAGTATTGCATCCGTCAATTCACAATTCGCCACACGCTATCCTTACTCTGTTCAAAAATGGTGCATTGCACGAGCATCGAAAACTCAATGCACTAATTTGGTGCATCTAATGAGCTAAGTATGGCGCAATTTGGGTTAGAGTAAAAGCGTCAGGGTAGATAGGCTCTCTATTGCACCGATGCACGATGAAGATGCACAGTAATTGTATCTGATGATGCAATTACCTTGCCGCTTTGTAGAATCTGAAGTGTTAACGTGTGTGTACCGCGATCGATGTTATTGAGTCGCCACTTAGGATTCGATTGCGGAGGCATAACTGGCGAGCCATCGAGCAGTAATTGAAGCTGCTGATCCGTTCTGAGATTGGGTGTGAGTTCTGCAATAACATCGATAACGCCGGCGTTGCTGCGAATGGTCGCGTCATGCTTTGGAAAGCGGATGCTCACGCTCAAAGGAAGAGCATTGCTGCTTTTGTCCTCTTTGTCCGTTAGGGAGCTAGAGGTCCAATCGACATCGCTCTCGTTCAATACTTGAGGTGGAGGTGGGGCGTCAGGGAGTTCAATGCGTTTGGCGTCTTTGTGCTCGGGAAAGTCACTAAAGTGAAGATTACCCTGTGTATCTTTCCAGACATAGACTTCGCTTGTATACGAGTTAGCACTAAAAAGACTGAGTCCCAATATACTGAAACTTAAAAGCCGAGAGCGAAAAAGAATGGGGGAACAGAGCCAGGCGGAATTCATGCTTGAACCTTCAATCAAATAGAAAGATAAAGTCCATGCTAGCCTTAGTCTACAAAGGGCTGAATACGAAAAAGGCCCGCCTGCGAGGCGAGCCTAATAATTATGAAAACATGTAATGTATACAGGTCTATCTACTAAACACAGTGTTTATTAAACAGAGTAGTATAGTTCGAACTCAAGTGGGTGAGTTGTCATGTTTACTTTCTCTACGTCTTGAGACTTAAGGTCGATGTAAGAATCGATAAAGTCATCAGAGAATACACCGCCAGCAGTTAGGAACTCACGGTCAGCGTCTAGGCACTCTAGCGCTTCTTTTAGTGAGTAAGCCACTGTTGGGATCTCTGCCGCTTCTTCAGCTGGTAGATCGTAAAGGTCTTTATCCATCGCTTCGCCTGGGTGGATCTTGTTCTTGATACCGTCAAGACCAGCCATAAGCATTGCAGCAAAACATAGGTATGGGTTCGCTGATGGGTCACCGAAACGTAGCTCGATACGACGTGCTTTCGGGCTTGGTACCACTGGGATACGGATAGAAGCAGAACGGTTACGTGCAGAGTATGCAAGCATAACTGGCGCTTCGAAGCCTGGTACAAGACGCTTGTACGAGTTAGTTGATGCGTTAGCAAATGCGTTGATTGCTTTAGCGTGCTTGATGATACCACCGATGTAGTAAAGCGCCATTTCAGATAGGCCGCCGTACTTGTCGCCAGCGAATAGGTTAACACCGTCTTTCGCTAGAGATTGGTGAACGTGCATACCAGAACCGTTGTCACCTACTAGTGGTTTAGGCATGAATGTTGCCGTCTTACCGAATGCGTGAGCAACGTTGTGTACAACGTACTTGTAAACTTGGATTTCGTCCGCTTTCGCTGTTAGCGTGTTGAAACGAGTTGCGATTTCGTTCTGACCCGCAGTTGCTACTTCGTGGTGGTGAGCTTCAACGACTTGACCCATTTCTTCTAGAACTAGACACATTGCAGAGCGGATGTCTTGAGAAGAGTCAACTGGAGCTACTGGGAAGTAACCACCTTTAACGCCAGGACGATGGCCTTTGTTACCGCCTTCGAAGTCTGTACCTGTGTTCCAAGCTGCTTCTACGTCATCGATCTTGAAGAATGAACCAGACATGTCTGTTGCAAACTTAACGTCGTCGAATAGGAAGAATTCTGGCTCTGGACCAACTAGAACAGTATCAGCGATACCTGTTGAACGTAGGAAGTCTTCAGCGCGCTTAGCGATTGAACGTGGGTCGCGGTCGTAGCCTTGCATAGTTGCAGGCTCTAGGATGTCACAACGAATGTTCAGAGTCGCATCTTCAGTGAATGGGTCAAGAACCGCGCTTGCTGCGTCCGGCATCATCACCATGTCTGACTCGTTGATGCCTTTCCAGCCAGCAACAGAAGAACCGTCAAACATTTTACCTTCTTCAAAGAAGTCTGCGTCTACTTGGTGAGCTGGGATAGAAACGTGTTGTTCTTTACCCTTAGTATCTGTAAAGCGTAGATCTACGAATTTAACTTCGTTCTCTTGGATCAGCGATAGAACATTTTCTACTGACATCTTGGAAAACCTCCAGTGTTATTAAAGCGGTTAAGTGCACGATTAGTGTTAATCGGCATTGATTAACGTCTGCTTATTGAAGTGCGTTAATCGATGCTGATTCTATTAAAGCTAAAACCGTGCCAAAAAATAAATCCTTTATTTTTCAATGCTATGAAAAACTTAGTTCCAAATTAGAGCAAACGTTTGCACCAAAATGATCACTGACTGCACCATAAGTGTGCAATGTTAAATTCTTGCACCAAGTTGAATCAAATAGCCCATACATTCAGCATGGTTTTGGCGCGCCTGTCAACCGATACCTTTTCATGACGTTTCATGTTGCGCAGTTTTGGTGAAACCCAGGTTTTCCCTCTCTATATGCAGCAAAAGCAGTGTAAACCGACTATGTTTAAGCAAGATTTCAACGAAGAAGATCACAACTCTCGATATTTCTGGTATATTGCGGGCGTTTTTTTAATCGAGTCAGCGGCTATCGTGCGGCGACTCTTGACTGAGTGAAAGAAATCTATGTCAACTCCACAGATTGATAAGTTAAGAAACATTGCGATTATCGCGCACGTTGACCACGGTAAAACTACCCTTGTTGACAAGCTGCTTCAGCAATCCGGTACTCTTGAGTCTCGCGGTGAAACTGAAGAGCGAGTTATGGACTCGAACGATATTGAAAAAGAGCGTGGTATTACCATTCTTGCTAAGAATACCGCGATCAACTGGAACGACTACCACATCAACATCGTAGATACTCCGGGACACGCGGACTTCGGTGGTGAAGTAGAGCGTATTATGTCGATGGTAGACTCAGTACTACTTATCGTTGACGCAGTAGACGGTCCAATGCCACAAACGCGTTTCGTAACGCAAAAAGCATTCGCGCACGGTCTTAAGCCAATCGTTGTAATCAACAAGATTGACCGTCCAGGTGCTCGTCCTGATTGGGTTATGGATCAAGTATTCGACCTATTCGACAACCTAGGTGCTTCTGACGAGCAGCTAGACTTCCAAGTGGTTTACGCATCGGCACTAAACGGCTGGGCTACGCTTGAAGAAGGCGAAGAAGGCGAGAACATGGAAGCACTATTCCAAGCTATCGTTGACAACGTAGAAGCACCAGCAGTTGACCCAGAGGGTGCACTACAGATGCAGATCTCTCAGCTAGACTACAGCTCATACGTAGGTGTTATCGGTGTAGGCCGTGTAACTCGCGGTACGGTTAAGCCTAACCAACAAGTAACGGTTATCGGCGCTGATGGTAAGACTCGCAACGGTAAAGTGGGTACTATCCTTGGTTACCTTGGCCTTGAGCGTCACGAAGTTCAACAAGCAACGGCGGGCGACATCATCGCTATCACGGGTCTTGGCGAGCTAAAAATCTCTGACACTATCTGTGCTCAGGGTGAAGTTGAAGCGCTACCAGCACTGTCTGTTGATGAGCCGACAGTAACGATGACGTTCCAAGTAAACACTTCTCCATTCGCAGGTAAAGAAGGTAAGTTCGTGACTTCACGTAACATCCTTGAGCGTCTAGAGAAAGAATTGGTACACAACGTTGCACTGCGTGTTGAGCAACTTGACGATCCAGACAAGTTCCGTGTATCAGGTCGTGGTGAGCTACACCTATCTATCCTTATCGAAAACATGCGTCGTGAAGGCTTCGAACTAGCGGTTTCTCGTCCTGAAGTTATCATCAAAGAAGAAGATGGTCAGAAGCAAGAGCCGTACGAAACTGTGACTATCGACGTAGTTGAAGAGCACCAAGGTAGCATCATGGAAGCTATCGGTCTTCGTAAGGGCGAGCTAACTGACATGGCTCCAGATGGTAAAGGCCGTATCCGTATGGACTTCATGATGCCATCTCGTGGTCTAATCGGTTTCCAAACTGAATTCATGACACTAACGTCTGGTTCTGGTCTTCTATACCACACGTTCGATCACTACGGTCCATTCAAGGGCGGTGAGATCGGTCAGCGTGTAAACGGTGTACTTATCTCGAACGGTGCTGGTAAAGCGCTAACTAACGCACTGTTCAACCTACAAGAGCGCGGCCGTATGTTCATCGGTCACGGTGTTGAGGTTTACGAAGGCATGGTTATCGGTATCCACAGCCGCGACAACGACCTAACGGTTAACCCGCTTAAAGGTAAGCAGCTAACTAACGTTCGTGCATCTGGTACAGATGACGCACAGGTTCTTACTCCGCCAATCATCATGACTCTAGAGCAAGCGCTTGAGTTCATCGACGATGACGAGCTAGTGGAAGTAACACCTGAAAGCATCCGCATCCGTAAGAAGTTCCTATCGGAAAGCGACCGTAAGCGTGCGAGCCGTGAAGCTAAGTCTTAATTGATTTAGGTGAGATGTGAAAAAACCAGCCGAAAGGCTGGTTTTTTTGTGTCTGAAGTCAGTCGGATAGTTGTTACTCTTCTAACTGTTACCGTCATCCTCACGAAAGTGAGGATCTGCTGCCACAAGTGACTCACTTATTGCACCTTAATAACCTAAAGCACACGCTTCAAAAGATTCTCGTTTTCACGAGAATGACGTTGTTTTGAATTTTAAAGCAACTGCTTCAAAACCCGATCAGCCCTAACCCGAGTTATCTTCTTCAACAGTTTCTGCACTGGCACCGGATAATTCTCAACCTTCTCCAACTGCTTATAAGTACAAATCAGCTGAGTATGCTCAAGAATATTCTCAATCTCAGCATCAAACTTATCAACAAGGTGCGAGTAGTGATCCTGAATCAAAATTGCGTTCTCGAGATCTAGGCTCCAAGCGCGTGGGTTCAGGTTGTTTCCTGTGATCAGCATATAACGCTTATCTACCCAAATACCTTTCAAGTGGAAGCTGTTGTCATCGTGCTTCCAAAGACGAATGCAGAGATTACGGCTTGCGATGTGCGCTTCGTTGGCTTTGGCAAAACGGCGCAGATTCATTTCATACAGATAAGGCAGGCCACCAATGGTCTTAAAGTCTTCTTCTGGTGAAATGTAGAAATCGTTAGCCGTCTTGTCACCAACGACAATACGCACTTTTACCCCGCGCTTTAGCGCGCGCTTGATCTCTTTAGCAACCGATTTAGGGAAGTTAAAGTAAGGCGTACAAATAAAAATCTCGTCTTTGGCGCTTGCCAGAAGCTGATTGATGCTCTGGTTTAGTTTGTTGCGTCGCTTACCAATGCCCACGATCGGCGTGACGGACACCTGGTGTTCATTAGCTGGCTCGGCATCGAATTCATAACGAGCTTGCGATAGCGAACCACGCAGCTGTCGGATCTCGGCCTTGATTTCTTTGGTGGTCGGCTTCTGTGGGAGCGAGAGGTCATTAACCGCAGGGTTAGCGATCATCTCTGAAGCCACAAAGTTCGCCATACTGTCGGCAAGCTTTTGATTCTCAAGCACGTGATAGCGGTCAAAACGGTAACGGTCTTGGTAGTTCAAGTAGATGTTATTAAGGCTAGCGCCGCTATAAATCACCTTGTCATCGACGATAAACCCTTTTAGGTGCAAAACGCCAAACACCTCTCGACCACGTACAGGAATACCGTATACAGGGACGGCATGTTCGTATTTCTCGCGAAACTCACGGTACATCACTGCATTGCCATCGGATTGCTTAGCGCCAATAAGGCCACGCTGAGCGCGATGCCAATCAACACAGATTGCGATATCTAGGGCAGGGTTGTTCTGTTTCGCCTGATAAAGCTCAGTCAAAATCTGACGACCTGCCTCATCATCTTCTAAATACAGTGCGACTAGGTAGATTCTTGACTTTGCTTCGCGTATCACTTGAATTAAATATTCGCGATAGTCGCTGGCGGAGAGCAAAACATCGAGCTTGCTCGGATCCTGTGCGATAGAGGGAAGCTGTTCAAAAGAGTTCCTAAAAGCCATCATGTAGAGACTGTACCTTTGGTCATTGCAAAATTGCGAACCTAGAATTTTACCAAACTCTTGCCCCAAATGGGTAGTAAACCGTTGATAAGTTTAACGGGGATCAATGTAACGCATTGCTAACAGCGATTTCCCACCGCCAATGTAGCGAGAAAACAGTTGCTTAAGCGGATTTGGTAATGAATCCTCGTCTATGGTTTCAAAGCCATGTTGTGAGTAAAAGCGTTCAAGGTGCGACAAAGCGAAGCAGTAGTCTCCGTCTTTGAGTTCACCTTGCTCTAAATACGTCATCAACTGGTGACCAAGACCAGCGCCACGTTGTTCCGGTAGAACCAGCATGCCAGTCATCAGTCGGTAATGCTCAATCGTTCGAAAGCGCACCAGTGCACTGAGCGATTGATTACGAGTTAAAGTAAGAATGCGTTCGTCACTTTTTGGTTTACCCGCTGGGTAGTGCGATTTGTAGAGTTTCTTTGCGATTGGCAGCTTTATTGGGTCAAGCACACCGAAATTTAACGTATCCATAGCCAATACGGATTTCAAAAGGATAGAATAGCGGCAGTGTAAGCCATCAATCGACGCCCATGCAAATTCAAAACAATGCCCAGCTTCGCCCGTACCATACCTTTGGTATCGACCAACAATGCCACGTCTTGGTTGAGGTCCACTCAGTCGAGGACCTTATTGCGGTTTATCAACGCCCAGAATGGTTAGCTCTGCCAAAGCTTATGCTCGGAAAGGGCAGCAATATGCTGTTTACCACACCGTTTGAAGGTGTAGTCATTATCAATCGCTTACGCGGTATCGATGTCAGTGAGACCGACAGGCAATATCATCTGCATGTCTCTGGTGGGGAAGATTGGCCGAGCTTAGTCGAATGGTGTGTCGAGCATAACTACGCGGGCATCGAAAATCTCGCCCTGATCCCTGGCTGCTCAGGCAGCGCACCCATCCAAAACATTGGAGCGTATGGGATTGAGCTTAAAGATGTTTGCAGCTACGTCGACTACCTCTGCCTAGAGACGTTTGAGGTGAAAAGGCTGACGCGTGAGGCGTGTTTATTCGGTTATCGCGATTCGATTTTCAAACATCAGCTTAAAGATAAAGCCATTGTCACTGCGATAGGATTGGCACTTGATAAGAAGTGGCAGCCAAATCTGAGCTACGGTCCGCTGCAATCGCTAGAGCTAACCACAGCAACGCCCAAAGCCGTGTTTGATATTGTCGTTAAGGTGCGTCAGGAGAAGCTTCCCGATCCCAAAGTGACGGGCAATGCCGGTAGCTTTTTCAAAAATCCGATCATCAGTCGCGAGCAATATGATGCGCTCAAAGCGCAGTTTGACGCTTTGGTGGCGTATCCAGCAGATGAAGGTATGAAGCTCGCTGCGGGATGGTTGATTGACCAGTGTGGTCTCAAAGGGCACCAAATTGGTGGCGCCATGGTACACCCCAACCAAGCTCTAGTATTGGTCAATTACAGCGAAGCAAGAGCGCAGGACATTGTCGAACTTGCGGCATTTGTTCGTCAAAGCGTCTTAGACAAGTTTGGCGTTGAGCTTGAACATGAAGTTCGCTTTATGGGCGCGCAACATGAAGTTTATTTGAAGGATTTGCTATGAAAGAACATCAAATGAAGTTGGCAATCCTAAATCAGCTATCAAAAGGCGGCTTTCACTCGGGCGAGGCGCTCGGTGAACAGCTTGGGATCTCGCGTGCTGCGGTCAGCAAACACATCAAAGGCATCCAACAGTGGGGTGTGGATATCTTTCGTGTGCAAGGCAAGGGCTACCAGTTGGCTCAACCTATGGAGCTATTATCGGAGCAAGCCATTGGTGATGCGCTGACGACACCATTTGAGCTGATCCCAATTATCGACTCGACCAATCAATACTTACTCGACAAACAGGATTTACTCGATTCGGGCAGTGTGTGTATTTCCGAGTACCAAGCCAAAGGGCGTGGTCGCCGAGGTAGACAGTGGGTCTCACCGTTTGGTAGCAATCTCTATCTTTCGATGTATTGGCGTTTAGAAGCCGGAATGGCAGCGGCAATGGGCCTAAGCCTTGTCGTTGGCGTGGCGATTGTCGAAGCGCTGCAAAGCTTGGGAATCAATGGCGTTAAGCTTAAATGGCCGAACGATCTCTACTATCAAGATAAGAAGCTTGCGGGCATTCTCGTTGAAATGTCCGGTCAAGCGGGTGGGGCGGCGAATCTAGTGATTGGCATGGGTATGAACCTGAACATGAGTGAGCAGGTGACCGGTATCGACCAACCATGGACCTCTCTTAGTGAGGTTGCCGATAAACCGTTTAGCCGTAACGAGTTAGTGGTGGCGTTTATCAAAGCGTGGCACGCCGCACTGGAAGACTACGAACTGCGTGGCCTGCACGGCTTTGTTGAGCGTTGGAATCAGCATGATAACTTCCTTGAAAGAGAGGTGAAGCTGATTATGGGGGCTCGAGAAATTAAAGGCATCGTCAAAGGTATTGATGCTACGGGCGCTGTGCTGTTAGAAACCGAGCGCGGGGTCGAGGCATACGTCGGTGGAGAAATATCGCTAAGAAAAGCCTGATCTGAGATTATTGAGGCATCGGCTCATAATCGTCGATGCCAATTAACAACTATTTTCTTAGGTACACCGTCTCAACGCTGTGATCCGCACCTTTTTGCAGAATCAACTGCGCGCGCTCTTTCGTCGGCAAGATGTTTTCTTCTAGGTTCAAGCCGTTAATCGAAGCCCAAATAGATTTCGCCTTAGAGGTCGCTTCGGCTTCAGTGAGCTGGGTGTAGTGGCTAAAGTAAGAGCCTGGCTTAGTGAACGCACCCTCACGGAATTTCATAAAGCGGTTTACATACCACTGCTCAATTTGCTCACTGTCGGCATCCACATACAGAGAAAAATCCAAGAAGTCAGAAATAAACACACGATGTGGGTCGTGCGGATAGTCCATACCACTTTGCAATACGTTTAACCCTTCAATGATCAGCACATCCGGTAGATCAACGATTTTCTGCTCTTCGGTAATATCGTAAGTAATGTGTGAGTAGACAGGGGCTTGGACATTGCGTTTACATGCCTTAACGTCCGAGACAAACTGCACCAAGCGGCGCATGTCGTAGGATTCAGGGAAACCTTTTTTACCCATCAGCCCTTTTTCCAATAGCGTTTTGTTGGGATACAGAAAACCGTCAGTGGTGATGAGTTCCACTTTCGGGTGGTTATCCCAGCGGCTTAATAACGCTTTGAGTAGACGCGCTGTGGTGCTTTTGCCAACGGCGACACTACCAGCAATACCAATAACAAAGGGTGGGGTGTGCTCACTGCTTCCGAGGAACTCACCGAGTACCGAATTGCGGCGCTGCCTTGCTGCGACATAGAGGTTAAGCAGTCGAGAGAGCGGCAGGTAAACATCTGTGGCTTCTTGCATGGTTAGTTTCTCATTGATGCCCTGAAGCTCTTTTAGGTCTTCTTCTGTGAGTGTCATCGGTACGGCGTTACGAAGCGCTGACCATTGCTCTCGACTGAATGACATAAAGGGACTCATAGGTAACCTAACCATGGATTAAAGTGACTGAGTGCTGAACATACCTGAAGCAAGCGATAAATCAAATAATTCATGCAACCAGGTCACGCTAATTCCCCGAAATGTGTACAAAAAGTCGTCAAACAAAAAGAATGTGGTGAAAATCGGATTTTTTTTTAATTTAACGGTTGCATCCACAAGATTCATTCAATAGAATGCGCTCCACTTATGCCGACTTAGCTCAGTAGGTAGAGCAACTGACTTGTAATCAGTAGGTCACCAGTTCGATTCCGGTAGTCGGCACCATTTTCACTTTGCCTAGGGCAATGATGACGAAAATGGTAAGTAAAATTTGGGGGGGTTCCCGAGTGGCCAAAGGGAGCAGACTGTAAATCTGCCGGCACTGCCTTCGATGGTTCGAATCCGTCCCCCCCCACCATATTCTTTAGGGAATAGCTCTCAGAGTTACGTGTTGCGGGCATCGTATAATGGCTATTACCTCAGCCTTCCAAGCTGATGATGCGGGTTCGATTCCCGCTGCCCGCTCCAACTCATTTAGAGTGCTGATATAGCTCAGGTGGTAGAGCGCATCCTTGGTAAGGATGAGGTCGGCAGTTCGAGTCTGCCTATCAGCACCAGCTCTCAAAGCAATTTTCCTTTTGATACTTTCTTTCGCCTAAACTATGTTTATTGGTTGAAAGAAGCTTTATTACCAAGATTTTTTGGTTGCGTGGTCTTCAAAGCCACCTAAATCCGTACCTAGAGGGACAACTCATGTCTAAAGAAAAATTTGAACGTACGAAACCGCACGTAAACGTTGGTACTATCGGCCACGTTGACCACGGTAAAACAACTCTAACAGCTGCAATCTGTACTACTCTTGCAAAAGTGTACGGCGGTGAAGCGAAAGACTTCGCATCTATCGATAACGCTCCAGAAGAGCGTGAGCGCGGTATCACAATCGCAACTTCTCACGTTGAGTACGACACTCCAACTCGTCACTACGCACACGTAGACTGTCCAGGACACGCGGATTATGTTAAGAACATGATCACTGGTGCTGCACAGATGGACGGTGGTATCCTAGTTGTTGCTGCAACTGACGGCCCAATGCCTCAGACTCGTGAGCACATCCTACTAGGCCGTCAGGTTGGTATCCCATACATCATCGTATTCATGAACAAATGTGACATGGTTGACGATGAAGAGCTTCTAGAGCTAGTAGAAATGGAAGTTCGTGAACTTCTATCTGAGTACGAATTCCCAGGTGATGACCTACCAGTTATCCAAGGTTCTGCACTAGGCGCTCTAAACGGCGAGAAGCAGTGGGAAGACAAAATCGTTGAGCTTGCTGAAGCACTAGACTCTTACATCCCAGAGCCAGAGCGTGCAGTAGACCAACCGTTCCTACTACCAATCGAAGACGTATTCTCGATCCAAGGTCGTGGTACTGTTGTAACTGGTCGTATCGAGCGCGGTATCCTACGCGTAGGTGACGAAGTAGAAATCGTAGGTATCAAAGAGACTACAACGACTACTTGTACTGGTGTTGAGATGTTCCGTAAGCTTCTTGACGAAGGTCGTGCTGGTGAGAACGTTGGTGCACTTCTACGTGGTACTAAGCGTGACGAAGTTGAACGTGGTCAAGTTCTTGCAGCTCCTGGCTCAATCAACCCACACACTAAGTTCGAGTCTGAAGTATACGTACTTTCTAAAGACGAAGGCGGCCGTCATACTCCGTTCTTCAAAGGCTACCGTCCACAGTTCTACTTCCGTACAACTGACGTAACTGGTGACATCTCTCTACCAGACGGCGTAGAAATGGTAATGCCTGGCGACAACATCCAAATGAAAGTTGAGCTAATCGCTCCAATCGCAATGGATGAAGGCCTACGTTTCGCTATCCGTGAAGGTGGCCGTACAGTAGGTGCTGGTGTTGTTGCTAAGATCTTCGACTAATTCTTAGAATTGTCGCAAGCTCTGGGAAAATCTTTGAATAAGATTTGACTAAGCAATGCTAAAAAGGGCATCATTTGATGCCCTTTTTCTGCGCTACTATTTATAGGGGCGCATAATTCACTCAATGACTGCTCAAAGAGTGAATGAATAAAGGATTTATAAGGGTTGAGTTGGAAAGCGATTTCTACCTGAGCCTTTGCATAATATGTTGGTTTGACTCAAATTTTATCAACATTAAAGGAATAAGCCCTGCAGCAGCGGGGTTGTTGTCGTCTAGTTAAGACTTGTCACAGGTTGGTTTTATGAAAGCAAACGCTGAAACTCCTGATAGCTCAAATGCAGCAGATGTAATTAAGTGGATCGTCGCTTTTGCGCTGCTAGCCGCCGCTGTTGTGGGTAATTACCTGTACGGAGAGCTATCTGTAGTTCTTCGCGCTGCAGGTGTAGTTGTATTGATTGCCGCGGCACTTGGTGTTGCAGCTACAACAACAAAAGGTAAGGCAGCTATCACGTTCGCACGTGAAGCACGCGTAGAAGTTCGCAAAGTGGTTTGGCCTACACGCCAAGAAACAATGCAGACTACGCTGATTGTCCTTGCAGTAAGTATTGTAATGGCGCTTGCGTTATGGGGTATCGACGGCATTATGGTCCGTCTTGTTGCGTTCATAACCGGGTTATAGAGGGTGTTAATTCATGAGTGAAGCTCCGAAAAAACGCTGGTACGTTGTTCAAGCCTTTTCTGGTTTTGAAGGACGTGTGGCTCAGTCTCTTCGCGAACATATCAAAATGCACGCAATGGAAGAGTACTTTGGTGAAGTGCTAGTACCGACTGAAGAAGTTGTGGAAATGCGCTCTGGCCAACGCCGCAAGAGCGAGCGTAAGTTCTTCCCAGGCTACGTTCTTGTTCAAATGATCATGAACGACGAATCTTGGCACCTTGTACGCAGTGTGCCACGAGTAATGGGCTTCATTGGTGGAACCTCTGACCGTCCAGCACCTATCACAGATAAAGAAGCTGATGCTATTCTGAATCGTCTAGAGAAAGCTAGCGAAGCTCCACGTCCAAGAACGATGTTCGAAGCGGGCGAAGTGGTACGTGTTAACGAAGGTCCGTTTGCTGACTTCAACGGTACTGTTGAAGAAGTGGATTACGAGAAGAGCCGCCTGAAAGTGTCTGTATCGATCTTTGGTCGTGCAACACCAGTTGAGCTTGAATTCGGTCAAGTTGATAAACTTGATTAATACTCATTTTTTAAAGGCTTAGGCCAATAAAAACGAGAGTATAAAAAAACACCATTTTAGGGTTGTTAAAGGCGCGAATTATGCTTATAATTTCGCGCCTTTTTACAGTAACGACTGTAGAAAGTTTTTTCAAAACACGGGGAGCTCTCCCATTCGGATAGCGCTTGAACCCAAAATTAGGAAATATCATGGCTAAGAAAGTTGAAGCTTATATCAAACTGCAAGTTGCAGCTGGTATGGCAAACCCAAGTCCACCGGTTGGTCCTGCTCTAGGTCAACACGGTGTGAACATCATGGAATTCTGTAAAGCGTTCAACGCAAAAACAGAATCTATTGAGAAAGGTCTACCGACTCCAGTAGTAATCACTGTATACAACGACCGTTCTTTCACGTTCGTAACTAAGACTCCACCTGCTGCTGTTCTTCTTAAGAAAGCTGCTGGCGTTAAGTCTGGTTCAGGTCGTCCTAACACTGAAAAAGTGGGTACAGTAACTGACGCTCAAATCCAAGAAATCGCAGAAACTAAAGCTGCTGATATGACTGGTGCTGACATCGAAGCGATGAAGCGTTCTATCGCGGGTACTGCTCGTTCAATGGGCCTAGTGGTAGAGGGTTAAGATCATGGCAAAACTTACTAAGCGTATGCGCGTAATCCGCGAAAAAGTTGACGTAACTAAAGAATACGAAATCAACGAAGCTGTAGCTCTTCTTAAAGAACTAGCAACGGCTAAATTCGTTGAGTCTGTAGACGTTGCTGTTAACCTAGGCATCGATGCTCGTAAATCTGACCAGAACGTACGTGGTGCAACTGTACTACCTCACGGTACTGGCCGCGAAATCCGCGTTGCAGTGTTCACTCAAGGTGCAAACGCTGAAGCAGCTAAAGAAGCTGGCGCAGACATTGTAGGTATGGAAGATCTTGCTGAGCAAGTTAAGAAAGGCGAAATGAACTTCGACGTAGTTGTTGCTTCTCCAGATGCAATGCGTGTTGTTGGTCAACTAGGTACTATCCTAGGTCCTCGCGGTCTTATGCCAAACCCGAAAGTTGGTACTGTAACTCCTAACGTTGCTGAAGCAGTTAAGAACGCTAAAGCTGGTCAGGTTCGTTACCGTAACGACAAGAACGGCATCGTACACACTACCATCGGTAAAGTGTCTTTCGAAGCTAACCAACTACAAGAGAACCTAGAAGCTCTACTAGTTGCGCTTAAGAAAGCGAAGCCGTCTTCAGCGAAAGGTACTTTCCTGAAGAAAGTAAGCATCTCTACTACTATGGGTGCTGGTGTTTCTGTAGATCAATCTACACTAAACACTCAAGCTTAATTGCTTGCATAGGCGCGAAATTCTTGTATAATTTTGCGCCTATCAAAATTTGTGGTTGAGGCTGAAATCCTAGTGAGTTTAGTCTCCATCCAAGACCGTAGGCGTTCTGAAAAGAACTTAATACTACCTACGTAGATGGTGCCAGATAGAAAGGAAGTTGAGCGTAACGTTTATCTTTCTTCTGGAAAGCACCGTATGAACTCCCAAAATCGCGAAGATTTCGGGTGGTGTAAAAACAACCAGGAGTAAATCCAAGATGGCTTTAAACCTTCAAGACAAAAAAGCAATTGTTGCTGAAGTCAACGAAGCAGCCAGTGGTGCACTTTCTGCAGTTGTAGCTGACTCTCGTGGCGTTGAAGTTGGCGCAATGACTTCTCTACGTAAACAAGCGCGTGAAGCGGGCGTTTACCTGAAAGTTGTGCGTAACACTCTAGCACGCCGTGCGGTTCAGGGTACTGACTATGAGTGTCTAACTGACACTTTCACTGGTCCTACTCTAATCGCGTTCTCTAACGAGCACCCAGGTGCTGCAGCGCGTCTTTTCAAAGACTTCGCTAAAGAGAACAAAGATTTCGAGATCAAAGCTGCTGCATTTGAAGGCGCGGTTACTGATGCTGAAGTACTAGCGACACTACCAACTTACGACGAAGCTATTGCACGCCTAATGATGTGCATGAAAGAAGCTTCTGCAGGCAAGCTGGTACGTACTATCGCTGCACTACGCGACCAGAAGCAAGAAGAAGCTGCTTAATCAGCTTGCTTTTTACTGGTTGCAAAATAAACTTATTGTTGACTTAAAAGAGAATTGTTATGTCTATTACTAACGAGCAAATCCTAGACGCAGTTGCAGAAATGTCTGTAATGCAAGTTGTTGAGCTTATCGAAGCTATGGAAGAGAAATTCGGCGTATCTGCTGCAGCTGCTGTTGTAGCTGGCGGTGCTGCTGGTGGCGAAGCTGCTGCTGAGCAAACTGAATTCGACGTAATCCTAACTGCTGCTGGCGGTAACAAAGTTGCTGTTATCAAAGCGGTACGTGGCGCAACAGGTCTAGGCCTTAAAGAAGCTAAAGGTCTTGTAGACTCAGCTCCAGCACCTCTAAAAGAAGGCGTTGACAAAGCTGAAGCTGAAGCTCTTAAAGCTCAGCTAGAAGAAGCTGGTGCTTCTGTTGAAGTTAAGTAATTATTGCTTAATTTCTTAGCCGAATAGGCTAATGGCTGGTGGTTTATTGACCACCGGCCTTTTTGCGCTGTAGGGCATAGATGAATTTTCCCGCTGTTTAAGCGTCTATGCACCAAGCAAAAAACGTTGTCTCGACGCTAGAGCCAACGTCACTACAGTAAACAGTTGTTAGTCACTGCCCCATACTCCACCTTAAGTAACTAGGATGGAAGGGCAGTTTGGGTCACTTATCAGCGAGCTGAGGAACCCCATGGTTTACTCTTATACCGAGAAAAAGCGCATCCGTAAGGACTTTGGTACTCGTCCACAAGTTTTGGACATTCCATACCTGCTATCGATCCAGCTTGATTCGTTCGACAAATTCATCGAACAGGATCCAGAGGGTCAATACGGACTTGAAGCTGCGTTTCGTTCTGTATTCCCAATTCAGAGCTATAACGGCAACTCTGAGCTGCAATACGTTAGCTACCGTCTTGGTGAGCCAGTATTTGATGTTAAAGAATGTCAAATTCGTGGCGTTACGTATTCAAAGCCACTACGCGTAAAACTACGTCTAGTTATCTTTGATAAAGACGCACCAGCAGGTACCGTAAAAGACATTAAAGAACAAGAAGTCTACATGGGCGAAATTCCGCTTATGACAGACAATGGTACCTTCGTTATCAATGGTACCGAGAGGGTTATCGTATCCCAGCTGCACCGAAGCCCAGGCGTGTTCTTCGACAGCGATAAGGGTAAGACTCACTCTTCAGGTAAAGTTCTTTATAACGCACGTGTTATTCCTTACCGTGGTTCATGGCTCGACTTCGAGTTTGACCCGAAAGATAACCTGTACGTTCGTATCGACCGTCGTCGTAAACTACCAGCATCGATCATTCTTCGTGCACTAGGTAAGTCTACGCAAGAAATCCTCGATATCTTCTTCGAAAAAGTAAACTTCGAAGTTAAGGACCAAACTCTACTTATGGAGTTGGTGCCTGAGCGTCTACGTGGTGAGACTGCTTCTTTCGATATCGAAGCAAACGGCAAAACTTATGTTGAGACTGGTCGTCGCGTTACTGCTCGTCACATCCGTCAACTAGAAAAAGATGGCGTTGAGTTCATTGAAGTGCCTGTCGAGTACATCGTAGGTAAAGTAGCTTCTCAAGACTACATCAATGAAGCGACAGGTGAGATCATCGTTGGTGCAAACCAAGAGATCAGCCTAGAAGCACTAGCGAACCTATCTCAGGCAGGCGTTAAGAAACTAGAAGTTCTATTTACGAACGATCTAGACCACGGTCCGTTCATGTCTGACACTCTACGTGTCGACAGCACGGTAGACCGCATCTCTGCATTGGTAGAAATCTACCGCATGATGCGCCCTGGTGAGCCGCCAACAAAAGAAGCTGCAGAAGCACTATTCGAAAGCCTATTCTTCTCTGAAGAGCGTTATGACCTATCGACTGTTGGTCGTATGAAGTTTAACAGCTCTATTCTACGTGAAGATGCTCTAGAGCAGGGTACGCTGGATGAGACTGACATCATCGAAGTGATGAAGAAGCTTATCGCGATCCGTAACGGTATCGGTGAAGTCGATGATATCGACCACCTAGGTAACCGTCGTATCCGCTCTGTAGGTGAAATGGCTGAAAACCAATTCCGTGTTGGTCTTGTACGTGTTGAGCGTGCAGTGAAAGAGCGTTTGAGCCTAGGTGACCTTGATGCAATCATGCCTCAAGACCTAATCAACGCGAAGCCTATCTCTGCGGCAGTTAAAGAATTCTTCGGTTCTTCACAGCTATCTCAGTTTATGGACCAGAACAACCCGCTTTCAGAAGTAACGCACAAGCGTCGTATTTCTGCATTGGGTCCTGGTGGTCTAACTCGTGAGCGTGCTGGCTTCGAAGTACGTGACGTACACGTGACTCACTACGGTCGTCTATGTCCTATCGAAACGCCTGAAGGTCCGAACATCGGTCTAATTAACTCTCTATCAGCATTCGCGCGCTGTAACGAGTACGGTTTCCTAGAAACTCCGTACCGCCGCGTTGTTGACGGTGTAGTAACTGACGAAGTTGATTACCTATCAGCAATCGAAGAAGGCCAATTCGTTATCGCACAGGCTAACGCTGCGTTAACAGAAGAAGGCTCTTTTGCTGACGAGCTAATCACAGCACGTCAAAAAGGTGAATCTGGTCTTCACCCACGCGACCATGTTAACTACATGGACGTTGCAACAAACCAAGTAGTATCTATCGCTGCATCGCTTATCCCGTTCCTAGAACACGATGATGCGAACCGTGCATTGATGGGTGCGAACATGCAACGTCAGGCTGTTCCAACACTTAAGGCTGACAAGCCTCTAGTTGGTACTGGTATCGAGCGCAACGTAGCGGTTGACTCTGGTGTAACAGCAGTAGCTAAACGTGGCGGTACAGTTCAGTCTGTAGACGCGTCTCGTATCGTTATCAAAGTTAACGAAGACGAGCTGATCCCTGGCGAAGCAGGTATCGATATCTACAACCTGACTAAGTACACGCGTTCTAACCAGAACACTTGTATTAACCAGCGCCCAACCGTACTACCTGGCGAGCCAGTAGCACGCGGTGACGTTCTTGCTGATGGTCCTTCAACAGACCTTGGTGAGCTAGCGCTTGGTCAAAACATGCGTATCGCGTTCATGCCTTGGAACGGTTACAACTTCGAAGACTCGATCTTAGTATCTGAGCGCGTAGTTCAAGAAGACCGCTTCACGACTATCCACATCCAAGAACTATCTTGTGTGGCACGTGATACTAAGCTGGGCTCTGAAGAGATCACAGCGGATATTCCAAACGTAGGTGAGTCTGCTCTGTCTAAACTAGACGAGTCAGGTATCGTTTACATCGGTGCTGAAGTTAAGGGTGGCGACATCCTAGTTGGTAAAGTAACGCCTAAAGGTGAAACTCAGCTAACTCCAGAAGAGAAGCTACTACGTGCGATCTTCGGTGAAAAAGCATCTGACGTTAAAGATACTTCACTACGTGTACCTAACTCTATTTCAGGTACCATCATTGACGTTCAAGTCTTCACTCGCGATGGCGTAGAGAAAGACAAGCGTGCTCTAGAAATTGAGCAAATGCAGCTGAAAGAAGCGAAGAAAGACCTAACTGAAGAATTCCAGATTCTTGAGGGTGGCCTTCTAAACCGTGTGAAAGCTGTACTACTTCAAGGTGGTTACTCTGACGCTAAACTAGATACTATCGATCGTAAGAAGTGGCTAGAGCTAACGCTAGAAGACGATGCAATGCAAACTCAGCTTGAGCAACTTGCAGAGCAGTACGACGAGCTTAAAGCAGACTTCGATAAGAAGTTTGAAACTAAGCGTCGTAAGATCACTCAAGGTGATGATCTAGCGCCTGGCGTTCTTAAGATTGTTAAAGTTTACCTAGCGGTTAAACGTCGTATCCAGCCTGGTGATAAGATGGCGGGTCGTCACGGTAACAAGGGTGTAATCTCTAAGATCAACCCTGTTGAAGACATGCCTTACGATGAGAAAGGTCAGCCTGTAGACATCGTACTTAACCCACTGGGTGTACCTTCGCGTATGAACATCGGTCAGATCCTTGAGGTTCACTTAGGTCTGGCAGCGAAAGGTATCGGTGACAAGATCAACCAGATGGTGAAAGAGCAGCAAGAGCTAGCGAAATTCCGCGAGTTCCTGCAGAAGGTTTACGATCTAGGTGGTACTCGTCAGAACGTTGATATTGCATCACTGTCTGATGACGAAGTACGTACTCTAGTTAAGAACCTACGTGGCGGTCTACCGATTGCTACACCTGTCTTTGACGGTGCGTCTGAGAAGTCTATTAAAGAACTTCTAAAACTGGGTGACCTACCAGAATCTGGTCAGCTAACTCTGTTTGACGGTCGTACTGGTGATGCGTTTGAGCGTCCTGTAACTGTAGGTTACATGTACATGCTGAAACTAAACCACCTTGTTGATGACAAGATGCACGCTCGTTCAACTGGTTCGTACAGCCTAGTAACTCAGCAACCACTTGGTGGTAAAGCTCAGTTCGGTGGTCAGCGTTTCGGTGAGATGGAAGTATGGGCACTAGAAGCATACGGTGCTGCATATACGCTTCAAGAAATGCTAACGGTTAAGTCTGATGACGTTAACGGCCGTACGAAGATGTACAAAAACATCGTCGATGGTAACCACAGCATGGAACCTGGCATGCCAGAATCGTTCAACGTACTGTTGAAAGAGATCCGCTCGCTAGGTATCAACATCGAGCTAGAAGACGAATAATCCCTCTGGATTATCTGGTAGAAAAGGGGCTCGCACAGGTTTGCTGACCTAGCGGGTTCCTTTTTAAACTCCTTACAGGAGCTGATTGTGAAAGACTTATTAAACTTTCTAAAAGCACAGCATAAGACCGAAGAATTTGATGCAATCAAAATCGGTCTATCTTCACCTGACATGATTCGTTCATGGTCTTTTGGTGAAGTTAAAAAACCAGAAACTATCAACTATCGTACGTTCAAGCCTGAGCGCGATGGTCTGTTCTGTGCGCGTATCTTTGGTCCAGTTAAAGACTACGAATGTCTTTGTGGCAAATATAAGCGTCTGAAGCACCGTGGTGTTATCTGTGAGAAGTGTGGTGTAGAAGTTACACAAACTAAAGTTCGTCGTGACCGCATGGGCCACATCGAGCTTGCGTCTCCAGTAGCTCACATCTGGTTCCTAAAATCGCTACCATCTCGTATCGGTTTGCTAATGGACATCCCACTACGTGATATCGAGCGCGTTCTTTACTTCGAAATGTACGTAGTAACAGAGCCGGGTATGACGGATCTAGAAAAATCACAGATGCTTACTGAAGAAGAGTATCTTGATCGTCTAGAAGAATGGGGTGATGAGTTCACTGCTAAGATGGGTGCAGAAGCGATCAAAGATCTGCTGTCTACTATGGACATGCACGCTGAAGCAGAGATGATGCGCGAAGAGCTTGAGTCTACAAACTCAGAAACTAAGCGTAAGAAAATCACTAAGCGTCTGAAGCTAGTTGAAGCGTTTATTCAATCAGGTAACAACCCTGAGTGGATGATCCTAACTGTGCTTCCGGTACTTCCGCCAGATCTACGTCCTCTAGTACCACTAGATGGCGGCCGTTTCGCAACGTCTGATCTGAACGACCTATACCGTCGCGTAATCAACCGTAACAACCGTTTGAAGCGTCTTCTAGAGCTAGCGGCTCCGGACATCATCGTACGTAACGAAAAGCGTATGCTGCAAGAGTCTGTTGATGCCCTTCTAGACAACGGTCGTCGCGGTCGTGCGATCACAGGTTCGAACAAGCGTCCTCTGAAATCTCTTGCTGATATGATCAAGGGTAAACAAGGTCGTTTCCGTCAGAACCTACTAGGTAAGCGTGTAGACTACTCTGGCCGTTCTGTAATCACAGTAGGTCCATACCTTCGTCTGCACCAGTGTGGTCTTCCTAAGAAGATGGCACTAGAGCTATTCAAACCATTTATCTACAGCAAGCTAGAAACTCGTGGCATGGCTACGACAATCAAAGCAGCTAAGAAGATGGTAGAGCGCGAAGAAGCGATCGTTTGGGATATCCTAGACGAAGTAATCCGCGAACACCCAGTACTATTGAACCGTGCACCAACACTTCACCGTCTTGGTATCCAGGCGTTCGAACCAGTACTAATCGAAGGTAAAGCGATCCAGCTACACCCACTAGTGTGTGCGGCGTACAACGCGGACTTCGATGGTGACCAAATGGCGGTTCACGTGCCTCTAACTCTAGAAGCACAGCTTGAAGCTCGTACTCTGATGATGTCGACAAACAACATTCTGTCGCCAGCATCAGGTGATCCGATCATCGTACCTTCTCAGGACGTTGTATTGGGTCTGTACTACATGACACGTGACAAGATCAACGTGAAAGGTGAAGGTATGTACCTTGCTGGCCCTGAAGAGGCTGAGAAGGCATACCGTACTAAGAGCGCAGAGCTACACGCTCGCGTAAAAGTACGTATCACTGAAACTGTCGTTGACGAAGACGGCAACAGCACAACTGAGACTAAGATGGTTGATACCACTATCGGTCGTGCAATGCTATGGCAAATCGTGCCAGCAGGTCTTCCATTCAGCTTGGTAAACCAAAAGCTAGGTAAGAAGCAAATCTCTAACCTACTGAACGAGGCTTACCGTAAGCTGGGTCTAAAAGACACTGTAATCTTCGCTGACCAAGTTATGTACGCTGGTTTTGCTTACGCAGCACTTTCAGGTGTATCTGTTGGTATCGATGACATGGTTGTACCTCAAGCGAAGTACGACGAAATCGAATCGGCAGAAGAAGAAGTTCGCGAAATTCAGGATCAGTTCCAATCTGGTCTTGTAACCGCGGGTGAGCGCTACAACAAAGTGATCGATATTTGGGCATCGACCAACGATCGCGTAGCGAAAGCGATGATGGACAACCTATCATCTGAAACGGTTATCAACCGTGACGGTGAAGAAGAGCAACAAGAGTCGTTCAACAGCATCTACATGATGGCTGACTCGGGCGCTCGTGGTTCTGCAGCTCAGATTCGTCAGCTTGCTGGTATGCGTGGTCTGATGGCACGTCCAGATGGTTCAATCATCGAGACGCCAATCACCGCGAACTTTAAAGAAGGTCTAAACGTACTTCAGTACTTTATCTCAACGCACGGTGCTCGTAAGGGTCTTGCGGATACAGCACTGAAAACAGCGAACTCGGGTTACCTAACTCGTCGTCTAGTAGACGTTGCTCAGGACGTAGTAGTTCACGAGCACGACTGTGGTACGCACGAAGGTATCCTAATGACTCCGCACATCGAAGGTGGTGACGTTAAAGTTGCACTTTCTGAGCTTGCGCTAGGTCGTGTAGTTGCTGAAGACGTTCTTAAGCCAGGTACTGAAGAAGTTCTGATCCCACGTAATACTCTGATTGATGAGAAGTGGTGTCAGATCATGGAAGATAACTCTGTAGATAGCATGAAAGTGCGCTCAGTAGTTACCTGTGATGCAGACTTCGGTTGTTGTGCACAGTGTTACGGTCGTGACCTAGCACGTGGTCACCTAGTGAACCAAGGTGAAGCAGTGGGCGTTATCGCTGCTCAGTCTATCGGTGAGCCGGGTACACAGCTTACGATGCGTACGTTCCACATCGGTGGTGCGGCATCTACTGCAGCAGCAGAGAACAGCATCCAAGCTAAGAACACAGGTTCTGTGAAACTTCACAACGCTAAGTTCGTTATCAACAAAGATAAGAAACTGGTTATCACCTCTCGTGCGTCAGAAATGACGATCATCGATGAGTTCGGTCGTACCAAAGAGAAGCACAAACTTCCTTACGGTTCACTACTGACTAAAGGTGACGGCGATGCAGTTCAAGCTGGTGAAACAGTAGCGAACTGGGAAGCGCACACGCTTCCAATCATCACTGAAGTAGCAGGTCGCATCCAGTTCGTAGACATGATCGACGGCGTAACTGTTTCTCGTCAAACAGATGACCTAACCGGTCTATCTTCAAGCGAAGTAACAGAAGCGGCAGCTCGCCCAGCAGCAGGTAAAGATATGCGTCCAGCTATCAAACTTGTTGATGAGCAAGGTAACGACGTAATGATCGCAGGCACTGAAATGCCAGCACTTTACTTCCTACCTGGTAAAGCGATCGTGAACATCGAAGATGGCGCAGAAGTAGGCGTGGGTGATACGCTAGCACGTATTCCACAGAAATCTGGCGGTAACAAAGATATCACCGGTGGTCTACCTCGCGTTGCGGACCTATTCGAAGCTCGTAAGCCAAAAGAGCCAGCAATCCTTGCTGAGCACTCTGGTACCGTTTCATTCGGTAAAGAGACGAAAGGTAAGCGTCGTCTAATCATCACTCGTGATGGTGGCGATAACTACGAAGAGATGATTCCTAAGCATCGTCAGCTAAACGTGTTCGAAGGTGAGCGCGTAGAGCGTGGTGACGTAATCGCTGATGGTCCAGAAACTCCGCATGACATTCTACGTCTACGTGGTATTCACGCTGTGACTCAATACATCGCGAACGAAGTTCAAGAAGTATACCGTCTACAGGGTGTAAAGATTAACGATAAGCACATCGAGACTATCGTTCGTCAAATGCTACGTAAGTGTACTATCACTCATGCTGGTGACTCTGAGTTCCTACCAGGCGAGCAGGTTGAATACTCAAGCGTTAAGATCGCAAACCGTCAGCTAGAAGCTGAAGGCAAAGAACTTGTACGTTTCGAGCGTGACCTACTAGGTATCACTAAGGCATCGCTAGCAACAGAATCGTTCATCTCTGCAGCATCGTTCCAAGAAACGACGCGCGTACTAACAGAGGCAGCGGTATCTGGTAAGCGTGATGACCTACGTGGTCTGAAAGAGAACGTTATCGTGGGTCGTCTGATCCCAGCGGGTACGGGTTTTGCGTATCACCAAGACCGTCAAGCTAAGCGTGACGAAGCTCAAGAAGGTCCATCAGCTGAACAAGCGACGGACAACCTAGCTGCGCTACTAAACGCAGGTTTCTCTTCTGACGAGTAATCGCAGAGCGAAATGATAAAAGGCGCCGAAAGGCGCCTTTTTTGTGTCTGGAATCCTGAGATTTGGCGGGTGCGTTGAGTTGACTCTTACCTACGTAGGCTCGCGGTTAGTTGAGTGGTTCATTTATGGGTGTGACGATTATTTAGGTCTGATAACCCCACAACGCCCGTCATTCCTGCGAAGGCAGGAATCTTCTTGAGGCTTGGTACACGCTTTGAGTAGACCCCTGCCTGCGCAGGGGTGACGGTCATTGTGAGTATGGCTATTTTTAGTATGCAAATGCTAGCATTTATAGGCGCGCGGTCGTTATTTGGGAGTGAAGACTATGTAGATCTGATTACTCCACAACCCCGTCATTCCTGCGTAGGCACTGACGAATCCCCAAAAAATGACAAGCATGGCGAGTTGTGATCTTATGTAATCGCCAAAAAACAAAAGTACAACTCACGATGCCATGCTTATTACTAAATTCTGCCACAAAACCCTCCACCAATCTCTAGCTGATTTCAATCAAGCTAGGGGTAAATTCATTACTGACCGCTAGTAACGCACTTATTCGTTCTAATGAGTTGAGTCTGACGGCTATCGGTCGTTGTCTCGAAGGCTTAACCTCCGTTAAACACAAAATCAAACGTATCGATAGACTTCTCGGTAACCAAAAACTCCATAGTGAACGAGATAGTATTTATCGAGCCTTGTTCAAAGGCTTATTCGCTAAGCTTCCGTGCTATGTGGTTGCAGTAGATTGGAGTGGGTGTTGTAACCGTGAACATTGGCTTCTAAGAGCTAGCTTGCTAGTAGATGGTAGGGCCATTCCTATCTACAACACGGTCGTGACGCAAGACAACCAAGAGAAGGAACATATCCATAATCAATTTCTCGACGTTTTAGCTACGATGCTTCCCGCCAACAAAACTGTCTATATCGTCACAGATGGCGGATTTAAGACACCGTGGTTCAAAAAAATAGAGAGCCTCGGCTGGTATTATCTCGGTCGAGTACGTGGTCGGATTTTTGGAAAAGTTGATGGTAGCTCATGGTGTTCAGTTTCAGAGCTTGGAAAAAATGCGAACATAAAGGCTAAAAAGCTGGGTGATGGGTTACTTGGAAAAACATCGAAGAGCCAAGTATCGTGCTCTTTTGTTAGCTACAAGGGGAAAGCAAAAAACCGGCATAAGATAAAACAACGAAACAAAGGTATTTATCCTGACGCAGAAAGGACATATAAGTCCATTGCGAAAGAGCCTTGGATATTAGTAACCAACGACTCGAAGTTAAGTCCAATGAAAGCTGTGATTTACTACAGCAAAAGAATGCAAATCGAACAAAACTTTAGGGATGATAAAAGCCAACGCTATGGGTTTTCTTGGCACCACAGCCAGACACAGAACTCAGAGCGGATCTCCATACTTTGTTTGATTGCTTGTATCGCAACTCTCGTTTTATGGGTGATCGGTTTTGCGTCTGAAAGGAAAGGTATTAATCAAAAATATCAAGCAAATACGACTAAATCAAAACGTGTTTTGTCATTCCTAACGCTAACCAAAAACATGATATTAGATACAAGCAAAGCACAGTTGATTCGATTATTTAGCAGTGGGTTGGCGATACTCTCAAAAAACTATCTGAGAATTATCGACCAACCGTTGTTCTGAAAAATGGGGATCCCTCAGTGCGTAGGCAGGAATCTTCCTGAGGCTTGGTGCACGCTTTGAGTAGACCCCTGCCTGCGCAGGCGCGCGGCTAGTGGGGTGACGGTAGTTTTAATAGTAGATGTGCTAACTACTTGTACTTACGCACCTGGCGGAATCGCCAAACTATCCGCAATAAGCTGAATCAGCTTATCTTCCACTTCAAAGCGAAGCTCAAGTATCTCACCAACCTTAGACATATCGTCCTCGAAACCCGGAAGCTCATCTTCAAATGATACTTGTACATACTTGTCGTTAAACTCAAGTAGTGGGTCTGTGGTGAGAACGATCTTAGCGTAGGTCGCATCGATATCATCGTTGGTCTTAAAGCCAGTCGCCTTCCACTTATCCATCACCATGTCGTAGATCTTAAAGTGACCTTCAGAGATGTAGTCGACGAGATGATCACAAAAGGAACTGATTTCTTTCGCAGAGGGAAGCTCAACCACGTTAGATTGGGCTTGAGCGGGTTGAAGTGAACCGAGCTTACAGTATTCAACAATAAGCGCTTGTCTTGTTTCTAGCCAGTGGTCGATGACTTCGCTAGAGCCACCCCATTGTTCTTGTACTTGTTTGAATTTATTTAACATGACCATGTCCTCATGATCGGCACTGCAATTGGCAACTGCACGCTTTGTAACGACAAAGAGTAAAAGAGAATTCGTTTCTCATTCACCAGAATTAGAATTTCGAGTTTTCTAGCTGGTATGAATTTAGATTGCCAGTAAAATGGACGAACTGCAAGTGAAGAGGATTCATGATGTTAAAAAAAAGTGAAAAGGTCATTCGCCAGGCTTATTGGTGTGTGGTGTCAGGGAATGAACTTTGGCTTGCAGACGGTGATGTGCCGCTTGGCTCGGCAGAGCAGTTTTCACTGCCTGCTCAGCAGGCGATAAAAGTAGGGGAGTTTGAAGGTAAGCCCGTGATGTGGCTTAACGATGCCGACCTAGAAGGAGAGCGAGAGCTGACCTCGCTGCGCGAACTGCTTCATCTCCCAGAGACGCTGTTCCATCAAATCTCCAAAGCAATTCAATATGGCTATATGAGCCAGTCTATGCGTTTTTGTCCTCAATGCGGAGGTCGCAATCACCTAAACCATAATCAGCTCGCTATGCAATGCCAAGACTGCCGAACGCTGCATTATCCACGTATCTTTCCATGTATTATTGTCGCCGTACGAAAAGGGCAAGATATCTTGCTGGCACAGCATAATCGCCATGCAGGCGGCATGTACACGGTGATTGCCGGGTTCCTAGAAGTGGGTGAGACACTAGAAACTTGCGTTGCTCGTGAGGTGGAAGAGGAGACAGGCATCAAGGTCACCAATATTCGTTATTTTGGCAGTCAGCCATGGGCATTTCCATCGAGCATGATGATGGCGTTTCTTGCTGACTATGAGAGTGGCGACATCAAGCCAGATTACAGCGAACTCAAAGACGCCCAGTGGTTTAATACTAATGAGCTTCCCTTGGTCGCGCCTGAAGGGACCATTGCCAGATCGCTCATTCATGCGACCGTCGAGGCGGCTGCGGCAGAAAAATGACAAAAAAAACCCTCCGCGTGCGGAGGGGGTAAGTAAGATGTCGTTATGAGATGCTGAGTCTAGAGACTCAGTAGTATTATTGTAATTTTCGCTAGCAAACAAACTTTTAACATTCCTTTTGGTCCTTGGCAAACTCACCTCAAAACTGCGTATTGATAATATGATCTGCTTTGCAAAGTGACTCTTTTTTGAGCGGTGGCGCAACACAGGCGATGACCCTCAAATTTTGGTAAAAGAATTGTTATCTAAGGCTGCCAACCATGAATGAATAGCGGTAAACTAACGCCTTTCGAATTGGAGAAAAAAGAATGACGGAATTAAAGAACGATCGCTATCTTCGAGCGTTGTTAAAGCAACCTGTAGACTACACACCAGTATGGATGATGCGCCAAGCGGGCCGTTACCTTCCAGAATACCGTGAGACTCGCTCAGTAGCGGGTGATTTCATGTCACTGTGTAAGAATGCAGAGCTAGCGTCTGAGGTGACTCTTCAGCCACTACGCCGTTTCCCACTGGATGCCGCCATTCTATTTTCTGACATCTTGACGATTCCTGATGCAATGGGTCTAGGCTTGTACTTTGAAGCGGGTGAAGGCCCTAAGTTTGAGCGTCCAATCACTTGTAAAGCAGATGTCGACAAGATTGGTATCCCAGATCCAGAAGGCGAGCTAAAGTATGTAATGAACGCCGTCCGTCAGATCCGTAAAGATTTGAATGGTGATGTTCCGCTGATTGGCTTCTCCGGCAGCCCTTGGACACTTGCTACTTACATGGTGGAAGGTGGCAGCTCAAAAGCCTTCACTAAAATCAAGAAGGTGATGTACGCAGAGCCACAAATCCTGCATGCACTTCTTGATAAGCTAGCAGACAGTGTTATCGAATATCTAAATGCTCAGATCAAAGCAGGTGCTCAGTCTGTGATGGTATTTGATACTTGGGGTGGCGTCTTAACACCTCGCGATTACAACCTGTTCTCACTTCAGTACATGCATAAGATTGTCGATGGCCTTATCCGTGAAAATGAAGGTCGCCGCGTTCCAGTGACCTTGTTCACTAAGAACGGTGGTATGTGGCTAGAGCAAATCGCAGCAACGGGCTGTGATGCAGTAGGTCTAGACTGGACCATCAACATTGCCGATGCGAAAGCTCGCGTAGGCGATAAAGTGGCGCTTCAAGGTAACATGGATCCATCCATGCTTTACGCGCAACCTGAGCGTATTCGTGAAGAAGTGGCGACCATTCTAGAGGGCTTTGGCGATGGTGGTACAGGTCATGTATTCAACCTTGGTCACGGCATCCACTTGGATGTACCACCAGAGAATGCTGGTGTGTTTGTAGAGGCCGTTCACGAGTTATCTAAGCCATACCACAAGTAATCCATTTCTAATTACTGTCGTCTAAATATTGAGATGCCGTTATTTCCCAAAGGGGAGTAACGGCATTTTTGTCTCACTTTGACTACGCTTTAACTAGGTCTTGTGTTGTGAGGCAACCCTATGTTCAAAGTGCTTGTTTCCTTTCTAGCTTCGCTGTTACTTCTCACCGGTTGTGCCTCTGACGTCGCGACCGACTACAACTCTAGCGTCAACTTCGCTGCGTTCAACACGTATCAATACCAAGAAAACGCTGAGGTGCCAGTTAGCCTAGATGGAGCCCGCATCAAACAAGCCGTTGATAACGAGCTCAATGTTCGAGGTTTTTCCATGGTGGAACAGGGTGCCGACTTGGTCGTGCGTTATGACATCCTTGAGGGCACAGAATTAAGAGCCGATGGCCCTAGCTTTGGATTTGGTATCGGAACGGGAGGATACAACAGCGGCTACGGTGTGGGTGTCCGCACCCCAACGCGAGTGAAGGAGAAAAAATTTGGTAAATTGGCGGTCGAGCTTGTGGACCCAAAAACCAATGATGTGGTGTGGCGCTCAGTCTCACAGCGTCAGCTAACCGAGACCATGGAGCCAGCCGACAGAGATGTCTTTGTACAGGAGCAAGTTAGTAAGATGTTTGAGGAGTATCCTGCAAACTAATTGTATCTGTATAGATCATAGAGCTTTTGGATCATGGTGATCCAAAAGCTTAAATACCACCCTAATACCCACGCTCAAAATCAATCAAATTCTGCAGCTGAAACCCATCACGCCAACGCAGATAATTCTCAGCAAAGATATCCACCACCTGCTCAGGAAAACTGATCGCCGCTATATGAGGCGTCACCGTTACGTTTGGATTACTCCAGTAAGGGCACTCTTGGGAGATAGGCTCATCAATAAACACATCTAAAAACGCATGCACCAGATTACCGCGCTCCAAGGCGTTAAGCAGAGCGTTGCCATCCACTGTTTGACCGCGCCCAACATTAAAAAACAGCGCATGGCGACAAGCCGCAAATAAGCGCTCATCGAAAAGGCCGTCAGTAGATGGCGTATTAGGGAGCGTGTTGACGATGATATTCGCACTTTCAAGCGCTTTGCCCGCCTCATTGATATGGTAGGTCTCTGCAAAGGCACTTTGTCTTGGTGGGATTCCGGTGCGATTAATGCCAACGGGGATAATCCCGAGGGCTTTGACGGTATTGGCAAGATGACTGCCAATCGCGCCGGTGCCAAAAATGACCATACGTTTACCGATCATGGATTGATAAGTGTGAGGCTGCCAATCACGTTTTTGCTGCTGCTGCTTGTAAAGGTCGAAATGACGGAAATAGCTGATCGAGTAACCCAGTACATACTCACTAATCTGCTGACCAAAAATACCTTTCACATTAGTAAGCTTGTAATCCTTACGAAGTGACTCGCCCAGTAGAGCATCGATACCAGCATACGTCGACTGAACCCATTCTAACTCCGTAGCGTGATCCAGTTGTGGTGCCAGTTTTGGTGGTGCTGCCAACAAGATGGTTGCACCATTGAGGTCAGTGGTAATCTCGAGATCTGGCAACTGTTTGGTTTCAAGGAGCTTTAGGTAGTGGTCATTGTTGTCCGTCACAAGTGCTAAGCGATGCTTTTGCGTCGTCATTTCTGGCTATTCCCTATCCGTTTGGTTACACTTCCGCTGTCTACATTCACTACGGCAGAGCGACCATGTTAAAGAACCCTATTCAGGTACGTATCGAAAAATTTGAGCCTTGGCAGCATATCACTTTTATGACCTGTTTGTGCGAACGTATGTACCCCAACTTCGCTATGTTCTGTGAGCAAACCGAGTTTGCGGAAGCGCGCGTGTACCGCAATATTTTGGATGCGGTATGGGAACTGCTGACGGTGAAAACCGCTAAAATCAATTTCGAAAAGCAACTCGAGAAGTTAGAAGAGGTCATTCCGAACTCAGAAGATTTCGAGATGTATGGTGTATACCCGGCGATTGATGCATGTTTTGCGCTGTCGACGCTTCTGCATGGTTTGCTTGACCGTGATTACCTACTGGAATCGAGCCTTAAAATCAGCCAGCAGTCCGTAGCGACGGTTGCTCAACTAGAGCAGGCTGAAACTGGCGTTGAGATCACCAACGACAACCAGAAAGAAAACGAAGCCGTCTGTGAAGAGTGGGATGTTCAATGGGCTATCTTCCGTCCACTGCGTGACAGCGAAGAGCGCGATATTGAGCTGATTAAGGACCTGCGCCTAGAATTGAAAGAGCAGGGCATCAGTAATATTGGTGTTGAGATTTAAATACAAAAATGGCCAGGGTTCCCGCATGTTATTTTCGCAGTGTTTCTTGATTTTTCGGGGTGAAATTTCAAAAAATGGGTTGAATGTGATGATCTGACGTGATCTTATACTGTTAAGGTAACAGAGTGAGATTAAGAAGATGAATTACGATGAATTCAAAGACCATTTTAGCATATTGAGTGATAGTCGTCAGGAACGAAAAATCACTTATGACTTCTTCGAAGTGATGTTCCAAGTGGTGACAGCTATGCTATGTGGAATGAAAACTTGGGACGAGATAGAAGCATTTGGAGAAGAGAATTTAGAATGGCTCAGAAAGTTCAGCCCATATTTGTCGGGCATACCAAGTCAAGATACGACGGCGCGTATTGTGGGATTGGTTGACCCGGATGAATTTTCCCTTTGTTTTACTCGATGGTGCAATGATATTCAACATGAAAAATCATTAGAAACCAACCACATAGCCATTGACGGTAAGTCCTTGAAAGGTACGTATGATTACAGCGAGAAGAAATGTCTGACGCATATGGTTAATGCTTATTCTGTCGATACAGGTCTGGTATTAGGACAACTCAAAACGAGTTCAAAATCGAATGAGATAACGACTATCCCTGAACTGCTAAAATTGATCCGAGTTAAAGGTCGAGTAATTAGTCTGGATGCTATGGGCTGCCAACGTTCGATAGCAGAGTTGATTGTTGGTAGAAAAGGTGACTACGTAATGTCTGTGAAAGACAACCAACCGAGCCTTCATAAACTATTTACAGATAACTTTTCATTGGGCCAATTAAGCGATTATTCTGAATATGCCTATGAAGAGGAAGAACTCGGTCAACGTGGTCGCAAGGTGCTTAGAAGCTATATAGTTATTCCATTTACAGAGAAGTTTGGCGACTTTGCTGTTAAATGGGAAGGTTTAAAAAGCCTTTGCGTAGCAGTTACTTACCAGCAAAAGAAAGGCGATGACTCAGGGAGTGTTGGCATTAGGTACTTCATTTCATCGAAAAAAATGGAAGCGAAAGAATTTGGCGCATTATGTCGAGGTCACTGGGGTGTTGAAAGTATGCACTGGTGGTTGGACGCAGTGATGAATGAAGACGATAGCCGAATTACCTATAAGCACGCAGCAGAAAACCTTTCTCGTATACGTCAAATGTGCATGAACTTTATTAAGCTTGTGGACATGAAAGGTACGTTAAAACGGCGACAATTAAAATGCGCGTTAAATACCGAGTTTCGAGAGAGGGTTTTGTTTGGCGCTTGAAGTGTTTAACAATTTTGTAACTCATGCGGGAACCCTGCAAAAATGGCCCAGTTCTCTGGGCCATTTTTGTTATAAACCGTTGTAGCTTATTCGATTAACAAACCACTCTTTGATGCCTTCTGGTGTCTTTACCACAAATTCATCATCGACTTCTTTCTTTAGAATCGCTCTTGCCATTGGCGAATCAATTGAAATGTAGCCTTTTGCGCCACCGTAGATTTCATCTGGGCCGACAATACGAAAGCTCATGGTGTCGCCATCTTCGTTCTCAATCTCTACCCAAGCACCAAAGAATACTTTGCCTTCTTGCTGAGGGGAGTAATCGACCACAGTGACTTGCTCTAGGCGTTTGCGAAGGTAGCGGACACGGCGGTCAATCTCGCGCAGGCGCTTCTTGTTGTACTGATAGTCAGCGTTCTCGGAGCGATCTCCAAGCGACGCAGCCCAAGTTACTTTTTTTGTCACCTCAGGGCGCTCTTCACGCCACAAGAAATCGAGCTCTTTTTTGAGTTTGTCATACCCTTCGCGGGTAATTAGGTTTGTTTTCATTGTTCAATCGTTTCGTCATTCATCATTGCGAACTAAGTCCACTCGCGGAGTAGTGGATTCATTCGCACATGACTACATATTGCCATGAAAACAAAAAAGCTCAATCTATGCTGGAGTGGCGCTTTTCTCGCTGTGAACTTCGGCAGCATTGAGACGGCGGTCTCTTTGCACTTTCTGGTGGTGACTAAGCAGCGATAGGACACGACCCTCATCGTGGAGCTGTTCAAAGAAAGGGTTAGAAGTTAATGTGTCGATATTGCACTCAAACACACTTAGCTCGCCAATATTGTATTTCTCTGGAATATAAATATCGGTGATCACTGTTTTGGCGTATGGCTTGATGGCAGTAAGCAGCATCTTCTTACCTTCGAATAATTCGCATACATGCAAGTGGACTTGACGATAGAGAGATTTATCAAGAGCTAGGTAGCTTAACAGGCAGTCTTGACCAGTTTGGTCCTTGCCGTATACCACGTGGCCGACCATAGCATTTTTGTGCAATGCAACCACAACATGGATTTCACTCACTGACATGACACTGATTAGGTCATCGAAACTGATATAGCGATAATGCTCTTGTGCGTACAGAATTTGTTCGCGGTAGAGCTCAGGTAGTTTATCCCATGTGTAAGTGACATATTGATCGATAGTGCATGGGTATAAAGTATCGAACCCGACAAATAACTGATCGTATTTCTCAACGCTTTGAATAAGCCTTAGCTCTTCATCCGAGTACTGATAAGGTTGCTGAAAAAACGCCGCTACGCCGACGCGTCGCATGAGAGAGGGTTGGCCATTGCCATGCTCCCATTTACTCAGCATCGGCTGATTGACGCCTTGAAAAGCTCGGTGAGACAAACTCAGCGCTTCCACGAGGTCTAGTTGAGACATGCCATTGAAACTTCGCCAGTGCTTGAGTGCTTGGGCAAAATTATCACGCGAAAAATGAAGTTCCCATTGGGGCGCTAGAGTCATAACCTTTCCTTGAACAATTCAAAACAAGATACCGTATACAGGGTATATGACAGAACGACGCCTCGTACGCTAAAACCAAGTTTCAGAATGTTACAAAGCGTTAGCGGGCGCAAGGAATATGGCTACAGGGTTAAATAGGTTTCAGGGAGTAAATTTCATCAACATGCGATAAACATCGCTCATATCACATAGAACTGTGACGAAGATGAATAATATAGACCATAATTAATAATCTCTAACAATTCCGTGCACAATTTTTACGCAAGGAATGTTACATTTACCGCTGATACGCTGATTTGTCATAGTGTTAGACAATTCAGTGTGTGGATAGCCTTTTTAGTGGTGGAATCGAATATGCAAGAAAATCACAAGATTTTAGTTGTTGATGATGATGCACGTCTGCGTGCATTACTAGAGCGTTACTTATCAGAGCAAGGATTCCAAGTACGCAGTGTTGCTAACAGTGAGCAGATGGACCGCCTGTTAACTCGTGAAAACTTTCACCTTATGGTATTGGATTTAATGCTACCTGGTGAAGATGGCCTGTCGATCTGTCGTCGTTTACGTAACGCCAACAACATGTTGCCGATTCTAATGCTGACAGCGAAGGGCGATGAGGTAGACCGTATCGTTGGCCTTGAAGTTGGCGCGGATGACTACCTTCCTAAGCCATTCAACCCGCGCGAGCTGCTGGCTCGTATTAAAGCGGTATTGCGTCGTCAGACTATTGAAGCGCCGGGTGCACCTAGCCAAGAAGAGTCTGTGGTTGAGTTCGGAGACTTCCGACTAAACCTTGGTACTCGAGAAATGTTCCGCGGCGAAGAGGCGATGCCTCTAACCTCTGGTGAGTTTGCAGTACTGAAAGCGTTAGTGACTAACGCGCGTGAGCCAATGTCTCGCGACAAACTGATGAACATGGCGCGTGGTCGTGAATACTCAGCAATGGAGCGTTCAATCGACGTTCAAATCTCTCGCCTACGTCGTATGCTAGAGATTGATCCAAGTAAGCCTCGTTACATTCAAACGGTATGGGGTTTAGGTTACGTCTTCGTGCCAGACGGCAAAGAAGCATAATCTCGCTGGTTTTATGAAGGCTCTGGATGGATTCAGAGCCTTTTTTGTTTATTATCAACACTCCTCTTCGCTCCAAAGGAAACGTTATGCGCTTTCGTAGCTCGTTCACCCAATCCATTCTTCTGTTCTTCACTCTGCTTATCGCCAGTCAGGTTTTTTCGTACTACGCGGTGTATAACTACGCGCTGGTACCGAGTTTGCAGCAGTTCAACAAGATACTGGCGCATGAGTTGGTGTTCTTCTTGGAAGATACAGAAGATGTCGATGGTCAGATTGAGATGGACGCGCCGCTGCGCAGACAGGTGCTGGCTCAGCTTGGTGTGACCATTCATGCTGATGACAGTGCGATGGCGAATGAGTTTAATCATGCTCTGCCTATCGACTTGATGAGTGAAGAGATGACCGATGAGCTTCAGTCCAATACTGAGGTGCGGCTGATCCTAGGCGAAGATAGTTATATTCTCTGGATGCAGATCGATGCCTTGCCGAACTCATTGATCCGCATTCCTTTGTCGGAGCTGCAAGAAGAGGACTTCGCACCGCTGTTTCGCAATAGCTTGATTATGGCATTGTTTGTTATTGTGGGTGGTTGGCTGTTTATTCGACTGCAAAACCGTCCATTAACCGCCTTGGAGAATGCAGCGAAGCTGGTGGGTAAGGGTGAGATCCCACCGCCACTGCCAGAGCGAGGTGCGTCAGAGATTCGCTCAGTGACCCGTGCATTCAATCAGATGGCGAAGGGCATTCAAGAGCTTGAACAAGACCGTACATTGCTCATGGCCGGTATCAGCCATGATATCCGCACGCCTTTGACTCGTATTCGACTCGCAACAGAGATGATGTCGCCAGAGGATAGCTATTTGGCGGAGGGGATCATCAGTGATACTGAGGAGTGTAATGAGATCATCGGTCAGTTCATGGATTACCTCAAACCGGTCAACACGCAGTCCTTTGAGCCTATGAGCCTCAATGATATCTCGTCTGATATTGTTTCTTCCGAGGGAGGCTATGAGGTGCAGATTGAGTACGCGCCAATGAAGAACATTAAAGATATCGAAGGCAGTCCAATTGCCATCAAGCGGGCCATTACCAATCTGGTAGTGAATGCGGTTCGTTACGGTAATGGTTGGGTGAAGGTCACGACAGGGATGACGGTGGATAATAAACTGGCTTGGGTCACCATTGAGGATAATGGTCCAGGTATTGAAGATAGCCAGATCGGTCGTTTGTTCGAACCGTTCACTCGCGGTGATACTGCCCGCGGCAGTGAGGGTACCGGTTTGGGCTTGGCGATCGTGAAACGAATTATCAGCCAGCATCACGGCTCGGTGAGCATTACCAATCGCAGTGGTGGAGGCTTGAAGGCACAAGTGAGCTTTCCTGCGCTCAAGAATGGGTTGAGATAGTGGATGCTTTGATTTGCGCGTGCGCTGTAGAAGATCCCCTTTTTCAAGGGGATGACAGCGTGGCGGAGGACGACAAGTTTTTAGTTCGATTTTGAATGAAGAAAGCACTTCGTCATCCTCACGAAAGTGAGGATCTCGTGACGCGAGTGCCTAACCTAGTTGTGACGTCCAACCTACCATTTACGCTTTCGCGTAAAACTCTCGATCGCCGAGCCAGCGGTCGATAATCTTCTTGGCGTTGTCTGGATATTGCTCATG
Source organism: Vibrio sp. KUL80 (assembly GCF_059725495.1). Taxonomy (NCBI): domain Bacteria; kingdom Pseudomonadati; phylum Pseudomonadota; class Gammaproteobacteria; order Vibrionales; family Vibrionaceae; genus Vibrio; species Vibrio sp. KUL80. The sequence goes on from NZ_AP045841.1 coordinate 152,300, forward strand.
AACATGGCGAGCAATGCGCTGAACCTCAGGCACTAATCGCTGGTCGCGCACCAAATCCGCAATCTTAAACTCAGCCAATCCTGTTTGCTTGGTGCCAAGTAGTTCACCCGGTCCACGTATCTCCAAGTCTTTTTGCGCGATCACAAAACCATCATTACTCTCACGAAGCACGCCTAAGCGCTTCTGTGCGGTTTTAGAGAGTGGAGAGTGATACAACAGCACACAGTGGCTCGCCACGCTACCACGGCCCACACGGCCGCGTAGCTGGTGCAACTGAGCTAGACCAAGGCGCTCTGGGTTCTCGATAATCATCAAGCTTGAGTTAGGTACATCCACACCCACTTCAATCACCGTAGTGGCCACCAATAGATGCAGTTCATTGTTTTTAAAGCGCTGCATAACGTCTTGCTTCTCAGCTGGCTTCATGCGGCCATGCACTAAGCCTATTTTGAGATCGGGCAGTTTGCGCTGCAGATCTTCAGCCGTGTCGGCCGCCGCTTGAGCCTCAAGGACTTCCGACTCGTCAATAAGGGTACACACCCAATAGGCTTGCTTGCCTTCATGCAGGCAGGCATTTTTCACCCTTTCAATGACATCGTCGCGCTTAGTATCGGGAATAGCGACGGTTTGAATCGGGGTTCGACCTGGTGGAAGCTCATCGATAACTGAAGTTTCTAAGTCAGCATAAGCGGTCATCGCCAGCGTTCTTGGAATTGGCGTTGCAGTCATGATCAATTGGTGTGGGTGGAAGCCTTGCTTCGCCCCTTTTGCACGTAGCTCTAGACGCTGGTGGACACCAAAACGGTGCTGCTCATCGATAATGACAAGGGCGAGATTGTTAAATTCAACCGACTCTTGAAACAGCGCATGAGTCCCCACCACCATCTGCGCTTCACCACTGGCTATGCGCGCCAGCTCGGCTTCTTTCGCCTTGCCTTTCTGCTTGCCAGACAGCCAACCGACTTGGATGCCCATAGACTCAAACCAGCCGGCAAAGTTAATGGCATGCTGCTCAGCCAGCAGTTCAGTAGGCGCCATCATGGCGACTTGATAGCCGTGTTCAATGGCGCGCACGGCAGCCAAAGCGGCAACAAGCGTTTTACCTGAGCCCACATCGCCCTGAACTAATCGCATCATAGGGATTGGCTTTTGAAGATCAGTTTCTATCTCTTGAACGACGCGAGCCTGAGCGCCTGTTGGTGAGAAGGGCAGTTGTCCGAGTAGCTTGTGCTTGAGCGTCTCGACAGGCTGTAGCGCGATAGCTGCATCTTGCTGACCTTTGCTTCGCACGGCCAACATCGAGAGGTTCTGTGCCATCAACTCTTCAATGATAAGACGCTGCTGCGCAGGGTGTTTGCCTTCATCAAAATCGTCGAGGTTAATATTCGGTGGCGGGCGGTGAATTATGTGTAGCGCCTCAGCAAGCGTCATCTGTTGGTTGTACAGGCCGCTTGGGAGGAGTTCATCAATCGCTGCACCATCCATTAGCTTAAGGGCTTGGTCGGTTAAGCTCTTTAGAGTGAGCTGCCTTAAACCTTCAGTTGTCGGGTAGATGGGCGTCAGTGTTTGCTCTAGCTTTGGCGTTTTCCCTTCAGCATGAAATTTGTATTCAGGATGGATGATTTCAAGACCATGATTACCGCGCTTTACCTCACCATAAGCGACGATGATGCGCCCTTCGGAGAAGTTGTTCTTCATTGCCGCGGTGAAGTTGAAAAAGCGTAAGGTAATGGTGCCATTACCATCACTAACTTTTACCGTCAGCATTTTGCGACGACCAAAGGCCACATCGCTGCTCATCACCTTACCCTGCACTGACCCCCAAAGACCGGGGTGCAGTTTGACGATAGGGTAAATACGCGTTCGGTCTTCATAACGATGGGGGAGGTGAAACAGCAGGTCTTGCACTGTGTGCAATCCTACCTTTTCAAGTTTCTCTGCGACTTTTGCCCCAACGCCAGAAAGCGAAGTTAAAGGAATTGCCGACAGTAACTGAGCCATATTCACCATCCATCAGAGTGTTAGATGAGAATATTCAAGCATTTTACTGTCTTTTTGTACAGTTTTATAAGAAGGGCCTACTTTCATGCTCAAAGTTCGTCATCCCACAGGCCCTGCGCCTACGCAGGAGTGACGCATATTTTGAGTGTGGGGAACTTACAACTCCCGTCATTCCTGCGCAGGCAGGAATCTTCTTGAGGCTTGGTGCGCGCGTTGAGTAGACTCCTGCCTAACGCAGGAGTGACGACTATTTTGAGTTTGGGGGAACCTACAACACCCGTCATTCCTGTGCAGACAGGAATCTTCTTGAGACTTGGTGCGCGTGTTTAGTAGATCTCTGCCTGCGCAGAGATGACGACTATTTTGAATGTGAGGAACCAACAACTCGCGTCATTCCTGTGAAGACAGGAATCTTCTTGAGGCTTGGTGCGCGCGTTGAGTAGATCTCTGCCTACGCAGAGGTGACGACTATTTTGAGTGTGGGGAGTCTACAACTCTCGTCATTCCTGCGTAGGCAGGAATCTTCTTGAGGCTTGGTGCACGCGTTGAGTGGATCTCTGCCTACGCAGAGATGACGAACATTTTGAGTATGAAGAACCTACAACTCGCGTCATTCCTGCGCAGGTAGGAATCTTCTTGAGGCTTGGTGTGCGCGTTGAGTAGATCTCTGCCTGCGCAGAGATGACGATTATTTTGAATGTCATGAACCTGAAACTCATGTCATTCCTGCGCAGGCAGGAATCTTGTTGAGGCTTGGTGCGCGCATTGAGTAGATCTCTGCCTACGCAGAGATGACGAAAAATTTATAACCTCGATTCTACGTGGCACTTCTCAACTACAGAGAATCATACAAGTCCACCCAACTAGGGTTAACACCCTTGATGAGATTTTCTTTCCATTCACGCTTCCACTTCTTCACCTGTTTCTCTCTTTCAATCGCAGAGTACATTGAATGGTGAACCTCAAAAAAGACCAATTTATGAACGTGGTACTTTTTAGTAAAACCGTCAACAACACCAGCTTTGTGTTGCCAAACCCTTTGTTTGAGCTGCGAGGTGACACCAATGTAAAGAACGTTGTGGTTATTGGAAGATAAAATGTATACGCACGCATGCTTCATAGAAGTTGCTCAAATAGTGGCAGATTACCATCTGAGCATTTTCTTATTGCGAGTCGCTTCAAACAGGAAAGAAAACCAGTCCTAAATCAAACTTTGTTAATTCTTCTGCATCTCTTTCCACCATGACTCATCAGCAACAATCTGCCCTTCGTCATCGAGTGGTGGATAGGGCATATTTTTCTTCTTTGCGACCTTGGCGAGAACCGGGTGACCACGCTCGAATAGGATGCGGTGAATGGTATCTTCTGGAAGCACACTTGTATCGCGATCGTACATACCCGCTAGCTGACGCTGACGTTGCGCTTCGAACAAGATAAGCGCACTGGCAACCGAGACATTAAGTGACTGCACCATGCCTACCATAGGAATAATGATGTCTTGATCCGCTTCACCGAGCGCATCTTGAGTAATACCGTTCTTCTCGCCGCCGAGAATGATAGCGGTAGGTTTGGTGTAGTCTATCTCGCGAAAGTCGACGGCGTTATCAGACAGGTTGGTAGCCAGTACTTGCATGCCTTGGCTTTTTAACTCGCGCACAGCATCTGCGACCGTATCGTGAGTTTCAACTTCCACCCAGTTACGCGCGCCTGCTGAGGTATGGCTTAGGGTACGCATTTTCTCATCAGGCCATACGGCGTGGACCTTGTGCACACCCGCGGCATCGGCGGTGCGAATGACGGCAGAGACATTGTTCGGCTTGTGAACTTGCTCTAGCAGCAAAGTCAGGTCGGGTTGGCGTGCTTTTAGCACTTGCTGAATACGATTGTAGCGTTCTAAATTCATTAGGATGTTCCAAATAAAACGGGCTCGATATTCATCGAACCCGTGTTAGATCAAGCAATAGCCTTAGTTCTTACGGCGTCTGACTCGCAGTGCGTGCGGCATAACGCGAATGCGCTTCATGATGCCTGCAAGGTGCACACGGTCTTTGGTTGTCAGCAATACCGTCACAGTATACAAACGACCATCACGCTCTTCCGTCGAAATGCCGTGAATGTTCGAGCCAGTCTTAGCAATCACATTAGTGAGCTCGGCAAGCGCACCTTGGTGGTTTTGCAGATCGACTTGAAGTTCTGCAGTGAACTCTTGCTCGTAGTCGTCACTCCATTCTACCGCCATGTACTTGTCAGGCTCTTTCTGGTGACCACGAACGTTTGGACACGTTTCACGGTGAACCACAAGGCCACGTCCCGGCGACACATGGGCAATGATGTGATCGTCTGGAATTGGGTGACAGCAGTTCGCGAACGTCAGAAGAATACCTTCCGCTCCGCGGATTGGCAGCTTCTTACCTGATGATGGAATAGAGCTTGTTTGTGTTAGCTCGTCCGTATCACCCAGTAAGCGTCTCGCAATCACGATGCTCATGAGTTCACCAAGACCAATCGCAGCAAGCAAGTCGTCTAGTGACTCTAGCTTGAGGTCGGTAAGTACTTCGTTGATGTTCTCTGGGTAGATGGTATCAACAGAGTGGCGACCTAATGCATGGTTTAGCAGGCGGCGACCCAGAACCACAGACTCTTCACGACGCATGGTCTTCAGCACCTGACGGATCTTAGTGCGAGCACGTGACGTCACAACATAGTTTAGCCATGCCGCATTTGGACGAGCGCCTGGTGCACTGATGATCTCAACGGTTTGACCGTTCTTCAGGGCCTTGCTAAGTGGGTATGGGTTACGATCAACGCGAGCACCCACACAGGTGTTACCGACATCGGTATGCACCGCATAAGCAAAGTCGACCGCTGTCGCGCCAAGTGGTAGCTCGACGATACGACCTTTTGGTGTGAACACGTAAATCTCATCTGGGAACAGATCCGATTTTACGTTTTCAATAAATTCAAATGAGTTACCTGCGCTTTGCTGTAGCTCAAGCAGACTTTGCATCCAGCGCTGTGCTTTAATTTGCGCAGTAGTGCCAGTGCGGTCGCCATTGCCTTTGTATGCCCAATGCGCTGCCACACCCTTGTCCGCCATCTGGTCCATGTCTTCAGTACGAATCTGTACTTCAACAGGAACACCGTGAGGACCAACCATCGAGGTGTGAAGGGATTGATAGCCGTTCGCCTTTGGTACCGCAATGTAATCTTTCATGCGACCCGGACGTGGCTTATACAGGCTGTGTACTTGACCAAGTACGCGATAGCAGGTGTCCGCCGTATCCACGATAACGCGGAAGGCGTAGATATCCATGATGGTGTGGAAGCGCTGCTCTTTGGTTTTCATCTTGTTATAGATGGAGAACAGGTTCTTCTCACGACCCAACACGCGACAGTTCAAACCAACCTCACCGAGGCGGCCTTCGATCTCGCTATGGATACGTTGGATCATTTCCTTACGGTTACCACGAGCAGCTTTCACTACTTCTTTTAGAACGCGATAACGGTTTGGATAAAGCGCTTCAAAACCCAACTCTTCAAGCTCGGTCTTGATGTTGTGAATACCTAGACGATGCGCAAGCGGCGCATAGATCTCTAGGGTTTCACGAGCAATACGGCGTTTCTTGTCCGGACGAAGCGCGCCCAATGTACGCATGTTATGAGTACGGTCACTGAGCTTAATCAAGATCACGCGGATGTCTTGCACCATGGCAAGCACCATCTTACGGAAGTTTTCCGCTTGAGCTTCTTTGCGATCTCGGAATTTTAGCTTGTCGAGCTTAGAGACGCCGTCCACGAGTTCCGCGACGGTGTTGCCAAACTGTTCTTCTAGCTCTTCTTTGGTGACTTCCGTATCTTCAATGACATCATGCAACAGTGCTGCTTGCAGTGTTTCGATATCCAGACGCATTTCTGCGAGGATACGAGCAACCGCTACAGGGTGGATGATGTAAGGTTCACCGCTAGAGCGGGTCTGCCCTTCATGGGCATCTCTTGCTACCACATAAGATTGACGCAGAGCCTCAATTTGAGGCTCTGTTAGGTATTCTTGGGCAACGTCTTTAAGGCTATCGAATAGGTACAAATTATAGGCCCGAAAGTCGATGGAACTCTGATTGGATAGGTCGAATTAACGGTTGTGAGCGATGCTGCTTACTGCCGCTAGTTCTGCAGCTTCTTGCTCTTGCTGCTCTTGACGCTCGCGTGCGTCTAGTACTTCTTTCGTGATCAAGCCTTCTTCGATTTCGCGTAGAGCGATAACCGTTGGCTTATCATTTTCTTCTGGCACTAGTGCATCTTTACCACCGATTTGCATCTGACGTGCGCGGCGAGCCGAAATAAGAACTAGGTCGAAGCGGTTGCCAACTTTTTCAACAGCGTCTTGAACAGTTACGCGTGCCATAAGAACTCCAATAGTTAACTAAATTTTTGATGACGAGAAAGTATACAGGCTATTACGTTTAGATTCTAGATCACAAATGATCCGTTTAGCTACTGTTACTTAGGTTTTAATTGTGCACTACATTCGAAGTAGTACACTCGTCATCCCCTTGAAAAAGGGGATCTCGTGCGGCGAGTGACTCACATTATTTGAGCACAATACTCGCTGATAGAGATCCTCACTTTTGTGAGGATGACGGTATATTTCGGTTTTTAATGTGTACTGCATTCAACGCAGTACACTCGTCATCCCCCTTGAAAAAGGGGATCTCGTGCGGCGAGTGACTCACATAATTTGAGCACAATACTCGCTGATAGAGATCCTCACTTTCGTGAGGATGACGGTTTATTTCGGTTTTTAATGTGTACTGCATTCAACGCAGTACACTCGTCATCCCCTTGAAAAAGGGGGATCTCGTGCGGCGAGTGACTCACATTATTTGAGCACGATACTCGCTGATAGAGATCCTCACTTTTGTGAGGATGACGGTATATTTCGGTTTTTAATGTGTACTGCATTCAACGCAGTACACTCGTCATCCCCTTGAAAAAGGGGATCTCGTGCGGCGAGTGACTCACATAATTTGAGCTCAATACTCGCTGATAGAGATCCTCACTTTCGTGAGGATGACGGTTTATTTCGGTTTTTAATGTGTACTGCATTCAACGCAGTACACTCGTCACCCCCTTGAAAAAGGGGATCTCGTGCGGCGAGTGACTCACATAATTTGAGCGCGATACTCGCTGATTGAGGTCCTCACTTTCGTGAGGATGACGGTTTATTTTGTTTTTAGTGTGCACTACATTCGAAGTAGTACACTCGTCATCCCCTTGAAAAAGGGGATCTCGTGCGGCGAGTGACTCGCATAATTTGAGCGCAATACTCGCTGACAAAGATCCTCACTTTCATGAGGATGACGGCTTTCTATTCAGCTAGCAAAGCATCTAGCATGCCTTTATATTTCACGGCTTGCTTGTCTTGCTTCAAGCGCTCAGCGCGCAAAATCGCTTTAAAATCAACAAGTGCGCCATCAAAGTCATCGTTGACGATAACATAGTCGTACTCGTTGTAATGTGACATTTCTGATTTTGCTTCGCTCATGCGTTTTGCGATCACTTCATCGCTGTCTTGACCGCGCACGTTTAGGCGACGCTCAAGTTCGCTGTTTGACGGCGGTAGAATAAAGACGCTTTTTGCTTCTGGCATTTGCTCGCGGATCTGGCGCGCGCCTTGCCAGTCGATATCTAGGAAGACGTCGATGCCTTTCTCTAGCGTTTCTTCAATCCACAGGCGAGACGTACCGTAGTAGTTACCAAACACTTCGGCGTACTCTAGAAATGCGCCTTGCTCAATCAGTGATTCAAACTCTGATTTTTCAACAAAGTGGTAGTGCACGCCGTCTTCTTCACCAGGGCGCATGCCACGAGTGGTGTGAGAAACAGAAACCTTCATTGCGTAGGTTGGGTTTTTTTCCAACATAGCTGCAATTAAGCTCGATTTACCAGCGCCGCTTGGTGCCGATACGATATACAGGGTGCCTTTACCAATCATTTGTCAGTGTCCGCATTCTTGGGTTGAAGGAATAGAAGCTGCGCGATGCACTCTTCTATTTTAGATAAAACACTGGCCCAAGTGCTGAAATTTCGGCCAGAAAAATGGAGGCGAAGAGTATCACGATTGAGGGCAGCACGACAAGCTGTCTTCTCTTTGATGTGAGGACTTGCATAAGGAGCCTAGGGTAGGTGTCGAGAGTTGAGAGTCAACATTGAGAGCAAACGTTTGCTTATTTATCAAGGTTTTGTTTTTTAAGCGATAAAAACCAACAAGAAAAACATTGATTTATTTCTCTGGCTGATTAGAATTCGCGCCATTATTTTTGTCGCGCATACGTTTGCGTCTCCGTCATTTCTTTCTTTAAAGGTTCCACTGTGAGTGCAGAATTAGCTGGCCAAAGGCAAGCCAACCCCTCTTTTATCGAAGCTACCTTCAAGGTGCGCGAGCGTAAATCTACGATCGGCACCGAGGTATACGCAGGTTTTATTACGTTTCTAGCGATGAGCTACATCCTAGCGGTGAACCCAGCCATCTTGGGTGACATTCCCGGCATGGACCGCGGCGCAGTATTCACAGCAACGGCGTTGGCAGCGGCATTTGCGACTCTGATTATGGGTTTCTTTGGTAACTACCCAGTGATGCTTGCACCTGGTATGAGCATGAATGGCTTCTTTAAAGGCATGCTTCTTAGCGGCTCAGTGGCTCTGGTTTGGCATGAAGCGCTACTGGGTATCTTCTTCTCGGGCATCATCTACTTGATCTTATCAATGACTAAGATCCGCAAGGCGATGATTGAATCGATTCCAGAAGACCTGAAGCTGGCGATTACCGTATCGCTTGGCTTGTTTATCGCCTTCTTAGGGCTAAAGAACGCCGGTATCATCGTTTCAAACCCAATCATCTTGGTGAGCATGGGTGATATCCTGAACCCTCAGGTTATGATCGCTTACGTCAGTATCTTCATTGCGCTGGGTTGCATGGTTCGCGATATCAAGCTGGCGACGTTTATCTCATTCATATCGGCCATCGTTTTGACCATCCTTGCTGATACCTTCATGGGTACAAGCAACGCGCCAATTCCAGATCAGCTCGTCGCGATGCCGCCAAGCATGGCAGGTAGCTTTGGTGCTATCTTCGATTTCTCTGGTTTAACGGCAGAGAAGATGTTTGATCTGCTGTTCATCGTGATTATCTTTTTGATTGTCGATTTCTTCGATGGATTGAGCACGATTGTGGGTGTGGGCCGCGACGCTGGCATTATCGATAAAGACGGCAAGGTGCCAAATGCGCGTTCAGCGCTCGTCGCTGACGCGGGTGGTACAGTAATGGGGTCGCTGCTTGGCACAACGTCGGTTACAGCATTCTCTGAGTCGGGCATTGCGTCTTCTCAAGGTGCGAAAACGGGTCTAGCGGCAGTTGTAGTCGCCGGTTTGTTCTTTGTCTCTCTATTCCTATACCCGCTATTCTCATTGTTCTCTGCGGCAATGGTGGCACCAGCGATGGTCGTCGTTGGTATCTATATGATTGGTCGCCTAGGTGATATTAAGTGGGACAAAAAAGAGTCTCGCATCGCCGCCTTCTTTACCATTATGTTTACCGTACTAAGCTTCTCACCGGCAAACGGTATGGCGATGGGCTTTATTAGCTATGCGTTTAGTATGGTAGTGGCAGACAAGGGTAAAGAGGTTCACCCGGTGATCTATGTGTTGTCAGCGCTGTTTATGACTTACTTGGTGTTGTTATAGTCACTAATAATCGAATAACCCTACAGCGCCGTCATTCCTGTGCAGACAGGAATCTTCTTGGGGCTTGGTGCAAGCGTTGAGTAAACCTATGCCAGCACAAGTACACGACTCGTGAGGTGGTGGCTATTTTGAGCACCGAAAACATTCAAGCAATAAAAAAGCAGGCATTAGCCTAATGCCGATCAGTTAACAACTAAATGATCGGTTGAACGATCCATTCAAAGTGTCAAAATCCGAGTGTATTCAATGCACTCGGATTTTTTTATGTTTTTAAGACAGGCTCTTAACCAAGTTCATCAATTCTCTGCAGAGCAACTTTCGGGTTTATCTGATCTGCTTTCGCCAGAACTCATTTCCCAATGTTTGGAAGATACAGGGATTACGACTATTCGTAGACGAAGATTGCCAATGGAAATGATGGTTTGGAGTGTTGTTGGGATGTCTTTGTATCGCCATTTGTCCATGGAGAAAGTCGTCTCGAAGCTGGATATTCTTCTCCCAGGTAAGAAGCCATTTGTTGCTCCGAGTGCAGTAATCCAAGCAAGACAAAGGCTGGGCTCCGATGTCATGAAATCGGTTTTTACTCAAACGCAGAAGCTCTGGAATGACAAAACGCCCCATCCAGACTGGCATGGTTTAACACTGCATGCGGTCGACGGTGTAGTCTGGCGAACTCCTGATACTAAAGACAATGACGAACGCTTCAGTCGAACTCGGAATCAAAAATGCTCGTCCGAATACCCTCAGGTTCGAATGGTCTGCCATATGGAACTGACAAGTCATCTTCTGAATAGTGCATCTTTCGACTCCACATCAAAGAGCGAAGTGGACTTAACTACGGAGCTCATCGTTCACTCTCCCGACCATAGCCTAACTATCTTCGATAGAGGTTTTTATGCTCTAGGTCTATTACACCGCTGGCAAACAACAGGGGTAGACAGACATTGGCTTATTCCAATGCGTAAAGGGGCCCAATACACAATGCTCCGCAAATTAGGGCGTGGGCAAGAGTTGGTCGAATTAAAGCTATCCCCTCAAGCTAGGAAAAAGTGGCACGACGCACCGGAAACACTGGAAGCTCGATTGATAACTAAGACTATTAAGGGTAAAGAGGTACGGTTGTTGACCTCGATGACTGACCCTTTACGCTACCCAGGAAAAGACATCTCGGAGCTATATAGCCATCGATGGGAGATAGAGTTGGGCTATCGAGAAATGAAACAATATATGCTCCAAAACAACCTGACCCTAAGAAGTAAAAAGCCCGAGTTAATAGAACAAGAACTGTGGGGTATGCTGTTGGCCTATAACCTACTGCGGTTCTTGATGTGCCAAATGGCCTACGACCAAAATAAGGTAATGCCTTACCAGATAGGCTTTAAACAAGCCTCGTTGTTCTTAATAGGACAGTTACAACTCCTTCCTGCCGTCGCACCCGGAAGAATCCCGGAGGTGATGAACTATATCCTAGATATGGCTGAGAGTTTTACGTTGCCAGAAAGGCGGGATAGAAGCTATCCAAGAGCAGTAAAAAGAAGGCCCAGTCGCTATGCGACTAGACCTTCTAAAAGGTGTTAGATGCTTCTTAACTTACAAGCATTAGGCATTAGCCTGCTTTTTTGTCATTCAACAGAATTACTCAATATTCTGAATCTGCTTGTTGGTTGTGGGTTGACAATCCCTTTTCTGGTAAGGGGTTTCGGGCTTTTGTTGTTGTTACGCTATATTATCTGTCACCAACTCTGTCACCGTTTTTTCTAACCGTAATGCACTTTTTAATAAATATAGAATTATTCTACATTACGTAAAAAAGCGAGACTACCGCCTCGCTTCGTTATCGTCGTTTAGTGTAATACCACCATAGCCGCCTACGGTTTCGCATACTGCCTCCAATGTGGCCGCAATCGTTCGATCATGGCTGTATAGTCCAGGTCCACCAACTCGCAATACTCCTTGCAGATTGGCGAACGCTCTAGCCAAAACTGGGCGCGCTCCTGGTCGTCCTGCTTAACTTTCTTTCGTCCTTCTCCGCCTAGACTCTCAACAACTGCCAGTAGGATCACTTCCACAAATAGTTGTCGCTCTGGGCTAACGTCGGCTACTTCTCGAATCGCCTCTAGCTCTACCGCTTCCATAAAGCCCCCAGGGAATAGCCGTAAAGTATGCCTATCGTAGTGTAAATGGCGGCCAGGCTATAAAGCTCGATAAGGTTTAGTGTGAGAGTCATACGCCCCCCGCTAGCGTTCGTAGCTGGTCTAGCGTCCGCTCTACGTAGTCGGTACGGTCCGCACGTTCACCGGCCGGGATTCGATCCGACGCAAAGCCCAAATAGAAAAGGTTATCCGCCACACTTTTAACCAGGTGGGGTACTTCCACGGTTAAAGATTGCTCTAGTAGGCGTAGCTCTGCGGACCGGCTCCGAATGTACTCGGCTAGCTCCTGTTTTCCGTTACCTTGTGGGCGTCCTACCGTCGCCCCCCGGTTTAGATACTTAATAGCGGCGGGGTGATCGGCGTCTATTCCGCCCTCGGTCATTGCTTCACGTAGTACCGACTTCGAAACTTTGGTTATAGCCGCCGGCGATACGCCCGCTAGCCGCGCAAATTCCGCTTTAGATACGACACTCATAATCTGTTTACTCCTTGAACAAAAGTTACTGTTTGTGCGAGGGGTGCGCGGCGGAATCAAAACCCCAGACCCCGCCCCGGTAGCTGGCAGTACCTAAAAGTTTTCAGCCCGCTAGCCGCTTCGCTGCCTGTTCGTAGCGGTGGGCTTTCGCTTCTACAACTTGAGGCGGGCGCTTTGTTTCGACGGCTTCGTCCAGGGCGTCGCGGGTGTCCTGTATCTCTGCGTAAACGTCGTTAAGCTCTGCTTCATCTTCTGCCGGTGTGCCGCTTCGGACTGCTTCCACGGCTTCGGCTACTGCGTCGTAATAGCGGGCGGTGTCTAGGTGAGATAGGGCGCGGTTTCTTTCCTGCGCTCTACCTTCCTCTAAGATCGCTAGATACAGTTCCGGCGATTCCGCTAGTAGTTCCTCAAGTGTCATAACGAACCCCCAGGCGCTTCTCGATAGCGGCGACTACCTGGTCGCTTTGATTGTCGTTTTTTGCATCTGAGAGGGTCATAGCTAGATAGTTTGCTTTCGCTGTCTCGTTGAACGGCGCCCCTTCGCGTACACACTGGGCGGCGAACTTCATACGATCATTGCTAAACGTCGTCGGTAGTGTTGCTAGAATGCGCTCGCGCTCCTGGGTGACTCCTAGCGAGATACATTCAGCGTAAAGCCCTGGGTAACTCTGCTTTAAGTCGGCTACGGTTTGCGGGCCATTAGGTAGCGCTCGGCTTGATGTGGCCGCACGTGGTAGGGCGCCATTACGGCGGGCGATTTCGTATAGTCCTGGGTTGGTGGTTTTAAGGTCGCTCATTGTTAGTTCTCCAAAAGGCCCGCCATTTAGACGGGCGTAATTAGTGGTTAATATTCGTCGTCGGCGTTAAGGTCGATAACGCGGCTAGCGTTGCGTAAATCCGCTTGATAGTGATCGCCCGGTTTCATTACTTCGCGTCGGCGTTTATTTGCTAGGTTCTCGGCGCATAGTTGGCTACACGTTTCGGCGGTGTCGTCGGTGTAGGTCTTATGCTCTTTGCCACAGAAAGCACACGTACGCGGCGAGATAGGGCGATCCGCGTAACCTTCGGCTAGTCGAGAGATTAAGCCGTCAGTGTTCGATAGTTCGCGGGTCACTGCGCCAGGCGTTACGGTCAGTTCGTCGTGTAGTGAGTTAATGCGGTGGATCTCTGCCTGTAGCGATTTGCGTTCGTCTTTCAACAAATCGAAAACGCGGTTATCAGTTAGCCCGATATTTTCAGCACTAAATACCTGTCCACGCTGCCACAGAACATTAGCTAGCTTGTCGGCTAGGGCGTTCGCTTCTGCGGTTAGCTTGCTATGCTGCTCGATAGCCTGGCGGCTGCTTTTCGCTACTGCCTGTAGGTAGACTTTGCGCTCTTTGGCTTTTGCTTCACTCTCGGCCGCTTCTAGGCGGTCACGCTCTGCCGTTTCGGCTTCGTCTAGCATTGCTAGCTTTTCACGTAATACCGCACGTTCGCGGGCTACTGCGTCTAAGTCGTCGGCGCCTTTGGCTGTTAGTTTGCTTAGGGCTGCGGTTACGCTTTCGCGTACTTTCTTAATTTCTGGTAGCTTCATTATTTCTGTCCTTGTTCAATTTTGACTAAGTTGTCGATCATCATTAGGTCTTTACAAAGCCCTGATAGCTCGACGGCGTTAAATACGTGTTCTTTTCCAGGCTCCAGCTTGTCGGCGGCGGCCTGTAGAAAATTCGAAAGGTTGAGGGCGTGGTCTATGCCGTAATGCTCCCCGTTTTGCTTTAGAACTTCGGCCATTACTTCGAGTGCATCCCGTGGGTAGGTGACTACATCGTCCGCGCCTAAAGCTGCTATTGCTCGCTGCATTTCTGCTAGCTGGCTGTTTATGCTCATTGGTTTATCTCCGGTTGTTTGTGGCGCGCTAACTGGGCCGGTTTGTTGCTACCTGTAAGTGACGGGGGCGTCATTTACGGGTTAGCGTTAAATTTCTTACTTTTGTGGGCCGTTTGGGTCCGAGTGTCCATTTGCTTAAATATTTATTGGACCGGCTCTAGCCCTTGTCCTGTAAGGGTTTGGGCGACTTTGTCCGCACCCGTCCAATTGTTTTGACTTTACCGCCAGTTCTCCGCGTAGCCGCCACAGTGGCCGGCCGCTACGTAGCCGCTAGCTACTACACACCCCCTCTCTTTATTTATTACTTTTAACTATTAATTAGTTGGACAGTTGGACAAAGAGAGAGGGAAAGCTAGTAATTACGGGGGCTTAGGGCTGTCCGAGAAAATGGACTTAGCTCGGACGCTTCCGTTATTTGGACTTGTGGCCGCTTCATCGTGTGAACGCTCCCAATGATTACGGACGGCGTCGGCGGTCGTTACCTGGGCCGCTAAACTTCCACGCTTGGCGTAAATTCGGCGACGCTTACCCGCAATAGTTACCTTGCCTTGAGATACTTCTAGCGCTGGGTGTCTTATGTAACCCAGGTTCGCAAGTACGCCGGCGACTTTCTGCGGGCTGAGTTTCTTCCCGTTGGCGTTTAGGTGGTCTTTCGCTACGGTCGTACATACTAGGCCGCCACGGAATCCCCATTCTTCAAGCTCGATTGCTTCCTGGATAATCTGCTCGGCTACTCCTAGGCTAGAGCGCACGGCCTCGGCGGTGCTACTGGTATTCGGTGCGCGCCCCATAACATCGACGGTTACGGATCTTGTCGCCAGGTATTCGGCCACGTGTGCATAGCCGCCACGCTCTAGCCAGTTGTAAAGGTCTGCAAAGTAGCCGCCGCTCATATTGTCGCGGGCCAGGTCTGCGGCTTCTTGCTGGGCGGTATAGAACACACAATAACGGCGGTCGTTCTCGGTCTTGAGTACCGCGTCTTTATGGTTTGAAAACATAATGAAGTTAGCGCGGTTGTCGCCGGTTCTCTGGTCCTGGCCTTTGCCGTGGATTTCTAGCCGCTTGTTAGTGATCATCGGTTTTAGTGTGTCTGCTACTTCCTGGCGGCCCGCCGTGTGTAGCTCCTCAATGCCGATTACTAGCTTTTGCTCAATCCAGGCGTTGAACGGGTTTGTTATTTCCGCCGCGTTCGGTAGGTGGGCGTAGCGCTCGCCTAGTGCGTATGCCAGTACATGATAGAAAACGGTTTTTCCGTTACCTTCGGCCCCTTGCAATACGACACACCATTGAAATTTAGCGCCCGGTTGCTGAACGCAAGCGGCCAGGTACGAAAGGAATATTTCGCGGTCGCTTTCACTTGGTAATAGTCGCTCTACGTGGCCTAGAAATGGCGCAACGTCTCCGGCTTTACGCTCTCCCATAGCGGGGACGTAGACGTTAACCAGGCGGCGTCCGCTTTCTGTAACGATCTGCCCGGTTGCCAATTCTGGGCGAAACATAGCGCCATGCGCCCACGGGTAATTAACGCTCTGCGATTCGGTGAACGCTTCCCAGGCTTTACGCGTGGTTTTGCCTTCGGTATTCAGTACAAAGTCATAGCCGCCGTATATAGCGTTAAATTGTTCGGGTTTTAGCTGATCCCCTTCGGGCGTGAATACGCGGTGACGGTCGAGCATATAAACGCAACCTGCAAACCGTTCGGCCTGTTGTGTAGCGGCTAATAGCTGGTGGCCTGTTCTATACGTAATAGCTTCAACTGGGCTGTTGATAGCTTCCACGGGTTTAATGTGGCCGCTATAGACGTTAGCGCATTGTTGCGCCGCACTGGTGATCGTGCGCTCGCGGTAGTCTGGGCGGTTTTCCCACTTTTCACGATATAGGCCCGATAGACGGAATAGGCGATCCATTCGCTCGCAATTGCGCCCGGTCCAAAAAGCTAAATGCTGGCTTAGGGCTGCGTCTGCGCTGCTCGCGTCGTATGGTCTGTTACCTTCATTATCTGGATAGGCAATAGCTAGGGCTTGCTCGTCGGCTTCCCATAGTTGGCGAACGGTAGCGGCACCACCGAAAGCGCTACGGCTACTAGGGTTAATCGCTAGCATCTTTTCGATTAGTTCGTCGTCGCTTTCTGGTCCGCTCCACTCTGGCGACGGCTCGGTCGTCCACTCGGCGGCGGTTTCCGTTCCTGGCGCGGTGGGTTTGAAGTATGCGGCCACAATTCCCGGCAATGCTGCGCTACAATCGGTAGCGGCGTTACCCGTGGCGTTAATGCCGGTTAGCGCTACAAATCGGCCCTCGGTGTAGAACTCGAGTTTAAGCGGCACGTTTTTACAAGCGTGTTGCGGTGCCTTACCTTTACCGAAAATGTGTAAGCCTTGCCCGCTTTGCGAGATCTCAACGGCTGCACCTGTTAAACGGCTTACAAGGTCCATAGCTACCGGGGACCACTCGCGGTTAGGCTCTAAACAGTGGTCAATATCGACAAAGAAAAACGGGTCCGATTCAGTGAAAACAAAACCGATCCCATATTCGGGACCATACGCGGCGGCGGTGTTTAGTGCTGCCTCTGCGTTCATCCATGCGCCGGCGTCGTGTGCGTCGCCTACTTTCGCGGTACGGTAATCAATCGGTAGCTTTACGCGCTTTCCGTTACGCTCTGCCAGCTTCCACAAAATGAATTGAGGGTATTCGGCTAATGGTGCTAGCGGTAGGGGTAATTCCTGCATTAGAAAGCCCTCCCGCTATTACGCAATCTAGCGCCTCGCTCGACGTCTTTACGTACACGTGGGATTGTTTTCCCATACATACGGGCGATTCGTCCCGCGTGGCCTGTTGGTAGTCTGCGGCCGCCTAATGGTAGGTTTTCTACTGCCTGGCGGATCGCTTCGTTATAGCCGCCTTTTCGTTTATTATTGGTCATGTGAGTTATCTCCGGTCCGGTGCCCGCTTCGGCGGGTTTCTTTTTATCTGCGGGTCATATAGCCGCGTGATGGTTAAGCCATGCGTGATAAGCGGATTCGAGATAGCCCAGGACGCGCCCGTCAATTTCTACAACTGCGGGTAGTTTGCCTTCCTGAGAAAGTCGCCATTCGGTAGTTCGTGAAATGCCGGTTAGTTCGCGGAATTGAGCGCGGCTAATAATTCGGTCGGGGTTCTTTGATTGGGTATTCATAACGCACCTGTTTACTGTTGTTTCTGTATGGTGCGTATTGTTGCTTGCTGATCTGTACGGATAGGAGAGGGGGCAATCCAGAACGCCCCCGAAAGGTAGGTTATTGCTTGCGGATAGCGGCCTCTACTAGCTGGCACACTTCTAATTCTTGTTCCTGGTATTTAGTCCAATAGTCGTCGGCTGTCGACTTGCCGATCCCCTGTTCTTTTGCTGCGGTTTTAATCGCTTTGGTTTGGCTGTCGCCTGCTTCGATTAGCTCCGCTATACGGCTAACCGTGGCCCAATATGGCGCTTTGCTGCGCCGGTGGTTAGTTTGTAGTCCCGTTCCGCTAGCAAGTGCGCTAACGGCGCCTTTCTGGTCGCCGGCTTTGGCCTTTGTGGCTGCAGCATATAAGGCGGGGGCTAACGCCATAGCGAGCGGCAAGGGTAGCGGTTTACCTTGTGCGATATAGTCGGCGGCTAGCTCCAAAAACTCGCCGGCACATTCAACGCTTACGTTTTTACTATCGACTACTTCACCCGCTAACCCCATTTTTGATAAGTCCATATTACGCCCCCTTTCTAAAGCTAGTTACATTCGCCATAGGGTTAATAATTGGCGCTAACTGATCCGCTATCTTTTGTAGTGCTTCGCGGCGTTCGTCTAGGTAGTCGTAACGGTCGTAAATGCCCTCTACGCCTTTTAGTTTATGGTTTAGGCATCGTTCCGCCACGTGTCCAGGGACGCCCGCGTCGGCTAGTAGCGTTCGGCAAGTTCGGCGCAAGTCGTGGATCGTAAAGTGTTCGATTCCCGCGTCGCCTAGTTTGTTCTCTGGTGGCTTTCCTGGGCGGACCTTTAAGCCGAATAATTTAGCTAGTGCATGGTTTAGCGTGTCGGGGCTAATGTGGCCGAATCGTTTACTAGCGCGACGGTTAGGGAATACAAACTCTGAACCACACGCCCGTAAATGTAATTCTTCTAGCCACTCTACGGCCACACTTGAAAGCGGTACGCTGATCGGAGCGCCCGTTTTGCTTCGTTCTTCCGGTAGGTTCCATAGGCCCGCGTCTATATCGAACTCGCTCCACTTAGCGGCGATTAGTTCGCCTTTTCGAACGCCTAGCGTTAACAAAAGGGCCGTTGCTAAATAGTTCTCGCGGGTAAACTGGTTCGCGTTCTCTCTCAATACCTGGAAAACGGTTGCTAGTTCTTCGATTGTTAAAGCGCGGCTTCGGCTTTTCTCTACGCCTCTGGCATGGTGAACCGTGAAAGCATCGGCCGGGTTAGAAGTCATTAGGTTTAATCGGATACCGTGGCGGAATAGCTGTTTGCAATACATAAGCGCATCGTTTGCAATCGTTGGGCGGTCGCTGGTGGCGATCTGCTCAATGGCGGCGCGTATGTCTATCGGGCTTACACGGTCTAGCGATAGCTCCCCGAAAACGGGCGCTAGGTCATTTTGATACACGCGGCGGGGTATTCCTGGGTGCTTTAGGCGCTTTTCTATATCGTTGGTTAGCCAGTCGGCGGCCAGGTCGTTAACGGTCTTTATCTTTACGCTGTCGGGCCGCTTCTTCTCTGCTAGCGGGTCGATCCCTTCCTTAACGTCTGCTTTTAGTTGGGCCGTGGCTGCGGCTGCTTGAGCTAGTGACAGTTCGCCCGGCTTGGTTCCGTATCGGCCTAGAGTGATCTCGCGGCGTTTTCCGTTGGTTGTGTAGCGGCATACCCAAAAGCCGGTCCCTTCGTTGCTTACACGAAAGTAAAGCCCGTTACCGGCTGCGAATCGCCCCGGCTCGCTTTTGCGTAGTAGTGATTTGACTTGTTTGTCGTTTAGTTTCGCGGCCATGCTGCCCCCTCTGTTTCGTTAAGTGGTGACAGAAAGCCGATTTATAGCGTTTTTATCGTGTGTCAGATTTTTATGTCACCAATTCTGTCACCACTATTTTGAAACATAGCGGATAGATTGTAAACAGTGAGAAACTAAAAAGCCCCTATATACGGGGCTTTATGTGCGTTTTGGAATGTCTGGAAACGTCCAGAAAAATCATTCAATATTCTGAATCTGCTCACGCATCTGCTCAATCAACACCTTAAGTTCAACACCCGATGCGGTGATATCTGTGCTGATAGACTTAGACGCTAGCGTGTTTGACTCGCGGTTAAACTCCTGCATCATAAAGTCAAGACGACGACCGACTGCACCACCTTTTTTCATGATGCTAGTGGTTTCTTTAACGTGAGAGTCTAGACGGTCTAGTTCTTCTGCTACGTCAGACTTTTGCGCCAGAAGAATCAACTCTTGCTCAACGCGAGAAGCATCAAGCTCAATCTTAGCTTCTTCAAACTTACCAAGTAGACGTTCACGTTGCCATTCGATGATTTCTGGCATGCGAGCGCGAACCTTCACCACTTCTTCCGTGATGGCATCTAAACGCTGAACGATCAACGCCTTCATGTTTTCACCTTCACGACCACGCGCTTCGATGAAGTCACTCAGTGCACCCTCAAAGCCATCTAGCAGTGCTTTGTTGATGGTGTCCATGTCCTGCTCTGGCGTTTCCATCACACCTGGCCACTGCATGACTTGGAATGGGTTAATGCGGTTTTGCTCACCAGTCAGTCCCATGATCTGGTTCGCTGCACCAATCACTTGCTTAGCGAGTGTTTCATTGATGTTCAGCTCACCTTTAGCTGCAGGGTTCGCTTCAAAGCGAAGGTGACATTCGACCTTACCGCGCGCCAAACGCTTACGGAAGCGCTCACGAAGGACAGGTTCAAGACCACGGAACTGCTCAGGAAGACGGAAGTATGTTTCGAGATAACGTTGGTTTACAGAGCGGATTTCCCATACTGCGCTACCCCAGTCACCTTTGACCTCTTTGCGCGCGTACGCGGTCATGCTGTAGATCATGAAATGATTCCCTTGGATTCAATAAATATGTTCAAACTGTCTTCATGGTAGCACAGAGCTCGAATCGAAGTCACACAACCTAGACCCATACTCGCTTCTCCGTTATAATCTTCGCCCAACCAAATTCGCTTCCCCAACAAAGGTAATGTCCATGCGTCCAAATGATCGCGCAGCAGACCAAGTGCGCCCAATAAAAATTACTCGCAACTATACCGCTTACGCAGAAGGCTCTGTGCTGGTAGAGTTCGGCAATACCAAAGTGTTGTGTAACGCAACAGTGGAAGAGAATGTGCCTCGCTGGCTAAAAGGCCAAGGTAAAGGCTGGGTAACTGCTGAATACGGCATGCTACCACGCTCAACGCACTCAAGAATGCGCCGTGAAGCTGCCAGTGGCAAGCAAGGCGGACGTACGATGGAGATCCAACGCCTGATCGCTCGCAGCCTACGCGCAGTCGTAGACCTAGAAGCCATGGGTGAAATCATGGTGACAGTCGACTGTGACGTTATCCAAGCGGATGGAGGTACTCGTACGGCATCTATCTCTGGCGCTAGCGTTGCAATGGCAGACGCATTTGCTCACCTCGTAGCAAAAGGCACGCTAAAAGCGAACCCAATGAAAGGGCACGTTGCAGCAGTATCTGTGGGCATTCTTGGTGAAGAGGTTCTGTGTGACCTTGAGTACACCGAGGATTCGGCAGCCGATACCGACATGAACGTTGTGATGACAGAAGATGGTCGCATGATCGAAATCCAAGGCACCGCAGAAGGCGAACCGTTTAGTCACGATGAGCTAATGGCGCTACTGGCGTCAGCGAAGAAAGGCATTACCGAGATCGTAGCAGCTCAGAAACTGGCATTAGAAGATTGATTAATGGCTCCCGTAAGGGGGCTATTTTTTTGTGTGCAGGACACACTAAAAACCGAAACAACCCGTCATCCTCACGAAAGTGAGGATCTCCAGCAGCGAGTATTGCGTTCAAATAATGTGAGTCACTTGCCGCACGAGATCCCCTTTTTCAAGGGGATGATGGATGTACTGCGTGGGTGACGCGATGTACATTGTGAATGAAATTAAAGAGAGAGATAAAATGAAAGCATACCAGCGTGAATTTATTGAATTTGCATTAGAGAAAGAAGTCCTAAAATTTGGCGAGTTTACCCTTAAATCTGGTCGTAAAAGCCCTTACTTCTTTAACGCTGGGCTTTTCAATACGGGTCGTGACCTTGCTCGTCTAGGTCGCTTCTACGCAGCAGCACTGGCAGACTCTGGCATCGAGTTCGACGTGCTATTTGGCCCTGCTTACAAAGGCATTCCAATCGCAACAACAACAGCGGTTGCCTTGGCTGATCACCACGACATCGACACACCTTACTGCTTTAACCGTAAAGAAGCGAAAGACCACGGTGAAGGTGGTAACCTGGTAGGTAGCGCACTTGAAGGTCGCATTATGCTGGTGGATGACGTGATCACAGCAGGCACTGCGATTCGTGAGTCAATGGAAATCATCAAGGCGAACGGCGCTGACCTAGCGGGTGTACTGGTTGCTATTGACCGTCAAGAAAAAGGCAAAGGTGAGCTATCTGCGATTCAAGAAGTTGAACGCGACTTTGGCTGCGCAGTAATTTCAATTGTAAGCCTGACTGACCTTATTACTTACCTTGAAGAGAAGGGTGGTAATGCTGAGCATTTAGAGGCGGTGAAGGCGTATCGAGCTGAATTTGGTATCTAAATACCTAAAGCAAAGCGAAAGAGAAAAGAGCAGGCATAAGCCTGCTCTTTTTCATTGATGACTAAAGCCATTTTGAAAGCCCATTTCGGGCGAACTTAACGCGGTTTTTCTCTTTTTCTTCCTTGATGCGCTTTAGTTCTTCGTCACCGTCATCTGCCTCTCTGATAGGGTGTTCTAAGTGAAACAAGACAGCCCTGCCCGCAACACCATAATAATCGACGTCTGCGAGTTTTAGACGCTGATGGAGGTCGATATCTTCACCTCCCCACCCAACGTAATCTTCATCAAATCCGTTTACTTCCAGAAAATCACAGCGGTCAACGGCAAAGTCGGCACCGTAGGGCCAGATGTCTTTGACTTTCTTCAGAAACGGTAGCATCGCATCTGGGAAACGTAGAGCTTGCTCTGAGTGAGACGCCACCTTAAAGATAGATAAGAAAAGCAATCTAACGCTGTTGTTCAAGAAACTCGGCTGTTTAACTCGGCGCTTGAGTTCGTTAGTTAGTTTCTCTCGCAAGTTAATACGTGGTCCGGTTGTTATCATCTTTGGCTGATATAACGATTTATGGTCACTTATAAAATATGGGCAAGGGATACAATCACTATCTGAAAAAACGATTCTGTCGGCAGTACTGCTAGCGGCTGCTTTGTTCAGAATCATTGAGCGACGAAACCCTATATCCTCATGCCACACGTGGCGAATATTCAGTCCCTTGTTCTTAAAGTCTTCAACTACGTTTTTTATCGATGGACCCGAGCCATCATCAGCGATGCAAACTGTAAAGTCAGTATCTCGCTGGTTTAAGTAGCCAGCGAGCGTTAGAGACAAAACATCCGCATCATTGTAGGCAGACAATATGACTTCGTATTTCATTACTATTTGATATCTTCTACTTTATCGCTTTCTACGTCAGCGTTATCGAGATGACACAAATAAGCGATACGAGCCGAACTCGTTGCATTGGTCTCTTCACAAGAGTCTAGCAACTGATAAGAGTTCAGTTCCCATTCAACCGCTTCACGGCGAAGGATCAGGTAGAATTCTTTTTCACCCTGGGCTTGTTGCTCCGCATTGTAAACTTTAGCCTGACCATTACTGTAGTACTGGCCAGAGTACGTGCGGTGGTGCGCATAGTAAGATGGGATGTTAGGGTCGATAGCGTCAAAGATCGATTTATCACTGTTGTCCGCAACTTTGCCTGTCGACAGCAAATAAGTCGCAACGATGAGTGCTACTGGTACTACAAGGGCTGCGATTGACAGCCAAACGATATCCTTCTTCTTCCAGAAAATAGCGAACAGCAAACCTACCGCTGGTGCTCCAGGCAGCACGTATGTTGGTAGGATATTGCTAGACATTGTAAACAGCACAAGCGGTGATAGTGCCCACCAGATGGCGAAACTCGTAAAGCCATTGTTTTGTTTCGCTTGCTCTAAACCAAACTTGGCACGAACAACCATCAGAACAGGTAAAATCAAAGACCAAGGAAGGACTGCGAGTAACCAGAAGAACCAAATCTTACCCTTCGGCTCTTCGTGGCCACTGCCATAAAGATCGCCAGTCCAGCCTGGCTCAACGAAGCGCTTGTAATGCTCGCCAACAATGAAGTAGTCAATGAAACCAGGAGTCGCTTTTTCTGCAAGCAGGTACCATGGCAGGGCGATGGCCAACATTAGTAGGGTGCCTTTGATGAGCGGGAATCGTTTCCAAAGCTCAACAAATGCGCCAATCAAACCGTGCTGAATGACCATCCACGGGAAGACGGCTAGTCCAAATAGCACGATGGCTACCGGTCCTTTCGCTAGCAAGCCTACAGCAAGCCCTGCGAAGCCAACATAGCCCCAGAACGTCTTGCCAAGCCAGCATTGATAAAAGCCAATCATGGCCATGGTAAGACCGACGGTTAATGCCATATCGGTCATCACTGCACCCGCAGAGATAGAAAAGACCAGCGTCGTAGATAACACAACGGCTGCGACTAGCGGGTTATAGCCATTCTTCTTGGCAAACCAAGCGACGCCCCATACAACGAGAACACCAGCAGCCCAATGTGGTAGACGCAGTGTAAACTCAGATAGACCAAACATTTCGACGCTGATGGCACTCATCCAAGTAAATAGTGGTGGTTTGCCCCAGAAAGGAACGCCATAGTCAAAGAGAGGCGTTAACCAGTTTCCGGTTTCCACCATTAGACGCGCCATTTCACCATAGCGAGATTCCGTCGTATCCATCAAAGGGTATAGACCCAATGTCAGCAAACGGATAAGCAACGCACCTATCAATAAAGTCCAAAGCGTGCGTTCTTTATTAATCATCTTTTACTCCTAAAAAATAAGGCAATGTAAGCTGTCGATATTCAGTTTCACGACTGGCTAATGTATGGGCGGATTATGTCTAAGACCATCTCTGGGTACAGTTGTTTCATACACAGGTTATTCTTACACGCTTTAAATCGTTCAGTATGAGAACAGGGGCTGCATTCTATGTCGATTGAAGCGATGTGGACAGTATTAAATTTGCACGAATAGGGTGCGGTTCCATTTGGATCACTCGGCCCAAACAGAGCAACCGTTGGTGCCCCTGTCGCTGCGGCCATATGAGAAGGGCCTGTATCTGTGGTCACAACGACGTTTGCCCCTTCTAGTACCGCAATAAGCTCAGGCAGAGTGGTATTACCCATTAAATCAATGACGTCTGTGTCAAGCTCAGCTAAGAAACTGGTCAGAAACGCTTTTTCTTCATTGGTGCCAACAATAACGGCTTTAGTATTGATAGACGCTGAACTTATCAATGATTTCCAATGCTCTAATGGCCAAGAGCGATAGCTTCGATAGTCGGGTTTGTCAGAGTGACTGTTTGCAGGATGAAATACAACATACTGCTCTGGAAGCTCAAACTTGGCCTTTACGGTTGCGACCTCTTCACCGACGAGTCTTGGAAACCCTTCAGTATCAGTGACACCTGACAAAGAGAGTGCTGCCAACATGTTTTCAACGGCGTGCATGTCTGAAACGTTGGCATCTAAATCCGCAATATGTATGGTTTTCGCTGCTTTGATATTGTTGACGAAGCGACGAAACGAGCGAGAATGCTCCAAGTTCACCACCAAGTCGTACGGATGCTGTCGAGCCTGAGCAAGCATTCTTAGCTTAGGGATATTAAATGGCATCGCTAAATTTCTGCTTTTTAGCGTAAACACATTTGCAATGCGATGATCTTTTGCGAATAACCCTTTTGCTAGTGGATTGCCCAGCCAGTCAATATGGGTAGTCTTACCAAATTGTTTGCGTAAGCAGTCAATTACCGCCGTGGCAAAAATGGTATCGCCGAGGGCGCCCGCTCTTATGACAAGAATTTTCATAGCTATACAATTCTCTTTGATTCTAGAGCAGTAGCGACGACCGGTGGAACAAATTGAGTCACATCCCCACCATGAATAGCGACCTCTCTTACCAGTGTTGAAGATATGAAAGCGTGTTCTTCAGCGGGCGTCAAAAATACGCTCTCTAGTCCCGGTAATAGACGGCGATACATATTAGTTAGACCAAACTCGTACTCAAAGTCGACTGTCGTGCGCAGCCCTCGAATAAGAACATTTGCTTGTTCAGCTTTAGCGAAGTCAACGAGAAGCCCAGAGAAGCCCTTAGATGTCACGTTTGACAGATGACTGGTGACTTGTTGAGAGAATGCGACGCGCTCCTCCAGAGTAAATAGCGTGTTCTTGCTTGGGCTGGCTGCGATAGCAATAATGATTTCGTCAAACATAGTGGAGGCACGCTCGATAAGGTCAAGGTGTCCGTTCGTAATAGGATCAAAAGTGCCAGGGTATATGACTCGAGATAGGCGTTTTGGGCTCACAGTGTTCTCTCTGGTAGAGGTTTGACGTCAGTTTACCATTTTATAGACAGGAACAAAGGGTTAAGCAAGAGTTATCATTATGCAGTGGAATTGCTATCATCACCGACAGATCGACAACTAGAGTGAAAATGAGTGAGCAGAATGAAAAACATACTCGTGGTGCGTAATGACAAGATCGGAGACTTCATGCTTGCGTGGCCAAGTTTCGCGATGTTAAAGCAATCTCTTCCTGATTGTCGCGTTACTGCTCTGGTTCCCAGTTATACCGCAGCGCTCGCCAAGGCATGCCCTTGGATTGATGAGGTCATTATTGATGCTGGCAAAAAAGCCGATAAAGCGACGCAGCAGGCTCTAGTGCGCACAATAAAAAGTGCCAATTTTGATGCATCGATCAATCTGTTCTCCGATACCTATAACGCGCTGCTAGTGTGGAAAGCGAAAATTCCTTACCGTTTAGCGCCTGCCACTAAGTTTGCGCAGGTGTTTTACAATAAGCGCATTAAGCAAAAGCGTTCGCAAAGTGCCAAGCCTGAGTTCGAATACAACTTAGATCTTATCCGTGTATTTCTTAACGACCAGTCAGTTGCGATTGTTGAGCCAAAAGCCCCTTACTTCTCCTTTTCTTTAGATTCGCTCGCTAAACAAAAAGAAAAGTTGTCCGAGCAACTTGGCTTGAACAAGGCGAAGTCATGGCTCTATGTGCATGCGGGTAGCGGTGGCTCTGCGAATAACCTGAGCTTGGAGCAGTACTGCTCGCTGCTGGAAGGACTTAATGAAGATTTTGAAATCGTACTGACCGCAGGACCAGGTGAACAAGAGAAAGCGCAAGAACTACAAACTCTGCTTAAAGAGAACGCTCTGGCGAGCGTGATCTATGATAAAAACGATGGTCTCGTCGACTTTTCATGTTCGCTGGCTTGTGCGAGTTTGTTCATCGCTGGTTCAACAGGACCGCTTCACATTGCTGCAGCGCTGGATGTTCCTACCGTTGGTTTTTTCCCAGCCAAGCGCTCAGCGACACCGCTGCGTTGGCGACCATTAAACTCTAAAGGGAAACACATCGCGTTTTGCCCACCGAAAGCGGAAGATAAAGCGAGCCAAGATGATATGTCACGAATCGACGTCAATGTATGCTCGAACGATATAAACACTTGGTGGGATGGCATTCGATAGGGGCAAAAAAGCCAAGAAGTAATTCTCTTGGCTTCTCGTTTATTCGGGATGGCTTTTACAGCGATTAAGATTTTTGCTGGCTATCGTTCGCTCTTGCCCAAAGGTCGGCGTATTTGATGAATGTTGAATGCGCCGACAGAATCGCAATCAAAAACCCTTGCTTACCATCCAAGAACCCACGCTTTAACACGTACATTTTCAAGAAACAGCCAAGCGCGTGCAATATCGCTTGCGACAGCGAGGCCGTTTTACCGCGTTTTTGTTTTTGGTCCGCCCAAGCGCGACCGTAACTCGCCGACTTCACTAAGTAGTGTTCCATATCCTTATACGAATAGTGAAGGATGTCACCCTTGAGTCGCTTAGTCTCTGTGCCTTCCGGAATGATGACCGACTCATGCACTAGGTTATCGTTGTATTTCGTCAAAGCATTTGGATACAAACGAACATGGTGATAGTACCAGCCCGAGTGCTTTAGGAAGCGACCAAACACCCAAGTCAGCTCATTCAAGCTGAATACTGTGTTTTTCGGCGGTGACACCAGCATAGTTTGAATCTCCTGCTGCAGTACATCATCAATGCGCTCGTCAGCATCTAAAGCAAGAATCCAATCACAGTCAGTATACGATTGAGCCAGTTGTTTCTGTTTACCAAACCCAGGCCACTCACTGTTTACGAAGAACTTAGCGCCGTACTTTTCGGCGATCTGCTGTGTTCCATCCGTACTGCCAGAGTCGACGATGACGATCTCATCAACCCAAGTGACACTTTGCAAACACTCCTCCAATGATGCCTCTTCATTTTTTGTAATGATGATGGCAGCAATGGATGCTCGCTCTTGATGGGCTGTTGTTTGTGATGTCATAGTTTTTCCTCGTGACAAACAAGGTCGAACATGTCGATTACTTGCTGTGGTTGGATGCGTTGCATCGCTTGTTTATCTTTCACTCGTGTACGCCACTCAAGCTCACTGCTTGGCTTACCGGTTTCGGCAATGATAGCCTCTTCATAGGCGGAGACAACATACTTTTGATAGTTGTAAGGTCCTGTGCGAAGCGGGTTATGGTGAGCATATAACCCGATCACCGGTGTTGCCATCGCGTTAGCCATATGCGTTGGCCCAGTATCAGGAGCTAACACTAAATCGGCGCGATCAATCAGACCTAACATCTGCATAATGTCTGTCTGACCGATAAGGTTGGTCACTAGGTTGGGGCACAGCCTTTCTATCTTTTCGCCAAGTTCAATCTCGCTCTGTGCTGGACTGCCACCTAAGATGATATTCCAACCGAGTTCAGAGGCGTGCTGAATCACTTGAGCATAACCTTCGGCGGTCCAGTTCTTATAGCCTTTGCTTGCCGCAGGTACGATGACAAGATTTCGTTTTGAATCTTCTGAAATAACCCCCTCAGACCAAGACCTAGCTTCTGCTGGGCAGTCCAAGCTCCACTTTGGATAGGTTACTGGCACACCTAAGCTTTGTGTAAATGCCATTAACCCATCAAGTACATGGAGTTTAGTTGGAGAGGGCACTTTCACGTTGGTAAACAAATGCTGCAAGTCCTGCGAACGCGCCTTATCAAAGCCGAGCTTGTATTTCGCTTTGATCCCTAAGGTAGCAATGCTCGCGCGAAATGCATACTGCATATGCAAAAGAGCATCAAACTGCTGGCCTTTAAGTTGCCTCCAAAGCTGCGTATAGCCCCGCCATCCAGCTTTCTTGTCGAATACCACGACATCTACACCGGGTAAGTCGCGAATCAGATTTGCTTCAAGACCGCCCGTCACCCAAGTAACACTCACCGAAGGCCAATAAGATTGAATTGCTTGTACCGCAGCAATGGTATTACATACATCACCAAGGGCGGAGAGCCTTAGAATACAAATGGACTTAGGTGGCTGGCTAAACAGGGACATAGGAATGCGGTCTTGGGGAATAATGGTAAAGATTATGCAGGGCAGAGGTTTGATTGTAAAATGGCATGAAGGAAAAAGGCACTCGGTCGATACCGCCATCTTGTTGAAATAAGGCTTGTCTGTGAAAAAACTACAAAAAAATAATACGACCTATTGGTATGACGAAACGCTGCTCAAAGAACCGGTGGAGCAAGTCTTCGACCCGGAGTTTTGGCAATCAGGCGATCGTGTTATTGGAAGTGCTCAAGGACGCGGCACTACGTGGTTTGTGAAAACAGAGATGGGGGAAGCTGCTCTCAGACATTATCGACGTGGAGGCCTGTTTGGAAAGCTAGTAGAAGACCAATACTGGTTTACAGGATGGGAAAAATCGAGAGCCTATGCGGAATATCAATTGCTAAAATTACTGGCTGATTCGGGGGTGAATGTCCCAAGACCATTAGCCGCAAGAGCAGTCAAGATGGGTTGTGTCTATCGAGCAGACATTCTAAGCGAGAAAGTGGCGAACGCGCGCGATTTAGTTGCCGTGTTACAAGACGAGGCTTTGAGCTCTCACATGTATCAAGCCATTGGCGCCGAGATTCGCAAGATGCATGACGCCTCTGTCAATCATACGGATCTCAATATTCATAACCTGCTTATTGATAGCAAACAAAAGGTTTGGATCATTGATTTCGATAAATGCTATCAGCAAACGGGTGAGGGCTGGAAAGCTGATAACATGAATCGCTTGAGACGTTCTTTTGAGAAAGAGCTCAAGCGATTCAATATCAAGTGGCTGGAGAGCGACTTTCAGACTCTTCTCGACGGCTACGCTAAAAGTTAGCCGTCATAGCACACGTATCTGCTAAATCTTAAAAACAGAGCGAAGTTTCTCAGGGGCTCTTTGGAGCAATAAGCTGAGGTTTTTAGTTGCAGAGAACGGGGCGTTATTCGCCTTTAGCCAATCAAGATGAGTCCATTCATTGTATCGACGCTTTCGGCTAGTAAAGCGCTCATTGATCGACAGTCCTAGGTTCTCTGACGCTTCAACGATTAGGTTATTGGCAACAAAAGTGTGCCAAAAGCTCTCTTCTGCGCCACCGGTATCATTAGCTTTGTTATGGACAAACAGTGATCGCTGGACGAGAGGGTTTAACCAGTGCAGAGTGAGAAACTGCTCCGTCAGAGGGTAGTGGCTCTTGTAGCCATCTGATGGGAAAAACTCTAACTCGGGAACCAGAGTTTCTGGCCAAATCTTGAGAAGATCTTCCGTTAAACCAAAGTCAAATAAATCACTTTTGTGGTAGTAGACGTCTTGTCCGTAGTGGTATTTGGTGAAAAACACGCTCGATGTCAGTACGCGCTGTTTGAAAACCGCCGCTTCGGAATCACGAGGTATATCAAAGCAAGCTTGGTAGACATCCACAAACTGTCTAGAACAAATCATGTTATCTGTTCTGAGCTTCACAGCGTATGGGGTCTCTACTGCGCATAACCCTCGGTGCGTACTGACCAGTTGACGATTGTTGTTTAGCGTTTGCTTTTCACCATTGACATAAACCACATTAGACCCAGGGTCGTCATGCAGCAGTACTTTATCCGCATCAAGATGTTCAACGTCTTGGCCTTTCCAAGTGGATAAAATAATGGGAGATTGAGGAAACAGCTCTCTCAATTTAGCGATTGCTTGACTAGTGATATCCGATGACATACTACGACCATCGTACCGGGCTACTGGTCCCTGTAGAACGAAAGTAATGTCTTTGTCCAATATAGGTTTAATCATAGAGATCACTTACTTCCTATCAAGAAAGTCATCATACTCGCTTGGCACGCCGCAAAAAATCACTTCAGAACGTTCGATAAGGTGATAGTGAATCTTCTTACCTTCGTTAATTAAATAGTTATACAAAGGCGCGACATATAACTCACCTTTCTCCCATTCACTTTTAGGGAGTGAGAGGTAGTGATGGTAAGCCGACATATAGTCATCCACAGTTCGGAAGTGATAAAGACCAGTACAACATAGGTTGGAGATGGGGTTCTTTTCCGCAGTTTGTTTTACTTCGGTCGTGTCATCAGAGATGGGTAGAGCGAACGACCAGTTGTCACCAGTGCCTTTAAATACCTCTAAGTAACCGTCTTCCATGGCATTGAGGTCAGGGTACTCAAAGTTAGGGCGAAACGTGTCAATGTTAAAGATAGTCATTGGTATATTCTGGTTTGACGGGTTCTCGTCTTGCCATTGAGATAAGCCTAGCGTTACCGTCTCGGCTTGTCCGCGAGTTTCTTCTTTCAGAGAAACGATGTAAAACTCGTTAATCCCCATCTTTTCTGCTTGTGCTTTAACAAAATCGGCGGTGTCATAGACGTCACGCACAATAAACAAAAACGCGGTATTGTGAAAGTATGCTTTGAAACTGTTAACGGCATGCTCAAACAGAGTTTCGCTATGTGCAGTCAGCATGTATTTCGGTAAGGTGTATCCTGCTTTGAAAAAGCGAGAGCTCAAACCTGCCATTGGAATTACGATCATTCTTCTAACCTTTTCATTTTAAAGTAGAGTCTAAATGCATTTGCGAAGAGCGCTTTTTGACGTTGCTCATCATCGGCATGCAAAGGCAGCATGGATAAGAACAGCTGGATCTGCATCGCCATGAGCGCTTGAGCATTGATGGAAAACTCTTTTTGTATGATCTCGATAAAACGTTGTTGAATTACCTTGTCTGCTTGCGTTTCTTCAATAGCAAAATTAATAGATTGTTCAGCAATCTCGATGTCGTAGCAGCCTGCAATAATCCAATCATACATTCCGAGTACAGAATGGCTCAGCTTAGCGATGTCGTACCTTAGATCGCCGTAGATCGTATGCTGCCCTGAAGGCGTCGTGCCTCTAGGGTCGATAACTTTTATTTTTTCAGCTCTAAAATCATACAGAATATTACTAAAACAGAAATCACCGTGTAGAACAGATATTGGCCATTCATTAGTGTCATTGGTAGGCAAGTGTCGCTGACTTTCATCGACAAGCTGTTGCAGGCTCACTGCTTTTTCCTTGTTATAAAACCAAGGTTGCGTCATCGAAATTTGATGCTGCTGACAATACTGTTGCAGTCGCTCATGAGTCTTTGCACCAAACAACTGCTGTAAATCGTTGTGGACTTCTTGCTTAGACGTGTTTTCTACCAGGCAGTCTTTAAGGAATTCGATACACCCTTTGAGGATTTGTTCCCATTTACCAACAGTAAGCTCCCCGAAAACATAGAGCTCATTTAGCGCAGTCTGGTGGAGGTACTCCAAGCGATAAGAGATAGAGTTACCGTTATCGAAGGTACCCAGAAACTGTGGGGTATATCCGCGTAAAGAGCTTGGTAGCGTATTGAACCAGTTCGCTTCCGCTGCAATTTTACTGTTTTTCTCAGATGACTTTTCTATCCACTTAGAACATATAAACAGCGAGTTAAACGCTCTTTGTGTTGTAAAGTGCGCTTTTGAACGGTAATAGGTGTTAACGTGTCCAAAGTCGAGCCAACTATCCGAAGGCACTGTCGTTAGCCCCATACTTTGATGGTAAATGTTCAATCCGCTGATAAAGTCCCAGTTAGCTTGGGTGATAGCGCGAACCAACTGGCGTGGTGAGCTGAACTTGAAGTAGCCATTAACAATATTAAGAGCATTGTTTTTTGCATCGCTATGGCTGTCTTGCACCCAATTTAGGTTGTTCTCCGTAACAACTGCCCAGTCATAGCCATCGGAAGCTTCCGAAACACAAATAATGTCATTCCCATCAGGGAGGTTGGTGAATAACGTATCTCCAAACAGGATATGCAAAGGGGAGTGCTGATCGTAGTCCGACAAGTTCATCGCTGCGACGAGAGATGAACCAAGAGTGATGTTGTCTGGAACCGGAATGATCTCCACACCGCGTGACTTAAGCCATTGCTTATCGGAGGCAGAGACGGTGTAAGATTCTGGTACAGTGAGCGCGACATGGCTGCCCTTTGGTGCAAGAGCGACTTGATGCTGAAATAGTCTGCGGTTGCCAAGCGGTAAAAAACTAGGAGGTATGCGTCCAAACTCGGACTGCATCTCTTGATCTACATAGGCTGCAGACATAATCAAGAACATAGCTTTTCCTTTGCTAGCAACTCATTGATTTCTTCGGGGCTAAGTGAGGCGAACTCAGATGGGCGTATGGCTCTATCATCAATGTAAAAACCCTCATGACCACACCAAGGCTTACCTACGATGACCTCGTCATAAGGTACATCGTGCTCGTCCAACCATTTTGTAATGATAGGAAGAGTGTGGATATTGATCTTACCCACATTGCCTTCATAGGTACGCATGTTGCGTGCTGTTGCGATGGTGATGTCAAAGCCTTGTTGCTTGTAATTACGTAGCTGCTCTATGACATCTAGGTTCGGGAGTACCTTTTCATAATCATTGGTGTTTGCTTGGGTTATCGTACCATCGAGGTCAACGATTAGTCTTTTCATTGCAATTATACCTTTGTAGTTTCAGTGCTTTCAGTCGATCCTTGAGCCCTAACCAAAAAGCCAAGAATAATAGCATTGGTAATGGCGTAGAGAACCACGCCCTCGTTATGCAAGAAGTGGTCTTGGGAGACGCAGAAGCCTGCTGTAGAAAGTATATGGATTCCACCAGATAAGGCCCAAAAGCGCTCCTCCTCATTTTGCCCTTTCACCAGCCGTGTAAGGTAGATAAGACCCGGACCAAGCATTAAACAGAGCAGTCCTGCGAATCCAAAAATCCCGCGCTGTGAAAGCGCATTAAGGTATGCGCTGTGCGCGTTACCATTAAAGCTTCGAGCAAAATTGGATAGTTCACCTGTAGCGTTCTGTTTATCTAACAGAGGCTGCAATCCTTCTTTGCCCCAGCCAAACATTGGTTTTTCATAGAAGTTATGCAGGGCGTTTTTCCACAGTTCGATTCGAACACCAACAGAGCCTGTCTCACTATGAGCTTCGTGTGATGCTTGAGAAATGCGACTTGAAATGGATGGCGATTGGCTGCTTACGATAACCATCGTTACTAGCAATGAACCCAGCGCAATGGCTGTAAACATTTTAGTGACTTGTTTTCTATAAACAAAAAAAGGCAAGACAAATAGAAATGGAGCCAAAATCCAACCGCCTCGAGACAAGGACAGCAGGCTTGCGGCTAAACCTAAATTGGCACCGATGAGACAGACGCATGAAAGGGTTGGTCGTGTCGCACGAGTATAAAACGAAGCTGCAAAAGCCAGCGTAGCAAAAAGGATGGCAGCGTTGCCTTTTTGGATCGGCATTAAATAATCAAACCCGCGAACACCCGTAACGAAAATATCGTAAGATGATATGCCCAGTCCGATCAGGCTGCCAATGGTAAGGGAATAAAAGTAGAACTTGCTGTCTACTCTGTTAGCGAATACCGTCCAGGCAACAGTGACTAACAAGAGATTCTTTAGAGGGTACTCAGCCGCTTTAATAACTTTGTTAATATCGCCGGTATCCAAAGCAACACTTATAATCAGTACAAAAAAGTGAATGGAAAAAAGTATCGCGGTAAGCTTTATCAGACTCGTGTTATTGCGAGGCGCACCTTTAATACTAATGAGTGCAACAATAAGCAGTAGAGCTGACGTAATGTTGTACCACTCATTAAAATAAGTCGCAGAAAACAAAAACACAGCGAGTGAAGCGATGACTGTTCTCACTCTTTCGGTATTAGTAAAGGTGGTCATAAGTTTAGAGGTGTACTCAGACGGAAAACTAACCGAAGTATACAATATTTTTCATTTCAATCCATGCAACTCAAAATACGAGAGCATTTAGCGTGCGCTCTAATGAACCTTGGTTTTGTTCAACGACTCTTCGAGCGTTTTTCCCCATAATCTCAGCGGTTTCAGGTTCATTCAGAAGGTTGGCAACGGCTTTTTCTATTTGTTGGTCATTTTGACAAATTAGCGCCGCATCGTTAGCGGTTAGCTTTTGAGTGATATCCTTGAAATTGTAGTAGCTAGGTCCTGTTAAAATAGGCAGCTCAAGAGCGGCTGGCTCAAGTAGATTATGACCTCCAACCTTATCACCAATCAAACTGCCCCCAACAAAACAAATGTCACTTGCTGATAGGTAAACCATCATCTCTCCCATGGTATCCCCTAAGAACACGCTCGTGCCCATGTCTAGCGTAGTGGTGTCACCAGAGCGCCTTTTCACGTTAAAACCACGGGACTCGCACAGGTTTTGAACAGTAGTGAATCTTTCTGGATGCCTAGGTACAAGAATGAGCAATAGACTAGGGAACTGTTTCAGCAATGCATTGTGGGCACTAAGGAACTGCTCATCCTCACCACTATGCGTGCTTGCGGCAATCCAAACAGGTCTATCGGCACCCAGTTGGCGACGAAGCGCTTGTCCTTCATCTAGAGTTTGCTGTGATACAGAAATATCGTACTTGATCGAACCTGTTGTATGAACCTTACTCTCAGAAATACCAAGCTTAATAAATCGCTTTGCATCATCCTCATACTGGCAGCTGATCGAAGACAAGTGAGGTGCAAGCAGGTTAAATATTGGTTGGAACTTCTTATAACGCAGGTAAGAGCGTTCAGAGAGCCTGGCATTGATAACAGAAATAGGAATACCTGCGCTTGCCACACAATTTAACGTATTCGGCCACAACTCGGTTTCCATGATGATAAGTTGCTTGGGCTTGATGGACTTGAGAAAGCCTTTAACCGCAAAACCAAAATCGATGGGCATGTAGCGATGCTCTGCGATATCAGAAAGCTTCTCGGCTTGCTCTGCACCAGTAGGGGTGGTCGTTGTAATAACGATGGTGTTTTGCGGGTGCAGCTTCGCGTATTGGCGGATGAGTGGTGTGACCGCCAACACTTCGCCAACAGAAACGGCGTGGAACCAGATTACATCAGAACCAGACTTGGATAACTTCGGTGTGTAACCAAAGTGCTCCTTCCATCGCGGCCCGACATTCGGTTTTCCTGGCTTGTTACGAAATAGTCCCCAAAGAAGAAAGGGAGCAGCGAGAGCGAGCACTACGGTGTAAATAAGTCTGAGCATGATGGAATTAGTGACCCTTAAAAAATTATGTGTCGCTTTGATCTGGCTTTGCCTTATCCGAGAAGGTCCAAAATTTATGCATAAAGTAAGTCACAATTGGCAGTACGATGACGACAATGAGCACTCGGATGTAGCTATTGAGTTCGGTGAATAACTCGCTGAAACCTTGGGAAATCATCAATGCACAAAACTGAACCAAGAAAAACCGAATCAAGTTGCCAATATTAATTTTCTTCTTAAAGACCAACAAGGTTTGCGCGATGTACGAAAACACAAAGGCAATGGAAAACCCGACAACATTGGCAAAAAATACGCTGTCCGCGATAAGGTGCAAAAAGCTAAAGGCAACAGCTATGTGAATCGCCGTTGCCATACCACCTGTTAAGATAAAACGAACGATTCGATGTTCGAGCAAACGATCTAACAACGCGCGCATTATTTTGATTTCTGATCGCTGTCGCGTTGGGTTGCGTTACTGTGCAAGCGATCGTCTTCAATCAAGCTATCTTCTTCAATGATGTAAGTCGGTCTTCGCTTAGACTCCATATAGAGTCGACCTATGTATTCGCCCATGACACCAATACCAATGAGTTGCACTCCTCCTAAGAAGAGCATAACGGTAATCAAGGATGCATAACCCGGTGCGTCGATGCCGTAGATGAGAGTCTTAACAACAGTAAAGCTGCCATACACGAATGCTAGCGCAGAGATAAATGAACCGATATATAGCCAAATTCGCAGTGGTGCGGTGCTAAAGCTGGTAATGCCATCAAGAGCAAAGTTCCAGAGCTTCCAGCCGTTGAAGCTAGTTTCACCCGCTTCTCGAGCTTCGCGCTTGTATTCCACCACGGACGTTTTAAAGCCAACCCAAGAGAAGATACCTTTCATAAAGCGCTGGTTTTCTGGAAGCAGCTGTATCGCCTGAACCACACGGCGGTTAATCAGTCTAAAATCACCCACGTTTTCTGGGATCTCTACCTGAGCAACGGCATTGTGAAACTTATAGAAAAGTTCGGCACTAAACTTCTTCGCCCAAGAATCGGTACTGCGGTCGACACGTTTAGCGACAACTACATCGAAACCTTTTTCCCATTCGCTTAGAAAATCATGGATCAGCTCTGGGGGATCTTGCAGGTCAGCATCAATAGGTATCAGTACTTCACCTCGAGCGACATCAATGCCAGCGGTTAATGCCGCTTCTTTGCCGAAGTTGCGAGAAAGGTTAATGATACGAATCGACGAGTACTGCTGCTGAAGCTGCTTGATGGTGTCCAGCGTATTGTCATTGCTGCCGTCATTGATCAGGATGATTTCATAACTGTAATTAGTGTCGTCTAGTACAGCGCTAATACGTTCCATAAAAAGCCCAACAACCTGTTCTTCGTTGTAGCATGGGCAGACGATGGAAATGGTTGGTGTGGATTCGGTCATCAGTTATCTCTAATTTGAACAATGCCGTTGAGGCAACGAGTAAGGTTTTGTTGTTTTTTAGCCTCAAACATCAATGAGGCTTCTTGTCCTTGCTGCTTCTCTTTGTGGTACAGATGGAACAAGGCACAACGACCTAATACAGTTTGGATTTTCATTCCGGACTTTTCTAGGCGCCATACTAAATCCGTCTCTTCCATGCCATAGCCTTCATAATCTGAGTCAAACCCGTTGACATCAAGAAGTGCCTGACGCGGCACGGCTAAATTGGCCCCGATCGCCCCTCTTGGCTTCCGGTTCCAATGACGCAGTACAAAGTTAGGGAAACGAATCGCCATTTCCGGGCGTTTAAGCCCCTTCTTGAGTGCTTGGGTTAATAACCAAGGCGCACTTTCTATCTGTTTCAGCGACACTTCATGGCGGCGAAGTTTATCACTCGCCCCCTGATATAAATCGACTCGTCGACCAAAGAACATGGTGTCTTGGCGAAGCACTTGTCGGTAATCGTGTACGAAGTGTTTTGACGGAATACAGTCGTTATCCGTCATAATAATAAAGTCGCTAGTAGAGCTTGCGATCGCTTTATTAAGAGCGAGTGCCCTGCGATAGCCATTGTCTTCTTGCCAAAGGTGACGAATATTAAGCCCAAGCGAGATATAGACATCAATCAGTGCTTTGACCTCGGGACCAGAACCATCATCTGTCACACACAAGCTAAAGTTGTCGTCAGTTTGGCGTAAATAGCCCTCGAAAACCAAACGCATATCGCGAACATTGTTGTACGCGGCCATGATCACTTCGATGGTCGATTCGTTTGAAGTCAAATTGGTATCACTGGCGTTGGTCATTAAGATTCTATTCCTTGGCTCCGATGGGGAAGTCGATTTTTTAACGTGGTCGTCATCATGCGGTGAGCATGCATGCTCGCCTACTTCAGGCGCGCGATAACCTGTTCTGGGTCAAGCTGCTTGAGGCAATTCAAATGACCTAAAGGACATTCACGCTTAAAACATGGGCGACACTCTATATCAGTATTGACGATCTGTACATTATCACTCAAAGGTGGTGTGTAATCGGGAGAGCTTGACCCATAAACGGCGACGATCTTACAGCCAACGGCGGCAGACACGTGCATTAAACCAGAGTCATTGCTGATAACCGTATCGCAGGCAGCCAGCAGATCCACAGCCTCTATCAGTGATGTGTTGCCAGCGAGATTATGGCAGTGCTGCGCTAGCTCTGGGGCAAGAGCATTACGAATCTTTTCTGTAACTTCTCTGTCTTTTGCCGAGCCAAACAGCCACACCTGCTTGCCTTGCTCAATAGTGTATTGGGCGACGGCAGCATAATAGGCATCTGGCCAGCGCTTCGCCGGTCCGAACTCCGCGCCAGGGCACATTCCAACTACGGTACGGCTCTGGTTTAAACCCAACTTATCAAACGCGTGTTGTTGGGTTTGAGCGTCAACAGATAGCGATGGTCTAGGGCAATTTGATAACGAGACTTCGTTCAACATATCTTGCTTAGAAGACGCCAAAGCCACAAAACGCTCTACATAGTATTGGAACACGCGTTTATTTGGGCGCAAATCGGTCAGCAAGCCGTAGCGAGACTCACCTTTCCAACCGATGCGGTTAGGAATTCTTGCAAACAGAGGAATCAATGCCGATTTTGCAGAGTTTGGCAAGACAAACGCATGGGTATACCCCTCAGACTTAAGACCTCGACCTATCTTCCAGCGACCTTTAAGGTCAAACGCACCATGCCCAATTGGCATCTCTATCGAGCGATTCACCTCTGGCATGCGCGCCAGAATCGGCTTACACCAAGCGGGAGCTAATACATCGATGGTGGCAGTAGGGTGTTTCTTCTTGAGTGCTTTATAAAGGCTTTGGGACATAACCATGTCGCCAACCCAAGAAGGACCGATAACTAAAATCTTCACTGGTTTACCTTTTTGAACAGATAGTTGCCACGCACTTTGCGCCATAAACCAAAGGCGTCAGTCTTAGGAAAAATCGCGATGCGCCTGATCTGGAAGCGATCCTCATGAAACTTCAATGGACCCGAGTCAGTCGCCACCGCATAGCTGTAACCCAGAGACTCAGCGAGCTTTTTCGAGTCATCATTATGGTCGCCATAAGGGTAGGCGAATGACACCAGCGGCTTACCAATAATGGCTTCAAGCTCTTGCTTGTTGGTTGCGATCTCATGTGCTTGCTGCTCTGAAGAGAGTGTGCTGAGTCTTGGATGCGTCAGCGTATGACCACCAATCTCAACATACCCAGAATCCGACAATTCACGAACCTGCTCGGCATTCATAATATCCAGCTCGCGCTCTTTCTGCTCGGTTTCAACGTCCCAGCGATTAAAGGTTTCACCGGTCACAACATAAACCGTTGCCTTATACCCATACTTCTTCAGTACAGGCAGCATGAGCTTAAGGTTATCAACATAGCCATCATCGACAGTAATCATGATATAGCGTTTGCCAGGCTCAAGTCGTCGAATCGTACTACCATCAGCAAGGTCTTCAAATGTTAAGGTTTCAAATCCTTGTTTTTTGAGCATCGCCAAGTGCTTGTCGAACATATCGATATGGATATAAGGCGCAAAGACGTTCTTATCTTCATCGTTATCGATGAAGCGGTGATACATGATCACCGGCATTTCGCGTCTAAGCTTTTCTACATAGATATCTTGATACACTCGCTCAACTTGATCGACGATATTCGTGAGCGTGTAGTTATCACGAATCACCTGGCTGGTGGCATCACTGCAATGAGGCGTGCTCAAGCCTTTCTCCACCAATGCTGCAATAGTGGAGAAGTCGATATTCATCTCTTTAGCGCCGATATCACCAAAGTTACACGCCATCGCTTCAACGACATTGGTTTCGTCCACAATACCCACACAGCTAGCTTCACCCACGGCTAACGTCGGCCTACCGCACAGCAAAGACTCCATCGCCACACGACCTGCGCCAATGACAAGATCGGCTTCACTGAGCATTTTTGGCACATCATTGGTGTAGCCAACAAAGTTAACCGCTGAGGTGAACTGCTCAAATCGCTCCGTCATTTCAGAGCCAGTGACGACGCGAATATCATATTTAGTCGCATCCAAACACTCATCGAGTAAGCGATAACACAAATCACCCTTAGGACCCGTTAAACGACCAACGATAGTAACGACCGGTTTGGGATTAGTCGGAGCGGCGGTTTTTTGGAAGCGATCGGTTTCTATACCATTGCGGCTGACTTCCATTTGCTCAAGAGATACATCTAGCTCGTTATGTAACTGGTCGCGAATCGCTTCACAAACAGGAAGGGCTTTATCACCCATCGCATGGAATTTCTTACGCGAGGCATGCACAGGCTGGCGACCATGCACTGTGGTCACCATCGGCGTACCAGTGATCTTACACGCCACATGACAACTCCAACTCGACGCGCGAGAGTGAGCATGCACCAACTGAATGTTGTGCTTTTTAATCAAATAAACCAAATACCCAACATGCCAAAAACGACGAGGCACACTGCGTTTATTAAACCGCAACGAAAAAAACTCACCGTCATGAGGCTTAGTCAGGGTATCAGAGACATAAAACACATTATGACCCCGAGCCGTCAGTTCATTACCCACCGTAGTAGCGTAAACCTCAGCCCCAGTCACTTCCAGCTGGGACAGAGCCATAAGAATGTTCATTATGATTTGTCTCTTTTAATTACTTGATTACGCACTTGTCCCTGTCACCCCTACTTAAGCCCGTCATACACACGTACTTCTCACTATTGATACTTATCCCGGATAACCTCACTTACCCGCACCTATTCCCGTTATCCTCACCTATCCCCGTCATCCTCACGAAAGTGAGGATCTCCCAAAGCGCACTCCGCCCTCAACAATTACGCCACAATCCCAGCACAATTACCTTCTTCACACGCCTCATGAGATCCCCTTTTCCAAGGGGATGACGCAGTGGGGGGGGGGATAGTGCCTGTGTCGTTTTGGAAGCAATACACTAAAAAATATACCGCCATCCTCACCTATTCCTATCATCCACACTTACCCCGTCATCCTCACGAAAGTGAGGATCTCTCAAAGCGCACTCCGCCTTCAACAATTACGCCACAATCCCTACACAATTACCTTCATCACGCGCCTCATGAGATCCCCTTTTCCAAGGGGATGACGCAGTGGGGGATAGTGTCTGTGTCGTTTTGGAAGCAATACACTAAAAAACATACCGCCATCTTCACCTATTCCCATCATCCTCACTTATCCCCGTCATCCTCACGAAAGTGAGGATCTCCCAAAGCGCACTCCGGACTCAACAACTACGCCGCAATCCCAGCGTAATTACCTTCTTCACGCGCTTCACAAGATCCCCTTTTCCAAGGGGATGACGTAGTTAGGGGATTACATAAGCAACACCATCCTACCTATCACCCATTAACAATCGCCAAATACTCCGCCACACCTTCAGCAACCGTCTTAAACTCAACATCACACCCAGCCGCACGCAAATTCGTCAAATCCGCCTGAGTAAACTCCTGATAAGCACCTTTCAAATGATCTGGGAACGGGATATTCTCAATCTCACCCTTACCATGATGCTTAATCACAGCACTCGCCACAGCCTCAAAGCTCTCAGCATTACCCGTACCGCAGTTAAAGATGCCAGAAACGCCATTTTCTAAGAACCACAGGTTCACATTCGCCACG
Organism: Vibrio sp. KUL80; assembly: GCF_059725495.1. Classification (NCBI taxonomy): domain Bacteria; kingdom Pseudomonadati; phylum Pseudomonadota; class Gammaproteobacteria; order Vibrionales; family Vibrionaceae; genus Vibrio; species Vibrio sp. KUL80. The sequence continues at coordinate 194,500 of NZ_AP045841.1, forward strand.
TCACCCACATAAACAAAGTCACGAATAAAGTGCTCACTACCCGCGAACAACTTCGGATTCTCACCCGCATTCATCTGACTATTCAAATGGAACGCAACCGACGCCATGCTGCCTTTATGCTGCTCACGAGGACCATAAACATTAAAGTAACGGAATCCCGTCACCTGCGACAATTTCTCACCATGTGCCTCAGCATCCGCCCACAAACGGCGAACATAATTATCAAACTGCTGCTTAGAGTAACCATAAACATTCAGTGCGCCTTCGTACTCACGCTCTTCTTTAAACACCGTCGTCTCACCATAAGTCGCAGCCGAAGAAGCGTACAAAAACGGAATTTCACGATCCAAACAGTAATGAAGCAACTCTTTCGAATACTCATAGTTATTGAGCATCACGTACTTGCCATCCCACTCCGTCGTCGCCGAACAAGCGCCTTCGTGGAATACCGCCTCAATTGGTCCAAAGTCATCACCAGCCATGATCTGTGTTAAGAAGTCATCACGGTCCATGTAATCTGTGATATCAAGGTCAACTAAGTTTTTGAACTTACGTCCATTTTTAAGATTGTCTACCACCAGAATATCATTCAAGCCGGCCTCATTAAGTGCCTTGATAATATTGCTGCCAATCATGCCAGCACCACCAGTTACAATGATCATAAAAACTCTTCCAATTTGAATAGGATAATGACTTGAGTATATAAGATTTTAGGGGGTGGGGTAAGAGCTTGGTAGAGAATGATCCTCGGTCCTAGGGTTTAAGAGCGGGGGCTTCTGTGCTTGGGTCTATTTGGATAGGGTGAATAATCTTCTCTCGAAAAAATGAAAACTAAGATTCTCCCTTCCAAACCAACATTCCCCTTCAACTCAAACACCGAGAACCGGTCTCCCCACACCTAGGTCCAAGGACCGCCTTTTCCCAGGACCGCTCTTAGAACAGTGATAACCTGCTCAAAAACTATCTTTTGTCAGCAAACTGTAAAAAAAATCCCATTTACAACGCTTTATACAATGGACTAACATTGAAAGTCAGTGTGTTCAACTAGATGCACTGAATTATCGATAATTGAGTAAAAAGGATATAACCATGAAAAAAATCGCACTAATCATGGCGATTGCAGCGGGTCTTTCTGCACCAGCGTTTGCTGAAGCAGAAGGCGCAGCAGCTGGCGCGAGTGCTGGTGGTGCTGCGGCTGGTGGTGCTGTGACTGGCGCTGTTGCCGTTGGTGCAGCAGCAGCGGTAGCGGTAGTTGCAGTAGCGTCTTCAGAAGATTCTACAGCGACAACCACGACAGTTACGGCTGGCCAGTAACCGTCATTTAGACAAGCTTCTTTCACGCTTTAGTAGTGAAAGAAGCTTTGTTTTTAATGCACAGGAAATAATGAAGTGCTCTCGATTTTTGATTCGAAGAGACAAAACTCAGTTTATCGCGGAATGTTGTATTGAAGCTCAAACTTACCCTTCTAGCTGGAGCCTTGCTCGCACTTAGTGGCTGTTCACAGCGCTTTCAAGATGTTAATTCAACGCTATCCGAAGCTTTCTTAGGAGCAGACGATGTTGTGATGACTGCAGAGCAAATTAAAGAACTCCCATACGCTAGCGCCTACCTTCGTATTAACGATGGCGCCCAAATCTTTGTTGTGCTTGCATTCGCAGAACCCAATCCCGCGACAGGAAAAACCCAGTACAAGTGGATGTCCTCAGACCGAGCCATGTTCATCTTCGAAGATGGAAGGCTGGTGAAAACCATCGGTTTATATGACAACAATCTACAAGGTATTACGCATACTCAGATTACAAACTCGTCTTGGTCAGTAAACTACGACTGGATGCCAGACTATCGGTATGGCTATCAAGGAACGCTTGTCCGAACTGAAGATACCCTAGAGCAAGTAAACACACCTATAGCAAGCTATCAGACCCAAAACTACACAGAGCAAGTTCGCTTTGACGCCATCGATGCAACAATCACCAATCAATATTGGCGAGACACAAAGTCAAACAGAGTAGTCAAGTCGATAAATTACGTAGGCCCAGATATGGCAAAAGTAGAATTCACCGTATTAAAACGCCCTTCGATGTAAGCGTCGTAACAAAGGCTTTTAGATCCAACAAGGAAAATAATAATGATACACGGATGGCTAAAAAGACGTTGTTTTGCACTATTTCTTGCCTGTCCCTTTTTTGCAGTAAGCGCTGAGCTATCGGTGTTACTCCCAGAGCAGTCTGTTCGTTTGGAATATTCCCAACCTGCACGCCTCGAAACCGTATTAAAAGACACCCATTCACAAGCTCTAAAGAATCGAACCTCTCTAGATAGCGTTCAAGCCCAACTATTTTCATTAAGTAAACAATCAATAATTGAAAACCAGGTTGATGAGCTCGTTAAGAAACTAGAATTACTGCAGCAACAAGAGCCAGAAATTGGCGCCAATAACCTTTTAGAACAGATCCAACAATCCAGTTTCAAGTATCGAGAGTTTACTTCACTCGACTACGATGTTGTGCAATCACAGCATGAAGGCAACCCATTATTAACAGGAAACTACGAACTAAATATTGGGTCAAGGAACAATCAAGTCACCTTCATGGGATCGATAAAAACGATAGAGGCAGCTCCACACCGTGCTCAATGGTTCATAGCCGATTACTTTAAATCAATGGGAGATATCCGGCTAAACTCAGCTAGCGAGAGTATCGCGTGGGTGATCCAACCTGACGGGAACGTTCAGCAAACCGATTATGGCCTATGGAATTTCAAACCCCACTTCATAGCACCAGGCGCTATTGTTTATGTCCCTATTAAGTCCCTGCCCTTTGAATTTGAATCAATCAACAAGGATTACATCGAGCTGCTGCGTCACAAGGTAAAGAACAATGAATAACAAAATAACACCTTCACTGATTGCTGCTGCCGTCACGCTAGCGTTATCAGCTACTGCAAAAGCCGATGCTTTCAAACCAGCAACGCTAACCCCCTCTCAATCTGATTTTGGTGGTGTTGGATTAATGCAAATGCCAACGGGTCGAATGGCGGCTGAGGGTGAGTTTAGCTTCAATGGTGACTGGAGTGAGCATTACCACAAGTACAATATCAGCTTACAGGTGATGCCATGGCTCGAAACTACGATTCGCTACACACTAGTCCAAGATTTGCTATACAGTAACGACCCAAGCTTTAGCGGCGACACCAAATACACAGACAAAGGTATTGACCTAAAATTTCGCTTACTGAAAGAAGGCGATTACCTACCTGAAACATCGATCGGCTTGCGCGATTTCGGTGGTACAGGTTTGTTTGATGGTGAATTTATCGCTGCGACCAAGCGATTTGGAAACCTAGACTTTACCCTAGGCATGGGATGGGGATATCTAGGTACTCGTGACAATATCGCTAATCCTTTTTGCAAAATTAGTGATGGCTACTGCACGCGCCCTTCAGATTTTAAAGGCAGTGGTGGGATGGTCGACTACGAGCGCTGGTTTAAAGGACCAGCAGCATTATTCGGTGGTATTGAATACCAAACACCCTGGCAACCACTTCGCTTTAAACTTGAATACGATTCCAACAACTACTCGCAAGATTTTCCTGTGGTGAGAGCCGGTGTTGATATGACACCCTCAACACCGTGGAACGTTGGTGCTCTTTATCGATTAGGTAATTGGGGCGACATTCGAGCAAGTTATCAGAGAGGCAACGCTGTCGCACTTGGCGTTACATTGCGCACTAACTTTAATGACGCAAAATCGTATTGGTTGGACGAACCAACCCCCGAGCTTCGTCCAACCGAAACATCTACCAGCATAGCGGCGGTAGACTGGGACAAGATTGCGGGAGAACTGAGCAAGAATGCCGGTTATGATGACGTGGCAATAAAACACAGCGGTTCATCAGTCACGGTAATCGGTAAGCAAACGAAGTACCGAGACCGAGCAGAAGCACGTGAACGCGCAACAAGGGTGTTAGCCAACGAATTGCCTGCGGAGATCACTTCTTACCAAATCATTGAAACTAACCTCAATCAGCCTCAAACAGAGACGCAAATAGATGCTGAAGCTTTCAAGCAGATCGCCATTGAGCAACCGATATATCGCGAAGTCACCGACGCAATGGTAGAAACTGAACTAGCTAGCGAAAGCAACGGCTCAACAGAATACGATGGCTTTAACCGTTTTGACTACTCCTTCAGGCCAACCCTCGCACAGTCGATCGGCTCCGCTGAAAATTTCTACCTATATGAAATCGGTATCGATGGCAGCGCTGAAATGTGGGCGACTAAAAATTTGAATCTATCGGGTACCGTGCACCTCAACTTGCTAGATAACTACGACAAATTTAACTACATCGTCCCACCAGATGGCACTAATGTTCCGAGGGTAAGGACGCTATTTAGAGCTTACGTATCTGACAACACGCTTTGGGTGAAAAATCTCCAAGCTACCTATTTCCAAGAATTTGGCAATGGCTTCTATGGTCAAGTCTATGGGGGCTACCTAGAGACAATGTTTGCAGGCGCGGGCGGTGAACTCCTTTATCGGCCCCTAAATAAAAACTGGGCCATTGGTGCTGACGTAAACTTAGTGTCACAGCGCGACCCAAGAAGTCCATTTGGTGTTTTTGATGAAGAAGACCAATCGATACCAGAGTTTGGACGTCCATTCAAAGTGGTCACGAAGGGAACGACAGGCTTCTTAACAGGTTATTATATGCCGCAGTGGTCATTCATCGATAATACATTACTTAAAGTGGGTATTGGTAAGTTTTTGGCAGGGGATCTAGGTACGCGAATCGACTTCTCGAAGCAGTTCAAAAGTGGCGTTATTGCAGGCGCATACGCCAGTTTTACGGATCTTAGTTCAGAGGAGTTCGGAGAGGGAAGCTTTACCAAAGGCTTCTATGTCTCTATTCCATTTGACATCATGACCGTCAAACCAAGCGCTAATCGAGCCAGCTTTAATTGGCAGCCCATCACGAGAGATGGTGGGCAGATGCTAGGTAGAAAATACGAGCTATTTAGCGTAACCGATGCGAGATCTCCCTGGCTGCAAAGACCATCATCAAACTAGCAGTACAAATCCTTACAGGACTGTCAGTGAAAATACTTTATGCTGACAGTCCTGTGACTTGTGCCACAGTTTACGGGCTGAAAGTCCTTGGGTTTTGTACGTAATTACGGAATAATATTACCAAAATGACTGTTGCCTCACAGAGTGCTAAAGCACCAGAGCGACAAAACAAGATAAATGGTTTACCAACCCTAAACGCAGCATAGCGTTAAAGCGATTTGGCTTAAAACAATAGTCGCGAGGGGGTGGAATACACATCAATATGTCAGTTAACCATATCTATCTGCTAATGACGTTAACGTCGTACGACATGGGTGATATCACGCTATCGAGACGTGCCAAAAACCATCATAGATACCATATCGCAATACGAGACGAGTTGCTTGTAATGCCTTTTTTTATGTGGATAATGCAATGACTCAAAAAATGGTAAATTTCTTACAAGTTTTTGAGTAAAGATAGAGTTTTCAAAAGAAAAAATACGCTTATTGAGTGTGACATTTTAGTTTCATATTCATGATATAAAGTACGTGCCTCGGTAACTATTTACGTAAATGTAACGTTGCCAACCGTGTTACGGATAAAAACTCGCTTAAGGATGCGCAATAGGGTTAAGTGCAACACGACCAAAGGGCGGTAGCTTACCAAAACTAGGCGATCTAGTGCCCAAATTGGTAAGTAAATGATATTCACACCTTGACCCTCGCGCCTAACAACAGAAAAATACTCAATAGCATTCACTCTCAGGGACCGGGACGAGTATACTCGGACCAAAACTAGGAACTGGCTTCAAATACCCATGAACAACCTTAAAAAATTGACTATTGCCACTATGCTTCCACTTGCGATTGCAGGGTGTACTTTGCCTGGCGGGCACATCTCGACCAGTGATAAAAATGTTGTGCAAGCGGAAGGAGAAACGACAGATCTTTCTAAGCTAGTTAATGTTTACCCTCTCACTCCTGAGAGTGTCGCCTCTTTCAAATCTCCAGAGCCGGTTGCTCAATCTAACCCAACGTTAGACCTTGAGATTGCTAAGTATCAGTACAGAGTTGGCCCAGGAGATATCTTAAACGTCACTATTTGGGACCATCCAGAATTAACGATTCCAGCAGGTTCTTACCGAAGTTCTGCTGAAGCGGGTAACTGGGTTAATGCTGACGGTACAATATTTTATCCATATATTGGTCTGGTGCATGTAGAAGGCAAAACCGTACGTGAAATTCGTATAGAGATGACTAAGCGCTTAGAGAAGTATATTGAAAGCCCGCAAGTAGACGTCAATGTAGCGTCTTTCCGTTCAAAAAAAGTCTATGTAACCGGCGAAGTTACTGCTCCCGGGCAGAAGCCAGTAACCAACATTCCAATGACCTTACTCGATGCCGTTAATCAAGCCGGTGGTCTAGAAAGCGCTGCAGATTGGCGCAATGTGACACTTACTCGTAATGGTATTGAGGAGCGCATTTCACTTTACGCACTAATGCAGAAAGGTGATTTAAAGCAAAATCGCTTAATGCAACCAGGCGACATTATTCACGTTCCACGTAATGATGCCCAGAAAGTGTTTGTTATGGGCGAAGTAGGCGACCCACAAACTCTTAAAATGGAGCGTAATGGTATGAGCCTAACTGAAGCATTGAGTTCTGTAGGTGGTATCAACGAAGTAGCAGCCGCCGCAACGGGCATTTTTGTTATTCGCCCAACTCAAGGCAACGAAACAGACAAAATCGCCAGCATTTATCAGCTAAACATGAAAGATGCCACTGCTTTGTTCCTTGGAACGGAATTTGAGCTTGAACCTTACGATGTCGTCTATGTCACAGCTACACCACTAGCTCGCTGGAATCGCTTAATGACTCAACTATTGCCAACGCTTACAGGTATCAAGAATATCGGTGATGCAGGTACATCCTATAGAAATTGGGGTGAATAATAGATTAGAACGGTTCTATGGCCCTGTGGCCCTAAGGTAAAACACGGCACCACAGAACCACAGAACCACAGGACCACAGAACCACAGGACCGCTCTTAACCATGTTCAACAAAATTCTAGTCGTCTGCGTAGGCAATATCTGCCGCTCCCCAATCGGCGAATATATGCTAGCGAAAATGCTACCAAACAAAACAGTAGCTTCCGCAGGCATCGCCTCAGCCAAAAGCGGCCTAGTCGGCAAACCAGCAGACAAAACCGCAATTGAAGTCGCGGCGGAAAACAATATTGATCTGACGCCGCACGTTTCACAACAACTAACAAGCGAACTCTGCAAAGACTACGACCTAATCCTAGTCATGGAGAAAGGTCACATAGAAGCCTTAACCAGCATCGCCCCAGAAGCCCGCGGCAAAACCATGCTCTTCGGTCAATGGATTGGTCAAAAAGACATCCCCGACCCATATCGACAAAGCCGCGAAGCGTTTGATCATGCGTATGAGTTGATTGAGCGGAGTGCGGGGGAGTGGGTGAAGAAGCTGTAGATAGAGCGGTCCTAGGAAAAAGATGGGCCTAGGTCCTAGGTGAAGTCGGCTTAAAGCAAGTCGATAATGATGATTATTGTGTTTGTTTTTGATTGACATGAATAGCCAAAAACAAAACCCTGTCGGACCAAGGACCAAGGACCAAGGACCAAGGACCAAGGACCAAGGACTTACTTTGCAATTTGAAAAACTAGAAGTTTGGAAAAAGAGTTCACGGCTGTGTGTCGAAATCATCAGGGAACTCGATTCTTGCAGGAACTTCAGCTTAAAAGATCAATTATCACGAAGCTCTCTTTCAGTGCCTTCCAACATTGCCGAAGGTGAAGAGCGTGAGACAGCTAGAGAATCAGCGCGGTTTCTTTACATAGCCAAAGGCTCATGTGGAGAAATGATTACACAACTATACATAGCCGCAGAGCTGAACTATTTGAACAAAGACAAATCAAAGGAGTTCATCAGTGAAGCAAAACACATTTCTGCCATGCTAGCAAAACTAATTAAAATTCGTCGAGGCTCAGTCAAAGAAGAAAGTGCTTCTTACGACCCCGAGTAATCACCAAGGACCAAGGACCAAGGACCTAAAACTATTGCTTAACCCGGAACTATTACTTTCATCATGACAACACCACAACAAACTAATTCGTCCCCGTCCGACGAAATCGACCTAGGCAAACTTTTCGGCATCCTCCTAGACGCCAAATGGGTCATCTTATTCACAACTTTCTTCTTCGCCTGCTTCGGTGTTGCGTATGCACTTTTAGCCACCCCCATCTATAAAGCCGATGCACTAATACAAGTCGAGCAAAAAAGTGGTGGTATGTCGTCGCTTTTAAGTGAAGGTCTTGGTGATATGTTTGCTCAAGAATCCTCGGCGACAACAGAGATCGAGCTGATTAACTCACGTATGGTGCTGGGACAAACGGTCGATAAGCTGAATTTAACAACGATAGCAGCGCCAGAATATCTTCCTATTATCGGAAAAGGTTTGGCAAGAATTACGGGTGAGCAAGCGTTTATTGATGTTGGTCGATTAGAGGTGCCTGAGCGTTGGCATTATTTGAAAGATCAATCGCTCACATTGAAACAGTTGGACGACAACAATCAAAATTATGAGCTTTATGATGCGGAAGGCAATGTTCTGCTGTTGGGTAGTGTAGGAGTACTTGCGGAAGGAAACGGCTATAAATTGTTTGTTACTGAGCTATCGGGTAAAAAAGAACAAACATACTCACTCGGTAAGGTTGCTCGCATCGATGCCATAAATGCTCTGCAGCAAGCGCTTTCGATTTCTGAGCGCGGCAAGCAAACTGGTATATTACAACTCTCCCTAGAGGGTGAGCGTAAAATTACGCTAGAGCGAGTTCTCAACGACATCAGTCAAAATTACTTCCTACAAAATGTAGCGCGCCAATCCGCAGAAGCGGAAAAAAGCCTCGATTTTCTTAAAGGCCATCTACCAGACATTAAAACCAGTCTCACAGCGGCAGAAGACACGTTAAACCAATATCGTCAAGAAAATGAATCAGTAGATTTAGGCTTAGAGGCTCAATCAACGCTAAAGGTGATGGTAGAACTTGAAGCGCAACTCAATGAACTCACCTTCAAAGAGAGTGAAGTAAGTCAACGTTTTACGCCTGACCACCCTGCTTATCGTTCTCTGCTTGAAAAGCGTGAAACTTTGCTTAAAGAAAAGCAGCGTTTGAATCAGCAGATCCAGAAACTGCCAAAAACACAGCGCGAAGTATTGCGTATGACGCGTGATGTTGAGGTAAACCAACAAATTTATGTTCAGCTTTTAAATAAAGTCCAAGAACTGAATATTATGAAAGCGGGTACTGTTGGTAACGTACGCATTGTTGATTCAGCGCAGTCTTATACACGTGCAGTTAAACCGAAGAAACCACTGATCGTTGTGCTAGCAACACTGCTGGGCGGTATGCTGAGTGTAGCGTTCGTTTTGGTGAGAGCGGCCTTTCACAAAGGTGTCGAGTCTCCAGATGAGATTGAAGCGATTGGCTTACCTGTGTATGCAAGTGTTCCTAAATCAGACATGCAGTTGCAGCTGGAACAATTGTCGAAGCGCAATAAAGGGAAGCAAAAACTTTTAGCAGAATCTAACCCAGCTGATCTGTCCATTGAATCGCTGCGTGGTCTTCGTACCAGCTTGCACTTTGCCATGATGGAAGCGAAAAATAATATCCTAATGATATCGGGCCCTGCGCCGGGTATTGGCAAATCTTTTGTTTCTTCTAACTTTGCCGCTGTAGCGGCGAAAACAGGTCAAAAAGTATTGCTTGTCGATGCGGATATGCGTAAAGGCTATTTGCAGAAGCACTTTGATCTTAAGTGGGATGATGGTCTGTCTGAGATGTTGAGCGGAAAAATCAATACTGGACAGGCAATTAAATCTACAGTCATTGATAACCTAGATGTAATAACTCGCGGTCAAGTCCCACCAAACCCATCTGAGCTTCTAATGCATCCAAGATTTAAAGAGTTTACCGAGTGGGCATCTGAAAACTACGACCTGGTTATCCTAGATACACCTCCTGTGCTGGCAGTAACCGACCCAAGCATTGTGGGCGCATTAGCAGGTACGACCCTGATGGTTGCACGCTTTGGTCAAAACACGATTAAAGAGATAGAAGTTGCCCAGGGTAGATTTGAGCAATCTGGTATTGAGGTTAAAGGCGTGATCTTTAATGCGATAGAGAAGAAAGCTTCGAGTTCATATGGCTATGGTTATTATAATTATGCTTACACGAACGATAAGAAGTAAGTGTCGGTGAGTATGTCAACTGCTGTGCTTGATGAAGCGAGTATGCAACGAAAGCTCCAGGTCTAGTGAAAATCTAGACCTATTGGGGCGGTTTAGAAAAAAGTTACAAAAACAAATAATTACAATGAGATAGGCGAAATTGACTGTCTCAAAATGAATGAAAAGTGTCTCAGTGCATGAAACTGTCTGAGGCATTTTTGTGTCATCGCCGCAGAAAAATTCATGTACATGCCCATGTTTAAAGAGATTGTGGCGTGTTGAATTCTCAATTTTAAAAGGTCACTAGTTGACCTGAGTTCTGGATAAGAAATTGAGGATGAAGAGGAACTAATTGCCAGGGAAAATTCATGAACATGCCCATGTTTAAAGGGTCTGTAGCTTATTGAGTTCTCACTTTTTGAACTTCATTAGTTAGCGTTATCACATAACCGTCAATCGCCTGATGATCGATTTGTAGATCATTTCCAGTGTTTTCTAATACCTCCATAGACAATTTGGAGGTCCATTAATGAGCAAGAAGCACCCATTTATGCATTTCGATGTTATTCCAGATTACCGACAACAAGGCAAAGTCGAACACAAGTTAACTGATATCATTCTGTTAACAATTTGTGCTGTGCTTTCTGGCCAAGACGATTGGAAAGCGATTAGCCTTTACGGTGAAGCTAAGTTGGATTTCTTGAAGCGACTTGGTGATTTTAGCCATGGCGTGCCTTCAACATCGACGATAGCCAGAGCGATGGGAATGATTAATGCGACTCGACTGCAAAAATGCTTCATTGAGTGGATGAAAGATTGCTGTGAATTAACCAAAGGTGAAGTGATTGCCATCGATGGTAAAACCGTTAGGGGCTCTTATGATGATTCTCGTGGGCTCGGTGCAATTCATATGGTGAACGCTTTTGCGACAGAAAGTGGAGTTAGTCTCGGACAACAAAAAGTCTACGAAAAGTCCAACGAGATCACCGCTATCCCAGAGTTACTAGAACTGCTTGATATATCGGGCTGTTTGGTGACGATAGATGCTATGGGATGTCAGAAAAAGATTGCTCAAACAATTCTAAACAAAAACGCTGATTACTTGCTGGCTGTAAAAGGCAACCAAGGTCGTTTGGAGCAAGCATTCGATAATTACTTCGACATGAGCATGCTGCAAAAACACGATGGTGATTCATACAGCACACAGGAAAAATCGCGTGGCAGACAAGAAACCAGATTGGCTCTAACGAACAAGGAGTTAAGTGTTCTAGGAGACTTGGAGTTTGATTGGCCTGAGTTAAAAACGATGGGTATTGTTGTGACTGTGAGGCAGGAAGAAGCGGTTGCGAAAGAGTCAGAAATCACGGTGAGATACTACATTAGTTCGAAGGATTTAAGTGCTAAGGAATTGTTAAATGCAACGCGTTCACATTGGTTGGTCGAGTCGATGCATTGGTCCTTAGATACAACATTTGGTGAAGATGGTAGCCGAAAACGCGCAGACGAGAGCGCAGAAAATTTTGCAAGGATCAGGCAGATGTGTTTGAACATGCTGAAGAGTGAAACGACTTTGAAAGCGAGTATTAAACACAAAAGAGCGATGTGTGCGATGGATTCTGAGTACCTTTTGAAGGTTCTGGCGAGCCTTTATTGACGGGGATGTTCATGAATTTTCCGTGAACTAATTGCTCGTTCCCCGATCTGATCATTCGACCAAGAGTGAACAGACCAGGGAAAAATCATGAGTGTGTCGTGGAGCACAGAGGTTAACTTAAGGTTAACCATCTAAGCGTAAGCTTAAGAAGAGATGAAGGTAGGCCCCTCCAGGGAAAATTCATGAACATGCCCATGTTTAAAGGGTCTGTAGCTTATTGAGTTCTCACTTTTTGAACTTCATTAGTTAGCGTTATCACATAACCGTCAATCGCCTGATGATCGATTTGTAGATCATTTCCAGTGTTTTCTAATACCTCCATAGACAATTTGGAGGTCCATTAATGAGCAAGAAGCACCCATTTATGCATTTCGATGTTATTCCAGATTACCGACAACAAGGCAAAGTCGAACACAAGTTAACTGATATCATTCTGTTAACAATTTGTGCTGTGCTTTCTGGCCAAGACGATTGGAAAGCGATTAGCCTTTACGGTGAAGCTAAGTTGGATTTCTTGAAGCGACTTGGTGATTTTAGCCATGGCGTGCCTTCAACATCGACGATAGCCAGAGCGATGGGAATGATTAATGCGACTCGACTGCAAAAATGCTTCATTGAGTGGATGAAAGATTGCTGTGAATTAACCAAAGGTGAAGTGATTGCCATCGATGGTAAAACCGTTAGGGGCTCTTATGATGATTCTCGTGGGCTCGGTGCAATTCATATGGTGAACGCTTTTGCGACAGAAAGTGGAGTTAGTCTCGGACAACAAAAAGTCTACGAAAAGTCCAACGAGATCACCGCTATCCCAGAGTTACTAGAACTGCTTGATATATCGGGCTGTTTGGTGACGATAGATGCTATGGGATGTCAGAAAAAGATTGCTCAAACAATTCTAAACAAAAACGCTGATTACTTGCTGGCTGTAAAAGGCAACCAAGGTCGTTTGGAGCAAGCATTCGATAATTACTTCGACATGAGCATGCTGCAAAAACACGATGGTGATTCATACAGCACACAGGAAAAATCGCGTGGCAGACAAGAAACCAGATTGGCTCTAACGAACAAGGAGTTAAGTGTTCTAGGAGACTTGGAGTTTGATTGGCCTGAGTTAAAAACGATGGGTATTGTTGTGACTGTGAGGCAGGAAGAAGCGGTTGCGAAAGAGTCAGAAATCACGGTGAGATACTACATTAGTTCGAAGGATTTAAGTGCTAAGGAATTGTTAAATGCAACGCGTTCACATTGGTTGGTCGAGTCGATGCATTGGTCCTTAGATACAACATTTGGTGAAGATGGTAGCCGAAAACGCGCAGACGAGAGCGCAGAAAATTTTGCAAGGATCAGGCAGATGTGTTTGAACATGCTGAAGAGTGAAACGACTTTGAAAGCGAGTATTAAACACAAAAGAGCGATGTGTGCGATGGATTCTGAGTACCTTTTGAAGGTTCTGGCGAGCCTTTATTGACGGGGATGTTCATGAATTTTCCGTGTAGGCCCCTCAAAGTCTACTGTCGGAAGTCGGCTTTATACCCAGGGAAAATTCACGTACATGCCTATGTTTAAAGGGTTCGTGGCATAGTGAGTTCTCAATTTTCGAACCTCACTAGTTAGCGTTATCACATAACAATCAATTGTCTGATGATCGATTTGTAGATCATTTTCAGTGTTTTTTAATACCTCCATAGACAAATTGGAGGTTCAACGATGAGTAATCAGCACCCATTTATGCATTTCGATGTCATTCCAGATTATCGCCAACAAGGCCAGGGAAAATTCACGTACATGCCTATGTTTAAAGGGTTCGTGGCGTAGTGAGTTCTCAATTTTCGAACCTCACTAGTTAGCGTTATCACATAACAATCAATTGTCTGATGATCGATTTGTAGATCATTTTCAGTGTTTTTTAATACCTCCATAGTCAAATTGGAGGTTCAACGATGAGTAATCAGCACCCATTTATGCATTTCGATGTCATTCCAGATTATCGCCAACAAGGCAAAGTCGAGCACAAGTTAACTGATATCATTCTGTTAACAATTTGTGCTGTGCTTTCTGGCCAAGACGACTGGAAAGCGATTAGCCTTTACGGTGAAGCTAAGTTGGATTTCTTGAAGCGATTTGGCGATTTTAGCCATGGCGTGCCTTCGACATCGACGATAGCCAGAGCGATGGGAATGATTAATGCGACTCGATTGCAAAAATGCTTCATTGAATGGATGAAAGATTGCTGTGAGCTCACTAAAGGTGAAGTGATTGCCATTGATGGTAAAACCGTCAAGGGCTCTTATGATGACTCTCGTGGCCTTGGTGCCATTCATATGGTGAACGCCTTTGCGACAGAAAATGGTGTTAGTCTCGGACAACATAAAGTTTACGAAAAAAGCAATGAGATCACTGCTATCCCAGAGTTGCTCGAACTGCTTGATATATCGGGCTGTTTAGTGACTATTGACGCGATGGGATGCCAAAAGAAAATTGCTCAAAAAGTGCTAAACAAAAACGCAGATTACTTATTGGCGGTGAAAGGTAATCAAGGTCGTTTAGAGCAAGCATTCGATAATTATTTCGATATGAGCATGCTACAAAAACACGATGGTGATTCTTATAGCACGCAGGAAAAATCACGTGGCAGACAAGAAACCAGGTTGGCTTTAACTAACACAGATTTGAGTGTTTTAGGTGATTTAGAGTTTGATTGGCCCGAGCTAAAAACAATGGGTATTGTTGTTTCTGTGAGACAAGAAGAAGCCGTGGCGAAAGAGTCAGAAATCACGGTGAGATACTACATTAGCTCGAAGAATTTAAACGCTAAAGAATTGTTAAATGCAACGCGTTCACATTGGTTGGTCGAGTCGATGCATTGGTCCCTCGACATGACATTTGGTGAAGATGCTTGCCGAAAACGAGCGGAAGAGAGTGCAGAGAACTTTGCAAGGATCAGACAGATGTGTTTAAACATGCTGAAGAGTGAAACGACTTTGAAAGCGAGTATTAAACACAAAAGAGCGATGTGTGCGATGGATTCTGAGTACCTTTTGAAGGTTCTGGCGAGCCTTTATTGACGGGGATGTTCATGATTTTTCAGTGTAGTAACCACTTAGCAACAGACAGAATCCAATTGTAAGAGAGCAGTTCAGAATGTCGGCGTATAAAGAACTAATGAGTTCGATGAAAATTAGTGTAATCGGAAAATACTCTGTATATGTAGTGCAGTTAATTTCGATGATGTTGATGGCGAGACTATTTAGTCCAGATGCATTTGGGTTCTTTGCTGCTATCCAAGTATTTGCAACTTTTTTTATGTTGTTGAGCGAAATGGGGCTTGTGCCAGCATTAATAAATGAGAAGGTGATATCCCAAAAACTTCGAGATGCCGTTTTTACATTAACACTAATCATTGGATTAATACTATCCTTTTCCTTTTATTTGGCTGGACCATTAATTTCTAAGTTCTATAACAATCCTATTTACGACCAACTCGTAATTCCAATAGCTATAAGTATAGTATTTTCGACTTGTTCGATAGTATCAATTGCAGCGCTTCAGAAAGAGAAAAAATTCATTGCTATTGCGAAATGCGAAGTTTTTGCTGAAATACTGTCATTGTTATCACTAATTTACTTTATGAATAACTTCTCAGCAGAAATGTCACTCGGTTGGAAGTTAGCTATTGTTACATTATTCAAGTTCGTATTTTTAGTTTGCTATTCTTCTCGTACCGAAACTGGCATTGCACGATTTAGTAACACTATTGCGCCATCAAAGAAGTTACTCTCGTTTTCGATGTATCAATTTGCATTCAATATAATTAACTACTTCTCAAGAAACTTGGATAACATCCTTGTAGGCAAGTATATGCAACCTAGTGAGTTGGGATTATACGATCGGGCTTATAAGTTGATGCAGTATCCGTTATTACTTTTAACTTTTGCTATGAACCCTGCGATTCAACCAGTATTAGTTAAGCTAAAGAATTCGCCAGAAGAATTCAGCGGAGTGCATAATATATTTTTTAAAAGAATGTTCACTTTGGGCATACTTATCGGTGCGTTAGTCCATGTGTTCTCAGATTTTATCGTTGAAATTATACTAGGAGATACATGGATTTCAGTTGCTCCAGTTTTGAAAGTCCTATCTTTGACTATTCCTTTTCAAATCGTAATGAGTTCTAGTGGAGGCTTTTTCCAAGCAAAAAGCAGAGTCGACCTATTATTGATGTGTGGAATTTTTTCTGCATTACTAAATGTATCCGCAATTACTATAGGCGTTTCATTAGGTTCATTAGTTTCGCTGGCATGGTGTATACTTTTTTCATTTATAGTGAGCTTTTTTCAATGTTATTATGTGCTCGCAAGAAACATATTGTCTTCTTCTCTAATTGAATTGATCAATTCGATCAAATACCCTTTAATATTACAATTGTCAATTATCCTATTCTATGTCCTAAGAGTGAATCTATGAAGCGAAAATTTAGTATCATCGTACCAGCTTTCAATGTTGAGAATTATATATCAGAGTGTTTAGATTCAGTTTTGGCGCAAACATATACAAATTTTGAAATAATAATTGTCAATGATGGTTCTACAGATAGTACTCTAAGTATAATAGAAAAATATAGCAATTCATTCAAGAATATACGGGTTGTAGACCAAGATAATAAGGGGCTATCAGCTGCTCGAAATGTTGGAAAGAAATTGGCTTCTGGTGAGTATTTGTACTTTCTTGACTCAGATGACATAATTGACAGTAACATGTTGTCTTCAGTATATGATATACTTAGGACAGATGGAAATATAGATATCGTGTTATTTGACGCGATGTCTTTTATTGATGGAGACGTAACTTTCTCAAGGGGGGGGTTCGATTATGAAAGGGATATCAATGAAGGTAAGTATACAGGTTTAAAACTTCTTGATATTGCTTTGTCAAAGAACAAGCATATTGTATCAGCATGTTGTTATGTAACCAAAAAGGAGAGTTTCGAACATATTAACTTTCCTGATGGAGTATTGTATGAAGATAACTATTACACAACAAAAATACTGGCTGAGAATAAAACTTGTTATGTTTCTAAAGATAAACATTTCAATAGAAGAATTAGACCAGATTCGATTACTACACAAAAACCTAGCATGAAACATGCTGAGGGCTACTATTCAGTAGCAGATCTTCTTTATTCAGAGCTAAAAGAAAATTTAGTACTAAAGAAATACATATCTGACTTATTTAATGCAGGAATAAAAATCGAGTTTTCTATATTTAAAAAGGTTCAGTTTAAACGAAAGTTACACTTATATGAGGATTCCCTCAAATTCAATAGAGAAAGAAGACGGTTTTTTATGAGGATATTTTTTCCAGTTACTTATAATAAAATAAGATCTTTGAGAAGTTCTTTGCTAGGAACCGGAAGTTGAAAATAAGATTACATTCACAATTATATATAATGTTGTTTCTTAATAGTATATATATTTATATACTTACATCCTATGCCCCGGATGGATTGTCATTATTAAAGTTGTTGGCGACACTATTTATTTTTCTGAGTTTGATGTTTTTTTTACGCTTGTTTATAAAGTCTTCGTTTGAATTAAATAGGATTTTCAGAGAGAGTTGGTGTTACCTTTTACTCCTGACGATTATCTCATTAATGATAGTGCGAAGTTTTAGTTTAAACACACAAGATTGGATAACTCTTATAGGACATAAAGAGGCTGCATTATCGTGGTTATGTGTATTATTAGTACCTGTCGGAATTAGGGTGGCTTATACGGTAGATCTAAATAAGATTGTATTAAATCTCTGTTTTATAACAACGATTGTTTTTTATCTTCAATTATTGATATATCCTAGTGTTGGTTACTATTGGTATTATTTAATATGCAGTACCATTATATTACCCTGGTTTAATAACTATAATAAAACCATCTTCGACTGGCTGAAAATTTCTCTTGTTTTAGCCACTTTATTTGTGTCTGCACTTATGATGGGTGGAAGAGTTTGGATTATATTTATAGTTATGGCAGTGTTGTTTAGGCTTTTCTATAAGCATACTGTCGCTTCATACAAAGCAGGGAAGCTAGCATATTCATATTTAAGTTTCATTACAATTATAGTAATTTCTGCGTGTGGATACTTTCTTTTTATTATGATTAAGGCTGAAGGCGGAGAGATTACAACTGATACAAGAACATTCCTATTTACTGAGTTATTTAGCGACCTTAGTTGGAAAGAGATTATATATGGAAGGGGTGTATTGGGAACTTATTTTAGTCCGTACTTTCAGTTGGTGCAAGATGCCGGGGGGTTTGGTGATTCACCCAATAGACTGATATCGGAAGTCGGCTATCTTCAAATGGTTCTTAAAGGTGGAGTTCTTTTGATTGTCTCTACTTTGCTCTTTATTTTGCCTCTGATCAAGACCACTAAGTTTCAAGAGGGGTATGTAATATTTATATCATTGCATGTTATTCTATGGAGTATTTCTTTGACACCAACATATTCACCTCAAAATATAGTGTTTTGGTTAAGTTGTGGTGTTCTATTTGAGCATGTCAGATCCAATAGGAACGAACAATGAAAGTACTGCATATAGTAAGCGGTGAGCTGAATAGTGGAGCTGCAAGAGGCGCTTTATGGTTGCATGAGGCGCTAATCGATAGTGGTGTAGATTCAAAAATACTTTTACCCCATATAGATGGCACCAAATATGAAACTATTGAGGGCTTTTTTAAAAACGAATTTTTTAAAAAAGTGTCACTTACGCTCAAGTCTAGAGCGGATACCTTTATATTTGAGTGTTATGATAAACAGGAAGGGACCCATTTTAGTGCAGGCTTATTTGGTTGTGCATTAAACCTTAGCCAAGCAGTTAGAGATGCAGACATTATCCATTTACACTGGATAAATGGTGGGTATTTAAATATATCTACGTTAGGTAAGTTTAATAAGCCAATTGTTTGGTCCATTAGAGATATGTGGCCTTTGACTGGCGGATGCCATTATTCTCTCGGTTGTGAAAATTTCAAACGTGGCTGTGGCAGTTGTCCACAGCTTAATAGTAAGAATCCTAAAGATGTAACTAACTATCTATCTACTTTAAAAAATCGAACATTTAGCCGATTGGATATTCATCCAGTTGGAATAAGTAATTGGGTAAGTGATCAAGTAGCACAGTCATCAATAATGCAAGGTGTGAAGGTCAGAACTATATTTAATACCGTCGATTCCAATAAGTTTTCACCTCAGTCTAAAAAAGAAAGTAAAGAATACTTTGGCTTTGACTCTGATTTGCCGATAGTTTTGATCGGTGCCAATAACATCAAAGACTACTATAAAGGTTTCAGTCTTTTCACTCGAGCGATAGAACTTTTGATAAACCAGAATGATATGCCTTTTCAAGTGGTATCTTTTGGGAAGTATAATAGGGACATAGAACAGTTACCTTTCCACATAAATCAAATAGGCTTTATAGAAGACGACTTAATCTTGAGTAAACTATATAGCTCAGCAGATGTGTTCGTTGCCCCAAGTATTTTTGAAGCTTTTGGAAAAACGGTTGCCGAGTCGATGAGTTGTGGAACCCCAGTTGTCGCATTTAACAATACTGGTCCAGTTGATATTATAGATCACAAAGTAAACGGATACTTGGCGACCTATAATGATATAAATGACTTAGCGAATGGAATTAGGTACTTAATAAAGCAAAGGCCAGGCAACATAGAACAAAAGTCGATCGAAAGTATTAAACAAAAATTCTCACCGAGATTAATTGCAGATAAGTATATTTGTCTCTATAAAGAGCTAGTTTAGAGTTCTATCTTGGGTTAATAAGAGTCATTAAGTTAAAAGGTTAATGCATGACTGAAAAACTTCCATTAGTTTCTATTGTAACTGTTGTGTACAATGGCGAAAAGTATATAGAGAAGACTATTAATAGCGTCCTAAATCAAACATATCCAAATATTGAATATATTATTGTAGATGGAGGCTCTACCGATAAAACTTTGGAGTTAATTGCTAGTTATGAAAATGAAATTGATCTATTGATTAGTGAACCTGATGAAGGTATTTATGACGCGATGAATAAAGGTATTGCTATCTGCAATGGCGATATTATAGGGATGATTAATAGTGATGACTGGTATTCTGAGGAGGCCATTGAGATGGTTGTGAATAAATATGTAGAATCTGGTAGTTCGCTAGATGTTATACATTCAGATCGATTTGATGTCTATCCTGACTCCACTTTAAAGGTGAAGAAATTTGATAGTTCTCTATTCAAGTTTAAGTATTACGGTATGACTTATAGTCATCCGTCTATGTTTGTAGCCTCCAATGTCTATAGAAGTTTCAAATACAATACCAACCTCAAAGCGTTATCGGATTATGAGTTTGTCTATAGATTGATACAAAATGGAAAATTCAAATTTTCTCATATCAAAAAGCCTTTGGTTTACTATCGGCTCGATGGACTGAGTGGAAATATGTCTATGTTTGAACATGCGAAAGAGGGTTGGTTGGTAAGAAGAAATGCAGGACTAAATTTTGGACAGCGGCTATTTAGCCTTATCTTTAATATGTCTGTAGTAGTGGCGTTTAGAACGCTTCGTATCATAAAAGTAAAAAGGTCAACTTAGTCCATGGCTATTATCCATTTGGTGACTGGATTTAGGTTAGGTGGCGCCGAAAAAGTAGCGTTTTCATTGGCAAAATCTAAACCAGATAGTACGGTCGTGGGTATCTTCGATTCTCCGCATGATAGATACAAGAATGGACTGCTCAAAGACCTTCAACAATCGGGGGTCAATACGGTATGTCTGGGCTTTAAAGAAACAAAGGGACCGTTAGCCTATTTCTTTCTGTTGCTTTCTGCTGTTAAGTTTTATATTTTTCTCAGAAGAAAGAGTAAACGATGCATTGTACATAGCCACACTGACTTCCCTGATTTTGTACTTTCTATTAGTTTGCGGCTATTTAAGCTTTTTGGCGGTTCACCTCCTCATATCATTAGAACTATACACAATGTAAAGCTCTGGCCAACTCATGGGAGAATCGCTAAATTAGTAGAATCTTCATTTGACAGTGATCGAGTGATATTTGTTTCCGAGGGAGCGAGGGAAGCTTATATTAATCTGAGGGTTTTGACTGGGAATAGACAGTCAAAGTTTCAAAATTTAATCTATAACGGTGTGGATGAAAAACCATTTAATATAGCCCGGGACAAACGAAAGAGGCGAAAAGTACAATCTCCTCTTCGTTTTTTATTTATAGGGAGGTTTACCTTTCAAAAAGGACTCGATATTTTAGTTGATGCTATAAGTAAATTGGAAGATAGTACCCTGAATAAGGTGGAGTTTCATTTTTATGGTCATGGTGAGCTCGAAGATTTGTTAATTAAAAATTCTGCCAATTTCCCGATTATAGTTAATCCACCAGTCAATGACGTTAGTTTGCTTTTTCCACACTTCGACGCTCTTGTAATGCCCTCACGATTTGAAGGATTAGGTTTAGTAGCTATTGAATCATTCTTGAGTAAGTTGCCTGTTATTCTTCCGCCAGCGCCTGGACTAATAGAGGTCTTTGATTCAAAATGGCCTTTAGTTTTTGATTTGGAATCATCCGATTCATTGAAAAATATAATTGTAAACTTCGTTAATGAAGATGTAGTGTTTGAGCCGCAATTACAAAATACAGCAAATATAATGAAAATAAAGTTTTCACATCAAAGCATGTTGGAAAAGTACGCCTTGGAATATGATTCTTTCAACTAGCGAAATGCTTGTGTTTTGTTTTTTGGCATTCAATTTAGTACCGGTTTTATATGAAAAATAATAGAATTTTATGCATTTTGCATCGTTCTCCACCAACTCATGGTGCAGCAAAAGTTGGTGACTTTATCTCTAGTAGTGAAAAGATTAATACTGCTTTAGATACACAATATTTGACTATAAGGTCCTCAAAAGACATAGCAGATATAGGTGGCTTTAACCTGAGGAAAGTTTATTACTTTTTGATACTTTTTTTCCAGGTCGCTAAGGCTCTACTTTTTTTTCGTCCTTCGATTATTTATTTTACAGCATCGACCTCAGGGGTTGCATTCTATAGAGATGTGCTCTTGTCTTTGACATGGAAACTGTATAACAAGTTTTTTGATATTGATGTATATTATCATTATCACACAAGGGGAGTTTCAAAATTCTGTAGCAGCACATTTAAGAGATTGTTGGGTGAGTTTTTTGTAAATCATGTCAGTATTATTCTTTTGAGTCCAACTTTGAAGAGTGATGTCAAGGTTTTGTCAAAATATAAAGATATTAAGTATCTTCCCAACGCGGTGCCGGATTACTTTGTAGGTGAAGTTGACAAAGTCTACTTCAAAAATAAATATGATGCTGAAAGTCAACGTCTCAATATTTTATACTTGGCACACATGAGTGAAGCAAAAGGGTTTAAAGAGGTTTTACTCTTAGCTAGAGAGTGTGCCGCTGAAGGTTTGGATGTAAAGTTTAACTTCGCTGGGGAATGGGACTCCGATGAAAGTGAGAAATACTTCTATGAATTTGTAGCGGAACATAGTTTGGAGGAATTAGTTTTTTATCATGGGTTTGTTAGTGGAGAAGATAAGTCTCTACTTTTTAAGACGTGCCATGGTCTAATTTATCCAACTAGAGAGGACGCTTATCCTTTGACGCTTCTAGAAAGTTTGTCTTTTGGTGTCCCCGTTATTTCTAACAATATAGGCGCTATCTCTGAGATTATTGACAACCGCAGTGGCGTTGTATTAGAAAGGCATGATGCGCTTTGGGATGGTTTAATGCTATTCAAAGGTAAGTTTTTTGATAATAAGTCCGGCGTGTATTGTAGAGAGAGGTACATGCAGCATTTTACATACGATAAATTTGAAGACAACTTTATAAAAATATTTGAGAATTATAAGAGGTAATTTGTGAAAAAAGCATTCATTACGGGAATTACAGGTCAAGATGGTTCATATCTTGCTGAGCTTCTTGTCAGTAAGGGGTATGAAGTGCATGGTTTGATCCGCCGAGCGTCTTCTTTTAATACTGAGCGTATCGACAACGCGATGGAAAACAGTGACAAGATCAAACTTCACTATGGTGATTTGACTGACTCTTCAAATCTAATTCGTTTGGTCAAAGAGATTCAACCAGATGAAATCTATAACTTAGGTGCGATGTCTCATGTTGCGGTTTCGTTTGAATCACCGGAGTATGCGGCCGATGTTGATGCAATGGGCACCATCCGTCTTCTCGAAGCGATACGTATCAATGGTTTAGAAGAAAAGACTCGCTTTTATCAAGCGTCAACTTCTGAGCTTTATGGCGAGGTTCGTGAAATTCCGCAGCGTGAGACGACACCTTTCTATCCGCGCTCCCCTTACGCTGTGGCTAAGATGTATGCGTATTGGATTACCGTTAACTATCGCGAGTCTTACGGCATTTATGCGTGTAATGGCATATTATTTAATCACGAGTCTCCTCGTCGTGGTGAAACGTTTGTAACTCGCAAAATTACTCGTACTATTGCGAACATTTCTCAAGGACTAGAGTGTTGCTTGCACCTCGGTAACATGGATGCACTGCGCGATTGGGGTCACGCTAAAGACTATGTACGTATGCAGTGGATGATGCTTCAACAAGACGTCGCGGATGACTTTGTGATTGCGACTGGTAAGCAAATCTCTGTGCGTGAATTTGTTCGAATGTCAGCGCAAGAGGCGGGTATTGAGCTTGAATTTAGTGGTGAAGGTGTCGACGAAATTGGAACGGTAGCAGCTGTTGACTCAACCAAAGCACCATCTGTGTCTGTGGGTGATGTGATTGTTAAGGTAAATCCTAAATTCTTCCGTCCTGCTGAAGTGGAAACGCTACTTGGCGACCCAACTAAAGCCAAAGAAAGGCTAGGCTGGATACCTGAGATTACAGTAGAAGAAATGTGTGCTGAAATGGTTCAAGCTGATGTGAACAGAGCGAAACAACACGCCCTGCTGAAAGCAAACGGTTTCGACGTGTCTATTTCGGTAGAGAGCTAATCAAAATGTCGTTATTAGATAAAAAAAGAGTGTTTGTAGCAGGCCATCGCGGGATGGTCGGTTCGGCGATTGTTAGACAACTTGAACTGCGCAATGACGTTAAGTTGATTGTTCGTACTTCATCAGAGCTCGATTTGACCGACCAAGCGGCAGTAAATGCATTCTTCGCTGAGCAGAGTATTGACGAAGTATACCTTGCAGCTGCGAAAGTTGGGGGGATCTTTGCCAACAATACCTTCCCGGCGGAGTTCATTTATCAGAACTTGATGATCGAAGGCAATATCATCCACGCCGCACACACGAATGATGTACAAAATCTTCTGTTTCTTGGATCTTCCTGTATCTATCCAAAGTTCGCTGAGCAACCAATGACGGAAAACGCACTGTTAACCGGTGTTTTAGAAGAAACTAATGAGCCATATGCGATTGCAAAAATCGCTGGCATTAAGTTATGTGAATCGTATAACCGTCAGTATGGTCGTAACTATCGTTCGGTGATGCCAACTAACCTGTATGGTTTGAATGACAACTTTCACCTTGCGAACTCTCATGTTATCCCAGCAATAATGCGCCGGTTCCATGAAGCCAAACTAAATGGTGATAAAGAAGTTGTGGTGTGGGGGACGGGCAAACCAATGCGCGAATTCCTGTATGTCGATGATATGGCTGCGGCTTCTGTCCACGTTATGGAGTTGGATTATGAAACTTATCAGGCGAACACAGAGCCGATGTCGTCCCACATTAATGTAGGGACCGGTGTGGATTGCACGATCCGTGAGATGGCGGAAACCATGGCGAAGGTCGTGGGTTTTGAGGGTGATATTGTGTTTGATACCACCAAGCCAGATGGAACTCCTCGTAAGTTGATGAATGTCTCTCGGTTAACTAGCCTTGGTTGGAACTATCAAGTCGGTCTGGAAGATGGACTGGCTAAGACTTATCAGTGGTTTTTAGAGAATCAACATAATATTCGTGGTTAGTTAGATTCCGGCCTTCGTGGAATGACCGTGTTTCGCGTTGTTCAGTGACTTCTCTCATAGCAACTGGATATTGGCCGGTTTAATAGATATTTACGTGAATTACAAATCTTCTCAGAAATGAGTGATTTTATTAGGTTTCATTATCCTCAACATATTGACTTGGATTTACAATGACTCAATTAGATATTGATACTTTTAAGACTGTGACCGAATTCACACCTTTGGTATCTATTGACTTAGTAGTTAAGAACATGAGGGGGCAAGTCTTACTTGGTGAGCGAAACAATAGACCTGCTCAGGGGTATTGGTTTGTACCCGGAGGTCGCATTTTTAAAGATGAAACGTTTGAGCAAGCTTTTGAACGTCTCACTAATCTAGAGCTTGGCAAAGAACTCTCGTTGAGAGAGGCAAAGTTTCTAGGTCCTTACGAGCATCATTATGAGGACAACTTTTCTGGCCCTAGCTTTTCCACACACTATGTAGTCTTGGGGTATGAGTTGGTTTTGGATATTGAGACTTCTAATTTGCCGAAAGAACAGCATGGAGACTATCGATGGTGGAATGTCGAGGCGTTACTGCAATCTAGTTTAGTTCATCAGAATACCAAGGATTATTTTTTGTGAAGGTTTTTGTTAGCACTTTAACTTAGATTGATTGTAATAAGGTTGGTTCAGTCTCTGTGAAATCCTAGGGTGACGTTTAAGTTGAGCTGATGAATAACCAGGGAAAATTCATGAACATGCCCATGTTTAAAGGGTCTGTAGCTTATTGAGTTCTCACTTTTTGAACTTCATTAGTTAGCGTTATCACATAACCGTCAATCGCCTGATGATCGATTTGTAGATCATTTCCAGTGTTTTCTAATACCTCCATAGACAATTTGGAGGTCCATTAATGAGCAAGAAGCACCCATTTATGCATTTCGATGTTATTCCAGATTACCGACAACAAGGCAAAGTCGAACACAAGTTAACTGATATCATTCTGTTAACAATTTGTGCTGTGCTTTCTGGCCAAGACGATTGGAAAGCGATTAGCCTTTACGGCAGGGAAAATTCATGAACATGCCCATGTTTAAAGGGTCTGTAGCTTATTGAGTTCTCACTTTTTGAACTTCATTAGTTAGCGTTATCACATAACCGTCAATCGCCTGATGATCGATTTGTAGATCATTTCCAGTGTTTTCTAATACCTCCATAGACAATTTGGAGGTCCATTAATGAGCAAGAAGCACCCATTTATGCATTTCGATGTTATTCCAGATTACCGACAACAAGGCAAAGTCGAACACAAGTTAACTGATATCATTCTGTTAACAATTTGTGCTGTGCTTTCTGGCCAAGACGATTGGAAAGCGATTAGCCTTTACGGTGAAGCTAAGTTGGATTTCTTGAAGCGACTTGGTGATTTTAGCCATGGCGTGCCTTCAACATCGACGATAGCCAGAGCGATGGGAATGATTAATGCGACTCGACTGCAAAAATGCTTCATTGAGTGGATGAAAGATTGCTGTGAATTAACCAAAGGTGAAGTGATTGCCATCGATGGTAAAACCGTTAGGGGCTCTTATGATGATTCTCGTGGGCTCGGTGCAATTCATATGGTGAACGCTTTTGCGACAGAAAATGGAGTTAGTCTCGGACAACAAAAAGTCTACGAAAAGTCCAACGAGATCACCGCTATCCCAGAGTTACTAGAACTGCTTGATATATCGGGCTGTTTGGTGACGATAGATGCTATGGGATGTCAGAAAAAGATTGCTCAAACAATTCTAAACAAAAACGCTGATTACTTGCTGGCTGTAAAAGGCAACCAAGGTCGTTTGGAGCAAGCATTCGATAATTACTTCGACATGAGCATGCTGCAAAAACACGATGGTGATTCATACAGCACACAGGAAAAATCGCGTGGCAGACAAGAAACCAGATTGGCTCTAACGAACAAGGAGTTAAGTGTTCTAGGAGACTTGGAGTTTGATTGGCCTGAGTTAAAAACGATGGGTATTGTTGTGACTGTGAGGCAGGAAGAAGCGGTTGCGAAAGAGTCAGAAATCACGGTGAGATACTACATTAGTTCGAAGGATTTAAGTGCTAAGGAATTGTTAAATGCAACGCGTTCACATTGGTTGGTCGAGTCGATGCATTGGTCCTTAGATACAACATTTGGTGAAGATGGTAGCCGAAAACGCGCAGACGAGAGCGCAGAAAATTTTGCAAGGATCAGGCAGATGTGTTTGAACATGCTGAAGAGTGAAACGACTTTGAAAGCGAGTATTAAACACAAAAGAGCGATGTGTGCGATGGATTCTGAGTACCTTTTGAAGGTTCTGGCGAGCCTTTATTGACGGGGATGTTCATGAATTTTCCGTGGCCTTTACGGTGAAGCTAAGTTGGATTTCTTGAAGCGACTTGGTGATTTTAGCCATGGCGTGCCTTCAACATCGACGATAGCCAGAGCGATGGGAATGATTAATGCGACTCGACTGCAAAAATGCTTCATTGAGTGGATGAAAGATTGCTGTGAATTAACCAAAGGTGAAGTGATTGCCATCGATGGTAAAACCGTTAGGGGCTCTTATGATGATTCTCGTGGGCTCGGTGCAATTCATATGGTGAACGCTTTTGCGACAGAAAATGGAGTTAGTCTCGGACAACAAAAAGTCTACGAAAAGTCCAACGAGATCACCGCTATCCCAGAGTTACTAGAACTGCTTGATATATCGGGCTGTTTGGTGACGATAGATGCTATGGGATGTCAGAAAAAGATTGCTCAAACAATTCTAAACAAAAACGCTGATTACTTGCTGGCTGTAAAAGGCAACCAAGGTCGTTTGGAGCAAGCATTCGATAATTACTTCGACATGAGCATGCTGCAAAAACACGATGGTGATTCATACAGCACACAGGAAAAATCGCGTGGCAGACAAGAAACCAGATTGGCTCTAACGAACAAGGAGTTAAGTGTTCTAGGAGACTTGGAGTTTGATTGGCCTGAGTTAAAAACGATGGGTATTGTTGTGACTGTGAGGCAGGAAGAAGCGGTTGCGAAAGAGTCAGAAATCACGGTGAGATACTACATTAGTTCGAAGGATTTAAGTGCTAAGGAATTGTTAAATGCAACGCGTTCACATTGGTTGGTCGAGTCGATGCATTGGTCCTTAGATACAACATTTGGTGAAGATGGTAGCCGAAAAACGCGCAGACGAGAGCGCAGAAAATTTTGCAAGGATCAGGCAGATGTGTTTGAACATGCTGAAGAGTGAAACGACTTTGAAAGCGAGTATTAAACACAAAAGAGCGATGTGTGCGATGGATTCTGAGTACCTTTTGAAGGTTCTGGCGAGCCTTTATTGACGGGGATGTTCATGAATTTTCCGTGGATGAATAACTGAACTTGACTCTCGTTCGGGCTTTAAGATTAATAATCAATATATAAGTTAGGTTTTATTATGATTTTACCTGTCATTATGGCTGGCGGCTCGGGTAGTCGTTTATGGCCGCTATCTAGAACTC
Source organism: Vibrio sp. KUL80 (assembly GCF_059725495.1). NCBI lineage: Bacteria > Pseudomonadati > Pseudomonadota > Gammaproteobacteria > Vibrionales > Vibrionaceae > Vibrio > Vibrio sp. KUL80. The sequence continues at coordinate 223,004 of NZ_AP045841.1, forward strand.
ATTACCCTAAGCAATTTATTAGCTTAACCAGTGATAATACAATGCTTCAAGACACTATTGCCCGTTTAAATGGGATCGAACATAAATCTCCGTTTCTGATTTGTAATGAAGAGCACCGATTTATTGTTGCTGAGCAGCTGCGTAAGCAAAACCTTTCTCATAGTGGGATTGTCTTGGAACCTGTTGGACGCAATACTGCGCCTGCTATAACGCTTGCGGCGCTTCAGGGTATTAAAGAAGGGGATGACCCTTTGCTTCTTGTATTGGCGGCCGACCACGTAATCAAGAACCAAGCCGAGTTTGCAAGTGTTGTTGAAAAAGCAAAAGTCCAAGCAGAACAAGGCAAGTTGGTGACTTTTGGTATCGTACCAACAGGACCAGAGACTGGCTACGGTTACATTAAACAAGGTCGCATGTTAGGTGAGTCTAGCTTTGAGGTAGAGCGCTTTGTCGAGAAACCAGATTTAGCGACCGCACGTGAGTATGTCAGTTCCAGTGAGTACCTTTGGAACAGTGGTATGTTCTTGTTTAGAGCGTCTCGGTATCTGGAAGAGTTGAAGTTATATCGACCCGATATTTTTCAAGCATGCGAGAAAGCCTTTGCGGGTAGTACCACAGATCTAGATTTCATCCGTCTGGATGAAGATGCGTTTAAAGCCTGCCCCGATGATTCTATTGACTATGCAGTTATGGAAAAAACCCAAGATGCGGCTGTGGTTACACTAGATGCGCAGTGGAGTGATGTAGGCTCTTTCAGTACGCTATGGGAAGTCGCAGATAAAGACGCTAATGGAAATGTCGCTCATGGTGATGTGCTAACTCAAGGTACGCAGAATAGCTTTGTTTATTCCCAAAATAAGCTAGTTACAACTGTTGGGGTTAATGACTTAATTGTTGTCGAAACCAAAGATGCAGTGTTAGTGGCGCACAAAGATAAAGTGCAAGATGTAAAATCTATCGTCAATGAGCTAAAAGTACAGAGTCGCAAAGAATGTCAGCAGCATCGTGAGGTCTATCGTCCATGGGGCTCTCACGACGAGATTGCTGACGGCGAACGCTTTCACGTTAAGCACCTGATTGTAAAACCAGGTGAATCTACCGCTACACAAATGCATTATCACCGTTCAGAGCACTGGGTTGTGGTTCAAGGTACTGCAAAAGTGCTTAACGGTGAAAAGTCTTATTTATTGAGTGAAAACGAATCGACGTATGTCGCGATTGGTTCACCTCATAAAATTGAAAATCCTGGCAAGGTCGACTTACACCTTATTGAAGTGCGCACGGGTAATTATCTTGAAGAAGACGACATTGTGCGTACAGAAGAATATGGTGTTGGTTACTAACTATGCAAGAGCTTTCTATATTAGGTTATTCTGTATCTACTCGCTCTGTAGTGGAAATTGTATCTGAATCGTTAGGATCTGGTGAGTTAAAGGTTGTAAACACGATCAACCCTCATTCTTATGCTGAATCGAAAAATGATGGAGCATTTCAGAAAGCTCTGCTTGATTCAACAGTGTTGATCCCCGATGGCAGCGGTATAGTGTTGGCTGCTAGAAAGTTGCACAAGAAAAAAATCAATAAGATTGCTGGTACGGATCTGTTCTTTGAAACAATGAAGCAATTAGATAAAAAATCCGGTAGCGTATTCTTTTTAGGTAGCACCGATGTTGTGCTACATAAGATTAGGGCAAGGGCATCGAAAGAGTTTCCAAATGTCCAGTGTCACACGTTATCCCCGCCTTATAAAACAGAATTTTCTGTAAATGATAAGGTTTCATTTATAGAGGCAATAAACGCTTCTAACGCTGATGTAATATTTGTCGGCCTCACAGCTCCGAAACAGGAAAAGTTAATACATTCAATTAGAAACAACATATCAGGGTCTATGGTTTCTGGTATCGGTGCAGTATTTGATTTTTATGCTGGAACTGTTAAGAGACCAAGCCAAATATGGTTAGATCTCCATTTGGAGTGGTTGGTTAGATTTATTGGAGAACCTAAAAGGTTGTGGCAAAGAACATTCGTCTCAGCGCCTATATTTTTAATAGATATGTATAGACAAAAATACACAGGTTATAAGAATGAAAAATAGTTACTCCATAATAAATGAATCTGAAGTTCAATTTGGCACTAGCGGTGCCCGTGGCTTGGTAGAACAGTTCACTAGTGATGTATGTGCTGCTTTTACTCATGCTTTTTTCGAAAGCATCAAAAGCAACTTTGACTTTGATGCGTTAGCGCTGGCTATTGATAACCGCCCAAGCAGCTATGCAATGGCACAGGCGTGTGCTGTGGCCGCAAAAGATGCCGGCTTGCAAGTTGTTTATTATGGCGTAGTTCCAACTCCTGCATTAGCTTATGTCTCGATGCAACAGAATATCCCTTGCATCATGGTAACAGGTAGTCATATCCCTTTTGACCGTAATGGCCTTAAATTTTATCGTCCGGATGGTGAAATTAGTAAAGCTGATGAACAAGCGATCTTAAATGCTAAAGTTTTGTTTACACCAGTTAATGAACTACCAGAGTTAGAAGTTAACGACTTTGCCAAGCAGGAGTACACACATCGTTATACGTCGTTATTTACGACTAATATGCTATCAGGCAAGCGTATTGGTATTTATGAGCACTCTAGTGCTGGCCGTGATATCTATGGCGGGTTGTTTGAAGCGCTAGGTGCTGAAGTGATCTCTCTAGAGCGCACGAATGAGTTTGTGCCGATTGATACTGAGGCCGTAACAGAAGTCGATAAGGTTAAAGCGCAAGCATGGTCAAAAGAGCATAATCTCGATTTCATCTTTTCAACAGACGGAGACGGTGACCGTCCATTAGTTGCTGATGAAAGCGGTGAATGGTTACGCGGTGATATTCTAGGTTTGCTCTGTGCACAAGAGATGGGCATTGACGCTCTAGCTATTCCAGTCAGCTGTAATACGATTATTGAGCTATCGTCAGCGTTTAATTTCGTATCGAAAACTAAGATAGGCTCACCTTACGTAATTGCTGAGTTTGATGTATTGTCTAAAGACTATTCTCGCATTGCAGGATTTGAAGCTAACGGTGGTTTCTTATTAGGCAGTGATGTTGAAATTAATGGTACGACATTAAAAGCACTTCCCACTCGAGACGCGGTGTTGCCTGCCCTGATGTTGTTGTCGGCAACACAAAATACCGCTATCGCCCAGCTTGTGAGCGACCTTCCTCAAAGGTTCACTCATAGTGACCGTATTCAAAATTTTATGACTGAAAAGAGCTTAGCAATTCTTGCTCAAGGTATAGAAAATCCACAAGCATTAATCACAGCGCTAGGCTTTGAAGACTCCGTCTCCATAGTCGATACCACCGATGGATTGAGAATGACGCTTTCAAGTGGTGTGATTGTACACCTTCGTCCTTCAGGAAACGCACCAGAACTGCGCTGTTATGCTGAGGCTGATACAATGGACCATGCCACTCGTGTCGTAGATTCAGTTCTTAGCAAAGTGCAAGACTTAGACATCACTCTAGCTTAGTTAAAGGCTTTAGTTCATGATATATAAACTGACGAATATAATTCAAAACTACGCTTGGGGCAGCAACACTTCATTGAGTTTTTTGTTTGGTTTTGAGAATCCAGAAAGTCAACCGCAAGCTGAGCTGTGGATGGGAGCACACCCAAATGGGTGCTCTTACCTTGAGGAACTCGATACGTCTTTAGCTGATTACATTACACAACACCCTGCAACAGTGTTGGGTGACTATACCGCAGATCGCTATGGTCAAATGCCTTATTTGTTTAAGGTGTTGGCGGCTGAAACGCCATTGTCCATTCAAGTGCACCCTAATAAACGCAACTCGGAAATAGGCTTTGAGCGTGAAAACGCGCAAGGTATAGCATTGACTGCGCCTAATCGAAACTATAAGGATGCAAACCATAAGCCAGAGTTGGTATTCGCCATCACTATTTATAAGGCGATGAATGGTTTTAGGCCTTTTGAGGATATTCTCTCTTTATTTGAAGAAGTGAATATCCACGCTCTTGCACCAGATGTTGAAGTTTTCACGCATTCACCAGATGATAAAGGCTTGCAAACATTATTTAAGGCGTTGCTTACTTTAGAGGGCGAGAAAAAGCAGAAAGCTTTGGCTGAGCTCTGTGAACACTATGGTAAAGCGAATCTATCACCTATGGCCAAGCAAGCACTAGAGTATAGTCAACACTTTGCCAAATTGTACCCCGGTGACAATGGGATTTTGGCGCCTCTGATTTTGAATATCGTTGAACTCCAACCAGGAGAAGCCATGTTTTTGCATGCAGAAACGCCACATGCTTATGTTCAAGGTACAGCTTTAGAGGTGATGGCGAGCTCAGACAATGTTCTTCGAGCAGGTCTTACACCTAAGCATATTGATGTTGAAGAGTTGATAGCAAATACACATTTTCATCCGATACCTCCAGCCAGTCTATTAACGCCACCAATGAAACGAGAAGGACGCTTGCACTTTCCTGTTCCAGTTGATGACTTTAAATTTGATGTGTTAGAGGCAAACGAAACTGAGCAATCTATTTTTGTAAGAGGCGCTGAGATTGTGTTTTGTATTCAAGGTGAGGTGTGTCTTTCGGCGCAGGGCAAGCAGGTTAAGATACGCACTGGAGAGTCAGTATTAATACCGTTTGAAGCTCAGAAATTTTTCTATGGCGGTAAAGGGCAGTTAGCTCGGGTATCTAATTAGCTAACGTATAGATGAAAACATAAGGAATTGATGTATTATTGGGGCTTGATAGTGACTGCAGCGGAATGGCTGGGAAAAATCATGTAAATGCACGTGTTTAAAGGGGTCGTAGCGTATTAAGTTCTCAACTTTTGAACGTTGCGAGTTAGTGTTATTACATTCCCGTTAATCGTCTGATGATCGATTGGTAGATCATTTTCAGTGCTTTCAAATGCTTCCATAGAAAATTTGGAGGCTCAACAATGAGCAACAAGCGGCTTTGATGCGTAATTCAGACGAGAAACCAAGCTGCCCAAAGTTGAGTAACTTTTAGACAATATGCTGAGTTTACCACCCAACAACTGTTTCACTCGATGCATTGCTGTCTCTGATAGCGAGCGCTTGTGATAACCATACCGCTTTTTCCAGTTCTTGTTGGAGCCGTACAGCTTCTGGCAACCTACCGCTAGGTTGCGAGGGTGTCCTTGTTCCCAGAAGGCTGCTCCTTCCCTTGGCGGGATGAGCGGAACCGCTCGCTTTATACGTATTGCATCATGGCAATGTCTGGTGTCATAAGCACCATCACCTGATATTTCAATGATTTTACGACGTGTCTGCTTGAGTAGGTTGGGAAGCACTTCGGCATCGGTAACGTTAGATAAACTAAGCTCTGCTGCGACTATTTCGTGGGTGCCGGTATCTACTGCTAAATGTAGCTTACGCCAGACTCTGCGCTCCCCATCAGTACCGTGCTTTTTGACCTTCCATTCACCTTCGCCATAAACCTTGAGACCGGTGGCATCGATGGCAAGATGCTGTATCACACCTCTGGTTTTAGTTTTAAATGAAACCTCAACATCCAGGGAAAATTCACGTACATGCCTATGTTTAACCGTCATTCCGCACCTAATTCAGGAATTTAAATAGTGTGATCCAGTGATCATTTACAAGACTTAGTAGCATAGGCAGCTTGACCGCGATCCCCAGTTTTGATCTATTACTGTTATTTAACGGTCGCTTATTATGTCTGCTCCTCAACCTGTTATTAAACGTCTAGATCACCTAGGGCTTATCGCTGCTTTCTGCCACGAGGTCGACCTGCCGGGTATCATCGACCGCATCATTCCTAAGTATTCGGAGCATAACGTTTCACATGGTGATGCTGTGTTGGCTATGATCCTTAATGGGCTAGGCTTTCATAGCCGCACGCTGCACATGTTCTCTGATTTTTTCGAGACCAAGCCGATTGCCAAGTTGCTAGCTAAAGACATTGAGGCACACCACCTTACTGATGATGTACTTGGGCGCACATTGGATGCTCTATATGAAGCCGATGTCTCTGCTCTTTATCAAGCAATTGCAGAGCATGTGGTTGATAAACTTGGACTTAAAACGGACTCCGTCCACCTCGATATCACGAGTTTTCATGTCGATGGTGACTACGAGCAAGACGAAGACATTAATGCTATTAAACTAGTCAAAGGCTATAGCCGAGACCACCGTCCAGAGTTAAACCAAGTGGTCCTTGAGCTGATTTGTGAAAACCAAGCAGGCTTACCCGTTTACATGCAGGCACTCAGTGGTAACACCAATGACGCTAAAGCCTTTTCTGAAGTGACGAAGAAGCACATACATTGTCTAAAATCCGCCCAAAATAGTCGCTACTTCATCGCTGACGCTGCGTTATATACCGAAGACAGTATTCGTTCGCTGGATGAGCAACAGCAAAAATTTATTACTCGCGTTCCAATGACCATCAAGTCAGCCAAAGAAGCGCTATTGGCTCTAGAGCCAGAGCAACTAAGTAGCATAGGTAATGGTTATTCAGGTTGCTGGATTGACGCTAACTATGGTTCAGTTAATCAGAGGTGGTTGTTGGTTCACAGCGAACAAGCCACCAAGCGAGAAGAAGCCACGTTTTACAAAAACTTAGATAAAAAAGTCACCAAAGAGCTTAAAGCGCTGGGGCAACTAATGAAAAAGCAGTTTGCTTGCGCAGTGGATGCCGAGCAAGCGATGAACGACTTTGCCAACGAGTGTCATTTACTGGGCTTTGTACATACCACCGTAGTGAAAGAGCCGATCTATGCAGGTCGCGGTCGCCCTAAAAAAGAAGCAAAGCCAACAGGCTACCACTACTACATCGATGCGACGCCCTATACCGACCTAGAAAAAGTCAAACTGGCGAGGCTTAAAGTGGGTATGTTTATCCTCGCGACCAACGATACTGATAGTTCAGAGCTGACAATGGCGGCACTGCTTGAGCATTACAAATCCCAGCAAAAGGTCGAGCGCGGATTCCGCTTTTTGAAAAGCCCAGAGTTCCTAACCTCATCCATTTTTCTAAAGAAGCCCCAACGTATTGAGGCGCTCTTGATGATCATGACGCTAAGTCTTCTCGTTTATGCAAGTTTAGAGCACAAAATCCGAGAGCAGCTCACCAACACAGAAGAGTTCTTCCCGAGTATGGTGAAGAACAAAACAACAACGAAACCGACAGCGCGTTGGGTGTTCTTAAAATTCGAAGGCATCGACACGCTCGAACTAGGTGGTCAACGTTTCATAACGGGAGTCCAAGAGCATCAGACTCGGCTAGTCAAATTACTTGGTTCGCTATATGAAGCGGTTTATTCCTGAATTGGCTGCGGAATCTCGGGTTTAAAGGTTTCGTGGCGTAGTGAGTTCTCAATTTTCGAACCTCACTAGTTAGCGTTATCACATAACAATCAATTGTCTGATGATCGATTTGTAGATCATTTTCAGTGTTTTTTAATACCTCCATAGACAAATTGGAGGTTCAACGATGAGTAATCAGCACCCATTTATGCATTTCGATGTCATTCCAGATTATCGCCAACAAGGCAAAGTCGAGCACAAGTTAACTGATATCATTCTGTTAACAATTTGTGCTGTGCTTTCTGGCTAAGACGACTGGAAAGCGATTAGCCTTTACGGCGAAGCTAAGTTGGATTTCTTGAAGCGATTTGGTGATTTTAGTCATGATGGCGTTCCATCTACTTCGACGATAGCAAGAGCGATGAGTATGATTAGTGCAATTCGCCTACAAAAGTGCTTCATTGAGCGGATGAAAGATTGCCGCAGGCTAACCAAAGGTGAAGTGATTACCATTGATGGTAAAACCGTTAGGGGCTCTTATGATGACTCTCGTGGGCTCGGTGCTATTCACATGGTAAACGCTTTTGCGACTGAAAATGGTGTCAGTCTCGCACAGCATAAAGTTTACGAAAAAAGCAATGAGATCACTGCTATCCCAGAGTTGCTTGAACTTCTTGATATATCAGGCTGTTTGGTCACTATTGATGCGATGGGATGCCAGAAGAAAATTGCTCAAAAAATACTAATCAAAAATGCGGACTATCTACTTGCGGTGAAAGGCAATCAAGGTCGTTTAGAGCAAGCGTTCGATAATTATTTCGATATGAGCAAGTTACAAAAACACGATGGTGATTCTTACAGCACACAGGAAAAATCTCGTGGCAGACAAGAAACTAGACTGGCTCTCACGAATAAGGATTTAGGTGTTCTAGGTAACTTAGCGTTTGATTGGCCAGAGCTAAAAAACAATGGGTATCGTTGTCTCTGTAAGACAGGAAGAAGCGGTGGCGAAAGAGTCAGAAGTCACGGTGAGATACTACATTAGTTCGAAGGATTTAACTGCTAAGGAATTGTTAAATGCAACGCGTTCACATTGGTTGGTCGAGTCGATGCATTGGTCTCTAGATACAACATTTGGTGAAGATGGTAGCCGAAAACGCGCAGACGAGAGCGCAGAAAATTTTGCAAGGATCAGGCAGATGTGTTTGAACATGCTGAAGAGTGAAACGACTTTGAAAGCGAGTATTAAACACAAAAGAGCGATGTGTGCGATGGATTCTGAGTACCTTTTGAAGGTTCTGGCGAGCCTTTATTGACGGGGATGTTCATGAATTTTCCGTGCTTCCTCAGTCCTACCAATGAAGTGTCGCACTTATTATCTGAATTCGGGTGTACACATTACTTATTGAATTCAATATTACTTATTTGAAGTTGGCTTATTATTATGAAAATTACTATTGCAGGAACGGGTTACGTAGGCCTGTCTAATGCAATGCTGTTAGCTCAGCATTGTGAAGTGGTCGCATTGGACGTAATCGCGGAAAAAGTAGAGCTGCTAAACAATAAAAAATCTCCTATTGTGGATGCAGAGATTGAAGCATTTCTCAAAGAAAAAGAACTCAATTTCACAGCTACTTTGGATAAGGAGTTAGCCTATAAAAATTCAGACTATGTGATTATTGCTACACCAACAGATTACGACCCTGAGACTAACTATTTCAACACAAAATCGGTAGAAGCCGTCATCTCAGATGTACTCGAACTGAACCCAAATGCAACAATGGTAATCAAATCGACAGTGCCTGTAGGTTTTACTCAGTCGGTTCGTGAAAAGTTTGCTACTAATGACATTATTTTCTCGCCAGAGTTTTTACGTGAAGGTACTGCATTGTTCGATAACTTGCATCCTTCTCGTATCATTGTTGGTGAGCGCAGTGAACGTGCAGAAATTTTTGCAAATCTGTTGGTTGAAGGTGCAGAGAAAGAGAACATCGACGTTCTATTTACCGATTCGACTGAAGCTGAAGCGATTAAACTATTTTCAAACACTTATCTTGCAATGCGCGTGGCATATTTCAATGAGCTAGACACTTATGCCGAGACGCATGGCTTGGATAGCCGTCAAATTATCGAAGGTGTCGGCTTAGATCCTCGAATTGGAGTGCACTATAATAATCCGTCATTCGGTTATGGCGGTTATTGTCTTCCTAAGGATACTAAGCAGCTTTTAGCTAACTACCAAGAAGTGCCGAATAACCTAATTCGAGCGATTGTTGATGCTAATACCACTCGTAAAAACTTTATTGCAGACAGTGTTCTGAAGCGAAATCCAAAAACTGTTGGTATCTATCGCCTTATCATGAAGTCGGGCTCCGATAACTTCCGTGCATCAAGTATTCAAGGAATTATGAAACGCTTGAAGGCCAAAGGCATCGAAGTGGTGGTTTACGAGCCGGTCCTTCAAGAAAAAGAATTCTTCCATTCAGAAGTTTTGACTGACCTAGTGGAGTTTAAGTCTCGCTCCGATGTCATTGTTTCAAATCGCATGGCGCAAGAGCTTTTAGATGTGGAAGACAAAGTCTATACGCGCGACTTGTTTAATGGTGATAAATAATCCCCAACAAAAAAAGTCATATGTAAAAGAGAGGATCCTTCGTTATCTGCGTATTTCGGTGATTGCGATCGCTCGTTTCGGTTTATTCCGATCACCTGTGCCTGCCTTTTTTCTCTCTTCCTATTTCTACTCTAAGTGATCGGATTGCGCCAGTTTTCTCATTGACTCACCTCCCAGTTCTATTCGATGGCTATTGTGTACAAACCGATCCATTAGAGCGTCTGCAACGGTGGCATTACCGATCATGTTGTACCATTCCTTAACGGGTAGTTGGCTGATGACGATCGTACTGCTGTTTTGGTAGCGGTCTTCCAGCACTTCCAGAAGGTGGCCCGCATGCTCTTGAGTCAGTTTTTCCATTCCCCAGTCATCAAGGATAAGCAGTGCTTTTTTAGCCAGGGATTGAAGTTGCTTTTGATAGCTGCCATCCAGACGACCAGCGGTCAGGTCGTCCAGCAGTCGGCTTAGTCGGTAGTACCTTGCTGTTTGCTGTTGGTCACAGGCACTGGTTGCTAGTGCGCAGCCAAGATACGTTTTGCCTGCTCCTGTTGGGCCTGTGATCAAGATGTTCTGGTGTTTGTGTAGGTAACTGCCCGTTAGCAGTTCGCTCATCTTTTTGCGATTAAGATTTCGTCCTTCTTTGTAGATGAGTTGGCTCGGCTGAGCATCCACTCTGAGCTTGGCTTGCCGTTTTAGCCGTTGGATTTTGGACTGATTGCGGTTCAAGATCTCGCTTTCCAGAAGCAGGCTTAACCGTTCCTCGAAGTTCAGCTCTGCGTAGGTGGTCAGTTGCTCTTGTTGCTGCTCTAACGCTTTCGCAGCATGGCTCAAGCGCAGGGTTTTGAGTTGGTCGTTAAGTGCATTCATCTTTCTTCTCCTAGTGGTAACAGTTCGGGCCACGAACATTGCTATGAACGAGGTTTGGTGTGCTCTCTTTGTCTTTGCTTAGTTGGCCTTCACGATTGTTCTTCAGCAGATTATTGACGAAGGTGTAGTTGGGTTTTGTCAGCATCAGCGCATCTTTACAGGCTTGCTCTAGGCGCGATTCGCCATGCGTTTTACTCAGATTGAGCAACCCAAGGCAGGAACGATAAGACTGCTCTGGATGAGGCTTGGAGTTAAGCATCTTATTGACGACTTCTCGTGTGGCTGGGCCGATATTGGCTCCCCAGTTGAGCAAGCGTCCAGGCGACCACTTTTGATGTTGATGATTACTCGGCATATGCTCTGGTTGGGTGCTGTTTCCGCGCTCTCTTTGGCTGCGTGGATGCTGGGCGACCAAGTTACCTTGATGGTAGATCTGCACCAGACGGTTGGAGGCTTCCAGTTCGACATGGTGACCAACAAGTTGATGGGGAACCGAGTAGTAATGACGGCGATATTCGATGTGATAATCAGGCCCAACTTTGGCTCGCTTGGTTTCAGTATATAGATATCGCTGCTTAGGCAGAGGCTTTAACGCGGGTTTATCGAGTTTGTCGAACAGCGCTTTGCGGCTCGCACCATACTGCTTCATCTCACGTTCATTTAAGTCATTCATAAGCTCACGGATGGCGAGGTTCAGCTCTTTGAAGGTATGGAAGGTTTGATGGCGCAGCCGCATCATGATCCAGCGTTCCACTAGGAGCACGGCATTCTCTGCCTTGGCTTTGTCTTTCGGTTTGTAGGGGCGAGCTGGCATCACTGCGGTTTGGTAGTGGTTTGCCAGTTTTTGATAGCTGTCATTTAGTCTCGGCTCATAGCGATTGGGTTTGGTGACCGCGCTACGCAGATTATCGGGAACCAAGAGTCGTGGTACGCCGCCGAAGTGCTCGAACGCATTTGCATGCGCCTCTAACCAGTAAGACTTACCTTGACTCGGGAAGGCTTCAACATAGGTGTAATTGGACGCACCTAAGGTCGCCACGAACACTTCTGCTTCGCGCACTTCACCTGTATCAGGGTTGACCACTTGAAGCCGAGGCCCACAGTAATCGATAAACAGCTTATCACCTGCAACATGGAGCTGACGCATGCTGCGCTTTTGGGTTTTGAACCAACGAGTGAAGTGCTCGCAGAACTGAGTGTAAGCGTAAGCTTGTTCTTGATATTGCTCATGATACTCCTGCCAGAGCAGCATCTTCGTCATACCTTTACGTCTGAGTTCGACAGCGTATTGAGTGAAGTCTGGCATGACTTTGTCGCGATTGGCTTTCTTCGAGTGATACAGAGCTTTAGTGAGGTCTGCATCACTGCAACCTTCGGGCAAAGGCCAGCCAAGTTGGCTTTGTTTAAAGCGAGTCAGGAGTTCCGATATGGTGGAAGGGCCGAGTTTAAGGCAAGAAGCGATGCTGCGATTTGAAAGACCGCAATCGTACTTAAGGCGTAATACCTCTTTGATTTTGTTCATTGGAGTTCTCTTTTTTGCCATGGTCGCTTCCTTACCTTCTTGTTTAAGACGTAAAGAATAGCGAGCTATTGATCTAAAAGAGAAAAAGGAAGGATTTCGGACATTCCGATCGCGGTTTTCGCTATTCCGATCACCGATTTCGGAGTTAGGCTAAAAGTGATCGGATAATCGCGGAATCAGTGATCGGTTTAAACCGAAATGGGTGATCGGATAATCCCGAAATGACTGATCGGAATGCTCCGAAATATGCAGTTATCCTCTTCTTTATAATAACAGCAATAACTTAGTCTGATGAGTGTCTCAGTGCTGAGACGGAATTGAGACAGTTTTCATCTTTGTTAGCGAGCCTTTAGGTGGGAAATAGCCACCTATTGAGCTCACTGCTCAGCCTCACGGTATTTTAACAGCTTGCTACCCAGCTCTGTGTGAGCGGAACTTATCTCAAATCTTCTAAACTCATGCCCCGATAGCTGATGTTATAGTCTTTAAACTTCGCTAATAATTTTTGTGATTTGGCAATTAGTTGAACTTGACTGTAGCGCTTGATGTTTCGCTTCACCTCAATAAACACCACTTCTTTATTCATCTCATTAACGGCTACAATGTCAATTTCGTTTTGGTTGCCCTTTTCCCAATAGGTTCCAATTTGGTTGTACTCTCCGGATTCGGCGAGTTGCAATCTGATTACCCTTTCTAGCCATGCTCCGCTGTATTGTTCAAAGTCACGCTCAATCACTTGTTGTACATACCTTAAGTTGCCTACCTCCACGCTGCTTTGGTTTTTGTAGACGTAACGAAACCAAAAATTGAGAAAGGCGTCTTTTATTTGGTATTTTACGATGCGCCCACCAGGCTTGCTGAAAATGGGCACAATTCTTTCAATAATATCAAATTCTTCTTCCAGTTTTTTAAGCTGCGGACCAACGGAATACTGTAGTATAGATTCGATATCACTTCGGCTTGTTTTTCCTGAGGCAATCGCTTGTAGGATTGAGAAATAGTTACTTTGATCGCTCCCAAACTCTTCTGTCAATCGATACTTCCCTTCATCAAGGGTCAGTGAGAATTCACTGATCAACTGAGGCCATAAGGGCTCCGCGGGATCGCATTGCACGAGCCATTCAAGATATTTTGGTATTCCGCCACTAAAACAATACCATTGGAGCAATGCCTCAGGACTGAAGCATGAGTGATCATGCATCATTTCTTTGATAAATGTTGGCTTAAGAGGCTGCAGATTGATCCGGTGATCAGCTCGGCCAAAAAGGGGTTGTTTGCTGTTTTGAAACAGGTGCGTCATCATTGAATAGAGCGATCCACAGCAGATAAGGTGCATCTTGGAATCAAGTCTGTGGCTGTCCCACAGGTTTTGCATGTCCGAGAAAAAGCTAGAGTTTATTTTCTGAATATCTTGAAACTCATCGATGATCACCGTGATGGGCTGGGATTTTGCAAATGTTAGGAGGATCTCAAGGAGCGACTTTAAAGAATCGGGTTGACCGTAAATTTGCAGATTTAATTGAGTTTTTATTTGTTCGGCGAACTCCTCACAAAGAAGAGGTTCGGCTTTTCTTGAGACAAATAGATACACAACATTGGTTCCAGCAAACGCTTTTTTGAGTAACGTGGTTTTACCCACCCGCCTGCGTCCGACCATCATTGTGAGTTGGCTATGTTCCGTGTGCGCAATATCCGTCCATCGTTTCAGGCTTTGTAACTCAGACTGGCGGTTGTAGAATCTCATTACTTACCTCATTAGATTGTTTGTTTTTACTGTACTAATTATTACAGTAATTTTAAGTACGGTAAACTAATTATGGCTTAGCTGTCAGCGTCGATGTAAAAATGACCCTCCAGCGCCGATTTAAAATTGACCCACCTGAGGCAAACCATACGTTCGTAAAATGGACAAAGTGGTGGATTATGATCAAGCCACCACAATGCTCTCGTATCGTTACCATTAGTAAACCTCAGCAATTGAAGCTCCAATCACTCCCATGGCATGGGGAGCAAAAAGTAACGCCAAGACCCCATATGAAAGCAGTGTGCGGCCGCTTTGTATTGAAAGCAGACGCATGCTTTTTTCTCAAAAGTTGTGGCCAAGATCGAGCTGGCACTGTAGCAAAGCTGCGCGTCAGGTGAGCGCGAATATTCATGCAGAGCCAAAGACAAACTGCGGCAATAAATGAGATGGCGTCGCCAAAGTTGCCCTCTGTCCTGCGTGGTGTTCACTATCGCACCGTAATATTTGAGTAAAGGGAGCTCGGGGTGCGCAAGATGAAGCGCGATGTCTTCAAACGTGAGGTTGCGCGAGCCCAAAAGCGCGGCGGCGTGTCGTCCAATGGTGTCTTTCAGGGCGCTGTGACAGGACACGCGCTGCCAATAATACTGGGCCACTGCTTCAAGCTGCGATTGACCGGCAAGCGTGTTTAGCGCATCGGGCGTAGCTTGAAGCAGTGTATTGAGGTTGGGATGCTGAGCGCCCAGAGCAAAAGCACGAAGCGATTGGGAATCGTGCTGGGTGCGGTACAGCGCATCTGAGCCAAAAAAAGTTGGGATAGTCATACCTCACCTCCCATTAATGCATCGAAAGCGCGGCCATCTTGGCGCGACGCATTCGCCACATAAGGTGCGTACACCTCAAAGAGCAATTTGGTGTTGCTGTGTCCAAGCATGTGGGAGATATACAACGGATTTTCGTGCGCGGCGATGTGCAACACGGCCGCAGTATGACGCGTCTCATAGGGACGGCGTTTTTTAAGGCCCGCCTTGCAAAGCGTGGGGTACCACAGCTTTTCGCTGACATAATGCGTATCCAGTCCACCGCCATTTGGGTGGGGAAACACAAACGCGCGATTATTACCCTCAGACCGCTGTTGTTGACGTCTCAGCGCGTCATACACAGCCTCACTCATTCTTAGCTCTCGCCTTGATTTTGGCGTTTTTACTTCCCCTATCTCACCATTGACATAGTTTTGCCGGATACGTATCAAACGATGGTCAAAATCGATGTGCTCCCAGTACAAGCCGTGGATTTCACAGCTTCGAAGCCCAGTCCAAAACCGCACTAAGAAATAGTCGTGCCAGAGTGGGTCGACAGCGTCTAAAAACGTACGCACTTCTTCAATGGTCATGGGGCTCGATTCCGCCCGCTCTTCTTTGAGCGCTTTGTAGCGGCGAAATGGGTAAGCAAACTGATACTCTTCAGCGCCTAAACTCATAATGGCGATCATAGGCCATAATATGTGGTTAATGCGCTTGTTCGTTAGCGGCGTTTTTCCGTCCCGTCCACAGCAGTCTTTCAAATCGTGGCGAAAATACTCCACGTGAGAAAGCTTGATATCAACGATGAGCATATCGCCAAACTCGGCAATTAAGTAGCGATCAAGCGTATTGCGAACGGTGGCTTGATAGCTCGGCTTCCATTTCGCTTTGTTGCGCTCAAACCATTCATTGGCGTAGTTAGAAAAAAACGGGTAGTGATAGTCAGGACAGCGCTCGCGATGCAGCGCTTCAAATTTGGCAACTTTTTTACTGTCGGGGAAGTAGTCTCGGTATTGAAACGTGCCCAAATCCATCTCAGCGTTCATTTGTTTCAGCTGCACCTGGGCCGCGCGAAGGTTTTTGGGGGTGGCGAGCATTTTTGTACCTTCACGAAAGCGCACGCCAAAAATATGCAGATCGAACTGAAGTCGCCCATTCGGGCGGATGCGAATATGAGCCATGATGGCCTCCATCAAAAAAGCGATCCATCTCCCCTGCCGTTACGTTGGCGTGGAATAGATCTGTCCCTTACCGATGAAGTTCGCTAGAATGGCGCCATCGGCTGGGTCTCGTTAAACATCGTCGCAGCCGGTACGGGGTAGGGTGGTTGCCGCCACTCTGCCCCAACTGCTTGTTCACTTTATACTCACTTATCAAGCTATCACTTCAAAAACTGTATAAAGTTTCATCTATCACCTTAGTTTTATACTGGATTAATGTCCAGTATTATCTGTCTCATCTTGCCATTTTCTTTGGGTCCTTTGTTCAGTGGCAGTTGGTCAGCAGCAATTGGTCAGTGACAATGAGAAAGCGCAAAGGAACATAGCCTCACCAAGAAGCGCTCACATTCAGAACATACTTTCCAAATCGAGTTCAAGGTTTTGCTCTTTTGGCGCGGAAATGGATGAGTCATCCAGCCTATTTTCCTGATAATCAGCAATCAATTGCTCGATTTTTTTAAGGTTTTTTTTGTCGTCAATCAGCACAATAGGGAGCGATTGCGCCGGTGTTTTGTCTTTTGAATCTTTATAGAACCCAAGGAAATGCTCGCCTGAGTTGTCTTTATAGAGGCTGACTTTCGTCTGTTTCATGGTTGTGATATCTCGCACTTTCAAGTCAACAAACGCTTTGAGGTGAAACTGCACAACGCATTGCTCATTCGCATCAAGAGACAAGCTCGAGACTTGAATCGGCTTGATATGATTTCCTTCCTCGATGATGGACGTGATGTAGGATTGCGCTTTAGTTAACACGAACATGGCCATGTCGTAGGCTCGAATATCATCGTAACCACGAAGAGCCTCAACCTCGGTCTTGAATGGAACAAAATCAATGGTAAAGACTTCAATGACATCGGTTGTTGCCTCGACTAATTCTCTGAATTCATTGATCATCGTGAGCGAGATGAGGGAACATTGCTCCGAGGTTTTGATAAAGAGGTTATCGTTTTCTTGCACCAGAGCAACGCTGCGATCGGCGGTGTTGCCAATAGCCCGACCGAGCAATATCAACCCTTCTTCCGTACTTACAAAGCGGTGGTCAAGTTTGATCGGCATCTGAGCCGTTATGGTTTCAATTTTATTATCTCGCATGATTTTCAACTTATTCACACTCGGATCGAACTCAATCATTTGCAGTGGAATGTGCGGTTTCGCTTCCTCAAGCAACGTATGGCAGGTTGCCACAGTGACTTCCTGATAGTGTCGATGGCGGTCATTGCTGACAAACTGGACATGGCGCTCGAGCGCGGGTTGGGTTGTAATATCTCGTTGGCACGCGTGGCGCAATATGGCGGCATTGCGGGCATGGATATCTTGAGTCCGCGAGTCCAAAGGGAGTGACACCGCTTTGGTATCAAAGATAATGATGTGGGAGGTCATGGCTTTTGCGTTGTAGTGAATGGGGAGTGTGATGAATGGGTCGTTGGTAATGCTTTGCAAGGCTTGCGCACAATGGTACCAGTTAATGAAAACATCACCGGGCAACGAAAAGTCGCTCAGCTTCCGGTGCGTCTGAATCTCACTGTTCAGTTCAACGGAGGCAGAAGAGTAGTTCGGTTCACATCCACCAATGATCTCACAGCGGTTGTCATCGAAGTGGAATAAGAAACTGACCGCAAAGTCATCGCTTTTCTTTTGGATACGGTCTTTTATCTGTGCCAGCAGGGGTAACCGGTTACTCGGTATGTGAAGTGCGGTTTTTTGTATCATAGCGAATCCTTCTTAGGTGAAATGATCAATCCTGATATGTGCGATCTGGTCACATTAGGCTCTCGTCGTGCTCTGGTAATAGTGAATAAACTCATAAAGGTGTCGAAAGGTACCCATGGCCAAGTAGACGTTGGGTTTGAGTGTGACATCAATGTAAAAGCAAGAAGGGCCCTCTCCTTTGAGTCTCTTCACGATAATGTCGTCGCGTGGGTCTGCAAAATCGCGTTCAATGAGCTGTTTTTTTCTCTCTGGGTTTGTTTTTCGATTGTGCATTAAATGAAATGCGGTCTGAAGAAAGCCCCACTGCGGGCATTTGAACGCAATGCGAAAATCCTTAGCACGGTTTTGATTGCATGCCATGCCAACTCGAATGATGGCGCGCTCGCCATCGTCGACCCACTTCATCGTGTCTATGGCTTTCAGTGATTGTATCCATTTCTTGTCGACGTCTTGATGTTTGTGTTTGTTAGAGTGATGCCAAATCGTGCTGAGATCAGAGAACATGAGCGTCTTTTTATCTTCGTTAAATTGCTTGGCAAAGAGACTTTTAAGAACACTTTTTTGTATGACAGGAAAGGAGGAACTCTCCGGCTGACCCGCGGTAAGCTCTTTATCGACGAGCTCTGAGAGGAGCGTGCTGAGGTGCTTGTACTTTGTCTCGACAACAGGGTGTGTGGGTAAACGGTCTTTTTCGGCGCGCTTTAAAAACAGCCAATGTCGTAGGGTCTGCTCAGATAAGTACACCTCGGCCGTTTTGCGCTCTTTCACGCTCAAGGCTCGGTAATGGCCACTCATTTTAGCGATGTGGCGAGACAAATCGTTAGAGCCTTGTTTTAAGCCCAGCAGATAGCGCAGTTCATGACGGGAGTAGCATCGCTCGCGCTCTTGATGACCATGTTGACGATAGAACGGATACAACCACTCGATACCGTGTATGTAGTGTTTTCGAGTCGTATCGAACGACACATGACCTATCTCTCTTGCAAGCTCATCAAAAAGTAAGCTGTCGTTCATGTCAATAAAGGGTTGCCTTTCTAGCCAGTGCTGAAACCGATGATTGAGCGCCTTTTTGCTGACAAGCTTTTGAAGTGATATCGGTAAATTTGAGCAAGATCCATTGTAGCCAAAGGCCAAATGCAAGCCTTGTATCAAGGAGAGAAACGCGCCCGAATGTCTTAAGTGATGGAATCGTGCCTCAGAGCCTGCCACCGCTTTGATCGCGCGCGTGACCGGTAAGAGGTAATGCAACTGCCTCGAAGAAGGACGTTCATTCTCAAAGCCTATCAGTGGCGTCTGTGAGGAGCGATTATTGAGACCGTTACGCTCTGAAATGCGCGGCTTGATTTGAATGCACATCCGCACCAGAGTGGCAAACTCTTCGGGCAAATAAATACGAACCCAGCGCTGATGCTTGCTCTTTGTGTTGCCCTCGGCGGTATTGGTGATGTGCAAAGTGAAAGACCGACCATCGTGCTCGCAGGTGTAGATGTCTTTGATGCGAAGGCGGGTGATCTCTCCTCGGCGCAGTGTCGCAAAGTAACTTAATATGGCGGCGACGGCGCAAAATAATCGTTGAAAGAAATGACCTCGCCTATCTGATAGCAATGCGTCGACGATCTCATGTAATTCCTCTATCGAGATGCAGTTGGCGTCCACATTGACCTCGGATGTCGGGCTTTGAAGCTCGCTTAGGTCGATATGATCGGTGAGATCTTGGGTGCTCAAGAACTTAAAAAAACGCATCACTTTTTGCTGCGCACTGAAGGTGGCTAATCCGTCATACACGTCGTGCGCCCAATGCATCAGCGCAAGGTGATCGTGGGCTCGTTCAAACGACAAAGGATGGGGGTGAAGCAACGTTTGCAATGAAGAATAATCGGCGACCGTGCTTTTGGCTAGGTTGGTTTTGCGCGCGCCACCATCAAGTATCAAGCTTTTCACGAACAAACAGACGAGCTGAGGTAAGACATTGTCGATGTGCCACTGAGTGATCTGGTAGTGAGTAGGACGCTTGTTATTTTTGGTGTAGTCATCCACGAGTGCGCGATGTGGCCACTTTTTCGATGCGCTCTTCTCTCGCTTTTCATACCACCGTTCATCCCAATTTTGGCTATAAATATCGTTGAGTGCAGCCTTTTTTTCCTGTGCTGTGATGGTGTGCTTATCAAAGGCAACGTGACGTTGAGGGTAGGCGATGTCTTTTAGAAACATAGGAGGCACATCGTCTCGAAAATACCAGACCGCTTGCAGCAATAGATGAAGAGACGCGGGTGAAAAGTGTGCCGTCTGTTCGTTTGCGGCAGACGGTGGATGCGTGAGGTCGTGGCTACGGGGCAATGTACGGACGAGATGGACTAATCGGGTGGTGAACGACTGAGCATTGAGGGCTGTGTGGCTTTTTGAGGTTTGATGATAGTCACGCAGTGCGCGATACGCGAGTAGGGGTAAATGGTAACGAGTAAACGGTCTCGTTTGCTCTTTCGTCGTGTTGACATTGATGTGCTCTAACTTCAAATAGGTGTTTGCGCCACGTTGCTCGATACACGTTGGAGAGCTGACGGCTTGCAGCAGATAGTCCACTGGCAAGGGCGCCACTTCCATCGCAATGATAAGCCCCACCCACTCCGCGCAAAGCGCTTCACGTTTCTGATAAAAAGACTCAAGTGAGGCGTCATACGCTTCTATCAATGCGTGCGCGTCATGGGCGTAGGCGGTGATGTTCACAAACAGCTTGGCATCATGGTCAATGAGTTTTTTCTTCTCGATCTCAGGAACCTGCCACCCAAGTCGGTGGTGCAAATACACAAGGATGCATTGAAGTGCTTGTCGGTATTGCAAAGTATGCTTGAGTGGGAAGTGCTGCCAGCACATTCTTAGCTGAGAAAGCGTGTCTAATGTGACTTCTCTTGCGTGGTTTTGCGTGTTCGGCCAGTGTTCAAGTACCCACACAACGCTGCCGACACGTGCCACTAAATGATGGTTTTCAAGCGCGTAGTCAATGATGCGTTCGGGAGAGAGGGTTCGCAGCAGCGAAGAGTGTGATGACGTTTTGGTCATGTCATCACGTTTGTGGACATCAATGGTATTCGCATCAATGCACTCTGTCATAGCAAATGTCCTTGAGTTGAAAGTTGACCGTCAGTGCATTTAAGTGGCGAACAAGCTGCTGTCTATGCAAAGGGAACACGTTGTCGTTGCCGAGATCTTCCCCCATCGTCGCGTGCCCCAAAAGGCGATCTAATTGTGAGTTGGTTAATCGAACGTCGATGGAGACTAATGCGTATTGCGCAAACGCATGACGCAAGGAATAGGCATCAAAGGGGGCGTTGTGATGCTCTAAAAATTGATTTAAGAGACTCGCATTTACTGGCACAGCTTGCCGGTTGCCGTCAATCAAATGCCACAACAGTGCCGGCGTACCGTGCTGGCGTAAATCGAGATTCACTTTTGGAACCTGCTGCTTGAGTCTGCGTTTAAGTCGCCGGTAGTGAGAGATTTGCCGAGCGAGATGTTCATTGATAAGGATCTCGCGATACCGACCTTTGTCTTTGATCGTGGCCTTCTTACTCATGAAGTGGCGAGCCTGCTCAATACTAATATGATGCGTGGGCCGAGCGCCGGTACAAAGAATGAAGGTTAAGGCGAGGTGATAGGTACAAAGATTAAAGTAAGCAATGAAAGCCTCGGGACGGTCATACATGGATGGAGACTGCGTGTTTATCTCGTCGTGCAGTGTGTTGAAAAGGCGTTTAATGTTCGGCACGGCGGCCATTCGTTGGCTTCCGATCAGGATTGGCGTGTCGGTTGAGGTGGGTTTTGAATGACCTTGATGATAAGAAAGCTGGGGAATCGTATTTTGCTTCAGTTCTTTGGGCATATTGAGTGTTATTGATGCATCAATGAAGTGATGGTGCTCGGTGTTTTGATTGTTTTTTGCTTTCATGACGTACGTGAATTTTTCTTTCCATCCAAACTCATGTATCCCTTCTATCAAACGATCAATATAGCGGTTGTGTGCGTTGAAAATCTTTGCTCGAATTCTGTCGCTATTTTCGGTTTGATAAAAGCGAGCGCTTTTGTGATGTCTGGCTTGATGTAGCAGGACAAAGCGGGGTAGGGCGGAAAGCAAGTTATCATTGGCAATGCACACATTGAAATAGTTGATAAGATTATCCTTGCGCGCAACCGCGTGCTCGAGTTCGTGCAATCCATGGTATTTCCAACGTTTTTCAATAATGGCTTTGAGCTCTGACTTTCCCTTTTCACTGAGAAAAGGGCGTTCGTAGCCTTTTTTTGAAATGAAACGTTGAAAAAAGGCGTTGAACCGTGCTGGGACCGGTTGCCACAGATACACCGCCCCGTTTTTTGTAGGGTAGCCGAGGGCATATTCGACCCATGACGTTTTACCGTGCATGACGGTTCGAAAGGCATGCCTCTCGCAGGCTTGATGACCTCTAAGTCGATACAAGTCGGGAAGGTCGTAGTCAGAGATCTTGGCGCTCTTATCTTGTTTTCTCATTCTGGCGAGCTCTCCCGTAAACCAGAGATAAATAAAGGAGACAAAGAATGATTCTTTTTGATTGGTCGTTAATTGAGTGCGATTGAGATCTTTAAAAATACGAGTCAATGAGGTGAGAGTGGTGGCGATGGTCGGGTAGCGGCCACCGCTTTGCCGAGATCGGTTCTCACATTTTTCGTTCGCGATACGTCCCATAAACGCTCCTTCATTGTGGGAATAGACACTGCGCTGTCTGCGTCTCAATCGGTCACGCGGTGTTGTTGGCCATGAGCCCGCATTGAGGGCACTGAAATACCGTATATAGTATGTTCTTGCTGTTTTTACTCAACATCTAGTGTTTATTATAAGCGCGTTGGTGGTTTTTTCGCCAAGGGTGGAAAGGGGAATCGTGGCATAAAATTTTGATGGACATCACACATATTAACAAAAGTGGTCTCGATATTGAGATTGGCAGACAGAAAGGCGGTGTTTTGGATTGCTTTTGATTGGAGGGATGTTCATCTGGAATAACTTGAACAGTCGTGAACCCATTCCTTTTCCTCTCGTTATCGACAGCGGCAAGACCATTGCTGGGTCTCGCATCGGCGAATGATGGAGTGTATCGAGTGCATAGACAGGAATGATGCATGGGGGCATGGGCATGCCGTCGGTTGTGATGCGCACCGTCTCAAAAGCCCCTTAATCTCCCCTATTGTGTCTCAGGGTGAAATGCATTTCACTTTAAGGCTATGATTCAATTAGAGTTTTTTGCTACGGTTCCAAACCGTCCTAAGGGCTGACACCCTCGGTTTTTGATCCTTTTGATCAACATTTTTATTCTCAATTACAATAATTTAAACTCAACTCGCACGAGCAAGATCCTTTTTTGAGACAGTGGTTTGGTGCATAAAGTGTCTCAGCCGTTGATAAAGACGCAGTCATTGACGGTTGGGTAGCGATGGATTTGCAGCAATGCCTTATTCCAATCATAAAGGATTTAAACATAAACGCGTTATTGGATCAGAGAGGCGGGCGTGAATATAGGGGCGATGACGGTTAACCATCGTTTCAATGGAACTGAACGTGAATGGTCCCCATATAGCCTGAGACGTACAGATGCTGCCTTAGTAGAGATAAAAAGCCTTAAAGCATCTTAGGAAAAACAGTAGTATAATGTAGGAACTTAAGCTGTATGGAGAGAAAACGTCATGAGCAAAGACTTGACGGCCTATGGGGTGCCACAAGTAAAGCGACCGAAAGTCAAAGCGACCAAGCAATTAGACCTGAGTGGTATGCAGGGGCGGCAAATTGTACGTTCTGAAGCCAAGTTAGCGCTGCGAACGCATCGTAAGACGTTCACTAAACTAGCGGATATGTGATGGATATCATTTGTTTTCCATTCGAGCGGGTGATTGAAATCAATTCGTTTATATTAGCGACAGAGCCAGGTATGCAGGGTGAGGTAGATATACCAAAGCTACAAGGTGCATTAGGTCGGATTGACAATGCGATCGCATATGATGGTTTGGAAGATGTTTTCGATATTGCAGCTAAGTATGCGGCAAGCATTGCTGTCGCACACGACCTACCTGATGCAAATAAACGTACAGGGCTGATGGTTGCGCTTGAATATTTGTCACTTAATGAGTTTGAAATTGTCATCGATAACGCCCTACTTGCCGATGCTGTTAGAGATCTTTTACTTGGGGTATTATCCGAAGCGGATTTCGCAGATATTTTGTATGCACAGTACACAGCGGGACTTGAGCGTTAAATTAGGACTGAGCCACAGAAAATTACTTTCAGAGAGGGTTATAGCTGGATCAAGACTCTTTTTGATACCCCCTCCCAATAGGTAGTCCCTCGGTTTTTTATCCTTTTGATCAACCTTTTATTCTAAAATTACAATAATTTAAACTCCACTCGCACGAGCAAGATCCTTTTTTGAGACAGTAGTTTGGTGCATAAAGTGTCTCAGCCGTTGATAAAGACGCAGTCATTGACGGTTGGGTAGCGATGGATTTGCAGCAATGCCTTATTCAAATCATAAAGGATGAAAAAATAAGCGCGTGATTGGATCAGAGAGGCGGGCGTGAATATAGGGGCAATTACAGACTCGCCATCGTTTCAATGGAACTGAACGTGAATGGTCCCCATATAGCCTTAGACGTACAGATGCTGCCTTAGGAGTATAGAGGCACTCAGGAAGTTGCATTGGCCTTAAATGAAAAAACCGCCCATATGGACGGTTTCTATTCATTGTAAACCTCGCGGGTAAAAGGTTTACAAGGGTTTGTACTTGTTCGTTTGTGGGTCAAACTTCACAAGGGCACTCTTGACTTTGCCCTTACAGTGTTGCCCTAGTACGAACAAAAGTCAACATGTTCGGTTCTAAGTTGCTGTAATGGCATGAATAAATCTATCTGCTCATTATATATAAACCAATTGATTTTGTACGCTTTATCTACGGTAATCAGCCTTTCTAATTTGCGCAGGTTCTTACTGTATCTGGCTGACATTGACTTGGTTTAGTCGCTGATGGACACCACCAGTTTTAATGCTAGACGTTATTTGTGTTCTTGTGGAGCTGCGGTGCACAAGCGTTTTGTCGTGAAGTTTCTTCGCTATAAAAAAGCCACTGAGTGGAGGCTAATTCACAAGTATTTTACCGTGAAATTTTATGTTTTTCTATTTTTAAATCATAGGTTTGATCTGAAAAAGTTTGTGGCGAAATTAGTTGGTTTTGTAATACTCATCAAAGTACTTTTTGCCGCGAGGTGCTGTGTGAGAATGTAGAGGCAAGCATGCAACCTACTTTTAGATTGTGGTAAAAAAGAAAAGTATAAAGAAAAAGACAACGAGTGAGTGGAAGAAGAGACGTTGACATTTGATATTGACGAGCTGCGACAACGGGCGGGAAGCGCGACATTTGCTAAAGCGATCCAACTGGTAAAAAGCGAGAGTGTGCATCATTTGCGAGTGGAAGAGGGGGATGTGCTCGCGACCGTCGAGGGCACATTTCCTTATCAAGTCCAATTAATCAAAACCACTCCAATCATCTGTTATTGTACTTGCCCAGCGGCGGAGTATCAGGAAGTGTGTAAACATGCAGTGGCGGTAGCGATGCAAGCCAATGTGGCACCTCCAGAGACCAGTGATGAGAAAGCTATCCTATATCGCTACTTTGTTCAGCAATCACCACAAGCGCTGACGGAGATCATCCTAGACGGATTGAGAAAATCGGATGTGCAGTGGAACCGGTGGTTGACGTTGGCCCAGTTGGATGAAGATTCAGTGACACTTGCTCAGTTAACTCACCGTGTGGATGACGCACTTCCACAGGTTACGCTGTGGGGGTGGGGTGAATCCCAAGGCTATTTTGACGACGCAGACATCCAGTTGGAAGTCGTTTGGACAGCGCTTGAGTCGCTTTCGCCAGAAGAACAGTGGTCATTGATTCTTTATGTAATTGAACGCTTGAACTTGGTGCTGGAGGACATCGACGACTCTGACGGGGCCAGATCCGAGCTAGAGCGGATCATCAGTGAAAAAATGCCGGTGATATTTGAACAATTGGACTGGGGGGAGCGCCGAAAAGCCCATTGGCTGTTTGAGCATCTCACTCAGACTGAATTTGATGTATTTCCTGATCTCGAAGACGCCTTTTTTACCTGTTATGCGAGTAACGCGACTTTTCTTGCCCTTTGCCAACAGAGACTTGATGAACTCGTGGTCTCAGAAGGAGTCCGTTGGCGTGCCGAGCGCATTGCCGCGCCCTTAATTTACGTCGCCAGAGAGGCGGGGCATTGGCAAGAAGAAGTGCGGATCAACGCCCTACTGGCTGAGCGATGCCATCACTTTATCGAGCTAAGTCGCCTGTGCCTTCGTCATGATGAAGCGTTGGATGCGGAGCGCTGGTTGATGAAAGCGCGTCATGTCATCGAGCACGATTATGAGCGTGAGCGCTGCGACAGGCAGGAAGTTGAAATTAGAGAGGCGCTAGGCGAGTATCACAGTGCTTGGTCGCTGGCCAGGCGCCTCTTTAGTGCGTCACCAAGTTACCAGGAGTACCTAGCGCTGTGTCAGCTAAAAATGCGAGGTGATATTGATGACCCCACCTTTTTAACCCACGTTGAGCAGACGTTTAAAACCGCTTATGAGCCTCCCGAAGGGAGATATGTCTCCGCTAGAAGTGATGATTTACTTCGTTTCTACATAGAGCAGCGCCGCTTGGATGCGGCCTGTGCTTGGGTTGATACGCGCAAAGTGAGTACCGACGCATTGATTGAACTTGCCAATGAAGTGGTCACCGACAAGCCAGATACAGCTCTGATGTATTACTCTCGGGTGGTGTGTGTAACGATTGAACAAACCAATAATAGTGCTTACGAGCAAGCCCTCCGTTATCTACAATCTTTCGAAAAGCGGCTAGCACATTCGCCAGAAACGATGGCGCGCTTTCACGCCGAAGTTCGCCGCATCGCTCGGACGTACAAGCGAAAGCGAAACATGCTTGCGCTACTCAAGCAGCACTACGTACATTGTCTCTAACAGAAGATTGCCAATAGAGGATCTTATTAGGTGGAGGAGCAAAGCAAATAGCTCCAAACCCCATCAAGACTACAGGTACGATGGCTATCGTTTTGGGTTCAGTCCGAAGCGATAGTTGTATGCTTCAGTTAATGCTATAGGGAAAAGGGTGAGATGGAACGAGCAAGCACAGGTGTACTGGAGCAACACAGCCTCATACTGAAAAAGGCAACGATTCGATCTCGCTGCCTTTTGATGTTGGCTCTTAGTTAGGCGTTTAGCTTGAAGAGTGGGTATGGGCTACATTTTCAAGCCTTTCTGCCAACCAAATCTTTATGATCGACTGTCGTGTAACGCCTACTCGACTCGCTTCACGGTCTAATGACTCTAGCATCCATGCAGGAAAATCGACATTAACTCGTTTCTGCTTTTGCATAGGACGTTTTGCTTGAGATAAATCGAGATCACCTAAGATGTCTTCGTCACTATCAAATTTATTATCAAAATCATGTGCTTTCATACAGATTGACCTCCGCTTTGCGTGAACGTCTGACTGAAATGATCCTAATATTTAACCCACGATATGTAATGACACCAGACCAATGCTTGCCACTGAGCATACCGATAACTAAATATCTAGGCTCATCGCTTGTGTTTGCAGGGATCTCAATGAGATCAGAGTCGTTCCACAAACCTTGAGCTGTATAGAAATCAATTCCATGTTTTTCAAAGTTAGACCTGCTTTTACTTTCATCAAATTCAAACGTAATCATGAGTAAAAAGTATATCATTTTTACTCATTTGGCAAGTTGTACATTTTTTTAAGATGGTAGCAGCGGTTGACCGACGCCTTCCACTTGTAGAGGCTGAGGTAGTATGAAACCTTATTACTCTACTTGAGCTGTTTTTTGGCAGGGATGACAGTTTCAGTAGGATAGTTTGTTTTTCTAAATTTAATTTTTCATTTTAATTCGACTACTTAACCTAGTTTTAGCATGAAGATATTTTACTCGTGCACAACAAAAGCGAGCGTGTGATTGGATCAGAGAGGCGGGCGTGAATATAGGGGCGATGACGGTTAGCCATCGTTTCAATGAGACTGAACGTGAATGGTCCCCATATAACCTGAGACGTACAGATGCTGCCTTAATAGAGACAAAAAGCCTTAAAGCCTCTTAGGAAAAACAGTTTCGCTGTGCAGTGGGATCAGCGCATGAGCTCGAACGATATGCGCTTCATACAAGTCGAGCGTGGGTGTCGAGTAAGTCTCTGATGCAAGCTTTAGCTAAGCATAATAAAAGTGCTCCCATTTGAAATGTTTGTCGCAACTTACTACAGTAGTGGCAAGTTGGATCTATTTGTGAGGCTATATTATGGCAACTGTATGCGTACGTATCGATCAAGAGCTTTTTGAAAAAGCAGCGATTATGGCAAAAGCACTCAACCGAACTACGCCTAAGCAGATTGAGCATTGGGCGAAGATTGGTGAAATGATGGAAGACAACCCCGATCTGCCTTACGAGTTTGTAAAGCAAGCCATTATTGCGAAAGCAGAAAAAGAAGCGGGTAAGTCAGAGGCATACAGCTTTGACTAACATCACCTCGGTTCTCCAAACGCCCAGTTTTAAAAAAGCGGTAAAAAAGCTGCACAAGAACCAGAAAAAAGATCTCGATGATACTATTCGGGAGCTAATGAAAGATCCGTACTTGGGGGAGCAAAAGAAAGGCGATCTCTCCTTTCTGCGTGTACATAAGTTTAAAATGGTCAAGCAGCTCACTTTGCTTGGTTATAGCTACGAGGATGGTACAGTCACTTTAGAGCTGATGGCTCTCGGGTCTCATGAAAACTTCTGTCGAGATGTAAAAAGGTTCTAGCAAGTCTTTATTAACGGGAATTAACAATACGGCCGCCAGGTTTGCTCAAAATAGAAATACAGGACCCGTGTGTTTGACTCCTTAGTCTAATTCAGCGATAACACATCCTCCAAGCAAACCCCTTCGCAACAATTTACGTGTTAATCAGCATCGTTTATATGATCCAAAAGATATTCCGCAAAATAAAGCGGCACTACCATGTGGCCCTTCTCTATATGGCTTGAGCCTTGAGTGCCCGTTAGCTTTAGGGTTTTATGTGGAGAGTATTTGGTGATAAAGGACTGAAGTGACTTGGCTCGAGTGCGTTTGCCACTGTTTGGTTCGATAACACCGCTAGAAATCGCGCATGAAGAAGAGTCCTTATGGACGCCGCATGACTTTTGAGTCTAGCCGAGTAGACCAAAGCTTAATTGATCAAGTCCAAGCGCTGGTTAAGCAGAAACTAGGTTAACAAGGGCCGCTATGTGGCGGTTTTTCTAACGAAATATGCCCAGACAAAATATTTATTTAAGATTATGATTTATAAGATAAAGTTAGGGTGTTTTAAGAAAAAACAAGGGGGTTGTGCCCAGAAAAATACGACCGATTTATGCTAGTTCTTCGCCACCACTACCACTAATCAAATTGAGTCGTTAGCGTCAATAAATTGGTTTTCGTAACCTACTTTCAGGGTGCCCAGGTCACATCTGCTGCTTGACTGACTTCATACCAAAGCTTTTCTCCCCCCAAAATGCAAAGCACCAGATACCGCCTTACCTTCCGTTCAAAATGAGGGACGAGCAACGTTTTTAAGCCTTAGTATGTACTCAGTGATTAATGACGGTATGCATCTAAAATACGTGCAGATTTCACTCAATGAAGGTTGAGTTGGGGGGGTAAGTCCCTACCCGATATAATCAAGGTGATTGAAATGGAAACGATTGAGGTGCAAAAAACAAACTAAATGAATGTCCCAGATCTGATCGTAAGATTTTGATTGAGTTCATTCGACTTCAGCAACCAAGTCCCCATCGGTGATGAATCTGAAAAGAGCCGATTGACATCGTTGGTTTTACGTGTGAAGTTTGTATTTTGCTCTGTGGGGAGGTGTATAAAGGAACTCGGGGAGTTGCGCTGGCCTTAAATGAATAGAAACCGTCCATATGGACGGTTTCTATTCATTGTAAACCTCGCGGGTACAAGATTCACAAGGGATTGTACTTGTTCGTTTGTGGGTCAAACTCACAAGGGTGCTCAAATTTTGCCCTTATAGTATTGCCTCAATACGAACGAAAGTCAACATGAACGGTTCTAACTTGCTGTATTAAAATGAATAAATCTATATGCTCATGATATATCGACCAATTAATTTTGTACGCTTTATGTACGGTAATCAGCCTTTCTAATTTGCGCAGGCTCTTACTGTCTCTGGCTGACATTGACTTAGTTTAGTCGCTGGTGGACACCACCAGTTTTAATGCTAGACGTTATCTATGTTCTTGTGGGCCTGTGGTGCACGAGCGTTTTGCTGTTAAGTTTCATTGCACTGCTGCTTTGTAAGGGCGCTAGAATTTTAAGCGCTTCACACTAGTCGAGCTTGGGTGTCGGGTAAAAGACAGATGTCAGTGAAACGCTGATATTGCTTGATTGATTTGGTTGTTTAGGGCTCAATGTAGCGTCAAAGATTCTTCGACTTTTAGGTGATTACTATGAATTCGAATCCAGACCGCTGGAAGCAAAGACTGCAAAACTTGTTGAGAGCTCAACAAAGGCTTAGAAGGGCGTGTGCACAAGAGAGCTACAATGAGCTAGAACTGGCTGGACTTGTACAAACCTTTGAATTTTCTTTCGAGCTCACTTGGAAAACGCTTAAAGATTTACTTGAGTTCGAAGGCTTTGATGTCGCTTCCCCAAGAAGCGTGTTCCGCACAGCACTGGAGGCTAGGCACCTTTCTTCACAACAATGTGAAACAATGCTTGAGGCGCTAATAAAACGTAATTTACTGTCTCACACCTATGACGAGGAAAATGTTCTCGAAGCTCAAGCGCTGATTTTAGATTCGTTTTCACCTGTAATAGAGCAAATTACGCAGTATTTAAAGGTGAAAAGTGAACGATAATGATTTAACAGTGCCCACTTCGTTAGGCCTAAAACCTCATCATTACCAACTGATTAAGGATGTGGTTTTGAAGCACGAGTTGGTAACTCATGCTTGGATTTTTGGGTCAAGGGCGTTGGGAACGTACAGAGACAACTCTGATATCGATATTGCCATAGAAGGCACTGCAATCACATTGACGGTCGTTGCTGATATGCAAGATCGATTAGAGCAATCTTCACTCCCTTTCAAGGTGGATTTTGTTGTAAAGCATCGAATTACATCGAGTGAGTTACTCGCTCATATTGAAAACTATGGGCTTCAGCTTAAGTAGCTGCTTCAATACTTTTGAACCGTTCAAGCAGTAGTTTGAGCGTTGCTCGTTAACACGAATGCCTGAAGCAAAGCGCAGCTGAGAACTCGGCCTTTAACTTAAAGGGAGTCGAAGGCCGATTGATAGAGGTCGGGTTTACTTAGACTCTGCGGCCTCAGCTCCTACGTCTTGTCCCAGCTTGTTGCGCACAAAACGCGTAATACGCCAGATATACGACAGACACAACGCATATCCCACAAAACACGCAATAAATCCATAGAACATAATCGGCTCTGGGATCTGCGCCATCTCGCCATACAACCCAAACCCAGTCAGCGCCGAAGCAAGCACACAGATCGCCAGCAGTGTTTGTCTCGAGCTAAGCCCTAAACGCTGACATATATGATGCAGGTGCTCACGGTCTGGTTTAAACGGCGAATCACCACGACGAACACGGCGAATCATAATCGCCGCCATATCCATCAGAGGTAGTGCAATCAACCAAAGTGCTGTTACCGGTCGCATAATCGCACCCGACTCATCCTGGCTTCCGCTAAGAAGCAGCCAAATGACGGTAAAACCAATCATCATACTTCCCGCATCACCCATAAATACTTTACGCTTGCGTCCTAACAAACCTAGGTTCATACCGATATACGGCAGTGCGGCAGCGATAAAGATAAGGCAGAGTAGGCCAAGACCTGAGTGTCCGTCTTGATAAAGAAGAAATGCTAAAGCACCGAAAGAGACAATCGACAGCCCGCCAAGTAGCCCATCAATCCCATCCACCATATTGAACGCATTGATTGCGCCAATCACACCCAACACGGTAATCAACACTGCGAACCCACCTAGCTCGGTATGGCCCAAGCCAAACATGTTCCCTAGTGTATGCAGCTCAAGCTCTGCGAAATGCATCATGGCAAGTGAAAGTAGTGCTTGGCACAGCATACGAGACTTAAAGCTAATATCGTATTTGTCATCAACTGCACCTAACAGGGTGAGAGTACAGATAGAGAACAAAAACAAGCCTGCATGGTCAAGATCTATATCAAACGCGAGTACTGTGATGGTCACGGTGATACAGATTGAGATACCACCGACCAATGGCACTACGCCTTGGTGATGCTTTCTTACATTGGGTTTGTCAACAAGACCGATGACCTTCGCCAGTCGTCTTGCAAAAAATAACGTGATGAAGGCGGTGACCGCCACAAAGCCGAGGAGTAAAGTCATGTATCCTACTGAGTAACATTTTTTATGTAATTAGAAATTGTTGGGTTCTTTTTTTTGTGACCCATCGCTTAATGTTACTGGAGTTTTGGTCGTATATGAAGTTGGGCTTGCATATATTTTTTGCGTATTACTTCGATTTTCAGATAATACTGACCAATATCACGAATTGTGCATCTATATTCACATTGTGTTACTCATGATTAATCAGCCAGCAGAGGCTTCTTGAGGTTGATTTCGTCTCATTAGGCGAATGTAGGCGGTAAGGCGGAAGATCTTTGAAAGGCTCCAATAGTAGCCACCAAATAACGCCAAAAACAGATAGAACATGGTGGATTCTTGGGCATCAATCAGCTCGCCAATAATGCCTATTGAAGCAAACAGCGTAGCGATAGTCGTGATGATAAAGAGTGTCTGTTTGGAGTTAAATCCAACGCGCTGAAAAATATGGTGGAGATGCCCTCTGTCTGGTGTCATTGGTGATTGGCCTTTTTTGATGCGCCTAACCATAATAGTCACCATGTCCATAAGCGGGACGGCAATCAGCCATAGTGCTGTCACAGGGCGCACGGAATTATCAATGGTTGAGATGATGGATGATTCCGCTTGTTGGGTTAGGGTGAAGAGTAGCCATACCACCACAAAGCCAATCATCATACTGCCGGCATCGCCCATAAAGAGTCGATACTTGCGGCCGAGCAGACCTAAGTTAAAGACAAGGTAGGGACCAATAGCGCAAAGCAGTAGCGAACACAGTTGTAAGTGCGCCATATCACCTTGCAGTGCAAACAAGAGGCAAAGCGCGAGGAGTGTGACACTTGCTAAACTGCCAAGCAGACCATCAATACCATCTACCATATTAAAGGCATTGATAGCGCCGATAACGGCAATGATCGTTAACGGCAGCGATAGCCAATCAAACGTGACATAGCCAAAGCCAAAGGCACCGCCAAAAGTAACTAGCTGAACGTCTGCAATTAAAGCAATGAGAGTGGCGATAAAGGCCTGTACGATTAGACGACTTCGGCAGCTAAGGTCGTAGCGGTCGTCAAGGACGCCAAGTAGCACTAACCCTGCGATGGATGCCACAAGCAGACTTTGAAAGGGAATGATTTCGGGTATGAGTATGAGTGCGGCGCAAAATGATATGGCTATGGACACACCGCCTACGAGAGGGATCTGTCCTTTGTGTCGCTTACGTGAATCTGGGTTGTCTACCAAGCCTAGATAAGGCGCGAGTTTGTGTGCGATAAGCAACACTGCAAACGTGCTTATTACTACACTGATCATTTGCCAAGCCATAACTATTCCAACTGTTTTGCTGCTAACTCGCGGCCACGATTGTTGTTGTGTTTTGTTGTTTAAGCCGAACACTGTCCTTAGAAACCCGGTCATTCTGTTTGTTAGTACTCGGGTTGGTAGGGTGATTTGTGGTGGTCGCGATCCCTGTTTAACTAGGTTATGACGATCACATAAATATGCAAATGGGTGAGATGGCGGAATACTGTAGAGTGATGATTATAACTGGTTGAAAATTAAGCGGTTGGGAGACGGTAAAAGTGGGCTGGTTAATTTTTATGCATTTTTGTTTGTTGAGATCTTTGTCACAAGATATGTGAGTGTAGTTGCGTAGTGGGCTGGTGGTTGGTTTTTGGTTGGTCACGCGCGGTTGGAGATCCTCACTTTCGTGAGGATGACGGAGGAAGTAAGGGTGGTGGGGAAGTGAGAGTTACGGGTGGAAGTGAAGATTACGGGTGTTGGGTTAGGATGACGGATGTTGGGTGAGGGTATCTAGTCATGGGCGGGAGCGACAGTTGGGAGGTTGGTGTGTTTCAGGTTCTGTCATTCTCGTGAAGACGAGAGTCTTGTGAGGCGCGCGGTGCGGTTTGTTGGTGGGCGTGAGTGAGTCACTTGTGGTGGGAGATCCTCACTTTTGTGAGGATGACGGGGGAAGTGAGGGTTACAGGGGGAAATGAGGGTTACGGGTGGAAGTGAAGATTACGGGTGTTTGGTTAGGATGACGGATGTTGGGTGAGGGTATCTAGTCATGGGCGGGGGCGACAGTTGGGAGGTTTGGTGTGTTTCAGGTTCTGTCATTCTCGTGAAGACGAGAATCCTGTGAGGCGAGTGGTGTGGTTTGTTGGTGGGCGTGAGTGAGTCACTTGTGGGGGAAGATCCTCACTTTCGTGAGGATGACGGGGAAGTGAGGGGGGGCGGGGGGAAGCGAAGATTACGGGTGTTGGGTTAGGATGACGGATGTTGAGTGATGGATGTTGGGTGATGGATGTTGGGTGAGGGTATCTAGTCATGGGCGGGGTGACAATTGGGAGGCTTGGTGTGTATTAGGTTCCGTCATTCTCGTGAAAACGAGAATCTTGTGAAGCGCGCGCTGTGGTTTGTTGGTGGGCGTGAGTGAGTCACTTGTGGTGGGAGATCCTCACTTTCGTGAGGATGACGGGGGAAATGAGGATGACGGGGAAATGAGGATGACGGGGAAGTGAGGATGACGGCGAAGTGAGGGTTACAGGGGGAAATGAGGGTGGTGTGTATTTGGTGAGGGTGGGGAATTTAAATTAGAGAGTTATCTTTATTTTCAATGTTGCGTGTGTAAGCACTAACCTTTGAGTGCATCTTGCCTCGCAAATACAGGCTTCTTAAACGCAAATAACCAAGAAGCTTCGTATGCTCGATGGTTTTTATGAGCAATAAGGGGGCCGCATGTTATTTATCACTAACCGAATACCCATACAGTCAGCACGTTCTAAAATGAATCGTGCTATCTCATTTGATACTCAAAATACCGACATTTCAAAATGGCTCTATTTCTGCGAGCGACGTGGGGAGGGAGAATACGTTGAGATGCTCTCTTCCACGTTGTTCGCAAAACTCAAGGCCTTACCAGAACAAACCCAGCTACTTTTCTATCTACACGGATTCAATAACAACATGGAGCCGGAGGTGTTTGAGCGTAGTGCTCAGTTGCAAGTGTTACTGGATAAACAGCAACCTGGTCTGGCGCTCGTGATACCGATTATCTGGCCTTGTGATGATGACCATGTTGTCGCGATAGCGGACGACTACTGGGATGACCAAAAGGCAGCAGAGCACTCTGGTGTGGCGTTTGCTCGGTTGTTTTATAAGTTTGATATGTGGCGTCGAGAGGCTTCACAGCAGCAGTTTCCGTGTCTAAAGCGGATGAATGTTGTAGCGCACTCGATGGGAAATCGAGTGCTGAAAAGTGCCATGTCATCATGGGTAGAAGATGAGCGCCTTGGTGGTATGCCTCTTCTGTTTCGAAACGTGTTTATGGTTGCGGCTGATGTGGAGAATCACTGTTTAGAGGAAGGCGAAGATGGCCGACATATTGTCGATTCGGCGAAAAATGTGTTGGTGTTTTATGCCAGTGATGATCTCGCTATGTCGGCTTCGAAAGTTGCCAACCTCAAAAATATCACTGCATCGCGTCGTCTTGGAATGACAGGCCCTGAACAGCTCAGTGCTTTGCCAAAAAACGTGTTTGAGTTTGATTGTGACAGTTTCAATCAGCGTTTTGATTACCCCGTCGGACACAGTTATTTCTTGGTGAACAGTGAAGGAGAAGTGAGCCCAATTATTTCGCAGCTGGTGAGCGCAATGAAAAGTGGTGTCGTTGAGGGTGAGCGAAGCCAGGCATTGAGTGTGGTTGAATCAACGAGCTGAGGTAATGTTATGCGAAAGGAGAGTAAACAGATATCACTGACCGATGATGTTCATGCCACACACCATGGTGGTAAAAATTCCGTCACTGGATCGTGTCATGAATTGACTATCCATGGTGATGGGCTGCTAATTGATTGTGGTTTGTTTCAAGGAAGTGATACAGAAAATAAGTCGCTAGAGATAGAGTTTAAGACCTCACACATTCGTGCGTTAGTGCTTACTCATGCTCATATTGACCATATAGGTCGGCTACCGTGGCTGCTCGCTAAAGGGTTCCAAGGTCCGATCTATTGCACACACGCGACAGCGCACTTAGTACCGCTCATGCTTGATGACGGATTAAGGTTGCAGCTAGATTTAACCCGTGTTCAGCGAAGTCGCATTCTGGAGCGAATCAAGCGCCAACTTCGACCTATGGAGTATGGTTCTTGGGTGCCAATAAAATCTCAACAGCAAGGCTACTTCACTTACATTCGCCTTAGCCCCGCGGGACACATTTTGGGGAGTGCGTACGTTGAAGTTAAGCTGCCCAATCAAGAAATAGCGGTATTTTCTGGTGACCTTGGACCTAAGAGTACGCCGCTACTGCCAGACCCTCTGCCGCCAAAGCGGGCCGATTACCTTTTTATCGAAACCACGTATGGCAACAAGCAGCATGAAAGCGTTGAGGCAAGAAGTGAACGACTGCTCACTATTATAATGAAGAGCCTGCAAAATGGCGGGACTATTATTATTCCTGCCTTCAGTGTTGGCCGAACTCAAGAGCTGCTGTATGACATTGAATCTCTGCTGCACCAAAAACAGCTATCAGATTCTCTCCCCATCATCGTTGATTCCCCCATGGCTGCCAAGATAACGAAAGCCTACCGCCAGTATCGAAAGTTGTGGACCGCTGAGGCGAAAGGTAAACGTGATTCAGGGCGCTATCCGCTTGGGTTTCGTCAGTGCGTGGTCATCGATAGCCATAAAGAGCACATGGCGCTGGTGAATCGTCTCGCGTCGACCGGTGAGCCTGCCATTGTGATTGCTGCATCGGGTATGTGTATGGGCGGGCGCGTGATGGACTACTTACAAGCTTTGCTACCTGATGCCCGTAGCGATGTAATTTTTACTGGCTATCAAGCGAAAGGCACTTTAGGAAGGCAGTTACAAAATAAAGTGAAACGTGTTGAGATAGATAATGAGAGTGTTGCTGTACAAGCTTGCATACATACTATGTCGGGGTACTCAGCGCATGCTGATCAGCAGGATTTGATGGGCTACATAATGGGGTGTAAAGACCATTTGGAGCAGCTTCATCTTATTCATGGAGAGAAGTACGCGAAAGAGGCTCTGGTGGCGTGTATTTCACCCTACCTAGAGCCTTCTACTCGTATTGTTTACTAGCGTGTGTAGGCCAATTGCTTATTTCTAAGCGATACTGT
This sequence comes from Vibrio sp. KUL80, assembly GCF_059725495.1. Taxonomy (NCBI): domain Bacteria; kingdom Pseudomonadati; phylum Pseudomonadota; class Gammaproteobacteria; order Vibrionales; family Vibrionaceae; genus Vibrio; species Vibrio sp. KUL80. The sequence goes on from NZ_AP045841.1 coordinate 260,442, forward strand.
ACATGCGCGATTTAGTCAGGCATAGAGCGGCGCATGTCGTCCGATTTTTTGAAAAACCAAAATGAACCGATACAAAAGGAAAGTGCACCAAGTGATGCCAAAATGAGTTGGATATTATCGGTTGTTAACAGTGCGCCAATCGCCACCATTGCGATTGCAATCACAGCAAGTTCAAGAACGCGACCTGCGCCTTTGTTTTTATGACGAAACGACGCATAACGAAGGGTTAGAGCAAATGCCATTGAAGATACACTCCCAGTGTTAGTTGCTACTCACTTCTTCTGAGCAATGCTCATTCAGAGAGTGATGAATTTAACAGGTGATGCTAATAGAGTACGGCAGCGCGATTAATGTCATTAATTCAGCTTTCGAAAAGTGGAATCAACCTCTAAATAATAATATTGTCAATTGCAGGGGCGAACGAAAAATAGGCGAAGAATGGTCTGACTTTTTTTGAGGTAAGCATGTTTTTTGTCAAGAGAGCGTAACATCAGTTTGAGGAAGTGCACAACAGCAAGAGGGAGTAAAGTCAAATATATCGACCACTGACTGAGTAAGGCATTTTTGATTTGATGTGGCTGAAATGTCAGTGGCTGGAGGGCCATTTAGGGATATCGCACTACGGCTAATCCTAATGTACAATACACGGCTAAATATGGAGTCGCCTCTTCTCGTGAGGCACTAGCCTCAATGTAATATTGGTGTCGCTGCTATGTCTGGTGCGTTACGGCAGTATTTGTTGTTTTTAAAGGTGTTTTTCTTATGAACCAAATTTTGCCATTAATTGGCCGTGAGCAAGAATTGTTTGAACAGGATATTGATAAACATGATCAGGAACTTCGACGTATTGTTTCGGAATCTCGATTTCTTGTTCTAGGTGGCGCAGGCTCGATTGGTCAGGCGGTCACAAAAGAGATATTTAAGCGTCAGCCAAAGAAGCTTCATGTTGTTGATATTAGTGAAAATAACATGGTGGAGCTGGTGCGCGATATCCGCAGCTCATTCGGTTATATTCAAGGCGATTTTCAGACATTTGCTTTGGATATAGGGTCGATTGAATATGATGCGTTTATCAATGCGGATGGTGCATACGACTATGTTTTAAATCTATCTGCACTTAAGCACGTCCGAAGTGAAAAAGATCCATTTACCTTAATGAGAATGATTGACGTCAACGTGTTTAACACGGATAAAACGATTGAACAATCATTACAAAGTGGGGTAAAGAAGTATTTTTGTGTCTCTACGGATAAAGCCGCAAATCCAGTGAATATGATGGGCGCTTCTAAACGCATCATGGAGATGTTTTTGATGCGCAAGAGTGAGCAAATGGCGATTTCGACCGCTCGCTTCGCAAATGTCGCTTTCTCAGATGGCTCACTGCTTCACGGTTTCAATCAGCGTATCCAAAAACGTCAGCCTATCGTCGCCCCTAACGACATTAAACGCTACTTTGTTACTCCGAAAGAGTCCGGTGAGCTATGCTTGATGTCGTGTATCTTTGGCGAAAACCGTGACATTTTTTTCCCTAAGTTAAGTGAATCCTTGCACCTAATTTCGTTTGCAGACATTGCGGTGAAGTATTTAGCGCAGCTCGGTTACGAACCGCATTTATGTGGGTCGGAAGAAGAGGCTCGAAGTCTTGTTCACACGCTACCCAAGCAAGGTAAATGGCCTTGCCTGTTCACGGAGAGTGATACTACGGGTGAAAAGGACTTTGAAGAGTTTTTCACTGATAAAGAAGTGCTCGATATGTCGCGCTTTGACAATTTGGGCATTATCAAAAATGACCCAGACTATGACCCTGAATTGTTGTCGCTGTTCGAGCAAGAAATAAGTGACATGAAAGATCAAAAATCATGGACCAAGGAGCAAATCGTGGCGCTATTTTTCTCGATGATTCCTGATTTTGGGCATAAAGAAACTGGTAAGTACCTAGACAGTAAAATGTAACGGAAGGGAAGTCATGAATCCAACTCACATTGTTGAATTTGTACGTGATACCTACAAAACAGATGAATTTATCCCGCTTCATGCTCCTGCTTTTGATGGTAATGAGAAGCAATATGTGATGTCTACGATAGACAGCACGTTTGTCTCGAGTGTCGGTCGCTATGTTGATGAATTCGAAGCAAAGATGGAAGTCTATACCGGAACCAAGAAAGCGGTAGCGACGGTTAATGGGACCGCAGCCTTGCATGCGGCCTTGTATATGGCGGGCGTTGGTCGTGGTGATTTAGTTATCACACAAGCACTGACTTTTGTCGCCACTTGCAATGCTTTATACCACATGGGTGCCGAGCCGATATTTGTCGATGTGTCGCCGGTAAGCCTTGGTTTGTGTCCGAACGCGGTTGAAGCTTATTTGGCTGAGCATGCTGAACTAACTGAAAAAGGGTGTATTCATAGAAAGACTGGGCAGCATATTAAGGCTGTTGTGCCAATGCATACCTTTGGTCATCCCGTTGAGTTGGATGAGTTAATATCAGTGTGTCTGAAGTGGCAGCTTACTTTAGTCGAAGATGCCGCTGAGAGCCTGGGTTCATTCTATAAAGGTAAGCATACAGGGACGTTCGGTGAGTATGGCGCTTTTAGTTTCAATGGCAATAAAATTATTACAACCGGAGGCGGTGGTATGGTGGTTTGCCAAACGAAAGAGGCAGGTATGAAGACCAAGCATGTGACGACGACGGCAAAAGTCCCTCACCCCTATGAGTTTTATCATGATGAGCCCGGGTTCAATTATCGTATGCCGAATCTTAATGCGGCCCTAGGCTGTGCTCAAATGGAGTCATTGAGTGCATATTTGGCACAAAAACGTGAGTTAGCGATGGGCTATAAAGATTTGTTCGAAAACAGTGATTATATGTTTGTCGAGGAGCCAGATTATGCTTCATCAAACTATTGGTTAAATGCGGTAGTGTGTACATCGCAGCTTGAGAGGGACACGCTTATTCGAATCACGAATGATGCAGGTGTCATGACGAGGCCAATTTGGCAATTGATGATTAAACTCCCTATGTTTGCCAATGCCTTATGTGGAGATTTGACGCACTCGCGATATTTTGAGTCTCGAGTTGTTAACCTACCTAGCTCCCCTGTGAGGATTGGATGAAGAAGATAGCAATATTTACCGGAACAAGAGCTGAGTACGGTTTGTTGTATTGGGTTATTAAAGGGTTACATGAGTCCCCCGATGCAGAACTCCAGCTTTTTGCGGGTGGAATGCATTTGTCACCAGAGTTTGGTAAGACGATTAACCAAATCGAAAAAGATGGTTTCCCTATCACCGAAAGGCTGGAGTTCTTGCTCTCGTCTGACACGCCAGTTGGGATTGCCAAGTCTATGGGCTTAGCGCTTATTTCTGCTGCTGACGCGTTTGCGCGAAACCAACCTGATTTATTGGTGGTATTGGGTGATCGTTTTGAGTCTATGGCCATCTGCCAGGCCGCTATGGCTGCTCAAATTCCCATTGCACATATACATGGTGGGGAGACGACAGAGGGGTTGATTGACGAGGCCGTTAGGCACTCAATTACAAAAATGTCTCACATTCACTTCACTGCCACGGAAGAGTATCGACAGCGAGTCATTCAACTTGGTGAGCAGCCAGATCGAGTGTTCAATGTCGGCGCTCCTGGCATTGATAGTATTGTTGCGTTGGATCTACTTGATATTGATGAATTATCGCAATCTATCGAGTTTGATTTGACTAATGCGCCCTATATGGTTGTGACGCACCACCCTGTGACATTAAGTAATGATGGCGCTATTAGTGAGCTAGAAAATTTATTGAGTGCTCTTCGTCGTTATCCAACACACCGATTTGTTATCACTTACCCTAACGCGGATACGCATGGGCGTGCATTAATTAAGGTGTTGGATGAATTTAAAAGTGAGTTTCCTGATAGAGTATTACTCGTGACCTCGCTCGGGCAGTTACGTTACTTAAGCGCATTGAAGCATTGTGATTTGGTGATTGGTAATTCCTCTAGTGGGCTTATTGAGGTCCCTACATTTGGAGTACCAACGATTAATATTGGCGATAGGCAGAAAGGGCGTCTTGCAGGGCGAACGGTTGTACACTGTGAAGGCAGCGAAAGCTCGATCGTAAAGGCTATCGAGAAAGCGCGCAGTTCATTATTTAAGGCTCAATGTAAGTCTGAACAAAACCCTTATGGTAAGGGGGATAGCTCAGCTAAAATTCTAAACCAGTTATTAGAAGTGGATACTGCTAACCTTATTTACAAACAGTTTTATGACTTAGGGCAGGAGAAATAATGCGAGTTGGCTTTATAGGTTGCGTTGATTCGAGTCGAATGGCACTCGATACTCTACTTAAAGTTCCAGGACTAGATGTTGTAGCGGTCGTGACAAGAGAAAGTTCTTCTGTCAACGCAGACTTCTGTAATTTGACCGATCTTTGCATTGATCACGATATACCATACCATTTTGAAGAACCAAAGCAGAGACAGCTATCTACTGAATTTCTTCGCCAATTTAACCTAGATGTTATTTTCTGTGTTGGGTGGAGTTACTTGCTTGATGAAGAAGCGCTGTCAATCGCACCTTGTGGAGTTATCGGTTTCCATCCAGCTAAGCTTCCACAAAATAGGGGGCGCCACCCTATTATTTGGGCGCTGGCTCTAGGCCTGACTGAGACGGCTTCTACATTTTTTAGAATGGATAGTGGAGCGGATTCTGGTCCCATTGTTTCTCAGCAAATTATTAAAATAGACTCACAAGATGATGCCGCATCTTTATACAGTAAAATTCTTGTTGCGGCGCAGGCGCAAATTGAGAACATAGGTTTAGACTTGGTCGCCAATAGAGCACAGTTTGTCGAGCAGGATCATAGTCAGGCGACATATTGGAGAAAGCGCACTCGTAAAGATGGTCTCATTGACTTCAGAATGTCAGCTGTAGCGATTCACAATTTAGTGCGAGCCCTAGCGCCACCATACCCAGGTGCTGAGTTTCAGTGCGACGATGAGTACGTTACTGTAAAAAGCAGCCAGTTACTTGCACATGAGTACCCGGAAAATATTGAACCAGGAAGAATAATTGATACTACGTCGGATTCGATTGTGGTGAAAGCTTCTGGGCGAGAGGCGATTAAGTTAACGATAGCTGACAGTAAAAAGTTTAAAATAGGGCAGTATTTATGAAGAAGGTGTTGATCGTTGCCCCACACGCTGACGATGAGACATTAGGGTGTGGTGGCACCATTTTAAGGCTGCGCTCCGAAGGTTGCGAGCTTCACTGGTTATTGGTAACAGGTATGAGTGAGTCTGCTGGGTTTACTCAACAACAAATCACCATTAGAGCACGGGAAATTGAGAATGTTGCAAAGCGTTATGGTTTCTCGGGTGTACACGAACTTGGTTTACCGCCAGCGATGCTAGAGACTTTACCTCTTGGTGAGATTATTGGCCCAATATCCAATATCGTCTCTACTATTCAGCCTGAACTGGTATTTACAGTTTATCGCAATGATGCTCACAGCGACCATGAGATTGTGTTCGATGCTGTTATGTCTGCGACTAAATCATTTCGATATCCTTTTGTAAAAAAGGTTATGGCTTATGAAACGATGTCTGAAACTGAGCATGGCTTTAAGCCCGAAGATGGCGGTTTTCGACCGAATATCTTCGTCGATATTTCAAGTACATTGTCAGGCAAACTCGACATATTGGAAATGTTTGAGTCGGAAGTTCACGACTTTCCGTTTCCTCGCTCTAGAAAGGCGCTTGAATCTTTAGCTTATGTTCGAGGTACTCAATGCAATGCTGAAGCAGCTGAGGCGTTTATGCTCATTAAGGAAATATTATGACACTGATTATTGCTGAGGCGGGTGTCAATCACAACGGTAGTGAAGAACTCGCATTCAAATTAGTAGACGCGGCGCATAAAGCTGGTGCGGATGTCGTTAAATTTCAAACTTTTAAAGCGAAGAATCTCGTAACAGAAGAGGCTAAGCAAGCCAAATACCAGGTCGCGAATACCAAGAAGGAAGAGTCTCAGTTGGCTATGCTTAGCCGGCTAGAGCTATCTTATGAGGCCCATCATAAGCTGTTGGCACATTGTGAGTCGCTCGGTATTGAGTTTTTATCTACGGCATTTGATCAAGAGAGTCTTTCATTCTTAGTGGAAGATCTTGGCCTGAAGCGATTGAAGCTGCCTTCAGGAGAAATTACTAACTTCCCTTTAGTGCTGGACCACGCACGTTCGGGTTGTGATCTCATTGTATCAACGGGAATGGCGACACTCGCTGAAGTTGAACAGGTGTTAGGTGTTATTGCATTTGGTTATGTTGCTGATAAGGAGCAAACCCCAAGTGAGCTCGCTTTCCAAATGGCCTATGCATCAAGCGAAGGACAGAAAGCTCTCAAAGAAAAGGTGACATTACTGCACTGTACAACTGAATACCCAGCGCCCTTTGATGAGATAAACCTGAAGGCTATGGATACTTTACAACAGTCTTTTGAGTTACAGGTTGGATACTCGGATCACAGCAAAGGCAATACGGTGCCTATTGCTGCTGTTGCTCGAGGTGCTTGCTTGATAGAAAAGCACTTCACTCTAGACAAGAATATGGAAGGCCCTGACCACAGAGCATCGTTAGAACCGGATGAGCTAACTGAAATGGTGACCTCAATTCGTCAGGTTGAACTAGCGCTGGGTAATGGTGTTAAAAAACCTACCTTGTCTGAGGTGAAAAATAAGCCGATTGTTCGAAAAAGTATCGTAGCATGCGCAGCGATTAAGGCGGGTGAGGCGTTTACTAAGGAGAACTTGACAATAAAACGTCCGGGTGACGGTTTATCTCCAAGTCAATACTGGTCTCTGCTAGGCACTGTAGCAACCAAGGATTACCGCTCGGGAGAGCTTATCGTTGGATAATGTTGAGCGACAACCCATCATTATGATAGGGGCTGGTGGCCATGCTACCGCTCTAATGGATATCCTGATAGAGCAAGGTAGAGAGGTGGTTGCTTTTGTAAGCCCTGACAAACCGGTATCCCCTTTGTTTGAAACAATTAGGCACTTAGATTGTGATGCAAAAGTGCTAAGTTATTCAGCAAAAGGGGTAAGGCTAGTAAATGGTATTGGTCAGTTGCCAAACTCCAGGGTGAGACTTCGAGTTAGCCAATACTTCCTAGCTAGAGGCTATCATTTTGAGACGGTCATAGCGGACTCAGCTCTCGTTTCTAAGCACTCCGTCATTGCTGATGGGGTACAAATTTTTCCAGGTGCCATTGTAAATACTGGTTCTAAAGTTGAGAGCATGTCGATTGTTAATAGTCGAGCTATCGTTGAGCACGATTGCCTCGTCGGTAGCAACAATCATATTGCTCCGGGAGCTATATTATGTGGCCAAGTGAAAACGGGTGATAATGTCTTTGTGGGTGCTGGTGCCACGGTGATTCAAAATATTGAAATTGCTTCGGGAAGTACAATTGGAGCGGGCGCCGTCGTTACTCGAAATCTTGAACAAGGGCAAATGTGTTTACCTTGTAAGTCTTTGTATATTAGTAATTAATTGTAGTAAATCGTATTGTTGGGAATGTAGTTCATGAGTCACTGTTGGGAAAATGTTTTAATCGCCCCTACCAAGTCACTTCGCGATGCTTTAGAAATCATTAACACAGAAGCGCTGCGGATTGTCGTGGTCGTTGATGACGCCAATCGACTTTTGGGGGTTGCTACTGATGGTGATATTCGCCGAGGTATACTTGATGATGTACCTCTGTCAGCAAGTGTTGCATCAGTTATGAATACGAACGCTACGACTGCTGATGTGAGCACTTCAAAAGAGGTGCTGGCAAAGATAATGGAAAAAAAGGGTATCCTATCTATTCCATTGTTGAAAGATGGCATCGTTGTTGGGCTAGAAACACTTCATGGCGCTCTGAGCCAACCGAATTATGAAAACCCAGTTTTTATTATGGCTGGAGGATTCGGCACACGATTGAGACCCCTTACAGATGACTGCCCGAAACCTATGCTGAAAATAGGTGGAGTGCCGATTTTGGAGACAGTGCTTCGAAGCTTTATTCGAGCTGGTTTTGTTAATTTTTATGTTTCAACGCATTATATGCCCGAACAGATTGAAGCACACTTTGGCGATGGTCAACGTTTCGGTGTAAGTATTAGCTATGTCAATGAAAAAGAGCCTCTTGGAACTGGAGGGGCTCTAGGTTTGTTGCCAGATGCTCTTTCTGACGACTTGCCATTAATTATGATTAATGGTGATGTTCTAACAAAGGTCGATTTTGAGAGGTTGCTTGAATTTCACAACGAAAACCAAGCAGACGCTACCATGTGTGTTCGCGAGTATGATTATCAAATCCCTTATGGCGTTGTTGAGGGTGAGGGAAACATGATTACCAAAATGGTTGAAAAGCCAATCCAACGTTTTTTTGTGAATGCAGGTATTTATGTAGTTGCACCAAGTATTTTCAAGGCCGTGCCTAAAAATGTCAAAATTGATATGCCTACACTTCTTGAGCAACAGATTAGTAATCAACAGTCTGTGCTGATGTTCCCTATTCATGAATATTGGTTGGATATCGGTCGTATTGATGACTTCAATCGTGCTCAAACTGATATTCATACCTTAGGATTGCTTTAATGATTCACGGTCAAAGAGTCTTTGCCATAGTACCAGCAAGGGGCGGCAGTGTAAGACTACCAAGGAAAAACGTACTTCCGTTGGCAGGTAAGCCGCTCATAGCTTGGACTATTGATGCCGCATTGGGTAGTCAATATGTCGATGATGTGTTTGTGAGCACCGATGATACAGAGATAGCGGCGGTTGCCGCTGATTGTGGAGTGCCGGTGCCTGAGCTTAGACCTGAGGTGCTTGCCACAAACACAGCCACAACAAAAGATGTGGTTATTTATACACTTAACCAATTTGGGCAAAATAGCGACATTGTTGTACTGCTTCAACCAACTTCTCCACTTAGGAACTCTCAACATATTGATGAAGCTCTAGAGTACTATTTTGAAAAGAGGGCCACCTCAGTTGTTTCGGTAGCTCCTTGTGAACACTCGCCACTTTGGGCAAATGTTTTGCCAGCTGATGGTTCAATGGGAAGCTTTTTGAAAGATGGTGCTGCGGCGCGATCTCAAGATTTAGAGCAGTATTATCGACTTAACGGTGCGCTTTATATCTATGATGCAGATGAGGTGAGGCAAACGAAGGAGCTTGCATATAAAGATACGACCTATGCTTATCAGATGCCATCTGAGTGCTCGATTGATATTGATAATCAATTGGATTTCGATATTGCGGATTTTTTGATTAGAAAATATCAAGGAAGGTAACGGTTTGAAGAAACAAATACTGATGGTCTGCTACGGTGGTGGGCATGTCACGATTGTTGAGTCGCTTTACCAAAGACTTAAGCAAGACTATGCAGTGACTATATTGGCATTGACTATGGCTGCTCCTTATTTGAAAAGTAGAAATGTACCTTATGTTACGTTCAGCGATTTTAAGCATCTGTACGACCCTGCTGTTGAAAAGTATGGAAAAAAACTTGCTAGGGGCATTGCTTCAAATGGTCCGGTAAGTCTCGAGGACAGTATTTTTTACATGGGATGCTCTTTTTTTGATCTAGTTGAAACATGCGGTGAGCAACAAGCGGATGCTCTTTTTCAGAAACAAGGTAGGGCGGTGTTTTACCCTGAAGGTACACTTGAGCGCATTATTGCGGCTCTAGAGCCCGATATTGTTGTTACTACTAATGCCCCTAGAGCGGAGAGAGCCGCGCTATCCGCTGCGAAAAAACACTCTATTCCATCGCTATGCATTAATGATGGTATCTGGATTGAAGGTGGAACTTCTGGTGTGCTTGATGTTGCGAATGATGGTCTAGCTGATACCATCTGTGTGCTCTCAGAGCCTGTTAGACAGAGTATCATTAGTCGAACTACGAACCCAAACGCTCAGATTGTTGTTACAGGTACCCCAGTATTCGACGGTGTAAAGCAAACTCAACGCCAACCTGACGGTTCGAAGACGCGAATTTTATTCGCTGACTGTCACTTGCCTGCAAGTTTACCTCAATATCCAGGCTTTGAAGCTGACGGTAGTTTTGGGGATAGAGTACGTAAAGAACTGAATGAACTCGCAGAAAAGCATTTGTGGGAAGTCTATTTTAGACCTCATCCAAATCAAGACGTCGATTACTCCTTATATCCAAACATTAAGGTTTCAGACAGAAATGATCCATTGCATGATCGATTAGCTCATAGTGATGTGGTCGTCACCAACATAAGTACCGTGGGCTTAGAAGGCAGGGCTATGGGGCTTGGTTTAGTGAGTCTTGAGGGTACAGTTTACAATCAGTTTAACTCGTATTTTAACCTTGGCATGTCTAGCCCTGTGTTTGACGAAGAGGACTTGTATCCAGCTATAATCAATGAGCTGGATAAACTGAGCGATGATTTTGTTCTCTATGACGGTGTTGCTGTGAATAACATTTCTGATGAAATTGAAAAGCTGTTGTTTTCCTCGCTAGCCGATACTAAATAATGAACGTTAAAAACATCGCATTAAGTGCAGCTATTGTCTCTTTCGGGCTTCTGATCGGTCGAATCAGCGGCTTTTTCAGAGAAATAGTCATAGCCAATGCCTATGGAGCGACCGAGCGCAGTGACTTCATCGTTATTTTGCTCACGACACCAGATTTTTTGGTGAGCTTATTGATGGGCGGCGCCTTAAGTATGGCGCTTATCCCAGAGTTCAAGCGCCTAGAGCAGTCTAGTGCGAAAGCGCTGTTTCAGCAGGTCAGTTCCATCATGCTTCTGCTTGGTTGCGTGCTAGTTGCCGTGGGGTATCTGTTTAAGGGGGAATTGCTAGGCTCATTAGCGCTTGGTATGGACAATAATTTTGTCGAACATAATCAAGGTATGTTCTTTTTAAGCTTGTTGGCGTTACCGTTTTCTTTAGCGACAGGAGCTTCTTTGGCTTACCTGAACGCGCAAGAGCGATTTACGGTGACCTCGCTTGGCACATTGATTGTTAATTTGACTATTATTGTCGCCATTGTTCTCACAGTCAGTCTTGGGGGAGGGTTTGCCTACATTGCGCTGAGTGTGGTTGCTGCTGCTTTGCTGCGCTGGCTATCTCAGGTGGTTTCAATTGGAAGTTTCCCTCTTTTCATCTCCCATCGAATGGAATGGCTCATTACTCCAGAGTTGGTAAAGCGCTATGCTTATGCCTTGTTTTCCGGGGGGATTATTTTTGCTCTTCCCGTTGTTGTCAGAACGGTAGCTTCGATAGAGGGAGAGGGGGCACTCTCTTTAGTCAACTACACGATCAAGCTAGTAGAATTGCCACTTATCGTATTATCGACGGCATTTAGTATCGTTTTACTACCAAAACTGTCGGGTGTCTATGCCGACGGTGACGAAGTACGATTCTTCAAGATGGCCTCAATTGTCGTTTGTTTGGTACTATTTATGTCGTTGTTAGTACTGATTCCATTGCGTGAGCATAGTGAACTGGCCGCTCAAGTTGTATATGGGTGGGGGGCGCTCAGAGAAGAGCAACTTGTAAGCATAGGTCGCTATTTGTCACTCTATGCATGGTGTCTACCTTTTCAGTGTATAAACGGGATATTGTTAGCGATTTATTCTGCGAGAAGAGATACGAAAACGCCATTCTTGATTACAACGTTGCTAGGTGGGGGCTTCTTTGGCTTTTTACTACTCTATCAACCGAGTATTTCGCAGCTGCTGTATAGCTTGGTGTCATTTTACGCAGCGATGACCTTGAGCCTTATCGGGATGATAAAAAGAAAACATCAATATTGGTTGTTTTCCGGTATTTCGAAACTGACTGTTGCCGGCTTAGGTGTCTTAGCGCTGGTTTACGTGTCAGTTTTGGCGAGCAAAAGCTGGGTGCTGAGCTTTGCGCCTTTGGTGAGTGTGACATTAGTAGGCGTGTCAATAGGCCTCATCATGGTGAGCGTACTCTTGTTGATTAAACGAAGAATGAGTAAGTGGTAGAGATAAAATGAAGTTGATGTTTATCACCAATAAGGTGGATATTGCACGCTTTGCCGTTGATTGTCAGATTGAGCGTATTTTCGTTGATCTTGAGATAATGGGTAAGTTTGAGCGTCAAGGGCATTTAGATACGGTTATTAGCCAACATTCCATGAAAGACGTGGGTGATATCCGACATGCTGTTCCAGAAGTCGAACTGTTAGTCCGTATTAACCCTCTGCACGATGGGACCTCTACGGAGGTGGATAACGCAATTGATAATGGCGCTGATATTATTATGCTTCCGATGTTTGAAACCGCAGCAGACATTGATGCAGTTGGTAGAATGATCGATGGCAGAGCAAGGTTTATTCCCCTAATTGAAACGAAAGCCGCAGCTGAGAACCTAGCCGATTACGTCGAGAGCCCGTATTTTGATGAGTGCTACATTGGATTAAATGATCTCCATAGGCAGCTCGATATGACGTTTATGTTTGAGCTTCTATCGTCAGGGTATGTTGAAAAGTTGACCAGTAGAATAAGAGGCGCTGGTAAGAAGTTTGGTTTTGGGGGAATTGCTCGAATTGGTGAGGGGACGTTACCTGCGCGATTAGTGTTGGCGGAGCACGTCAGACTGGGCTCTTCTGCAGTGATTTTGTCTCGAGCGTTTCATCAGCGCTCTCAGACGCTTGCCGAGCTACAATCTAAAGTTGAGCTTCGGAGCGAAGTTGAGAAATTGTATCGGGAGCTTGACTCTTTGGAAAAGAGAAATCAGCAAGAAATTGAGAGTGACCGCCAAGCTCTAGTTAGTATTGTGGAACAGATAGCGAAAGAGATGTGATGAAGAAAGTGTTTGATGTTTTCGTGTCAGTCATGGTTTTGCTGTGTTTGTCACCTGTCCTTGTCGTAGTGGCAGTGCTCATCATGATAGATGACCCTGGTACGCCATTCTTCCGTCAAAAACGTGTGGGTATCAACGGAAAAACGTTTGGTATGTATAAGTTTCGCAGTATGAAGCTCAATGCTTCTGAAACAGGGCCTTACTACACACAAGCTAATGACCCAAGAATCACGAAGGTTGGCCGTTTTATTCGTCGTACGAGTATCGACGAGCTACCGCAACTATTAAATGTGTTGTTTGGCGACATGAGCATTGTCGGTCCTAGACCTGACGTTCCGGTACAAGAGCAAAATTACACACAAGAACAGTGGAAAATGCGTACGAGTGTAAAACCCGGAATCACTGGGCTTGCACAAGCAACAGTTCGTTCCGATGCGACCCATGAACAGCGCACTCTATTAGACTTACAATATGTGCGTGAACATAGCTTCATGCTAGATATGAAAATAATCTTGATGACGGTGCAACAGATCATCAAAAAAGGCGGCAACTGATATGTGTGGAATTTTTGGTTACTTCGATTTTTCGAATCGCTCAATTGATGACGCTAGAGTCAAAGCGATGGGAGATGTGATTTATTATCGTGGTCCAGATGGAATGGGCTATTATCACGCTGATGGGCGAGCTCTCGGCAATCAGCGCCTAGCCATATTAGACATTGCGCACGGGCAGCAGCCTTTTTACTCTGAAGACCAACAAGTTATCGTCGTTCAAAACGGTGAGATCTTTAACCACGTTGAGCTTGCAAAAGAACTAGAGGGTACGAAGTTCGCCTGTAAGACAACCTGTGATACTGAGGTAATTCTTCAGCTCTATCTAAAATACGGTATCGACTTTATACCTATGCTAAATGGTATGTTTGCTATCAGTATTTATGACAAACGTATCGACAAGATGTTTCTGATTCGAGATCGAGTCGGGGAGAAGCCATTCTATTACCACCAAGATGAAGGACGGCTTACGTTTGGCTCTGAAATTAAGTCTATTTTAGAGGTTGGAGTTGAACGCCAACTCAACCACCAAGCGCTAGATAGCTTTATCTCATACAACTATGTGGTGCCACCATTGACGATGTTTAAAGGTGTATTCCATGTAATGCCGGGAACGTACCTTACGGTATCAAATGGACATGTTGACGAGACTGTATGGTGGGACTTAGCGGCAGTGCAACCAGAAGTTAAGTCAGAATCCAAATGGATTGAGCAACTTAACACCACAATTGATGATGCGACAAAAATACGCCTTAGAGCCGATGTTCCCTTCGGCGCGTTCTTATCGGGTGGTGTCGATTCTAGTACTGTAGTTGGCTTTATGAGTCAGAATCTTGCTCGCCCTGTAAAAACGTTTTCTATAGGATTCCATGATAAAAAATATGATGAATCCCCTTTTGCGCAGATGGCTGCTGATAGGTTTGGTACTGAGCATGTCTGTGAAAAGGTAGAGGCCAATCTTCTCGGTTTGTGGAGTAAAGCGACTTATCATTGTGACCAGCCGCATGGCGATGTTTCGTTTATGCCAACTTATAAAGTGGCGGAACTTGCCTCACAGCAAGTCAAAATGGTTCTAACGGGTGATGGTGCAGATGAACTGTTTGCTGGTTACGATAAGTACAAGCATTTTTTCGCACAGGATTTGAACGGTCTCAATGATAGTGAGTTCCAGATAAAGTATCTGGAGAGTATTTCTTTATTTCAGCAAGGACAGAAGACAGAGCTATACAGCGACGCAATGAAGCAAGCTGTTACCGGTTTTGACAGTCATGAATATGCTGTTGAGTTGTTTGCCAGTGTAAAGCATCACGACAGAATTAATCAGGCGCTTTATGTGGATACAAAGCTTCTATTGTCAGGAAACAACCTAGTAAAACCTGATCGCATGGGGATGGCTGTATCTATTGAGAATCGCGCTCCTTTCTTAGATTTTCGAATGATCGAGCTCGCATTCTCTATTCCTGGTCCCCTAAAGCTCAATGACGGAGAAACAAAGTACATTTTCAAAAAATCTGTTTCTAGTTTAATCGGTGAAGAATTAGCGTACAGAAAGAAGCAAATGTTTACAGTGCCTATTGGTAATTGGCTGAAACACGAGCTAAAAGATATGGTTAATGACTTATTGTTCAGTGACAAAGCGCGCTCAAGAGGGTTGTTTGACGAAGAGTACGTGAGCTGGCTGTATGAAAAGCACTGTTCAGGTGAAGAGAACCATACGCGAGAAATACGCGCACTTATGGCCGTAGAGCTTTGGTTCAGAGAGTTCTTAGATTAATTGCATGAGTAGTAAAGATTTTCCAATAAGCAGCACGGAGAAGGCTGCAGTCGTTTTGTGTCTTTTGGGGGGGCTGGCTCTTGGTGATTATTCGATGCCAGCACAAGTAAAAGATTTTATATTTAACTTCAATGAAGCTTGGTCTGGCGGGGAGATGTACTATCACGTCCATGTCATCCGCTTCTTAATGTTGCTGCCACAAGTTATTCTGAGTTGGGTCACTGGGCTAAACTACGATTTAGCGTTTTATTTATCCGTGCCCATACTACTTCTGGGTTTGTTCAAGTATTTGAGGGAATGTGCCATTCATTTGCTTGGTCGGTTTGAAAAATATTATGCGTTGCTCTGGCTTACTATCGGTTTTTTGGTTATCCATGCTAATGGTCGCGTTTTGTATGCCTTCATTGCTATAACCCTGCTCCTAAAGGTGACGTACGAGATGGTGGAAGGGAGACCAATTAAGAGCATCGATATTATTGCGTCACTCTTCCTATCTAGTATTAGCAGCGGTGTCAGTATTATTGTTTTCACCTGCTTTATATCTAATCTGCTTTTCATCAAGTCTAATAACACTAGCTTCAAGAAGAATAGTCAAAAAGTAAAGCGGTGCCTTTGCGCGTTCATTCCAATTTTAGCAATATGGTTAATCAAGAACCTATTGTACTTTTTTGAAGATACTTCTTTCTGGGAGGGAGTGGAAAAACTTCTCTCTCACGGCTGTTTAAGCTTAGTCCGACAATGATTATCGTGGCGTTTGCTGCTATGTTGATTGCCATATGTGTACTTTTGAAACATAAAAGCTTGGTGCTCAATACGCTATCACTATGCCCTCCGTTGTTGCGTTATACTGCGCTTATCGGCTTCTTATTTATGGCCGGGGGACTCTTTGGCATTCTAACGATGTTATCGGCGATTCCCGTTTACCTTCTTGGGTTAATGTGGGTAATAGATAATTCGATGCGTGGGAAGCTCAAGCTTAGTTGAGCTGAGTTTTTAATATGATTTACTTAGGTTGATGTTCTTATGCTGCCTCCTTTTACTGTGACCAGACGGTTGAAAGATACCTTTTTGTTCCTTTCTGATTTGGTTTTAGTCAATGTTGCTTTCTGGTTAGCACTGTACACCAGATTCTATCAATTAGAGTTTTTGATGGATCACGACGCCTACATATTGACGTCATTGGTTATAAGTGTGGTTTTCATTGTTACTGGAGCGGTGATTGGTACTTATCAACAGATAATGCGACTTTCCTTCGAAAACCTGCTCAAAATGCACTTTATAGCAATTTTAGTGACTGCTTTCGCAATGGTTGCTTATACCTATTTTAACAAAATCATGTTGCCTAGGACGGTTCCGATTCTGTTCTTTGCTTTCTCTCTGATTTTTCTTATTTTTTCTCGTTTTATTGCCGCATACTTTATTGCTCTATTCCAGAGAGATGACAGGCAGAGTGTTATCGTTTATGGGGCAGGGTTAGCTGGGCGGCAACTTATAAGTATGCTCCAGAAAGGTCATACTTATAATGTGAAAGCTATTATCGATGATGACAAAAAGCTACACAAACGATCTATGCTTGGTGTTAGAGTCTATGGACGCAGTGCAATGACGTCGTTAATCGAGCGCCAAAAAGTGAGTAAAATCATCTTTGCTATTCCATCGATATCAAAGGGAAAACGAAAGGAAGTATTCTCTTTTTTATCTCAGTTTGATATCAATGTGCTCTCTATTCCTAACTTTGATGATTTGGTTAATGGTGTCGTCACTATCGACAGTCTAAAAGAAGTCAGTGTAGATGATCTGTTGGGACGAGATAAAGTTATGCCTAACAAGGCATTGCTCGAGCGCAATATCAAGGGACAGGCCGTCATGGTTACTGGGGCTGGGGGATCAATTGGGTCGGAGCTTTGTCGGCAAATAGTAAAGTTCAAGCCAAGTACTATTGTTCTGTTTGAAGCTAGCGAGTTTTCTCTATATAAAATTGATAGGGAGCTTAGGCAGCTAAACTTGGAGCCTTCTATCAATATCGTTCCTCTGCTCGGTAATGTGCAAAATCAACAACGATTGGTGCAAACCATGCGCTCTTTTGCTATCAATACCGTCTATCATGCAGCGGCATACAAGCATGTTCCTCTTGTGGAATATAATGTGGTTGAAGCTGTTCAGAACAACGTGTTCGGAACGTATTACACGGCTTGTGCTGCTATTGAAGCGGGCGTGGATGCGTTTGTGCTCATTTCAACAGATAAAGCGGTTCGCCCAACAAATGTGATGGGTACGACAAAGCGTTTAGCCGAGCTTGGTTTGCAGGCATTAGCCAAAGGCTATCAAGTTGAACACTCTACGATGCTTTCGATGGTAAGATTCGGTAATGTACTGGGCTCTTCCGGTTCGGTGATCCCGTTATTCAAGGCGCAAATAGCAAAAGGTGGTCCGGTTACAGTTACGCACAAAGACATCATTCGCTACTTTATGACAATTCCTGAGGCTGCTCAGCTAGTCATTCAAGCTGGTGCTATGGCAAAGGGAGGTGATGTATTTGTGTTAGACATGGGTGAGCCTGTACGTATTGCAGATCTTGCGAAGAACCTCATCCATTTATCAGGTTTAGAGGTCAAAGGTGACCATAACCCTGAGGGCGATATTGAAATTCTCTATACTGGACTTAGACCGGGTGAGAAGCTGTTTGAGGAGCTGCTTATCGGAGATAGTGTGACTCAAACGTCACATTCGCGAATCATGACAGCACAAGAATTATCAATGAGTGAGTCTGAGTACAGTGAGCTCTTAGACTTACTTATGCAAGCTTCGAATGACTATGACTTGCAACGACTGCGTGAGCTTATGCTCTCTGCTCCCACAGGCTTTATTCCGACTGATGGTATCGGGGATTTGGTTTGGCAGCAGGAACAATCAATTCAATCACAAATTAACTGTAAGACGGAATAATGAAAATAGCGGTTGCTGGAACAGGCTATGTAGGCCTATCAAATGCGATGTTACTGGCTCAGAATCATGAGGTAGTGGCGGTTGATATTAATGCTGAGAAAGTTGAGATGCTATGCAATGGGCAATCGCCGATTGTTGATGCTGAGATTGAGGCATTTCTAAAGCGTGACGATCTGAACTTCACTGCGACGCTGGATAAAGCGCTAGCGTACTCTGGTGCAGAGTATGTAATTGTTGCGACGCCAACAGACTATGACCCGCAAACCAATTACTTCAATACTGGCTCTGTAGAGGCGGTGATTAAAGATGTCTTGGCGGTAAACAAAGATGCTGTGATCGTTATTAAATCGACGATTCCTGTGGGTTATACATCTCGCGTTCGTGAAGAGCTGGGCACAGAGAATGTCTTTTTCTCGCCAGAGTTTCTGCGTGAGGGCAGCGCGCTCTACGATAACCTCAACCCTTCTCGCATCATCATTGGCGAGCGCAGTGAGCGAGCTAAAGTGTTTGCAGACATGCTGGTGGAAGGTGCGCAGAAAGAAGAGATTGATGTGCTGTTCACTGACTCCACTGAGGCCGAAGCGGTGAAGCTATTCTCAAACACGTATCTGGCGATGCGTGTGGCCTACTTTAACGAGTTAGACTCTTATGCTGAAGCCTTGGGTCTGGATACGCGTCAAATCATCGAAGGCGTCGCGCTTGACCCACGAATTGGTGGTCACTACTGTAACCCTTCGTTTGGCTACGGCGGCTACTGCTTACCGAAAGATACCAAGCAGCTTTTGGCGAACTACCAAGAGGTACCAAACAATATTATTGGTGCTATCGTGGATGCGAACCGCACTCGTAAGGATTTCATTGCTGAATCGATCCTAAAGCGCGAGCCGAAAGTTGTTGGTGTTTACCGTCTTATCATGAAGTCTGGTTCTGATAACTTCCGTGCTTCGAGCATTCAGGGCATTATGAAGCGCCTGAAAGCGAAAGGCATCGAAGTGATTGTGTATGAGCCTGTATTGAAAGAAGAGCACTTCTTCCATTCGCGCGTGGTTCGCGATGTGGATACGTTTAAACAGGAAGCGGATTTGATTATCTCGAACCGTATGTTGCCTGAACTCGAAGACGTAGCTGAAAAGGTTTATACGCGAGACCTGTTTGGTAACGATTAATCTCTGCTGGTTTAATAGCTGAAAGAGTTAATGTAAAAACGGGAGCCAAATGGCTCCCGTTTTTTATGGACTTCAATAAGTTGTTAATCGATGCGAGACAGAGGCTTGTTACTCTTCGATCTCATCAGACTCTTCATCGAAACTCACATCCAGAGGCTCTTGAGATAAGATGATGCCGGTATTGTCGGCATACACATAGTCTTCTGGTAGGAAGGTTACGCCACCAAAATTCACTGGCACATCGACTTCACCAACATCAGACTGAGCGGCGCCAACAGGAATAGAGGCGAGTGCTTGGATACCCAAATTCATATCTTCGAGCTCGTCTACTTCGCGTACGCAGCCGTAAACTACAATACCTTCCCATTCGTTGTCTTCCGCAAGCTGGGCTATCTCAGCGTCAATCAGCGCTTTTCGTAGCGAACCACCACCGTCGATAAGCAAAACGCGACCTACGCCATCTTGCTCTAGCATCTCGCGAATTACCCCGTTGTCTTCAAAACACTTTACCGAGGTAATTTGACCTGCAAACGAGGCTCTGCCGCCAAAGTTACTAAACATTGGTTCAACAACGTCTACTTGATCTAAGTAGATATCACATAGGGCTGAAGTACTGTATTCCATGGCGACTCTTCTATGCAGTTTACAAAAAGTATAAATCGAGTATATCGGGTGAATAGGTCAATGCAATGACAAGGCTCAATTAAGTGATCAGAGTTTGAGCTATAACCACTCCAGAAAACAGGATATTAGTAACTAATGAGCACTTCACCACGATAGGCATCATAGGGGCGATTTGCGCTGGTTGCGTTGTTTGCCATACGGCTTTGCCGTGTTTGAGTACGACCACAAGACTGAGCACAAATGGCAGGCTAATCCAAAGCGGTGACTGCTGAACCGATAGGTAAATAGCAAAAGCCGCTACCGCAGCCATAAGTAGAATAAAGTGATACAGCTTCGCTTTGTGCTCACCTAGTCGAACGGCGACGGTGCGTTTGCCACACGCGCTGTCATTTTCGATATCACGCATGTTGTTGACGTTGAGAACCGCAACCGCCAGCAGTCCGCAGCCAATTGCTGGTAAGAATAGCAAGGTATCGAGGTATCCAGTGTGCAGGAAATAGGTACCAGAGACGCCTAGTAAGCCAAAGAAGATAAAGACGGAGATATCGCCAAGACCAACGTAACCATAGGGCTTGTTACCTACGGTGTAGGCGATAGCCGCAGCGATGGCTAACACGCCCAGCCCAATAAAGGCGAGAATGTTCTGCAGTGACTCAAGGGCATGCAACACCAAAAATAGACCGGAAGCGATAGTCAGTACAACATTCAAAATAATCGCTTTTTTCATGTCTTGCTGCGTGACTTCACCAGACTGTATCGCACGCATTGGACCGAGACGGTTTTCGTTGTCGGTGCCTTTTACCGCATCACCATAATCGTTAGCGAGGTTGGACAAGATTTGCAACAGCGTGGCCGTGAGCAGGGCGAGCACTGCAACACTCCATGACATCTCTCCTTTGGAGAAGGCGAGGGCGCTACCTGTCACAATCGATACCAGCGCAAGTGGAAGCGTTTTAGGTCTGGCGGCGTCTAACCAGATTCGAAAAGATGAGTTCATGTGCGATTTTTAGTTTAACAGTTTGTTTTAGTATACGGGAAAAGCAGAACAGGCTAAACACGCGTGAACTATAAGGTCGTAGTATGAGATTAGTATGATATTGGGAAAGGCGTGAAGTGCGCCGTAAATCTAATTCCAGAAACACTTTAGCATGGATGTGTTTTAACCCAATCAAAAGGAAAAAAGGATTTAGTATGACAAAGCAACCATGCGTCTACATTACCACTTCAAAGGGTCGCGGCGTTATTTATATTGGAGTCACTTCAAACTTACAGCAACGTATGTGGAAGCACAGGCATGGCGTGACGGATGGATTTGTTAAAAAGTACAATGTCAGTTTGTTGGTTCACTACGAACTCTTTGATTCAATGGAAGATGCCATAGCACGCGAAAAACAGCTTAAACATTGGAATCGAGAATGGAAAAACGAACTAGTGACGAGTAACAATCCCTATTGGCGAGATTTGACAACAGATTTGTGGTAGCCGTTGTCAACTCCACCACGTTCGTTATCTTCACTACTCTTGTTATCTTCATATCTCCGTCACCCTCGCCATATTTCCTACCTACGCCATACTCCCTACCTACGTCATCTTCACGAAAGTGAAGATCTCCCAACGCGCGTGACTAACACGATAGTGACTCGATCCTAAAGTACTGTGGTGAGAGGGTCTGCGTACACGGCGTAGTCGGTGCGCGCTGTAAAAGATCCCCTTTTTCAAGGGGATGACGACCTATTTTTTCTTGTTTATATCATAAGTTCCATGAGCTTTATTCTCGCAGCCCTTCACTCGAACCTTAATCGCCGATTTCACCACCGTCACTATACTCAGCTACCTTGCTATCTTCGCCACTTTCGTCATCTTCACGAAAGTGAAGATCTCCCGACGCGCATGACTAACATAATAGTGACTCGATACTAAAGTACTGTGATAAAAGGGTCTGCGTACATGGCATAGACGGAGTGCGCTGTAAAAGATCCCCTTTTTCAAGGGGATGACGACCTATTTTTTCTTGTCTATATCATAAGTTCCATGAGCTTTATTTTCGCAGCCCTTCACTCGAACCTTAATCGCCGATTTTACCACCGTCACTATACTCAGCTACCTCGCTATCTTCGCCACACCCGTCATCTTCACGAAAGTGAAGATCTCCCAACGCGCGTGACTAACATAATAGTGACTCGATCCTAAAGTACTGTGATGAGAGGGTCTGCGTACACGGCGTAGTCGGAGTGCGCTGTAAAAGATCCCTTTTTCAAGGGGGATGACGACCTATTTTTCTTGTCTATATCATAAGTTCCATGAGCTTTATTTTCGCAGCCCTTCACTCGAACCTTAATCTCCGATTTCACCACCGTCACTATACTCAGCTACCTCGCTATCTTCGCCACTTTCGTCATCTTCACGAAAGTGAAGATCTCCCAACGCGCGTGACTAACATAATAGTGACTCGATCCTAAAGTACTGTGATGAGAGGGTCTGCGTACACGGCGTAGTCGGTGCGCGCTGTAAAAGATCCCCTTTTTCAAGGGGATGACGACCTATTTTTTCTTGTCTATATCATAAGTTCCATGAACTTTATTTTCGCAGCCATTCACTCGAACCTTAATCGCCGATTTCACCACCGTCACTATACTCAGCTACCTCGCTATCTTCGCCACTTTCGTCATCTTCACGAAAGTGAAGATCTCCCGGCGCGCGTGACTAACATAATAGTGACTCGATCCTAAAGTATTATGACTACAGGGTTCTGCGTACATGGCATAGACCGTACGCGCTTCAAAAGTTCATCTTTTTCAGGGGGATGACGGAAGTTTGATAAGTGAATAGTAGAAGGTGCTTAGACGACAATAGTAGAAATAGATTTTAGGATGAGTTCCAGTCTATATACTTGAATCGAAAACGGCGCTCGAAGAAAGCGCCGTTTAAAGTAAGCCTATAAACCACTACAAAATAAAGCGGCTCAAATCCTCATCTTCCACAAACTCACCAAGCTTAGACTTCACATAGCCAGAGTCGATCACCAGCTTAGAGCCAGGCTTGTCTGTTGCTTCAAATGAAATCTCATCCATTAGGCGTTCCATAACGGTATGTAGACGTCGAGCGCCGATGTTCTCGGTGGTTTCGTTAACTGTCCATGCTGCATCTGCGATCTGTTGGATGCCGTCGGTTGTGAACTCTACGTCCACTTCTTCGGTCTTCATCAGGGCAATGTACTGCTCCGTTAGCGACGCTTTTGGCTCAGTTAGGATGCGTTTGAAGTCATCGCTGCTTAGCGCTTCTAGCTCAACGCGGATCGGTAGACGACCTTGCAGCTCAGGAATAAGATCCGATGGTTTAGCCACTTGGAATGCACCAGATGTAATAAACAGAATGTGGTCTGTTTTCACCATGCCGTGCTTGGTAGAAACCGTGCTGCCCTCGATAAGAGGCAGTAAGTCACGCTGTACACCTTCACGAGACACATCAGGGCCAGACGCTTCGCCGCGCTTACAGATTTTGTCAATCTCATCGATAAACACGATGCCGTTGTTTTCAACGTTGTAGATCGCTTGTTCTTTTAGCTCTTCTTGGTTAACCAGCTTCGCCGCTTCTTCTTCTGTTAGCGCTTTGAATGCTTCTTTAATCTTTAGTTTGCGCTTCTTCTTAGTGTCGCCACCAAGGTTTTGGAACATGCTTTGCAGCTGATTGGTCATCTCTTCCATACCAGGAGGAGACATGATCTCCACACCCATCTGCGGAGCCGCAGTCTCGATGTCGATCTCTTTGTCGTCTAGCTTGCCTTCACGCAGTTTCTTACGGAAGATCTGACGTGTATTCGATGAAGTCTCTTCAGGTTGCTCGTTTTGACCCCAAGCATCACGCGCTGGTGGCAGTAGGGCATCAAGGATGCGCTCTTCAGCTTGCTCTTCTGCACGGAATTTTACTTTTTCCATCGCTTGCTGGTGGGTCATTTTGATCGCTACATCGGTAAGATCGCGGATGATGGTCTCCACTTCTTTACCCACGTAACCCACTTCAGTGAATTTGGTCGCTTCTACCTTGATAAACGGTGCATTGGCAAGTTTAGCTAGGCGGCGCGCAATCTCGGTTTTACCCACACCTGTTGGACCGATCATGAGGATGTTTTTTGGTGATACTTCGACACGCAAGCTCTCTTCAAGCTGCATGCGACGCCAGCGGTTACGCAGGGCAATAGCCACAGAGCGCTTTGCTTTGTCTTGGCCAATGATGTGGCGGTTTAACTCATGAACAATCTCGCGAGGAGTCATCTCAGACATAATCAATTCCTTACAAAACTTCTGACTTTAAATCTCGTCAGTTTGAAATTCGACTCATGACCTAGTTAGTTTCAGTGTCATGCTTAAAAGCACGTCATTCCTGTGAAGACAGGAATCTACTCAAAGGCTTGGTGCTTGCTAACAATAGATCCCCGCTTATGCAGGGATGACGTACTTCGTCAGCAGCCTGGGAAATTCTATTTTTAGTCGACGTTACTTGTTTTCTGAAGCGTCGCTATCGAGTTCTTCAATTGTGTGGTGATGGTTAGTGAAGACACATATATCACCAGCAATCTTTAGGGCTTTTTCTGCGATTTCACGTGCATCGAGCTCTGTGTTTTCAAGTAGTGCTGTCGCAGCCGCTTGTGCAAAGTTACCACCAGAGCCAATTGCAATTAGGTCATTCTCTGGCTGCACGACATCACCGTTACCAGTGATGATAAGCGAAGCGGTTTCATCGGCAACGGCCAATAGTGCTTCTAGCTTACGAAGTGCGCGGTCGCTGCGCCAATCTTTAGCAAGCTCAACCGCGGCTTTAGTCAGGTGACCTTGATGCATTTGCAGTTTGCTTTCAAAGCGCTCAAATAGAGTAAACGCGTCAGCGGTACCGCCAGCGAAGCCTGCTAATACTTGGTTGTTGTAGAGTCTACGAACCTTACGGGCATTCCCTTTCATTACGGTGTTGCCAAGGGATACTTGTCCATCACCAGCGATCACGACTTTGTTATTACGGCGTACAGATACAATAGTAGTCACGACGTTTGCCTCTTATTGGTTTTAATTCGGTTATGGAATGGATATGTGGACGCAAGGAATGGAATTCAAGGGAGGGAAGAGCGGGACTGGGGAAAAGATGGCTCTAGGCCCTAGGGAAGTGTTTAACTTAGGGGGCGAGAAAAATAGCCTCTACACGAAGCAAGAAATATCATCACATTATATCGTCATCTCCTTGAAAAAGGAGATCTCCCACAGCGCTTAGCAAACTCGATTGATTTGAGTGAGTCAAGCGCTTCAGGAGATCTTCACTTCCGTGAAGATGACGGAGTGGGCGTGAAGAAGCTGAGTGGGTGTGAAGATGCGGTGGTGAAGATAACGAAGCAATGGTGAACGTTATTGAGCCGCGGAGGAGCTTACTGCGCTTCTTTCCAAATAGCACAAGGTTCAATCTTAGCGCGCTGCAACTTATGCTTATCACGCTCGGCATCACGCTTTAGTTTGTATGGTCCAAGTACCACTCTAAACCAGCTGCTGCCTTCTTTTTTGCGGATCTGGCTAGAAATGCCCTGGAAGGCGATATCGAGCTTACGTGCCTCGGCTTGGGCCAAGGTTTTGTAAGCGCCACACTGCATGATGTATGGGATCTTAGAGACCACCTGCTCTTTAGCTTGTACCTCAACCTCGCGCTTTGGCAGCGTTTCGACGTAGTCCCATTTCTCTTCAGGAGGCGGTGGAATCGGCTTAGCTTGCTTTGGTTTCGGCTTAGCGGGCTTGGTGACTGTGGGTTGTGGCTTTGGTGGCTCTGGGTCATTACTGAGTATGTATAGCCCGTAGCCAAACGCGCCGGCTAAGATAATTGCCAGCAGACCACTGCGCCACGGTTTTTTACCGGAAGTCTTCTTTTTTGCAGGTCGGCGGCTGGTGCCTTTGCCCCGTCTTACATAGTCTCGGTTTGCCACTTAGATAGGTTCTGATTGAAATAACTTACTGACCTCATGGTAAATTCCACAAGGTCAAGTTGCAAGTCAGTATCGTGCTAACTACAGGATTCTTGGAGGAGCCGCACTGTCGCGGATCACAAGTTCTGTATCCAGAAGACGAGAGCCCGCTCTTACATCGGCGCCTTTTAGCACTTCGAGCATCATGTACATAGCCTGTCGCCCAATCTCATAGCGAGGCTGTGAGACCGTCGTTAGCGGTGGATCGCAGTACTGAGCAAATTGGATATCATCGAAGCCGACGACCGAGAGGTCTTGAGGCACACGCAGCCCTAATTTCTTCGCTTCTTGCATAGCACCAATCGCCATCACATCATTGTGACAGAATATTGCGGTTGGTGGCTCTGGCAGTGCCAAAAGGGTTCGAACAAGTCTAGCACCTGCTTCAAAGGTGAAATCACCCTTCACGGTGTACGCTGGGTTCATTGGCAGGCCGGCACGGCGCAGCGCTTGCTGGTAGCCTTGCTGTCTAAAGCGGCATAAGAACGCTGAGTCTGGACCGGCAATTTGAGCGATTCGCTTATGCCCAAGGTTTGAGAGATAGTTCACCGCTTCAAACGCAGAGGTCAGGTTATCAATGTGAACGGTTGGCAGCTCAAGCTCAGGCGCAAACTCACACGCCATGACGATTGGTGGCAGGTTCTTTTGCTCTGGCTTACTGATGTCGAAAGGAAGATCCGTTCCTAACAGCAACATACCATCAGCTTGTTTGGTGAATACGAGGTTCACAAACGAGGTTTCACGTTTTTTCGACTGACCGCTGTCCCCCAGTAATACGAGATAGCCATGCTCCATAGCGGCATCTTCAATACCACGAATGATCTCGGAGAAATATGGGTCACAGATGTCAGGTACAATCGTCACAATGGTTTTAGATTCATTTCTGCGAAGATTGCGTGCGAGTGAATTTGGAGAATAGCCAGCTTCTAAAACCGCATCTTCAACTCGCTTTCGAGTAGACGATGAGACTTTTTCTGGGTTCATCAGAGCTCTTGATACCGTAGCCGTAGAGACGCCTGCAAGCTGGGCAACATCCTTCATTGTCGCCATAAACGTTTGTCCTCTTTTAAATGTCTAGACCTATCGAATAACTATTATTATTTAGTGCTATGTTTCGCGATGGGTTATTGCTGTGTTAAATGTTTAATTTATCTAATAAATAGATTTTCAAAATCCGTTTTTATAATCATGAACTAATAATAAATATTATTCATTTATCGAATGAAAGTTACGGTCTGATTAACAGATTTTGCAATACAATTGTGAAGCATATCACAACTCGCGGCGGTTATCGTTTTGTTATTAATCAAATTTTACTGATTAACTTAAATCTTGTGGCTCGATATCCAACGACCAGCGTACCTTTTTCGCGAGCGGTAATTGCGCGATAACCGGCTTGGCTGCGGTGATGATTTTTTGCATCTGTGGTCTTGAGGGCACTTGAAGCATGAGTTGCCAGCGCGCTTTTCCTGCGCGTTTGGCTATTGGTGCTGGGGTCGGTCCTAGTACCATACAAGCGCTATCAAACAGTGGATGAGCTTCTAATGAATAGCGGACCTGACGCAAGAAGGTCTCAACATCATTGCTGTTATTGGCCTCGGCGCGAACTAAGGTTAAGAAGCTAAACGGAGGCAGCTGTGCCAGTTTACGCTCTTCAATCACGGTCTCGGCAAAATGGCGATAGTCTTTATGAAGTAGGCTTTGCAGCAGTGGGTGCTCTGGGTGGTGCGTTTGCAGCAGCACTTCTCCGGGCTTGCTTGCGCGTCCGGCACGTCCAGCTACCTGAATAAATAGCTGCGCTAAACGTTCTGAAGCGCGAAAATCGCTGCTATAAAGAGACCCGTCTACGTCAAGCAGTGCGACTAATGTGACGTTAGGGAAATGGTGCCCTTTGGCCAGCATCTGGGTACCGATTAAGATCTGGTACTCATTGTTCTTGATGGCATTGAGCGCGGCTTCTAGGCTGCCTTTGCGTCTGGTGCTGTCTCGGTCAATACGAATGGTATTGTATTCGGGAAATAGGCTTTCTAGCTGAGCTTCAAGCTGCTCTGTACCTACACCGACGGTAACCAGTTGATGCGAGCCGCAGCCTTCACACTGATGAACGATAGGGCGCTGTGAGCCACAATGGTGGCAGCGGATCTCGTTACTCGACTGATGATAGGTGTAATAAGCGTCACAACGGTGACACTCTGCTGTCCAGCCACATTCGTGGCACATCAGGGCAGGGCTAAATCCACGGCGATTGAGGAACAGCATCACCTGGTTGCCTGCTTCTAAATGGCGGCGCAGCTCAGCAATCAGTGGCGCTGATAATCCAGCTTCCAGAAACTGACCTTTGACGTCAATGACCTTATTGGTCGTCGGCACCGCAAGGCCTGCTCGTTGGCTCAGTATTAAATGATGATACTTGCCCGCCAGTGCATTTTGCAGCGTTTCGATAGACGGCGTGGCAGAGCCAAGAATAATTGGGATCTGCTCTTTGTTAGCACGCATCACCGCGACGTCACGGGCATGGTAACGCAGACTGTCTTGCTGCTTGTATGAGGTATCGTGCTCCTCGTCGACAATAATAATGCCGAGGTCGGCAAATGGCGTGAGTAGCGCCGAGCGCGTACCGATAACAATACCCGCTACTTTGTCGCGTGCACTTAACCACGCGTTGAGTCGCTCAGTATCATTAAGACCAGAGTGGATAACCTCAATGGGCACATTAAAGCGTTTACGAAAGCGATTAATGGTTTGCGGCGTTAAGCCAATCTCCGGCACCAACACCAAAGCTTGCTGTCCGCGCTCCAGTATGGGCTTAATCATCTGCAGGTAGACTTCGGTCTTGCCTGAACCCGTGACCCCTTCAAGCAAGTAGCATCCAAACTCAGTCTGACTGTTGACCGACGCTATCGCCACGGCCTGTTCGGCATTTAAGCGAAGATCGATAGGATCGTTGCAGATCGCCTCTGGCCAATGAGTTTGCTGGGTTTGTCTCTCTATCGACGTGATCCAGCCTTTTTCTGTCAGTGTCTTGAGTACGCTAGTGCTGACGTCACTGTCGATAAACAGCTGATGCGAACACGGACCAGATTCCAACATATGCATGACTTTGGCTTGCTTCACCGCTCGCCCAAAGCCGGACATTAATTGAGTCTTGCCAGCTTCTGTGATCTGCCACTCCACGGTTGCGGCAAATTCAGCAGGCTTGCCTTTTCTAAGGGCTGCGGGTAGCGCGTTACTCAAGGTGTCGCCGAGTGGATGCTGGTAATAAAGGCTGCACCATGAGATAAGGTCAAAAAGAGGCTTAGACCAAACGGGAGCCGTATCTAACGCCGCCTTTATCGGCTTGAGTTTGTCTATCGGAAACTCAGACTCATGACTAAATTGCATCACAATACCGACGAGCGTTTTTGGTCCAAATGGTACAGACACGCGCCCGCCAACCACAGGAAAAAGGTGAGCAGGGACGAGGTAGTCAAACTGTTTATCAAGTGGGACGGGAAGAGCCACTCGAGCGACATTTGGGCGCATAGTTAGGTCGATATTGATAAAGAAGACGTCTATTCTAACGGTATGGGTCGCCTTGTATAGACTGGATAATCAATTTATCGGCTAAGGCTCACCGAAGGTGGCGAAAAAAGTCGCAATTTTAGTTGATTCCCTTGGCACTATTCATTACTATACTGCGCCTTGATGGCATGGCTTCTTGCTTTCATATTGAAATGCAAAGCGATGGTATCATCTATTTATTAACTACGTGTGGTGTCCGGCTTAGAATCGGATGGCGACACGGCCTAAATTATTGAGGTTTCCCATGAAAGCTGGTATCCACCCAGAATACAAAGCTGTAACAGCAACTTGCTCTTGCGGCAACACATTCGAATTCAACTCTACTCTAGGTAAAGATTCTATCCACCTAGACGTATGTGATAAGTGCCACCCATTCTACACTGGTAAGCAACGTATCGTTGATACTGGCGGCCGTGTTGATCGCTTCAACAAGCGTTTCGGTGCTCTATCTAGCAAGAAGTAATGATTACTTTTGCAGATTAAAAAAGGACGCTTCGGCGTCCTTTTTGCTTTTTAGCTGTTTGTTTACCTGTCAACATCCGCTTGCATAACGTGCTACCTATCTCTACTTTTTTCTTCGCTTCATCACTTCCATCCATTCAAAAGCCTAATAAACTCGCG
This sequence comes from Vibrio sp. KUL80, assembly GCF_059725495.1. Classification (NCBI taxonomy): domain Bacteria; kingdom Pseudomonadati; phylum Pseudomonadota; class Gammaproteobacteria; order Vibrionales; family Vibrionaceae; genus Vibrio; species Vibrio sp. KUL80. The sequence continues at coordinate 290,524 of NZ_AP045841.1, forward strand.
TAGTATTAGTTCGTCAGAGTAATGAACATCAGAGATACCTCCTCTCCGTTCAAATGTCCCCACTCTGTGTGTGTAACCCTTTAGAAGCAACGCGAATAAAAATAAACGGGCTTATACTCATAATTACATCTAAGTAACTAATCAGTCTTATAAAAGCAGGATAGCTAACCATGTCCGATGACCATCAAATTGACGAATTTCGCCAGCAAGCGCTTGATTACCATGCCAACCCTGTACCTGGAAAAATCGAAGTAGCATTAACTAAACCCGCCAACTCAGCCGCTGATCTCGCACTGGCCTACAGCCCTGGTGTGGCAGAACCTGTACGTGAAATCGCGCAAAATGCCGAGAATGTTTATAAATACACTGCGAAAGGCAATATGGTTGCAGTGATCTCTAACGGTACCGCCATCCTAGGTCTTGGTAACCTAGGTCCAATGGCGTCTAAGCCAGTTATGGAAGGTAAAGCGTTACTGTTTAAACGCTTCGCGGGTCTAGATTCCATTGATATCGAAGTAAAACACCGCACTATCGATGAGTTCGTAGATACTGTTGCGAACATTTCAGACACCTTTGGTGGTATCAACCTAGAAGATATTAAAGCGCCAGACTGTTTTGAGATTGAACGACGCCTAATCGAACGTTGTGATGTGCCGGTATTCCACGATGACCAGCACGGCACGGCGATTGTTACTGCAGCAGGTATGCTCAACGCTATCGAGCTTCAGGGTAAAGATCTAAAAGAAACTACGATTGTCTGTCTAGGTGCAGGCGCGGCGGCGATCGCGTGTATGGAGCTGTTGATCAAATGTGGCGCGATGCGTGAGAAGATCTACATGCTGGATCGCAAAGGTGTGATCCACACTCGTCGTGACGATCTTAACGAATACAAAGAGCTGTTTGCCAACAACACAGATAAGCGCACGCTAGAAGATGTGATTGAAGGTGCGGACCTATTCCTAGGTGTATCCGGTCCTGATCTGTTGCCACCAGAAGCGCTTAAGCTGATGGCGGACAAGCCAATCGTATTTGCGTGTTCAAACCCAGATCCAGAAATCAAACCTGAGCTTGCTCATCAGGTTCGTGATGACCTAATTATGGGTACAGGTCGTTCAGACTACCCGAACCAGGTAAATAACGTGCTGTGTTTCCCGTTTATCTTCCGTGGCGCTCTTGATGTGCGTGCGAGTGAGATTAATGATGAGATGAAACTGGCAGCGGTAGAAGCGATTCGTGAGCTAGCGAAAGAGCCAGTACCACAAGACGTACTGAATGCCGCAGGTGTTGAGGCGTTGACCTTTGGTAAGGACTACATCATTCCAAAGCCAATGGACCCGCGTTTGCTTCCTCGTGTGGCTAAAGCGGTAGCGAAAGCAGCAGTTGAATCTGGTGTGGCGCGTATTGAGTTGCCTGATAGCTATATGGCTTAATAGTTCAACAGCTTATTGTTAGCTCTGCACTGTTTAGTTTCGCTGTTGCTCATCATCCAGTCTCATTTTCGTCATCCCCTTGAAAAAGGGGATCTTTCATAGCGAGTGACTCACACAAATTGAGCACCATACGCGCTGATAAAGATCCTCACTTTCGTGAGGATGACGAATGAAAAAGGATGACGAGAAGAGGTGCTAGTAATAGCACGAACTTAAAGTAATAAAAAAGACGGTATCAATACCGTCTTTTGTATTTCCGTTTAATACTTACTCTTCATCAAACGCTTCAAACTCAATCCCCATCGCCGTCATCAGCTCTTTCGCTTCTGTTGGGATATCATCAGGACGGTCTTTTCTTAAATCTTCGTCGGTCGGAAGCGGCTGGCCAGTGTACGCGTGCAGGAAAGCTTCGCACAATAGTTCACTGTTGGTTGCATGGCGTAGGTTATTGATTTGGCGACGAGTACGCTCATCGGTCAATACCTTTAGCACCTTCAGCGGGATAGACACTGTGATTTTTTTTACTTGCTCGCTTTTCTTACCGTGCTCCGCATATGGGCTAATGTATTCACCATTCCAATCTGCCATTACACACCTTCGCTCTGTTAATCATAAATAGTAATAATAAGAATGCTGCAATTTTAGCGGGATTTACTGCCATAAGCAAAGACATATAGACGTCTAGAAGTGTTGACGTCTCACATTTTGGAAAGTAAAGTGGGACAACGAATGTGGACATTTATTTTAATGCAATGTTAATTCTTTAACGTTTGTGGCGTTTGCCGGTTCCCATATTACCGGTAAAAGTAGACACTGTGGTTACACCAACTAGCCATGCGATCTGAGAAAGGAAGTTTCTATGAGCAATCGGAAGCCAGCGACAATAGCCGTACGTACTGGTATCGAATCGGATACCCAGCATCACGCTGTGGTGCCACCTATTTATCTCTCTACTAACTATGGTTTCCCTGCGTTTGGGGAAGTGCCGACTTACGATTACACCCGCTCAGGAAACCCAAACCGAGGTTTGTTGGAAACCGCTCTGTATGAGCTGGAATCCGGTAAAGGCGCGGTAGTGACTAACTGTGGTACTTCTGCACTCAACCTTTGGGTGTCTGCTTTCTTAGGTCCAGAAGACACGATTATTGCTCCCCATGACTGTTATGGCGGCACGTACCGCTTGTTCAACACGCGTGCGCAAAAAGGGGACTTCAAGGTTAACTTTGTCGACCAAAGTGACGAGCAAGCCTTCGATGCCGCGCTTGAGCAAAAGCCAAAACTGATCTTACTTGAAACGCCGTCTAATCCACTTGTGCGCGTTGTCGATATTGCCGCCGTGTGCGAAAAAGCGAAAAAGGTCGGTGCGCTGGTAGCGGTAGACAACACCTTTTTGACACCAGTGTACCAAAAGCCTCTCGAGCTTGGCGCAGACTTTGTGATTCACTCAACGACCAAATATATCAACGGTCACTCTGACGTGATTGGCGGTGTGGTGATCACTAAAACCGAAGAGCATGCTGAAGAGCTCGCATGGTGGGGCAACTGCATCGGTGCGACGGGCACGCCATTTGATAGCTACATGACGCTGCGTGGTATTCGTACCCTTGGCGCTCGCATGCGCATCCATGAAGAGAGCTCGCAACAGATCCTAGATTTTCTTAAGCCGCAACCATTGGTGAAAGTGATTTATCACCCAAGCCTGCCTGAGCACCCAGGTCATGAGATTGCCAAGAAGCAGCAATCTGGCTTTGGCTCTATGCTGAGCTTTGAGTTTGCTGGTAGCTTTGAGCAGCTTAAGTATTTTGTTGGTGAGCTAGAGCTATTCTCGCTCGCTGAGTCTCTTGGCGGCGTCGAAAGTCTGATTTGCCACCCTGCTTCTATGACGCATCGTGCGATGGGTGAAGAAGCGTTAGCCGAAGCGGGCGTTTCTCAGCAGCTACTTCGCCTTTCGGTTGGTCTAGAAGACGCGCAAGATCTGATTGATGACCTTGCCCAAGCGTTTGAGAAAGCATCTGCATTTAGAGGATAAGCCGGCATGAGTCAAAGCAGTACCCTGAATAACAGACAAGGTAAGCAGTTGCACAAATTTGGCGGCAGCAGCTTAGCAGACCCTGAATGTTATCGCCGAGTGGTCTCTATCTTAAAAGACTACTCTAATGAAGAAGACCTTATTGTGGTCTCGGCGGCGGGTAAAACCACTAACCGTCTCATCGAATTTCTAGATGCGCTCAATAAAGATGGGCGTATCGCTCACGAGCACCTGCAGGCGCTTCGACAGTTTCAGATTGAGCTGGTGGAGTCACTACTAACAGGTGAAGAAGCCGAAGGTCTGGTCTCTCAGTTACACGACGAATTTAGCACGCTTGGTGAGCTTAGCTATCCGCTCACAGACGCTGAGCGCGCATCGGTATTAGGGCACGGCGAGGTGTGGTCTTCACGCCTATTGGCAGCACTGCTTAGACAGAGCGATTTGCCTGCAGTGGCACAAGACGCAAGAGCCTTCCTTCGCGCTGAGTTCGGCACTCAGCCAGAGGTAGACCGCGCTAAATCATACCCGCTAATCAAAGAAGTATTGGCGCAGCATGCGCATCACCGTGTGGTGATCACTGGCTTTATGGCACAAAGTGAATGCGGCGAAACCGTGCTGCTGGGTCGTAATGGTTCTGACTATTCAGCTACTGTCATTGGCGCATTGGCGGAAGTGTCATGCGTGACGATATGGAGTGATGTGGCTGGTGTATACAGTGCGGATCCACGTGTGGTGAGCGATGCATGTCTATTGCCTCTGCTGCGTTTAGATGAAGCCAGCGAACTGGCTCGTCTTGCAGCACCTGTGTTGCACAGCCGCACGCTTCAGCCTGTTGCTCAAAGTGCGATGGACTTGAATCTACGCTGCAGCTATCAATCTGAGTCTGGTTCAACACGCATTGAGCGTGTGCTTGCATCAGGGCGCGGCGCAAAAATCATCACGTCACTCGATGAAGTTCTGCTTATTGAACTGGCATTTGGTGCGGGTCACGACTTTGAGCGTGCACAGACTGAAGTGCTTAATAGTCTTAAGCGTGCACAATTGGCACCGTTAGCGTTCGAAGCGCAGGCGGACCAATCTCGACTTCGTCTTGCTTATACCGCTGAAATTGCCTCTGGCGCGCTTACTGAGCTGCAAGACCTGGCGATTGAAGCTGAGATTAAGCTCAAAGAAGGCTATTCCATGCTGGCTGCGGTAGGGGCGGGCGTGACTAAAAATGCCAACCACTGCTTTGGCTTCTATCAGCAACTTAAACATGCGCCAGTTGAGTTTATTTCAGAAGCTGAGTCTCAGTTGAGTCTTGCTGCTGTGCTACGTAAGTCAGACATTCAACCTCTCGTGAAATCGGTCCATACTCAGCTATTCCAAGCGCAAAAGCGTGTTGCGGTGGCTCTGTGTGGTAAAGGCAATATTGGCTCAAGCTGGCTATCACTATTTAAAGAGCAGAAAAGCGAGCTCGAGAAACGTCGTGGTATGAGTTTCAACTTAGTCGCGGTTATCGATAGCCAAACCTATTGGTTTGATGAAGATGGCATCGACGAGCAGCAGGTACTTACGCGTTACGAAGACGAAGCGATTGAATACCAGGGTGATATCTGGTTACAACGCCTAGCGGCACTCCAAGGCTATGATGAAGGCGTGGTGTTAGACGTGACGGCGAGTGCGGCACTGGCGGAAAGATACGTCAGCATCGCAGAGCATGGTCTCCACCTCATCTCAGCGAACAAGGTTGCGGGCTCTGCTCCAAGTAATGACTATCACGCCGTGCAAGATGCGTTTTCGAAAACCGGTCGACACTGGCTCTACAACGCCACTGTGGGCGCAGGGTTACCAATAAACCATACCGTTCGCGACCTGCGTGAAAGTGGTGATGACATCGTTGCGCTTTCAGGGATTTTCTCGGGCACCTTGTCGTGGTTGTTCCAGCAGTTTGACGGCTCTGTACCTTTTGCAGAGCTTGTCGACCTAGCGTGGCAGCAGGGCTTAACCGAGCCAGATCCTCGCTCAGATCTCGATGGCTCTGATGTGATGCGTAAGCTAGTCATCCTGGCTCGTGAGTCAGGACTCGATATCGAGCCTGACGCCGTCGAGGTGGAGTCTTTGGTGCCTGAAGAGCTTGCTGAGCTATCACTCGAGGGCTTCTTTGAAAAAGCCACGCTGCTTAGCGAAATCTTGCAAGAGCGTTTAGAGAAGGCTCAACGTGAAGACAAAGTGCTGCGTTATGTTGCTCGTTTAGATCGACAAGGTAAGGCTCGTGTAGGGATTGAAGCGCTGTCAAAAGAGCATGCGCTGGCAAACCTTCTGCCTTGCGACAATATCTTTGCGATTGAGAGTAAGTGGTATAAAGACAATCCGCTGGTTATCCGTGGTCCTGGTGCCGGTCGAGAAGTGACTGCAGGGGCGATTCAGTCGGATTTGAATTTGATGTCGAGCTTCTTCTAAACAAAAACAGGGAAACGAGAAATCGTTTCCCTGTTTTTGTTTGTGATCTTCAATTTCCCTAACTCTCCACATGAAAAAAATTCATAATCCCTCTATTGACTTTAAAACCCATTCATTTCATTCTGTAGACATATAGACGTCTAAACGTCAAAAATTAAAAAATCATCATTTAAAGACAGACAGGTTTTAATCTGAGATTGGATGGGATAACCAATCTTGGTGATTAGGGAGAGGACCATGGGATACACACACGCAGGCCACATTGATGCTTTGAACCAGAATATTGCTGAGCTATCGGACAATATTAATGTTTCATTCGAGTTCTTTCCGCCGAGCACGCCGACAATGGAAGAGACGCTGTGGAAATCGGTTCATCGCCTAAAAACACTCAAGCCTAAGTTTGTCTCAGTGACTTACGGTGCTAACTCTGGTGAGCGTGACCGTACGCACTCTATCATCAAAGAAATTAAATCAGAGACAGGCCTTGTGGCAGCGCCGCACCTAACTTGTATTGATGCGTCACGTGATGAGCTTATCGATATCGCCGAAGATTACTGGGCGAATGGCATTAAGAACATCGTTGCTCTGCGTGGTGATATTCCAGAAGGCGGCGGTCAGCCAGACATGTATGCGTCTGACCTAGTTGAACTACTAAAATCTCGCCATGATTTTGATATTTCAGTCGCTGCGTTCCCTGAGGTTCACCCAGAAGCGAAGAGTGCACAAGCGGATCTTCTTAACCTAAAGCGTAAAGTGGATGCGGGTGCGAACCGTGCGATCACTCAGTTCTTCTTTGATGTAGAGAGCTACCTACGCTTTCGTGACCGCTGTGTAGCGGCTGGTATCGATGTAGAGATTGTTCCAGGTATTCTGCCTGTGACCAACTTTAAACAAGCGTCACGCTTTGCAGCGATGAACAAGGTGAAAGTACCAGGTTGGATGCAAAAACAGTTTGAAGGTCTAGATGACGACCTAATGACTCGCCAATTGGTGGGTGCGAGCCAAGCGATCGATATGGTGCGTGTACTGAGCCGTGAAGGTGTAAAAGATTTCCACTTCTACACCCTAAACCGCGCAGAAATGACTTACGCACTGTGCCACACACTCGGCGTTCGCCCTGAAGCATAACCGAGAGTTTTAGTCCCAAACAAAAAACGCCAGTCTTTGTAGACTGGCGTTTTGCTATGCGTTGAATCAGTAGTTGATTACGCGAGTGCTTCTAGCTCAGCAAGCGCTTCTTCGGCCCAGTCTAACCATGCTTGACGTGCAAGTAGGTTGCGACGAAGAGTCAGACGCTCAAGGCGTGCGTGCTTCTCTAGCGTGCTTGGTGTTGCGTAGTAGGCTGCTTCAATCTCACGGTAGTGTGCAACCAGCTTTTTAGACTCTTCGATAAGCTCTTCGAGTTGGATGCGGAACGCCGCTGAAGGCTGAACTGCACAAGCCGCTAGCTTCGCTGAGAACTCATCACGAACGGTTGGGTGTACGGTTGGTTGCTCAAACCACTCGCCAAGCGCCCCGCGGCCAGCGTCAGTGATTGAGTAAACCTTACGGTCTGGTTTGCCTTCCTGAGGCTCAAGTTTACAGGTAACGAGGGCTTTATCAGCCATCTTGTTTAGCTCACGGTAAACCTGCTGGTGGCTTGCCTTCCAGAAGTAACCGATGCTAGCAGAAAATTCCTTAGTAATGTCGTAGCCAGTCGCGTCACGAGTGCTTAGGACAGTAAGGATAACGTGTGGTAGTGACATGTCTTAAATCCAAATGGTCAAAATCTTAGTAATAGTTATATTGTTCTTATAAGTGCGTTTGCGGTTAACCGTGTGAGCACCGAGCAAGCGCCCTGGAATCTGCCGTGATTCCGGGAAACTCGCGCAAAGTGCATTTGTCTCGCAAAGAGCTATGCGTGTTACAAAGCACTGTGTATCGCACAAAAGAACAGCGCACCGCACAAATGTGGGCACTAATAACCGTGTTTAAAGCCTTTGTCACCTAGACAGCCACATGAACATGTGACCCGCGCTGCTGACGTCGTGTTTTTTTATTTATCGAACAGCGGAATGTAATTATATCTGAATTATATAAGCAAAAAGTGGAATAGAATGCGATACCACTTCAAAAAACTAACAAAACTCTCAGTAAGTATGCCAGTAAAAAGAAAAGGCCGCAATGTGCGACCTTTTGTCTCTTTTGTAAAATAATATATCGTTTAGCCAGTATTTCGCATACCAGCCGCGATGCCAGCGATGGTTACCATCAGTGCTTCTTCTAGCTCAGACTCGGTTTCTTCGCTTTGACGAGTACGATATAGCAGCTCGGCTTGCAGCATGTTGAGAGGCTCAACATAGATGTTGCGCAGGCGAATCGATTCTTGACCCCAAGGGTCGCTTTGCATCAGGTGGTTGTGGTTTTCTACGTTCAGTACCGCAACAATGTCTTTTTGCAATTGACCACGCAGCTTGTCACCAAGCGGCAGCAATTCTGGATCCGCTAGACGCTTGTCGTAGTATCGAGAGATTTCCATATTACACTTGGTGTAAACCATCTCTAGCATGCCTAGACGCGTTGAGAAGAATGGCCATTCGCGACACATCTCTTCAAGCAGTGCTTGGTGACCTTTATCGATAGAGTATTGAATTGCCTCACCAGCACCAAGCCATGCAGGAAGAACCAGACGGTTTTGGCTCCATGAGAAGATCCATGGAATCGCACGCAGGCTTTCTACGCCGCCATTCGGGTTACGTTTCGCAGGGCGAGAGCCAAGAGGCAGTTTGCCCAGCTCCAGCTCAGGCGTTGCTTGGCGGAAGTAAGGAACAAAGTCCGGCTCGCCGCGAACCACTTTACGATACGCATCGCATGATACTTCAGAGAGCACTTCCATTAGGTCGCGCCAATCTTGTTTCGGCTCTGGTGGCGGCATTAGGTTCGCTTCCAGAATTGCACTTGCGTATAGGTTAAAGCTGTTAACCGCAATTTCAGGTAGACCCAGTTTAAAGCGGATCATCTCGCCTTGCTCAGTCACACGCAGGCCGCCTTTTAGGCTCTTAGGTGGCTGAGATAGCAGGGCTGCGTGTGCTGGCGCACCACCACGACCAATCGTACCGCCACGGCCGTGGAATAGGGTGATGTCGATACCCGCTTCTTCACCAACTTCAACCAGTTTTTCCATCGCGCTGTACTGTGCCCAGCCTGCCGCCATCACGCCGGCGTCTTTTGCTGAGTCAGAGTAGCCGATCATGACCATTTGATGGTTTTGGATGTAGCCACGATACCAGTCGATATCGAACAGCTGCTTCATCACTGCTTCAGAGTTGTTCAGGTCATCAAGGGTTTCAAACAGTGGGCAAACGTCCATACGGAACTTACAGCCACACTCTTGAAGAATAAGGTGCACAGCTAGCACGTCAGAGGCCGTGCGGGCCATAGAGATAACATAAGCACCAAACGCTTCACGTGATTGTGATGCAATCACTCGGCACGTATCGAGCACTTCTTGAACTGGCTCTGAAGGTTCCCAATCGCGTGGTAACAATGGACGCTTTGAGCTTAGCTCGTTGATAAGGAAAGAAACCTTGTCTTGCTCGCTCCACTGGTCGTAGTCGCCTAGACCAAGGTGGCGCGTTAGCTCAGAGATAACATCTGAGTGACGTGTGCTTTCTTGACGGATATCGAGACGTACTAGGTGAACACCGAACGCCTTCACGCGGCGAAGAGTGTCAAGTAGTGAACCATCGGCAATGATGGCCATACCACTTTCACGAAGTGACTTGTAGCAAGCCATGAGCGGTTCCCATAGCTGGGAGATGTCTTCAAGGATTGGCTTGTTCGGCACGTCTTGTTGATTGATTTGTGCTTCTAGCACTTCCAATGTATCAATCAATAGCTTACGAACTGGTTTCAAAATGGCGCGGTATGGTTCGTGTTCGTCACCTGCAAGGTCACGAACCTGATCGTTACACTTAACCATAGAAAGCTCAGTGATAAGCTCTTGGAAATCTTTTAGATAAAGCTCAGCCGCTTTCCAGCGAGACAGTAGCATCACTTCACGCGTGATTTTATGCGTCACGAATGGGTTACCGTCGCGATCACCACCCATCCAAGATGAGAAGTGTACTGGGCGTGCATCGATCGGCAGTCCTTCGTCTAAATAGCCTTTTAGGCGCTCGTCAAACTCACGCAAGAACTCAGGAACCGCATCCCATAGTGAGTTCTCAACCACGGCAAAGCCCCATTTCGCTTCATCAAGCGGCGTTGGGCGCTGCTGACGGATCACATCTGAGTGCCAACTTTGCGAGATGAGCTGCTCCAGGCGACGTTCGGTTTTCTTGCGCTCTTTATCAGACAGCTCGTTAAGCTCTAGCTTAGAAAGACACTCGTTAATTTTGACCAGCTTGTTGATCATGGTACGGCGAGTGATTTCTGTTGGGTGAGCGGTCAGTACAAGCTCGATGTTGAGATCGCGAACGGCCTGAACGGTATCAAACTTGCTGACATCTTGCTGGCTAAGTTTAGAAAATAGGGTGTAGATTGGGTCTGGTTCACACACATCGGCTTCGCAGCTGCGCGAGATCGTATGGTATTGATCGGCGATGTTGGTGAGGTTTAGGAACTGGTTAAATGCGCGAGCGACTGGGGTCAGTTGCTCATTTGGCAGGTTTTTAATCTCTTCAATGAGAATGTCACGATCGGCTTCATTGCCTGCGCGTACTACGGATTTAGAAAGCTTACGAATCTTCTCCACTTTCTCTAGGATCTCGTCTCCATGCGCTTCCCTGATGGTGTTACCCAACAGGTGCCCTAGCATCCTAACATTGCTCTTCAATGGGGCATATTTTTCGTTCATAGTCGTCCTGCCTTGTAATTTAACTACATCCGTTATTCCTTATCAGCCTCACAATCTAGCGAAAAATGTTAGTGCGAGTCAAATAAAGTAAACCAAGTTTGCATTTATCGTGCTGGCACGAAAAACGCACACTTGGTCGAGTTAAAAGGTTGAATTGTTGAAAATTTATTACAGAATATCGATCACTCGAAGCAATATTGGCGCATTGCTTTGGCTAAAATATCTATGGTCGGGTCAATAAAATCAAAGCTTAAGAACTCATCTGGCTGGTGAGCTTGGTCTATTGAGCCTGGGCCGAGCACCAAGGTTGGGCACAGCTGCTGCAAAAATGGTGCTTCAGTACAATAGTTAACCGTTTCTGATGGGGTTTCACACAATGTTTCCATTCCACCAACAAATGGGTGTTTATGATCGCACTCATAGCCAGGAATTGGCTCGTGTAGCGCGGTAATGGTTAAGCGCCCCGGCCATTTCGCTTCCACTTCTTTGAGTGCATCACGCAATAGGTTATCTAAACCATCTAAGCTGATACCCGGCAGCGGTCTCACATCGTAATGCAGTTCACAGCAGCCACAGATCCGGTTAGCGCTGTCACCGCCATGAATATGGCCAAGGTTAAGGGTAGGGCTAGGGATGGCGAAACCAGGGTGGTGATACTCTTTCACTAGCTTGTCGCGCAGTTTCATCATTGCGTACATGACTTCATGCATGATTTCGATGGCGTTAACGCCCAATGCCGGGTCTGAAGAGTGACCCGATTTACCCGTCACTCGAATCGCATTGGCTACATGACCTTTATGGCCACGAATAGGCACTAGGCTGGTGGGCTCGCCAATAATGCAGTAATCCGGTTTGAACGGTGCGTTGTCGGTAAAGTGTCTTGCACCCAGCATCGTGGTTTCTTCATCACAGGTTGCCAGCACGTAAAGTGGTTTGGTTTGCTTGCTCCAGTCGATTTTCTTGACGGCTTCGTAGATAAACGCGAAGAAGCCTTTCATATCTGCAGTGCCCAAGCCGTAGAAGCGGTTGTTGGCTTCGGTCAGATCATGCGGGTTGAAACTCCAGCGACCTTCATCAAATGGCACGGTATCACTGTGACCTGCCAATAGTAGACCGCCTTCGCCTTGCCCCTTCTTGGCAATCATATTGAACTTGTTCGGTTCAACCTCGATAACCTCAACCTCAAAACCTAGGTCTTTCATCCATGTCGCCAGCTTCTCAATAACTTTCTCATTGCCATGATCCCAGCTTGGGTCCGTGGAGCTAATCGAAGGTGTGCTGATCAGGCCTTTATAGACCTCTAAAAAACTAGGTAATTGCATATTATCTTCGCTTCTACTGTTGACAGATTAATCTTAAGACTGTAAAACACATATTAAATCATAATTAATGAATAAAAAATCAATTAATGGCATTTTTTCTATATTTATAATCATTAATTGCAAGTTTTACTAACAACGTTAAATCGACTTACTTACGGAATCAGAGTCATGCTAAAAACCACTATTATTGGCGCATCAGGATACACAGGAGCGGAACTGGCTCTCATGGTGACCAAACACCCAGAGCTCACGCTATCAGGTTTGTACGTGTCCGCCAATAGTGTCGATGCACGCAAGCCGATTTCTCAGTTGCACGGTAAGTTGGCAGGCTTAGTTGAAATGCCAGTACAGCCGCTGGTCGATGTGCAAAAAGCAGCAGGCGAGTGTGACATTGTATTTTTGGCAACAGCCCACGAGGTGAGCCATGATTTGGCGCCAGTGTTTTTAGCACAAGGTTGCCAAGTGTTTGACCTATCAGGCGCTTACCGCGTGAAAGCCGATGACTTTTATACCACCTTCTACGGCTTTGAGCATCAGCACGAAAACTGGTTGGACAAGGCGGTGTATGGCCTTGCAGAGTGGAACGCAAAAGAGATTGAAAGCGCGCAGCTCGTGGCAGTACCAGGTTGCTACCCAACCGCTTCACAGTTGGCAATTAAACCGCTGCTAGAAGCTGGTCTTGTCGATAGCACTATGTGGCCAGTTATCAACGCAACGAGTGGTGTCTCTGGCGCAGGACGTAAAGCGTCGATGACCAACAGCTTTTGCGAGGTTAGCCTTCAGCCTTATGGGATTTTTAATCACAGACACCAACCAGAGATTGCAACGCATTTGGGTTGTGATGTGATTTTTACTCCGCATTTAGGCAATTTTAAGCGTGGCATCTTGGCGACCATCACCATGAAGCTTAACGATGGCGTGACTGCGGAGCAGGTTGCATCAGCATTTGCAACGGCTTACGAAGGCAAGCCAGGTGTGCGCGTTAAAGGGGAAACTATCCCAAGAATTCAAGATGTTGAGAACACACCGTTCTGCGATATCGGTTATAAGGTTCAAGGCCAACACATCATTGTGGTGTCGGCAATTGATAACCTGCTAAAAGGTGCATCGAGTCAAGCGATGCAGTGTTTGAACATCAAAAATCAGTTTGCACAGCTAACCGCGTTGGTTTAGTCGAGGAGAGCAGCATGAGTCAGCAAAATACACCATTAGTGATCAAGTTGGGCGGCGCGGCACTGTCGTGCTCAGATACGCTTGGACAACTATTTAAGGCTATCTCTGATTACAGCCAGCAGGCGCAGCGAAGCATCGTGATTGTTCACGGTGGCGGTTATCTGGTAGACGACCTAATGAAGAAGCTCGACATTCCTACTGTTAAGAAGCAAGGTTTGCGCGTGACACCTTATGATCAAATCCCTTTGATTGCGGGCGCGCTAGCGGGCACAGCAAACAAGCTACTGCAAGGTGATGCAATTAAAGCGGGTCTTAATGCGGTAGGTTTGAGCCTTGCTGACGGTGGTCTTTGTGAAGTGACTGAACTCGATCCTGAACTTGGCGCGGTAGGCGATGCTAAGCCAGGTAACCCAGCGGTTTTACAGGCGATTTTAGCTGCAGGTGCATTGCCAATTATTAGCTCAATCGGTCTTGATAGCCAAGGTCAGCTGATGAACGTTAATGCCGACCAAGCAGCAGTCGCAGTGGCTGGTGCATTGGACGCAGAATTAGTGCTGTTATCTGATGTAAGTGGCGTGTTGGATGGCAAAGGCCATCTGCTACCAAGCCTGACGAAGCAAGAAGCGGATGCGCTGATTGAAGGCAAAGTCATTACCGATGGCATGATTGTTAAGGTACAAGCCGCACTGGAAGCGGCTAACGACCTAGGTCGACCAATAGAAGTGGCGACATGGCGATACCCAGAAAAATTAGTCGAATTGTTTGCAGGTAAGAGTATCGGCACACAGTTCGTCCCAAACTGAATTATCAGAAAGTAAACCAAATTTACGATTAACGAATTTAAAGTGAAGTAACCCCGAGAAGCTGACCGCCAAAATCAGGCTCGGACAAGGAGAGAGACATGAGTAAACCATCTGTAAAAAAAGTTGTTGTTGCCTACTCTGGCGGTCTAGATACGTCAGTGATCATCCCATGGCTAAAAGAGAACTACGACTGTGAAGTTGTGGCATTCGTTGCTGATGTAGGTCAAGGCGAAGAAGAGCTTGTGGGTATCGAAGAAAAAGCGAAAGCATCAGGCGCATCTGAGTGCTACATCGCTGACCTGAAAGAAGAAATGGTCGCTGACTACATCTTCCCAACACTCAAAACGGGTGCGTACTACGAAGGTAAGTACCTACTAGGTACATCAATGGCGCGTCCGATTATTGCTAAGGCTCAGGTAGAAGTAGCGCGTAAAGTGGGGGCTGATGCACTGTGTCACGGCTGTACAGGTAAAGGTAATGACCAAGTGCGTTTCGAGGGTGCATTTGCAGCTCTTGCCCCAGACCTAACCGTGATTGCGCCTTGGCGTGAGTGGGATCTCGTCAGCCGTGAAGAGTGTCTAGATTACCTAGCGGAGCGCAACATCCCTTGTACTGCTTCACTCACTAAGATCTATTCACGTGATGCAAACGCATGGCACATCTCTACAGAGGGCGGCGTTCTAGAAGATACATGGAATGCGCCAAACGATGATTGCTGGGCATGGACAGTGGATCCTGAGCAAGCACCTGATCAAGCAGAATACGTGACGCTAGAAGTAGCAAAAGGCGAAGTAGTTGCCGTTGACGGTGAGAAAATGACGCCATACAACGCTCTGGTTTACCTTAACGAGAAAGGCGTGAAGCACGGCGTTGGTCGTATCGACATCGTTGAAAACCGTTTGGTCGGTATGAAGTCTCGTGGCTGCTACGAAACCCCAGGGGGCACAATCATGATGGAAGCACTGCGTGCGGTTGAGCAGCTAGTGCTAGACAAAACATCGTTTGAGTTCCGTGAAGAGCTAGGTGTGAAAGCCTCACACCTTGTTTATGACGGTCGTTGGTTTACACCCCTTTGTAAGTCTATCTTGGCAGCGTCGGAAGAGCTGGCACAAGACGTGAACGGCGAAGTTGTGGTTAAGCTATACAAAGGTCAGGCAATTGTGACTCAGAAACGCAGCGTAAACAGCCTGTACTCAGAAGAGTTCGCAACGTTTGGTGAAGATGAAGTGTACGACCAAAGCCATGCTGAAGGCTTCATCCGCCTTTACTCGCTATCAAGCCGTATCAGAGCATTGAACGAAGCAAAGAAAAAGTAGCGTTGGTTGACCGTTTTTAACGTTCAATAGAAAGAAGCCCTCAGTTGTGTCGACCAACTGAGGGCTTCTTTTTTTAGAATTACCTAATAGTACAACAACTAGTTACTTTGCTGTGTTTCTACATACTGGTAGGCAATACTGATGTTTTCCCCTTCATTGGGGATAGCTGATCCGGTAAACACTATTGATTTTGATAGTGGGTAATACTGCCAACCGTCGGCTGAGTCTCTATCGACAGAAACGCCAGCAACTTTGACCGCGATAGATGAAGAGAGTATTTGCTTCGTTTTAGCTTGGGTCAGTTCGTAACCTGCACTTGATGCCCCTGCATTTTGAGCCATCGTTTCAACAAATGAACCATATTCATCGGTTACATTGATGTTGAGTGTTTTACCTAATGTTCTAGTAGCGAGATCATCATACTGGCTGTACGATGCATCGTTAGGGTTTACAATAGAATACACGCGATAACCCTTATCAACGAAAATGTTACTGTCTACATCAAACTTCCCATTGATCGATGTTGGATATTGGCTCGGCTCATCACTCATGATGACTACGGATAATGATGCCCCCGCCCTTGGATAGCCAGCGGCTTCAACTGTCCCACCGGGTAGCAACGCCTTCTCAGAGTAATAAATCCCCCTTTCGGTAGCACTACCCCATGTGCCAGGTTTGAAGTCTTGGGCTATTTGCGCAATATCATTGGTGAAACCTTCGCCGCGTAACTCATCAGTATCCGTAGTGATTGTACCTACCATGAAATCGACACTGGCGTTTAGCATTGTGTCAGTAAAGGCTTTGGTTAGGTCACTAATGGCTTGTTGCTCATCAGACATGCTTCCTGAGTTATCGATAACAAACAAGAAATCTGCTTTGGACACTGTCTGATTCACGGCAGTAAAACTATCGTTTTGCAATAAGAGTTTTGCCTGCTTAGATGAGGTAATGCTTTCTGATGTAGTCGACACTATAAGGTCCGAATATAGAGTTGCTTTGTCTTTTGCTACTAGTGTTGACGTAAGGACCGCTCCACCCGAATCAGGAGCGTAGCTTAGTGTGATGTCTAGCTGATATTCTTTTGCTGCGATCTCTGTTGCAGCAGGAACAAGGGCACTAGCAGTACCGCCGACTTTGTCGATAGCAGTCTGTTGGATCAGTGTTTGCAGCAATGCTGTTAGTGTTTCTTCGGTGCCTAGTGTGATTTTGTATGATGCATTGATATCACCATTTTCAAGAATAGTTTGTGAGGTTTGCACTAACGGGGACCAGCCTGAGAGCTGAGACGCAAACGCGCTCATCATTGACTGTAGCACGACTTCTGTACTTAATCCTTTATCCAATGTTGTCCTCTCCGCTACGAAGCCAGCAAGCTGAGTGTCTTCAGGTGTCGGTATCCCGCCAGACATGGCGGCTGCGCTAGTTGGTTGAGGTTTGGCATAGATAATACTACCGTAAACATCGCCGGTTAGTTGACTGGTGTTGTATCCCTCAGGAAGGAAAACCTGCTTAGTGTTTAAAGACACTGCTTGGGTTGGAGCAGGGGCATCAGCAACAGTAATTTGAACATCTTTATGTTGGACAATGCTCTGTCCCTGTTCGTTAGTTGTGTTGATCTCAAGTGTGTAAGTTTCTGTTCCGGAGATAGCACCCGCTGTAATGGATAGAATGTTCGGTGCATTAACATCTTGTGGTGTCAATACATTACCTCGACTGTCCTTCCATACAAGAGTGTCATTATCGGTCATATTGGATACCGTAGCTGTTAATGTCGTAGTTGAACCTGTGGCCACAATCGCAGGGTTTGCTGTGATAGCGTTGATCACTGGACTAGGTGCGAAGTCAGCACCTAAGCTACATAAGATTTCGTTTTCTAAAACTTCGCTACTATCGAGCAGTCCATTGTTGTTTTGGTCGATGCCTACGAGGACTTGTTGGCCTCCAGCGGAGCATCGATTATCGTCTTTTGAAATAAGAACAGTAGAAACAAGAGCTTGATCAAATATTTCATCGCCTTCGTCTGAAGTCTCGCCGGTACCATCATTGCATATTGTTTTGTTTGAAACGTATTCAATTTCCTCTAGCGTTCCATTTTCATTTTCGTCGTAACCAGCTAGAACTTTTAGACCACCAAAGGCACATTCGGCGCTATCCAGCTCGAGCTTCTCCACTAGCACGACTGCATCTTTTGGTTCAGGGGCTCCAGCACTTGGTGCGCCATCCGAAGCGTCATCACCACATCCCGTAATCAAGAGCGTCGCTATTGCACTAGCCAAAAGCGTTTTGTTATATGTTTTTGTAGTATTCATTCTGATTTCCCTATTATTTGAATTAGCAACCAGTAGTTATAAAATCGGAACC
Source organism: Vibrio sp. KUL80 (assembly GCF_059725495.1). Classification (NCBI taxonomy): domain Bacteria; kingdom Pseudomonadati; phylum Pseudomonadota; class Gammaproteobacteria; order Vibrionales; family Vibrionaceae; genus Vibrio; species Vibrio sp. KUL80. Next base: position 308,237 of record NZ_AP045841.1, read on the forward strand.
GACATCACCAATTTAAGTTGCAGTGCGTTATGATGCACATCGATTGTTGAGTGTTCTATAGAGAAATTAATAACGTGTGATGTATATCTTGAATTGTTCAATTTGTTGATAAAATTACATTTTATTTGTGAATGGTTTGGGTTGTATTGAGTTGCTTGCTGATTGTTTTAGAGATGAAGAGTATTTTCTACCGATGGTCGTGAGAGGGATAGAAAGGATACATGAACAACCCTATGAATATTTATGTAAAAAATATGAATTTTTACTTTATTTTTAATTCGGTTTGTCGTACCTTGAACCCTATCAACAAAGACACTGAGTTGCATTCAATTCACTCAGCGAGAATAGCGGTTTATTCTTACAATAAGTAACCACAGAAGCAGCGACGCAGACTGAGCAGTTAGGAGAGACACGATGGCATTATGGGGCGGAAGATTTACCCAAGCAGCAGATACGAGATTCAAAGACTTTAATGATTCATTGCGCTTTGATTACCGACTTGCTGAGCAAGACATTGTTGGCTCAATTGCTTGGTCAAAGGCATTGGTTTCGGTGGGTGTTCTTACTGAAGATGAACAGCAGAAGCTAGAGCTAGCACTGAACGAGCTTAAACTCGAAGTGATGGAGAATCCAAAACAGATCCTAAGATCGGATGCGGAAGATATCCACAGCTGGGTTGAGCAACAGCTGATTGGCAAAGTCGGCGACCTAGGTAAGAAGCTGCACACCGGTCGTTCTCGTAACGACCAAGTGGCGACCGACCTGAAACTTTGGTGTCGTCAGCAAGGTCAGCAACTTCTGCTTGGTCTCGACAGACTGCAATCGCAAATGGTTGAGGTCGCAAGAGCCCACCAAGATACCGTTCTTCCTGGTTATACCCACCTTCAACGCGCTCAGCCTGTGACGTTTGCTCATTGGTGCTTGGCTTACGTTGAGATGTTTGAGCGTGATTACTCGCGCTTGGATGACGCCATTAAACGTTTAGATACTTGCCCTCTGGGTTCAGGTGCGCTAGCGGGTACGGCTTACCCAATGGATCGTGAGCAGCTTGCTCATAACCTAGGCTTCAGAAGAGCAACCCGCAACAGCTTGGACTCGGTATCTGATCGTGACCATGTGATGGAGCTGATGTCTATCGCCTCTATCTCTATGCTGCACCTATCGCGTCTGGCTGAAGATATGATCTTCTACAACTCAGGTGAGTCGAACTTTATTGAGCTTGCGGATACTGTGACGTCTGGATCTTCTCTGATGCCTCAGAAAAAGAACCCAGATGCCCTAGAGCTTATCCGTGGTAAAACTGGTCGTGTCTACGGCTCGCTAGCTGGCATGATGATGACAGTGAAAGCACTGCCACTTGCGTACAACAAAGATATGCAAGAAGACAAAGAAGGTCTATTTGATGCACTCGACACTTGGAGTGACTGCATGGAAATGGCCGCGCTGTGTTTCGATGGTATCAAGGTAAACGGCGAGCGTACGCTAGAAGCGGCGAAGCAAGGTTATGCTAACTCTACCGAGCTTGCGGATTACCTAGTTGCTAAAGGTATTCCATTCCGTGAAGCGCACCATATCGTCGGTGTTGCGGTAGTCAGTGCGATTGCCAAAGGCTGCGCACTCGAAGAGCTCTCCATTGAAGAGCTCAAAGAGTTCTCGCCAGTGATTGAGAACGATGTTTACGACATCTTGACGATTGAGAGTTGTCTAGAGAAGCGTAATGCTCTTGGTGGTGTAGCGCCGCAGCAAGTCGCTTACGCGGTAGACCAAGCAGAGAAACGTCTCACAGCGCGTGATAACTCGGCGGTGAAAGTGCGCTCTGCTCGCCTGACGGACATTGATGCGCTAGAGAGCATGGTGGCTTACTGGGCGAACCTTGGTGAAAACCTACCTCGTAGCCGCAATGAACTGGTGCGTGACATTGGCTCGTTCGCCGTCGCAGAGCATCATGGTGAGGTTACCGGTTGTGCGTCGCTCTATGTGTATGATTCAGGACTGGCTGAGATCCGCTCTCTAGGTGTTGAAGCGGGCTGGCAAGGTCAAGGGCAGGGCACAGCGATTGTTCAGCACTTGGTAGAGAAAGCACGTAAGATGGCGATTAAGAAAGTGTTCGTTCTGACTCGTACGCCAGAGTTCTTTATGAAGCACGACTTCATCCCAACATCGAAGACGCTGCTGCCTGAGAAAGTGCTGAAAGACTGTGACCAATGTCCACGACAGCATGCTTGTGATGAGGTAGCGTTGGAAGTGAACTTGGTAGAGCAAATTATTGCCAAGATGAACGTTGCGTAACTTGTTGAAAAATAGGCGAGTAACGAAAAGATCGGAAAAGTTTTAAAAAAAGTTCATTTTTCTGGGAACAAACAAGAAAAGGCACGGTCTATTAAAGTACCACTGCTTTTTCTTAGAAGAATCTAAGAAGGCCCCGAGTCAAGGTTGACTACGGGGCTTTTTTCTTTTTAGTGCTTTTCAAATCTCTTCCCCTTTCAATCTAAACTTCGCACTGTCGATGAATCTAAACATTTGCTTTTACCAGTAGCGGAGAAAAACTGCGGTTCGCCAAGCATGTCACAATGTTCGCGTGTTGCTTGCGCTTGGTATCCGATAGAATAGGCCTTCCTGTTTCAGCCCTATCGTTTGGATAGCCAAATAAAAGAGCAATAACATTATGATTGAACGCCTTCATACTAAAGAGCGCATGAGCCGCATCGTTAAGCACAATGGCACTATCTACCTTTGTGGTCAGGTGTGTGCAGATGCCACTAAAGACATTACTGAACAGACGCAAACCATGCTCGATAAGGTCGAGGCTCTGCTACTTGAAGCGGGCAGCGACAAAGAGCACATGCTGTCTGCGACCATCTATCTTAAAGACATGCAAGATTTCCAAGCAATGAACGCGGTATGGGACGCATGGGTACCCGCAGGCCATGCGCCAGCACGCGCTTGTGTGACTGGAGATATGGCTCGTGAAGCACTGCTGGTGGAGATCTCTGTGATTGCTGCTGAGATTGCTAGCTAGCCATAAGTTTGCAGAAAAACAAAAAATGCGAGCCCATTTGGCTCGCATTTCAGATTGATGACGAACCCCACTTTTTAAGGTGGGGTTCTTTTCTATGAGCGACCGTAGGTCGCGATCGCGATATTTTTTGTCAAGTAACCTGCGGGGCGTTAGTGTTCTTAAAATGGCGTACGTAAGCGAGGATTTGCGCTATTTCACTTCGATTTAGGCCGAGTTTACGCAGATAGTTCACCACCAACGCTATCTTTTTGATGTTTTGAGCAGTTGCCGCCATCCAGCACTGCATCTGTACCTTGGCTAGCCCTCTAAAGCGAGCGTATCGATGACCGTGATGTTGTTTTGCATCCGCGAAGCTTCTCTCTACCGTTTCGCTTCTGCGCCTGTAAGTTTTCTTTCCATAAGCAGAGAGTCGCATCTGGTTGGCTCTCTCCATCGCTTCCGTATAGATATGCCTTGTGATGACCTTCTTCATGTTTTTACTTTGAGTGCAGTCATCTCGCATTGGGCAGAACGCACATTCTTTAGGGTCTGAGTGATACTCCCTGTAAGCATCGCGTGACGTCGTCTTGTAGATAAGTTTCTGTCCGTTGGGGCAACGATAGCTGTCTTTTTCTTTGTTATAGGTAAAGTGTTTCTTCTTGAAGGCATTCTTTGTTCGTGATGGTCTGCGATAGCCGAACACGCCAAGTATCCCTCGACGCTCAAGAGATTCAGCAACAGGGGCCGTGAAGTAACCAGCATCAAGACCAACGGCGATAGGATTGAGATTAAACTGTTCAAGCGTGTGGTCGAGGCGGCGGATGTAAGGTTGGGAGTCATTGACATTCCCCGCGGTCGCGTGGGTATCAACGATGATGCCATGCTGACCATCGACGGTGCGGTGGTCGAGATAGAAGAACCCTTGCGGCTTATTATCTCGGGTCATGAAGCCACTTTCTGGGTCAGTCGTGCTGCTCTTCGTGTTCTTAGCTTTCTGTTCAGCAGTCCGTTCTTTTAGCGGCTTCTTTCCCTCTTTTGCTCGGTCTAGTGCAACGTCTTCATCTAACATCTCTAAATAGGTACTTGCTCGGACTGCTGTTTGTCTATTGGTGTGCTTGTTTTTGTTCGCGTTCGCTTTGAGGTGAGTGCTGTCAGTAAAGAGCTCTTGTCCAGCGACTAAGCCTTTCGCCATCGCTTGTTGAACAATGTTAATAAAGATTCGTTCGAAGACATCCGTACCATTGAATCGACGGATACGATTTTGACTGAGTGTCGAGGCATGGATGACTTTTTCGGTTAGGGACATGCGAAGGAACCAACGATACGCGACATTCACTTCGATTTCTTTGACAAGCTGACGCTCGCTTTTTACGCCGAAGATGTACCCCAGAAGGATAATTTTGAATAAGCGGACAGGGTCTACTGGCGGTCGGCCATTGTCCTTGCAATAGAGGTGGGCCACTTCATCACGGATGAATTCAAAATCGATAGCAGAGTCAATTTTACGCACAAGATGGTCTTTGGGAACAAGTTGTTCCATCGTCACCATTTCGAGTTCGTACTGTTGTGGAGAGGGTTCTTGGAGCATGTAGGAGTATCCCTATTTCGATACTCCTATTAGATCAAAGGTCTAGCTTGAAAGCTAGACCTTTGTCAGCAGTCTGAAATGCGAGCCCATTTGGCTCGCATTTTTTATGGGTAGGAAGTTTAGCCTAGGTAAGCTTCTAGCTCTTCGCTGCCACCAATGTGCTTACCACCGATAAACACTTGTGGCACGGTTGTGCGGCCGCTCACTGCACGCAACGTCACAGTAGTCGCGTCTTTACCCAGTACGATTTCTTCATACTGAAGGTTGTGGTCAATCAGGTTTTGCTTCGCTTTCATGCAGAATGGGCAACCTGGCTTAGAGAATACTGTGATCGATTCTTGAGTCTTGTAGCTTGGCGCGATGTAGTTCAGCATCGTATCTGCATCAGAAACCTTGAACGGGTCGCCCGGCTCATTTGGCTCGATAAACATCTTCTCTACCACGCCGTTTTTCACCAGCATGCTGTAGCGCCATGAGCGTTTGCCAAAGCCAAGGTCATTTTTCTCAACCAGCATACCCATACCGTCGGTGAAGTCGCCGTTACCATCAGGAATGAAGGTAATGTTTTCTGCTTCTTGATCTGATTTCCATGCGTTCATAACGAAGGTGTCGTTTACCGATACACATAGGATTTCATCAACGCCGTGGTCCTTGAACACAGGGAACAGCTCGTTGTAGCGCGGTAAGTGGCTTGAAGAGCATGTCGGTGTGAAAGCACCTGGTAGGCTGAACACAATCACGGTCTTGTCTTTAAACAGCTCATCTGTTGTCACGTTGACCCACGCATCACCCTGACGAGTTGGGAATGTCACTTGAGGTACTGCTTGGCCTTCTTTAGATGCAAACATACTTATGTCCTTCTGGATAATTAAATTCTTGTGAGTCTAGCGTTGCTAACAGAGAGTAGCGTCTATCGCTTTGTTTCGTTGGGACCATTATCAAAAAAATGGTTTGATAGTTCTAATCGTTTATTGTTATGGTATCGATAGTCAATTTCTATCGGAGTAAGCGATGAACATTCGTGATTTTGAATACCTAGTGGCACTTGCTGAGCACAAGCATTTTCGTAAAGCAGCGGAAGCCTGTTTCGTGAGTCAGCCAACACTGAGTGGTCAGATCCGTAAACTGGAAGATGAGATTGGTACCTCTTTGTTGGAGCGTAGTAGCCGTCGCGTGTTGTTTACCGATGCAGGCTTACAATTGGTTGAGCAAGCAAAGCGTGTGCTTAAAGAAGTCAAAACGTTTCGCGAAATGGCGGCGGGTCAAAGTGGCGAGATGATGGGCCCTATGCATATCGGGTTTATTCCGACGGTGGGACCTTACCTTTTGCCGCGTATAGTGCCTCAGCTGAAAGAGTCGTTTCCTGGTCTTGAGCTGTTCCTGCATGAGGCTCAAACGCATCAATTGGTCAGACAGCTTGAAGAGGGTAAGCTCGATTGCTTAGTGTTAGCCTCTGTGCCAGAAACCGCACCGTTTAAAGAGATTGAAGTCTTTAACGAACCGATGAGCATTGCCGTGCCATGCGACCACGCTTGGGCGAAGCGCGACCATGTAGAGATGGATGAACTGAAAGGGCAAACCGTGCTGTCACTTGGCGACGGACACTGCCTGCGAGATCAAGCTCTTGGTTTCTGTTTTGCAGCTGGCGCAACTGATGATGAACGATTCAAGGCAACCAGCTTAGAAACGTTGCGTAACATGGTCGCGGCGGGGGCAGGCATTACTTTGCTGCCTGAATTGTCTCTGCCTAAAGAGAAAGAAAAGGATGGCGTGTGCTACGTGACTGCCGTGAACCCGACGCCGTCTCGCAGTATTGTGCTGGCCTATCGACCTGGCTCACCACTGCGTGCGCGTTTTGAGAAGTTGGCGGAGTCGATTAGCAGTTATCTTGGCGAGTAGCGCTGAAATTTAGATATTAAAAAAGGGGCTTGGCGCCCCTTTTTGCTTGTTAAGTCCAATCTAGAACAGACTCTCACCGCCAGACTCATCATTCGAGTACAAGGTGTCCGTTAGACTCTCCTGCACGTACTCTTTTGGCTCAGTCCCAATCTTAAAGTATTCAAACATGGTCGAACCATCGGTCTTGTTGGTGAGAAGACCAGAGTCACGGTCGATACGCACGCGAGTGATATCATTTGGTACTTGCTTAGCGACTACCTCATGACCCTCGAGCGCCATGCCCATAAAGTCTACCCATGCAGGCTGAGCCGTTTTCGCCCCAGCTTCTGCACCAGTAATCTGTTCTTTACCTAAGTTAGGGTTCGCTGTTGTGCGACCAAGCTTTCTTTGGTGGTCATCAAAACCAACCCAAGCCGTCGCTACAATACCCGGACCATAACCGTTGTACCACGCGTCTTTAGAGTCGTTGGTGGTACCTGTTTTACCGCCCACATCGCGGCGCTTAAGTTTTTGAGCACGCCAACCAGTACCGTTCCAACCAGTGCCTTCACGCCAGTTACCACCGCCCCAAACGTTGCTGTAGAGCATTTCACGCGTCAGGAACGCCGTTTGCTCTGAGATAACCTTCGGCGCATAGCGCGGCTCGTTGGTTTCAGTTAGGTCTTCTTCGTTAAATTGAGCGATATCCAGTGGTTCGATTTCAGACGCATTAGTGGCTTCTTCAATGCTTGGCGCTGCCTCATCGTTAGCCGCTGTAGCGAACTCAGGAGCTTGCATATCCGGACAGTTTTGATGACAAACGACTTTTGGATTGGCTTCAAATTCAACCTTACCAAATGGGTCTTCTACCTTGCTGATGTAGAACGGCTCTACATAGTAGCCACCGTTAGCAAACACAGAGAAACCTTGTGCCATTTGAACCGGCGTCAAGCTACCAGCACCCAGTGCAATGGTCTCAGAGCGAGGAAGCTTAGACTTATCAAAACCGAATCGAGTCAGATAATCACGAGTCTCATCCAGGCCGACTTCACGCAGTACACGAACCGCCATGACGTTCTTAGACTGTGCCAGACCGATGCGAAGACGCGTTGGACCTGTGTACGTCGGTGGCGAGTTTTTCGGGCGCCAAGCAGTGCCAGCACTCTTATCCCACTTGTTGATTGGCGCATCGTTAACTAGGCTCGCTAGCGTCATACCTTTATCCAGCGCTGCGGCGTAGATAAACGGCTTGATACTAGAACCCACCTGTCTAACAGATTGCGTTGCACGGTTAAACTTACTGTGTACGAAGTTAAAACCGCCCACGAGCGATAGCACCGCACCATTCTCGGGATTAATGGCAACGAAGGCCGTGTTTGCATTTGGTACCTGGCTCAAACGCCAAGTGATGGCAATCGGCTCAGCAACTTGATCGTCTTCAGTCTGCGCCTCTTTTTCTTCTGGAGACACATCTGGCGTGATATCAAGATCAGCGGCACGCACCCACACCTGTTCACCAACCGCAACGACGTCGCTCGGTGCTTTCGGTGCTGCACCTTGGCGATCATCGGTTCGGAACTTACGCGCCCAGTTCATGTTCTCCCAGCTGATGGTCTGCTCACCATAGCTCTTCACATAAACCGTCGCGGATTGGTCTGCAACGCCAGTCACAACCGCTGGGCGAAGCTCGCCATAGGTAGGCTCACGTCTCAGGTGCTTAGCAATCTCTTCGTTGGTCATGGCTGTTTGACCAGCCTTCCACAGTACTTTTTCAGCGCCGCGGTAACCGTGTCGCTCGTCGTAGTCTAGAAGGTTTTTAATCGCAGCGACATGACCCGCTTTTTGCAGCTTAGAGTCAATGGTGGTGGTGATACGCATGCCAGATTCGTAAGCTTCTTCACCATAACGACTCACCATCCAAGCGCGCGCAATCTCTGCGACATAAGGAGCACTAAGTTCAATTTCTGCGCCATGGTATTGAGAAATAATTGGCTCAGCACGAGCCTCATCAAACTCAGCCTGCGTGATGTATTTTTCAGACAGCATACGTGATAGCACCACGTTACGGCGCTGAGTAGCACGCTCAATAGAGTAGATAGGGTTCATGGTTGATGGTGCTTTAGGAAGACCGGCAAGTACCGCAATCTCACTGAGTGTGAGCTGATCAAGGTTGCGACCGAAGTAAGCCTGTGCTGCTGCGCCAAAACCGTATGAGCGGTAGCCCAAGAAGATCTTGTTAACGTACAGCTCCATGATCTCTTGCTTTGTTAGCAACTGCTCAATGTGAACGGCGATGAAGATCTCTTTCACTTTACGCATGATCTTCTTCTCATTAGATAAGAAGAAGTTACGAGCTAGCTGCTGCGTGATGGTACTCGCACCCTGTGAGGCACTACCTGACGCGATAACGGCAACCGCAGCACGGGTAATACCTATCGGGTCGAAACCAAAGTGGTCGTAGTAACGGCTGTCTTCCGTCGCAATGAGGGCGTCGATTAGATCTTGTGGGATCTCGTCGTAAGATATTGGGATTCTGCGCTTTTCGCCAAATTGTGCGATCAGCTTCCCATCTTGGCTAAACACCTGCATTGGTGTCTGGAGTTGGACATCTTTTAAGGTCGCGACGTCAGGCAATTCTGGTTTTACGTAGTAGTAAAACCCAAAAATTGTTCCGACTCCAAAGAGTATGCAAATCAATGCAAAAACCAACAGTCTCTTTATGAACTTCACCGAGATTTCCCTGATTAATTAAGGTTACGAGTAGGTAATTACTTGTAGGCTAGGACAAAAATATACCTATAGGGTTAATTAACGCTTATTTGAGCGTCAATCTCAACCTTTTCGCGTTGTTTATGTATTTGTTGAGGTTATTTTTCATGGCAAGAAAATGGATTACGGGGATTGATATAGGCCACCACAGCGCCAAGGCTGTTGTCTTGGTTCGCGATGGGGTGAGCCTCACCCTAGTAAACCATCTGGAGCTCAACGGATGTGATGCTATTTTCTCCGATCCTCACACCCTTAAACATCAGGATAGTGTTAAGAAACTTAAAATTCTCCGAAAGATTGCCCCGTTAATACGCAGTAACGCAGCGATAGTTGTGCCTGAAAGTGCCGTGATCAGTAAGGTGGTGAGCTTAGAGGCAGGGCTTGAAGGGCAAGAGCAGGTTTTTGCAATCGAACAGGCGATGAATCATCAAACGCCGTTTCCTATTGATGATATCGCTCTAGATTTTGTCCAAGAAGTGCCAGAGCAAGGTGCGAACAGCGACGCCTATCGAGTTCATGTGACCAAGAAATCTATGGTATCCAATTGGAGTCAAACCATCGCTAAGCTGGGGTTTAAACCCCAGCTGATGGATACTACTAATGGCGCCATACGTGGTGCTCAGAGTTGGCTGGTCACTCAAGCGTCATCCCTATCGAATTTTGCCGTCTTAGAGCTTGGTCATCAGCATGTTACTTTGCTTCCTCCCACAGGCGTATCGCCTGACCTTGCTAAGTCTTGGTCGATAGATACACAAGATACCTTGCAATTTAACCCATCCGCGCGTTTTAAATCCAATTCTGAAGTGGTGTTTGAGTCAGTAGCAAGCCGAGTCGCCTCTCAGCTTCAACTTTATCGCTCTGTTGTAGGCATAGACTCGATATCAGGCGTTCTACTCATGGGCGGGCATGCGATGGAGGAAGGGTTAGCCGGTGTTGTCGCTAAACACTTATCGTGCGAGGTAAAGGTTGCTGATTATTCGACCTTGAGTTGTCTCAAGAGTAAACGCAGTGAGCGGTTGCCTGCGAGTTTTTCGGCAGCATTTGGCGTTGCGATTAATGGCCTTGACTGGTTGGCGAGTCATTAACATGGCGCTGATCAACCTACTGCCGTGGCGAGAAGAGCAGCGCAACCAAGGTCGCCAGAGACTCATGTTGATGCTGATTACAGCAACGTTATTTGGCTATGTTAGTGCTTACTTCGCCATGGTTAAGACGGAAGGAGAGGTGAGCGCTCAGCGAGATCGAGTCGATTATCTGCAAACGGCAATCCAAGGTTATCGAGATGAGATAAAAGCGCTCTCGATTGCCACCAAGGAGCTCGAGACACTGGAAGCAAGACTGGATTATGTAGAGAAGCTTCAACGTCAGCGGCATCAAACCATTGCCGTCATGAACCTGCTCCCCACCTTGATTCCTGAGCAAGTTTATGTCGATAAAGTTCGGATGGAAGGGGTGAGTTTTAAGCTCAGCGGGATCGGTGAGAGTACGGCTGTACTCGCGCAAATGCTTGACCGGTTTGAGCAATCGAAGGTGATCAATAGTGTTGAGATGCACTCTATTGTTCACAACCGAGAACGATTTGGAAACAAATTCCAATCCTTTCAGCTCTCTTTTCACCTTGATAGTGAGGCGCTTTTGTTATCGGTATTGAAAGAGAAGGTCTCGCAAGAGCAGGCATCGAAAGAGCGGGTATCGAAAGAGCAACAAATACTAGATGGTGAACACTAATGTCATTGGATTTCGATTTAGACGACATTATCGATTGGTCATTAGGTCCACAGCTGCTGTTGGCCGCGTTAATCTTGCTGGTATCCACAACGCTGAGTACGTGGTTTTTGGTCACGCCTAGCTATGAAGATCTGAGTTATTACAAGCAGCAAGAGAGCCAGCTAAAGCAAGAACTAGAGGTGGTCGCACGTAGAGCGGCAATGTTACCGATTGCGGCTAAGCAGATTAAGGATTTAACCATTCACTACGAGCGATTAATGAAGCAGCTACCTGCTCAGCAAGAGCTAGCAAGCGTGCTAGCTGCGATGAATGAGCAAGGCTTGAATAACCATTTAACCTTCACACGCATCAACTGGGGTAAGCGAAAACCTCAGCAATTTTTGCTCAAGCTACCTATCGATATCGAACTGACTGGGAGTTATGACGACATCGGTCGATACACACAAGCCATTGCCGAGCTTCCAAGAATAGTATTGATTGAAAACGCTGAGTGGCAGCGAGTGAGCCTTGAGAGCAGTACGTTGCACTTTCGTGTGAATGCGTCGACTTATCAATACGTTCAGGAGCGCTTCGAATGAGAAACCCTAGGTGGACATTATGGCTTATCACGACGCTACTCGGTGGTTGTAATGCCCATCAAGACTCATTGGAGAGTTTTATTGTCATGATGGAAGCGAAAACCGAGCAACAGCACGTCTCAGAGCGCTTACTAAAACCCGCTGAACTCGTTGAATTCAATAGTTTTCACTCTCGCTCGCCATTTGATTTACCCAAAACGGCGCTTGTTCAAACGCCAGACCGAAATAAAAGTTGCTGGCAACCTAGATCAAGAACTAAGCAAGGGTTGGAGTTATTTCGACTCGATGAGCTGCAAGTAAAAGGTGTGATGAGCAAAGGTGGAAAGATGAGTGGTCTGGTGATGTTGCCTAATCGTCGAGTGGTTCAAGTTGAGGTCGGGCAGTATCTAGGCGAGAACAACGGCAAGATTGCAAAGATCACCGATAGTGGGCTGATCATCGGCGAAACCTTATCCGATGGGTTAGGTTGTTGGTATCAGCGTCAGATTAAGTTGGCGATGAGGTAGTGGAGAAGGCAGTGCAGTATCACGTTAATTTTGGGGCTCGATATCTAGTCATTGCTCTGGCGTTAGTTTTGTTTGGCTTGGTATCCAGTATGGCAAATGCCAACAATCTAGAGCGCGTATCCTTTGAGGTGGATGACAAGCGTCAGGGCGTCATTGTTATTGAGTTATCTGATAACGCTATTGCGGTGGATGTCGCTGGGGCTGAGTATGGTCTCGATATCATGCTCCAACAAACCTCGGTGGGCGCTGAGCAGCTGTCGATTTATGATGTAACCGATTTTGCCACATTGGTGAACACGATAGAGGTATTCGATGAAGCGCCACACGCTCGCCTTCAAGTTTCCTCAACCCAAGCTGTCGACTATCAAACGATGGTAAGAGGGAATCAGCTTCGAGTGACCGTTATTCCACTCACTCAAGAGAAAGCCGATGAGAAAGCGCTCGAAACCATCAACAAAGGGCAACTGACCTCGATTAACTTTCAAGATATGCCGGTGCGCAACGTGCTTCAGCTTCTTGCCGATTACAACGATTTCAATCTAGTCGTATCCGATACGGTGCAAGGCAATCTCACATTGCGATTAGATAGCGTGCCTTGGACAGACGTTCTGGACATTATCTTACGAGTGAAGGGGCTTGATAAGCGAGTGAAAGGGGACGTAGTGTTGGTCGCTCCCAAGGCTGATTTAGACAGGCAGGAGAAGCAAGCGCTTGAAAAGAACCGACTGACTGAGCAAATAGGGCAACTCGAGTCGCAGATCGTCAAGATTCACTATGCTAATGCGTCGGATGTCGCTGCCATGATCGGTGGCGAAGGGGCGGTGAGTATGCTCTCTGAAAGAGGCTCTGTCGCGATTGATGAGCGGACCAACTCCCTACTGCTACGTGAGTTACCGAGCAACATTAAAGTGATTAAATCGATCATTGCCGAGCTCGATGTACCGGTTAAGCAGGTACAGATAGAAGCGCGTGTTGTGACGATCAAAGAAGGTAATGTTGAAGAGCTTGGTATTCGTTGGGGTGTCAGTTCGACCAATGGCAATACGACAATTGGTGGCTCTATTGAGAGTAACCTGGCCGCTGCGGGTATTGGTGATGGGAGCCTTGAAATCGATGATATTCTGAACGTAAACCTGCCTGCCATTTCCGACAATGCATCGAGCATCGCCTTTCAAGTGGCAAGTCTAGGTTCAAACACCTTACTCGACTTAGAACTCTCGGCCCTACAAAACGAGTCAAAAGCAGAGATCATTTCAAGCCCAAGGCTTATCACCACCAACAAGAAATCCGCCTACATTGAGCAAGGAACTGAGATCCCATACCTCAAATCCACTTCAAGTGGCGCAACTGCGGTAGAGTTTAAAAAGGCGGTGCTCTCGCTTACCGTCACCCCACAAATTACGCCGGACAATCGACTCATTTTAGATTTGGACGTTACCCAAGACCGCGTTGGTGAAGTGCTGAAAACCCTTGAAGGAGAAACGGTCGCAATCGATACTCAACGAATTGGCACCCAAGTATTAGTCAACAATGGCGAAACAGTGGTTTTGGGAGGAATTTATCAACATTCCTTTTCAAATAAGATAGATAAAGTGCCGCTTCTCGGTGATATTCCGGGTTTAGGTGCATTATTTAGACGAACCTACGAAAATATCGGCAAGAATGAGTTATTAATCTTTGTCACGCCACAGATCATTACCCCTACACCCGTCGTGGCTGAGCGTGGTAACTCATTGTAATTTAGCCAGTAATTGAAAATGACTAAAAATAAAGTTGCATTCAAGTCACCTTACCTTGATAATTTCGGGTCTTATCACGACTTATCTGTGAGGAATCGGTGCCACAAGCCCTTTTTTCCGAGGCTCCTTATCGGTCTTTTCTTGTGGCGATGTCATTGAATTAACGTTGTAAATTAATGCTGAACATGGCTGAGAAACGTAATATTTTTCTTGTTGGCCCTATGGGTGCCGGCAAAAGTACAATCGGTAGACACCTAGCTCAACAACTTCATATGGAGTTTGTTGATTCTGATACCGTAATTGAAGAGCGCACAGGCGCAGACATCGCATGGGTGTTTGACGTTGAAGGCGAGGAAGGTTTCCGTAAACGCGAAGAAACCGTTATTAATGATCTAACCGAGCAGCAAGGTATTGTACTTGCTACTGGTGGTGGTTCTGTAAAGAGCAAAGACAACCGTAACCGTCTGTCTGCTCGCGGTATCGTTGTTTATCTAGAGACTACTATCGAAAAACAACTAGCTCGCACAAACCGCGACAAAAAACGTCCACTACTTCAAACGGATAACCCACGCGAAGTACTAGAGAACCTAGCGGACGAGCGCAATGATCTATACAAAGAAGTGGCGGACTATGTTGTTCGTACTGACGATCAAAGTGCAAAAGTGGTAGCCAACCAAATCGTAAAAATGCTAGAAGAAGGTTAATCAAACCTTTTTTATTAGGAGAGCAAACCATGGAACGGATTACGGTCGATCTTGGTGAGCGCAGCTACCCAATTTCAATTGGTGCCGGGTTATTCAAAGACTCGGCTCAATTTGCCCAAATTCCAGACGGAAAATCGGTGGTGGTGATTACCAACACCACAGTTTCCCCTCTATATGCTCAAACCATTCTTGAACCGCTTGATAGCAAAGGGTGTAAGACCTCACTGCTAGAATTGCCGGATGGTGAGCAATATAAATCGTTAGACACCTTCAACACCGTGATGACCCATTTGCTTTCCGGCAACTATGGTCGTGACGTGGTGGTCGTTGCTCTTGGTGGCGGCGTGATTGGTGACCTAGTCGGCTTCTCTGCCGCTTGTTATCAGCGCGGTGTTGATTTTATTCAGATCCCAACGACTCTGTTGTCTCAAGTCGACTCGTCAGTGGGTGGCAAGACTGCAGTCAACCATGAGCTGGGCAAGAACATGATTGGTGCTTTTTATCAGCCTCAATCTGTCATTATCGATATCGAGTGTTTGAAAACCCTTCCAGAGCGAGAGTTCGCTGCTGGCATTGCAGAGGTTATCAAGTACGGCATCATCTACGATCCGTCTTTCTTTGAATGGCTTGAAGAGAATCTCGACAAGCTGTATGAACTCGATCAGCAAGCACTGACCTACGCGATTGCACGCTGCTGTCAGATCAAAGCTGAAGTGGTTGCGCAAGACGAGAAAGAGTCTGGTATTCGTGCGTTATTGAATCTAGGTCATACATTTGGTCATGCGATTGAAGCAGAACTAGGGTATGGTAAATGGTTACATGGAGAAGCGGTCTCTTCAGGTACGGCAATGGCGGCGCATACTGCACAGCTGCTTGGTGATATTACACCAGAGCAGGTAACTCGTATCATTAGTCTGCTTGAGCGTGCCAAGTTGCCGGTGCACACACCAGAATCAATGAGCTTCGATGATTTTATGAAGCACATGATGCGCGATAAGAAGGTGCTTTCAGGCAAGCTTCGTTTGGTGTTGCCAACGTCTATCGGTACCGCTCAGGTCGTCTCTGACGTACCAAGTGACTTGATCAAGCAAGCAATCGATTTGTGTCGACAGTAATGTCGTCTCATTAAGCCTTAGTTAGGCTGATGACGCTTATATGAGAAGAGGCTCCATTGTGGGGCCTTTTTTAGTTTGGATGGGTGTAAATAGGAAACGAATGAGTTTGTCCTACGAATTGCGAGTGCTTGAACTCGACTCGCAGACACAATTACTTGAGCGAATGCAGCTGTTAACTCAGTTTGCATCGAACTTTGTTGTCGTCAAAGGAGAAGCCGGAGCCGGTAAAACGTGGTTGGCACATCGCTTCTTGGAAGCGTGGTCGCACGACAAAAACCAATCGCTGGTCACCTGTCTTGCGAATCAAGAAGACGAGGTGAATCGCGGCAACATCTTAAGGCAGTTGTTTCCTCAATCGATGTACAGCACAACAGATTCTCTCAACGACAGTGTCGAGCGTATTTTAGAGGGCGAGTCCTGTAACATCGTGATTGTGGTAGATAATGCCCATCACGCCTCGCAAGCACTGCTGGCTGAACTGTGGTTGTTGTTCACCGCGGCCCAGCACACCCCGAAGCAAAATATTAGTATTGTACTGTTTACCGCTAGTGACTCCGTGTCGAGCAAGCTTTCCCGGCTAAGCCATGGTATGGAAGCGAAGCCCGTTGAGCTGGATGTGGATGAGCTGTCGGACGCGGAAGCAGAGCAGTTTTTTGACAGTTTAGTGCTTCGCTATCTTGATGAAAGCGTTGAAAAAAGAACCAAAAGCGCGTTTACTAATACCAGACCACTTCCCGGAGAGATTTTGGCGCTAGGAGAGCACAAGGTGGAAAAGAAAGTGATTATTCGTTCTTTAGTCGGTTCGCCGGCTAAGATTGCAGCCACAATCGCAGTGATTCTGTTACTGCTGTTTTTGGGCTACCGTTGGCTCCTGCAGTCACCAAAACCAAGTGTTGAGCCGCTAGAGCCAGCATCGAGCGAGCAAACGGTCATCCCGACCCTAGATCAGCCACAAGATGCGGCGACGCTCGAGCAAGCAGAAAAGGCCAATCGAGAGATGCCTGATGATCTAACAGCAACGGATGATTCGTTGGCACTGCCTCCGACAGTAACGTCAGAAACCGCGAGTGTGGGCGAAGAGGAGTCAGGTGAGCGTGTTGTTATTACCTCCGATGTCGTTGATGCCCTGCTTGAGGATAAAACGGACATTGCTGCTGAGAAAGCCACGGAAATACAACAAGCGGTGGATAGTGCCAGCTCTAGCGCTCAGCAAGCGACTCGCTCACCACAAACGCCACCAGAAGAGACTGTGGTCGAGATAGAAGAGACCGAAGCGCTGCAAACGCCAATTACCTTCTCTTTTGCGAGAGACCAGCTCAATGCACTGCCATCGAATAGTTACACGCTGCAAATCGCGGCAATGACCGAGATGGAAGACTTGCAGCTGTTCCTAAACCAGCACACCTTCGATAAGCCAATTCGTGTCTACCCGACGCTGCGCGGTGAGGAAAAGTGGTATATCGTTACCTACGATAACTTCCCAAGCATTCAATCGGCTCGAGATGCGGCAGATAATCTGCCTAGTGAGATTAAGTCTCTGGGTCCTTGGCCAAAAGCGATGAGCCAAGTGAAACGAGAAATTGAACGCTGGGCTGAATAAGCTTCGACCTAGTCGCGTGTGAGCGAGTTAACGGCGATTCAGTCAACATTTACACCAAGCGCTGTTGACCTTTCTACCAGAAAGGTCAACATAACAATTTGAATTATGATATATTCCCCAGCCTTAATTTTTGGGGTGGCAGTAAATAGAGCAAGTAATGAAGAAGCAACGTGCCTTTCTTAAGTGGGCTGGTGGAAAATATGGCTTGGTTGAAGACATTGAAAAGCATCTGCCAGACGCTAGAAAGTTGGTAGAACCCTTCGTTGGTGCAGGCTCTGTTTTTCTGAATACGGATTATGAGCAATACCTGCTCGCCGATATTAACCCCGATCTTATCAATCTTTACAACCTGCTTAAGACGCAGCCAGACCAATACATTGCTGAGGCAAAACGTCTGTTCACTCCAGAGCACAATCGTAAAGAAGTCTATCTCGATATTCGCGCTCAGTTTAATCAAACCGACGATGTTATGTTTCGCTCGGTGGCATTCCTGTACATGAACCGCTTTGGGTTTAACGGCTTGTGTCGTTACAACAAAAAGGGTGGCTTTAACGTACCGTTTGGTTCTTACAAAAAGCCATACTTCCCAGAAAAGGAGATGGAGTTTTTTGCGGAGAAAGCGAAGAAAGCGACCTTTGTGTGCGAGGGTTACCATGAGACCTTTAAACGCGCTCGTAAAGGCAGCGTGATTTACTGCGATCCACCGTACGCACCGCTCTCTAATACGGCCAACTTTACCTCTTACGCAGGTAATGGTTTTACCTTAGATGACCAAGCTGCGCTGGCGGATGTGGCGGAGCACGCGGCATTTGACCGTGGCATTCCAGTGCTGATCTCCAATCATGATACGACATTAACGCGACGCTTGTATCATGGTGCTCAACTCAATGTGGTCAAAGTGAAACGTACCATTAGTCGTAATGGTGCCGGGCGCAATAAAGTCGATGAATTATTGGCGTTATTTGAGCCGCGAGATCAATAACTCCTCGTTAGGGGCTAGGATTTAATCAACCGCTTCGGTAGAATTGCGCACGCTTGCAATCCATTTCACTGAGGTTAGGTATGAAAGATTTTCTTATTGCTCCATCCATTCTCTCTGCAGACTTTGCTCGTCTGGGTGAGGATGTCGAAAAAGTACTCGCTGCGGGTGCTGACGTCGTTCACTTCGATGTGATGGATAATCACTATGTGCCTAACCTAACGTTCGGCGCGCCAATCTGTAAAGCGCTGCGCGACTACGGCATCACGGCTCCTATCGACGTTCACCTGATGGTGAAACCAGTCGACAACATCGTACCTGACTTCGCGAAAGCAGGCGCAAGCATGATCACTTTCCACGTCGAAGCGTCTGAGCACGTTGACCGTACGCTTCAGCTCATCAAAGAGCACGGCTGTCAGGCGGGTGTGGTATTAAACCCTGCAACGCCGCTTTCTTGCCTAGATTACATTATGGACAAGGTAGACCTGATTCTACTGATGTCAGTAAACCCAGGCTTTGGCGGTCAGTCATTCATCCCATCAACGCTAGATAAGCTGCGTGAAGTTCGTAAGCGTATCGATGCATCAGGTCGTAACATTCGTCTAGAGATTGATGGTGGCGTTAAGGTGGATAACATCCGCGAAATCGCTGAAGCAGGTGCAGACATGTTTGTTGCGGGTAGCGCTATCTTCAATCGTCCTGATTACAAAGAGGTGATTGACGAGATGCGAGCTGAACTTGCGAAAGTAGAAAGCAAGTAACGGGCAGTCATGATGAGCACAATTAAACTCGTTGTATTCGATCTCGATGGTACGCTTCTCGACAGCGTGCCTGACCTTGCCCTAGCGGCTGACCAAGCGGTTCAAGAGCTTGGTTACCCGGCGGTAACAGAAGAGCAAGTTCGTGACTATGTTGGCAATGGCGCTGACATCTTGATTGGTCGTTCGCTGAGCCAAAGCATTGAGGTTGACTCAAGCTTGTCTCCAGAACTACTCGCGAAAGCACGTGTTCTGTTCGATGATTTCTATAAAGCGAGTGGTCACAAACTTAGCCACCTATACCCAGCAGTGCACCAAACGCTGGATACCTTGGTTGCAAACGGTATCACTGTCGCTCTGCTAACCAACAAACCATCAAAGTTTGTTCCAGAACTACTCGAGCAGCACAAGCTGGATAAATACTTTAAGCATGTGTTGGGTGGCGACGCGTTTGAGAAGCGCAAACCTGATCCGATTGCTCTGCATTGGCTAATGGAGCAAGAACAAGTCTCTGCCGACCAAGTACTGATGGTTGGCGATTCAAAGAATGACATCCTTGCGGCACGCAACGCGGGTTGTCACGCGTTTGGTTTGACCTATGGTTACAATCACGGTGAGCCAATTGCCAATGCCAAGCCTGATTTTGTCGCTGACATTGTGTCGGACGTGCTAAAAGCGGTCGGTATCGACGCTTAACTTCCTTAACATGCCGTGAAGCCAGTGTCTTTGGGTCTCTGCGCCATAAACACTTAGCTATAAAACACTGGCAAAATACTCGCCAATGAGTACACTGCTAAAACCGCGTTAGAATAACGCGGTTTTTCATTCTCCTAAATTATCTCGTCAAGAAGTCAAAGGAATCATAATCATGAGCAAACCCATTGTATTAAGTGGTGTTCAGCCGTCAGGTGAACTAAGTATCGGTAACTACTTGGGTGCTCTACGTCAATGGCAACAAATGCAAGACGACTATGACTGCCAGTACTGCGTTGTTGACCTTCATGCCATCACGGTTCGCCAAGATCCGAAAGCGCTGCATGAAGCAACTCTAGACGCACTAGCAATCTGTCTTGCGGTTGGTGTTGATCCAAAGAAGAGCACGCTATTTGTTCAGTCACACGTACCAGAGCATGCTCAACTTGGTTGGCTTCTTAACTGCTACACCCAAATGGGTGAACTGAATCGTATGACTCAGTTTAAAGACAAATCTCAGCGTTATGCGAACGATGTGAACGTCGGTCTATACGATTACCCAGTTCTAATGGCTGCGGATATCCTGCTATACGGTGCGCATCAAGTGCCTGTAGGCAGTGACCAGAAGCAGCACCTAGAGCTAGCGCGTGACATCGCGACTCGTTTTAACAACATCTACAGCCCTGAATCGCCAATCTTTGAAGTGCCAGAGCCGTACATTCCAACGGTGAATGCGCGTGTAATGAGCCTGCAAGATGCGACTAAGAAGATGTCTAAGTCGGACGACAACCGTAAAAACGTGATCACACTGCTAGAAGAGCCAAAGTCGATTCTTAAGAAGATCAACAAGGCACAAACAGATACTGAGACGCCGCCACGCATTGCCCACGATTGGGATAACAAAGCGGGTATCTCTAACCTAATGGGTCTGTACTCAGCAGCAACCGGTAAAACGTTTGAAGAGATTGAAGCGCAATACGCAGGCGTTGAAATGTACGGTCCATTTAAGAAAGATGTCGGTGAAGCACTCGTCGCTATGCTTGAGCCAATTCAGTCTGAGTATCGTCGTATTCGTGAAGATCGTGCCTACATGGATGAAGTGATGCGCCAAGGCGCAGAGAAGGCATCTGCTCGCGCGGCAGAGATGCTAGCGAAAGCGTACAAAGCGGTGGGTTTTGTCGCTCGTCCATAGGTGTAACGCACTTAACTATTGATAATTAAATCATTGAATTTAAAGCCCCTTGGTTCGCCAAGGGGCTTTTTTTGTGCGTATTTACTTATCCTGTTGATAGTTTGGCACAGGTGGCAAACTTGGTACTTTAAATTTGATCGATATCTCAGTTAACTGAATGTTCATTATTCATTTGCAATAAAAATGACAACACTCGTCTCGAAAATAGCAAGCTTATATACAACAAAGTGCAATCATGGCAACGGACAGATTGCCATTCAATTCGAGGTGAATGATGACACGCACAAACAAAAAGCAGTGGTTGGCGTTAGCTGTCTCATCCGCATTAGCGGCTGGGGCGCACGCCGAAATTTTTATTTCTCAGTATGTTGAAGGTGGTGGCTATAACAAAGCCGTTGAGATAGCGAACTCAGGTGACAGTGATGTCACTTTGACTGACTATCAACTGGCAAAGTCACCGAATGGTAACGGCTCTTGGGACTCGCTCGACCTATCGAGTTACACCATTCCCGCGCATTCGGTATTGGTGTTTGCAAACTCCAAGGCTGATGAGGCAGTGCTGGCGCTAACGTCGGTTGCAACAACTCATCAAGCGCTGAACTTTAATGGCGATGACCCTATTGCTCTGTTGGATAGCAATGGGCAAGTGCTGGACATGGTTGGCGCGATGGGCGAGACCTTCGGCAAAGATAAAACCCTAGTTCGCTACCAAAATGCCTATCAGCCATCGAGTGTCTACATTGCGCAGCAATGGGCAACGTTAGCAAAAGATGACCTTACCGGACTGGGGGAGCTCGAAGCTCTTGAGCCTCCGCAAGCCTTTCAGTGTCTAGATAATGGTCATGACCCGGTATTTACCGCGATTCAGGCGATTCAAGGAGAGGGGAGTCGCTCGCCATACATCAATGGCTACCCTTATATCACGGACGAGCAGTTCTTTGTTCAAGGCGTGGTATCCGCAGTCAGTACGGGCATTAACCAAGGCTTCTATTTGCAGGCTCTAGAAGATGATCATAACCCGCTGACATCAAATGGGTTGTATGTTTACACCCAGTCTAATCCAAGTCTTGCGGCTGGAGATGTGGTGTGTGTTCGCGGGCAAATCCAAGAGTTTTATGGTCAAACACAGCTAAAACTCAATGATCAAGATTGGGTAAAACAGGGTGAGCAGACAGCGCCTGTAGCGACACAGGTTGAGGTGTTGGCATCCGATGAGAACTTTGAACAAACCCTTGAGCGCTACGAGGGAATGTTGGTGAATCTGCCGCAAGCTCTCGATATGCGCGTCAGCCGCACCTTTGGCTATGACTATTCTGCTCGTCGCAATAACATGGTGCTGGCCCACGAGAGGGTGAATCTGCATCCGAACCAAAAATACGCGGCTGGATCGGATGAGGCTAAGGCGCAGAGTGAAGATAACTCACTACGCCGTTTATTCGTCGAGTCACCGACGCCAGCCGCCAATGGCGTGGTACCTTACTACCCAGAGTTTGGTCGCAGCGATGTGGACCAAGATGGCAGCACTGAGGACTACATTCGCATCAACGATACCCTATTTGGTATCGAAGGTGTGATTGGCTACAGCTATGGCGACTATCGCTTGTACGTGACCAGCACCATCTCTAAGGATAATTTTGTTCGTAATACGCCGCGTACTGAACAGCCTAACCTCGCTGAGCAACCTTGGAATAAAAAAGATCTGCGCGTTGCAACCTTTAATGTACTCAACTATTTCACTTCACCATTTGGCGGCGACGAGAACCGTTTTGGCAGTAATCGCGGGGCGAGCAATCTAGGTGAGTTCGAGGTACAGCAAGAGAAAATCTTACAAGCTCTGCTGCGTTTAGATGCCGACATCATTGGGTTGATGGAAATTGAGAACAATGGTTTTGGCGATAACGGTGCTATCGCTCAGTTGGTGAATGAGCTGAACTCGCGAGTGGATAATCGCAAACAGCGCTACGAGTTTGTGCCTGTCGACAGTAACCAAGATGGTGTAATTGATGCCTTAGATGCAGTGGGTACCGATGCGATCACTACGGGTGTTATCTATCGTCCAAGCAAGGTAAAACTCAAACAGGTCAATGTGATAGAGATGCCGCGCCAAGTCGCCCCAGAGGTGTTGGATGATGATGGCAAAGTGATCGAAGATGGTAAGAACTATCAGCGTAATACCCTAGCACCAACCTTCAAGGTGAAGGGGGGCAAAGAGAAGCTGACCGTGGCAGTGAATCACTTTAAGTCAAAAGGCTCCAA
Organism: Vibrio sp. KUL80; assembly: GCF_059725495.1. NCBI lineage: Bacteria > Pseudomonadati > Pseudomonadota > Gammaproteobacteria > Vibrionales > Vibrionaceae > Vibrio > Vibrio sp. KUL80. Next base: position 331,318 of record NZ_AP045841.1, read on the forward strand.
ATGTTGGGAAGATGCGGCTCCCGAGTCTGAGGGTGGGCAAGGTGGTCAAGACATCGATCAGCAAGGCTCATGTGAGGCATTTCGCGTAGCGGCAGCAGTGGCATTGGGTGATGCGCTTGCTCAAATTAAGGGGCATAAGGTGGTGTTAGGTGATTTCAATGCCTACGGCAAAGAAGACCCAATGCTGGTACTGACAGACTATACGGCTGAGCAATATGGCAAAGTCATTCGCGCTGCTCGCAATACCTTCATTGGAGAAGATGAGCAGTTTGGTGACCAAGGGGCTGTTATCGACCATAGCTATGGCTTTATCAACGTGCTGGGTGAGATGCACCCTGACGGTTGGAGCTATTCTTACAATGATGAAGTAGGTGCGCTAGACCATATTCTTATTAGCCCTAGTTTATCAAAGCGCGTGGTTGATGCGACCGAATGGCACATCAATGCGGCGGAATCGACCTTGTTTGATTATAACGATGAGTACAAAGGTGATCTGCCTAAGCATCAAGATCATTACCGCTCGTCAGATCATGATCCAGCTGTCATTGATCTCAATATAAATGGCGGCTCCGTTGGGGTCTTTGCTCTGTCTGTGCTTGGTCTTATGGGATGGCGTCGTCGACAGCTAAGTCGCTAACGCATTCTAATCAAATCTAACGCATACGCGGTGGGACCTTAGGTCTCGCCGCGGTTTTCTACCGATTTTTTCTTGCCTTTCTGCCACCATGTTGCAAAATACCGCCTTATTTTTTGCAAACTCAATGTGACCGCGAGCGCTATGCTACTCATCATCGATAACTACGACTCCTTTACCTTTAACCTGTTTCAGTACTTCTCTGAACTGGGCGCTGAGGTGAAAGTGGTACGCAATGATGAGATTGATATTGCAGGTATTGAGGCATTAAACCCTACCCACTTGGTGATTTCCCCCGGCCCTTGCACGCCCAATGAAGCAGGGATCTCGCTTGAGGTGATCAAACACTTTGCTGGCAAATTACCACTGCTTGGCGTCTGCTTAGGTCATCAGGCGATTGCACAGGTGTTTGGTGGCGAGGTGGTACGTGCAAGACAAGTCATGCACGGTAAGACATCGCCGATTCGACACACGGATCAGAGTGTGTTCTCAGGACTCAACAATCCCCTCACCGTGACGCGTTACCACTCGCTCATTGTTGATCGTGACAGTCTACCTGATTGCTTTGAAGTGACCGCTTGGACCGAGCTTGAGAATGGTGAGTTCGACGAAATCATGGGGTATCGTCATAGGAGCCTCAACATCCACGCAGTACAATTCCACCCAGAATCCATCAAGACTGAGCAAGGGCACGAGCTTTTGCGTAACTTTCTGTTGCAGAAATAGTCGATCTAGATCACTCTTTTTTGTTTTCTTATCCCTCATAAGTTTAACTTATGGCTTTGCAAGTTTATTCGCTTTTACTGATGTGAAGCGAGTGAACACCTTACCTGAGCAGTTTCTTCGCCTCTTCGTCAAAAAACACTTCATTCAAATTCATTTATGATGCATAAATACTCATAAGGCGATATTGAATCCGGCGCAAAGTGCGCCTAAAAAGATTTTTTCACTATTGCTATGGTTAAATAAATGTAAATACAATGCTGCATCTGTGGAAAGTCGATAGAAAATGTTCTGTCGCCGATGGAAAGAGAAGGTTCCCCTAAAGCCGCCTTGTTGAAGGCAAACCTCTTTTCACCCACACGCAGTAATAAGAAGGAATGTGTTATGACAACGGAAAAAGCGGTAACTCGTGAGTGGTTCGATGAGGTAATGGTACCTTGTTATAACCCGATGGAGATGATTCCAGTTAAGGGCGAGGGTGCACGTGTTTGGGATCAGCAAGGTAACGAGTATATCGATTTTGCTGGTGGTATTGCGGTGAGCTGTCTGGGTCATTGCCACCCTGCTATGGTCAACGCCGTGACTGAGCAAGCCAACAAAATTTGGCACCTAAGTAACGTAATGACCAATGAGCCAGCGCTGCGTCTTGCGAAGAAACTCACCGAAGTGAGCTTTGCTGAACGTGTGTTCTTTGCTAACTCTGGTGCAGAAGCAAACGAGGCAGCGCTTAAGCTTGCTCGTCGCTGGGCTGCGGATGTACATGGTGCTGAAAAGTCAGAAATCATCGCCTTTAACCAAGGCTTCCACGGCCGTACCTTCTTTACGGTAACGGTGGGCGGTCAAGCAGCCTACTCTGATGGCTTTGGTCCTAAGCCTGGTGACGTGACACACATTCCTTACAACGATATCGCTGCGCTTGAAGCGCAAATGTCGGATAAAACCTGTGCGGTCATGATGGAGCCGCTACAAGGTGAGGGCGGTATTGTTTCTCCGCAACCTGAATTTGTTCAGGCTGTTCGTGAGCTTTGTGATAAGTACAATGCGCTGCTTATCTTTGATGAAGTGCAAACAGGTAACGGTCGTACTGGTCACTTCTACGCTTACCAAGGTCTTGGTATTACGCCTGACATTCTAAGCACGGCTAAATCATTAGGTGGCGGTTTCCCTATCGGTGCCATGCTAACAACAGAGAAGCTGGCAGCCCACATGAAGGTCGGAACTCACGGTTCGACCTATGGTGGTAACCCGCTAGCATGTGCGGTAGCAGAAGCGGTCGTTGATGTAGTGTCTCGTAAAGATGTACTTGAAGGTGTTGCGGAGCGTGAGGCATGGTTCCGTGAAGGTCTTGAGAAGATTAATGCCAAATACGGCATCTTTGGTGAGATCCGTGGTAAAGGCTTGCTACTTGGCGCTGCGCTTAACGAAGAGTGGCAAGGTCGCGCTCGTGATGTTCTGGTGGCTGCAGGTCAACAAGGCTTGATGGTGCTGGTCGCCGGTGCCAACGTGGTGCGTTTCACGCCATCACTGGTTATCACTAAGCAAGAAGTTGAAGAAGGATTAGCTAAGCTAGACAAGGCCATTGGCACACTAGTTTAAGCAGACAGCCGAGAAAACGGCTATTTGATGCTCTCTCGGATTTGGATGTTCCGAGAGAGTCTGCGTCAGGAGGGATTATTGATGCTTGTTGTTCGTCCTATCTCTATATCTGATTACGATGCACTGCATACTTGCGCCGTAGAATCAGGTCACGGTTTTACTTCTCTTCCCGTTAATGAAGAGCTACTGACAAACCGAATTACCCACTCTGAATACAGCTTTGCTAAGCAAGGTGTCACGTCGCCTACCGACGAAGGCTACCTGATGGTTGGTTTCGATACTGAAACCGGCGAAGTCGCAGGGACAACGGGTATTGAAGGTGCGATTGGTTGGGATGTTCCTTTCTACTCTTATCACATCAGTACAGTGGTGCACTCATCACCGAAGCTGAACGTGAATAACGTGGTGAAGCTACTGACGTTTGGTAATAACTACACGGGCTGCAGCGAGATCTGTACCTTGTTCTTGCGTCCAGAATTTCGTGGTGGTTTGAATGGTCGCCTGATGTCTAAATGCCGCTTCTTGATGATGGCAGAGCACCCAGAACGTTTCTCAAAGACTATTTTTGCTGAGATGCGTGGTGTGTCGGATGCAGAAGGCAACTCTCCGTTTTGGAAGTGGCTTCAAGAACACTTCTTCTCTATCGACTTTACCTTAGCCGACTATCTCACTGGTATTGGTAAGAAAGGCTTTATTGCCGATTTAATGCCAAAACTACCGATTTACATCAACCTACTGAGCAAAGAGGCTCAAGAGGTTATCGGTCAGGTGCATGAGAACACGCGTCCAGCGTTGAAACTGCTTGAGAACGAAGGTTTTACCTGTCGCAACTATGTCGACATTTTCGATGCGGGTCCAACCGTGGAATGTGACCTTCGCAATATCCAAGCGGTGCGCGATTCATTCCGTGCCAAAGTATCGGTTTCTGAGCATACCAGCTCGCAAGACTATCTGATTGCTAACACCTCATTTGAGCATTTCCGCGCAACTGCAGCTAAAGCCGCGTTTGATGCGGAATCTGGCACCGTATTGCTTTCTCCTGAAGCGGCCGATGCACTTAATGTTGCTGAGGGCGACATGGTTCGCATGTTGGCGCAATAAACGAGCTAGCGCGTTACTAGATCAGCAATAAGACAAACCGCAATAAGCATAAGATGGCCGCTCACAGCGGCCACATTTCAAAGACCAAAGGAATTTCACTATGTCTCAACAAACTCAATGGATCTCGGGTAACTGGGTGGCAGGTCTCGGTGATGCGTTTCAGTCACTGTCGCCATACGACAATAACATCATCTGGGAAGGTCAATCGGCGACACCTGAGCAGGTAGAGCAGGCGGTATCTTCTGCTCGTAAAGCGTTTGTTGAGTGGAAAAAAGACCGTTCGCTGAGCGTGAGGCTATTGTGCTGGCGTTTGCCGACAAGGTTAAAGAGCGTAGTGAAGAAATCGCCATTGCGATTGCCAAAGAAACCGGCAAGCCGCTATGGGAAACGCGCACTGAAGCGGGTGCAATGGCTGGTAAGATTGCCATTTCGATTCGTGCCTACCACCAACGTACTGGTGAGAGCCAACGCGAAGCTGCTGGAAACCAAATTGTCCTCCGTCACAGGCCCCTTGGTGTTATGGCAGTGTTTGGCCCTTATAACTTCCCTGGTCACCTACCGAATGGTCATATCGTACCGGCCTTATTGGCAGGGAACACGGTAGTCTTTAAGCCTTCAGAGCAAACACCACTGGTGGGTGAAATCGCGATGAAGATTTGGGAAGAGGTGGGATTGCCTGCAGGTGTCATTAACCTGGTTCAAGGTGGAAAAGAAACCGGTATTGCTCTTGCTGATTCAAAGGGCATCGATGGTGTGCTGTTTACGGGTAGTGCTAACACAGGTCATATTCTTCATCGTCAATTTGCGGGTCAACCTGGTAAGATGCTGGCGCTTGAGATGGGCGGTAACAACCCACTTGTTGTCAGTGAAGCGTTTGGTGATGTGGATGCAGCGGTGTACACCATTTTGCAATCAGCCTACATCAGTGCTGGACAGCGTTGTACCTGCGCACGACGCCTTTATGTGCCATTTGGTGAAAAAGGTGATCAATTAGTAGAAAGCTTAGTGTCAGCCATTAATAAGATCCGCATTGATGAGCCGTTTGCAGAGCCTGCACCATTTATGGGACCGCAGATCTCAGAGCAGGCCGCAGACCATATTATTGCTGCGCAAGCTGAACTGGTGAAGCTAGGCGGTAAGAGCTTAGTCGAAGCAAAACGCTTGAATGCGGCGTTTGTAACCCCAGCACTGCTAGATGCGACAGATATCGCGGAGCTTCCAGATGAGGAGTACTTTGGGCCGCTACTGCAACTGGTGCGCTACGAGACCCTAGAGCAAGCTGTTGAACTTGCTAACGACACTCGATTTGGTCTGTCGGCAGGTCTTATTTCAGAGCGCGATGAGGAGTGGCAGTATTTCACAGACCACATTCGAGCAGGCATTGTAAACCGTAACCGTCAGCTCACAGGTGCGAGCGGTGATGCGCCATTTGGTGGTCCGGGCGCTTCTGGCAACCTTCGTCCAAGTGCGTTCTACGCAGCAGATTACTGCGCTTACCCTATGGCATCAATGGAAGGCGATAACACCGTTCTTCCTGCGACGTTGAGCCCTGGCATTGAACTATAAGGATCTGGTTATGACTGTTGACGCGTTATTTGGCCATTTGTGGCAAGACTACATTACTCGCTTATGTCCTTCAGCTCACAAGGTTCATGACTTGCTGAGAGAAGATGAGTCTCTAATCAATGACCATATTGCTCTGCGAACCTTTAATGTCGCACCGCTGGGTATCGACACGCTGGCTAAGCCGTTTCTAGACCTTGGTTACGAGGTGAGTGGTCAATACGACTTTGAATCCAAAAAGCTGACTGCGATTCACCTGGAGCATAGCGACGCTTTGCTTCCTAAGGTGTTTATCAGTGAATTGCGAGTAGAAGAGTGCTCTAAATCGCTACAAGATATCGTGGCTAAGCTAGTGGCTCAGGTGGACAGCGCTAAGCTATCTTCTGCTGAGTTCTTATATGGTGGCCGCTTGTGGGATCTAAGCTATCAAGACTTCCAAACACTGGCACAAGAGAGCGAGTATGCCTCATGGCTTGCCGCTCATGGTTATGGCGCGAATCACTTTACGGTGAGCGTGAACCAGCTTGATCGCTTTGCAGAGGTTGTTGGTGTAAACCAGCACCTTCGTGATGCAGGGTTTGCGATAAATGAATCAGGTGGTGAGGTAAAAGGCTCACCAGAGGTTCTTTTGGAGCAATCCTCGACGATGGCAGACAAAGTGTCCGTGGCATTTACTGATGGTGACCAGGTGATTCCTGGTGGCTTCTATGAGTTTGCTAAGCGCTATCAGTTAGCCGATGGCAGTTACTACCAAGGTTTTGTTGCTGCATCGGCGGACAAAATTTTTGAGAGTACGCATCAGTAACGATAAACCCCACAGCGCCGTCATTCCATTAGCCGTGCGCCTACGCAGGCAGGAATCTACTCGAGGCTTGGTACGCGCTTAAAGAAGACCCCTGCCTGCGCAGGGGTGACGATAGTTTTGGGTTAGTAGTACTCTCAAAACTCGTCATCCCTTCAACACGCGTCATTCCTGTGTAGGCAGGAATCTACTTGAGGCTTGGTGCGCGCTTTAAGAAGACCCCTGCCTGCGCAGGGGTGACGATAATTTGGGGTTAGAAGTACTCTCAACGCTCGTCATTCCACTGGTCGTGCGCCCGAGTATTGAGGCTTAGTGCGCGCTTGAAGAAGACCTCTGCCTGCGCAGAGGTGACGATAATTTGGGGTTAAAAGTACTTTCAACACGCGTCATTCCTGCGTAGGCACTGACGAATCCCCAAAAAATGACAAGCATGGCGAGTTGTGATCTTATGTAATCGCCAAAAAACAAAAGTACAACTCACGATGCCATGCTTATTACTAAATTTTGCCACAAAACCCTCCACCAATCTCTAGCTGATTTCAATCAAGCTAGGGTAAATTCATTACTGACCGCTAGTAACGCACTTATTCGTTCTAATGAGTTGAGTCTGACGGCTATCGGTCGTTGTCTCGAAGGCTTAACCTCCGTTAAACACAAAATCAAACGTATCGATAGACTTCTCGGTAACCAAAAACTCCATAGTGAACGAGATAGTATTTATCGAGCCTTGTTCAAAGGCTTATTCGCTAAGCTTCCGTGCTATGTGGTTGCAGTAGATTGGAGTGGGTGTTGTAACCGTGAACATTGGCTTCTAAGAGCTAGCTTGCTAGTAGATGGTAGGGCCATTCCTATCTACAACACGGTCGTGACGCAAGACAACCAAGAGAAGGAACATATCCATAATCAATTTCTCGACGTTTTAGCTACGATGCTTCCCGCCAACAAAACTGTCTATATCGTCACAGATGGCGGATTTAAGACACCGTGGTTCAAAAAAATAGAGAGCCTCGGCTGGTATTATCTCGGTCGAGTACGTGGTCGGATTTTTGGAAAAGTTGATGGTAGCTCATGGTGTTCAGTTTCAGAGCTTGGAAAAAATGCGAACATAAAGGCTAAAAAGCTGGGTGATGGGTTACTTGGAAAAACATCGAAGAGCCAAGTATCGTGCTCTTTTGTTAGCTACAAGGGGAAAGCAAAAAACCGGCATAAGATAAAACAACGAAACAAAGGTATTTATCCTGACGCAGAAAGGACATATAAGTCCATTGCGAAAGAGCCTTGGATATTAGTAACCAACGACTCGAAGTTAAGTCCAATGAAAGCTGTGATTTACTACAGCAAAAGAATGCAAATCGAACAAAACTTTAGGGATGATAAAAGCCAACGCTATGGGTTTTCTTGGCACCACAGCCAGACACAGAACTCAGAGCGGATCTCCATACTTTGTTTGATTGCTTGTATCGCAACTCTCGTTTTATGGGTGATCGGTTTTGCGTCTGAAAGGAAAGGTATTAATCAAAAATATCAAGCAAATACGACTAAATCAAAACGTGTTTTGTCATTCCTAACGCTAACCAAAAACATGATATTAGATACAAGCAAAGCACAGTTGATTCGATTATTTAGCAGTGGGTTGGCGATACTCTCAAAAAACTATCTGAGAATTATCGACCAACCGTTGTTCTGAAAAATGGGGATCCCTCAGTGCGTAGGCAGGAATCTACTCGAGGCTTGGTGTGCGCTTTAAGAAGACCCCTGCCTGCGCAGGGGTGACAATATAAAAACAAAAAAGCCACCCGAAGGTGGCTTTTTAAATCTTGCGACGCGCTCTTAGCGAGTACCGTAAACCACGATAGTTTTACCGTGTGCAGAAATTAGGTTCTGCTCTTCTAGCATCTTAAGAATACGACCTACTGTTTCACGAGAACAACCAACGATTTGGCCAATCTCTTGACGAGTGATCTTGATTTGCATGCCGTCTGGGTGAGTCATTGCATCTGGTTGTTTCGCTAGGTTTAGTAGCGTCTGTGCAATACGACCCGTTACGTCTAGGAACGCTAGGTCACCTACTTTTTGGCTAGTCACTTGTAGACGACTTGCCATCTGAGCAGATAAGCGCATTAGAATGTCTGGGTTAACTTGGATAAGCTGACGGAACTTCTTGAATGAGATTTCCGCAACTTCACAAGGTGATTTTGCTCGTACCCATGCTGTACGTTCTTGGTCTTCTTCGAACAGGCCTAGTTCACCAATGAAGTCACCTTGGTTAAGGTAAGACAAGATCATCTCTTTGCCTTCTTCATCTTTGATAAGTACCGCTACAGAACCTTTTACGATGTAGTAAAGCGTCTCTGCTTTTTCGCCCGCGTGGATTAGCGTGCTCTTCGATGGATACTTGTGAATGTGGCAGTGTGAAAGGAACCACTCTAACGTTGGGTCGGTTTGAGGTTTACCTAGAACCATATATCTTACTTCCTCTGCAGGGTATGCTTGCTGCTTTCCATATTTGTTAGCAAGCCCGTTTGTTAAGACTTACTAGCATAAAAGCACTTTGAAGATGGCGCAAGCGATCTTCTGTTTCAAAGAAATAGTATCCTTTTTTGCGCCACTTTTCTTGATTTTAATCGTGTCATAAGCCCATTTATCTATACAAAACTGTGCACATGATCACGGTATAAAAAATCATCGAGATTCGGCTCACAAAACCTAACCTATTTTGCCGGTTTCTATGAGCTGTTGAAGTATTGGCCTGACGATTAATTCCATCGCAAAACTCATCTTACCCCCAGGGACCACTATGGTGTTGTGGCGAGACATAAACGAGCCATCAATCATGGCGAGCAGGTAAGGGAAGTCGACATTCTTGATACCACGCAGGCGAATTACCACAAAACTTTCATCCAAGCTCGGAATGCCTTTAGCGTTGAGCGGGTTGGAGGTATCGACGGTGGGTACACGCTGGAAGTTGATGTGAGTGCGTGAAAACTGTGGCGTGATATAGCTTAAGTAGTCATCCATTGAACGAACAATCGAATCGGTGACCGCTTCTCTTGAGTGACCGCGATCACGGGTATCTCGCACGAACTTTTGAATCCACTCGAGGTTAACGATAGGCACCATGCCAATCAGCAGGTCAACGTGCTGAGCGGCATTCACATCACCGTCGACGACGCCACCATGCAGGCCTTCATAAAACAGCACATCGCTATTTTCTGGCAGGTCTTGCCATGGGGTAAAGGTGCCTGGCATTTGATTGTAGGGTACGGCTTCATCAAAGGTATGCAGGTAGCGGCGAAACTGCCCCGTACCATTTTGCCCATAGTTGCGAAAAAACTCTTCTAGAGCAGGGAAGTCGTTGGCTTGAGGACCAAAGTAACTGATGTGTTTGCCTTGCTCTTTCGCCTTGCGGATCTCGATATCCATCTCTGGACGAGTAAAGCGGTGAAAACTGTCACCTTCAATAAACGCGGGCTTGATGCTCATCATGTTGAACATCTTGCGGAATGCTTCTGACGTTGTTGTCGTTCCAGCTCCAGAGGAGCCCGTTACAGCAATGATCGGGTGTTTTGCTGACATAACACTTCCTGTGTATTTGTAATTGTCGTTATAAATTTGCTAACTCACATAAGGAGTTAGACCTTATGGGCCAATTTCAGTTCAATAGCCTTTCAATATAGCAGTTACTTACATCGCTACCGAAAAATTACAACGAGCGACGAGATTTAATGTCGACAGTCTCGTGCAGCTCAGAGAACACGATGACGGCTTCTCCGCTTTCGAGTTGGCTGCGAACATGGCGAATCTTGTCGTCTAGCGACACTTCCGACTCACCATAGTCGGTGCCTTCGCGCAGCACGAACTCTTTAATAAGGTTGTCCAGCGTATCTGCATCAATTTGTTGCCATGGGATGATCATAAATACCTCTCAATTCTATGACCGCAGGATTATACCATTGCTGATTCACAAAGGGAGTGGTTGCTCTTTTCGGCTAGTCAATCAGATGCTGGTAGTAACTTGGCAGGGTCTCTTCTAGCCAAAAACGCGGGCGCCTGAGACTGCCAGTCATAAAGCCGACATGACCACCACGTTCAAGCAACTGGTAGTCGATATGGTTTGGAAGTGTAAAGGTTGGAATGACCTCGTGTGTCATAAAGGGGTCATCCTTGGCATGAATAAACTGAGTCGGTACCGCGATTTCTCGTAGGCGAGGTAGACCAGAGCAGCGCTGATAATAGTCATCGGCACCCTTGAACCCATGCAGAGGTGCTGTGATCAAATCATCGAACTCGTAGAGTTTTTTCATGTTCTTGATGCGCTCTTCGGTCAGCCCGAGAACTTCACTCAGTAGATGAAGTTTGTTAAGCGCATTCTTTTTCATTGAGCTGAGCAGGTAAGAGCGATAGACCTTGGAGAAGCCTTGCTCTATACGTCTCGCGCACGCTGCGAGGTCGAGCGGGGCAGAGATGACGGTCGCACCATCCAGCTTAGTATCATTGCCATAGTGAGCAAGATAGTTGGTGAGCATATTGCCGCCAAGGGAAACGCCTATGGCAACCTTTTTACTATTTGGGTAACGATGATCCAAAAGCTCAATGAACTGTCTTGCGTCACCAATCTCACCGGAATGATAAGCCCTGGCAAGTCGATTTGGGTTCGGCCCACAGCCGCGAAAGTGCATCATGACAGACAGCCAACCCTGCTTAGCGAACGCGTGCATCAGACCGTTGGCGTAGGGGCTGTAAAAGCAGCCTTCTAAGCCATGGAATAGAATGAACACAGGCTTGCTTTGGGCACTTTCTCCATGGGGATCTTCACTCCATGCCAACTCGACAAAATCCCCATCTGGGGTGTCGAGTGTTTCCCAAATTGGCTCAAACAAAGCTTTGCGGCGCACAAAGCGTGGGATAAGCGTTTGGATGTGTGGATTGGCTAGCCCTTTGGCGGCGATAAAGTGTTTGCTGCTCATAACGTAAATTCACTTACGGGATTGGATAGTAGTAATGTTTTTAAAGTATCTACGCCTAATTGTAGCTGCTCGATCGTTTGAGGTGAGCTCAGCGACAGGCGCACCGCAGGCGCGACTGAACCGCCAGGAGGTGCGAACAGCTCGCCTGATTTGACGATAACCCCTTGCTCTGCCGCTCTGCTGACGAACTCACTCAGTCGCCAGTGCTCAGGTAGAGTTAGCCAAACATGAAACCCACCTTGCTGGTAACGAAGGTTAAACTCACTCAGTGCGTCTACTGCAACAGCGATACGCTTTTTCATCTCATTGTGAATGATGGTGAGGTTGCGCTCGGCATCACCTGAGGTCAGCATCTCACAGGTTAGGGCCGTGAGCAGCGGGCTTATCATCCAGCTATGGTTTTGCAGTGTCATCACGAGGTGCTGATAAAGCTTTTCTGGAGCGCTCATATAACCCACTCGCAAACCCGGTGCGAGACACTTTGAGAAAGCACCAATATGGATAACCCGCTCAGGCGCGAAGTTCACCATGGGCGCTGGGGCTTTTTCTAACAGCAGGCCGTTTATTTCATCTTCAATCACGTAGACATCATAGGACTCACAGATACGCAAGATATCGCGGCGGCGCTCTTCAGGCATAATGGCGGTGGTTGGGTTTTGCAGCGTTGGCGTTAAGTAGATAAAACGCGGAGAGTAGCGTTGGCAGCAAACCTCTAGAGACTCTGGCGTGATACCGAACTCATCCATATCTACGCCTTTGAGCGTCAACTGATTCTGACGCGCCAAGCTGATCACGCCAGGGTAGGTGTACTTTTCGACTAAGACGGTATCGCCTGCGCGAGTGAAGGTGTCGAGCACCATTTGAATCGCATGCTGAGCGCCTGAACTAAACAACATTCGATGTGCGGCGAGCTTGATGCCTTTTTCATTGAGCCATTTGGCGACAGTGCTGCGGTGTGCATCAAGTCCAGCGGGTGGTTGATAGAGCATCAACTGGTTGAGGTGCGAGTTCGAGCTTGAGATACGCTGCATGGCTTGTTTCAGCATATCGCCTCTGTCGAGCAGAGGCGGAATGTTATAGCCAAAATTCATTTCGCCTTGTGCCACTGTGCTTTGCTCGAACACCCAGCTTGGTTTATTGGTATCGGAGACATAGGTGCCCGCGCCGACTTTAGCTTCCACCAAGCCCCTTCGTTCTACCTCCGCATAGGCTCGGGTAATCGTGCCTACCGTGACATTGAGCTTGTCTGCCAGCCAGCGATGGGTGGGCAGCTTACTGTTTGCTTTAAGATCGCCCTCTTCGATCATCGTGGCGATCTGATCGGCGATCTGCTTGTAGATCGGCGCTGGATCTTGCTTGAATACGGTAATTGTCTCGATTGTCATGGTGACAATAAATCCTTTGCGTCTGATTTATGGCTTTGTTAGGGTTATTTTGAGCTCGCATTAACAATAAATCAACGTATTTGTGAAAATTGTACCGATACAATTTTGTAGCAATAGGAGAAAAAGGATGGATTGGTCATTTTTGCTATCAGTGGCACTATTCGCAGTGGTCATGACGGGGACGCCGGGTCCTAACAATGTCATGTTAACGGCGTCGGGCGCTAATTTTGGCTATGTTAGATCGATCCCGCACTTTCTTGGGATTGGCCTAGGTCTGATCAGCTTGATCTTGTTGAATGGTGCCGGTCTCGGCGTGATCTTCCAAACCTACCCTATGATTCAAGAAGTTCTCAAATGGCTGGGCAGCGCCTATTTGCTATATTTGGCTTGGCGAATTCTCACCGCTGGGATCAACAAAGGAGAGTCTGATAGCAAAGCCAAACCTATGACCTGCTTTGAAGCCATGACATTTCAATATTTGAACCCAAAAGCTTGGGTGATGTCGGTCACCGCCGTGAGTTCGTTTGCATTGAGCGGTGACTACTATTGGTGGTCGCTGGTGGGGATATCGGTGATCTTTTTGCTGGTTCAGATACAAACGTCGTCGGTATGGGTAGGCTTTGGCACCTTTATTCGCCGCTGGCTGGCCACACCGACTGCGTGGCGCCGCTTTAACTCCAGTATGGCGCTGCTTACTGCGTCATGTGTGGTGTTTATTTGGTAGCGAGTTCGCTGACGGGTTTGGCGAAGACAAGCCTTAGATGCTCAGCGCCAAGTTGGCGACAGTAGCCGAGTACGAGTGCTTCACCTTGCTGCGGACTGAGCGTTAACGCATTAATGCAATCAACAAGGTCGGATTGCTGCTGCTTCTCAAGGCTAAGTTCAAACTCAAGCGCTTCACGATAGAGACTATCAACCACACTGTGTTTGAGTTGGCGGCGAATATCACGAAATTGATGCAGCAGTTTTTCCGTGCGACCGAGACAGGATTGAACATGATGCCAATCCTCGGCATTGAAGCGAAGTGCCTGTTCGTCCAGACACTTCAGTAGCAACAGCAGATTGACGTTGCCGTGGTAGTGATTTTGCAGATTTAAGCACGCCTCTTTTACCTCACGCACCCCATAGTATTGCAGACTGAACTGCCATAGGTGATCAAAAGTGAGGTTTGAAGATGCGTGCTCGCGGGTCATGACTGATTGAATTCCTGTTCCATCTGCTCAAGAACTTCTTGCTGCGCCATCCAGTCCATTTCGACTTCTTCAAGTTCGGATTTGCTGGAGGCTTGCTTGGCAAGTACTTCATTGAGTTTAGCTTTATTTTCCGCATCATACAGAGAAGTATCAGACAATTGCTCCTCTGCCTCAGCGATGAGGGCGGATAACTTATCCATTTTTTCCTCAAGCTTTGTCAGTGTTTTGCGAATTGGCGCGGTTTGCTTACGAAACTCGGCGTCTTTACGTTTTTGCTCTTTCTTTGCTGCTGCACTGTTATTGGAGGTTTTGTCTGGCTCATTGGCTTGAGCCTCTTTACGCTCGATCTTTTGTTGTTCGGTCAGCCACTTATAGTAGTCCACCAAGTCACCATTAAATGGCGCTACCTGACGGTCGTGCACTAGGTACAAGTCATCCGTGGTGGCGCGCAGTAGGTAGCGATCGTGGCTGACGATGACCATGGCACCCTCAAAGGTTTGCAGTGCAAGCGTTAAGGCTTGGCGCATATCCAGATCAAGGTGGTTGGTCGGTTCATCGAGCAGCAATAGGTTTGGCTTTTGCCACACGACAAGCGCTAATACCAGTCTGGCTTTCTCGCCACCAGAGAACGGCGCGACTTTTTCAAGCGCTTTATCCCCTTGGAAACCAAAGCTACCCAAATAGTCACGAAGCTGCTGCTCGGTATGCTGCGGTGCGATCTGCATCATGTGTTGCAGCGGTGTCTCTTCTGGGTGCAGGGTTTCTAGTTGGTGCTGGGCAAAGTAACCAATCTTAACGCCTTGAGAGTAATTAAGATCGCCCCCTTTGGCCCCAAGCTCGCCTGACAGCAGTTTGATCAGCGTGGATTTACCCGCGCCGTTACGACCCAATAGACCAATTCGGCTACCTGGAACCAGATTTAGACGGATCTTCTCAAGAATGATGTTGTCATCGTAACCCGCCGAAACGTCATCCATCATGATGATTGGATTTGGCAGTGCCGCAGGCTCTCTGAACTCGAAGCTAAATGGATTATCAAACTGAGCAGGCAGCACTTTTTCCATACGCTCTAGTGCTTTAATACGGCTTTGTGCTTGGCGTGCTTTCGATGCTTTGTAGCGGAAGCGGTCGATGTACTTCTGCATATGCGACATCTGCTTTTGCTGCTTCTGGTATTGAGCCTGTTGCAGGATGAGTTTTTGCGCGCGCTGCTCTTCAAACGACGAGTAGTTGCCTGTGTACTCGTTTAGCAGTTGATTCTCGATATGGATAATACGGCCGACGATTGGGTCAAGGAAGTCTCGGTCGTGCGAGATCAAGACAAGTGTACCTGGGTAGCTTTGTAGCCAGCGCTCAAGCCACATGACGGCGTCTAAGTCCAAGTGGTTGGTCGGCTCATCGAGCAGCAGTAGATCTGAGCGGCACAATAGCGCCTGCGCGAGGTTAAGGCGCATACGCCAACCACCCGAGAACTGGGTCAGATTCCACGTCATCTGCTCTTGGCTAAAACCAAGACCATCTAGAAGCTCTGCTGCGCGAGCACGGATGCTGTAGCCGCCAATGACTTCGATTTTGCCATGCAGTTCAGCAACCAGAGTGCCGTTGTCTTGCTGCTCAGCGTCGACCAGCTTTTGTTCCAGTGCACGATACTCACGATCGCCATCAATTACGTATTCAATCGCGGTTCGCTCTAGTGCTGGGGTTTCCTGTGCAACCCAAGCGAGCTCCCAATGGGCTGGCTGACTAAAAGAGCCTGCATCAATGGAGAGTTCGTCTTTGAGCAGCGCAAAAAGAGTGGATTTACCACAACCGTTTTTGCCGACTAGACCCACTTTGTCACCAGGGTGAATGGTGGCAGAGGCTTGATCGAGCAGTGGTTTACCGCCGCGAAGCAATTGAATATCAGAGAAGGTGATCATAAGGAAACAACTAGCTAGTGATTGAAATTTCGACCCACGAATACTATGGGGAAAGCAGCGAAATGTCGATCATTATCCCTTGTGAGAAGTCATAAATAGCAAGGCAATCAGAGGCAAACTAACCTGCACGAACGGTGAAGTTTGGTATATGATGGAACAAACTGATAACAAAAACAGAATGATTTCAATAACAATCATCACTGTCTACCCTTAAAGATTAGGGTAAACAAGAGTGACTGACTCTCGATGTTACGAGAGAGCAGTTTACGAAGCCGTAAGTATGGAGATGGTTTTCAAGGAATGACGTCAGAATTACAACACTCAAACCAATCCCCAAAAGTTCTGGTGATCTATGCGCACCCAGAGCCGCAAAACTCTATCGCCAATCAGGTGATGCTCAAGAAAATCCAGTCACTGGATAATGTCACCCTGCGTGATTTGTATGCCCTGTACCCTGATTTCTTTATTGACGTCAATGCTGAGCATCAGATGCTACTTGATCACGATGTGATTGTGTTTCAGCATCCACTTTATATGTATTCCTGCCCATCGCTGCTCAAAGAGTGGATTGACCGAGTGCTGGGCAAAGGCTTTGCGTTTGGTGATGATTGTGCGTTGGAAGGCAAGTATTGGCGCAGCGTGATCACGACAGGCGGTAAAGAGTCGGCCTTTAGCCAGTCTGGCTACAACAAGTACCCACTTGAGCAGATATTGCAGCCGTTTGAGCTGAGCGCAGCCTTGTGCAAAATGCACTGGATGGAGCCGTTGGTTCTCTACTGGTCTCGCCGTGTGGATGACATGGATCGCTATCAGCATGCCGAGCTTTATAGGCAGTGGTTAATGCACCCCTTCGATGAGTCTTTGATGATGTCGTCGCTGACGGTAAAGGAGGCGGCTGATGGCAATGGCGAATGATTTTCTACAGAGCAGCGTGATATTTCTTTCGGCGGCGGTGGTGGCTGTGCCGATTGCCCAGCGCTTTGGGTTAGGAAGTGTGCTGGGTTACCTGCTGGCGGGTGTGGCGATTGGTCCATGGGGGCTCGGTCTCATTAGTGATGTGGATGAGATCCTTCACTTTGCTGAATTTGGCGTGGTGCTGCTGCTGTTTCTAATTGGTCTCGAGCTAAATCCCAAGAAGCTGTGGCAAATGCGGGTACCGATACTGGGCCTTGGTGGCGCGCAGGTGTTAGTCACTACCTTAGTCTTGTCCGCCATCGCCTCGCTGTTTGGACTCACATGGCAGACAAGCTTAGCCATAGGGATGGCGCTAGCACTCTCTTCCACTGCGATTGCACTGCGGGTGATAGAAGAACAAGGATTGGCGGGCGGCGAAACGGGTCAGTCTGGCTTTGCAGTACTGCTATTTCAAGATATCGCCGTGATCCCAATGTTGGCGCTGCTTCCGGTACTGGCAGGTAACACAGCAGGTAACTGGGATGACATTCTGTGGATGTTAGCGGGTGTGCTCGGACTGCTCGTTGGTGGTCATTACCTCATTCGACCATTATTTCGCTATGTGGTGATGAGCGGCGTACGTGAGCTGTTTACCGTGGCGGCGCTGCTGCTGGTGGTGGGTATTGCCGCCTTCATGCAAAAGCTGGGTTTATCGATGGCACTCGGCACCTTCTTAGCTGGGGTGCTACTTGCAGAGAGTGAGTATCGCCACGAGCTAGAGATAGCTATTGAGCCCTTCAAAGGTCTATTGCTGGGCCTATTCTTTATCGCTGTGGGCATGGCAGTCAATTTAGGGCTACTGGTCTCTGAACCACTTAAGGTTCTACTTGCGGTTGTTTCTCTAGTGGTTATCAAAGGCTTGCTGCTTTACGTGTTGGCGCGTCTATTTGGTATTCGCCCGAAAGCGCGCAGTAAGATGGCGGCTATTTTGAGTCAAGGTGGTGAGTTTGCTTTCGTTATTTTCACTGCTGCCAGTGCTCAGGGTCTGTTGCCTGCTGAAGAGTCGGCTTTCCTGCTAGTCGTAGTGAGCTTATCCATGGTGACCACGCCACTGCTTTTGATGGGACAGAAAAAGTGGTTTGAGAGATCGCTGAATCAAGAGCAAGAAACCACCATTAAAACCGATGTTGAAGATAGGCAGCCACGAGTCATCATTGCGGGCTTCGGTCGCTTCGGACAAATTGTTGGTCGCTTGATGTACGCCAATAAGGTCAAAATCACCGTACTAGAGAGTGACGCGAGCCAAATTCATCTGCTGCGAAAGTACGGCTATAAGGTGTTTTATGGTGATGCTACACAGCTAGACCTATTAAGGGCAGCAGGTGCCCACAAAGCGGAAGCCATTATCGTCTGCACGGATTCTCCAGAAGAGATTATGGAAGTGGTGGATATGTGTCATCAGCACTTCCCGTCGCTTAAGGTGCTGGCGCGAGCTCGCAGCCGCGTAGAAGCGTATCAGTTAATCAACCATGGTGTGGATCGCTATTCTCGAGAGACCTTCTTAGGGGCGCTTGACTTAGGGCGTCAGGCGCTGATTGAGCTAGGATTTCACCCTTATGAGGCCAAACGCGCAGAAGCGCACTTTAAAAAACTGGATAATGCCATGCTCAAGGAGCTGTTGCCGCAACACAGTGAAGACAAAGAACTGGCGCAGCGCTCAAAAGAAGCTCGTAAAGAGCTCGAAGAGATCTTTGGCCGTGAAATGGAAAACGACCGCCAGTCCCGAAACTTTTGGGATTAGGTGACGAGCGTCGTCTGGATAGTAGGAAGTAACATGAGCAGTATTAAGAAACGATTTATCGCAGGGGCAAGCTGCCCGAAATGTTCCACACAAGACAGCCTACGCTGGTGGATCGAAAACAATGTTGAGTGGGTAGAGTGCGTAGATTGCGAGTTCACTGAGCAGCGAACCCCTAAAGCTGTAGAAAAATCTGAACGAAGTGATGAAGAATTAATCGGCATTTTTAAGCCGGAATGATTGAGTTTCTATTTTCTATCCCCATAATATGCTCACACGCCGCCTAACGGCGGCATTGTTTTTATAAGATTAGGCGAAGTCAAATGTCTAGTCTTAGTGCCAATCCTTTGGAGTATCCATGAAAATTGCTAACAACGCAGTAGTAAGCCTAGCGTACCAAGTAAAAACTGAAGACGGTGTGGTTGTTGACCAAGCAACTGTAGAAGCACCTCTAGATTACCTACACGGCCATAACAACCTAATCACTGGCCTAGAGAAGGAACTTGAAGGTAAAGAAGCAGGCGACAAGTTCACTGCAACTGTTTCTCCAGAAGAAGCGTACGGCGAGCACAATGACGCGCTAGTTCAGCGTGTTCCAGCTAACGTATTCCAAGGCGTTGACACAATTGAAGTAGGTATGCGTTTTCTAGCGGATACTGACCAAGGTCCAATCCCTGTAGAAGTTACAGAGGTAGATGGCGATGAAGTTGTGGTTGATGGTAACCACATGCTAGCGGGCCAAACGCTTACGTTTGACGTTGAAGTGGTAGCACTTCGCGAAGCAACAGCAGAAGAAATCGAGCACGGTCACATTCACAAAGCTGAGCACGGCGGCTGCTGTGGCGGCGAAGGTCACGGTGAAGAAGGTGGCTGTTGTGGTGGCGAAGGCCACGGTGAGAAGAAAGAAGACGGTTGCTGCGGTGGCGGCGGTTGTGGTTCTCACTAATCACACGCTTTTCAAAGGCCTCCCATTGGGAGGCCTTTGTCGTTTATAGTACTTGGAAACAGAACGAATAATAAGGAAGTGATGTATGACTCAGCCTTTTGCTATCGCTATTCATGGTGGTGCCGGTACGATTTTAAAAACGCAGATGAGTGATGAGCTCAAGCAAGAGATACTTGATGCATTGAGCAAATCGGTACAGGCAGGCGCTGCGGTTCTTGAAGCAGGAGGTGATGCTCTCGATGCCACGGTTGCAGCGGTAAAGGTGATGGAAGATTCGCCCCATTTTAACGCGGGTAAAGGCTCGGTATTGACGCACGACGAGATGGTGGAGATGGACGCATCTGTGATGCACGGCGCGCAGCAAGATGCGGGTGCCGTGGCGGGCGTAAGGCATATCAAAAACCCGATTGCGCTTGCTCGTGATGTGATGCGCGATAGTGATCACGTGCTCTTAATTGGCGAAGGCGCGGAAAAGTTTGCTTTTGAACAAGGTCATGACTACACCGAACAAGATTACTTCTTTACTGAGAGGCGCTATGAACAGCTTCAATCGATGAAAGAAAAAGGGCTGTTTGCGCTATCAGAATCCAAATACCCCGATGATAAGAAATACGGCACAGTCGGTGCGGTCGCGCTTGATAAGCAGGGCAACCTCGCCGCAGCGACCAGTACCGGCGGTGTAACCAATAAGAAATATGGTCGTGTGGGTGATACCGCCATCATAGGTGCGGGTACCTACGCTGAGAACAATAATGTCGCGGTTTCAACCACAGGTATGGGCGAGTATTTTATTCGCAAAACGGTGGCGGGAGAGGTGGCAGCACGCATGCGTTATCTTGATGAAGATGTACACACGGCGTCTGAGACCATTATTCAAGGTGAGCTGAAAACGATGGGCGGAGAGGGCGGCTTGATCGCCATTGATGCCAACGGCGATGTCCACTTTGCGATGAACAGTTCTGGCATGTATCGAGCCTCTGTTGGCGTGGATGGGGCATTAACGGTGAAGATTTATGCTGATGAATAGCAAGGCTTTTTGCACCTAAGCAGCACTGCATAATTTCCGTGGTTGTTTCACCTCTAAAATTGCTTGCTTATTGCCCGCCCTTTCTGTAACATTCGCGGTCCTTAATTCTCGGTCTTTTTTATTAGTTCCTTGCTTCCTCTGGACGACCGAGCCAAACGTGGAAGCTAATAATCCGTAAGGAGCAACCAATGCGTCATTACGAAATCGTATTCATGGTGCACCCTGATCAAAGCGAGCAAGTTGCTGGCATGATCGAGCGTTACACTGGTTCTATCACTGAAGCTAACGGTACTATCCACCGTCTAGAAGACTGGGGTCGTCGTCAACTGGCTTACCCAATCAACAAGCTTCACAAAGCTCACTACGTTCTAATGAACGTTGAAGCTCCACAAGAAGCTATTGATGAGCTAGAAACTGCTTTCCGTTTCAACGATGCAGTTCTACGTAACATGATCATGCGTAC
The DNA here is from genome assembly GCF_059725495.1 of Vibrio sp. KUL80. Lineage (NCBI taxonomy): Bacteria > Pseudomonadati > Pseudomonadota > Gammaproteobacteria > Vibrionales > Vibrionaceae > Vibrio > Vibrio sp. KUL80. The sequence continues at coordinate 352,329 of NZ_AP045841.1, forward strand.
TAAAAAAGCTGTTACTGAGCCTTCTATCATGCTTAAGCAGAAAGAAGAGCGTTCTGAGCGTGCTCCACGTCGTGAAGAGCGTACAGAAGCTAAGCCAGAAGCATCTGCAGAGTAATTCGTTACTCACTTAGTACTTGGTAGTGGTTATCCATTACCGACATCAAGACTTTAATTTAGATCAGGAGATAGCCCATGGCTCGTTTCTTCCGTCGTCGTAAATTCTGCCGTTTCACTGCAGAAGGCGTTCAAGAGATTGATTACAAAGACGTAGCAACTCTTAAAAACTACATCACTGAAGCTGGTAAAATCGTACCTAGCCGTATCACTGGTACAAGCGCTAAATATCAGCGTCAGCTAGCGCGCGCTATCAAGCGTTCACGCTACCTAGCTCTACTTCCGTACACTGATAAGCATCAGTAATCGGCACCGTTTAGAAAAGAGGATTAAACAATGCAAGTTATTCTACTTGATAAAATCGGTAACCTAGGTGGTCTTGGCGATACAGTTAATGTTAAATCTGGTTACGCTCGTAACTTCCTTATCCCACAAGGTAAGGCTGTAATGGCAACTAAATCTAACGTTGAAATGTTCGAAGCTCGTCGCGCTGAACTAGAAGCTAAAGTTGCTGAGCAACTAACTGCTGCTGAAGCTCGTGCTGAAAAAGTTAACGCTCTAGAAGCTGTTGTTATCGCTTCTAAAGCTGGTGACGAAGGCAAACTATTCGGTTCTATCGGTACTCGTGACATCGCTGACGCAATCACTGCTGCAGGCGTTGAAGTTGCTAAGAGCGAAGTTCGCCTTCCTGAAGGTGCTCTACGTACAACTGGTGAGTTCGAGATCAGCGTTCAACTTCACTCTGAAGTTTTCGCGCAAATCGCACTACAAGTTGTTGCTGCTGAGTAATTTCAGTTACAAGAACACGAAAAACACCAGCCTCGGCTGGTGTTTTTTTTTTGCTCATTTTCTATTAGTGCAAGACCGAGTTTGTCTTTGATAGAAAGCTAAGAAAGCTAGAAAGCGAAAAGTAGATTAACAGTAAAGATTGAATCGCGTTTGCTTAAGGTAGGGCTAGGTACCTTGGTATGGTATTTACTGTCATAAGCAAGCTTAAGGGCGATGGTCTCGGTAATGTCGTTGGTGACGTTTAACTCCGTATCCATACGCGTGTTGCTTTGACCTGCAGTGACGGTAAGTTTGGTGGCGACTGTTAGGTTATCCAGTGGGTTCCAAGAGAAATTAATGTTACCGCGCACAATGGCTTCTTTCACAATATCCTTGAAAATGATCTCATCATCATCGATTTCATCAACGTTAGGCTCTTGATAACGAAAGCCTGGACCAAATTCGGCTTCAAGCAAAACTGAATCTGTATTAAATAACTGGTAACCAAAACCGCCCGAAACTGTATGGTCTTCAAAGTAAGAGCTGTAGCGAGATGTAAAACCGTTATAGTTTCCGTATAGATAGGTCCTTGGGCCCAACTTATAGTCGCTCTGCAGCAAATAGTTTTGTTGATTCTTGTCCTCTTCCCCATTTTTGTACAATTGATAGTACTTCCACTCACCATTGGTACGGTGTCTACCCTCAGTATATTCAGCGCCAACACGAGCGTTTAGCGATTGAGAGTCGGTATTACCTGAGTGCGCCTGATAGCCAAACTCGACTTCAGTTTTTAGAGGTGAGGGTGGTGTGTCTTCGTTGTCACCAGAAGGCGTGAACTCTTCAGCATAGATCGCCGGCGAAGCAAGCAGCACTAAACTAAATATCAACTTCTTGGACACGAAAACCTCATGGCATGGGGAAATGGGCAGGGGATTATATGTGTCGCATATTCGTTCATCGTCAGCGATAGGTCAAATTTTGATTCATGATTCATCGTTTTAGTCGCGTTTTCTTTGCTTTAGCCCACACTTACTTGAGTATATAATGGTGGGTCTTAGTGTGTTATCGAGTAAGGTCATGGCGGATATCCGAAATCAAAAAAGTAAAGATGCTCAAGTGGACTCAGTGAAGGTTCCTCCTCACTCCTTAGAGGCGGAGCAATCGGTCTTAGGTGGTTTGCTGCTGGACAACCAGCGTTGGGATACCGTGGCAGAAAAAGTCATCAGTAGCGATTTTTATAGTCGACCGCACCGTTTGATATTTGAAGGTATCCAAGCGATCCTCGAAGAGAATCACCCTCTTGACTTGATTACTCTCTCCGAGCATCTAGAGCTTCGAGAGCAGCTTGATGATGTGGGTGGCTTTGCATACCTAGCGGATTTGGCGAAGAACACGCCAAGTGCAGCCAATATCAATGCCTACGCGGATATCGTGGCTGAGCGTGCTTTGGTGCGCAACTTGATTGGTGTGGCGAATGAGATTGCTGATGCTGGCTATGACCCTCAAGGTCGCTCATCAGAAGACCTTCTCGACATGGCAGAGAGTAAAGTCTTTAAGATTGCTGAAGATCGCACCAATGAAAACGAAGGCCCTCAAAACGTCGATAACATTCTAGAAAAAACCCTAGAGCGTATTGAGATCCTCTACAAAACACCGCAAGACGGTGTGACGGGCGTGACCACGGGCTTTAATGACCTCAACAAGAAGACTGCCGGTCTACAAGGCTCTGACTTGATTATCGTTGCGGCGCGTCCTTCTATGGGTAAAACCACGTTCGCAATGAACCTGTGTGAGAATGCGGCGATGTCGAGCGACAAGCCTGTACTTATCTTCTCACTCGAGATGCCTTCAGAACAGATCATGATGCGTATGCTCGCCTCACTTTCTCGTGTTGACCAAACCAAGATCCGTACTGGTCAGCTTGATGATGAGGATTGGGCAAAAATCTCCACCACCATGGGCATGCTCATGGAAAAGAAGAATATGTACATTGATGACAGTTCAGGTTTGACTCCGACAGAGGTGCGCTCGCGTGCTCGTCGAATTGCACGTGATCATGGCGGTCTTAGCCTCATCATGGTCGACTACCTTCAGTTGATGCGTGTACCCTCTTTATCTGACAACCGTACCCTAGAAATCGCCGAGATTTCTCGCTCTCTCAAAGCGTTAGCGAAAGAGTTGAATGTGCCTGTTGTGGCGCTGTCTCAGCTTAACCGTTCCTTGGAGCAGCGTGCTGATAAGCGTCCGGTAAACTCGGACCTTCGTGAATCGGGCTCTATCGAGCAGGATGCCGACCTTATCATGTTCATCTACCGCGATGAGGTATACCACCCAGACAGTGCACTCAAGGGGATTGCGGAAATCATCATAGGTAAGCAGCGTAATGGTCCTATCGGTTCGGTGCGCTTGACGTTCCAAGGTCAATTCTCTCGCTTTGATAACTACTCCGGTCCTGCGTTTGATGAAGAATAGTAAGGGTTCGGCATGAGTTACATGAAAGCAGCGACAGCGCATATCAACCTAGATGCGTTGGCTCATAATCTAGCGCGCATTAAGCACAAAGCGCCAAACAGCAAAGTGATGGCTGTGGTTAAGGCAAATGGCTATGGTCATGGCTTAAGACATATTGCTAAGAATGCTGAGGGTGCGGATGCCTTTGGTGTTGCGCGTATTGAGGAAGCACTGCAGCTAAGAGCGAGCGGCGTTGTAAAGCCTATCTTGTTGTTAGAAGGGTTTTATTCGGCGAACGATTTACCCGTATTAGTTACCAACAATATTCAAACTGTGGTTCATTGTTACGAGCAACTTGATGCGTTGGAGCAGGCGGAGTTAGAGGGACCCGTTGTTGTCTGGCTTAAAGTCGACAGCGGCATGCATCGCCTCGGCGTTCGTGAAGAGCAATATCAAGAGTTTGTCGAGCGTCTGCATCGCTGTGATAACGTGGCAAAGCCGCTGCGTTACATGAGCCACTTTGGCTGTGCCGATGAGCTTGATAATCCAATGACGAAACAGCAGATTGAGCTGTTTCTCTCGCTTACCGAAGGCTGCAATGGTGAACGCTCAATGGCAGCATCTGCTGGCCTGCTAGAGTGGCAATCAAGCCAGCTCGATTGGGTTCGCCCAGGCATCATTATGTATGGTGTGTCTCCATTTGGAGATAAAACAGCGGCCGATATGGGCTTTAAGCCTGTGATGACCCTAAAGTCTCATCTGATTGCCGTCCGTGACGTGAAAAAAGGTGAGAGTGTTGGTTATGGTGCCACCTGGACCAGCGAGCGAGACACCAAAGTGGGTGTGATTGCGATCGGTTATGGCGATGGCTACCCACGCACGGCCCCTAATGGAACCCCGGTATTGGTGAATGGTAGAAAAGTGCCTATCGCGGGGCGCGTATCGATGGATATGCTTACCGTGGACCTAGGTCCGGATGCTTTGGACCGAGTAGGTGATGAAGCCATCCTGTGGGGCGAAGAACTACCTTCTGAAGAGGTCGCAGACCACATCGGTACTATCGCTTATGAACTAGTGACCAAATTGACTTCACGTGTCGAAATGAGCTATAGCGATAAAAGCTAGACTCTATATGTCACACCAAAGAATCACAGCTGATTAAATCGTCATCCCCGCGCAGGCGGGGATCTTCTTACCGCGATCTGCGAACCAAGCTCTGCCTAGTTATCAAACCTGCCCCTGCAACGTCGCAATAACCCGACGCTCACCACCAAAATCTCGATGCTCCCCCAAGTAAATGCCCTGCCATGTTCCTAAAGCTAATCGACCATTGCTAATCGGAATCGACACACTCGCACCAAGCAATGAGCTCTTAATATGAGCTGGCATGTCATCACTCCCTTCATAGGTATGTCGGTAGTAAGGGGCGTTTTCAGGTACGTAGCGGTTAAAGTGGCTCTCCATATCTGTGCGTACCGTTGGGTCGGCGTTTTCATTCAGGGTTAAACTTGCTGAGGTATGTTGAATGAAAAGATGTAGCAAACCTACAGAGTAGTCGTTCAGTTGTGGCAATTGTTGTTCAATTTCATCAGTAATTAGATGAAAACCACGTTTTTTCGCGCTGAGGTAAAGGGTCTTTTGTTGCCACATAATCACTCCTCTGTATTATAGTGCTATGCATATATAAGGTGTTTACTAAATTTGTTTACATTGTGAACCGATACGTGACCTAACTCAAGGAGCGTACAGGCGCTCTGGTTCATAATTACGCCTGAAAATTTATTACTAAACAAAGCCACGGCTTTGTGAACAACATACAAGATTGTAACGACGAGTGATCATCAAAGGCACTCGTCTGTATTTAGAATATACTGTTTATTATTCGCTAAACTGGGGGTTCCTTTTCCTTGGGGGGATTGGGAATAAAACCGACTAAAAATTGGGATAGAGACCATGTTGAAAAACATCAATCCAACGCAAACTGAAGCTTGGAAAGCACTGACAGCGCACTTTGAATCTGCGCAAGATATGGATTTAGCAGAGCTATTTGCACAAGACGCTGATCGCTTTGGCAAATTCTCTACACGCTTCGGCTCTGACATTCTTGTTGATTACTCAAAAAACCTAATCAACGAAGAAACAATGAAGAACCTTTTTGCTCTAGCGAACGAGACTGAGCTTAAAGGCGCAATCAAAGCGATGTTTGCAGGCGATACCATCAACCAAACGGAAGGTCGTTCTGTTCTTCACGTTGCACTGCGTAACCGCAGCAACACGCCAATCATGGTGAATGGCGAAGACGTAATGCCAGCGGTAAACGCGGTTCTAGAGAAGATGAAAGGCTTCTCTGAGCGCATTATCTCTGGTGATTGGAAAGGTTACACTGGCAAAGCCATTACTGACGTTGTAAACATCGGTATCGGTGGCTCTGACCTTGGTCCTTACATGGTGACTGAAGCGCTAGCGCCATACACAAACCACCTAAACATGCACTTCGTGTCTAACGTTGATGGTACTCACATCGCAGAGACTCTGAAGAAAGTTGATCCTGAAACAACGCTATTCTTGGTCGCTTCTAAGACATTCACGACTCAAGAAACCATGACAAACGCGCACTCTGCACGTGACTGGTTCCTAGCGTCTGCATCAGATGAAGCACACGTTGCTAAGCACTTCGCTGCGCTATCGACTAACGCAACGGCTGTTGCTGAGTTTGGTATCGACACAGACAACATGTTTGAGTTCTGGGACTGGGTCGGCGGTCGTTACTCACTTTGGTCTGCAATCGGTCTTTCTATCATCCTAGCGGTTGGCTACGACAACTTTGTTGAGCTACTAGCAGGTGCTCACGAGATGGATAAGCACTTTGCTGAGACTGATCTAGAAAGCAACATCCCAGTACTGCTTGCTCTTATCGGTATTTGGTACAACAACTTCCACGGCGCTGAATCAGAAGCGATTCTACCGTACGACCAATACATGCACCGCTTTGCTGCGTACTTCCAGCAAGGCAACATGGAGTCTAACGGTAAGTTTACTGACCGTAACGGTGACGCAGTAGACTACCAAACGGGTCCAATCATCTGGGGTGAACCAGGTACTAACGGTCAGCACGCGTTCTACCAGCTAATCCACCAAGGCACTAAGCTTATCCCTTGTGACTTCATCGCACCTGCGATCTCTCACAACCAAGTGAGCGACCATCACCAGAAGCTAATGTCTAACTTCTTTGCACAAACTGAAGCACTAGCGTTCGGTAAGTCAAAAGAGACAGTAGAAGCAGAATTTGCAAAAGCAGGTAAGAGTGCGGAAGAAGTGAAAGATCTTGTACCATTCAAGATCTTTGAAGGTAACCGCCCAACGAACTCAATCCTAGTGAAGCAAATCACACCTCGTACTCTGGGTAACCTAATCGCGATGTACGAGCACAAGATCTTCACACAAGGTGTTATCTGGAACATCTTCAGCTTTGACCAATGGGGTGTAGAGCTTGGTAAGCAACTGGCTAACCAAATCCTACCTGAGCTAGCAGACGACAGTGAAATCTCGTCTCACGACAGCTCAACCAACGGTCTAATCAATGCATTTAAAGCGTTCAAAGCGTAATCATTGAAACCAGAACTAAAAAAGGTGCCGAATGGCACCTTTTTTATTTATTCTCGATTAGAGTGTTACTTCGCTTTGGGTAACACCACAACCTTAGTCTTCGCCCAAATATCGTGAAAGCCACGCTTTTGCGGGTCGATAGGAACGGCAAGGTTTGATAGTCCAAAAGCAGACGTCGCGAGTCTAATAAGCGCTTGAGTCACAGTGATTCTACCGCCTTCAAGGTTCTGCACTTCAATCTTCCAGGCTCTCATGCCAAGCGTCTGACCTGCTCGGGTCCAAAAGAATACGATAAAGTAGATCCAAACAAACGCGAGATAAGCGGTGTACACAGGGCTCCAAAACGGATGGTTTCCGAGAAGATCACTGGCATCAGCATAAGGAGCGTAGGAGATAAGCCCGGCAGCAACCAGAGCTTCCATTATCGCAACAACAACACCGCCAGCCATCATGACCACAGCAAGAATAATTAGGCTATCGTAGAACAGCGCACCAAGCCTGCGAAAGAATCCTGCAGGTGGGAGAGATTGGGTTTCCATTGAGACAAACTTCCATAACTTAAACTCGCCACAGCATAGCGATTTCAATGCCAGGGGGAAAGCCTTGCTCATCGCATTGCTTCACATTGTGGTGAAAATAGCAGCAAACAATAGAATATTCAGCGTTTTGCTCTTGCGCGATCTAAATGCTTACGTATAATGCCAAACATCAAAGGACGTCAGTCCAAAGATGCCGGTGTGGTGAAATTGGTATACACGACGGATTCAAAATCCGTTGCCTTCGGGCGTGGCGGTTCAAGTCCGCCCACCGGTACCATATTTAAACAACAAAGCCTCGACGAAAGTCGGGGCTTTGTTGTATCTGGACCTATCACAAACCCTTTTCATTCTTATGAGAGTGTTTCTCTCATGTCTTATTCTTAGCGGTCTTCGTTTGTCTCAACCACGGCTAAGCGCTAGAATCTAGCTATCAGAGAGGAGAATTACTGTGAGCGCAAAATTTACCTATCTCGCTTGGCAACAAACCAATCTAGAAGCGAGCCATAAGTTAGTGTTGTTGAAGTTGGCTGACTTGTGTGGACAGGACGGCTCTGTAGCTGTTGCGCTTGCGGATGTCGCAAAAGAGTGTTTGCTCGGAGAGTTTGGTTTTGCCGATGTGCTCACTGCATTGTCGCAAAAAGGATTGCTCGAGAAGGGGCGAGTGGAGTCAATTGGCTCTCGTCAGATTCATCACCTAACGCTTTCTTTATCTGAGCCGAATAGCTTACCGGTAATTGAAACGTCAATGGCACACGATAGCCAACCGAAGACGCCTGTGGTAACAACACCACAAGCCTCTAGTGCGCCACCGTGGACGTATCATCCAATGAACCTCTATAAGGTACCGGTAGCAAGTCGCGATAACCTCTGGCAGCGTTTTATTCGAGAACGAGACGTTCGTAATATGAATGATGTACGACGCGATGCCATTTTACGTGATTGGCTTGAAATGATGAAAGGGTCGGGTGGCTTTCAAGAGTACTTTGAAAATACTCATAGCCAAAATGAACGACCTGCACCGAGTCGACGGCGCTCTAGTGCTCCCTCTAATGCTAAATACATTTCGACCCATGATTTGCAGGAAAACGAGATTGCAGAGTGGGCGATGCAATCCATTTTGCATTCGGGCATGGCTGCCGATCCGCATCTGTTCTGGGAGAAGTTTGTAGTCTATTACAAAGCGCGAGCGAATGAGTTTCTGTCAGTTACCCAGATGCTCAATAAGTTGAGACTCTGGATAGTGAATGAGAAGCAAGCCGAAGATAGACGCAGGCAAGCGGATGAAAGACGACGACAGTCGTTCCAGCAAAGCCAAAAGTCGGGTGAAGTGAGCCCATCAGAAGAGTTTCGTGAATACCTGCGTGGGCAAGGTAAGAATCCTAATTTTTGATAAGATACCGTGTGTGCGGTTCTTGAGGTAAAAGGTTCGATATGAGTACGGGCAATAAGCCAAAAAATTTAGATTTTGGTGCAATGGAAAAAAAGCTCCGTGAAATGGGAGTAAGCAGTAATCTAGAACACTTGAAGTCTGCAAAATCCCAGTCTTCACGCCCAGAGTCTGCGCCAAAGACAGAAGTTCAAGTCGCTAAGCCTCAAGCATCTCACCCGGTAGAGTCACGTCCTGTTACAACCGGCTCTCGCGCCGTGATGCAAACAGACACTGAAACTGAGCGACAACCAAGCGATTGGTGTAACTACATTTTTGGTACTTTGCTGAGTATTTATGAGTCGACATGGATTAAGTCCTACGGTCGACGCCCAACGGGGCGCTTTTTGGATTTTGCAGATAGTCTGACAGAGTCAGAGTTAATGCGTGTAATTCAGCATTGTCGTGAGCGTTTGCAAGCTGGTGAAAAGTGGCCACCTATCATGGGGGAGCTAGCGTTACTCAAGAGTCAGTTGACAGAATCTGAGTCGCTTGAAGCCATGAACCGTGTGGTAAGTAAGACACCTAAGAATCAGATTGAAAAGTGGATCATGCAAAACAAAGGCTATGAACTACGTCGCTTGCCACAATCGATTATCGTCAAACGCTTTAAAGAGTTCTACCGCGAGGCGATGAGCTTGCAAGAAAAGGGCAAGTTAGTCACCGAGGTACCTAAAGGGCTGCCAAGTCAGTCGGTCAAAAACTTGGTTGATTTGAAGCGCGAAGAGTATGAAAGTCAGCATGGTAAGAAGCTAGACCCCCGGATTCAAGCGATCCTAGATCGTAAATCACAGTAGTGAAAGTGCCCACATCGACAGTGGGCATTTTTATTGATAGTGCTATTAGTTATATCACTGAATCACATTTTATTGATAAAGGGATGAACTAAGCTTCGAACTTCTTTAAACTTGCCGCGTGTTTTTCAGCCAAATTGCAGTAAAGTTGTGGCAAGTATCAAAATATCTGTGGATCGAATTCAACCCGGACTCCATATCAAGATACCGCTCAAATGGAATGAGCACCCTTTCCTTTTTAACGTGTTTAAGGTTAAGTCTGATCAGCAAGTTCAAGTTATCAAGCAACTAGGCTGTAAGTATGTTTACGTCACGCCTGAACTGAGTGATTCGCTTCCTTTACCGGTCCAAGAAGCTTCGTCAAAACCTATCGATGAATCAGCAAAAACGGAATCGGATATGCTTTGGCAAGAGAAACAAAAGCGTATTGAAGAATTGTCTGCTTATCGCCGAAAAGTCTCACGTTGTGAGAAGGAGTTTGACCGCTCTCTTGCTCGTATTCGTAATCTTATGACCAAACTTAGAAGTCGTCCCAAACAAGCAGCAAAAGAGGCGCAGCAGCTTGTTGATGATATTGTAGAGTCACTGTTGTCTCAAGATGATGTCACGCTGCACCTTATGGGCAGCAAAACTGAGTTTGAAGACCTCTACTTTCATTGCTTGAACGTATCGATTTTAGCCATGATGATAGCCAAAGCTAAAGGAATGGATGCGGCTTCAATCAAGATGGTCGCAATGGGGGCGCTGTTCCATGATATCGGTAAAGCCAAGATCCCATCTGCCATTCTGCGTAAAGCCACTCCACTCACTGAGCCAGAGTCTAATTACCTAAAGCTACATACTAAGTATGGTAAAGACATCGCTATTGCCATTGATACACTACCTGAAGAGGTTATCACCGTTATAGAGCAGCACCACGAACTGCTGGATGGCACTGGGTACCCAAATGGTTTGAAAGGCGAAGAAATTGATGCCATTACACAGATTGTCTCAGTAGCCAATGCTTTTGATAATCTGTGTCATCATCAAAATCCGACTGAGAAAAAAATCCCCTACACGGCGTTATCCTATCTCTATAAGAAGGGTAAGCAGCATTACAACAATGAGAACCTCAATATACTTATCAAGTATATGGGGGTCTATCCACCGGGCACGGTAGTTAAACTGTCGAATGACATGGTGGGGCTGGTTGTTTCAATTAATAGTGGCAGCCTTCTTAACCCCAACGTTTTAATGTACGACCCGACGGTACCTAAGCTTCAGGCACCGATCATCGCCCTAGAGAATAAAGACTTGAAGATCGAGTCGGTTATACATCCGGAGAGACTACCCGAAGAGATCCGAGAGTATTTGAATCCGCGCGCTCGAATCTCTTATTACTTCGAAGAGCAAGCTAACTAGTTTGTTATCCAGTTCTATAACTCACGGCTTATGGGTGACTGGTAGGAACTATTATTCAGTGACTTGTCTCTTTATACCTTATCCTGTGCTTTGGAAAAGCAAGAGAGAGAATGGGTGGCTGTTCGAAAGTTAACTATATAAATGCCAAATTTACGGCACTTAGTATGTTTTTTCTTCAAACACGTCATTTTTGAATTTTTTATCAAGAAAAGGCTTGCCAAGCTGAATCGGTTCTCTATAATGCGCATCCACTGACACGGCAGAGCCCACAAGGGTTCAAGACGATAGTCAGTAAGGCATTCAGCTTACAAGATGGTCTTCTAGTTAGATTTGAAAAAATCAAAAATAATTAGAAAAAAGTGTTTGACACTGAGAATCATCTCGCTAGAATAGCCGCCTCTTCAGACGAAACGCAGCAGCGAGCAGTTGAAGAGATGTTCTTTAAAAATATAGACCTATCAATCTGTGTGGGCACTCGTTGATGATAATCAAATTAGAAGCTTCGGCTTCAAATTAGGTTTCAATGAAACGAAGTGACCATTGAATCGAAAGATTCAGCACAGTCAATTCAAACATTACTTATGTAATGTTCAGTATTCATTGAGCCGACAAAATCTTAAATTGAAGAGTTTGATCATGGCTCAGATTGAACGCTGGCGGCAGGCCTAACACATGCAAGTCGAGCGGAAACGAGTTAACTGAACCTTCGGGGGACGTTAACGGCGTCGAGCGGCGGACGGGTGAGTAATGCCTGGGAAATTGCCCTGATGTGGGGGATAACCATTGGAAACGATGGCTAATACCGCATAATAGCTTCGGCTCAAAGAGGGGGACCTTCGGGCCTCTCGCGTCAGGATATGCCCAGGTGGGATTAGCTAGTTGGTGAGGTAATGGCTCACCAAGGCGACGATCCCTAGCTGGTCTGAGAGGATGATCAGCCACACTGGAACTGAGACACGGTCCAGACTCCTACGGGAGGCAGCAGTGGGGAATATTGCACAATGGGCGCAAGCCTGATGCAGCCATGCCGCGTGTGTGAAGAAGGCCTTCGGGTTGTAAAGCACTTTCAGTCGTGAGGAAGGCGGTGTAGTTAATAGCTGCATCGTTTGACGTTAGCGACAGAAGAAGCACCGGCTAACTCCGTGCCAGCAGCCGCGGTAATACGGAGGGTGCGAGCGTTAATCGGAATTACTGGGCGTAAAGCGCATGCAGGTGGTTAGTTAAGTCAGATGTGAAAGCCCGGGGCTCAACCTCGGAACTGCATTTGAAACTGGCTAACTAGAGTACTGTAGAGGGGGGTAGAATTTCAGGTGTAGCGGTGAAATGCGTAGAGATCTGAAGGAATACCGGTGGCGAAGGCGGCCCCCTGGACAGATACTGACACTCAGATGCGAAAGCGTGGGGAGCAAACAGGATTAGATACCCTGGTAGTCCACGCCGTAAACGATGTCTACTTGGAGGTTGTGGCCTTGAGCCGTGGCTTTCGGAGCTAACGCGTTAAGTAGACCGCCTGGGGAGTACGGTCGCAAGATTAAAACTCAAATGAATTGACGGGGGCCCGCACAAGCGGTGGAGCATGTGGTTTAATTCGATGCAACGCGAAGAACCTTACCTACTCTTGACATCCAGAGAACTTAGCAGAGATGCTTTGGTGCCTTCGGGAACTCTGAGACAGGTGCTGCATGGCTGTCGTCAGCTCGTGTTGTGAAATGTTGGGTTAAGTCCCGCAACGAGCGCAACCCTTATCCTTGTTTGCCAGCACTTCGGGTGGGAACTCCAGGGAGACTGCCGGTGATAAACCGGAGGAAGGTGGGGACGACGTCAAGTCATCATGGCCCTTACGAGTAGGGCTACACACGTGCTACAATGGCGCATACAGAGGGCGGCCAACTTGCGAAAGTGAGCGAATCCCAAAAAGTGCGTCGTAGTCCGGATTGGAGTCTGCAACTCGACTCCATGAAGTCGGAATCGCTAGTAATCGTGGATCAGAATGCCACGGTGAATACGTTCCCGGGCCTTGTACACACCGCCCGTCACACCATGGGAGTGGGCTGCAAAAGAAGTGGGTAGTTTAACCTTCGGGAGGACGCTCACCACTTTGTGGTTCATGACTGGGGTGAAGTCGTAACAAGGTAGCCCTAGGGGAACCTGGGGCTGGATCACCTCCTTATACGAATAGATTATTGCGATGAGTGTTCACACAGATTGATTGGTTTATAGATTTAAGACACCGTGTCCCGTTCGTCTAGAGGCCTAGGACACCGCCCTTTCACGGCGGTAACAGGGGTTCGACTCCCCTACGGGATACCATCTTTAAGTGTTTTCTCTATCGAGAATTCTTAAAAATGGTTACTTCATTACGAAGTGATTAGCTCTTTAAAAATTTGGAAAGCTGACAGATAACAATTTGATTGATTGTTATCTATTAAAAGTTCTCAAATCCTATATCGAAAGATGTAGGTACCAACACACATTCAAGTGTTCTTGGGAATTACGAAAGTAATTCATATTTGAGTCCGGCAAAATCGAGTCTGCATCATGTATAAAAATTGCAGACAACTTTGGTTACGTAACAAAGACCCTTTGGGGTTGTATGGTTAAGTGACTAAGCGTACACGGTGGATGCCTTGGCAGTCAGAGGCGATGAAAGGCGTAATAACTTGCGATAAGCTCAGATTAGGTAGTAATAACCTTTGAGTCTGAGATCCCTGAATGGGGAAACCCACCTACATAAGTAGGTATCGCTGAGTGAATACATAGCTCAGCGAGGCGAACCGGGGGAACTGAAACATCTAAGTACCCCGAGGAAGAGAAATCAACCGAGATTCCGAAAGTAGCGGCGAGCGAAATTGGATTAGCCCTTAAGCTTTTAATGAGACAGGTGAAGGCTCTGGAAAGTGCCGCGATACAGGGTGATAGCCCCGTAACCGACATCTCATCATCAGTGAAATCGAGTAGGGCGGGACACGTGATATCCTGTCTGAATATGGGGGGACCATCCTCCAAGGCTAAATACTACTGACTGACCGATAGTGAACCAGTACCGTGAGGGAAAGGCGAAAAGAACCCCTGTGAGGGGAGTGAAATAGAACCTGAAACCGTGTACGTACAAGCAGTAGGAGCCTCTTCGTGGGGTGACTGCGTACCTTTTGTATAATGGGTCAGCGACTTATATTCAGTGGCAAGGTTAACCGTTTAGGGGAGCCGTAGGGAAACCGAGTCTTAACTGGGCGTTCAGTCTCTGGATATAGACCCGAAACCAGGTGATCTAGCCATGGGCAGGTTGAAGGTTGAGTAACATCAACTGGAGGACCGAACCGACTAATGTTGAAAAATTAGCGGATGACTTGTGGCTAGGGGTGAAAGGCCAATCAAACCTGGAGATAGCTGGTTCTCCCCGAAATCTATTTAGGTAGAGCCTCGGACGAATACTACTGGGGGTAGAGCACTGTTAAGGCTAGGGGGTCATCCCGACTTACCAACCCTTTGCAAACTCCGAATACCAGTAAGTACTATCCGGGAGACACACGGCGGGTGCTAACGTCCGTCGTGGAGAGGGAAACAACCCAGACCGCCAGCTAAGGTCCCAAATTATAGCTAAGTGGGAAACGATGTGGGAAGGCTTAGACAGCTAGGATGTTGGCTTAGAAGCAGCCATCATTTAAAGAAAGCGTAATAGCTCACTAGTCGAGTCGGCCTGCGCGGAAGATGTAACGGGGCTAAGCTATAAACCGAAGCTGCGGCAATATACTTTGTATATTGGGTAGGGGGAGCGTTCTGTAAGCCGTTGAAGGTGGACTGTAAGGTCTGCTGGAGGTATCAGAAGTGCGAATGCTGACATGAGTAACGATAAAGGGGGTGAAAAACCTCCTCGCCGGAAGACCAAGGGTTCCTGTCCAACGTTAATCGGGGCAGGGTGAGTCGACCCCTAAGGCGAGGCCGAAAGGCGTAGTCGATGGGAAACGGGTTAATATTCCCGTACTTCTTACAATTGCGATGGGGGGACGGAGAAGGCTAGGTGGGCCTGGCGACGGTTGTCCAGGTTCAAGTGCGTAGGCTTGAGAGTTAGGTAAATCCGGCTCTCTTTAAGGCTGAGACACGATGTCGAGCTACTACGGTAGTGAAGTCATTGATGCCATGCTTCCAGGAAAAGCCTCTAAGCTTCAGATTGTAAGGAATCGTACCCCAAACCGACACAGGTGGTCGGGTAGAGAATACCAAGGCGCTTGAGAGAACTCGGGTGAAGGAACTAGGCAAAATGGTACCGTAACTTCGGGAGAAGGTACGCTCCTCGCGGTGAAGTCCCTTGCGGATGGAGCTATGGGGAGTCGCAGATACCAGGTGGCTGCAACTGTTTATTAAAAACACAGCACTGTGCAAAATCGTAAGATGACGTATACGGTGTGACGCCTGCCCGGTGCCGGAAGGTTAATTGATGGGGTTAGACTTCGGTCGAAGCTCTTGATCGAAGCCCCGGTAAACGGCGGCCGTAACTATAACGGTCCTAAGGTAGCGAAATTCCTTGTCGGGTAAGTTCCGACCTGCACGAATGGCGTAATGATGGCCACGCTGTCTCCACCCGAGACTCAGTGAAATTGAAATCGCTGTGAAGATGCAGTGTACCCGCGGCTAGACGGAAAGACCCCGTGAACCTTTACTACAGCTTGGCACTGAACATTGACCCTACATGTGTAGGATAGGTGGGAGGCTTTGAAACTAGTACGCCAGTATTAGTGGAGCCGTCCTTGAAATACCACCCTTGTAGTGTTGATGTTCTAACGTCGGCCCCTTATCGGGGCTGCGGACAGTGCCTGGTGGGTAGTTTGACTGGGGCGGTCTCCTCCCAAAGAGTAACGGAGGAGCACGAAGGTGGGCTAATCACGGTTGGACATCGTGAGGTTAGTGCAATGGCATAAGCCCGCTTGACTGCGAGAATGACAATTCGAGCAGGTGCGAAAGCAGGTCATAGTGATCCGGTGGTTCTGAATGGAAGGGCCATCGCTCAACGGATAAAAGGTACTCCGGGGATAACAGGCTGATACCGCCCAAGAGTTCATATCGACGGCGGTGTTTGGCACCTCGATGTCGGCTCATCACATCCTGGGGCTGAAGTCGGTCCCAAGGGTATGGCTGTTCGCCATTTAAAGTGGTACGCGAGCTGGGTTTAGAACGTCGTGAGACAGTTCGGTCCCTATCTGCCGTGGGCGTTGGAAGATTGAAGGGGGCTGCTCCTAGTACGAGAGGACCGGAGTGGACGAACCTCTGGTGTTCGGGTTGTGTCGCCAGACGCATTGCCCGGTAGCTAAGTTCGGAATCGATAACCGCTGAAAGCATCTAAGCGGGAAGCGAGCCCTGAGATGAGTCTTCCCTGGCACTTTAAGTGTCCTAAAGGGTTGTTCGAGACTAGAACGTTGATAGGCAGGGTGTGTAAGCGTTGTGAGGCGTTGAGCTAACCTGTACTAATTGCCCGTGAGGCTTAACCATACAACACCCAAAGGGTTTTGATGGACTCAAAGTAGAACATTGAATGTGAGTTCAGAACTTTTAAAATCAGCTTTCCAGATATTTTGGTTTTTAGCTTTTTCGAAAAGCTGAAAACCAAAGCAGAATTTGCTTGGCGACCATAGCGTTGTGGACCCACCTGACTCCATGCCGAACTCAGAAGTGAAACGCAATAGCGCCGATGGTAGTGTGGGGCTTCCCCATGTGAGAGTAGGACATCGCCAGGCTCCTATTTATTTTCACTTTTTTGAAAAGTGAAGACAAAAGGTTCGACTTTGCTTATTTGATAAGCAAGTCACCATAGAGTTCTAAAATTTCTTAGAATTTTATGTTGACTTTCAAAGTAGAAAGCGTATTATACGCGTCCTGCTTAAGTGCTAAGGTACTGAAAGCTCTCTCTTTTTAGAGAATTGCTCTTTAACAATATAAACCTATCAATCTGTGTGGGCACTCGTTGATGATAATCAAATTAGAAGCTTCGGCTTCAAATTAGGTTTCAATGAAACGAAGTGACCATTGAATCGAAAGATTCAGCACAGTCAATTCAAACATTACTTATGTAATGTTCAGTATTCATTGAGCCGAACAAAATCTTAAATTGAAGAGTTTGATCATGGCTCAGATTGAACGCTGGCGGCAGGCCTAACACATGCAAGTCGAGCGGAAACGAGTTAACTGAACCTTCGGGGAACGTTAACGGCGTCGAGCGGCGGACGGGTGAGTAATGCCTGGGAAATTGCCCTGATGTGGGGGATAACCATTGGAAACGATGGCTAATACCGCATAATAGCTTCGGCTCAAAGAGGGGGACCTTCGGGCCTCTCGCGTCAGGATATGCCCAGGTGGGATTAGCTAGTTGGTGAGGTAATGGCTCACCAAGGCGACGATCCCTAGCTGGTCTGAGAGGATGATCAGCCACACTGGAACTGAGACACGGTCCAGACTCCTACGGGAGGCAGCAGTGGGGAATATTGCACAATGGGCGCAAGCCTGATGCAGCCATGCCGCGTGTGTGAAGAAGGCCTTCGGGTTGTAAAGCACTTTCAGCAGTGAGGAAGGCGGGTACGTTAATAGCGTGCTCGTTTGACGTTAGCTGCAGAAGAAGCACCGGCTAACTCCGTGCCAGCAGCCGCGGTAATACGGAGGGTGCGAGCGTTAATCGGAATTACTGGGCGTAAAGCGCATGCAGGTGGTTAGTTAAGTCAGATGTGAAAGCCCGGGGCTCAACCTCGGAACTGCATTTGAAACTGGCTGACTAGAGTACTGTAGAGGGGGGTAGAATTTCAGGTGTAGCGGTGAAATGCGTAGAGATCTGAAGGAATACCGGTGGCGAAGGCGGCCCCCTGGACAGATACTGACACTCAGATGCGAAAGCGTGGGGAGCAAACAGGATTAGATACCCTGGTAGTCCACGCCGTAAACGATGTCTACTTGGAGGTTGTGGCCTTGAGCCGTGGCTTTCGGAGCTAACGCGTTAAGTAGACCGCCTGGGGAGTACGGTCGCAAGATTAAAACTCAAATGAATTGACGGGGGCCCGCACAAGCGGTGGAGCATGTGGTTTAATTCGATGCAACGCGAAGAACCTTACCTACTCTTGACATCCTCAGAAGAGACTGGAGACAGTCTTGTGCCTTCGGGAACTGAGAGACAGGTGCTGCATGGCTGTCGTCAGCTCGTGTTGTGAAATGTTGGGTTAAGTCCCGCAACGAGCGCAACCCTTATCCTTGTTTGCCAGCACTTCGGGTGGGAACTCCAGGGAGACTGCCGGTGATAAACCGGAGGAAGGTGGGGACGACGTCAAGTCATCATGGCCCTTACGAGTAGGGCTACACACGTGCTACAATGGCGCATACAGAGGGCGGCCAACTTGCGAAAGTGAGCGAATCCCAAAAAGTGCGTCGTAGTCCGGATTGGAGTCTGCAACTCGACTCCATGAAGTCGGAATCGCTAGTAATCGTGGATCAGAATGCCACGGTGAATACGTTCCCGGGCCTTGTACACACCGCCCGTCACACCATGGGAGTGGGCTGCAAAAGAAGTGGGTAGTTTAACCTTCGGGAGGACGCTCACCACTTTGTGGTTCATGACTGGGGTGAAGTCGTAACAAGGTAGCCCTAGGGGAACCTGGGGCTGGATCACCTCCTTATAGGAATAGATTATTGCGATGAGTGTTCACACAGATTGATTAGGTTTGTAAGTTAAGAGTAAGGAAACCTTTTCCAGATGGGGCTATAGCTCAGCTGGGAGAGCGCTTCGCTGGCAGCGAAGAGGTCTGCGGTTCGATCCCGCATAGCTCCACCATCTTTAAGTGTTTTCTCTCGAGAATATTTAAAAATGGTTACTTCATTACGAAGTAATTAGCTCTTTAAAAATTTGGAAAGCTGACGAATAGCTTAATTGGTTTTTACTTTTGAAAAAGTAAAACAAAACAGCTCAAGGCTGTTGATTAAGTTGTTCAATTAAAAGTTCTCAAATCCTAACTTTCTTTGAAATATAAGAGAATTAGGTACCAACACACATTCAAGTGTTCTTGGAATTTGAGTCCGGCAAAATCGAGTCTGCACATGTATAAAAATGCAGACAACTTTGGTTGTTTACCAGTTTGTCTTCACTTTTCAAAAGTGAAAGCAAATACACAATCTCATGGTTTCATCTGAAACTCTTTGGGGTTGTATGGTTAAGTGACTAAGCGTACACGGTGGATGCCTTGGCAGTCAGAGGCGATGAAAGGCGTAATAACTTGCGATAAGCTCAGATTAGGTAGTAATAACCTTTGAGTCTGAGATTCCTGAATGGGGAAACCCACCTGCATAAGCAGGTATCGCTGAGTGAATACATAGCTCAGCGAGGCGAACCGGGGGAACTGAAACATCTAAGTACCCCGAGGAAGAGAAATCAACCGAGATTCCGAAAGTAGCGGCGAGCGAAATTGGATTAGCCCTTAAGCTTTTAATGAGACAGGTGAAGGCTCTGGAAAGTGCCGCGATACAGGGTGATAGCCCCGTAACCGACATCTCATCATCAGTGAAATCGAGTAGGGCGGGACACGTGATATCCTGTCTGAATATGGGGGGGACCATCCTCCAAGGCTAAATACTACTGACTGACCGATAGTGAACCAGTACCGTGAGGGAAAGGCGAAAAGAACCCCTGTGAGGGGAGTGAAATAGAACCTGAAACCGTGTACGTACAAGCAGTAGGAGCGGGCATTGTCCCGTGACTGCGTACCTTTTGTATAATGGGTCAGCGACTTATATTCAGTGGCAAGGTTAACCGTTTAGGGGAGCCGTAGGGAAACCGAGTCTTAACTGGGCGTTCAGTCTCTGGATATAGACCCGAAACCAGGTGATCTAGCCATGGGCAGGTTGAAGGTTGAGTAACATCAACTGGAGGACCGAACCGACTAATGTTGAAAAATTAGCGGATGACTTGTGGCTAGGGGTGAAAGGCCAATCAAACCTGGAGATAGCTGGTTCTCCCCGAAATCTATTTAGGTAGAGCCTCGGACGAATACTACTGGGGGTAGAGCACTGTTAAGGCTAGGGGGTCATCCCGACTTACCAACCCTTTGCAAACTCCGAATACCAGTAAGTACTATCCGGGAGACACACGGCGGGTGCTAACGTCCGTCGTGGAGAGGGAAACAACCCAGACCGCCAGCTAAGGTCCCAAATTATAGCTAAGTGGGAAACGATGTGGGAAGGCTTAGACAGCTAGGATGTTGGCTTAGAAGCAGCCATCATTTAAAGAAAGCGTAATAGCTCACTAGTCGAGTCGGCCTGCGCGGAAGATGTAACGGGGCTAAGCTATAAACCGAAGCTGCGGCAATGCATTTATGTATTGGGTAGGGGAGCGTTCTGTAAGCCGTTGAAGGTGGATTGTAAGGTCTGCTGGAGGTATCAGAAGTGCGAATGCTGACATGAGTAACGATAAAGGGGGGTGAAAAACCTCCTCGCCGGAAGACCAAGGGTTCCTGTCCAACGTTAATCGGGGCAGGGTGAGTCGACCCCTAAGGCGAGGCCGAAAGGCGTAGTCGATGGGAAACGGGTTAATATTCCCGTACTTCTTACAATTGCGATGGGGGGACGGAGAAGGCTAGGTGGGCCTGGCGACGGTTGTCCAGGTTCAAGTGCGTAGGCTTGAGAGTTAGGTAAATCCGGCTCTCTTTAAGGCTGAGACACGACGTCGAGCTACTACGGTAGTGAAGTCATTGATGCCATGCTTCCAGGAAAAGCCTCTAAGCTTCAGATTGTAAGGAATCGTACCCCAAACCGACACAGGTGGTCGGGTAGAGAATACCAAGGCGCTTGAGAGAACTCGGGTGAAGGAACTAGGCAAAATGGTACCGTAACTTCGGGAGAAGGTACGCTCCTCGCGGTGAAGTCCCTTGCGGATGGAGCTATGGGGAGTCGCAGATACCAGGTGGCTGCAACTGTTTATTAAAAACACAGCACTGTGCAAAATCGTAAGATGACGTATACGGTGTGACGCCTGCCCGGTGCCGGAAGGTTAATTGATGGGGTTAGACTTCGGTCGAAGCTCTTGATCGAAGCCCCGGTAAACGGCGGCCGTAACTATAACGGTCCTAAGGTAGCGAAATTCCTTGTCGGGTAAGTTCCGACCTGCACGAATGGCGTAATGATGGCCACGCTGTCTCCACCCGAGACTCAGTGAAATTGAAATCGCTGTGAAGATGCAGTGTACCCGCGGCTAGACGGAAAGACCCCGTGAACCTTTACTACAGCTTGGCACTGAACATTGACCCTACATGTGTAGGATAGGTGGGAGGCTTTGAAACTAGTACGCCAGTATTAGTGGAGCCGTCCTTGAAATACCACCCTTGTAGTGTTGATGTTCTAACGTCGGCCCCTTATCGGGGCTGCGGACAGTGCCTGGTGGGTAGTTTGACTGGGGCGGTCTCCTCCCAAAGAGTAACGGAGGAGCACGAAGGTGGGCTAATCACGGTTGGACATCGTGAGGTTAGTGCAATGGCATAAGCCCGCTTGACTGCGAGAATGACAATTCGAGCAGGTGCGAAAGCAGGTCATAGTGATCCGGTGGTTCTGAATGGAAGGGCCATCGCTCAACGGATAAAAGGTACTCCGGGGATAACAGGCTGATACCGCCCAAGAGTTCATATCGACGGCGGTGTTTGGCACCTCGATGTCGGCTCATCACATCCTGGGGCTGAAGTCGGTCCCAAGGGTATGGCTGTTCGCCATTTAAAGTGGTACGCGAGCTGGGTTTAGAACGTCGTGAGACAGTTCGGTCCCTATCTGCCGTGGGCGTTGGAAGATTGAAGGGGGCTGCTCCTAGTACGAGAGGACCGGAGTGGACGAACCTCTGGTGTTCGGGTTGTGTCGCCAGACGCATTGCCCGGTAGCTAAGTTCGGAATCGATAACCGCTGAAAGCATCTAAGCGGGAAGCGAGCCCTGAGATGAGTCTTCCCTGGCACTTTAAGTGTCCTAAAGGGTTGTTCGAGACTAGAACGTTGATAGGCAGGGTGTGTAAGCGTTGTGAGGCGTTGAGCTAACCTGTACTAATTGCCCGTGAGGCTTAACCATACAACACCCAAAGGGTTTTGATGGACTCAAAGTAAGAACATTGAATGTGTATTTAGACTTTTAAATCAGTTTTCCAGATTTATTGTTTTCAGATTTTCAGAAAATCTGAAGGCAAAACAGAATTTGCTTGGCGACCATAGCGTTGTGGACCCACCTGACTCCATGCCGAACTCAGAAGTGAAACGCAATAGCGCCGATGGTAGTGTGGGGCTTCCCCATGTGAGAGTAGGACATCGCCAGGCTTTAAATTTTGGACACTTGCATTAGCGAGTATGCCACTGCGGAGTGGTAGTTCAGTTGGTTAGAATACCGGCCTGTCACGCCGGGGGTCGCGGGTTCGAGTCCCGTCCACTCCGCCACTTATTAAGAAGCCTCGTCGAAAGACGAGGCTTTTTGCTATCTGCAAAATACTAAGCCCTAGACTCGGCGCCCTCGTCGAATTACTAGGGCTTTTTTACGCCTATAGCTTTTTGAAGTTCAATCATTCGCCATTCAATAGATACAAAAAAGGCGGTATTTCTACCGCCTTTGTTCAATGTTTATCACCTATTCAAACAAGTCTTCATGCAATGCTTTTACCGCATCTTTAGCTTCGCCTTCATCGAGTAGGAAGCAAAGGTTATGCGGGCTAGCGCCATAGCAGATCATGCGAATATTGAAGCTGTCTAGAGTATCGAATACTTCCGCAGCAGAGCCCTTGGTTTCACTCATCTGGTTGCCGATAAGCGCGACAAGGCTAAGCCCTTGTTTAACCTCAACAGTACAAAGCTGCTCTAGTTCTTGCTGTGCTTCAAGTGGGAGCTCTGGTGCACCGCCACCCGTATCAGTTTGATCAAGTGTTAGAGAAACACTGACTTCAGAAGTCGTTACTAGGTCAACAGAAATCTTGTGCTTAGCAAGCACCGTAAATACGTTTGCCAAGAAGCCATAGGCTTGGAACATACGAGGGTTGCGTAGCGTGACCATGGTTTGGTTATTGCGCAGAGCTAGCGCGCGGAATAGAGGTGCGCTCTCTACGGTTTGTCGTACCCAAGTGCCACCTTCTTGTGGTGCTTTTGAGGAACCAACAAAGACTGGGATCTGGTGGCGAAGCGCTGGCAGTAGTGTAGAAGGGTGAAGAATTTTAGCGCCGAAATTTGCCATCTCAGAGGCTTCACTGAAGCTGATCTCTGGGATTGGACGAGCGTTTGGTGCTATACGTGGGTCGGTTGTGTAGATACCAGGTACGTCGGTCCAGATTTCAAGACCTGCAGCTTCTACGGCTTCAGCGATAAGTGCCGCGCTGTAATCACTACCACCACGACCTAATGTCGTTGTCTCGCCATCTTCATCAGAGCCGATAAAGCCCTGTGTAACTACAACATATTGCTTGCAAAGAGGAACCAGCTTCTCGCTAGCTGCTGCTTTGGTTGCTTCGATGTTTGGTTCTGCTTTACCGTAATCACTGTCTGTCTTAAGCGCTTCACGAATATCAAAACGCACCGCATCGATACCACGCTCTTGCATTAGGCGAGTAAGGATGTGTGTCGACATACGTTCACCGCATGCCACTAGGTGGTCGGTAAGCTTTGGAGTTGCTGCAATGCAAGCGGCTTCCGATAGCGTCGCTACCTTTTCGATCAGAGCGTCTACACGTGCTTCAATAGAGCTGACATCATTAAGCTTTGACATGATGTCGGTATGGATATCGCGAAGCTTGCTAATGAGCTCAGCACGACGAGTCTCGTCCTTAACGCCGTTTGCAAGTTCAACCAAGATGTTGGTCACGCCTGAACAAGCGCTGCTAACTACCAACTTGGTTTGCGGGTTATTTTCGATGATTTCGGCACAACGGCTCATGGCTTCGAAGTTGGCGACGCTAGTTCCGCCAAATTTAGCTACATTGAATGCGCTCACAGTGATTCTCCAGGACTTCCAGTTAAAGTTTATGGTTGGTAACCCAACATCCGATGTTTGAAGAGAGAAATAGAGCAGAGGAATATGAATATTAGAATAGACCTCAGAAGCTCTTCACCAATTCTTGGTGACAGTTAAAGGGATTCAGCCCATTTAACCGACAAACTAAATCCGACAATTTTAGTTCATCTCGGCACTGCTCCCCATGAGTGAATTGTATTGAAGTTGCGGCTTCACAAATCACTTGCCTGGGCAGTGCTCCTCTTCCGCTGTAGCATCGAGAACGTCAATGAAAACGATTGGCTACAGATAGTGTGTTTATTCAACGTTTTTGCGTGTCAAAAGTCAATGGATGTTTATGCATTTCACATGAAAAACTTGAGTAGTTGGATGTTGCAAAAATGTTGTTTTTTCGCCATTGTAGATCGCATTGACGTCCAAAGTGATGTTTTTCCCAACAACTACAATAACCTAATAGGACAATAGCCCATGACCATTTCAAGCTTTGTGCCCCCTCACCGAACCCTAATGGGACCTGGCCCATCTGATATTTATCCGCAAGTGTTGCAGGCTTTAAGCCGCCCTACGATAGGTCACCTTGATCCGCTTTTTATCGGGATGATGGATGAGTTGAAGGTGCTATTGAAATACGCATTCCAAACAGAAAATGATTTCACAATCGCGGTCTCAGCCCCTGGCAGTGCGGGTATGGAAACTTGCTTTGTAAACCTAGTTGAGCCGGGTGATAAGGTTATCGTCTGTCGCAATGGCGTGTTTGGTGAGCGCATGCGTGAGAATGTGGTTCGCTGCGGTGGTGAAGCCATTGTAGTGGATGATGAGTGGGGAGCACCTGTTTCGGTATCGAAAGTCGAACAGGCGATAGCTGAGCATCCTGATGCGAAGATACTTGCGTTTGTGCACGCTGAGACCTCTACTGGTGCAGTGACTGATGCTAAAGCGTTAGGTGCGCTTGCTAAGCAGCACAACATGCTATCTATTGTGGATGCAGTAACCTCGCTTGGTGGTGTTCCACTATTGGTAGACGAGTGGCAGTTGGATGCCGTTTACTCAGGTAGCCAGAAGTGTTTGTCTTGTGTTCCTGGATTGTCACCAGTCACCCTGTCTCCTGCAGCCATTGAAGTGATTAAGTCCCGACAAGCGCCTGTTCAGAGCTGGTTCTTGGATCAGAGCTTGGTGTTAGGTTATTGGAGTGGGGAAGGTAAGCGCAGTTATCACCACACAGCACCAGTAAACAGCCTTTACGCGCTTCATGAGTCCTTGGTGCTTTTGAAAAACGAAGGCCTAGAAAATGCGTGGCAGCGCCATCAAGATATGCATATGTTGCTACGTGAAGGGCTCGAAAACCTAGGACTGAGTTTTGTGGTTGAAGAGCAAAGTCGTCTGCCGCAGCTTAATGCTGTCTATCTCCCTGAGGGCGTGGATGATGCTGCGGTAAGATCGCAGCTGTTAGAAGAGTACAACCTTGAGATCGGTGCAGGTCTTGGTGCGCTCGCTGGAAAAGCATGGCGTATTGGCTTGATGGGTTATGGCGCTAGAAGAGAGAACGTCGCGCTTTGCTTGAAGGCTCTGGAGACTGTGTTGAAGTAAGCCCAGTCCTTCAAACATAAAAAAGCCGAGAGTGTTACCACTCTCGGCTTCTGTTTTTAGACTTGCTAATTACAGCGCAGCAATAGTTTGCTTTTGCTCTTCAAGCTTAACTAGCGTCTCTTTGTAACCTTCTAGCTTCTCACGCTCTTTGGCCACAACCGCTTCAGGTGCTTTTGCTACGAAGCCTTCGTTGCCTAGCTTACCTTCGATACGCTTGATCTCGCCTTGAGTCTTAGCGATCTCTTTCGCTAGACGATCCAGCTCAGCATCTTTGTCGATCAGGCCCGCCATTGGAATCATTAGCTCAGACTTACCAACCAGTGCCGTTGCACACGCTGGCGTTTCTTCGCCTTCAGCTAGTACCTTGATGCCTTCTAGTTTAGCAAGCGAAGCGAGTACCGCTTTGTTTGCTTCTAGGCGTGCTGCGTCTTTCTCGTCAGCAACTTTCAGCATCACATCCAGACCTTTGCTTGGTGCAATGTCGTACTCTGCGCGAAGGTTACGGATGCTAGTGATGAATGCTTTCACCCACTCGATGTCATCAAGCGCTTCTTGGTTGAAGTTCGCTTCTTCAAACTGAGGCAGAGCTTGAAGCATGATCGTGTCGCCTTCAACACCATCTACTAGCGGCTTGACGCTTTGCCAGATAGTTTCAGTGATGTATGGCAGTACTGGGTGAGCGAGACGAAGTGTCTTCTCAAGTACGGTGATCAGCGTGCGACGTGTACCGCGTTGCTGCGCTTCGTTACCTTTCCATAGAACTGGCTTAGTTAGCTCTAGGTACCAGTCACAGAATTGGTTCCAGATGAACTCATAGATAGTGTTCGCTGCCATGTCTAGACGGTAGTTGTCTAGGTGAGCGTTAAACTCTTTTGCTGCTAGCTCAAACTGAGACTCGATCCACTTGTCTGCTAGTGAGTACTCGATGTCACCTGCGCCGAAGCCACAATCTTGGTCTTCAGTGTTCATCAGTACGTAACGGCTTGCGTTCCACAGCTTGTTACAGAAGTTACGGTAACCCTCAAGACGCTTCATATCCCAGTTGATATCACGACCGGTAGACGCCATTGCTGCAAGAGTGAAGCGAAGTGCATCAGTACCGTATGGTTCAATGCCATCTTCGAATGTCTTACGAGTGTTCTTCTCAATCTTCTTCGCTAGTTGAGGCTGCATCATGTTACCAGTGCGCTTCTCAACCAGAGACTCTAGGTCGATACCATCAATCATATCGATTGGATCAAGCACATTACCTTTTGACTTCGACATCTTGTCGCCGTTCTCGTCACGGATTAGGCCGGTAACGTAAACTGTCTTAAATGGTACTTGTGGCTTACCGTTTTCATCTTTACAGAAGTGCATGGTCATCATGATCATGCGCGCAACCCAGAAGAAGATGATGTCGAAACCGGTGACCAGTACGTCTGACGGGTGGAAGGTTTTTAGATCTTCTGTATTTTCTGGCCAGCCTTGTGTACCGAATGTCCATAGCGCTGAAGAGAACCAAGTATCCAGTACGTCATCGTCTTGACGCAGTACAACAACTGGAGCCAAACCGTTTTTCTCACGAACTTCTTCTTCAGTGCGACCTACGTAAACATTGCCGTCGTTGTCGTACCATGCCGGGATACGGTGACCCCACCATAGCTGACGAGAGATACACCAGTCTTGAATGTCGCGCATCCAAGAGAAGTACATGTTTTCGTATTGCTTAGGTACGAACTGGATTTCGCCGTCTTCAACGGCTTTGGTTGCTGTTTCAGCAAGAGGGGCAGTG
Organism: Vibrio sp. KUL80; assembly: GCF_059725495.1. Lineage (NCBI taxonomy): Bacteria > Pseudomonadati > Pseudomonadota > Gammaproteobacteria > Vibrionales > Vibrionaceae > Vibrio > Vibrio sp. KUL80. The sequence continues at coordinate 379,774 of NZ_AP045841.1, forward strand.
CGAACGTACCATTGGTCGGTTAGCATTGGTTCAATAACCACACCACCACGGTCACCGTAAGGAACCGTTAGGTCGTGATCTTTGATCTCATCAAGAAGACCCAGCTCTTCGAATTCTGCCACGACAGCTTTACGAGCAGCAAAGCGCTCCATGCCGTGGTATTTCGCTGGAAGCTCTGTTGAGTAAGCATCGCTTGCTTCACCGTTAGTGTTAAATACTTCAGCGGCGTCACGGATGTTGGCATCGAAGGTTAGGATGTTGATCATCGGTAGTTGATGACGTTTACCTACCTCGTAGTCATTGAAATCGTGTGCAGGTGTGATCTTCACACAGCCCGTGCCTTTTTCCATATCGGCATGCTCGTCACCCACGATAGGGATGCGGCGATCCACGATAGGAAGCAGGATTTCTTTACCAATAAGATCTTTGTAGCGCGGATCTTCTGGGTTGACGGCAACGCCAGTATCACCAAGCATGGTTTCTGGACGTGTGGTTGCAACAACGATGTAGTCTTTGCCTTCAGCGGTCTTAACGCCATCCGCTAGTGGGTAGCGGAAGTGCCACATGTGGCCTTTTTTGTCTTTGTTTTCTACTTCTAGATCTGAGATTGCCGTGTGTAGTTTTGGATCCCAGTTAACTAGACGTTTACCGCGGTAGATGAGGTCGTCTTCGTATAGGCGAACAAATACCTCTTGAACGGCGTTGGACAGGCCGTCATCCATAGTAAAGCGCTCGCGATCCCAGTCTACAGAAGCGCCTAGGCGACGAAGCTGTTTAGTGATCGTGCCACCAGACTCGCCTTTCCATTCCCAGATTTTGTCGATGAATGCATCACGACCGTAATCGTGCTTAGTTTTGCCTTCTTCTGCAGCGATTTTGCGCTCAACAACCATTTGCGTTGCGATACCTGCGTGGTCGGTACCTACCTGCCAAAGGGTGTTTTTGCCTTTCATGCGCTCAGCACGGATCAGAGTATCCATGATGGTGTCTTGGAAAGCGTGACCCATGTGTAAGCTACCAGTGACGTTCGGTGGCGGGATCATGATGCTGTATGATTCTTTAGATGTGTCACCGTGTGGCTTAAAGTAGCCTTTCTCTTCCCAAGTCTGGTACAGAGCTTGTTCGATAGATTGTGGGTTATATGTCTTTTCCATAGCTTTCTTGGATACTTACTTTAATCTGTGAAAGAAATTTGCCAAACCTTATAAATAAACGAGAGTGTGTCGCGCTTACTTATAAGGATTGACCTTGATTAGGATTCTGAATGCTGAATCTCAATGGTTTGAAGCTGATAGCCCGCTTGACGGTAAATTTTATACCTTTCTCGCGCAACTTGCTTAGCTTTTTCTTCGCAAGGGACGAAGTCTACCACTTGACCAAAGGAGTTCGCAAAGGTTGCGTGACTATTGGCTATATTTATTACCAATTGACGGTTCCAACTGGGTTTAAGCCCCTCAAAACCGATTTCAACAGGCGTGCCATTCTTGGGCCCTTCACCCACCAAATTATGGGCAATGAACTGCTCTGGCGAGACTTGCCAGAAGAATTCTGCCACCGCTTCCGCATGCTGCCTATCGATGCAATTGATGTAGAGTTTGGCACCTTGCCCCACGAAGTGACGACTGAGAAAGTGCACATAAGCAAACCAGCCTTGCTGTGTCGCTTGCTCAGAGTCTTCTCCAATAATGTAAAACGTTGCAGTATTCATATCGTAACTTCTGTATACAGAGGGTTTGCTGGTGCCCAAAACTAAAAAAGGGCCTTGCGGCCCTTTTCTTGATTACTCTTCAGTCTCTTGGCCACTGCGGTTAAGCAAGAATTGGACAAGCATTGAGACTGGACGGCCTGTAGAGCCTTTCGCTTTACCTGACTTCCACGCGGTACCAGCGATATCTAGGTGAGCCCAGTGATACTTCTTCGCAAAGCGCGATAGGAAGCAGCCAGCAGTGATAGTACCGCCAGGGCGGCCGCCGATGTTTGCCATGTCTGCAAACGGGCTAGCGAGCTGTTCTTGGTACTCGTCAGCCATAGGTAGACGCCAAGCACGGTCACCTGCTTGCTCAGAAGCGTTAACCAGCTCGTGAGAAAGTGGATTGTGGTTAGAGATAACACCGCTGATGTGGTGACCCAGAGCAATAACACAAGCACCAGTTAGCGTTGCCACGTCAACGACACACTCAGGCTCGTAGCGCTCAACGTACGTTAGTGCGTCACACAGTACCAAACGACCTTCCGCATCCGTGTTCAACACTTCAACCGTTTGACCGGACATGGTTGTTAAGATGTCGCCAGGGCGGTAAGCGTTGCTGCCAGGCATGTTTTCACAACCTGCTAGTACCGCTACGACGTTAATTGGTAGGTTCAGCTTCGCTAGCGCTTTCATGGTACCGAATACAGACGCTGCACCACACATGTCGTACTTCATCTCATCCATACCTTCACCCGGTTTTAGTGAGATACCGCCTGAGTCGAACGTTAGACCTTTACCAACAAGCACGATAGGTTTCGCGTCTGGATCTGGGTTGCCCTTATATTCCATGATGGACATCATAGACTCGTTCTTAGAGCCACGACCTACCGCTAGGTAAGAGGTCATACCCAGTTTTTCCATCTCTTGCTCACCAATGATCTTAGTTGTCACGGTGTCATAGTCATCTGCAAGACGACGAGCTTGAGAGGCTAGATAAGCAGGGTTGGCAATGTTTGGTGGCATGTTGCCAAGGTCTTTTGACGCTTTCACACCAGATGAGATAGCAAGACCGTGGGCGATCGCTTTTTCGCCTAGGTTTAGTTCACGGCGAGTTGGTACATTGAATACTAACTTGCGCAGCGGACGACGAGTTTCTGGCTTGCTGCTCTTGAACTGGTCAAATGTGTAAAGACCATCTTTGGTTGCTTCAACGGCTTGACGCACTTTCCAGTACGTATCACGACCTTTAACGTGAAGTTCTGTCAGGAAGCACACCGCCTCCATTGAACCTGTTTCGTTGAGCGTGCTGATGGTTTTTTGGATAATTTCTTTGTATTGGCGCTCGCCAAGCTCACGCTCTTTACCACAGCCTACGAGAAGAACACGCTCTGATAGTACTCCTGGTACTTGGTGAAGAAGAAGCATTTGGCCCGGTTTACCTTCAAGGTCACCACGGCGAAGCAGCGAGCTGATATAGCCATCACTGATTTTGTCCAGCTGCTCTGCAACTGGAGAGAGACGACGTGGCTCGAAAACACCAACGACAATGCACGCACTGCGTTGTTTCTCTGGACTGCCACTTTTTACACTAAACTCCATGCGTACTCCTACATCCTAAAGACAAATAGAACTAAATGTTAGATAATCGATTATTAGTGTTTGAAATTTATGTGCCAATTCGGCCTATAATCTAAAGATAAGAATCGATCAAAAAAGTAAAAAATAAAAGGTTTACCCGAAAACTATAGCGATTCAATCAAAAAAACAAGTTTTGTATAGGTGTTTTCACTGTGATTATTGTTAGATATTTGATCAGAGAAACAGTTAAGAGCCAGTTAGCCATCTTTTTCGTGCTCTTTCTCGTGTTTTTCAGTCGTCAATTTATCCAAGTGCTTGCTGACGCGTCAGATGGAAGTATTCCCGCTGGGCTCATCATGACGTTAGCGGGTATCAGTATGCCAACCATGGGGCTTTTGATGTTCCCGTTGAGTATATACATAGGCATATTGGTAACTTTTGGGCGTCTATACGCTGAAAGTGAAATTACCGTTATGAATGCCACGGGCATTGGCAACAAATTCCTTATTCGTGCCGCTATGTATCTAGCGGTTATTACCACGACGTTGGCCGCTGTGAACGCATTTTGGCTCGCGCCATGGACTCAAGAACAAGAAGTACAGATTCGTGAGAAGCTGGCGTCTGAAAACTCAGTTGAACTGCTGCAAACAGGCAGTTTTCAACGCACACCAGACGGCTCTTCGGTCGTGTTCATTGATGATATTCGCAATCGCAAACTAGAAAATGTGTTTGTGGCACAGCTTAGCCCTCGTGATTCTGTATTACCGAGTGTGATTTCGGCGAAGTCGGGGGATGTGAAGGAGCTTAGTGATGGGCGACAGATCATCGCGCTATACGATGGCGTTCGCTACGAAGGTGTTCCCACTCGTTTGGAATACATGATTACCGACTTCTCGGAATACGAAGGGGTGATAGGCCAACGAGAAGTTCAGCAAAGAGGGCGTTCTTGGATGGCGATACCAACGCTCGACCTTATCAGTGATCCGACACCGAAAGCACAAGCTGAGCTGCACTGGAGGATTTCACTTGTGGTTTGTATCCCTCTGCTCACCATGCTGGTGGTGCCTTTATCTGCTGTGAATCCACGACAAAGCAAGTTTGCTAAAATGGGACCTGCGATCTTTGTTTATTTTGCGTATTTTATGGCAATCAGTGCGATGAAGTCTGCGTTAGAAGATGGCGCATTTCCAACGTATATTGGTCTGTGGCCCGTCAACTTTGCCCTGTTGGTGGCAGCGATAGGCGTTAACACATGGGATACCGTACCTGTCCGACGATTCAGAGAAAACTGGCGTCGTAAGCGGTTTAAGAAGCAAGAGGTAGCCTAAGCGTGTTTAGAATCTTAGACGTCTATGTTGGTCGCACTATTATCACCACCATTTTATTGGTGCTGTCGGTCTTTGTTGGTTTGTCAGCGGTGATTAAGTTTGTAGAGCAGTTGCGTGCGGTAGGTGAGGGCAGCTATGACATGTTGTCTGCTGTCTATTTTGTGTTGCTGAGTATGCCGCGTGATATTGAGCTGTTTTTCTCAATGGCCGCATTATTAGGCTCGCTGGTGGGCCTAGGTATGCTTGCGAGTAGCTCAGAGCTTGTGGTCATGCAGGCCGCGGGTATTTCAAAAGTCCGCATCGGCTTCTCCGTACTGAAAACCGCTCTTCCCCTTATGCTTGTGGTGATGGCTCTCGGTGAATGGGGGGCGCCAACGACACAGCAAATGGCTCGTGACTTAAGGCTTGAGGCGATATCGGGCGGCAGTATTGTTTCAGTCCGCAACGGGGTTTGGGCTCGTGATGCCAATGATTTTATTTTTATTTCTAAGGTCGATGGGCAATCGATCGAAGGACTGAATTTATGGCGCTTTGATACTGATAAACATCTGACCACGACCATTTATGCCGATAGTGCCGATTACTTAGGTGATAACCTTTGGGAGATGCATGGCGTTCATGTGACTGACATGGCGAATGATGTTGTGTTGAGTAAAGAGACCAAGGAGACACAAGAGTGGCGTACGTCACTGGTACCCGATAAGTTGGCGATCGTGACTGTTGACCTTAATGAGCTACCTTTAAGTGGGTTGTGGGACTATACGCAATATTTGAAAGCGTCCGAGCAAGATGCTTCTCGTTATGAGCTCGCTTTCTGGCGTAAAGCGACGCAGCCTATTTCCGTTGCAGTTATGATGTTGATGGCACTGTCTTTTGTATTTGGACCACTTCGTAGCGTTACCATGGGCGCACGTATACTTTCGGGGGTTGTTGCTGGCTTTACCTTCTATATTTCTAGCGAGTTCTTTGGTCCCGTTAGCTTGGTTTATGGCATCTCACCGTTGTTTGGTGCGTTAGGGCCAAGCTTAGTGTTCTTGACGATTGCATTGCTGTTATTGAGAAGAAAACTCTAGCCACTCATCACTGTTTTAAATTCATTAAAAAAGGCTCCTTGCGGAGCCTTTTTTCTAACTGATCATTATGGTTGCGAGACCAAGGAATACCGATAAACCGACAACATCTGTGATGGTCGTTAACGCCATCCCACCTGCTAATGCAGGGTCAATGTTCATTTTCTTGAGAAGAATTGGGATAGTTACGCCTGCAACCCCAGCGACCAATAGGTTGGTCATCATTGCTGCAGAAATGATACCGCCTAACATCCAGTCGCCTTTCCAAGCAACAACAATACCACCAATGATCAGTGCCCACAGTATGCCGTTGAGAAAACCGATAGCGGCTTCTTTCAGTAATAGCTCTCGGCGGTTACTGTCACCAATGTGCCCGAGCGCCAATCCACGGATTACAAGTGCCACGGTTTGGTTACCGGCAACTCCACCCATTGAAGGCACGATCGTCATCAAGACGGCAATGGCTGCCATTTGCTCTAGCGTTGCTTCAAACATATTTGAAACCGAGGCAGCAGCAAGTGCAGCGAGTACGTTAGCCCCTAACCATACACTACGACGCCTTGCCGATTTAACCACTGGAGCAAAAGTGTCCTCATCATCATCCATACCCGCCATACTCATCATTGAGTGTTCTGCGTCTTCACGAATGATATCAACCACATCATCGATGGTGATACGACCGACGAGGTGATGTTCACTATCGACAACCGGTGCGGAGACCCAGTCACGACGTTCGAACAGCGATGCCACATCAGAGTCACTGGTTTCGACGTGAATCGCTTCATCGGCATCGTCCATGACGTCACTGACTTTGATATCGGGCTGAGTGGTTAACAAAGTGGTCAACGAAAGGTGACCAATCAGCATATCGTCTTCGTCAATAACATACAGCGCATCAGTGGCTTCTGGAAGCTCCCTTTCATACGCAAGTAACGCAATACCACATCGACATCAACATCACTACGAATGGTAATGAAGTCGGTATTCATAATACCGCCAGCGGTATCCTCGGGGTATGACAGTGCGGTTTCGACGCGCAGTCGGTCGACGGCATCCATCTGTGAAAGAACTTCGCGAGAGACATCGTCAGGAAGGCTACGTAGGACGTATGCAACGTCATCGGTATCCATGCCCTCTGTCGCTTCTGCAAGCTTCTCTGGCGCCATTTTAGAGACAAGGGCGTCTTTTACATCCTCGTTGAGTTCATCGAGGATTTCACCATAGTCTTCAGGATCGGTAAGTTGCCACAATACCTCACGGCTTTTTCGTGGAGAGGCCTCTAAAAGGTGGGCAATATCTTCAGGCTCCATGTCCTGAAGTTGTCTACGAACGAATACGAAGCGGCCGTTTTCCAGCGCTTCAGTGACTTCTTGGAGGGTTTGGTGAGCTTGATCGAATTCTATTTGCTCTGCCATGGATGCCCCCTACACTCAACTGCTTTTTAATGTACTGAATATTAGCCTAATTCTGCTTGTTAATTAATAAGAAGTTATGAATGAGGAGAAAGTTTTTGTCATGAGGGTGGGAGTGTTTAGATGTTACTCATCTTCATCGAAGCGATGCTCGACTAGGTCGCATACCGCATTGAGCGCTTGCTCTGCTTGAGTGCCTGTCGCTTTAATGGTGATATTTTCACCTTGAGCCGACTCGAGCATCAGAAGACCCATGACGCTATCGGCCGTGGCTTCTTTCTGTTCGTGGTTACATATCGTCACTGTGGCATCAAAACTCTGTGCAAGTTCAACCAGTTTAACCGCTGCGCGGGCATGTAGACCAAGACGGTTAAGAATAAGAACAGTGCGTGAGTGAGACATGTAACTTCCTATTTGTTTTTTTCTAGCGAGGCGTGACGGATTTTGACTTTGTGCCCAAGCTGTTCGAAGTACTCACCAATTTGTTGAGTAATGTAGACTGAGCGATGCTTACCACCGGTGCAACCAATCGCAACCGTAAGGTAACTGCGGTTGTTTTTTTCTAACAGAGGAAGCCAGCGTTCAACGAACCCTTGGATTTGCTGCTTTAGTTCGATGACGTCTGGATAAGACTCAAGGAAAGACTTAATCGGAGCGTCGAGCCCAGTCATTGGACGCAGTTCTGGCTGCCAGTGTGGGTTAGGTAGAAAGCGCACATCAAACACATAATCAGCGTCGCTTGGCATACCGAACTTAAAGCCAAAAGATTGGAAGACCATGACCAGCTCTTTCTTCTCTCGACCTTCTAGTTGAAAGCGTATGGTTTCACTTAAATCATGAATCGACTGCTCACTTGAGTCGATAATGAAATCTGCTTGCTCTTTGATTGGGGCAAGGAGAGAGTGTTCTAGGTCGATAGCTTGTTCTAGAGACAGCTTGTCTTCTCTTTGTGAAAGCGGGTGAATTCGACGAGTTTCACTGTATCGAGTGAGTAGCACTGATTTGCTGGCATCCAAAAACAGCAGCTTTACATCATGCTTGAGACTAAGTTGGTCGAGTGTCAGTGATAGCTGAGCTAGGTTCTTGGGTAAGTTTCGAATATCAATACTTACCGCGACACTTTGCTGAGTATCTTGCGTTGAATCGACAAAAGGGCCGAGAAGGTCGACGGGAAGGTTGTCGACGCAGTAGTAGCCAGAGTCTTCTAACACACGAAGAGCGACACTTTTGCCCGCTCCTGAGTGTCCACTTACCACAACCAAACGCATGTCAGCTTTCTTCCTTGATTAGTGACTAACGATGATGTCGTAAAGCTCTTGGTCACTTTGAGCATTACGAAGTTGTTTTAACACGGCTTTGTCGTTAAGACGTTCAGCCATGCAAGAAAGCGTCTTTAGATGCTCTTTGCATTGCGCGTCTGGCACAAGCAGGGCGAACATAAGATCGACCGGACGATTGTCAATGGCATCAAAGTCGACGGCATCTTGGCATTGCAACAATACGGCGACGGCTTTATCGCTGTCTTGCATACGAGCGTGAGGAATGGCGATTCCATTGCCGATACCGGTACTGCCCACTTTTTCGCGGCTGAGCATACACTCGAACAGTTCCGTTGAGTTTTGTCCAGTGTGCTCTGCGGCGATCTCACTAATGATTTCTAGGGCGCGCTTTTTGCTCGTACAAGGGACTGCACTTTTGGTGCAGTCCAATGTTAATACTTCACTTATTTGCATTTTAGTGATTACTTAATTTTTCTTTATGCTTATTCAGCTGTCTAGTTAGCTTATCTACTAACGAGTCAATCGCAGCATACATACTCTCATCATTGGAGGCTGCGTGAATTTCAGCTTGATTTACGTGGAGCGTAGCTTCGGCGATCTGGTTTAGTTTTTCAACTTTTAAAACCACATGAATGTTATTTATATGCTCAAAAAAGCGCTCGAGCTTCTGAAATTTACTGTGAACGTAGTCTTGCATTGAATCAGTGAGATCAACATGGTGGCCTGTAATTTGAATTTGCATAGACTTTCCTTCTTAGTTAATGACCTTAAAGTAGGCGTTTTCGCTGACTGGAAGGGGCGATGCCCAGAGATTCACGGTATTTCGCTATGGTTCGCCTAGCGACCTGAATTCCTTGGTCAGCGAGTTGAGCTGCGATTTTACTATCGCTCAATGGCTTGGCTGGGTTTTCCGCAGCGACAAGCTTCTTGATTAGGGCGCGGATGGCAGTTGATGAGCATTCGCCACCATTGTCTGTCGACACATGACTGGAGAAGAAATATTTGAGCTCAAAAATGCCTCGCGGAGTATGCATATATTTTTGTGTGGTGACTCGAGATATGGTGGACTCGTGCATGTCGACGGCAAGCGCGACGTCATTGAGCACCATAGGTTTCATGGCCTCTTCACCGTATTCAAAGAAGTCGTGTTGATGCTCTACAATGCACTTCGCTACTTTGAGCAGCGTTTCATTGCGGCTCTCTAGGCTTTTGATTAGCCATTTGGCCTCTTGAAGGTTTGAGCGAATATACTGGCTGTCTGCACTGTTGCCAGTACCTAGCTGAGCATATTGTTGGTTCACCTTGAGCTTAGGCACGCTGTCAGGGTTGATCTGTACCACCCATTTTCCGCGGTCTTTAAATACGGATACGTCAGGAACGACATATTCTGTTTCATCTGGGGTAATTTTGCTACCGGGTCTTGGGTCGAGCTGTTGAATCAGTTTTAGAACTTCGCGAAGCTCTGCTTCTTTGAGCTTGGTTTCTTTGATAACGAGTTTGTAATCTCGGTTACCTAACTGGTCAATGTGGTGAGTAAGCACTAACTTGGCTTCAGCTAACCACGGTGTATCCTCTGGGAAGGTAGCAAGTTGTAGTAGTAGGCAGTCCTGAAGATTGAGCGACGCGATACCGAGTGGATCAAACTGCTGTATGCGTTTGCGAACCGCTTCGACTTCATCAAGCTCGACATCTTCAATATCGACACTCTCAAGAATATCTTCACATGATAGGGTGAGATATCCGTAGTCATCTACCGCATCGATAATAGCGAGTGCAATGGCACGATCGGTCTCTGAGAAAGGCGTTAAATCGAGTTGCCAGACAAGGTAGTCCTGCAGTGACTGTGTTGTCTCACCCTGATAGATCGGCATATCATCATCAACGGCGATACCTGTGTTACCCGTATTGGCACTGTAGACGTCGTCCCATGTGGTATCCATCTCGAGCTCATTGGAAATCTCTGATTTTTCAATCTGTTCAGAGCTATCTTTGAGATCAGGTTCGCTAGTGACCTCTGCAGTCGTGCCCTCATCTTTGCTGTCTGAGCTCGCTTTCTCTTCGCTGTTCGATTCTTCTGAAGATTCTTCGACATCGAGAAGAGGGTTTGAGTCCAGTGCCTCTTGGATCTCTTGCTGCAAATCGAGCGTGGACAACTGCAGCAAGCGAATTGCTTGTTGCAACTGAGGCGTCATTGCTAACTGTTGACCTAGCTTGAGTTGTAATGAGGGTTTCATGCAGTATTATGGGCCTATTATAAATATTGTATCCGTGCCTATTAAATCATAGTCTGAATTGTTCACCGAGATAAACCTGTTTTACGTGTTCATTATTGAGAACATCTTCAGGACTTCCTTCAGCGATCAAGTGACCTTGACTTACGATGTAGGCTTTTTCGCAGACATCTAGCGTTTCACGCACATTGTGGTCGGTGATAAGGACACCCAACCCTCTGTCGCGCAAGTGTTCAATGATTTTCTTTATATCAATTACTGAGATTGGGTCAACCCCAGCAAATGGCTCATCGAGCAGAATAAACTGCGGGTTTGCAGCCAGAGCTCTAGCGATTTCTACCCGTCTTCTCTCACCACCGGAGAGGGCCATGCCTGCGCTTTTGCGGATATGCTGAATATTAAACTCATCAAGCAAATCTTCCAGTCGGTCCTGTCTTTGCTCTTGAGTGAGCTCATTACGGGTTTCAAGAACCGCCATAATGTTGTGCTCAACACTCAGCTTACGGAAGATGGATGCTTCTTGAGGTAAGTAGCCAATGCCCATTTTGGCGCGGCTATGCATAGGCAAAATGCTGATGTCATTGTCATCGATAGTGATCGTGCCTTCATCGCGAGCGACCAGACCAACGATCATGTAAAATGAGGTTGTTTTACCTGCGCCATTCGGGCCAAGCAGACCGACAATTTGACCTGACTCTACAGATAGGCTTACATCGGATACGACCTTGCGGTTTTTATAGCTTTTCGCCAAATGCGCGGCTTTAAGTAACGCCATACTGGACTCTACTTCTCTTGAACTTGTTGTGGTTGAAGAACCGTGGATACACGCTCGTTGGCGTTGCCATCAGCAACCAGCTTTTGTGATGAAATTCGGTACTTAATTGTAGTACCTCGGATGACACTGTCGTCTTGAGACAGCATAGCTTGTTGCTTCATCGTGAGCTGATCGTCTTTTAGGGAGTAGTGAAGCTCTTTCGCTTCGCCGTATAGGGTTTTACCGTCGTCAGTCAACTGAGAAAAGGTGGCGAGATCACCAAACCCTTGGATCACTTGAATCGCCCCAGTTTGTGCCTCTCGAGTAACGACAATTTTGTCGGCGTTGATGTTAATACTGCCTTGTTTTAACTTCACATCACCTGCAAAGGTCACTTGATTGCTTTTCATATCAAGCTGCTGCGTGTCTGAGTCAATGTATACCGGTTGTTCAGTATCCGTTGATAGCGCCAGCGCCGCTGTCGGAAGCAACAAACACAGGCTGAGACTAAGGTGCGAGAGTTTCATATTTGCTATTCACTTTTTTATACAGTTCCGCGAGGTGGTTAGCGAAGTTTCCTTTCATCGCTTCGCCTTGCGTTTCAAATTTAGGGCCCAGCATAATGACTTTGCTGTCAGCCCAAAAATCACGATTTTCGAGTTTGATACTCATTTGCTGGGTAGACAAGGTGTCAAAGCCAGAGTCTGCCAGCAAGTTTTGTGCGACGACATTCGTATACAGCGTCAGGACTTCTTGTTTGTCCAGCACGGCTTTCTCGGCGGATATTTCCCACTCTTGCGTTTCTCCGTTGGCGAAAATACGCAGAACGGGTTGCTGAAATACCGTTTCTCCTTTCTTGGAGAAGTGCTCAAGGTGTGCAGAGCTGATGCTGTAGCTGCGCACGCCAGTGTCGCTGTACGAAATGTTGTGTAAGTTTGTGCCGCTAAAAGCGGGCAGTTCGATATCTGGCTCTATTTGGATGACATTCGAGTCATCCTTGCTGTACAGGTAGTAAGTACTGCCTGCCGCAATAATTGCAAGTAAACTGTAAAGAATACGAGATAAACTCATATACTTAGACCCTTGTGAAGCTCAAGTTCTCCCTTTGATTCTAGGATCAGATCACAGATTTCCCTAACCGCGCCGTGTCCGCCATGAATAGAGGTGACATAATCAGCCTTTTTCGCGAGCAAAGGATGCCCATCAGCAACACAGATACCTAACCCAACTTGCTCCATGACAGGCCAGTCGATTAGGTCATCACCAATGTATGCCGTGTTCTGAGCATCGATGTTCAATTTTTGACAGATGTCTTGATACGCCACTACTTTGTCATCTTGTCCTTGGTAAATCAATGAGATACCCAAGGCTTTCATTCGGTTCTCGACAATCTTAGAGCTGCGACCAGTGATTATGGCAACTTGGATGCCTGCGCTCATTAGCGCTTTGACACCATAGCCATCACGGGTATGAAAGGTTTTAAGTTCTTCGCCATCGTTACCCATGTAGATAAGGCCGTCAGAAAATACACCATCAACGTCGCAAATCAAAAGCTGAATGCCTGCTGCCTTGTCAACGATGCTTTTGTTGATTGAACCGTATAAGGTTTCGACTTGTTCTGACACTACATCACTCCTGCTTTGAGTAGATCGTGCATGTTTAATGCACCCACTACTTTATTATCGTCTAGTAGTACCAGACCATTTATGTTCTTTGATTGCATCAAGTTCAGACCTTCGGCAGCAAGCATGTTTGGCGTTGCTGTCGTTGGATTGGCAATCATTACTTCACCAATCGTGGTTTCATGAATATCCACTCGGCGGTCTAAAATTCGGCGTAAGTCACCGTCGGTGAATATACCAAGCAATGCATTGTTCTCGTCAACGATGGTCGTCATACCCAGACCTTTGTTGGAAATCTCGAGTAGGGCGTCTCTCACTAGCATAGTCGGGTTGACCATAGGTAGTGCGTCTCCAGAGTGCATGATGTCGCTGAGTTTGAGAAGTAGTTTGCGACCAAGCGCGCCACCAGGATGAGAGAGTGCAAAGTCTTCTTCGCTGAATCCACGGGCCTCAAGCAGAGCGATAGCCAAAGCATCGCCCATAACAAGCGTCGCAGTTGAGCTAGAGGTTGGCGCTAAACCTAATGGGCAGGCTTCTTTAGGCACGGTAATCTGTAAGTGAAAATCAGACAATTTACCCATGGTTGAAGCCGGCTTGCCAGTCATGCTCACCGTGGTGATCCCTAAGCGTTTGAACACTGGGAACAGGCTGATGATCTCATGAGCCTCACCAGAATTAGAGATAGCAATCACCAGATCATGCGCTTCTATCATACCCAGATCGCCATGGGCAGCTTCACCCGGATGGACAAAAAATGCGGATGTACCTGTACTGGCGAGTGTTGCAGCGATCTTTTTACCGATATGCCCCGACTTGCCAATTCCCATCACAATGACTTTGCCTTTGTGCTCTAAGATGGCGCGACATACCGCTTCAAACTGCTCATCGAAATAGCGCTCTAAGTGCACTAATGCTTGAACTTCGGTATCTAAAACTCGCTTTGCACTGCGAATAAAATCAAAATCAGACATGCTGCTGCTCCTACGCCGCCATGTTTGCGAACAGGTAGATTTGGTAGCCTAAGAAGAGGATAAACAAGATTCCCCCTTCAATACGGTTGATGCTTTTCGACTTACCTAGCGCCATAACGACCAGTAATAAAGACAAGCCTAGCATGACCCAAAAATCACGCCCCATAGCGTGCTCACTGAGCACTGATGGGTTTAGAATGCCCGGGATGCCCATTACCGCTAGGATATTAAATACGTTTGAGCCGATGATATTACCGACCGCCATATCATCTTCGCCCTTGAGTACGCCTGCTAGCGACGCGGCAAGTTCAGGTAAGCTAGTACCGATCGCGATAATCGTCAGACCGATAACAAGGTCGCTCATACCAAAATATTGTGCAATGGTGACAGCGCTGTCCACCAAACGATCGGCGGCTAACGGCAAAACGATGAGACCGATAACCACCCACATAGCGGCTTTGCCGTTACTGACGCCTTCTGGGACTTCAGATTCTTGGTCGTCTAGTAGAGCATCATTATTACCTGTCTCTCGTTCAGCTTTACTGATTCGTAGCATGGCCAAGATAAAGGCAGCGAATAGGGCAAACAGAATCACACCCTCTAGGAAACCAAGGTGGCTATCCCATAAAATAAGGCCTGCTACTAGTGTGACCGCAATCATCAGTGGGAGTTCGCGTCTCAGAACCGCAGAAGAGATAGAAAGCGGCTTGATCATGGCGGTAATGCCGAGGATAAGTGCGATGTTGGCAATGTTCGAGCCGAGGACGTTACCCACAGCGGTGTCCGTCTTTCCGTCTAATGCTGCTGTTGCTGAAACCATCATTTCTGGCGCGGAAGACCCCATTGCCAGAATCGTCATACCAATCACTAAAGGCGAGATACCAACATTGCGTGCCAACGCTGCAGCACCAAACACCAGTTTATCCGCGCTCCATACGAGAAAAACCAGTCCAATAATCAGAAACACCACGGCTTCGAGCATGTTTAAATCCACTTATTTTTTTCTGAGACATTTGGCGGCTAATTTTGACGCTTTGTCATCCAAAATGGAAGCTAATCAATAAATAAAATACCGATAGCGCTCGGAATTGCGTACCTTTAAAAGTACAGGCAAAGCGTTTGCCGTTTTTTAGAGTGACCTCTCTTATTCCCTAATCACTGTGAATTTGTTGAATTGTTTATACAACTGAATGAAGCTTAGGGTTTTAATTGCACGCTTGTATCATTACTATGGAGAGTCACTGAGTTTGAAATTCGAGATAGGGAAGTCTATGTCAAACAACGACTTGGTTTCGATTAGCGGGTTGTCTTTTTCTCGTGGCTCACGTGTCATTTTCGATGACATTGAGCTGCATGTTCCAAAAGGAAAAGTCACCGCGATTATGGGACCATCAGGGATCGGCAAAACAACACTACTGCGCTTGATAGGTGGGCAATTGATGCCCGACCAAGGCGAGGTGTGGTTTGACGGTGACAACATTCCTACTCTGTCTCGCAAGCGCCTCTATCAAGTTCGCAAAAAAATGAGCATGTTGTTTCAGTCAGGTGCGCTGTTTACTGATTTGACTGTGTTTGACAATGTTGCCTTTCCATTGCGGGAGCACACCGCTCTTGATGAATCCATGATTCGCACGCTGGTGTTGCTCAAACTTGAAGCGGTGGGTCTGCGAGGTGCGGCGGAGTTAATGCCAAGTGAACTCTCTGGTGGCATGGCTCGGCGTGCCGCTCTGGCTAGAGCCATCGCACTCGACCCTGAACTTATCTTGTACGATGAGCCTTTTGTTGGCCAAGACCCGATTACTATGGGGGTGTTGGTTGAGCTTATTCGCAAACTCAATAACGCGCTCAATGTCACCTCTGTTGTGGTCTCACACGATGTGCCTGAAGTCATGTCGATAGCAGACTGGGTGTACCTGTTAGCGAATGGCAAGATTGTGGCGAAAGGGACGCCAGATGAGCTTCGCAACAACCCCGATCCTCAGATTCAACAATTTCTCAATGGTGACGCGGATGGTCCAGTGCCGTTTCGCTTCCCTGCCATGCCCCTAGAACAGGAGCTCTTCTAATATGACGACACCTAGTCTGTGGATTCAGAAAGTTGGTCAACGAGCGCTCTCTATCGGTTATGCCTGGGGGCGCGCTACGTTTATGTTGCTCGGTGTGCTGCTATCCAGACCACAACCTAAAAAGCATTTTCCCTTATTAGTGAAACAGCTTCACAACGTGGGCGTGCAGTCCTTGGCGATCATTATGGTCTCAGGACTATTTATAGGCATGGTACTGAGTTTACAAGGTTATGTAGTGCTGGTGGATTATGGCGCTGAAGGCAGTTTGGGTCAGATGGTGGCACTCTCATTGCTTCGTGAGCTTGGTCCAGTGGTCACTGCGTTGCTGTTTGCTGGACGAGCTGGCTCGGCGCTTACAGCTGAAATTGGTTTGATGAAGGCAACAGAGCAGCTATCGAGTTTAGAAATGATGGCGGTTGATCCTCTTAAGAGAGTGATAGCACCTCGTTTTTGGGCGGGCGTGATCTCTATGCCACTGCTCGCGATGATCTTTATGTCCATCGGCATATGGGGTGGACAGCTAGTGGGTGTTGACTGGAAGGGCATTGATCACGGCAGCTTTTGGTCTGCGATGCAGTCTTCCGTGGAACTTGGACGAGATATTGGTAATAGCGCAATTAAATGTGTGGTCTTTGCCATCACAGTAACTTGGATTGCGCTGTTTAACGGGTATGACGCGACGCCGACCTCTGAGGGTATCAGTCAAGCAACGACTCGCACTGTGGTGCATTCTTCCCTCGCGGTGCTCGGATTGGATTTTGTTCTTACTGCCTTAATGTTTGGCAACTAAGCTTAAAGCAATAATTAAAGGAACTCTTGATGCAACAGACAAGAAAGTTGGAATTGTGGGTAGGCAGTTTTGTGTTGTTGGGCCTTGGCGCAATCTTGTTTATGATTTTTCAGGTTGCTGACGTGAAGAGTCTTGGTTCGGGTGACACTTACACTCTGGAAGCAAGATTCGACAACATAGGCAGCCTTAAAGTGCGCTCACCAGTAAAAGTTGGCGGTGTGGTTATTGGGCGTGTGAGTGATATCCACCTCGACAAAGAGTCATTTTTACCTGTGGTTAGCCTGTCGATCAGCAGTGATTACCAGTTTCCAGAAACGTCAAGCGCGCAGGTACTGACCTCTGGTCTGATAGGCGAACAGTACATCGGCTTGGTCCCTGGTTTTGTATTTGACGATGAAGGCTACCTAGCGGATGGCGACCGTATTGAAGATACAAAGTCGGCATTAGTGCTTGAAGATATGATAGGCCAGGTGCTCTACAGCATTGGAGGTTCTGATGAGACAAGTAAGGAGTAACGCCATGTTTAAACGGTTTATTTTGATGGTCTCTGCGCTGTTTATGTCATTGAATGTGATGGCAACAGAGATTGATGCGACACAGCCTTACGATATGATAATGAAGGTGTCCGACAAGGCATTTTCACGCTTGGGAGCAGAGCAAGATAAAATTCAGGCTGATCCTGACTACCTCAAAGTGGTGGTTGAGGAAGAGCTGATGCCCTATGTGAATTATCGCTATGCGGCGCTTAAACTGCTGGGTCCTAACCTCAAGGGAGCCAAGCGTGAAGATGTGCTCGAGTTTATCGAGGCATTTCGTGCCTATTTGGTGACCTCTTATGCTCAGGTTTTGACTCAGTATACTGGGCAAGACGTGAAGTTTGGTCCCGAGCCTAAGATCGACGACAAAACCACAATTATCGGCGTCAAGGTTACCATTATGGACTCCCCAAGACCGAACATAAATCTTGAGTTTAAGCTTCGCAAAGATAAGAAAACCGGTGAGTGGAAAGCCTTTGATATGATTGCTGAAGGTATTAGCTTACTGTCTAGCAAGCAATCCGAGTGGAATACTAAAATTCGCCAAGAAGGCGTGCTGTCCGTGGCGAAAGAGCTCGAACAGTTAGCGAAGGCACCTATTCGTTTTGAAGGTAGTAAGTAATCGTGGTAGCGAAATTAGAACAGCGTACTGACACAACGCTTGCTCTGGTGGGTAATATTGACCGCGACACCGTGCCCGAGCTTTGGCGCTCGATTCAAACGGTTTCTTTCACTCAGCCAGAGGTTAAGTTGGAGCTTGAACAGGTCGAACGCTTCGATTCTGCAGGATTGGTGATGTTAATCCACTTATTAGAGCATGCAAAAAATCGAAAGTGTCATATAATGCTCAGCTTCGTGCCCGATGAGCTGAACATACTGTTTCAGCTATATAACGTTGAATCAGTCATAGAGAAACACATTTAGGAGTATCTTGTGGATAGCACAAAAGTACAGGAACTATTACAAAACGCGTTGAACCTAGAAGAGCTGCACGTCAAAGGCGAAGGCAGTCACTATGAAGTTATCGCGGTAGATGCTCAATTTGAAGGCATGAGCCGAGTTAAAAAGCAGCAGATGATCTATGGTCCTCTGATGGAATACATTCAGCGTAATGACATCCACGCAGTTTCAATTAAAGCCTATACTCCAGAAGAGTGGGCTCGTGATAAAAAGCTGATGTCTCTGTAAGGTTTATTAATGGATAAGTTTCGAGTTATTGGATCGGATGCTCCGCTGACAGGCGAAGTGTCGATCTCTGGTGCTAAGAACGCAGCACTACCAATTTTGTTTGCATCTATCCTGGCTGAAGAGCCAGTTGAGGTAGCGAACGTTCCCCATCTTCGCGATATCGATACGACGATGAAACTGCTTAGCCGCCTTGGCGCAAAAGTACGTCGTAATGGTTCGGTTCATGTTGATGGCAGTGAAATCAATGAGCTATGTGCTCCTTACGATCTGGTTAAAACCATGCGTGCATCGATTTGGGCATTAGGCCCACTTGTGGCGCGTTTTGGTAAAGGTCAAGTATCGCTGCCAGGTGGCTGTGCTATCGGTGCCCGCCCTGTGGATCTTCATATTCATGGTCTGGAACAGCTTGGCGCAACGATCACGCTAGAAGACGGCTACGTAAAAGCTGAAGTCGATGGTCGTCTGAAAGGCGCTCATATCGTGATGGATAAAGTCAGTGTTGGTGCGACCATCACTATCATGTGTGCAGCGACGCTTGCTGAAGGCACAACTGTGTTAGATAACGCAGCGCGTGAGCCTGAGATTGTCGACACGGCCGATTTCCTAAATAAGCTTGGTGCGAAAGTGACAGGTGCAGGTACCGACACCATTACTATTGAAGGTGTTGAGCGTCTATCGGGTGGCAAGCACACGGTAGTGGCTGATCGTATCGAAACAGGCACCTTCTTGGTTGCTGCTGCGGTATCGGGTGGCAAAGTAGTATGTCGTAATACCAGTGCACACCTACTTGAGGCCGTGCTAGCGAAGCTAGAAGAAGCGGGCGCTGATATTGAGACCGGGGAAGACTGGATCTCGCTTGATATGACAGGTCGTGAGCTCAAAGCCGTCTCGATTCGTACCGCGCCACACCCAGGCTTCCCAACCGACATGCAAGCACAGTTCACGCTGTTGAACATGATGGCGAAAGGCGGTGGTGTGATCACGGAAACTATCTTCGAAAACCGCTTTATGCATGTGCCAGAGCTAATGCGTATGGGCGCAAAAGCAGAAATCGAAGGCAACACAGTGATTTGTGGTGACGTCGATTCTCTGAGCGGCGCTCAAGTGATGGCGACAGACCTTCGTGCATCTGCAAGCCTAGTTATCGCAGGCTGTATTGCTCATGGTGAGACGCTGGTGGATCGCATCTATCACATCGATCGCGGTTATGAGCGCATCGAAGACAAATTGTCAGCGCTCGGTGCCAACATTACTCGTGTCGCGGGCGATGAATAACAACATTTAAGATTCAATTAGCCGAAATCCAAGGGTTTCGGCTTTTTTATGAAGCCATTGTCGGAGAACAAAATGGTTGCTTTACTTCGCTGCATCGCAGTGGCTATTTTCGCTGTAGTGATGTTTGTATTTGGTTGTGGCTACTGTCTACTTAGCCCGAGAAACCCAAAACACGTATTTACCTTTGGTCGTTACTTTGGTGCCATGTCTAAAATCCTTGGCGTTAAGCTCGACCTTCGTCTTCCAGAAGATGCATACAAGCGTGGTCAGCACATCTATATCGCCAACCACCAAAATAACTGGGATCTTTTTACGGTATCTTCAGCGGTGACACCAAACGTTGTGACCGTTGGTAAGAAGAGCTTACTTTGGATGCCGCTTTTCGGTCAGCTTTACTATCTAACGGGTAACATCCTGATTGATCGTGCTAACCGCAGTAAGGCAAAAGGTACGATTGACCAAGTGGTTGATAGTATGAAGAAGAGTAACTTGTCGGTATGGATGTTCCCGGAAGGGACGCGCTCGCGCGGTCGCGGTTTGCTACCGTTTAAAACAGGTGCGTTCCACGCAGCAATTGGCGCCGACGTGCCAATCATCCCTATCGTGTGTAGCAGCACAGGACACCTGAAGCTTAATAAGTGGGATAACGGACATATCATCGTAGAGATGTTGCCGCCAGTCTCAGTAGAAGGCTACGGAAAAGAGGACGTACGCAAACTTGCCAATGTCTGCCGTGAACAAATGGTAGAGAAACTTGCCGAGTTAGATGCCGAAGTCGCTGAACTGAACGCCAAGAAATAACGAAAAAGGGTTGCCAATGGCAACCCTTTTTTCTATTCAAGCAGAGCGATTATTTGCGAACCGCGATCGCTTCAATTTCAATTTTCACATCTTTAGGAAGACGAGCAACCTCAACACAAGAACGTGCTGGGTAGTTTGCTACTTCGTGCTCATCAAAGAACTTGCCGTATACTTCGTTAACCGTGCCGAAATCGTTTAGGTCTTTCACGAATACTGTCATTTTAACGATGTCAGAAACAGTTAGGCCAGAGGCTTCAACCACAGCTTTTACGTTGTCTAGAGACTGACGTGCTTGCTCTGAAATGTCGTCAGACACTTCACCCGTTTGAGGGTTTACTGGGATTTGGCCTGAAGTCAGTACCATGTTGCCTAGGTCAACACCTTGAACGTAAGGACCGATTGCTGCTGGTGCAGATTCTGTATGAAGTACTTTTGTCATCGTTTTATCCATTATGATGGGATTAGTAAGAGGTCTAGACTGCCTCTAGGACAAATAAAAATCAAGCCTACGATGTTTAGAAATATCGTAGGCTTGAATATCTATTAACAAGGATTTCGTGAGCGGGTTCTATCGCTCAGTCACAATCTCGCGCGAGTAGACTTTTTCGCAGTATTTACACTTTAAGCGAATGTCATCGTGCTTCTCGAATACCTTAAAGCTGCTGTCGACGGGCTCGTTGTGAGTAATACAGTTACTGTTTGGACACTCGAATATGCCAGTTATCGTTTCTGGTAGTTCTAGAGCCAGCTTTTTACACACTTCGTAGTTTTCAATCTGATTGACCGTTGCGTGTGGCGCATACAAAGCAAGCTTGTTCGCCTGCTCTTCGGTAACGAATACGTTTTCAATCTTGAGCAGGTCTTTACTGCCCAGTGCCGAAGAAGGCAGGTTCAAGCCGATGGTGACGCGCTGCTTCGATTGGTCCATTGCAAATAGTTTAAGCACTTTAATGCCGATGTTTGCAGGGATGTGGTCGATGACAGTACCGTTCTTGATTGCTTCAACTTGCAATTGTGTTTCTTTAGCCATGACTGAATCTCTCCTTAAAGTGCTTCGTTAAGTACAAGGGCAAGCAGTGCTTCACGTGCGTACACGCCATTCTCTGCCTGTTGGAAGTAATAAGCGTAAGGCGTTTTATCAACGTCTACGGTGATTTCATCCACGCGAGGCAGTGGGTGTAGCACTTTAAGGTTGTTACGTGCGTCTTTTAGCGTTTCTGCAGACAGAATATACGCCGACTTAATATGAGCGTATTCTGACTCGTCAAAGCGCTCTTTTTGTACGCGAGTCATGTACAGAATATCAAGCTCAGGAACAACGCTGTCAATATCCGTGTGCAGGCTGTATTGGATACCTGCCTCTTCTAGCTCTTCGCAGATGTAATCTGGCATCGCTAACGCTTCTGGTGCAATGAAGTAGAAGCGAACATTGTTGAACTTCGCCAGAGCTTGCGTGAGTGAGTGAACCGTACGGCCGTATTTTAGGTCACCAACAAACGCCACGTTGATGTCATCAAGGCGACCTTGAGTTTCATAGATAGAATACAGATCGAGTAGCGTTTGCGTTGGGTGTTGGTTCGCACCATCACCGGCGTTGATAACAGGCACACCGTTCGAGAACTCAGAGGCTAGACGCGCTGCGCCTTCTTGTGGGTGGCGCATGACAAATGCGTCAACATAGGAAGAAATGACCTGCACAGAGTCTGCAAGAGTCTCACCCTTTTTCGCTAGAGAGGTGTTACCGCCACTGTCGAAACCAATCACATCACCACCGATGCGCTGGATAGCCGTTTCGAATGAAAGTCGGGTACGTGTCGATGGCTCGAAGAAGCAGCTTGCCACGACTTTATTCTTGATTAACTCAGGTTGAGGGTTGGATTTCAGTTGACCCGCTGTCTTTACGATGAGCTCTAGCTCTTCACGTGACAGTTCCGGAATCGAGATAATGTGCTTTTGATAGAGCGTATTCGCCATGTTTATCTTCCCTATAGTTACAACCAGACCAGATTTAACAGCCATAAAAAAGCCCCCCATGATGGGAGGCTTAGAATTCGATAGGAAATAATAACGGTGCATGATAAGCAAATTGCTTATCGAGAGTGTGTTGTGATGTCAAACTCGCTTGCGCCATTAATCGTTCCCCAGACAAATTGCGAGGAATTATACGCCCAAATTTTGGGAGCGCAAGCGATTACATCAAACATTTAGCGTCAATTAGTGTGATATTTATTAACTGCCTAATGTAGCAACCATGACCGCTTTAATAGTATGCATACGGTTCTCTGCTTCATCAAAAACGATTGAATATTCAGACTCGAACACATCATTGGTCACTTCAAGGCCATTAAGTCCATATTTATCCGCAATTTCCTTACCTATAATCGTCTGATCATCATGGAATGCCGGCAAACAGTGCATAAATTTTACGTTTTTATTGCCGGTTGCTTTAATCATATCCATGTTGACTTGGTACGGTTTCATCAAGGCAATTCGCTCATCCCAAGCCTCGGCAGATTCACCCATCGAGACCCAAACGTCGGTGTAGAGGAAGTCACAATCGGCGACACCCGCTTGAACGTCTTCGGTCAACGTGATGGATGCGCCAGTTGATAGGGCAATAGTTTGGCATTCATCAACAAGGCTTTGCTCTGGCCAAAATGCTTTTGGCGCGACAAGGCGAATATCCATACCCATCTTTGCTGCGCCAACCATGAGTGAATTACCCATGTTGTTGCGTGCATCGCCAAGGTAAGCAAATTTCATCTGATGCAGTTGTTTGCCTTTGCCGTGCTCGAGCATAGTGAGAAAATCGGCAAGTATCTGAGTTGGGTGGAACTCATTCGTCAAACCATTCCAAACAGGGACACCTGCGTGCGCGCCTAACTCTTCGACAATCTCCTGACCAAATCCACGGTACTCGATACCGTCGTACATACGACCCAATACACGCGCGGTATCTTTCATTGACTCTTTGTGGCCAATTTGCGAGCCAGACGGGCCAATGTAAGAGACCTGAGCGCCTTGATCAAAGGCAGCGACTTCAAAAGCACATCGGGTACGGGTCGATGCTTTTTCGAAGATCAGCGCAATGTTTTTGCCGATGAGTTTTTTCTGTTCTGTGCCAGCGTATTTGGCGGCTTTGAGTTCTTTCGACATATCGAGCAAGAATTGAATCTCTTTAGGAGAAAAGTCGAGAAGTTTTAGAAAGTTCCTATTTCTTAAGTTGTAAGCCATGGTCCGTACCTCTGAATTAGTTTTCGATTTTATTTATACATATAAATTCTTATTTTGTGAATATTTATTTTAATTAAATGCAAAAAAAGCCCCTTTATAGGGGCTTTTGTAAATAGTTATGTTTAAATGCCATCGCGTTCAATAGGGCAGCTCATGCAGCGAGCACCACCACGCCCTCGTCCAAGTTCGTTCCCCGGAATGGTAAGAACTTGAATCCCAGCTTTGTCATATTTCTCGTTTGTGTAGACATTGCGCTCATAGCCAATCACAACACCTGGCTTCACGGTAAGAACGTTGTTGGCATCGTTCCACTGCTCGCGCTCTGCTTCGTAGTTGTCACCGCCGGTTGTGATGATCTTGAGCTGATCCACATCCAGAGCACTTTCGAGCGCTTTGAGATAATTCGGTAGCTTCTCGACCTGCATTTGCCCATTGTTTGATGCTGTAAGTCGCCACGTATCCAACTTGTCATTGATGATCTCTGGATAGACAGAGAAGGTATCGACATCCATATGGGTCATGACGGTATCGAGGTGCATACAAGAGCGATGCTTCGGTAGGTCGATAGCGATTACCTGGCTAGCTTGACCAGATTTAAATAGGTTCGCAGCCAAGTTTTCGACACCTTGTGGTGTCGTGCGCTCAGAGATACCAATCAGAACTGCCCCTTTACCTATGACAAGAACATCACCGCCTTCAATATTAGCGTTATCGTAGTGCAGATCTTCGTCGCCAAAGTATTTAATGAAATCTTGCCCAGCAAAGGTCGGGTGCCAACGATAGATAGCACGCAGATGGTTAGTCTCGCGCTGACGTGCAGGCTTCATCATTGGATTGAGCGACACGCCACCATAAACCCAGCATGATGTGTCACGGGTAAATAGGTGGTTAGGTAGCGGCTCGATCACGAAATCGAGCGGCTTGCTCATTTTCTGAAGAATAGAAGGGGTCTTCAGAGGCAATTCTGAGTAAGCCAGTCCACCCAGCAACACTGTCGCTAGATGTTCGTTGTCCATCTGTGACAGATATTGACGGATTTCATTGGCAAAGATTGGCCCATAGCGAAAATCTGAAATTTGTGTCTCTAAAAGCCAGGTTTTGGCTTGCTCGACCGCAAGCGTTTCAACTAACAAGTCATGAAGTAACAACACCTCGACATCTTGGCTGCGTAGCGTATTGGCAAATGCATCATGCTCTTCGCCTGCGGCTTCTACCGCGAGTACATCATCAAAGAGTAGCTCATGGCAGTTAGATGGGGTGAGGTGGGTTAGGGCTCTTTCTGGACGGTTTAACAAAACACGTCGTAATTGACCGACTTCCGAGCCGACGTACAACTTACTCATTACGATTCCTTTCAGCTTTAACTGCCGCTATTTATGACAAGCTTGTTATCAAGATGCAAGTTAGCATGGCAGTTAAAATTACTGTAAATACATACTTAAACCATAATATTTATTGATGTCAGCTTTGTTAACAGATAATGATGGAACTGTTTTGTGAGTAGAAAAGCCGAGCTTGATGCGTGAATATGCAGAGTGTTTTGAGAGTCTTTATTGATTTTTAATTGGTGTTTTGTGCATAAAAACACGGGCTTTAGGTAAAATACAGCAGCTAAACGAATAAACCTTGTTATCTAACGCTTTGGTAAGGACATGCGGATATGCATTTCAATCTCATAATGTTTCGTTGATGAATCGTAACAATCGTCATCACAAATGGCTGAATCGCCACGGACAGTTTCCAGAGATAGAGAAATGTTAAAATTATGTTTATGTGATCTAGATCGAGTTTCGTCGTTTGGAGGAAAGACAAAAATAGTCAGGAAAGATCTCGTTTTGATCTTTCGATCTCCGCTGACTTCTCGTATCATTCATGCCGTTAACCTATTTATAGCTGGAGCACTTTATGTCTCAACAAGATGAGTATATGTCCGTTGAAGAACTGATCGAATTTCAGAAGGAAGAAACTCGCGATATCATTCAAGCACTAATTGAAGATGGAAGTGATCCAGAAGCACTTTACGAGATCGAGCACCACCTATTCGCAGAAGACTTTGATCGTCTAGAGAAAGCGGTAGTTGAAGCGTTCAAGATGGGTTTCGAAGTTCTAGAAGCAGAAGAAACCGAAGATGAAGACGGCAACAAGTTGCTTTGCTGTGATGCGACCATGGAGTCGGCGCTTAATGCAGAACAAATTGATGCGCAGGTAGAGAAGTTGGTTCACCTAGCAGAGAAGTACGACATCATTTATGATGGTTGGGGTACTTACTACGAAGGTGAAGATGCACTTTACCCTGAAGAAGATGATGAAGACGAGTAACTCCTCTTCTAGAGAAAAGGTCAGCTAAGCTGACCTTTTTTGATCACGCTATCTTTCCAAAAACGATTTGATTATACTGCGCTAAATATGATCTGGGTCAAACTTAGCGAATGAAGATAAATCTCGACGGCCTCTGGCAACTCTCTCCCCTTACGGATCTTTCTATTCCTCAAGATGATCTGACGTTTCCCGGCCCATTAAGCCAAGTATTACCTGATCATCTATCAGAGCCATCCATTATCGAGCAAGAGTGGCACTTGATGCACGACTTTGTACTGACCGAGCAGCAACTCGCCAATCCGGCGGTGGATTTGGTGATTGGTGGCGTGGATTACTATGCGGAAGTTCGAATCAATGGGCGAGCAGTGATAGATTGTGATGGCAGTGAGACGACCTATCGTAAAGAGGTCAGAGCCCACCTTCAGGAAGGACCGAATCGCGTTGAAATCTTGTTTCTTGAGTTCGATGAGGATGACTTGCTGGTTGATATGGATAAGGCCCCAACCTGCTCACTTGTCCAAGAAAAAACGCGTACCGATGAGCGTATGGGTGTTTGGCAAATGCCGTATCTTCAGTTTATTCCTCACGTGCGCCTTGAGCATGTGGCAATGGAGCAGATATGGCACCATGGTGGCGGCTGCGAGTTTAAAGTCGACCTACATTACCAAACCTTTCGTGCTGGGCTTGTTTCTGCCTCTGTTCAGTTCAATGGCATGACGTATTTTCTGCCTATAGATGTTCGTGCTAATCAGGCATCGGCGCTGTTTCAGATAGAAGCTCCTAAGTATGCGAACCCTGAAGCTCCTAATAAAGACGACTTATATAACCTAGTTGTTGAACTTGATGGTCAACAGCAAGAGTTTGACGTTGCACTCAGCGAGCAGCTATGTGTCACTCACGTAGCATTATGACGTTTGATTGGACGGGCGGCGCGTAGCGAGCCTATGATTCCTCCCCTTTATAAGGGGAGGCTAGGAGGGGTAGCAGCGCGCTCCTAAAGCAACTGCTTCAACCGATACAACTCTTCCAACGCTTGACGCGGCGTCAAATCATCCGGATTAATCTGCGCCAGTGCTTCTTCCACTTCGCTTGGCTCAGGAATCAAACTTAGCTGATTAGCAATATCGACTTGTGGCGATTCTGCGCGAGCAGGGTTTTGTCCAATTTGCTCTAGCTGCGTCAGTTTTTGGCGCGCGTTCTTAATCACTGCTTTTGGCACACCAGCAAGGCCAGCAACGGCCAAACCGTAAGACTTACTAGCTGCACCTTCTTGAACCGCGTGCATAAACGCAATCGAATCACCATGCTCAACCGCATCCAAATGAACATTAGCAAGGTTAGGAAGCTGATTCGGCATCTCTGTTAGCTCGAAGTAGTGTGTCGCGAAGAGCGTCATCGCGCCAACCTTGGTTGCTAACCATTCCGCACTGGCCCAAGCGAGCGAAAGACCATCGTAGGTGCTAGTGCCACGGCCAATCTCATCCATCAACACTAGGCTGTTTTGCGTGGCGTTGTGGAGAATGTTCGCCGTTTCTGTCATCTCCACCATAAAGGTTGAGCGACCCGATGCAAGATCATCAGAGGCACCGATGCGGGTAAAGATGCGATCTAATGAGCCAATTTCTGCCGATTCAGCGGGCACATAACAGCCAATGTGAGCCATTAGAGCAATAAGCGCAGTCTGTCGCATGTAGGTCGATTTACCACCCATGTTTGGACCTGTAATGATCAGCATTTTACGCTCAGGGCTAAGCGCGATTGGGTTGGCAATAAAAGGCTCATCCATGACCTGCTCTACCACAGGATGACGACCAGATTGGATCTGAATACCCGCTTTTTCGCTCAGCGTTGGGCGGCAGTAATCTAAGCTCTCTGCGCGCTCTGCTAGGTTTTGCAGTACATCCAATTGAGACAGCGCAGACGCAAGGTTTTGTAACTGCTCTAAGCTTGGGAGTAACAAATCGAACAGCTCTTCCCAAAGCTTTTTCTCAACGGCGAGAGCCTTAGATTTTGAGTTCAGTACCTTATCTTCATGCTCTTTGAGCTCAGGAATAATGTAGCGCTCAGCATTTTTTAGAGTTTGCCTACGAACGTAGTGTGGCGGCACTAGATGGCTTTGACCACGGCTCACCTGAATATAGAAACCATGCACATTGTTGTAGCCAACTTTTAACGTGTCGATACCGTGGCGGTCACGCTCATCATGCTCAAGCTTTTCGAGGTACGCGGTAGCACCGTTGGCGAGGTCGCGCCACTCATCGAGCTCAGCATTGTAGCCATCGGCAATCACACCGCCGTCACGAATAACGACCGGAGGGTTCTCTTTGATCGCTCGCTCAAGCAAATCAGCCATCGACTCCATGGGTGCAGAATAGTCAGCCAGCTGTTTGAGATAAGGGTGGGCCACGGTCTCAAGACTTATCGCCAGTTCTGGTAGCTGTTGTAGCGCGCTTCGTAAACGAGCCATATCACGAGGTCTTGCCGAGCGCAGTGCTAGCCTTGCCAAGATACGTTCGATGTCACCGATCTGCTTGAGCGTTGGCGCAATCTCGGTATAGAGCGCGTCTTGCTTGAGCTCAGAGATGGCATCCAAACGATAGTTCAGTGTTTTTTGGCAGCGCATAGGTTGATGGATCCAGCGCTTTAGCATTCGGCTACCCATGGCTGTTGCGGTGTGGTCTAGCACCTCCGCTAGCGTGTTTTCATGGCCGCCAGACAGGTTTTGGGTTAACTCAAGGTTGCGCCTCGTGGCCGCATCGAGAATGACCGATTGATCTTGACTGTCTAGAGTCAACGAGCGGATGTGAGGAAGCGCGGTACGTTGGGTGTCTTTTACGTATTGGATCAAACAGCCTGCCGCACATAAACCTAATACACAGTTCTCGACACCAAAGCCGACAAGATCTTTGGTACCAAACTGTTGGTTGAGCTGCTGACGCGCGGTATCGATCTCAAACTCCCACACAGGGCGACGACGATTGCCATTGCGACTTGCCATGATATCAAC
This sequence comes from Vibrio sp. KUL80, assembly GCF_059725495.1. NCBI lineage: Bacteria > Pseudomonadati > Pseudomonadota > Gammaproteobacteria > Vibrionales > Vibrionaceae > Vibrio > Vibrio sp. KUL80. The sequence goes on from NZ_AP045841.1 coordinate 408,926, forward strand.
AGGTTCAAAGTCTTCAGGAAACAAGAGCTCTTTAGGCGCAGTGCGCTGCAGTTCAGCTAGCATGGCTTCTTCTGTACTGGGTTCACAAAGTTGAAAACGACCAGAGGTAATATCCAGAGTAGCGTAGCCAAATTTGCCATTTTGGTGATAGATTGCGGCAATAAGATTATCAAGCCTTTCCGAGAGCAGAGCTTCATCTGAGACAGTGCCGGGCGTAACGATGCGCACGACTTTTCTCTCAACCGGACCTTTGCTGGTGGCAGGATCACCGACTTGCTCACAAATTGCTACCGATTCGCCAAGCTGGACCAGCTTAGCTAAGTAGCCTTCGACAGCATGAAAAGGAACACCTGCCATAGGAATAGGCTCACCCGCGGAGGCGCCGCGCTTGGTCAGTGAGATATCGAGCAATTGAGATGCGCGTTTCGCGTCATCGTAAAACAGCTCGTAAAAATCGCCCATTCGATAGAACAGCAAGATATCTGGATTCTCTGCTTTTAGCTTCAGATATTGCTGCATCATTGGTGTGTGTTTTTGTTCCGCTTTCACTGTCACTTCTTTGCTACTCGTTTTTCATTGCCGCCTAGGATACGTGAAAGCGGCGAGAGCGAAAAGGGCAGAGTCGTCACTGATATCACGTAAGCGCAGGTATTAAACCCAATTAAGTCCCACACGAAGGACTAGGAGTTGTGTCAAATGCAAAACATATCTGAGTTAAGTGCCAACCTAGGTCAATTACTGCAACAGAGAGATCAGGTTTTAGTGACCGCTGAATCCTGCACAGGTGGGGGCGTGGCAACCGCGATTACCGATATCGCAGGCAGCTCTGCGTGGTTTGACCGAGCGTTCGTCACCTACAGCAACGATGCCAAGATGGAAATGATTGGTGTGAAGTCAGAAACGCTTGGGAAGCATGGCGCTGTGAGCGAACCTGTGGTGATTGAAATGGCGCAAGGAGCACTATCTCATTCAAACGGAACCCTAAGTGTCGCAATCAGTGGTATCGCTGGACCCGGTGGAGGCAGTGAAGAGAAGCCAGTCGGAACCGTATGTTTTGCATGGGCATCTTCTCAGGGCTGGCAGAAGGTAGAAACCTGTTTGCTAACGGGTGACCGAGCGAGTGTTCGTTTACAGGCAGTAGAGCATGCACTAAGAACGTTACACACCCATGTTCTTGAAGATGAGCCGTTTAGCTAAGCCTATTGAAATATAAAGAGTCTTGGTGAAGTCACACTGAGGTCACAAAAAAATCTTCATACAGGTATAGACACTGTATGAATAAACAGTATAATAAAATACATCTTGCGATGAATTGAACGCATCGCTTACCTGATTAAAACAGCTCAAGCACGTAAGTTGCCTAAAGCGTATATCCGTAAAGGATAGTTGTGGAGAAAGTAATGGACGAGAATAAACAGAAGGCGTTAGCCGCTGCATTAGGTCAGATTGAAAAACAATTTGGTAAAGGCTCAATCATGCGCCTTGGTGATAACCGTACCATGGACGTAGAAACCATTTCAACGGGTTCACTTTCTCTAGATATCGCACTAGGTGCAGGTGGTCTGCCTATGGGTCGTATCGTAGAGATCTACGGTCCAGAATCATCAGGTAAAACAACACTTACCCTTGAATGTATTGCTGCCGCTCAAAAAGCAGGCAAAACCTGTGCGTTCATCGATGCTGAGCACGCCCTAGACCCTGTCTACGCGAAGAAGCTAGGTGTTGATATTGATGCGCTGTTGGTTTCTCAGCCAGATACTGGTGAGCAAGCGCTTGAAATCTGTGATGCTCTTGCACGCTCTGGTGCGATTGACGTGATGGTTGTCGACTCGGTTGCTGCACTAACACCAAAAGCGGAAATCGAAGGCGAAATGGGTGACAGCCACATGGGTCTGCAGGCTCGTATGCTTTCTCAAGCTATGCGTAAGCTTACTGGTAACCTAAAGCAGTCTAACTGTATGTGTATCTTCATCAACCAAATCCGTATGAAGATTGGTGTGATGTTTGGTAACCCAGAAACTACCACGGGTGGTAACGCGCTTAAGTTCTACGCCTCTGTACGTCTTGATATCCGCCGTACTGGCTCTATCAAAGAAGGCGATGAGGTGGTGGGTAACGAGACTCGCATTAAAGTCGTTAAGAACAAGATTGCAGCGCCATTCAAACAAGCAGAAACTCAGATCCTATACGGTCAGGGCTTCAACCGTTACGGTGAGCTGGTTGACCTAGGTGTTAAGCACAAACTGGTTGAGAAAGCAGGTGCTTGGTACAGCTACAATGGCGATAAGATTGGTCAAGGTAAAGCAAACGCATGTAAGTTCCTGCGTGAAAACCCAGAAGCGGCACAAGCGATTGATAGCAAACTACGTGAGCTACTGCTAACGCCTGAGATTGTTGAAGAAGCAGAAACTGGTGAAGCGCCGGCAGAAGAGCTATAAATCTGCAATTGAATTAAACAAAGCCCTGCACTGCGGGGCTTTGTTGTATCTGTTTTCCTATCAAATTATTAGTCTCTATGTATCAACGAAAGCCACCGACCCTGTCCGCTAATGAAGCTGCGATCCAACTGTTAAGTCGCCGAGATCATGGCGAGTATGAGTTGTACCAAAAGCTTGCCTTCAAAGGCTATGAGGAATCCGAGGTTGAAGCCGCGATAGAGCTATGTAAGTCATATCGATATCTTGATGACCTGCGCTTTGCCAAAAGCCAGGTAAGACAGCATGTCTACAAAGGTCATGGTGAACGTCGAATTCGTCAAGAGCTGAATCAAAAGCGCGTCTCAGAGTCGGTCGTGAATGAAGCCTTGATGGAAGAAGAAGTCGATTGGTTTGAGCTTTGTAAAACCACAGCTGAGAAAAAGTTTCGTCACGGAAAAGCCAGCGATCCCAAAGAATATGCCAAGCAAGTGCGATTTCTACAGTATCGAGGCTACTCTTTTGACCAAATAAACTACGCACTAGATTCACTAGAAAGTGAATAACACCTGCCTGCCACTGCCCGCAAATACTTGTCCTGACTTGAATAAAGTTTAATTTCCTTCCGTTTGTTGCCTTTTTTACCAGAAGACTAGGCGAATCCTTACTCATGGGGTTACAATATGCCCCCAAAATCTAACTCGAATTATTTCAGGAAGAGCTGCATGTACATGAGCACAGACGAGGTTCGCAACGCGTTCCTTAAGTTCTTTGAGAGCAAAGGGCACCAAATCGTAGACAGTTCATCGTTGGTTCCACACGATGACCCAACTCTGCTTTTCACAAACGCCGGTATGAACCAGTTTAAAGACTGTTTCCTTGGCCTAGAAAAGCGTAACTACACTCGTGCCACTACGGCCCAGCGTTGTGTTCGCGCTGGTGGTAAGCACAACGACCTTGAGAACGTAGGCTTCACTGCTCGTCACCACACTTTCTTTGAGATGCTGGGTAACTTCAGCTTCGGTGATTACTTCAAAGAAGATGCCATCAGCTTTGCTTGGGAATTCCTAACAGAGACGCTAAAACTGCCAAAAGATCGCCTGCTGGTTACGGTTTATGAAACAGACGACGAAGCATTCGAGATTTGGAACAAGCAAGTGGGCGTTCCTGCAGACCGCATCGTTCGTATCGGTGATAAAGAAGGCGGTAAAGCGTACGAGTCAGACAACTTCTGGCAAATGGGTGACACTGGTCCTTGTGGTCCATGTACAGAAATTTTCTATGATCACGGTGAGCATATCTGGGGTGGTCGTCCTGGTACTCCAGAAGAAGACGGTGACCGTTTCATCGAGATCTGGAACAACGTATTCATGCAGTTCAACCGTCACGCCGACGGTACTATGGAGCCGCTACCAAAACCATCGGTAGATACAGGTATGGGCATCGAGCGTATCTCTGCAATCATGCAAGGCGTTCACTCAAACTACGAGAACGATGTATTCCAAACGCTAATCAAAGCAGCAGCAGAAGTGATCGGCTACGAAGACCTTTCGAACCAATCACTGCGCGTTATTGCTGACCACATTCGTTCTTGTTCATTCCTAATCGTTGACGGCGTAATGCCATCAAACGAAGGTCGTGGCTACGTGCTTCGTCGTATTATCCGTCGTGCAGTACGTCACGGTAACAAGCTAGGTGCACAAGGTGCCTTCTTCTACAAGCTAGTTGGTACCCTAGCATCAGTAATGGGTACGGCAGGTGAAGAGCTTAAGAAGCAACAAGCCGTTGTAGAAAAAGTACTGCGTATCGAAGAAGAGAACTTCGGTCGTACTCTTGAACGTGGTATGACAATCCTGACTGAAGCGCTTGATAATCTTGGCGACGAGAAAGTGCTAGATGGCGAAACCGTATTTAAACTTTACGATACCTACGGCTTCCCTGCTGACCTGACTAACGATGTGGCTCGTGAGCGCGAGTTTGCTATCGATGAAGAAGGTTTTGAGAAGGCGATGGAAGCTCAGCGTCAACGTGCGCGTGAAGCTGGCCAGTTCGGTACTGACTACAATGCTGCGATCAAAGTTGATACCGATACTGAGTTCTGTGGTTACACAGGCACAGAAGGCAGCAGCACAGTGGCAGCTATGTTTGTTGAAGGCAATGAAGTGGAAGCACTCTCTGCTGGCGACAAAGCGATTGTGGTTCTTGAAGAGACACCGTTCTACGCAGAGTCGGGCGGTCAATGTGGTGACGCTGGCGTTCTGAAAACATCAGCGGGTCTATTCAAAGTGGAAGACACTCAAAAGCTAGGTAACGCAATTGCACACCACGGTGAGCTGGTTGAAGGCGTACTTGCTAAGGGCGATGAAGTGGCAGCGACTGTGGATGCAGAGCGCCGCGCGGCTATCTCGCTAAACCACTCAGCTACGCACTTGTTGCACGCAGCACTGCGTCAAGTTCTGGGTGAGCACGTAACGCAGAAAGGCTCGCTAGTGAAGCCTGATAACCTACGTTTTGACTTCTCTCATCTTGAAGCGATGACCAAAGCGGAAATCAAACAAGTTGAGCGTCTTGTGAACGCACAGATCCGTACTAACCATGTGATCGAAACCAACGTTATGGACATTGAGTCTGCGAAAGCAAAAGGCGCGATGGCTCTGTTTGGTGAGAAGTACGACGATGAAGTTCGCGTTCTGTCTATGGGTGAATTCTCAACTGAGCTTTGTGGTGGTATCCACGCAAGCAACACTGGTGACATTGGCCTATTCAAGATCACCTCTGAGGGTGGTATTGCTGCGGGTATCCGTCGTATTGAAGCGGTAACAGGTGAAGCGGCTCTGGATGCGATTGAAGCGACAGCGGCACAGTACGAAGCGAAACTTGGCGATGCGGCAAGCAAAGCGAAATCTCTTGAAAAAGAGATTGCTCAGCTTAAAGACAAGCTAGCAGCTGTAGAAAGCGCCAATATCATGGGTAAAGTAGAAGAGATCAATGGTACTAAGGTACTGGTTGCTGCTCTTGAAGGTGCTGACAGTAAGAACCTACGTACCATGATGGACAACGCTAAGAACCAAATGGGCAGCGGTATTGCATTCATTGCCAATGTTGCTGATGGCAAGATTGGTTTGATCGCAGGTGTGACCAAAGACCTAACTGGCAAAGTAAAAGCGGGCGACCTAGTTAAGATGGTGGCTGAGCAAGTTGGCGGTAAAGGTGGTGGTCGCCCAGATATGGCGCAAGCAGGCGGCAGCGATGTCGATGCGCTTCCAGAAGCGTTGCAATCTATCCGTGGTTGGCTTGAAGAGCGTCTATAACTCTTAAGTAAGAACCTCTAAATGCCCAATCAATGTTTGTTGATTGGGCATTGTTGCTTTTGGTCACTACCTATTCAGTGAATCAATTGCACAGTGCAGAACTGCACATCTATTTAATAGGCGAGGTACATGGCGTCGCCTAATACAGGGAGCGGTCACTCAAGACCGTAATTTCAAAATTCGACAACACTATGTTGTCTTGGGAAGGTGAAGACTGGTGAAAAGACCACTAATCGTGCAAAAGTTCGGTGGAACTTCTGTTGGCTCTGTTGAGCGTATCCATAGCGTTGCAGAGCATGTAATTCGAGCTAAACAAACCGGCAATCAAGTGGTTGTCGTTGTCTCAGCGATGTCAGGTGAGACCAACCGTTTGGTTGAACTTGCCAAACAAGTAGACAAAGTGCCAAACGTCAGAGAGCTGGATGTATTGCTCTCTGCAGGTGAACAGATTTCTATGGCACTGCTGTCGATGACGTTGAGCAAACTTGGACACGCGGCGATATCTCTGACCGGTGGCCAGGCACGAATTATGACCAACAATAATCACAACAATGCCACGATTAGTCATATTGATACCAGTGTCATCGATGAACACCTAGCGCAGGACAAAATTGTGATTGTCGCTGGATTCCAGGGCATAAATGAAGTCGGCGATATAACGACATTGGGACGAGGTGGCTCTGATACAACAGCGGTCACCCTAGCGGGTGCCTTAAAGGCACAAGAATGCCAAATATTTACCGATGTCGACGGCGTTTATAGCTGCGACCCTCGAGTCGTCAAAAACGCGCAGAAGCTCGATACCATCGATTTCCCAACTATGCACGAAATGGCCCACAAAGGCGCCAAAGTGCTCCATCTTCCTTGCGTGGCTTATGCGTGGCAAAATCATGTGCCGCTGCGTGTGCTTTCTAGCTTTGACGCAGGAGAGGGGACATTAGTGGCGGGTAAAGAGGCTAAACCTGGGATCTGTGGTCTAGCAATACAGAAACAGGTGGTGTCACTACGTATCTGTGAAGAACATGTCGATGTTGTTGATAAGCAAAAGCAGATGTTGGGAGTGGAAGAAAGCCACTGGGTGACAGATTTGACCTACAGTCATTTGTTGGTGAAAACAGATTGCCGTGACAAGCTAAAATTAGTCATTGAAGACAAGATAGTTACAGAGCAGGACGTCTCACTTCTGACACTTGTGGGGTCAAATGCCGCAGAGCAAGCGTCACAATATCAACAACTTCTCAACTTATCAGACATATCTGTTCTACACTTTTGTGAAGATACGCACTCAATTACACTCGTTCTCGAGCCAGGGGCTATCGACAAAGCGGCTAACGTACTGCATGATAACTACATTATCGCCAGTGGATCCGTTGAGAGAGAAGAAAAACAGGTACATTTGGGGTAAATACTTTTCAGAAGATAGTTTACGAAAATATAACTTTTGTTGGATAATAAGTTTTGTAGCAAGATAATTAGAGAATACTCAAGGAGCTAAGAATGCTGATTTTGACTCGCCGTGTTGGTGAAACGTTGATGATTGGTGATGAAGTCACTGTTACTGTATTGGGTGTTAAAGGCAACCAAGTTCGCATTGGTGTTAATGCTCCAAAAGAAGTGTCAGTGCATCGTGAAGAGATCTACATGCGCATTCAAGCGGAGAAAGGAAACGGTAACGTTGCATCAGGCAACTACTAATCCTAACTAGAGAGGGCTGGCAATTTGCCGGCCTTTTTGTTGCGTGAAATTTGCCATAAAACAGAGGCACCAAGGCGAATTTTGCTTAGGAAAGCTACGATTAAATGGTGGTTTGGTTAATTTGCCAACGCTTAGTCTGTTTTTTCCTATTTTTACCAAGAAAATGTTTGACTTATTTTTGGTAAATCGTAATATGTGCCTCCGCAAGACGGTGAGGTGGCCGAGAGGCTGAAGGCGCTCCCCTGCTAAGGGAGTATACGGTTTGTAGCCGTATCGAGGGTTCGAATCCCTCCCTCACCGCCATTCTTGCATTGTGTTGTATGACACTGTTCTTATTGAACATATTGCGCGCTCGTAGCTCAGCTGGATAGAGTACCTGGCTACGAACCAGGCGGTCGAAGGTTCGAATCCTTCCGAGCGCGCCATTTCTCTCCTCGGAGTGAAATACATGTGGTGAGGTGGCCGAGAGGCTGAAGGCGCTCCCCTGCTAAGGGAGTATACGGTTTGTAGCCGTATCGAGGGTTCGAATCCCTCCCTCACCGCCATTTATTGACTGTTTCAGTCAATTTTTTTGTTCAAAAAGAAATTAAATGTGATATGCTTCACAACCTTGCGCGCTCGTAGCTCAGCTGGATAGAGTACCTGGCTACGAACCAGGCGGTCGAAGGTTCGAATCCTTCCGAGCGCGCCATTCTCTCTTTTTGTTGAGGATGCCCTTTGGGAAAGGACTTTCTCTTATAGAGAAAAAGGGTAATGCCCTGTAACGTCAAATGACAATGCGAAAACTTATTGCGCGCTCGTAGCTCAGCTGGATAGAGTACCTGGCTACGAACCAGGCGGTCGAAGGTTCGAATCCTTCCGAGCGCGCCATTCTCTTTGAAAGAGCGTTCTTTTTGAAAGAGACAGGGGAAGCCCTGCATCGTTAACTGACAACACGAAAATTTGTTGCGCGCTCGTAGCTCAGCTGGATAGAGTACCTGGCTACGAACCAGGCGGTCGAAGGTTCGAATCCTTCCGAGCGCGCCATTCATTCTACTTTGTAGAGAAAAGGGTAATGCCCTGCGGTGTCGAATGACAATGCGAAAACTGTTGCGCGCTCGTAGCTCAGCTGGATAGAGTACCTGGCTACGAACCAGGCGGTCGAAGGTTCGAATCCTTCCGAGCGCGCCATTTTCTTTCTTTACAGAGACCTAGGGTATTGCCCTGCAGCGTCGAATGACAATGCGAAAACTTGTTGCGCGCTCGTAGCTCAGCTGGATAGAGTACCTGGCTACGAACCAGGCGGTCGAAGGTTCGAATCCTTCCGAGCGCGCCATTCTTTAGAAACCTCGCTTCGGCGGGGTTTTTTATTAACAAAATTTTATCATATCAATAACCTTATTATTACAACGCAATGTTTTTAAACGAAAAATTGCGGTAATTTTAAGCGTGTCCCAGTTTTTCAACTTTAGTTTGTTTATGTTGAGATCTCATGTGAGGTCATAGTATGAAGTTCTGTGTAAGCCTAAATACACCATAAATTGTCGTGTGCATCATAGTTTTTCATTCGAATGACGTTTTAATGACGGCGTAAGATTAAACAAAATTGACAAACTTTCACCAATCGAGATAATCCTAGACCTCTTGCAATGGATCGATGCAAGGCCATTGTGAGTCAATCAGTGAGCAGTGACGCCACAAAAACGATTGAGTAACTTGTCAGGATGACAAAGAAAGGAAGCAACATGACTAATATTGGAAGCCTGCTAGGAGATGCAGCCACCCTCATGCTAACGGGTATGGCCGTGGTATTTGTATTCCTAACAATCCTCGTTTATCTCGTTCGGTTAATGTCAAAATTGGTACCAGAAGAAGTACCAGAACCGATCGCAGTTCCTACTCAGAATAAAACCCAACCATCCCCCTCAAATGGTGTTAGCCCGAATGTGGTGGCAGCAATTTCTGCCGCTGTCCATCAATACCGCACTTCGGCCGCTAAATAGATTGAGTTAAAAAAGCTTAAAAAGGAGTTTATGAGCATGTCTAAACCACTTGCTATCACGGACGTGGTACTTCGTGACGCCCACCAATCTTTGTTTGCTACGCGCATGCGTATTGAAGATATGTTACCGATCGCAGCTGAGCTTGATAAGGTTGGCTACTGGTCCCTAGAAACGTGGGGGGGAGCGACCTTTGATGCCTGTATTCGATTCTTGGGTGAAGATCCATGGGAGCGTTTGCGCGAGCTGAAAAAGGCCATGCCGAACACACCTATGCAAATGCTGCTTCGTGGTCAAAACCTACTGGGTTATCGCCACTACGCAGATGACGTTGTTGAAAAGTTTGTTGAGCGTGCACACGCCAATGGTATGGATGTGTTCCGTATCTTTGATGCGATGAATGATGTTCGTAACTTTGAAAAAGCAGTGAAAGCAGCCGTTGATGTCGGCGCGCACGCTCAGGGCACGCTGTCTTATACGACAAGCCCAGTTCACAACACCGATACTTGGGTCGATCTTGCTAAGCGTCTTGAAGACTTAGGCTGTCACTCTCTATGTATTAAAGATATGTCAGGTCTGCTAAAGCCTTACGAGGCAGAAGAGCTGATTTCTCGCATCAAAGCATCTTGTGAAGTGCCTCTTGCGCTGCACTGCCACGCGACAACGGGTTTGTCTACTGCGACAGCAGTGAAAGCGGTAGAAGCTGGGGTCGATATTCTAGATACTGCAATCTCGTCGATGAGCCAAACCTATGGTCACACGCCAACAGAAACTGTTGTCGCGATGCTACAAGGTACTGAGCGTGACACTAACCTAAAACTCGAGCAGATTGAACCTATCGCCGCTTACTTCCGCGAAGTTCGCAAGAAGTATGCGAAATGGGAAGGACAGTTGAAAGGTGTGGATTCTCGCATCCTAATTGCTCAGGTGCCTGGTGGCATGCTGACCAACATGGAAGGTCAGCTAAAAGAGCAAGGTGCCGCGGATCGCATCGATGAGGTTCTAGAAGAGATCCCACGCGTTCGTGAAGATCTTGGCTTTATTCCTTTGGTAACGCCAACCTCGCAGATCGTCGGTACTCAGGCGGTTATCAACGTACTGACTGGTGAGCGCTATAAGAGCATCACTAAAGAGACTGCCGGTGTTCTTAAAGGCGAATACGGTAAAGCGCCAGCGGAAGTCAACGCTGAGCTTCAAGCAAAAGTGCTTGAAGGTGGTGAAGCGATTACCTGTCGCCCAGCCGATCTACTCGAAGCTGAGCTACATACGCTGACTGATGACTTGTTACAGAAAGCGAAAGCAGAGGGCATTTCTCTAGCAGAAGACACTGTGGATGATGTTCTTACTTACGCACTTTTCCCACAAGTTGGCCTTAAGTTCCTGAAAAATCGTCATAACCCAGATGCATTTGAACCAGCTCCAGGTAAAGAAGAAGCGAAGCCTGCTGCGCCTGTAGCAGCGCCAGCAACGTCTGCTCAAGGTATCGAAGCATACAGCGTGAAGGTCGATGGTCAGGTTTATGATGTTGAAGTGGGACCAAAAGGTGAACTGACGTCAGTAACACCAGCAACCGCTCCTGCGGCCGCTGCACCAGCGCCATCGCCAGCAGCAACCAATGTTGAGGCGGTATCTGCGCCGCTAGCGGGTAACATCTTTAAGGTTAATGTCGCTTCTGGTGCGCAAGTTCAAGAAGGCGATGTGCTATTGATCCTCGAAGCGATGAAGATGGAAACGGAAGTTCGCGCAGCGCAAAGCGGCGTGGTTCAAGATGTACACGTTAAAGAAGGTGATGCCGTTGTTGTTGGCGCACCTCTTGTTAGCTTAGCGTAAGGGAGCACCATGGAAGGATTGATGACCTTATGGTCAGAAACAGGGATCGCTAACTTTGAATTCGGCCAGATCTGCATGATCTTGGTCGGATGCATCTTGTTGTACTTGGCGATTCGCAAAGGGTTTGAGCCGCTGCTCCTATTGCCAATCGGCTTTGGTGCCGTGTTAGCAAATATCCCTAATGCGGGCTTCACTGAGCCGGGTGGTCTGCTGTACTACGTCTACTATATCGGAATTGAATCGGGTGTATTCCCACTGCTCATCTTTATGGGCGTGGGTGCGATGACGGACTTTGGTGCTCTTATTGCTAACCCGAAAACGTTATGGTTAGGCGCAGCGGCACAGTTTGGTATCTTTGCGACCTTATTTGGCGCGATATTGCTGAACTACGTACCAGGTATGGAGTTTTCCATGCAGGATGCGGCATCAATCGCCATCATCGGTGGTGCCGACGGCCCAACCGCGATTTTCTTAGCGAGCCGACTGTCTCCTGATTTGCTTGGGGCAATCGCGGTTGCAGCATACAGCTACATGGCATTGGTACCAATCATTCAGCCGCCAATCATGAAGGCACTTACCACGCCTGAAGAGCGTACTATCAAGATGGCTCAACTGCGCCACGTTAGCAAAGGCGAGAAGGTTCTGTTCCCTCTTGCCGTGCTATTGATGACGATTCTGTTTTTGCCATCGGCAACGCCACTGGTTGGCATGTTCTGTCTTGGTAACTTGATGCGTGAAGCGGGTGTTGTCGATCGACTATCGAAGACGGCGCAAAATGAGCTGATCAACATAGTCACCATCTTCTTGGGTCTGGGTGTGGGTTCTAAGCTTCAAGCTGAGCAGTTCCTGAACTTCGAAACCTTGGGCATCTTGGCACTTGGTGCAGTGGCATTCAGTATCGGTACTGGCGCGGGTGTATTGATGGCGAAGCTCCTCAATAAGTACTCAAAAGAAGATATTAACCCTCTTATTGGTGCAGCAGGGGTTTCTGCCGTACCAATGGCGGCGCGTGTAGTAAACAAAGTAGGTTTGCAGGCTAATCCGCAAAACTTCCTACTGATGCATGCAATGGGACCAAACGTCGCAGGCGTATTGGGCTCTGCCGTTGCTGCGGGTATCTTGTTAGCCCTCGTTGGCTAGCACCTACAACTGCATTTGATAAACAAAAGGGAAGCGCGAGCTTCCCTTTTTGCATTATTAGCTCAGTGTCTCTGGCGACTTACCGGAATCAAACGCACAGCTAAAGTGATTGAATTTGTTACATACTTGCTATTGAGTGATGAAAAGTTAATCTAGACTCAACTATGGAAATCGTTACTATGAAGTCTTGATTAGGAAGAGGAAGCTGCAATGAAGTGTAAACAGATCGTGATTCCAGAATTTGGTTCAGCAGAGGTATTGGCGTTTCAAGAGATTGAGGTTCCACAGCCTCAGGCAGGAGAAGTTCTGGTAAAGGTTGCCTACTCAGGAATCAATCCGATTGATGTGAAAACTCGTGCAGGTCTTGGTTGGGCGGCTGCAGAGAACAAAGACAATCTTCCTTGGGTTCCCGGCTATGACATCGCCGGTTCGATTGAAGGACTGGGCGAGGGTGCTAATGAGTTCGAAATAGGGCAAGAAGTCGTTGGCTTTATCGGTTTCCCTGTTCGAGGTGGTGGCTACAGCCAGTACGTATGTGTTCCTGAGTCAGAGTTAACTCCGATTCCTAATTCCGTCACACTTGAAGCGGCCGCAGCGTTGCCGCTGGCAGGTCAAACCGCTGCACAAGCAATCAATAAAGCACAAGTTCAAGGAGGGGAACGAGTGTTGATTTTAGCGGGTGCAGGTGGTGTCGGTCATATCGCCGTTCAAATCGCTGTCGCAGCAAAAGCAGAAGTGTATACCACATGCAGTGAGCGTAATCTTGATTATTTGGCCACCTTGGGCGCGCATGCCATTAACTATGAGTTTGCACCGGCATCCGAGCGTGTAAGTGACGTCGATGTGCTTATCGATCTTGTTGGTGGTGATACGGCTTTAGATGCGCTGAAATGTTTGAAAGATAATGCGCGAGTCGTGACGATCCCTACGATTACCGCAGAGCTAGTGTGTGAAAAAGCCAAGCTTCTTGGCTTTGAAGCAAGTGGTATGTTGGTATCGCCAGATACTAAACAGATGGAAACCTTACTTTATATGGTGGGCGTTGGGTTGCTGAAAACGGAGATCCAACAAGTCTACCCTTATCAACAAGTGGTGGCTGCTCATCAGCAGGTAGAAACCAGCCGTACGCGCGGTAAAGTACTTCTTAATATGCAATGCTAGAAACGTTTTCTCAATTCCTTGCGGAATCTTGGTTCGCCGACTCCGCTCTCGCTGTTCTTTTTATCTCTGGATTTTTAAGTGCAACACTTCTCCCTGGCGGATCTGAAGCAGGTCTTATTGCTACATTGAGCCTGCAACAGTATTCGCCCGTATGGGTTATTATCGTCGCCACGATAGGTAACACCTTAGGTGGTCTCACTAATTATTGGATAGGGATTTGGTTACCAAATCGAACTCAAAACGAGAAGCATGGTCATAAAGCCATGGCTTGGCTACAAAAATATGGGTATTGGAGCTTGTTATTTAGCTGGCTACCCGTCATTGGCGACCCTCTCTGTTTAGCGGCAGGGTGGCTAAGAATGAAATTTCTGCCTTGTGTTGTTTTGATCGCTATAGGTAAGGCTCTGCGCTATATGGTGCTTACGGCCTTGTTCTACGGTCTATTCTAGTTTTCTCGATCTTTTAAGGAGCTCTTATGAGAAAGATCTGGCTCGGCTTAGTGTCGGTGGTCTTTGTTTACGGTTGTAGCAATAGTGACTTTTCGACCCAAAGCGATAGCGCACTCCCTCCGGGTATCACCCTTGTTGAGGAGATGAAAGCCGATCCCGACCGGGTGATGATCCCATACTCCAAGTACAAGCTGGATAATGGTTTGACCGTCATTTTAGCGCCTGACGATTCAGATCCTCTTGTGCACGTCGATGTGACCTACCATGTCGGCTCTGCACGTGAGGAGATCGGTAAGTCTGGGTTTGCTCACTTTTTCGAACATATGATGTTCCAGGGCTCTGAGCATGTTGGCGATCAACAGCATTTCAAGATCATCACGGAGGCTGGTGGTACCTTAAACGGTACAACGACTCGAGACCGAACTAATTATTTCGAAACGGTTCCGTCCAATCAGCTGGAGAAAATGTTGTGGCTTGAAGCCGACCGTATGGGCTTTTTGCTTGGCGCTGTCTCGCAGCGTAAGTTTGAGATTCAGCGTGATACCGTCAAAAATGAACGCGCCCAGAACTTTGATAACCGCCCTTACGGTCTGATCTGGGAGCGTATGGGGGAGGCGATGTTCCCTGAAGGCCACCCATACTCTTGGCAACCGATTGGCTATGTTGAAGATCTCGATCGCGTGGATGTCAACGATCTGAAGGCCTTCTTCTTACGCTGGTATGGTCCAAACAATGCCGTGCTCACTATCGGTGGTGATATCGATAAAGCGCAAACACTCGAGTGGATTCACAAGTACTTTGGCTCGATTCCAGAGGGGCCAAGCGTAGAAAAAGCACCAAAACAGCCGGCAGTTCTCCCTGAAGATCGCTACATCACACTCGAAGATCGCATCCGCCAACCTATGGTGGTGATTGGCTGGCCAACGACGAGTTACCGCGGGGCGGAAGATCAAGTGGTTCTCGATGCGATGGCGGATGCTATCGGTGGTGGCACCAACGGTTTGCTGTATCAGAAGTTAATCAAAACGCAGAAAGCCCTCGATGCTGGTGCGTTTAGTGACTGTAATGAACTCGCGTGTAATTTCTACGTGTATGCCATGGGCGCCTCTACAGACAAAGATAGCTTGAAGTCTCTTTACAACGACTTGTTAGCGACGCTAGATGAGTTTGATAAACAAGGCATCAGTGACGAGCGACTCAAGCAAATCACAGGGCTTTCAGAAGCCGGTGCCGTATTCGCACTGCAAAGCGTAAAAGGCAAAGTGACGCAACTTGCTGCGAATGAAACCTTCTATGGTCAGCCGGATCGCATCGAGCAAAAACTCGAGCAAATTCGCTCCGTGACATCGGAAGAGGTAAGTGCCGCTTACAAGACCTTTATTGAAGACAAACACAAAGTCACCTTGAGTGTTGTCCCAAGAGGGCGAACCGACATAGCGGTGAAACCGGCAACGTTCGTGACGCCAGCGCGCACTCTGCCTGAATATAAAAAGGTAACCGAGGCCGATCTTGAGCTGCGCCGTCCGGTTGATGATTTTGATCGCAGCGTTATGCCTCAGGTAGCGGAAGGGGTTGCGGCGAAAATGCCTGAGCTGTATCAAGTTCACTTCGACAATGGCAGTGAGTTATTGGGCACTGAGACCAGTGAAACGCCAACGGTTGAGATCCACTTCCAGATGCCAGCGGGCAGTCGCTATGTTCCTAAGGGCAAAGAAGGGCTTGCTGGCCTTACAGCTGCCATGATGGAAGAGGGTACAGCAACACGCACGGTTGAGCAGCTTCAAGCAGAGCTCGATAGTTTGGGGAGCCGGATTGGATTCAGTGAAGGCGCGTACACGACACGAGTTTCTGTGTCTGCTCTGGAGCGCAACCTACCACAAACCTTAACCTTGCTTGAGGACATCTTGTTCAATCCTGCGATGAAACAGGAAGACTTCGACCGTCTCAAAGCACAAACGTTAGAGGGCTTAGTGTATCAGCATCAAAAACCTAGCTGGATGGCATCGCAAGCTACCCGTGATGTGCTCTATGGTGACTCAGTCTTTGGTCGCTCATCAGACGGCAGTACCGAGTCCATATCGTCTATTACTCTAGAGGATGTGAAAGCCTTTTATCGCGATCACTACACGCCGCAAGGAACCCAAATCGTCGTGGTTGGCGATATCTCAGAGAAGAAGATCACCGATCAGTTAGCGTTCTGGTCACTATGGCAAGGGCAAGCAGCACCGCTTATCGCACCTGAGGTCATTCCATCTCAAGGTGAGCAGCGAATTTATCTTGTCGATAAACCATCTGCACCACAGAGTATTGTACGTATGGTGCGTCAAGGCCTACCGTTTGATGCAACGGGCGAGCTTTACCTAAGTCGTCTAGCAAACTTTAACCTGGCAGGTAACTTCAACAGTCGCATCAATCAGAACCTCAGAGAGGACAAAGGCTATACCTATGGTGCCAGCGGTTATTTTGCTAGCAACCGTGAAGTTGGCGCGATTGTGTTTAGTGCTCAGGTTAGAGCTGATGCAACCCTTGCTTCTCTCGAAGAGATGATTGCTGAGCTGAAAAACTACAGTGAAAATGGCATGACGGACGAGGAGCTCTCTTTCATGCGCCTCGCAGTGGGGCAACAAGACGCATTGACTTATGAAACACCGAGTCAAAAAGCCAGCCTGCTTTCGTCGATTTTAACCTATAGTTTGGATAAGGATTACCTTAAGCAGCGTAATGAGATTGTCACCACCGTCGAAAAAGAGACCCTCAATACGTTGGCAGCGAAGTGGTTTGACCCAAGCCAATATCAACTGATAGTGGTCGGTGATGCCAAGCGTTTAAAACCACAACTAGAGAAATTGAATATTCCAATTACAGAGCTTGAAATCTCTCAATAGCATGACCATATAGGGAGGATGGGTGATCTGACGGAGAACAAGGTTTGCTGTCTGTCGGTGCATCCCCCCTTCAATTGGAATAACAAACTATAAGCGAATCGCATTGTGACTAATTTTGCTAAGCGACTGGATCAAGTTGCTAAAGATGAGACCGTTTTCCGTCAGTTTGGACGCGGTGTGGAACGGGAATCGCTACGTTACACCGACGATGGTCGATTAGCGACAACACCTCACCCTAAGGCGTTAGGCTCAGCCTTCACTAATGAATACATCACGACGGACTTTTCAGAGTCGTTATTGGAGTTTATTACCCCAGTGTCGCGTGATGTTGATACGCTGATCAATCAGTTGTCCGATATTCATCATTTCACGCAAACTAAGCTCGGTGACGAGAAGCTTTGGCCTTTGTCTATGCCTTGCTATGTTGGTTCAGAAGATGACATCGCCTTAGCGCAGTACGGCAGCTCAAACTCAGGTCGTATGAAGACACTATACCGTCAGGGACTTAAGCACCGTTATGGTAGCTTGATGCAGATTATCTCTGGCGTGCACTTTAACTTCTCTTTTCCTGAATCGTTCTGGGATGCATTATTTGGTGAGCAAGACGAGAAAACTCGTCAAGATGCCAAGTCAGAAGCTTACTTTGGGTTGATCCGTAATTACTACCGCTTTGGCTGGTTGATTCCTTATTTCTTTGGTGCGTCTCCTGCTATTTGTTCTTCTTTCTTGCAAGGCAAAGAGACGAAGCGTCCGTTTGAAAAAGTGGGTGGGACCTTATATCTACCAAAGGCGACGTCGTTAAGGCTAAGCGACCTTGGTTATACCAACAGCGCTCAGAGTGCATTGAAGATTGGTTTTAATGGACTAGAGCAATACCTAGAAGGCCTTAATCAGGCGATTCATACCCCATCACAAGACTTCGCCAAAATTGGCGTTAAAGTAGATGGTGAGTACCGTCAGTTGAATGACTATGTGCTGCAGATAGAGAATGAGCTTTACGCGCCAATCAGACCAAAGCGTGTCGCCAAAAGCGGTGAAAAACCGTCAGAAGCACTATCTCGCGGTGGTGTTGAATACATCGAGGTCCGCTCTTTAGACGTGAACCCGTTTAGCCCAATTGGGATTACCGCGGAGCAGATTCGCTTCCTCGACTTGTTCCTAACTTGGTGCGCGCTCAAAGATTCTGAGCCTATGGACAATTGTGAGCTAGAGTGCTGGCGTGAGAACTGGAACAAGGTCATTGTTGATGGTCGCCAAGTTGGTCTTCAGCTACAAATAGGCTGTCACGGTGAAGTTCTCGATAGCCAGTCTTGGGTAAAACGCGTCTTTGCTGATCTTCGTGAGATTGCCAAGCATATGGATTCAGCACACGGTGGTAACGAGTACGCTGCAGTATGTGACAAGCTAGAAGCGTGGAACGAAAATCCTGAACTTTCTATCTCAGGTCAGCTACTGGCGAAAACCAAAGAGCTAGGCGGACTTGGGAAAGTGGGCTGCGAACTGGGTAAAGAGTACCGTCAGAAGAATCTTTCTCACGAATATAAAGCGTATTCGACTCAAATAATGGAAGATGAGGTCACTCGTTCGGTTTCAGCTCAAATGAGCATTGAATCGGCGGATACCGTTAACTTCGATGACTTCTTGTCTGATTACTTTGCTTATCTATCACCAGAGCAAGCTCAAGTCGCTAACTAAGCTTGCTAACTGAGATTGCGCAGCGATACTGTGCCACTTACAATCACGCTAAAGACATTGCTCTACAAGACATAGTTCTCACGGTTTTAGCCAAGGTTGAAACCGTGAGTAAACCAAGGAGAAAATATCATGCCACTACTGGATAGCTTTACGGTAGACCACACTAAGATGCACGCTCCAGCGGTACGCGTTGCGAAAACAATGCAAACCCCTAAAGGCGACACGATTACTGTTTTCGACCTACGTTTCACGATCCCAAACAAAGACATCTTGTCTGAGCGCGGTATTCACACACTAGAGCACCTATATGCAGGCTTCATGCGTGCACATCTGAATGGTGATCAGGTTGAGATCATCGATATCTCTCCAATGGGTTGTCGTACTGGTTTTTACATGAGCTTGATTGGTACGCCATCTGAGCAGCAAGTTGCTGACGCTTGGCTAAATGCAATGCAAGATGTACTGAAAGTCGAGAGCCAGAACAAGATCCCTGAACTTAACGAGTATCAATGTGGTACTGCAGCGATGCACTCACTGGATGAAGCGAAAGCGATCGCAGAGAAGATCATTGCAGCGGGTATTCAAGTGAACAAGAACGATGAACTTGCATTGCCTGAGTCTATGTTGCAAGAGC
Organism: Vibrio sp. KUL80; assembly: GCF_059725495.1. Taxonomy (NCBI): domain Bacteria; kingdom Pseudomonadati; phylum Pseudomonadota; class Gammaproteobacteria; order Vibrionales; family Vibrionaceae; genus Vibrio; species Vibrio sp. KUL80. The sequence continues at coordinate 428,119 of NZ_AP045841.1, forward strand.
TGAAAGTAGACTAATTGAATTAGGTCGCGCGCTTTGAGTCTATCCCTGCCTGCGCAGGAGCGCGGCTAGCGGAAAATAAAAAAGGATGGCATTTGCCATCCTTTTTTGTGTTTAAAGCCGCTTTAAGCCCACTGCGCCTCAAACCAGCTCTCTAAGATCACCACCGCTGATTGGCAGTCGACATTGCCTTTTGATAACGCCTTGTAACCCCCCATCTCAAACAGCTCCGAACGAGCTTCGGCGGTAGACAGTCTTTCATCGTGCATTTCCACTTGGAAACCGAACCGACCATGTACACGGTTGGCAAACTTCTTGGCGCGAGCGGTGATTTCATCAAGTGCTTTGCCTCGTACGTCGGTGGGTAGACCCACGACGATGAGGTCAGGTTGCCACTCTTTTAGCATGGCTTCGATGTCATCCCAGTTTGGAATGCCGTCTTTGGCTTTGAAAGCCTTTAGTGGGCTTGCTGTGCCAGTGACCTCTTGGCCTATAGCACTACCAATACTCTTGGTGCCGAAATCGAAAGCAACGATGGTTCTGGATGTCATAATTTCTCTGTTTGTGAACGCAATGGTCTTGTTTAGACGAATCTCTAGCTTTCCCCAAATAGGGTCTATGCGTGACCAACATCTGTTGAAAGCTGAGCGATATCGAACCCTAACATACCGACAGCGCTACTCCAACGTTCTTCAACCGGGGTATCAAAGATCACGCTTGGGTCGGCCTCTATGGTGAGCCACGAGTTTTCAGCTAGCTCGGTTTCCAGTTGCCCTGCACTCCAGCCAGAATAGCCTAATGCGACGATATAGTTGTCCGGCTGAGCGTCAGTGCCGAGTACGGCCAGAATATCCTTAGACGTGGTAACAGATACCGTGTCGGTGATCTGGATACTGGATTGGTACTGATCTTTAGGATTATGAAGGATAAAACCACGATCTTCAGAAACGGGCCCGCCGTTTAACACGGGCTCGTCGAGGCTTTTGCTGTGTGTCGTTTGCGAGGCGATAGGAAGCTCAGTTTGCACTTGCTTAAGCATGTTTGCGACAGTGACATCGATAGGGGTGCTGATCATGATCCCCATCGCGCCATCTTCATTGTGCTCACACACATAGATGACGCTGCGTTGGAAATATGGATCCTTCATCCCCGGCATTGCCACGAGAAAGTGGTTGGCTAAGTTCATGATCGCCTCTCCCAATAGACTTCTACAATTGGCTACTTGCCTAAACGGCGCTCGATAGCGTCCATTAGCTTGCCAGTAATAGAGATGTCAAAGGCGGCTTCAATTTCACGAATGCACGTTGGGCTAGTCACGTTGATCTCAGTAAGTTTGTCACCGATGACATCCAGACCTACAAATATTAAGCCCTTCTCTTTCAAAGTGGGAGCTACCGCCTCGGCAATTTGCTTGTCTGTCTCACTTAAGGGACGAGCCTCACCACGGCCACCGGCCGCAAGGTTGCCACGAGTTTCCCCTTTAGCTGGGATGCGCGCCAGGCAGTACGGCATTGGTTCACCATCCACCACGAGAATACGTTTGTCACCATTGCTGATATCAGGAACAAACGTCTGCGCCATAGCGTAGTTTTGACCATGGTTAGTCAGGGTTTCGATGATCACAGATACGTTCGGATCGTCTTGCTTAACACGGAAGATAGAAGCGCCGCCCATACCATCAAGTGGTTTCAGGATGACATCGCCATGCTGATCACGGAACTCTTTAATCTTCTCTGCTTTGCGCGTTACGATAGTCGTTGGCGTTAGCTCAGGGAACCATGCTGTGAAGAGTTTCTCGTTGCAGTCACGAAGGCTTTGTGGCTTGTTAACGATTAGCGTGCCTTTCTCTTCTGCGCGCTCCAAAATGTAGGTCGCGTAGATGTACTCTGTATCGAATGGAGGGTCTTTACGCATCAATACGGCATCTAGCTCAGACAGCTCAATGGTTTGCTCAGAAGTAAATTCGTACCAGCCGTTAGGGTCTTCTTTAAGCGTCACGACTTTTGTATCGGCAACCGCTGTGCCTTGATCTAGGTGTAGGTCATTCATCTCCATATAGTGGATTTCATAACCACGACGCTGTGCTTCCAGCATCATTGCAAAGCTTGAATCTTTTTTGATGTTGATGGACGAGATAGGGTCCATCACGATACCGAGTTTGAGCATTATTTTTCTCCCGTTAACCTAAATCGCCAAAGCGTACTTGAAGTGCCGTAATAGCGGTCAGTGCCGCCGTCTCAGTTCTAAGTACACGAGGACCAAGCAGGGTTTCTTCGAATTGATATTGTTCTGTCATTTCAATTTCTTGCGCTGACAAGCCACCTTCTGGACCGATAAGAAGACGAACCTTATTCACGGGCTCTGGCAAGGTATTAATTGAGTATTTTGCTCTTGGATGAAGGTTGAGTTTGAGCGCCTCAGATGGCTCTGCACACCACTCCTCTAGCGACATGATTGGGCGAATCACAGGGATAGTATTACGTCCACACTGCTCACAAGCGCTAATCGCTATCTTTTGCCACTGTTGCAGCTTTTTCTCAAAACGCTTGGCATCGAGTTTCACGCCGCATCGTTCTGAGATGAGAGGCGTAATCGTGTTCACACCTAACTCAACGGACTTTTGGATGGTGAACTCCATCTTATCGCCGCGAGAAATAACTTGTCCGAGATGCAAATCGAGTGGTGACTCTATGCTCGACTCGACCTTCTCTTGAATATCCACGTCGACGTTTTTCTTCCCTACGCTGGTAATCGTCGCAGGAAATTCATGGCCACTACCGTCGAATAGCAGAACCTCTTGACCCTCTTTCATACGCAATACTCGGCCAATGTGCCCTGCGGCATCATCACTTAGGGCGAGAGTGCCTAAAGATTGAATCGTTTCAGGGTGATAGATACGAGGTATACGCATAACAATTTCCAAAGAACAAACAGTATTGAGGTATAAGATGGATGCCAGCCCTCGAAATTACAAGGGCTCGGCTAAGGAATTAGCTCTGATTTTTACACGCTTCGGCGACAAAAGGATTATCGTTGCCCTGAATGCGGCGGACACGCTCGTTTCGAGTGCACTCCCAGTTATCGACAGGGTAGCTTTTGTTCCAAGCTTTCATTAGCTTAGCTTGCTGTTTAGATAGTCTAAACCCGTACTCTTGACTCATGTAAAGGTAAGTTCGAGCAATAGACCCTCGCGCGCGTTCAGGCGGCATCGCTTTGCGCTGCTTGAAGTTTACTTGCATTTCGCATTGGCCATAGCTGACACCATCGACCCCATTCCACTGCGAAAAGTTGTAGTTGGAACGATCACCGTTGACTTCACCAATGGCCGGTGTGAGGTTATGTAGGTCGGCTTCCATCAGTTTGAACTGTTTGTCGTTGCGTGTGCAGTTCTTGCGCCCGCCATCTTGCCAACATTGACGCTGGTGGCCAAACTGCCAAGCAGGCACCACGTGTTCCCACTCAATGCGATTTGCGCGCTTTTCTTGTTTGCGAACCTGATAACCGCATGCAGAAAGGTCTGGTACGCCTTTCTTACCGTTCCATTGAATATCACAGCCGCAATAGAAGCTCACAGGATGGTCGGCATAGATTTTTACCGCTTCTTTCTTCGCTTTACTAAAGCTACTCGGTGGTGCACCAACTGCTGTGATTGGAACGGTGGTAGCCAATAGAGCGATAGAAATGATAAAGCAGCGCATCATAGTAAGGTCTAAAAAAGGTTGAGATAACCTAGTGTAACTCGCAAAAAAGACCTTAGCTATCGATAGTTAGCTCAGTTGTTTTCCTGTGTACTCTATAGTTTGGCCGCACTTTCGACAGCGGTAGTTGGCTTGTTGGCGCAAGACCTTATTGTGGCGTCGTATGGTCACAGCAAATGTGTCGCATTGGCAGCGGTACTCAAACGTGCGTCCCTGTACAGACTGGATATTGAGTGAGTGTGTGGTGTTTGGTGCAATATGGAATACTTGGTTCATGACCATCTGCCACTCTTTGCCATGCGGGCGCACGCGACCGAACAGCGCGAAGGTAATTAAATGAGCGACTTCATGGGGAATGACTTCGTCGATAAACGCCTGTTGATTCTCGACAAAAAGCACTGGGTTTAAACGGACCTCCCAGGTCTGTAGATACGCTTTACCTGCGGCTTTTCCGCGCAGCTTGTAGTTGAGCGCTGGGACGGGGAAGTCTCTTTCAAAGTAGTGACGTGCACGCTCAATACAACGAGACAGTGTTTTTAAAGCAAGATAGTGAAGCTGCTCTGATAATTCTGCATCCACGAAGTTCAATCCAAACAAAAAGCGCCCAAACAGGGCGCTATTCTACTTAGGATGTGATGTTATGCCAACGCATCAGACATGATGCTTCTTCTTGATGGTCTCATGGTAAGCATGCCATGTTCCGTAGCCGAGAATCGGCATAGTTACGATCATTCCGATCCCGTAGGTGGCAAAGCCAATTAAAATACCGCCGCAGATGATAAGAGCCCACACAATCATGGCTGGAACGTTGGATTTCACCGCATTAAAGCTGGTGAAGACCGCAGTCATGATGTCGACTCGACGCTCCATCATAAGAGGGATCGAGAAGGCAGATATGCTGAAGATAACCGCTGCGATAACCGCGCCAACAACACTGCCGGTAATCAAAAACGGCGCGAACTCAGTTAGGGGAGCACCTTGCACTGATGGGTAGAGCGCATGTAACAGCGCAGCGATACGCATCCAAAATATCATCGCTACCGCGAGTAACACGGCAAACGCCCATTGTGACGTCGAGTTGCGACCAATCGCTTTCATAGAGTGAAACAGGCTCGGTTTGTGCCCTTTTTCTCTCTCCCAAGCGGCATCATAAAGACCCAGCGCCAAGAAAGGCCCGATAAGCACATAAACGACGAGGCTTGGCATAATGACGAGGTGTGTACCTTGCCATTGCACCAATAGAACGATCACGACCGCAGCTGCGGTAAAGCAGAGCCCGTAGAAAGCACTAATGATTGGCATACGTATGAGGTCATGCAAGCCGAGCGCAAGCCAGTGGAATGGGGCTGATACACTCAGTTGGTTGCACGGAATGGTTTTAGCGTAATCTTGATCCCTGACTTCATGTTTCTTCTGGAAGTCATCAGAATTTACAGTTCGAGGCATATGTCCTCCCTGATTGACAAACTGGCCTTCGTTTTATCAGGGCATGGCGCTAATGGTCGCGGTGTTAAAGCGAGCAGCGACTCTCGCCGCCGTTGACGTGTCACTGCCAGCTTACCGTTATTAGCGTCTTCCCCTCTTAAGTGCTCTGTTTTGCATACGAACAAACCGAGCAAATTGGTCTATTCGCAAGGGCACTTTTGATTAACTATTGACCGTGTTACAGGAAAACACAATTTTCAAAAGGGTATTAAATCAAAGCCACTTGAGTTGAAGTTAACAACTTTGTAACAAAGTGTTTGAAAAGACAGGATTAAAAAAATAAAAAAGCCCTCAAAAAAATTTGAGGGCTTTTTTGGAGTAAATACTCAGACTAAGAGTAATTACAGACCAGCGAAATCACGTAGGATTGCCGCTTTGTCTGTCGCTTCCCAAGGGAACTCTTCGCGACCGAAGTGACCGTATGCTGCAGTCTTCTTATAGATAGGTTGCAGCAGGTTTAGCATCTCTTGCAGGCCGTATGGACGCAGGTCGAAGTTTTGACGAACTGCTTCTACGATGATGTCGTGAGAAACTTTTTCAGTACCAAACGTCTCAACCATGATAGATGTTGGATCAGCAACACCGATTGCGTAAGACAGTTGGATCTCACAACGGTCAGCCATACCAGCCGCTACGATGTTCTTCGCTACATAACGTGCTGCGTATGCTGCAGAACGGTCAACTTTTGATGGATCTTTACCAGAGAATGCACCACCACCGTGACGAGCTGCGCCGCCGTAGGTATCAACGATGATCTTACGACCCGTTAGACCACAGTCACCCATAGGACCACCGATTACGAAACGACCGGTTGGGTTGATGAAGAAGTTGGTTTCTTTGTTGATCCACTCAGATGGTAGTACTGGCTTGATGATCTCTTCCATTACTGCTTCACGCAGATCCGGTGTTGAGATTGAATCACAGTGCTGAGTTGAAAGAACAACCGCATCGATACCAACGATCTTACCTTGGTCGTATTGGAACGTTACCTGAGACTTAGCGTCTGGACGTAGCCAAGGTAGAGTGCCGTTCTTACGTACTTCCGCTTGCTTTTGAACAAGACGGTGAGAGTAAGTGATAGGTGCTGGCATTAGGATGTCAGTTTCGTTCGTTGCGTAACCGAACATGATGCCTTGGTCGCCTGCGCCTTGCTCTTTTGGATCTTCTTTATCAACACCCTGGTTGATGTCTGGAGACTGCTTACCGATGGTGTTTAGAACGGCACAAGAGTCCGCGTCAAAACCCATGTCAGAGTGAACGTAGCCGATTTCGCGAACGGTTTCACGAGTTAGCTCTTCGATGTCTACCCATGCTGAAGTGGTGATCTCACCACCCACCATCACCATGCCAGTCTTAACGTAAGTTTCACAAGCAACACGTGCTTTTGGATCTTGTTCTAGGATTGCATCAAGAACCGCGTCAGAGATTTGGTCTGCGATTTTATCTGGATGGCCTTCTGATACTGACTCAGAAGTAAACAGGTGCTTAGCCATGAGAGCTCCAATTACTGTTTTTAAGCGAGTGTCGAATCACTCACTTGTAATAAATTCAATGATATATAGTAGGTGTATCTACATCTAGACGTCTATTCTAGTCATCAATGTTCGATTAGCAAGCGATTTTTGCTTTTAACATATAGCCAAACGTTTGCCTATTTTGCGCGTGGATCGCCACATTCCGGCGACATTATTCGGCGATAATGCCAAAAAATGACGGTAAATCGTTTGCAGAGACTATATGGCTTTGCGACAATAGCCGCCGCTGATTATTCAATCAGTCTATGAAAAACTTGGAATTCGCTTAATGCACTCAGGAGCAGACATGTCTTCTCGTAAACAACTCGCTAATGCAATCCGCGCGCTAAGCATGGATGGTGTTCAACAAGCTAACTCAGGTCACCCAGGTGCACCAATGGGTATGGCAGATATCGCTGAAGTTCTTTGGCGTTCTCACCTAAATCACAACCCGTCAAACCCAGAGTGGGCTGACCGCGACCGTTTCGTACTGTCAAACGGCCACGGCTCAATGCTGATTTACTCTCTGCTTCACCTAAGCGGTTACGAGCTATCAATTGACGATCTTAAAAACTTCCGTCAACTGCACTCAAAAACACCAGGTCACCCAGAGTACGGCTACGCACCAGGTATCGAGACGACGACTGGTCCTCTAGGTCAAGGCATCACTAACGCGGTTGGTATGGCGATTGCTGAGAAATCTCTTGCAGCGCAATTCAACAAAGAAGGTCACGATATCGTTGACCACTTCACTTATGTATTCATGGGTGATGGCTGTCTGATGGAAGGTATCTCTCACGAAGCGTGTTCACTAGCGGGTACCCTAGGTCTAGGCAAGCTGATCGCGTTCTGGGATGACAACGGCATCTCTATCGATGGTGAAGTGGAAGGTTGGTTCTCTGATGACACACCTAAGCGCTTCGAAGCATACGGCTGGCACGTAATCCCTGCAGTAGACGGTCACGATGCTGACGCGATCAATGCAGCGATTGAAGCGGCAAAAGCGGATCCACGTCCAACACTTATCTGTACTAAAACCATCATCGGTTTTGGTTCACCAAACAAAGCGGGCTCTCACGACTGTCACGGTGCACCACTAGGTCACGACGAAATTGCAGCAGCGCGTGAATTCCTAGGTTGGGAACACGGTCCATTCGAAATCCCAGCAGACATTAAAGCTGAGTGGGATGCAAACGAAGCGGGTAGCGCAAAAGAAGCAGCTTGGAACGAGAAGCTAGCAGCTTATGAAGCGGCTTACCCAGAACTTGCGGCTGAGTTTAAGCGTCGCGTGAACGGTGAGCTTCCAGCTCAGTGGGAACAAGAAGCAAGCAAGATCATTGCTGACCTTCAAGCAAACCCTGCAAACATTGCATCACGTAAGGCGTCTCAAAATGCACTAGAAGCGTTCGGTAAGATGCTTCCTGAATTCATGGGCGGCTCTGCTGACCTAGCGCCATCAAACCTAACCATGTGGTCTGGTTCTCAGTCGCTAACGGCTGATGATGCGTCTGGTAACTACATCCACTACGGTGTGCGTGAGTTCGGTATGACAGCGATCATCAACGGTATCGCGCTACACGGTGGTTTCGTACCATACGGTGCAACCTTCCTAATGTTCATGGAATATGCTCGTAACGCAATGCGCATGGCAGCACTGATGAAAGTGCAAAACATCCAAGTTTACACTCACGACTCTATCGGTCTGGGTGAAGATGGTCCAACGCACCAACCAGTTGAGCAAATTGCATCACTACGTGTAACGCCAAACATGAGCACATGGCGTCCATGTGACCAGGTTGAGTCTGCAGTGGCTTGGAAATACGCGATTGAGCGTAAAGACGGTCCGACGTCGCTTATCTTCTCTCGTCAAAACCTAACACAGCAAGATCGTGACGCTGAGCAGCTAGCAAACGTTGCTAAAGGTGGTTACATCCTGAAAGATTGCGAAGGCACGCCTGAGCTGATCCTTATTGCGACAGGTTCTGAAGTTGAGCTAGCAACAAATGCTTACGCTGAGCTAATTGCTGAAGGTAAGAAAGTACGCGTAGTGTCTCTTCCTTCTACTGACGTCTTTGACGCGCAAGATGAAGCATACCGTGAAGCGGTTCTTCCAGCGGAAGTAACTAAGCGTATCGCGGTTGAAGCGGGTATTGCGGATTACTGGTACAAGTATGTTGGCTTCGGTGGCAAGATCATCGGTATGACGACATTCGGTGAGTCTGCGCCAGCAGGCGAGCTATTCAAGATGTTTGGCTTCACGACTGAAAACGTTGTGAACACAGCAAAAGAGCTGCTTGCATAAGCACCTTTCTTCTTGAAATGAAAAACCGAGCACTAGTGCTCGGTTTTTTTCTGGGTCGAGAAACGCATTGTCACCAGCTTACAACTCTTGATGCGAAAGCAACCGTTATCGGTTACCATGCAAGCCTTTATCACGTGAACAAAAAGGCGTAATGCGATGCTAAGAGTGGCAATTAATGGCTTTGGACGCATTGGACGGAATGTACTCAGAGCGCTGTACGAAAGCGAGAAGAACGACCAAATTAAAGTCGTCGCCGTTAACGAGTTGGCGCAACCTGAAGCGATGGCTCACCTGCTTCAATACGATACCAGTCATGGTCGTTTTGATAAGAAGGTTTCTCATGACCAAGAGCATTTGTACCTTACGCATAAAGATGGTCAGTTCGACACCATTCGTATTTTGCATCTTGAGGACATCAGCCTGTTACCGTGGAAAAACCTAGAGGTTGATATCGTATTAGATTGCACTGGTGTATTCGGTAGCCGCGCTGATGGCGAGAAACACATCGAAGCTGGCGCAAAGAAGGTATTATTTTCTCATCCAGGTAGCAATGATCTTGATAACACCATTATTTTCGGTGTTAATCACCATACACTGACCAAAGATCACACCATCGTCTCCAATGGTTCTTGCACCACAAACTGTATCGTGCCGGTTATTCAAGCGTTAGATGAAGCCTTTGGTATCGACTCTGGGACTATCACCAGCATTCACTCTTCAATGAATGATCAACAAGTTATCGACGCCTATCATGGCGATCTCCGCCGTACTCGCTCAGCCAGTTTATCCATTATTCCGGTGGATACGAAACTCCATAAGGGCATCGAACGCATCTTTCCGAAATTTTCTAACAAATTTGAAGCAATTTCTGTAAGAGTGCCAACAATTAACGTCACCGCTATGGATCTTAGTGTAACTATAAATACGAATGTGAAAGTTAATGACGTAAATCAAGTCATTATTAACGCTTCTCGGTGTACATTAGACGGCATTGTTGACTATACTGAAGCACCGCTGGTTTCCGTGGACTTTAACCACGACCCGCACAGCGCCATTGTTGATGGGACACAGACTCGAGTGAGTGATGGTCGTCTAGTCAAAATGCTGGTGTGGTGTGACAACGAGTGGGGCTTTGCTAACCGCATGTTAGACACCGCGTTAGCAATGCAAGCGTCTCAGTAGTATCAAGGGCGCTCTTGGGGAAAAATATTAATTTCGAAGGTTGAAATTAATATTCATGAGCCCAATATAAGTAAGCAGTTGATGAATTCTAAAACTTGGCAAGAAGCCGGGTTTCAAAAACTTTATTTATTTTTTAGTTGAGAGGACTAAACATGTCTGTAATCAAGATGACTGACCTGGATCTAGCAGGTAAACGCGTATTTATCCGTGCTGATCTGAACGTACCTGTTAAAGACGGTAAAGTAACATCTGACGCTCGTATTCTTGCGTCTCTACCAACCATCAAGCACTGCCTAGAAGCTGGCGCTAAAGTTATGGTTACGTCTCACCTAGGTCGTCCTACTGAAGGCGAGTACGCAGAAGAATTCTCTCTACAACCTGTAGTTAACTACCTAAACGACGCACTTGAGTGTGAAGTTAAGCTTGCTAAAGATTACCTAGATGGTCTAGAGCTTAACGCTGGTGAGCTAGTTGTTCTTGAAAACGTTCGCTTTAACAAAGGCGAAAAGAAGAACGAAGAAGAGCTATCTAAGAAATACGCTGCACTGTGTGACATCTTCGTAATGGATGCATTCGGTACTGCTCACCGTGCGCAAGCTTCAACTCACGGTGTTGGCATGAACGCGCCTGTAGCGTGTGCTGGTCCTCTACTAGCTAACGAACTAGACGCACTAGGCAAAGCAATGGACAAGCCTGCTCGTCCAATGGTTGCTATCGTTGGTGGTTCTAAAGTATCGACTAAGCTAACGGTTCTTGAGTCACTATCTAAAATCGCTGACCAACTTGTTGTTGGTGGTGGTATCGCGAACACGTTCATCGCTGCAGCTGGCCACAACGTTGGTAAGTCTCTATACGAAGCAGATCTAGTAGACACAGCTAAGAAGCTAATGGATGAGTGTGCAATTCCAGTTGCGACTGACGTTGCATGTGCAAAAGCATTCGACGAGAACGCAGAAGCTGAAATCAAGCACGTATCTGAAGTTCAAGACGACGACATGATTTTCGACCTAGGTCCAGACTCAACAGCTGAACTAGCAAAAATCCTGAAAGATGCTAAAACTATCCTATGGAACGGCCCTGTTGGCGTATTCGAATTCAAGAACTTTGAAGCGGGAACAGAAGGCATTTCTAAAGCGATCGCTCAATCTGAAGGTTTCTCTGTAGCGGGTGGTGGTGACACGCTAGCAGCTATCGACAAGTTCGGTATCAAAGCTGACGTTTCTTACATCTCTACAGGTGGCGGTGCTTTCCTTGAGTTTGTGGAAGGTAAAGTACTACCAGCAGTAGCAATGCTTGAAGAGCGTGCTAAAGCATAATTATCTTTTTTATTAAGCGGACTGATTGGTCCGCTTTTATCTATGCTGCAATGGCTGGTTAACTTTGATACAATGCCGCCCGTTGTGAGCAAACGATTGCCAATATTTATTTAAAACGACAGAAAATAGGACTTATTCCATGTCTAAGATCTTCGACTTCGTAAAACCAGGTGTTATCTCTGGCGATGACGTACAGAAAGTATTTGAAGTTGCTAAAGAGAACAACTTCGCTCTTCCTGCAGTTAACGTAGTGAACACTGACTCTATCAACGGTGTTCTTGAAGCTGCAGCTAAAGTTAAAGCTCCAGTTGTAGTTCAGTTCTCTAACGGCGGTGCTGGCTTCTTCGCTGGTAAAGGCGTTAAGCTTGAAGGTCAAGGTGCGCAAATCCTAGGTGCAGTTGCTGGTGCAAAATACGTTCACGCAGTTGCTGAATCTTACGGTGTTCCAGTGATTCTTCACACAGACCACGCTGCGAAGAAACTTCTACCATGGATCGACGGTCTTCTAGATGCAGGTGAAGAGTTCTTCGCTCAAACTGGTAAGCCTCTATTCTCTTCTCACATGATCGACCTTTCTGAAGAGTCTCTAGAAGAGAACATCGAAATCTCTGCTAAGTACCTAGCTCGCATGGCGAAAATGGGTATGACTCTAGAGATCGAACTAGGTTGTACTGGTGGTGAAGAAGACGGCGTAGATAACTCTCACATGGACGCATCTGAGCTTTACACTTCTCCAGAAGACGTAGCATACGCATACGAGAAACTAAACGCTGTTAGCCCACGTTTCACTATCGCTGCTTCTTTCGGTAACGTACACGGTGTTTACAAGCCAGGTAACGTTGTTCTAACTCCAACTATCCTACGTGACTCTCAAGCATACTGTTCAGAGAAGTTCGGTATCGCACCTAACGCTCTAAACTTCGTATTCCACGGTGGTTCTGGTTCTACTGAAGCAGAGATCCAAGAGTCTATCGGCTACGGTGTTATCAAAATGAACATCGATACTGATACACAGTGGGCAACTTGGGACGGTATCCGTTCTTACGAAGCTGAGAACCACGATTACCTACAAGGTCAAATCGGTAACCCAACTGGTGAAGACGCGCCAAACAAGAAGTACTACGATCCACGCGTATGGCTACGTGCTGGTCAATCTTCAATGGTTGCTCGTCTAGAGAAAGCTTTCGCTGACCTAAACGCTATCGACGTACTATAAGATTAAATCGCATAAGATTTAACTGATAGTAAGATGAAAAAAGTCGCTCTTTGGAGCGGCTTTTTTTGTGTCTGATGAAAATTGTGTGATTGATCTGAAAAAAACTGGCATTAACGCATATGTTTGCGTAACCTTTTGTTAAGTAATGTGTATTGATATTGATTTCCTGTATGCATTGCTGATTACGGCGCGCCTTTGCTAATAGAACAGTGGTATTAGCTAAGACTCGCTTTGCCCAATTCGTTTTATTTAAGAGGTACGCAATATGGCTGGTGAGTCAGTTGATATCGAAACTCCGCTCGTGGATAGCCTGTCGCATGCAGAAAAATGGCTAACCAATAACTCTGATCTTCTGATCCAGTACGGTGTAAACATCATCTCTGCACTGCTTATCCTATTTATCGGTAACATTATCGTTAAAGCGATAGCGGGCAGCGTCGCTAAGCTGCTGCACAAGAAGAAGATGGATAAAGCCGTCGTTGAGTTTATCCATGGGATTGTACGCTACACCTTATTTGTCATCGTACTCATTGCTGCATTAAGTCGCATCGGCGTACAAACCGCCTCAGTGGTTGCGGTCATCGGTGCTGCCGGTTTAGCTATCGGTCTTGCTCTGCAAGGCTCGCTTTCTAACTTTGCCGCGGGTGTGCTTATTGTTGGCTTCCGTCCGTTTAAGTCAGGTGACTACGTAGAGATTGGTGGTGTAGCGGGTTCAGTGGATTCTATCCAGATCTTCCAAACTATCCTTACCACACCAGACAACAAGATGGTTGTGGTTCCAAACGCATCGGTCATTGGCTCTCCAATCACCAACTATTCACGTCATGCGACTCGTCGTATCGACCACGTGATTGGCGTGTCTTATGGAGCGGACCTGAAGAAAACTCAAGAAGTGATTCGTAAGACGCTAGAAGCGGATGAACGTATCCTTAAAGAGCCAGGTATTACCGTGGGTGTCGTTGCACTTGCTGATTCTTCAGTGAACTTCGTGGTTCGTCCTTGGGTTCGCACTGAGCAATACTGGGACGTTTACTTTGATACGCTACAAGCGATTAAAGAAGCTCTGGACGCCGAAGGTATCGAAATTCCATTCCCTCAGATGGATGTGCACTTGAACAAAGTGGACTGATTGCTCCGGCGTTAACATCAGATGTAAAAAGGAGAAGCTAGGCTTCTCCTTTTTCTATTTCAATGATTTGGTTTGGAACGCTATCTAACACCTGCTTGAGAGCATTGCCGTCAATACCAAATGTCCACTCAGGCTTACCTGGCGTATAAAGGATCTCTTCGGCATCAAACAAACGGCTATCGACAACGATAGAGATGTCATCGGGCAAGCCGATAGGACAGACAGCCCCAGGAACACAGCCGATTTGTTCAATCATTTCTTCATTGCTACAGATAGAGGTGCGTTTGCCGAGCGCTTGTTTTAGCTGCGCTTTGTCTAGCCTTGAGTCTTTATCGGTTAGGAACAGAGCAAACCCTCCGCCTTTCTTTTTCAAAAATAAGCTCTTGCTATGCAGCCCGGTCCAGCCAAGCTCTTTCGCTATACGAACATCAGTTTCAAAATCCAGAATAGGCTCATGTTGCCACTTGGAAAAGGAGACGGATAACTGCTCCAAAAGCGCGACGTTAGCGAGGTAGATGGCTTCGGTTCTGTCCATCAAGACTTACTCCATTAATCCTTTTGTTAGTAACAGAGCAATAGTAAACATCATTGCCGCCACCGCCAAGTCGATACCCTTTTTAACTTTAGGTTTTGATAACGTTGGACCAAGTTTAGCAGCGCCCATCGATAGGGAATAGAACCAAACGAATGACGCGAGTACCGTACCAATAGCAAAAGCAATTCGGTCATTGCCCTCAAATTGGCCACCAATGGAGCCAAGGATAACAACCGTATCTAGATAGAGATGTGGGTTCAACACCGTTACCGCTAGGGCACCCAGCACCACTGTACGTCTTCCGCGTGCTAATACCTCGCCTGACGACTCTTTTGCTGCTGGTGCTTTAAACGCGCTGCGCAGTGATAACAAACCATAACCGGTTAAAAAGGCGATACCACCTAAAGTAACAGCGGTAAGCAACAGCTCATTTTGCGATAAGATCGCACCGCCACCAAAGATACCCAGTGAGATGAACGTCATGTCTAGCAGGCTGCACACCGTTGCTGTTGTCAGGTGGTGATTGCGTTTAATCCCCTGATTTAATACATAAGCGTTCTGAGCGCCAATTGGGATAATCATCGTTGCGCCCAATCCGAAACCTTGAAGAAGCACCCAAAAATTCACTTTAATTTCCTCACCACTGCATAAAAGAGAGCGAGAGAATAGCGATTCGATTATGATTAGGATAGTTAATAATATTAATGAGAAATAAGCTTAGCTAATGGCTGTTTTGAGAGGTTAAAAGATGCGCGGATTAGACTACAAATGGATAGAGGCACTGGATGCCATTGTTGAGCAAAAAAGCTTCGATAAAGCGGCTGAACACCTATATATCTCTCAATCTGCCGTATCCCAACGCGTGAAGCAACTGGAAAAATGGTTAGCGCAACCGGTATTGGTTCGCGAGCAACCACCGCGTCCAACCGCAGTCGGTAAAAAGCTGTTAGGTCTTTATCGTCGAGTGCGCTTACTTGAGCAAGAATTGGTGCCGGAGCTTGCTGCGGATCTTGGCGATAAACCCTTATCGGTGTCCCTAGCCACCAACGCAGACAGTCTCGCCACTTGGTTACTTCCAAGTCTGTTTCCTCTGCTCGAATCTAAGCGTGTTGAACTCGACCTTATTGTTGATGATGAAGGTCGAACCATAGAAAAGCTGAAAAATGGTGAAGTGGTGGGCGCTATCAGTCTCGAGCCACAATCAATCCCTGGCTGTGTAGCGGACTATTTGGGGCGTGTGGATTACCTTTGCGTGGCGAGCCCAAGCTTTATTAAGCGCTACTTTAGCCAAGGCGTGAATCGTGAAACCTTGATGAAAGCGCCAGCGGTTGCTTACGACCAGCATGATAAGATGCATCAGAAGTTTGTTAACCAGCACTTCAATATCATGCGTGGGAACATACTCAAACATACAGTGCGAAGCTCAGAGGCGTTTGTGAAGTTGGCTGTTGCTGGTGTTGCGTACTGTCTGATCCCTAAGCTTCAAATCCAAGAAGAGCTCGAGTCTGGCGCTTTGATTGAACTGACGCCCAACATCCTACTTTCCCACCAAATCTACTGGCACCATTGGCAGCTTGAAAGTGGTGTGTTGAGTGAGGTGTCAGACGCCATTATCGGTCACGCTAGGCAGTTTTTGCCACAATAGTGTCAGACAGCGTTTGGTCAATGTTCTGTCAGCTTTTAGATGTTTGGGAACCTATAGTCTATACCTATGCCTAATATTGAGTATGTGAAAATAAGACGAGGAGTCTTCATGAAACAGTCTTTAGTTGTTGGTAGTTTGGTGGTCAGTTTATTCGCGGCGCCAGTATTTGCGAGTCAGCCTGAATTTGCTCATATTTCTACGACAGGCTACGGTGAGATCCAGGCCACACCAGATATGGCTGAGTTTTCCGTTCGAGTGGTGCAGTCACAGATGGATGCCGATCAAGCTAAGCAAGGCGTAGATGCCGTCGTCGACAAATTTCTTGATGGCTTAACCAAGAATGGTATCGACAAAGCGGACATCCAAAGCTCAAACTTGTATCTCTCGCCGCAGTATCACTACCCAGAAAAAGGCAAGCCTGAATTGATTGGCTATCGCGCCTCTCGCACGGTGACGGTTCAGGTGATGGATCTCGATAAGCTTAATAACTACTTAGACCTTGCTTTAGAATCTGGAATCAATCAGGTCGACAACATTCAACTCAAAGTGAAAGACGAAGGGCAGTATCAAGAAGCGGCTCGCATGGCGGCGATAAAAGATGCGCAAAGCAAAGCGTCTTCATTGGCGAAAGGCTTTGAACAGCAGCTTGGGAACGTGTGGCGTATTGAGTACCGTCAGCAGATGAACCAGCCGGTGGTTATGCGCGCGATGGCGATGGATAGTAAGGCGGAGTCTAATAGTTATCAGGACTCGGTGATTACGATTCGTGATCGAGTGGATGTGACTTATCGGATTGGTGAGTGATGGTTTTTGGGGTAGCTAGAGGCTAGGGAGTCTACTTGAATTGCATAATTTGTTGTAAGTTCAGCGCATTATACCCCCTCTAGCTCCCCCTATATTAGGGGGAGAACTTAGGCTAGCTCCTGTCGTCGCATCGCCTTTTAGCAAAGCGGCGCGTAGCGAGCATTGGCTCCTCCCCTTAAAAGCGGGAGGCTGGGAGGGGGAAAGCTCTTATCTTAGTGAAGAATACGCGCTCTCAACGTCCCTTCAATCTGCTTCAACTTAGCCAACGCTTCTTCCGAACGCGCCGTCTCAACATCAATCACTACGTAACCGATATCTGCAGAAGTCTGCAGGTACTGACCCGCGATGTTGATCCCTTCATCCGCAAAGATGGTGTTGATTTGCGTTAGGATACCCGGGCGGTTTTGGTGAATGTGTAGTAGACGAGAACAGTCAGTGTGCTCTGGCAGTGATACCTCTGGGAAGTTCACGCTTGATAGCGTTGAGCCGTTATCTGAGTATTTCGCTAGCTTACCAGCAACCTCAACACCAATGTTCTCTTGTGCTTCTTGTGTAGAACCACCAACGTGCGGTGTAAGGATCACGTTGTCGAACTTCATCAGTGGAGACTCAAACGGGTCTGCATTGGTTTTCGGCTCTTCTGGGAACACGTCAATTGCTGCGCCAGCAAGGTGACCGCCTTCTAGAGCGTCACAAAGGGCAGGGATATCAACCACAGTACCGCGCGCAGCGTTGATAAAGATTGAGCCAGGCTTCATGCGTTCGAACTCTGCCGCGCCCATCATGTTCTTGGTACCTGCGGTTTCTGGAACGTGAAGTGAGATCACGTCACACTTATTCAGTAACTCAGTCATGGTGTGCACTTGAGTCGCATTACCAAGAGACAGTTTGTTCTCGATGTCGTAGAAGTAGACACGCATACCCAAGTTTTCAGCAATGATACCCAATTGAGTACCAATGTGACCGTAACCGATAATACCAAGGCGCTTACCACGGGCTTCATAAGAGTTGTCTGCACTCTTCTTCCAGATACCACGGTGTGCAAGTGCATTCTTTTCTGGAATACCACGAAGTAGCAATAGAATCTGACCTAGTACTAATTCAGCTACACTTCGCGTGTTAGAGAACGGTGCGTTGAAGACAGGCACACCGCGCTTGGCAGCGGCTTCAAGGTTAACTTGGTTGGTACCAATACAGAAACAGCCAATCGCCACCAGTTTCTCTGCCGCGTTGATCACCTTGTCGGTTAGGTTAGTACGGGAGCGAATACCGATAAAATGCACGTCTTTCACCGCTTCCATTAGCTCTTCTTCTGGCAGAGAGCCTTTGTGGTAAGTGATATTGGTGTAACCGGCAGCTTGTAGAACCTCTACAGAAGATGGATGCAAACCTTCCAGCAGAAGAATCTTAATCTTGTCTTTTTCCAGTGAAACTTTGGCCATTGAACTCATCCTTAACATGGGAAATTTGGGCTAAATTGGCGCACATTTGACAGTGAGAATATCAGGGAGGGAGCTTCCAACTGCTTGAGGCAAACGTTTTCCTTGTGCGTCTTGTGACCAATAAAGTAACAAAAAAGTTTAACGATGGGTAAGAAAATTACGGAATAAGGCATAATTTTCTTATAGGAAAACGAAAAAACGGCACCAAGGGTGCCGTTTGTAGTCAAATGACGTAATCACGTTCAATATATCGGCCAGCTATAAGTCTGGCGACAACGTGAATGTGGGGTCATTAATCTTCGATTTTTGCGCCTTCTGGCGTACCTGTGATGATCACGTCGGCACCACGGTGTGCGAACAGACCCACAGTAACAACACCCGCTAGTGCGTTAATGCTGTCTTCCATCGCTTTTGGATCAGTGATTTGCATACCGTGTACATCTAGGATGACGTTGCCGTTATCCGTTACAACGCCTTCACGATATACAGGGTCACCACCAAGTTTTACTAGTTCACGAGCCACGTAAGAGCGCGCCATTGGGATGACTTCAACTGGAAGAGGGAACTTACCCAATACGTCTACAGCCTTAGTACCGTCAACAATACACACGAACTTGTCTGAGATAGCGGCAACAATCTTCTCACGAGTTAGCGCCGCACCGCCGCCTTTGATCATGTCGCGAGTTGCGTTGATTTCATCAGCGCCATCGACATACACATCGAGCGCAGCCACATCGTTACAATCGAAAACTTCGATGCCAAGCGCTTCTAGCTTCTCAGTAGAAGCGATAGAGCTTGAAACAGCACCTTTGATGTCTTCTTTAATTGTGCCTAGTGCATCAATAAAGTGGTTAACAGTAGAGCCAGTGCCGACACCGACAATGCTGCCTTTTTCAACATACTTTAGTGCCGCCCAACCAGCAGCTTTCTTCATCTCGTCTTGAGTCATGGTGAAATCCCAGTTTTTAGAATTAAGGTGAAAATGCGGGCGAATTATATATCAAAATCATTAAAAAATGAGCGTAAAGTTGGCGAAATGAAGAAAATCGCCAAAAAACAGCAATCGTTTGCTCGGTGGAGGGGATTTACCAGCGCCAGATCTTGCTCGGTGTCATGATGGTACTAAGAGGAATGTCCCAGGACTCGGTTGGAAGCGCGCTTACCTGCTGACAGTCGTGCGCAAGTCCAATCGCGATAGGACCAGTTGACTTTGACTCCCAGGGTGCCAACGTTCGATCATAGTAACCCCCACCCATACCTAAGCGTTGACCCTGCTCGTCAAAGGCGACGAGTGGCGTAAAAATGATATCGAGGTCAGCGACAGGACAAATCATTTGCTTATCAAGGCGCGGCTCGAGGATTCTATATTGGTTGTAGACCAGAGGCGTTGTCGGTGCGTAACGCAGAAACAACAATTGGCCCTTGGAAAAAGGGTGAATCACGGGAAGGTAGGTGTCGATGCCTTGCTGCCAGCACCATTCAATCATTGGCTGGGCATCTAGCTCACCATCGGTGGCAAGATACAGGGCTATCTTTTTCGCTCGGCTAAGTTCTGGTAACTGCTTAGCACGTTCGACTAACTCATCAGAGTATCGGATTTGTTGATCTGAACTGATGGCTTGGCGGCGACCTCGAATCAAGGTTCGAATTTGCTGCCTAGTCGATAATGACATTAGGAATACCCCAGAGTGCCGTTGAGGATTGTGGCCCTTGAACCAGCTGGTTCAAGGCGGATCAGCAATGGTAACCGTAGGCTTCTCGGTACGGGCCGAGCTTGCTCAATAGCTATCAAGTACTAACCCTTTGGTATTGCTTATCGGCTCAGGGACTTAAATCCACTGACGCACACCCCAGGGTAAAATTAGGCTTGCTGTCCTTGCTTTACTTTGCTGATGGCATCATCAAGTGATGCCGCGAGCTGCTCCATGCGCTCGTTCATTTCAGTCACTTCTTGAAGTGACTCATTACTGCGGTTGTTAAGCTCATACGACATGTTAAGCGCCGCGATGGTAAGCAGTTTCAACTCGTTGGTTACTTTAGTCCTTTCGGACATTTCTTGCAATCGGTTATCCAAGTCTTTCGCTGCTTGAACAAGGGTATCTTTCTGATCTGCAGGACAATTTACCCGAGTCAGTTTACCCAATATTTCAACTTCGACAGCTTGATTTTCCATAATGACAAGAACTCTTTTAAGTATCACCAATAGCGGTAATGTTGAGGGAGAAACTATAGGTAAAGCCACATTAAGATTCAAGCTTTTCCGGTGACTCAGTGTCAAATGCGTGGCTAATCACACACGAAATCGACAATTCGCACAAAAGCTATTCAGAAACGAGCGCGACACCATTTCCGCCAAGTGTGTGAAGTGGTAGCATGGCACATCAAATTTGAATCAAGGTAGTCTGTTCTTTTTACCGCTGACTACCCTACAGGACAACGAGTATCGTTATGAGTGAATCAACACTACCCGATTACATTGCGGTGGCGACAGAGCTACAGCAGGCAGGACTTGCCGTTTCCCCAGCAGAACTACACGGCCTATTGGTCGGTATGTTGAGTGGTGGTTTAGGGCTAAAGGATGACAGCTGGCAACCGTTATTGTTTGATTACACCAATGATGGACTCGGTTGGCCGCAATCATTATTGACTCGCTCAAGAGAGCTTCTTGATCTTTCTATCAAAGAGCTTACGGCTGAGCAGAGCTTTGAGCTCGCACTGTTTATCCCTGGTGAAGGTGTGGAAGCCGATCTGTTCGAACAAGCAGATGGGCTCAGCGAGTGGGTCAATCACTTCATCTCTGGCTTGGGGCTTATTAATGCTCAGCTTGCTAAGGCATCGGCGGACACCAAAGAAGCGCTCGCTGACCTAGAAGAGATCGCAAGATTAGGCATCGATGAAGATGATGATATGGAAGAGCAGGCACAGTTGCTTGAGCAGGTTATTGAGCATGTTAAAGCGTGCGTTCTGACCATCCATGCTGAGTTTGGCGTAAAACCAAGTAAAGAATCAGAGACACCTACCATCCACTAAGGTCGGAGAGGGTTTGGCTACAAGGAGAATATCCGTGCCCAAAGAGTATGATGTTGTTATTGCTGGTGGAGCTATGGCAGGCGCAACGCTTGCCATGGCGCTAGATTCCAGCACTAATCATGCGTTAAAGATTGCGGTCGTCGAGCCATATGCGCAAGGTAATGCCGCTCACCCGGGCTTTGATGCTCGCTCTATTGCTCTGTCTTATGGCAGTGTCGAACTTCTGAAACGTTACGACCTTTGGCGTCTCATCGAGGATCACGCTACGCCGATCACACATATTCATGTTTCAGACCGAGGTCATGCTGGAATGACTGACTTCCATGCTGATAAAGAAGGTCTGGATGCGATGGGTTATGTTGTTGAATTAGCTGAAGTTGGTCAGCGTTTTAGCGATGAGCTAGCCACTCGCTCCCACATCGATTTGTTCTGTCCAAGCGCAGTAACACACCTTGTTCAGCAACAAGGCGAAGTAGTTCTTGACCTCACCTCTGACGAAGGTGACCAGCAGCTTCAAGCTAAGCTGGTGGTTGCCGCCGACGGTGCAGATTCTGCAATTTGCCAAGCGGTTGGACTAGGACAAGAGATTCGAGATTTCAATCAAGTTGCCGTTATTGCGAATGTGCTGACTAGCGAGGCACCAAACGGTCGAGCGTTTGAACGATTTACCGAACATGGTCCATTGGCCTTGCTCCCAATGTCACAATCGCGCAGCTCACTCGTTTGGTGTTTGCCTCCAGAAGAGGCAGCGGATGTACAATCACTCTCAGAGTCGGCGTTTCTTGAGAAACTGCAACAGGCATTTGGGTGGCGTTTGGGGAGGTTTACTCGCGTAGGCTCTGTGGTTAGCTATCCACTTTTGCTCAAACACCGTCCGCAAATCGTGAGTCATCGAGTAGCTGCGGTAGGCAATGCGGCACAAACTCTTCACCCGATAGCAGGGCAAGGCTTCAACCTGGGAATTCGCGATATTGCGACTCTGGTCGATTCGTTACTGGAAAACCTTAAAGATGTCGGCGATTACGCTAATCTAACAAGGTTCCAGGCACAACGTCAGTCGGATAGAGAGCTGACGATAACCATGACATCAGGTTTGGTGCATGTATTTTCCAACGATTTGCTCACGCTTCGCGTAGCTCGAAATCTTGGATTGGCAATGATGGACAATTTCCCACGTCTGAAGACGCCAGTGTTCAACCGAGCGTTGGGCGTGGTGAAAAGGTAAGGCAAAGATGCAAAGTTTTGACATCGCCATTGTAGGTGGCGGAATGGTGGGGCTGGCGCTAGCGCGTGCCCTAAAAAATACCGGAATTCGAATTGCAATTGTGGAAGGCTCTCAACCTTCCAAAGATTTGAGTGGAGACCCAGATATTCGCGTCTCCGCACTTAGCCGCGCGAGCGAAACCATATTAAAAAATCTGGATGCATGGGAAGCGATCCAAAGTCACCGCTGCGCACCCTACCAGGCGATGGAAGTGTGGGAGCAAGATAGCTTTGCACGTATTGAATTCTCTGCCAGCCAAATGTCTCAACCGAACCTCGGTCATATTGTTGAGAATCGTGTGATTCAGTTAGCGCTGCTAGAACAGGTGGAACAGCAAAGTAACGTGACGCTATTTATGCCGCACCGCTGTCAATCGATGGCGATTGGTGAGAGCGAGGTTTGGACCACACTGGATAACGGTCAGTCCTTTACGAGCAAACTCATCGTTGGTGCAGATGGCGCCAACTCTTGGGTTCGAAAGCAGCAAGATATTCCTCTGACGCATTGGGATTATGGTCATAGCGCTTTGGTTGCGAATATTTCGGTAGAGGATCATCACCAGCGTGTCGCTCGACAGGTGTTTACCTCTCAAGGCCCACTGGCTTTCTTACCTATGGTGGATGATAACCTGTGTTCCATCGTGTGGTCGACAGAGCCAACGCGAGCAGAAAAACTCGCAAAGATGTCAGATGCTGAGTTCAATAAAGCGTTGACTGCTGAGTTTGATAGCCGTTTAGGTTTATGCCAAGTTCAGTCTGAGCGACGCGTTTTCCCGCTGACCATGCGTTATGCTCGAGATTTTGCAACTGAGCGCGTTGCTTTGGTGGGTGATGCGGCGCATACGATCCATCCATTAGCAGGGCAGGGGGTTAACCTTGGGCTGCTTGATGCGGCGAGCCTAGCACAGGAACTGCTTAAACTATGGAGCTCAGGACAAGACTTGGGTCGCAAACGTCATTTAAGAGAATACGAACGCTGGCGTAAAGCCGAGGCGGCGAAAATGATTGCCGCTATGCAAGGCTTTAAGGACCTGTTTGAAGGCGATAACCCAGCCAAGAAGTTATTCCGTGGTATCGGTATGAGCCTAGTAGGGCAATTACCGGGGGCAAAACAGGAAATTATGAGTCGTGCATTGGGGATGCGAGGTCGCTTACCTG
This sequence comes from Vibrio sp. KUL80, assembly GCF_059725495.1. Taxonomy (NCBI): domain Bacteria; kingdom Pseudomonadati; phylum Pseudomonadota; class Gammaproteobacteria; order Vibrionales; family Vibrionaceae; genus Vibrio; species Vibrio sp. KUL80. The sequence continues at coordinate 451,835 of NZ_AP045841.1, forward strand.
AGCTTGCAAAAGCGGTTGTGAATCAAGATTAATCGTAGTCTCTGATCCAAAAGCAAAAGGACAGCATGAATGCTGTCCTTTCTTAATTCGGTTGTGTTTTTCTAATGCGCTGATTCCAATGAGCCTATGCTTGCGAGCCTATGTTTAGGAGCTCGGGTCTAACGCGATGCTGCCTTGATGTTGATGAGAGCGCAGCGAGATTATGACTAAACTTTCAGCTATGCGTAGGCGCACCTCAGTTTCATCACTTCTTGATTTACTTCTTTTACGGCTTGAAAGTGGCGTTTCTCTGCACGCTCTGGGATGATCAGTTTGCCGTTATCGAACTCAAAGCCACCGAGTCCATAGATGTAGATCTTTCCTTTAAACAATCGACTTATATGTTTAGCAATCATACCTGGCGTATAGCGCTTAAACAGTCTCATTTAGCCTTCCTTATCGTGTTACCTAGCATTGTCTTAGCTCGAGAATTATAGATAAAACCCTAGCTAAATTGTGTGATTGAGAGGGCTTAATTCGTCCTCTATCTGGGTCACTTTTTGGTTTTGTGGTGCGTTTTGCAATTCTTCCGCTTGCCAGCCTATTCCGCGTGATACCTAGCACAAAAGCGCGTTGTGGGGGCTTCCATTTATTTCGGTATCCTGTTTCAGATAGGCTAGTCACTAGCAAACGAGAATCAACATTATTCTCCAGTCGTTAGTGAGGGAGAAATGCGCACGTTTGCTATTGCTTACGGATTAATAGACCGGAGAAATCAGAAAAAGTTGTCACCAGACATAAACTTTTACAGATTGAGCGAGGGCGATAAAGTCGATACTAGCAGGTAAAAAAAAGCCCGCACAGCGGGCCAAATGTCACAGATGCATTACACAAAAGTGGAGTTACTGCACTAGGCAGAGATTCACTCTAGTGTGATATTCAGTTCGTCGTGACGATGAACTGAACACAAAACCACCATATCGTAATTTTTACTCTGTGACTATTTATGCTGAATAAATGTATAACTTTTCATTAAGGTAAGTGATAAAACTCGACGGTTCTCACAGTTCCTTGCGCAGAGTAAACAAAATATTACATAAGATCCCGTTTAATTGGGCGCTAACGAATGATGTCACCCCATATTGGAGAGCAGTTCTGAACCAGATCGCTAAGAGCGAGCTCAATGCCCGCAATGCGCTCACCACTGCTAATTGTCACTGTGGGTGTAGTTTGGAGAGAATGATCAAAGAGAACTGGCATTGGGGTCTTGATAAGTAGGGGAGTGACTGTCCCTATTTGATATCCGGTTAGCGACTCAATTTCTTTGCTATCGACACACGTCATACGTCGGGACTGGAGCTGTGCTCGTACTTTCTTTGGGTCAATTTGGCGATCACCCGGGCAACACGCGAGGGCATATTGATTGCCCATGTCTCTGAGTACCATGGTTTTCACCATCATATTGGGCTTGATACCACGTAATAACGCCGCATCTTCAATGGATACGGCCTCTCTAGATTGCATAAGGACACGAAACGCAATGCCGTTTCGTGTCAGATACTCAGTAATCGGGGTGTTGATCATCTCTTATTCTTCATCCAGCGGATAAGGAGGAAGTGTGAGCGATAGACGACTTTCTGGCTGAGACGATAGACGGAACTCAACATCTTGCTCAAGGTTGTTGTTGACGATAATAGAGGCAAGCAGGGTGTTGTCATCGTATTGGAATGTGGCTAGGACATCGCCCGCTTTACGCCAGTTTTCGCCAACCGAACGTTCAATAACGATTTCGTCACCGTCTGCGACCGGCGTTGGTAATGTGCCTTTTACCGTTGCCAGCATGCGCTTGTTGATCCCACGGTATTTTGCTCTTGCTACGGTTTCTTGACCTGTATAACAACCCTTGCTGAAACTTATACCATCCAGTGCTTGCAGGTTAAACGCCTGAGGAATGTGTTGGCTTTGCATAGCATCCGTTAGTGTAGGCAGGCCCTGCTCGATATCGAACTTGGTCCATAGTGATTCTTGAACCCAGGTAAGCGAATCCTGGCTTTGTAGCGCTGAGACAAGCTCAGTATCAGCCAGAACAAACCATCTATCATCGGATACTTTTACCGCAGTACTGTCGTTGTGTTGTCTTACGTCGCCGCCCGCTGGGAAGTGCTGCTCGACCCAAGCGGTAGCCTGCTCGCCCAGCACGCCAAAGCAGGCTTTATCACTTTGGGTAAATTCCACCTTAGAAAATACCGCATACTTTTTCAGTTCTGCGAGTTCTTGAACCATTGCGCTCTGAGGTTGAAACATTGCGTAGCCTTGCTCGGTATGAAATAGGCGGAAAATACTCCACACTTTGCCTTTGGCATCACAATGCGCGCCCAATGTTGACTGCTGAGGCTCAAGCGAGACCACATCACACGTTACTTGACCTTGAAGATAAGACTTGGCATCGTCTCCCGATAACTCAATGGCGCCCCATGACGTTAGCGGCGTAAACATTAATGAAGGTAGCGTTGTCTCTGGCGTTAAAGATAGTGCTTGAATGCTTGGTTGCCATTCCATAGATTGTGATCTCATTGTTAAACATAGTGGCTATGTTAATCCTCACCGTGGCATTTGTCAGCTTAAACTGCGCAGGATAAATGGGGTGAGGACGAGAGAAGCAAATAAGATTGAGTGTGTTGCACGAAATCTTGTGAGCAAAGTTGAGTTTGTGTGATACAGAGTGTGGTGGGGCATGCACTTGCTTGTTACACTCGGCTCATATTGAGTAGTAGATGGAGATTAGAATGTACTCTAGTGAAGAAAAAGCGCGCATCAAGTGGGCGTGTCGTAGAGGTATGTTGGAGCTCGACGTGGTAATTATGCCTTTCTTTGAGGAGTGCTTTGATACTCTCAACGATCAAGAGCAACGAGACTTCGTATCCCTGCTAGAATGCGATGATCCTGACCTGTTTACCTGGGTCATGGGGCATGGACGTAGCGAGAATCTTGGCCATGCGTCAATGGTCGACAAAATCGTGGCACATAACCTAAGCAAAGTGCGTTAATTCTGTTGTCTGGGGGGCAGGCATCGACTCATCACCTTGACCTGCTCCTTCATTTTTCTGCTTTCCCCTTCTATATTGATATCAGTATCAGGCTATTCCTCTGTAGCCTAATCGTCTTCTCGCCTATTCCTTTGGTCATTGTGCCAGTTGTTTTTATTTTTGTTATGACCTCTTCAATGCTCAGGCCCTGTGTTGTTGGACGGCTGCTGTTTAAAGACGAGGTTTGGTATCTAAACAGTGAGGCGCTGAGAAACGTACAGTTTAGTCTCGCGTTATCGCCCTGTGTGATTGCGATAAAAGATAATCGACATGGTTGGCGTCTTATCTGGCGCTCATCAGCTTGTGAAACCAGTTATCGTCACTTAATCGTGAGCATAAAAAAGCAGCCGATGTAGCGGCTGCTTTTAAAGATAGCTGAGTCGAATCAAGGATTCGTTGGGCGCTCGTTACTCATTAGGTGTCAGAATAGTTGGCCCGCTGTTCTCTAGCATATCTGGGTAATCTAGCGTGTAGTGAAGACCACGACTTTCTTTACGCTGCATCGCACAACGAACCATCAGCTCTGCAACTTGAAGAAGGTTACGAAGCTCGAGTAGGTTGTTGGATACCTTAAAGTTGCTGTAATACTCGTGCGTCTCTTGCTGAAGCATTTGAATACGACGCAGCGCTCTTTCTAAGCGTTTGTCGGTGCGAACAATCCCCATGTAATCCCACATAAATAGACGCAACTCGTGCCAGTTATGCTGAATGATAACCTCTTCATCAGAGCAGCTGACTTGGCTTTCATCCCAGTCTGGAATAGCATCAACCACGCTCGCATCGTCAAATTTGGTCAGGATATCTTTCGCCGCTGCCCAGGCATACACCACACACTCGAGCAGTGAGTTAGATGCCATACGGTTGGCGCCGTGAAGGCCAGTGTAGCTCACCTCACCAATGGCGTATAACTGGTCGAGATCGGTTTGACCGGTTTTATCCACCATGACGCCACCACAGGTATAGTGAGCGGCAGGAACGATAGGGATCGGCTCCTTGGTCATGTCGATACCCAGATCTTGCAAGCGCATGTGAATGGTCGGGAAGTGTTTAATAATGAACTCTTCTGACTTGTGGCTGATGTCTAGGTACATGCAATCTGCGCCAAGGCGCTTCATTTCGAAGTCAATAGCGCGAGCGACTACATCACGCGGCGCAAGCTCTTCACGCTCATCAAAATCAGGCATGAAACGAGTGCCATCTGGGCGTTTTAGGTAAGCCCCTTCACCACGCAGTGCTTCTGTAAGCAAGAAGTTACGCGCGTCTGGGTGGAAAAGGCACGTTGGATGGAATTGATTGAACTCTAGGTTCGCAACGCGGCAGCCTGAGCGCCATGCCATCGCGATACCATCACCCGATGATACATCAGGGTTTGAGGTGTATTGGTAGACCTTAGAGGCACCGCCTGTCGCGAGGACCACGAACTTAGCGCGCACGGTTTCAACGTGTTCTTGGTTTCGGTTCCAGATATAAGCCCCGACAACCTTGTCTTTGCGCCCGCCTACTTTATCTTCGGTAATAAGATCGAGTGCATTATAGCGTTCGAAGATCTCAATGTTTGGATGGCTTAATACATTGTCTTGAAGTGTTGTTTGCATCGCCATGCCTGTGGCGTCAGCCGCGTGCAGAATTCGGCGATGGCTATGACCACCCTCACGAGTTAAGTGGTAACGAGGGGCTTCGTCTTTGGCTGTTTCAACTTGGTCAAATGGAACGCCACCGTCGATGAGCCATTGCACACACTCTTTCGCGTTCTCAGCGATAAACTGCACGGTATCTTGTTCGCACAGCCCTGCACCAGCAATATTGGTGTCATTGACATGAGACTCTATGCTGTCGGCTTCATCAAAAACAGCTGCAATACCACCTTGGGCGTAGTAAGTTGCCCCTTCACTTAGCGGGCCTTTACTTAAAACAATAACCTTCGCGCGCTCAGCAACTCGAAGCGCAAGAGAAAGACCAGCGGCGCCACTTCCTATGACTAAAACATCACAAAGATGTTCTCGGTTTGTGTTCATAATTCTATTAAAATCCTGACCTATAGTAGAGCTAGCAAACTCTACTCAGCTAAAAGTGCACGATAGGAAGCTGCCTAATGCAGCTGGCGAAGGGCACTTGCTATGAGGATTACCACCTTGAGTAACACATTGAAAAACTCGTTGTGTTGCGGCGTTAAGTAATCCATTCTAGAGAATTGACCCCATTGTAGTTGACGCCAAATCACATTGTGAATGATAAATAACAAAAAAATGCAGAAATTTTGGAACTTTCCAAATTGCATAGAGTCACAATAGTGCTCATGTTAGCGGTGGTGTCAAGACTACATTATGCATAATTAATACTCATATCTGAGAAGGTAAGAGTAATAACGAATAGGAGTGAACGCTCGCATGAACGAGCAGCCGACCGATCAGGTGTTGATTGAGCGCGTTCAAAGTGGAGATAAACAAGCATTTAACCTATTGGTTTTGCGCTATCAAAACAAGGTTTGCAATCTCATATCAAGATACGTGAGCAATTCGGGCGATGTAGCGGACATAGCCCAAGAAGCATTTATTAAAGCGTATCGAGCGATCCCGACGTTTAGAGGCGAGAGTGCCTTCTATACTTGGTTGTATCGCATAGCAGTGAACACCGCAAAAAACCACATAGTGGCACAGAGTCGAAGACCGCCTGCCAGCGATGTGGATGCAGAAGATGCCGAATTTTTTGAAACCGGTAACGCTTTGAAAGAAATTTCGAACCCTGAGAACTTAACGTTGTCGAACGAATTGAAGCGAACAGTTTTCGCTGCAATTGAAGCGTTACCAGAAGACTTAAAGACTGCGATGACCTTACGTGAGCTTGATGGTTTGAGCTACGAAGAAATCGCAGAAGTAATGGATTGCCCAGTAGGAACGGTGCGTTCGCGCATCTTCCGTGCTCGTGAAGCGGTAGAGAAGAAGATTAAGCCTCTTCTTCAACGCTAAAACTAGTTACAACTATGGTGAATATAATGGCTGACAAACAGAAGCTTTCAGCATTCATGGATGGAGACCTGATCGATGACGCGTTAATTGAAGCGTTAGAGAACGATCAGGAGAGCAAAGAAGCCTGGCAAAACTATCATCTGATCGGTGATGTGATGCGAGGTGATGAGCCCCAGAGTCTGGATTGGAACATCGCTGAAAGTGTGGCGCTAGCTCTTGAAGGTGAGCCTGCGCATCAAAGCGTGAACACCGAAACGGTTACTCCGATTGAATCACAACCAACGCCTTCACAGGCGAAGCGTCAGTTGCCAGCGTGGCTCACGCAGTTTGGTCAAGTGGGTATTGCGGCGTGCGTATCCATGGCTGTAATTTTGGGTGTTCAACAGTTCTCTGGCCAAGATGCAACGCAGCCAGAGATTGAGCAACTTCCTGTTTTACAAACGATTCCATTTGCCGGTAGTGCAGAGCCAGTGAGCTTGACTCGTGACTCAGTCGCTAAGACGAGTTCAAACGAAAGCGCTAACGTGCAAGAGCAGCGTCGTCGCATTAATGCGTTGCTGCAAGACTATGAGTTGCAATTACGCTTAAACAGCGAAGACCACGCCTCGCTGAATACGGATACAGAATCGGTAATTGAATGAAAAAACTTCTGACCAGTTCGTTATTGCTGTTCAGTTTGTTTGCTAACTCGGCCTTTGCAGAAGAGGAATCTTCTGTAGAGGCTTTGTTGCATCAGATGAATGAAGCCAGTCAGCAATTGAACTACGAGCTGTCTTATATCCTTATCAAAAAGAGCAGTATCGAACCTCTGCTCTATCGTCATGCGACTCATGAAGAGCAGCAGCTCGCCCACTTAGTTTATTTGAGCGGCCCTGTCCGAGAAGTTATCCGACGCGGCAACGAAGTCAGCTACATCGAACCTGGTGTCGATCCATTTACGATTGAGTCGGGTAAGATGGTGGCTCCATTGATGCCACTATTAAACAGTGACATCAAGAAGCTGAGTCAATACTACGACTACGTCAGAGTTGGGCGTGCTCGAGAGGCTGGCGCTGCAGCGCAGGTGTTCCGAGTGGTGCCAAAAGATGGCCTGCGTTATTCCTACGTATTGTGGGTGGACGAAAAGAGCAAATTACCACTGCGCGCCGATCTATTGGATCGTGATGGCGAGATCTTAGAGCAGTATCGCGTGATCTCTTACAGCATCAACGATCACATTGCGACTATGCTGAGCTCACTGGATGAGGTTCAGCTTCCGGCTGTGTTGTCTCTTCCAAAAGGCAACATCGAGAATACGTTCTGGCAGGTGGGTTGGGTGCCAAGTGGTTTCAATCCGAAAGACTTGAATCGCTACCGAATGATAGCCTCTGAAGATGTGGTGGAAAGCCAAATGTACACCGATGGGTTATTTAGTTTCTCGGTCTATGTGTCTGAGCGTGACAGTAACTCTATGAAAGGGCAACTGATTCGCCAAGGGCGCCGCACCGTACACAGCATAGTGACCGGCGATAAACAGATCTCTGTTGTTGGCGACATTCCTCCAGCCACTGCGCAGCGTATCGCACAATCTGTTAAACTGAATAAAGTACAGCAAGCAGATGAAGGCGTAACCCCATGATGACCGCTCTTGCAACGGTGACCTCGGTGACAAGCCGTGGTCATCGTTACCAAGTCGAATTGAGCTGCGATCAGCAAACCAGTTGCAGCTCTTGCCAATCAAAAAACAGTTGTGGAACCGGCATTGTCACCAAAGCGGTCGGTAACAAACAGCTGAACTGGCACCTACTGACCTCCAAAACCGTCAACCCAGGCGATGTTGTCGAAATCGCGTTTCCAGAGAAAAGTCTGCTGCAATCGGCAGCATTGATCTATTTATTGCCGCTACTGTTTCTGTTTTTGGGAGCGATGGCTGGCCAGTTGTGGTTGGCGCCCTTGCTTGGCGACAGTGAGCTGGTGGTGATTGGTTTTTCAGCAATTTCTGCCTACCTTGGCTTCAGACTTGCGAAAAAATGGGTATCACCGATGGAAGCGGCATCGCATCAACAGGTTGAATTGGTGCGGGTGCTCGGGCAGTCCATTGCCTAAATAAGGTGCGAACCGCAACGAAATTGGGTAGAATCTGCCAACTTAATTGAAATGCGTGTTTTTTCCGCTATTTCATTCCCTAATTGTTTAAGAGTTTAGCTACACCAAATCTATGAAGCACATTCGTAACTTTTCTATTATCGCCCACATTGACCACGGTAAATCGACGCTGTCGGACCGTTTGATCCAAGTTTGCGGCGGCTTAAGCGACCGTGAAATGGCGGCACAGGTTCTTGATTCTATGGATCTAGAGCGCGAGCGCGGTATCACTATTAAAGCTCAGAGTGTTACTCTGGATTACACGGCGAAAGATGGGGAAACCTATCAGCTAAACTTTATCGATACTCCAGGACACGTTGACTTCTCATACGAAGTATCACGTTCATTGGCGGCTTGTGAAGGTGCGCTACTGGTGGTTGATGCGGGTCAGGGCGTTGAAGCTCAGACACTCGCTAACTGCTACACCGCAATTGAAATGGAACTTGAAGTGGTTCCAGTTCTCAACAAGATCGACCTTCCAGCAGCAGAGCCAGAGCGCGTAGCTGAGGAGATCGAAGAGATCGTCGGTATCGACGCGATGGAAGCGGTTCGCTGTTCAGCGAAGACCGGTCTAGGTGTAGACGACGTTCTTGAAGAGATCGTAAAAGCGATTCCTGCGCCAGAAGGCAACCCAGACGATCCACTGCAAGCACTTATCATTGACTCTTGGTTCGATAACTACCTTGGTGTTGTTTCTCTAGTACGTATCAAAAACGGCGTGCTGAAGAAGAATGACAAGATCAAAGTAATGAGTACCGGCCAGGTTTGGGGGGTTGACCGTATCGGTATCTTCACACCTAAACAAGTTGATACGACTGAGTTAAATACTGGTGAAGTAGGCTGGGTTGTATGTGGTATTAAAGACATCCTTGGCGCGCCAGTGGGTGATACACTGACTACAGCTAAGAATGGCTGTGAAGTGGCACTACCAGGCTTCCAAAAAGTTAAACCACAGGTATACGCAGGTCTATTCCCAGTATCGTCTGATGATTACGAAAACTTCCGTGATGCACTAGGCAAACTGAGCCTAAACGATGCGTCACTGTTCTATGAGCCAGAGAGCTCAGCTGCACTTGGTTTTGGTTTCCGTTGTGGCTTCTTGGGTATGCTTCACATGGAGATCATCCAAGAGCGTCTAGAGCGTGAATACGACCTAGATCTGATCACGACAGCGCCGACGGTAGTCTACGAAGTCGAGAAAACGGACGGTTCACTGCACTATGTTGATAGCCCAGCGAAACTGCCGGCAACCAACGATATTGAAGAGATCCGTGAGCCAATCGCGCGTTGTAATATCCTAGTACCATCAGATTACTTAGGTAACGTGATTACGCTTTGTGTTGAGAAGCGCGGTACTCAGGTAGATATGGTTTACCACGGTAACCAAGTGGCTGTGACTTACGATATCCCGATGGCAGAAGTGGTACTCGACTTCTTCGACCGTCTGAAGTCGACCTCTCGTGGTTACGCATCACTGGATTACAACTTCCAACGCTTTGAAGCGTCGAACATGGTTCGTGTAGACGTACTGCTGAACGGCGATACAGTAGACGCACTGGCAATCATCACACACAAAGACCAATCTCAGAGCCGTGGTCGTCAGTTGGTTGAGAAGATGAAAGAGTTCATCCCTCGCCAGATGTTCGATATCGCGATTCAGGCTGCGATCGGTAACCACATCATTGCGCGTTCGACTGTGAAACAGTTACGTAAAAACGTAATCGCGAAATGTTACGGTGGTGACGTGAGCCGTAAGAAGAAACTGTTGAAGAAACAGAAAGAAGGTAAGAAGCGTATGAAGCAGATCGGTAATGTTGAACTGCCTCAAGAAGCGTTCCTTGCGATTCTACACGTAGGCAAAGACTAATTCTTTTGCTTAACGTGGCGACATAATACAGCAGAAGTGAAAGTGCTCAGTGAGTGCTTTCACTTTCGTTATTTTTAAAGATACGAAAATTAAGGGAATTGAATGGCTAATACCTTCTCATTGATCCTCGTCATCGTGACGTTAGTGACTGGTGTCGTTTGGGTTTTGGATAAGCTCGTATTAAAAAAGCAGCGTCAGCAGAAGCTGGCCGATATCCAAGCACAAGCAAATCAAATTGATGAAGAGACGGCAAACAAAGCGGTCGCGCCATCTTGGTTTGTTGAGAATAGTGTTTCAATCTTCCCTGTGATTGCCTTTGTTTTGGTGTTGCGTTCGTTCATTTACGAGCCGTTCCAAATCCCATCAGGTTCAATGATGCCAACGCTATTGGTTGGTGATTTCATCTTGGTTGAGAAGTATGCGTACGGATTAAAAGATCCAGTATGGCGCACTCAGCTAGTTGAAACTGGCAAACCAGAGCGAGGCGATGTTGTCGTATTTAAGTACCCACCGCAGCCAAATATTGACTACATTAAGCGTGTCGTTGGTCTGCCGGGTGATACGGTTCGTTACAGCGCTCGTAAGGATATCTGTATTCAGCGTCCAGGCGAGTCAAACTGTAAGCCGGTTAAGCTGTCTAATGTCCAAGACAGTCCCTTTATCCAAAATGGTATCCCGCTTATCCAGATGGATGAAAAGCTGGGTGAAGTGGGTCACCAGGTATTGGTGAATCCACTGCGTCGTGACCGTGTTGATCAATATCAGCCACGCAATGGCGTGAACGAATGGGTTGTGCCAGAAGGTCAGTACTTTGTGATGGGTGATAACCGTGACAACAGTGCCGACAGTCGTTACTGGGGCTTTGTGCCAGAAGGCAACCTAGTGGGTAAAGCGGTTGGCATTTGGATTAGCTTCGAATTTGAACGTGGTGCAGACAGCATTCTGCCTACATGGATCCCAACCGGTGTCAGATTTAATCGCATCGGTGGAATAGACTGAACGAGAGAGCATGAATTCTCCTATTAAACTTTTAGAAAAAAAGCTCGGCTATCAGTTCAATGATAGCGAGCTGCTGATGCTGGCGCTGACTCACCGCAGCGCCCACGGCAACCATAACGAACGACTAGAATTTCTGGGCGATTCAATTTTAAGTTTTGTCATTGCTGACGATCTTTACCATCGTTTTCCTAAGGTAAACGAAGGGGACATGAGTCGAATGCGTGCCACCTTGGTTAGAGGTAATACTCTGGCTGAGCTAGGGCGTGAATTCGTCTTGGGAGATTACTTAAAATTAGGTCCAGGCGAGCTGAAGAGTGGCGGATTCCGTCGTGACTCAATCTTGGCTGATGCGGTTGAAGCGATTATTGGCGCGATTTATCTTGATAGCGATGTCGAGACGGTTCGCGGCATCGTGCTGAGCTGGTATCAATCGCGTCTTGACGCGATCAAGCCGGGTGTGTCACAGAAAGATCCAAAAACTCGCCTGCAAGAGTTTCTACAAGGTCGAAGAAAACCACTCCCTGTCTACACAGTGACTAATATTAAAGGGGAAGCGCATAACCAAGAGTTTACCGTTTCCTGTGAAGTGGCAGGTGTGGATAAGCCTGTTATCGGCAAAGGCACCAGCCGCCGCAAGGCAGAACAAGCGGCTGCGGAACTGGCTCTAGAGAAACTGACCAATGTCTGATAAACCAAATTCTGATCAAGAGTTCGATCTCGATGCGTATTTCGCTTCAACGAGCGACTCGACAAGCGCAACAACCCAAGAAAGCACTGGTGAGCAGCACTGTGGCTTTGTGGCTATCGTAGGTCGCCCTAACGTCGGTAAATCGACGCTGCTTAATCGCATTTTAGGACAGAAGATCTCGATCACCTCACGCAAGCCTCAAACAACGCGCCACCGTATCATGGGTGTGGACACTGAAGGTGACTATCAAGCGATCTATGTTGACACTCCGGGTCTACATATCGAAGAGAAGCGTGCGATCAACCGCCTAATGAACCGCGCGGCAAACAGTTCTCTAAGTGATGTGAACTTGGTACTATTCCTTGTGGATGGCACACAGTGGACTGACGATGATGAGATGGTGCTGACTAAGCTGCGTAAGTCGAACTTCCCAGTTATCTTGTGTATCAACAAGGTAGACAATGTGAAAGATCGCAATGACGTGATGCTGCACATGCAAGAGATGACCAAGAAGATGGAATTTGTTGATGTAGTGCCAATTTCGGCCAAGCACGGCAAGAACATCGACGTGATTCGACAGCATGTTCGTGAGCACCTGCCTGAAGCGATTCACCACTTCCCAGAAGAGTATGTGACTGACCGCTCTCAGCGTTTTATGGCATCTGAAATCCTGCGTGAAAAGCTAATGCGATTCACCGGTGACGAGCTACCTTACTCGGTAACGGTTGAGATTGAACGCTTCGATTACAACCCAGATACCGATGGCTTCCACATCAATGCGCTGATCCTTGTAGAGCGCAGTGGCCAGAAGAAGATGGTGATTGGTAAAGGTGGTGAGAAGATCAAAACCATCGGCCGTGAAGCTCGTCTTGATATGGAAGAGCTGTTCGACCGTAAAGTGTACCTAGAGACCTGGGTGAAAGTGAAATCAGGTTGGGCTGATGATGAGCGTGCACTGCGCTCCCTTGGCTACATCGACGATATCGAAAACAAATAATACCCTAGATCAGAGTAGCACTCGCTGCTCTGATCCCCTTTAGACAGAATATGACCTATGGATGGATTGCAACGTTGCTTTGTTTTGCATCGAAGACCTTACAGTGAATCGAGCTTAATACTCGATATATTCAGTGAGGAATATGGTCGTGTTACGCTGCTATCCAAAGGCGCTCGAAGTAAGCGCTCTAATCTCAAAGGCGCTCTACAGCCTTTTACCCCATTATTGTTGAAGTGGTCCGGCAATGGCTCAATGAAAACATTGAGACAAGCGGAGGCCATCAGTCTTGGTCTGCCGTTAACCGGTGTGAACCTCTATTCTGCTATGTACGTGAATGAGCTGATTGCTCGCGTATTGGCAAGTGAGATACCGTTTCCTGAATTGTTTCACGACTATCTTCAAGCTTTAACAGAGCTCGCCCACAATACCAATCCTGAACCTGCTTTGCGGCGTTTTGAACTCGCTCTACTTTCTGCAATGGGATACGGTGTAGACTTCTTGCACTGTGCTGGTACCGGCGAACCTATAGACCCGACAATGACTTATCGTTATCGCGAGCAGAAGGGATTCATCGCGAGTGTGCGGAGAGACAATCTGACCTTTTTAGGTGAAGAGCTCATCGCCATCAGTGAGCGACGTTTCCTAAGTAAAACACAGTTACAAGCGGCAAAACGCTTTACACGCATAGCATTAAAGCCGTATCTTGGCGGAAAACCATTAAAAAGCAGGGAGCTGTTTCGAATGAAGCAGTCCTGATCATGGAGTAATCATCGATGAGTTCTATCCTTTTAGGTATCAATATTGACCATATCGCGACCCTACGTAATGCTCGCGGTACTAAGTATCCAGACCCAGTGCACGCAGCAGAGATTGCTGAGCGTGCAGGCGCAGATGGCATCACGATTCACCTTCGTGAAGACCGCCGCCACATCCTAGACCGCGACGTGCGTATCCTGCGTGAAACGCTGCAAACGCGTATGAACCTAGAAATGGCAGTCACCGATGAGATGATCGACATCGCGCTAAAAACTAAGCCTGAATTCGTGTGTCTGGTACCAGAGAAGCGTGAAGAGCTGACGACGGAAGGTGGTCTAGACGTTAAAGGTCAGTTTGAAAAGATCAAGGCTGCGACTGAGAAGCTAACGGCAGCAGGCATTAAAGTGTCTCTGTTTATCGACGCTGATCGCGAGCAGATCGATGCTTCAAAAGCGGCTGGTGCACCATTCATCGAGCTTCACACCGGTCACTACGCGGATGCCGAAACGGAAGAAGATCAGCAAGACGAACTGAAGAAGATCGCAGCTGGTGCAAGCTACGCGGCGGACATCGGTATCACGGTTAACGCAGGTCACGGCCTGACTTACCACAACGTTGGCCCTATCGCGGCATTGCCAGAGATCTACGAGCTGAACATTGGTCACTCTATTATTGGTCGCGCGGTATTTGATGGCCTGCATAAAGCCGTTGCTGACATGAAAGCGGTCATGGAAGCGGCGCGACGCGGATAATCTGAGCGCGGTATATAACGAGTAGAGGCGAGACTTAGTGGCAATCTTAGGACTAGGGACAGACATTGCAGAAATAGAGCGTGTAGAGAAGGCGTTGTCGCGAACAGGTGAGGCGTTTGCTAAGCGTATCTTGACTGAGAATGAGTTTGCGCAGTTCCAGAGCCTGAAGCAGCAGGGGCGCTTTTTAGCTAAGCGCTTTGCTGTCAAGGAAGCTGCCTCTAAAGCTCTAGGTACGGGTATTGCTCATGGTGTCACGTTCCATGATTTTGAAGTCACAAACGATGAGCATGGCAAGCCTTTACTGACGCTCAATAAAAAAGCCGCACAAATTGCGGCTTCTATGGGGGTGGTGTCTAACCACCTCTCTATCTCTGACGAGCGGCACTATGCCGTCGCGACAGTCATCTTTGAAAGCTAGCCCTTATCTTCGCTGTTATCCCCTTTTAGATACAGTTTTGAGCTTTCCAGAACCTTATCCATCTCATCCTGCAGCTCAAACAGTTCAGGCTCAATGTCTTCCAAAGTGTCTCCGGCACGCAGTGCTTTTTCAATCGTAGCGCAGATAGATTTTAGCCTTGGGACTCCGCAATACGAGCAACTGCCGTGCAGTTTGTGGATCAAATGAATCACCTGCTCGACATCATCAAAGCCATTATCAAGGATATTCTCACTTAACTCGGCGACTTCAGGAATAAAGTCGACCAGCATTTGGAGCATATCGATAGCCAGATCTTCTTTGTTTGCGGCTTGCTTGAGTGCGGCATTCCAATCGATTACTTGTGAGGTCGGTGCCTCGATGACAATCGGTTGAGGTGTTTCTGACTGCTGTGCTACGTCGCTCGGTGCGACAAAATCGAGGCATGACTCTGGCTCCGATGGGCGTACCGGCACCCATTTATTGAGTACTTGCAGTAGCATGGTCTCGTCAATTGGCTTGGTGAGGTAATCATCCATACCCTCAGACAGCAATCTATCACGCTCTCCAGTCATCGCATGGGCAGTCACAGCAACCACTGGTGTCGCGCTATTTTGCTGAGTCTCTTTGACCAATTTGCACGCCGTCACACCATCCATTTGCGGCATTTGAATATCCATAAATACCATATCGAAATGCTGCTCTTGCGCCTTCTCTACAGCCGCTTGACCGCTGGTACAAGAGACGACCGTTTCGACGCGTTCAGAGAGAAGCGCCGTAATCAGCTTAAGGTTCGCTGGGTTGTCGTCTACCGCCATCACATTGAGTGCGCGTTTCTCAGTAGAGGCCACCTCAACCACAGGGGCGATAAGTGCCGGCTGCTTCTCAACCAGCGATTGCAGCAGTTTCTTACGTGATAATGGCTTAGTGAGACACTGTACGTCATGGGTTTGCATTAGGTAATCAGAGAGCGCTAGCTGAGTACTCGCGGTACCAATGATGATGTTCGACGTCGATTGCTTACAGCGAGCGATCCAATCCTCAATTACCGTCAGTGGTACTTCTTCATTGGTAGGCAAGCAGACAATGATGTAGTCAAACGACTCAATACGCTCAGGTAAGGTTGAGCGATAGGTCACCATGACACCTTCATTGGTCAGTGTTTGTTGCAACACAGAGGCGGCTTGCATGTTTGGCTCAACCAAGAGTAGGCGCTTGTTATTGATCACCGCTGGGTCGATAGGGGCCAACATAGGAATGTCGGTTGAACTGAGTTTCACCGTAAACCAGAAGGTCGAGCCTTGGTGTAGGCGACTGGTTAGACTGATGTCACCACCCATTTGCCCTACCAATTTCTGAGTGATAACCAGACCCAGACCTGTACCGCCATAGCGTCTTGAGATACTGGCATCTGCTTGACTAAATGCTTGGAATAGCTGTGCCTGCTGACGCTCCGAGATACCGATACCGGTATCTCGCACCATAAATTGCAGTTCCACTCGGTCTTCTTTGGTGCTTTTGAGTTCTACGGAAATATCAATATTGCCTCGCTCGGTAAACTTGATTGAGTTACCCACAAGGTTCGTCAGGATCTGCTGGATACGCAGCGGGTCTCCCACCAAGCCGCTTGGGATCTTAGGATCAATTTTTAAGGTTAGCTCTAAGCCCTTTTCATGAGCGCTGGTGGCCTGCAGGGCGACGACTTCATCGAGGCTATCTTGGAACTCGAAAGGTATATTCTCCAGAGCCAGCTTACCAGCTTCTAGCTTCGAGAAATCAAGAATGTCATTAATGATGTTCAGCAGGTTGTTCGCTGATTTTTCAATGGTTTGTAGATAGTCTGTCTGGCTATTGGTGAGCTGAGTCTTCAGCATCTGACGTGTAAAGCCAATCACACCATTAAGCGGGGTTCGTAGCTCGTGTGACATGTTCGCCAAGAACTCAGATTTCACTCGGGCGGCTTCTTGTGCGCGTTTTTTCGCGATATCCAGCTCGACGTTTTGGATCTCAAGTTGTTCAAGTGTTTCTCGCAGATCGGAGGTGGCCTGGTCGATACTGTGTTGCATCTCGACATGGTACTCAGACAGCGACACCGCCATGGCGTTGATACCGTTTTTCAGTGAGTCGAGCTCACCATGCATCTTGCCCTCAATTCGCACGTCGAGGTGACCACGACGGATACGGTCGACCATATTCTTCATGTGTGAGATAGGGCGCGTAACATCGTACATGAGTCGATAAGCGAAGATGCCTGACAAGATAAGCCCTAAAACCATGACCAGGATGGCGGAGAAGACTTCTTGGTATTGCTGCAAGCGCAGCGAAGATAGGTCGAGTTCAATCGCGATATAGCCAAGCATCTGGCTGGTAGAGGTCAGTTCTCGGGTGTCCGATACTAACTGGCTCTCTGCCAAAATAGGCGCACGCAGTATCAGAGTATTATCATGAAACTCTGATGAGCTAAGAAACGGTATTGGTCTATCTTTGGGAAACGTTAGCGTATCAAAGTTGGGATGAAAGTTTGAGGTGACAAACAGTTCATGAGAGGCGTCGAACACCGCTATACTGCGGACAAATTTTGAGTTTTTGCGGTGGGCGTAACTAATAAGGCGTCGTACGGACTCGCGGCTCTGATTCACAAGTCCTTGCTCACTGGCGATAGCGAGTGGCTCTATGATGCTCGCCCCCGCATTCAGTACCTGTGATTCAAGGTCGTGATAACGGTTATACGAGAAAAAGGCACTCAGAAGAAGACCGATGATTAGGGTCGGTGCCAAGGTCAATGTGATTACGCGAGCGCGAAGGCCGTATCTTGTCATTTTAATTCGAAGTCATTATTTGCCAACAGAGTATTATCTGATGGGGGGATATGGGACAATACCCAGTATTGCATCCTCAAGATGACGTAAGCTTAATCAAAGCAGCGCTGTTCGACAATCATTCAGACTCAGAATAGTGAAACTCTAACAATATTTTAAAGGCGCAGAGCATTAACGCTTTGCCTTGGAACTGGTCATGGCACGTTTTTTTAAACCAACAAAGAAAACCTCTTTTTCCAAAAAGCACCAAGAGGTGCAGATTGAACGCTTGGATCACCACGGCGCAGGTATCGGTTACATCAACAAGAAGCCTGTATTTGTCGAGGGAGCCCTAGCGAATGAAAAGGTGTTGGTGCAGTTGACTGAGAGTAAAGCTAAGTTTGCCAAAGCCAATCTCATCAAAGTCTTAACGTCCTCAGAGCAGCGTGTCGAACCGTTTTGCCCTCATTACCATGAGTGTGGCGGTTGCAACCAGCAGCACTTAGAGCGTGAAGAACAAACTACCCACAAAGAGCGTGTGCTATCGCAGTTGATGACTAAGTTTGCAGGGCAGACTCTAGCGTTATCACCTTCGATCACAGGAGAGGGGCTTGGCTACCGTCGCCGCGCGAGATTGAGTATTCATGTCGATAAGCAGCGTGGTCTGATGATGGGCTTTCGACGCAAACAGAGCAATCAGATCGTCGATGTCGACCATTGCCCTGTGCTCGATAACAAGCTCAATGCATTGATTCCTGAGTTACGTAAGATTTTTGATGGCTTTAAACAGCCAAGTATTTTAGGGCACCTTGAACTTGTGCTTGGCGAGTCAGGACCTATCGCGGTTATTCGTCACACTAAAGCACTGAGCGAGAAAGACCAAGCTCGCTTAATCGAGTTTGCTGAGCAAATGGGCATCACGCTTTATTTGATGCCAGAGGCCAATCAATTAGAACGAGTGGTCGGAGAGCAGCCCTATTACGCCGAGGTTGGCGTCAATCTGCCGTTTTTGCCCTCTCATTTCATTCAGGTCAATCAAGCGATCAATGCGCGTATGGTGACGCAAGCGCTAGAGTGGCTAGCGCCAGTAGAAACGGATCGCGTACTAGACCTATTCTGTGGGTTGGGTAACTTTACCCTGCCGCTGGCCAGTCGCAGTGCCCACGTGGTTGGTGTTGAAGGGGTTCAAGATATGGTCGACTGGGCCGCGGACAACGCGAAACTAAATGGCCTTTCGAATGTCGAATTTTATCAAGCGAATTTGGAACAAGAGCTGTCTCAGCAGCTTTGGGCATCGCAGCAGTTTGACAAGATTTTGTTGGACCCTGCGAGGGCAGGTGCGAGCGGCGTGATCGACCAAGTTTCCGCATTAGGTGCGACACGTGTCCTTTATGTTTCTTGCAATCCTGCTACCCTTGCGAGAGACAGTCAAAGCCTACTTGAACAAGGCTATACATTGACTCGATTAGGTATGATGGATATGTTCCCTCATACCAGTCACCTTGAGTCGATGGCGTTGTTTGAAAAATAGCGCAGATGTCATAGTAATAACGCTAACTGGGATAGGTTAGTGAACCAATAAACTAGGAAGAAAAAGAAATGGTTGCGGTAAGAAGCGCGCATTTGAACCCAGAAGAGCAATTCAATTTGGACAATTGGATTGCATCACTTAAGCAAGATAAAAACACCTCAAAAAGATTGAAAGACGTGTATCGTCAGTGCGAGGAAATCGTTGCCGATAGTGAGCAAGGGGCATTGCTGTTGTGGCGCGGGAGAGAGATGAATGAAATCCTCATTACCCTGTCTATGGATAAAGCGACGCTGGTGGCGGCGCAATTGTATCCCGTGGTCTCTAGTGGTCTTTACGATCGTGAATTGCTAGAAGAAAACTACGGCAAAGAAATCATCAAACTGATCGACGGCGTGGAAGAAATGGCTGCCATCGGTCAGCTCAACGTCACCCTTGAGGACTCTGAGGCATCAGGACAAGTCGATAACGTGCGTCGCATGCTACTTGCCATGGTTGACGACTTTCGCTGCGTGGTTATTAAGCTTGCAGAGCGTATCTGTAACTTACGCGAAGTGAAAGATGAGCCTGATGAGGTACGCCGCGCGGCCGCGAAAGAGTGTGCCAACATTTACGCACCACTCGCCAACCGCCTCGGTATCGGTCAGCTCAAATGGGAAATTGAAGACTACGCCTTCCGCTACCAGCAGCCAGACACCTACAAACAAATTGCCAAGCAGCTTTCTGAGCGTCGTATTGTCCGTGAGCAATACATCAAAGACTTTGTTGACGATCTAACCAGTGAGATGCAAGCCTCGAGCATCCTTGCAGAAGTCAGTGGTCGTCCAAAGCATATCTACAGCATCTGGCGCAAAATGCAGAAGAAGAGTCTGGATTTTGACGAGCTGTTTGACGTGCGCGCGGTGCGAATCATCGCTGAGCGTCTACAAGACTGCTACGCCGCTCTAGGTGTCGTACACACCAAATACAAGCATTTACCGAGTGAGTTTGACGATTACGTCGCTAACCCTAAACCGAATGGTTACCAATCGATTCATACTGTGATCTTGGGGCCAGAAGGTAAAACCATTGAAATCCAGATCCGTACCAAACAGATGCACGAAGACTCAGAGTTGGGTGTTGCCGCGCACTGGAAGTACAAGGAAGGCGGCAGCGGCGGTCGCAGTGGTTACGATGAGAAGATCACGTGGCTGCGTAAACTACTCGACTGGCAGGAAGAGATGTCAGACTCTGGCGAGATGCTCGATGAGCTTCGCAGTCAGGTGTTTGATGACCGCGTTTATGCCTTTACACCGCGTGGTGATGTGGTCGACCTACCAATGGGCGCGACTCCGCTTGATTTTGCTTACCACATTCACTCTGAAGTGGGACACCGATGCATTGGCGCTAAGGTCGCTGGACGTATTGTCCCGTTTACTCACAAGCTCGCAATGGGTGATCAGGTTGAAATCATCACCGCGAAAGAGCCAAACCCATCTCGTGACTGGTTGAACCCATCACTTGGCTTTGTGCACTCTGGTCGAGCTCGCGCCAAGATCAATGCGTGGTTTAGAAAGCAAAGCCGCGAGAAGAATTTAGAAGCGGGTCGTGAGATCCTTGAGGCCGAGCTGGCTAAGATCGGCGCGACACTCAAAGATGCTGAGCAATATGCCCTGAAGCGTTTTAACGTAAACTCGGCGGACGAGCTGTATGTCGGTATCGGCAGTGGCGATCTGCGTATCAATCAGATCATCAACCACATCAACGCCTTGGTCAACAAGCCAACGGCGGAAGAAGAAGACCAGCAAGCGCTTGAGAAGCTACAAGAGTCAGAGAACAAGGCTCCAGCGCAAAGCCGCCCGCACAAAGATGCGGTGGTGGTGGAAGGTGTCGATAACCTAATGACTCACTTAGCGCGCTGCTGTCAGCCAATTCCAGGCGACCAGATCAAAGGTTATATCACCCAAGGGCGCGGTATCTCGGTACACCGCGCTGACTGTGAGCAGCTTGAAGAGCTCAGTCATCACGCACCAGAGCGTATTATCGATACGGTATGGGGCAGCGGATTTGTTGGTTCATACATCTTAACGATTCGTGTTGAGGCGATGGAGCGTGGTGGTCTACTGAAAGACATCACTACCTTGCTGACCAACGAAAAGATTAAGGTGACTAGCATGAAGAGTCGCAGTGATTACAAGCGCCAATTGTCTATCATGGACTTTGATCTGGAAGTGAACAATATTGAGGTGTTGTCGCGCGTGACTAAGCGTATTGAGCAGATTAAAGATGTGATGAATGTGAAGCGGTTGGGGTAGTTTAGTTGATTGCTGTTAGTTCAGTGGATCTTACCCCTCCCAGCCTCCCCTTATAAAGGGGAGGAGCAAACGGCTCGCTGCGCATCGCCTACTAATCTTGGCGATGCGACGATAGGAGCGAGCAGTAGTTCTCCCCCTTTATAAGGGGGAGTTAGAGGGGGTAAAAACCACGCGCTCCCAACTCAATCCAAATAAAACAAAAACCAAGGGCGAGTGCTATCACACTCGCCCTTGTCGTAACCAGGAACCCAACATGACCCAACCCATAGACCAACTCCTCACCATCATGGCTCAGCTCCGCGACGAAGAAAAAGGCTGCCCATGGGACAGAAAACAAACCTTCGAAACCATTGTTCCTCACACCATCGAAGAGACCTTTGAGGTGGTGGATGCCATCCACAACAAAGACTGGCCGAACCTAAAAGAAGAGCTGGGCGACCTACTTTTCCAAGTCATCTTTTATAGCCAGATGGCCAAAGAGCAGGGACTGTTTGATTTTAATGAGGTAGTAGAAGGGCTTAACGAGAAGCTTACCCGTCGTCATCCGCACGTTTTTTCTGACGTCGAGTTTGAAGATGAAGCGGCGATCAACGCCAACTGGGAAGCAGAGAAACAGAAGGAAAAAGCCCAACTAGGCAAAACCGCGCAAAGTATTCTAGACTCAATACCACAGTCGCTTCCTGCACTTTCTAAAGCCAACAAAATACAGAAACGTTGCGCAAAATTTGGCTTCGATTGGGATGCGCTTGGGCCTGTGGTTGAGAAGGTTCAAGAAGAGATCGAAGAGGTCGTTGAAGAAGCGATACAAGTCGATGTAAACGAAGACAAACTGGAAGAAGAAGTGGGCGATTTGTTGTTTGCCGCGGTGAACCTTTCTCGTCATTTGAAGAAAGATCCTGAAGTGGCGCTGCGAAAAGCCAATGACAAATTTGCACGCCGATTTAAGGGTGTAGAAGCCCGTGTTGCGGGCGAAGGTAAGTTATTGACAGACTTTAGCCTTAACGAGTTAGATGCGTTTTGGAATGATGTAAAAAAACAAGAAAACAGCTCGGATTTGTGAACCACTTCTCGCTGGTGTAAGTTTCTACTATTGATTTGAAGCAAAAAATAAAAATTTTGAATGTGATAAGTTTCACGTTGTGGCGGTAAAGGGCTTCTGGTATATTTGCATCCCGTCCAGAAGAAATCCATTTTCCCTCATTCAACCAACTTCAGGTTAAACATGACGACAAATTATATTTTTGTTACTGGCGGGGTAGTATCCTCTCTAGGTAAAGGTATTGCAGCAGCATCTCTTGCAGCAATTTTAGAAGCACGTGGTCTTAAAGTGACCATGATGAAGCTTGACCCTTACATCAACGTTGATCCAGGCACAATGAGCCCAACTCAGCACGGTGAAGTGTTCGTCACGGAAGATGGCGCTGAAACTGACCTTGACCTTGGTCACTACGAGCGTTTCATCCGTACCAAGATGACAAAACGCAACAACTTTACTGCTGGTCGTGTTTACGCTGACGTTCTACGTAAAGAGCGTCGTGGTGACTACCTAGGTGCGACTATTCAGGTTATCCCACACATCACAAATGCTATTAAAGATCGTGTCATCGCTGGTTCTGAAGGCCATGACGTTGCGATCGTTGAAGTTGGTGGCACCGTTGGTGATATCGAATCTCTACCATTTATGGAAGCAATCCGTCAGCTAGCGGTTGAGCTTGGTCGTGAGCGTGCAATGTTCATGCACCTGACTCTCGTTCCTTACCTAGCAGCAGCGGGCGAAGTGAAAACTAAGCCAACGCAGCACTCTGTAAAAGAGCTTCTATCTATTGGTATTCAGCCAGACATCCTTGTTTGTCGTAGCGATCGCATGATCCCTGCAAACGAGCGTAAGAAGATCGCTCTGTTCTGTAACGTATCAGAGAAAGCGGTTATCTCAATGAAGGACGTAGATTCTATCTACAAGATCCCTCAGCTTATCAAATCGCAAGGCCTTGACGATCTTGTTTGTACTCGCTTTGGCATCAACGCTCCAGAAGCTGACCTATCTGAATGGGAACAGGTTATCTACGAAGAAGCGAACCCAACGGGTGAAGTTGTTATCGGTATGGTTGGTAAGTACATTGAGCTTCCAGATGCGTACAAGTCGGTGAATGAAGCGCTTAAGCACGCAGGTCTTAAGAACCGTCTGAACGTGAAGATCAAGTACGTTGACTCACAAGATGTTGAGAGCAAAGGCGAAGAAGCACTAGCAGGTCTAGACGCTATTCTAGTACCAGGTGGCTTCGGTGACCGTGGTGTAGAAGGTAAGATCCGCGCAGCTCAATACGCACGTGAGAACAAAGTACCTTACCTAGGTATCTGTCTAGGGATGCAAGTGGCGCTTATCGAATACGCTCGTAACGTAGCGGGCATGGAAGGCGCACATTCAACAGAATTTAACAAAGAGACGAAATACCCTGTGGTAGGCTTGATCACAGAGTGGGTTGATGGTGAAGGTAAAGTTGAAGAACGTACTGAAACCTCAGACCTTGGCGGTACAATGCGTCTAGGTTCTCAGCTGTGTCACCTTGAGAAAGGCACGAAAGCTTTCGAACTTTACGGCAACGCGAAGATCCACGAGCGTCACCGTCACCGCTATGAAGTGAACAACGTACTTCGTCCTCAGATTGAAAAAGCAGGTCTTAAAGTTTCTGGTCTGTCAGCAGACAAGAAACTGGTTGAAGTGATCGAGAACCCAGCACACCCATGGTTTGTAGCTGCGCAGTTCCACCCAGAATTCACTTCAACACCACGCGATGGTCACCCACTGTTCTCTGGCTTTGTTAAGGCAGCAGGTGAGTACCAGCGCGGTACTGAAGAAGAGTAAAAAGGATACGGGCGGCAGCGAAGGTTGTGCGGCTGCCCTAAATTTGACATTTATATTTAATGAGAGGAAACATTAATGTCTAAGATCGTTAAAGTTCTAGGTCGTGAAATCATCGACTCACGTGGTAACCCAACTGTTGAAGCTGAAGTTCACCTAGAAGGCGGTTTCGTAGGTATGGCTGCGGCTCCATCTGGCGCATCTACTGGTTCTCGCGAAGCTCTTGAGCTACGTGACGGTGACAAAGCACGTTTCCTAGGTAAAGGTGTTCTTAAAGCTGTTGAAGCTGTGAACGGTGCAATCGCTGAAGCTCTAGTTGGTAAAGACGCTAAAGCTCAAGCTGATGTTGACCAAGTAATGATCGACCTAGACGGTACTGAAAACAAGTCTAAGTTCGGCGCGAACGCTATCCTAGCTGTTTCTCTAGCAAACGCTAAAGCTGCTGCAGCGGCTAAAGGTATGCCTTTGTTCGAGCACATTGCTGAGCTAAACGGTACTGCTGGTCAGTTCTCCATGCCTCTACCAATGATGAACATCATCAACGGTGGTGAGCACGCAGACAACAACGTTGACATCCAAGAGTTCATGATCCAACCAGTTGGTGCTAAGACTCTTAAAGAAGGTCTACGTATCGGTGCAGAAGTATTCCACAACCTAGCTAAAGTTCTTAAGTCTAAAGGCTACAGCACTGCAGTTGGTGACGAAGGTGGTTTCGCTCCTAACCTTAAGTCTAACGCTGAAGCTCTAGAAGTTATCGCAGAAGCTGTTGCAGCTGCTGGTTACGAACTAGGTAAAGACGTAACTCTAGCTATGGACTGTGCAGCATCTGAGTTCTTCGACAAAGAAGCTGGCATCTACAACATGAAAGGCGAAGGTAAGACTTTCTCTTCTGAAGAGTTCAACCACTACCTAGCTGAGCTTGCTAACCAATTCCCAATCGTTTCTATCGAAGACGGTCTAGACGAGTCTGACTGGGATGGCTTCAAGCACCAAACTGAACTACTAGGTGACAAGCTTCAACTAGTAGGTGACGACCTATTCGTTACTAACACTAAGATCCTTGCTGAAGGTATCGAGAAAGGCGTAGCTAACTCTATCCTTATCAAGTTCAACCAAATCGGTTCTCTAACTGAGACTCTAGCTGCTATCAAGATGGCTAAAGACGCAGGTTACACAGCTGTAATCTCTCACCGTTCTGGCGAAACTGAAGATGCAACTATCGCTGACCTAGCGGTAGGTACTGCTGCAGGTCAAATCAAGACTGGTTCTATGAGCCGTTCTGACCGTGTTGCTAAGTACAACCAGCTAATTCGTATCGAAGAAGCTCTAGGTGAAAAAGCACCTTACAACGGTCTTAAAGAAGTTAAAGGTCAAGCTTAATTCTTGATTTTTAAAAGACTTTGAAAAAGCCGCTCAATAGAGCGGCTTTTTTATGGTCAGATTAGCCCCACTGTTCTGTGACGCTTGTCATCAAAACGGGTAACAGTTTAAGTAACAGCATCCAGTATGTTACTTCTGAAATATGCCTCATCGGTTAAAGTGACTACAGTTTTCATAAAAACGTATTCCTACTTATACAGAGGACATTACCATGGCTAAAGTTAGCAGCCCTACTACTACGTTTAACAACGAGTACTTCTCATTCATCGTTTCTGAATCTTGGAAGCACATTGGTGCCTCTCAAGCACACGCTGATATCCTAGCGCACAACCTTCTTGTAGGTGGCCTACAGGGTAAACTACACCAAGGTCTGGGTGTTATCGAAGCGGTAACTATCCCGTACGAAGCGGGTATCCTTGATACGACTACAACTCCAGAAATCGAGTCTGAAGGTGACACTTGGGCTGTTTACAACGGTAAGAAGTCTTCTGGACACTACGTATGTACGCTAATGGCTCAAACGGCTATCGAGAAAGCACGTAAGCACGGTATCTCAATCGTATTCGGTTACGACCACTGTGACGGCGGCAACTTCTCTAACTACACACAGATGGCAATGAAAGAAGGCATGTTTGCGATGTCTTCAAACAACTCTGTACCTCTAAACGCACCATTCGGCGGTATGGATCCAGCAATGTCTTGCCCTCCATTCGACGCTGCATGTATCGGTGGTGAAGAGCTTCCGCTAGTCACGTCTATCATGATCGGTGAAGGTTACGACTCTCACATCTGTGACGCTATCGTTAACGACCGTGACCTACACGTTGCAGCACTTGTTGACCAAGACACGGGTGAGCTAACAGCTGATGCACGTAAGTGGGGCTCTCTAATCGAAGGTTACGGCCGCGTTGCTGACTGTAAAGCACCATGGACGTTCCTAACGCCACGTCTATACTCGCTAAACATCTGGAACGAAGTAATGACTGCAATCATCAACCCGAAAGGTAAGATTGCTCCTGAGCTTCCAGCAGTACCAAGTGACTTCTTCACTATGGAAAATGCACCATGTCCAGTAGGTGGTTCATACATCCTAGTGATCGATCCAAGCCACTTCGGTCCAATCGAAGAAGTGAAGCGTAAGTCTGACATGTTCGTTAAAGCACTGAAAGAAAACCGCCCACGCGCTGGCTTCAACGAAGTATTCATTCCAGATGAGTGGGGTCTAAAAGCGCTTGCAACTGCAACTGATGAGCACCAAGTAATGGACGCTCACTGGGACGGTTTCAAAGACTTCCTAAAACGTTCTGGCACTTCAATCGAAGAGCTAAACGCGAAGTGGGAAGCGAAAGTTGGCGCTGAGCGCGCTGCGGAAACTATCCGTAAGTAATTTGAAAATCATACGCACATGATTTTTACGCCCAGTCCTTTGGACTGGGCTTTTTTATGCTTGTTACTCATAGAGTAGATAACTTTGGAAGAGATCGACGGGGCTTATTGTGGTTTGTTCTGCACACGAAACTGCTTAGGACTGCAGCCAACGTAGCCTTGAAAAGCTCGGAAAAAAGGTGGGGCAGAGTGGTAGTTCAACATGTCGGCAATCTCCGCCGTCGATAGATCTGAGCTAACCAAAAACTCCTTGGCGACACGCATTCGTGTATCCAAAACCAGATGCTTGAAGGTAGTGTTCTCTTTTTCTAGTTTGCGACGCAGCGTGCGTGGCGTCATGTTCATTTCCTCGGCGACCGCCTCCATACTAGGAAGGCCGTATTTCAGCTGAGATAGTAGCTTGACGCGTATCTGGTAGCTGAGCGGCGCATCCATTTCATCATCAAGCTGCTGACTTTGGAGTGAGGCGATGTGAGTGACCAAAGATGGCTGCAAGCTAATCGCATGATGGATCCAATCTACGGGGAAGCGCACTTGATGCTGATTGGCATCAAAACTTAGGTTGTCTGAGAACACCTCTTTGTAAAGCGCTGCGTAGCTCGGGGCCGGATAGGCAAAATCGACATGAATCAAGGTCGCATCAAATCGCTCTCCCAGAAACTGTTGTATACCCAGGTAATAGTGGCAAAGTGATTCTTCGACATTGTAATGCTGGGGAGAGAGGCCATCAGAGCGATCAACAATGGTGATGTAAGCCCACTCGCTATCGTAGCCAATATGGATATCGACATAGTCTTTGGTCACAAACGAAAACTGCAAACCCGTATCGAGCAGCTGTTTGATATTTTGGCAGTTGATCATAGCGTATCCCCACGCTCCCATATCTTGCAGCTTCAATCGCTTAGCAATGCGAAGCCCTAGACCGTCAATATGGAGTTGATTCACCGTGCTGCTCATCAATTGGTGTACCTGTGAGACCTCAATCGGGTGATAGTGACCGAGATTGATGCGCACAATATTAGCCCTACGTAAGAATTGTTGGGCATCGAAGTCACTGCCGACAGATTGACGCACGACTGCTTCCCAGTGACCGATAATGGCTTGCAAAAAGTGCTGACGGTTTAAAGAGTACACAAATAATGTCCTGAAATATCATGTTGCTGTCCTGAAGTGTAATTAATAACTCAGGGGTTAGCCACTATAATGAGCCTATCTTGAGAAGCAACGCTGATTTGCTTGTCCAATAACGAGAGGAATTATCCATGTTTAAGCCAAAACGTGTTGAAATTGCGAAAGAGAAGCTAGACCTATACCAAGACATCTACTGGAACAAGTCAGATGCTGATTTCTACATCAACGAAGACATCGCTCCTATGCAAGCACGCATGGCTGAGCAGGGCGTTGAAGCATTCAGCTTACTAGGTAAGCAGCACGTTGGTGCGTTTGGTGCGCCATATGTGAACAGCTTTGAAGGCGTTGACATTGCAATGTACGGCCTAACTATGGATAAGTGCTCACCAAACGCTGGTGGCCACAAGTTCGGTCCTGCCGCTATCCGTGAAGCATCAAAAACGGGTATGGGCATGATTCACCAAGACGGTACGATGCCGTTCGAACTGTGTAACATCATCGACTACGGAAACTGGGATGGCCTAGGTCAGTTCAACCTAGACGAAGAAATGCGTGCAGCTCAAGAAGTGGTAGATGACATGGTTATTAACCACGGTATCACGCCATTCTTCTTTGGTGGTGACCACACTGTGGCATACCCAGGTCCAGCGGCACTGGCGAAAGTTCACGGCCCGGTATCGCTCATCCACATTGATGGTCACTTTGACCTATTGACTCGCAAAGACTTTGACTACGAGTCATACTCAGGCAACTGGTACTGCCGTCTAGCATCAGAAGGTGCGATGGATCCATCTACGAGTGTAAGTCTTGGTATGCGTGGCCGCTGGTGTGCATCACAACAAGGTAAAGCGAAAGCGATTGGTGGTAACTTCTACCTAGCGGACGAAATCTACGACCTAGGCATCGACTACATCGTTGAGCAGATCCTTGAGAAACAAGGTGACGGTCGTCCAGTATACCTAACGTTTGACCTAGACGGCCTGGATCTTCTAGACCACAGTGCAAACTCAAGCCCAGATCCATTCGGTGTAACTGCGCGCATGTACTACGACATCTTCCGTAAGCTTCGTGCGACTAAGCGTATTAACCTAGTAGGTGCAGATATCGCGGAATTTGCTCCTCAGAAGAACTCTGACGAGAAAGATGCGCTACTAACAGCGGCATTCGGTTGGGAACTACTGACATGGTTGGCAGAGTGTCGCCACATCCGTGAAGGCAAGAAGAACCCAACTAACTGGCCAATGAACTTCGGTCGTAACATCGAGTTCTAATCTGGTTTTAGATAGAAAAATGCCCGCTCAATTGAGCGGGCATTTTGTTTTGTAGCAAAAGGAAACTATTTGCTGAAATTCATCGCCATCGCAGCAGCGATGTTGCGAGAAGTCATCTCGACATTAAACGCCGCCTCTTTCAAAGCCGTTGGCAGATCGGTCGCGCCCAGTACCACACTGTAAGCTGCATCAATACCGTGTTCATGCACTACTGCGCAATCTTTCGCAGTGCTACCAGCAATCGCGATCACAGGAATATCGTATTGCTTAGCGGTGCGCGCCACACCAATTGGCGTTTTTCCATGGATAGTTTGGCTATCAATTCGACCTTCACCAGTAATCACAAGGTCGGCATCTTTGACCACTTCGCTAAGGTTTACAGCATCCATCACGATCTGAATGCCCGGACGAAGCTCGGCATCGAAGAGACCTAAAAGTGCAGCGCCTAGACCGCCCGCAGCGCCGGCGCCTGCGGTATCCACTACGTCACGACCATTGGTCGATTTAATTACTTCTGCGTAGTGCGCCAGGTTACTGTCTAGCGTTTCAACCATCTCAGGTGTTGCCCCTTTTTGCGGGCCGAACACATGAGAGGCGCCCTTAGGGCCACACAGTGGGTTATCGACATCGCAAGCCACTTCAAGTCTGACTTCGGCCAAGCGAGGATCTAGCTCAGAAAGGTCGATACTTGCAAGCTTACTTAGCTCACCCCCACCAAAGCCCAGCGCATTGCCATCGGTATCAAGCAGTTTTGCACCTAGAGCCTGCGCCATGCCAATACCACCGTCATTGGTCGCGCTACCACCGATACCAACGATAATGTGTTTAACGCCGCGATCCAGCGCCGCTTTAACCAGTTCACCTGTACCAAAAGTGGTGGTCACAAGCGGGTTGCGCAGCTCTGGTTCCACCAAGTGAAGACCAGAAGCCGCTGCCATCTCGATGATGGCTGTGGAACCATCACCCATCAGACCGAAGAAGCCTTCGACAGTTTGACCTAGCGGGCCAGTGACCTCACAAGTAACAATCGAGCCGCCAGTAGCATCAACGAGTGACTGTACTGTACCTTCGCCGCCGTCTGCCATAGGTAGTTTGATGTACTCGGCGTCGGTGAAGATTTTCTTGAAACCTGCCTCAATAGCTTCGGCAACTTCCATGGCCGTTAGACTTTCTTTGTATGAATCTGGAGCGATAATAATTTTCATAATTAAACCTTAAACAAATAGACCGAATACACCGAAGATCATTACCGAAACGAAGGCGATCATCAGACCAACCGCAGACTCGTAAGGAATGAGTTTGAGACGCTCGCGGATATCCATATGCACAGCGCCGCCTGTGGCGTGGAAGAAGCTACCGTGTGGCATGTGATCCAAAACAGTAGCACCAGAGTGAATCATGGCTGCGCCCGCTAGAGCAGGAACGCCGAGTTCAAGAATGGTTGAGCTAAATACGCTAGACGCGACCGCTGTACCTGCTGTGGTCGAGGCTGTTGCCAATGCCATCATGGCACCAGAAATTGGTGCAAGAAGGTAAGAAGGCAAGCCAGATGCGGTTAGCACATCAATAAGACCGTCTTTAAGACCGGAGTTAGCGATGATGCCAGCAAGCGTACCCGTACCAAGAAGCATCACAGCCACTGGCGCCATGCGCGATAGACCAGATACTGCAAAGTGGTTGGTATCGGCAAAGCGACCCATTACTACAGCACCGATCAAGCCACCTAGTGGTAGTGCGATAAGCGGGTCAACGTTGATGCCAGCAATAGGACGAAGCGCAAGCAGTGCGATAGCGACAAGAGGTGCCACAATCGCAGCGCCAAATTTAGGTAGCTTAGAGTGGTCAACTGCAACGACTTCGCTCTCTGCGACCTTCGAGCCTTTGTTTACCAGCTTTTTCGCGATGAAGTAGGCGAAGATCATGCCGCACAAACCAGGGATGACACCGGCTGCCATTACTGAGGTCAGTGGAACGTTGAACGCATCGGCTGCTGCTATGGCGTTCGGGTTTGGTGACATTACGTTGCCCGCTTTACCACCGCCGACCATCGCCAGCAAGATAGCGGTTTTTGAGATGTCAGCACGACGTGCAATGGCAAGTGCGATAGGCGAAACTGTGATAACTGCCACATCAACGAATACGCCAACCGCAGTTAGGATCATGGTGGCAATCGCCAAAGCGAGAAGCGCGCGGGTTTCGCCCACTTTTTTAACGATGGTCTCTGCGATGGATGTTGCGGCACCTGACTCGATCAATACGCCCGCCAGCACACCAGCAGCAAGGATGCGCAATACCGCTGTGACAATGCCTTGTGCACCGCCAATCATTAGCGCAACCGTATCGGTGAGAGACACGCCGCCAACGACACCACCGACAAGCGCGCCGATGATCATGCCGTAAGCAGGTGGAACTTTTTTAAGGATGAGAGCAATAGCAACAACCAGAGCTGCTAATGCGCCAAGGGTAGAGACTTCAATCATGGTTTGGTTTCCGCAGTATTTATTTTATTAATTTTTTAGTGGGGTCTTGTGACCCTTATTGAGCGGAAGAGTAGCCATTTAGGGGGAGATTTTCTTTATGCGAACTGACGAATTTATCACTGCTGGTTATCGTTAATTTGTGCAAATGCACAAATTAACGGATTTTTTACATACATTTTAACGCAAGATAGAGCTGAACTTTTTCATCTAAGTTGTTGATATTTAATTTGGTTGTCTGTTCTATTTTCTCAAGTCGATACCGCAAAGTGTTACGGTGGATATGGAGGGTTTCACAAGTTTGAGCTAGGTCGCAGTTTTGCTCAAAAAAGGTGCGCAGTGTCTTTAACATTACGCCTTTACTATCTGCAGCTACCAGTTTTTCGATCGGAGCCTTCAGTTGAGTCGCCCGCCACGGGTCATGTTTAATGCTGCTCACCAGCACCGAGAGTTTCCGGTCTTGGTAGAACAGTATGGGACCATCACTGAGATGACTGCTCTCAATGGTGGCTTTGGCGGTTTCGTAAGACTTTGCTATGCCAACGAGTTCAGGGAAATAGTCTCCGATGGCCATCTGAATAGAGAAGTCACACTCTTGGTCGATACGCTTAAGTAGTTTAGCGACTCGCTTTTCTTCCTCTTTGCGATTCCATGCGTTATTGACGACTGTCACCGGTTTCAATACTACGATCTCATTCATCGATACCGAGGCAATTCCGACGATGTTGTCGCGCTCAGGGTACTCCAGAAGATGTACCAGTTTCTGCAGGTGTTCCAGTGTGACTGGTTCACCAGGCAGCGGGATCACTTTGATCACCGTGGCCACACGAGGCTGAGCGAGATCAAGATCGAGCCGCTGAGCAATAGAGAGCAGCTGTCCCTCATTTAAACTTGATCCCTCAATGAGTTGAAGTAGTAACTCCTCGCGGTGGCGTTTATTCCATTGCACCTGCGACATAAGCGCAGCTTGCTCGACAATTAGCTCAGCCGTCATCTTTACTAGCTCACCGTAGCTTCTCACCTCTTCAGGCGTGCCCGAGATCCCGACAACACCAATCACCTTGCTATCGTAAATGATGGGTAGGTTGATGCCTTTTTTAACACCGGACAATGTAGAAGCAACGGAATCATTGATCTCTAAGGTTCTATTATCTCGGATTGCTAGCAGTGCCCCTTCATGTGTTTGGTGCAAGCGTGACGGGTCGCTAGAGCCAATGATCATGCCATTCTCGTCCATCACGTTGATGGAGTGCTCGATGATCTTCTTGGCACGATCGACAATTTGTTTAGCAATGAGAGAGTTAAGCTGCATAGGATCTGAGTCATAGAGAGCGATGTCATGAGTATACCCGATTGTCTCGCAAACTAAGGTATAATCGCCGCGAGATTACCAAGAGAAACAGTGATGGAATTCGAGTTTATTAAAAACAGTTTCACAGGTGAGTACCTAGTGAGATGCGAAATGGGCCAAGAAGTGATTGCTCGTTTGCTGCAAGAAGAGATCAGTACCAGTGACCGCACCATCATGGAAATTACCGAGTTGCTCACCCAAGCTGCCCAGTTTTCGGGCAATGAGTTTAAGTGGCAAGGCAAGGAGATTTCACTCAGCGTGGTGGACTCCGAGGTTCATGTTTACGAAAACTCCTTAGCTTTTGATAGCTTAATGGAAATGGACGAAGAGTTTTCTGTCTATGAAAGTGAGAGCCATAGCGAGTGTGGGCTAGAGGATTTTCGCTCAGTTTTAGAGCAATGGGAGCGTTTTATTCATAATAGGTAATGATCCTTTGCCCCAAATTTGCACACTCCTAGTGCTAATAACATAAAACGCATTATTTTTGTGAATACCTTGCACCATTAAAGTGCAAGGTATTTTCATTTCTGTAACATGAAATAGTCAAATCCTTATATATCAATAGTTTAAAAAGTTGGCACGCACCTTGATTACTAGAATACGTAACAGGGATAAAAGGCGAAGGGGATGCCATGAAACTTATTAACGCAATCATTAAACCATTCAAACTCGATGATGTAAGAGAAGCACTTGCAGATGTTGGTATTGAAGGTATGACAGTTTCTGAGGTCAAAGGATTTGGCCGTCAGAAAGGACACACAGAATTATATCGTGGTGCTGAGTACCAAGTGGACTTTCTACCGAAAGTTAAACTTGAAATCGCGACGCACGCAGACAACGTAGACCGAGTTATTGAAGCGATCACTAACGCTGCTCAAACCGGCAAGATTGGCGACGGAAAAATATTTGTGTACGACCTAGCCCAAGCAGTACGTATTCGTACGGGCGAAATGGACGCTGAAGCACTTTAAGGGATTGGAGAATTTATTATGGAATTAGCAACAACTGTCAGCGAACTGCGTTATGCGCTGGACACTTTTTACTTTCTTATTTCAGGCGCACTCGTAATGTGGATGGCGGCAGGCTTTGCAATGCTAGAGGCTGGCCTAGTTCGTTCGAAAAACACCACAGAAATCTTAACTAAGAACTTCTGTCTTTACGCGATTGCGTGTACTTGTTACCTCATCGTAGGCTACAACATCATGTATGTTGATAACGGCGAAGGCGGTTGGCTACCATCATTTGGTGCTCTAATCGGTACGCAAGGTGAAGGCGCAGACCACTCTCTAGAGTCGGACTTCTTCTTCCAAGTAGTATTCGTTGCAACAGCAATGTCAGTGGTCTCTGGTGCGGTTGCTGAGCGTATGAAGCTTTGGTCTTTCCTAATCTTCTCAGTAGTGCTAACAGCATTCATCTACCCAATGGAAGGTTACTGGACATGGGGCGGCGGTTTCCTATCAGAAGCAGGTTTCAGTGACTTCGCAGGTTCAGGTATCGTTCACATGGCCGGTGCGGCAGCAGCACTAGCAGGTGTTCTACTATTAGGTGCTCGTAAAGGTAAATACGGTAAGAACGGTGAAATTCACCCAATCCCAGGTTCGAATATGCCGCTAGCAACGCTAGGTACGTTCATCCTATGGCTAGGTTGGTTCGGTTTCAACGGCGGTTCTCAGCTAATGGTTTCTGACTTCGAGAATGCAACAGCGGTTGGTCAAATCTTCCTAAACACCAACGCAGCAGCGGCAGCGGGTGCAATCGCAGCAATGCTAGTCTGTAAGACAACGTGGGGCAAAGCTGACCTAACAATGATTCTTAACGGTGCACTAGCAGGTTTGGTTGCAATCACAGCAGACCCACTGTCTCCATCACCAGTTTACTCTGTAGCAATCGGTGCAGTAGCAGGTGCGCTAGTAGTATTCAGCATCATCGGCCTAGACAAGCTTAAGATTGATGATCCAGTAGGTGCTATCTCAGTTCACGGTGTGTGTGGTTTCTTCGGTCTAATGGTTGTTCCACTAAGCAACGGTGATGCAACGTTCGGTGCACAGCTTCTAGGTGCAGCAGTTATCTTCGGTTGGGTATTCGCAGCAAGTCTAGCGGTATGGGCAGTACTAAAAGCAACAATCGGTATCCGTG
Organism: Vibrio sp. KUL80; assembly: GCF_059725495.1. NCBI lineage: Bacteria > Pseudomonadati > Pseudomonadota > Gammaproteobacteria > Vibrionales > Vibrionaceae > Vibrio > Vibrio sp. KUL80. Next base: position 487,076 of record NZ_AP045841.1, read on the forward strand.
TATCGGAAGAAGAAGAGCTAGAAGGTATGGACATGCACGACTGTGGTGTTGGTGCTTACCCAGAGTTCGTCAGCATGAAGTAATATTTAGTTACACTTATATTAAAAACCTGCCTTATATGGCAGGTTTTTTTATATTGGATCATTGTTTTCCTAATAAATATGAATATAATAACGCAACTGATAAACGTTCTCATTATGAATTAAAGGAACTAACACAATGAAAAAACTGCTAACTCTTTCAGCAATTGCAGCAAGCTTCGCTGCTCCAGCAATGGCTGCAGAAGAAGTCAACGTTTACTCTTACCGTCAACCTTTCCTTGTTGAGCCAATGTTCAACGAGTTCACGAAAGAAACCGGTATCAAGGTAAATGTGAAGTTTGCTAAGAAAGGTTTGGCAGAGAAGCTTCAGCAAGAAGGCGAATACAGCCCAGCTGACGTTGTGCTAACAACGGACATCAGCCGTCTTGCAGAGCTCACTGACAAAGACGTAGTTCAAGCGGTAGACAGCGATGTGATTAATGCGAATGTTCCTGCTCAGTACCGTGATAAAGAGAATGAGTGGTTTGCACTGACTCTACGTACTCGTAACGTTTACTCATCTCGTGACCGTGTAGGTAAGCTAGGTGCAGAGTTCAACTATGCAGACCTTGCTAACCCTGAGTACAAAGGCAAAATCTGTACTCGTAGCGGTAAGCACCCATACAACGTATCTTTGGTTTCATCTATGATTGCTCACCACGGTGAAGCAGAAACCAAAGAGTGGCTAGAAGGCGTTAAAGCAAACCTAGCTCGTAAGCCACAAGGTAATGACCGCGCGCAAGTTAAAGCGATCAAAGAAGGTCTTTGTGACGTTTCTCTAGGTAACAGCTACTACCTAGGCAAAATGGTTAATGACAAAGAGCAAAAAGCGTGGGCTGATGCGGTTTACATCAACTTCCCGAATCAAGAAACCACTGGCACGCACGTTAACGTGAGTGGCATGGCAATGGCGAAACACTCGCCAAACAAAGAAAATGCACTGAAGCTAATGGAGTTCCTAACAGGCGACAAGGCTCAGCAAATGTACGCAGAAGTAAACTTTGAGTACCCAGTAAAAGAAGGCGTTAAGCGTTCTGAGCTTGTGGCATCTTGGGGTGACTTCAAAGCAGATTCTATCTCGCTTGACGACATTGCTGGTTACCACAGCGCAGCGATCAAATTGTTAGATGAAGTTAAGTTCGACCTATAATCGATAAAAGGGGGTATAATGCCCCCTTAATTATTCTGGTTTATGACTTCTCGACTTCGCGTCGCCTGATGTATGTTTAGGCAATGAAAGAAAAAAATGTTGTTTGGAAAACCAGTAGTGGAGTGCTAACTCTGCTACTGGTTTTGCCTATTTTAGCGATCTTCTATACTGCACTTGGTGAATCAAGTGATCTTTTTGCACACCTGATGTCCACGGTGATGCCCACCTATGTTCTCAATACCATCAAATTGGTCGTTGGTGTTTTGCTGCTCTCTCTTGTGTTCGGGGTACCCAGTGCTTGGCTAATGGCCATGTGCAAGCTGCCTAGCGAACGCGTATTGCAGTGGGCCTTAGTACTGCCACTAGCGATGCCAAGTTACATCATTGGCTACATCTTCACTGACTGGTTTGACTTTGCAGGTCCTGTCCAAGTGTGGCTACGTGATGTTTTTGCTTGGCAGGTTGGCGACTACTGGTTCCCAGATATCCGTACCGTGGGCGGTGCTACGGTTGTGCTCTCTTTGGTGCTGTACCCATACGTCTATCTGCTGTGCCGCGCGGCATTTATGGAGCAGAACGTCTCTTTGCTGCAATCGGCTAGACTTCTCAAATGCTCCCCTTTAGAGAGTTTTTGGCGTATCTCGTTGCCGCTTGCTCGTCCATCCATTGCGGTAGGTCTATCGCTGGTAGCGATGGAGACCATTGGCGACTTCGGTGCGGTTAGCTACTTTGCAGTCAGCACCTTAACCACAGCGGTTTACGATACTTGGCTTGGCTATTCCAATTTAAGTGCAGCCGCCAAAATTTCCGCCATGATGATGGTGGTGATTGTGCTTCTACTGGGTGCTGAGCGCTATAGCCGCCGTAAACAGAAACTGTTTCAAAGCCAGTACAACAGCCATGAAGATTTTCGTTATGAATTGCGAGGTTGGAAAAAGTGGGCAGCATTAACTTGGTGTTGGGGCTTGGTATCAGCAGCGTTTATCTTCCCGCTTGGCCAGTTAATGATTTATGCCTACAAGTACTTTGAGCAAAGCTGGACCGAAGAGTTTCAAACCTATGCCATCAACAGTTTACAGGTCTCGATCATTGCCGCCATCATTGGCGTAATCGTCGCTTTAGTGGTTAATTTCTATCGCCGTTTGGATCCAAGTCGTAAGGGTGTCGTTTTCATGCGTGCCTCGTCGCTGGGCTATGCCGTGCCGGGAACGGTGCTGGCGATCGGCGTGATGGTGACTGTCCTGTTTATGGATCATTCAGTAAATGACTTTGCCAAAGCGATGGAGTGGCAGCGCCCAGGTCTGATCTTCTCTGGCTCTATGTTTGCGCTGATTTTTGCCATGGTGGTGCGTTTTTCAGCGGTAGCGATTGGCAGTATCGAAACCAGTCTAAGTAAGGTGTCGCCTTCGCTTGATATGGCCTCGCGTACTATGGGCTGTAAGAAGAACCAGATGTTGGTTCGCGTGCATCTGCCTCTGATTAAACGTGGTGTGTTGATTGCTGGCTTGTTGGTGTTTATTGAGTCGATGAAAGAGCTCAATGCTGCGCTGCTGCTGCGTCCATTCAACTTTGAAACCTTGGCCACCTACGTATTTAACTTTGCCTCAGATGAGCATTTGGAGCTTGCTGCGATGCCAGCCGTGTTGCTGGTGCTCGTTGGGTTACTACCGCTCATTATTGTTAACCGTTCATTGGAGCAAAATCACTGATGACCACTGCACTGTCGATTGAAAATTTATCTTGTCAGTATGATGAGCAAACGATTCTTGAGAATTTATCTCTGAAGGTTAATCAAGGTGAAATTGTTTGTTTGCTGGGCGCCAGTGGCTGCGGTAAAACCACCTTGCTGAAGGCGATCGCCGGTCTATTACCCCTGTCTGCGGGCAAGATGACGCTGGGTGAGCGAGAGATTGATAACGGTGAAACTTGGATGCCGCCAGAGCAGCGTAACATCGGCATGATCTTCCAAGATTATGCGCTGTTTCCTCACCTAACGGTGGCGCAGAACGTTGCGTTTGGGCTTAAGGGCATTCCGAAGTCAGAGCAAGATGCGATCGTGATGGAGATGCTGTCACTGGTGCATCTAGAACAATTCATTGACCGTTACCCGCATCAACTATCAGGTGGTCAGCAGCAGCGTGTGGCGATTGCTCGCAGTTTGGCGTACAAACCTGATCTACTGTTACTTGATGAACCATTCTCTAACATCGATACCCAAGTGCGCCACGAACTGATCCGTGAGATCCGCAAAATCTTCAAAAAGCAGGGTGTGACAGCGATTTTCGTGACTCATAGCCGTGAAGAAGCGTTCGCGTTTGCAGACAAAATGGCGGTGATGAATCAAGGCGTAATCGAGCAATATGGCGCGGCATCAGAGCTCTATTTCTGTCCATCGAGCAAGTTCGTTGCAGATTTCTTGGGTGGTGGTAGCTATTTGCAAGCCAAGCATGTCAATGACACAACTTTCGAGACCGCTATTGGCCAGGTTGAAGCACAGTCGTGTGCCTTGATTGAGCAGGGGGCTGATTGCCAACTCTTGGTGCGCCCACAGCACATTCAATTGACTCAGTCAGAAAAGAGCACTATCACGGTTATCGAGCAGCAGTTCATGGGTGACCATTGTCGCTATGTGGTCGATATTGAAGGCACCCGCGTTTTAGCCACCTCATTAGAAGCACTTGATGTTGGCCAAAGTGTTGCGGTGAGTGTCGATGCGCAGGGCATTGTCGCGTTTGCTTAAGCCCTAAAAAAGCCCGGAGACAGTCGTTCCGGGCAAAGATGTTCTCCACCTATAGGGAGCTTTTTGCTAATAGGTGACCAAGAAGGTGAGTCGAGGTCACTTAGGGCAAAAAGTGAAGGGAACAGTGACTACAAAGACAAAAAGTCTTTCATCTGCTGAAGAACATATTCCGCTTGTTCTTTGTCTTCCATTTCACAGAAAATTCGTAATAGGGGCTCCGTACCCGAGAAGCGAGCAATTACCCAACCACCGTTCTTAAAGTACACTTTCGCACCATCGGCGTAGCTTACCTTTTCTACGTCATAGTCAAACTCAGGGAGCAGTTTTTCGACATAGAGTTTGTGGTACAAGCTGTCTTTTTGTGAGGGTTTAAAGGTGCAATCGCCTTCGGCTGTATAGGCGTAGCCATACTTGCCGTAGATCTCTGATAGCAACTCGGAAAGCGTCTTCTGAGTGACACTGAGCATTTCGACTAAAAGGCTAGAGGCAAATACGCCATCCTTGCCTTTGATGTGGCCGCGAATGGTTAAACCACCTGAACTCTCACCGCCAATCAGTGAATCGTCGGCCTCCATTTGACTACTGATGTGCTTAAAGCCTACAGGAACCTCAAAGCTCTTTTCACCGTAGTCGGCAGCAACTTTATCTAGTAGGTGAGTGGTAGCGATATTACGAACCACTGAGCCTTTCCAGCCTTTGTACTCAAGTAGGTAGTAGTAGAGCAGTAGTAGGACTTCATTCGGGTGAATGAAATTACCTTGCTCATCAATGATGCCAAGGCGGTCTGCGTCGCCATCGGTACCAATACCAATATCGTAGCCTTCTGCCGCCACAAGGTGCTTAAGACGATATAGTGTCGCTGCACTTGGTGAAGGCATTAAGCCGCCAAAGTCTGGGTTTTTACCATCGTTGATGACGTCAACATCACAGCGTCCATTGATAAGCACCGTTTGCAGTGCGTTTTTCGCAACCCCAAACATCGGGTCGATGAGCACTTTAAGATTGGCGCGTTTGATAGCGTCGATGTCGATAAGGTCGATGATCGAATCAACAAACTCGTTCATTGGGTTGATAACAGTGATCGCGCCGCGCTCCACGCACAGCTCGAAATCGCCAGAAATCACTTCTTGATGAGTCAGGGTGGCAATTTGCGCTTCGATCTTCTCAGTGATCACCTCATCAGCGTCACGACCGCCTTCAATAAACACCTTGATACCGTTGTAATCCGCCGGGTTATGAGACGCGGTGATACATGCAGAGTACGCGCAGCCCATGCTTTTCGCCTTGTACATAACAATTGGGGTCGGCACGAACTTATCGATAAAGCTCACTGGGATACTGTTAGCTGCCAATACTTCTGCAAACCAGCGTCCCGCCTTGTCTGATAAAAAACGGCGGTCATAGCCAATCACGAACCCGCGCTCGGCTACGTTTTCGGCTTTAATGATGTTAGCCAGCGCTTGAGCGACGAGCTTCACGTTATCCTTAGTGAACTCTTCGCCAATAAAGGCGCGCCAGCCGCCTGTTCCAAATTTGATCATCTCTCTCTCCTAAGAGGTTATTTGTTCACGCAGTGTGGGCAATGATGAGCTCACTCAGGAGCTCATCATTGCCGAGCGAATTAGCCCAGTACCACATGAACTTGGTTCACGCTGCCTTCCGCTTGCTGTGGAATAGCCCCCTCGATCGCTTCGCCGTTTAGAGTGATAGATTTCACGCCTTTGCTAACATTGCTTGGGTTGTCGACTTTGATTTGATACGTTGCACCGCGCCATTGACGCGTCACCTCAAATCCTGGCCACTCTGTTGGAATACATGGGTCAACCACTAGGCCATCGAAGCTCAGTCTCACGCCGAGAATATAGTTGGTCGCAGCGAAGTAAGCCCAGCCAGAAGTACCCGTTAACCAAGGGTGGTTAGCGCGACCATGATCTTGGTGGTCACGGCCCATGATGAACTGCACGTATGAGTACGGCTCTGTGATACGCGTTTCGATCATATCGTTTTGGTTATATGGATTTAGTGCGTCGTAGTACTTCATGGCTTGATCGCCACGGCCTAGTTTCGCTTCGGCTACCCATGCCCATGGATTTGGATGTGAGAAGATCGCGCCGTTTTCTTTTACGCCCTGATAAACGCGTGTTACGAAGCCGATGTCGTCATTAGGTGTTGCGAACGATGGAGCGTTTAGATGTAAGCCGAAGTCTGAGTAGAGGTACTCATCGACCGCATCCATGGCTTTCTTACCGCGCTCTTCGCTTACTGCGCCAGAAACCACTGCCCAGGTGTTGGACTCAAGGTGAACCTTACCTTCAGTTTGTTTACTGGTACCGACCTTATCGCCGTTTTTGGTGATACCACGGATGTACCAACCACCGTCTTCATCCCAAAGGTGCGTTTCACAGGCATCTTGAACTTTTTGCGCCATTTGTTGGTAGTAGGCGACATCATCAAGCTCGCCACGGTTGCGTGCGAGGTCAACGAAGTCTTGCAGTGCCCAGTAGTGCAGGAACGCGACCATGGATGATTCACCACCACCGAGGTTTAGACAGTCATTCCAGTCTGCGCGTAGACCTTTGGCGATGCCCGTGGCACCAACGTGCTCGTCGGTAAAGTTAAGTGCTGCTTTCATGTGCTCGTAAACGGTTGCATTACCGCCGTCAGCGTATGGGATCACCTCATCAAAGAAGTCTGTCTCGCCGGTTTCCATCACGTAGCGGCAGATCGTTGGTACTAGCCATAGATGATCATCGGAACAGGTGTCGGCAATACCATGGATCTTGTCTTCATCACTTGGTGTCGGAACCACCGTTGGTGATTTTGATGGCTCAACATCGGCTTTGTCTGGATCAAACCAGTCTGGATCGAATAGATGTAAACCGTAACCAGCTTTCACTTGGCCACGCAGTAGATCAACGATTCGTTTGCGAGTCATAGCCGGTGCAGAATGAGGAACGGCCATAGCGTCCTGAGCGGTATCTCGATAGCCCAGTCCAGTACGTCCTCCAACCTCGATAAATGAAGCGAAGCGTGACCAAACGACACAGGTCTCGGCTTGATACAGAGTCCAAGTGTTCAGCATGGTATCTAGCCCCTCGTTAGGAGATTTCACCTGGAACTTGGCGCAGCGCTCATCCCAGTGAGCCTTGATGGCATCAAACGCTGCATCGACCTCTGTTAAGTCTTGGTATTTTTGACGAAGACGCTCACCGTTGCCTTTGCCAATACCCAAAACGTAGGCAAAGCGCACCTCTTCTCCCGGTGCGATGACAAATTGCTTGTGCAGTGAACCACAATGGTTGTAACAGGTTTGTGTGTGATTAGAGCATTGCCCTTTTTCAACCGCGATTGGGTTAGATTCATCGCGATATAGGCCTAAGAAGCTATCGCGCTGACCATCATAGCTGTCTGGGCTAAAAGTAGAAGCAAGGTAGTAGTAGCCTTCGAAATCGTTGGTGTTGTAGAAGAGATCATACTCAATGACACCATCTTGATAGCTTGTTCCCGCTGAGTATAGCGACATTTGATGGTTTTGATTGTCAGAGGCGATGTGGCTGAAGGAAAACTCCACAAACGAGAAGGCACTGATGGTGCGTGGCTTGTCCCCAGTATTGCGGATCACCACATCCCACACCTCAGCATCTTCGCCTTTTGGCACAAACAGAGTTTTTGTCGCCTCAATATCTGAGTATTGACACTTAAACTTTGAATAAGAAAGCCCGTGTCTTACTTCATAGTTTGCTTCATCAAGGCTTTTAGCGACCGGCTGCCATGAGATAGACCAGAAATCACCTGTCTCATCATCACGCAGATATACATAATGTCCTGGGCGATCGAACGTCGCATTTGGGCGGAATTTGGTTACACGGTTGTACTCAGGTGAGTTGTAAAAGGAGTAGCCGCCCGCATTATGGGAGATAACGGTACAGAACTTCTCTGTGCCTAGGTAGTTAGTCCAAGGAGCGGGGGCATCGGGACGAGTGATGACATATTCTCGGTTCTCGTTATCGAAGTAGCCGTATTGCATGATGATATCCTTATTGGGAAAATTTAAATTCGTTAAGTAATGTTGGCTTTGAATGTTGAACGTCAGCCATTCTCTTTTTGGCTCTCTGGCCATGGGTGTCTGTATCGCACATCTTGTCTATCTAACAATTGGAGGTGTGGCTTAAGCCGAGACAAGAAGGCGTGGAAGTCTTTTGAGTGATCTTGTGTCCATGCGGTTTCTGCAAGCGCAACCAAGCGCGGAAACATCATGTAGTCGAGCTGCGCCGGAGAGGTAACTCTCTCTGTCCAAAGTGCGGCCTGCATGCCCAAAATGCGTTTCTTGATTGGGTCTTGCTCATGAAGTTGAACGAGAGGTTCGTATTGATAGGCGTTTTCTAGGGTAATAATGTGCGAGCGGTACACGCCTAACTCGCAAACGCTGTAATCTTGCGCCATATCTAAGTAGGTACTTTGCCCTGGCTGAAGGATGACGTCGTAGCCCAGCTTGGCACTATTAATGGCGGCTTCCTCGCTCAGCCAAGAATAGACGACCGTGTCTTTGCTTACCTTGCTACCAAAGTGCGCCTCTTCCCATCCAAGCATGCGCTTGCCCATGGATTTGAGCTTATCTTCGACGTAGCGTAGCAGATGACCTTGCAGGTCTTTCGGATTGCGATAGCCTTGCTCAGCCATGAGTTCACGACAAGACGGGCTGTTGGTCCAAACCCCAAAAGGTACTTGGTCTGCGCCGATATGAACGTAAGGGGCTGGGAACAGCTGAGCAATCTCTTCAAGCACGGCATCAAGAAATTGGTAGGTGCCAGAGATCCCTGGTGATAACACGTTGTCGGTGTAGTTTTGTTCACTGCGGTAATGAGACTGATCCTCTGGGTCGACTAACAGATCCGGTAGCGCGGTAATCGCGGCGCGACTGTGGCCAGGAATGTCGATCTCTGGGATCACTTGGATGCTGCGATCCTTAGCGTACTGAACAATCTCGCGGATCTCTTGCTGTGAGTAGAATCCCCCATAGTCATCACAGATGCTGTGAAGCTGCGGTTTTAACGGGTGAGTCGGGCCACGCCAAGCACCAATGTCCGTTAGTTCTGGAAATGCTTTGATTTCAACGCGCCAGCCTTCGTCATCGGTAAGGTGCCAGTGGAAGGTATTGATTTTGTAATGCGCAAGAAGGTTGATAACGCGCTTTATCTCGGTCACAGGCTGAAAGCTGCGTGCACTGTCTAGCATTACACCACGGTAGCGAAAGCGAGGAGCGTCTTGGATGCGGACATGAGGCACGTAGATAGTGTGGCGATCATGGTCAAAGTCCATCAACTGAATCAGCGTTGCGCAGCCGTAGGTAAAGCCTGCATTGCTGTTGGACTCAATCTCAATCCCTGAACCATCAACAGTCAATTTGTAGGCTTCAGAATCTAAAACAGGAGAGCGCCGAAAACGAATGTCTTGCTGTCCAATCGATTTATGGCTTAGTCCAAATAGACGCTCCACCTCTTCACTTAGCCAGTTGGCGACACATTGCATGGATTGATCTTCGACGCAAATCTGACTGTAGCGCGTTAGCTCAAACACGCTTTCCCCAAACTCCATGTATTGAGGATGTGGGATAAGAGCGTGGCGTCCTGCGCCTACCTCTGGCAGCGATACTCGGCGGTCGTCAACTGCCCCAAGCACAATCGGTGAAACCGCAACAGGAAGCTGGGTTTGTGCATCGGTGTCGAGATAGGCGTCGTTAATGCCATCACTCAGTAAGTTGAATGCGGACGTCGCGGTGCAAAACTCGACATAGACGTGGTTATTGGCATACAACGGCGTCTCGTTAACGTTTAGGGTACAGAAGGTGCCGACTTGCGTGAGCTCGCCTTGTGATAAGCTGTCTGGAATCACAAAGCACTCAAACGCAAAGTTAAGCTTCCAATTGGCGTGACTTTTCTCGGATAGGTTATGCAAGGTTAACCCGAAGCGACAGCCTTTCGCTAGATGTTCAACAATGGCTAAGTCGACACGAAAATCCATACTCACCCCTACTCGTAAAGGTTGTGTTGCTTGTTACCCGTTATCATCAGCGCGCCATCCATCGCATCCCCTTTAGGGGCGACGATCCAGCGCTGAGCCGCAGGAGATAACCAGTCATAGATACGCTCAGCGATACTGCCCATCAGACATATTTTGTCCGCGCCTTTGTTGTTGAGCGCGCACAAAAACATCTCAATGTCGTTGGCGGTTTCCAGCAGAAGCGATTTTGCCAACCCATCGTTGAGGTAGGCATACTCAAAAATCGCCGGAGAGAACTGACCGTAATCACGTGGTAACGCTGTTTTTGACCACTCTACGATAGCGTCGATATCCTGATTGAAATGTTCCATAACGACATCGGCGAGGGAAGAGTGGGGCTTGATACCATCTTGGATAAGCAGGACTTGCTGGATCAACCTAAGTCCCATGACAGCGCCGCCTCCCTGGTCTGAAATCGGGAACTCTCGACCGCCTACCACATACTGATTTGTCCCTTTGATCAGAAGACCAACGGAGCCAGTCCCGGCAATCATGATGGCACCATCTTCACCCTGATGGGCGCCAAGGCAGGCACCGTAGCCATCGGTGTTAAGCGTTAGGCTTGCGAATGGGTGTGATGTCGCCATAAACGCTTGATAGCTGCTTTTGTGCTCGGCCCCCGCGAGCGCGCAGCCAACATCCATCTGGGCAAAATCGGCTGAGCCAAGACCTGCTGATTGGGCCGCAGACTCAATCGCTTCAATAATCGACGTCAAAGCAAGTTCGGCGCCCAACATAATGTTCGCGCTGCCGCTTTTCGCCTCACCAATGACTTGCTGCTGTTCATTGATGATTCTGGCGCGACACGATGTACCACCGCCATCAATTCCTACTCTGTACCTAGCCATATTTAACCCTTAATTCTTATAGTATTGCTGCCACAGTGCCAAAGCGAGAAGTAGCCAGCCTGCATGGGGAATCCACTGCTCACCCCAGCGCCAATTTTGTAGCATGTCGTCTTTATGAACTGGTGGGTTAAAGGCAATATCAGCCTCATCTTCAAAGCCTGCGGTGATACCGTTGCACACCCCTCCGAGAGCATTGAAGAAACCAAGCTTCGGTAGGTAGTCGGGGTTGTTGTGGCCATGACCATCGAGCATGCACATATCATAGGGATTAGCACCGAGCACCCAGCTAATACAGTCATCGGCATAGTGCGATAGCTGAGCTTTCAAAGCGGAGTCTTCTAGGTGCGGTTGAGCCAAAAAAGCCATTGAGGCAAGTGAAGCCAAGCGAGCATTTTCGCCTTGCCACCAGTAACCAGACTCGTTTTGATGAGGGATAAAGAACGCGTCATGTTTGACCCCATCGACGGCTTTTACGTACTGCCTTGGGTAGCCAAAAGGGTTGTAAACCTTGTGAGTGATACTGATTTCAAACTGGCAGGCTTTATTGAGCGTTTCTCGCGCTGCTTTGACTCGCTCTGCTTCGGTTTCTATTGCTAGATACTCTGTCAGTGCAATGTTAGGCAGCCCAGCTTCTGCAGCATGGAAGTAAGGTCGACTACCATCTTCATTTGCAGCCCAGTAAAAAGCATGTTGCTGGTCGCTTAGAGCTCTTTTGGCTAATGCATCAAACCAGCTTCTTGCTTCCGTTAGGTACTGTGGTTCCAAGGTGGCTTGATACAGAGCCACTGACGCCACTAGTGCGCAATATTCGTCAATGATGTTCGGTGTACGATCATCAAGGTATTGTTCGTTGTGCTCTTTGAGGTGCCAATACCCGGCTTTTGCCGCTTCTAAATAAGTGGCGGCGTTATCCTTTGAAAGTGAGCTCACCTGACTGCTTTTCGCCAGTGCTGCGATGGTCATGCCGCCACCTTGACGAAACCCAGCCTCATGGTTGGTTTTCTTATGACCGAGTTGAGTCTCGTAAGCGCAGATCTCTCGCTGCGTGGGATCTTTACTCCATTTGTCAAAAACGGTCATATAGAAATAGCCACTTTGATGCTGCATGCGCGAAAGGAACTCGGCACCGTAAAGCGCTTCTTCTAGAAGCCGGGTAGCAACAAAGTTTGGGCTCTCGATGCGCTCGCACACTATGTCGTGTGCCTTGAGCATATTCCAAACCACCATAGGGGTTTGTTGAGGATTCAAATAGTTGGCGTAGGACAGGTGGCTTAGGTACTTGCTGACATCACCAGACGCGTCATACCAACCACCATGGACATCCACCGAATCTTGGCTGCCTACAATCGAAGCTTGCTTGTCGGCGGCATCAAACTCCCCACCGCATCGTTGAGATTTGAAGTAGTGGACAATGTCCGAGAAGGAGCGGTTATAGAGCTGATTCTCGGCGATTTCAAAAGATTGAGATCGTACCGCCTGATAGCGTAGGTAATAGTGACCTTGCTCTGTCCATTGACTGAAATCGAGAGTGAAGAAAACACCTTGATGCCAATTATCCACTTTAGCGCCATCAATAGGGCTCAATTCGAGCACGATTTCGTCATTGTGAGCATCCACTAAAAAAGCACTAGCGAGTTCATGCTGTGACTGATGAGTCATTAACACGGCGCGCTTTTCACTGTTTATGTGGTAGCCAATGTGGTTAGTGAGTAATTGCATGTTTTCTTCCATAACTTATCCCTACAGCTAGGCTCCCGAGAAGGGAGCCGGGTATTAGTTCTCGTATAAGTAGCAACGTACGAAGTGGTTGTCTGATAGTTTGGTAACGCTAGGTAAGGCTTCACGGCACTTAGTGGTGGCGTGCTTGCAGCGTCCGGCAAATGGGCAGCCTACTGATGCTGGTGTCCACAATGGGATTTCACCTTTGTTTCCTTCCAGCTTCTCGTGGATGGACTTGGATGGATCGGGGACGGCAGATACCAGCAGTTGGGTATAGGGATGCTGAGGGTTAGCAATGACCTCGTCAGTGTCGCCCCATTCGACCATGTGACCGACATACATCACGGAGATGTCTTCTGCGATGTAGCGTGCCGTTGCAATGTCGTGGGTGATGTAAAGTAGCGACATCTGCTTCTCGAACTTCATCTCTTCCATCAGGTTGAGAACGCCTGCTCGAATCGATACATCCAGCATGGATGTCGGTTCGTCTGCGAGCACGACCTCTGCACCTACGGCAATGTTTCGAGCAAGGTTGACACGCTGTCTCTGACCTCCAGAAAGTTGATGCGGATATTTCGCCGCTGTCTCTTTTGGTGGGATCAATCCAACTTGTTCTAGTAGGTCGTAAACACGCTCTTCCAACTCTTTCTTGTTGCCCTTGCTGACCTTGTTATGGATAAGAAGCGGTCGGGCAATGTGGTGGAAAATAGTGTGCGTTGGGTTAAGTGAACCAAACGGGTCTTGCCACACCATTTGTACACCTTCGCGATACTGCATCAGGTCACGGCGCGAGGTGATCTCTTGAATGTCACGACCGCGGTATTTGATCTCACCTCCGCTTGGCGCATACATCTTGGCAATCATCTTAGCTGTGGTGGATTTGCCCGAGCCGGACTCACCTACGACTGATAATCCACGGCTCTTGTACATCTTGAATGAGACATCGTTAATCGCACGCATCATTGGCTGAGATAGCGCATTACTATTGATCGGAAAGTCTTTAACGACGTTGTTGCCTTCTATGAGTAGTTCACCATAGTTGCTCATAATTGTTCTCCAGAAATCCTTGTTAATACTTACTTCTTCGCTGGTGGTCGTTATGACAACTCTTGCGCGACGGCAATAGGTTCACCGTACAAGTGGCAGTTTGAAAAACGGCTGTGCTCGATTTGACGCAGCTTAGTGGGTATGCGAGTACAAGCTTCATGTACTCGGTCACAACGAGCTTGGAATCGGCAGCCTTGAGGCACCTCTAAAAGGTTTAAAGGATTTCCAGGAATACCAGTCAGCTTGGTCTTAGGGCCCGTTAACGGCGGGAACGAACTACCCAGCCCTTTGGTGTAAGGGTGGTAAGGCGATTCAAGGATCTGTTTCGACGGTGCAACCTCAATAAGCTCTCCTGAATACATGATCCCAATGCGATCAGAAAACTCGACCATAAGTGAGATATCATGGGTAATGAACAAAATAGAAAAGCCAAACTCTTCTTTTAGTGCATAGATCTTTTGTAAGATCTCGCGTTGCACAACCACATCCAGTGCTGTGGTTGGCTCGTCCATAATGATCATCTTAGGGTTCAGTGCTAGCGCGATAGCGATGACCAGTCTCTGACGCATACCGCCAGAGAATTGGTGTGGATAGTCATTCAAGCGGCTAGGGTGGATATCAACGATTTCCAAAAGACCTTGAGCGCGTTTTACTGCCTGCTCACGAGTCATGTTGGTGTGGCGCATAATGACGTCACAGAACTGCTCTTCCATGGTCAGTACAGGGTTTAGCGCGTTCATCGCACTTTGGAAGACCATCGACATTTCGCTCCAGCGGAATGTCTGCATGCGGTCGTCACTGTACTGAAGAATGTCTTCACCATTAAACAGTACTTGACCGCCGCTGATATAAGCAGGTGGCTTATGAAGACGCATAAGAGAGAAGGCGACTGTTGACTTGCCACAGCCAGACTCGCCAGCAAGACCGAAGACTTCGCCTTTGCCGATATCGAAGCTGACGTTGTTACAAGCGCGCACGTCGCCAGCATCGGTAATATAGTCAACGCAAAGGTTGCGGATTGAAATTAGTGGTTCTGACATGATTAACGATCTCCGCTCCATAGTGCATTTTGAGGCGCGACTTCAACTTCACGCTGCTTTTTGTCTTGTGCTGCGATTTTCTTCCAGCGTTTCATACCTTTATGTGAACGAAGCTGCGGGTTAGCAATTTCATCGACCGCGAAGTTCAACAAGGCTAAACCTGTCACTAGGAACGTCAGTGCTAAACATGGTGCAATCACTTCCCACCACGCGCCGATAAGCATGGCAGATGAGGTTTGAACGTTGTAAAGCATGATGCCCCAGCTGATCGTGTTTGGATCGCCCATACCTAGGAATGAAATCGTTGCTTCCATTAAGATGGCGTACATAACAGAGCCGATGAAGCTTGCTCCAACAATGGAGATAAGGTTTGGCAGTAGCTCAACGAAGATAATACGAAGGCGCGATTCGCCCAGAACTTCGGCTGCTTTTACGAACTCTTTCTCACGTAGTGATAGGGTTTGTGCTCGAATGACCCTGGCGCCCCACGCCCAGGACATACAGCCGATGACCAAGGCTATAGTTAGCGGACCTGCCTCGCCGATAAATGCGGCCACCACAAACAGTAATGGGAATGGAGGGATAACCAGCATGATGTTCATGGCTGAGGTCAGTACTTCGTCAACTCGACCACCAAAGTAGCCTGCAGAGATACCAATAACGGTGGCTAGGAAGCAAACGGTGATACCGGCGCCAAAACCAACCATTAGTGAAACACGTGCGCCGTAAACAACCTGTGACCAGATATCACGACCCATACGAGTTGTGCCCATTGGATGATCGGCTTTTTTCGACATCAGGAGCGTTCGGCGATCATCTGCAAGATTTTGTGCCACCCAGCCATCAGGGTTCGCTTGGGCAAGTTTTACCACTGCACTTGGGTATTCATGAGAGTTACCCGTGCGTTTGTCTGGTGCGTGTTTGGTGATAAGTGGGGCGGCCACTGCCATAAACACGAACAAACCTATGATTGAAAGTCCAAGTCTGGCAGTGGTATTACGCCACACGAGTTGTAAGAAACCTTTCATGGTTATTTGCCTCCCTTGCGTAGACGAGGATCAAGCACGACATAAAGCATGTCAGCCGCTAAGTTAAAGAAGAGCATAAACAGAGTCATAATAAGCAGCTGTCCTTGCAGAACTTGGTAGTCACGGGCGTGAATGGCGTTTAGCATCACTGAGCCAAGACCTGGGTAGTTAAAGATGATTTCGACAATCAGCTGGCCACCAATCGCAACACCAAGAGACATCGAAAGTGCGGTCACACTTGGTAGCAGTGCGTTACGAGCGGCGTAGTTGAACACCACGCGGTTTTCACTCAGGCCCTTACCTTTTGCCATCGTGATGTAGTCTTCATTGAGAAGGTTGATCATGTTGTTACGCATATTGACCAGGAAGCCACCGATCTGAATAACCGTCGCACAGAATAGAGGCAAGACCGCGTGGTAGAGCACGTCTTTGATGAATGCCCAGCTGGTCCAGTCTGGCATGGTGCCAGCGGTATAGGCGTAACCTGTAGGGAACCATTTCAGACCGATTGCGAAGATGAACATGGCCATCATAGCGATAACCACCTGAGGCATTGCTTGGATGATAAGCATGCCTGGAGTGACGAAGGTGTCGAACTTAGAACCTCGTTTCCACGCGGCGAAAATGCCTAGTACCGAGCCGATTGAGAACGAAAGAATAACCGCGCTGCCTGCCAGAAACAGTGACCAACCGAAAGCACTGCCTAGCAGCGTATTTACCGATAGCGGGAAGAATTGAATCGAGGTACCTAGCTCCCAGCTCAGAATGTTTTTCATGTAATGTAGGTACTGAACGAAGTAGTTGCCGTCCACAAAACCCAGTAGCTCTTTCATCGCAGCAATACGTTCTGGCGTTACCTGAACCGTTGCATTGGCGAACATCATGGTGACCGGATCGCCTGGCATTGCACGAGGAATAATAAAGTTGATGGTGGCTGCAACCAGAAGTGCCACCATATAAAAGGACAAACGTCTTAAAAAATAACCCATAACTCACACCTTAATTACCCAGCTTTTCCTTGCTGCTGGTAGCCTCATCTCAAAATTTGAAACGAGTAAGCCCCTGACGACGAGCGCCACACATCAACACTGATATTGAGGGGAAGAAAGCGGTACGGACGTACCGCTTTAGTTTGTGTTTACTTACTTAACTGGTTTTAGGTCCAGTACGTGAAGTAGACGCTCTGGGATACCAGCCCAGATGTTTGGACGACCTTTAGGATTTTGCTCGTTCCACCAACCCGCGAAGCGAGTCGTGTTGTATTGGAACATGTAAGCACCAGACATAACCGGGATAGTGACCTGGTCTTGAGCAATGATTTTCTGGATGCCGTGAGCGATTTCTAGCTGCTCAGCTTTATCTGCAGTTTTGTAGAAGCTGTTTAGCAAGTTATCTAGCTCAGCATTCTTGTAGAAGTGCATGGCAAAACGAGGCATACCGTCACCACTTTGCAGGGTCGAGTTGTAGCCAGAGTTCCAGTATGTGTACGGGTCTGCACCGTGGAAGTAGTTGGTGTAAGCAACGTCATAGTTTGCTTCAAGCATTGCTTGGTTGTACACAGAGAAGTCTGGTGTACGAGCTTTTGCTTTAATGCCGGCTTCTGCAAGTTGCTCAACCGCTAGCTGAACTGTGTTGTTGAAGTCGGTCCAACCGTTAGGAGATTGAATCAACAGCTCAAATGATTTGCCTGATGGAGTATCTACAAAACCATCACCATTGACATCTTTAAAGCCCGCTTTTTCAAGCAGTGCTTTGGCACCGTCGACGTCGTAAGAGTTGTAGCCCTTGTACTTGTTGTGTGTCGATTCATCTGACCAAGTAGCAAATGCGTAGCCTAGACCTGAAGCGAAGTCATTTACCGTACCGCCGCCATAAAATGCGATATCAATAATTGTTTGACGGTCAAGAGCCATAGAGAATGCGCGGCGGAAGTCAACGTTAGTCAACGCTTCGTTTTTAGCAGGATCTTTATGTTTAAAGTTCACAAGAAACGCTTGTGTACCTGCTGGTGGATACCAGTATTGATGATTTGGCGACGCTGCTGCATAAGTGCGGTCAATATCTGGGATGAACGATGATGTCCAGTCCATCTCTGAGTTTACAACTTTACCTAGGAACTGGTCATTGTTGGCGATCTGAGGAACACGCAGACAGTCTACTTCTAGATTGTCGTTATCCCAGTAGTTAGGGTTGCGACACTGAACGTAAAGCTGTGGAGTGAAGGTGTCAATTTCAGTGAAAGGTCCTGAGCCTACAGGATTCTCATTAGTGAACGTTGTTGGATCTTTCACATCTTTCCAAACGTGCTCAGGCACGATTGGCACCTTAACGATTTCATAAGGAACGTTTGAGTTAGCCTCAGTTGTGTAGAACTTAAGCTGGTAGTCGTTGAGTTTCTCTACCTTAGTTACCCAAGAGTTGATACCACTTTGGTCTAGGGCTGGGTTGTTCTTCACTAGGTTGAACGAGAACAATACGTCGTTAGCATCAAATGTTTCGCCGTCAGACCACTTCACACCTTTACGAATATCAAAGGTTACAGACATAAGATCGTCTGCCATTTTGAAGCCTTCAGCTAAACGGAACACAGGCTCATTGCCGTGCATTTCGTTAAATACAACAAGCGGCTCGTATAGGAAGTCGGTTGTTGTGTGTAAGTAGGTTGCACCCAAATATGGGTTGAAGTTGCGAACAAAGGTGTTGAACTCTTTCGGGTGGATAGTGAGTTCGCTGCGTTCTGCTGCTGTTGCTACAGAGCTGAAACCTGTTACTGCGGTCGCAATAATTGCTGTCGCCAGTGCTGTTTTTTTAATATGCGCAAGCATAGCTATTCCTTACTATTTGCTTTTGTTTCACAGAGAGACCAAGTGCTTCCCTCTCACATGTTGCTAAAGCCTACCTCTCTAAATAGGGTCCTAAAGAGTGGCCTGTAGGCCTTAGGCGTTACTAAGAAAACACCTTAAAGCACAATTTATCAATTACGCTTCCCGTCAAAAACGTCAAAACTGAGATTGAGTCCGTTAAAAACGTTAAATTCACGGCTAATTGTATGTTTTTTCATCGAGTTTCTAAGTTGGTTTTCTTCATTTAAAGGTGAACTTTTGGATCTGGTGTAAGTGCTTACTATCAATAAATGTACAAGTAAATTGGTGGCTTCTAAGTGGTGTTAACAAAAAGTGAGATAGGTCACTACTCAAAAGTGTACGTTAATTCTACCCGAAAAATAGCACAGTGAATTTGTTGTGATAACTATCGCAAAGTGGTCATTATTTTGCTTTTCTATAGGCGGAGACTGAGAAATATGTGGGCTAATGATGTTGCTCTTGGTGTTTGTTTTGAGCCGTTAATAAAGTTTGTTTGTTGAATAACTTGTTCAAGAATCAACTGAGAAAATGGCGAAAACAAGTATTAAGAGGTTGAATGAAGAAACCGATGACACGTCTAGAGACGCGAAGATTGGGATGTGTAAAGAGTGGTATAGGTACAAAAAAGCCCGATTAACGAGTGCGTAATCGGGCTATTTCATAAAATGCTTTCGGGACTATTTAGTATGGAATATCTGCTCTGTCTCTAAAGAGGTCATGCCGCGGATTTGACGCCAAATATAATAGAAAATACCCATCATCATCAACATGCTTGGGATGGCGATAATAGGGTAACTGTAGAGCGTGAGCTTCCCGAGCTCTTCATTAAATGCTGCAGTACCTGCTGGGCTGGTTACTATCCAGGTTGCAAGAAAGTAGTTCATAGCCGATGAAAACGCAAAGGTACTTGCGAACAGGTAGTTTGACGACATTAGGCAGCGGTCGAAGGCTCGTGTCTTACCGCGTTCTTGCAGGCGTTCGTTAATGAGACTCAAGTTTAATACCGTGTCGTTGAGAATCATCTTTTGCATAAATGGGTAGCGAGTAAATGTTGAACCTAGAACCGCTAAGCCAATCAGTCCTGGAATCAATGCTTCTTTTAGTGCTAACCAGCGGGTATCTAACTCAAGTAGACCTATACCGCCAGTTAGAAGTACGCTGATGAAGCCTAACGCGGCAATAAAATTAAACTTCTTATTACGAACCAGGTCCATCCCGCCGTACACCACAGGAAACAGCAGAGCAACAACCAATGCCATGGCGGTACCCAAATGCTCATCACCACTAAACTTCATCAAAATAAAGGAGGGGATAAATACGTTGAATAGGATTTCAAATAGGGGGTTCGACTTTTTCGCCGTAGTGGTACTCATAATGCTCTTCTAACTCTATCTATTGCTGCATGCTCTGCTAAAGAAGAAAGTGTTCAACTTCACGCTTGAGATGTAAAGGACTAACGTCTCACTTATGTAACTAGATATAAGATAGCGCTAGTTGTCGTGTGGGTAAATAATACTACTATATAGCAGTATGCCTACAGACATGTAGCTAGCGCAAATCTGTACGGTGGTTCAATCGATAGAGACACTTTTCTGGATAGGTTTGGATACAGCAGATGTGTGTGGCTTTGTGAGCTATCAGCAGGGATATGTTCTGGTAATTTTAATGTTTACTGTCCTATTTAACAGTAGGCTTTGATTTTTCAGGAGGCCACGTTAGAGCTCGAAGTCGCCAAAAAAAGTAGATTCGGCGCTTCCTGTTCATTCGATAAACTACGGGTAGTTGAGTTGTGGTTCGAGTCTCACAAGAGGTATTTATCGTATTTAGTGGTCGTTTTTTATCGTTACTTTTGGCGAATGTACTCTTTAATATCTTGAATCTTGATAAATGGAAAGCAACTTGTTGCACATTTGCGGTGTGAGATACGTCTAGGTTTGTAAGCTAGGATATTATATTTATTTGCGATAGTTCACAAAATACATTCGATGTAATGAAGAACAATTAAGATTTTATTTTCGTAAGATAAATGTGCACATGTACATTTTAGTTACTTTTAAAGGTTTTTTAAGTTCTAATATCAGAACGGTTTTCTCAAGGGGTAAGAGATTGTTGTCGCTCAACGAAATGTAAGTTTCTCTGACTAGGTTGTTGAGTGCTAACAAGTTTTTATAAAATATGTTAAATACCTTACTGGATGAAAGTGTATGATGCTTTAACTATACTGAAAATTGGTTTTAACTACCAAATGTCGAAAATCAAAGTGAATGATTTTAAATTATTGTTTTTATTGTTTTTATTGTTTTTATTGTTTTTATTGTTTTTATTGTTTTTATTGTTTTTATTGTTTTTATTGTTTTTTTGGAGGGTGAAGGTGGTGTTGATTTTAATGTGTTGAGGTTGGTTTCACATGTCCTGCCAAGGTGATTAATGAGTTGTACTTAATCGAAAGAAAGTTATTTCAGATATTTTTGTATTATTTTTTAATTGACTGCAATAAGCCTATTTAAAGACTGTGAATAGTTCGGTAGACATCATGTGTATGAATTGATTTTTCTCTGCTACATATAGCCAAAGCAAAATTTGACCTAGTTAAACTCAATTATTTACGTTGAGTGATCATCTAATAATAGGTCAATATTTTATGGCTTTTGCATTGAAACCTTATATATAGCAAGCAGTTTCCCTGAGGGGTTCAGCGTTAGGGTTTCGTGTTCTAATCATATCGATTGTTGTCCTAGTGAAATAAGTGGCTAAACAAGATTGAGTCTTTGTCCAACCCAACGAAATTAATGAGATTATACTATGAACAAACTACAACTTACGATTCCTTTGGTATGTGCGTCGTTACTCCTCGGTGGGTGTTCTGACGACGAGCAAACATCTGGAAAGCCTGGAGGAGGTGAGGGTGATCCTACTACGCTGACAGGTGTATATTGGGAGCTCGACCATGAGGGAGTGAAAGTGGCGGCGGCTACTGATACAGACCTTCCAAACGTTTACTACTTCTCTGGAACTCGCTTGAAGTACTACAATGATGACAAAGTGAGCGGGATTTATGAGATTGAGTTCTCTGATTTCGAATATGATGAAGTGACTAAATCTATCTCTTTCAGCTACTATGATACCGATGTTAAGGAAGTTCAAGGCACGTACAGTTTTGATGATGGCAAGCTTATCATTGACGGTGGCAATGATGGTATCTACAACGGTGTTGACCAGTCTGATAATAAATTAGTTGAAGATGCAGCCAAAGATGCTGATGACCGTTACGGTGAGACTAAGGTCGCGCGTATTCAAAACGTTACTGAGGAACTAAGTGGCACTCTCAATATGGCACTCAGTGAACCGGCTTCTGAAGGCTCGTTCGACGCAGATATTACTTATCGTTTAAATGAA
Organism: Vibrio sp. KUL80; assembly: GCF_059725495.1. Taxonomy (NCBI): domain Bacteria; kingdom Pseudomonadati; phylum Pseudomonadota; class Gammaproteobacteria; order Vibrionales; family Vibrionaceae; genus Vibrio; species Vibrio sp. KUL80. The sequence continues at coordinate 509,048 of NZ_AP045841.1, forward strand.
GATGGTGCTGAGGCCGGTGATTCTAAGGCCTACGTCGCTGTTTATACGAATGGTTTTTCGTCAGCAAACAGCTACGGTGAGTTATTGTTCGAAGCTATTGATGACGAGCGAGCGCAGATTAAATACCGTAAGCTCTCAAATGCTTTCTCTGATCCGATTTGTGAGTTCACAATGGGAGAAACGCTTCCTATCAAGACTACTTGGGGTAATGATCAGTTCTCATTTACCATCGACAATGCTGAAGTGATTGCTGATAGCGCTGATATTGAAGGTGATACCTGTGAAGCAACGGTTAACTATGCTGTTAGCAATGAGCCGGTGAAGTTCCTGAACGTGCGTGTTGCGGCTAAGAAGACAGAATCTTCTCACGAAGTACTTTTAGATAACGTAAAATCGCTATCAGGTGAAACAGTGTTGTTTGACAACGACTTTGAAGGCTTTGATGATGGCTATGAGCTTGGTGGGGGCCATGGCTTCCGCGGAGAGAGCGCACAAGCTACGATCGTGACGGTAGCAGGTCAACAATAATTTGGATGCTCTGTTAAAAGCATAAATATACCTAGTCCCTGAGGGCAATTATTGCTCAGTCAGGGACTTTTTTATAGCTACCCTTCCGAACACAACTTACCTTGTTACCTAAGGTAGTCTGTTAGTCTCCCTACCTGTTGTCACTCTTTTTGATATCAATTCGATGATTTTGCTCGCTTGAGCAATAGATATACCCCCCCCGTTAATCCGTGAGTGAAGTACTACTGAGTTACATTGGTATATCGCCCGGAGAATGGCTCTGGGCCGATTCTGGTTGAATGACGTTACCTTCATCCCTTGAGATGGCAAAACCGCGCTGTGGCGATTGGGTGGAGAGATTCACATGAGTATATGTCGCTGGATTTACCATGTGTTATGTGGCTAGAAAATAGATCTGACTAGAAACAACAAAGGCCCGTGAATTTCTTCACGGGCCTTCTAAAATTTGGTGGCCCCTCGCAGACTTGAACTGCGGACCAATCGATTATGAGTCGTAAAAATCCTGAAAAGCTGAGAAACATTAAGAAAACTAATGAAAGGCTTTTGTCGTTGAAAATAAAGGCTTTGCGCCATTTCAAACCATGTTAAAGTAGTTCAAAAGTTGTCTGTTAGTTGCACCCTTAGATCACCCATTGGATCACCCATTTCGCGATTGGGTGATCTAACTGAGCCGATTGGGTGACTTAACGGAGGGCGTAAACGAGACTTGAACAGGGGACTAGCCAAATGAAAACGCTGACCGAAAAAGAGATAAGAGGCGCAAAGCCACGCATAAGCCCGAGCGGTAAGCCTACCAAGTATGAACTGATCGACAGCACCCGAGAGCGTGGAGTTGGGCGGCTGGTGGTCCGAGTGTCTGCAGCAGGCTCTAAGGAGTTCGCTTACAAGTATAAATTCGACGGCAAGGTGGCTTACATTCAGTTAGGCCGCTTCCCTGCTTTGTCATTGGCTCAAGCTCGCGAGGAAGTTAAACCGCTAATCAATCTGCTTAAAGCTGGCCGTAATCCTAAGGTCGAACGCGAAAGGCAGAAGCGAGCGGAAGAAGCCGCCGAGAAAGCAGAAGCGATGCAAGGTAGCATCGAGCAGTTATTCAAAGGTTACACCGACAAGATGAAAGCGGACGGAAAGCGAACATACGCCGCCGTTTTAACGTCCCTTGAGAAAGAAGCATATAGCCACATTAACCCGACGACTAAGGCAAAGGACGTAGCGCCAGCCGATATTGTGGCTATTCTCGCCGCCATGATAGACCGGGGCGCGGCTACTCAATCAAACCGTGTGCGATCCTACCTGGTAGCGGCGTTTAACTACGGCTTAAAGCACGACCTCGACCCCGCTGTGGCTAATACGGGCGTTAAGTTCGGCCTAACTACTAACCCGGCTCAAGTCGTACCGCGGCAAGCAGCAGCCGAGCGCGTTGGGAGTAACTACCTTAACCTTGAAGAAGTCCGCCACGTTCTGACCACATTCTCACAGGTTGACCGCATAGGAGAACAGACCGCCGCGCTTATGGCGTTATGCTTCCATACTGGCGGCCAGCGTCCTTATGAAATCGCAGCTAGTCGTTGGGAGTCGGTTAACTGGGCCGAAAGTACACTGCTAATCACCGCCGATGTATCGAAGAACAAGCGCGACCACCTTGTACCGCTGACTGATACGGCGCTGGCTTTGCTTAAAGAGTTGCAAAGCAAGTCGAAAGGCGGCCCGTTCATCTTCCACCAGCGCACCAACATTAATAAACACCTTAGAACCGACAGCCTATCGACAGCGATCAGCCGTTACCGTCAAGCCAATCCCGACTTTAAAGGATTCGTAGCCCGTGACATTCGTCGCACCTGCAAAACCTTGATGGGCGAACTAGGGATCAGCAAAGAGACGCGCGACCGATTGCAAAACCACGCTTTGAACGATGTGTCGAGCAAGCACTACGACCGTTACGACTACTTGCAAGAGAAGCGCCACGCACTGACAGCGTGGGAGAACAGGCTAGCGGGCGAAGCTGGCGGAAATGTGGTAGAGCTGGGAGGCGTCGCGAATGGATAACAAGACGATGCAAGCGCTATGCAATAACCCCGACCTAAGACTTCACAAAGAGCCGGGCGCGGCTGCAGCTTTCCTATTGGCCGCCAGTGAAGCACTGAGCACGACTAATGGCGACATAGAATTAACGCCCCGACTTCGAGAGGTATTGGCGGGGCTATTCCGTGAGGCCGCTATTGTTGGTGTGAACTCGGGAGACAAACAAGCCGCCGACGTTCTGGCGAAAGGATTAGGGTTTAACACACCCAAGGGCACCGACTGCCCGCCAGAAATGGTACAAGCTGCCAGAAATGGCGCGACGAAAACGGAGCTAGCCGAGCATTTTAATGTGGGTAAAAATAAGGTCCCCGAAAAACTAGCGCCCCTAATAGCTGAGGAACGCGATCAGCTCGAACAGCGCTTGTCGCATACAGTTGGACGATTGTTAAGGCTGGTGGATGAAGTCGGGCCCGGTGCAGAAATTACCGAAGTAACCGCTCGCCTCCGTGGTTATCTGACTCCACAGTTCAGGCTATTAACCTCTGATCTGATAGACGATCATATTCAAAACGCTCTTAGAATTGCAAAGTCGGAAGAACTGATCCGACTAACTGGCATAACAATCACTCGCCTAATCTAACCGCACCCCCTCCCGTTTTTCCGAAAAGCGGGAGATTTTCAACTATCCGCCAAAGCCGCTCGGCTACAAGTCAATATTTCCCTGTCTTTCAAACCATTGCAAACAGGGGCAAATCATGGCTAAGCAAACCACAAACACTGATCGCATTATCCGCCGCCCGGCCTTTCGTGAGCTGGCGGGAATATCTTCCTCCACAGAATGGCGCATGAGCCAACGCGGCGAACTTCCTAAATCCGTCGTAGTTGGTGGCCGAGTCCTTGGCTATCTGGAAAGCAGCGTCAACGAATGGCTAACAACCCACACCGTTTAGAAAGCAAAAAGCCCCGCACGAATGCGAGGCCTTATTGACTCAATCAGTCGCTAACCAACAAGCCAGAAGGCAAGCAACATGACCAGTATACAAAACAACCAACTGAATAACCAGCCCGGACTGGTGACAGCGCTGGCTAGCGGCGGACCGCTCGCAGGGCTGGCAGCCTTTCCGCAGTTCATCAACTGCAAAGGGAAGGTACCCGTGGACACCACGACAGGCGAAAGCATTAACCCGCACGACAGAGCCAACCACCTAACAGCCGTGCAAGCGATAGAACGCGCACAGCTAACAGGGTGCGGCGTAGGCTTTGTGATCACCGAGGACGACCCGGTAGGCTGCTTAGACCTAGACGGCTGCTTAATAAACGGCTTTACGCTGTCAACGCTATCACAGCACTTAGTCGGACAGATGCAAGGTGCAGCCGTTGAGCGATCGCAAAGCGGAACGGGCTTGCACTTGTGGTTTTCCTATCAAGGCACAGCGCCAGAGCACGCAAAGAAGAACACCGCCGAGCATATAGAGCTATACACAGAAAGCCGCTTCATTGTGCTAACTGGCGACATGATGCCAATACCCGGCAGCGCTTCAAATGATTGTACTAAAGGCCTTTACTCGGTAATCCACGGTTACTTCCAACCGAAGCAGCACGCGCAGGCCGTCGAATGGACGGACGCCCCGGCAGAAGGATACACGCCGATAGCTGGCGACGACGAGCTGATCGCCAAGGCGAAGGCTAGCGGCAACCTAGCGCGACAGGCTTTTAGCAATAAGGCGACATTTGCACAGCTCTATAAGGCTGACACCGACGCGCTCGCGGCGATCTTCCCTTCTCAAAATGACCACAGTAGCTACGACGGTAGCAGCGCCGATCTAGCACTAGCTAACCATGCTATCTGGTGGACGGCTGGGGATTGTGAGCGCGCCAAATGCTTAATGGTGGGATCGGGCCTACAGCGTGACAAGTGGGAGCAACGCCCCGAGTACCTAGAAGAAACGATCCTTAACGCACTAGCAGCAGCCCAGCAGCGCCCAGACGAGCAGCGATTCTACGGCTACAAGCGCACAAAGCCGCAGCAGCTAGACGAAGGCGAGAGCTTTGTGGTTGTGTCAGAGGAAAAGGCGATCCTTTCCAGCAACGGGCAACTATTACAGCGCGACCAGTTCAACGCCAAGCACGGCGACAAGAAAGCATACGACGAGGTGGTCTACCACTGGCACGGAGCACCACGAGCTGATCGCGTCGAGTTCAACCCGCGAGTCGAGCCAATGGCGATCACCGAGCGCGACGGCGTTAAGTATGTGAATACCTACCGCGACCCACAAGTTAGAAAAGTAGCAGGAGACGCGGGGCCGTTCTTGTTTCACTTAAACAAGTTATTGCCGAGCGAAGCAGATAGCCAGATCGCGCTGGCATATTTAGCCGCTTGCGTTCAGTTCAAGGGCGTCAAGTTCCCGTGGACGGTTTTATTCCAAGGCACAGAGGGCAACGGGAAGACTTTGCTAACTCGCTGCGTCGCTTATGCCGTCGGTAACTGCTACACGCACCTTCCACCAGCTAGCGAAATATCCGAGAAGTTCAACGAGTGGCTATTTGGCAAAGTGCTAATAGGCATTGAGGACGTGTACGTCCCAGACCATAAGCGAGAAGTGATCGAAGTGCTTAAACCGATGATCACAAATGACCGCTTAGCAATGCGCGGAATGGGCCGCTCTCAAATCATGGGCGACAACCTAGCCAATTTCATACTGAACAGCAATCACAAGGACGCGATCCGCAAGACCGCCAACGACCGCCGCTTTGCAATCTTCTACACCGCGCAGCAGTGCGCCGAGGACCTAGCCCGTGACGGCATGGACGGCGACTACTTCCCGAGCTTGTATTCGTGGCTTAACGCTGATGGCTACGCGATTGTTGCTAACTACCTTTCGACTTACAGCATACCCGACGCGCTGAACCCCGCGACGATGTGCCACCGTGCGCCAGTAACAAGCAGCACCAATGAAGCACTAAGAGCCAGCTTAGGTCCAGCAGAGCAGATCATCCAAGAAGCGATCGACCTCGACGAGCCGGGCTTTGCTGGTGGTCTGATTTGCACTAAGGCCGCCAGCTCACTTTTGAAGGACAACCGCAAGAACCTAAGCCCACAGAAAGTGGCGGAGGTGCTGGCGAGTCTCGGTTATGAGCGCCACCCGGCGTTAGAGCGTTCAGCGGGTAAGGTTAGGATCGGAGGGCAGCCGCGCCGCCTATACGTCAAACCCGGAACGCTAGCCGCGCAGCTAACAACGGTCGACGGTATCCGCGAGCATTGGGAAAAGTCACAGGGTGGGGGCCGTTCCGACGTTCCTATCAGTTCCATCTTCTCGGAACGGCTGGAAGCCCCGCCAACACTAGCCTCCCCCTTATCTGTTCCAACTATTCCAAGTAAATAGATTAAAGAGAGAGTAGAGATATATAGGACGGTATGTGTGGAAAGTGTGGGTATATACAGGGGAGTAGGAACGCGGTTGGAACAGTTGGCAAAAAACCGCTAAGCCCTTACACGCCAAGGCCTACAGCCGTTCCAAAGGAACGATCCAAGATCGGAACAGAACAGAGGATTTAGGCGAATGAGCGACACGACAGAGCGAGCGGCAGACGCGATAGCACGGCTAGCCGCAGCGACAGAGAAATTGAACGAATTAGCCGCAGAGCTGGCGGCGTTACGCAAAACAGGAGAAAAGCAGAAATGAGCAACTTCGTACCAAATGACAACGACAACCTCGTAGCGTGCTGGCTGACAGATAGCGGGCACCAGCAAGAGACTAAGCTGATCGGTTATCGCATCACCGAGGGCGGCCGCGCAACGCTGGTGGCTGACCTAGGTTGTGATCAACACCGCCCCTTTGTGGTACTGGACCGCGCGACGGACACATGGCGCAGCGCATCGGGCCGACATTCTGGCAAACGTTCAGACTTGGCGGGCTATCTAATGTCGGCCAACAAGAAAGAAGTAGCCGCCAACCACCTACAGCGAGTGATAGATGATCACCACCGTTTCGACAGGGCGCAGGCCTCCATTGTGGCATTGCTGGACGAGATCGACGATATGACCACCAGCCTTACACCAACCGGGCTAGCAGCAGCCGCGAAACTCACAGCCGCGATCGCCTTAGTCGATCCGCTGGCATGGCGTGAGATGCACAAAGAATTCAAATCATCACTTAATACCATCCGAACCATGACGACAGGAGAACAGCACCATGGACGCAGTATCGCAAAAGCTGATGAGAGCATTCAGCAAAATGATTAAGGAGCATAAAGCCCTTAAAGATGAAATCGAGGCACTAGCCGACCGAATCGAAGAACTAGAGGAAAAGACCGATGAACAAACTAAATAAAATCCAACAGCTAGCTGCCAGCGTTCGCGCTGCACTTGCAAACCTTAAACCTAAGGCTGATCTATCAAATATTGATGAAGCCGCCGCAGAAGCCGCCCAGCTCCGCGAGAAGTTGAACCTGCTTGAGAGAGCAGAGCAAGACGAACAAGCCCGACTAGATGAAGCACAACGCCAATCCGAAGCGAAAGCAAGGCAAGCGGCCCTACAGGCTATCACCGAAACGGCTAACGAAATGACAGCGAAGCACCAAGAGCTAACAGAACAAGCCGAAACGCTGATCGGCCAACTGGTGGCGGTACTGGCTGAACGTGATCAAGTATTCGACGTTCGAGCGTCGGGCTTGTATGACGCAGCCCTCAACTCAAACGAGCGTCAGCAACTCCGCGAAGCGCTAGAACGCACCGCCAGCCCGGTATCTATCGGGCAGTTTAAAGAGAGCTGGAGCCGAGCAGTTAACCAAACCACTAGCGGCGGGACGGCTAAGCGCCTGATCGAGTTAGTCGCAACGCTAGGCTACACGGCCCACACGCCCGATCCATTGCGCCCGGCTACCAGCCGCCTAGCCGAAGTCGCGCACAATATGGCTACTAGCCCTCGCGTGCCAGAACAACCAGCCGCAGAGCCGCAGCCAGAACAACCAACCCACGAGAGCTACACCGTGGATCTAAGACCACAACAAGAGGAGGCCTGATCATGGCTAAACGAGAGACACCAGCGGAGCGCCTAGCCCGCAAGCAAGCAGCGCAGCAGCAAACCGCCGCACCCGGTTCACAAATGGAGCTGGCCAACAAGCTAGCAGAGGAACTAAAGACCAAGCGCCAGCAGCAAGCAGGGGCGACACAAACCGACGGCCCGCAAATGGCTAAGGCTAAAGAGCTTGTCGCCGGTATGCGCAAAGCGCAGGGGGCAGCGCCCCACCAGCGCGGCGCGTTCAACCCGGCAGCATTTGCCCGAGCGCGACAGCAGTTAGGATTGTGCGACTAGCAGCGGAGAGCGACGCGTCGCTATGGCGTGTCGCTCACGGCTCACGGCACAAGGTACTGTACGGACCCCGGGGCACCCCTGCCGTTTTGTTTCGCGCCCCCGGGTAACTCGGAAAGTCTAACGCGGGAAACTGATTTCCCACCCCCTCAGGGAGAGACCTAAACCATGACAACACGAATGACCAAGAACCAGCTAGTCAAGCTGACGAACATCCCCCGCACCTCGCTCTATCGCCAATTCGAGAAGCCGCCGCTATCTGACGCTGTATTGCCTAACGGCCAAGTGTCGCTAGACCACCCAGCAGTGCGGGAGCTATTAGTCGAACATGGTGTGGAATTGGAGAGCGACGCGATCCCGTCAAGAATCCTTAAAGGAACGCTAACCACCCGCGACTTCCACGACCTAACAGTGCGAGAGCTGCTAGCGGCTGGCAATGGCGACCTCGATATGCTGAAAGAGCTAGCGCAGATCGCAAAACATATCAGCACGACAGAGACCCAACAGTTCGCGCTGAACGAGAAGCGCCGCGAGTTTATCCACGTTCAACATGTTCAGCAGTTAGTAACCCATGTGGACGCACTGCAAAAAGCCTTATTGACTGACGCCGTTAAGAACATGGCAACACGTAGCGAGGCACAGTTTGCCGCTGGCGAAAGTCGGAGAGAAGTTGAGAGCGCAATGCGTAACGTGATCAGCCGGACCATTAAGGCCACAAAATCAGAGTTAGAGCGGAGGTTACGCGAATGACGGTAACACTAAACATTATCGAACTATACGGGCTGACCGCCAGCTATGCCGCGGTCGGTGTGCTCTACGGCTGCTTACTGGGGGGGCTATGGAAGCGTTAGAATTTGAGATTGGTTATTCAAGAGGGCGATCAGAGCAGCCCGAGGTTGGATTGTTTGCCGCGGTAATCATGCTAGCCGTGGAAGACGCCACCAAGCGAAAAGGCGAACAACAGGAACGGGCCGAGCGCTGGCTAAAGCTATCGCCTATCTGCCGCGACTACTGCGATATTGTGGGCATAGAGCACAGGACGCTGATCGGTAAGCTGGAGAACTTCTCGCGAACGTTACCCGGCTTGAAGTGGATGCCTAAGCGGCAGCAATGGCGGGCGGAGTATAGCCACAGTTTTTTAGGATACTTTGACGACAAGGCCGAGGCAGTCAGGGCCATAGAGGAGGCGAAAGGGTGAAGAACAGGCGTAAACGGTGGTGGTACTACAAGAACAAGCGGGGCTAGGTGCTCCGCTTTTTTTATATGACTTTTTCTAATGGCAGTTAAAACCCTAGATCACCCATTAGATCACCCATTTTGACAGGTACAAAAAAAGGCGTAGCGGTTACTAACTCGCTACGCCTTGCTGTATATGGTGGCCCCTCGCAGACTTGAACTGCGGACCAATCGATTATGAGTCGACTGCTCTAACCACTGAGCTAAGGGGCCGATAGGTGGATGATTATAGGGTAAGGGCGTCCAAGTGTCTAGATGCAGTAGGTGCTAATTGAGCTTACTTTTTAGTCACTTAAACCCTGAAGATACAAAAAGGTGAGCCAGTGCTCACCTTTTTGTTAAAGCTTGATGCGATTACTCGTCAAGGAAGCTGCGCAGCGTTTCTGAGCGGCTTGGGTGACGAAGCTTACGCAGTGCTTTTGCTTCGATCTGACGGATACGCTCACGCGTTACGTCGAACTGCTTACCAACCTCTTCTAGAGTGTGGTCAGTGTTCATATCGATACCAAAGCGCATACGAAGTACTTTCGCTTCACGAGGCGTTAGACCAGCTAGTACGTCTTTCGTTGCAACACGCAGACTTGTCATCGTTGCAGAGTCTACTGGTAGCTCGAGCGTCGTATCCTCGATGAAATCACCTAGATGCGAATCTTCGTCGTCACCGATTGGTGTCTCCATAGAGATTGGCTCTTTAGCGATTTTTAGTACCTTACGGATCTTATCTTCAGGCATTTGCATACGCTCTGCCAACTCTTCAGGAAGTGGCTCACGGCCCATTTCTTGAAGCATTTGACGAGAGATACGGTTTAGCTTGTTGATAGTCTCGATCATGTGTACTGGGATACGGATGGTACGAGCTTGGTCAGCGATTGAACGCGTAATAGCCTGACGGATCCACCATGTTGCGTAAGTCGAGAACTTGTAACCGCGACGGTATTCAAACTTATCTACCGCTTTCATCAGACCGATGTTACCTTCTTGGATCAGATCCAAGAACTGTAGGCCACGGTTGGTGTACTTCTTCGCAATAGAGATAACAAGACGTAAGTTCGCTTCAACCATCTCTTTCTTCGCACGGCGAGCTTTCGCTTCACCGATAGACATGCGGCGGCTGATATCTTTGATGTTTTGTACAGAAAGCGAAGTTTCTTCTTCGATGATGTCCAGCTTCTGGATAGAGCGGCGGATATCATCTTCGTAACGCTTGATTTTTTCTGCGTATGGCTTGTCAGAAGCAAGAACTTCGTCTAGCCACGCATCACTTGATTCGTTACCTGTGAACAGTGCGATGAACGATTTCTTCGGCATTTTGCCGTACTCAACCGCTTGACGCATGATCAGGCGCTCTTGAGTACGTACGCGGTCCATAGACGTGCGCAGTTCGTTTACCAGGTGATCGAATTGCTTAGGCGTTAGACGGAACTCACGGAATACTTCTTGTACTAGCTCGTGCGACTTAGCCACTTGTGGGCTGTCGTAACCGAATTCGTTTACAGCTAGTTGAAGATCTTGGTAGGTGTTACGAAGCGCAGTGAATTTTTCAAGAGCAAGCTCAGGATCGATACCTGTATCCTCCTCTTCCTCATCTTCTGAGTCGTCATCACTCTCTGCGTCTTCTTCATCTTCGTCTTCAAGATCTGCTTCAGACAGTTCAGAACCGATGTGCGTAGCAGTAGGTGCCGCGGTTTCTTCTTCGTTTGGATCAACAAAGCCAGTGATAACGTCAGTTAAGCGAAGTTCTTCCGCCTGCACCTTATCAAACTGTTCAAGAATGTATGGGATGGTACCAGGGTATTCTGCCACTGAGCTTTGAACTTGGTTGATACCGTCTTCAATGCGCTTAGCAATGTCAATCTCGCCTTCGCGAGTCAATAGCTCAACAGTACCCATCTCACGCATGTACATGCGGACAGGGTCGGTAGTACGACCGATTTCACTTTCAACGCTGGAAAGTGCAGCTGCAGCGGCTTCAGCTGCATCTTCATCAGTAATGTTGTTGTCATCATTCAGAGCAAGATCATCAGCATCAGGAGCAGTCTCTACTACCTTAATACCCATGTCATTAATCATCTGAATAATATCTTCTACCTGTTCTGAATCGACGATTTCTTCAGGTAGGTGGTCATTTACTTCTGCGTAGGTCAGATAGCCTTGTTCCTTGCCCTTAATGACAAGTAGCTTCAGCTGTGACTGCGGATTTTGGTCCATAGACGATATCCAACTTAAGATCTGGTGAAGGAATTTTAGTATGCGAAATGCAAACCACTAATATTAACAAATTTATTCGTTGCTGACTAACTGAATTGGGTTACGCTTTTAAGTCTAGCATCAAGGCTAGCAGCTCCCGTTTTTCTTCGACTGATAAGCCGACACTTCTTTCTTTGGCCTGCAGGTTTTCAATTTGCTTTTCAATGCATTGGGATAAAATTTTGTCCAATGAATCGATAAATACGTCTTCTTGGTTGTCGTCGTCAAGTGGAATGACCCAACTTGCGAGACGAGACAGAAGTGCCTCATTACTACTTCCACGCCATTGTTCTAATAGCTGGCCTGTAGTCATATGGGGATGTGCTTGACATTTATCAACCACTTCCACAAATAAATTCAGCCCAGGCAGTGACAAATCTCTCACTGTGGACAAATCAGGTACCATTTCAGCATAGCTCGGATTTTGTAAAAGGAGAGCTATGACTTCACGCATTGGTGTGCGTTTAATTTCTTTATGAGGCTGAGCTCGCGTTTCTTGCTGACCTTGCTTATCGATCAGCTGTTGCAGTTGCCTTTCATCGACAAGGCCCAGTTTACGTCCTAGAAGCTCCCTCAAGTATAGTCGCAATGTGCCGCCGGGCACTTTGTCGATCAATGGAACCGCTAGAGTGCTAAGCTTTGCCATTCCTTCTTTCGTGCGGGCGTCGACCTGCTGCATGAGTGAAGAAAACATAAACTCAGACAATGGCATGGCATTTTGTACTTCGGCTTCGAACGCCTCTTTGCCGTTTTGGCGAATGAATGAATCAGGGTCTTCGCCGTCTGGCAAGAACATGAATTTAAGCTGCCTACCATCATTCAAGTAAGGCAGGGCATTCTCCATGGCGCGCCAAGCAGCATCTCGACCCGCACGGTCACCATCGTAACAGCACACGACAGTACTGGTTTGGCGAAACAGCACCTGAAGGTGATCGCCCGTCGTTGAGGTGCCCAAAGAGGCGACAGAGTAGTCAACGCCATATTGTGCCAGCGCCACGACGTCCATATAGCCTTCTACGACAAGTACCTGTGGTGGTTCACGATAGGCTTGCAGCACTTCGTAAAGGCCATAAAGCTCTTTGCCTTTATGGAAGATTGGCGTTTCAGGAGAGTTTAGGTACTTGGGCGTACCATCGCCTAAAACACGTCCACCAAAACCAATCACACGACCACGTCGGTCACGAATAGGGAACATGATACGACCTCTAAAGCGGTCATATCGGTTACCCTTGTCATTTTCTATCAACATACCACCAGACACCAACATGTCTTGGGTGGCTTTCTGTTGACCGAAGTTCTTACGCACGCTATCCCATTCATCAGGGACATAGCCAATGCCAAACTTCTGAACAATCTCTCCAGAGAGTCCACGGCCCTTTAGATACTCTATAGCGACTTTGTTTGCAGAAACTTTAAGCTGATCTCGGTAGTATTGACCTATGGTCCCCATGAGATCATAGAGAGATCGTTTCTGTTCGCTACTAGCGGTAGGTCCTTTGGAGAAATTACCCGATTGCCCACTGCGCTGTTCTCTTGGAACATCTAATCCTAATGACGAAGCTAACTCTTCAATCGCTTCAACAAACTCGAGGCGTTCATATTCCATGAGAAAGTCGATAGCATTACCGTGTACGCCACAGCCGAAGCAATGATAGAACTGCTTTTCTTGGCTTACGCTGAAAGAAGGGGTTTTTTCGTTATGGAATGGGCAGCAAGCACCGTAGTTCTTACCTTGTTTCTTCAGTTTTACGCGTGCGTCAATGACGTCGACAATATCAAGTCGAGCGAGTAGGTCATCGATAAAGCTACGAGGGATGATTCCTGCCATAAAACCTTTTTACAAGAGTTAGATACAAACAAGCCGTGCGTTCCAAAGGATAGCACGGCTTGTTGCAATTTTGGTTGAGTAATTAAGCGAGTTTAGAGCGAACTAAACCACTTACTTTACCCATATCTGCACGACCTTGAATTTGTGGCTTAAGCACACCCATTACCTTACCCATGTCTTGCATGCCCGCTGCACCAGATTCGGTAATGGCACTGTCAATCAGTGCTGCAACTTCATCATCGGTCAGTGGTTGAGGCATAAAATCCTCAAGTACGGCAATTTCAGCTTGCTCAGCTTCAGCAAGATCTTGACGACCCGCTGCTTCAAATTGCGTAACAGAATCGCGACGTTGTTTAACCATTTTAGTCAGCACGGCAAGAATGTCGTCTTCGCCCAGAGTAATCTGTTCGTCTACTTCACGTTGCTTGATGGCTGCTAAGGCTAAACGAATAGTACCAAGGCGCAATTTGTCCTTGGCTTTCATCGCTAATTTTTGCTCTTCTTTGAGTTTATCAATCAGAGCCATAACTAAAATCCTATCTGGACCTAGTTATTAGTACAGGCGAACGCGACGAGCGTTTTCGCGAGCTAGCTTCTTAGCGTGACGCTTTTGAGCTGCTGCTTTAGCGCGTTTGCGAACTGTAGTTGGTTTTTCATAGTGCTCACGACGACGCACTTCAGAAAGGATACCTGCTTTTTCGCAAGAGCGCTTGAAACGACGTAGTGCAACGTCGAACGGTTCGTTTTCACGTACTTTAACTACTGGCATATGCCTTTCACCTCAGGGGTTAACTGTTCATTAATGCTGGCGCTTGTTGGTTAGTACTAAGAACTCTCAATGGAACTCTCTGTTCTAAGCGTAAAACCAGCTAGATCAAAAATGGTGCGGAATTTTAATCCGATCACATGCCCTTTGTAAAGTACTTTGTCGTCTATCTCTTGTACAAAATTTGTTTGCAAGCTCGTGACGAGGTAATATTGCGCCAATTTCGAAATATGTCGAGAACAATATGCGCATTCTAGGTATTGAAACCTCTTGTGATGAAACAGGCATCGCAATCTATGATGATGAAAAAGGACTGCTGTCCCATCAACTATATAGTCAGGTAAAACTGCACGCTGATTACGGCGGTGTTGTCCCTGAATTGGCGTCACGTGATCACGTGAAGAAAACGATCCCGTTGATCAAAGCAGCATTAGCAGAAGCAAATCTGACACCAAAAGATATTGACGGTGTGGCCTATACCGCTGGTCCAGGTCTGGTGGGTGCGCTGCTGGTTGGTACGACGATTGGACGTAGCATGGCTTACGCGTGGGGTGTGCCTGCTGTGCCCGTGCATCATATGGAAGGACACTTGCTGGCACCAATGCTGGAAGACAATCCACCACCATTCCCGTTTATTGCTCTGTTGGTCTCAGGCGGACACAGCATGATCGTTGAAGTAAAAGGCATTGGTGAGTATCAGATCCTTGGTGAGTCTATTGATGATGCCGCCGGGGAAGCATTCGATAAGACGGCGAAACTAATGGGCCTTGATTACCCAGGTGGGCCGCTGCTTTCTAAGCTTGCTGATAAAGGCACGCCGGGTCGCTTTAAGTTCCCACGTCCAATGACGGATCGTCCGGGTCTTGATATGAGCTTTTCGGGTCTTAAAACGTTTGCAGCGAATACCATCGCGGCGAACGATGATAGTGAGCAGACTCGCGCAGACATTGCTTACGCATTCCAAGAGGCGGTGTGTGAAACTCTAGCAATTAAATGTAAGCGTGCCCTAAAGCAAACGGGTATGAAGCGTATCGTTATCGCGGGTGGTGTGAGTGCTAACCGTTTCCTGCGTAAAGAGTTAGAGGCGCTGGCGAGCAAAATCGGTGGTGAGGTGTATTACCCACGCACTGAGTTTTGTACCGACAACGGGGCGATGATTGCATACGCGGGCATGCAGCGCCTTAAAAATGGTGAAGCGGCCGAACTTTCGGTTGAGGCGACACCACGCTGGCCAATTGATCAGCTAAGTCCGATAAAAGGTTAACAATGAAGGTCACGCAAGTGGCCTTTTTTAATGACATTTCTGCACAAAACTCCTAAAGTCCGAGACTGGCTTATCGTGCTACAGTCTTGAATAGCAAAGTAATGGTTATTAATTAGGGAATACGACAACATGAAGCAGTTTACCGTTGAAGGACAAGTCATGACGTATCAGGATGTCGGCGAAGGGCCGGTCGTCCTATTTGGTCACAGCTATTTGTGGGATAGCCAAATGTGGCAGCCGCAAGTAGAAGCGCTGAGTCAGCACTATCGTTGTATCGTTCCTGATTTGTGGGCTCATGGACAGTCGCAAGCTGCACCTGCATCAATGAGTAATCTTGCCGATTATGCCAAGCACTTGTTGGCGTTAATGGATGAGCTTGGGGTTGAGACGTTTTCAATCGTCGGCTTGTCGGTTGGCGGCATGTGGGGCTCGGAGTTAACGGCTCTGGCTCCAGCTCGAGTAAAAAGTTTAGTGTTGATGGATACCTTCGTTGGTTTAGAACCAGAGGTTGCGCATGCCAAGTACTTCTCAATGCTAGCGACGATCTCTGAGCTTAAGATGGTACCCGCACCCATTGTCGACGCGGTTGTGCCGTTGTTTTTTGCCAATAATGCCAAGCAAGACAATGCAGAGTTGGTTTCAGGTTTCGAAACCAAACTTGCCGCTTTGTCAGGTGAGCAGGCAGATCAAGTTGCTCGAATCGGTCGAATGGTGTTTGGTCGCCGTGACCTCTGTGATGAGATTGAAAAATTTGCATTGCCGACCTTGATTGCCGTTGGTGCAGAAGATAAGCCTCGCCCAGTGCTTGAGTCTTACCTAATGAATGATCTGATCACTGGAAGCTCGATCAACGTGATCCCTTCTGCAGGTCATATTAGTAACTTAGAGCAGCCAGAGTATGTGACGGGGATGCTGAGCGAGTTTTTATCTCAGCATGCGTAAGCAGCAAACATCGCGCGCACAAAAAAGGGCAGCTTAGGCTGCTCTTTTTTGTTAGGAAGATAGGTAACTAGGAGGTCTTTTTCTTACCTAGCTTTGGCTCTGTCCCTTCAAATAGCCTGCGAATATTTTGATGGTGCCTTAATAGGATAAGACAGCTAAGCATGGCAACTGGCAGGGTAAATAGTGGGCGTGCCATCCAGGTATATACAGGTGCCATGAGAACCGTCACAATCGCCGCTAAAGAAGAATAGCGAAACAGAGCGGCAACCAATAACCATGTCCCGGTGATTAATCCCGTTAAGTCCCAGCCAATGGGTGCGATGGCTCCCAGCGCTGTCGCCACTCCTTTTCCACCTTTAAAATGGAAAAACAGTGGGTACATGTGACCTAAACATGCAGCAATCGCAATGACACCCAACACGACAGCATCGATGCCGAGGTAATAGCCACTCCAGACAGGAATCGTCCCTTTCAGCATGTCACAAAGAAGCACAGCAACAGCAGCCCCTTTTCCGCCAGTACGTAAGACATTGGTCGCTCCGGGGTTGTTGGACCCGACCGTTCTTGGATCGGGCAGTCTGAGTAGACGACAGATCAGTACAGCACTCGACACAGAGCCAAGCAGGTAAGCTGCAATAATCATAGCGAGTGCTATTGGTGTCATTGGAACCCTTTTCGCAAGAAATTATCCATAGGGACTGATATCATAACGAAAATAGTACGTTTTTTCCCGATAAATGGGTATCCGACCTCTAATCAAAGGACAAATCATGGCATTGGATAAAGTATTCATTGAGCAGCTTGAAGTGATCACCACCATTGGTGTGTATGACTGGGAACAAGAGATTAAACAAAAGCTTATTCTTGATATTGAAATGGCTCATGATAATGCGCCAGCAGGAAAAAGTGATGATGTTGCTGATGCCTTGGATTATTCAAAAGTAAGTGAAGCAGTACTCAACCATATCCAGAATGGGCGCTTCCTCCTGGTAGAGCGTGTTGCCGAAGAGGTTGCCGCTATCATTCAAAATCAATTCAATGTGCCTTGGGTTAAGATACGTCTTGCTAAACCTGGCGCTGTTCCTCAAGCAAAAAGCGTTGGTGTCGTTATTGAGCGAGGCCAAGCATGATCACTACTTACATTGGCATCGGTACCAATGTGGAGCGTGAAAAGCACATCAGAGCGGCATTCGTAGAACTGACATCTCTAGGACGCAATCTTGCACTCTCGCCCGTTTATGCCTGTGAGTCATTCGGCTTCGATGGCAGTGAGTTTTATAACATGGTGGTGCGAGTTGATACCGATCTCAATTTGTTTGAGCTTTCCCAAGTGTTAAAACAGATTGAGATAAAGTGGGGCAGGGCGGCAGATGCGGCGAAGTTTCAGGATCGCACGCTTGATCTTGATATCTTGTTGTATGGAAATGAAATCTCACAAAAAAAGCCGTTAGTTCCGCGTGAAGATATCTTTAAGTATTCCTTTGTCACACAGCCACTGTATGATCTCGACCCGCAGCTTGTTATTCCTAATGATGGGCGAACGGTAGAACAGATTTTAGAGACTATGTCCGATGTAGACTCGCTGAAAAAAATCGATTTTCAATTTTAGTTGGTAGTTATTAATCATGAGTTATTTTGAAGCCTTTATACTGGCCTTGGTGCAAGGATTTACCGAATTTTTGCCAATCTCTAGCTCCGCGCACCTTATTTTGCCTTCGGCTATTTTGGGCTGGGAAGATCAAGGCCTGGCATTTGATGTTGCTGTACACGTAGGCACACTGGCTGCGGTGGTGATCTATTTCCGAAAAGAGGTGGTTACTCTTTTTAGTGCTCTATTTGGGTCCATTTTCAAGGGAGAGCGAAGCAAAGAGTCGAAACTGGCGTGGATGATCGTTCTAGCAACGATTCCGGCATGTATCTTCGGTTTGCTGATGAAGGACATTATTGAGCTTTATCTGCGCAGCGCTTATGTGATTGCGACGACAACAATCGTATTTGGTTTGTTGCTGTGGTGGGTGGATAAAAACGCTAAGCTGGCGGACGACGAATATCAAGCGGGCTGGAAGAAAGCGTTATTCATTGGCCTAGCTCAGGCAGCGGCAATCATTCCTGGTACTTCTCGCTCTGGTGCGACGATTACTGCAGCGTTATACCTTGGATTTACTCGAGAAGCGGCAGCGCGTTTCTCGTTCTTAATGTCGATTCCAATTATCACGCTTGCGGGGGCGTATCTTGGTCTAAAATTAGCCACTGGCAGCGAGCCGATTCACTTTGGTTTCTTGTTAACGGGCATCATTGTTTCGTTCGTTAGTGCGTATATCTGTATTCACTTCTTCTTGAAACTTATCTCACGTATGGGCATGACGCCGTTTGTGATTTATCGCTTGATCTTAGGTGTGGGTCTGTTTGCTTTTCTGCTAATGAGCTAATTTCACTTGATGGTGGCTCAGAGCTTTTCCTTTGAGCCACTATTCATCCTCACTCGCTTTAGTTTCCCTCAGCTAATGCCAATTCAACAGCTTTACTGCGGCGTTTATCCAGCTCTTCCTTTATCGCCTGTCCTTTAAATCCATCAGCAATAATGGTTTGGACATTAACACCAACTGCGGCTCGATATGCATTCATAAAGCGCTCTGCTTGGGGGTAAGGTTCCTTCTCCAATCCCTTTCGACCCTTATGGTCTGCCTCGCAGCATACTAATACCTGCTCAAGTTTTTCAGGTTTTCGCCAGACGTCGAGTTGGCCGAATATTTTCACAAAGGTGCTGGCGCGCAGTTCAAATGCGCGATGAACATTCGAATGCTGAGCGCACACGGCGATAGCAAGATCTCGGTAGTCATTGGGGACGCGTACACGTGCGCACAATGCCTTAATGATCTTCTGTCCTGTGTGCGTGTGTCGCTTGTGACTTGGCCACTCTTCTTTGGGGGTGACCGCTTTTCCTAAGTCATGAACTTGGGCTGCGAATCGTACGGTTGGCAGTGCGCTTAATCGTGAGACCTGTTTAGCCACCATTAAGGTATGGACGCCAGAATCAATTTCTGGGTGCCATTTTTCTGGTTGCGGGACGCCAAACAGCGCATCTATCTCTGGCAATACGACCTCTAGGGCACCGCAGTCTCTAAGAACTTGTAAGAAAACCTCAGGCGATTGTGTGGTTAACGACTTATGCCACTCTTGCCACACGCGCTCGGCCGTTAGGTATTCGAGCTCCCCTGCGTAGACCATAGTGCGCATGAGCGCCATTGTTTCGGGAGCTACCTGAAAACCAAGATGAGCAAGTTTTGCGGCAAATCTTGCAACGCGAAGGACACGAAGTGGATCTTCACTGAATGCTGGTGAGACATGCCTCAACACTCGCTGTTCGAGGTCTTGCTGCCCGTTGTAGGGGTCGATAAGTTTGCCTGTTTCATCTTGGGCAATAGCATTGATGGTGAGATCGCGGCGCATTAAGTCTTGCTCTAGCGTGACATCCGGCGATGAGAAACATTCGAAACCGGTATAACCCTTACCAGATTTTCGTTCAGTTCGAGCTAATGCGTGCTCTTCTTTAGAATCTGGATGCAAAAATACCGGGAAGTCTTTGCCCACGGCTTGAAAGCCGAGCTCAAGCATCGCCTCTGGTGTGGCTCCGACGACCACCCAATCTCTGTCGTAGACATCAATATTTAATAATTGGTCGCGTACTGCGCCTCCAACAAGAAAGACTTGCAAATTGGCTCCCCTTTTTACTACTTAGCCGTTGGCATTACTGAGCGCCAATGGTACTTTGCTTTGAGTGATATTGTAAGGTTAACCCATGTACAAGGATTATTTTGGTTTTCGCGAGGTACCGTTCTCGATAGTACCGAGTTCGCGCTACTTGTTTTTAAGTCAACGCCACCGAGAAGCGATGCAGCATTTGCAAGCTGGACTCGGTCAGGGTGGCGGCTTTGCCATGCTTACTGGTGAGGTGGGGACCGGGAAAACCACGGTTGCCAAAGCCATGCTGGCTTCGCTTGATGATAAGACGGCGTCAGGGCTCATTTTAAATCCAACGTTTTCAAGCCAGGATCTGCTTGAAGCGATTTGTGATGAATTCTCTATCTCTTATCCTGAGCAAGCCTCACTCAAGCAGTTAAGCCAAGCTATCTATCAGTATTTGCAACACAATGAGCAGCAAGGTATCAATACGCTGGTGGTCATTGATGAAGCTCAGCACCTTTCTGCAGAAGTGCTTGAGCAACTGCGCCTTTTAACCAATCTGGAAACCGATGACCGTAAGCTTCTGAAAGTACTTCTGATTGGCCAGCCTGAGTTGCAACAGAAGCTAAGAACGACGCAATTACGCCAGTTAGCACAGCGTATTACGGGTCGATATCATTTACTGCCACTATCAGAAGGTGAGGCTCGTCAGTATATCGAGTTTCGCTTATCGACAGCAGGTGGCGAGACTTCGTTATTTAACAAGTCGGCGGTAGCGGCGATTAACAATGCGAGTCAGGGTATTCCAAGGCTGATTAACCTAATTGGGGACAAAGCCTTGCAGTACGCTTACCATTCAGGTGAGAAGCGAGTGTCAAAATCTATCGCTCTCAAAGCGTGTGAAGATATTCTCTCGTTTCAGGCTCCCGGTGTTGGTAATACAGCCAAATCAACATCTAGCTCTTGGCGTCAAGCCATAGGTCAATATGCTCTGCCTGCCGTCCTGGGTGTGTGTGTCGCGGCGGGCTTGTATTGGAAGGGGGCTGATGCCTTGTCTTGGGTTCAGCACTCATGGGCGTCGCTGCAGGCGATTGATGTTCCCAATGAAACGGCACCTGTCGAGACACCCGTGGATGCGCTAGCGGTGATTGCCGAAGAGCCTCAGCCGCAACAGACTCTATACCCTGCCGAATTGATTCCGCAACTGCTAAATCGTGACGACAAAATTGCTGCGATCCAGGAGCTTTATGCCGTTTGGGGGTATAGAGCAAGCGTGTTAGATGGCATGTGCGATTCTGAGACTAATGGTTTGTTTCAATGCCAGAAGTACCTTGGTACGTTAGAGCAGATCACCGCACAAAACCTCCCTGTTGTTATGCCTTTGTATCATAAAGGGCGAGAAGGCTATGTGGTGCTCTACAGAGTGGCAGGTGATGAGGTTGAGGTGCTCAATGGTACTCAACGTATTGCCATGCCGAAAGCGTGGCTAGAGTCATTATGGACCGGTGAGTACTACTCGATTTGGCAACGTGAGATCTACTCGACACTGCGCTTGAATCAACAAGGCGAGCAGGTGTTGCTGCTGGATAGCAAACTGTCTCAAGTGTTGGGTGACCAGCCAACTGGCAGTGATGTGTTCGATAAAACACTAGAGCGTAAAGTTGAGATCTTCCAACGCTGGCAAAATATGGATGTCGATGGTATTGCTGGAAGAAACACACTCCGACAGCTAGAGCTTATGACTCAGACCGATGCACCTAGCCTTGTTTGGAATAACCCTGAGGAGGCTTTGCAATGAGTCAGGTTACGTCTATGAGCCTACTTCTGTTAGCGTTGACGAGCAGTGCAGCACTTGCTGAAAACCCATCTAATGGTCCAGTTGATAGCGAAGGATACTCAGTATTAACGTATCCGACGTTTTCTGAGTTAAAGCCGCTCCCTAAAAGAACTTATGTAGCGCCGCTGCCAATACCTGAACCAACGGCCGCTATACAAGCTTCATCAAACATCGATCGAGAGTTGCCTAGTGTTTCAGAGCCAGCTCTTAACGCCCCAAAACCAGCAAACACGTCTAATGAACCTTTTGGGTTGGATGATCTTGATTTGAGCGGCCTTGATCCAGATATCGCGAGAAAAGTGGCGGCGGCGATGAGTAATGAGCCGGAAAACCCTCTGCTCCGCAATGCTGACCATATCGCACTAGAGAGCAACGAGGCCCGCTATCGAGGCCGTTTGCCAGCCCTTAATTTACAGACCCACATGTACTCGTCGGATTCGAACCGAAGGTGGATCAAGGTAAATGGACAAGAGCTGAAAGAGGGTGATCGACTCAACTCGATTCAGTTACTGGCGATTGAGCCGCAGTCGATAACAATTCGATTCGACAATGACATTATCGATATCCCAGCGCTTTATGAATGGGGTGGGTAATAAACAAAAAGGAGGCTCGCCGATGTGGCGAGCCTCATTTTTTAACGAACGAATTCTATCGAGCCTACTCTTGCAAGGTCAGCTTTTTAGAGAGTGGTAGACGTAGAACTTACGGCCTCACTGGGACTGTTGGTTGGCGTGGAAATAGGTGCCAGTGCAAACGTGTGATCCGGGAATAGATATTGCGCCTCAGCGAGCACCTGCTGGGCCTTACTTACCTCACCACTACCTTGATACGCCAAAATCAAGTTTCGATAGAAGGCTGGTCTGGGTTTACTCTTAATCACCTCGACTGACCAATCAATATAAGGCTGAATATACTCTGGGTTTCCGGTTGCGAGTCCAAGTTTTAAGTAGGTGCTGTATAGATCCCAGTGATACCTGTCTTTCCAAACCACAGGATTCGTCACTTGCTCTAGTAGACTTGCGTCGACTGGTTGCGACTTTTCAAATTTGGTCAGTACATAGTTGGTGTGCAGCGCCGCGACCATATACACGCTGACCAAGATAGGGATGAGCAGCGACAGAACTCTAGAGAGCGTTTTGGTAAACGAAGTAAAAGAGAGCTGTTTGATCCTTGGCGTACGTTGATCGACCCAGTAGATAAGAATAATGAATGTGATCCAGTGGATCAGTGAATGGTAAAACGGGTACTCAAGTTGACTGTGCAAAGCGATGGGCAGAAACAGTGCAAATATAGCGAGTCGAGTCCCTTTTTTCGCGGTGTAGATTCGACTCAAGACAAATAGAGCAGCCAGTAGAATGCCGAGCATTGGGAGTAGACCACCTTCTATTCCCCAAAACAGCATTTCGTTGTGTGGATGATCAAGTGCTGGTATCCCCGGTGCAAAGCTTTCATTTAGCTGGTGCTGTCTCGCGGTATAAATCAGATACTCCGATTCAAACTTACCCAGTCCGTAGCCTGTGAATGGCTTTTCAATCAACATATCTAAAGACTGGCTATAGATGGTTGAACGCACATCTTCGAGACTCGACTTTTGCGTGATCAGATTCTGACTTCCTGAGTTACCGAACCCTAAAAGCAGTCCTAGAGCTAAACCAGCAAGAGTGGCGAGAGTCCAGCCTCTAAAGCGTTTTCTGGTCGAGTGGCGGTAAAGATATGGAACAAGAAATACAAACCCGAGCGCTGCGCCAAGCCAACCTGTTCGAGAGCCCAGTACTACAACTAAAGGTATGGTAATCATGGGGGTGACATAGAGGATAGAGACGTCACTGATTCGCCAGTTGTACTTATGCTTTTGCCTAGCGAGTAAGTAGCCAGAGAGCACGAAACCTGTAGCGAGAAAGCTTGCCATGACGTTGGGCTGCTGAAAAATGCCATAGGGACGGTTAGTCGATACATCGTAGCCGAACCAATTGTTAGGCGTGAGCAGCAGGACCTGAGCATAACCGATTGAGGCTTCAATGAGAGAAGCGAGTACGACGAGCCACAGCAAGCGCTGCTTCTGTTTGTTGGTAAATTGAAATTGCTGCAGCAATACAAAAAATAAAAAACCAAACCATAGGGCGACATATCGAGGTGCTACAGACGCGATATCTGGACCGCTGTAGAGTAACGGAAGCGTCATCAATACACAGGAAAGCCCAAGCCCTACGGTTAGTTTGCTAAATTTTAGCACTCGATTAGTGCCTAGCTGGTAAAGCCCTAAGCCAATGGCTATCGAGAAAACGACCCATGCAGTGTTATTGAACGACAGTGCAAGACCGGTTCCCCCAGGGTTCGGCCAAAATAGATGCGTCGCAATAAGGAATAGCACCGCCATGGCGGTCATAAACTTGCGATTAAGAGGAGGGCGAACCTTTACTGGTTCGAGTTCCGTTCCATTGGTATGAATGATTGCCATGTTCGCGACTAGTTAAACTCAAGAAAATCATAGGAGGTCAAACTGACCTCCTATGTATGATGCTCTAATTTAACCTTTTAGCATAGGTTTTAGGAAGCGTGCTGTGTGAGAACCTTCGACTTGGGACACAGTTTCTGGCGTGCCTTCTGCGATGATTTCACCGCCGCCTTGTCCGCCTTCTGGACCTAAATCGATGATCCAATCAGAGGTCTTGATGACATCAAGGTTGTGTTCAATGACTACAACGGTGTTACCGTGGTCGCGTAAACGGTGCAGTACTGACAGCAATAATTCGATATCGTGGAAGTGCAGACCCGTTGTCGGCTCATCCAAGATATACAAGGTTTTACCCGTATCGCGTTTAGACAGCTCTCTCGCTAGCTTCACACGTTGTGCTTCACCACCAGACAGCGTGGTTGCTGCTTGACCTAAACGGATGTACGACAGGCCCACATCCATCAAGGTTTGTAGTTTTCTGGCAATAACTGGAACAGGGTCGAAGAACTCTCTTGCGTCCTCGACGGTCATCTGTAGAACTTCGTCAATCGTTTTGCCTTTATAGCGAACTTCCAGTGTTTCACGGTTGTATCGCTTGCCTTTACACACATCACAAGGCACGTATACATCAGGAAGGAAGTGCATCTCTACCTTGATGACGCCATCACCCTGACATGCTTCGCAGCGGCCACCGCGCACGTTAAAGCTAAAGCGCCCTGGCTTATAGCCGCGTGAGCGAGCTTCTTGTGTGCCTGCAAACAGCTCACGGATTGGCGTGAAGATACCGGTGTAGGTTGCTGGGTTTGAACGTGGCGTTCGACCGATAGGGCTTTGGTCGATATCAATGACCTTGTCAAAATGCTCAAGCCCTTCAATTTTCTTGTATGGTGAAGGCTCTGCAGTCGTAGCACCATTGAGTTGGGTATGGGCGATCTTAAAGAAGGTATCGTTAATCAGCGTAGATTTACCTGAACCCGACACCCCAGTAATACAGCTAAACAGACCGACAGGTACCGTAAGGTCGACATTTTTCAGGTTGTTACCCGTCGCGCCTTGTAGCGTAACTACTTTTTTCGGGTCCATCGGGGTGCGATTTTCAGGGATAGCGATCTCGCGTTTACCACTCAGATATTGACCCGTAAGGGATTGCTCTGATGCAATGATGTCGTCAATCGTGCCTTCAGCAACCACTGAGCCGCCATGAACCCCAGCACCTGGACCGATATCAATCACGTGATCGGCTGTGCGAATGGCATCTTCATCATGCTCAACCACGAGAACTGTGTTTCCGAGATCCCTTAGGTGGGTTAGGGTATTAAGCAGGCGTTCGTTATCACGCTGGTGGAGACCAATGGAGGGTTCATCCAGTACATACATTACCCCAACCAGACCCGCACCAATTTGGCTGGCCAAACGAATACGCTGAGCTTCACCACCAGATAAGGTTTCAGCACTGCGAGATAGGTTAAGGTAGTTCAAGCCGACGTTGACAAGGAAGTGGAGTCTATCGTTAATCTCCTTCATCACCTTTTCGGCGATTTGAGCTCGCTGACCCTCTAACTTGAGTGACTGGAAGAAAGCCATCGCTTCACTGATGCTCATCTCAACGATTTCTGGCAGAGTCGTATCGTCGACAAAGACATTCCGCGCCTCTTCACGCAAGCGAGTTCCGCCACACGTTCCACAAGATTTGGTAGAGATGTACTTAGCCAGATCCTCACGAACCGAGTTCGATTCTGTATCGCGATAGCGACGCTCTAGGGTGTTCAAGATGCCTTCAAATGGATGACGTTTGACGCGAATATCACCGCGGTCATTGACGTAGTTGAACTCGATCTCAGTGCGTCCAGAGCCGGTTAATACGACGTCTTTAATTTTCTTTGGGAGTGATTTAAACGGCGCAAACAGGTCAAAGTCATAATGCTTTGCCAGCGAAGTTAACATTTGGAAATAGTAGTAGTTTTTCTGATCCCATCCACGGATTGCCCCATCTGCAATGCTGAGAGTTTCATCTACGATGACTCGGTCAGGATCGAAATACTGCTGTACACCGAGCCCGTCACAGGTGTGACAAGCGCCCGCTGGATTGTTGAACGAGAACAATCTAGGTTCTAGTTCTTGTAAGCTGTAGCCACAATATGGACATGCAAAGTTCGCTGAGAAGATGATGTCTTCTTTCTCCGGCTCATCCATCCAAGCGACGCCAACGATGCCACCAGAAAGCTCAAGTGCCGTCTCGAAAGATTCAGCCAGACGTTGCTGCAGGTTATCGCGTACCTTGAAGCGATCCACAACGACTTCGATGGTGTGCTTTTTATGGAGCTCTAGAGTCGGCGGATCGGAGAGATCGCAGGTTTCACCATCGATACGTGCACGAATAAAGCCCTGAGCGGCAAGGTTCTCTAAGGTTTTAATGTGTTCCCCTTTACGCTCCTTAACAATCGGAGCAAGCAACATCATCTTGGAGCCTTCAGGAAGCTCCAACACCTTATCAACCATCTGGCTTACAGTCTGAGCAGCCAGTGGTACCTTGTGGGTAGGACAACGCGGTTCGCCAACTCGAGCGTACAGCAATCGCAAATAGTCATAGACCTCAGTAATGGTACCCACGGTTGAGCGTGGATTATGAGAGGTGGACTTTTGCTCAATGGAAATAGCGGGTGATAGACCTTCGATGTGGTCAACATCCGGTTTTTCCATGAGCGAAAGGAACTGTCTTGCATAAGCGGACAAGGACTCTACATAGCGACGCTGACCTTCTGCATATAGGGTATCAAAAGCAAGAGATGATTTGCCTGAGCCAGAGAGGCCTGTGATAACGGTAAGTTTGTCGCGAGGAATTGTGAGATTGACGTTTTTAAGGTTATGGGTGCGAGCGCCCCTAACTTCGATCTTGTCCATTGTTGCCACTCATGTAATACGTAGTGTGACAAGTATTACATAGTGTGAAGTTTGTGCAAAGAAGTACTGGATAAAAAAACAGGATTTGAAAGAAAAATGGCCACTACTAAGCAGTGGCCATTTTCATGATTCAGTGAGCTTAAACGCGCTTAAGCTTTTTTGGTCGCGTGCTTACCCAGCTCTGAGGCTTTTTCGTCTTTTAGGTAAAGATTTTCGAAACAGTAGTTGGTTGCTTCGATATAACCTTCCACGCTTCCGCAGTCAAAACGCTTGCCCTTAAACTTGTAGGCGAGAACACAGCCCGCTTTGGCTTGTTTAAGAAGGGCGTCAGTGATTTGGATTTCACCGCCTTTGCCAGGTTCCGTTTGCTCAATAAGCTCAAAGATATCTGGGGTTAGGATGTAGCGACCGATGATCGCTAGGTTGCTTGGCGCTGTGCCTTGCTCTGGTTTTTCAACCATGTCGTCAACACGGAATAAATCGTCTTTGATCATCTCACCAGAGATAACGCCGTACTTGTGTGTTTCATCTTCTGGCACTTCTTGCACGGCAACAATAGAGCAGCGGAACTGCTTATATAGCGCAACCATTTGTGCGAGTACGCCTTGGTCCTCATTAACACATAAGTCATCGGCAAGGACTACAGCAAACGGTTCGTCACCAACCAGTTCACGACCTGTAAGGATCGCGTGACCAAGGCCTTTCATTTCGCGTTGGCGAATGTAGGTGAAATGCGCAGAGTCGATGATGTCGCGAATATCGACCAGCAGTTCTTCTTTATTGGTACCACTGATCTGGTGTTCAAGCTCGTAGTTCTTGTCAAAGTGATCCATGATCGAGTGTTTGCCACGTCCAGTAACGATACACATACCGTCCATACCAGCTTGAATGGCTTCTTCCACACCATATTCAATCAAAGGTTTGTTAACGACTGGCATCATTTCCTTAGGCATCGATTTAGTTGCCGGTAGGAAGCGTGTTCCATAGCCCGCTGCTGGGAATAGGCACTTTTTGATCATGATAAGACCCTTTATCTTTATAAGTTTTAATTCACTGCCAACGATGGCGAATACGTCATAGTCTACAGAGTAACGTTGGGTTATGACAGTAGAAATATTGTGAAGTTCGATTCACATGCAAGTGATAAAGATGCTTGTAAAATAAAGAGTAATGGGTCTGATTTTTGTAGAAGAGAGATTGCTTATGACAGCAAGTGTTGGTTTGCCCACGCAATAGCTTGGAGCCTGTTTTTGACCGATAGCTTTCTAAAAACCTGATACAAATGAGACTTTACCGTCGACTCCGTTATGTATAAATCTTCAGAAATTTCGAGATTACTCGCACCTGATTGCAAGCAGCGTAATATTTCTATCTCTCGTGAGGTTAAGTCTACCACTGTGGTAGAGGTATTCGCCGAAACAACATAGCGATAGTGATGCAAAAGCTGGCTCGCAACGTCTCTTGGTAGCCAATTTTTTCCATTGATGATCTCGCCAAACCCATAGGTAATCTTACTCGCATCCTCATGGGTATAAAAAAGTCCTTTGATGTGACCATATCTGAGAATCTCTTCAGTCGTTAGCCTGTGAGGAACGTTGATGAGAATCGTCTCAAAATTTTTGCTAGCAAGGGGCAGATTTAGCACTTGTTTGAATAGGTCTAGGGATTCTTCATAATCAAAGAGAAGGATGCGATTTCTGGGGCCCGACGCGACATTGAGCAAGTCGTTTGGAGTGATGGTTTCGATACTGTTGATGCATAGGTTGGATAGCTCACTCACACGCTGCGTGACTTCTAGGTCTTTCCCAAAACTGACGTGTTGTATGGTTCGCTTATAGCTATTTTTTCTCATAATCATTATTAATTTTGCCACTGAACTAGCGTGCATATTGAAGTTTATAAAATTTGGCTTCCAGCGTTTACAACGTAAAATGGGAGAGAGTTAAAGCAAATCAAGTAACTGATATGTATATAAGGTGGGCGCATTTTGTAGAAGGTCTGAAGTTTCAACGCTAGACTTATATTCAGACACGTGCGCTGGATTGTAGGATAGTTCACATAAGCGCTGTTGCTGTCTGGTTGGTTCGTGGTATCCTACTGGGCTATTTTAAAACACACTGTGGTTACGGAGCAAAACATGGCAAGCCGTGGAGTAAACAAAGTCATTCTAGTGGGTAACTTAGGTAACGACCCAGAAATTCGTTACATGCCAAACGGCGGTGCCGTGGCGAATATTACAATCGCGACTTCTGAATCGTGGCGTGATAAGGCGACTGGCGAACAGCGCGAAAAAACTGAGTGGCACCGTGTTGCACTATTCGGCAAGCTGGCAGAAGTGGCTGGCGAGTACTTGAGAAAAGGTTCTCAAGTGTACATCGAAGGTCAACTTCAGACTCGTAAGTGGCAAGACCAAAATGGTCAAGACCGCTACACAACAGAGGTTGTGGTTCAAGGCTTTAACGGTGTTATGCAGATGCTAGGCGGCCGTCAAGGTGGCGGTGCTCCAATGCAGGGTGGTATGAACCAAGGTGGTATGCAGCAGCAAGCTCCACAACAACAAGGTTGGGGCCAGCCACAGCAGCCTGCAGTTCAGCAGCCAGCACAGCAAAAACCTGCTCAACAGCAGCCACAATACAATGAACCACCAATGGATTTCGACGACGACATCCCGTTCTAGCCACCCCAATAATTAAAAAACTTGATTTATAATTGAGTAGCTAGTTTAAGGCCCCGTTTTTACGGGGCTTTTTTGTTTTCTGATTAAAAAATAAACTTGATTTAAGTTTGCCACCTAACTACAATAAATAAAACTTGATTTATGGTGGTGGTATGGAACTTCATCGAGAACAACTCATTTTTCAAAACGGAGAGCGTTTCTCCTGTTTATCGGATGTTAATGGTGTACCTGATTTCTGGACGACTTTGTTCCTTACAACTCACTATAGAGGGTCAACTCAAGAGACAATGAGGAACATTTCGAATGTTCTCGTTCATTTCCTACTTTGGGATGAAATGCAGGAGCAACCTTTCTTTGAAAAGGTTGTTAGTATTGCGGATGCAGATGAAACGGCTCCAGCAAGCCAATTTTCACTGCCTGAATTCCTTTCAACGCTTGAAGCTAGATCTCTAGCTCACCATTGCAAACTTCAGACGAAAGCTGTACGGCGTAAGCATACGCAGAAAACTGAAAGCAACGTAATTTCTATGAGAGCACAGTTACCTTCATCTGTGGTTCCAGATGAGGTAGTAGGAGTGAAGCTACACCGCCATCGCCTGAAGGTCGTAGCTGAATTTCTCCACTTTATCGTAGATGTAGGTCTACGCCATTACCCCCATTACGCTTATTACCTAGATGCTGCTGAAAAAGTTAAGCAAGTGATAATTAAACAGCGGCCAAAACGACAAGGCGCTCGTGCAAAACGAAATGATCCTGACAAGAAGGCACCACCGCCCGAAGTTTTTGAAGAGATTATGCGAATTGCTGAGCCTGAATGTATCGATAACCCTTTTACAGCTTTAGTTCGCGAAAGAAACTATCTAATTATCAGAGTGCTGTATGACACTGGTATGCGTGTGGGAGAACTACTTCAGTTAAAAGTTGCTGATGTAAATTTCGCGGCGCAAACCATTTCAATAGTTCGTCGTCATGATGATCCTGAGGACATTTGGAGGGGGCTTGAACCAAATGCCAAAACACTGGAACGCGATCTACCAATATCTCTGGAGCTGACCGATTTGTTGCGCGATTACGTGACAAGAGAAAGGAGACATATGGTACAAGCGCTTCCCGCAAGTCAAAGCCATGGTTTCTTGTTTGTTTCTAGTAAGAATACTGTCGGGCAACCGTTGAGTATCAAGCAATGCTCCAAGCTACTATTGAAGATTGCTCGTGATAAAGGTCTGGCTTCGTTTATAGAAGCGGAAGGTATCAAGGTAGATAAGTTGGCTGGTGCTCACGCATATCGACATAACCGAAACAATTTAATTTCCAGAATTATCGATATAAATAACCGTTTAGCGCGTGAGGAAGGTCGAATGGATGACATTATATCTGAAAAGAAAGAGATACAGATACGCATGTACCTAATGGGGCATAGTAATCAGAAATCTGCTGAAGTTTACAACCTTCGGCATACAAAAGAGTCCGCCGAAAAAATTAGTATGGCTTTGATGAAGGATGAGGCGGCGAAGATGCGGAAATCTATTGGTAAAGGCGAGTCGGAGATTTCAGAAGAAGAGCTTAAGAGGCTTATCCCTAGTGTTTTGGGAGTTGCTTATGAGCTTACTGATAATGTAGAAAAGGACAAAAAACTATGAGCGCTGCTGTCGCATTTAAACTCCCTAAACATGAAAAACAAGTGCGCGTGTCTAAGGAAGGTTATCCGTTCAATGTCTCATCCGACAAATGGAAAGTCAGCCATGAAATTGAAATGACTTTTCACCTCTTGCCAGATTCAGTGTCAAGTGATGTTGAAATGGGTTTGCGGTTAACTCTAGCTAGAATGGCGGAAGAAGTATCACCATATTATGCTAGAAACTGTCTTCACTATATTCGCTCGTTTTTCTTGCAATCAGAGCACTACACAGGTGGTGAAATCACTGAAATTCAGATTTTGAACTTGAAAGGAAGTCTTTCTAGAGAAGACGAGTATAAGTTGGGCACTATTCGTGCGTTACTCCGCAACTGGATTGACTGGGAGTATCCTGGCGTTCAAAAAGGCATAACGCCATTCTTAGATAGTCTCAAGCTTCATGGGAATGTTAAAGGTAAGGCTGTCTTACATAGCTGTCCCCACTCTGGGCCTTGGACTGTTACCGAGCAGCAATTACTTATGAGTTGGGCAGCTAATGCATTCTTAACTGAGCAGCTAACCCTACGTGAATACGCATGGTTCATGATTTGCTATCAGACGGCACGACGTCCGATTCAACTTCGCCAGTTACGGATCCGTGATCTCAATGTTGAAGTCGTCAAAGGAAAACAAATCTACTCTGTTTCTGTGCCTAGAGCCAAAAAACGTGGTGAAGATGGTGGCTTTCGTAAGAGCTTTCGCTCACTCAATATTACTGAAGATTTGTTTCTAATTTTGATTAACTTAGCAGAGCAAGTTCAGAGTCTGGCGAAGAAAAAATTGCCCAAATTGACGAAAGCAGATCTTACAGAATTGCCTCTTTTTGTTGGTAAAGAAGAGCAATTCGATGAGATTTGTACTGTAGATGAGTTTCGTAGTTCTCTAAAAGATGAGCCTGCGAAACTTCACATGAATGTACAGGGTTCATCAGATTTAACCAGAGTTGTTAGCAGAAAATGCAGTGCAATCTCAGAGCGAACTGGTGACACTATTCACTTCACACCCACTCGTTGTCGCCGCACTCGCGCAACCAATTTAGTTCGTCACGGTATTAGTGGGGTTCAGCTTGCTTACCTGTTAGATCACGAAGATACCCAGAATATAGGTGTTTATACTGGGTATACCCCAGAACTAGCTCTTCGAATTTTTGCCAAAATGAATGAAGCTATGAGCTTTTTAGCTGCAATGTTTGAAGACCGTCTGATAACTGATGAGTCAGAAGCTGTTCATTCGGGGGATCCTGCGAGCAGAAGACACATTAGTGGAATGAAGCATGTCGGAAACTGTGCTGGTAGTGCTTGTGATAGTGGCGTCAAAATATGTGTGTCATGTGCTCGTTTTCAGCCGCTTTTACATGCGCCATGGGATGAGCTTTTGGTTGATTTAACTGAGGAAATGGAAGACCGCCGAGAGAATGGTGCTAGTGATTTAGTTCTTCAGTCCTATGACCTAGCGATTGTTCATGTCGCTGCAATTATGAAAGCTTGTGATAATAAAATTCAAGCGATGAATGAGGGGGCTGCATGAGTGTCATTCCTTTTAAATCCAGAAAAGAACTCACCTGTGAACAGAACCTCAAAGCTTTTACAGACCGAGCTAAATTCGAGCTAACACTGTATGAAGAGCAAGGTGGTTTTAAGTCAGTTAACTGGAAAACAGCTAAGAACCTTGGTATGCAATTTACAGAATATGAGTCTTCTGCTGGAAAGGGTGATGGCAAACCATTTGAACAGCCTTTCTTAGATTTTGCTCGTGCATATGTTCGAGAGCAACAGAGTATAAAGGAAATTGCTCCTAGTCATATGATGCGGGCGCTCAAAGCAACATATTGTGGATTGAAGGAAGTTCATGGCATTGCTGACATACTGTTACTTGATGAACCTACAATTACTAAGGCTAGAGAATCTGTAGAAGCTCGACTGACGCCACAGGCTCGCTATGGCACTGGCGGTCATATGAAAAAGCTCTTTAAATGGTTAAAAGATAATAGAATATGTTTGCGCCACACCCCTTGGAAGAAAAGTCCGTGGCCTAGGCAAAAAGATCGTGCCGAAGGAACGTCAAAAGATGATCGGGATTGGCAAGAAGAGCGCTTACTCGAAAGTCATGAATTGGCTGCTTTAGCTGATGCGTTTACCAAGGCAAAGAAGCCCTATGAAGTTTATTGGTCGAGCTGTGCTGTTTTACTTATGTTTGCGCCAAGCCGCGCTGGTGAGCTGTATTTTCTGACCACGGACTGTCTATTCGAGACCACTGCTATTGAGACCACTCAAAATCCAGATACGGGTGAAGTCGAAGAGAAAGAAACTGTAGTTTTAAACCTACGATGGAAAGCAGCTAAGGGCGGAGGGACAATCCCCAAGCCAGTTCATCCTAAGTTAGAGCAGACCGTGAGAGAGGCCGTTGCTCGACTCACAGAGCTTGGTAAGCCAGCGCGAGAGGCAGCGGCTTGGGCAATTGAACATCCCAACAAATTCTTTCGTCATTCAGAGTGCATTACCAGTTTGAACCACGGAGAAAACGATCCTCTGAGTTATGCAGAACTATGTGCAGCCATGGGACTGACTCCAAGCAATCGGTTCTCATCTGATACGATGGATGTTCAGGAAATGGCACTTGCGTTGAGTAGTCCTAAATGGTTCTTGAACTTGATAAAAGATAAGACTCAAATCACCTATAGCGATCTTGCTGAATATTCAGTGAAAAAGTATTCCAAGCAGTACCCTAAATGGCCAAATATAGAAGAGGTTGACGCTCACGTTAGCAAAGCACTATGTCTTTTGAGAGATAATGAATTTCATAAAGATTTCATGGCTAAAGAGTATAGCTGGGTTACTCCGAGCGTAAATGAGTTCAATACTGCTTTAGGATCTTCTGATAGCCGAATAGAAGTTAAAGATTCAATATTTGAAAAATTGAATATCCGCAATGAAGATGGATCTCCAATCGCTATTTCTACTCACCAAATTCGAACATGGTTATCTACAATGGCTGAGCGCGGAGAAATGGACTCTCTGGATCTCGCGATGTTTGCAGGTCGCATACGAATTCAAGACAACAAAGCATATGATTTGCGTACACCTGAAGAGAGGGAAACGACTGCTCGTGCAGTTCTCAATATCCCTAAAGATAGTGTTCTGAGTCTCTCTAAAGACAATGGATTAAGAGCCATTGAAGCAGTGAAGGTGGGTGTACCAATTACGTATGAAATGTTAGGGAATAGGAATCGTGTTGGAGCAGCGCAACCTACAGGGTGGGGAGTATGTGAGCACGATTGGACGATGGCTCCATGTACAAAAGCGGGTGATTGCGTGGCCTGTAAAGATCATGCCTGCATTAAAGGGCTGCCTAAAAGCTTGGAACGACTTCGAAAACTAGAAGTAGCCCAAACCAAAGAGTTTGAAATATCGGTAGACGCTTGCCGTCGCGGTGAATATGGAGCTGAAGCTTGGCTGAAATTCAATGGTAGACGATTAGCGATCACACGCACTGTGATCAAAATGTATGAAGACGGAAATATTCCAGAAGGAACCGTAATTCGAATTCCGAAAGAGTTAGATCCCACTGAGACACAAATAGCTCTCATCGAAAACGGTTTGAAAGTCGATATTAATGTTCAGGATTCCGTTAGCCAAAGTGTGATTGATCGTACTCAGAACGAACTACTAGCACTGTTTGGAGGTGAGGCATGAAAAAGAAGATTATTACAGACAAAGAGCTTCCAATCGTAGAGGACGTGCTAGCAAAATGGTCGGGTAAACTCACTTGGCCTGCGTTTGCAGATACGCTTGCCAAGCGCCTAAATCGCGACTCAATATCGACATTTACTCTTATGGGAGACGATGGGATCAAGCAGGCTTTTAAGCGTCGAAAGCAGGCGCTGAAAGATAAACCTCAAGTGATGACTGAGACTGGGGACGTCACCATTGATGCTCTTCTTAAGGAAAATGCTGAACTCAAGGGGCAAATTGAGCACCTGAAAGCAGAGCATTCCGTGAAAGAAAAAATCTGGAAAGAGACATTTATTCGCTGGCAATACAACCTATCTCAAATGCCCAATGTAGATATGTCCAAGCTACAGCAAAAGATTAATGAACCCCTTCCTCAAACAGACAGGGATGCTTGAGGAAGGCCGCTATGAGTCAATTGAAAGCACAAGAAACGATTAACCGCCTTATAAGCTGGATTGCTGAACGGGACGAGTTGAATGACTTCGGAGAGTACCGTAATGGAGATAAGGTTAACCGAGCAAATCTTATTGATGAAGGTGTGTTGAAGCGGTCTCAACTAAGTGTCAATGGAAACCCTAAGCTCAGAGAGCTTCTAGTTGAAGCAGAGAGGCGTTGGTATGGGGAGTCTAATGAATCCATTGCTTCTCATAAAGATGCGCGTGAGAGAGCGGAGAGGCGCTCTAATCAGAATTCAGCGGAAGTGAGTAGGTTGAGGAAAGAATTGGCTGAAGTTAAGGCTGAATTAAGTCCTCTTAAATCTGAACTTGCTTCGCTCAGGTCTGAGAACCAAGAGTTACGTCAAGAACTAGGTATTCAGAAGTCGCGAGAAGCTGCGGTGGTTCGTAATTATGGGGAGTTGTCTGGATGGGATTGATGACAGTCCAAGTAACGAACATTCGTCAATTTCATCAGGCGACAGCGATAGCTGTCTCGCCTGATGGCTCCCAAGTGCCGAGAACTAGAACTTTAGCCATTAGTTTTCCCAAAAACGTTTTTTCTGAGGTGAAAGTTGGCACTCTTTGGGAGGTTCAAGGAGAGTTGACCAGTCAGACGTATGAAATTGAAGGATGGCGTCATACAGAAGATCTGCTAGTCGCTAAAAGTGCTTTGTTTAAAAGGCTTTCTGGAGAAGTGTTGGCTTTCTATTTGGCTAAGAACGTCGAAGGTGTAGGCAGTGTCATAGCAAGTAGAGTCGCTCGTACCGAGAATATTGAGCAAATTATCCTCGACAAAGACATCGAACGGCTTTGTTTGATAAAAGGCGTGGATAAACAACGGGCCTATTCACTTGTCCACCACTGGCCTGATCGTCAAATGATGGAAGCGATTGAATGGGTTCAGAAGGCAAATATGAATCCGCACCTTGGCCGAAGAATGATCGAAGTGTTTGGGCCTAAAGCTATTCAAACGGTCAAACAAAACCCTTTTCTACTATTGGCGCTGGGCGCAACATGGAAAGAAGCTCTGGCTTTGGCTGAGTCGTTGGATATGAGCCTCGATAGCCCCCAAGTGCTTTGTGCTGTTGCTGAACAGGCTGCTGCAAATTTGACTCTTAAAACGGGAGATATTGTTGTTCACGAAGAAGCCTTGGGGGCTGCTGCTTTTAAGCTCATAAGACGCAAGAAAGCTTTGAAATCCATCGTTGATGTCGCCTTAGAACACAACATGTTAGTCAGAGTGGGCGATAAAGGATTAGTTCCGATAGGAAGCGCACTAATCGAAGACAAAGTTGCTCGAACGATCACTGACAAAATTAATAGAAAACGGGGCGAAGGGTCACTCTTAGCTATATGGGAACGATTAGTTACTGAAACAAATGTTCGCGACGCTTTATCTCAATTCGAGAATACTCTGCCGTTTGAGCTGACAGAAGAGCAACGAGAGGCGGTAATTGGTGCAGTTTTTGCCCCAGTTACTTGTATTTCAGGTGGAGCTGGTACTGGAAAAACGACGATTCTTCAGGCTGTTCTGGCTGTTTATCGAGCCGTCGCTGATGGGATTACCATAAAGCAGGTTGCTCTAAGTGGGCGAGCTTCTCAGCGTATGTCCGAGAGTACAGGGTATGAAGCTTGCACTATTGCGAAATTGATTTCTGACCACTTGGGAGAAGGTAAGAAGCGATTGCCAGAGCATATTCTTCTTATTATCGATGAAGCATCAATGATCGATATTTTCTCAATGTATCGGCTGTGTGGAATCTTGCCTGAAGCTACGCGCATTTTATTTGTCGGTGATGTAGCGCAGCTACCACCTATTGGTGCTGGGTTAGTGTTTCATAGTTTAACTAAGTCTCATATGCCCTTGCCAACATTTAAGCTTTCGCAAGTGAAGAGACAGGCTTCGGAGTCAGGTATTTATCGCTTTGCGACTGCAATCAGGAATAGTGAAATCTTTCAATTGCCACTAACAAACAGGCTATTGTCAGAGAGTGAAGATGCAAGTCTGGAAACAGAGATGACTCTGGATAGGGCTTATGACCTTTGGTGTCAGGCGGGAGGAAGAGATAATACTGTTCTGTTATCGCCAGTGCGTAAGGGAATACTCGGTATAGACAGCATTAACTCTGATTTCCAGGAACGTGTAGGTGGGAATCGTAAGTTAGTGAAGAATCCGCTTATTCCTCATTTTGAGTGGCGTAATACTAAGGGACAGTGGCTGTTAGAAGGTGATCCTGTGATGGTTAATCAAAATGACTATGCATTGGACGTTCGCAATGGAGACTTGGGCTACATTAGCGAAGTGTTCGACACGGTTTTTGAAGACGGCTCAGTGGGTTCTTTGATGTTAGATAGCGGCTTGATACCACTCACAATCGAACTCTTAGAAAAGCTTGAATTAGCGTATGCAATTACTGTTCATAAAAGCCAAGGGTCACAGTGGACAACCACGATTATGACCTTACCTGAAGAAGCCAGTCATATGATCGATCAAACTCTTCTCTACACAGGAGCTACTCGCCCAAAACAACAACTCGTGGTTATGGGAACACAGGCTTCAGTCGAGACAGCAGTGCGCAAAGGGAATATCGCTCTCAAGCGGAAGGTTTGCCTTGGTGGTTTAATTAAAAATTTGCTAAAAGATAACTGAAGAAAAGCCTCACCGACTCAATTACGCTAAAGGAAGAATTGGACAGAATGGCTTTCTAATCAATAAAAGGAATAACAATGGCAAAAACAGAGATTTACGATTTTATCGGTGAGCTGGCAATTGCTCTTTACTCAAAGAAAATCACGATTAGCCTTACTGCGCTGAATGCTATTTTAGATGATAAAGGCGCAGCGTATGGTAATAATAGAGGTTTAGCATCTGGTGTAGCTGCTGCATACCGTCATTGGGAACTAAAAGATCCTGTCATTTATCACGCTATTGCTTTCACTTTCAGAGATAAACACGGAAATATACCTTGGGAATAGTTGTATCGTGTGATTAAAGTCAAGATTTCATCCGCCCCAGACTAGGTTCCCAACCCCTATAGGGAGTATTTTGTAAAATCAGTAGGGAAATATAATGGGATATATCGTTTTTAAACCTTGGGTTGGACGTAACTACACGACAAACAACTTCGGTGCAAGAATCTTAGTTCTTGGTGAATCTCACTATGGTTCACCAGAAGATGAGTATGAAGATTACACTATTGATGTAGTGAAAATGTGGGGACAGGAAAACCGATTAGCCTTTTTTACAAAAATCGCTAAAACATTGCTCAACTATGATTGCTCAGACTATCTTAACGAACATGAGCGATATGCTTTGTGGGAAAACGTTAGTTTTTACAACTATGTACAAGCTATTGTTGGTGAAGAAGCAAGAATTAGACCTTCTAGTGAAATGTGGAAGAAGTCAGAGATGGCATTTCAAGAAGTAATTCAAAGGCTTGAACCGCAAATCATCATAGTTCTTGGTAAGGAATTGGCTGATAATTTGCCAATAATCCCAGAAGAAATTGAAGTTTGTTTTCTGAATCATCCCTCTTCTGGCAGTTATAGTTATGCGGTAAACAATCAGTTGGTACAGAACTCAATTGAAACGGTTAAGAGTAATGACGACTTACTGCTTGTAGAGCTTCTGCAAGAGAATAAATTGAGCAAATATTTTAATGTAGCAAACGTTCAGCGAAATTTACTGTGGGGAAGCTGGAGAGCGAGAAAGGTTTGTTCAAGGGCTGTTTCAAAAGGTTTACTTTCCTTCAGTGAGAATGATGGTGAGATTGTATATACAGTGAAGTAATCTCATAAAGAAAGGTCAGGTCTTTACTTTTTCCCTATCTAACCTTATCCGAAAGTGAACCAATACCGTGAAGTTGTAAGAAGCTTTTGTCCAAATTTTTTTCAGCAGAAATAGTGCTTACACCCCAAAAAGTGACAAAAATTATTGTCAGAGTTTCGATCTTAGTTGTTCCACCGACAATAACATTACAGTTGGATCTCACGCTTAGTAATCTAAGTATCCCATCAGTGTCTATTCCTGCCACCTCACACTTAAGTTAGCGGGCTTTGACAAGCTTATGCTTCAAGGGTAATTATTGTATCAATAGTCCTTGGTTAACCAACATCTTATGAGCTTAAGAATATCAACTCAAAATGTAGATACGTGGAAAAAACGGATTCAGAAAGATGAACTCAATGGTTCAACTTATTTTTGTCAACAGAGTGGTAAGGTCTGGGTATCTGCATCTGCGGATCATCAAATTATTTGTAGGGCGGTGTTAGG
Source organism: Vibrio sp. KUL80 (assembly GCF_059725495.1). NCBI lineage: Bacteria > Pseudomonadati > Pseudomonadota > Gammaproteobacteria > Vibrionales > Vibrionaceae > Vibrio > Vibrio sp. KUL80. Next base: position 548,860 of record NZ_AP045841.1, read on the forward strand.
AAAGGATTCTGGTACTAGTTCGTTAGATAGCTACCTGCGGTGGGATGATGTTTCTGCTGTCAATCTTGTTGAGCTACTACATCGATTAGAACAAGGTAAATGAAAATGAATGATTTTGATTCTATAGATTGGCTAGTTGAAAAAGGGTCAAGTGCAAATCTTCGAGTGGCGAAACAAATAATCGATGCTGCACTACGTCGCAAGCTTGAATCAGAAGCTAAAGCCAGTAGATGCTTCGAATATGGGGTTGCCATAAAAAACAAAGGTTTCGGTTACGTAACGCTTGAAGTTCCTGCATTAGCCATTAAGAAAGGTGTTCAGCTTAGTGATAGTGACAATATCGAAGAGATAGCCATAGAGCTTATACAGCAACACTTTGAGGAGGATGTATTTAATCTTTATGACGAAAATTACGAGCCTCCAAGCCCTAAATGGGCGATTGATTTCCCTGAGTATGTAGAACATGCGTGGAAGTTTGTAACCGTTTATACCCCAGTATCTTCAAAGATTGAAGACATGTGGGAAGATGAAACAAAGTAACAGATTTAACATAGTTACCCCTCTAGCTTATATGAACTTAAAATACTTGATTTACTAACAGTAGATGTTTAGATAACGCTTTAAATAAAGTTTTTTGTCTTTTTGCTTGATTTTTAAAAGGGTGACCATTGATGCTTTTATTCTGTGGGCCTTGTTATTGGTGGTTTTTACTCACCCACCCATCATCAACGGCTTGGATTATTGTCGCGGTTTCCGTTCTAAATCGAGGTTTGGTGAGATCAGTATGTAGCACTGATGGTATTGAACATAAGAAGCCGCGATGATCATCGCGGTTTTTTTGTGTTTCTTAGAACCTTGCCATAGCCTGTTACTTAAAGGTTTTGGTTAAATTTGATATAACAAACATTAATATAGCTGGCTATTTCTCTGTTCAAAAAGGACTTTGACAACCTATGAGGCAAACTCCCACTCTCAAGCTGAGCACGCGCTTGGTCGCTTTTGTCACGGTGATCGTGATGAGTGCGGTTTTTATTCTCTTTGTCGGTGGCACTTTGTCGATTAAGCGAATGGGACAAGAGTACTTAAATCACCACTTAGCAGGGATTGTTAAGGTGATAGATAAAGAGCTTGAAGACCCAGATGCTGCGTACATGATGCAGCGCTGGATGCCCAAAATGCTTCAGGCAAGTAATATCATAGAGATGCAGCTACTCTCATCAGCCGGTATTGTCTACCGATATAAGAACACCTCACCAACCATAGACAGAACCATTGTCTACAAACAAAGCTTTGAACTCGAGAGAAATGAAGGCTACCGCGTAGAATTTGTCGCCTTACCCCCTTATTTAGATGTTCGCTATTCGATAGAAGCCATGTGGTCGGTGACGCTGGCATTTGGCTTGATTGTATTTTGCTTAATGCAAGGCGTGAAATGGCTGCGGCAGCAGTTAGTCGGCTCTGAGCTTCTCGAAGAGCGCGGGCGTATGATCCTCGGTGGGCGTGTTGAACAATACGCTAAAGGTGATGAGCGAGAGTGGCCATACACCGCCAGTGAAGCGCTGGATATCTTAATTGAAGAGCTTCAGGATGCGCGCCAAGAGCGTAGTCGTTTTGATACCTTCATCAGGACTCAAACCTTCCTCGACCCATTGACTGGCAGCGCCAATCGGATGCTTTTTGATAGCAAGCTAGAGTCAGCTTTGCAAGAAAGTGGCGCCCAGGGTGGTGTCATCTTATTCCGTATTGAGGACTGGGAACAGGCGCAGGAAAAGTTGAGTAAGTCCGCTGCCGATGACTTCTTAATTGAGGTCGGCGAGGTATTGTCTCAGTCGATTCAAAAATACCCAGATGCCATATTCTCTCGTTACTACGATGCAGACTTTGCCATATTTATTCCACATCAAAGCAGTAAAGACGTTGCGAATTTGGCGAGCCAGTGTATTCGCCAAATGGAGAAGGCACCGCCGCCTGCGCCTCTTGATGAAGATAATTGGTGTCATATCGGGGTGAGCATGTACTCCGAAGGGGAGCGTCGAGGACGCATCATGGAAGAGGCGGAAACGGCTCTTAAGAGCGCTCAACTGCAGCGAGTCAATAACTGGAGTCGATTCCAAAAGCAGGCTCAACCGTTTGATGAGCGTGGTAGCGTCCGCTGGAGAACCTTATTCGATAAAGCCTTGTTGCCAGAGAACTTGTTGATCTATGCTCAGCCTTGCTATCTGTACGAGAAAGGCAAAGAGCTGAATACGATTCACAAGGAGCTGTTTGCCAGAATCGATGATCCAGAGAGAGGAACGGTGAAGGCATCCCGGTTCCACTCGGCTCTGCTTCAAGTCGGTTATGAGGCAAACTTTGATAGAGCAGTACTGGGCAAGCTATTTAGAAGTATCAAGCAAGGCCAGATTACGTTACCCGTTTCGATTAATGTCTACGTGGTGCCGTTTGCCAACAAGAACTACTTCAAGTGGTTCAGAGATGAATTGCTGCAACTACCGGTTGGCGTCAGAAAGCAATTGAGCTTTGAGTTCTCAGAGGCTCGCTTAGTGCAGCATCTCGACTATATTCGCCCTGTGGTTAAAATGCTCTCTGGTCTCGGGTGCACCGTGATCGTAGGGCAGGCCGGACGTTCAATTGTCAGCACGCACTACATAAAAGATTTAAAAGTCGATTACCTCAAATTGCATCGCAGCCTAGTGAAACGCATTGATCAGCGAGATGAAAACCAGCTCTTCGTGCGAAGTATGGTTGGTGCGTGTGGTGATGCCCCAACCAAGGTGATTGCGGTTGGTGTGGAAACTAAGAAAGAGTGGCACACATTGATAGATCTGGGCGTTACTGGGGGGCAGGGGCGTTATTTCGCTGCTGAGACTCAGTTGCTGCCAGAAGCGCAAGCGAAAGCAACACAGATCAAGCCAGGACGACGTAATCGCTGGAAGCGAACTTAACTATAAGTAATGGCAATTGATTTGGTAACTAGCCTGTTGGTTTGAAAGCGTGTTTAAGCCTCATCACTCTAGCTGGGTTTTATGTAAGAAATTGACTACAGTGTCCTTACTTCTTTAATTTGACAGTAGTAAATGCTAAAGCCACTATAAATATGTGATCCGCAGCTAAAAGCTCGGCTTGTTAAGAGGTGTTAGCTAAGAGGTGCTCGCTCTCTTGCATAGCTAGGTTTCGAAAAGCCTATTAAAGCATCTCTTCGCATACTAAACTGCCTCTCGCGATCGTTACACTGGGTGAGAACGATCGGTTGTTAGCAAGAACGGTGATATATGACTATTCAGATAATCGGTAATGTTCCAGAAATATTAAGGGACGCGAAAATTGAGACAGAGCTAGTAAATCTAGATGATGTTCTTCTGTCTCAGCTCGGGGTTGTCGTAGTTATTAACAAATATGGTGAAGAGTTAGATGAGCTGCTAAAAAAAATACATCAGTCAGATGTGGGGTGGAGTTGGCGTATCTTTGTCTGCAATGAGTCAACTCTTAGCGTTAGCTTATCTGATGGTACAGTCGATTCTGACTGGATTGAAGATGATAGCAAACACACCCAGTTTGCAAAGCTGCATCGAGTTGCCGAAAACCCTAAAGATAAATTGCTTGCTTACTTATGGTTAGATGAATCACGTCAAATTCGGCCAATCAAATTCATAAACCATCATGACATATACCGCTATCCTTTGCTCGATATCTACCACAATCAAGAGCATACCCCCTTTCGCTATATTCATCGTTTACTGGAAGCGGATTTAATTGAAAAGAAAAGATGTATTGATAGAGTCCGTTACTGTCAGTCATGTCATTCTGGTCACTTAAACTTCGTTGATACCTGCCCCTCTTGTCGCTCTATTGATATAGAGACATTTGACGCCTTGCATTGCTTTACCTGTGGCCACGTCGATGATTCGAAGGCGTTTTTATCAAGACGCTCAATGAGTTGTCCAAAGTGTCACACTGAGCTTAAGCACATTGGTGTTGATTATGATCGACCATTAGAGTTATACAACTGCAACAGCTGCTATCAAGAGTTTGTTGAGCCTGAAGTTGTTGCCAGTTGCATGTCATGCGATCATGTTAATGCGACCAGCGACTTAAGCGCTAAAAGCTTTTACAGCTTCAAATCTGGAGAAAATCTCCAGCGCTACCTTCTTGACCAAAACATTGAGTCCAGGCGAAGCGTGTTACTCAGTGGTACAGTAACATCAGAAGTATTCGAAGCAGCACTTGGTTGGAAGAACCAATTGTCGATTCGACACAAACACCAAGACCTATTAATTGGGATCAAGATACATAACGTACCTTCTTATATTGAAAAGCATGGAGACATCGCTTTTATAGAGTTTGTTAGCAACTTTTCTGAACAGCTAGATTCCTTATTTCGCACGACGGATCTTAGCTGTCAGTTCTCCGATGATGTGGTTTTTGTTTTACTGCCTCATTGTGATTCAAACTTCGTATCTATTATTCAGAATAGAGTTCAGGGCTTTGCAGATAAGATTGATACTGAGCTACTAGCATTAACTGTAAATAGTTGGATATTGCCTAGTCATAATATGAAAGAAGTATCAAGGTGGCTTCGAGAAAGGGTGTCAGAACTCAATGATTGAGTCGATAATTATTATAAGTAAGTCTATAGTCTCGCAGGTTCTCGCCAATACCGGACTACTAGTGGCCTTTCTTCCCGTTATTTTAACAATAGAGCTGCCACTTATACTATTGGTTGTCATTGGTATTTTTAGGTGGCACTGGAAGAATAAAAAGCCGATTACTACGCATACTCCCAATATCAGTTTTATCATTACCTGTTATGGAGAGGGAAAAGGAATAGAGGTCACGGTCAGTACACTGGTAGAGCAGATCTACCCGGGTAATATAGAAATTTTGGTTGTCGTTGATGGGGCAGTTCAAAATTCAGATACTTATAAAGCGGCCATGGATTCACAAAAGCGTTACGCTCATACAAGAGGACGGGTTGTACGTGTAATACCCAAATGGCAGAGAGGCGGGAGGGTGTCAACACTAAACTCCGGCTTGTACAAAGCGAAGCATGATATTGTCATTAATGTGGATGGAGATACCTCTTTTGATAATGACATGGCACTGAAGATGATGAGGGAGTTTGTTGACCCCAGAGTTATCGCTAGTGGTGGTGCATTACGCGTAAGAAACTGGGATAAAAATATCCTAACTAGGATGCAGGCACTCGAATATATGATGTCTATGCAAGGAGGTAAAACCGGAACTAGTGAGTTTGGATTGCTTAATAATATCTCTGGTGCATTTGGCGCATTTAGAAAGGCACAGTTAAAGCGCGTTGGTGGATGGGATACTCATACTGCAGAGGACCTTGATCTAACTATGCGACTTAAGCAGTACAAGAGTAGATATAAACAAACTAGGTTGGCTTTTACACCACTTGCAGTTGGGCACACTGATGCTCCAGATACGATGAGAAACTTTGTACTTCAACGTTTACGATGGGATGGTGATCTGCTGTTTCTTTACATGAGGAAACATATTAAAGGCCTGACCCCTTCTCTTCTAGGTTGGAAAGTGTTCTTTTATACCCTCATATATGGCGTGCTTCAAAATGTTGTGCTGCCACTGTTCATTACTATGTTTACGATTTATATGTTCGTGTCGTATCCGATTCTATTTTCCATTTCGGTATCTGTTATCGTCTATGGTATATATCTCATGTTTGTTGTATTGAAATTCTCTGTGTATGTTGCCTTAATTTCTGAACGTAAAAAAACTGATTTAGCATTGTGTGGTTGGTTGTTGCTTTATCCACTGTATGCAATATTTGCTCGTTTCGTTACAGCATTTTCGATTCTCAATGAAACTGTGCGGCGCTCGCATGAGGAATCAAGCATGGCACCTTGGTGGGTATTGAAGAGAGGAAGGAAGTTTTGAAAGTTAAGTTTCAAATGAGTAAACAAAAAGAGCCTCAAAAAGAAAAAGGTATCCAGGTAGCCTACGGAGAGGCAAAGCGCAGCGGCTATAGACTTCGCTGGTTTGCATTGTTGATGGTAGTGACGTTACCCATTGTACTGGTTGGCTACTATTTACTCAAACCCCGAGTATTTACCATAGCCCAAGGAATCGTGACTTATGAGCCTATATCGTTAAATGTGCCCAGAGATAGCGTTCTTGAAGGCATGTTGCTCAATGTCGGTGATTCGTTCTTTCAAGGGCAATTTATCGTCCAGCTCCGAAACACCGTTTTGGAGGATGAAATCGCGTTTTTGCAGAAAGAAATAAGGGGGCTTGAGGCTTACTCAGCGCAGCGAGGGTTCGGTATAAGTAGCACCTACGCCGAAACTGAAAGGCAAGCTGAACGTAACCTTCAAGAGATTGCCAAAATAAAAGCAGAGTTTGAAAAGCTTAACAAAGAGGGATTGGTGAGTACCGGAGACTATGCCTCAATTTTAAATAACTATTACTCAGCGCAGACTATGAAATCAAGGGCCTCGCTAGATTTTGAGTTAGCGAGAAGAGATGCTGAAGATGAAACCCATGTTGGTGACGTTGCCAACATCATCCGAAGTTTAAAGCAGGATTTGAGCTTAAAATTGAGTCATCAACGAGAGTTGTTAATATCTGCGCCGTTTGACGGTTATGTTATCGATGTATTGGCCGAGAGAGGGCAAAGGTTGGTATCGAACATGCCTGTAGTAACAATTGCTCCAAATACAGGTCAGGTTAAGGTGGTAGCGTATTTGGACGCTAAGCACAGTGATAAGGCCCTATTGGATCGGAAAGTAACTATTAAGCTACCTAATGGGATTAAATTGAACGCTCATGTCTCTAGCCCTACTGAACTTGCCTCTAAGCTTCCTATTCAATTAAGCAAACCTTTTGAGGGACAAAAAGCATTGCTAGAAGTGTTTCTGACTATTGATGCTCCTGTTCCACCTCGTGAAAAGCTGATCCAGGGGATGCCAGTTGAAGTGTACTTTTGAACGGCTCTCGATTAGCGGGTTTTTTCAAAGTGTTTGGGCATGAGGTTTTAGCGATCAATCGAAGTAATCGAGTCGTTCGCAAGCTGCTAGTTCGACCAAGTAGAAATATGAAGGAACCTTGTGGGAGCCGACAGAACACTTCCAAAAGGATTACTACCACCACCTGATGGGTGGTAAACATGGTTAACTCGCCAATAAATCCTGTGAATTTTTTGCGTTAAGTAAGGAAACTGTAAGAAAATGGGGGTTTCCTCCAATGTTTCTGCTTCAATGCCTTGCTGTGATGGCGCGGCATTGGTACATTTAGTGCAATTTTTGTCTTCTAATTCTTGCAGGACGAGCGAAGAATATGTTTAAAAAACTGCGTGGCATGTTTTCTAACGACCTATCGATTGATTTAGGTACTGCCAACACACTGATTTATGTAAAAGGACAGGGTATCGTCCTAGACGAGCCTTCTGTTGTAGCGATCCGTCAAGACCGTGCGGGTTCAGCAAAGAGCGTTGCGGCCGTCGGTCATGCAGCGAAACAGATGCTAGGTCGTACACCTGGTAACATTTCTGCCATTCGTCCGATGAAAGATGGCGTAATCGCTGACTTCTACGTGACTGAGAAAATGCTTCAGCACTTCATCAAGCAAGTGCATGACAACAGCGTACTTAAGCCAAGCCCGCGTGTACTTGTCTGTGTCCCTTGTGGTTCTACTCAAGTTGAACGTCGTGCGATTCGCGAATCGGCACTGGGTGCGGGTGCGCGTGAAGTTTACCTAATTGATGAGCCAATGGCGGCGGCAATTGGTGCTGGTCTTCGCGTTTCTGAGCCGACGGGTTCAATGGTGGTCGATATCGGTGGTGGTACGACTGAAGTTGCGGTTATCTCGCTAAACGGCGTTGTTTATTCATCGTCTGTTCGTATCGGTGGTGACCGTTTCGACGAAGCGATCATCAACTACGTTCGCCGTAACTACGGTAGCTTGATTGGTGAAGCTACGGCTGAAAAGATCAAACACGAGATTGGCTCTGCGTATCCAGGTGATACTGTTGAAGAGATCGAGGTTCGTGGTCGTAACCTTGCAGAGGGTGTGCCACGTAGCTTTAGCTTAAACTCAAACGAGATCCTAGAGGCGCTTCAAGAGCCACTAACGGGTATCGTATCTGCTGTGATGGTTGCGCTAGAGCAATGTCCACCAGAGCTAGCATCGGACATCTCTGAAAATGGTATGGTACTAACAGGTGGCGGTGCATTGCTTCGTGACCTTGACCGCCTGCTGACAGAAGAGACGGGTATCCCAGTTGTTATCGCTGAAGATCCACTAACGTGTGTGGCTCGTGGTGGCGGTAAAGCGCTAGAAATGATCGACATGCACGGTGGCGATCTATTTACAGAAGAATAATGGTTTCTCTCTAGTTTTGGTGTGGCACTAAAACTAGAGTCCACATCAAGGTTATGCGTACATGAAACCAATATTTGGTCGAGGTCCTTCTTTACAACTTCGGTTATTTCTTGCTGTTACATTGTCAGCCGGCTTAATGCTGGCTGATAGTCGTTTAGACACATTCTCAAATTTTCGCTACTTGTTGAACAGTGCCGTGGCACCGATTCAATATGCAGCTAACCTTCCTCGTTCGATGTTTGACGGCGTTTATGAACGCTTAAACACTCGTCAGGGCTTGGCAGAGCAAAACATTAACCTCAAACGAGAGGTGCTTCGCTTGAAAAGCGATTTGATTTTGCTTGACCAATATCGTGAAGAAAACCAACGCTTTAGAGAGCTTCTGGGCTCATCATTTGTCCGAGACGAGAAGAAGGTGGTGACCGAAGTAATGGCAGTCGATACCTCTCCGTATCGCCATCAAGTGGTGATCGATAAAGGTCGCATTGACGGCGTTTATGAAGGTCAGCCGGTGATCAATGAGAACGGTATTGTCGGTCAGGTCACCTTTGTCGGTGCTCACAACAGCCGAATTATGTTGCTCACGGATTCGAACAGCGCGATTCCAGTTCAAGTTATCCGAAATGACATTCGTGTTATTGGTTCAGGTAACGGATCCATTGACGAAATCCAGTTGGAACACATTCCAACCAGTACGGATATTCAGCCTGACGATCTACTCGTCACCTCTGGTCTTGGTGGCATCTATCCTGAAGGGTACCCAGTAGCGCATGTCAAATCGGTTCAACGTGACAATCGCCGAGAGTTCGCCAATATCGTCGCGGAGCCTGTAGTAGATTTTGACCGCTTACGTTACCTACTGCTGATCTGGCCAAATAACGACAGGCAGCAGCAAGAAGTGGAAGATATCCTCAATGCAGAATAAAGGATTAACACACAATCATGGCTAACAGTTCTTTTCGCAGTCATATGGTGATTGGCACATCGTTGTTGGTCGCACTCGTTCTGCAAACTATCCCTTGGCCTGGCGTATTGGATTTCATTCGTCCTTCATGGCTGTTTTTAGTACTTGGATATTGGGTGCTGGCCTTGCCGCATCGTGTCAATGTAGGTACCGCACTGTTTGTCGGGTTAGTCTGGGATCTGCTTGTCGGTTCTACGCTAGGTATCCGCGGTATGATGATGTCGATAGTCGTCTACGTCATAGCGTTAAACTTCTTAGTACTCAGAAACATGGCGCTATGGCAGCAGGCCACCATCATGGCATTGCTTTCTATGGTGCTCGAGGTGTGCATCTTTTTCGGTGAGTATTTGATCCAAGACGTGACTTTTAATCCGATGTCGCTGTGGAGCGGTCTGATTAACTGTATACTTTGGCCATGGATGTTTTTACTGCTGCGCCGTGTAAGAAGGCATTGGCATGTTAGATAGGGCTCTCTCTTTGAATATTGTATTGGCGTCGACGTCACCAAGGCGCCGTGAATTACTGACTCAGTTGGGTTACGATTTTTCGATTGTCAGCCCAGACATTGAAGAGCAAAAGCAGGTGAGTGAGTCACCTGAGCAATATGTTGAGCGCCTATCACTAGAAAAAGCGCAAGCCGGGTTAGCATTAAGCAAGCCCAATAGTGTTGTTGTGGGCTCAGATACGGTCGTCGTGCTTGACGAGACGGTATTAGAGAAACCGAGTGATTTCAGTCACTCTAGAGCTATGCTCAGCAGCATGTCTGGCCGAAAACACCAAGTACTGACAGCGGTCAGTGTAGTAAACAAATTAAAGCAAGCATCGGTGGTTGTGACGACCGATGTGTGGTTCAAACCCCTTAGCGAACAAGAAATAGAACAATACTGGCAAAGCGGCGAACCAAAAGATAAAGCTGGCAGTTATGGTATCCAAGGATTAGGTGGGCGTTTTGTCACTCGTATCGAGGGCAGTTATTACGCTGTTATGGGACTGCCACTGTATGAAACTGACCAGCTCTTGCAAGAATTTATAAATAATTAAAAATATTGAGGTGCGCTCATGAGTGCAGAGCTGTTGATAAACGTAACTCCTAGTGAAACAAGAGTTGCGATGATTGAAAGTGGAATTCTACAAGAAGTCCATATTGAGCGTGAAGCAAAGCGTGGCATCGTTGGTAATATCTACAAGGGTAAAGTAAGTCGCGTTTTACCGGGTATGCAGGCGGCGTTCGTCGACATTGGCCTAGAAAAAGCGGCTTTCTTGCACGCCTCTGATATCGTTCCTCACACTGAGTGTGTTGCCGAGAACGAGAAAAAACAATTCCAAGTTCGCGATATTTCTGAGCTGGTTCGCCAGGGGCAGGATATTGTTGTGCAAGTCGTTAAAGACCCGCTGGGTACCAAAGGCGCACGTCTCACTACCGACATTACCCTACCATCTCGTTATTTAGTCTTTATGCCGGGAGCCAGTCATGTTGGCGTATCTCAGCGTATTGAGAGTGAAGAAGAGCGTTTACGTCTCAAGCAGGTTGTCGCCGAGTATTGCGATGAAAATGGTGGCTTTATTATCCGCACAGCAGCAGAGGGTGCTAATGAAAAAGAGCTTGCCCAAGATGCTGCTTTTCTAAAGCGACTTTGGCTCAAAATTAACGAGCGCCGCACTAAATACAAAACACGCTCGACGTTATATGGTGAATTGGGCTTAGCTCATCGTATCTTGCGTGATTTTGTCGGCACAGAGATCACCCGCATTCAAGTCGACTCTCGCCTTATCTACGAGAGCCTAAAAGAGTTCACTAGTGAGTTCGTACCTGAGCTGGAATCTTTGCTCGAGCTGTACGAAGGTGATAAGCCTATCTTCGATATGTTTGACACTGAGAATGAGATTCAGCGCTCACTGGAACGCAAAGTCGATCTTAAATCTGGTGGCTACCTGATCATCGACCAGACCGAAGCCATGACCACGGTGGATATCAACACGGGTGCATTTGTAGGAAGGCGCAATCTAGAAGAGACCATCTTCAATACTAATGTTGAAGCGACGCAAGCCATTGCTCGTCAGCTGCGACTTCGCAACCTTGGTGGCATCATTATTATCGATTTCATTGATATGGGGCTTGATGAGCACCGTCAGCGTGTTTTGACGTCATTGGAAGCCGCACTAGCCAAAGACCGAGTAAAGACCAACATCAATGGCTTTACTCAGCTTGGTTTAGTTGAGATGACTCGTAAGCGCACACGCGAAAGTATTGAACATGTCCTGTGCAGTGGTTGTCCAACATGTGAGGGGCGTGGTTCAGTGAAGACGGTCGAGACAGTCTGTTACGAGATCCTAAGAGAAATCACGCGCGTTAACCGTGCTTACGATGCTGACAACTTTGTGGTTTATGCCGCGCCAGCTGTGGCGGATGCGCTTGAGGGTGATGAGTCACATGCGCTAGCTGAGCTTGAAGTCTTTATTGGTAAGCAAGTGCGTATTCAAGCAGAGCCTTTGTATATTCAAGAACAATTTGACGTTGTTATGATGTGATGAGAAGTTTGTGAGTCCTCGCGTTAATCAAATCGTGCGCCTATTTCTTTGGCTTTTACTGACCGTGTTGGTGCTGCTTGCCTCCACGGTCACAGTGCTGCGTGTGGGCTTGCCACAACTCAATAAAATCCAGCCTGAGATTGTCACTTGGATCAATCAAGGGACCGGACTTAACGTCTCGCTTAAAGATGTTCGCGGTTTTTGGCGAAATACCCACCCCTCCATCTCACTTCAAGGGGTCTCCGTTGGCCTGCCTGATAGCCCTGAAACTGAGTTCAAGGTGGCGAACCTAGAACTAGAATTTGACCTCATACAAACCCTATTGCAGCAGCAACCTGTACTTGCCGACATGGTCATCAATGACATGGTGCTTGATGTTCGTTCGGTGGATTTGCTAAAAGCAACGGAGAGTACGGATTCAGAGCAAGATAAAACGCCAGCCAAAAGTGGCGAGCAGTTAATTCAGCGACTCGACAACTTGTTGCTACGTCAATTGGACCGCTTTACCGTCGCTAACTCAAGCATTCATTACACCTCGATCTCGGGCGAAGCGCGTCAACTTGAAATCGAAAATCTTCAATGGCGCAATGAACAGCGTCGCCACCTTGCGCAGGGGGTGGTATCGATTGCCGATGTGAACCTCAATGCGCTCGAGGTGCGTGCCGACTTTGTTGATAATGGTTCTTTAACGAGTGTCAGTGGCGATTTTTATGTCTCTGTCGAGCAGATGTCATTGACGCCATGGTTGTCAAAAGAGCAAAGAGAGCAAACTGGCATCGAAACGGGGTCAGTCAGTTCACGAGCTTGGTTAAAGCTTGAGGGGAGCAAAGCAAAAGAAGCGTATCTTGAAGTATTGCCCTCAGAACTCTCGTGGTCAAAAGCTAACACGCAGCATGATCTCATTGTCGAGTCGGCGGTATTGCACCTATTGCCCTCTGAATCTGGTTGGCAACTGAATGTTCACCAAGTCAACGCTCGAACCGATGATATTGCTTGGCCAGAGCTCGATGTCGCGGTGGATTGGAATCGTGATAATCAGTGGCAGGTGAATGTCTCTCAATTGGACGTTAATGCACTTAAGCCATTAACCACATTGAGTAACAATGAAGCTCTAAATGACTGGCTAACTAAGCTGAACCCTGGTGGTCGTATTGAGGACATACGTGTCTCCCAACTTGATGGTGAGGGTTCACTGAAATACTCGGCCAAGTTGCAGCAAGTATCCATGTCACAATGGGCTCTGTTGCCTGGCTTTTCGCAGGTTTCTGGTCAGGTTCGCGGTAATACTGAGCGAGCTTATGCTCGCGTATCAGTGATTGATGACAGATTCCCATACGGTGATGTGTTCCAAGCGCCGCTGAATATCAAACAAGGTCTTGTTGATATCCATTGGGAGAACCATGGTGAGCAAGGTTGGTCACTCTGGTCAGATAAAGTGACGGCGGCAACGCCCGATCTTCAGGTGCTTGGTGCATTTAGGCTCGACTTTCCGAAAGACGACAGCCCATTTCTATCTTTTTACGCTGAAGCAGACTTGTACAATGCCGGTGAAGTCTGGCGTTATCTCCCAACGCTGGCGATGGGGCAAAGCCTGACGGATTACTTGTCTGCTGCCATTCAAGCGGGTCGCGTAAACACCTCAAAACTGCTTTGGTATGGCAGATTGTCTGATTTCCCGTACCGAGAAAACAACGGTATGTTCCAAGCTTTTGTCGGCTTGAGAGATGCGAAGTTTAGTTTTGATACCAATTGGCCGCCGCTTACAGACTTGCAACTCGATCTGCTGTTCCAAAATGAAAGCATGCACCTAGATTCTCGTGCTGCAACTCTAATGAACGTTAAGGGGCAACGCATCACAGGTCGTATTCCTGTGCTTAGCGGAGATGGCCACCTAGAGATTGAAGCGAAAGCGAAAGGCAAAGGCAGTGCGGTACGCGATTATATGACGGCATCGCCATTAGTCGACTCAGTCGGTGCGGCGCTGACGGCCGTGCAGGTGAGTGGTGATGTCAATGCCGATTTCCAGCTTTACATTCCGTTTTCAGGCGATAGCACGCCATCACGAGCGTGGGGTTTTGCTGAGCTGAGTAATAACCATGTCGAAATCGATGCACCACCCATGACGTTAGAACAGGTGTCTGGTCGAGTTGAGTTCGATAATGATGTGGTCAAAGCAACAGGATTGTCGGCAAACTTACTCGATCAGCCAATCAACCTTGATTTCCAAGGTCAGAATGCGGGCAAGGGCTATGCGGTGAACATTGATGCCGTGGGTGATTGGAAAACGGCGCCATTAGAGCCATATATCGGTGATAAAGTGGTTAGCCGATTAGCAGGACACTCACCTTGGCATTTGGATGTTGATATTCAGCTCAATGACGTTGGCTTTACTTATCAATTGGATCTCGATGCCAACCTAACGACCATTGCTAGCCAGTATCCCTATCCGCTTAGCAAGGCTTTCGGAGAAAAGGGTAAGGCACGACTTCAGGCATCGGGAAATCAAGAAAGCATCTCTGCTCGACTGCAGTTGCCGTCCGTTAAGTATCAGACAGAAATTGATATCACTAAAGACGTCCCTGTTTTAGAAGCGACGAATTTAGTACTTGGTGAGGGCGGCTTTAAGATTAGCCCGATTGTTGGTCACTACGTGCAAGTACGCTCGGATAAATTGAATCTCGACCAATGGAGTGAAGTGTTCAAAGAGCCGCCGAGCGATAAAAAAGCGGTACTTGATGATTTACCTAAGCCAGAACTTCCGTTGCCAAGAAGAGCAACCGTTGAGGCGAAGGAACTGACTTTAGGTGGCATCGAATGGCACGATGTGGACTTCGATGCTAGATATAAGAAAGGGGGCTGGCAGTTCTCTTTAGATAGCCAAGAGGCGAAAGGGGAAGCGAGTTATAGCGACAATAACGAGCTGCACTTAGCGCTTAATCGTCTGCACGTCTATGTTCCAGAGCTCGATGTGCTTGCTGAAGAAGATGAATCGATCATCACGCAAGATAACCCACAAGCACCATTAGTGACCGACTTTGAGCGCTCACTATTTGACGTATTGCCTGATACACAACTAACGATCGATAACTTTTGGTTCCAAGGCTATAAAGTGGGCAAAGTGGATATGGATGTGGAACGCTCCGGCAACAAGCTCGTTTGGAACAAGCTCAACCTATCTAGCGGAACCAACCAGGTTAATATCGACGGCAGTTGGCTGGTGTCCGGTGACCAGAATAAGACTAAGGTGAACTTTAAGGTCAAGGGTGAGAACAACAGCGACCTAATGGAGCGATTTGGCATCACCTCTGGTATTCAGCGTGCACCATTTGAGATGGACGCTAAGTTAGATTGGGAAGGTGCGCCTTGGTCAATGCGCCTTAGTACCGTGAACGGCGAGATGGACACCAAACTTGGGAAAGGGGTTATCTCAGATGTCAGTGGCGCTGCTCGATTATTAGGCCTGTTCAGTTTAGACTCAATCATACGCAAGATGCAGCTCGATTTTACCGATGTGTTTGATAAAGGTATGGCATTCAACTCCATCACAGGTACCGGTAAGGTTCGTGACGGTGTGTTTGTGACCAATGACATCATGATGGATGCCGTTGCAGGTGAAATGACGATCAAAGGCTTGGCTGAGCTGCCGACACAAACTGTGGATGCAGAAGTGAGTTTCACACCGGATATGACCTCGGGTATTCCAATTATCACCGCCTTTGCTGTGACACCCCAAACCGCGTTGGTCGTTTTGGCAGTGACGACGGTTATCTCTCCGGTTGTTGAGGTTGTTACGCAGGTTAATTATTCGGTCAAAGGACCACTAGATTCGCCAACGGTTAGCGAGATCTCCCGAAGTAAAGGGGAATACAAGCTGCCAGAGGATCTAAAGCAGGAGAAATAGGAATTCGATGAGCAAGGAACGCTTTGGAATCATTCAAATGACCTCTGGGCCCGATCCTGAGAGCAACTTTCAACATATTAAGGAGAAAGTCGCTTTTTTGGTCGGTAAAGGGATGCGTTGGATATTAACGCCTGAAAATGCTCTGGTGTTTGGGCAAAGAGAAGACTATCACCAGCACGCAGAGTATTTAGGTCAAGGGACGTATCAAACAAAATTGGCTGAGCTTGCTAAGCAATACAAAGTGAATCTGATCATCGGCAGTTTCCCTATTCGGGTGTCTGATGAAGAAGTCTCTACTACAACATTAGTTTTTGATGTGAACGGTCAGCGAATGAATCACTATGACAAGCTGCATATGTTTGATGTTGACGTCGACGACGGTCATAGAAAATATCGAGAATCCGAGACGTTTAAGGCGGGAGGTAACATTGCCATGGTACCCACCGATTTTGGCGCGATAGGTCTATCTATTTGTTATGATTTGCGTTTTCCTCACCTATACTGTGCGTTGAGAGCACAAGGTGCAAACGTCATCGTCGTGCCCGCCGCCTTCACAGCGGTGACGGGCAAAGCACACTGGGAAGTGCTTTTACGTGCAAGAGCGATAGAAAACCAGTGCTGGATCATTGCCGCCAACCAATGTGGTACGCACCCTTGTGGAAGAGAAACCTGGGGGCGCTCTATGGTGATATCTCCATGGGGGGAGATTCAAGGCCAACTTGAACAGCAAGCCGGCACCATTACCGCCGAACTGAATTTTGATGTGGTCGAAGAAGTGAGACAGAGTATGCCTGTCGCAAAACATATCCGCTTCGAACAGCATCTACACTAATTATACTTACAAAAGAGTAATCAAATATGGAACGCATAGAAGACGCGCTATTGGGCCCAACTGGTCTTTCTGAGCAAGACATTGAAGCGACACTGGCAAGTATTGCGACCCGCCAAATAGACTATGCGGATATCTACTTTCAATCCAGCTGGCACGAATCACTCGTTCTGGAAGACAGCATCATTAAAGATGGTTCGTTCAACATCGACCGAGGTGTGGGTGTTCGAGCTGTAACGGGAGAGAAAACTGGATTTGCCTATTCCGACCAAATTACACTCGAAGGTTTGAAGCAAAGCGCGATTGCCGCTCGTGGCATCGCACAGCAAGGTCAAAGCGCGCATGTGAAAGCACTGACGCGTAGCGATAACCAAGCTTACTATGCCGCGGTAAACCCGCTAGAGAGCTGGGAGAAACAGCAGAAGACAGAACTGTTGAAACAGCTCGATGCCTATATCCGAACCAAAGAGCCGTTGGTAAAAGAAGTGTCTGTGAGCCTCAGTGGCGTCTACGAGCAGATGCTAGTCGCTGCAACAGATGGCACGTTTGCTGGTGACGTTCGCCCGCTTGTTCGCTTATCTATTAGCGTATTAGCGCAAAAGGGTGAGCGACGTGAGCGCGGTAGCGCTGGTGGTGGCGGTCGATATGGCTATGATTTCTTCCTATCTACGGAAGAAGGCCAGCAGGTTGCCTACAACTATGCAGACGAGGCGATTCGTCAGGCCTTGGTTAATCTAGAAGCGATTGATGCTCCTGCTGGCACGATGCCGGTTGTACTGGGCTCGGGCTGGCCGGGTGTGCTGCTTCATGAGGCGGTGGGCCATGGCTTGGAAGGCGATTTCAACCGTAAAGAGTCCTCGGTATTCTCTGGTAAGCTTGGTGAGCAGGTGACTTCTAATCTTTGCACTATTGTCGATGACGGCACACTGCAAGATCTTCGCGGCTCACTCAATGTCGATGATGAAGGTGTTCATGGGCAGTACAATACGCTTATCGAGAACGGCGTACTTAAGGGCTACATGCAGGACAAGCTTAATGCTCGCTTAATGGGTGTGAACCCAACTGGTAATGCACGTCGTGAATCATACGCACACTTGCCAATGCCGCGCATGACCAATACCTATATGTTGCCAGGTGAGCACTCGCCAGAAGAGATTATCTCAACGGTTAAAAAAGGTCTTTATGCACCTAACTTTGGCGGTGGCCAGGTCGATATTACGTCTGGCAAGTTCGTATTCTCGGCTTCAGAAGCTTATCTTATTGAAGATGGTAAGATCACGGCCCCAGTAAAAGGCGCTACCTTGATTGGCTCGGGTATTGAAGCCATGCAGCAGGTTTCCATGGTTGGTAATGACCTGAGCATTGACCGTGGCGTTGGTGTTTGTGGTAAAGCTGGTCAGAGTGTACCTGTTGGCGTTGGTCAGCCAAGCTTGAAGTTGGATGCACTAACCGTGGGTGGCACGGACTAGCTTTCCTCGTTCTACAACAAATACATTCGATAACCCGTCATCCTCGCGAAAGCGAGGATCTCCCACAGCGCGTTATACGCTTAAAGAGATCCCCTTTTTCAAGGGGATGACGAATATTCCTATGACGAAGCATTGCCATTCTGCGAAATATTTACAAATTCTCCTCAGCAAACTCTGCTAAGCGACTGCGTACTACACCGTTGAGGTGGATGTTGGCACTGCCGCCAAAGTTCTTAAAGCGTTCTACCATATAAGTCAGCCCTGATGTGACAGGGGTTAAGTAGGGGGAGTCAATCTGCGCTAAGTTACCAGAGCAGACAATCTTAGTGCCTTCACCACAGCGCGTGATAATGGTCTTGATCTGTGATGCCGTTAGGTTTTGACATTCATCAAGCAGTACAAACGCGTTTTGAATCGAACGACCTCGCATAAAGTTAATCGATTTGAACTGAATATTGGCTTTATCACAAATGTACTTCAGAGAACCTTCTGTACAGTGATCATTTTTATGCAGCGCCTCTAAGGTATCGGTGATCGCAGCAAGCCAAGGCATCATCTTCTCTTCTTCTGTGCCCGGTAAGAAGCCGATGGATTCACCTATGTCTGGCGTGTTTCGGGTGACGATGATCTTATCGAACATACCTCGCTCAATCGTCATCTCCAACGCCGCCGCCATGGCAAGTAGCGTTTTACCACTACCGGCTGCACCAGTCAGGATAACCAGATCGATGTCGGGATCGAGTAGCGCATCCATCGCCATGCCTTGATAAATGTTTTTAGGTCGAATATCCCAGGCTTGGCGACACAGCATCCGTTCTTGGCTCAAGTCGCGGATTGTGACTTTTTCGCCATCAATATCGGCAACACGGCCTGCAAAATCACTCGATTCATCAATTAAGTATTGGTTAATAAAGGTTGGGTCGATAGCCTCTCGGTCGAAGGTGTGATACGTCTTGCTCGCTAAGGTTTTCGTTTCCACTTCATCGATGTTCTCCCAAAAAGCCCCTTCTGATTTTTGGAAACCTTTGGTGAGGTATTGAACATCGTCGATCAATTGGTCGGTTCGGTAGTCTTCGACAAAACGTACGCCCGCCCCTTTGGCACGTAAGCGCATGTTGATGTCTTTGGTCACCAACACGACTTCACGTGGTGAGCGCTTGTTCTGTAGATACAATACGGCATTAAGAATGCGGTTATCACCCTCTTTGTCGGCAAACGCTTTGACCGTTTCTTGCAAGACATAGTCTGCCAAGATAGAGATGGTTCCAGTTGCATCTAGGTTGCTCGAAAAAGGAATCCCCTCAGAAATTTCATCTGGAGTGGCGTCTTTGAAAATATCTTCAAGTGCTCGTATGGCGACCCGAGCATCTCGCGCTACGTCTCGCTTACTGTCTTTTATGCGATCGAGCTCTTCGAGTACCGTCATTGGAATGACGACGTCGTGTTCTTTGAATGAAAAAATGGCGTGAGGTTCGTGGAGAAGAATATTGGTGTCGAGAACGAAAATTTTACGGTCGGTATCGCCCATAGAGTCTCCTTGCCGCAACTGGCGCTGGTCCTTTGCGGTTAACTCGGATGGGGATCGAGTCAGACTGTCCTTCCGTGTTGCATTCGTTTACTGCGCTAATCGCTCGTAAATGATGCTGGGGATCTACGCTGGCTCTGATTTCCTATCCTAGTGAGTCAACCGTGATGCGTTCAATCTGACAAAGCCGATTGAACCTGATTCCCTGTAAACCATGCGAGAGATGCCACTATCAGGGCTTGGCGAGTAGTGGCATATCGCTCAGGTTCACAATCTGAGTATAAGTGAAAAATCTCACTTAGGTTCTCAGAAATGACACTCTTTTTTTGCAGTTTGATGTCAACCACGACAATTCAAAAAAAACTCAGGTTTTCCTTGTAATTGGCGTGACCTGTATCACGCCTTCGAGTAAGATTAGCGACCTTTCATCCAAGGGATGGCGCGAGCAAAATTTGCGCGATCACCTACTATTATTTGGGCGGAGTTTGGAGCGCAGTTTGTAGGCAATTGCAAGCTGAGCTACCGCCGAAATAAAAAAGAAATCGATACGAATTGAGGTAGTCTCTCTATGACATTTGCTTTAGGGCAGCGCTGGATTAGCGATACGGAAAGTGATTTAGGTTTAGGTACGGTCGTCGCATTGGATGCGAGAACAGTATCACTTATGTTTGCAGCATCAGAAGAGAATCGCGTCTACGCACGTAATGATGCGCCTGTTACCCGAGTTACGTTTAATGTCGGTGATGTCATAGAGTGCCAAGAAGGTTGGTCACTAGAGGTTGAAGAGGTCATTGAAGACCAGGGTGTGTTTACTTATATAGGTACACGTCAGGATACTGAAGAGACCAATGTCGCGCTGCGCGAGATTTTCTTAAGCCACCAAATTCGTTTTAACAAACCTCAGGACAAGTTGTTCGCTGGTCAGATTGATCGTATGGACAACTTTGTGCTGCGTTATCGAGCCCTCAGTAACCAGTATGAGCAGCACAAGAGTCCAATGCGTGGACTATGTGGTATGCGTGCTGGTCTGATTCCGCATCAGTTATTCATCGCACACGAAGTCGGTCGCCGTTTTGCGCCTCGCGTACTGCTAGCGGATGAAGTGGGTCTGGGTAAGACCATTGAAGCGGGTATGATCATTCACCAACAAGTACTTTCAGGACGTGCTCAGCGCATTTTGATTGTGTTACCAGAGACGCTTCAGCACCAATGGTTAGTTGAGATGATGCGTCGCTTTAACCTGCACTTCTCTATCTTTGATGAAGAGCGCTGTATTGAAGCCTACGCCGAGTCAGATAACCCATTTGATACTCAACAACTTGTATTGTGTTCTCTGGACTTCCTGCGTAAGAGCCGCAAGCGTTTCGAGCAAGCACTAGAAGGGGAATGGGATCTATTGGTTGTCGATGAAGCTCACCACCTAGAATGGAGCCAAGAGCAGCCAAGCCGACAATATCAAGTTGTTGAAGCGCTAGCGGAAAAGACACCAGGTGTCCTTCTACTGACTGCAACGCCAGAGCAGCTTGGTCGCGAAAGTCACTTTGCCCGCTTGCGTCTTCTCGATGCTGACCGATTCTTTGATTACGAAGCTTTTGTTAAAGAAGAAGACCAGTACGCCCCCGTCGCAGATGCAGTAACGGCTTTGTTCTCTGGTCAAGCCTTGGCTGATGATGCGAAAAACCAGATCACTGAACTTCTTTCAGAGCAAGACGTTGAGCCACTGTTCAATGTACTTGAGAGCAACGCAAGTGATGAAGAGAGGGCGACGGCGCGCCAAGAGCTTATCGATAACCTGATGGACCGCCACGGTACGGGGCGTGTTTTGTTCAGAAACACCCGAGCAGCAATCAAAGGGTTTCCTACCCGTAACGTAAATCTGATTCCGATGCCGATCCCTCAGCAGTACACTACATCAATGCGTGTCTCTGGCATGATCGGTGGCAAGATGACGCCTGAAGCGCGCGCGATGAAAATGCTCTATCCAGAGGAGATCTTCCAAGAATTTGAAGGGGAAGATTCAAGCTGGTGGCAATTCGATTCTCGTGTGAATTGGTTGATTGAAAAGATTACCGCGAAGCGCAGTGAAAAGGTGTTGGTGATTGCTTCACGCGCCAGTACTGCCTTGCAACTCGAACAGGCTCTACGTGAGCGTGAAGGTATTCGTGCCACTGTGTTCCACGAAGGCATGTCGATTCTTGAACGTGATAAAGCCGCGGCTTACTTTGCGCAGGAAGAGGGCGGTGCTCAGGTGCTGATCTGTAGTGAAATTGGCTCTGAAGGTCGTAACTTCCAATTTGCTAACCAGTTGGTCATGTTCGATCTCCCATTTAACCCAGATCTACTGGAGCAGCGCATTGGTCGTTTGGACCGTATTGGTCAAAAACGTGATATTGATGTGCATGTTCCTTATCTTGAAGGCACCTCTCAGGGCATTCTTGCGCGCTGGTTCAATGAGGGTCTCAATGCGTTCGCAGAAACCTGCCCAACGGGGCGTATGGTGTATGACCGTTATGAAGAGAGCATCATTAACATGCTGGCAAGCGGTGATACGAGCGAGCTCGATGATGTCATTGAGGGCTCACGACAGTACAACCAAGAACTCAAGCATGAGTTGGAGCAAGGTCGTGACCGTCTGCTCGAAATGCATTCTAACGGTGGTGAGGCCGCACAAGAAATTGTTGAGAAGATCTCGGCAACGGATGGCGACACTAACCTAGTGACGTTTGCCCTTAGCTTATTTGACACCATAGGTCTTAACCAAGACGACAAAGGTGAGAATGCCCTCGTCGTGACGCCATCTGAGCATATGATGGTACCAAGCTATCCAGGTCTCCCATATGAAGGGGCAACCATCACCTTTGACCGTGATACCGCGCTATCTCGCGAAGATATGAACTTTATCAGCTGGGAACACCCAATGATTCAAGGTGGTATCGACTTGGTGATGAGCGAAGGCGTTGGAACCTGTGCCGTGTCACTTCTAAAGAATAAAGCACTACCAGTAGGAACCATCTTGCTTGAGTTGGTTTACGTTGTCGATGCTCAGGCACCAAAGAAGAGTGGTATTAGTCGCTTCCTGCCACCAACACCAATTCGCATGATGATGGACGGGCGTGGCAATGACCTCTCAGCACAGGTCGAGTTTGAAGGCTTTAATCGCCAGCTAAGCCCAGTAAACCGCCATCTAGCAAGTAAGCTCGTTACCTCGGTTCAAGCGGATGTACATCGTTTGATTGAAGCGGGTAATGGTGCTGTAGAAGAGAAGCTAACCGTAGTTCGTGAAGAGGCTCATAAAGCCATGTATGCGAGCCTAAATGGTGAGCTTGAGCGTCTACAAGCCCTCAAGGCGGTTAACCCAAATATTCGTGATGAAGAGATTGATGCCATTGAATCTCAAATCTCTGAGCTAGATGAGTACATCAACAAGGCTCAGGTTCAGTTGGATTCGCTTCGCTTGATTGTGGTCAGTCATAATTAAGCGTTTCGCTGACACATTATTTAACTGATAGAATGGCGCAGCGAAAGTTGCGCCTTTTGTTTTTCTCACTTTTTACCCAGCTATACAGCGCGAGACCTATATATGGCCATGCTAAGTTACACTCCGCCAACTGATCCTTGGATTGATATCGTCTATGAGGATGAGACCATCCTTGCGGTTAACAAGCCATCAGGGCTGTTGTCCGTTCCAGGGAAAGCGGCTGAGCATTACGACAGTATGTGGAGTCGACTGGTTGTCGACTATCCGGAGATTCAGGTGGTACATAGATTAGACATGTCGACCTCTGGACTTATGCTTTTAGCAAAGACGAAGGAAGCCGAGCGTTCACTCAAGAAGCAGTTCCAATACCGTCTGACTCATAAGATCTACTACGCGCGAGTGTGGGGGACGCCTTCCGAGCGCGAAGGGCTTATCGATTTGCCCTTGATCTGTGATTGGCCAAACCGTCCACGTCAAAAGGTATGTTACGAGCATGGCAAACCCTCGCAGACTTATTATCAGGTCGTTAAGCAAGAAGAGCAAACCAGTGTTGTTCGATTGTTTCCTATCACGGGGCGCTCACATCAACTGCGAGTGCATTTGCTTGAGTTAGGGCACCCTATTGTTGGCGATGAATTTTACGCTCATGAAGACGCGATGAATTACGCTCAGCGACTTGAGCTGCACGCTTCAGAGCTGTGTTTCTATCATCCGCAATCAGAGCAGTTACAATCGATTTTTGTTCCTTGTGATTTCTACGAACAGACTGAACAACTTGTGATTGAGCACTTTGACCCCGCGCCACATTTACCCGATTATAAGAGCCTGCCTCGGCCATAAATTGTTTGTCGGCCGTGAATATCAAAGGAGACATCATGGCCGCCAAAAAGATTGTGTTTTTAGACCGAGACACGATTCCTGCACATATTCTTATTCCCCAACCGGCTTTTGACCACCAATGGGTCAATTACTCTGAGACAGCGCCGCACGAGGTCGCGCAACGGATCTCCGATGCCGATATTGTGATTAGCAATAAGGTGTACCTTGGAGAAGAAGCGCTAAATACAGCATCTCGACTGGAGCACATCGCCGTGGCTGCGACGGGAGTCAATAATATTGATTTAGACTACTGCCGCAAACATCAGATCCGAGTCACTAATATTCAAGGTTACGCGACCCAGTCGGTCCCGGAGCACATCATCGGGCTGCTATTTGCCCTTAAACGAAACCTGTTTGCTTATCACAAAGACATTGCTGATGGGGAATGGCAGCGTCAGAACAAGTTTTGCTTCTTTACTCACCCTATTCAAGATATGGCGGGTTCGACCCTCGGCATCATTGGCAGTGGCACACTAGGTCAAGCTACCGCCGCGCTAGCACGCGCTATTGGTGTTAAGGTGCAGTTTGCCGAGCGTCGGGGCGTAAGCGAGTGCAGATCAGGGTACGTTTCATTTGAGGACTGCCTCGAGACGAGTGATGCGATAGCTCTGCTGTGTCCGTTAACGGATGAAACCCGCAACCTTATTGATGCGAATGCACTCAGCAAGATGAAGTCGACGGCTTTACTCATCAACACGGGTCGAGGTGGCTTGGTTGATGAGAGCGCATTAGTCAGTGCGTTGGAACGTGGTGAAATTGCTGGTGCTGGTGTCGATGTATTTACAAAAGAGCCGGCACCGATGGATAACCCATTGGTAGCGAATCAACACCTGCCAAACTTGATTCTAACACCTCATGTTGCGTGGGGGAGTGACTCATCGATTACTAGACTGTGTGAGATATTGGTCAGTAATCTAGAGGCTACCAGCCAAGGTGTTGAGCAGAATCGAGTCGTGTAGAACATTCCAAGCGAGTGCATTAAAAGTAAAAAGTCCCACGCAGGGTGGGACTTGTCTAACAGAGCTAATTCGAAACAGGCAGAGGTAGCCGCGGTGTCTAATTGGCTTGTGGTTTCACCACCAGTACATTGATTGGGGAATTCTGCACTACCTTACTTGCCACTGAACCCAAGACCACTTTATCGATCTTCGAACGTTTATGGCTTGGCATGACAATAAGATCAGCGCCAAGACGCTCAGCGTAGTCTAGGATGGTCGCGTACGGCTTGCCTTCTGCGACATGCACCTTATACACCACGTCATCGGAGATATGTTGCTCAGCGAACGCTTTAAGCTGCGCCTTAACATCATTCTTCATTTGCGCAGCAGCGTCCTTAGGAAAGTAGGTCGCGACCATAGACATGTGAATGCCAGGAAGCACATTCAGTAGATGGACTTCTGCGTTTGAGTGTTTGGCGTGCCAAACCGCAATTTCGACGGCTTTGTCAGAAAAGCCTTTGTCATTCAGATCGACAGGAACAAGGATTTGCTTGTACATGTTATTTCTCTTTTTGGTTCCTACCCTACTAGCATAGGGTAAAGCATAAGCTTGGCTAGTATTATCCGTTCCGTTTTAAGGTAGAGGGCCCCAAGCTTAAATACTTGGGGCCAAAATTACCTTAGGCGCTCAAATTCTCACGACGAGCGCGGCGCTTTTGATTCATCGCCATAACGAGAAGCAAAAGTAGGGCAGGTACAAAGACCCACTCTTTCATTGGTCTATCTGCTTCCTGCACGATAGATTTGATTTCCCAGTCGAAGTCCAGACCAGATGCTTCAGCAGGGCTACCAAACTCCACCATATCGACAATCATCTTGCCGTCGGTCTCGTTAAGCATTAGACCCATAGAAGCAATACGGTCGTCTGCGCTGACAGCATCATCCTCAAATGGTAGGCGAACTGTCTTCTCAACGTATTTGCCTTCAAGGGTTTCGCCCGCGACTCTCAACTCGAGGGATTGTCCAACATTTAAGTTTTCAGTAACTTGAGCTATCTCAACCCCAGGTGAAAGAACTTTCGCTGGATAGACCATATCCCACCAGAAACCTGGTCGGAAGAAGGTGAACGTTAGCGCGAGTAGCAGCACGGTTTCCCACCATTTGTTCTTAGTGAACCACCACCCTTGCGTCGCTGCAGAGAAGATCAACATTGCGATGACCGCAGAGATAACGGTGAGGGCTAAGTGCCACCATGAGTCGATGCCCATCATCAATAGCTGCGTATTGAAGATAAACATAAACGGCAGAATCGCGGTACGAATATCGTAGGTGAAGCCTTGGATACCGGTACGGATAGGGTCTGACTTAGCAATGGCTGCCGCAGCGAAGGCTGCAAGACCTACCGGTGGCGTATCATCAGCCAGAATACCGAAATAGAATACGAACAGGTGAACCGCAATCAGAGGAATAATCAGACCGTGTGCTGCGCCAAGTGTCACAATAACAGGTGCCATCAAGGTTGATACCACGATGTAGTTCGCTGTCGTCGGCAGGCCCATACCTAAGATAAGCGAGATAACAGCGGTAAATAGCAGCATCAAGATGATGCTTCCGCCTGAGATGAACTCAACAAAGTCGGTCATTACAAGACCGATACCTGTTAGGGTAACAACACCCACAACCGTGCCCGCTGCAGCAGTAGCTACACCGATACCAATCATGTTTCGAGCGCCGGAAACAAGACTTTCGGCTAGGTCCACAAACCCCGCTTTGAGCTCCTCAGTGACGTCACTGGTTTTTGCCATCAAGGCAATGAGCGGACGTTGGGTGATTAGGATGAAGATCATAAACACCGTTGCCCAGAATGCAGATAGGCCTGGAGAGAAGCGCTCAACAGTCAAACACCAAACAAGGACGACGATAGGCAGTAGGAAGTGCAGACCAGATTTAATGGTTGGACCTGGATCAGGGACTTCATTGAGTTCAGCATCGATCTCCATACCACCTTCTTTGGCGTATTTAGCGGAGACGCGTAATAAACCAATGTATGAAAGGAGTAGAGCGACACCAACGATTGGGGTGGCGGCATCACCAAACACATCTTTAGTCCAACCGATACCGTAGTAAACCACAGCACTAATCACGCAAAGCCCTAAGATGGTGCCTGTAAACGACAGCAGACTTTGTACTAGCGTTGGGTTATGGCGACGCGGTAGTCCCGTCATGCCCGCTTTACAGGCTTCAAGGTGCACGATGTAAATAAGCGCAATGTATGAGATAAGCGCAGGCAGCAAGGCTGCTTTGATAACCTCAACATAAGAGATACCCACGTACTCAACCATCAAGAAGGCCGCGGCACCCATGATTGGTGGAGTGAGCTGACCATTAGTTGATGCTGCGACCTCTACCGCACCAGCCTTGGTGCCAGGGAAGCCGACTCGTTTCATCAGCGGGATTGTAAATGTACCGGTCGTTACTACGTTAGCGATGGAAGAACCAGAAACAAGACCAGACAGGCCGGATGCGACAACGGCCGCTTTTGCTGGGCCGCCACGCATGTGACCAAGCAGTGAAAACGCAACTTTAATGAAGTATGCACCCGCACCAGCACGTTCAAGCATGGCGCCGAATAGTACGAACAGGAATACAAACGACGTCGATACGCCAAGAGCCACACCAAACACACCTTCAGTGGTTAGCCACAGGTGTGACATCGCTTTATTTAGGCTCGCACCTTTATGCGCGATGACGTCCGGCATGTATGGGCCGCCAAAGGTATACAACAAGAATACCGCAGCAACCACCATCAGCGGTGGACCGAGTGCACGGCGTGTTGCTTCTAGTAAAAGAATCATACCCGTTACGGCAGCGACGATATCCATTGTCGTTGGTGCGCCAGATCGACCAGCGAGCTGGGTATAGAATAGATAGATATAAGCGGCAGAAAAACTGCCCGCAAGCGCTAAAATCCAGTCAATGGCAGGAATTCGGTCACGAGGAGAATTCTTCATTGCTGGGTAAGCAGTAAACGCTAAAAAGATAGCAAATGTCAGGTGGATAGAACGCGCTTCAGTGTCGTTCAGTACGCCAAAATTGAACACAAATGGTAGTGGTGATGCGTACCAAAGTTGAAATAGCGACCAACAAAGCGGAACAAACCAAAGGATCTTGGCGGGTATCCCTTTCGGGCTTCTTGCTCCAGTATCGGCTTGTGCGACCATGTCTTGCACATCTTGCGACGGTTGTGTTGTCTGCGTCATGTACGTTGTCCTTTATTATTTTTAGGTCTGTGACTTTAGAACAAAGGCACAGAACCGTATTTCGCATTTAACATTGTAGTCAATGGATGCAAACGTGTAGTTTTCGTTGTGTTTTTTTAGGGCTCTAAATGACGGGCTTGGAAAGAGAGCCCAAATAGCCACACCAGTTGGGTGTACTAGTGTTTGTTGTTCTGAGTGTTACTCATGATAGAAAGAGGCAGGGGAAGCGGTGCTTCCCCTGCGAAGTGGTCTTATTTTAGAAGGCCAACTTCTTTGTAGTACTTCTCAGCACCTGGGTGAAGAGGGATAGAAAGACCAGCTTTCACCATGTCTTCTTTCTTCAGGTTTGCAAATGCTGGGTGTAGGCGTTTGAATGTGTCGAAGTTTTCAAACACAGCCTTAGCAACGTTGTAAGCTGTTTCGTCAGAAACGTCTGACGTGGTTACCATAGTTGCCGCTACACCGAAGCTGTTTACGTCACCCTCTGTACCACGGTACATGCCAGCAGGTACTGTGCTGTAAGCGTAGTATGGGTTTGCTGATACGATGCCATCAATTTTCTCACCAGTCGCTGAGATTAGCTTCGCGTCACAAGACGTTGTTGCTTCTTTGATTGATCCGTTTGGATGACCAACAACATACACAAATGCGTCAATTTTGTTGTCACAAAGTGCTTGAGAACGCTCAGAACCTTTTAGCTCAGAAGCCAGTTTGAAGTCGTCGTTGGTCCAACCCATTGCATCCATAACCACGCCCATAGTTGCGCGGTCACCAGAGCCTGGGTTACCGATATTGACGCGCTTACCTTTAAGGTCTGTTACGTTTTCAATACCTGCATCAGCACGAGCGATGATGTTGAACGGTTCGGTGTGTAGAGAGAACATTGCACGAAGCTTTTTGTAAGGGCCTTGCTCTTCAAATTTGCTTGTGCCGTTGTAGCCGTGATATTGCCAGTC
The DNA here is from genome assembly GCF_059725495.1 of Vibrio sp. KUL80. NCBI lineage: Bacteria > Pseudomonadati > Pseudomonadota > Gammaproteobacteria > Vibrionales > Vibrionaceae > Vibrio > Vibrio sp. KUL80. The sequence continues at coordinate 577,946 of NZ_AP045841.1, forward strand.
AGATTGAACGATACCGAAATCTAACTCACCAGCACGGATAGTGTTGACATTGTAGATAGAACCACCAGTGGACTCTACTGAACAACGAATGTTGTGTTCCTTACGGCCTTTATTCACAAGTTTACAGATTGCGCCACCTGTTGGGTAATAAACACCCGTAACAGAACCAGTACCAATTGTGATGAACTCTTGAGCATTAACAGCGCCCGCGCCCATTACTGCAGCGGCAATAGCACCGATTTTAACAAGTTTCTTAAATGCCATGAATTTCCCTTCCTTATTCATTATTAGCCCTGAATAACTATAGTTGTCTTCAGAGGTTTCCTATGTGGAAACGGCATCTTTTTCAATCCATATGTTGAAAAAGTGGCGCAATCATACCAAATAATTTGGAAGAAAATTACTGGATTGTTAATAGAAATAGGGGAATTGTCTGTGCTAGAGATGAAAGGGGATGTATATATTTTGGAATATAAATCAACAAAAACAAACAATTAAGGTTTATTTTTGGTCAATTCTTTGATTTTTCAAGATGTGATTCAAATCACGGAACACCGAGGTTCCGTGATAGATTGTTCTAAATGTTAATGTTTAAAACTTAACCAGCGTATTCAAATAGGTCGCACACCGAATCAAACAGCTGCTTGGTCGAAACGGTTAACGTTGGAGTGATGAAGATAGTGTCATCACCAGCTACGACCCCAAGGATGCCCTCAGCCTTACCTAGGGAGTCCAACAGTCGAGCAATGAGCTGTGCGGCGCCTGGGCCCGTGTGAATCACAACGAGCGCATTATTATGGTCAATATCAAGAACCAACTCTCGAAGTGAGCTTGAGACAGTTGGGACGCCAAGTTCTGCTGGTAAGCAGTAAACCATCTCCATTTTGGCGTTGCGGGTTCTCACTGCGCCAAACTTAGTCAACATACGTGACACTTTGGATTGGTTAATATTTTCAAACCCTTCGTGTTTTAATGCATCGACAATCTCACCTTGAGAACCAAATCGTTCTTCTTTTAATAGCGCTTTAAAGGCGCGAACCAGATTGTCTTGTTTGTCGTTATTGCGCATATACGCCTCTTATTCTTCGTTCTACTCGCAGTGATCGCCGTATTGTGGCACAGAACCCGTATCTTAACCAACTTATCCATGGTTTCTGCCAACGATATCACTTTAAACCATACTTGTTGTAGGTGCTATAACCTCATAATTACCAAGGGGAAAAGTGGGTTTTATCGGCGGACTTTACGTGCTAGTTTAGTGGCACGTATTTGGCGAGTTGCGCGAGCTCGCAAAGCTGAGGTTAATTGATTGTAATCGATTAGTGATTACTATAGCTTTTTACTAACTGATGAAAAATTACCCTACAAGACTATTAATAAGAGATACCAATCTCAAGGAGAACTACCATGAAAGTAGCTGTTATTGGTGCCGCGGGTGGCATCGGTCAAGCCCTAGCTCTACTACTTAAAAACCGTCTTCCTGCCGGTTCTGATTTAGCCCTATATGATATTGCCCCTGTGACTCCTGGTGTTGCTGCTGATCTAAGTCACATCCCGACACCTGTCTCTATTAAGGGATATGCAGGTGAAGACCCAACACCGGCACTAGAAGGTGCAGATGTTGTGCTTATCTCTGCTGGCGTTGCTCGTAAGCCTGGTATGGATCGTTCAGATCTATTTAATGTTAACGCGGGTATCGTAAAATCATTAGCAGAGAGAATCGCGGTAGTTTGTCCAACAGCGTGTATCGGTATCATCACTAACCCAGTAAATACGACTGTGCCAATTGCAGCTGAAGTTCTGAAAAAAGCAGGTGTTTATGACAAGCGCAAGCTATTCGGTGTCACTACACTGGATGTTATCCGTTCAGAAACGTTCGTTGCTGACCTAAAAGCAAAAGATCCAGGTGACATTCGTGTACCCGTGATCGGTGGTCACTCAGGTGTGACAATTCTTCCACTACTATCTCAAGTTGAAGGTGTTGAGTTCACTGCTGAAGAAGTTGAAGCTCTGACTAAACGTATTCAAAATGCTGGTACAGAAGTCGTTGAAGCGAAAGCGGGTGGCGGCTCAGCAACGTTATCTATGGGACAAGCAGCTTGCCGCTTTGGTCTTGCTCTTGTTAAGGGCCTACAAGGCGAAGAGAGCGTTATTGAATGTGCTTACGTGGAAGGTGACGGTGAACATGCCCCATTCTTCGCTCAGCCTGTGAAACTGGGTAAAGATGGCGCAGAAGCTATTCTTAGCTACGGTGAGTTAAGCGACTACGAGAAAGCAGCGCTTGATGGCATGCTAGAGACGCTAAACAAAGATATCGAAATCGGTGTCGAGTTCGCTAAATAATTTCGCTTAGACGCATTAAGCGTCGTTAGAACGTGATTAAAAGATAAACCCAGCTTTCATAAGCTGGGTTTTTTGATCTATACCCTATATAAGCGCGTAAGCATTGGCGTTAGGGGAGGGGATAAAATGGAAATTAAAAACGTTCGTAAGGGCATGTGGGTTGAGTCCCAGCATGGCGTAGGAAAAGTGTTGGTGATTGACGAAGTGTCAAACTCTGTGCTTGTGGAGCCGCTAGGCAGCGACATTCAGTGGGCGCTCGGCGCTGAGGAAATTGAGGAAGACCAGCAACTGCATAATGGATGCGAACAATATTACTGAGTCGCATCCAAGGGTTAACTGCAAAAAGGGGTAGCAACTCGAGCCGCTACCTCTTTTTTATGCCGTACGTTTAACAGCCATGTAAGCAAGCGCTACCAGCGCTTCTTTATACTCACTCTCCGGAAGGACAGAAATCGCCTCTACAGCCTTGTCCGCTTCTCTAAATGCGATGTCTTCAGTGTATTTCAGTGAGCCGACACGCGTCATTGTGGCCATGATGTCTTCTATCTTATCGAGACCATTGCCTTTCTCAATCGCTTCACGAATCATTTCAGCTTCGTGGGCTTCACCATGTTGCATCGCGTGGATAAGCGGAAGTGTTGGTTTACCTTCTGCCAAATCATCACCGACGTTTTTGCCCATGTCCTCACCTGATGAGGTGTAGTCCATCACGTCGTCGATGAGCTGGAACGCGGTGCCTAAGAACTTGCCGTAGTTTTGTAGTGCGGCTTCTACTTCTGGCTCGGCATCATTGAGAATGGCACCTACCTGAGTTGCCGCTTCAAACAGGCGGGCGGTCTTAGAGTAGATGACCTGCATGTAACTCTCTTCAGTGGTGTTTGGATCATTACAGTTCATTAACTGCTGAACTTCACCTTCTGCGATTACGTTAACGGCGTCACTCATGAGCTCTAAAATGCGTAAAGAGCCAAGACCAGTCATCATTTGGAAGGAACGAGTATAGATGTAATCTCCGACCAGAACGCTCGCGGCATTGCCAAATGCTGCGTTTGCGGTGGCTTTACCACGGCGCATGTCAGACTCATCAACGACGTCATCGTGCAGTAGGGTTGCCGTGTGAATAAACTCAATAAAGGCTGCAGCAGTCGTATGAGCGTTTCCTTGGTAGCCGAGCGCTTTGGCCGACAATAGAGCAAGCAGTGGTCTTATGCGCTTTCCACCACTGTTCACGATATAAAAACCAAGTTGATTGATTAGACTAACTTCTGAGTTTAATTGTGCTTGTATTGTTTCATTCACTTTTGCCATATCGTCGGCAGTCAGTGCTTGGATAGCTTTAAAATCCATTACATACCCGGTTGAGCTTAGAGCCAGTAAGGCTTAGTCATTAGTTATAATCTGTGAATAATACACTAAAAAACGTTGATTAATACATGGTGAAAGGGCATTATTGCCGCACTTTTCATTGGCGATTAGTGTTTCGCCAATTTTTTCAAAATATGGCTTGTCATAGGGTAATCATTCGCGTAGAATCTGCGCCCTATTGATGATTAGTTTAGCGCACACCCTATTTGTTGAAATAACAATCAAAAGGCTGTGCGGAAAAAGCGGAGTAAAATATGTACGCTGTTTTCCAATCTGGTGGTAAACAACACCGTGTAAGCGAAGGTCAAACTCTTCGTTTAGAGAAATTAGACGTTGAAACTGGTGCAACTGTTGAATTTGATAAAGTTCTTCTTGTTGCTAACGGTGAAGACATTCAAGTTGGCGCTCCTCTAGTAGAGGGCGGCAAGGTAGTTGCTGAAGTAGTACAACACGGTCGTGGCGATAAAGTTAAAATCGTTAAGTTCCGTCGTCGTAAGCACTCTCGTAAGCAACAAGGTCACCGTCAGTGGTTCACGGAAGTGAAAATCACTGGCATCAACGCTTAATTCGATTAGGAGAGTTTAACAATGGCACACAAAAAAGCTGGTGGTTCTACTCGTAACGGCCGCGATTCAGAAAGCAAACGTCTAGGTGTTAAGCGTTTCGGTGGTGAGTCTGTTCTTGCAGGTAACATCATCGTACGTCAACGTGGTACTAAGTTCCACGCTGGTACTAACGTTGGTATCGGTAAAGACCATACTCTTTTCGCTCTTACTGAAGGTAAAGTGAAATTCGAAGTTAAAGGTCCTAAGAACCGTAAATTCGTTAGCATCGAAGCTGAGTAATTAAGCGTCTCGCTAAATTACACAATGCTTTCAAGCTGAATTCAAAAGCCCTGCCGAGTCGGCGGGGTTTTTTATTTGTATTGAAATGAAGGCAGTCGATAGAGACGAATCTCTAGGTTTAGATAAGGTCTAGCTTGGTGGGGAGTCGTCTCTGTCATCTGCTAAAATGTAGTGATAATCGAATGAAGCCATAAGGCGCGTCGTGATGACGCTTTATCCTTTTGGTGGGTAAGCGAAGAAGTAGTCGGAGTAAGAGATGAAGTTCGTTGATGAAGCGGTAGTAAAAGTCCAAGCGGGCGACGGCGGTAACGGTGTTGTTAGCTTTTGGCGTGAGAAATTTGTAGCGAAAGGTGGTCCAGATGGTGGCGACGGCGGCGACGGCGGCGATATCTATATCGAGGCAGATGAAAACCTAAATACACTAATCGACTACCGTTTCCAGCGTTTCTACGAAGCGGAACGTGGCGAAAATGGCCGTGGTGGTAACTGTACTGGTAAGCGTGGCAAAGACAAAGTCATGAAGGTGCCAGTGGGTACTCGCGCGGTTGATATTCACACCAATGAAATCGTGGCAGAAGTGGCTGAGCATGGCAAAAAGGTCATGGTTGCCAAAGGCGGTTGGCACGGTCTTGGTAACACACGTTTTAAATCATCGGTTAACCGTGCACCTCGTCAAAAGACACTCGGTACAAAAGGTGAGGTTCGTGAGCTTCGCCTAGAGCTACTTCTTCTTGCAGATGTTGGTATGCTTGGTTTGCCAAACGCGGGTAAATCTACCTTTATTCGCGCGGTATCAGCGGCGAAACCTAAGGTTGCGGACTATCCGTTTACCACTCTGATCCCAAGTCTTGGTGTTGTGAGTGTAGTACCTGAGAAGAGTTTCGTCGTGGCTGACATCCCAGGTCTAATTGAAGGTGCTGCGGATGGTGCCGGTCTAGGTATTCGCTTCTTGAAGCACCTAGAACGTTGTCGCGTGCTACTACACATGATCGATATCATGCCTATTGATCAATCTAGTCCAATTGAAAATGCACTGACTATCATTGATGAGCTTGAGCAGTACAGTGAAAAGCTTGCTGATAAGCCTCGCTGGTTGGTATTCAACAAAGTGGATCTGATGCCAGAAGACGAAGCGAATGAAGTGATCCAAGAGATCCTTGATGCGCTGGGTTGGGAAGATGAATACTTTAAGATCTCTGCAGTCAACAAGAACGGCACCAAAGAGCTTTGCTACAAGCTAGCAGACTTTATGGAGACCTTACCGCGTGCTGAAGAAGAGATCTCTGAAGAAGAAAAAGTCGACTTCATGTGGGATGACTACCATAAAGACGCTATGTCAGGTAAAGACGTTATCACTGAAGATGATGACTGGGATGATTGGGACGACGAAGAAGATGACGGTCACGTTGTCTACGTTCGCGACTAAATCGCCATTGATTTTGAAAAACCGCAATTGTTATTGCGGTTTTTTTGTGCCTAAATCATTTCTCTGATACGTAATCTGAGGCAAACTAACCCGCTTAAACGTTTGCATTATTGTGATACAGAACCTTACAGGTACTAAGCACTGCAAGATACCAAGCAGTGCGATAAGAATTATTGCTAGGAAGGAAACATGGCACCAAATCAAAGAGCGGTCTCTCGACTGATTGCTCAAGCAGGTCAGATGCTTCTAGCCCATGGCGCTGAAAGCACCTTAGTTGGACACATTACTCACCGCATAGGGAAAGCGGCGGGGATGGATGAGGTTGAAGTCTCGCTGTCAGCCAGTTCGCTAGTCGTGACCACAGTTTACAAAGAACATTGTGTGACTACCGCGAGACGAAGCCCAGATCGTGGCTTGAATATGCGTGTTGTGACGCAGATACAGCGTATCTGTATCATGATGGAGAAGGGCATTCTAGACTATCAACTCGCTCAAAAGAAGATCGATCAAATTAGCCCCGAAAGATATAACCGCTGGCTAGTGGTGGTGATGATCGGACTGTCTTGTGCGGCATTTAGCCGGTTAGCAGGTGGTGATTGGGCGGTATTCGCCATGACCTTTCTTGCATCAGCGTGTGGCATGATCGTTAGGCAAGAGTTTGGTCACCGTCATTTCAACCCTTTACTGAACTTTGCGATTACCGCGTTTGTGACAACGCTAATCTCCGCTCAAGCCGTGATTTATGGTATTGGTGCACAGCCGCAGCTTGTAATGGCCTCTTCGGTCCTTATGCTGGTTCCGGGCTTTCCGCTCATCAACTCTGTAGCAGATATGATCAAAGGTTACGTCAATATGGGTATCGCTCGCTTTGTTATGGCGAGTCTGCTGACGCTCGCAACCTGTTTAGGGATCGTTGGCGCAATGAGTATTACCAATGTACTAGGGTGGGTGCAATGATATCCGTATTTGAACTTTTACTTGCACTGCTAAACGATATGTTTTTTGCGGCGATTCCTGCCGTGGGTTTTGCTTTGGTATTCAATGTTCCCCAGAATGCGTTAGCGTATTGTGCTATCGGCGGTGCAATTGGTCATGGCTCTCGCTTTCTCATGATGCATTATGGCGTGCCTATCGAGTGGGCGACCTTTTTTGCCGCAACCATAGTAGGGATGATTGGCGTGCATTGGTCTCATAAGTTTTTGGCGCATCCTAAGGTGTTTACCGTGGCCGCTTTAATCCCTATGGTGCCGGGTGTATTTGCCTTTAAAGCCATGATTGCTATGGTGGAAATCAACCATTTAGGCTTCACGCCAGAGCTTTTGGCCACTCTTATGGAAAACTTTTTAAAGGCCATGTTCATTATCGCTGGTCTTGCCGTTGGTCTTGCCATGCCTGGGCTGTTATTCTACCGCCGACGACCAATTGTTTAACTAGGAATACATTTTCATGATCATCAGTATGATAGCCGCGATGGCAAACAATCGAATTATTGGCAAAGACAATCAGATGCCTTGGCATTTGCCCGCGGATTTCGCTTGGTTCAAACGTTGTACCATGGGAAAGCCAGTTATCATGGGCCGTAAAACCTATGAGTCGATTGGTCGCCCATTACCTGGTCGTCGTAATATCGTGGTAAGTCGTAATGCAGAGCTTGAGATCGAAGGCGTCGATGCTGTGACTTCATTGGATGAGGCACTATCGCTGGTTAGTGATGCTGAAGAGGCCATGATCATTGGTGGTGGGAGCTTCTATACCCATTGTCTACCGATGGCACACAAACTCTATCTAACCCATATTAATGCTGAGATCGATGGTGACACTCAGTTCCCTGAATGGGGAGAGGGCTGGAAACAGACTCATAACGAGCACTATAGCTCTGATGAGAAAAACGCTTATGACATGGAGTTTGTCATTTTAGAGCGTTAACGCTGATATTGACTCCAAAGCTAGCAGGCTTTGGAGTCATTGGTTTTATATTCTATCGAAAGATTAAAGAGCTTGTTGGCTGAATAGCTTTTTGTCTTCCCAACGAATCATGGTCAGTGCGCCACCCCAAACACATCCGGTATCTAGACCTATGACCTCATCGCTCACGTATCCTCCGAGCGCTGCCCAATGACCGAATAAAACCGCTTTGCTGAGCGGTTGTCGCTCGGGCAATTGAAACCAAGGAACATACTCATTTGCGTTGACATCGTTTGGTGGCAGTTTACAACCCATATCCAAACGCCCGTCAGGGAAGCAAAATCGCATTCTAGTGAATGCATTAATGGTGTAACGAAACCGCTCTATGCCGGAGAGTGACTCTGACCACAGATCCGGTTCATTGCTGTACATCTTTTTGATCAGCTTTTTCCAGTTAGCGCCTTTCAGTACCGTTTCAACCTCTGCTGCACAGGCTCTCGCTTGCTCTAGCGTCCATTGTGGTGAGACACCAGCATGGCACACAACAAACTCATCGTGTTCAAGCAGGAGTGGTTGATGCCTCAACCAATCAAGCAGTTCGTCACGGTCGCGTGCATCTAGAATGGGGGAGGTTTTGTCTTTTGGCTTCGCTTTGTGAATACCTAATGATACCGCTAAAAGGTGAAGGTCGTGGTTTCCCAGGCATACCTTTGCTGATAACCCTAACGAGCGCACAAACCTTAAAGTCTCCAGTGACTTTGGTCCTCTAGCAACAAGGTCACCAGCGAACCAAACAGTGTCGTGCTCTGGGTTGAATTGAGCGCTCGATAAAAGAAGTTGCAGTTCATCAAGACAGCCTTGAATGTCTCCGACAATATAATTTGCCACAGTGTTCCTTAATTCAAAATATTGGGGATAGCGAGGCGAAAGGGCTCGATCTCTGCGATAAACTCTTTGCCTGCTTCGTCAAGCATGATGTAGTGACCTTGCATGACGCCTAGCGGTGTTTCGATGGCTGTGCCACTGGTATAGGTGTATTCGTCATTTTTTTCGATCACAGGCTGCTGACCAACAACACCTTCACCTTCTACGGTAAGTTGTTTGCCGTTGGCGTCGGTAATGAGCCAGCGACGACTGATGAGTTGCACGGTTTCTTGGCTGAGGTTTTTGATGGTAATGATGTAGGCAAACACATAACGATTGTTGTCTGGATCGGATTGCTCTTCTACGTACTTAGTATGTACTTGGCATTTTACGCATGGCGTAGTCGACTCCATGTCTCTCTCCTGGCAGCTTATGGTGTTCATCCATCAGATATGACAAAAAAAACGCTCAATAGCAAGCTAGTGAGCGTTTTTTCTATTATTGGTGATTGGCGTCGAGCCAGTTCGCCATGTCGACAAACTGTTGCAGTGTCAGGTTCTCTGGTCGCATTGATGGATTCACACCAAGCTCTTCCAAGGTTTCTGCGGACATCAGTGCTTTATAACAGTTGCGCACGGTCTTACGACGTTGGTTAAAACCTTCGCGACACACACGATCAAGCCACTTAAGACTGGTTGCTGGGTAAGGCAGTTCTTCGTAAGGAACGAGACGCACAACCGCAGAGTCTACTTTTGGCGGCGGTACGAATGCCGTTGGTGGCACTTCAAGTACGGGTACCACTTTGCAGTAGTATTGTGCCATGACCGTCAGACGTCCATACGCTTTGCTACCAGGCCCTGCTGCTAGACGGTTAACCACTTCTTTTTGAAGCATAAAGTGCATATCTTGAATGTCTTTATGAAATTCAAACAAGTGGAACATCAAAGGTGTAGAGATGTTATATGGCAGGTTGCCAAAGATACGCAGTTTGTTGTTTGGCTTCACCAGTTGAGTGAAGTCAAAACGCATTGCGTCGCCTTCGTGAATCGTTAATTTATCGGCTAGATCTGGGTGATTACGCAGACGCTCCGCCAAGTCACGGTCTAGCTCGATTACCGTGAACTTATCGACTTCCTTGCCCACTGGCTCAGTGATAGCACCAAGACCCGGGCCGATCTCAACGAGGTTTTGACCCGGTTTTGGGTTAATCGAGGATACGATGCCATCGATAATGTAAGGATCGTTCAGGAAGTTCTGACCAAAGCGTTTTCTGGCCTTGTGCCCTAAATGGACATCATTTCTCATTGTCTGCTCTCTACTAAGTCTATTGCGTACGCCAGCGCTGTCTCAAAGCTGCCAAAGTCTGCTTGGCCTGTGCCAGCAAGATCAATCGCGGTGCCATGATCAACCGATGTCCTTATAAAAGGTAGACCAAGTGTGATGTTTACTGAACGACCAAAGCCTTTGTATTTCAATACAGGGAGTACTTGATCGTGATACATGCCTAAGACAGCATCCGCTTCGCGTAAGTATTTGTCATTAAATATCGTGTCGGCGGGTAATGGGCCAACAAGCTGATAATTTTTCTCTGTGCGAAGTTTTTCTAGGGTAGGAGTGATGGTTTCAATCTCTTCCATTCCTAGGCAGCCATCTTCACCCGCGTGAGGGTTTAGGCCGCAGACATAGATGTTTGGTGTCTTGATACCAAACTTGGTGACCAAATCATGATGCAGTATGTCGACGATTCGCGTTACGCGATCTTCGGTGATGGCATTAGGCACTTCCGATAAGGGAAGGTGAGTCGTAACCAGTGCAGTTCTTAACCCTTCCGTTGCGAGCATCATCACCACAAGTGGTGTATTTGATACCTCGGCAAAGAACTCTGTATGACCACTAAAGCTAACGCCTGCGCGATTGATCACCCCTTTGTGCACAGGGCCGGTGACAATAGCATCAAATTCACCTTTCATACAGCCTTTTGCGGCTTTTTCTAGGGTATTTAATACGTATTGCCCGTTTCGCTCATCCAGAACACCAGCTTTAGCAGGCACTGTAAGTGGTTCATGCAAAATAACCAATCGACCAGGTGTATGAGAATCGAAATTCTGTGGATCGAAATCAGTGAGTTCGACGCTTTTACCGAGCTGCTGTGCTCGTTCTGCGATCAAAGATTTGTCGGCGCAAATGACCACTTGATGTGGCCATTCCTTTTGCGATAGTGCGACCGCTAAGTCAGGGCCTATTCCCGCAGGCTCGCCTGCCGTAACAATAACGCGCTTAATTGGTTGCATTCTCTTCGTCCTCATCGATCACCATTTCGACGAAGGCACTTGCTCGCAGTTCTTGGATCCAAGCAGACGCTTCCTCGTTAAACTTACGATTGAACAAGATACGATAAGCACGGTTTTGCATTGCAGAACCTGTCTTATCCACATCGCGTCGATCTAGGACTTCGACGATGTGCCAGCCGTGTACGGTCTTAAACGGTTCGCTGATCTGGTTAACTGGCAGTGTTTCGACCTGATGTTTAAACTCAGGAACGTAAAGCTCTGGCGTTTGATAACCAAGTTCGCCGCCTTGCACTGCAGAACCCGGGTCTTGACTGAGCTGCTCGGCCATTTCAGCAAAGCTTGCCTCACCAGACTGAACCTTTTGAATGATTTCGTTAAGTTGGCGCTTCACCCCTTCGTCACTAAGAATGACAGTAGGCTTGATCAGGATATGGCGAGCGTTAACTTCAGTGACAGAAACTGTCTCTAATCCTTTAACATCTTCAATTTTCAGAATGTGGAAACCAACACCACTTCTGAATGGACCGATCACAGTGCCTTTGGTTTGCATATTGATTTGATCAGCGAAAATGGTTGGCATTTCCTCTTTACGCATCCAGCCCCAGTCACCACCTTCCAGTGCTTTAGGGCCTTTCGAGAAGGTATAAGCCAATGTTGCGAAGTCTTCACCTTTGTTCAGGCGATCGATAATCGTTTCGGCTTGCTTCTCTTGGACGCTCTTGTCTTCACCATCATTGAAGCGAAGCTGAATGTGGCGGATTTTGTAGGTCACCGTAGCGTCGCTCTCTTTAGCGAGAAGCTCAGATAGGTTGTTTACTTCTGCTGGTAGAATATTGATGCGCTGTCTTACCATGGCGTTGCGAGCTTCGCTGGCGGCAATTTCGTCACGAATCTGTTCACGGAACGCTTCCCAAGACAGCCCTTCAGCAGCAACCGTTTGACGAAGCTGATCTAGAGTTTGTTCATTGTTTGCTGCGATATCAGAAAGAGATTGAGAGAGACGGTTATCGTCGATACGAACACCAATACGATCAGCCTCTTGAAGCTGAAGTTTCTCTAGGATGAGTTTATCTAGAATTTGCTCTAGCAAGATATCATCCGACGGCAGCTCTTGATTGTTCTTACGAGCGTTCGCGGTCAGAGTTTTGGTCGCTGAGTCGATATCGCTCTGCAAAATCACCCCGTCATTAACGATAACGCGCACGCGATCGAGCTCAACAGGCTCGGCTGTGACTTGAAACGACAGTACGGCCAATAAACAGGTTGAAAAAAGTGTACTAATAAATTTCATTGATATTCCCAGTGAAAAACTTCACAGACTGAGAGTCTGTGAAGTGAATTAAGTTCCTTGCGTGATGTCTTGGTGTGAGCCACGTACGTTCTATTCGTTAAGTATAAACGGTCGACCGTATTTCAGCGCATTGCCATTTGGCGGCTCAGGTGCTTTCGAGCTGCCACCTAGCCCCGTAATACCAAAGCTAAATCGAACATTGTCCTCAAAGTTGGCACCACCGATGCCGACGATCCCTGATTCCCAGCTTCGCAGTTGGCGGCTGTAGTCGAGCCCAAAATACCAACAATCGGAGTGGTACTCCAGTTTTGCCAGCCATTCGATCGATACTCTTTCGGTCATATCGTAATAGTATTGACCTGTGGCGATCCAGTTTCGGTTGATTTGATACCCACCCATTAGACCAACTTGGTTGATACCATTTCTTGTCAGCTTAGAAAGTTCATCATTGCTGTAGGCATTGATGCTCTCAATGTATTCCTTTGTGACGTAGCGATAGTTGGCTTGAATGAAGTCATCGTCGACTCGATATTCAATGGCACTGTTTGATAATGACACTGACGAGGAGTCGATATCGTACTGGATTCCGCCGTGATAAAAGACGCGATCGTCGTAGTTAAAGTCGGTCTCAATGGCCCATGAAGAGTAATTTGACGAATCTGCGTCAGATACGTTGTTTGGATTCTTACTCGCCGGATCTAGGTAGTAAATTTGACCGAATGAGATTGCTAGGCGTTCTTTTTGTCCACCATCATAGAAACGAGACGTCGCACCGTAGCTTATTTGGTTGGCAGCAGCGATTTTATCTACACCACTAAAACGACGACTTCGGAACAAACCGTAGTAATCGGTCTGAAGTAGGGTTGTATCATAATTATAGATGTTGCTTTGATCGACTTCTGGAACGTATAGATACTGAACCTGTGGCTCGAGAGTTTGAGTGTAACCGCTGAAAAGCGCAGTATCACGTTCAAATACCATACCCGCATGAGTTCTAAATTCAGGCAGCGTCCTAGTGACGCGCTCCTCGAGTGGGCCGAGCTCAGTGAGGTTTAATCCATCAATATTTTGCTCGTACTGCGTTAGCATATAACGCGCTTCTGTCGTCCAGGTACCCCAAGTATTTGAGAGTGGCAAGACCACACCAGGCTCTAAATGAAGGCGCGTTGCCGATGGTTTATCTTGGTCTTCGGTCTCAAAGCGCGAGACATGACTGATAAAGTCAAAGTTGAGGTGCTTATATATCTCTGGTCGATAGTAGTTGAACTCAAACTGAGGCATCAACTGATATGGGTTGGTATCGTCAACTAAGATCTGGAAGTCTTGCACAGTAAGGGATGCATCCCAAAACTCTTCACGATAGGCAACCGTTCCCTTTTGAGAAAGTTGACCTTCCGAACGACTACCAATGCTTGAGTCAAGATCTTGGAAGTAGTCATTATCACTGACTTGGGAGTAATCTAAATCTAGCTTCCAGTGCTGGTTGAAGTTACTGCTATTTTTGTATTGAAATGCCCAGCGTTGTCCTTTTTCCGGGTATTTCTGGTCGTCAGCTAGATATTCGGCATTGAAATTACCATTGCTGGTACCAGTTAAATAGCGGAAATCGCCTTTTAGCTGCAAGCCACGTGATTGCATATAGTGAAACGTGGTCAGCAAGTCATAGTTTGGGGCGAGATTCCAATAAACAGGAATTTGTAGTTCTAAACCGTTTTTTGAACCAAGAGATAGAGAAGGGAACAACACACCAGTTTTTCGTTTGTTGCTGGTCGGCATGGTCATATACGGCATATAAAAAATCGGCACGTCTTTGACTTCTACACGGCTTCCGTAAAGTGTCGCGGTTTCTTTTTCTTGATCAACTTTGATGTCATCGGCTAGGAAGCGCCAAGAGTTATCATCTTCAGGACAAGTGGTAATCGAACCATCACTAATCTGGTACATGGATTTGCCAGTCTTAGAAATATACACCGCATCACCACGTCCGCCACCGCAAAGCATCTTATACTGGGTATTTTCGGCGGTGATCTCGTCTTTGTTTAGATCGTTGGTGATTTTGTCAGACACAGCATTAAACTGACCGTCATCCAAGGTGACGTTACCTTCTGCGACGACGACATTGTCGTCTTGGTGCAAAGTAACACTGTCAGCTGTAATGGTTTTGTTGCCCTGAATAACAACAACATCGCCTTTGTACGTGGCTCTTTGTCCATTGATCGCCTCTAAAGAGTCCGCTTCAATGTTGATTGGCTCTTGATTGGAATCTGAACTTTGTGCAGTATCAACGGAGCATTGCTCTGCTGGTGGCATAGGTTGCCCACTGTTTTTCGATGTTTCTTCGGCATGTGCGTAAGACGCTAGCAGCGCAGCACCAATAGAGGCCGCTAGATAGGTGCGGGAAAAACGTGACATCGAGTTGTACTATCCTGTTTAACTTGATTCATTCAGTTGAATTCGATTGATATTGAATCGTTTATAAGACGGTCTCTATCATAAAGGAAATTGACCTCAACGACACTAGTAGACTGCGAATCAGCGCAAAAATTCATAAATAAAGAGCACATACATCACATGATAGGTAAAATTTTAGGCGTATTTTTCGGCATGTTGTTTGGCGGACCGTTAGGGGCGCTGTTTGGGTTGTTTTTAGGGCATCAGTTTGACAAAGCTCGACGTTTAAATCAGTCCGGTTTTGCACGTGGCGGTTTTGGTGGCGCAGATCAGGCGCAGCGCCAAGAAGAGTTTCTCAATGCGGCGTATGCTGTTATGGGCCATGTGGCGAAGGCGAAAGGTCAGGTAACACGCGAAGAGATCCAGCTTGCGACCATCATGATGGATCGCATGAACCTTAACAGCGAGCAAAAACGTGCCGCACAAGAGGCCTTCCGTGAGGGTAAGTCTGCAGATTTTCCGCTTGAGCGAGTCCTAGATAAAGTACGTATTTCATCTGGCGGTCGCCATGACCTTTTGCAGTTCTTCCTTGAGCTTCAAATCTCAGCTGCGTTCGCAGATGGCAGTGTTCACCCAACAGAGCGCGAAGTACTGCACCGCATAGCACAAGGCCTTGGTTTTTCGGCGCAACAACTCGAGCAGCGCCTGCGTATGCAAGAAGCCGCGTTTCGATTCCAACAGGGCGGTGGCAACTTTGGTGGGGGTCACTATCAAGGTGGACAGCAAAGTGGTGGCAGTTGGCAACAAGCAAGCAGTGCGTCACAGCTCTCTGATGCCTATGATGTTCTCGGGATTTCTGAAGATGCGGATGCCAAAGCTGTTAAACGCGCTTATCGTAAGTTAATGAACGAGCACCACCCAGATAAACTCATGGCGAAAGGTCTGCCGCCAGAGATGATGAACATGGCGAAAGAGAAATCTCAAGAGATCCAAAACGCTTATGATCTCATTAAAAAAGTGAAAGGATTCAAGTAATACTAGCGGACAAGGATGTACTCGATTTTTGGTTTCAAGAGTTATCGCCAAAGGATTGGTTTTCTGGGGACAAAGCACTGGATGAGGTGATTACTCAAAGGTTTGGTGCGCTTCATGAACAAGCGCGCCAAGGGGAGCTCTATCATTGGCGCTCATCGGCTGAAGGCAGGCTTGCAGAAGTGATTGTGCTCGATCAGTTTTCTCGAAACCTGCATAGAGGCACGCCCGAGTCTTTTGCTTCGGATCCTATGGCTTTGGCATTGGCACAAGAGGCTGTCTTGAGCGGCGCTGACGAAATACTTTCAGCTGAACAGCGCACCTTTCTTTATATGCCCTACATGCACAGCGAATCGTTGAAAATACATGAGGAAGCGGTGCGCCTGTTTAAAAGTAATGGAATCGAAAACAACCTGGAATTTGAGTATCGCCACAAAGCGATTATTGAACGCTTTGGACGATACCCTCACCGAAATGAGATTTTAGATAGAAAGTCTACCGCAGAAGAGATTGAGTTCTTAAAACAGCCCGGCTCAAGCTTTTAACCCTTACTTCTTGTTCAAGTCCCAATCGTAATCGTATTTGATCTTGCCATCGAAACCGGCAAGATCAGGGCGATACTTCGCCATATGCTTCAATGCTCCACCATCTTGCACAAAGTCTGCCTCAAACCATTCATAAATCGACGACAAAGTGATGGTATTTCCTGAAATGCTCGCGCCTTTCGATGAGTTCACAAATGCACTAGCAGCACCTTCTAGCAGTGCTTTGGTGTTATCGGCCGTGAATGCCTGGGTTTGCAGATTCGGGCAACCTAGGCTGGCACAGTTGACCGCATAATGCGTTCTAGGATCGTTCCAAATCGGGCGCAGGATGCGGTGCTCGATATCGTTCAAGGTAAGAGTTTGCCCTGTAATAGTAATTACCTCATCACCCCATGGGCCAAAGCTAAATAAGCCGCCAAGCTTAGTGATGGATTTCACAGGGTACTCATCTAGGATCAAATCAACCGTGATGGCGTTATAGAGGTTCACCCAGTAGGCGTACTGCTCAGCGCGGCTAAGTTGTCTTGGATCGATTCGAGCTAGATCATTAATGTAGGTTTTAAGCGCTTGCTTATCGTTGGGAGATACGCGGACATAGCGCACTAGGGTATTCTCGCCTTCAGTGACCAAGTATCGGTCTAGAAAGCTCTGCCACGCTTGGTGCGAAACACTTTGCGTGTTGCTGTCATTACTTTTATCCCAATACGACCAAAGCTCAGATTTTGGTGCCGCAAAAGCACTGGTGGCAAAGATGAGAAAAACCAAAGAGAGAACACGTAGCATAGCGAATATCCATTCCGTTAAGTGATTAATCCAACAGACCCGACTCAGAGCCGAGTTCTTTCAGTGTAGTGACAAACGATATAAAAAAATCCCAGCCTTACTTAAGAAAGTAGGGCTGGGATTGGATAGTTCAAATAAATCGTGAACAGATTATTTTAAGAAGCTTGGGATCTTCGCTTCGTAAGCCGCGATCTTCTCTTCGTGCTGAAGCGTTAGACCGATGTTGTCCAGGCCGTTCAGTAGGCAATGACGACGGAATTCATCGATCTCAAAGCTATAAGATTGACCATTTGCAGTCACTTTCATCGCTTCTAGATCAACGGTGATCTCAGCACCCTCATTGGCTTCAACATAGCTAAATAGCTCATCAACTTCTTGTTCTGTCAGACGAACTGGCACCATCTGGTTATTGATAGAGTTACCGTAGAAGATGTCTGCGAAACTTGGTGCAATCATGACTTGGATGCCGTAATCCGCCAGTGCCCAAGGGGCGTGCTCACGAGATGAACCACAACCGAAGTTTTCGCGAGCAAGCAGAATGCTGGCACCTTGGTAACGAGGCGCGTTCATGACAAATTCTGGGTTATCTTGTTTGCCCGCATCGTCTAGGAAGCGCCAGTCGTGAAATAGGTGCTGACCAAAACCCGTACGAGTGACCTTTTGCAGAAACTGCTTAGGGATAATCGCATCGGTATCGACGTTGGCTGCATCAAGAGGGACGACTAAGCCGGTGTGTTGTTTAAATCCTGACATGGTATGTTCCTTCTTAGTCTAACTCTCTGATATCAACGAAATGTCCAGCAATAGCGGCTGCAGCGGCCATCGCAGGGCTTACTAGGTGCGTACGACCATCACGACCTTGGCGACCTTCGAAGTTACGGTTACTGGTCGATGCACAGCGCTCTTGTGGACCTAAACGGTCATTGTTCATAGCGAGACACATTGAGCAGCCCGGTAGGCGCCATTCAAAGCCAGCATCCTTGAAGATAGCGTCCAAACCTTCCGCTTCTGCCTGAGCTTTAACCTGCTCAGAACCAGGTACGATCAGCGCTTGAACGTGAGAAGCAACCTGACGGCCTTTGGCAATCTCCGCCGCCGCACGCATGTCTTCGATACGAGAGTTAGTACAAGAGCCAACAAATACCTTGTCTACCTTGTAATCTTTTAGTGATTTGCCCGCTTCTAGACCCATGTAAGCCAGCGCTTTTTCGGCTGATGCTTTTTCAACTGGGTCGGCGAAGCTTTCTGGCGCTGGAATTGGCTGATCAACCGCGATAACTTGACCTGGGTTAGTACCCCAAGTGACTTGAGGTTTGATGTCAGCACCGTTTAGTGTGACTACTGCATCGAAGGTCGCGTCAGCATCGGTCTTGAACGTTTTCCAGTACTCAACCGCAGCATCCCATTCAGCACCTTGAGGTGCGAATTTACGGCCTTTTAGGTACTCAAAAGTGGTCTCATCGGGTGCGATAAGGCCTGCTTTCGCGCCCAACTCGATAGCCATGTTACATACCGTCATGCGACCTTCCATGGAAAGGTCAGTGATGGCTTCACCACAGAACTCAACGACGTATCCAGTGCCGCCCGCAGCTGTTGTTTCGCCGATGATCGCGAGAACGATGTCTTTCGCTGTCACGCCCGGTGCCACTTTGCCTTGCACTTCGATTTTCATGGTTTTCGCGCGCGACTGTTTTAGAGTTTGCGTCGCTAGAACATGCTCAACCTCTGAAGTACCGATACCGAAGGCTAGTGAGCCAAATGCACCGTGAGTCGCGGTATGAGAGTCACCACATACGATCGTCATTGCTGGCAGCGTAATGCCCAGCTCTGGCCCCATAACGTGCACGATACCTTGGTATTTGTGGTTGATGTCATAAAGTGTCACACCAAACTCTTCACAGTTTTTCGATAGTGTTTCCATCTGGATACGTGCCATCTCACCAGAGGCGTTGATGTCTTTGGTCGTGGTTGACACGTTGTGATCCATAGTGGCAAATGTTTTGCCTACTTGGCGCACTTTGCGGCCTTTTTCACGCAGGCCATCGAAAGCCTGTGGTGAAGTCACTTCGTGAACCAAGTGACGGTCGATATAAAGGATTGGGTTTTCGCCCTCAGCTTCGACGGCAACATGAGCGTCGTAGACTTTTTCGTATAGAGTTTTAGACATTGCTTAATTCCTTGCTTCCCCTAGCCGAATTGAACGGCCATCGGCTAGGGCAGTGTTTTAGTTATGAATTCAGTACGTACGCTGCGATCTTGTCACCCATCTCAGAGGTGCTCAGTGCTGGCTTGTCACCGGCTAGGTCGGCAGTAAGCTCACCTGCTGCTAGGGCTTTGCTCACTGCTGCTTCAATATCTTGCGCTGCCGCTTCTTCACCTAAGCTGTAACGTAGCATTAGTGCCGCCGAAAGGATTTGAGCAACCGGGTTAGCGATGTTCTTGCCTGCGATATCGGGTGCACTGCCGCCAGCTGGCTCGTAAAGGCCGAACTGGCTTTCGTTTAGGCTTGCTGATGGCAGCATGCCCATAGAACCTGTGATCATCGCACATTCATCAGAGATGATATCGCCGAAGATGTTTGAGCAAAGCATGATGTCGAACTGTGCAGGGTCTTTGATAAGCTGCATCGTCGCGTTATCAATGTACATGTGGTTAAGCGTGACATCTGGATAGTCCTTCGCTACTTCTTCAACCACTTCACGCCATAGAATAGAGCTCTGTAGAACGTTCGCCTTGTCGATTGAGTAAACGTTCTTGTTACGAAGGCGTGCAGATTCAAACGCGATCTTAGCGATACGCTCGATCTCGTAGCGGTGGTAAACCTCAGTATCAAATGCTTTCTCTGTTGGGCCTTCGCCTTCACGACCTTTTGGCTGACCAAAGTAGATGCCGCCAGTGAGCTCGCGAACGACCACGATGTCGAAACCTTTTGCAGAGATATCAGCACGCAGTGGAGAGAAGTCCTCTAGACCTGCGTGAATCTGTGCAGGGCGTAGGTTACAGAACAGTTGGAAGTGTTTACGAAGTGGAAGTAGCGCGCCACGTTCAGGTTGATCGTTTGGTGGAAGGTGTTCCCATTTAGGGCCGCCAACCGAACCAAATAGAATTGCATTGGACTCTTCACAGCCTTTAACTGTGCTTTCTGGGAGCGGGCAGCCGTGGTTATCAATGGCAATACCACCTACATCAAACTCTTCACGCTCTAGGGTAATGTTGTGCTTCTCTGAAATTGCATCAAGCACTTTATGAGCCTGAGCCATTACTTCTGGACCAATACCGTCACCTGGTAGAACCGCAATCTTGTAAGTACCTGCCATGGGGCTAATTTCCTTAAATGTTGTATTTGCTTATATTTTTAGGTTTGCTCGCGGTTGTGCGAGCAAACGAATTTTTGGCTTGGCTCCGCCGAGAAGTGGAGCCAAGTAATCTGTCTTATACCGTTTCGACTTTCTTCTGCTTCATCACTTCGATTTGATCAGCGCGATGGATACTATTGATAACATGAAGTAGTGCCTGACCTGAAGCCTCAACGATGTCGGTTGAGACACCCGTACCGTGATATTTGCGACCTTTGTAGTTCGCGATGATATCCGCTTGACCTAAACCATCTTCACCTTCGCCTTTCGCCGTCAAATCAAACTTGTCTAGTACAATGTCATAACCGGTTACGCGATAGATACATTGGTAAAGTGCGTCAACTGGACCATTGCCCACAGCCGCTTCGCATTTCTCTTCGTCACCGCATTGGATCTTGATACTAGTCGTCGCCATGATGCTGCCTGACTGAACGCTTAAGTAGTTCAACTTAAAGAAGTCGTCTTCTTCGCGCAAGTTAGCAAAGTGCATCAATGCTTCTAGGTCGTAGTCGAATACCTGACCTTTACGATCCGCAAGCTTCAAGAAATCTTGGTACAAGGTATCTAGGTTGTACTCATGCTCACTGTAACCCATTGAATCCATGTGGCTCTTAACGGCCGCGCGGCCAGAACGGCTGGTTAGGTTCAATGCTTTGTTCTTCAGACCAATAGACTCCGGGGTCATGATCTCGTAAGTGTTCTTGTTCTTCAGCATGCCATCTTGGTGGATGCCTGAGGAGTGGCTGAACGCGTTGGCACCAACGATCGCCTTGTTGTCTTGAATCGGCATATTACATAGCTGAGAGACTAGCTTACTGGTGCGGTGGATCTCTTGATGCTGAAGACCGGTGTGAACGCCTAAAAACTCTTGACGCGTCTTGATGATCATCGCAATTTCTTCTAGCGAGCAGTTACCTGCACGCTCACCGATACCATTAATAGTCCCTTCGATTTGTCGAGCACCAGCTTGTACGGCTGCGATAGAGTTTGCCACTGACATACCCAAGTCATCGTGACAGTGCACAGAGATGATGGCTTTGTCGATGTTTGGAACGCGATTGAAAAGTGTCTGGATGATGCCACCGAACTCATTCGGGACGGTGTAGCCTACTGTGTCTGGGATGTTGATAGTACGAGCGCCAGCATCGATAGCCGCTTCTACCATACGACACAAGTTATCAATAGGAGTACGACCTGCATCTTCACATGAGAATTCAACGTCGTCGGTGTAGTTACGCGCATGCTTAACCGCTTTAACGCCCATCTCAACCACATCGTCGTAGCTGCGGCGCAATTTGTCTTGAACGTGGACGGTCGAGGTTGAAATGAAGGTATGGATACGGAACGCATCTGCCACTTTCAACGCTTCAGCTGCCGCATCAATGTCTTTGGCTACCGCGCGAGACAAGGCACATACGCGACTATCTTTAATGTGTTTCGCTATGGTCTGCACCGATTCAAAATCACCCGGAGAGGAGATAGGGAAACCAGCTTCGATAACATCAACACCTAGACGCTCGAGCGCATAAGCAATTTGCAGCTTCTCTTTCACTGTTAGGCTTGCTGAAAGTGCTTGTTCGCCGTCACGCAATGTGGTGTCGAATATAATCACCTGATCGTTCATATTTGCTTCCTCTTTTTCCAGGTTAATCGTTTACGTCCAGTTCAATCGATATAAAAAAACCCGCTTGTGTAAGCGGGTCTTTTGGAATTCTTTATGTGGTGTTTTTCGTCCACAACCTACCCGCGCGATGTTTTCACGATAAGGAGGAGGTTCAGGAGTAGAGAAAAACGTAATGACACTGTTATGCGTTCCACAAAAATAAGTTACAAGATTAGTACCGCACTCAGCTTCATGCGTCAAGGATTAATCTGAATTTTTATTGATATCGGAGCAGTTCGCTTTCTATCCGAGGTAAGGGGAGAGCTTAATTAATCACATGATTAATATTTGATGAATTTAACTGTTCGCCGATTGAGCAAGCTTTACTCTACAATTAATCAATGATTAATAAAAGCAAGGATTGGTATGACGAACGCTACTGAGACCACGCGTAAAGTCGGTCGTCCCAAAGAGCGTACGGATGCGAGGCACAAGCTCCTTACCCATGCGAGAGAACTGTTTGTCGTCATGCCTTATGACAAAGTCTCAACACGTCTGATTGCTCAAAAGGCGGGCGTCAATATTGCCATGATTCGCTACTACTTTGGTAACAAAGAAGGTCTTTTTGAGACTATGGTTCGCGAAACCATGATGCCGATGAAAAAGAAGATGGATGACATATTCAACGAGAGCGATCATCGTAATCTGTTTGAGTTCATGCGTATTTACTACCATGAAATGAATAAAGTCCCTCAGTTTCCGAGATTGGTCGCTCAAGTCATGCACATGCCGCCTTCAGCGACGCAGCGACGATTGTTTGAAAAGGTGTTCACCGATATGGGAAGACCAGACCATGATTTGATGTTTGGTAAGCTCAAAAAAGCGGGATATCTGCACAGCGATGTCAATCCAAAGCTCTGTAAAGTCTCTTTTATTGCTCTAATGGTGTTTCCGTTTGTGGCACCGCCCGCCATGCTGCAACTGCACGGTATTGAGCTAACCGAATCTTTTCTTGATGAACTGTTAGAACACAACATTCGTCTGCTCTCACGTGGTTTACTGCGTGACCAAACCTAATTAATTCAGAATGTAACCCTATGAAGTCTATAAACAAAAAACTCTTGTTCTTTCCTGCACTCGCAGTAGGCATCGTGGCGTTAATCGCCGCTGTTAACCTACGTCCTGACGTGCCAACCAAACCTGCAGGCGACCGCTCGCGAGTGGTTGATATCTTGCCGCTTCAACCACAGATGTCAGCGCCAGTAGCGATTGGTTTTGGCCGTGCTGAGCCGAAGGTACAGTGGCAAGCCATTGCTGAAGTGACGGGCGCGGTTATCTATAAGCATCCGAATCTTGAAAAAGGCACAGTGATAGCGGCGGGTACAGAAATTCTCCGTATTGATCCTTTAGATTATGAGCTCAAGCTATCTCAAGCCATTGCCGACCTGAAATCGAGCCAAACCCAATTGGCGCGTCTTGATCAAGAAGAGACCAATCTAAAGCAAACCCTTTCGATTGAGATGAATCGTTTGAAACTGGCAGAAAACGAGTATCAGCGCCGCGTGGATCTGAATAAGCGGGGGCTCACCTCACAGTCTGATGTTGATACTCAGCAGCAAAACATGTTGTCACAGAAGAAGCTAGTACAAGAGATTGAGAACCAATTGGCGCTGATGCCAGATGAGCGTGGCGTGTCTGAAGCATTGGTTAAGGTGAACCAAGCAAAAGCGGATGAAGCGCAGCGTTCACTGGAGAAAACTCGTATAACGCTGCCGATGACGATGCGCATCTCAGAGGTCGATGCTGAGATCAATCAGGTGGTCAACTTACAGCAAACCATGGTCACTGCGCACCTTAACGATGTCATGGAAGTGGAAGCGCAATTGTCCATTCATGACCTACAGCTGCTATCGGACACACTCTCATGGGATGAAAACCAAGCAGAGCGCGGCGAGCTCGATAAACTGCAAGCGACGGTTGAGCTCAGTAGCGGCAACCTAACCGCGACTTGGCCTGCAAAAGTTGCGCGCGTTAGTGAAACGGTTGATGCCAACCAAGCCACCGCTGGGGTGATCCTAGAGGTGTCTCAACTACCAAGCAGCAACGGCTTAGCCGGTACACCTGTGCTGGTGAATGGCATGTTTGTGAAGGCAACAATTGAAGGACAAAAACAGCAATCTTGGTCTGTCCCAGAGCGTGCTTTGCATGGCGACAAGATCTACTTGATGAATGCCGAAAATCGATTGGAAATGCGCGATGTGAATGTCGAATATCGCCGTGACAACCAAGTGATCATTTCTGGCGACCTCGAAGCGGGTGAGAAAGTGATCCTCAACGATATCTTGCCTGCCATTGAGGGGATGCTACTGCGCGATAGTCAAAGTGATGAACACAGTGTTGGAGAGGTCACCCAATGATCCGATTTTTCTCCAAACACCCAACAGCCGCAAACCTATTGATGCTCGCGCTGCTGATACTGGGTATCAGCTCGCTGTCGACCATCAAGCGAGAGACCTTTCCTGAGTTCGACCCTCCCTACATTATGGCTGCGATCACTTACCCTGGCGCCTCTCCACAAGAAGTGGAAGAGAGCTTGTGTGTGCGTATGGAAGATGCCGTTGACGGCCTTTCGAACATCGTCGAGACCAAATGTGAAGCGATTGAAGGCTCCGCAAGACTGACTCTCAAGCTTGATGAAAAAGCCGACATTGGCCGAATGCTGGTGGATGTTCAAACCCAAATCAACGCGATTAATGACTTTCCTGATGAGATTGAGTCACCTGTCGTACAAGAGCTGGATTGGAACGAACCTGTTGTCGATGTGGCGATCACCGCTGAGACCAGTTGGCCAGAATTAAAAGCCTATGCGGAGCAGCTAAAACGCACGCTCAAGCTTGACTACGGTGTTTCACTCGTTGATGTCAGTGGCTTTTCTGATCACCAGTACCGCGTTGAGCTGAATACTCAAATCATGCGTCAGCTTGGGTTAAGTATCGGTGATATCGCGACCCAGATTGGTAATCAAAACATTAAGCTGCCAAGCGGTAATGTCGAAACGGAAGATAAGAACTTTCTGATTCGCTTTGATGAGAGGCGTATTACCCCTCAAGAGTTAGAGTCGATTGTGGTGGGCTCTAGCCCGAGCGGTGCGTTGATTCGTCTCAAAGATGTCGCGACCATTACCGACCGATTCGAACTGGATGAGCAAAAAGTCCTGTTTAACGGCAAGCCCTCTGCCGTACTTAAAATCAGCAAGAACAAAGAAGACGACGCGCTGCGTGTGAAAGAGAAGGTGACGGAGTTTGTTGAAGCGCAGCGCCTGATCGCCCCTGAAGGGGTCACGCTTGAGATGACCAATGATATGTCGTCCATACTGTGGGATCGTCTGACCATGATGGTGAAAAATGGTTGGCAAGGTATCTTGCTGGTGTTTGCGACCATGTGGCTGTTCTTTAGTTTCCGTTACTCATTCTGGGTGGCCGCGGGCTTGCCAGTGGCGTTCTTGGGTGGCCTATTCTTGATGGCGAACCTTGGGCTCTCCATCAACATCATGTCTTTGGTGGGGCTACTAATGGCGATTGGTATCATGATGGATGATGCCATCGTGATCGCAGAGTCGATACAGGCGCACCTAGACCGTGGGCAGAAAATTGATGATGCGGTGATCAATGGCGTTAAGAAGGTGCTACCTGGTGTTATTTCATCTTTCTTAACTACAGTATGTATCTTCGGTAGCTTGCTGTTCTTGCAGGGTGAGATGGGCGCGGTGCTCAGAGCTGTGCCTCAGGTGCTGATACTTGTCTTGTCACTGAGCTTGGTTGAAGCATTCCTTATTCTGCCAAATCACCTGTCTCACTCACTGCATAAGCACAACCGTGACAAGCAGCCTGTGAAGTTTAAACGAGTACTGCTGGAGCGTTTTGAGCACTTCAGAAACACCACGTTAGTAAATGCGGTAGATAAAGTCGTCTCTTATCGCTACGCCTTCATGGGCAGTGTGTTTGCAGCGCTGCTTATCTCTGTCAGCTTACTTGCTGGTGGTGTGGTGAAGTTCAATCCATTCCCTGCATTGGACGGTGATATTGCCGAAGCTCGTATTATTCTGCCGCCGGGGGCATCTTTGTCTCAGACCGAGCGAGTGGTCGATAAAATCGTTCTATCCGCTGAAAAGCTCAATAAGCAGTGGAGTGAAGAGGTAGAAGGTGGTGAAACCTTGGTGAAGCAGATCACCAGTCAGTTCAACACTAACCAAGATGCCAACGAGTCGGGCCCCCATATAGCGACGGTCAGGCTGGATCTGCTGAGTGCAGAGATCCGCAATACGCTCATCGATGAGTTTATCGACGCTTGGCGTGAGGATGTGGGAGAGCTTGCTGACCCAATCTCTATGGTATTCAAGCAGCCTACGATGGGGCCGGGTGGTCGTGCGATTGAAGTGCGCATCGCACATGACGATCTGGATATGCTGAAAGCGGCGTCGGTGGAGATCCAACAATACCTGAATGAATTTGATGGTGTGAGCGGCGTGCTCGATGACATGCGCCTCGGTAAAGAAGAGATCTTAGTTAAACTGCGTCCGGGAGCTGAGAGCTTTGGGGTTAATGGTCAGATGATCGCAAGTCAGTTGCGTGCAGCATTCTTTGGTCAAACCGCCGATGAGATCCAAGTGGGCGTTGAGAACATCAAGATTGAAGTGAAGCTCGACAAGCAAGATATCGGCGACATTCAGCAGTTGTCGAACTTCCCGATTTTCTTAGCAGACGGCTCGCAAGTACCGCTGGCATCGGTCGCGACACTCGATTTTCAGCGTAACTACGTTCGCATCCAGCGCGTCAATGGCCTGAGAACGGTCAGCGTGTTTGGTGATGTTGATACCAGCAAGGCGAGCTCCACCGATATCATTAGACAGTTCCAAGCCGAAGAAGTCGCTAAGCTCCAGAAAGAGTATCCTGGATTGCGTTTTGATTTTGAGGGTGAAACCAAAGACAGCGCAGAGACGGGCGCGTCGATGGCTAAAGGGTTTTTGTTAGGGCTATTTGGCGTCTTCACCATTCTTAGCTACCAGTTCAGAAGCTACCTAGAGCCGTTTGTGGTGATGCTGGCAATACCGCTTGCGTTTATCGGCGTGGTTTGGGGACACTTACTTCTAGGGCACTCGATGAGTATGCCAAGTATTATGGGCTTTGTGTCTTTGGCGGGGATTGTTGTGAATGACTCAATCTTGCTGGTGCAGTACATACGTCACCACGTTGATGAAGGCGATTCTGTACATGACTCAGTGGTGAAAGCGAGTCGTGAGCGCTTCAGAGCCGTGTTCTTAACATCGATGACCACAGCTGCCGGTTTGCTGCCTTTGTTAACCGAGACCAGCCTGCAGGCTCAGGTTATTCAGCCTCTGGTTATCTCCATTGTGTTTGGTATTTTTGCTTCCACAGCTTTGGTGCTATTCATGATTCCTTCGGCCTACGCCATCCTCGCGGATTGGGGATTGGTTCATAAGCATGAAGAGCTTTAACACGCCATAAATCCTCTCTCAATCAAATGAAAGTTAGTGACTAGGGTTCCTCTAGCGCTAACTTTCATCATTTCTCCAATAAACCGTCACCGAATTGTCATTGTTGCTGACTACTTTTTGATCATGAACTGCGCGTCTAACAAGGAGTAGGTTGTGCGAACGATTGAACCGATTGCAAGAATGGATTTGGCATTTTCATTGTTTTGTTTGGGGCACCGATTTAACGCTCAGGTAGCTCGAGTGAGTCGCTGGGTATCCCGCACCGGCGATGGGCACTTATACCTCTTACTCGGCGTTTCGGTTTGGCTCTTTGACGACACTGTCGGTAAGCTGTTTTTTGCCGCTGCTCTGCTGGCATTCGCGATTGAACTACCGATTTATTGGTTAGCCAAAAATAGCTTCAAGCGCCGCAGACCCGAAGAGTTCTCCAACCTTTTACATGCCTTTATTACACCATCGGATCGCTACAGCTTGCCATCCGGGCACACGGCGGCAGCATTTTTAATGGCGACCATCATTGGTCATTTCTATCCAGGTTGGCACGATGCTGCATTGATGTGGGCTGCCTTCATCGGAGCGTCACGCATCTTACTCGGGGTTCACTTTCTTACCGATGTCGTCATTGGCGCAGCGCTTGGTCTTTCGTCGGCTCAGATCGCGCTTAACTACGTTCTAGACAAGTTTTAAAAGGAACCGCATTAATGAAAATACTTTACGGTGTTCAGGGGACGGGCAATGGGCATATTGCACGTGCGAGGGCGATGTGTCATGCGCTGAAGTCTCATGATGTAGACGTCGATTTTCTTTTTTCTGGGCGAGCGAAAGACAAATACTTCTCGATGGAACAGTTTGGTGACTATCAAACCCGCAGAGGTTTTAGCTTTGTCACAGAAAACGGTCGGGTGAATTACATGAAAACCGCGCTAGAAAACAGTTTGCCTTCGTTTCTTGGCGAGGTGCGAGAGTTAGATGTCAGTGGTTATGACCTTGTCGTGAACGATTTTGAGCCTGTTTCTGCATGGGCGGCGAAAAGGCAAAAAGTCCCCACAGTCAGTATTAGTCATCAGAACGCGTTTCTTTTCGACGTTCCTCAAAAAGGAGCGAACTGGCTAGATGATTCTGTGATACAGCATTTCGCACCGTCGCAATATCAACTGGGACTTCACTGGTATCATTTTGGTCAGCCGATTTTGCCTCCCATCGTTCACACCCTTGAGCAGGATGTTACCTCGGAAGATTTTATTTTGGTCTACCTGCCATTTGAAAACACCGATGCCATCATTGACCTTCTTCTTCGCTTTGCGAGGCATAACTTTGTTTGTTATCACCCTGACAATATCGAACACGCGCAAGTTGAGAATATCTTGATGAAGCCGCTTAGCCATGAAAGCTTTCAATGCGATTTGCATCGCTGCTCTGGTGTGATTGCTAACGGAGGCTTTGAACTGCCTTCAGAAGCACTTAGCTTGGGTAAAAAGCTGTTGGTGAAACCGTTAGATGGTCAGTTTGAGCAGCAAAGTAATGCGGCGACGTTAGAAAGTTTAGGGTTGGCTCAGTCTATGGACTTCTTAGATGCCGGAGTTATCCGAGACTGGTTGGATGAAAAGCAGGCGGAGCGCGTGTTCTACCCCGACGTCGCAGAAGGTATTGCTAACTGGCTCGTTAGCGGCAATTGGTCATGCAGTGCGAATTTGCGTGAGAGTTTGTGGGAGAAAGTCGATTTCCCAAGTTACGCTTCTATCTGACCATTACCATCCTTACCGATTTACAACGAAGCCCAACCTGACTCTAGGTTGGGCTTTGTTGTTATTGTCATACAGTTCATCCGGTTACATACATCGAGCTCTCTATATTGGATTTTCGTCCGTGTAGGGTATGGCGATGATGAATACTAACTATATACAATGCGAATAGTAGTGACTGAAATTTAATCGTGTATCAAATAGACTATAAGGGACAGCTTTACACCTTGTTATAGTGCCTAGTTATGATTTGGCATGCTAACTTGGACAAAAGTTATTAAAAATGTAATTTATCTTTTTTTATATATGATTTAAATTATTGTTATTAAAGGTTATTGTAATTAACCTGATAAAATTTGATGATTCTTTGTCAATCTTGTTGGTGTTGAGTTAATTATTGGTGGATAGTTGGTTTCGTCCTCGAAGTATGCAGAGGATTAATAGAATGATGTAGGGTACCCCTGAGGCGATGACGCTGTTCTCATTGCTCTCTTTTATTGGTTACCTGTTCCCCATAGTCGAGATTGAAATTACACGAGGCTTACTAAATGTTAGACAAAAAAGATGCTATGAGCGCAATCGCTAGTTACCGCATGGAAAGCACATTACGCGGCGTAGATCTAAACCTATTGACTGTTTTCGACGCAGTGATGCAAGAGCAGAATATCACTCGCGCGGCGCACAATTTGGGTATGTCGCAACCTGCAGTAAGTAACGCAGTAGCGCGTCTAAAAGTGATGTTTAATGACGAGCTATTTATGCGTCAGGGCCGTGGTATTCAACCTACACAACGAGCACGTCAATTGTTTGGTCCTGTTCGTCAAGCGCTACAATTGATCCGCAACGAGCTTCCAAGCTCTATCTTCACACCAGAGACATCAACTCGTCTATTTAAGATGGCGATTTGCTCTCCATGTGACATGCGTTTTGCTCCAAAAATCATGCAAACTATCTCTGAGCAAGCGCCGCACGTGCAGCTTCACTTAGACGCAGAAGCGGATCGTCAGCTCGCTGATCGTATGCGCTACCAAGAGATCGATTTTGTTATCGACTACGCTCGTTACGATGCGCAAGGTTTCTCAAGCACAGAGATCTTCCAAGATGAGTTGGTTGTGGTTGCAGCGAAAAACCACCCGCGTATCCATGGTGCAGTAAGCACAGCGCAGCTAGCCAATGAAAAGCACGCTAAGCTGTCTAAAGTTCACGGTGTACGCAGCTTCTCAGAGCAGGCTTATCGCGACCTTGAGTGTCAAGCGTCTTACGAAGGTACTAGCCTTAGCAATGTGCTGTATGTGGTAGGTCAGTCGGAGCTAGTGACGATCGCTCCACGTTGGTTAGTTGAAAACGCTGTTAATAAAGAGCAGCTACAAGTACTTACTCTGCCAACAGAAAACAACAAAATCAGCGGTTTCCTAAGCTGGCACGAGTCGAGCGAAAAAGACAAAGGTCACATCTGGCTACGTGATCAGCTAATGGTTATCTGCGGCGAAGTTGTTGCTTTGTCATAATCCATTACAACTTTAGTCATCGAGCCCCAAGCACGCTGTGCTTGGGGCTTTTTTATTGGTTTCAGCGCTTTATTATCATCGCACGGTAAATCGGGTAGGAATTATTGATAACTTTGATATGGGTCTGTTGCCTTTTTCAGCGGCAGATGTACACTTGTGCGCTCAAAAGGCTTACATGTGTAAGCTAAAAGGTAAAGATAGAACATGGCTAATTTAGATTTCCATATTGTAAAGAAGATTCGTGACCGAATCGCACAAGGTGGCGACAAGATCGCCTTACGACATAAAATCAACAATGTGTGGCAAGGGATTAGCTGGAAGGAGTTTGGAGTCAACATTGATGCGTTGTCTCTGGCTCTGATTGGAAAAGGAATCCAACCTCAAGATAAGATTGGTATCATTTCGAACAACATGCCGAAATGGACCATTGCTGATTTGGCTGCATTACAAGTGCGCGCAGTGACTGTGCCGCTATACCCTACCAATACGCCAGCTCAAACCAGTTATATCGTTCAAAATGCGGATGTACGTATTCTCTTTGTTGGTGAACAGGAGCAATACGATGCAGCGCTATCTATTTTTCATGAATGTGAGCAGCTAGAACTCATCGTTGCGATGAGTGAAGAGATCGTTCTAGAAGACAACAGTTTCTCGGTAAGCTGGCAGCAGTTTATTGCTGATGCCAGTATCGAGAACCAGTCAGAACTCACAGAGCGTTTGTCACAAGCTAACTACGACGATCTACTGACGCTGATCTATACCTCTGGAACAACGGGTCAGCCAAAAGGTGTCATGCTTGACTATGCAAACATTTCAGCACAGCTTCGCGGACACGATGAGAGACTGAGCTTAAGCGAGAGCGATGTGTCTCTTTGTTTCCTTCCGCTCTCTCATGTGTTTGAGCGCGCGTGGACATTCTACGTCTTGTATAAAGGTGGCACGAACTGCTACTTGCAAGACACAATGCAGGTACGTGACGCGTTAGGCGAAATTCGCCCAACGGTAATGAGTGCGGTGCCACGCTTCTACGAGAAGATTTTCTCTGCAATTCATGAACGCGTATCTAAAGCGCCAATTCATCGCAAGATCCTGTTTACCTGGGCGGTGAACATGGGAGCGAAAATGGCGCAATGCCGCCAGGATAATGTAGAACCATCCTTCTTGCTTAAGAAAAGCTACGCACTGGCAGACAAGATTGTGCTTGCTAAACTGCGTGAGCTGCTTGGTGGCCGCATTAACTTTATGCCATGTGGCGGCGCTAAACTTGACGAGACCATTGGTCGTTTTTTCCAAGCGATTGGTATCAACGTCAAGCTAGGCTACGGCATGACAGAAACCACAGCGACGGTTTCTTGCTGGGATGATACCTGCTATAACCCAGGCTCTATCGGGATGCCAATGCCAGGTGCTGAGGTTAAGATCGGCGACAACAATGAGATCCTCGTCCGTGGTCCTATGGTCATGCGCGGCTATTACAAGCTGCCGGAAGAAACAGCGAAGACCTTTGATGCTGACGGCTTCTTGAAGACAGGTGATGCGGGTGAGTTTGATGCACAGGGCAATCTGTTTATCACTGATCGCATCAAGGAGCTAATGAAGACCTCAAATGGTAAGTACATTGCGCCGCAAGCTATTGAAGGCGCTATCGGTAAAGACCATTACATTGAGCAGATTGCGGTTATCGCTGATACTCGTAAGTTCGTTTCTGCCTTGATCGTGCCGTGCTTTGACACGCTAGAAGAGTATGCCAAAGAGCTCAATATCAAGTATCAAGACCGTCTGGAGCTGATTAAGCATCATGAAGTGGTTGAGATGTTTGAGAAACGCATTACCGAGCTGCAAAAAGAGCTGGCTAAGTTTGAGCAGGTCAAGAAGTTCAAACTGCTACCGACCGGCTTTTCGATGGATAAGGGTGAGCTGACACCAACGCAGAAACTGCGCCGTAAAGTCATCAACGACCGTTACCAAGACGAAATTGAAGAGATGTATCGCGACGCACCAAGCAAGTAATACACTCTAAGTAAACGAAAGCCCCGAGCAATGCTCGGGGCTTTTTTTGTTGCTGTGATTTTTTAGTTGTTGGCGTAAAGCAGTTCGCTGTATCGGTCTAAAGTATTGAGGCGGTTCTGCGCATTAGCCAAGAAGGTTTGCTTCGCTTTGCCTGTTAAAGACTTAGATTGTGGAAGCTTGACCGTTCTTGGATTCTTATGAACGCCATTAACCAAGAATTCATAATGGAGGTGCGGACCGGTCACTCGACCTGTGCCGCCAAGTGTACCCACTGTCTGTCCTTGCTTTACACGCTGCCCGGTTTTTACCTTACGTTTTTGTAGGTGCAAGTACTTGGTAATAAAGGTGTTACTGTGTTTGATAAACACATAATTACCATTGAACTGGTTATAGCTAGATTTGATTACCGTACCATCGCCTGCTGCCCAAATCGGTGTACCAACTGGAGCGGCATAATCGGTGCCTCGGTGAGCTCGAACTTTACCTGTGACTGGGTGGCGACGGTTCGGATTGAAGTTTGACGTTACACGCCTAAAGTCGAGTGGTGCTCGCAAGAACGCCTTTTTCATCGCTCGACCGTTCTCGTCGTAATAGTTACCTGTTTTGTCATCAAAGATGGCGGTAAACGTGTCATTTTGGTTTTTAAAGATAGCGGCGATGATTTTACCGCGGCCAATCACTTCGCCTTCGACGACTTTCTCTTGATACAGTAGTTTAAAGTAGTCGCCAGAGCGGATATCTAACGCAAAGTCTATATCCCAACCAAAAATACCGGCTAGCTCCATGATTTGGTTGGCGGTCAATCCTGCACCAATTCCCGCATTCCAGAAGTTTGAGCTGATCTCTGCTTGCGCATAATTGTATTGGTAGTCGACCTGTTTTTTGTCCCAACTAGAGGCAAAGCCTTTATCGGTTTTGGTAACCTTGAAAGTCTCATAGTCATTGATGCGGCGCTTTAGCTGCACGAAGTCGCTGTTCTCGTCAAAACCAAAGGTCAGCTTGTCACCGGGGCGCAAACGCGATAGCTGCTGCTTAATATCGTCGTTGGTATAGATAAGATCGTGAAGTAGGCGAGGAGAAAGACCAAGACGTTGAAATAGAATTGCCGCACTCTCACCGGAGCGAACGGTATGCTCTTCCCACTTTAATACCACGGTCGGTGGTGCAGCATTACCAATTGGGAATGCATCGCTATCTATGGAGAGCGAGTAGTGCTTGCCAATTTCGAGTCGGTCGTTTCTATCATCCAGCTCTGAGATATCTGGCAGAAACAGTGCAACGACGATAATGGCACTAAAAAAGGCGATGAGCGCGCGATGGAGCCAAGGCAAGCGCTTAAAAACAGAGACCATGAGCGTTTAATTCAACATTATTTTGAAATTTCCTAAACCAAATAGTCTAACTGGTTTCAAAAAACATCGCTATTCAAGTAAGATGTCCAACTATTATATTTTTGCCAAATCTGTGGGAGTGAACAAGAATGGCGAACCTTGAAGCAGCGTTGGCTGAAATCAAACGCGGTGTTGACGAGCTAATTCCAGAAGAAGAACTGATTGCGAAGCTAAAAGAGAACCGTCCTCTTCGCATTAAACTGGGTGCCGATCCAACTGCGCCAGATATTCACCTAGGCCATACCGTAATTTTGAACAAACTACGTGCATTCCAAGACCTAGGCCACGACGTGACGTTCCTGATCGGTGACTTCACCGGTATGGTTGGCGACCCAACGGGTAAAAACACGACTCGCCCACCGCTAACTCGTGAAGACGTACTGCGTAACGCAGAAACGTATAAAGAGCAGGTATTCAAAATCCTAGATCCTGCAAAGACTAAGATTGCATTTAACTCTGAGTGGCTATCTGAGCTTGGTGCTGAGGGCATGATTCGCCTTGCTGCAAACCAAACTGTTGCTCGTATGCTTGAGCGTGATGACTTTAAAAAGCGTTACGGCAACAACCAGCCAATCGCAATCCACGAATTTATGTATCCACTGCTTCAAGGTTACGACTCAGTAGCGATGGAAACGGATGTAGAGCTTGGTGGTACAGACCAGAAGTTCAACCTGCTTATGGGTCGTGAACTGCAAAAGTCGCACGGTCAAAAGCCACAAGTTGTGCTTACTATGCCACTACTAGTTGGTCTAGACGGCGTGAAGAAGATGTCTAAGTCTGCTCACAACTACATCGGTGTAAGTGAAGCGCCATCAGAAATGTTCGGTAAGATCATGTCTATCTCTGATGATTTGATGTGGAGCTACTACGAGCTGCTTTCATTCCGTCCACTAGGCGAGATTGCCCAGTTCAAGGCAGACGTTGAAGGTGGTGCAAACCCTCGTGACGTTAAGATCTTGCTAGCGAAAGAAATCATCGCTCGTTTCCACTCAGAAGCCGATGCTGACGCGGCGGAAAAAGAGTTCATCAACCGTTTCCAAAAAGGTGCGATGCCAGAAGAGATGCCTGAGTTCGACTTCGACGCGGGCCTTCCAATCGGTAACCTACTAAAAGAAGCGGGCCTTGTGAGCTCAACGTCTGACGCTATGCGTATGATCCGCCAAGGTGCGGTGAAGATCGATGGCGAAAAAGTTGAAGACACTAAGCTAGTACCAGCAGCAGGCCAAGCGGTTTACCAAGTGGGTAAACGTAAGTTTGCTCGCGTGACGCTGAAGTAATACTTCGATGCTGTGAGGGCGCTTTGAGAAGATCCCTGCCTGCACAGGGACGACACAGTACAGACTACAGTGACTATTCAATGCGCATCAAAAACCTCCTTCGGGAGGTTTTTTTGTATCGGCTGAATACCGATTTACAGGCATAAAAAAACAGACGCTTGCGCGTCTGTTTTTTAGTATCTGTTTACTTAGCGTCTCTAATTATAGAGACTCAGTAAAGGTACGAGCGATAACGTCACGTTGCTGTTCTGGTGTTAGTGAGTTGAAACGCACTGCGTAACCAGAAACACGGATTGTTAGCTGTGGGTAGTTCTCTGGGTGAGCTACTGCGTCTTCTAGAGTTTCGCGCTTAAGAACGTTCACGTTTAGGTGCTGACCGCCTTCGATCTTTGGAGCAGCTTCGATAGCAACTTCACGGCTTTCGTACTCACCTAGATCGCTAACTGCGATAACTTGGTCAGCTTCAAAACCAGCGTTTGCTGCAACACAACGTGCTTCGTTTTTCTCGCCGTCGATCAACCAGATTGAGTTCAGTAGATCGTCGTTTGCTGCTTTAGTAATTTGGATACCTTGAATCATCACTATCTCCTAATCCACTTTCAGAGTGGCATTTATATGGTGTTAATTTTCAAATCTTGTTGAGCTGGCTTATGTATAACTCGTTGTGGGTATTTTAGTATTGATTTAGATCAAAATACAACAAAAAACATTAAAAACTTCATGGTTAAATTTTTGATTAAGGTCAACTAAACCTTTAAAAATGGTGCTTTAAAATGATATTTTAATATTTAAAATTTATTTGAATGCTTATTTTGTTGTAATAAAACTACAAAATACGTTTATTTGTTCATCGCTATACCTAAAATCAAGGGTTTCCATAGCTCAAACTGAAAGTATAAGATCGCTAAATAACAGTTCTAAAAATGTGATCTCGATCGGGTATCAAACGACATGAAAAAATTTATTGGAGCGCATGTTTCGGCAGCGGGTGGTGTGGATAATGTGCCACAAAGAGCAAGTGAGATTGGCGCCAATGCCTTTGCACTTTTTACCAAGAATCAACGTCAGTGGGTGGCAAAGCCACTGGATGAAAAAGTGATTCAAAACTTTAAAGCGGAATGTCGAAAATACGGCTTCCGAGCGGAACAAATTCTTCCGCATGACTCTTATTTGATAAACCTAGGCGCACCAGAGCAAGAGAAACTTGAAAAGTCACGCGCCGCGTTTATTGATGAAATGGAACGCTGTCATCAGCTCGGGCTGACCTTATTGAACTTCCATCCTGGTAGTCACTTGAAGAAGATCTCAGAACAAGAGTGTCTGGACAGGATTGCAGAATCGATCAATCTTGCTCACCAAGCGGTGCCTGAGGTGATTGCCGTGATTGAAAATACGGCGGGGCAGGGTACGAATCTAGGTTGGCGCTTTGAGCATCTCGCACACATTATCAATAAGGTAGATGATAAATCGCGGGTTGGTGTCTGCATTGATACGTGCCACACGTTTACGGCGGGTTATGACCTTAGAACCAAAGAGGCGTGTGAGGCGACGTTTGCTGAGTTCGATCGTGTTGTAGGTATGCACTATTTAAGGGCTATGCACCTAAACGACTCAAAGATACCTTTAGCAGGTAAGGTCGATCGCCATCAATCGCTGGGTAAAGGTGAGATTGGATGGGACTGTTTTGAGTATATTGCAAAAGATCCTAGGTTTGACGCTATCCCGTTGATTTTAGAGACAATCGAGCCTGAGATCTGGTGCGATGAGATCCAGCAATTGAGACTATTTGCAATTAATTGATCTTTTTTTGCTGTTCTATTAAGCATTTTGGCATCTTTCTTTCATAATGAATTACATGCATGTTGCATAATTCTGTGACTTTATAAGGTAGGTGCCATATGACTCGTCCAGCTGCTCCAAGACCAAGTACAACACGTTCATCACGTTATCCAAGTCCTAACCGTCATATTCATTGTCACGGGCACTACCGAACGCCACAGATGAAGAATCAGCACCATTGATAAACTGACGCATTAGATAACAGCACCGACGTTCAAAAAACGCGTCAAAGGTGCGTGGCATAAAGCCAAATGACAG
The DNA here is from genome assembly GCF_059725495.1 of Vibrio sp. KUL80. NCBI lineage: Bacteria > Pseudomonadati > Pseudomonadota > Gammaproteobacteria > Vibrionales > Vibrionaceae > Vibrio > Vibrio sp. KUL80. Next base: position 615,526 of record NZ_AP045841.1, read on the forward strand.
TAGTGGTGACCCTCCATTGAGTGATAGACTACGCCCCAGATTTCACCATCTTGGGGACGATAATGACAACACTCACCTGGCAAGACGTCATCGGTAAAGAGAAACAGCAAGCATACCTTCAACAAACCCTTGAGTTTGTGGAGCAGCAGCGCGGCGCGGGTAAAATCATCTATCCACCAGCAAGCGATGTGTTCAATGCATTTCAATTTACTGAATTTGCCGATGTGAATGTGGTGATTCTTGGTCAAGATCCTTATCACGGTCCCAATCAGGCGCATGGTCTCTGTTTCTCGGTCCTTCCGGGTGTGAAGACGCCGCCGTCGCTCGTCAATATGTACAAGGAACTCGCTCAAGATATTCCTGAGTTCGAGATCCCAGGGCATGGTTATCTCAAAAGCTGGGCCGACCAGGGCGTACTGCTTCTAAACACTGTGCTCACGGTCGAGCAGGGGCAGGCACACTCTCACGCCAAGTTGGGTTGGGAAACCTTCACCGACAGAGTGATTGAAGCGCTAAATCAAAACAGTGAGAATGTCATATTCTTGCTTTGGGGTGCGCATGCTCAAAAGAAAGGAGCGATGATCGATCGTCAAAGGCATCATGTATTGACGGCGCCGCATCCATCGCCGTTGTCGGCGCGTCGAGGTTTCTTTGGTTGTGGTCATTTTTCCAAGACGAACCAATTGCTAAAAGAGCTTGGTAAGCCTGCTATCAATTGGCAGCCAGTACTCGACTAGCTTTCTCTTTAAGTTGGCGATTTTTCGAGCACCATCAAAACACGTCGCCTGATTCTCTTATACACTTATAAAGAGTATGGAAATTGGGAGCAGGACTATGATGATCGAAAGGATTAGGCGCGAGCACGGCTATATGGTGCGATTGCTCGCGATTTTAAATCGAAAATTGCACTTACTTGAAAAAGAGCAACCTATCAATTACGGGGTGATCAAAGAGATTGTCGATTACCTCGCAAATCACTCTGAAAAAATCCACCACCCGAAAGAAGACATTCTCTATCATTACTTTATCGAAAAGTATGGCTCGCAGGAGCAGATCGATAACTTAGAGTCAGACCATCAAGCTTTATCAGCCAAGACCCACTCGTTTCTCGATATTGTCGAGATGATTCTGCACGATGCGGTGGTGCCTCAAGAGCTGTTTATTGGTAGGTTGTCTGAGTTTATTCAAGATCAAAAGCAGCATTTAGACCTTGAAGAGCAATCTGTTTTACCTTTGATAGAGAAGCGATTTACCACTCATGATTGGCAAGCAGTAGAGAGCCAGTGGACGATAGTGGAAGATGACCCCGTGTTTGGTGAGACGATTGCCGACCGATATAAACAGCTGGCTCAGCGAGTAAGACAAAACGAATTCGAGAGTGTTTAGCTGCTCTAAAAAACGACGATTCCCTCATAAAGAGGGAATCGAGCATCGCAAGGTGTATTTTAGCGGCTTAGTTTCGCTATTATCAGTGAGCTTGGCTCATCTGTTGCAGGTATTGCAGCCAATCTGCACTCTGTGTCGTTGGCTTGACTCTGTGTGCCTGTTCGGCAACCTTGATCGCTTTCGCGTAGTCTTTCAAGCCCACATAGGCACGCGCTTCTAAGAGTAATCTTTCCTGTTCAGGCATGCCCTGAACTTTCGCTAGTGAGCTCAAAGCTTGCTTAAAGTCCCCTTGTTGCAACTCAAGACGTGACACTTCTTCGTAGTATTTGGCATTGAGTCTCGCCGCAGCGAGCCAAGCTGTTTGAGCGCTTGACCACTCACGAGCCATCTGCCAATGTCTCGCCTGTTTGATAATGGTATCGATGTCCGTCTCTTTCACCTGCAGGTTCGCATAAGACTGCGCCGCTTTCTCTGGAATACCTTGCTGAGAATAAAGCTGTGCCTTGCTCAATTGCAGGTTATCAGGTATTTCAATGCCAGCGCGTTCTGCCGATACGAGTGTTGCGAGCGCCAGCTTGTACTGTTTAGTCTGCATGTAAAGAGAGCTAAGTTGCTGCCACCACATTAGATTATCTGGCTGTAGCGCGAGTAGCTTCTGGGTGGTTAAGATTGCACTCTTTAGATGGTTCAACTGCATTTCTGCAGTCAGCTGCAGACTCAGTGGTTGCAGTTTCGGTGTGCTGTCTAACTGGTGGTAATGTTTGATAGCGGCAAGCAGCGTTCTCCACTGTTGGAGCAGGTAGTGAGCGCGAGCTTTGTTTAACCATACTCCCGTTATCTGCTCTTTCGATAGCTTTTCGTAGTTCTCAGCTGTCTTAGTGAGATTGTCAAAATGAACTAACGCCTTTTCTGGCATATCTTCTGACAGCATAAGCTCAGCAAGCATACGCTCTGTTTGCCAGCCTTGTTCGTCTTTAAAGGCTTTGGTGTCGACGGCTATTTGTAGCTGAGTGATGGCTTTGTCTGGTTGCTCTGCTTGCCAGTAGTAGATACCGAGCATACGAGCAACGTAAGCGCGGTCGAAGCTTGCGTTTGGCTGCAAACCTTCAAGTAAGGTGATTGCCTCGCCAAGCTTCTCTTCTTGCTCTAATTCATACGCTTTAGATACCTGAGTAGCAGTTCGCATACCGAGCTCTTGGTTGGCGAATGCGTTGCCACTTATCACACTAAGAAATACGGCTGAGAGCGCCAATAAACGTTTACTCATTGATTTAACTTAAACTCTAGTTTCACAGTCTGACCAACACGAGGCGTCGCCTCGCCATTGACCACCATAGGCTGGTATTTCCATTGCTTAAGAGCAACCATAGCTTCACGCTCAAACATACGTTTCGGATTGGCTTCCACCACTTCAATATCCGTTGGGCGACCGCGTTCATCGATAGTGAATGACATCACGACGTAGCCTTGAATGTTACGCTGCAAAGCTCGACGTGGATAACGTGGCTCTTTACGGTGTAGCGGCATGACCTGTTGGTTCTGACCAATGTCAGGGACGGTTGGCGCATTCAAGGAAACACCGGCAACCGAGGTTGATACCGAGATGTTTGGTAGCTGCGGCGTGCTTGGCGTTTGTACACTGGATACCTGCGAGCTTTGTTCTACGACAGCTGCTGAAGGCGGCGTCGATGGCATTTTTGGCGGCTCAGGCAATGTACGTTGGCGTCTCGCGGTTTCACTGTCGGGTTCTACCATGACCAAGTCATAGCTTAGTCTTGGCTTTTCATCAGGCTTGGACTTGGGACCGATATCGATCATCCAGCTCATAAACGAGAATAGGGCAATCGCGAGCGCCGCTGCGAGCGGTATGCTCGCAAGAACTCGAATCATCTATGGACTCTCCGTTGCCAAGGCGATCTTAGTGACACCTGCACCTTTCGCGCTATCCATCACTTCGACGACTGTACCGTTGAAGGCGTGTTTGTCAGCTTGAATCACCATTGAGGCATTCGGCTGCTCGAGTAGTAGCTTCTCGATAGTCGCTTGGACACGTTCTACATCCACACGACGTTTGTCGATGTAGATGTCATTGGCAGAGGTAATAGCAACGAATATACCGGCGTCTTTCTGGCTCACAGCGTGGCTTGCTTGTGGGCGATTAACATCAACACCCGACTCGCGAACAAATGAGCTTGTTACGATAAAGAAGATCAGCATGATAAAGACGATATCCAGCATGGACGTCATATCGATATTGGCTTCTTCATTTTGTTTTCTTCGGTGACCTAATCTCATTGTGAGTCTCCATCCGCAGCCTTGCTAGCGTGAACATGGCTATTTTGGCGTTCACTTCTCAGCAACTGCTCAAGTTGAAGCAGGCTTTTGCTGCTCCATTTTTGAATACGGGAAAAGGCAAGCATACCTGACAGTGCTGCAACCATACCTGCCATAGTAGGGATGGTTGCCATTGAAATGCCTGCAGCCATTAGTCTTGGTTGCGCGCTGCCCTGTGCTGCGAGCGTATCAAACACAGTGATCATGCCGGTTACAGTACCAAGCAGACCTAACATCGGGCAGAGACTGAGTAAGCACTTCAGCAGGTTTATGTTTTGCTTGAGTTTGTTTTCTGCCTCGCTGAGCATGGAATTACGCTGTGATTGTGCGTACCAAGAGTAATGATCTTGGCGCGCAGCCCATTGATTAACCCAGAGCTTGCGCTCTGACGGGAAAATCTTGGTAAAGTAAATCACGCGCTCAATCGCGACCACCCAGAATATGAACACTACGGCGGCCAGCCACCATAATACTGGCCCACCTTGCGTCATAAATTGGTTTAAGTGTTCGCTTCCTGGCAACCAACTGAAGAGGTTATGCGGCATACGCTTGCTTGCTCTCCATGGTTTGTGCTTCAGCTTGCTGTGCAACTAGACCCATACTTTGTCTTTCAAGAACGTTGCGAATGGCTTCTGCTTTTGAGCTCAGTAGGTTGTGAGCAAGTAGCAGTGGCATTGCCGTGATTAGACCCAGTACCGTAGTTACCAGCGCCATTGAGATGCCGCCTGCCATGACTCTCGGCTCGGCGTTACCAAACTGAGTGATCACCTGGAAGGTTTCAATCATGCCCGTTACTGTACCTAGCAGACCTAGCATTGGCGCGAGGGCCGCGAGAAGTTTTAGCATGCTCAAACCGCGTTCTAAGTGCTGCTGCTCATCCATGATGGATTCAAGCAGCCTTAGCTCAAGTGCTTCAACGTGCAGTTGTTTCTCGCTGTTGTAGACGCCTAGTACACGACCTAGCGGGTTATCAGTTGGCACTTCTGGTGACTTAAGCTGTTTCTTGATTTTCTGTTCTGTCGTAGTGAGAACCACAGCACGATACAGTGCGATGATCATACCAATCGCGAACAGGCCAGCGATGATTTTGCCGACGATACCACCGTGAGCGAATCGCTCACTAAGTGTCGGGTTATCAGCAAGTTGCTTGTAAATATCGCCGCGACTAGGGTCGATAACAGCGGGTGCTTGACCTGTTACTATGCCCGCTGTATCCGCTGAAGTCGGGACTTCTTTAGGTAAGCGAGGGAAATCACTGGCAAGTTTGCCATCCCAATCAACCGGACCGTGCTCTGCAAGTAGAGTAAAATTACCCAATCGAGTGGCGTTAATCGCGGTAATTTCACCGGCGCCGTTAACAAATGGGACTTTCACGTCAGCGTAGGTTGCACTTGAGGCGATTTGCGCTTGGTAAGCATTCCAAAGCCCCGTCAGCTCTTGAATTGAAGGAAGCTTTTTAGCGGCAACAATATCGTCGATCGCTTTGATTTGTTCAGGCTGTTCGGTATTAGCGACAGATTGCTCTAGCTCAACTTGAAGTTCTTTCGCTGATTGGCGAACGACGCCGAATAGTTCACCCAAGCTGCCGGTTTCAAGGTGCAGTTTCTTTTGCTGCTCAGCCAGCGTGCGCTCATTGTCAGAAAACGCATTGCTAAGTGATTCAATGCTTGCTTCAAGTTGCGCTTTACGGCTTTCTAGCTCCGCTTTGCGTGCCGCTAGCGTTTGTTCTTCTTGTTTGAACTTGGCTTCACGTTCGCTGTTGTGGGCTTTTTCTTGTTGCTGTGCGGTTTGTGCTTTCGACGTCAGTGAGTCGGCAGCAATACTTGGTTGAGAGAAGCCAAATGCGATCAGCGCGGCCATCAATACTGTCTTACGCATTAGCTTGGATCCTTCTGTAGAGAAACCGGTAGCTCAATCAGAGCTGGCGAGGCTTGTTTGTTTGCAATCGCAAAGGCTTTATCGATTTGCGGAGCAAGCGCAGCGTCAACCACAACCCAACTGTTTTGATTGCTGTCCCATGTCCAGTATTGGTTTCTATCAAGGCTGCGAGCAACCAGTGACAGTCTGCCTAGGTATAGCTGCTCAGCTTCAATTTCACTGCCTACATTAATAAGCGAACGGTAGCTGCCTAACTTGATGCCGTAGTCCATTTCAATTTGGTAGGCTTCAAGGATGCGACGATATTTTTCTGCATCGCTGACATCAGCTTGAGGCATCAGTGCTTTTAGTTCTTCCAGTCTTGCAAGGCGTACATCTAGGCGAATTGGCTTGTCGCTTGAAATGTGCTGCTCAAGCCCTTCAAGCATTTGATACATCAAAGGCACGACGCCTTGGCGTGTGTCGCTGATTTGCTCGAGCTGAACATTGATGCTCGTCATCTCTTCTTCTTGGTTACCAACGACGGCTTTTAGGTGACGCTCGTAGACTTCTAGGTTGGCAACTTCTTGCTCAAGCATGGCAATGTCAGACTTCAGTTCGAATGCCTTATCGCTGCTTTTGTTGATACGAGCTTGGCTTTGCGCGCTCTGTGTAATGGTTTGTGCTTCGACATTGCGAGCACTATTGAGATCGTTCGCGCTCGTCATATGGCTGATGGTCAGCAATGGTAGCGAGCATAAAGTGAGACGAAGAGCCGTCTTGTTCATTTCTATAGCCTTCTGCTGTTACTAGAAAGTACCGATAATGTGTTGGGGTGATGTCCAAAGCGAAGCGATGCTGTCGTTCGAAACGAGGGCGTATTGTAGGTCAATAGCGAGCAGAAATACAGAGTAAATGATATTGATATGAGTTATCATTTGACTTTCGTCAATTAGTTCTCTTTTTTACGTAAGAAAAAGATGACCTGTATAAAAGACAAAACCCTCGCTAAGGAGGGCTTTGGTTGTCATCAGCAGCGACGTTTCAGGCTCGTCGTTACCGAAAATTCTATGTTGAATGTGGGATAGGTTAAAGGTCTACATCATCCAATGAGAAGTCCAAACCGATATCCATATCGTTGAGCTCTTTTTGCAGACGCTGCCTGTCTTTTATGGCTTCAATTTCGCGCCACTTTCTTTTGACAGGTTTCGAGCGACCCGCGCGGGCTCTCGGTGCATCCATTTCCGCAATGTCTTCCAGTTCAAAGCCGTCCATAAGCTACCTCTACTTTTGTTGTTCTCCCTACGGAGACCTTTAAGTACCATATTCTTACGCAGATTAACTTTGATATGTTTCTCATTTGTTTCGTGATTATGAATCTTTTATGCCATTTTGAACGCAATCTCACACTTTTGAGCCAAACGGTTGCGCAAAAAATAACCGCTTGAATCACAAAACGAAAAAGAGTTGGTGGTGCTATGTTGTTAAAACCGTGTGCAAGTGGAGCCGTAGGGTAGAGAGTTCGTGCTACGAGAAACGTTCTCATTGCCTGAGAGTGAGTAAAAAGTATTCCGTTTTGTAAAATAAGCGCTAGCCGTTGTGCTAACAAGGTTTGCTCGCGTTTTCTCGGCAGAGTGACTTGTCGCTGACTATGCTTGTTAGTTGTTGGTGAAATGTTGTGGTTTTGGAACGGCTTTGAAAGTTAATTGCTTTGCTAACTGTTAACTTTTCGTGATTTTATGGTGAAAAATAACAAATATATACATATCATTGCGTATTGATTTTTACGTGGCATGCCTGCAAAATCCGCCCCGTCAAAAAATACGCCGACTTGTATGCCGTTCTCAAGTGGTAAGAAATACAAGCTAAGTTGCCGTGAAAAACAGAGAAACTAACAAAACTTCACGGATGGAGATAACCATGGCACTTAGGACGCACTTGGAAGTGCAGCTCGGACTCTAACTTTAAGTGAGGTTTAAAGTGACAGACGTTATCAATTTAATGAACGATCTACTTTGGGGATCGATTCTGGTTTATCTACTCGTGGGTGTGGGGATTTACTTTACAGTACGCCTCGGGTTTATTCAGTTCCGCCATTTCGGTCACATGTTCAGTGTGCTGAAAAACAGCCGTAAAGCTGACACAGCAGGCATCTCTTCTTTCCAAGCTCTTTGTACAAGCCTAGCTGCGCGTGTTGGTACTGGTAATATGGCTGGTGTTGCAGTCGCATTAACCGCTGGTGGTCCGGGTGCTATTTTCTGGATGTGGCTAATTGCTATGCTGGGTATGGCAACCTCGTTTGCTGAGAGTACCCTAGCACAGCTATACAAAACCAAAGACGATGATGGTAACTACCGTGGTGGTCCTGCTTACTACATGGAAAAGGGTCTGGGCATGCGCTGGATGGGCGTGCTGTTCTCTATCTTCCTAATCATCGCTTTTGGTTTGGTATTTAACGCAGTACAAGCCAATGCTATCGCCAATGCGATGAACACTGCATTTGGTTTTGACCCAATGATTGTCGGTGTGGTGATTGTACTTATCTCTGCATTCGTCATCTTTGGTGGTGTACGTAAGATCGCTCGCACGGCAGAGCTTATTGTTCCTGTGATGGCTTTGGCATACCTTGTTCTTGCTTTCGTAGTGATGTTTATGAACATCGAGAAGGTGCCTGAAGTCCTTGCCTACATCTTCAAGAGTGCATTCGGTCTGCAAGAAGCAGCGGCTGGTGGTCTGGGTTACGCAATTGCTCAAGCTATGATTCAAGGTATCAAGCGCGGTCTATTCTCGAACGAAGCGGGTATGGGTTCTGCGCCCAACGCAGCAGCATCTGCAACGCCATATCCGCCGCACCCTGCATCTCAAGGTTACGTTCAGATGCTAGGCGTATTCACGGATACCATTGTTATCTGTACCGCAACTGTGGCGATTATCCTGATGTCAGGCGAGTATGTACCACATGGTGAGGTGACGGGTATCGAGCTGACCCAGCGAGCGCTGAGCTCTCAGGTTGGTGATTGGGGCGGCATCTTTGTTGCGGTTGCGATTTTCTTCTTCGCATTTACCTCTATCATTGCTAACTACTCTTACGCAGAAACCAACCTGATTTTCCTAGAGCACAACCACAAAGCGGGTCTTGGTGTGTTCCGCATTATTGTATTGGGTATGGTGATGTTCGGTTCGATGGCTACGCTGCCAATGGTTTGGGCGCTAGCCGATGTGTCGATGGGTCTGATGGCGATTGTCAACTTGATTGCGATTATCTTGCTGTCGGGCATCGTGATTAAGCTGGCGAAAGACTACAATCAGCAGCTGAAAGCAGGTAAGGTTCCGACCTTTGATGCGAATGACTACCCAGAGCTGAAATCTCAGCTTGAAGAAGGTATTTGGGATAACACTAAGGAAACGGCGAACAAGTAATCGCTTTTACCTATCTCAAAAATAGATTAAGCCATGCACTATTTCGTTGATGAAAGTGCATGGCTTTTTTTATACTGAAGCAAACCAATATTAAAAGAGTAAAGTCATGCTTATTGTTGTTTCACCTGCTAAGACCCTTGATTACGAGTCACCACTTGCGACTGAGCGATTCACTCAACCAGAGTTGATTGAACATTCTGCTGAGCTTATTAAAGAGTGTCGCAAGCTCACCCCTGCCGATGTCTCTGCATTGATGAAGGTGAGCGATAAAATTGCAGGCTTGAACGTGGCGCGTTTTGAAGAGTGGTCCGAAACGTTTACGACAGAGAATGCTCGTCCGGCTATCCTTGCATTTAAAGGCGATGTTTACACTGGACTGGAAGCAGAAAGCTTGTCTGAAGATGACTTTGATTATGCTCAGCAGCACTTACGCATGCTTTCTGGCCTTTATGGTCTGCTTAAGCCATTGGACTTGATGCAGCCTTATCGTTTAGAAATGGGCACTAAGCTTGCCAACGAGCGTGGCACTAACCTGTACCAATTCTGGGGCGACATTATCACCAATAAACTCAATGATGCACTTAATGCACAGGGTGACAATGTACTGATCAACCTAGCATCGAATGAGTACTTCAAGGCAGTTAAGCCAAAGCAGCTCGATGGCAAGGTGATCACGCCGGTATTCAAAGACTGTAAGAACGGCCAATACAAGGTTATCAGTTTTTACGCTAAAAAAGCGCGCGGTATGATGGCACGTTACATTATCGAGAACCGTGTTGATTCGATTGATAAACTGACGGCATTCGATGTTGCGGGCTACTACTTTGTTGAAGAAGAATCGACGGCGACGGAACTGGTGTTTAAGCGCGAAGAGCAGTGATTAGTGGAGTCGAGATAAAGCAGAAGTAACTAGCTAATGCTCGCGGTATATCTCGTCATGCTCAAATTATACTTCGTCATCCTCACGAAAGTGAGGATCTCTGGCCGCGAGTGTCGCTCTCAAATTAAGTGAGTCACTTGCGGTGAACGATCCCCTTTTTCAAGGGGATGACGCATATTAGGGACTACAACATACCTAGTTGTGTAGTTATTATTTGATAGAGCTATATCTAGAGTAGCGCGCTCGTTATTTCTTCTTAGCGCTTTTCTTTTTCTTCACCGCTTTTTTCTTATCGTCTTTTTTCGGCTTTTTCTTCTTAAAGACTGGCTTTTTATGCGTTGGGCGCATGCCGTCGATGAAGCGCTCTTTGATGGTCTCTTTGGTATAACGGCCGACACGATCCATCATTGGCTGGTCATGTGCTTCGACGATAGAGATCGCGATGCCTTTCTTACCCGCACGAGCCGTACGACCGATGCGGTGCAGATAGATATCAGCACTGCGTGGTAAGTCGTAGTTAATCACGTGCGAAACATCCGGCAGGTCGATACCGCGAGCAGCAACGTCGGTTGCAAGCAGTACGTTAACACTGCCATCGCGGAAACGGCTGATGGCGTTGTTACGGCGATCTTGCGGCATCTCACCTTGGATCCAAGAACATGGGATCTGAGCACTATCGAGTTGCTGGCGCAGTTCACCAAGGCGCTCACGGGTTTTGACGAACACTATGGTGCGCTGAGCTTGCTCGGTCAGGATGTGTTTGAGCAGGTTAAGCTTGTGCGCGGCATCATCGGCACGGTGATACCACTGGGTGATCTTCTTGCGCTCACGCGTCGATGGCTGTGCTTCGAGTTCAGCAGGCTCTTTTAGAAGATCAGCTGTAAAGCCTTCGACACCGCGTCCCTCTAGCGTCGCTGAGAAAAGCAGTGTTTGTTTACGCCAGCGACATTCTGCTGATAGTCGATCAACCGTTGGGCCAAAGCCCAGATCTAGCATGCGGTCTGCTTCATCCAATACTAACCATTCAATGGCACGACAATCAAAGCGCTCTGCTTCGATATACTCCATCAAACGACCTGGCGTCGCTACGACGATATCTTGAGTCTCGGCAAGTGTGGAGGCGTGTGAGTCATAGGTAACACCGCCCGTGATGGTTGCGACTTTAAGTCGAGTGTATTTCGCCAGCGCTGTTGCCTGCTCTGCTACCTGCATCGCAAGTTCACGAGTGGGAGTCAGAATCAAAATACGTGCAGGGCCGGCTTTTTTACGAGGGAAGTCGAGCAAGTATTGAATTGCAGGAATAGCAAACGAGGCCGTTTTACCTGTGCCTGTTGGCGCTGAAGCGAGAATGTCACGTGCATCCAATGCTTGTGGAATAGCCTGAGCCTGGATCTCGGTAGGGCGGCTAAAGCCCATTTCTTCAATCGCTTCTAAAAGGATTGGATCTAAATCTAGTTCGGCAAAGGTTCTGATCACGGTAGTGTCTCCACAAGACGTAGGTTGCCCCTGAGCAAAAAAACATCGATCAGGGAAAAAGTAGGGCGGCTATTATACTCAAACCGAGGCGCGGCGCACTTACATTTTAAGGTAAAAATCTTTGGTTAGGGCAATAAAGTCCTCTGAGTATCCGCCAGATGCGCTGTGAATAATCAGGTGTTCTTCATCATAGGCTTCAGAGTGCTTTTTCAGCGTAAACAGTAATCGGTTACATGGCTTGTTGATGGTTGCCTGTACATAGCAAATTCGATTCAAGTGCCAGCCTTTGCGCTTGGCAAGCGTGATGAATTGCTCCCCCTCGACTTTAGGTAGCACAAAACTCGCACTTCCTTCTTTACTGAGGAGCTTGTCACAACGATCAAGCAAGTGCTCATGGGAGAGGGTATGTGTGTGTCTGGCGGTTGCTCTCTGGCTATTTTTCGCAGTCTCTCCGCTATTGAAGTACGGCGGATTGCAGATGATGCCATCGAAACGGTGTTCAAATGGTTGCGCCAATATATCGCAGTGGAGCACAGTGATGCGTTTGTGCCATGGTGACTGCTGAATGTTATAGGTTGCATCGACAATGGCAGTCTCATCGATATCGACAGCAGTGATTACTGAATCGATAAATCGCTGGGCGAGCATCAAGGTCAGTAGTCCGGTGCCGGTACCAATATCCAATAGGGTGTCAGATGAATGAAACCTTGCCCATGCCCCCAGTAAAACACCATCAGTGCTAACAGGCATTCCTGAGTTGCCATCGTGTATAGAGAACTGCTTGAATTGAAAGCCTTTGGTTTTTGTCGTGCTACAAGTCATAGTTTATTTTGTTAATCGTTTGCTTTTAAGGGTTTGTCACTATTGTTAAATTATTGAGTAGTGAAATGCTCTGTATGTAAGCAATGTGTGTGAGAAAATGATCAAGATAAAAATTTACCTTTTAGTTTAAAACTAGTGGATCAAACTGCCAATTAACTGTAACAACAAATTAATGTGGTGTTTATTGCCGCTTCTATTGCTTATTAATCATCGATTGTTCATCATGCCAGCCTAATTTTACGTGGCAACTAAGAGTGCTGCGGCAGACACAACATAACAAGTAAGGGCATATCTGTGAAACAGACGTTAAAAACAACAGATATTATAGCAGTCGGCTTTATGCTGTTTGCTTTTTTCCTAGGCGCGGGCAACATCATTTTCCCACCTCTAGCGGGTCAATTGGCGGGTGAAAACCTGCTACCAGCCATGACTGGCTTTCTTCTCACTGCAGTAGGTCTTCCTCTTATTACCATTATTGCTGTTGCAGTGGCAGGGGGCTCTTGGGAGCACCTTACGAAAGATCTGCCGAAGAAAGCAGCAACGCTAATCGCTGTCCTTATCTTTATTATTATTGGTCCAGCTTTCGCAGCTCCGCGTACAGGTCTTGTGGCCTATGAAATGGCCATTCGTCCATTCTTTGCTGATGCGGCGCAAATGCACCTCACGATTTTCTCAATCTTGTTCTTTGCAGTAGCGATGTCATTTGCATGGTCACAGGGTAAGTTGATCGATGTAATCGGTAAGGTGTTAACTCCGGTATTGTTTATCGGTTTGATTGTTTTGGCGGGGGCGGTGTTTATTGACCCACAAGGCGAGATGATTGCGCCGGTTGGCGAGTACCTAAGTCAGCCTCTAACAAAAGGTTTCCTTGAGGGTTACAACACAATGGACACGTTTGGTTCGTTGATGTTTGGTATGTTGATTGTCGATGCGCTGCGCAAGAAAGGCATTACTGAGCAAGCTGCGACCACTAAGTACCTTATCAGCTCTGCACTCATCGCAGCTGCGGGTCTGGCATTTGTTTACATCTCTTTGTTCTACTTGGGCGCAACCAGTGCAACGGTTGCAGCGGGTGCGGATAATGGCGGCGCTATCTTAAGTCAGTATGTGCAGGCTCTGTTTGGTCCATATGGTCAGATTGTTCTGTCTGTTATTGTTCTATTGGCCTGTTTGACGACGGCGATTGGTCTTATCTCTGCATGTTCAGATTACTTTAGCTCGCTAACGTCAATCAGCTATCAGAAATGGGTCGTTATCATTGGCGTGGCGTGTGCGGTTGTAGCAAACATCGGTCTAGCTCAGCTGATTTCTCTGTCTGTACCAGTACTGTTCGCACTCTATCCGGTTGCCATTGCCCTAGTGGCATTGACATTTGCTCGCAAGTACCTAGCAAACCCGAAATTGGCTTACCGCGTGGTTATTCTTGTGTCTCTGTCGTTCGCTATGATTGATGCAGCAAAAGTAACGGGTATTGATGTGTCATTCTTTAATGCATTGCCACTCTTTAGCGTTGGTATGGGCTGGGTAATGCCAACGGTTGCCGCTATCATCTGTATGTGCTTTGTAGGTCGTAACGATGAAAAGCTAGAACAAGAAGCAGCTTAATCTACGATGTATCAATATAAAAACGGCGCCTTGATAGGCGCCGTTTTTTTGTCATTCAAATTTAAAGGGTTTGCTGATACTCGACGAGGATCTGTTCGCACCAAGTGGCGATACGCTCATCACTCAGCTCATATTGTGAGTCCTCGTCTAGAGCGAGACCGACAAACTGGCTACCATCTTCGGTCAGTGCTTTAGACGCCTCGAACTCATAGCCTTGGTTATCCCAGTAGCCAATGAACTGCGCACCTGTTGGCTTAAGCTCTTCATGAAGCATTCCCATTGCATCCAGATACCATTCGCCATAGCCTTCTTGATCGCCTAAGCCGAATAATGCCACGACCTTGCCGCTTAGTGACACGCCACCGATTTGATCCCATATCCCGCCCCAGTCTTCTTGGAGTTCGCCGAAATCCCATGTAGAGATCCCTAAGATAAGTAGATCGTAGTCGCTCATCTTGGAAATAGGTGTGTCTTTTACGTTAAATATGTCCACGATATCTGGACCAATGATCTCGCGTATTTTTTCTGACGCCATCTCGGTGTAGCAGGTTGATGAACCGTAAAATAGACCTATTTTCATAACTTCACTGTATCGCTGTTGTAATGAGTGGCAGTGATTCTACTCTGAATTCGCCCATCTTTGCAGCGCTTATTGAGTTGCTTGCTGTTTTTTATAGCATTCTTGTTTTTTCTCGCTTACTCTGTTGAAAGTACTGTATAAACATCCAAGAGGTAGTCGTGAGCGACGTGAATATCCAAGATCAGGGGCTAGTGGAACAATTCTTAGATTCCATGTGGATGGAGCGAGGATTGTCAGAAAACACCCTGGCATCTTATCGAAATGACCTGGTTAAGTTATTGAAGTGGATGTATGAACACAACTACAAGTTGGATTTCATCAGTTTATCTGGCTTGCAGGAGTACCAAACGTGGCTGACGGATCAGAACTACCAACAAAGCTCACGAGCTAGGATGCTGTCTGCGATTCGTCGCCTGTTCCAATATCTTCATAGGGAAAAGCTTCGCTCCGATGATCCCACCGCTCTATTGGTTAGCCCGAAGCTCCCGAAGCGTCTGCCTAAAGACCTCACCGAGGAGCAAGTTACCGCTCTGTTGGAGTCGCCAGATCCTAACGACCCGATTGAGCTTCGCGACAAAGCCATGCTAGAGCTTCTTTACGCGACGGGACTTCGTGTCACCGAGTTAGTCAGTCTGACCATGGAAAACATCAGTCTGAGACAAGGTGTGGTGCGTGTGGTCGGTAAGGGCAACAAGGAGCGTTTGGTCCCAATGGGAGAAAATGCAGTCGATTGGATCTCGGAGTTTATTGAAAAAGGACGTCCGTTACTTCTTGGCGAGAAAACGTCAGACGTGGTCTTTCCGAGCAAGCGCGCCAAACAAATGACCCGGCAAACTTTCTGGCATCGTATTAAGTTCTATGCTGTGCTGGCGGATATTGATACCGAATTGTTGTCGCCTCACGTGTTGCGACACGCTTTTGCGACGCATCTTTTGAACTATGGCGCAGATCTGCGTGTCGTACAGATGTTATTGGGGCATAGTGACTTATCTACGACACAAATTTATACTCATGTAGCAACAGAGCGATTGAAGAACATTCATAGCCAGCATCATCCAAGGGCTTAATTTAACGTTTTCTATACAAAGGTGATTTTAATGAGCGTACTACGCCGCTTAACTCTACTCTCTCTGCCATTTTTCGTAACAGCTTGCGGAGCTGAAGAGACGCAAGCTACTCAAGCCGCGCCAGTGCCAGCGGCGGTCGCAGCAGAGGTGAGCACTCAGGCAGATGAAGCGGCGATTCGAGATCGTTTTGCCAAAATTGGTATTGAGATTTCCGAGATCGTCCCGTCTGATATCCCAGGTTTAATGGAAGTGAGAACCCCAGGAGGCATTCTGTTTGCTTCCCCTACAGGTGACCATTTTATTGCGGGTACGCTTTATTCCATTGATGCAGAAGGTAATTACAAAGACGTGATTGCTGAGCGCCAAGCGCCAATCAACGCAGAGAAAATCGCTGCGTTTTCTGACAGTGTGATTGAGTATAAAGCCAAAGACGAAAAGTACGTGGTGACTATCTTCACCGACATTACGTGTGGATACTGCGTTCGCCTGCATAGTCAAATGGAAGGCTATAACGATCTAGGCATCACAGTCCGTTACCTAGCTTACCCTCGCCAAGGTGCAACGGGTTCAGTGGCAGAGCAAATGGCTAAGATATGGTGTTCAGACGACCCAGCTGCGGCGATGCACGATGCAAAAGTGAATCGCAAAGAAGCGACATTCGATGGTGATCTTAAACAGTGCCAAGATACGGTTACAAAGCACTACAACCTTGGCCGTGAACTGGGCATTAGCGGTACGCCAGCGATCTTCTTGCCAAACGGCGAAATGGTGGGTGGCTACCTTCCACCGGCAGACCTGATTAAACGTCTAGAACAAATCAAATAAGAACTAGGATAAGGGCTCCGATTACGGGGCCCAATACACTTTATGATAGAAATCCAACGTCGTCCTGAAGTCGATATTTCTGCACTTCCAGATTCCATTCCTGCTTTGCTGCGCCGCTTATACATCAGTCGCGGAGTCTCTGATGCTTCTCAACTAGAAAAAGCCGCCAAAGGGTTACACTCCTACCAACAATTGGCGGGTATTGACGCCGCCGTTGCACTGTTATTTGAGGCGATTGAGCAGCAAAAGCGCATTATTGTGGTTGGAGACTTTGATGCTGACGGTGCGACAAGTTCGGCGCTTTCAGTACTGGCTTTGCGTATGCTCGGGAGTCGCAATGTTGACTATTTGGTACCTAACCGATTTGAGGACGGCTATGGTTTGAGCCCGGAGGTCGTCGATCAGGCGATTGAGATTGGTGCTGAAGTGATCATGACGGTCGATAATGGTGTGTCTTCTATCTCAGGTGTTCAATATGCCAAAGATAATAACATCAAGGTGTTGGTTACGGATCATCACTTACCTGGCTCTGAGTTACCTAACGTTGATGCGATGGTAAACCCAAACCTCAATGAGTGTGGTTTCCCATCCAAAGCGCTGGCAGGCGTTGGGGTGGCATTTTATCTGATGATGGCACTGTGCGTTTATATGCGAAAGCGCAACTGGTTTGCTGAGCAGGGTATGGCTGAGCCTAAACTCATGGAGCTTATCGATTTGGTGGCACTTGGCACGGTCGCTGACGTTGTTCCTTTGGATGAGAATAACCGTATCTTGGTGCACCAAGGACTACAACGTATTCGTGCGGGCAAGGCCAGACCGGGTATTCAAGCTCTGATTGAGATTGCAAAACGTGATGCGCGAAAACTGGTGGCGGCTGATTTCGGTTTTGCGCTGGGGCCGCGTATTAACGCAGCGGGTCGCTTGGACGATATGTCGTTTGGCGTCGAGCTACTCATGTCGGATAACATCCATGCCGCGCGCCGTATGGCGAGTGAACTCGATGGTCTTAACCAAACCCGAAAAGATATCGAAGAAGGAATGAAGCAAGAGGCTCTGGCTTTTTGTGAGCGTTTGCAAATCAGTGACAAATCAGAGCTGCCTTATGGTTTAGCGCTGTTTCAGCGAGATTGGCATCAGGGCGTGATTGGTATCCTAGCATCTCGAATCAAAGATAAATTTCACCGCCCCGTGATTGCGTTTGCAGATGGCGGCGAGGGCACCATCAAAGGCTCATGTCGCTCGATTCAAGGTTTGCACATGCGCGATGCACTCGACAGAATTGATACGCAAAACCCAGGGTTAATTTTGAAGTTCGGTGGCCATGCGATGGCAGCGGGTCTTACCATTATGGAGAAAGACTTTGAGCGCTTTAGCCAGCTGTTTGATCAAGTGGTGCGAGAAGAGCTTGGTGATACCGCGTTAAAAGGTATTATTTTGTCAGACGGTGAGTTAACACCAGAAGAGTTTTCTATGCACACCGCAGAACAGATTCGCGCTGGTGGTCCATGGGGACAAGCCTTCCCAGATCCTGTTTTCGATGGTGAGTTTAAGGTGCTGCATCAAAAACTGGTTGGTGAGAAGCATCTTAAGCTGATGGTCGAGCCCATGCACAAAGGGTTTGGCACCAATATTATGCTGGATGCTATCGCCTTTAATGTGGATTTGCGACGCTGGCCAGATGCCTCAGTAAAAACCGTCACCCTTGCCTATAAACTGGATATCAACGAGTTTCGTGGAAACCAGTCATTACAACTGATGGTCGACCATATTGAGCCTCGCTAGGGGCTCATGAAATAGGTCAAGGAAAATCGATATTTTCCTGTATCTTCGTCACATTTTTGAGTAGAATTCTGCGGTTAAATTCTACTCATAAATGCTGAGCAAATATGTTTGAAATCAATCCTATCAAAAACCGCCTACAGGATGTGTCTGAACGCACGAATATCCTGAGGGGGTATCTTTGACTATGACGCTAAGAAAGAGCGTCTAGAAGAAGTCAACGCAGAACTTGAACAACCGGATGTATGGAACGAGCCTGAGCGTGCGCAAGCACTAGGTAAAGAGCGTGCCTCATTGGAAGCGGTTGTTGAAACCATCGACCTTCTTGACCAAGGTGTAGAAGACGTAGACGGTCTTCTAGAGCTTGCGGTTGAAGAAGAAGATCAAGAAACCTTCGATGAAATTGAACCAGAACTTGCTGAACTGGAAGCCAAGCTAGAGAAGCTTGAGTTCCGTCGTATGTTCGCCGGTGATCACGATGCGTCAGATTGCTACATCGACTTGCAATCGGGCTCTGGTGGTACGGAAGCGCAAGACTGGACCAACATGATGCTACGTATGTATCTTCGTTGGGCAGAAGCGAAAGGCTTCAAGACAGAAATCATCGAAGTATCAGAAGGTGAAGTTGCTGGCCTTAAAGGCGCAACTGTGAAGGTATCAGGCGAGTACGCTTATGGCTGGCTGCGCACTGAAACGGGTGTTCACCGCCTGGTTCGTAAGTCACCATTTGACTCAAGCGGCCGTCGTCACACTTCATTTGCGTCTGCGTTTGTTTATCCAGAGATTGATGACAACATTGATATCGAGATCAACCCGTCTGATCTTCGTATCGACGTATACCGCGCGTCTGGTGCGGGTGGTCAGCACGTTAACACCACGGAATCTGCGGTTCGTATTACCCACGTTCCTACTAACATCGTAGTTCAGTGTCAGAACGATCGTTCTCAGCATAAAAACAAAGACCAAGCGATGAAACAGCTACGTGCAAAACTGTTCGAGCATGAACTGCAAAAGCAAAATGCAGAGAAGCAAGCGAACGAAGATGCCAAATCTGACATCGGTTGGGGCAGCCAAATTCGCTCTTACGTACTTGATGATTCACGCATTAAAGACTTGCGTACTGGCATTGAAAATCGCAACACTCAAGCGGTTCTTGATGGCGACTTGGACAAATTTATCGAAGCTAGCCTAAAATCAGGCCTGTAAGCTTTTCACCACTTTTAAAACAGGATACATCGAAAAATGACTGATGCTGTTCAAAACGAAAACGCACAAGAAGAGAATAAGCTAATCGCTGAGCGTCGTAGCAAGCTGGATCACATCCGTAAAAGCTGCAAAGCGAACGGCCACCCAAATGATTTCCGTCGTGAGCACCTAGCTGGCGACCTTCAAGCGGAATTTGGTGAGAAGACGAAAGAAGAGCTAGAAGAGCTAAACCACGTAGTGGCAATTGCAGGCCGTGTTATGGCTAAGCGTGGTCCATTCTTAGCGATTCAAGAAACGTCTGGTCGTATCCAAGCATACGCAGCAAAAGATGTTCAAAAAGAGCTAAAAGAGAAATACCAAGGCCTTGATATCGGTGACATCATCGGTGTGAAAGGTGCACTGCACAAGTCTGGTAAAGGCGATCTTTACGTGAACATGGAAGAGTACGAGTTGCTAACCAAAGCACTTCGTCCACTACCAGAGAAGTTCCACGGTCTCACTGACCAAGAGATGCGTTACCGTCAGCGTTACGTTGACCTAATCGTTAACGAAGACTCTCGTCACGCGTTCATCATTCGCTCTAAGCTTGTATCGGCAATTCGTAACTTCATGAGCTCAAAAGGCTACCTAGAAGTTGAAACGCCAATGATGCACGTGATCCCTGGCGGTGCGACTGCACGTCCATTTATCACGCACCACAACGCGCTTGATATCGACATGTACCTACGTGTTGCACCAGAGCTTTACCTAAAACGTCTAGTGGTTGGTGGCTTTGATCGCGTATTCGAGATCAACCGTAACTTCCGTAACGAAGGTCTATCGCCACGTCACAACCCAGAATTCACTATGATGGAATTCTACCAAGCGTATGCTGACTACAAAGATCTGATGGATCTCACTGAAGAGATGCTAAGCACGGTAGCGATGGATGTTCTAGGTTCAACGTCTATGCCTTACGGTGACGAAACTGTAGAGTTTGGTGGCACTTACGCTCGCATGAGCATGTTCGAAGCGATCAAACACTACAACCCAGACCACGCTGAAATCCAAGCGCTAACAGAAGAAGATCTCACTGACCGTGACAAGATGGTAGCGATTGCGAAATCTGTACACGTTGAGGTTGAGACGTTCTGGACATGTGGTCAGCTTCTAGAAGAGATCTTTGGTGAGACAGCTGAGCCTCAGCTAATCCAGCCAACGTTTATCACTGGCTACCCAGCAGATATCTCTCCACTGGCGCGTCGTAGCGATGATAACCCATTCTTCACTGACCGCTTCGAGTTCTTTATCGGTGGCCGTGAAGTTGCGAACGGTTTCTCTGAGCTTAACGATGCAGAAGACCAAGACGCGCGCTTCAAAGCACAGGTTGATGCGAAAGACGCGGGTGATGACGAAGCGATGTACTACGATGCAGACTACATTACTGCACTAGAACATGGTCTACCACCAACAGCGGGTCAAGGTATTGGTATCGACCGTCTAGCGATGCTATTTACTAACACGCACACCATTCGCGACGTTATCCTATTCCCAGCGATGCGTCCGCAAAAATAATCGTATATCCATCAGCAAGATGGTGAATGATTCCTACAAAGCCTCTCTTCGGAGAGGCTTTTTTCAGGTTCATCGCGGATTAGCGGGGACTTAAAACAAAAACGGTAGTAAGTGATAAGGTTACATCGCCAAACACAACCTTGCACAAACTACCGTTTTCATGCCGAATAATACTTTCCTATCATCGTTCTGGGAAGGCTTTCATGTCGTAAAGTCTGTACAAACGTCTTCTCTTATCACGATTACTCTCAAACCCAGTACGACTGCTCGATGTGCATGTGGGCAACATGTTCAAGCCATACATGATTATCAGTGGCGCACCATTAAGGAAGCGATGATTCTTGGCGTACCTGTCGAGCTGCACCTACAAACAAGGCGTATCAAGTGCCCTGACTGCGGTATCAAAACCGAATCTATTTCTTGGCTTGAACCTTTTTGCCCGTCTTACTAACCGCTTGCGTAGTTATATTGAACAGTTGCTGCCTCTTCTCCCTATCAAACATATTTCCCAAATGACGGGTGTTCATTGGCATACCGTCAAGGAGATAGATAAGCGCCGGCTGCAAAATGTAGTGCCAGAGGTTAACTGAGCGGAGCTGCGACAGCTTGTTATGGATGAGTTTGCCCTCTTCAAGGGACATCGTTATGCCACTGTTATCGCGGATGCAAAGACGCATCAAGTACTTTGGATAGGCGTCGGACGCAGCCGAAAAGATATCCGTCCTTTTTTCGAGTTACTCGGTAAGCATGGCCAGAACATAGAAGCGGTTGCGATGGATATGAATACGGCTTTCGACCTCGAAGTGCAGCAGCATTGTCCTAACGCCCGCATTGTGTACGACTTATTCCATGTAGTCGCCAAATTTGGACGAGAAGTGATGGATAGAGTCAGAGTTGACCAAGCTAATCGACTTAAACAAGACAGGAAAGCACGTCAATGGATTAAACGTTCACGCTGGGTTCTCCTCAAAAACAGAGGCAATTTAGACAGTAAGCAGGAGAGTTATCTAAATGAGATACTGAGTATGAACAAGGACTTAATGGTGACGTATTTACTTGGCTCTCAGCTTAAAGAGTTATGGCGGTGCCAGTCAGAGAGCGAAGCGGAAGGCTTGTGGGACATATGGTGGGAGCAAGTTCAAGAAAGCGGGATCAAACCACTAATGGACTTCGCGAGAAAGCTCAAACCGTACCTTCATGGCATAGTTGCTTCTGCAAGGTACCCACTCAACACCTGTACGCTAGAAGGGATAAACAACAAGATAAAGTTAATCAAACGAATGGGCTACGGTTACCGAGATATCGATTACTTCTTTCTAAAGATAAAAGCGGCTTTCCCCGGAAAGCCGCGATGAACCTTTTTTCATGCCACATTTCCGAGAATGTTTATAGAAAAGTTAGAAATCGTACACTAGTCTTAATTATGAGACACATCTGTACGTTTTAAACGCGATTGCCGTGTTTGATAGATGGTTTTATTTGCATAGAATAAATCTATTGAATCTAAAAACAATAATAGGAATGATGTAATGGGAACCGAATTTCGGATGGATTCAATCCCCGGCTCTTTAGTGGTTGTAGGGGGCGTGTATGAGCCATGGCTCTCTGTATTGGAGCAGGCGGGATGGCGCTGTACCCAATGTTCAGATTTACGTAAAGCTGATGCGTTATTTTCAGAGATTGGTCCCTGTATTGGAATTGTAGACCTAACTCGTGATGATTTCAGTCTTAACGGGATTGCGAAACTTGTCAGCACGCACAAGCAGGTGCGTTGGATAGCCTTTATTCGCGAGGCTCAATTGGGCTCGGATACGATATGCCAATTTATCGTAAACTTCTGTATCGACTTTTTTACGACACCTATTCCGGACTCACGATTGATGAGTACCATTGGACACCAACTGGGTATGCTCAAACTCGAGCAGAAGGTGTGGCCGCATAATGGTAATGACAGCGATCTCGGGATTGTTGGGCAATCTTTACCAATAAGACGTTTACGCGATCAGATTCGTCGAATCGGGCCTACTGATGTCAGTATCATGATTCATGGCGAAGTTGGCGCTGGTAAAGAGTCTGTGGCGAAAGCGATTCACCGCTGTTCTGCTCGTTCACAAAAGCCTTTTGTAGCGGTAAATTGCCGTGCATTCTCAGACGCTCGATTTGAGAATGAGTTTTTTGGGATGCACGATCCCGAACAAAGTTCGCTACTTGATCAAGCCTCTGGGGGAACGATCGTTCTCAACGATATCTTTACTCTACCCGCGAAACAGCAGCTTAACTTATTGAAGTTCTATCAAGATGGTCAAATAGAAACGGCGAAAGGAACCAAAGAGTTTGATGTGCGTATTCTGGCTGCCGATTCTTCGGATATTGAAAAAGCCCTGGGAGACGGCTCCTTCAATGAAGAGCTATTTCACTGTATCAATGTGCTTAGAATTAATGTCCCTAGCCTAAAAGAACGCGCGACTGATATTTCTTTGCTCGTCGCTCATTACATCAACCAGTTTGCGAAAGAGTTTAACTCTCCTGTTAAGTCGATTGATGATGATGCCATTAAAACGCTTACTTACTACCACTGGCCAGGTAATGTTAAAGAGTTAATGAACCAAGTTAAACGTGCCGTACTCATGACTGAAGAAGAGGTGTTAGTTAAGAAGCACTTCGAACTTCCAGGTACATTCTCTGGCAAGCGGAGCCTCAAGAGCATACGAGAGCGTTCTGAACGTGATGCACTTATCTTGGTGCTAGATAGCCATAACGGCCAGGTTACCTTAGCGGCAAAAGAGCTGGGTATTTCTCGAGCTACTATGTATAGATTGCTTAATAAGCACAATCTAATCACGGAAGAAACAATTTAACTTCCTCCAGTTATTCAGTTTAATCACCTAAAGGCGCTGTGGCGCCTTTATTTTTTTCATACTGGTTGCAGTCTAAACTAGATGTTTGTCGCACTATGAATATCCAGTACAATATCGTGTTGTATATTTCCGGTTTAAAATTAATCACCATAGTTAAAGGTAAAAGCTATGTAATAGTCGGCCTTTAAGTCGTCATTCGGCTTGTAACTAGAGTTTTCCGTTGTTTTTAACTTTTTTTTATATGATATGTTGATTTAATATACGGATTGAATAAGAATTAACCGTGAGCAAGACGCTCAACCTATCAAATTTCAGGATTAATAAGTCAGTATGGAGGCGCAGAAAATGATGAATCGTATTTCTTTTATCAACACTTGTGCTGCTTTCCGTACCGATGCTGAGCATATTATCGATCGTGATTCGATCGTAATTATGGCCGATAAACCGGTAGTAAAATCAGCACAAGATTAATTAATCCGTAACCTTATGAGGCTGCGGAATAGCAGTCACATAAGAGTCTAATTACCTCCAAGACCGCTATTTCTCTCCTCTGTAATATTCCAATCAGGAGATTATTATGCGTACATCTGTTTATCTAACTATCGCAACTTGGCTTATTAAAGCAGACATTCAAAAAGAAGAACGTGAGTGGAAACGACGCTACCGCCGCAGTGCTTATCAACTACCTTTGCACAATGAACACTTGTTGAGAGACATTGGCTTAGACAAAGAAGGTCGTCCTCTTGGTCGTGTCGCTGCACCTCAAGTTGTCGCTAAACGTAAAGCTCGTCATCTTCGTCGAGAATTACAGTCGCGAATAGCTACGTAAACCAAGGCGGGTAGTACGACTACCCGCCGACTATCAGAATATCGAGAAATATCTAATGAGTTGTAGTAGATATTCTCAATACCTAAAATCTAGGGGCATGGATTAGAATACTGTGCCCCTAATAATTGAAGCTCTTCTAGTAATTCATTTGAAAGCGTAACGTCGATACTGTCTATATTGCTTTTTAACTGAGTGAGATTTGTCGCTCCAATTATATTCGAAGCAACAAATGGACGTTGATTGACGAAAGCGAGCGCCATTTGCGCGGGATCTAAATCATGCTTATGAGCGAGATCGACATAAGCTTGTGTCGCTTCGATGCCTTGCGGCGTAAAATAACGGACGAAGCGTTCAAATAAACTACAGCGAGCGCCTGCGGGCTTTTGTCCATTAAGATATTTACCACTCAAGCAGCCAAAAGCGAGAGGAGAGTAGGCGAGCAGGTCGACGCCCTCATGGTGGCTGATTTCTGATAAACCCACCTCAAAACTGCGGTTCAATAGGTTGTAAGGGTTTTGAATTGAGACGATTCTCGGTAGATCGTGCTTTTCAGCGAGCTTAAGGAGCGTCATCACCCCCCATGGGGTTTCATTCGAGACACCGATATAACGAATCTTTCCAGCTTTGATGAGCTCATTGAGCGCCTCTAGCGTTTCAATAAGTGTGACTTCCTCATTGCCTTCAGGGTAGGGGTAATTGAGCTGGCCAAAGCAATTGGTTTTCCGTTGTGGCCAGTGCAATTGGTACAAGTCGATATAGTCAGTCTTCAAGCGCGTTAAGCTGTCATCGATCGCTTGGTGAATGTTACGTCGATCTAAGCTCATATTATCGCGGATGTAAGGTACGTTACGTGGGCCTGCAACCTTGGTGGCGACAATAACTTTTTGGCGCTTGTCTGAGTGAGATAACCAGTCGCCGATATAGGACTCCGTCAATCCCTGTGTTTTTTGTTTAGGTGGGACGGGATACATCTCTGCGGTATCAATGAAATTGACGCCACGCTCAACGGCATAATCCAACTGGTCAAATGCATCTTGTTTGCTGTTCTGTTCACCAAAGGTCATGGTACCTAAACAGATTTTGCTCACTTCGAGCGAAGAATGTGGGAGCTTGTGGTATTTCATTGAGCCATCCTTGCTTGTCGTTGTTTGATTCCACTATACCCCGTTTTTATAAAAGATCTGTTCAATAAATGCGCAATTAGCCACTTATTGGCTAAACTGAGAGTTATCAGTAAAGCATTATCCACAAAAGAGAAGGAGGTGGACTATGCAAAAGCATCAGCTCGATCGATGGTTACATGGACACCACAAAGATTCTTATAAACCGCCTAGAGTGTTCGTAATTGGTTGTGCTGATATTTCACACTATCTACTTGCAGTGGAATACAAGCACAAACTTGAACCGATCAAAGAAGACGATGAGCCGATCCATTACGAGTCTTTAGACTCGGTAAAAGAAGCTCTGACCCGTCTAGGCGTTGAGAAGGCATATTTGCGACTTCATAACGCCTATGATGAGTGCGGAAGCGCTGAGATGAACCGGTATTGCGACATTGAACTGAATCTGCATTGAAAACCAGGGCAGATGTTAGGCAAAATAAGTATCTAGTATGTAGCTAGTAAACTTTGCCCTGAGGTAAAAGCCTCGAGGTAGGGTTTTGATTGGCTGTCCGCTCGCACCATAAGCTTCGGTTTTAGCGCGGCTGTTGGCGGCTTTCGGGCGTATTTGTAATACCTCGCCGCTTCTGGCTGTTATTTGGTTGACCCCGCCAAGCGCGATAAGATCCATCAACTCTTCCCAGTCATTGCGCAGCAGCGTCTCTTCTTCTTCTGACGGGCTCCAGATAAGTGGAGAACCCACTCGTCTCTCTGCGACCGGAATTTCACGTTCACCTTCAACCGGCAGCCATAGCACGCGAGATAGTTTGTTTCTGATGTGACTCGTTTCCCAAGTCAAACCTGTGATGCCAGTCAAGGGCGCAACACACACAAAAGTTGATTCTAGAGGTTTACCGTTGTAGCCGACAGGAATGCTCTTTAGCTCGACACCGATTTCTGGAAAGTCTTGAACCGGCTTACTGCCAGCCGTGGCACCAAGATGCCATTCGAGAAGTTGTCCCACCCAGCCTTTATCTCGTTTGAGATTTTCAGGCACTTTCATATTTGCTTGTTCGGCAAGTTCGCCAAATGACACACCTGCGATGTTGCGAGCACGTTCGAGCAGTTCCGATTCTGTAGCTGGAGTCGTTTTCATGTTTGCTAGTACAGTTGGCTGGATAGACGATATTGAGTTTACCACGTTAGCGTATTTGTGCTCTGTACAAAAAGAGATCACTCTGGTGGAAAGTTGATCTATTAATGACTTATCCACAGGAAGGATGGTAAATACCGGTGATTTATCGACTTCTGTATAAATAATCAGTGGTATTGTGCCTATAAAACACTTGATATATCAGGGTTTGTATGAATCTTATCAAATTCGATGTGGATAATTTAGCTTGTGGTTGATCTTTAACCGATCTGATCTTTTCGTTAATTTTTAAATCGCCAGTTCAAAAACTAATGATCGATATTAATTTAAGTTACTGAATTTATGGTGGTAAAATTTAATTAGTGCATTATTGGCTTTTCTAGGGCTTTTATACTAAGTTGAGTTTTTCCTAGAGATCAAAGATTCTGCACACAGTTATTCACAGAAAAGGTGAATAAATGTGGTCTAGGTCTCATTGCTATGTTGATAACTGGCGTTTTGTTCGAATCTTATCCAATGGTTCTCAAAGAACTGGGAATTGTTCAAATTTACACATCCTTAAGTTTGCTCAAGTTGGGGATATGTGGAAAAATCAAGGTAATGAAAATTTAATTGAGGTTGGCCAGTGATAGATGGCGATGGTTACCGACTGAATGTTGGTATTGTAATCTGTAACAACCATGGTCAGGTCTTCTGGGCTAAACGATACGGACAACACTCATGGCAGTTCCCTCAGGGCGGTATTGACGAAGGTGAATCCCCTGAAGAGGCCATGTATCGAGAACTGTATGAAGAGGTGGGGCTCACTAAGAACGACGTCAAGGTCGTTGCGGTCAGTCGCCATTGGCTAAGATATAAGTTACCCAAGCGCTTGGTTCGCTGGGATTCGAAACCTGTCTGTATTGGGCAAAAACAGAAATGGTTTTTACTGCGTCTGGATTGTGATGAATCCAAGATCAACATGCAGCGCGGTAATACCCCTGAGTTTGATGGTTGGCGTTGGGTGAGCTATTGGTACCCAGTAAGACAAGTCGTTTCTTTTAAGCGTGATGTCTATCGCCGAGCGATGAAAGAATTTGCATCCTTGGCAATGCCGTTTAAGGAACGAAAATTTAAAGGCAAAAGAAAGCATCGAAGAGGGTAAGTATGCTATCGCAACTAAGGGATATAGTTGAGCACGTTTCAAAAGTTGAAGACGTGCATGCGGCCCTCGAGATGTTAGTACAACAAACATGTGCAGCCATGAACACCGAGTGCTGCACGATTTACCTTGCTAACAAAGATAAGCAGCTCTTAGAGTTGATGGCCACTCAAGGCCTCACCTTTGAGGGTGACACAATCCAAATTGGTTTTGATGAAGGCTTGGTGGGGTTGGTGAAGCGTACAGCAGAGCCTATCAACTTAGCCGAAGCCGCCAAACACCCTGCTTTCAAGTTTTTCCCAGAACTTGGTGAGGATGTCTACCACTCCTTTTTAGGCACACCGATTATTCATCGCAAGCAAGTGCTTGGCGTATTGGTCGTGCAACAAAAAACGTCCCGCCAGTTTAGTGAAATGGAAGAGTCTTTCCTCGTCACGCTGTCTGCGCAGGTTGCGGTTTTGATAGCCCACGCCATCGCTCAAGGACATGGATTCTTTGACGATAACGCAGTCCCAGTGATTAAAGGTATTGGCGCGTCATCCGGTGTGGCCATAGGCCCGATTTGGTGGGACAACACTCAGCCTGATCTTAGTGATGTTTTTCCCGCCTCTACCCTTGATGTTGCTAGAGAGCAAGAGCTTCTTTCTGTGGCGATTGAGAATGCGCTGGCCGATTTTAAGCGTATGCGTAAAAAGCTCGATCTCGAGCTGAACAAAGACGCGTTAGCCATATTCGATCTCTTTACCCACTTGCTCAACGATCCTATGTTGAGAAATGATCTCAAGGCGCAGATTCAAAAAGGTGATAAGGCCGATTGGGCCCTAAGACAGGTGGTTGAAAGCTATGCCAATCGCTTTGCTAAAATGTCTGACGTCTATCTACGTGAACGTGCGCAGGATGTGAAAGAACTTGGACAGCGCCTGCTGTTTTTCTTACATGATACTGAATACCCGATTCATGAATTTAGTGAGCCGGTGATCTTTGT
Source organism: Vibrio sp. KUL80 (assembly GCF_059725495.1). Lineage (NCBI taxonomy): Bacteria > Pseudomonadati > Pseudomonadota > Gammaproteobacteria > Vibrionales > Vibrionaceae > Vibrio > Vibrio sp. KUL80. The sequence goes on from NZ_AP045841.1 coordinate 644,383, forward strand.
CGTTCGAGAACTCACCGCCTCGATTCTAGCTTCCATCCCTAAAGAACAACTGCTCGCAGTCGTCTCTCTTGAGGGGGCTGCCAACTCGCACGCAGCGATTTTGTCGCGTGCAATGGGTATTCCTGCTGTAATGGGCGTAAACACCAACCCTGCACTGCTTAGTGGCAAGCTCGGTATCGTTGATGGGTACAGCGGTGAAATATTCCCTGACCCGAGCCATGAATTGCTCTCTGAATATCGTGAGTTGGTAACGGAAGAATCTGAGTTGTCTCAGATGGTGGAGTCAACCGCGGGGCTAGAAGCTGCTACCAAAGATGGTCAGCGTATCCAAGTGATGCTCAACGCAGGTTTGAGTGCCGATACCAGTATTTCTATTAATAAGAACGTAGACGGTGTTGGATTATATCGAACCGAGATCTCGTTCTTGCTTCAGCAGCAGTTTCCATCTGAGGAAGAGCAGCTACATCAGTATCGTTCTGTCCTGAGTGCTTATCCAAGCAAGCGAGTTGTGATGCGAACGCTGGATATTGGTGGAGATAAAGCGCTGCCGTATCTGCCAATTGATGAAGACAACCCATTTTTGGGCTGGCGTGGTATCCGCTTCACACTGGATCACCCTGATATATTCCTTATTCAGATCAGGGCGATGTTGCGCGCCAGCGTCGGCATTGATAATTTGAGTATCCTCTTGCCCATGGTGTCGTCAGTGCAAGAGTTTGATGATGCCTCGACATTGATTGAACAAGCTTATCAAGAGGTTCTCGTTGAGCACCCTGAGGTGAAGAAGCCGGAAATAGGTGTGATGATCGAAGTGCCCTCTATGCTCTACATCTTGCCGTTTATGGCTGAGCGGGTCGACTTTGTCTCGGTGGGGACCAATGATTTAACCCAGTATCTGCTGGCGGTTGATCGAAATAATGCTCAGGTTGCCGACATCTACGAAACCTTGCATCCATCCGTATTGGCAGCGATGAAACATATATTTGAAACCTGTCAGTCTTATCATCTACCTGTTTGTATTTGTGGTGAGCTTGCGGGCGATCCTATTGGTGCACTACTGCTTGTTGGTTTGGGGTATGACACGTTAAGTATGAACACCTCAAACGTTGCTAAGGTAAAGTATTTGCTTCAACAAAGCTCGCTTGATGAGCTTAAGCAACTTGCTGACAAAGCGCTGATGCAACCTTATGGTAAAACCATCTACAATCAGATGCGCGAATACTTCGAGAATAAAGGGCTCGCGGGCTTTATTCGTGCAGGCAAATTTTAACTTTACTATTTTGGTCGTTTTGTGAATTACGAATTAATACTGCTTTTGTTGCTGCTTGGCGCTGTAGTAGGGACCATGTCTGGTCTTTTAGGGATTGGCGGTGGACTTATTGTGGTGCCCGCACTGGCGTTTTTGTTGCCGAAGTTTCACATTTCCAGTGATGTGGTGATGCACATTGCGTTGGCTACTTCGCTTGCCTCTATCATTATTACCTCTGGCTCTTCTGCGCTCAATCACCTCAAATTGGGTAACGTAGATCTGTTTGTTATTAAGTGGTTGATGCCTGGTGTCGTCATCGGTGGTTTTGCTGGATCTTATGTTGCTGAGTGGATTCCCTCTCACTATCTGCCGAAAGTGTTCGCGTTTATTGTGCTTATGCTCGCCATTCAGATGTTTTTATCGATCAAGTCGCAATCGGTGCGCTCGTTGCCTTCACCTGCGGTGACGACATGTTGTGGTGCGGGTATAGGCATGATTTCCAGTCTAGCCGGGATTGGCGGCGGCTCAATGTCGGTGCCATTTTTGAGTAAACACGGTGTCGAAATGCGTAAAGCAGTCGGCTCATCCTCAGTGTGTGGTTGTGTGATTGCGATTGCCGGTATGATAGGGTTCGTGATTCATGGTGCGAAAGTGGATGGTTTACCAGAGTACAGCGTCGGCTACGTCTATTTGCCCGCGTTATTTGCGATTGCGGCGACGTCGATGATTACGACTCGTTTTGGTGCCAAGTTGGCTACGACCATGCCAACACCGAAACTAAAGAAGATTTTTGCGGTCTTTCTATTGTTCGTTGCATTCTCTATGATGTTCTAGCCCCAATTAATCAATAATTTTTAAGTGAGCGTTTTATGTCTCAGGGATATATCCAATTTCCTAATATTGACCCTGTTCTGTTTGAGTTAGGTCCTTTGTCGGTTCGCTGGTACGGTTTGATGTACCTGATTGGCTTTGCTTTTGCGCTATGGTTGGCAAATCGCCGCGCCGATAAGGCTGGCTCTGGTTGGACTCGTGAACAGGTTTCAGATCTGCTGTTTGCTGGCTTCCTTGGGGTCGTTATTGGCGGTCGCGTCGGTTACGTGCTGTTTTATGGCTTCGAAGAGTTGATGCAAGACCCACTTTACCTGTTTAAGGTATGGACCGGTGGTATGTCATTCCACGGTGGGTTGTTGGGTGTCATCAGTGCGATGTTCTGGTATGCACGAAAAAATGGTCGCACCTTCTTTAATGTTGCTGATTTTATTGCGCCGCTTGTACCGTTTGGTTTAGGTATGGGGCGTTTAGGTAACTTCATGAACAGTGAACTTTGGGGACGAGTCACCGATGTGCCGTGGGCGATTATCTTTCCTAACGGTGGCCCGTTGCCGCGCCACCCATCACAACTCTATGAATTTGCCCTAGAAGGTGTGGTTCTGTTCTTCATCCTGAACTGGTTTATTCGCAAACCGCGTCCTGAAGGCTCTGTCTCAGGTTTGTTCTTGCTCGGTTATGGTACGTTTAGATTTATGGTAGAGTACGTCCGCGAGCCGGATGCGCATCTTGGCTTGTTCGGTGGATTTATCTCAATGGGACAAATCTTATCCCTACCAATGGTTATCATTGGTGCCTTGATGGTTGCGTGGGCTTACAAAGTGAATGGCGCAACCACCTCCAACGTTTCAAAGTAATAGGAATTGTCGTGAAGCAGTATTTAGACTTATGTCAGCGTATCGTTGACGAGGGTGTATGGGTAGAGAATGAGCGAACAGGTAAACGTTGTTTGACTGTTATTAATGCGGATCTTACCTACGATGTTGCCGGCAATGCCTTCCCGTTAGTCACAACACGTAAGAGCTTCTGGAAAGCGGCGGTCGCAGAGCTGCTGGGTTACATTCGCGGTTATGATAATGCGGAAGATTTTCGCAAGCTTGGCACTAAGACATGGGATGCCAATGCAAACCTAAATGATGCGTGGCTAAACAATCCTTACCGTAAAGGTGAAGATGATATGGGCCGCGTCTACGGTGTTCAGGGCCGAGCTTGGGCAAAACCGGATGGTGGTCATATTGACCAACTGCGTAAGATTGTCGATGATCTGACGAATGGGGTCGATGATCGCGGAGAAATCCTTAATTTCTATAACCCTGGTGAGTTCCATATGGGTTGTCTGCGCCCTTGTATGTATAGCCACCATTTCTCATTATTGGGCGACACTCTATACCTAAATAGTACGCAACGTTCATGTGATGTACCGCTGGGCTTAAATTTTAATATGGTTCAGGTTTACGTGTTCTTGGCGATTATGGCTCAAATTACAGGTAAAAAGCCTGGCCAGGCGTACCATAAAATTGTCAACGCGCATATTTATGAAGATCAGCTAGAACTGATGCGAGATGTGCAGCTTAAGCGTGAACCACTTGCTGCGCCAACATTCCGTATTAACCCTGATATTAAGTCTCTTGAAGACCTTGAAACGTGGGTGACATTGGATGATTTTGAGGTAATTGGCTATGAGAGCCATGAACCTATTCGTTACCCGTTCTCTGTGTAACGTTGATTAGAAACGCCGAGCTTGATGCTCGGCGTTTTTCTTTCAGCTGATTACCAGCTTATCGCCTCCCGCTCGGTGAAGAAACCAGCCGTAGGGCCATCCTCAGCTAATGTCGCAAGCCAAATCGCGGTATCAGCGCCTTCCCGTGGCGTTTTCAGTTTGACGTTCTCTCCGTACTCAGGGAGCTCTTCTAGATTCATCCCCGAATCAACCCAGCCAGGGCAGTAAGAGTTCACTTTAATCCCAAAAGGCTCTAGCTCTTTAGCGAACAGAACTGTGTTAGCGTTGACACCAATCTTGGACGATTGATACGCAGCGCAGATGTCATCTCGCCAAGGGGAATGCATGTCGGATAACTGCGACAGTTGGGCTGCTTGACTGGAAACATTAACCACTCTAGCACTGCTCGATTTCTTAAGCAGCGGCGTTAGGGCGCGCGTCAGCAAGAAGGGACCAATCTGGTTGACTTCAATCACGCGTCGATAGGTGTCTTCATCGATCAAAGATGGATGCTTACCGAAATCGGTTAAGATAGAAGCGTTATTGACCAGCACGTCCAAGCGACCAAACTCCTCGTGGATTTTGTTGGCGATGGCTGGAAACATCGATGACATGGCGAGATCAATTTTAACGTGTGACGCCATATAGCCTTTATGACGGAAGTCATTGGCTAGCGAGCCGCAAGATTGAATATCGGCCATGATGACATGGAATCCTTGTTCCATCAGCATTTCCGATGTGGCTAAACCGATGCCTTGATATGCACCAGTAACGAGAGCAATTTTGTGCATGATTGACCTTTTTTGTGGCGTTCAATCAAGACAGTTTATCGGCGGGGAACAGAAGATGGCAGTAACATAGGGGGATGTTACTTAAAGGTTACTGCCAAAATGTGAAGGTAAAATGCTAGTCGTAGTAGTACTCTTCGGCGATTTCTTCTTCAACAATTTCTTCCTCGACGATTTCCTCTTCGACAACAACGTCTGTTGCCACTTCACAAGCACCCTCGTTATACGCCCCGTCTATGGTACCGACAACCGCACCGGTACCGCCACCAATAGCTGCGCCAGCCGCTGCACCACTGCCACCATCGACAATACCACCAACCACGGCACCAGTAATAGCGCCGTCTACCGCACCATCAATCGCCCCTTCTGCGGTTTGGTCGCAGTAATAGGCGAAGCTAGGGGAAGCGATAAGTGAGGCTAGAAGTAGAATTTTTGTTTTCATGACAAGGTCCTAGATTGAGTAACTGCGTATTAGAGTAAACAAGGAATGTGCGCTGAGTAAGGTCGGCAGCGTCAATCTTGGGTTAGATTCTGGTTGTCGTATTGTTGGGGTGTATTAGGTTTGATTAGAAGTGTTTGTGTATCAATATCTGGAAGCCTAAACTCAAGTTCAGGGAGCAACTTGCTAAGCGGTAACACCTTGACTCATAATGAAATGAGTGATGATTAGGAGAGCAGATAATGCGAGTGTACGTATGGATATTGGTCGCCTTACTGGTGGGGTGTAGCAGTGGACCAGATGAGATTAAAGTGGCGGATGAAAAGCTGCTTGTTAGCTACCAAGATGCCCGTGAAGACGCGACACCTTTCAAGAGCCAACCCGCTCGTTGGGGAGGTGTGGTGGCTAAGCTCACTAATCCTTCTGCGAGTAGTAGTGAGCTGCAGATCAGCCATTTTGAGTTGGACTCTAAAGGAAGGCCAGATGAAACTCGTCAGGGTAGCAGTCGCTTTGTGGTCAAAGTAGAACGCTTTTTGGACCCAAAAATCTTTATGTTAGGCAAACCGATGACGTTTGTTGGCATTATTGAGGGGCAAACTGAGATAAAAGTGGGTGAGCAGACCCTATCTGTCCCTGTGCTCAAAGCATCAAATTATTACCTTTGGACAGAAGATAAGCGCATCAAAACCTACTATGTCGGCGATCCGTTCTACAACTACTACTATGACAGATATTATTATTGGGATTACGTCGATGAAGCGGATCTCATCGAGCATTATGACGCCTATGATGCTTACGACGCTTATGATGCCTACGACTATGGCGATTTTTAGATAAAAAAAGACCCAGCTTCTTAGCTGGGTCTTTTTATGAGTTTTAACCTTAGGCTGTTAGCGCGAGGATGGAACCAGGAATCACTACGAAGATAGAGACTAGGTAACCAGCAACCACCGCTTTGTTTTTGATGGCCATATCTGAGATATAGTCCGCGCCTTTCACTGGTAGCTCACGTAAGAACGGAATACCAAAGATGAACACCGTTGCCATAATGTTGAACACTAGGTGCACGAGGGCAATCTGTAGCGCAAATACAGCGTATTCACCAGATACCGCCGTCGCAGCAAGTAGACCCGTGATACATGTACCTATGTTCGCACCTAGCGTGAATGGGTATACATCACGAACCTTTAGAGCACCTGTACCTACTAGCGGTACCATCAAGCTTGTTGTCGTTGATGAAGACTGAACCAGTACAGTAACGATTGAGCCAGATACGATACCGTGAATTGGACCACGACCAATTGCGTTCTTCAAAATCTCGCGAGCGCGGCCAACCATCAGGCTCTTCATCAGTTTGCCCATCACTGTGATGGCAACGAAGATAGTCGCAATACCTAAAACAATAAGTAGCACACCGCCAGTCACACCACCAAATGCACTTAGCGGCTCTTGGATTGCGCTCACTACCGGCTTAGTGATTGGCTTGATGAAGTTGAGACCACCCATACTTACATCACCAGTTGCCATCATAGGTGAGACTAACCAGCTAGAGATCTTATCCAACACACCGAACATCATTTCCAACGGCAGGAAGATAGCCACAGCAAGCAAGTTGAAGAAGTCGTGAATCGTTGCACTTGCAAAAGCACGTTTAAATTCTGTATTGCAACGAACGTGACCTAGGCTTACTAGGGTATTGGTTACGGTTGTACCAATGTTAGCACCCATGATCATTGGGATTGCTGTCGTGACAGGCAAGCCACCGGCTACCAGACCAACAATAATAGAAGTAACGGTACTAGAAGATTGGATAAGTGCCGTAGCAACCAAACCGATCATCAAACCTGCAACTGGGTGAGAAGCAAACTCGAACAGCACTTTTGCGTGCTCGCCAGTCGCCATTTTGAAGCCACTACCTACCATCGAAACAGCAAGTAGCAATAAGTAAAGCATGAATGCCAAGTTAGCCCAGCGCAGCCAACGCGTCGTAGTCGACATAGGAGTCGTCGCTGTAGTTGCTTGGTTCATCATAGTTTTCTCCGTTTGGCCTTGGTTAATCTATTTGCGGCCTGTTGTTGAATCTGACGCGATAGTAGAACTCGAATATTACAGAAATATGACGAAACTATTTCTATGTGAATTAAGTGCGATCTTAGGTTGGTTTTTAGTCTGTAATTTTGAATTTACGACTTTAAGTTATTGAATTTTATTGATTATATTCTATGTGAGAAAAAGAGATTAATCTGACCTGATTAATGAATTAAATCGATTTATATTGTCTTGTTTGTCAGTTATATGACAGTGGTGTGTCTAATGTGACAGTTGGCGGTTCGTAGAAACAGTATCATTTGCTTAATAATTTCGGTTTTAACGAATATTGTTGGATTGGGCAGATTTTGCTATAAATGTAGGTCACTCTTTTTAGGCGAATTAGCATGTCTCACCTTAACTATAATCATTTGTACTACTTCTGGATGGTGTGCAAACAAGGTTCGGTCACCAAAGCGGCAGACGCTCTGTTTTTAACCCCTCAAACGGTCACGGGGCAAATCAAAGCACTGGAAGAGCGCATGGATGGCAAGCTAACCAAGCGAAACGGGCGTAGTGTTGAACCTACAGAACTAGGTCAGCTGGTGTATAAGTATGCCGATCGTATGTTTGGCCTAAGTTATGAGATGCTCGACATCGTTAATTACAGTCAGCGCTCTAACTTACTGTTTGATGTCGGCGTTGCTGACGCGTTATCAAAACGCTTGGTGAGTAAGATCTTGATGACGACGATACCAGAAGACAACAATATTCATCTTCGCTGTTTTGAATCGACGCACGAGATGTTGTTAGAACAACTCGCTCAGCACAAGTTGGATATGATCCTGTCTGATTGCCCAGTTGATTCAAGTCAGAGTCCGGGGCTATTCAGCAAGAAGTTAGGGGAGAGTCGTATGAGCTTCTTTACTTCAGGACACAGGGACAATGTTAGCTTTCCAGAAGTATTAGAGCAGACCCGCCTTCTTATCCCTGGCAGTCGAACCTCAATGGGACGAAAAGTGCTTCAATGGTTTGATCAGCAGGGGATTCAACCTAACATTCTAGGCGAGTTTGATGACGTAGCTCTGATGAAAGCCTTCTCTATGTATAAAGATGATGTGATTTTCCTTGCGCCGAGTATCTACATGTCTGAAATTAAAGACCAGCGACACTTGCAGCTTATTGGTGACATAGAAGATATCAAAGAAGAGTACTACGTCATTTTTGCGGAACGTATGATTCAACACCCTGCGGTGAAGAGTGTATGTGAAGCAGACTTTACTGACTTACTTGCGTTTTGAGTAAGCTAACAAATTACTCTTTCCAATTACACTTAATTAAACAAAGCGTTACCATACACGTCCTAACCATGTAGAATGTGCTGGAAATTGCCAAGGTTGCTCAAAAAGCAGCCAGTAGGTTGTCATCGGTGTCGCGAAAAGATTTAGAGGTAGACTATGAACTTGCAGGATATGGAGAAAAACTCAGCACAAGCGGTTGTACTCTTGAAAGCGATGGCTAATGAGAGGCGCCTGCAAATTCTGTGTATGCTACACAATACCGAGCTCTCTGTCGGTGAACTGTGTTCTCGCCTAGAGCTAAGTCAGTCGGCATTATCTCAACACTTAGCTTGGCTTCGCCGAGATGGTCTGGTCTCCACTCGAAAAGAAGCTCAAACGGTGTATTACACACTAAGCAGTGGTGAAGTCCGTCAATTAATTGAAACACTACACGGTATGTATTGCAGTGATCACTAGTAGGTAGTGGAAGGCGCGAGCAACGAATGTTGCGAAAGAGCGCAGTGAAAGAAACGACAGATACAAAAAAACCGGCATTAGCCGGTTTTTTAACGCAATACAAAGTCTAAATTATAGAGCTTTGATTGCAGCAGAGAAGCGTGCCTTGTGACGAGCAGCTTTATTCTTATGAATAAGGCCTTTAGTCGCCATGCGGTCAAGGATTGGAGTAACTTCTGCAAATGCTGAAGTTGCTGCTTCTTTGTCGCCAGCTTCGATAGCTGCGATTGTTTTCTTCATGTAAGTGCGCATCATAGAACGACGGCTAGCGTTGTGCTGGCGACGTTTCTCAGCTTGGATAGCGCGCTTCTTAGCAGATTTACTGTTTGCCAAGGGTCTAACTCCCAAAAACTTAGTTCGGTGACAATTTAAGGGCGAGGAATATCCCTCATTTGCGCTCAATTGTCAAATGATTTGTGCAAAAACCCGACGATATAAAACAACTTTTGATATCTGTGGGCTATCGCGGTTAAGATGGCGGGGATTCTAACAGTATTTTTCGACCAATGCTAATACTAATCCTCTCTTCAATAACAAAGGCTATTGAAACCGATAAATAGCAAAGCATTGGCTAGGTAATTCAGAGGTTATCGTGAGTAAACGCCTTCTTAAGTCAGGCATGATAGTGAGTGCCATGACGCTGGTGTCTCGAGTATTGGGACTGGTTCGTGATGTGGTGGTGGCGAATCTAATGGGGGCAGGGGCGAGCGCTGATGTCTTCTTCTTTGCCAATAAAATCCCCAACTTTCTTAGACGCCTTTTTGCAGAAGGCGCATTCTCTCAGGCATTTGTGCCGGTACTTACTGAATATCATGCCTCGGGTGATAAAGACAAAACTCGAGAGTTAATCGCCAAAGCCTCAGGGACGCTTGGCGTCATTGTTACCATAGTTACCTTGCTGGGTATTCTTGGCTCGAGTGTCGTGACGGCACTGTTTGGCTTTGGTTGGTTTCTTGATTGGCTCAACGATGGACCCGCAGCACCAAAGTTTGAACTCGCCAGTTTGATGCTCAAGATCACCTTCCCTTATCTTTGGTTCATCACCTTTGTAGCCTTGTCTGGGGCGATTCTCAATACCTTAGGTAAGTTTGCGGTTTCCTCTTTTACCCCTGTTTTTCTTAACGTGATGATCATTGCCAGTGCGTGGTTCATTTCACCTAACCTTGCTCAACCAGAAATTGGTTTGGCGATAGGGGTATTCATGGGCGGCTTTGTCCAGTTCGCGTTTCAAATTCCCTTCCTTATAAAAGAGGGTGTACTCGTTAAACCTAAATGGGGTTGGCGCGATCCCGGCGTAACTAAGATCCGTACCTTGATGATCCCAGCGCTGTTCGGCGTATCGGTTAGTCAAATTAACTTGCTATTCGATACCTTCATTGCCAGTTTTCTCGCGACGGGCTCTATCAGTTGGCTCTATTATTCCGATCGTCTTTTGGAGTTTCCGCTTGGTCTGTTTGGTATCGCCATTGCGACGGTGATTTTGCCTGCCCTGTCTCGTAAGCACGTGGATGCGCACAGCGAAGGCTTTGCCCATACCATGGATTGGGGGGTGCGCATGGTGATCCTACTTGGATTGCCTGCCATGTTGGGATTAATGGTGCTCGCCAAACCCATGCTGATGGTGCTATTCATGCGCGGTGAGTTTACGCCGCACGATGTTGAGCAAGCCTCTTTGTCCCTCTTAGCTTATGCATCTGGCTTGCTTAACTTTATGTTGATCAAGGTGCTGGCACCAGGCTATTACTCACGTCAAGACACAAAGACGCCGGTGAAATATGGCATTATTGCTATGGCGTCCAACATGGTCTTCAATGCAATCTTTGCTTATTTCTACGGGTATGTTGGTCTGGCAATGGCAACAGCGCTGTCTGCCTTTATTAATATGGCGCTGCTTTATCGTGGACTTCACCGTCAAAATGTCTATCGCATTACCAAGAAAACCATTGGTTTTGTCATTCGTCTAGTGATGGCTGTAGCCGCCATGGTGGCAGTATTGATGTGGCAACTACAAGACATGCAGCAATGGCTAAGCTGGGGCTTATCAGAGCGTATTTTGACTTTAACGGTTCTGATCGGTCTTGGTGGCGTCACTTACTTGGTTGCATTGCTTATCTTGGGAATTCGCCCGAAAGACGTAAAAGCAGCGACAGATTAACAATGATTGGTTATAATCCGTCAGTTTCACACTCGTAACATTTACTCAAGCAGGTGGTTTAGTCGTTTCATGGAACTCATTCGAGGCATACATAACCTTAAAAATCAGCACCATGGCTGCGTTTTAACCATCGGCAATTTTGATGGTGTTCACCTCGGACATCAGCGTGTACTGAATCAAGTTAAGCAGAAAGCATCGCAACTGGGTTTACCTGCGGTTGTCATGACATTTGAGCCTCAGCCTATGGAGCTGTTTGCCAAAGACAAAGCGCCGGCGCGTTTGACTCGGTTGCGTGATAAGTACGAGCTGCTTGAGAAAATGGAACTGGACCGCCTATTGTGTGTGAACTTTAATCAGCGATTTGCCAGCTTAACGGCGGAGTCTTTTATTCGAGACTTGTTGGTGGGTAAATTGGGTGTTAAGTTCCTTGTCATCGGCGATGACTTCCGCTTTGGTAAAGGGCGTGAAGGCAATTTCGAGATGCTTAAAAAAGCGGGCGAAGAGTTCGGTTTTGAGGTTGTGAATACGGCAAGTTTTCGTGTTGAAGAGACTCGAGTCAGTTCAACGGCCATTCGTCAGGCTCTTGCCAATGACGAGCTCGATGCAAGCGCAGAAATGTTGGGGCGTCACTATACTTTGTCCGGGCGTGTTGCCCATGGTCAAAAGTTAGCGCGTGGCTTTGGGTTTCCAACTGCCAACATTTCACTTAAGCGCTATGTCGTTCCTGTCCGCGGCGTCTATGCGGTGCAGGTGTTTGGTGTTGATGATAAGCCGCTACCGGGCATTGCCAATGTAGGTAAAAAGCCAACGGTTGCGGGGACAACGCCAGATCTTGAAGTGCATATCTTTGACTACGAGGGCAACCTTTATGGTCAACAAATTGAAGTGGCACTGCTTCATAAAATCCGTGATGAGAAAAAATTTGAGTCACTGGAGCTGCTTAAGCAGCAAATAGAATTGGATGCTGATGTAGCAAGGGTGTGGCTACGTCAGTTTAAGGGTTAGCGGAAGATTCCACCGCTAACATAATGTCTAACTTTCGCCCAATACAACGGAATTAAGAATCGATGAGTGAGTATAAAGATACCCTGAACCTACCTGAAACAGGGTTTCCAATGCGCGGCAACCTGGCCAATCGTGAGCCAGAAATGCTTAAGCGTTGGTACAAAGAAGATCTTTACGGTGAGATCCGTAAAGCTAAAAAAGGCAAAAAATCCTTCGTGCTACACGATGGCCCTCCATATGCGAATGGTGACATTCACATTGGTCACGCTCTAAACAAGATTCTTAAAGACATTATTATTAAATCCAAAACACTTTCAGGTTTTGACGCACCATATATCCCAGGTTGGGATTGCCACGGTCTGCCTATCGAACTAATGGTAGAGAAGAAAGTGGGTAAGCCAGGTCAAAAAGTGACTGCGGCTGAATTCCGTGAGAAATGTCGCCAATACGCGGCAGGTCAAGTTGAAGGTCAAAAAGAGAGCTTCAAGCGTCTAGGTATTCTTGGTGAGTGGGACAAGCCTTACCGCACTATGGACTTTGCAACTGAAGCAAACATCATTCGTGCTCTAGGTAAGATTGCTGATAACGGCCACCTACTAAAAGGCTTCAAGCCAGTTCACTGGTGTACAGACTGTGGTTCTGCACTTGCTGAAGCTGAAGTAGAGTACAAAGATAAAGTGTCACCTTCTATCGACGTACGCTTTAAAGCGGCAGACGAAGCTGCGCTAGTGTCTAAGTTCGCACTAAGCGAAGGTCATGAAGGTCAAGGTGACATCTCAATCGTTATCTGGACGACCACACCATGGACGTTGCCAGCTAACCGTGCGGTATGTCTACGTGACGATCTTGAGTACGTACTTATCCAAACTGAGGGTGACAACCCTGAGCGTATTATCGTGGCTTCTGAGCTTGCGAAAGACGTGATGGATCGTGCGGGTATCGAGCACTTCCACAACCTTGGTTTTGCGAAAGGTGCGGATCTAGAGCTTTCTCAGTTCAACCACCCATTCTACGACTTCACTGTTCCGGCGATCCTAGGCGATCACGTAACGACTGAATCAGGTACCGGTGTGGTTCACACAGCACCAGGTCACGGTCAAGAAGACTTCGCGGTTGGTCAAAAGTACGATCTAGAAGTGGCAAACCCTGTAGGCTCAAACGGCGTTTACTTGCCAGACACTGAGCTATTTGCCGGTCAACACGTGTTTAAAGCGAACGATGCGGTTGTAGAAGTACTAAAAGAAAAAGGTGCGCTACTTCATCATCATGCATACGAGCATAGCTACCCACACTGCTGGCGCCATAAGACGCCAATCATCTTCCGTGCAACACCTCAGTGGTTCGTATCTATGGACCAAGCGGGTCTACGTGCAAAAGCACTAGAGTCAATCAAGGGTGTTGAGTGGATGCCTGAGTGGGGTCAAAGCCGTATCGAAGGCATGATTGAAGGTCGCCCTGAGTGGTGTATCTCTCGTCAGCGTACTTGGGGTGTGCCAATCGCTCTGTTTGTTCATAAAGAGACAGCAGAACTTCATCCAAACTCGCTAGAGCTGATTGAAAAAGTCGCTCAGCTAGTGGAAGAGAAGGGCATCCAAGCTTGGTGGGACGTAGAAATTGCAGATCTACTTGGCGACGACGCAGACCAGTACGAGAAAGTTTTGGATACACTCGACGTTTGGTTCGATTCTGGTGTGACTCACTACTCGGTTGTAGATTCTCGTGAAGAATTTAACGGCAACAGTGCAGACCTGTATCTAGAAGGTTCTGACCAACACCGTGGTTGGTTCCAGTCTTCGCTGATTTCATCTATCGCGATGAAAGACGAAGCGCCATACAAGCAAGTGCTAACGCACGGCTTCGTGGTTGATGGTCACGGCCGTAAGATGTCTAAGTCAATCGGTAACGTTGTTGCGCCAAAAGATGTGACTAACAAACTAGGTGCAGACATCCTGCGTCTATGGGTAGCATCGACTGACTACACGGGTGAAGTTGCGGTTTCTGATGAAATCCTAAAACGCTCTGCAGATGCTTACCGTCGTATCCGTAACACGGCTCGTTTCTTCCTAGCAAACCTAAACGGTTTCAACCCAGAAACTGACCTAGTACCAGCAGAAGAAATGGTGGCACTGGATCGCTGGGCGGTAGGTCGCGCGCTAGCGGCTCAAGAAGAGATCGTAAAAGCATACGAAGAGTACAACACGCACGGCGTGACTCAGCGTCTAATGCAGTTCTGCTCTATCGAAATGGGCTCGTTCTACCTAGACGTTATTAAAGACCGTCAGTACACAGCGAAACTGGGCGGACACGCACAGCGCAGCTGTCAGACAGCGCTTTACTACATCGTTGAAGCACTTGTTCGTTGGATGGCACCTATCATGTCGTTCACTGCTGATGAAATCTGGAACGAAATGCCAGGCAAGCGTGAGAAGTTTGTGTTCGCTGGCGAGTGGTTCGAAGGTCTGTTCGGTCTTGCTGAAGGCGAAGAGCTAAACAACGAATTCTGGGCTGAAATCCAAACGGTTCGTGATGCAGTAAACAAGCAGCTTGAAGCGGCGCGTAGCGAGAAAACCATCGGTGGTGCACTGCAGGCTGAAATCACCCTGTTTGCTGATGATGCGCTAACGGCGAAGCTTAGCAAACTAGAAGACGAGCTACGTTTTGTGTTGCTAACGTCTGCAGCAGCGGTTAAGCCAATGTCTGAGAAGACAGATGCAGCGAAAGCAACAGACCTAGAAGGTCTATTCGTTGAAGTAGCAGCTACTGAAAATGAGAAGTGTGACCGTTGTTGGCATCACACTCCTGACGTAGGCACGATCGCGGGTCACGAGAAGATTTGTGGTCGCTGCGTATCGAACGTAGACGGTGAAGGCGAAGTTCGTAAGTTCGCTTAATGGTAAGCTAACCGGAACTTTTGAAAGATTTAACAGCCCCAGTTTTTACTGGGGTTGTTTTTATCAGCTAACTGATTGAACATATAATTCATTGAGTGTTTGCTACCAAAGGTAGCGATAAAGGAAACAGATGAGCGAAACGGCAATCACATTTCGACAATCAGGTGTACGCTGGCTTTGGCTAGCGGTGGTGATTTTTATTGCAGATATCAGCATCAAGCTCGTAGTCATGGATAACATGGGTTACGGTTGGGCAAATCGAATTGAAATCTTGCCATTCTTCAATTTGCTCTACGTCCATAACTATGGTGCAGCATTTAGCTTCTTGAGCGAGCAAGCTGGCTGGCAGCGTTGGCTGTTCACCGGCATCGCGTTTGTCGTCACTGGTATGCTAACGTACTGGATGAGCAAGCTTCCGGCAAAAGAGAAGTGGAACAACATTGCTTATGCGATGATCATCGGCGGCGCAGTAGGTAATGTTTTTGACCGCGTAGTTCATGGCTTTGTTGTCGACTACTTGGATTTTTACTGGGGTAACTATCATTGGCCCGCTTTCAACCTAGCAGACATGGCTATCTGTATTGGTGCGGCGATGATTATTATCGATAGCTTTCGCAATAAAGAGCAAAAGTAGCGCAGATAACGAATAACCTTAAGCGCTGTGCGTTGATATGCACGGCGCTTTTTTATATAACAAGCTAAATGATAAAGAGCTGCTGTGCGTATCAATCAACACAGACTCAATAACACAAGGAAGCCGTAACGTGAGCATCATTTCCCAAGATAGCGCTGTCACCCTACATTTCACCATCAAGCTGAGCGATGGCTCTGTAGCCGACAGCACCCATAATATGGGTAAGCCTGCCAAATTTATTATTGGTGACGGTAGCTTAAGTGACAATTTTGAAAAATGCTTGGTGGGTTTGACGTCTGGTGACAACAAAGCCATTGAGTTAAAAGCCGTAGATGCGTTTGGTATGCCAAATCCAGACAATGTTCACCATATGGATCGCGCAAAGTTTGTAGGTGACTCTGAGGTTGAAGTCGGTACAATAATGGCCTTCTCAGGTCCTGATGGCATGGAGATCCCTGGTATCATTACGGATATTGCGGGCGATTCGGTAACGGTTGATTTTAATCACCCGTTAGCAGGGCAAGATGTCACCTTTGAAGTTGAAATTCTCGAAGTAGAATAAAACCACTCAGATAAATACGATAAGTAATAGCGGTTCCTCAATGAGTAATGAAATGAAAATTAAACTAGCTAACCCACGTGGCTTTTGTGCGGGTGTAGACCGAGCGATCAGCATTGTTGAGCGCGCGCTTGAGATGTATCAGCCGCCAATCTATGTCCGTCATGAAGTGGTACACAACCGCTTTGTGGTTGAAGGTCTAAAACAGCGTGGTGCGATCTTTGTTGAGGAACTGAGTGAAGTGCCTGATGACAACATTGTGATCTTTTCAGCTCACGGCGTGTCTCAAGCGGTTCGTAAAGAAGCAAAAGCGCGTGAACTGACGGTGTTTGATGCGACTTGTCCGTTGGTAACTAAAGTCCATATGGAAGTGGCTCGTGCGAGTCGCCGTAATATGGAAGTAGTGCTTATTGGTCATGCGGGTCACCCTGAGGTGGAAGGGACAATGGGTCAGTACTCAAGTGAGACTGGCGGCATGTACCTTGTTGAGCGTCCAGAAGATGTATTAACGCTTGAGGTTAAAGACCCAAGCAACCTTCATTACGTGAGTCAAACCACACTGTCTGTGGATGAAACCGCGGATGTGATTGATAAGCTTCGCGAAGTGTTCCCTGATATCCAAGGTCCTCGTAAAGACGACATCTGCTATGCAACGCAAAACCGCCAAGATGCGGTTCGTGAACTCGCTGGAGCCGTGGATGTTATGGTTGTCGTAGGCTCGACCAACTCTTCGAATTCAACGCGTCTTAAAGAGCTTGCAGAGAAGCTGGGTACACCGGCATACCTGACGGACACGCCTGATCTGATTCAAGCAGAGTGGTTTGAAGGTAAAGGTCTGGTTGGCGTGACAGCGGGTGCGTCAGCGCCAGAAGAGCTAGTTAATCATATTATCGACCGAATTAAAGCACTGGGTGCTGATGATGTGGAAGAAGTCTTAGGCCGTGAAGAGAACATGTTCTTTGAGGTGCCAAGAGAGCTTCAAGTGAAGGTTGTCGATTGATCTTGATATCAATGTCTGTTGAAAACGCCGCGTTTCTTACGCGGTGTTTTTTATTGCGCTTTTTGTCTAGTAAGGATGAAGAAAAACAACGAGTTCGAGCCTGTGAAATGACACTTATATGAACAAAAGTAAAAAGAGATTTCTATACCGAAATTGGGCTTTACTCACCGGCGTATTTTGGTATCCTACGCCGCGCTACCAGTAGGGTAGTTTTTTCGGAGATAACTATGAACAATACCGACCATCCTCCTAGTATGAAAGGAGAAGAATAGCCTCACGTCGGTAATTGCGATCTTCGCTCCTACCCCTTGAGGTAGGTGTATTTCCTTTCTGTAACACCCTGATATTTTTCTCCTTTCTTCTATTTAGTCATTCTATAAGTGTGCTTGTTGCATGGCAGCTGTGCTGTGTTTAACTGCGCCCATACAGAGCTGACGTTTTGATGGTCGTTACCAACGCTAATCGGGAGATTCGCCATGACGGTAATGAGCAATACATATATTGAAAATGCAACACCTCGCTTCTCGGAAGAGGAGATCAGTGCAGCAACAAAAGCATTTCTACAATACGACACAGATCAGCAACTGAACTTACTGACAGTGATGCCGATTGATGAAGCAGTAGGTGTGTTACAACACTGTGCCCTAGGGCAAGTGCAATTTCTAATTGAAGAACTTGATCTGCAAGGTCACGACAAGCGAGCTCGACTGTTCGCTCACCATTTGGGGTTAATTCACTCAGAAGCGGAAACCACAGGTGGCTATCTAACAACAGGTGTGCTCGAGCACGTTAAACAGCGTATTGGCTGGATCATTACGTTGGCTCTATTGGGTATCGTATCTGGGCTTATTATTGCACAGTATGAAGATACACTTAGCCAGCTTGTACTGCTTGCCGTCTACATGCCTGTCATCGCTGCCGCTGGTGGTAATACGGGTACTCAGGCAGCGACCTTGGTCATTCGCGCCTTAGCGACAGGCGAGCTACGCAAAAGGCAGTGGCTTGACGTGTTGTGGAAAGAAAGCCGCGTGGCGGTCTGTCTTGCGGCTGCCGTTGCACTCGTAATGGTAGGGCGCATTCTAGTCTTTGGCGATGCGAATTCAGCTGGCGGCTTTGATATTAACTTGATTGCGATGGCCATTGCCGTGGCGCTGTTTATTCAGGTCACAGTGTCCACGACATTGGGTGGCGTGCTACCAATCATTGCACGTGTATTCAAGTTGGATCCTGCTGTACTTGTGAGCCCAGTGCTAGCCTCTATCGTTGATATCTCAGGTATGTGGATTTACTTCACTGTGGTCAATCACTTCTTAGGATTGTCTTAACCACTCAAGAACTCGGCTATCTAATCGCAGAGAACGCAGAGCGCAGCTATTGCTGCGCTTTGTTGTTTGAGCGTTCTAACGAGAAGCTGTAATCCACGACTTGTCGATAATAGGCTTTCTCGAACTGGGTGAGCGGCGACTCTACCGGTTTGCTCGTCGTAGGCTTCTGAGGGTGATAATCCGTCACAAATTGCACGAACAAGCTCTCACGTTCTCCTTTACTACCTAGGCCAAATCCCATCATATTGTAAGTACCAAACAATGAACCACTTTTGGCGACAAGTGCACCCTTTATAGGGGCTTTTCGCATGCTTGAGCGATACTTTAGCGTGCCGTTGTTTCCTGAGACTGGCATCAATCGAGCGAGTTTTAATTGGCTGTCATTGTTATGGATGTAGCTAAGGACTTGCTGCATCTGATTGGCTGTCACACGGTTATTACGAGATAATCCTGAGCCATCTTCAAGCACGGCGAGTTCAAGATCGATGCCCGCTTTATCTTTCAAAATGGCTTTAATCGCTCCAGTACCGTTGTTAAAAGAGCCGGGCTCATTAAAGTAGGTCGCGCCTAGGGTTTTGGTGATGTTATCCGCATAGAGGTTGTTGGAATCTTTGAGCATGACAGCAAGCAGGTCATTCAGCGGACGAGAACGCTGGACGAACAGTGGCTTCTGGCTGGTTATGTTGGGCGTACCTACTCGCACTTCACCTGAGAGCGTGACGCCAAGGCGTTGTAACTCAGATTTAATTACGTCGACTGTAAATTGCTCAGGAGAAGAGACAGCAAATTTAAGGGGGATGGGGGACTGACGTTGCACCGCGCAGCCACTAATCGAGTACTGGTTATTTGGGCTGACTTCGAGCTCTAGGTCGCAATGACTTTGCTCTTGTTGTTCTTTGGATACGCTAAGCGCAGTAGTTGATGCACTGACAGGCTGGTGTGATGGGATATTAACACGTGTGGAACCATTGCTATTGGTGTAGAGCGCACCTTGGACACAATTACCGTCAAGGGTAATGGCCGATGCTGGAGCGCTGTAGCAAACCCCAAGAATATCCCAAGGCCACCCAACACCGCGCTGATAGCCTGCGAAAGCTCGGTCATCTAACCAAATATTATTAAAGCGTGAACCTACTTCTGATTTAGCCTCTTTGAGCATAGTCGTCAGTGATGCTCGACTAAAGGTAGGATCTCCTGAATACTTGATGATAAGGTCTTTGCCTGATGTATAAAGCGTGGTTTCAAATCGAAAACTATCGGGTAACGTTAGTTTTGCGGCCAAAGCTGTTACGACTTTTAACGTACTCGCTGGTGGAAAGAATTGATCGATATTTTCTGCGATAAGAGGCTGCTCTGGGCTTGAGAGTGGTGCGATTAGCTGCGCATTGCGACTACCATATGGTAAGTGCTTGCTGGCATCGATGCCGGTGGCAAATATCGACGATGAAAAAAGCAGAAGACAGCTGAGTGAGAGTTTTGGTGTCATGGCGATTCAAAGAAGAATGGGCTTAGTTTTAATGTAGGCTAACAACCTATTAAGTCGAGATAAAGCGTTTAATTTTCGCAAAAATTTGCTTCGAATAGTCTTTATACTGCTCAGCGAAAAGGACACTAGGTCGCTCACACTTTCATACTATCGTTAGCGTGGTTTACCTTGCGAAATCAAAGCCAACTAGGCTATATTGTTGCGTTGCTCTAAAAGAACAACTCTGATTGTTATCAGAAAGAGCACAACAGCCAGTGCCAGCAATAAGTGCTTCCTTATTGCCTCAGAATCCGAATCTCAGTGATTTGTATCCACGGATTGATTACACTAGGCTTAATCCAGTTTATTTTTCAAATTGTACTCAGGCTTGCTTGAGTAGGGTTTTATTGTCCAAAGGATGCTTTGGAAAAGAGGTTGTTACAATGGAAAAGGTTCCAATGACTGTACGTGGCGAACAGCAGCTACGTGAAGAGCTAGATCGTCTACTTAAACTTCGTCCACAGATTTCTGAAGCAATTGCAGAAGCGCGTGAACTTGGTGACCTAAAAGAGAACGCAGAATATCACGCAGCTCGTGAAGAGCAGGGCATCTGTGAAGCCCAAATTCGTGATATTGAATACAAGCTGTCTGTCGCGCAAGTTATCGATGTGACGAAGCTAGACAACACGGGTAAGATCATCTTTGGCTCTACTGTGACTCTAATTGATATCGATACGGATGCTGAGCAGACTTACCAAATCGTGGGTGATGACGAAGCCGATATTAAATCTGGTCGTATCTCAGTAAGCTCACCGATCGCGCGTGGCCTTATCGGTAAAATGGAAGGTGACGAAGTGACAATCGTGACTCCTGGCGGTCAAAAAGACTTCGAAATCGACAAGGTAGCTTACGTTTAAGCTACGTTGTTGACTGAAAGGTCGAAAGAAAGTCGCCAATTTGGCGGCTTAATTATATGGTCCGCCTCACTCTTAAGCCCCTACGCTTAGAGTAGGCTCTCAGAACGAGGTGAACCATATGTCTACCATCCACATTTTAGGTATCGATTTAGGTAAGCACTGCTTTCATGCAGTAGGTAATAATTATTCTGGCAAGGAAGTTATTCGCCGTAAGTTTAATCGAAGCCAACTCCTGCGTTTCTTATCCTCACTCGAACACACAACGATTGCTTTCGAAGCCTGCGGTGGTGCTCACTGGCTCGCAAGAAAGTGCCAAGCCTTTGGGCATCGAGTTCGTCTCATCCCACCTCAATATGTAAAGCCTTACGTCAAAGGCAATAAGAATGACTTCATCGACGCAGCTGCGATAGCCGAAGCCGCCAGTCGACCAACCATGAGATTTGTCTCGGTTAAATCAGAAGAAGCTCAAGTTATTTCTGCTATTCATCGTGTACGAGAAGGCTATGTGAAAGAACGAACCGCATGTATGAGTCGTATTGGTGCATTGCTACTCGAATTTGGACTCAGCTTCCCTAGAGGGCATGCGAAGATGAAAACACTGTTTCAATGGTTAGCGGAACAAGATGTTGAATTGCCACAAAGTCTTATTGCTGAACTTCTCTCGATTCATGAACACTACAAGTACTTAAATGACCGAGTCTCTGAGCAAGACCAAAAGTTGAAAAGCATCGCTATAAGTAATGAAAGCGCAGAGTTGCTGAAGACCATCCCAGGGGTCGGTGATTTAACGGCAACGTTGTGCGTAGCGAACATCAGTTCCGCTTCTAATTTCGATGGAGGGCGAGAGATGGCAGCATGGCTTGGGTTAGTTCCTAGACAATTCTCAACAGGGGGAAAGTCTAAGCTGTTAGGCATGAGTAAACGAGGGAATAAACACCTAAGGACTCTATTTATTCATGGCGCTCGGGCCGTACTTTCTAGGATAGAAACAACAGGAAAGGTGTTTGGAGATTGGTTAGTGAATCTTCGAGTAACGAAACCTTTTAATGTGGTTTTAGTAGCACTTGCCAACAAGCTGGCGAGAATAGCTTGGGCGGTGTTGTATCACCGCCAAGCTTTTCAGGCTGCATAGCCATAACCAAGTTTGCAACGCCAATGAACGTGATGACAAAACGGTCAATCGGCCAGATTAGTAACCTGTCACAAAAATAGCATTTAATGCTTTCGGCTTTTTTAAGGATAATCTGGCGCGGATATCATCGTGGAGCGGGGAAGTTAGTGTTCCCAACGTGGACTCCGAATACATATATGGTCTCCCCCATTTGCGCAAGCAGCATTTCGATGATAGGGACAGGTTAGCGGTCATATATTCGGTCTCTCATATTGAAGCTATAACTTCGGACCTTGATGAATCATTCGCACGTACCATCCTACTAATCATTAGCTCGGACTTAATATCCGATGTATTCGTCAGGTTTTGGGTACGTCGGTTTGACCTGTGTCTCATCTTAAATGCTAATCACACAAATTTGGTGATATTAAAAATTTCAGATTAAAGAGTTAGCAACCTGCTAACTTTTCGATTGGTTTATACTCCTGTTTCTTAGTCACAATTACCCACGCCATCCGTAACATTTTGTTCGCGAACGCAATAACAGCTCGATTAAAGCCTCTTTGCTCAACCAAGCGGTTAATCCAGATACTAAGCTTATCGGTCTTCTTCTTAGCATGAGCAACTACAGCTCTTGCACCGTTAACAACTAAAGAGCGGAGGTGGGAGTCACCCCTTTTACTAATACCCAGTAAGACATTTTTTCCTCCAGTGCTGTTTTGACGGGGGATTAATCCTAAAGCTGCCGCAGCATCTCTGCCGCGCTTAAACTGATACCCATCTCCCATCCAAGAGGTTAAGGAAATACTTACGATAGAACCGACACCAGGCATTGTAATTAAACGCTGACAAGTATCATTCGATTTAACAGTGGCTTCTATATAATCCTGATACGCACTCAGTTCTTTCTCGATATCAAGCAATCGCAAATATTGACGGTTAAGAAATTGGCGAAACACATTAGTCAACTCATTTTCAGCATCTTCTAGTATTCTGGGGACTTCTTTTTTAACCGTAGAGGCTCGCTGGGCTATGACGATACCGTATTCACTCAAAAGCCCACGGATATGGTTAATTAGCCTGGTTCGTTCGACATTTAAAAGTCGGCGCATATGAAGGATGCTTTGCTGATCCTGTTGTTCAATTGATTTTATCGCGACCGTTCGCATAGCTCCGTGTTGCGAGGCTTCAGCTATCGCTTGAGCATCGTTGTAATCATTTTTTTGACCACGTAAATAACCTTTAACATGCTGAGGCGGCAAAAGTTGAACATCATGACCAAGTTTTCTAATCTCACGCCCCCAGTAATGGGCTGAGGAGCAAGCTTCCATAGCAACGACTGACAGATCTAGGTTTGCCAAGTATGGTAGTACCTGGTTTCTGCTTAACTTCTTTCGGGTTACCCGCTTTCCATGCTCGTTCAAAACCACAAAGAAGAAACTATTTTTTGCTAAATCGAGGCCTATTGTTTTACGCTTAATCATGGTCTTCCCCTTATTTCTGATAAAATAGAACTAGTTCTATTTTGGCGCAATATGACGCCGTTAGTGGGAGGGGGAGACCATTTCATCATTAGCGCAAACCAACTCCGTTATTACTAAATTGTAGTTGCAATAACGGGGCGGACCATACATTTTTTGTGCCTGCATGATGGTGGCGTCGTACTTGTTTGACAGATACCCCTTGTCAGAAAAATGAAAAGGCCGCAGATGCGACCTTTTCCACTTTGAAACAAATTGTTTCTATAAAATCAACTGATCAACAAATTACTTGCGTGGCAGTTCGATTTTCTTTTGCTCTGACTGACGGTAAAGAACAAGAGTCTTACCGATAACCTGAACTTTCTCCGCTTTCGTTTCGCGCACAATTGCGTCGATAATCAGCAGTTTAGTTTCACGGTCTTCTGACGCCACCTTCACTTTAATCAGTTCATGGTGGTCAAGAGCGATTTCGATTTCCGCTAGAACAGCCTCTGTTAGTCCATTTGCGCCCATAAGCACAACGGGTTTCAGTGCGTGTGCTAGGCCTTTTAGGTGCTGTTTTTGTTTGGTGCTTAGGTTCATAACGCGGCCAAATTTATTTACTATTAGGGTTGAAAAGTCGTATTTTAACGCCATCTAATGACGAAGACTATACTTTATTCTAAGGGCTTGCCCTTATCGAGTTGGAAATTGAATGAGTAAGCAAAAACATTCGGCCAGTTCTGGTCGTTGGCTAAAAGAGCATTTCGATGATAAATATGCCAACGAGGCCAGACGAAAAGGCTATCGTTCACGTGCTATCTTTAAGGTTGAAGAGATTCAAAATAAAGATAAGCTACTGAAACCTGGGATGACTGTGGTTGACCTTGGTGCTGCTCCTGGTGGGTGGTCTCAATACGCAGCTAAAGTCGTTGGCGACGAAGGACAGGTGATTGCCTGTGACTTGTTGCCAATGGATCCTATCTCTGGTGTGAGCTTCCTTCAGGGCGATTTTCGTGAAGAAGCGGTGCTCGATGCACTACTAGAAAGAATCCAACCGGATATGGTCGACGTAGTAATGTCTGATATGGCTCCGAACATGGCAGGAAACTTATCTGTCGATCAGCCTAGAGCAATGTATCTTGTTGAACTAGCATTAGATATGTGTCATCAAACTTTAGCACCTGGCGGCAGTTTCGTCGTGAAAGTGTTCCAAGGCGAAGGGTTTGATGAATACGTAAAACAGGTACGTGAAGCCTTCAAAGTTGTGAAGATTCGCAAGCCTGACTCATCTAGAGCTCGCTCTCGTGAGGTGTTTATTGTGGCTAATGGTTTCAAAGGCTGAACATTAGTTTACAAAGACAAAATTAACAATGTAGCTACAGCCTAAAAACTGTAGTACCCTACCTTTAATTACAATTAGTTATCGAGAGGCTGACACCTTGAGTGACATGGCAAAGAATTTAATTTTGTGGTTAGTCATCGCCGTTGTGTTGATGTCGGTATTCCAAAGCTTTGGGCCGGGAGAAAGTAACGGCCGAGCGGTAGATTACACCACGTTCGTACAGGAAGTTGGCAATGGCCAGATTCAAGAAGCTCAATTCAAAGACAGCGAGATAACCTTTACTCGTCGTGGCGGTGGCGGTCGTTTTGTGACTTACATGCCAGTTTATGATCAAAAACTTCTTGATGACCTAATTAATCAAAACGTGAAAGTTTCGGGTACGCCACCGGAAGAGCAGAGCCTGCTTGGCACTATCTTCATCTCGTGGTTCCCTATGATTCTTCTTATCGGTGTCTGGATTTTCTTCATGCGCCAGATGCAAGGCGGCGGCGGTAAAGGCGCTATGTCGTTCGGTAAGAGTAAAGCTCGCATGATGAGCGAAGAACAGATCAAAACTACCTTTGCTGACGTTGCAGGTTGTGACGAAGCAAAAGAGGACGTTAAAGAGCTCGTAGACTACCTACGTGATCCAAGCCGCTTCCAGAAGCTGGGCGGTAAGATCCCAACGGGTGTTCTAATGGTTGGTCCTCCAGGTACTGGTAAAACGCTTCTTGCTAAAGCGATTGCCGGCGAAGCGAAGGTACCGTTCTTTACGATTTCTGGTTCTGACTTCGTAGAAATGTTCGTGGGTGTGGGTGCATCTCGTGTACGTGACATGTTTGAACAAGCGAAGAAAGCAGCACCTTGTATCATCTTCATCGATGAAATCGATGCGGTAGGTCGTCAGCGTGGCGCTGGTGTTGGTGGTGGTCACGATGAGCGTGAGCAAACCCTTAACCAAATGCTCGTAGAGATGGATGGTTTTGAAGGTAACGAGGGTATCATCGTTATTGCGGCAACTAACCGTCCTGACGTACTTGACCCAGCTCTACTTCGTCCTGGTCGTTTTGACCGTCAAGTTGTGGTTGGTCTACCTGATGTACGTGGTCGTGAACAGATCTTGAAAGTACACATGCGTAAAGTACCTCTAGCGTCAGACGTTGAGCCATCTTTGATCGCACGTGGTACCCCAGGCTTCTCTGGTGCAGACCTTGCTAACCTAGTTAACGAAGCTGCTCTGTTTGCAGCGCGTGGTAACAAACGCAACGTGTCTATGGTTGAGTTCGAACTAGCGAAAGACAAGATCATGATGGGTGCAGAGCGCCGCTCTATGGTGCTTTCTGAAGAAACCAAAGAATCAACGGCATACCACGAAGCGGGTCACGCCATCGTTGGTCGCCTGGTTCCTGAACACGACCCTGTGTACAAGGTATCTATTATCCCACGTGGTCGTGCACTGGGTGTGACTATGTACCTACCAGAGCAAGACCGTGTGAGTATGTCTCGTCAGCACCTTGAGTCGATGATCTCAAGTCTATACGGCGGCCGTCTAGCTGAAGAACTTATCTACGGTAAAGACAAGGTATCGACAGGCGCATCAAACGATATCGAACGTGCGACAGATATCGCTCGTAAGATGGTGACACAGTGGGGCTTCTCTGAAAAATTGGGTCCTCTACTGTACGCGGAAGATGAAGGTGAAGTGTTCCTAGGTCGTAGCGTAACTCAAACGAAACACGTATCGGGTGAAACGGCGAAACTGATTGACGAAGAAGTTCGTCTCTTGATTGACCGAAACTACGATCGTGCTAAGCAGATACTCGAAGACAACATGGATATCATGCACGCCATGAAAGATGCGCTTGTAAAATACGAGACCATCGATGCAGGTCAGATTGATGACCTGATGGAGCGAAAATCGGATATTCGTGAGCCAGCAGGCTGGGCTGACCAAGCGGCAGCGCAGCAAGAAAAGGCAGAGGCTAAGCCAGAGCCTAAAGCAGAAGAGCCAGCTGCGCCAGCCGCTGACTCAGAAACAAAGGCAGAAAACGTGTCTTCTGAGCCAACTAAGAAAGACTCAGAGTAACCACTTGTGATTAAGCCCCGAGCCTAGCTCGGGGCTTTTGTCGTTTAAAGCAGTTATGATTTTACAAGCAAACAACAAAACACTCTCTCTCGATACGCCCCAAGTCATGGGCATCGTCAATGTCACGCCAGACTCATTCTCCGATGGTGGGAAATTCAATTCGGTTGATGCCGCGCTTGAACAAGTTGACGCTATGGTTGCGTCTGGGGTTACCATTGTCGATGTAGGTGGCGAGTCAACGCGCCCTGGAGCGCCAGATGTTGAACTACAAGAAGAGCTAAAGCGTGTTATCCCAGTCATTAAAGCCATCCGTGAACGACATGACGTATGGATTTCTGTCGATACGAGTAAGGCAGAAGTGATGCGTCAAGCGGTAGAGGCGGGGGCGGATATCATTAATGATGTCCGTGCACTTCAAGAACCGGGCGCTTTAGAAGTGGCGGCTAAGGCAGGAGTGCCGATTTGTCTGATGCACATGCAAGGCCAGCCGCGCACTATGCAAATGAATCCGACCTATGAGGATCTTTTGAAAGACGTGGCGGAATTCTTACAAGAACGTATCTCTGCGTGCGAAGCAGCCGGCATTTCTCGTGATAAACTCATCTTAGATCCGGGGTTTGGATTTGGCAAAACACTCGAACATAATTATCATCTGCTAGCGCATCTAGATAAATTCCATCAATTTGAATTGCCTATTCTTGCTGGTATGTCGCGTAAATCAATGATTTTCAAATTGTTAGATAAAGCCCCCGCGGATTGTTTAGCGGGAAGCCTTGCCTGTGCGACGCTCGCTGCCGCGAAAGGGGCACAGATTATCCGCGTTCATGATGCGGTGGAAACCGTTGAGGCGATGAAAATCGTCCAGATGATGCAATCAAATTTATAAAAACGAATAAGGAAATAGAATGTCACAACGACGTTATTTTGGTACCGACGGTGTTCGTGGAAAAGTGGGTCAATACCCAATTACACCTGACTTTGTACTTAAACTAGGCTGGGCTGCGGGTCGTGTTCTTGCGAAGCAAGGCACAAAGAAAGTGATCATCGGTAAAGACACGCGTATCTCTGGCTATATGTTGGAATCGGCACTAGAGGCGGGTCTTTCTGCAGCGGGTCTAAAAGCCATCTTCACTGGTCCATTGCCAACTCCTGCAGTGGCTTATCTAACGCAGACTTTCCGCGCGGAAGCTGGCATCGTTATTTCTGCTTCGCATAACCCATATTATGACAACGGCATTAAGTTCTTCTCTTCTGAGGGAACGAAACTTCCGGACTCAATTGAGCTAGCGATTGAAGAAGAGCTGGACAAAGAGATTGAGTGTGTTGAATCGGCTGAGCTTGGTAAAGCAAGTCGTTTGACCGATGCTGCGGGTCGTTATATCGAGTTTTGTAAGAGCACCTTCCCACACGATTTGAGCCTAGCAGGTCTAAAAATTGTTATCGATTGTGCTCATGGTGCCACTTATAAGATTGCACCTTCAGTATTTAAAGAGCTTGGCGCTGAGCTAATTTCTATTGGTGTTGACCCAGATGGTACCAACATTAACGCTGAAGTGGGTGCCACGGACGTACGAGCTCTACAAGCAAAAGTGGTTGAAGAAAAAGCCGACCTTGGCCTTGCTTTTGATGGTGATGGCGACCGCATCATCATGGTCGATCACCTAGGCAACAAAGTAGATGGTGACCAAATTGCCTACATTATTGCCCGTGACGCATTACGTCGTGGCGAGCTAAAAGGTGGTGTTGTCGGTACTCTAATGACCAACCTAGGTATGGAGAATGGTCTTAAGCAGCTTGGAATCCCATTCGTTCGCGCAGCCGTTGGTGACCGCTATGTCATGGAACAATTGCTTGAGCGTGACTGGCGCATCGGTGCAGAAAACTCAGGTCACGTTATCCTGCTTGATAAAGTGACGACGGGTGATGCTATCGTGGCTGCGCTGCAAGTGCTTGCTTCTGTGATTGGTGCGAAGATGTCGCTCAATGAGCTTGCAAGTGGCATGACGCTCTACCCACAAGTGCTGATTAACGTTCGTTTCAGTGGCGATGCAAACCCGCTAGAAGCAGAAGCTGTAAAACAGGCGGTAGCGAAAGCGGAAGCGGATCTTGGCGATAAAGGTCGTGTACTACTTCGCAAATCGGGCACAGAGCCACTGCTGCGTGTTATGGTTGAAGGCGAGGATGACGCGCTAGTGAATCAGTCAGCACAATACATTGCTGATATCGTAAAAGAAAACTGCTAAATAGAGACTGTTTAGCATGAGCAAGAACCAAATTAGTTCTTTTGGTTCTTGCTTATTTTTTATATGATTACTCGCTTATTCTTATCGGTAATTGTTCTTTTGCCCTTTTTTTGAGCGTTCGGTTGCTCGGCGAAAGATTTTTGTCATTTTTCTCTTGTCAGTCAGTGCGGCATTCGCTAGTATTGCCACCGCCTTCGCTTAGGAGGTCATAGCCAGGTTTTCAGTGCGTACAGCAAGGAAAGCGGCGCTGGCTCAACAATTAGGAACATAGGTGGACACATGATTCAAGTTCTACTTGTGATTTACCTGTTGGCTGCGCTTGGTGTTATTGGCCTAGTGTTGATTCAACAAGGTAAAGGCGCAGATATGGGAGCCTCATTCGGTGCTGGCGCTTCAAACACAGTGTTTGGTGCTAGTGGCTCAGGAAATTTCCTAACCCGAATGACTGCAATTTTTGCAATCGTATTTTTTGTTATCAGCTTAGTACTTGGCAACATGTACACTCACAAAGGTGAGTCTCAATGGGTTGACCCTACTCAAGGTCAAGTGATTGAGCAAGCAGCTGATGCAGCGAGTGATGTTCCAGCTGAAAACAGCGACGAGATCCCTCAATAAGTCGATTGATTCTAACGAATCGAAAAGCTTAGATGCCGAGATGGTGAAATTGGTAGACACGCTAGCATGAGGTGCTAGTGCCTTTGGTGTGAGGGTTCGAGTCCCTCTCTCGGCACCATTATTTATAAACTTGTAATACAGGTTGTTGAGCGTATAATGCTCAGCACGTCGGACGCGGGGTGGAGCAGCTTGGTAGCTCGTCGGGCTCATAACCCGAAGGTCGTCGGTTCAAATCCGGCCCCCGCAACCAATACTTTCTAAGTGTTGATGGATTGCAAGTTTAGCAGTGTGAAAAAATCACTGCACATCGAGGAAACACCAACTATCTTTTTAGGGTGTTATTTTTTCTCGATGATCAGGGTCCAGCAACAAAAAACCCCGACTATCGGGGTTTTTTGTTATTTGCGCTTTTTAAAAGGCCGCAAATACAAGTGCTTGGAATTTAAATTGGGCTATATGCCCTTTTTTTGTTTCTGGAGTGGTTAAATGACTGGTTTAGAAAGACAACTTACAGAATTGCTCGAAGCGCCTGTTGAGGCAATTGGCTACGAGCTTGTTGGTTTAGAGTTCATCCGTGCAGGTGAGCATTCTACCCTTCGAATCTATATCGACCATGAAGATGGTATTACTGTTGATGCTTGCGCAGAAGTAAGTCATCAAGTAAGTGCAGTAATGGATGTCGAAGACCCAATTACGGTGGCTTATAACCTAGAGGTGTCTTCACCAGGCCTAGAAAGACCACTTTTCAAAGCAGCACATTACCAACAATTTATTGGTCACGAGGTCAGCATCGTTCTAAAAATGGCTGTCGGCAACCGTCGTAAATGGAAAGGTGTCATCCAATCTATTGAAGGCGAGACAGTGACCATCCTTGCTGATGGTAACGAAGAAGAAATGGCGCTAAGCAACATTTCAAAAGCTAACCTTATCCCTAAATTTTAGGTCCCTAATAATAAAAGCTTAGAGGCTAGATAAATGAGTAAAGAAATTTTAGCGGTAGTAGAAGCAGTTTCTAACGAGAAAGCTGTTCCTCGTGAGCGTATCTTTGAAGCGCTAGAGATTGCATTGGCGACCTCTACAAAGAAAAAACACGAAATGGAAATTGAAGTTCGTGTTGCTATTGACCGCAAAACTGGCGAATTTGAAACTTTCCGTCGCTGGATGGCAGTAGAAGAAGTTGAATTCCCAACGAAAGAAATTTCTATCGAAGCTGCGCAGTATGACGATGAATCTGTTGAACTAGGCGACTTCGTAGAAGAAGAAATCGAGTCAGTAACGTTTGACCGCATCACGACGCAAACAGCGAAGCAAGTTATCGTTCAGAAAGTACGTGAAGCTGAGCGCGCGCAAATCGTTGAGCAGTTTATCGACAACGAAGGCGATCTGGTGACAGGTGTGGTTAAGAAAGTTAACCGTGACACTATCATTTTAGACCTTGGTAACAACGCAGAAGCCGTGATCCTACGCGATGACCAGCTTCCACGTGAAAACTTCCGTCCAGGTGACCGTGTACGTGGTCTTCTTTACAAAGTGGCTCCTGAAGCTCGCGGTTTCCAGCTATTCATTACTCGTTCTAAGCCAGAAATGCTTGCTGAGTTGTTCCGTGTGGAAGTGCCAGAGATTGCTGAAGAGCTAATCGAACTGAAAGGCGCTGCGCGCGATCCAGGTTCTCGCGCGAAGATCGCTGTGAAAACAAACGACAAGCGTATCGACCCTGTGGGTGCGTGTGTGGGTATGCGTGGTGCACGTGTACAAGCGGTTTCTGGTGAGCTTGGCGGTGAGCGTATCGATATCGTTCTTTGGGACGATAACCCAGCTCAGTTTGTTATCAACGCAATGGCACCAGCAGACGTTGCTTCTATCATCGTTGATGAAGATGCGCACGCAATGGACATCGCAGTTGAAGCAGATAACCTAGCGCAAGCTATCGGTCGTAGCGGTCAAAACGTACGTCTTGCATCTCAACTTACAGGTTGGGAACTGAACGTAATGACAGTTGCAGACCTTCAGAAGAAACACCAAGAAGAAGCATCAGCTTCTATCGAAAACTTTATGAAGCACCTAGACATCGAGCAAGACTTCGCGGAAATGCTTGTTGAGGAAGGCTTCTCAACTCTAGAAGAAGTGGCCTACGTGCCAGTTAACGAGCTTCTGGAAATCGACGGCTTAAACGAAGAGCTTGTAGAAGAGCTTCGTAGCCGTGCAAAAGATGCCCTAACGACACTTGCTCTTGCTCAGGAAGAGTCATTCGAAGGTGTTGAGCCAGCTGAAGACCTACTAGGACTAGAAGGTCTAGAGCGTGAAATGGCATTTAAACTGGCTGCAAAAGGTGTAGCTACTCTTGAAGACCTTGCAGATCAAGGTGTCGATGAGCTAGAGGGCATTGAAGGGCTAACAGAAGAGCGCGCAGGTGAGCTAATCATGGCTGCACGTAACATCTGTTGGTTCGGCGACGAAGAATAATAATCAGCAAGGAGGTAGTTGCATGACAAAACTTACGGTTAAAGCACTTAGCGAAGAGATTGGTACGCCAGTTGAACGCCTAATTGAACAACTTGCTGATGCTGGTCTGAAGAAATCAGAAAGCGATCAGGTGAACGATGAAGAGAAGCAAACGCTTCTCACTCACCTTAAGAAAGAACATGGTGATACATCTGGTGAGTCAGAGCCTACTCGTCTTACGCTGCAGCGTAAAACTCGTAGCACTCTGTCTGTTTCTGCCGGTGGCGGTAAGAGCAAAGATGTACAAGTAGAAGTGCGCAAGAAGCGCACTTATGTCAAGCGCAGTGCGATCGACGAGCAAGCAAAACGTGAAGCTGAGGAAGCAGCAAATCGTGAGGCGGAAGAGCGTGCCCAACGTGAAGCCGAAGAGCTAGCCAAACGTGAAGCTGCAGAGAAAGCACAGCGTGAAGCAGAAGAGAAAGCTCAGCGCGAAGCCGAAGAAAAACGTCTAGCAGAGGAAAAAGCTAAACGTGAGGCTGAGCAACCTGAAGCAGATGCTGCTAAGCGCGAAGAAGCGGAAAAGGCTAAGAAAGAAATGAACGCAAAGAATGCTGAAGCGAAGAAAGAAGCGGACGAACTAAAACGTCGTCAAGAAGAAGAGGCGCAACGTAAGGCGGAAGCTGAAGCGGCTCGTCTAGCTGAAGAAGCTCGCAAACTAGCGGAAGAAAACGAAGCTCGTTGGACTGCTGAAGAGAAGAAACCAAAAGAAGAGGGTGACTACCACACCACCACTTCTAAATACGCTCGTGAAGCAGAAGATGCTCAAGACCGTAAAGAAGAAAAAGCACCTCGCCGTCGTAAGAAGAAGGCGAGCCCACAAGAAGACAACCGCGGCGGTCGTGGCGGTCGTAACCAACGTGGTAAGAAAGGCAAACTGGCTAAGCCTACGTCTATGCAGCACGGCTTCGATAAGACAGCTCAGGTTGCTAAGCAAGATGTTGTTATCGGCGAAACCGTTGTTGTTTCTGAGCTAGCAAGCAAGATGTCTGTTAAAGCAACAGAAGTCATCAAGGTGATGATGAAGATGGGCGCAATGGCGACTATCAACCAAGTTATCGACCAAGAAACTGCACAGCTTGTTGCTGAAGAAATGGGCCACAAAGTTGTTCTACGTAAAGAGAACGAACTGGAAGAAGCAGTGCTGTCTGATCGTGATGAAACATCAGAGGCCGTTTCTCGTGCTCCTGTTGTAACTATCATGGGTCACGTTGACCACGGTAAGACATCGACACTTGACTACATCCGTCGTACTCACGTTGCTTCAGGCGAAGCGGGTGGTATTACCCAGCACATTGGTGCATACCACGTAGAAACTGAAAACGGCATGATTACTTTCCTTGATACTCCTGGACACGCGGCGTTTACCGCAATGCGTGCTCGTGGTGCTCAAGCGACAGATATCGTTGTTCTAGTTGTAGCTGCAGACGATGGTGTAATGCCACAAACAATCGAAGCGATCCAACACGCGAAAGCGGCGGGTGTTCCTCTGATTGTTGCAGTGAACAAGATCGATAAAGAAGACGCGAACCCAGACAACGTTAAGAACGAGCTGGCGCAGTACGACGTTATCCCTGAAGAGTGGGGCGGTGAGAACATGTTCGTTCACATCTCTGCGAAACAAGGTACTAACATCGATGGTCTTCTAGAAGCTATCCTACTTCAATCAGAAGTACTTGAGCTAACAGCAGTTGCTGACGGCATGGCATCTGGTGTGGTTGTTGAATCATTCCTAGATAAAGGCCGTGGTCCAGTTGCAACAGTTCTAGTTCAATCTGGTACGCTACGTAAAGGCGACATCGTACTTTGTGGTCAAGAATACGGCCGTGTACGTGCGATGCGTGACGAGCTAGGTAAAGAAGTGACTGAAGCTGGTCCATCTATCCCAGTTGAGATCCTTGGCCTATCTGGTGTTCCATCATCAGGTGACGAAGCAACAGTTGTACGTGATGAGCGTAAAGCACGTGAAGTAGCGAACTACCGTCAAGGTAAATTCCGTGAAGTTAAGCTAGCACGTCAGCAAAAAGCGAAACTAGAGAACATGTTCTCTAACATGGCTGCTGGTGATGTTGCTGAACTAAACGTAGTACTAAAAGCGGACGTACAGGGTTCTGTAGAAGCAATCTCTGACTCTCTACTGAAACTGTCTACTGATGAAGTTAAAGTGAACATTGTTGGTTCTGGTGTAGGTGGTATTACAGAAACTGATGCAGTACTAGCAGCAGCTTCTAACGCTATCATCCTAGGCTTTAACGTACGTGCTGATGCATCTGCTCGCCGTGCTGTTGAAACTGAAAACCTAGACCTACGTTACTACTCAATCATCTACCAGTTGATTGACGAAGTGAAACAAGCAATGGGCGGTATGCTTGCTCCTGAGTTCAAGCAAGAAATCATCGGCCTTGCAGAAGTACGTGACGTATTTAAGTCTCCAAAACTTGGCGCAATCGCGGGTTGTATGGTGACAGAAGGTACTATCAAGCGTAACAACCCTATCCGCGTACTGCGTGATAACGTTGTAATCTACGAAGGTGAGCTAGAATCTCTACGCCGCTTCAAAGATGACGTTCAAGAAGTTAAGAACGGTTACGAGTGTGGTATCGGCGTTAAGAACTACAACGATGTTCGCGTTGGCGACCAAATCGAAGTATTCGAAATCGTTGAAATCAAACGTACTCTAGACTAATTGACAAAATCGCTACTCAGTTTTTAACTTGAGTATTGATGGTTGTTGAATACGCCATGGGGGGCTGGTATTTACCATCCCCCCATTCTTTCTATAGTGAGAAAAGAAATGTCAAAAGAATTTAGCCGCACACAACGTGTTGCGCAGCAACTACAAAAAGAGCTTGCTCTTATCCTTCAACGCGAAGTTCGCGATTCTCGCCTAGGTATGGTGACGATTTCAGACGTAGAAGTGTCTCGTGACCTAGCATACGCAAAAGTATTCGTCACTTTCCTATGTGTGGGCGAGCAAACGCCTGAATCTAGCCTAGCAGCACTTCGTGAGCACGAAGCTCATATTCGTATGATGCTAGGTAAGCGCATTCGCCTACGTCTAACGCCAGAAGTACGTTTCCACTACGACAACACGCTTGTTGAAGGTATGCGTATGTCTAATCTAGTGAGCGAAGTGGTTAACGAAGACAAGCGTAAGCAAAACGAAGCTGGTCGTAGCGAAGAAAACGGCGCTGAGGGAGAAGAGCAGTAATGGCTAGACGTCGCAAGGGACGTCCAGTCAACGGCGTTATCCTTCTAGATAAACCTACCGGTATCTCATCGAATGATGCTCTGCAAAAAGTAAAGCGTATCTACTTTGCTGAAAAAGCAGGGCACACGGGTGCTCTTGACCCACTAGCAACTGGCATGCTGCCAATTTGCTTGGGCGAAGCCACCAAGTTTTCGCAATTCCTATTGGATTCAGACAAGCGCTACCGCGTGATCGCTAAACTTGGTGAGCGCACCAATACCTCTGACTCTGATGGCGAAGTGGTTGAAACTCGCGATATCAACGTCACTCCAGAGCTTCTTGATGAATGCATCGATAAGTTCCGTGGTGAGTCTGATCAAGTGCCGTCAATGTTCTCAGCACTGAAATATCAAGGTAAGCCACTTTATGAGTACGCTCGCCAAGGTATCGAAGTACCGCGTGAGGCGCGCAAGATCACTGTGTATGAAATCGTCCTACATCGCTTTGAAGGTGACGAAGTAGAGATGGAAGTACACTGCTCGAAGGGCACGTACATCCGTACTATCGTCGATGATTTGGGCGAAATGCTAGGCTGTGGTGCGCACGTGACTATGCTGCGTCGTACGGCGGTTGCTAAGTACCCTTATGAGAACATGGTGACCCTAGAGCAGCTTAACGAGCTATTCGAACAGGCAAAGCGTGAAGAGCGTCAGCCGCGAGAGCTGCTTGATCCACTGCTAATGCCAATGGACAGCGCAGTACAAGACCTTCAAGAAGTGAATGTATCACCTGAGCTTGGTGACTTGCTTCAGCATGGTCAGCCAGTGCAGGTTTCAGGCTTACCAGTCGATGCGCCAGTACGCATGACCATGGGTGAAAAGCGTTTATTCATCGGCGTTGGCGCGATGAATGACGATGCCAAGCTTGCACCTAAGCGACTCGTTGTTTTCCGTGAGGAAGAAGTACTCAATAGAGCGACGAATACTCCTTGCTCTAGCTAGAATTATTCCCTATAATTCGCGCTTCGCGTAGCGGCTGAATCAGAGATTGGCTGCTACAAATTTTAAACTTACTCTTATTAGGAGAGAATTATGTCTCTGAATGCAGAAACTAAAGCAGCAATCGTTGCAGAATACGCACAAGGCGAAGGCGACACTGGTTCACCAGAAGTTCAAGTAGCTCTACTTACAGCTTCTATCAACCACCTACAAGGTCACTTCAAAGCACACAAAGGCGATCACCACAGCCGTCGTGGTCTTCTACGTATGGTTTCTCGTCGTCGTAAGCTTCTAGATTACCTAAAAGGTAAAAACCTAGCTCGCTACCAAGACCTAATCAAACGTCTAGGCCTACGTCGCTAATCAGCGTCTGCATAGAAAGTTTGTTAAAAGGGGCTATATGCCCCTTTTTTGTTAGCTAAATTCTTTAGTTAATGGCAAAACTTCCACTAAGTAGTTTATACTACGTCCCGTCTAAACAGAGTTGTCTAAAGCATATCCGTTTAGCCACAATCTGCTCAGTACATTACAGTCCATTTTGTCGACCGCAGGGTCGCGACTATTCCAAGCACATTTGCTCGCTTTTAGCGGCATAGAACTCGCTGCTTAGAGTTAA
Source organism: Vibrio sp. KUL80 (assembly GCF_059725495.1). Lineage (NCBI taxonomy): Bacteria > Pseudomonadati > Pseudomonadota > Gammaproteobacteria > Vibrionales > Vibrionaceae > Vibrio > Vibrio sp. KUL80. Next base: position 681,324 of record NZ_AP045841.1, read on the forward strand.
GTTTGTTTGAACTAGTCGCGATTTGTAATGCATTGAGCGCACAATCAAATGGTCTGGACTCGCTCCAGAAAAAAGGAAATACAATGTTCGAAAAACCAGTTGTTAAGTCGTTCCAATACGGCAACCACACTGTGACGCTAGAAACAGGCGTTATCGCACGTCAAGCTACTGCAGCTGTAATGGTAACAATGGACGATACAGCAGTATTCGTATCTGTTGTTGGTAAAAAAGAAGCGGTTGAAGGTCAAGACTTCTTCCCTCTTACAGTTAACTACCAAGAGCGTACTTACGCGGCAGGTAAAATTCCAGGTGGCTTCTTCAAGCGTGAAGGTCGTCCATCTGAAGGTGAGACACTGACAGCTCGTCTAATCGACCGTCCAATCCGTCCACTATTCCCAGATGCATTCAAAAACGAAGTTCAGGTTATTGCAACGGTTGTCTCTGTTAACCCGAACGTACAGCCAGACATTCCAACAATGATTGGTACGTCTGCAGCACTTGCTATCTCTGGTATCCCGTTCAACGGTCCTATCGGTGCAGCACGTGTTGGTCACATCGACGGTCAGCTTGTTCTTAACCCAAGCAACACTGAGCTAGAAACATCTAAGCTTGATCTTGTTGTTGCGGGTACTGAATCTGCAGTACTAATGGTTGAATCAGAAGCTGATAACCTAACTGAAGAAGAAATGCTATCTGCAGTTGTGTTCGGTCACGACCAACAGCAAACTGTCATCACTGCAATCAACGAGTTTGCAGCTGAAGTTGCTACTCCTGCTTGGGATTGGGTTGCTCCAGAAGAGAACACGGCTCTTAACGAGCGTATCGCAGAGCTAGCGGAAGCTAAGCTAGTTGAAGCGTACCAAATCACTGAAAAGATGGCTCGTTACGATCGCATTCACGCGATTGCAGCAGAAGTGAACGATGTTCTTCTTGCTGAAGATCCAGAAGCGAACACGAAAGAAATCCACACTATCTTCCACGATCTAGAGAAGACAGTTGTACGTCGCAGCATCATCGCGGGTAACCCACGTATCGATGGTCGTGAAAAAGACATGGTTCGTGCACTGGATGTACGCACTGGCGTTCTTCCACGTACTCACGGTTCTTCACTGTTCACTCGTGGTGAGACTCAGGCGCTAGTAACTGCGACTCTTGGTACGCAGCGTGATGCTCAAATCATCGATGAGCTAACTGGTGAGCGTAAAGATCACTTCCTACTACACTACAACTTCCCTCCATACTGTGTGGGCGAAACGGGTTTTGTAGGTTCTCCTAAGCGTCGTGAAATCGGTCACGGTAAACTGGCTAAGCGCGGTATCGCAGCAGTAATGCCTTCTGTTGAAGAATTCCCATACACAGTTCGTGTTGTATCGGAAATCACTGAATCTAACGGTTCATCTTCAATGGCTTCTGTATGTGGTACGTCTCTAGCTCTTATGGATGCAGGTGTTCCAATCAAGTCTTCTGTTGCGGGTATCGCAATGGGTCTTGTTAAAGAAGGCGACGACTTCGTTGTACTTTCTGACATCCTTGGTGACGAAGACCACCTAGGTGACATGGACTTTAAAGTAGCAGGTACTAACACTGGTATCACTGCACTTCAAATGGACATCAAGATCGAAGGTATCACTAAAGAGATCATGCAAATTGCTCTTAACCAAGCGCAAGGTGCACGTAAGCACATCCTTTCTGTAATGGATGAAGCGATCTCTGGTGCTCGTGAAGAGATCTCTGAGTTCGCTCCACGTATCCACACAATGAAGATCAGCGCAGACAAGATCAAAGACGTTATCGGTAAAGGTGGCGCGGTTATCCGTCAGCTAACTGAAGAAACTGGTACGACTATCGAGATCGAAGACGACGGTACTATCAAGATCGCGGCGACTGACGGTGACCAAGCGAAAGATGCGATCGCTCGTATCGAAGCTATCACAGCAGAAGTTGAAGTTGGTAAGATCTACACGGGTAAAGTTGCTCGTCTAGCTGACTTCGGTGCATTCGTAACGGTTCTTCCAGGTAAAGATGGTCTAGTACACATCTCTCAAATCGCTCAAGAGCGTGTTGAGAAAGTGACTGACTACCTGAAAGAAGGCCAAGAAGTTCAAGTTAAAGTACTTGAAATCGACCGCCAAGGCCGTGTACGTCTAAGCATGAAAGAAGCGGTAGAACAGCCAGCGGAAGCTGCGAATGAAAAAGCGGCACCTGACGCAGAATAATTCGCATTTCTAGACCATTGCGTCTAAAAGCATGCTATAAAGAGGGGGCAATCGCCCCCTTTTTTAGTGCGCGAAGGAAATTACCTGCTATACCATTAAAGCAGCACGGCAAAAAAATTTAATAAAAGCCGTCAGTTACGCTTAGCGATAGTAGGCATTAAGGAGAAGAATATAGTGAAGTGGTTTCGAATCTTAGGATTGAGTTTAGTGGCCGTCGTGACGGGTTGTGCATCCAACTCATCAACGCAAGATCAGCAGTGGTTAAACCCACCAATGGCAGTGCCTTTGCAAGCCAATGTTCAATATGAAGTACAGGTTGCAAGACTGACTCAGCTACTTCAACGCAGCGATCTTGATAATGACGTGCGTGCTAAAATGCACTTTGAGCGTGGTTCTTATTTCAATAGTCTAGGTATGCGTGATTTGGCGCAACTTGATTTTAACCAATCGCTTCAGCTTAATCCTGCTCAGCCAGTGGTGTTCAACCAAGTTGGCCAATACTTCACGCAGATTGGTGATTTTGATTCAGCCTATGAAGCATTTGATTCAAGTTTAGAGCTGGATCCTGCCAACTCTTACGCGCTTCGCAACCGCTCGATCGCACTTTACTACGGGGACCGTATCCCTCTCGCTATCGAAGGCATGACGCGTTATTACCAAGAAGAGCCATCAGATCCATACCGCGCGTTATGGCTTTACATCATCTCTCGTGAAGCGAGTCCATCAGAAGCTGCGATTAACCTCAATAAGCAATATCTATCTCGCAATAAAGATTGGGGCTGGATCTTGGTCGCGCTGATGTTAGATCAAGTATCGGAAGAGCAGGCCTTCCAAGCGATTTTGGCAAGCAGCCGAGACAACAATGTATTGGCAGAGCGTTTGACAGAAGTGTACTTCTATCTTGCGAAGCGTCATCAAATCGACGGTGATTTCCCAACAGCCGTATCGCTCTATAAGTTGGCAATCGCCCAAAACGTCTATGATTTTGCAGAGCATAAGTACGCATTCCTAGAGCTGACAAAAATCTTTGAAATCGTTAGAGCTCAACAACAAGAAGAAGCGAAGAAACAGCAAGAAGAGCAAGTGAACGCAGAGCCTAGCGACGCCTAATTTTCTGAGACACGTTGAATTCGAAAACACCAGCCATTGGCTGGTGTTTTTTTATGCGTTGAAGTTTATTTCTAATCGCCCTAAAATAGTTAGCCATGCTAATTAATAAGTAATGTGAATGTCTATAGAAGTCAATTTAGAGAAAATGGAGCGACTGACTGCTAAGGTCTGGCGTAGTTACTGTAAGGAAGATCCACTCTCGCATCTTAGTTTTAATGAGTATGACTATTTGAAGACGGTACAGGGTTCGTTAGAACCAATACGCCTTACCGACCTCGCCAAGGAGTTAGAGGTGTCTAAACCTTCAGCAACCAACATGGTTAAGCGGTTGGAAAAGAAAGGGTTGGTGGAGCGTCTACCATGCCCAGATGATGCTCGCGCGAAAAGAGTGATACTTACTGAGAAGGCTCGCATTCCTTTGGCATCAGAAACGGAGATTTACGGCGCCGTTGCTGAAAAACTAAAAGTAAACCTCTCACAGAGTGAGTTTGCTTCGCTCAACCAGCTACTGACAAAGGCTCTGAGGCCAGAATAGGGTTCTGGATGAGCCATCTGATAACAATAAAACCGTAGTAAAGTCGTTATGGAACAAAAATCAATCTATCAACAGTTTTGGCGCTATGCGATCCCAACCATTGCCGCCATGCTCGTCAACGGCTTGTATCAAGTCGTGGATGGGATATTCATTGGCCAGTATATGGGTGGGGAGGGGCTCGCGGGTATCAATGTCGCTTGGCCTGTTATCAGTGTCATCCTTGGACTTGGGATGATGGTCGGCGTGGGCACGGGCGCTTTGGCTTCCATCAAGCAGGGTGAGAATGACCTTGCGGGTGCTAAACAGGCATTGGCAACCGGTATGATGGCCTTGCTCGCGCTAAGCCCTATTGTCGCGATTGCTTTGTGGCAATTTGCGGATGATATGATATTGCTTCAGGGCGCGCAGGGGCGCATGTATGAGTTGGCAATGCAGTATCTCGATATACTCATTGTCGGTGGCGTCTTTGCGCTTGGCTCCATCGCTGTCCCGTTTCTGCTGCGTAATGACGATAGCCCTAATATGGCGACTTTGCTCATGGTGCTGGGTGCGGTGATCAACATCGCTCTAGACTATTGGTTCATTGCTTTATTAGGGTGGGAGCTAACAGGGGCTGCTCTCGCAACCGCTATCGCCCAAGCTGTGGTCACTGTTTTAGGTATTGGCTATTTCTTTACGTCTAGAGCCAAAATGCGCTTAACACTGAAGGACTTTAAGTTTCAGTTCCATTTGCTGCCCAAGATCTTTTCGATCGGCGTGGCGAGCTTCTTTATGTACGCTTATGGCTCATTTATGGTGGCGATACATAATGCACTCTTTGCAGAGTATGGTTCGGTTACCTTAGTCGGGGCTTATGCGATACTTGGTTATATCGTCGCATTCTACTATTTGATTGCCGAAGGCATTGCCAATGCGATGCAACCGCTGCTGAGCTACAACTACGGTGCGCGCCGTGAAGATAATATGCGTAAGCTGTTTAATGTCGCCATGCTAAGTTCAGTTGTCGGTGGGGCTGCATTTATCGGATTGTTAAATCTGTTCCCGTATCAGGCGGTATCGGTATTTAACTCATCAGAACCGCAGCTTATTGAACATACGGTGATGGGGATACGATTACATCTTTTCTCGATGTTCTTAGATGGATTTCTAGTCGTTGCCGCCGCTTACTATCAAGCGATAAGCTACAGCAGAAAGGCGCTATTTGTTACCTTAGGGAACATGCTGATTCAATTGCCATTTCTTTATGTGATGCCAAAACTCTGGGGAGTCACTGGCGTTTGGATTGCTTACCCGTTGTCAAACGTCGCGCTGAGCCTGGTGGTTGGCGTGATTATCTGGCGTGACATACGTAAGCTGCAAACCAATGGCTATACCGCAGCGACGGCTTAATCTTTTGAAACTAAAGGGCCTCGCGAATAGCGAGGCCCTTTGTATTGGATTTGCTTTGACTAGATCTGTTTAATATCGAGACCAGCAATCTGATGCCAGTAACCGTTGCACTGACGGTCGAGTGAGGCGACTGGGTTACTGCCGTCTTCATTGGCTCTGAAGCGGTCAACCTCAGCAAAGGTATCCAGTCCAAGTGGGCTCAGACGTACAACATCGACCAAGCCTTCCATCGACTTAAGATCGTTGATTAGGTTGTACTGATAACCAGATTGCGTTTGGATACCGTTTAGGTTGAACACCGACTGGCCCTCTTGGCTCTCTACTTGGAGGCCTGTCGGGTATTTAATACAGCAGGTTTCGCAGTCATCTTTTGCGCGGTTTTCTGCACGAGCAGTGAAGCAGCGTGCAGAATACGCGAGCGGTAAATAACCGTGGCTAAATACTTCCACCTCGAACTGACCACGAATGCCCAAGTCGTCTGCTTGGTTCATGGCGTTTTCTAGCCATTCGCGTGACAGTTCCACTGGCATACACCAACGAATCATGCCTTGCTTAGCAAACAACTGTAGCGTGCGAGCGTTGTAGGTGTTCACCGCTGGCCCTACGACAAATGGTACCTTACTTTCACTGGCAAGTTGGATAGCGGATACGTCATTGGCTTCAATCGCAAAGTCACCGTTATCGATGTACTTCTTCATGATATTCACTTCACTCGGCGCTTCGAGTAGTGCCATAGTGGATAGCACCACTTGCTTACCCGATGCGCTGAGCTCTTTAGCAATATCAAACCAATGAGCAGGTTTCATCTCACGGCGCTTAGAACACACACTCTCGCCTAGATAGATAATATCGGCAGAGCTTGATTTTGCTTGTTCGTAGAAGCTCTCTACATCTTGCTTTGGCCAAAAGTACAACAATGGCCCTAATGCATATTTCATGTATTTTGCTCCTTATTGCCACTTACGGTGGTAAGCACCGAGTGTCGTTTGTGTGCCTTCAGAAACGTTGGCTAGAGCACTATCCCAGCTTGGTTTTACTTGGTATTGCTCTGGGTTGCGTTGGTACATATCAATGGCTTCGCGCCAAGTGCGAGTCACTTGCTCGACGTAGGCTGGACTGCGTTGGCGACCTTCAATTTTCACTGATGCGACATTCGCTGCAAACAGCTCAGGCAACATAGATAGGGTATTTAGGCTAGTTGGCTCCTCAAGGGCGTGGTAGCGCTTGCGTTCACCGTCAACTTCCGCTTCAAAACGTCCCTTACAAAGCGTAGGGTAGCCAGCGTTTTCACCTTGTGCGTAGCGGTCGATCAAAATGTCATTTAGACGTGACTCTAACCCGCTTTCGGTCTCTTGCCAGCGTACATATTTTGCTGGAGAACAAGCGCCAACTGTGTTCGGAGATTCGCCTGTCAAATAGGAGGAGAGATAGCAACGTCCTTCAGACATGATGCACAGGCTGCCGAAAGCAAACACTTCAAGTTCAACATCTGACGTCATGTTTCGAGATAGCTGTTTGACCTGATGAATCGACAGCACGCGAGGTAGAACCACGCGCTTCACATTGAAGTTCTTGTGGTAAAAATCGATGGCCGCTACGTTGGTCGCAGAGGCTTGTACTGAGAGATGCAATTCAAGATCTGGGTACTTGTTTGCAGCATAATCCAGTACGGCGATATCGGCCACAATCAATGCATCGACACCAAGGTCTGCCGCCTGATCAACGGCATTCGTCCAGCGCTCAAAGCCATTTGGGTGAGCAAAGGTATTTAGGGCGATATGCAGCTTTTTATTGTGGTCATGAACATACTGCGCGGCACGTTCAAGCTTTTTACCCGTGAAGTTCAACCCCGCAAAATGGCGGGCATTGGTATCGTCTTTAAAGCCGATATAAACGGCATCGGCACCGCAATCAATTGCAGTCTTTAGCGCAGGTAAGTTGCCTGCTGGGCATAAGAGTTCCATATGCTCATTACCATAAATCTGTCAGTAGAGCGCATTTTATGAAGATTTGATAAAGGTCAATTTGATATAAGGCAGGTTTCGCTTAATAAGCAACGAATTAACACCAAAGAGGTAAGCTAATTTGGGGGATAAACGCTCAGTCTCTTTGGCTAGTTTCTGTGTCGGCGGTTTTGAGCAAATAGCGCTTCGACTTCATGCTTTGGTTGTGGGCGATGGAAGTGGAAACCCTGAATCGAATTGCAATTTAAGTTGGATAGTAGTGTCGCTTGATGGCGTGTCTCGACCCCTTCGGCAACAACAGACAGATTCAGTGATTTACCAAGGTTGATAATGTTCTCGATCACCGTGAGCTGTTTTGGCAGCGTATCGATATCCATGATAAACGCTCGGTCTATCTTAAGTTCATCGATAGGGAAGTGCGCTAGGTAAGAGAGCGAAGAGTACCCAGTACCAAAGTCATCAATAGAGAGCGCAAAGCCAAGCTTCTTGATTGAGTTGAGCATCTGCAAGGTGTGCTCACTGTTACTCATTACTGCACTTTCTGTCAGCTCAAAGGTGATACAGCTTGGATCGAGTCCGGTGCTGCGAAGTAAGCGCTCCATGTAGTCAATAAGCTTAGGGTTGCCAAATTGCTCAGGCGATAGGTTGATCGCGACGCGGCCTGGCAAGATGCCTTGAAGTTTCCAGCGTTTCACAGTGGTGAAGACATCACGCATAACTACTCGGCCTAAACTCTCGATCAGGCCCGCTTGCTCGGCGACAGGGATGAAAGACGCTGGACTAATGTAACCTTCGACAGGGTGCTTCCAACGCACCAGTGCTTCTGCGCCATTAATGCTGAAGTCACGCGCGTTCACCTTAGGTTGATACCATACCTCAAGACCATTTTGTTGCAGTGCTTTTTGGAGCTCGATCTCAAGCCACAAGCGCATACGTGCTTCTTTGTTCATTTGGTCGTTGAACTTCACCAAACGGTTACGACCACGCGCCTTTGCTTCGTACATTGCGGTATCGGCGTTTTGCAGCAGGATGCGAGCATCATTGCCATCGTTTGGTGATTGGACGCTACCAATCGAGCAAGCGAGTCTTTTGCTGAAATGGTGTAGGTCGAAGGGTTGGTTAATTAGGCTAATGATTTTCTCTGCTAGCTCATCAGCGGCAATGTTGCTATCAGGCTCTGGCAGAATGATGCCAAACTCATCGCCACCAAGGTGAGCGAGAACCGCATGCTGAGGCAAGTAGCGTTTGAGGCGTGCTGAGACCTCTTGAATCACTCGGTCGCCGATATGGTGACCCAATGAGTCATTAATATTCTTAAAATTGTCGATATCAAGGTAAAGCATCACAAACGGGGTGCCTTCCTCAATAAAGTGCTCCAAACAGCGTGTAAATCCGAGGCGGTTATACAGCTTGGTGAGCGCGTCGATATTCGCGTCTTCATGGCTGTTTTTTGCAACAGGACTCGGTTTCTCATCAAGGTCTTGGACCAATATTAGGTGCGCATTGGCACCAAATAGATTGGCACTATCGACATGCAATGAGAGTCTGCGTTGAATGCCGCAATAATCACTGGTTGAGAAGGTAAGCGGTGTTTTAGCATCGACTTGACTCAGGTCGAGTTGTACTCGTTGATTGTCGTTTTCGTTGCGTAGGAGTCGTGTCAGTGACTCTCCGAGTAAGTCGCTTTGACTTGAGTAACCAAATAGGCGCGCTGAAGCCGGGTTTGCCGACAAAATGCAGCCATCTTCAACCAGTAACAAACCATCGGGAATTAACTCAGCAAGCTTTAAAAATTTGCTTTCAGATTCCTCTAGGGAGCGAGTGATGATCTGCTTTTCTGACGTATCGATGGCATGGAAGACGATGTATTCGATAACGCCATTGAGTTCAATAGGAGAGACGCTGAAGTGAAGACTAGATTCGATATCTGATTCATCGAGAGTGACTTCGGCTTCAATGGATTCACCAAGAAAGGCACGCTCGTAGTATGGTTTGAGGTGATTGTAGAAACGAGCGCCTAAAACCTCGTGGTCATTCATACCAACCAGGTCACTGTGGGTAAGTCCCGCGACATCGCAATAGCGATCATTGACCATCCAGTAACGGTGCTCGTCATCCAAAATAGCAAAAAAGAAGGGGCTATTGGATGTTAACTTAGCAAAGTATTCCTTTAACAATTTGGATGACATCAATGTACTACCAGTTTTCTGAAGCGCTTATATATCAGTAACCCACACACTATAACTGTGATTTATCCGTTAGAAAAGGGTTAAGACAAAAGCAAAAAATATTTGACGCACAACAGGATTTTTTTTGTACGAATACCGTATTATGTCGTTTCTCAAGTACAAACTAACGGAAAAACCGCGTGTTAGACAAGATTCGAAGTCAACTAGTTAAAAACGCAGCACAAATTTTGCGATCTCCAGTCCATTTTCTGCCAACCAAAATTCAGAATAAAGCGCTGCTTGAAGGGCTAAAAACCGTTTTTAAAGAAGCACTTGAGGACGGTGACTTCGAGCTTTTAGAACAGAAGTGGTTGAAAGTTCATATTCGTGATCTAAACCTCAGTTGGTATATTTCCTACAACGATGAGACGCTCGTCGTTTCCGAATCTGTTGAGCAAGAAGACGTCAGTTTTAGCGGTAATCTGAATGACTTAGTCCTAATCGCGGGGCGTAAGGAAGATCCTGATACGCTGTTTTTCCAACGCCGTCTAAGCATTGAGGGTGATACCGAACTAGGCTTAGAAGTAAAGAACTTAATGGATAGTGTTGATCTTGACGCGCTTCCAAAACCAATGTTGTCAGCATTGATGCATCTTGCAGAGTTCGTTCATAAAGGATTGCAGCCAGCTCAAGGCGCAAGTGAGGTACCTAATGCTTATTCGAACTGAAGCACCCGCTGACATTCTTGCCATCGACCGCCTACTTAAGTCAGTGTTTGATACAGAGGCGGAAGCAAACTTGGTGATGGCACTTCGCGAGAACAGTCGCTTGACGCTGTCGCTTGTGGCATGCAGTGACGAAGGGGAAGTGATCGGCCACGTGCTGTTCTCACCAGTAACACTCAATGGCGAAGACTATGCTTGGCAGGGTTTAGCTCCACTTGCTGTGGCTCAATCGCACCAAGGCCAAGGTATTGCAAAGGCTTTGGTAAAAGAAGCGTTCGAGACTCTACCAGACTTTGGCTATCCAGCGTGTGTGGTGCTTGGCGATCCGAATTACTATTCAAAGTTTGGCTTCAGCTCCGCAGGCGAAGAGGGATTGAGCTGTCAATGGGAAGTACCAGAAGGTGCATTCCAGGTAAAATCATTGACGGCAGACTCGATTCAGACTCTTCTTTCTGGTAAATCGGGTGTGATTGAGTACAGCCCAGAGTTTCTAGAGCTTTAATTCATTTTTCACACGAGTAAGATCCTACTTACTCGTGTGTTGGTGATCCAATTCGCCTCTGTTACACTTCGCCCAACATACTCGGATTTTGGTCGAACCTGATGAGCAGGCAGTCCTATGCATAACAGCACCACGCTACAGCTGATGGGTATTCAAACTTGGGAGCTAGCTCACCCAGAGAGAATGCCAAACAGTGCTCAAGCCACATTTTCACTCGCTCCATCTTGCCAGCTGCTGTTTGTATCAGCTGTGAAGCCGGAGGGAGAGCTCGTCTCATTCTTTGAAAAAATCTTAAAGGCGATGAAGTTAGAGCTTGATAGTGTCTTGCACATCACACCAGAACAGCTGGGTCAACTCGACGCGCAATCTGTCCCGACTTGGATGTGGTTCGCAGGCGATGAACATGCTGCTGACCGTTTTGAGCATTGGATGCTACTGCGCGACATACCATCAAAACCTAAGTTTCTTCAATCGTCTTATTTGGCAGAAATCGAGGGTGACGACAGTCAAAAACGACAGCTTTGGAATCAAATTCGTGCCTACAACTGATATCACCTTTACTGAGATACAAACATCCCATCTCGACGCCATTGTAAACATCGAGAGTCAAGCGCATAGCCACCCTTGGAAAACCTCCATGCTCCATGACCTAAACGGTCGAGGCGCACACAACGTCGTTATGCTGGTGGACGAACAGCCGGTTGGCTATTTCTACGCTCAGAATATTGTCGGCGAAGTGTCGCTGTTAAACATTGCGGTGTCACCACTTCATCAAGGCAAAGGTTATGGTCGTCAATTGGTCCAGCACTTTTTAGCCTACTGTGAGACTTCCCAAGCGGAGAGTGCATGGCTAGAGGTAAGGGAGAGTAATGTGCCCGCTGTGTCGCTCTATTTGGCGGAGGGCTTCAATGAGGTCGACCGACGCCGTGATTACTACCCAACCGAAGATGGTCGTGAAGACGCGGTTATCATGTGCTATCACTTTTTGTTTTCAGCAATGTGACAGAGAATTGCCGCTGCGCCTCAACTCTATATTTCCGCTCTATCGTGCCTAAAACTTAGTTAGAACGCCGACTAAACCGTCAGATTTATAGATAGGTTACATTACCCAGAGTTACTTCGAATAACTCGCCAGTGCTTCATACTGCCCGCAATTATTGATAATCATGGGATTAAAAACATGAAGCACATTTCAACTCTTTCTGCAGCGATCCTAGCCGCATTGACAGTCAATGCTCAGGCATCGGAAGAGCAAACCAATGACCCTGCTGACGTGACTCGTCCTCAAACCTACTTAAAAGTTGATTCTGGCGCGAAAGGCAAAGACGGCCTAACTCGCCTGCAATTGAACATGGCTGGCTCTTATAATGAAGACATTGGCTACCTAGGTCAGTTTGAGACCGACTTCCAAACCAACCTTGACGGACAAGAAGGTAAGTCGAAAGACTTTGGCCTGTCTCGTATCCGCGCACGTTACTTCCAAGTGCATGCGACGGGCTCTGAGGTGCTTCCTGAAATTGGCTTCTCGCTTGATTACATTAGTTATGGTTCAAACTGGGTAGCAAAGCAAAGTGGCGTAGAGCAAACCGCCGCGGTAGGTGCAGTTGCCAAAGTGATTACTCCGTTTGAAAACTGGGTCTCTTACCCGAATATCGCCGTGATGCGTAACGAATACGACAACGGTCGTTCTGAAAACGGCTGGCAGGCAAACTGGTTCAACTCATTCTATCTGTCTGAGCAAGGTCACTATGTCACCGTGAACCCACAGTACGCGAACTACAACAACGCGTTTGGTAAAAACGAGCAGTCACTTGAACTTAACTTCGAAGGTGGTGTACCACTGACTTCCGATGGCAGCGTTTGGGGTAACGTCACATACTCAGAACACTTCTTCAAAGCAGGTACAGAGTCACGCATGAAGCATCTAGATGGCAATCGTGAAGTGCGTATTGGTGCTACTTGGTTCTTCTAACCAATTAGCGTAAACAGTTCCTCTCAACTCTAAGGCAAGGATGCCTTAGTCTCTACTTTATTCCTACTTTTTCGTTCCCTTGTTACTGGATCGTTTCCAGTTACTAACTCCATCCCAAGTCGCAGAGTCGTTACACTGCATCACAGTGAAATTCTAAACGAGTTAAATCCATGAGGACGCATAATGTCTATGCCATTTCAGCTTACCGATAAAGTCGTTGTATTGATTGGAGGAACGTCAGGTATCGGAGAAGCGATTGCCAAGCGTTTAATCAATGCAGGCGCAAAACTGGTGATTGCCGGTGTCAATGCGAACGAGCCTGCGTTGCAGACGTTGGAGGCGCACTATGTCTATGCCGATGTGACCGATGAGTTCTCGCTAAGCGAGCTTATGGCGATTGCGTTCGAGCGCTATGGCCAGATTGATGTGTTGGTGAACTGTGCTGGCTCGACCAATGGCTACAGCACCATCATGGAGTCGAAGAAATCGGAGTACAACGCCAACTTTGAAGTGAATGCGCTAGGAACGGCTTTGACGATCAAACACGCTGTACCTTACATGCCAAAAGGCAGCAGTATTATCAATATTGCATCAGTTGCCGGTACACAGGGCGTGCCATACCTTGGGGCGCTTGCTAGCTCAAAGTGGGCGGTTTTGGGTATTACTCAGACTGCAGCACTTGAACTTGGTACCAAGCAAATACGGGTCAACGCCGTATGTCCTACCTCTGTCGATACCCCGCGTGCGCACACGTCCGGTGGCGAGCCACAACTTCGTATGGAAAAGCGCGCTGTCCCACTTGGTCGTATCGCGCAGCCAGAAGAAGTCGCCGCGGTGGTGCATTTCTTAGCATCGGAAGACAGTAGCTTTGTGAATGGCCAATCAATTGGTGTTGACGGCGGTTTCAGCGCCGGCATGAGTATTGATGCCTACAATCAGCTCGCACAGTGATTAGCTCGCACAGAGATCAACTTGCACAAGAACCAACTAGCACAATAATTTGGAGCTTATTTATGAATAAAACCCGTTTACTTTTAGGAGCATGCCTATTGATGCTCAGCTCAAGTACTTTTGCTTATTATTGCGATCAAGAAGCGGAAGGCGCTGTTGTCGGTGCCGTTGATGGTGCGATTACCGGTGCGATTGTTGGTGGTATTGTTGATGGCAGTGATGGTGCGAAAACTGGTGCTGTGATTGGCGGCGGTGCTGGCGCGGTCGGTGGTGCTATTGATGGTGCTTACTATGAGGGTGCTTGTGAAGTGGCAACGGATGTGATCGTTGAAGACGAGATCATTGCAGAGGAATATCTGGCGGAAGAGTATATTGAAGAAGAGTACATCGCCGAAGAGATCGTCGAAGAAGAAATTGAAGATGAGTACTTAGCTGAAGAGATCTACGACGACGCTTTGTACGACTAATTCGGAATTCACAGCCATCAAACTATAAGAAAAGAGAGCCAATCGGCTCTCTTTTCGATTCTAACTTTTTATAAACGCTCTAGGGCTTCAAGTAGCTTGTTTTTAATGGCTGGGCTTGAGATAAAGGCACCCAAATATCGCTCTTCACTACCCTCGAAGTCAGGGCGGATTTGTAGCATTTCTTTGTAGCTTGCTTGAGCTTGTTTAAACTCACCCTTGTAGACTTGGATGACCGCTTTGAGCATCGGGATCCAAAATAGACGACGTAGCGATAGCTTGCTGACCGACTTCTCAGCACCGTCAAAGTCATCTTGCATGATCTTAAACACCACAGAGGCAATCGAGAACCAAGGTGGACGGAACGGGTTCAACTCTTTAGAGCTGCGAATCAGCTCTAGGCCTCGTTCGAATTCGCCTGCCATGCACAATGCCCAGCCACACAAACCAATCTGATAAGCGGCATTCGGGTTGATATCCAATACCTTGTCGACGGTCTCTATAATGCCGTTAACGTCGTCTTTCAACTGATGCGCCATCAGCATTGCCATTTGTGCTTCTTGGTTGCTTGGCTCTAGCTCTACCGCGCGACGAGCGTGGTTCAGACCAGTTTCAACAGCGTTGTCGACCTGTCCCATACCGAGCATCTCGGCATCAAAGTACAGAACCGCGAGCATAGAGTGAAGCAGCGCCACATCAGGCTCGTTCTGAACCGCGCTAAGCAATGCTTGCATGGCTTGAAGGTGGGTATCTTCTGTCAGCGTCATTAGGTAGTGACGATAGCGCAAGGTGGCTTCATAAGTCGATAAGTGCTCAATCTTCTTCTGATTGCAGCTTGCATAGATTTCACGATGGATAATTCCAAAGCTAGACGCAAGCTCAGCAACAATCTCGGCGATGATGTCGTCTTGAACAGAGAAGAGGTCTTCAGTGGCTAGGTCACAGGTGTACTTTTCAGCCCAAACTTGCTCACCGCTGTCGGTGCGATACAACTTGGCATAGATGCGCACTTTGTTGCCAAGGGCCTGCATAGTACCTGATGTAATAAACGATACATTGAGCTTCTCACCAAGCCCTTTAACATCTGCGGACGTGCGAGGGTCAATATTGGTATCACCAAGGGCATGCATCGAGACAACTTTTAGCATGTCAAAGCGAGCAAGCTCAGTGGCGAGCTCTTCACCAAAGCCTTCTGCAAAGAAGCGTTTTTCAGCATCATCTGATAGAGACAAAAATGGCAGTACAGTAATGGTTGGATTAAGCGATTTATTGGTCTCGCCAACCATTTGCGCCAGAGTTGTTGATTGACGAGCGGCCTGTGGAACCTGAGGGGTAAAGAGAGGGCTGTAGCGACCTTTAGGGATCGACAGTACCAATGGGTCATTAACCCCTTCCGTTAAATAATACGTTTCGAGAGTGCGTCGGACGCGACCCGCTTGAATTCGAACAATTGGGTCTGCTTGATGATCAAAATCAGCATCACGATCAAAGACTTCGGTAGCAATTGTAAATTGCTTTAAGCGATCTCCATTGCCCGCCAAAGTTTGCTCTACAACGAAAGAGAGGAGCTGCTTCATCTTAGGGCTTTGGTCGAATGCTTTGCTGGAAAGAATGCGATTGAGTTGATCTTTCACACGGGCTTGATTTTCTTCGATTCGAATATCTAATGGAGCTTGTTCTGACACCGTTGGTAACTCTCTCTTTGTAGGATCTGCGTATTCTGCCACTTTAGGACATTGAAAAATAGTAACGAGTTCACTTCTTGATTAAAAACTAGATATCACTCGCTACTCATACCAATATAAAAGTATGCACGCCGTTAAAATAATAATCTAAACCATAGACTTATCATTAGTAACTATAGACGAGCCGAATGCTTACAGCGAGCCAACAGGCTGACATTTTTACTAAGAAGTGCCGCTAACTCAGTGGCTTTTGTTATCTAAACGTGATTATTATGTAACGATTGATATCCGCTAATGCTGTGTGTTTTTACGCGTGGGAGAGGTCATGGAAAAGACGAATAATAGGATAATTCTGGCAGTGATTTCAGCCTTGTGTGTCTCGTCAAATGTCGGGGCTATGGGGCAATTTATTGATCCCAAAGATGGAATGTTTGATGCGAGTAAATGGGTACTGGATAACGCCGTGGGTTTTATGCCGGTGCCCATCATTATTACTGACCCAGCCGTTGGCGCTGGTGGTGGTGCAGCGCTACTGTTTTTCCATGAATCTGAGAAGCGCAAACAGCTTAGAGAAGAGAACCCCGACGAAGTGGTAGGTTTGCCGCCAAGTGTCACGGCAGTAGCAGCGGCGGCAACCGAGAATGGCTCTTGGCTAACCGGCGCATTCCATTTTGGTTCATGGCAAGAGGACACTTGGCGCTACCAAGGTGGTTTGTTTTACGGCTCGTTTAACCTCAAATACTACGTTGTCGATACCCCGTTTGATTTCAATATCGATGGTCTCTATTTCATGCAGGACATTGACTACCGAGTCGCGGGCAGCGATTGGTTTGTTGGTGCTAAGTACTCGATTCTCTCCTCGAAAAGCACGTTTGATATCGGTAATGTCATTCCCGGAATTCCCCCTCTCGATTTTGATTTAGAGGACGCTGCTGTCGAGCTCAAGGTTACCTATGACAGCCGGGATACCATCTTTACACCGAACGATGGGCTAAAAGCTAAATTAAGTGCTGATTTTCATAATACGGCATTTGGTGGCGATGTCGACTATACAAAAGCTCGTGCACAAGTGAACTACTTCGCACCTGTTCGAGATGATCTCATTATTGGCGTCAGAGGGGATTACCAAACGGTTACTGACGATGCGCCTTACTACGCCAGACCTTTTATTAATATGCGCGGCATTGCGGCCATGCGCTACCAAGGACAGGATATGGCATTGGCTGAGCTCGAAGCGCGCTATGACATCACACCTCGCTGGTCAATCATCGGATTTACTGGAACCGGTAAAGCCATTGAAGATGGACAAAGCTTCTCCGATGCAGAGTATCAAAGTGTCGTCGGTGGCGGCTTCCGATACCTTGTAGCAAGACAGCTTAATATGCGGGTAGGTGTGGATGCTGCGAAAGGTCCAGAGGAGTGGGCGTATTACATTACTGTCGGGCATGCGTGGCAGCTGTGATTGAATAAAACAAAGGCTGGAGTCATCCAGCCTTTGTTCGTTAATGTGAGTAATTACTTACGTTTAAACAACAGAGTAGCGAATGCTAACATCAAGGTCACAACGATACTTGCCGCACAATAATCCACAACCGAAACAAAACCTCCAGCGTCGATGAGCTGACCTGCAATGTAAGTACCTACTCCGAAGCCAATCGCCATCGCAAACATCAAAATGCCCTGGGTCAAAGCTGGAGAGCTTGGGCTGAGCTCTTCTGCGATCGCTGGAATGACCATATCAAACCAAGAGATCGCTTGCATGAGTAGTACTATCAACAAGATAGGAACAAGGCTTGGAATATTGGTGCCTATTGCTAACCACAGACCAATAGAGGTTACTGCATAGCAAGCCAATGACACCATCCAGATGATATAAGGGCTGCTTTTCTCTGCGAGGCGACCAGCTGGCTCAAGGAGTGCCATGGTTAATACCGCGGAGCCAGCGAGACCAAACGCAGAGTGTCCAAGGTCGACGTTAAACACCTCTTTGATGATGATAGGCCCAGTTTCCATTAAGTTACTGGCGGTAAACATGGAAATGAACACGGTTGCCAAGAACATCACAAATGCGATGGCGGTGCGCTTGTTGCTTTTCTTCGTCAGTGATTCATCGTCGCTTTGCTGTTCAGCCTCAGGCACTTGTACTTTTGGTGGCGGTGCAATAAAGACAGTAACAATAGAAACACAGACCAATGCCATCAGCATCAGCAGTTTTTGTTCACTAGTCCAACCTAATAGGCTCACCACGCCGAGGAGCGAACCTGCAATCACCACGCCCAAAAACTGGAACTGAAACAGGCGACTTAGCCCACGCGCTTGCTCGTTCTCTGGCAGAGAATTTAGAACAAACGTTGGGTTCAGTACCAACTGAGAGACGGTACCAATACCGATGGTCAGACCGACTAGCAGGTAGGTGCAGGTTTCAGTTTGTGCAAAGTAGAGCAGTATCAGCGAAAGTAGGTGTGAGAACAGCGCCACTTTTTGCATCTGGCGGTGGATGCCATATTTATCGGCGAGCCAACCAATGAGCGGTGCACTGATACCAAACAGGCCAATCAGAGACATCACGCTACCCATAAGAGAGCCGCTGCCTGTGCGTTCGATAATTAGCGGTGTCAGCATCAGGGCAATGCCCGCCCACTGAACCACACCGTTTGACATCTGTGCGATGTACCAAGGTTTAAAAGTTTTCATGGAGTGTTCCCCAAATTAAAGACCCTAAGGTCAAAACGAAATGAAATTGCGATAGGTAAAAGCACAGGAAAATGCTCTTATTTATCGAAACTTGGTTTACGGCAAAAAGTATATGGGAGGCGATTTGCGTTGAGCAGTGTGTAACCCGTTGTTACTTCAAGGGAGGAAGTAAGTTACTGAGCGTGTGAGACGTGAGTTATTGGCTTGGGGAAACTAGTGATTGAGAATCGAAGCCAGATCGGTGAAAATAGCGCCCATTATTTTTTCGACGCCTTCGAGTAGTGGTTGAGCCAATACTCTCAAACGCTATTCTACAAACCAAGAAGATCGAGATTCATGTCAAATCCTCAATTTCAGCAAGAAGTTTCTAAGCGCAGAACTTTTGCGATCATCTCTCACCCGGATGCGGGTAAAACCACCATTACTGAAAAAGTACTGTTATTCGGAAACGCGATTCAGAAAGCAGGCACAGTAAAAGGCCGTGGCAGTGCACAGCACGCGAAATCGGACTGGATGGAAATGGAAAAAGAGCGTGGTATCTCGGTAACAACCTCCGTGATGCAGTTCCCATACAACGACTGCTTGGTTAACCTTCTTGATACCCCAGGACACGAAGACTTCTCGGAAGATACCTATCGTACACTGACGGCGGTTGACTCTTGCTTGATGGTTATCGATGCTGCTAAAGGTGTCGAGGATCGTACTCGTAAACTGATGGAAGTTACCCGTCTTCGCGATACGCCTATCGTTACCTTCATGAACAAACTTGACCGTGACGTTCGTGACCCAATGGAAGTATTGGATGAAGTAGAGAGCGAATTGGGCATGATGTGTGCGCCAATCTCTTGGCCAATTGGTTGTGGTAAAGAGTTTAAGGGCGTGTATCACATCCACCGTGACGAAACGATTCTTTATGAATCTGGCCACGGTCATGAAATCCAAGAAGTACGCATCATCAAAGGTCTTGATAACCCAGATCTTGATGAAGCTGTCGGCGCTGATCTTGCGGAAAGCGTGCGTGAAGAGCTTGAGCTAGTGATGGGCGCATGCCCTGAGTTTGAACTTGAGTCATTCCTAAAAGGTGAACTGACGCCAGTTTACTTCGGTACCGCACTTGGTAACTTCGGTGTTGACCATATGCTAGATGGTCTAACAAAATGGGCACCAGCACCGCAAACACGTCAAGCGAACGAGCGTGACGTTGAAGCAACAGAAGACAAGTTCTCTGGTTTCGTGTTCAAGATCCAAGCAAACATGGACCCTAAACACCGAGACCGTATTGCCTTCATGCGTATCGTATCGGGTACCTACAAGCAAGGTATGAAGATGAACCACGTTCGTACTGGTAAAAACGTCAGCATCTCTGACGCAGTAACCTTTATGGCGGGTGACCGTGCGCGCGCTGAAAATGCGTACGCAGGTGATATCATCGGTCTTCACAACCACGGTACTATCCAGATTGGTGACACCTTCACTCAAGGTGAATCACTGAAGTTCTCTGGTATTCCAAACTTCGCACCAGAACTGTTCCGTCGCATCCGTCTAAAAGATCCATTGAAGCAGAAGCAGCTACTGAAAGGTCTGGTTCAGCTATCTGAAGAGGGTGCTGTACAGGTATTCCGTCCACTGCAAAACAACGATCTGATCGTTGGTGCGGTTGGTGTACTCCAGTTTGACGTGGTTGTTGCGCGTCTGAAGTCTGAGTACAACGTTGAAGCGATCTACGAGAGCGTTAACGTTGCAACAGCACGCTGGATTGAGTGTGACGACGATAAGAAGCTCGAAGAGTTCAAGCGCAAGAACCAAACCAACCTAGCGTTGGATGGTGGCGACAACCTAAGCTACGTTGCACCGACTATGGTGAACCTAAACCTAGCGCAAGAACGTTTCCCAGATATTAAGTTCCGTGCGACGCGTGAGCACTAATGCTGGTTGATTGAATGGGAAAGCCGCTCGGGAGAGCGGCTTTTTTTGTTTTTGGTAGGGTTATTGAAGAGCCTACCCCCTCTAACTCCTGTCTCTTGATCACAAGTCTGGATCAAGAGACTTTGCTAGATCATACCCCTCAACAATATCTTGCAGTCTAAACCAACCTTCCCAGAGTCGTTCCCATCCAACTCGGCCAGTTCGCTTAGTGTCATGCCAGTTGGCCAGTTTCCCCAGATTGAGGTATGCCCAGTGTAAGTGTGGTGGCTTCTTTGGGAGACGTTTTTTCTCTCTTTTTAACCAAAGTAATTTCCAAGCCTTGGGGCTTAGTATCTGTTCGCAACTCACTTTCTTAGCTCTATCTTTTTCTAAACCCAAGTATCGAAGTTGCTGAATTCGGCATGCTATAAAGCTAAGTAAAACAATCATTTTCTCTAGATTGGCTCTGCTTTGCATACGTAGGTTTTCAACTTGAGTTCCTCCTGTCTTCCACGACTTATGGAAGTCTTCAATTAACCAGCGTCGCTCGTAATATTCTAGGATGGTGATGGCTTGTTTTTTGGTTCTCACAGGTTCAGAAGTCAGAATATGCCAGCACAACCCCTTGCTATTACCTTGTTCAATGCAACTTACGTAATTAAGTTGAACCGGCTCTCCCTTCTTGGTCGATGGAACTTTGAGCGTCACAGGTGCGTAGCGAATATCACATATCGCTTCTCGTGCTTTTCGCCCACCTCTCTGCATCACTGGAACCGTTCGCTCACCTGCACTTTTAAGCGAAGAACCGAAAGAGTAGAGTTTATCGTCTGACTCCTCTATACAACGAGCCTGCATGGAGCGAACAATAAATCTCTGATTATTTTCTGTTTTATACGTCAGGTACTCATACAGATCTGCTTCTCTATCACATACAGAAATGACGTGCTCCATTGTATCGCCCAGTCGTTCTGCTACTTTGCGAGAGGCTTGTTCCCATTTATAGCTTTCTTTCTCTTTATATGGACGCTTGGGCTGCGTTTCACTTTTTCCTTTCTCAGCTATATTTCGGGTCCAGCGGTACTGTTCAATCAAACCCACAACATGGTGTTGCTTAGGAGAAAAAAGCAACACTGAGTGAGCTTGAAAACCTTTCGATTTCTCGTAACGAGTCGTGTGCCCTAGCTCTTTGGATACAGTTTTGTGGGTAAAGCTTAACGAGGTTGTGTCTTCAAGGGCAAGCAATGCCCCTAAGCCTTTCGCAGACTCAGCAGTTGCAGAGAACCCCGCTTCTGCAATGTCGTCTGCTTTGATATCTTCGTTTCGAATGAACCGATAAGCGGCTTCAATATCGGCTGGATTGGAGAGAGATTGCAACACAGATTTACCTATATGGCTGGCTATTGAGCTCGCAAGAGAAACAAGTCGACGGGTACGTCGTGGGTCACCAAGCTGAGCATCATTAAAAGTGGCTTTGGCCCATTTTGCAGTATCTGTGATGAACATGTCGATATCCGTGTTGTTTTAGATATCGTTTAGATCGCAGTTAAATCAATAAGTTTAATAAAATAGCGCAAGGATTAACTTGCGCTATTTGTGTATGAAAGACAGCTCTAACTCCCCCTTATAAAGGGGGAGAACTACAGGCTAGCTCCTATCGTCGCATCGCCGTTTTTTTGTAAGGCGATGCGTAGCGAGCCAGTAGTTCCTCCCCTTAATAAGGGGAGGCTAGGAGGGGTAAAAACGCGAAGCGTTTTCTACTCTCGCTCCTTAGTATAGGGCACCCCAATCGCCTTAGGCGCCACCGCCTTACCAATAAACCCGGCCAACAAGAACACCGTCAACACATACGGAATCGCCTCAATCGCCTGAACAGGAATTGGGAAGTCGCCAATCGATACACCCTGCATACGAATCGCCAATGCATCCAAGAAGCCAAACAGCAAACATGCACCCATTGCTGTAAACGGACGCCACTTACCAAAGATAAGCGCTGCCAGAGCCATATAGCCCTTACCTGCACTCATGTTAGGAATGAACTGCGCCGTTTGTGCCACCGACAAGTAAACGCCGCCGATACCAACTAACACGCCACAAATAGCGACCGCAGCATAACGCATACGAACCACTGAGATGCCTGCGGTATCTACGGCTGATGGCGATTCACCCACAGCGCGCAGACGAAGTCCAAAGCGCGTCTTAAACAGTAGGTACCAACAGGCTGGGACGATGAAGACTACCATGTACACCAGAATCGAGTGGCCACTGATAAGCTCTGAATAAAGCAGACCAAGCACAGGCACATCCGCTACCGCATCAGCGCCCGGGAAGGTGATAGGCGCAAATCGCGCATCGCCCGATAGTGCTGGTGTTTGACCGCCTTGTTGGAACCAGTGACGACCAAGCGTAATGGTGAGGCCTGCCGCGAGGATATTGATTGCCATACCACTGACCACCTGATCGCCGCGGTGGGTGATCGAGGCAAAACCGTGGAGTAGGGCAAGTAATACCGACACGCCAACACCTGCAAATAGACCGAGCCAAGCGGAGCCGGTGACATGTGCTGTCGCAGCACCCGCAAATGCAGCTGCCAGAAGCTTGCCTTCTAGGGCAATATTAACGATACCCGAGCGTTCACAAAACATACCGGCAAGCGAGGCAAGGATAAGCGGGGTTGCCACACGTAGCGTGGCATCAAGCATGAGAATAATCGTTTCAAACATAATCAAGCGACTCCTTTCTCTGCTTGTTGCTCAGTTTGTTTCTTGCCGAACAGTTTGAGGTAGGTTCTCTCTAGAGAAGGGCGGAACATGTGCTCAAGAGCGCCAGAGAATAGAATCACCAAGCCTTGCAGTACCACAACGATGTTTCGGTCAACACCATACTCAAAGCTCAGCTCCGCGCCGCCTTGGTATAGGAAACCGAATAATAAGCTTGCCAGTAATACACCCACTGGGTGGTTACGACCCATCAGTGCAACGGCGATACCAGTAAAGCCAAAGCCTTCAACGAAGTTCAGCTTGATCTGGTGCAGCTCACCTTGAAGTACGTTCAGACCAAAGAAGCCCGCCAGCATGCCCGAGATAAGCATGGTCAAGATGATGATCTTCACATACTTGATGCCTGCGTAGTTGGCTGCTGAAGGGTTAGAGCCCACAGAGCGGATCTCGTAGCCCCAGCGTGAGTGCCACATCAGTAGCCACACAAACACACAGCACAAAAGAGCAAAGATAAAGCTGAGGTTCATTGGGCTTGGTGCCATTTCAATCCCAACGACCGCGAGGATCTCATGCATCTTTGGTAGCCAACTTGAAGCCGCAAAGACCCGGCTTTCTGTTGCCATGGTGGTTTCTGGCTTGAGGATATCGACCAACAAGTACGCCATCAAAGAAGAGGCGATAAAGTTAAACATGATGGTGGTGATAACAATGTGTGAGCCGCGCTTGGCTTGTAGGTAAGCTGGGATAAATGCCCACGCTGCGCCAAATAGGCCGCCGACAACAATTGCTACCGGAAACACAAAGTACCAAGGCGCATATTCGCCTAAGGTGAGACAGATAAGCCCCACACCGAGGCCGCCAATGTAGGCCTGACCTTCGCCACCGATGTTAAACAGACCCGCGTGAAACGCGACGGCGACAGCAAGTCCGGTAAAGATAAAGCCTGTGGCGTAATACATGGTGTAGCCAAAGCCTTCGGCGTAACCAAAGGCACCCGTCCACATCACTTTTGCAGCATCAATCGGATTGATGTCGATATACATAAACAGCAGGGCAGACACTAGGAATGCCACCAGCACGTTAATCGCTGGTAGCAGAGCCACGGTTACCCAAGCTGGAACTTTTGCTTGGCTCATGCACTTTCTCCTTGTGGCTGATTGGCCGCTGCCGATTTAAGGTGGTCAGGCATGATGTTTGCCATCATCAGACCTAAGGTTTTCTCATCGGCATCTTTGATTGACACTTCGCCGACAATCGCGCCATCGAACACGACAAGAATGCGATCAGAGAGGCTCAGAATTTCATCAAGCTCTACCGAGACTAAAAGCACGGCTTTATTGGCATCACGCGCTGCGATGATCTGCTGGTGGATGTACTCAATGGCACCGATATCAACCCCACGAGTCGGCTGTCCGACTAAAAGCACATCCGGGTTTTGTTCCATTTCACGGGCAATTACCAGTTTTTGCTGGTTACCACCGGAGAAATTAGCGGTTTTTAAGGTAGTGTCGTTGGGGCGCACATCCCACTTATCCATGCTGGCCTGACAGCTCTCTTTTATGGCCTGCTTGTCTTGCAGAAGACCCTTGTTGTATTGCGGTAGGTGATGGTAGCCAAGGATATAGGCTTCTTGTGCTTCGAACTTGTTGATAAGCCCTTGCTTGTGGCGATCCTCGGGAATATGACCCACGCCAATCGCGCGAACCTGCTGCGGATCGAGCAAGGTGTGCTTATCGATGTGGCTGCCGTTGATGTCAATGCTGCCCGAATAAGGCTGGATGATGCCGGATAGCAGCGCGAGGATCTCGGATTGCCCATTGCCAGATACGCCGGCAATACCGACCACTTCACCTTGGCGCACGCCAAAGCTCACGCTTTTCACGCGCTCGACA
Organism: Vibrio sp. KUL80; assembly: GCF_059725495.1. NCBI lineage: Bacteria > Pseudomonadati > Pseudomonadota > Gammaproteobacteria > Vibrionales > Vibrionaceae > Vibrio > Vibrio sp. KUL80. Next base: position 706,213 of record NZ_AP045841.1, read on the forward strand.
CCTGCGTCATCAAAGTACTGTAAGTTATCGACTTTAATCAGCTCTTTCTTCGGATTGGCCTCTGACTTATCGACTTTAAGACGAACTTTGCGTCCTACCATCAGCTCAGCCAATTGCTCTTTATTGGTGTCAGCGGTCACTACATGTTCCACCATCGCCCCTTGGCGCATAACGGAGATGTTATCGGTGATCGCCAATACTTCACGCAGTTTGTGCGTGATGATCATAATGGTGGTGCCTTGCTGACGAAGTTTGTCGAGGATCTTAAATAGGTGATCCGCTTCTTGAGGTGTCAGCACGCCCGTTGGCTCATCGAGGATCAAGATCTTCGCACCGCGATAGAGCGCTTTTAAGATCTCCACGCGCTGCTGAAGACCTACCGGAAGCTCGCCAACTATGGCGTCTAAAGGGACTTCCAAGCCATAATCTTCGGCGAGTGCTTTGAGTTTCTTCTTCGCTTTGCCAAGGCTTTCTTGTAGCTTCCATCCATCTTCAGCGCCGAGAACAATGTTCTCGAGTACGGTAAAAGTCTCCACCAACATAAAGTGTTGGTGCACCATGCCTATGCCTGCCTTGATCGCTTCTTGAGAGTTCGCCGGCTTATAACGTTCGCCATTGACGGTCATCTCGCCTGCATCTGCGTGGTAAAAACCGTAAATAATACTCATAAGAGTGGACTTGCCTGCACCATTTTCACCAATGATGCCGTGAATCGTGCCTTGTGGAACTTTCAGGTCGATATACTTGTTGGCGTGCACCGCGCCAAATCGCTTATCGATCTGCTTGAGTTCGATGGCAATAGATTGTCCATGTGTCACTAGATACTGCCTTATAATTATACGCCGCTGTTTTTAGGCAGCGGCGTTGTTATGTTTAAACCTAGGTTGCTGATAAATATACATAATCTAGGTTTTCATTCTGAGTGTAATGCGTTTAGATGTTACACGTGTTGTCTGACATGTAGTCGTGAACGGCGATCTTGCCTGAAACGATGTCAGCTTTGAGGCCATCTAGGTACTCTTTCATTTCTGGTGTGATAAGGTCTTTGTTGTAGTCATCGTATGCCCACTCAACTGCACCTTCTTTAAGACCTAGCACCTTGATGCCTGCTTCCCAGTTACCTTGCTCTGCTTCTTCCCACGTGTTGTAAGCGGCAACGCCTACTTTCTTAACCATTGACGTCAGCATAGTGCCTGGTTGTAGGTGGTTTTGGTTTGAGTCAACACCGATAGCGAAGTTGCCCGCATCTTTCGCTGCTTGGTAAACACCCATACCTGTGCCGCCTGCTGCTGCGTAGATAACGTCCGCGCCTTTAGAGAACTGTGATTTCGCAAGCTCAGAGCCTTTTGCTGGATCAGCAAACGCTGCTGGTGTAGAGCCAGTCATGTTTTGGAAGGTTTCGATTTGTGGGTTTGCGTATTTCGCACCTTGGCGGTAGCCACACTCAAACTTACGAATTAGCGGAATGTCCATGCCACCTACGAAGCCAACCTTCGCGGTTTTCGATGCTTTAGCGGCAAGTGCGCCGACTAGGAATGAACCTTCATGCTCTTTAAATACAATAGATTGCACGTTTGGTTTATCAACCACCATGTCGATGATCGTGAATTGAATGTCTGGGAATTCAGTGGCAACCTTTTCTACCGCTGAAGCCATGTTGAAGCCAACAGCAACGATTGGTGTGAATCCACGGCTCGCTAGACGGCGCAGACCTTGTTCGCGCTGTGCCTCATTCTGTGGTTCAAATTCACGTACTTTAATGCCTTTATCTGCATTGAAGACTTTTACACCATTTTGGAACACGGCTTCGTTGAATGATTTGTCGAATTTACCGGCTGTATCGTAAACCACTGCTGGTTTTGCTGCGAATGCACCAAATGAAGTAACTGCCACTGCGAGTGCAGACATTTTTAGAATAGTTTTTTTCACGATCAATTCCCTTATAGTGTCGAATGATGGGGCATCATTGACGATTCGATAGGCTAGGCGTATCCAAAATAATTTGCCTAGAAAGTAGTCGTTTGTAAAAACATGATCTGGCCAGCCACAAGCAAACCGAACAGTTTACAAACAATGCGTGTCATTTTATCGTTTGCTTGTGCAAAAAAAACGCTTTGCATGGCAGCATTGAGGTATAAGTCACAACTTAGTGATAAAACTCTAACTATTGCAGCTATCCTTTGTATAGCGAGGCGCAACGCGCTAAATACTGCAATCGATTACACCTTTTTTTGGGATTCATCATGTTGAAGTTAATGAAGAAATGGCTAAAGAAGTATGACGAATGGTGTGCCTCTCTCGGTCTCACTCCAGAGAACAAACGCAGCTGCGTTCCATACAAAAAAGAGCCCAACCGCGATGATAGATAGTCACTGTCATCTCGATCTGCTTGCTGATAAAAAAGAGCTCCAACAGGTACTTCTCGATGCCAAGAGTGCTGGTGTGCAGAAAATTGTTGTCCCTGGGATCAATGAAGCGAACTGGGATCGAATTAGAAAGCTCTCGACAGACTACGACCAGATCCATTATGCATTAGGTTTTCATCCGCAGTTTTTAGATGGCGTTACGAAAAGCAGTCTCGAGCGACTCGCTCAACGGGTTGAGGAACAGGTTCCAGAAAAATGTGTGGCGATTGGCGAGTGCGGGCTCGACTTTTATCACGGTCGTGAAGGTGAAGCCTTTCAAAAGCAGGTTCTAGAAGCTCAGATAACGTTAGCCAACCACTGCAAGTTGCCAGTATTACTCCATTGTCGAAAGGCTCATCAAGACCTTGTGGTATTGCTCAAGCAAACTCAACCGAAATATGGCGGAGTTGTACATGGCTTTAGTGGCAGTCTGCAACAAGCGATGGACTTCGTAAAACTGGGTTTAAAAATTGGCGTAGGCGGTGTCATTACCTACGAAAGAGCAAAGAAAACACGCGCGACGATAGCGGCTTTGCCTTTGGAAAGTTTGTTAATAGAAACAGACGCTCCTGATATGCCATTAAGTGGTTATCAGGGCAGTCCTAATGAGCCCAAAATGATAAGTTTGGTGCTATCTTCTTTAATTGAGTTGAGAAATGAATCCGAGCAAACGGTTGCCTCACAATTGGATGTCAATAGCAAATCTACGTTTAATTTTTGTGATTTAAATTCGCTTAAATTGTGAATTCGAAAACGTTTGCAGAGTCTATTTGTGATGTTGATCACAAATCTCAGTGTATCTCCCATGTGTTCAGAACGAAAGTGTGAGGGGGGTACTACTTTCTTTTCTGTGGGTTTGTATAATCGCCCCCGCTTTTGAGCTTCAATTTTTGTTACACGCCAAATTTATTATATAAGGAAGTCATAAACTATGAGCCTGTTTATGAGCCTGGTTGGTATGGTAGTGCTTATTGCAATCGCAGTACTACTATCGGATAACCGCAAAGCTATTAATATCAGAACTGTGGCTGGCGCATTTGCTATCCAATTTGCACTAGGTGCATTCGTTCTTTACGTACCTTGGGGTCAAGAGATCCTACGTAGCTTCTCTGACGCTGTATCTAGCGTGATTAACTACGGTAACGACGGTACGTCATTCCTATTCGGTGGTCTTGTTTCTGACAAGATGTTTGAAGTATTCGGCGGCGGCGGTTTCATCTTCGCTTTCCGTGTACTACCTACACTAATCTTTTTCTCTGCGCTAATTTCTGTACTTTACTACCTAGGTGTAATGCAGTGGGTTATCAAGATTCTTGGTGGCGGTCTGCAAAAAGCGCTAGGTACATCTCGTGCGGAATCTATGTCAGCGGCAGCTAACATTTTCGTAGGTCAAACCGAAGCACCTCTAGTTGTACGTCCTTTCGTACCTAAGATGACTCAATCTGAGCTATTCGCTGTAATGTGTGGTGGTCTAGCTTCTATCGCTGGTGGTGTACTTGCAGGTTACGCTTCTATGGGCGTGCCAATCGAGTACCTAGTAGCAGCATCTTTCATGGCAGCACCTGGTGGTCTTCTATTCGCTAAGATCATCAAGCCAGAAACAGACGAGCCAGTAGAACAACTACACAGCATGCAAGCTGAAGGTGAAGACAAGCCAGCTAACGTTATCGACGCAGCAGCGGGCGGTGCATCTGCAGGTCTTCAACTAGCACTGAACGTAGGTGCAATGCTAATCGCATTCATCGGTCTTATCGCTCTAGTTAACGGTATGCTTGGTGGCATCGGTGGCTGGGTTGGTATGCCTGAGCTACGTCTAGAAATGATTCTAGGTTGGATCTTCTCACCACTTGCATTCCTACTAGGTGTGCCATGGTCTGAAGCGACAATCGCTGGTGAGTTCATCGGTATGAAGACGGTTGCGAACGAATTCGTAGCATACGCGAACTTCGCACCATACCTAGGTGAAGCAGCTCCAGTTGTTCTTTCTGAGAAAACTAAAGCAATCATCTCATTCGCTCTATGTGGTTTTGCGAACCTGTCTTCTATCGCAATCCTACTAGGTGGTCTGGGTAGCCTTGCACCTAAGCGTCGCGGTGATATCGCTCGCATGGGTGTGAAAGCAGTAATCGCAGGTACGCTATCTAACTTGATGGCAGCAACGATCGCTGGTTTCTGTCTAAGCCTTGCTGGCATGTAATTGCTCGCGTTAAGGTAATTAGTATATAGACGCCGTATTAAATCGCCCCGTAGCAAGAAATTGCTGCGGGGCTTTTTTGGTTTTTGGGGGCCAGAAAACCTCAATAGTCCTTTTGGGATAAGGGATGAATGATGGACAACGGAACTTTTTTGAGATACAAACCGTTTGCGTTTTAATCGGTACTACCGTTTTTGAGATCACTCCTATACTGTATAGGCTACTCAGTAACTCATCGTGTGTTTAAGGTAATGACACAGACAATTGATGAGTTATTCAGCCAGAGCCAGTTCTCACCACAGATAGGAATCAGGTGATCTAAACGAGCAGGTACTGTGCGGTGACAGGGATAGCAATTGGTGAGGCAGCGAGTTTGCCGAGCCGAGTCTTCAAGGAACCAAGTCCGTTCATTTATTGCTGACGTGTTTGTCAGGTAATTAATTGAATATATTGACCGGAGATAGAAATGAGCGATTTAAAATCAGCAGCTCTACGTGCACTAAAACTTATGGATCTAACCACGCTAAATGACGACGACACTAACGAGAAAGTGATCGCACTATGTCATGACGCGAAAACGGCTGTGGGTAACACAGCTGCGATCTGTATTTACCCTCGCTTTATTCCTATTGCTAAGAAAACCCTTCGTGAGCAAGGTACACCAGATGTACGTATCGCGACGGTAACCAACTTCCCACACGGTAACGACGACATTGAAATCGCAGTAGCAGAAACCAAGGCTGCAGTTGCTTACGGCGCAGATGAAGTAGACGTGGTGTTCCCATACCGCGCACTTATCGCTGGCAACGAAGAAGTAGGTTTCGAGCTAGTGAAACAGTGTAAAGAAGCGTGTGGCGATATTCTTCTGAAAGTTATTATCGAAACCGGTGAGCTAAAAGAAGAAGCACTTATCAAGAAAGCATCAGAAATCTGTATCAAAGCAGGTGCTGACTTCATTAAAACCTCTACAGGTAAAGTGCCAGTCAACGCGACTCCAGAGTACGCTCGCATGATGCTAGAAGTGATTCGCGATATGGGCGTTGCTAAAACCGTTGGTTTCAAACCTGCTGGTGGCGTGCGTACTGCGGAAGACGCGGCTGCTTACCTAGCAATGGCAGACGAAATCCTAGGCGCAGACTGGGCAGACAACATGCACTACCGCTTTGGTGCATCAAGCTTACTGACCAACCTACTGAATACATTAGAAGTAACTGACGAGACGGCGGATCCAAGCGCGTACTAAGTTACTTTGCGGGATTTGAGTTCCGTGGAAGGTTAACCCCTCCTAGCCTCCCCTTATAAAGGGGAGGGACTACCCACACGCCCGCAACTTCTACCCTACACTTATTCTGTACTTCAGCACTTCGCTGTGGAGGCACTAATGTATTTACCTCAAGAGATAATTCGTAAAAAACGCGACGGTCATGAACTGAGCGCGGAAGAGATCAACTTCTTCATTCAAGGTGTGGCGAAAGACACGGTATCGGAAGGTCAAATTGCAGCATTTGCGATGACCATCTTCTTCAATGAAATGACCATGCCAGAGCGCATTGCGCTGACTTGTGCCATGCGTGATTCTGGCATGGTTATCGACTGGAGCCATATGAATTTTGGCGGTCCGATTGTCGATAAGCACTCAACCGGTGGCGTGGGGGATGTTACCTCACTAATGCTTGGTCCAATGATTGCGGCTTGTGGTGGCTTCGTTCCTATGATTTCAGGTCGTGGTCTTGGCCATACAGGCGGCACATTGGATAAGCTTGAAGCTATCCCAGGCTACAACATCACCCCGACCAATGAGGTATTTGGTGAAGTAACGAAAGAGGCGGGTGTAGCCATCATCGGTCAAACCGGCGATCTCGCACCAGCTGATAAGCGCGTTTACGCGACACGTGACATTACGGCGACGGTAGACAATATTTCGTTAATCACGGCTTCTATTTTGTCGAAGAAGTTGGCTGCGGGCCTAGAATCTCTAGTGATGGACGTAAAAGTCGGCTCTGGTGCCTTTATGCCAACGTACGAAGCGTCAGAAGAGCTTGCAAACTCAATTGTTGCAGTGGCGAACGGCGCGGGTACAAACACGACGGCGATCCTTACTGATATGAACCAAGTACTGGCATCCTCAGCGGGCAATGCGGTGGAAGTGCGTGAGGCCGTACAGTTCTTGACTGGTGAATACCGTAACCCTCGCTTGTACGAAGTGACGATGGCTCTGTGCAGCGAGATGTTGGTACTTGGTAAGCTGGCAAGCGATACCGAGCAAGCGGAAGCCATGCTTAATGAGGTACTCAATAACGGCAAAGCCGCTGAGTGCTTTGGCAAGATGGTGAAAGGTTTAGGTGGCCCAGCAGACTTTGTTGCTAACTACGATAATTACCTAGAGAAGGCAGAGATCGTTAAGCCAGTGTTTGCTGATGTTGACGGTATTGTCTCAGCGATGGACACACGTGCGATTGGCATGGCTGTCGTTGGTATGGGCGGTGGACGTCGCGTAGCAACAGATACTATCGATTATGCGGTTGGATTCGATCAATTCATCAAGCTTGGTGAAAAGGCAAGTGCAGACAAGCCACTTGCTGTTATCCATGCTCGCAATGAAGCGCAGTGGCAAGAAGCCGCAGACGCGCTGAAAGCCGCCATCACCGTTGGTGATACAGTTTATACAGAAACTCCTTGTGTATACCGCCATATTCGTGCGGAAGATCTAGCATAAGGGTGGAGAGAAGTTATGAAACGTGCATTTATTTTAGTTCTAGATTCTTTCGGTATTGGCGCAACAGCGGATGCCGATAAGTTTGGTGATGTGGGCTCAGATACCATGGGTCATATTGCTGAGCAGTGTGCGAAAGGTCTGGCAGACAACGAACAACGTAGCGGTGAGTTGAAGTTGCCAAACCTATCCAAGTTAGGCTTGGCTATGGCCCATAAAGAGTCAACGGGCGCACTTGCAGCTGGTTTGCGTGATGACGTCGAGGTCATTGGTGCTTACGGCCACGCTGCTGAACTGTCTTCGGGTAAAGATACACCATCTGGCCACTGGGAAATTGCCGGTGTACCAGTATTGTTTGATTGGGGTTACTTCACAGACAAAGAGAACAGCTTCCCTAAAGAGCTAACAGATCGCATTTTAGAGCGTGCAGGTATTGACGGCTTCCTTGGTAACTGCCATGCCTCTGGTACTCAGGTTTTGGATGATCTTGGTGAAGAGCATATGAAGACAGGGCAACCTATCTTCTATACCTCTGCGGACTCGGTATTCCAGATTGCATGTCACGAAGAGACATTTGGCTTAGAACGCTTACTTGAGCTTTGTCAGATCGCTCGTGAAGAGCTTGAAGACTACAACATCGGTCGTGTTATCGCTCGTCCATTTATTGGTCCTGGCAAAGGTCAATTTGAGCGTACTGGTAACCGTCGCGACCTTTCTGTCGAACCGCCAGCACCAACTGTGCTGTCTAAACTGGTTGATGAAAAGCAAGGCCAGGTCGTGTCGATCGGTAAGATTGCTGACATCTATGCGAACTGTGGCATCACCAAGAAAGTGAAGGCGACAGGCATTCCAGCTCTGTTTGAAGCAACCAAAGAGCAGATCAAAGAAGCGGGTGATAACACGATTGTTTTCACTAACTTCGTCGATTTTGATTCAGCGTACGGTCACCGCCGCGATGTTGCCGGTTATGCTGCGGCGCTGGAATACTTTGATTCTCGTATTCACGAAGTGATCGAGTTAATGCAAGAAGACGACGTGCTTATTCTGACGGCAGACCACGGCTGTGATCCAACATGGCAAGGTACCGACCACACTCGCGAGCATATCCCGGTCATCGTCTATGGTGAGAAAGTACCTGCAGGTTCTTTGGGGCTACGTGAAAGCTTCGCTGATATTGGTCAAAGTCTTGCGAGCTACTTTGGTACATCCTCAATGGACTACGGAAAGAACTTCCTGTAATGACAGTAAGTTAAGAGCAAATTAGCTTGCTCTTAACTCGTTTAAACCACTTTTCAGAATTGATAACGAACAACGTAAAGGAAATAACAATGGCGACTCCTCACATTAACGCGGAAATGGGTGATTTTGCTGACGTAGTATTGATGCCAGGTGATCCACTTCGCGCAAAATACATTGCTGACACATTCTTGGATGACGCAGTACAAGTATGTGATGTTCGTAACATGTATGGCTACACAGGGACCTACAAAGGTCGTCGTATCTCTGTGATGGGCCATGGCATGGGTATCCCTTCATGCTCAATTTACGTGACAGAGCTGATTAAAGACTTTGGTGTTAAGAAGATTATTCGTGTTGGTAGCTGCGGTGCAGTGAACGAAGACATTAAAGTACGTGACGTAGTGATCGGCATGGGTGCGTGTACTGACTCAAAAGTAAACCGTATTCGCTTTAAAGATCATGACTTTGCAGCCATCGCTGACTACCACATGGTGAAGAATGCTGAAGAAGCGGCAAAAGCACGTGGCATCAATGTGAAAGTGGGTAACCTTTTCTCAGCTGAGCTGTTCTATACACCGGATCCAGAAATGTTCGATGTTATGGACAAGTACGGCATTGTTGGTGTTGAGATGGAAGCAGCGGGTATCTACGGCGTTGCAGCAGAATACGGTGCGAAAGCGCTGGCGATCTGTACTGTTTCTGACCACATCAAAACGGGAGAGCAAACCACTTCAGACGAGCGTGCAACAACGTTCAATGAAATGATGGAAATTGCACTGGACTCAGTACTTCTGGGTGACGCTGAATAAGCACGTTTTCTAAGATAGTTTAAGGCCTCGCATTTGCGAGGCCTTTTTGTATTCTATTGTTGCTTAAGATATCTAGGGTTGGTTAAAAAATCTAGGGCTGCTTAAGAAGAAGGTTTTCGCCTTTGTCTTTCGATTGCCGTCTAAGCAGAACCATTAGCAAGATGCCGCACAAGAAGCTCATCAGGATCATCATATACATAAAGCGGTCACTTTTTCTGTAGTGGTGATCTGAAATCGCCGTTACTTTACCGGTTTCAAAGGTAATACGAACAAAGCCAATAATCGTATTGTCGTTAATGATAGGCTCGACCAGTTGCTGGCGTCCGATACTGGCAGTCGATAGTGGGGTATCGAGCCCCAATACCTCACGAACCGTCTGAGCATTGTTGCTCGACGCAACTTTGACCCCTTCAGAATCATAAACCGTCGCATCCAGAACCAGGCGTTCTTTGGACAGCTGATTCGTCAGTGCACCGAGACGCTCTTGGTCTTGGTCTATAAGCATCTGCCTTGCCGACTTTGAGGCTTGCGAGATAAGTACTTTTGATAGCACTTCTAATTGGTTAGCTTGAATGCGCTCGTTTCCCTTGCTGATCAGTACGCTGTTACTGGTAATAAAAAACACCATCGCCGCGATCAAGCACAAGGCAACCAAACGCAAAAAATTCCTAAACGAAAACAGTGAACCGTCCATAAAAGTGCAAAAGTACTAAGAAATTACTGATTGGTTCATATTGATGCTTGCACAACCAAATTGCAATAGGGTAACGTTTCGGGAGCTCACTTGAAGGAAGGATTAGCCATGGATGCTATTAAACCGCTTGCGATCAGTAAGCGTATCCCACTAAAACAAAGATTTCCGGAGACATTGCTCTCTCACTCGCTAGAGAAGCGCGCTGCTACCTGGATTGTCTACGCACCCACTTTATACACTGAACTGTTCAATGATTTGGACTTCTATGTTGGCGAGACCACTCGAATCCTAGATATCTGGCAAGTTGGTCAATACGAGGTCGCTTTGATGGAAGGTAACCTTACCCCAGACCATATTCGTATTCTTGATGAACTGAACGTAGATTATGCAAGGCTTTGCGATGTTCCTGATCTTAACAAGCCAGGTGTTATTGTGCTCGATATGGACTCAACCGCGATTCAGATAGAGTGTATTGACGAGATTGCTAAGCTGGCTGGCGTTGGTGAGCAAGTGTCAGAGGTCACTGAGCGAGCGATGCAGGGTGAACTCGATTTTGAGCAAAGCCTTCGCCAACGTGTTGCTGCATTAAAAGATGCTGACGAATCTATTTTAAGTGAAGTGCGTGAATCTTTGCCTTTGATGCCAGAGCTTCGCGAGATGATTAAAACACTGCAAAGCTATGGCTGGAAAACCGCTATTGCGTCAGGCGGCTTTACCTACTTCTCTGATCACTTAAAAGAGATGCTCGACCTAGATTTTGCACAATCCAACACATTAGCAATCAAAGATGGCAAGCTATTGGGAGAGGTCGTTGGAGAGGTGGTTTCTGCGCAAACCAAAGCGGACATTCTGCTTGAGCTTGCCGAAGAGTACGATGTGGAGCCGCACAATACGATCGCTGTGGGAGATGGTGCGAACGACCTAGTGATGATGAAGGCTGCGGGTCTTGGCATTGCGTACCATGCAAAACCTAAAGTTGAGGCGCAGGCTCAAGTTGCTATTCGACATGCTGGATTGGGTGGTATCGTTTGTATCTTGTCAGGTCTGCTTGCAAGACAGAAGAAAATTGGCTGGTAGTTGATAGCTAGTGATTTCAAAAAAAGCCCTCGTAGGTTAACCTGCGAGGGCTTTTTAGTTGGCGCAATTAATGGTTCATCTCAAGCCGTATCAGCACTTCTTCAGTAATGTCCACGAGCTCGCAGTATCCAATGATAGAGGTCATTTCGTTTTCTAGGTTGCGTGCATGGCTTAAGCTCAACGACAGCAGCTCGTTGATGTCTTTTTCATGAGCGTAGTCAATGCGTCATAAACAGGTCCAGAAGAGACTCTCAGAATGTACAGCTCACCCATGCTAAGGGCATCTTTAATGAACTTAATTCGCTGCTGGGTAGACTCGAAATCATCGCGAACCTTAGTGTGAATCGATTGGATTCTATCGCCGAGTTTAAGGACGCCAATATAGAGCTCACAGGCAATAGGTTTGGCACCTGGTTTACGTTTGAGAGGTTCGGCCAACAACGAATTACTTCTGCCTTTAAAGATGGGCTCAAGCGCGAGCTTTTGGTCGTGCCCAATGCGTTCAAAAAACTGCAAGTAGCCTGGCAGTGGAAAATTGACACCCACTGAGCGGCATTTGACTGAGGTACCGCGTTTATCGACATAAACGGGCGTAGAGACCATTTTTCCAAGTAACACGTTGTGCAGTGCCTCAAGCAGTGAGGTGCTTGGTAAGATTTCTTGCTGAGCGACTAACTTGTCTTGGTTGTTCTCTATAATGCCTCTAAAGAAGGCGATTGTTTTGACCGTCTTTCCAGATTCAACAATAGAGAGGTGCACCGTTTTTCTGTCTGCGGACATGCGAACGATTTCGTACGGTACCTGGTTCAATGGAATTCGGTCGTTGTAACGTTTGAGCTCCAAATAGTCCACGTTTATAACCGAACCTGAGGGTATAGCTAAAGGCTCACTGAGTGTAATGCTTGCGCCATGCTTGGAAAGATCGACAGTTTTTCCTTGAATACGTTTATTTTCAGCTGTGCTTATCGTTAACGGAGTCGAGAATTGGTACCTTGGTTCTTTACGACGGGATTTGGCATCAAAGTACAGACCTCTGGGTTGGCTCTTGACGCTCCGTGGGTGCCTAAACTGGTTTAAGCTGTTGGTAGGTAGTCGTGGTTTCTCGGTAAATAGATAATCACTTGCTGACCTCTCATCACCGATCTCTTGCAGGATCCCAAAGTGTGTAAGTTTCTCGTCATGGCCGACGAGTTCACTGTATTGTTTAGATATCGTCAGCATATCATCAGCAGACAGTTCAAATACAGATAGCCTGAATGCTCTCCAGCTAGCTCTTCTTCCTCCCACGTGCCAGAACAGTTGTCGTTCTTGGCGATCTGCTTCAGGCATCATCATGGAATAGAAAAGTTTCATTCCATTGTGTTCATGAGTGAAGGTATAAAGAACGTTGCTACACCCTTTTATACCCGCTTTAACCAATAGCTCCATGCGCTGACTAGAGAAAAGTGATGCGAGCGACTGCTGGTTGCGTTCATCATGCCAATAGCGCCAGATATCCTGATTATTTTCGGTGAGCAAGGCGACTTTGAGGTCGTTGCCACTGAAAAAAAGCGGCAGGTTACAAGCGTGTTTCAGATAAGTATGTTCAAATCCTCTAGTTCGTGCACGCGTGATAAGATCTTGATTGTCGTGGCGAACCTTTTTTGACTCAGTATTAAGCATCTTGTCGACGACGAGCTCAACCGCATTGGTTCGTGTTAACCTAAGAGTACGAAGGTACTTTACAGGAGAGATGCCATGCAAACCGTCTACGCCAAGTACTCGGTATTCAATAGGCTCTGTTATTTCTTTTAGTTGGCTAGTTTCTGCTAATTCGTCGAATGTAACGGAAATGACTTGCCCTAAGTCGTAATCAAAGGTACCTGGAACTTTAAACTTGGCTCCAGAGCTAGATAGGTCGACACTAAGGCCAATAACAGTTTCCCCGTTTTCGAGCGTGATGGAAACTTGTGACTCTACCTTTAACCGGCACTCTTTACGTTTTAGGTCATAACCCAGGTTAATCGGCGCAGCTGCATAAGGGCTTCGAGGATCGGTTAAATCACCTCTATTGGCATTGCGTTGCTCGTCACCCAAATTACTCAGGGTTTTCTTATCAACCAGCAACTCCCACACACCTTCAGTGTAGCCACCATATTTGCGAGTGAGCTTGTGGTACGAGTTAAATGCACGGTCATCTAACCAATGAGCTAGACCGTCGAGTTGATATTGGTGGCAATTAGTAGAAACTCGGCCACGAAGATCAATACGCTTATGGCAAGGCGCCATTAGACGGTTGAGTTCCATCTTAACTAGTAATTTAGTCGATGGTGACTCTCCCTCGGTCACTTGGTTTAGTACTTGGTCGAAGTCCTCAGCGTGGTAAGCTGAAATTAAACGCTCGGCAATGGAAAGTATTTCTGTTTGCTGCATGAGTTTTGTTAAAGTGTTCCTTTTGATGATGAGATTCATCAGAATTAAGTACAGCGTAATGTCTTATATATCGGCAGTCATGCCGAAAACCTGAATGATATGTATCGGAAAGATAAGGTATTGTCTCACTTTATTCTTGGGGCATTGTCGCGTATTGACAATACTTTTCATTGGTTTCACACCAAAACTAATAGATTAGTCAATAAATAAATGCAACTTAGTGCATTGTAACGCTAGAGTAAGTAGGTTAGTTCAAATTATGGCAAAAGCGAAAAGAGCTTACGTTTGTAATGATTGCGGAGCAGATTTTCCCCGTTGGCAAGGTCAATGCAACGCATGTGGCAGTTGGAACACGATCAGTGAAGTCCGTCTGGCTGCATCACCTCAAGTTGCTCGCAACGAGAGACTGACAGGTTATGCTGGTGGAGCGACGGAGTCGACAATCCAAACTCTCTCTGAGATTGATCTGCAAGAAGTGCCACGATTTACCAGTGGCTTCAAAGAACTGGACCGAGTGTTGGGAGGTGGCGTTGTACCTGGCGCGGCCATCCTCATCGGTGGTAACCCTGGTGCAGGTAAATCAACATTGCTACTGCAAGCTATGTGTTGGTTGTCCTCTCAGATGCCTACTTTATACGTCACTGGCGAAGAATCTCTGCAGCAAGTCGCCATGCGCGCTTCTCGCTTAGGGTTGCCGAAAGAGCATCTCAAGATGCTTTCTGAAACCAACGTGGATCGTATTTGCCAAATCGCTGAAAAAGAGCAGCCAAAGCTGATGGTTATCGACTCTATTCAGGTAATGCATGTTGCTGATGTCCAGTCATCACCAGGCAGTGTGGCGCAGGTACGCGAATCAGCGACGGCACTAACTCGTTACGCTAAGCAAAACAATGTAGCGATATTCATCGTTGGTCATGTGACTAAAGATGGTACCTTGGCAGGTCCAAAGGTGCTGGAACATATCATCGACTGCTCAGTACTACTTGATGGTGGTACGGATAGCCGCTTTAGAACACTTCGAAGCCACAAGAACCGCTTCGGCGCGGTAAATGAACTTGGCGTATTTGCGATGACGGGGCAGGGGTTAAAAGAAGTCAGTAACCCATCGGCGATTTTCCTCTCTCGTGGCGAGGAAGAAACATCGGGCAGTTCAGTCATGGTCGTGTGGGAGGGGACTCGTCCGCTCCTCGTTGAGATCCAGGCTCTCGTTGACTACAGTCAACTGGCGAACCCGCGCCGCGTCGCGGTAGGTCTTGAGCAAAATCGTCTGTCGCTTCTTTTGGCTGTGCTGCACAAACATGGTGGCTTGCAGATGGCGGACCAAGATGTATTTGTCAACGTCGTGGGTGGCGTCAAAGTTACCGAGACCAGCGCAGACCTTGCTTTGGTTATGGCATTGCTTTCAAGCTTTCGCGACCGTCCGCTACCGAAAGATGTGGTTGTGTTTGGTGAGGTGGGACTTGCTGGCGAGATTCGCCCAGTACCAAGTGGCCAAGAGCGATTAATGGAAGCGTTCAAGCATGGCTTTAAAAAAGCAATTGTCCCGGCGGCCAATATGCCGAAAGGCGGCATTGAAGGCATGCAAATCCACAGCGTGAAGAAGCTTTCAGAAGCGATTTCAGCATTTGATGAACTTTAATGGTGGCTTTTGCTCAATTTCAGGTAGAATACCGCCAACAAAAGTACGATTTTGCGAAATGACATCGAAAAATCACCAAGAGCAGCTAAAATTAACTGCGATCTGGTAACAACACCCAAATCCGTTGAAGCTTGATGATATAAGCCTTGAGAGACCATTTCTCCCAAGGTGGCGTGTGATCGAGTCGGGTTCGGATAACTTTTTTTTAATACACATGCACGCAGAGGTATCGGTCTTTACAGATTGTGATATACTCTGCGCGCAATTTATACCTTATAAACAGAGTAAGACAATGGCAGATTTATCAAAGTACAGAAACATTGGTATTTTCGCGCACGTTGATGCGGGTAAAACTACCACCACTGAGCGTATCCTTAAGCTTACTGGTAAAATCCACAAAACTGGTGAAGTACACGACGGTGAGTCTACAACTGACTTCATGGAGCAGGAAGCTGAGCGTGGTATCACAATCCAGTCTGCTGCGGTAACTTGTGAGTGGAACGGCCACCGCCTAAACGTTATCGATACTCCTGGACACGTTGACTTCACAGTTGAAGTATATCGTTCACTTAAAGTACTAGACGGCGGTATCGGTGTATTCTGTGGTTCTGGTGGTGTTGAGCCTCAGTCAGAAACAAACTGGCGTTACGCGAACGAATCAGAAGTATCTCGTCTGATCTTCGTTAACAAACTAGACCGTATGGGTGCAGACTTCTTCAACGTTGTTGACCAAGTTAAGAACGTTCTTGGCGCTAACCCACTAGTAATGACTCTGCCTATCGGTCGTGAAGACGATTTCGTTGGTGTTGTAGACGTACTAAACCGTAAAGCTTACGTTTGGGATGATTCTGGTCTTCCAGAAAACTACGAAATCCAAGACGTTCCTGCTGACATGGTTGACGATCTAGAAGCTTACCGTGAAGAGCTAGTTGAGACTGCTGTAGAGCAAGACGACGACCTAATGGAAGCGTACATGGAAGGTGAAGAGCCTTCTATCGAAGACCTTAAGCGTTGTATCCGTAAAGGTACTCGTGACCTAGCGTTCTTCCCAACATTCTGTGGTTCTGCATTTAAGAACAAGGGTGTTCAACTAGTTCTTGACGCTGTTGTAGATTACCTACCAGCTCCAACTGAAGTTGATCCTCAGCCTCTAACAGATCCAGAAACTGGTGAGCCAACTGGTGAAGTTGCTACAGTTGACGCTGACGCGCCACTAAAAGCACTTGCGTTCAAAATCATGGACGACCGTTTCGGTGCACTAACGTTCATCCGTATCTACTCAGGCCGCATGAAGAAGGGTGATACTATCCTTAACTCTGCAACTGGTAAGACTGAGCGTATCGGTCGTATGTGTGAGATGCAGGCTGACGAGCGTAACGAACTTACTGAAGCACAAGCTGGTGACATCATCGCTGTAGTAGGTATGAAGAACGTTCAAACTGGTCACACTCTATGTGATCCTAAGCACGAATGTACTCTAGAAGCTATGATCTTCCCAGAACCAGTAATCTCTATTGCTGTTTCTCCGAAAGACAAAGGTTCTACTGAGAAGATGGGTATCGCTATCGGTAAGATGGTTGCAGAAGATCCATCTTTCCAAGTTGAGACTGATGAAGATTCAGGTGAAACTATCCTGAAAGGTATGGGTGAACTTCACCTAGACATCAAGGTAGACATCCTTAAGCGTACTTACGGCGTTGAGCTAGAAGTAGGTGCTCCACAGGTAGCTTACCGTGAAACTATCACTCAAGCAGTTGAAGATAGCTACACGCACAAGAAGCAGTCTGGTGGTTCTGGTCAGTTCGCGAAAATCGACTACCGTATCAAACCAGGTGAGCCAAACTCTGGCTTCACGTTCTCTTCTTCAGTTGTTGGTGGTAACGTTCCTAAGGAATTCTGGCCAGCAGTTGAGAAAGGCTTCGAGAGCATGATGGACAACGGTGTTCTAGCTGGCTTCCCAACGCTAGACGTTGAAGTTGAGCTATTCGACGGTTCATTCCACGCAGTTGACTCTTCGGCAATCGCTTACGAAATCGCAGCGAAAGGTGCATTCCGTCAGTCTATGCCAAAAGCTGGTGCACAGCTTCTTGAGCCAATCATGCACGTTGACGTGTTCACTCCAGAAGATCACGTTGGTGATGTAATCGGTGACCTTAACCGTCGTCGTGGTATGATCAAAGACCAGCAAGCTGGTACTACTGGTGTTCGTATTAAAGCTAACGTTCCTCTATCAGAAATGTTTGGCTACATCGGTCACCTACGTACTATCACATCAGGCCGTGGTCAATTCTCTATGGAATTTGAACACTACTCTGCATGTCCAGCAAACGTTGCTGAAGAAGTTATCGCTAAAGCGAAAGAAGACAACAAGTAATTGTTCTTTGACTTCAGATAGTAAAAACCCGCCGAAAGGCGGGTTTTTTTATGGTGTAATGATTCGGTTCTACATTGCGTTTGGTCTCAGTACGTAGTCGGTCTCGATGATAGATAGGTGAGACATATCACAGCGCTTAAACTCCTCCACTTCTTTGTTTAGCCAAGACAGGAAGGTTTGAATTTTAGGCCGATTGAAGTGGTTTGCCGGTGCACACACGTAGTAGGCGAATCTAGGTTTTAGCGCGAAATCACCGATACGAACTAGCGTCCCTTCTTTGATGTACCTGTAAGCGAGGCTGTGCTTAATCAATCCAACCCCCTGCACAGACAATGCTCCTTCTACAACAAAGTGCGCCCCATTATATTGAAGCGTTCGCGTGCCTATTGGCGCACCCACATGATTAAGCCATAAGCTCCAGTCCATATCCGGCCAGGTATCTTCAATTAAATCTGCTTTATGCAGATCATGAATCGTGTGGATGTTGTGTTGCTCTTGATACAGGGGATGACAAACGGGATAGATAATGTCCTCCATCAAAAGGCGGCTCTCGACATCAGGGTATTGGCCCTCACCATAGCGAATACAGATATCCACCGAGTCATCTTGGAACGTCACCAGTTTATTATTGGGTTCGAGCAGCAGGCTGAGCTCTGGATACTGTTCACGAAAGCTCTGAATTCTAGGCACCAACCAATGCTGAGCAAAAGAGGGAAGGGTAGAGATAGAGAGTCGGTTAGGCTCTGCGTCGTTATGTATGCTCTGAACGCCGCGAAGAATATGTTCAAAGCCCTGACTTAGCTCCTTAAAAAGCGAATGTCCCTCGGCCGTGAGCATGACTTTTCTATGCTGTCGATAAAACAGCTCACAACCAAGTTGCTCTTCTAGCTGACGTATCTGTTGGCTGATTGCCGCTGCTGAAACATAAAGTGTTGTAGCGGCATCCTTAAAGCTGCCAAGTTTGGCGGCTTGATAGAAATAATACAGCCCTTGAAGTGGAGGGAGTTTATCTTTCACTTAAGTTTTCCTTAACTTAATGACAGAATAGATCGTTTGTCAGTTTTCTCTGTGTGCACAAAAATTATACGAAAAGACGGAGGGAAAACAAATGGACAGAACCATTATGAAGCTAGAATGTGCAGAGCAAGGAAACGGTGGATTTCAGCTGAGAAAGAATATCTTAACTGTACTTGGCGTTTGGTATCGAAATTACAGAACTCGAAAAGCGCTTGCAGAGATGTCAGAACGATTACTTGATGATATCGGAATCACTCCCTATGAAGCGAAACAAGAGAGTCGTAGACCTTTCTGGAAATAAAATAGGCGACCCAGAGGTCGCCTATTCTAGAATAAAGAGTGATTACTCTTCCCATACCACCAATTGACCTTTTGGCCAGTTCTGACCGACTTCGTGGTACTTCTGCTCTAGAAGGTGGCGTTTAATTTTAAGGGTAGGGGTTAGCAAACCGTTTTCAATGCTCCACGGCTCTTTAACCATAAGAACGCCTTTGATGTGTTCGTGAGATTCCAGCTCTTGATTCATGCGTTTGACGACTCGTTCCGCGGTACGAGCATAACGCTCGCGGTCGAAGTTCGGGAAGTCGTGAGGGACGACCAGTAAGATTGGTGCAGGCAGGCCTAAACCAATCAAACACATCATCTCAACGCGGCTGTACTCTGCGAGCTTTTTCTCAATAGGAACGGGCGCAACAAACTTACCTTTGGCGGTTTTAAAGGTGTCTTTTTTACGACCTTGGATAGTTAGGTAGCCTTCACTATCGATCACACCAATATCACCAGTATGTAGCCAGCCGTCACTATCAAATGACTCTTGTGTTGCGATATCGTTTTTATAGTACCCAGAGAACAAGCCTTTACTGCGAACCATGATCTCTGAGTCATCGGCAATCTTGAGCTCAATACCTGGACCTGCATTACCCACTGAGCCGATTTTATCTCCGCGGAAAGGATGGTTGAGGGTGCTGTAGGCAAAGGATTCGGTCATCCCCCAAGCTTCGGTAATATTCAAGCCGACACTGTGGTACCACTCGAGAAGAGCAGGTGAGACAGGGGCTGAGCCACAACCCAAAACACGAGCCTGGTCAAGGCCAAGGCCGTCAGCGAGTTTTTTCTTAATCAGTGTGTTGACGAAAGGTATCTTCAACAGGATATTGAGTTTTTTCTGCGGTAGCTTGTCTTGAATTCGTTGTTGGAACAAGTTCCACAGACGAGGTACAGAGATAAACAGCGTCGGACGCTGCATCTTCACGTCTTCAATAAAGGTATCCAGTGATTCTGGGAAAGCAGTAGGTACGCCACCCTGTACTGAAGAGCCAAAAATATAGACTCGCTCGGTAATGTGCGCGAGTGGCAAGTAAGAGAACAAGCGGTCATTGGCTTCAATACCGATATGATCAATCAATCGTTGTACCGACCAAGAAAAAGCGCCATAGGTCAACATCGCACCTTTGGGTAGGCCTGATGTGCCCGAGGTGTAAACCAGTGACATCAGCTTATCATCGTAGTGAACAGGGCGCTCTTCGCTTGGCTCATTGTCGGCAACCAGCTGAGTAAAACTGTGTTGGCACTCTGGTGCTGAGTCGTAAGGTAAAGAAATAGTGATGAGATCGCTAAGATTCCCCATCACCTCACTGGTGGCCGCTGCGTCATCCAATTTTCCTGCGATAAGTACCTTACTCTCACTGTGAGTGAGACAATATTCAATGGTATCAGGACCTGCTGTAGGGAAGATTGGCACGCTGACATAGTCACCGAGCATCATCGCAAGATCGCAAATAAACCACTCGGCACAGTTTTTCGAGATTAGCGCGACTTTATCACCAGGCTGAATGCCAAGCCCACGAAGTGCCGAAACTAATCGTAGTGCTTTATCAGCAACCTCGGCATACGTGAATTCAACAAATTGTCGGTTAATGATTTGTTTTAGGTAAACCTCGTTAGGTTTCTCATGCGCCCACTTTAGGATCATTTCGTTAGGCGGTGGTAGAGTACAGCTAGAAGTAGTCGTTTCGTTAGGCAGTATCATTCTTGAACTCCGTTTACGTGTAGAACGATAAATTTTATAGTTGTATTTATGTTAATTGATTGTTAACACTACAATACTAGACATACTGAGAATGGACTGCAAGAAGCGATTGGCGCATAAATGCGGCCCCGAGCACATAAGTCGAGTAAAAACTCAATTTTTCGGGGCGCATTCACAACGAGTAGAAGGCCGTTTCTTTGTTAACGGTTAATGTCTCGGTAGAAAGTTTGATTGCATCACAAGCTTTACAGCGTCTTGCTGCGCACGTAGGGCCTGAACGCAATTGCCATCGATCTTGCCTAGGGTAACCATTTTCTCTAGCTCTAGAAGCGCGTGGGTCAGTGACCAAGATTCGCTGTAGGAGCGGTGACTTGTCAGGGCATCAAAAATGTTAGCAACGGTAACAATTCGCGCTGATACAGGAACATGTGCGTGGCTGAGGCCGCGAGGAGCGCCACTGCCATCGAGATACTCATGATGATACTGAATGATCTCTCTGAGCAATTGAACACAGGTTTGTTGCTCTTCGTGAATCTGCCGAGCTAAAGCGTTAATCAGATTGAGCCCTTGCTGGATCTGTGCGGTGAGTTTCAAATGATCCCCCCAATCCTCCAGCCAAAGGCTTTGCTGCTTACTACCAAGATTCGAGTATTTACCAACATCATGCAGCTCAGCAAACTGAACCATATGCTCGATAGTTTCATCATTCAGCTGATAAAGCTCTGCTACTTTTTCACCAATTAGGCGTGTGTACTGACCAACACGATAGGCGTGATCAAGGCTCTCGTTCTGATGCTCGAAGTTGGTGCGGCGAAGAGAGAAGCCTAAATCGGACATAGCGTTGACGCACTGACGCTGCTCACAAATCTGACGTACGAGATTATCAGAATCTTTGATGAGTTCGCTGGTGGTTGATGAGTCGAAGAACCCTTTGCGATCAGCATCGAAAAACAGCAGGCCTATAAACTCACCGTTATCAAACACAGGTCGAGTGAATGAGGCTTCATAGCCCTGTTCAAGTAACCATTTAGAATGCTGCGAGTCATTGGCAATTTCGGTAGGGATATCATTGACCACACGAGTTAGTTGGCGAGTGACCATCTTACCTAAGCGAGACTGAGCAGAGATAGGCGCGCTGTAATGAAGCAAGGGAGTGCCTTGTAACGTACTGTGCGCAAAGGTTCGCAGTTGACCGTGAGTACTGTCATAGGATGCAAAGGCCATTCTGACGACTTCAGGTATTTGCTCGTGAATAGCGAGGTGCGTCTGCTCAATACCTTGATTGATTGAGTCGGCTTTGGCGGTGTTGAGATGCCGATTGCGGGGTGTAGATTTGTCCATAACTCGCCTCCTTACTCTCACCTACAAACATGGCACGCGAATCTGGTTGCGGTTACAGTTGCTCTCATAGATACAGCCGCAGGAGCAAGAGGTTCGTGTGCGAACCGTGTCGGAAGGTGATTCTATAAATACACGCTTTTGCTTATATCGTTAACCCTTTTGATGCAGTTGACGGTCGATAAGGGGCATTTGCCCCTCATAATTAGTGTATGAATCAGCTAGAAAAGTTGCGAGAAATATCGCTCAAAATCAGAGCGATACTTGATTTAGATTAAATTTGCTAGGCTCGGAGCAATCAGGCCAGCACACGCAAAATAGATGACCATCCACACAATAGGCAGTTTAAACTGTTTCATCAGTAAGGCGCCCAATAGAACCCAGGCTAAGTCAAGCGAAGAGACCACAGCACTGACGAAAACAGGTTGGTACAGGGCAGAGAGTAGTAGACCAACCACCGCAGCGTTGACCCCCATTAAAGCCCCTGAAACCGCTGGAATGCTTGCGAGCTGTTGCCAATTCTTAAGAACGCCTACTAGCAATAGAAAGCCTGGAACGAAAACGCCAAGAGTGGCGATGATGGCGCCCACAATAGGTGCCGTTGGCATAAGCTCATAACCAATATAGGTGGCGAAGGTAAACATTGGTCCCGGAACCGCTTGCGCCGCCGCATAGCCTGTAAGGAATGCATCTTGAGTTAATTGGTCACCAACAATATTTTGAAGTAACGGTAGAACCACATGACCACCACCAAACACTAAGCTACCTGCCTGGTAGAAGTCCGCGAACAGTTGCAGTGACGGCGAAAAGTGTCCAAGTAGCGGCAGAGCAACAAGCAAAGCAAAAAAGCTAACTAATGGCATTACCGAGAAAGAAAGTGTGCCTGCAGGGGACTCATTGTTGCCAGTCGCTAGATAGCGAGTACCTACAAGAGCTGCGATAATTAGCACGATGATTTGCGTGGCAATACCCTGGAAGACCAACAGTGCAATGGCTGTCCCGATGCACAAAGACACGGTAAGCGTAGACTTGCAGAAGTTTTTATACATTCCCCAAGCCGCGTCAGCCACGACCAGTACAGCAAGTAGCTTCAAGCCATGGACGATGTTTTGGAATACGCTCGACTCGGTTAATTGGCTGCTCAATACTGCAAGTGCCAACATGAGGATAACTGAGGGCAGTGTAAAGCCAAGAAAGGCCATGATGCCGCCGCCAAGACCGGCGCGCTGATAACCCACAGCAAAGCCCACTTGACTTGAGCCTGGTCCTGGTAAGAACTGGCTGAGGGCAACGATTTGTGCGTAGTCGTTATCACTGAGCCATTTGAGCTTTTCAACAAAGGTATTTCTAAAGTAACCAATGTGTGCAGCAGGTCCACCGAAGCTTACCCAGCCAAGGGCAAAAAAGATCTTAAAGATGGCAAACAAGGATTGCTGCTGAGTGGGTTCGCGAGTGAGCGAATCTGAGTTGCTTGTAGACAAAGTAATACCTGCGTAGCGATAACATTTTCGATTAGCGCTGATACTAAGTCGTGACATATAATGATTCAAATCGATAGTTTTGATACCTACTATGAATGAAATGGGACGAGGAAAATTAGATTGGAAGCGGATAGATCTCAACTTGTTGATTGTGTTCTATCACCTATATCAGACCCGTAGTGTCTCTGTCGCTGCGCAGAAGTGTTTCGTTAGCCAGTCTGCGATGAGTCATAGTCTCGCTAAACTTAGAGAGCTGTGTGGCGATAAGCTGTTTGAAAGAAAGTCGCACCAAATGGTGCCGACAGAGCGTGCGAGTGAGCTCTTTCCAACCGTAGAACAGATCCTTAGCTTGGTGCAACATAAGGTCTTGCCAAAGGCAGTGTTTGATCCCAATGAGTATCGAGGCGTCTGTAAGATAGGTCTAACCGACTACGCTGAGTTTATTTTTGGTCCGGTGATTTACGATGCCATCCTAACCGATGCCCCTCATTCGAAGGTTAGCTTCGTCAACGTGAATCGTAATAACTATAAGTCGATCAGTGAGCAAGAAAGTCTAGATATGATCATCGGCAGCATTCCTGAACTGGATGAGCAGTTCGATGGACAAACCTTATATACAGAAAAACACGTTTGTATCTATGACCAATCTCAGGTGCCAATTGAGCATGTCGATATCGAAACCTTCGTCTCCCTGCCGCACTGTTTGGTCAGCCCTGAGGGAGCCTTTACCAGCAATGTAGACAAACACTTGGATGCCGTAGGACTGACTCGCTCGGTAACCGCGGTATCTCGCAATTTCCTCACCATCGGACGCTTGGTAAGTGGGCGTGCAATGTTTGCCATTGTTCCTGAAAAAATGGCGCAGATTAGCCTTATGCAGCCACACCTCACTGCCGTTGCTCCGCCGGTACCTGTTGCCGACTTCGACATCGCATTGATTTGGAGAAAGCAATCACAGTTGAGTGCAAAAGCTAAGTGGCTCAAAGAGGCCCTTTATGAAGCGGTGTTGACGTCAATCAGGGAGAGCAGTTTGTAGTTCGAGCACATCGTTTGAGTGATGTGCTCGATGGCTTTTTGAAGGTGGCCGTGGCGATTAAGTCAGGGCAAAGCGCGTCCACACTTTGGAGCGCCAACGATGAATCATAACCAATCCGCGCAGCCACTCATCCATGCCTATGGCTATCCAGGCACCTAAGATACCAAAGCCCCAATGCAGGCCAAGCAAGTAGGCAAAGACAACGGCAATGCCCCACATACTCAAGATCCCCATTTTTACAGGGAACTTGATATCGCCAGCACCTTTCAGAGCGGCGATGAAAATGAGATTAGAGACTCGACCTGACTCAACAAAAATAGAACCACCAATGAGCATTGCGACAAGCGTGACGATTTCCGGGTCTTGGGTGAACAGATCGATAAGTGGATATCGGAACAAGAACAGAGTAATCACTATGCCTGTCGATGCCGCAAGACCCACTAGATAGTATTTCTGGATGCGACTCAGTATGTCATCAGCCCAGCCTTTACCGATAAAGTAGCTCGTTTGAATCTGCCCTGCCTGACCCAGAGCAAGTGCAAAGGCAAAAGAAACGCGCGTGATATTTTGAGCATAGGTAAATGCCGCCAATGATGCGGTGCCCATCTGCACGACAAAGTAGACAATCGCCATCTGCGCCATGTTATAGGATAGGATCTCTCCGGCATTCATCATGCCGATCTTCATGATCTTCTTGTAGAGTGTGCTTGGGATAGCACGCCAGGTCGCAAATGGCAGGTCAATGCGCTTTCCACGTACTGCCAATATCATTAATAGTGTGCCGATCACTTGGCTCACTACGGTTGCCGTTGCTACGCCACTGACACCGAAGACTGGCAAGCCAAACGGCTGATAGAGTGCGACATAGTTACCGAATATATTAATAACGCCCGCAATTAGGTTAATGACCATGGGAGAGCGTGAAAAGCCATGGCTTCTCAATATAGTGGTCAGTACGATACCAAGAGTGACGTTGAAGGTCATTGAGCCGCTGATGATAAGATAGTCGTAACCATAGGCTGCAACTTGTTCTTCTAATCCAAACAGCGCAATAAAATGCTCAGCACCCACAAGCAGTGACAAGCTCAGAATAGCGCCTAAACCAAGAGCGAGCAGAATGCTCGCGACCCCTGTTTGTGCAGATTCAGAAAATTTCGATGCGCCATTGTATTGAGCGATGAGAATGCCTGTGCCACTGCTGACCATCATGGACACGACGATAAGAAAAAAGCTGATCTGGGTGATCACTCCGACCGCGGAAACCGCTTGATCAGAATAGCCACTGAGCATAAACACATCGGTAGTATTGAGAGCGGTGCGCAGTAAGACTTCGATAAAAATGGGCCACGTCAGCGCGACGATGTTCATTCGCTTATTGAGCGATGAAGCACTGTTAGACATTCGTTTTCACCTAGTATTAATAGGGTTTTGGTTAAAGGGTCGGCAAGTTTACTCTCTATTGGCGCAAACACAATACAATAATCATCTCCTCGAGAGAGTTTGACATTTTGTTCTATCAACGAGCGTTGTTGTAAAAAATAGAGCCCTGATAAGAAGAACCTATTGCGTGATTCTTTCATTTTGTCCCCAAGTAATTTATTACTTAATGACAATTTCGTGTCTTTATGACTCTGGGTTGTTGTGAGTCAAAAAGACACTTATTTCTTTTATATATCTGATAAATAGTGATTTTAAGTTTGGCATGCTTCATGCAATAGGTTCTTAGTTAGAGATTAGATAGCGAGTTGAGATGTTAAATATCGTCGATAAAAAAGCCGAAGAAGCGATTCCTGCTTGGCTTAGATTGGGCTTTCGTCCATTTTTCTTACTCGGTAGCGTTTACGCTATTTTTGCAGTCGTAGCTTGGGTCATTATGTTCCAAACCGGTCAACCTGAAGTACTTAAAGTGCCGGCGTTGTGGTGGCACGCACACGAAATGATTTTTGGTTTCGCGATGGCAATAGTGGTGGGGTTTGTACTTACTGCAGTGCAAACTTGGACGGGTATTAATGGTACTAAGCATTATCGTTTGTTAATGCTGGTGGGGCTATGGGTTGCCACTCGTATCTTGTTCTGGACGCCTGTGCCTTTGTGGTTAACCTCAAGTATTGAATCTCTGTTCATTGCTTTGGCTGCCTATGAGGTTGGCTTTCGTGTGTATCGCTCAAAAGGGTGGCGCAATCTGTTCTTTGTTCCTCTCTTTCTATTAGCGATCTTCGCGAACTTTGCTAGTTATGCAACGATCAAAGGCATGCCTCCATTTAGCTCCAGCGCAGTATGGCAAGCGATGTTGTGGTGGTTTGCTATCTTGTTGTCAGTGATGGGAGGACGCGTCATTCCGTTCTTTGCTGCGCGTCGTTTTCAGTATGAAAAGTCACAGCCCATTGTATGGCTCGAATGGCTATCGACCTTGTCGTTGATGATGCTGTTTGTGCTGAGCTTTTTCCCATTGTCGCTAGCTACTCTAGGGAAACCTTTAATGTTGATTGCAGGGGCGTTGCAATTGGCTCGTTGGATCCGCTGGAAACCTTGGTTAACCTTATCTGAGCCTTTGGTATGGTCGTTAATGCTAACCTACTTATGCTTGCCATTGAGCCTGTTATACCGTGGTATTCTCACTGACGCTTTCGCGGCTCACGCGATGCTTCATTTGTTTGCGGTAGGGGCCTTAGGTGGTCTTGTGCTCGCTATGATCAGTCGTGTCACTATGGGTCATACTGGACGAGCAATCTACGAAGGTCCAAACATGACACTGGCGTTTGGCGCTATCATCTTGGCAGCGGTCGTGCGCAGTGTCGGAGTCGCAGTTTGGCCTCAACACATGTTTACCATGGTGGATATTAGCGCCGGCCTATGGGCGTTTGCGTTTGCTATGTATGTGTATCACTTTGGCAAAATGCTCGTGACACCAAGGGCGGATGGACATCCAGGCTAGACCTATACAATCGACGTAAAAAAACCAGCCGAAGCTGGTTTTTTTGTATCTTAGTAAGCGTCGTTGTGAACAGCTTGAACTGCACGGCCCGATGGGTCAACACAGTTTTGGAATGACTCATCCCATTCAATTGCTTTCGCTGAAGAACAAGCGACAGATGGACCACCCGGTACACACTTCGCTGCTGACTCTAGCGGGAACAACTCTTCAAAGATTTCGCGGTATGCATAACCTTCTTTCGTTGTTGGCGTGTTGTATGGGAAGCGGAATGCCGCTGTTTCCATTTGCTGATCAGTAATCTTAGCTTCAGCCACTTCTTTTAGCGTATCAATCCAGCTGTAGCCAACGCCGTCTGAGAACTGCTCTTTTTGACGCCATGCGATTGATTCTGGTAGGTAATGCTCAAAACACTCACGAAGAATGTGTTTTTCCATCTTACCGTTACCACACATCTTATCTTCTGGGTTCAGGCGCATAGCCACGTCGATAAATTCTTTATCTAGGAATGGAACGCGACCTTCTACACCCCAAGCTGCAAGCGACTTGTTGGCACGAGCACAGTCAAACATGTTCAGTGCGAGTAGTTTACGCACAGTCTCTTCGTGGAACTCTTTCGCGTTTGGCGCTTTGTGGAAGTAAAGGTAGCCGCCAAAGATCTCGTCAGCACCTTCGCCAGATAGCACCATCTTAATGCCCATCGCTTTGATCTTACGACCCATTAAGAACATTGGTGTTGAGGCGCGGATGGTGGTGACGTCATAGGTTTCAATATGATAGATAACATCACGAATCGCATCCAAACCTTCTTGGATTGTGTAGGTCATCTCATGGTGAACGGTACCGATTTGATCAGCAACTTCACGAGCGGCTTTAAGATCTGGAGCACCTTCAAGACCTACAGCGAATGAGTGAAGCTGTGGCCACCATGCTGCAGACTGCTCATCGTCTTCAATACGCATTGCCGCAAAACGTTTTGCAACCGCTGACGTGATAGAAGAATCTAGACCACCAGACAACAACACACCATAAGGTACGTCAGTCATAAGCTGGCGCTTAACCGCTGCTTCAAGGGCTTCCGTCAGCTCTTCTTTACTGGTGGTGTTACCTTGAACTGCCGCATATTCGTTCCAGTCGCGGATGTAGTAACGCTGAGGTTCTGCATCTTTGGAACCGTAATAACAACCAGGAGGGAACTCACTAATGGTTTTACAAACTGGTACCAGTGCTTTCATTTCTGAAGCAACGTAGTAGTTACCATGCTCGTCATAGCCTTGGTAAAGTGGGATGATACCGATATGGTCACGGCCCACTAGGTACTCATCTTTTTCTTCATCGTACAGTACAAATGCGAAGATACCGTTTAGCTCTTCAAGCAGATCTGCACCCATATCTTCATAGAGCGCTAGAATAACTTCACAGTCAGAATCCGTTTGGAACTCGTATTTACCTTCGTAACGAGCACGAATCTCTTTGTGGTTATAGATTTCACCATTTACTGCAAGGATGTGTTTTTTATCTTGGCTGTAAAGTGGCTGTGCACCACTATTAAGACCAACGATAGCTAGGCGCTCATGCGCAAGAATTGCTTTATCTGAAGCATAGATACCTGACCAATCAGGACCACGGTGGCGAAGCTTTTTAGACATTTCTAACGCGATTGGGCGTAGAGCGGCTGCATCACTTTTAATGTCTAAAATGCCAAATACTGAACACATACAACTTCCTTTTTGATGAAATTTAACGCTGTTGAGTTCAATTTGCCATCTGCACAAAAAAAAGCAACCGTGAACAATGAAAAATAGAATAAAAGGCGATGTTAGTTAGAAAATATTTAAATAAAATCCATTTTTGATGAATGAAATCAATGTTTGGGTGTTTTTTTGGTCGCTAAAAGCAAAACAGCCGCTATTTAGCGGCTGTTGAATTGATAAGTTTGGCTTACTTTAGATTCGGCTGCAGTTGGTCACATACATGGCGAGCAAAACCACTACCTGCCTCGCTGTAGATGTTAAATGCAGCATTGACACCCATTTCTTCAAGTTCCGCCAATTGATCTGGATAAGCAGCAATAGCTGCGACTTGTCCCTTGAACTGTTTTTTCTGAAGTAGCTCTAGCGCCGTTTGGTTACCTTGGTGGTGTGGCATTGCCAGAAGAACCAGCTTTACATGGGCGGTATCAAGGATGCGTTCCCAAAAATCAGGGTCAGTCGCATCACCAGCGATAACATTTCGACCTTTAGCTTGGTGATCGGCGGCGGCCTCTTCGCGAACTTCTACTCCCAAGCTTACCTTTCCATAGCGTTCATAAAGTTCATCGTATGCTCCGCTACCGATTCTTCCCATCCCTAGGATCAGTACCTGTGCTTCACCTGGGTTGATAAACTGATCTCGTGTGTTAATTTTCTCTGCTGCTTGCTCCTTGAGCCATTTTGCTGAGCGTAAATAGATACTGTGACCCACGCGGTTGAGCGGGGCAGAAATAATAAATGACAGCGATACCGATATCGCTAATGCCACCAAAATATCGCCTGAGATCCAGCCAAGCTTGTAGGCAAGGCCGCCAACAATCAATCCAAATTCACTAAAGTTGAATAGGGTGAGTGTGGTTAATAGGCAAGTGCGGACGCGGAATTTAAACGCGTTGATCACCACGAAGTAAAGAATACCTTTAAGCGGTAGCAATAGAAGCAGCAACACGCCAAGGATAAAGCCTTGCATTGTCGGCTCGTCAGCTAAACCAATATTCAGGAAGAAGCAGACCAGGAACAGCTCTTTGAGGTTAAAGAGTGACTTAGACAGCTCAGACGCCTTGCGATGAGAAGCGAGTAGCATACCAAGGATTAGTGCGCCAAGATCGGGCTTCATGCCTACTAGCTCAAATAGACCCGCACCCATGACCAGAGCAAAGAAAATACCACTCAGTACTAGCATTTCTCCGTGACCCGCTTTGTCGAGCAGCTTGAACATAATTGGACGCAATAACGGTAAACCAAAGAGCGCGATGGCATACCATTCAGGGAACTTACCCGTCGATGCGGTCAAGAAGATAACTGCAAAGATATCCTGCATAACCAGGATACCGATCGCCAGTGTTCCGTAGGTGGCATTCATTTCCCCTTTTTCTTGCAGTGTCTTCACCGCAAAAACAGTACTGGAGAAAGAGAGAGCAAAGCCAAGCAGTATTAGTTGATCGATGCCTAGTGTTGCCAAACTGGTCACGCCAAGGAATTTTAGCCCCAGAAGTAGTAGGGCAAAGAGTAGGGTAGAAAGTAGATTGTGGACAGTCGCGCCGGCCCAGATTTCTTTGGACAGCAGTGTTTTAACGTCGAGCTTAAGACCGATAGTAAATAGCAGCAAGGTGACCCCAAGGTCTGCCAGAGTAGTGATGGTCGACGTTGATTCAAAGCCAAAGTTATGCAGCAAGAAGCCTGCGAGCAAAAAGCCGACTAAAGGGGGCAATTGGCATTTGAGAGCGAGAAAGCCTGCAATAAAGGCGACGGTGATTAGAATCAGTTCCATATTATTCTATTAGTTTTCCACAAAAAAAAGACCACACATGCGTGTGGTCGTCTATTCTACTCGAAATTACCGCTTAGGTGCTGCGGAATTTCATTACACTTGTTCAATCTTCAAGTAGTTTTTGTAACAAAACGCCGTTGAGCATCGCTCTCTTGATCATCGCGAAAGCACCCATGGTTGGCTGCTTGTCTATCTCTGAGGCAACAATGGGTAGGTCGCTATGGAAGGTCGTTAGCGATTGATTTTCGACATTGCGGCGGATTGCTGGGAAAAGGATGTCTTTCGCCATGGTAATATCGCCAGCGATGATGACTTTTTGTGGGTTGAATAGGTTAATCGTAATGGCAATCGCTTTGCCTAATTGATTACCCACGCGAACTAAGCTCTGTTTCGCCAGTTCGTCACCATTGAGTGCGTGAGAGCAGACATCTTCTATAGTAATGTGCTCTTTGAGTGCAAGCGTTGACTCATAGCCTTGTTCGATGAGGGTGCGAACTCGTTTAACGATGGCAGGGTTAGCCGCCACCGTCTCCAGACAACCAAAGTTGCCACATTGACACTGCTCGCCAAGTGGATCGATTTGGATATGACCAATCTCACCAACGTTACGGTTGTGCCCTAAGAAAACCTGACCGTTGACAATAATGCCGGCACCAGTGCCTCGGTGAACGCTGACTAGAATTGAATCTTGGCAATCACGGCTGGCACCAAAATAGTGTTCAGCGAGTGCTAGGCCACGAACGTCATTACCAACGAAACACTCTACCTTAAACTGCTGCTTCACAAGATCTGCAAGCTCAAGTTTGTCGATGTCGGTGTTTGGCATGTATTCCACAACACCTGTAGTTGGGTTGACCAAACCTGGCAGGGTAACGCCAATGGCAATAAGTTGATCGATCTTCGGGCTGTGTTGTTTAAGGAACTCACGGATTTCAGTGATTAAGCCTTCACTCAGCTCGTTTTGATTGGTGTAGTAAAGCTCTTTATGGGCAAACGCGAGCTCTTTACCACCTAGGTCATAAAGTGAGAAAGAGATGTAATCACGGCCTAAGCGGACTGCAACGGAGTGGAAGGGTTCGACAGCGGTGGTCAACGATATCGCACGTCGGCCACCGGTTGAAGCTTGCTGAGCGACCTCTTTAATAAGGCCGCGTTCGAGCAACTGGCGGGTAATTTTGGTAACACTTGCAGGAGCCAGTTGGCTGACGTCTGCAACTTGAATGCGCGAGATAGGACCTTGCTGGTCTATCAAACGGTAAACCGCTGCGCTATTGAGTTGTTTTACTAAATCTACGTTACCTATTTGTCCGCCATTCATGCTTAATTTTGCTCGTATTGTCCGTTAACAACCGTGCCTTGAACATTGAAGTCTCTGTCGAACACAGTCAGGTTAGCAACCATGCCTTTTTTGATACGACCGAGTTTGCCTTCGATACCCATCGCTTTCGCAGGGTAGAGCGTAGCCATACGTAGAGCTTCGTCCAAAGCGATACCAGCGTGTTCTACTGTATTTTGAACCGCTTCTATCATGGTCAGTGCGCTGCCACCTAAGGTGCCATTTTCATCCACACACTTACCATCCTTGTAATATACTTTCTTACCGACAAAAATAAAGTATTCCATGTCAGCACCCGCCGGAGCTGTGGCGTCCGTCACTAATACGAGCTTTTCGCCCTTCACTTTATGCGCGATACGAATATTCGCATAGTCGACGTGAAAACCGTCAGCGATAATACCCGCGTAGACATCTGGTGTGTCATAAATCGCGCCAACGACGCCAGGTTCACGACCTGTCATTGGAGTCATCGCATTAAACAAGTGCGTCGCAAAGGTGATGCCTGACTCAAAGCCCTGGCGAGCTTGTTCGTATGTAGCATTGGTGTGACCAATAGAAACCACGATACCTGCATTGTGAAGTCTTTCAATGTGCTCTGGCGCATTTTGCTCAGGGGCCAGTGTTACCTTGGCAACGAGATCGCGATTTTCGCAGATAAGGTCGATCATTGCGTCGTCAGACTGACGAATGAAATCTGGGCTGTGGATGCCTTTTTTCGCGACGTTTAAATATGGACCTTCGAGGTGCAGACCTAGAGAGTGGTTCTTATATTGGTCTTGGTATTCACGAGCTGCCGATAGCGCCTGACGCATATTCTCATCTGACGATGTAATCAGAGTTGGCAGAAAGCTGGTACAACCCGACTTTAGGTTAGCTCTATGCATGGTGTGAATTGTATCTGCGGTGATTTCGTCGTTAAACATCACACCGCCACAACCGTTTAGCTGCAGGTCAATAAAACCAGGGCTTAGGTTAGCGCCATTCAAATCCACACGTTCGATTGACGAAGACAGTTCTGAATCAGGAACGATAGAATGGATGTTTTCTCCATCAATAAGCACTGCATGATTGGTGAGAACATCAGAACCAGTGAAGACCTTACAGTTCGTTAATGCATACATAGTTAGCGAATCCTTGTGTTGTATTCTTTCTAGCTTGTTACATCGCTGAGATTAATCGTATTGATTTTACTTGATTTCTAGCACTTAGTAACAGGGCGAATTTTAAGTCAGCAAGTTATAAATAGTTAATGTGGTCAAAGTAACTTAATGATTAATCGAGAGTTATTATCATTTTTTCTATATGAGCGGTTGTTGAAAACTTGATTTACATCGCAGTTTAACCGCCATTCTTTGCAACTCTCACTATGGAAATCCTACTTAGATTTGACCATTTTTTCGTATGATAAAATAAGTTTTATGATCTCGCTAGCAAAAAGCCTGAATTTTGGCAAAAACTGGTGATTAGGATCACAAATGATAAGGTTTTAATTTGCGGGGCGAATTTAATTCCATACACTGAAAAGGACTAAATTGAACGGCTAAAATAAGTCGTCCAAAAAAATTCAAATCCTATAGGGGGAACTTAAGGTGAATATTCTAGGATATGCGCAGAAGCTAGGTAAAGCATTGATGCTTCCTATCGCAACGCTTCCAATTGCGGCGCTTCTACTACGTTTGGGCCAACCTGATCTATTAGACGTTCCATTTATGGCGGCTGCAGGTAATGCAATCTTCAGTCAGCTACCACTACTTTTCGGTCTAGGTATCGCGATTGGTCTATCTAAAGATGGTAACGGTGCAGCCGGTCTTGCTGGTGCAGTTGCATACTTCTCACTAACAGCGGCAGCAACCACAATTGATGCAAGCGTTAACATGTCATTCTTCGGCGGTATCTTCGCAGGTATCATCGCTGGTCACTCATATAACGCATTCCACGCTACTCGCCTACCAGAATGGCTAGCATTCTTCTCAGGTAAGCGACTTGTACCTATCATGGCAGGTCTCTTTGCTCTAGTAGCTGGTGCGATCTCTGGTGTGGTTTGGCCTTCAATCCAAGGCGGTCTAGACGCTCTAGCACACGCAGTATCTACATCTGGCGCAGTAGGTCAGTTTGTTTACGGTACACTTAACCGTGCGCTTATCCCTGTTGGTCTGCACCACGTACTTAACTCTTACTTCTGGTTCGGTATGGGTACATGTCAAGAGATCATGGTAACTGGCGCGCAAGCGGCTGGCCAAGCTCTACCTGCACTACAACAGCTTTGTGTTGACCCAGCTCTTGCTAAGACTCTAGTTGCTGGTCAGTCTCACACATTTGAATTCGCTAACTCAGTAACGCCTGAAATCACAGCAACGGTTAAAGAAGTCACTGAAACAGTGAAGTCTGGTGACCTACACCGCTTCTTCGGCGGCGACAAAGGCGCTGGCGTATTCATGAACGGCTTCTTCCCAGTAATGATGTTTGGTCTACCTGGTGCAGCACTAGCTATGTACCTAGCAGCGCCTGCTGAAAAACGTGGTCAAGTTGGTGGCGCTCTATTCTCAGTAGCATTCTGTTCTTTCCTAACAGGTATCACTGAGCCACTAGAATTCATGTTCGTATTCCTAGCACCTGCACTATACGCAATGCACGCCGTGTTCACAGGTCTGTCTCTAGTCGTAGCTAACATGTTTGGTACGCTACACGGCTTCGGCTTCTCTGCTGGTCTAATCGACTTCGTACTGAACTGGGGTCTAGCAACGAAACCATTCATGCTACTAATCATCGGTCTAGGTTTTGGTGCTCTATACTTCTTCACTTTCAGCTTCGCAATCCGCGCATTCAACCTGAAGTCGCCTGGTCGTGAAGATGATGACGAAGCAGTAGAAGTTGCAGCTGGCGAAGGCAAAAACGGTGACCTAGCTCGCCAATACCTAAAAGCGCTAGGTGGTCATGACAACCTAACGTCAATCGATGCTTGTATCACTCGTCTACGTCTAACACTTAAAGACCGCTCTGTTGCTGACGAAGCAGTACTTAAGAAACTTGGTGCGAAGGGTGTGGTTAAACTAGGTGAAAACAACCTACAAGTTATCCTTGGCCCTCTAGCTGAAATCATCGCTGGTGAAATGAAGTCTATCGGCGCTGGTGAAGACCTATCAGAAGTGAAACTGCCATAATCACTCTGACTCATTGATTTCCATACCAAAGCCTCTCCCCCGAGAGGCTTTTTTTGTGTCTGTAGAACCGCCTGTGTTACCTGTTCATAATTCAGTACTAAAATAATCTAATGAAAATGCGAGATCTTGTTGAGGTTTCTCAAAGAATTGTGGATCATTAGCGTTTATATATCTGACAATACTTAAAACATAGAGGTGTTATAGATGAGTGAAGCTGAGGCTCGTCCATCGAACTTTATTCGCCAAATCATTGATAAAGATTTAGCGGATGGCAAGCATACTAGCGTGCATACTCGTTTCCCGCCGGAGCCAAATGGCTACCTGCACATCGGTCACGCGAAATCTATTTGTTTGAACTTCGGTATTGCTCAGGACTACCAGGGTCAGTGCAACTTGCGCTTTGACGACACCAACCCTGAAAAAGAAGACGTTGAATACGTTGAGTCAATTAAGAATGATGTAAGCTGGTTAGGCTTCGATTGGTCAGGTGAAGTGTGCTACTCATCTAACTACTTCGATAAGCTTTACGAGTATGCGGTTGAATTAATTAACAAAGGCTTAGCGTACGTTGAAGAGCTAAGTCCAGAGCAGATCCGCGAGTACCGTGGTACGCTAACCGCGCCAGGTAAGCCAAGCCCTTACCGCGACCGCCCAGTTGAAGAAAACCTAGCGCTGTTTGAGAAGATGCGTGACGGTGGCTTCGAAGAAGGAACGGCATGTCTACGTGCAAAAATCGACATGGGCTCTTCGTTCATGGTGATGCGCGATCCTGTTCTATATCGTGTTCGCTTTGCTGAGCACCACCAAACTGGTGACAAGTGGTGCATCTACCCAATGTATGACTTCACGCACTGTATCTCAGATGCGCTAGAAGGCATTACGCACTCACTATGTACGCTAGAGTTCCAAGACAACCGTCGTCTATACGACTGGGTTCTAGATAACATCACTATCGACTGTCAGCCTCGCCAGTACGAGTTTAGCCGACTAAACCTTGAGTACACAGTGATGTCGAAGCGTAAACTAAACCAACTTGTGACAGAGAAACTGGTTAACGGTTGGGACGACCCTCGCATGCCGACAATCTCTGGTCTGCGTCGTCGTGGCTTCACGCCTGCGTCAATTCGCGAGTTCTGTAAGCGTATTGGTGTAACTAAGCAAGAGAACATGATCGAGTTTGGTTCACTAGAATCTTGTATTCGTGATGACCTAAATGAGAACGCACCTCGTGCGATGGCTGTACTTGACCCAGTTAAGATTGTTATCGAGAACTACGAGGGTGAAGGTGAGACGTTAACCCTTGCGAACCATCCAAATAAAGAAGAAATGGGCACTCGTGAAGTACCATTTACTCGTGAAGTTTGGATTGAACGTGAAGACTTCCGCGAAGAAGCGAACAAGAAGTACAAGCGTTTAGTGCTAGGCAAAGAAGTACGTCTACGCGGCGCGTATGTGATTAAAGCTGAGCGCATCGAGAAAGACGACGCAGGTAACATCACCACTATCTTTTGTAGCTACGATCCAGAAACGCTAGGTAAAAACCCAGCAGACGGCCGTAAAGTGAAAGGCGTTATCCACTGGGTATCAGCGGACAAAGGTCTTCCAGCAGAGATTCGTCAATACGATCGTCTATTTACCGTCGCTAACCCAGCAGCGGCAGATAACTTTGCTGAAACCATCAACCCAGACTCATTGGTAGTGATCAACGGCTTTGTTGAGCCAAGCCTAGCGGCAGCGAAAGCTGAGCAAGGCTACCAGTTTGAGCGTATGGGTTACTTCTGTGCGGACTCTAAAGATTCTACCGCTGAGTCTTTAGTGTTTAACCGCACGGTTGGTCTTCGTGATACTTGGGCGAAGATTGAAGGGAAGTAGGTTTAAGAGCTAACCCCTCCTAGCCTCTCCTTAGTAAGGGGAGGAACAACAGGCTAGCTCCTATCGTCGCATCGCTGCTAATTATATAGGCGATGCGAAGCGAGCCTTTGTTCTCCCCCTGATAAGGGGGAGCCAGAGGGGGTAAAAACAGCACTCACCAAACCCAACTCACAAAAAAACCAGCCATCAGGCTGGTTTTTTCATATCCAAATATAGACTTACTTAGGCTTGTGCGCCTTAGGATCTGTCTTACACGCGCCACCAACACACTTACCATATAGGTACAAGCTGTGGTTCGTTAGCTCGATGTTGTATTTAGCCGCGATTTCTTTCTGACGAGTTTCGATTAGGTCATCAGAGAACTCAATGACTTCACCACAGTCTAGGCACACTAGGTGGTCGTGGTGGTGCTGAGTTGATAGCTCAAATACTGACTTGCCGCCTTCGAAATGGTGACGAGTGACAATGCCGGCATCATCAAATTGGTTCAATACTCGATAAACTGTTGCTAGACCGATCTCTTCTCCAAGGTCGATAAGCTTCTTATACAAGTCTTCTGCGCTAATGTGTTGGTACTCTGGCTTCTGCAGTACTTCTAAAATTTTAAGTCTTGGCAACGTGACCTTCAGTCCCGCGTCCTTAAGTGCCTTGTTATTGTCTGACATAAACTTTCCTGTGATGATCTGCAGCAATAAACAGATTTCATGTATCCATTCATTATAGGGTACTACAGCGTAACAATAAACCACGAACTTCAAAGGGTTACTAACTATTAACATAGAAGCAGAACTATGTCACTTTACAAACACATCTGACCAGTTACAATTTATTTACATCTGGTGAAGAGTTGTAGTTATGGATAGACGATTAGCAAAAATTTATAAACCTAAATACGTTAAGTTTGCTTTGAATATTTGGCCACCTTTTTGGGGGGCGGGCATACGCATTGAAGAGATCAGTGAGGATTTTCGTTCTGTGAAGGTTCGTTTGAAGCTGCGCTGGTGGAACAAGAATGCCAACCGCTCTCAGTTTGGTGGCAGCATTTTTGCAATGACGGATCCTATCTACTCTTTGATGCTGATGGGGATATTGCGCGAACAGTATTATGTATGGGATAAAGAAGCGAGTATCGATTTTATTAAGCCGGGATTTTCCGACCTTCGAGCCGAATTTGTCGTGAGTCAGGACATGTTGGATGACATTTTGCAGAGCACTGCCACTGGAGAAAAGTGCTTTCCTGAATTTGTTACTCACATTCAGAATAATAAGGGCGAGGTTGTATCGACTATTCAGCGTAAGCTGTATATTCGTAAAAAGGCTGAGTATCGAGAAATGCAAGCCAGTGATACCGAATCAGTGGGAGCATAGAGTTTTACTGCTTTAGATACAAAAAAACCTCCAATAGGAGGTTTTTTTAGGTTTATGAAGAATTAGTCTTCTAGCTCAGCTAGGCACATTTCTTCATAAAGCTGCTTAGTCCAGCTCGATACGCGCTCATCCGTCAGCTCTGGTTGACGATCTTCGTCAATACATAGACCAACAAATTGAGATTCGTCACCTTCAACAAGTGCTTTTGACGCTTCAAATTCGTAGCCATCTGTTGAAGTGTAACCGATGATAGTGCCACCTTTGCCTTCAACGATGTCGCGTACTGTACCCATAGCGTCACAGAAGTATTCTGCGTAATCTTCTTGGTCACCACAGCCGAAGATAGCCACTAGCTTAGTAGAGAAGTCGATGCCCTCTAGCTCAGGGAAGAAGTCATCCCAATCTGCTTGAGCTTCGCCGTAATACCAAGTCGGGATACCAAGTAGAAGCAGATCGAAGTTATCGATGTCTTCTTTACTACTTTTAGCGATGTCTTGAACGTGGATGAGCTGTTTACCCAATTGTTTTTGGATCATCTTTGCAATAGCTTCTGTGTTGCCAGTATCGCTACCAAAGAATAGACCTACACTTGCCATAGATTCAGTACCTTTTTATCTGTCTTCGTTGGATTCAGGAACAGTGGCGATTAGCCCAGTCCTGTGCCTTCCCAGCTAAGCTGAATAATGCCTTTCGCGACAAAACCTGCACAGCCTAAGAACAGCACAAGCCACACAATACGTCGACCAAACACGGGGACATTGCCTTGTTTTAGTACATCTTTGATTGCCATACCGATCAGAAAAAAGATGGACGCAAACAATAGATCCAAACCAATGGACTCGAGTTTATCTATATAGTCGTAAAGCATGGTATTCCTTTGTGCCAATATGCTTGCGCGGAACTATACCATTGTTACTCGGTAAAGTTAATCCATGGAAATCAACCTGCTTACGATGTAGGTCAAAATTAGATGAATTTGCGTATCGCTCGCAATACCTCGTTTGGCTTTTCTGCGTGCAGCCAGTGACCCGTGTTCGCGACAATGTGGACCTTTACCTGACCAAACTGCTGTTGAATCTGTTGCTGATGATCCGCTTGGAGGTAGTCTGAGTCGGCACCTTTTAGAAACAGGACAGGCGTCTCGGTCTTACGGATTGGTTGCCAGTCGAGTATCTGCATGTAGTTTTGCTCTAGACCTTTGAGGTTAAAGCGCCATCCCATGTGCTCACCGGTATTATAGAGCGACTTACCGAGAAACTGCCTAACTCCTTCCATTTCGATGTGCTCGCTCATTGCTGCCATGGCTTCGCCGCGTGTCTTTGGTGTTTGCTGACAAACGGCATTGAGCCCCGCGAGCACGTTGTCATGTCGTCGGGTGTCGTATTTGACCGGAGACATGTCCATCACCACGAGTTTTTGGATAGGGTAGTCGTAATCACAAAGCTTCATCGCGACCTTTCCACCCATGGAGTGACCAATAATAATCGGGTGTTCTACATTAAGTTCTTCAAGTAACTCAATGATATCGTTCGCCATTAATGAATAGCTATGCTCTTCGCTGTGAAACGAACGCCCATGATTGCGAAGATCGATGCTGATGACATCATGATCTTGCTTAAGTTCTCGAGCAAGCACGCCAAGGTTATTGAGGTCACCAAATAGTCCGTGGATGAGAACGACTGGCGCGCCGTGACCTTCTCTTTTGTAGTTTAATAAAGCTGACATTTTCTGTTATTCGTGATGTGTTTAACGTGGAGGTTCATCGCGGAACTCGTTATAATCATCCAGAGTTTAAACATAGAGATTGTGAAAAGCGAATGAAAACAATTGAGGTTGATGAGGATCTATACCGTTACATTGCAAGCCAGACCCACCACATTGGCGAAAGTGCTTCAGATATCTTACGACGTTTATTAAAGGTAGATGCAGCCGAGACGGAAAAGAGACCCGCTGCCGCTAAGACGATTGTCGTGAGTAAAGAGGCACCGAAAGTAGAAGCTGTTGATTCAGTAAAAGAGATGCGCTCTCTACTGATTTCAGACGAGTTTGCTGGCCTTAAGAAAGCGATTGACCGCTTTATGTTGGTCTTGTCTACTTTGCATCGCTTGAATCCAGAAGGTTTTTCAGAGGCGACGCAAGTGAAAGGTCGCAAGCGTGTCTACTTCGCTAACAATGAAGCGACCTTGTTAGAGAGTGGCAATACAACGAAACCAAAAGCCATTCCAAACACGCCGTTTTGGGTGATTACCAACACCAACACCAGTCGTAAGAGACAAATGGTCGAGCAGGTAATGACCATGATGGAATTCCCTGCAGAGCTCATCGAGAAAGTCACGGCTTCTATCTAAGATTTCGATTTAAACCTCATAATGTTCAAACTTAAACGAGTATTATGAGGTTTTTTGTATTTTTAAGCTTGAATTTGAAAGGACGTCAGTTATGGCTATACACCCACGCGCGGGCCAAAAGGCTTTGCAAGAAGATTTGCATAATATCCCAGCGCTTGTTTCTAATTACTTCTTAGTTCAACCAGAAGCTGGTAACACAGCTCAAAGCGTACAGTTTGGTACGTCTGGTCACCGCGGTAGTGCCGACAAGGCAACCTTCAACGAAAACCACATCCTTGCCATTGCACAAGCTGTGGCTGAAGTACGCGCAGAGAAAGGCACAACGGGCCCACTGTTTGTCGGTAAAGATACTCACGCACTGTCAGAACCAGCGTTCGCGACTGTGGTTGAGGTATTGGTTGCCAACGGTGTACACGTGATTGCTCAAGAAGATAACGGCTATACGCCAACCCCTGGTATTTCACACGCGATTTTGACTTACAACCTGTCCAGCGATAAGAAAGCGGACGGTATTGTTATTACGCCTTCACACAACCCACCTCAAGATGGCGGTATCAAGTACAACCCAACGCATGGTGGTCCAGCAGAAGCTGAGCTAACTCAAGCGATTGAAGACCGTGCTAACGAAATCATCAGCAACGAAATGAAAGACGTTAAGCGCCTACCTATCGCCGTTGCTAAAGCGAATGATTTGTTTGAAGAGCGTGATTTGGTGAAACCGTATATTGATGACCTAGTCAATGTCATTGATATGGAAGCGATCCAAAAAGCGGGTCTCAAGATTGGTGTTGATCCGTTGGGTGGCTCAGGCATTGACTACTGGCGTCAAATTGGCAAAGCGTACAACCTAGATCTTACCTTAGTTAGCGAAGCGGTCGATCCATCATTCCAGTTCATGTCATTGGATAAAGATGGCGTCGTTCGTATGGACTGCTCATCGCCATATGCAATGGCTGGTCTACTGGCACTTAAGGATGACTATGACTTGGCATTTGGTAATGACCCAGACTACGACCGTCACGGCATCGTAACGCCAAAAGGTCTGATGAATCCAAACCATTACCTGGCAGTGTGTATCGACTACCTATATCGTCATCGCAGTGAATGGCGCGCTGACGTTGCTGTAGGTAAAACGTTGGTATCGAGTGCGCTGATTGACCGTGTTGTTGCTGATCTTGGCCGTACGCTGTGTGAAGTACCGGTTGGCTTTAAGTGGTTTGTTGACGGTTTGTACAACGGTGAGTTTGGCTTTGGCGGCGAAGAAAGCGCAGGTGCGTCTTTCCTTCGTAAAGATGGTACACCGTGGTCAACAGACAAAGACGGCATCATCCTTTGTCTTCTAGCGGCAGAAATCACGGCGGTAACGGGTAAGAACCCTCAGCAGTACTATGAAGAGCTTGCGGCTAAGCACGGTGAGTCTAAGTACAACCGTATTCAAGCGGTAGCGAATACAGAGCAGAAGAACGTGCTTAAGAAGCTATCACCTGAGATGGTGTCTGCAGAAACTCTAGCTGGTGACGCGATTACGGCTCGCCTAACGCATGCTCCAGGTAATGGCGCGGCAATCGGTGGCCTAAAAGTCACAACCGCTAATGGTTGGTTTGCAGCGCGCCCATCTGGTACTGAAGATATCTACAAAATCTACTGCGAAAGCTTCAAAGGTGATGAGCACCTAAAACAGATTGAAGCCGAAGCACAAGAGATTGTGAATCAAGTATTTGCAGACGCTGGCTTGTAATCCTAATCTGACAAAAACGATTAGCTCAGCTATTAATAAAACTATAGAAAGCGGTCACCATGGGTGGCCGTTTTTTTATGGGCTGATTTAGCGGATATAACTATCCAGAATTAGTGAATAAAATTCAGATAAAAAAACACCGCCATATAGGCGGTGTAAGAAAATTTGACAGACAGGTCAAAAATACAGGAAGTACACACATCAACTAGGGGATAACTAGCCAAGGTGTGGTGGTAGAATTCTACCTAACTCGAAAATCGAGATTGCAAACACAACATCGCAAGCGCAGAGTCAATCGGTTCTAGAGAGAACCGAGCCGTTCAGACTCGCGTTTGCGGGATGAAATATAGAATTTCTCTGGCTGTTCGGCAATGGATAAATTATAATGTTTCAGA
The DNA here is from genome assembly GCF_059725495.1 of Vibrio sp. KUL80. Taxonomy (NCBI): domain Bacteria; kingdom Pseudomonadati; phylum Pseudomonadota; class Gammaproteobacteria; order Vibrionales; family Vibrionaceae; genus Vibrio; species Vibrio sp. KUL80. The sequence continues at coordinate 749,342 of NZ_AP045841.1, forward strand.
TTAAAAAAACTAATGCATTAGAGAGTCGTTATGTCGAGACGTTTGCCTCCCCTCAATTCGCTCAAAGTTTTCGAGGCGGCCGCGCGCCATTTGAGCTTTACCAGAGCTGCGGAAGAGCTGTTTGTCACTCAAGCGGCGGTCAGTCATCAGATAAAAGCACTTGAGGAATTTTTGGGCCTCAAGCTGTTTCGTCGCCGAAATCGTTCGTTGCTACTGACAGAGGAAGGCCAAAGTTACTTTCTTGATATCAAAGATATTTTCACGTCACTTGCCGAAGCCACTGACAAGGTACTCGAACGCAGTGAAAAAGGCGCACTAACCATTAGCTTGCCCCCAAGTTTTGCGATTCAATGGCTGGTTCCTCGCCTTGCGGATTTTAATGAGCAAGAACCCGATATCGACGTGCGAATCAAAGCGGTGGATATGGATGAAGGCTCACTTACCGATGACGTAGACGTTGCGATTTACTATGGTCGCGGCAACTGGCCTGGACTTCGTGCTGATAAGCTTTATCAAGAGTTTTTGGTTCCTTTGTGCTCTCCAGCCCTCCTGCTTGGCTCTAAACCGCTCAACACCTTAGAAGATTTATCGAAGCACACGCTGCTTCACGATACCTCACGTAAAGACTGGAAGCAGTTCGCCAAACAAAATGAACTTGACGGTGTTAACGTCAATCATGGTCCTATCTTTAGTCACTCAACCATGGTGCTTCAGGCTGCGGCTCATGGGCAGGGCATCGCGCTCGGTAACAATGTGCTTGCTCAGCCTGAGCTCGATGCTGGGCGTCTCATTGCACCGTTTGATGAGGTCTTAGTCAGTAAGAACGCGTTTTATGTCGTTTGCCACGACAAACAAGCTGATATGGGGCGTATCGCCACGTTTAGAGATTGGATGCTCGCGAAGGCGCAAAGTGAGCAAGAGGTACTATTAGATGACTAACCTTGTATTTGATGGGCCAGAGCAAGGTCCGCTGTTTCTGTTCGCTCATGGCGCTGGTGCGGGGATGGATCATGATTTCATGCAAGACATGGCGCAACGCTTAGCTGCAAAAGGCATTCGTGTTGTCAGATTTAATTTCCCTTATATGGTAAAACGCGCTGAAGATGGTAAGAAGCGCCCACCTGACCGCGCTCCAAAATTGCTCGAGGCTATGACTGAGGTAATCGAAAAGGTTGCCTGCGGACAGCCTATCGTGATTGGTGGCAAATCGATGGGTGGTCGAATGGCGTCATTGCTTTCTGAGCATGAACTCGTCAAGTCGATTGTCTGTTTGGGTTTTCCTTTTCATCCGCCGGGCAAGCCTGAAAACTTCAAAGGCGACCATTTAGCGACGATGGATAAGCCGTGCCTTATCTTACAAGGTGAGCGCGATACCTTTGGTAAGCAAGAAGAGTTCGCTGATTTTACTCTTTCAGATAAGGTCGAAGTGAGCTTTGTACCCGATGGTGACCATAGCTTTAAACCGAGAAAATCTTCAGGCTTTACTGAAGCGCAAAATCGCCAGATGGCAGCGGATCGTTTAGCACTATTTATAAAAGGCATTAATGATATGGAGGAGGCGAGTGCGTAGTCGAACTCTTGTTGTTATTGCTGCGCTGTCTGGGCTTGTCAGTGTTGGGCTTGGCGCATTTGCAGCGCATGGCCTTAAAAACCTGTTGTCGCCTTATTTGCTTGGTGTGTTCGAAACAGGTGTGACGTACCAGTTTATTCATACCTTAGCTTTGCTGCTGTGTGCGCTATTTGCGTTGAATACCCCTATATTGAATGCGCAAAAGGCGTTTCATCGCGCCGCGATTTGCTTTATCATCGGCATCCTTTTCTTTAGCGGTAGTCTATACGCCCTTGCGCTAACAGGAGTGAAGTGGTTTGGCCCTATTACTCCATTGGGCGGGGTGATGTTTATGGTAGGTTGGGGATTCCTCGCTTATGCTGGATATCAGATGACTGACGAAACAAACAAAGATGGAGTCAATCAGTGAAACAGGTAATGCTTTATTGCCGCTCTGGATTCGAGAAAGAGTGTGCAGGCGAAATTCAAGACAAAGCGACAGCCCTTGAGGTATTCGGCTTCCCGCGAGTCAAAAACAACTCAGGCTACGTGATTTTCGAGTGTTACCAAGACGGTGATGCGGACAGACTTATCCGCGATATCGATTTCCAATCGCTTATCTTCGCTCGTCAAATGTTCGCGATTGCGAGTGAGCTTGAAGCTCTGCCATCGGATGATCGCATTTCTCCGTTATTGGCTGCACTCGATGAGGTGGAAGATTTCCCTCGTTGTGGCGATATCCGCATTGAAACGCCAGACACCAACGAAGCGAAAGAGCTACTCAAGTTCTGCCGCAAGTTTACCGTGCCAGTACGTCAAGCGATGCGTGGCAAGGGGTACCTGTTCAATAAAGAGCACGCCAAAAAGCCGGTTCTGCATATTTGCTTTATCGCACCGGGTCATTGTTATGTGGGCTACTCGTATCCAAACAACAACTCCGCGTTCTTTATGGGCATTCCACGCCTCAAGTTCCCAGCGGATGCGCCAAGCCGCTCTACGTTGAAATTGGAAGAAGCGTTTCACGTGTTTATTCCTAAAGAAGAGTGGGATGAGCGCTTAGCATCAGGCATGTGGGGTGTTGACCTTGGTGCGTGTCCTGGTGGTTGGACATATCAGCTGGTTCGCCGCTCTATGTTCGTACATGCGATTGATAATGGCATGATGGCAGATAGCCTAATGGAAACGGGTCAGGTTAAGCACCACCAAGAAGATGGTTTTAAGTTTGAGCCACCACGTAAGAACGTCACTTGGTTGGTGTGCGACATGATAGAGAAACCATCTCGCGTTGCGCAGCTAATGGGTGAGTGGTTGATTCGTGGCTGGGCGAAAGAGACTATCTTCAACCTTAAACTGCCAATGAAAGGCCGTTATGACGAGGTTCTGCAAGATATTGAGAACCTAAAGATCTTCCTGATTGAGAACAAGGTGAAGTTCAAGCTGCAAGCGAAGCACTTATACCATGACCGTGAAGAAATCACGGTGCACATTCAAGTGCTATCCAATATCTCGCCGCATTAATCTCGTCTAAAGCGTCTCTTAAAGGTCTAGGTGTTGCTGCCTAGACCTTCAAAACGAATATCCTGCAGGTTAAAACCAAGCTCAATATCTGTTTTGAGTGCCGATACTTGCTTTGATTTTCTCGCCATCTCAATGTGTTCATCGAGCTTCTTGCGATACTTAGCTGCAAGCTCATCAGAAGCATACGCCGACTCAATGTCGCTATACTCGGTTAAAATCTCTTTAGCGGCCTTAGGGCCAATACCTGCTACTCCCGGCACTTGAGAGGAGCTCACGCCCGTTAACCCCCAATAGTCGGCCAGCTGCTCAGGCTTAACCCCAAATTCTTGTTCGATAAACGGAGCGTCCAACCAGCGATGCTGAAAGTAGTCGCGAATTTGTAGCGTCGGGGAGAGCAGTTGGCAATAGCCTTTGTCAGTCGAAATAATGGTCACCTTTTCTCCATGACTCGCGACTTTCACCGCAAGGGTTGCTACTAGATCGTCCGCTTCATCCCCTTCTGATAGCAGAGAGTCAATGCCGAGTTGCCACCATGCATCTTGGATTTTATCGAGCCCATTGTAGAGCGGCTTTGGCATCGGTTTTCGGTTTTGCTTATATTCAGGAAGGATGTCACCGCGCCAACCTCGGTCTTGCTCGTGATGATCGAATACCGCAATGATATGAGTTGGCTGCGCTTCATCGACAATGCGACGAAGTGTACGGGAGGTGGTTTGAATGGTTCTTTCTATGTCATTTGGATCAGGTTGTACCGCATGTACACGGCGGATCAGGTTTAAAGCGTCGATGATAACAAGATGAATTGACATAAAAATAAAGCCACGGAGAAACGTGGCTTTATTGTAAATAAAACGCTACTGAGTTTCAGGTTTTATTCGCCATTAGCGATGCGATAACACGGAATGTACTCAGAGCCTGGTAGTTTCATGCGTTGCTGAGTCACAAAATCGCTCAGTAGTTTGTCCATTTTCTTCATCAAGGCTTTGTCACCATCAATGGTAAATGGACCATGTCTTTCGATTTCACGAATGCCTTCGGCTTTCACATTACCTGCAACAATGCCGGAGAAGGCCTGACGCAGCGCTGCCGCCAAGTTCTCTGGTCGCTGATTCATGTGCAGATCAAGTCCAGCCATGTTCTCATGGGTTGGGTCGAATGGTAGCTGGAATTCTGGCTCGATGTGCAATGACCAGTTGTAGCTGTATGCATCGCCATTTTTCTTACGGTGCTCTTTTACCGCTGGCATTGCCTGTTTCATTATCTTGGCGGCTTTTTCAGGGTCAGCGATGACTATCTCATAGTATTTAGTGGCTTCTTCACCCAGTGTTGCTCGAACAAACTCATCAATGGAGCGGAAGTATGCCTCACTCTCTTTCGGCCCCGTCAATACGATAGGCATTGGCTGTTCAGCGTTATTTGGGTGCATCATAATACCCAAAATATAGAGCAGCTCTTCTGCTGTGCCAGGACCACCAGGGAAGATCACAATACCGTGAGCAATACGCACAAACGCTTCAAGACGCTTTTCAATATCTGGCATGATGACCAATTCATTGACGATAGGGTTTGGCGGCTCAGCGGCGATAATAGAGGGTTCAGTTAGTCCCAAATAACGCTGGTGGGTGTAACGCTGTTTGGCGTGGCCAATGGCCGCCCCCTTCATTGGCCCTTCCATTGCGCCTGGTCCACAGCCGGTACAGATGTTTAGCTCACGAAGACCGAGTTCGTTACCAACCTCACGCGTGTATTGGTACTCGGTGGCGTTGATGGAGTGACCGCCCCAACAGACGATCAGGTTTGGATCGATCCCTGGGATCAGAGTGCCTGCATTACGAAGAATACCAAATACTAGATTGGTGATGTGAGTAGAGTTGGTTAGGTTGAGGCGTTGGTTATCAGCAAGGTGCATGTTGACGTAGACGATGTCACGTAGAACTGAAAACAGGTGCTCTTGAATCCCCTTGATGATTTGACCGTCTACGAATGCATGCTCTGGCGGGTTAGTTAGCTCAAGCTTGATACCACGCTCACGGCGCATAACGTTAACGTCAAACGATTGGTGTTTATCCAGTAGCTCTTTTGAGTTGTCAGTGTGGCTACCGGAGTTGAGTACCGCCAGCGTACAGTTGCGATACAGTTGGTATAGGTCACTAGACGCGGTCTTTTTAAGGCGCTCAACCTCCAGTTGAGACAAAAGGTCCATACTGCCCGCGGGACTAATGTGAGTGATCATAAGCAAATTCCTTATCTAGAACCGAATGCCGCGACGTTCTGTGTTGGGCAAGGGAGAGTAGGGTGATGGAATGCCCACTGAATTGAGGTCGCAGGTTTTGTTTTGGTTCGTTGTTATTGTTATTGGTCGAGTCTTTAATACGAGTTTTCTCTAGAGATTAAAGTACACGACTATCTATTAGACTAGCAAATGTTAGCTATGTTGCTATAACTATCTGAAAAATATGATGAGATTATGGGTTCCAAGCCAACTGGTTTGGACCAAGCTTTTGGGTATGGGATAGGGTTTTGTGCAGGCGTTCTAGCACGTCGTCAGGTGTATCGTTTTGTGTAAACACCGCGCTGGTCGCAGAGAGGGTAATGGTGATCAGTTGGTCGCGGAACTTAAACGGTAAGTTGCTGATCTTAGTTTGAATTTCACGAACTTTAGCTAGGCTGGTCGCTTCGTTTTGCTCTGGCATGATCAGAATAAACTCTTCACCTGAGAATCGTGCAACGGTGTCGGTTTTGTCGACCGTGTTGGCAATGGTTTTCGCTATGATTTTCAGAGCTTTATCACCGGCACTGTAACCAAAGTTGTGGTTGATGCTTTTAAACTTGTCGATATCAAAGACGACAACCCATAGTGGGTGTTGGCTTTTTAGCCAGCGGCGGTACTCAATCTCCAACTTATCGACCAGCGCTGTGCGGTTGTATACCTTGGTGAGTGGATCAAGCAGCATGCGTTGCGACTGATCTTCTAGTCGACGTCGGTAGTCTTGCGTGGTGTCGTATAACGACTCGAGCTGATTCTTGTTGTGAGCCATCTGATCCAGTAGAGCAGCTTCTCTCACCTCTGCATGTTGCAGTCGTTCGGTCAGAGAGGCCAGTTGGGCAAACAATGGATTCATTGCTCTTTTGGCTTCATCCAAATCTTTAACCGACTCAATGCCACGTTTGCCGCTCGATACTAGGGCGTGTAACTCCTGGCTCATGTTTTGGCGCTGTTCAAAGTAGATTTGGCTTTGGTCTAGATTTTGCGAGCTGCCTTTAAGAGAGGAGGAAAGTGACCCGTTGACCTGTTCCAGGAACTGCTGAGAGGTTCTACGTTCATATTTGGTGGCGTCAATCACCAGTCTCAGCACTTGCAGCGTGTGTTCTAAAAGCTGATTTCCCGTCGAGTCGGTGAGTAGCTTATAGCGGATCTCAAACAGCTGTTCACCCGGCTCGCCATCGAAATCCAGCTCGGTAATGAGGTTCTGTAGCTCGTCGTTCAAGCTCAGTAAAATACCACTGTTCTCACTGGGTTCTGGCTCTTTTGAGGCCAGCGCAGAGTTTGAAGTGATGATTTTTACCGCGCGCTCATAGATGGCGAGCAGCTTAACGGCGTTATCGGTAAGTTTGAGTGAGCTTTTGTCGTTATAGGCTAGGACACTGCGAAGGTCACGTTTGATTTGAGCAGGCAGACCGCTGATGCGCTGCAGGGTCTCGCCACTGCGACGCGTCTGTTCCTCTAGTGAAACGTGTTGTTTTTCCATCGTGGCAGCCCTTTGACCAATCAAGCGCTCCAAGATGGCAAACTTGGGCACTAAAGAACTAATGTCTTTGTTATGCTCTAACTCTTGGCGGAGTTCAATCAGTTTGTCATCAATTCGCGAGTGGGAACCAATATGAGTGTTACTCAACGTAGAAATGAAACGTTTTAGGATAGTTTGTTCACGACGCGATTTGAGCGAAGCGTCGCGCTGAGCTAAACGTAATTGCTCCAACTGTACTTTCAGCTGATGGAGATGCTCTAATGTCTCGCTATCCTGTGAGCTCATAAATCCTATAAAAACAAACTAGATGGGAATCTTATTGATGTATTGATCGATAATATCAAAAAACATCACAACGTCACGTAATTCAATGTTCAAGTGCCGTTTTTTTACCCATTCATCAACGATTTTTTGAACCCGTCCTCATTCTGGGAAGAAGAATGAACTTTAATAAGCCCCTGTTTTATCGCTGTGCGACACGCTTGTCGGATATTGTCGGTCGCAAGACTCGCTGCCGGTGCATTGTCGATTGCTTTTAGATAGACCCAATGACTCTGACTCTCACGCATACTGACATCACGCGCCATATGCGTCGCTACCAATAGAATGTCGAGCAATTCTTTGTCATTGATAGCCGTGTAAGCGCGAGGCAGGAACGGGTAGTTGGCCATGCCAATACGTACGATGCGATTCATCTTGCGCTCTTGCTCAAACTCATTCACCCAACTTTGGATCTCATCAAAGAGGCTTTCAGCGGTCCTTGGCTTAATGCTTGGCTCGATGTAAAGCAGGTTGGCATCGGAAAAGTGATAAATACGAGCAGGTGATTCAACCTTGCTACGGATAAAGTCACCAAATGCGCGTTCAAGCTCAAGACCGGCTTTGTAACCGTTTTGTAGGTACATATTGCGTAGGAAAGGGAGGTCAATCATGACAAACCGCAGTCGGTCACTCAATGGTTCGTTGATAAGCTCACCCACCTGCCACTGCTCAAAGTAACGCTGAGTGCGTTGCAGTGAGTTTGGTAACTTGGCATTGAGTAGGCGCAAGTTTGGTAATCCAGAGCGAGCGTGTGTGAACAAGTTTTCGTTAAGCTCGTGAAGCTCGGTTTTGTTGCGGCGATACACGTAACTGAGGCGCATCACGATGAGCGCGAGTAACGCAGCAACACAGAACAGCCCCAACGCGACTTTCTGGAACTTGTTTTGCTTCTCTGTCGCTTCACCTAACTCTTGCTCTTGAATATCGTAATGCAGGCCTTGCTCAACAAACTGTTTCTGCTTACGAAAGGCTTCTTCGCTGATCTGGTTTAGCTGGTCTTGCTGGTAGATACGAAGCGAGTTGGCTTTTTTGATGTTGACCAAAGCATTCTTGAAATCTCCTTTTTGCTCATAACCTAGCGCAAGCAGTTGATAGGCCTGCTGTTCAAGAGAGGTTTGCTGCAGAGATTGGCTAAGCTCTAACGCTTTTTGTGCCTGCTCGAGTACTTTCTCGTTCTCTTGCTGATGATAGGCGAGGCCTGCGTCAAGTAACGCAGCTCGTGCTTTTAGCGCTGGTAAATCTGAGTAGTTAAGCAGCTTTTCTGCACGCACCAGGTACTGCTCTGCCAATGGGTAGTTGTAGAGCTGTAAATAAGTCGAAGCAAGGCTAAGGCGAATATCAATCACCTTTTGAATATTTTTACCGGTCGACTTGTGATCGATCACGTTGAAGTAGTGAACCAGAGCTAGGTTGTATTTGCCTTGCAAGAAGTAGATGTCGCCCATCAATTTCAAGACATCGGCGAGGATTGGTGACTCTGGGTAATTACCGTAAAAGTCCGCAGCTTGAGACAGGTGCTCAAGTGCTTTATCGAGCACTTGTCGTTGCATAAAAAGCTGTGCCAGAAGCTGGTTGATATGGGCAAGTTGGTCACTGCTGTTGAGCTCAATTGCAGACCAATACGCAAGGAGCAGCTCAGACAGCGCTTCGTTGTAGCGGCGGTAGCGAAGATAATGGTTGCCATAAACGGTATGGAAATCAATTTGCCATTTGGAGAGTTTCTCCTGTGGAACAAACGCTTTGGCGCTTTGATACATCTGCTCTGCGAGCTCATATTCGTTTTCTGCAGAGGCAATCTCAGCTTGCAGAATCTTGATGCGATAGCTGGTGCGATTGGCGATGCTTTGCCCTTTGCGTATTGAATCTAGGTCGCGCTCTACGTCTTTTAGCGCGTTGAGTGCTTTTGCACCCTCACCAGTGGTTAGCCACTGCAAACGAGTTTTTAGGATGCGAACGTCCAGAGCCAGAAAGAGTAGCTGATACTTTTCTGTCATCGCTTGAGCAAGCTGCAAGGTTTGCAGCGCTGCTTGTTTATCACCGAGATTAAACTGAGCCTGCGCTACGATAATGAGCGCGTTGACACTGCTAAGTGGTGTGCGAATACGCTGGTCGGTATCATCACGCGCCAGTTTCGGTAGCCTGTCATCATTCGGCTCTGCAAATGTTCGATTGGTCAGGTAGTTGTTGGCGATCTCTAGGGCTTTCGCGGGCTCAATCTCGACCAGTTTGTCTGCCTCGACCAGGATTGGTGAGGTAAAGGTGGTGTTGGCATTGGCCATGCCTGACATTACCGAGCAAACCAGCGCGAATACAATCCAAATTCTTGAGCCCATGAAGTCGTCCATTTTCCCTAATAGTGAGTGCTTATTGTCTTGCCATGCGCAAGTTGTGAGCCGGTGCGTTGTTTTGGTTTGAGCGGTAAGGGTTGATATCCAGACCACCACGACGCGTGTAGCGAGCATACACGGTTAGCTCTGTTGGCTTACAGTACGCCATGATATCTGTGAAGATACGCTCAACACACTGCTCGTGGAACTCATTATGTTCACGGAATGAAACTAGGTAGCGTAGTAGGGCTTCACGGTCGATCTTTGCGCCGTGATATTGGATCTCGACACTGCCCCAATCAGGTTGATTAGTGATAAGGCAGTTGGATTTTAGCAGGTGACTGTGCAGCGCTTCTTCAACCACTTCCTCTCCTGCAGCACCCTCAAGTAGCGCCGCGTCGAAGTCGTAGCTGTCGATACGAATATCTTGGTTGTCGATGCACTCGCCCTTCATGCCCACGATCTGAGTGTTTTCAAAGTCGCCCACTGGGATAAGTTTTACGGTTACGGTTTCACCAGCGCAGTTTGATAGGTCGCCAGCTATGGTGTTTTGCACCTCATCCCATGAATCAAATCGCGTTTGGTTGTAGCTATTGAGATACAGCTTAAATGACTTAGATTCGATAAGGTTGGCACTGGTTGCAGGGATGTAAGCCTCACCCACAGCGACCTGTGGCAAGCCATTGGCATTGAGCCAAGAAATCTCATACATAGTCCAAATATCACAGCCTTGGAATGGCAAGCTATCACCGAGTTCAAGGTCGTCACGGTTTAGGCTTCGTGGTACAGGTTGCAAAAGCGAAGCGTCATACTGGTTGGCATAATCGGTCTTTTGACCCAGAGTGAGCCCCGAAAGCTCTTTCGCGTTGGAATATTTGCTCATAATTGTGTGATATTTCGATTAGAATAAAACGAATTTTACGAGATCCCCGAATAGCTGTCATCCTTTGTGCTCGGAAATCGCCGAACAATTGAAGGATGAGTGGAGAGCATATGAATCAAAGTGTACAGCAAGCTTTAGAGGCGTTTTCAAAGCGCTATCAACAGGCTTGGCAAGAAAAGCATCAAACACTACCGGCCAGTGAAGAGCTTCACGGTTTGGTGTCCCCTTGTATTGACCGCAAAGATGACGAATCGGTGTATTGGCGTGCCTGCGTCCGTGACGTTCCTGAGCGTTTGGAAAACATCGAGCAAGGGATAGAGTTAACGCTACACGATGACATTAAAGCTTTCTACGGACACCAGTACAGCGCAGACATGAATGCCACATGGCAAGGTAACGAACTCACGCTGCTGCAAGTGTGGAGCGATGATGATTTCACTCGTCTGCAAGAGAACATCTTGGGTCACCTGGTGACGCAGCGCCGTCTTAAGCTCAAGCCAACCGTATTCATTGCGGCAACCGATGCAGATATGGATGTGATTTCTATCTGTAACATTACTGGTAACGTGATTCTTGAGCGCCTAGGGACCGATCGCCGCGATGTGGTTGCTGAAGATATCGAGACATTCCTTAACGGTCTGGAGCCTGACGTTTAATTATGTATGTGGTAGAGCTTCATTTTGAGTGTTTTGACAACACCACGATCAGTGCGGTCGAGAAGGGCATTAACGGTCTAATGGACGCGCTGCGCTATAACGGTCAAGTGTTAGGTCGCGAGTTTCCGGTGGTGATGGGCGAGGGGGAGTTCTTCGTTCGCGCAGTATGCCCTGAGCAAGACAGCTTACATCCTAGTAACCACTCAGACTTCGTAAAAGTGTGCTTAAAGCGTCTGTCGGATGCGTGTCTACTGGCGCCGAAGGTTCGCCTTCTTGGTCGTGATATCAATTCAGAGCAGGCAGCAGAAGATGAAACGCCGAGCTGGCAAGTGCTGTACACCACCTATGTGCACACCTGTTCACCGCTTCGAAGTGGTGAAACCTTGTTGCCGATCCCGCTGTATCGTAACCCGCCAACACTCAATGGCGATCACAAGTCGGTGATTAAATGGCAAACAGAGTGGCAAGCGTGCGATGAAATTCAGATGGCGGGCGGTTGTAAAGCCGAGCACGCTGCGCTGCGAGAGCTGTCTGAGGTAGGCAGTGACCTGTTCCGTCGTGGCTGGGATATTCGCGGTCGTATCGAGTACATTACCCAAATCCCAACGTACTACTATTTGTACAAGGTAGGCGGTAAGAGTCTTGAGGAAGAAAAAGCACGTAAGTGCCCGAAATGTGGTGGAGAGTGGTTGCTTGATGAGCCGCTACACGACATCTTTTACTTCAAGTGCGACTCATGCCGAATCGTCTCCAATATTTCTTGGGATCATCTAAAGTAAACAGACTTATCGGGTGAAAATACAAAAGGGGTTGAAGCTTAGCTTCAACCCCTTTTTGATGCTTGGTGCAAAGGAGGTGAGATTACCAGCCTTTAACTACGCCACCTTTGAAGATGTCAGAGGCTGCGTTGTACACATCTTCCGTCTGGTACGCTTTAACAAAGTTCTGAACGTTTTCTGCGTTCACATTGTCTTCACGCGCAACGATTAGGTTGACGTATGGAGACTCTTTGTCTTCAACGAACACACCATCGCGTTGAGGTGTTAGGTCGATAGAGCTTGCGTAAGTTGTGTTGATGATAGATAGCGCTACGTCATCAAGAGAGCGTGGTAGCTGTGCTGCGTCTAGCTCAACGATAGTGATGTTCTTTGGATTTTCTTCGATATCACGAACTGTCGCCAGTAGACCCACACCTTCACGCAGAGTCAGTAGACCTTGCTGCTCAAGTAGCAGTAGAGAGCGACCTAGGTTTGTTGGGTCGTTTGGCACTGCGATACGCGCGCCGTCTTGGATTTCATCGACAGACTTTACTTGCTTTGAGTAGCCCGCGATTGGGTATACAAAGGTGTTACCTGCAATAGTCAGCTTGTAGTTACGATCCGCTACTTGTTGGTCTAGGTATGGCTTATGCTGGAATGCGTTGATATCAATAGAGCCATCATCAAGCGCTGCGTTTGGTGTTACGTAGTCAGTGAAGGTGACTAGCTCAACGTCTAGACCGTATTGCTCTTTAGCAACCTTTGCAGCGACTTCTGCAACTTGTGCTTCCGCACCTGCCATTACACCGACTTTGATCTTGCTGGTGTCGACTTCTTTTCACCACAGCCAGATAGAATAAGTGCTGATGCAGCGGCTGCAATTGCGAGTAAATTCTTAACGTTGAATTTCATGACTCTCTCCTTGTTATAAATCTTAAAATCTCGATTATCTGTGGTCTACGCGGCGAACAACGGCATCACCGATAGACTGAATAATTTGTACCAATACAATAAGCATCACTACGGTCACGGCCATAATGGTCACATCGTATCGGTGGAAACCATAGCGAATGGCTACGTCACCTAGACCGCCACCGCCGACGGTACCCGCCATTGCTGAGTAGCTTACTAGGGTCACTAGAGTGATTGTCACCGAATTGACAATCGTAGGTAATGCTTCTGGAAGCAGTACCTTAGTAATGATTTGGTATGGTGTTGCGCCCATAGATTGTGCCGCTTCTACCAGACCTGTTGGAACCTCTAGTAGTGCACCCTCAATAAGACGTGCCACAAATGGAATCGCGCCAACTGTCAGTGGAACGATTGCTGCGGTAGTACCGATAAAGGTGCCAATCAAAATCTTAGTCAGTGGAATGATCGCTACCATCAATACTAAGAATGGTACCGAGCGACCGACGTTAACAATGGCACCGAGCACACTGTTTAAACGCGTGTTTTCTAGCAAGCCACCTTTTTTAGTGGTATGCAGAATAACGCCCAGTGGAATACCCACGGCGAAGCCAACCACACCTGCTACTGCAACCATGTATAGGGTTTCCCATGTTGCTCCTAATAGTAGGTTACTGTTTAGAGATAACCAGTCTGTGACAGTGTTAAAGGACATAACCAAGCACCTCTACTTTTACATTGTGGTCACGAAGATATTGAATTGCCGCGTTGTCGTCTTGCTCATTGCCAAACAGCTCTGCCACCATCATGCCGAATTTTACGCCGCCCGCGTAATCAAGATCGGAACTCAGGATGCTGACATCAATATTGTACTTGCGTGCAATTTGCGTCATTAGCGGCGCGTCTACAGTAGCACCGGTAAATTCTAAGCGAACAAGCGGGTAGCTGCCTTCCACACGCTCAGCTTTCAGCCTTGCTTGGTAGTCTTCTGGAATCGATAGATCGAGTGTTGAACGAATGAACTCGTGTGCAAGCTCGGTTTTTGGATGAGCAAAGATTTCACCCACGGTTCCTTTTTCAACCAAGCGACCGTCGCCAATGATCGCGACCTCATGACAGATGCTTTTTACCACGTCCATTTCGTGAGTGATCAGTAGCATGGTGATCTTTAGCTTGCGGTTGATTTCTTTCAGTAGTTCAAGAATCGATTGTGTCGTCGCAGGGTCAAGTGCGCTGGTGGCTTCATCACAAAGCAGTACTTTAGGGTCTGACGACAGTGCGCGAGCAATCGCAACACGCTGCTTTTGACCGCCACTTAGATTGGCTGGGTAGGTATCGCGCTTATCTGCCAGACCAACGAGCTTTAGAAGATCCGTCACTTTGGTTTCGATGTGCGAGCGCTCTTTGCCAGCAAGCTCAAGTGGCAGTGCGACGTTTTCAAATACGGTGCGAGATGAAAGCAAGTTAAAGTGCTGGAAAATCATGCCGATGTTACGGCGCGCTTCTGAAAGCTCTGATTTAGACAGTTTAGTCAGGTCAACACCATCAACGATGACTTCACCTGACGTTGGCGCTTCAAGCATGTTTACGCAGCGAATCAACGTACTCTTACCCGCACCAGAGGCGCCAATCACACCAAAGATGGTGCCTTCTGCGATATGCAGATTGATGTCTGCCAAGGCGTTGATTTCCTTAGCGCCTTGATAAAACACTTTGTTTACTTGATTAATTTCGATCATCTAAGCAACCTGAAGTCCGTGAGTAGCATAAAAGTTTGAACTACATCTCAATTGATAGAAGATGCTATGGTTTTCACCTTTTAGTGTCAATAGATATTTTTACGTCTAGACGTCTAAACGGCATTTTCATAGTGCCGTGACTATAAAAGCGTGTAATAATTCAGTTTATTAGCACCTATCTATAACAAGAGAGTGAACTGTGGCAAAACCAGCTGTTTTTTTGGATCGTGATGGCGTCATCAACGTCGATCACGGGTATGTGAGCGATGAACACGACTTTGAGTATGTTGAAGGCGTCTTTGAAGCGACGAAAAAACTGCAGGACATGGGCTATATGCTAGTGTTGGTGACCAACCAATCAGGCATTGCTCGCGGTATGTTCTCCGAAGATCGCTTCCTTTCGCTAACCCAGTGGATGGATTGGAACTTCTCTGATAATGGCGTTGAGTTCGATGGTATCTATTACTGTCCACATCACCCAGAGTATGGCATTGGTGATTACAAGCAAGATTGTGACTGCCGTAAACCAAAGCCGGGCATGTTTATCTCTGCTCGTGATTTCCTAAAGATTGATATGGAAAACTCAGTCATGGTCGGTGATAAAGCCGAAGATATGATGGCAGCTGAAGCAGCTGGCGTTGGTACCAAGATCTTAGTGCGTACTGGCAAGCCGGTGACTGAGCGCGGTGAGTCTGTCGCAACTGTGGTACTTGATAGTATCCGCGATGTGCCGCAATACTTAGCTAAGTAATCAGTCGACCCAAAAGGAGTCATTATGAATACTTACGTTAAATACGGATTGGTTGCCGCGTTTATGGCGGGTGGTTTGACAGCGTGCAGTAGCAAAGAACAGGCAGAGCCTCAAAACCCGTATCATGTTCTTCAGTATCAGTGCGATAACCAGAGCTTTCAGGTAACCCAGTTATCGAGCGAGCAGGTTCTGCTACTCATTGATGGCGAAGAGTATCATCTGCATCGTGTCCCTTCTGCATCTGGCACCAAATACTCACTCGATGGCCAGTCGCAAGCTGAGTCTGAGGTTGAGCTGTTTAGTAAAGGCAGAGAGGGTATGCTTACCATTGCCGGTGAAACCGATAAAAGCTGCATGATGACTACGCGAAGCGTACCAAAAAACGGATATTGAACCTTTTAGACACCCATGAGCAAAAAACTCACCATACTTGATATTGCTAAGCTGTCGGGAGTCGGTAAATCTACCGTCTCTCGAGTGCTGACTAACGATCCTAAAGTAAAACCCGAAACCCGCGAGAAAGTAGAGCGTGTGATTGCAGAGCATGGCTATGTGCCCTCCAAGTCGGCGCAATCGATGCGTGGGGGCGGCGTGCAAAAGGTCATAGGTGTCATTATCTCTCGTCTCGACTCGCCTTCTGAGAACAAAGCGGTGAGCAGCATGCTTAATGTGCTTTACTCGGCAGGTTACGATGTGGTGATCATGGAGAGTCAGTTCGATCCCGAGAAAACCAACGAACACTTGAGCGTACTGCGTAAACGCAACGTTGAAGGTGTCATTGTGTTCGGTTTTACTGAGCTTGATATCGACAAAGTGTCTCAGTGGCAGGAGAAGGTCGTCGTCATCGCTATGGATACCGATCAAGTTTCTTCTATCAACTACGACAATCACGGATTAATCCGAGCGGTTTTGAATAAACTGCAGGCACAAGGCGTCAATCAGCTTGCTTACATTGGTGTCGATCCTAAGGATAAAACCACTGGCTTGGCTCGCCTCAACGCATTTCAAAAGTGGTGTGATGATAATGATCAGCATGCCGAGTATCGTACCGGTGAACTTCATCATGAGAGTGCCTACCAGCTTGTTGATGAGGTAGTGACGGACTCACTTCAAGCTATCGTGTGTGCCAGTGATACCTTAGCGCTTGGCACTATCAAACGCTTACAAGAGCTTGGCCGAGAAGATATTGTGGTGACGGGCGTTGGCGGTAATGAACTCTTATCTTTCCTGTTCCCGAATATCTACAGCATTGATCCTGGCTATCAGCAAGCGGGAGAGAAGGCAGCTAACCTATTGATAAGTCAGCTTACTGGTAATAAAACTATCTCTCATCTCACGCAAGAAGCGGTGTAATCACGGCTTCTTTTTCTTAGTAGCTCCCTTAATCAACTTGGCGCATTTATCAACAATTATTGTGATCACACTCAATTAATGGGACTGTTCCCATTTTTGTTTGAATCATTCCATGGCACACTTTGCGTAACTTTTGGGAATGTTCCCATTCGCATGTTGCGATATTATTAATACAACGAGACAAATGGACCTAGACGTCTTAACCCTACGTCTCTATATCAGTAAAAGGTGTACAAACGATGAGCAAGATAGCCCAGCAAGACATTGCAGCGATCATCGACGGTGTTGGCGGCGCTGACAACATTGCCAGTGTTAGCCACTGTTTAACTCGCTTAAGATTCGTTCTTAACGATACCGATAAAGCCGATAAGTCGGCATTAGAAAGCCTCAAGATTGTTAAAGGCTGCTTTACCAATGCCGGTCAGTTCCAAGTGGTAATTGGTACTGAGGTCGACGAAGTTTACAAAATGTTGATTGACTCAGCAGGCAAGAAAGCGGCGTCTAAGGACGATGCTAAGCTGGCTGCTCGTCAGAACATGAACTTTCTAGAGCGTGGTATTTCGCACCTAGCCGAAATTTTTGTTCCCCTTTTGCCGGCGATTATCACGGGTGGTTTGATTCTTGGTTTCCGCAACGTTATCGGCGACATCCGTATGTTCGATGGCAAAACCTTAGTGGAAATCAGCCAGTTCTGGGCAACCGTTCACTCGTTCTTGTGGCTAATTGGTGAGGCGATCTTCTTCTTCCTACCGGTTGGCGTGTGTTGGTCTACGGTGAAGAAGCTGGGCGGTACGCCAATTCTTGGTATCACGCTGGGTGTGACCTTGGTATCGCCTCAACTGATGAATGCCTATCTCATTGGTAAAGAAGTGCCAGAGGTTTGGGATTTCGGATTGTTTGTGATTGAGAAGGTGGGTTATCAGGCCCAGGTTATCCCGGCGATGCTGGCGGGCGTGGCATTAGCGCTTATTGAAACTAACTTAAAACGAATTGTCCCAAGCTACCTGTATCTGGTTGTGGTGCCATTCGTTTCAATCATTCTGTCGGTCATTCTTGCTCACGCCTTCATCGGTCCGTTTGGTCGCGTGCTAGGTGATGGCGTTGCGTTTGCGGCAAAAGCAGCGATGACGGGTGATTTTGCGGTGCTGGGTTCTATGGTGTTTGGTTTCTTGTACGCACCATTGGTGATTACTGGTATCCACCACACAACCAATGCAGTTGACCTTCAGCTGATGCAAGACCTAGGCGGCACGCCAATCTGGCCTCTGATTGCTCTGTCTAATATCGCTCAAGCATCTGCGGTTGTTGGCATCATCATTATCAGTAAGCGTGAGGGTGAGCGTGATATCTCAGTTCCGGCCGCTATCTCAGCTTACTTAGGCGTCACTGAGCCAGCTATGTACGGTATTAACCTCAAATACAAGTTCCCAATGCTGAGCGCAATGATTGGTAGCGCGATTGCAGCCGCTATCTGTGGTAGCGCTGGGGTGATGGCGAACGGTATCGGTGTCGGTGGCCTACCGGGCATCCTATCGATTCAGCCTCAATATTGGATGGTGTATCTCATGGCGATGTTAGTCGCAATGGCCGTGCCGATTATGCTTACTTTGTTCCTGTACAAACGCGCTCAATCAAAAGGTGAGCTAGAGCTTGCGAGCGCGTAACCCCCATTAGTGGCTCATCTTGAGCCACTTCTTTGCTTTTTATTTTGACGAATTTCCAAATTGGTAAGTGAGATTAAACCTATGAGTCAAACTGCTCAAAAAGACTGGTGGAAAACAGCCACGATTTATCAAATCTATCCGAAGAGTTTTTGTGATAGCAGTGATAAAGGGATGGGGGATATCAAAGGAATTACCTCGAAGCTTGATTACTTGGCGAAGCTAGGTGTCGATGCCATCTGGTTGACTCCAGTGTATGCCTCACCAATGATAGATAACGGTTACGACATCTCAGACTACTATGCCATCAACCCTGACTTTGGCACCATGCAAGATTTTGATGAGCTGCTCGCGGCTGCCCATCAGAAAGGTATCCGCATCATTATGGATATTGTGGTGAATCACACCTCAACCGAACATCAGTGGTTCCAGTCAGCATTAGGGGACAAACAAAGCCCGTACCGCGACTACTACATCTGGAAACCCAACGAAGGCAAACTACCTAACAACTGGCAGTCAAAGTTTGGTGGCTCTGCATGGGCATTAGATGAGGCCACCGATGAATACTATCTGCACCTATTTGCCAAAGAGCAGGCTGACCTTAACTGGGAAAACCCAAAAGTTCGCGAAGAAGTAAAACAGGTCATCGAGTTCTGGGCACAGAAAGGCGTGGATGGCTTTAGGCTGGATGTGATCAACCTTATCTCAAAACAGCAAGACTTCGCTGATGATGATATTGGTGATGGCCGCCGTTTTTACACCGATGGTCCGCGCGTTCATGAGTATTTACAGGAAATCAGTGAAGCGGTATTCCAGAAGTACGGCTCGGTAACCGTTGGTGAAATGTCGTCTACGACGCTAGAGCATTGTCAGCAGTACAGTTCACTGGATGGCAAAGAGCTTTCGATGGTATTCAATTTCCACCACCTAAAAGTGGATTACCCCAATGGTGACAAGTGGACGAAGGCAGATTTTGACTTCCTGCAGCTAAAACAGATTTTCAACCACTGGCAGACAGGCCTAAATGGTCAAGGGTGGGGGGCGCTATTCTGGTGTAACCACGACCAACCTCGCGTAGTGAGTCGTCTTGGTAATGATCAGCAATATCGAACCGAGTCAGCAAAAATGTTGGCAGCGTCTGTTCATCTAATGCAAGGAACACCTTACATATACCAAGGTGAAGAGATCGGCATGACTAACCCAGGTTTCACCGAGATGAGTCAGTATCGGGATGTCGAAAGCCTTAATATGTATCAATTGATGGTGGAACAGGGCGATACCTCTCATGAGGATATGATGGCTATCCTGAGACAGAAATCTCGTGATAACTCTCGTACACCGATGCAGTGGAACGACAGCAAACACGCTGGCTTTACCCAAGGTACACCTTGGATTGGCGTTGCGGAAAACTATCCTCAGATCAACGCTGAGGCAGCGGTTGAAGATGAGCGGTCAGTATTCTACTTCTACCAAGAGCTTATCGCGCTTCGTAAGCAGCTAGCGGTGATTACTGACGGTAGCTATGTGGACTTGTTCCCAGAGCATGCTCAGGTTCACGGTTACTTGCGTGAGAGTGAGGAGGCGATGCTGCTGTGTTTGAACAACTATTATGGTGAGGAGACTCGCGTGGTGTTGCCGGAGCAGTTTGATGGTTTGGTGAGTCGTGCTGTGTTGAGTAACTATGGGGTTGTTGGTGAGGTTGAACTGACAGGTGAGGTGGTTTTGAGGCCTTATGAGACGTTGGTGTTGTTGGTTGATAAAGACTAAGAGCCAAGAGCCAAGAGCTAAGATCAAGAGCTTGCCCCCCTCTAGCTCCCCCTTATTAAGGGGGAGAACCAGTGCTCGTTACTAGCGTAACATTGCACAGATTCATAAGGCGATGCGATAGCGAGCCAGTAGTTCCTCCCCTTTATAAGGGGAGGCTAGGAGGGGTAAACGAGCGAAGCGAGTAAAATGAGTAAAAACACCCACCTCACCCATACGTCACCACATACCTAGTCGGCTTATGATTCATCGCCAACACCAAGTTCAACATCACCGCACCAAGAATCGAAATCCCAATAATCGACGGCGACACAAAGAAGAACGATGCAATAAGAATGGCACAATCAATTGCCATCTGTGTTTTACCAACCGATATTCCAAACTTGTCCTGAATAAACAGACACAACACATTAAAGCCACCTAGGCTTGAGCGGTGTCTGAAGAGAATCAGCATACCAAGACCCATCAATAAGCCACCGGCAATTGCGCAGTATATGGTATTGACGTTATCCAGCGTGACCACTCGATGCATGTTGTCCGTAATAATAGACACCAAGGCACCAGAGATGGCGCTGCTGGCAGCAAAGCGTTTACCAAAGCGTTTCCATGCAAGTAGGTAAAACGGGCTGTTTAGGGCGAAATAAAGCGTACCAAAAGAAATCGGTACAAACTGGCTCATAAGAAGGGCGAGACCTGTCGTACCGCCAGTCAAAAGTTGAGCCGACTGAAGAAAGAATATCCCCTGAGCGACGATAAAGGTGCCAGTAAGAATCGCTATCCAGTCTTCTTTACGTGAGTGTTTTTGCATCAATTCTAAATTCTTCTAATCAATAAACGGCGCAATATTATTGAAAAGTTGATGTTTTCGGTAGCTTGAAGGGGAAATTTACGGTAAACCTATGTAATTCAATTTTTACACTGTGTAAATTGAATTATTGACACTTAGTGCCCGTGATAACGCCGATTTATCGGCGGATATGATGAAGCCTAAGGTTCACTATGAAAAAACTGCATGAGAAATTTCCAATTTTCTCTTTATGACCTAGATCAAATTATGTATGATGCAAGTCATCAAATGTGGTGACGAAAACGTTTGCTTTTGGTCATTGAGTGGTTTTTTTGAAACT
Organism: Vibrio sp. KUL80; assembly: GCF_059725495.1. Taxonomy (NCBI): domain Bacteria; kingdom Pseudomonadati; phylum Pseudomonadota; class Gammaproteobacteria; order Vibrionales; family Vibrionaceae; genus Vibrio; species Vibrio sp. KUL80. The sequence continues at coordinate 770,407 of NZ_AP045841.1, forward strand.
TTCAGAACAATCTGAGTCAGGAGATACAGATGCTTAAGCGTGATATGAACATCGCTGATTACGATGCGGAGCTATTTGCAGCAATTCAAGAAGAGACACTACGTCAAGAAGAGCACATCGAGCTTATCGCTTCGGAAAACTACACTAGCCCTCGCGTAATGGAAGCGCAAGGCTCTCAGCTAACCAACAAGTATGCTGAAGGCTACCCAGGTAAGCGCTACTACGGTGGTTGTGAGTATGTTGATAAAGCGGAAGCACTAGCGATTGATCGTGCTTGTGAGCTATTTGGTTGTGAGTACGCGAACGTTCAGCCGCACTCTGGTTCTCAAGCGAACAGCGCAGTATACATGGCGCTACTTAACCCAGGCGACACAGTTCTAGGTATGAGCCTAGCGCACGGTGGTCACCTGACTCACGGTTCACCAGTAAACTTCTCTGGTAAGCACTACAACGTTATCCCTTACGGTATCGACGAAGCTGGCCAAATCAACTACGACGAGATGGAACAGCTTGCTGTTGAGCACAAGCCTAAGATGATCATCGGTGGTTTCTCTGCATACAGCCAAATCGTAGACTGGGCCCGCATGCGTGAAATCGCAGACAAGGTTGATGCTTACCTATTCGTTGATATGGCGCACGTAGCGGGTCTTATCGCTGCAGGTGTTTACCCAACGCCAGTGCCACACGCTCACGTGGTAACAACAACAACGCACAAGACTCTAGCAGGTCCTCGCGGTGGTCTTATCCTGTCTAATGCAGGCGAAGACATGTACAAGAAACTGAACTCTGCTGTATTCCCTGGTGGTCAGGGTGGTCCTCTAATGCACGTTATCGCTGGTAAAGCTGTAGCGTTCAAAGAAGCGATGGAGCCAGAGTTCAAAGAGTACCAAGCACGCGTTGTTAAGAATGCAAAAGCGATGGTTGCACAGTTCCAAGAGCGCGGTTACAAGATCGTCTCTAACGGCACTGAGAACCACCTGTTCCTAGTTGACCTAATCGACAAAGACATTACAGGTAAAGAAGCGGATGCAGCGCTAGGCGCAGCAAACATCACTGTGAACAAGAACTCAGTACCAAATGACCCGCGTAGCCCATTCGTAACGTCTGGTATCCGTGTTGGTTCACCTGCGATTACTCGCCGTGGCTTCACTGAAGCGGATGCGACTGAGCTTGCTAACTGGATGTGTGACGTTCTAGACAACATCAACGATGCATCAGTAATCGAAGCAACGAAAGCGAAGGTACTAGAGATCTGTAAGCGCCTACCTGTTTACGCGTAGTTCTCTACTGTTGAAACGCAAAGAAAAAAGCGAGCTAAATGCTCGCTTTTTTAGTGCCTGAAACTTGAAGGTCACGGGGTATTACTTATTGATGTTAAGCAACGTGCCTGATTTGCATCGGAATGAGTAATACTTACGGCTCTCACTAAACTGACCTAAGCCTTCGCCATTACAGTAATCAATGTTGATATCACGCATGATATCCAATGTTTTCTCGCTGTTAAGGGCGAACTTAGCACCGTCCTTACAAACGATACGAACGCGACCATCGTCGCTGACCGAGTATAGGTTCACTTCAGTGTTACATAGCTCGAATGACGCTTCTAAATAGTTGTCTTGCTGAGTGTTTTGCGCACAACCTGCGATCACTGTTGCCGCTAGAATCGGCAAGCCAATTTTCAATAACTTCATGCTACATCCTTGATTGGGTGAAACTTTTTCTTTAAGCCTACCTAAAAATAGCAAAAATGCGAGTATGAGATTGTCATGTTGCATATTTTTCTCAAAAAAAACACGGATTGCTTCAACAGCGAACCCGTGTCTCTTGTTCCGAAAAAGGCTATGTTACTTCAAAGAAGCAATGTTCCTTCAAAAGGATAAAGCTATTTCACTTCTTCGCCTTTTGCTTGCAAGTCTGCATGGTAAGACGAGCGAACAAATGGACCACACGCAGCATGGGTAAAGCCAAGCTCAAGGGCAATCTCTTTTAGCTCATCAAACTCAGATGGTGGCACATAACGCTCTACGGGCAAATGGTGACGACTTGGCGCTAGGTACTGTCCAAGAGTTAGCATGGTAACGCCGTGAGCTCGAAGATCTTTGAGTACTTCAACGATCTCTTCTTTAGTTTCACCCAGACCCATCATCAAGCCAGACTTGGTTGGTACGTCTGGATGCATCTCTTTAAATTTCTGAAGAAGTTGCAGTGACCATTTGTAGTTCGCACCCGGACGCGCTTTGCGATATAGGCGAGGCGCTGTCTCTAGGTTGTGGTTAAACACGTCTGGCGGGTTATCCTTTAGTGCTTCAAGCGCTACATCCATACGGCCGCGGAAATCAGGTACCAAGGTCTCGATGCGGATCTCTGGGTTAAGTGCGCGGATTTCACGGTTACAGTCTGCAAAGTGCTGAGCGCCACCATCACGGAGGTCGTCACGGTCAACAGAGGTCACCACCACGTATTTAAGCTTCATATCTTTGATGGTTTGAGCAAGCTTTTGCGGCTCACCCGCTTCAGGCGCATTTGGGCGGCCATGAGCCACGTCGCAGAAAGGACAACGACGAGTACAGATAGCACCAAGGATCATAAAGGTTGCCGTACCGTGGTTAAAACATTCAGCCAGGTTAGGGCATGATGCTTCCTCACATACCGAGTGAAGATCGTTTTTGCGCATTGCAGACTTGATGTCTTGAATACGCTGGCTGTCCGCTGGCAGCTTGATCTTCATCCATTCAGGTTTACGAAGGATTTCTTTTTGCTCGGTAGGCATGTTCTTTACGGGAATCAGTGCCATCTTGTCAGCGTCACGGTATTTGACGCCTTTTTCCATTTGGATAGGTTTGCTCATCGTCTTATGCTTCTTCGCTGAATTCTACTTGCTCGTAATCAAGTATTTCTAATAGTGCTTTGATCATTTGGTCTTCGACAGTCGAGACCTCTTTAGGACCACCCAGCTGGCTCACTTGAACCATTTCCATCCCAGCATAGCCACAAGGGTTGATACGAAGGAAAGGGGAGAGATCCATATTTATGTTGAGTGCCAATCCGTGGAATGAGCACCCTTTACGGATACGCAGACCGAGCGAACAGACTTTTTTACCATCGACATACACTCCAGGGGCATCCGGTCGTGCTGCTGACTCAATATCATACGCGTTAAGTGTCTTGATAACGAGGTTTTCGATGTGCGTAACCAGCTCGCGAACGCCAAGCTTTTTACGACGTAAGTTGATAAGAAAGTAGACCACGAGTTGACCAGGACCATGGTAGGTTACCTGACCGCCGCGATCGCTTTGAATGACGGGGATATCACCAGTATTGAGTAGGTGCTCTTCTTTACCTGCTTGTCCCTGAGTAAAGACCGGGTTGTGTTCCACTAACCACACTTCGTCTCGTGTGTCGTCTGTTCGATTGTCAGTGAAATCATGCATGGCTTTCCAGACAGGTTCATAGTCTTTTCGCCCAAGCTTCCTTACAACTAGCTGATTTTCCACCAGTCACCTCGCTGCCACTTAATAAAGTATTCGCATTATAAACATGTTGATGGTTTTGAACTACCAATAAATAACGAATTCTTAACCAATGTATGATGCGGATTTTTTATCTTATTGATAAATAAAAAGAAAGCAGCCTAAGCTGCTTTCAAAAAAAATTTAAAGTTTCAAATTTTTACAGAACCATGCGAACAATGTCGATCTCACCAAGTTCTTTATAAAGGGTCTCTACCTGCTCGATTGAGGTTGCTGTGATGTTGATAGATACAGCATGGTAGTTGCCTTTCGCACTTGGCTTAATGGTTGGGCTGTAGTCCCCTGGCGCGTGGCGTTGGATCACTTCCAACACTTTTTCAGGAAGTTCTGGTTTTGCGTAACCCATCACTTTGAAGGTAAAAGAGCAAGGGAACTCTAGTAGGTCTTTGAGTTTTGCATCAGAGTTGATGGTCAACATAATAGGGACTCCAAAAAATACCAATTCTTTATAACGGTGCGAATAGTAATGCCTTACGTGGACGATCTCAAGCCAATGAAAAAGTAAAGCCGCTTTAAGCGGCTTTACGATGACTCGATTACTTTTGCGTTAAACGCTAAGGCTTAGAAAAAGCTCTTGAAAAGTAATACGATGTAATCCCACAAGCGGCTGAACAGGCTGCCTTCTTGAACATCTTCAAGAGCAAGCAGCGGGTATTCAGCTACGTCTTCGCCTTCTAGTTGATAGTATAGCTTACCAACTACATCGCCTTTAGATATTGGTGCTTCTAGCTGTTTTTCAAGTACGAAGCTGGCTTTTAGGTTTTTCGCTTGGCCGCGTGGCAGCGTGACATAAGTATCTTGGTCGACGCCAAGTGCGACTGCGTCTTTGTCACCCATCCACACTTTCTCTTCAACGAAGGTTTCGTCTGCTTTGTGTGGGTTTACCGTTTCGAAGAAGCGGAAGCCGTAGCTCAGAAGCTTTTTGCTTTCCGATTTACGAGCGTTCGCGCTTTTAGTGCCCATCACAACTGCGACAAGACGCATCTTACCTTCAGTCGCAGAGCTCACTAGGCTGTAACCCGCTTTGCTTGTGTGACCGGTTTTGATGCCATCAACGTTCATGCTCTTGTCCCAAAGTAGACCGTTACGGTTGTATTGGGTGATGCCGTTGTAGGTAAATTTCTTCTCAGAGTAGACACGGTACTCGTCAGGCACATCTTTGATAAGTGCGCGGCCAAGCAAAGCCATGTCATACGGTGTTGAATACAGGTTTGGATTGTCTAGACCGTGTACGTTAGCAAAGTGTGAGTTGGTCATGCCAATAGACTTCGCCCACGCGTTCATTAGGTCAACGAACGCGTCTTCTGAGCCCGCAATGTGCTCTGCCATTGCGACACAAGCATCGTTACCCGATTGAATGATGATGCCTTTGTTAAGCTCATCAACTGTGACTTTTGTGCCGACTTCGATGAACATCTTAGATGAATCTGGGAAGTTCTTAGCCCAAGCATTCTTGCTGATAGTTACTTCATCTTGTGGCGTAATATTACCACGCTTAAGCTCTTGACCGATGACGTAGCTAGTCATCATTTTTGTCAGGCTAGCTGGATGAAGCTGGGTGTTCATCTCTTTCTCAGCTAGAACTTTACCAGAGTTGTAGTCCATCAAAACAAAGCCTTTGGCTGCGATTTGAGGCGCATCAGGCATGACAACAGGTGCCGCAGTAGCAGAAGTGGCTGCCAAAGTTGCGGAAAGAGCAATAGTGGTTACAAATTTCATAGAAGACTTATTCTTATTCATTTCGAATGCGTTTTAGTAATAGTTCGTATAGTAACAGAATGTTTGCTACAAACTAGATAGCTTACACTAAGTAACAACAGTTATTTATGTCAATGATGCTTACAGTTTTTTGACGAAAGCTGAGGGATAACCAATCTTTTGCACCTGTTCTAGCACGTCCTGCGTCTGCTTGTAGTCTTTAAACGGACCTAACATCAAGCGGTAGTTACTGTTCACAGGAGTTAAGAAGGTCTCGACGGATAGCTTTTCTGCCAACTGCTTTGACAATTCATCGATGCGATCTTTGTGTGGCGATGCTGCCACTTGGATCGTGTATTCCGGATGTTGGTCGAGTTTATGCTGACTCGACGGTTTTTCGACGATGATAACTTCAATTTCAACGTTTGCCGTGCCCGTTTTAATTACGTCGAGTTTGCTCGCCGCGGCATAGCTTAAGTCAATGATGCGTCCATCATGGAAAGGTCCGCGGTCATTAACACGAACAATCGTCTCTTTGCCATTGTCGAGGTTTTTCACTTTGACGTAGCTCGGCAATGGCAGGGTTTTGTGCGCCGCTGACATGGAGTACATGTCATACACTTCGCCATTTGACGTTAAGTGACCGTGAAACTTCTTACCGTACCAAGATGCTTGGCCACTCTCTTTGAAACCCTCGGCATCTCTAATAACGGTATAGCTCTTGCCACGTAACGTGTAGTTCTTGTTACCACCTAAACTGTATGGCTCATACTTTGGCTGAGCCCCTTCAATATGGTCGACCGAAATTGGCGTTGAAGGTGCGACATCATCTTGGATGTCATAACGACTGTCCGATGATGATGAGCATCCCGCAAGAACGGCGACACCTAATGCTAGCCAAAGCCAGTTGAGTTGGGCACGCCATTGAAAATTCCGTTTGTTCATTAAGTCGCCTTTGAGAATGCTTTTCTGTGTGTATGTATGGACATTAAGATGCCAAAACCAGCCATCAGAGTCACCATGGAGGTTCCACCGTAACTAATGAGCGGCAATGGTACACCAACAACCGGTAATATACCGCTCACCATACCAATATTTACAAAAACATAAACGAAGAAGCTCAGTACGATACTGCCAGCCATCATTCGACCGAATGCAGTTTGAGCAGAGCTGGCGAGATACAAACCGCGCCCAATAATAAACAGGTAAAGTGCTAAAAGAATCAGAATGCCTACCATTCCCCATTCTTCAGCAATCACAGCAAAGATGAAGTCGGTATGGCGCTCTGGTAGGAATTCTAACTGAGACTGAGTTCCCTGCATCCAACCTTTACCGGCAATACCACCGGAGCCAATCGCGATCTTACTTTGGATAATATGATAGCCAGCACCAAGCGGATCAGACTCAGGGTCAAACAGCGTTCTTACACGAACTTTTTGGTATTCGCGCATGAGGAAGAACCACAGCACAGGAACAAAAGCGCCGAGAGCCATGGCAGCACCAAAGATAATCTTCCAGCTGATACCCGCCAAGAAGATAACAAAGATGCCTGATGCAGCGATCAGGATAGAAGTCCCCAAATCTGGTTGTTTAGCGATCAAAACTGTCGGGACAAACACCATGACCAGGGAAATGATCAAGGTTTGGAATGTAATTGGTAGTGAGCGCTTACCTATGTAGCGAGCGACCATGAGTGGTACGGCGAGTTTGAGAAGCTCCGAAGGCTGAAAGCGAACGAACCCTAGGTTTAGCCAGCGCTGCGCCCCTTTAGAGGCTTCACCGAAAAACAGTACCCCAAATAGAAGTAACACGCCGGCAAAGAACATCAGAGGTGCCAGGCTTTCGTAAGTCCGTGGTGAAATTTGAGCTAGCACGACCATTACAACCAGTGCCAGCACCATGCGCATCGCCTGTCTGTCCATCATTGCCATACTTTGCCCACTGGCACTGTACATGACGACTAAGCCAAATCCCATAAGGGCTAAAACGCCAAGCACAAGGGGGAGGTCGATGTGAAAGCGCTCAAACATCACTCGGCTTTGACCGGTGGAAGGATCAAATCTCATTCTTCTTCACTCTCTTCCTTTTCTGCCAATGCCAAATCGAACAGTTGTCGAGCCACTGGCGCACCGTTACTCGAACCACCACCGGCGTTCTCAAGCACGACGGTGACCACGACCTCAGGGTTTTCAAACGGGGCAAAGCCGGTAAACAACGCGTGGTCTTTCAGGTGTTCAGCGAGCTCTTCGGCATTATATTCTTCGTCTTCAGCCAAGCTAAATACCTGCGCTGTACCCGATTTACCACCGCTTTGATAAGGCATATTGGCGAAAGCGCGTCGAGCCGTGCCTTTCACACCGTGGTTTACGCGGCGCATGCCTTCTAGAGCGATATCCCAATAGCGTTCTTGTACACCCGAAATAGGCGGCCTAGAGTCCACTTCACTCAATGTTTGATGATCAAAGCTGTCGCCATTTTCTATGGTTGCGCGCAGCAGGTGAGGTGAGAGCACTTCACCGCGATTCACGAGCACAGATGTTGCCTTCGCTATCTGCATTGGCGTTGCAGTCCAGTAGCCTTGCCCGATACCAACAGGGATTGTGTCACCTTGATACCATGGGGTGCGGTGTCTTGCCATTTTCCACTCACGTGTTGGCATGTTGGCTTTGCTCTCTTCATAGATATCAATACCCGTGTAGTCACCGAAGCCGAACATCATCATCCACTTGGATAGGCGATCAATGCCCATATCGTAAGCAATTTGATAATAGAAGGTATCAACCGACTCCTCGATCGCTTTTAGAATATCGACCTTACCATGTCCCCAACGCAGCCAGTCACGGAATGGGCGCGTCTTCGAGTTTGGAATGCGCCAGTAACCAGGATCATTACGCGTCGTCTTGGTAGTAATCACACCTTCTTGAAGTGCGCCGACCGCAATGAATGGTTTAACGGTTGACGCTGGTGGGTAGATACCTAGTGTCGCACGGTTTACTAGTGGGCGGTTTTTGTCTTCCAGTAATGCTCGGTACCCTTTGCCCGAGATACCGTTTACAAAAGCGTTAGGGTCATAACTTGGGCTGGACACCATCGCCAGTACACCGTTATCACTCGGGTCAAGAATGATAGCCGATCCACGTCGACCATCGAGCAGTTTATGTACCTTTAACTGGAGTACGATATCAAGGTTAAGGACAATATCTTTCCCCGGAACGGGCGGCACAAACTTAAGCGTGCGAAGCACTCGACCACGGCTGTTTACCTCAACTTCTTGATAGCCCGCCGTGCCATGCAAAATATCCTCATAGTAGCGCTCGATACCCAATTTACCGATATCACGAGTCGCCTGATAGTTGGCATCTTTTTCTTCGCGGATGAGGCGTCGCATGTCTCGGTCATTAATTCGAGATACATAACCAATCACGTGAGTGAGGACATCACCATACGGATAAAAACGTTTTAGATTGGCAGCAATCTCTACACCAGGGAATTTGTGCTGATGCACAGAAAAAACGGCGACTTGATCTTCCGTCAACTGCGTCAGTATCGGAATCGACTTAAAGCGGCGAGTTCGCTTGCGGTCTCGGTTGAAGGCTTCTTCACGCTCAGGCGAAATATCCAGATACTGTCGCAGCGCTTGGATTGTGGCATCCATGTCTTTGACTTTCTCTGGGGTGATTTCTAAGTTAAAAACCGGACGATTTTCTGCAAGCAAGATACCGTTTCGGTCATAGATGAGTCCACGGTTTGGTGCGATAGGCACGACTTTTATGCGGTTGTCGTTGGAGCGGGTTTTATAGTCTTGATACTGGTTGACTTGGATGTTGTAGAGGTTAGCGACGAGCACTAACACCATAGCAACGATAGCAACAAAAGCCACAATGGCGCGACTTTTGAAAAGTCGCGCTTCGGCCTGATGATCCCGTATCTGGCTGCGTTTACGTTTCATCGCTCGCTAAATTACTCTCTGTGATACGGATGGTTAGCGGTAATCGACCAAGCTCGGTATAAGCTTTCAGCCATTACAATGCGCACAAGCGGGTGAGGTAGTGTCAGTGCAGACAAAGACCAACTTTGGTCTGCAGCGGCCTTACATGCTGGTGCTAGCCCCTCAGGGCCTCCAATTAAGATCGAAACATCTCGACCGTCGAGCTTCCAACTCTCAAGCTGCTCAGCAAGCTGGGGTGTATCCCATTTCTTACCTGGGATATCCAAAGTGACAATGCGGTTGCCTTTTGGAACCGCGGCAAGCATCGCTTCGCCCTCTTTCTGGAGGATACGTGCGATATCCGCATTTTTGCCACGCTTACCTGCTGTTATTTCGATGAGCTCGAGCGGCATGTCGTGTGGGAAGCGTCGGCGATACTCTTGAAAGCCTTCCTCAACCCATTTGGGCATTTTGGTACCGACTGCGATCAGTTGTAGTTTCAAACCACTAGCTCCAAAGCTTTTCTAGTTGATACAGCTCGCGGTGCTCTTCTTGCATTACATGCAGCATGGTAGAGCCCATATCCAGCACGACCCATTCACCCTCGGTATCACCATCGATGCCCAAAGGCTCAAGTCCTACTTTTTTCACTTCTGAAGCAACATGATCGGCAATTGAAATGACGTGTCTTCTAGAGGTGCCGGTACAGACGATCATAAAGTCTGTGACGCTGGACTTACCTTCAACATCAATAGTGACAATGTCTTGGGCTTTCATATCGTCCGCTTTATCAGCTAGAAACAGTTTCAATTCTTCGCGTTGCAAAAGAGATTCCTCAGTGTTTTTTTGAATAGTGGAGTACGTGTACTCAATCGATCGCTAATTATATCACGATTTTATGGTTGTAAAGACAAGCTGTTGTCAGCGCTACTCAGGTTAAGCGTCAACTGCTGTAAGTAAGGCCAAGGGCTCAGCTCATATTGGGTTTTAACTTTAATCTCGATGGCGGTGAGCAGTTGGATCGCTTGGTGCAGCTTTTCAGGCGTTAGGCGATTCAGTGCCGCACTATACAGCGGCTTCTTGTTTTGCCAAATTCTAAACTTATCAAATACTTCTCTAATCGATGACTGCTTGAGCATCTGCTGCATCTTAGAAAGCTGCGTCAGCTCTTTTTGGATGGTACGCAGCAAAATCGTCGCCTCAACGCCTTCAGATTCCAGTTGTGTCAGTATGCGGTGCGCACGCTTTGGCTTACCTTCAAGCAGCGCATCAACCCAGTGGAAGACGGTAAAATGGTTGTGTCGACTTAACGATTCTTGCACTCGAATGAGATTGAGCTGCCCATCAGGGTAGAGTAGCCCTAGCTTCTCAAGACTCTGAGAAAGGGCAAAAAGATTGCCCTCGTGCCACTGGCAAAGCAGTTGCACAGCTTCACCGTCTGGTGCCAAATTGTTGGCTCGACAGCGTCTCATCACCCATTGCGGCAGTTGTTTGATATCGGGTGTGTTACAGCTAACTAAGCAGGCATTGAGTGCTTTAAACCACTTAGCGGACTCTTGTGCTCTTGTGAGCTTTGTTCCGGTAATGATAAGCACGATGTCGTCATGCAATTGGGGGGCTATTTCCGCAAGATGCTTTGCCGTTCCCGCATTTATTCCCGATTCTGGTACCGTGAGTTCGATGATCTGCTTCGATGAAAACAGGCTTAGCGCCTGGGTGCAGTCATACACCTCGTTCCAATCTAAGGAATTATCGATACTAAAGCGATGGTGCTCCTCAAAACCGAGTTGTTTGGCGTGTTTGACAATGCTGTCACGACTTTCTTGAACGAATAGTGGTTCGTTGCCAAATAGCATGAAGCAGTGATGCCACTGTTTCGCTAAGTGCTCAACTAGCCTGTCCGCAAATATTCTCACAGCGAACTACCTATTATGACTTAGCGTCGGCTGGCGTGTTTGTGTCTTCAAGGAGTTGCTGTTCTTCGTACTCCTCGATTTCTGTCTTCAGACGAGCCATCTGTCGCATCATTTGCTGCGCGGAAAATTCGCGCATCTCATCTTCGATAAGCTTACGCTCGGCAGATTTCGCGAGTGCAGATAGCGGGTTATCAAGGTAGCTGCGGGTCATGGTCGCGGTAAAATCTTTAGAGCCGAGATTCGGTACGGTCACACGGTAGTTAACTTCGTAGACGACTTCTTTTTCTGCAGCACGCGTGTTTTGGTACAGCGAGAGGGTGCGATCGGTAATGGTTTCACCGGTAATATGGATATTTGGCACGTCTTTGCTCGGTGAAACGAGATCAATCTGATTCAAACGCAGTTGCTCTTTGATAAGACGAGTGATCTTGCTGTATTGGTCAAAACTGGTGACCGAAATAGCGGTAATGTCTTCAGGAACCGAGTACTCTCCACGCAACTGGAATCCACACGCTGTCAGTAAAGAAGAGAGAAGAATGATAAAACTGGCTTGTGTTAGTTTTTGTTTGAATCGAAACATAGCTACCGAAGACTCTCATTGAAAAGGCTTATGTAAGTCCCTGAACAGACACTTAAATAAGGCTTTGCTTAAAATGGACAAAAGAGCCGCAGTGGTAAACTGCGACTCTTGATATCATAAAGTGATGATGATTAGTTCGCTACAATATTCAGTAGTTTACCTGGTACATAGATCACTTTACGAACAGTTTTACCATCTGTGAACTTAGTGACGTTCTCGTCGTTCAGACCAAGCTCTTCTACTTGCTCTTTAGAGGCGTCAGCAGCCACAGTCAGCTTAGCGCGCAGTTTGCCGTTTACTTGAACAACGATCAGCTTCTCGTCTTCAACAAGGGCTTTCTCGTCATGCGTTGGCCATACTGCGTTGTCAATGTCAGACTCACCCAGAGCAGTCCACATTTCAAATGAGATATGTGGAGTGATTGGGTAAAGCATTGCCACTACTGCTTTTAGCGCTTCATCTAGAATCGCACGATCTTGCGCTGACTCTTGAGGAGCCTTCGCTAGCTTGTTCATCAGTTCCATGATGGCTGCGATAGCAGTATTGAACGTTTGACGACGGTCGATATCGTCCGTTACTTTTGCGATAGTCTTGTGAACGTCGCGACGAAGTGCTTTTTGGTCACCAGAAAGCGCGGCTGTGTCGACTGCTTCTGCTGCGCCTTTCGATGAGTGTTCATTAACCAGTTTCCAAACACGTTTAAGGAAGCGGTTAGCACCTTCAACGCCAGACTCTTGCCACTCAAGCGTCATGTCTGCAGGTGATGCAAACATCATGAATAGACGTACTGTGTCTGCACCGTACTTGTCTACCATCTCTTGAGGGTCGATACCGTTGTTCTTTGACTTAGACATCTTGATCATGCCTGAGTGCTCAACGTCTCGGCCTTGGTTGTCTTTCGCCGAAGTGATGCGACCTTTACCGTCACGCTCAACAGCAACGTCAGTCGGTGCAACCCACTCTTTACCGCCTTTATCGTTCTCGTAGTAGAACGCGTCTGCTAGCACCATGCCTTGACATAGTAGCTGCTTGAACGGCTCGTCAGAGGTGACATAACCTGCGTCACGAAGCAGTTTGTGGAAGAAGCGAGAGTACAGTAGGTGCATACAAGCGTGCTCGATACCACCAATGTACTGGTCTACTGGTAGCCAGTAGTTTGCTTTTTCTGGATCTAGGATGTCGTCAGCTTGTGGTGAGCAGTAACGTGCGTAGTACCAAGAAGACTCCATAAACGTATCGAACGTGTCCGTTTCACGAAGTGCAGGTTCGCCGTTAAATGTAGTCTTCGCCCACTCTTTGTCGGCTTTGATTGGGCTAGTCACGCCGTCCATAACCACGTCTTCTGGAAGAATAACCGGTAGTTGGTCAGCAGGCACTGGGTGAACTTCACCATCTTCAGTCGTTACCATTGGGATTGGTGCGCCCCAGTAACGCTGACGAGATACACCCCAATCGCGTAGACGGAAGTTCACCGTCTTGTGACCTTTGCCTTCAGCTTCCAGTTTTGCTGCGATCGCATCGAATGCCGCTTGGAATTCAAGACCATCGAACTCACCAGAGTTAAACAGTACGCCTTTCTCAGTGTATGCTTCTTCAGAGATGTTCAGCTCGCTGCCATCAGCAGGCTGAATGACAGGAAGAATATCTAGACCGTACTTAGTCGCAAACTCAAAGTCGCGTTGGTCGTGACCAGGAACCGCCATAACCGCGCCTGTGCCGTAGTCCATCAGTACGAAGTTAGCCACATAAACTGGCACCTCACGACCGTTTAATGGATGAATAGCAGTAAGGCCAGTCGCCATACCTTTCTTCTCCATTGTCGCAAGCTCAGCTTCCGCAACCTTGTTGTTTTTGCACTCTTCGATGAACGCTGCAAGCTCAGGGTTGTTCTCAGCTGCGATCGCCGCTAGAGGGTGACCTGCTGCAATACCCACGTAAGTCACACCCATTAGGGTATCTGGACGAGTTGTGTAGACTTCTAGATCTTGTTGACCGTTAACGGCAAACTTCAGTTCAACACCTTCAGAGCGACCAATCCAGTTGCGCTGCATGGTCTTAACCATGTCTGGCCAACCTTCAAGGTTATCTAGGTCATCAAGAAGCTCTTGTGCGTACTCAGTGATCTTGATGAACCACTGTGGAATTTCTTTTTGCTCAACCGGAGTGTCACAGCGCCAGCAGCAGCCGTCTTCCACCTGTTCGTTTGCAAGAACAGTTTGGTCATTTGGACACCAGTTTACCGAAGAGGTCTTCTTGTACACTAGGCCTTTTTCGTAAAGCTTAGTGAAGAACTCTTGCTCCCAGCGGTAGTACTCAGGAGTACAAGTAGCGAACTCACGGTTCCAGTCGTAGCCAAAACCAAGCAGTTTAAGCTGGTTTTTCATGTATTCGATGTTTTCGTAAGTCCATGGCGCAGGAGCTGTGTTGTTTTTAACTGCAGCGTTTTCTGCAGGCAGACCAAACGCATCCCAACCAATTGGTTGCATTACGTTTTTACCTTGCAGGCGTTGGAAACGAGATACCACATCACCGATCGTGTAGTTACGTACGTGACCCATGTGCAGTCGTCCACTTGGGTAAGGGAACATTGACAGGCAGTAGAATTTTTCTTTATTTGGGTCTTCACTTACAACAAAGGTTTCATTGTTGTCCCAATGCTGTTGAACTTTACGTTCAATGTCTTGTGGGTTGTATTGTTCTTGCATCGATGATGTCCGGTTATCTTGGAATTTGTGAGTTCTGTTAATACAGAGACTAATAGATCGTCATAGAATACCTAAAGGAAGCTCGGTCAACAATAGCCAATATAGCCTTCATCGTATTGGGGTAAATAGGGGGATGTATGCCTAAGCGTAAAACCAGTTATGAAGAAATGATCGAAGACGTGGTTGAGAATCTCAAACACAGCCCGGATGAGCTACAGCACGTGCTTGAAAAGTCAGGGCAAGTTGTCGAGGCAGCCAACGATATGACCAAGGACGAAATGGCACTGATCTCAGCGTATGTGAAGTCGGATCTGAAAGAGTTCGCTGACAACTATGAGGAGAGCAAAAGCGGTCCTTTTTATTTGATGATTGCGAACTCGATTTGGCAGGGATTATTGGACATTACCGACAAGACGAGAGTCGAGTGGGTCGAGTTGTTCCAAGACCTTGAACATCAAGGTGTGTACACCTCTGGAGAAATGATTGGCTTGGGTGTACTGGTTTGTGAAGAGTGTGGCCATAAGACCGAGTACAATCATCCAACGGTAATCAGCGATTGTGGTAAGTGTGGCAACAAAACCTTTAGTCGCCAGCCTTTAAAGCCTTAGTGTTCCTGTTGCGATGTTCCTTACCATAAAATAAGGAACATCGATGTTTCATCTCGCGTCTATTTGTATTGGTCGCGGAATTCTTGCACCCACATTGCTGTCGCCCCGCAAACCGATACAGGTACGATAAACAGGTTCAGAATTGGAATCGCGGTGAACAGTGACACCAACATTCCAAAACTATAGGCCTTGCCTTGTTTTTGCTTCAACGACAGGCGCATGTCGTTGAACGGGACTTTGTGATTATCAAACGGGTAGTCACAGTACTGAATAGCCAGCATCCACGCGGTGAAGATAAACCAGGCAAAAGGACCGATCGTTTGCCCAATGGCGGGTATCAGCAGCAAAAGAAACAGACCGATGGCTTTCGGTAAGGTGTACAAGAGTTTACGCCATTCACGAGCCATTATTCTCGGCACATCTTTGACGACACTCATTAGGCCTTCATCATTGACCTTGTTTCCGGTTAACTGCTCCTCAACTTTCTCGGCAAGCAGGCCGTTGAACGGTGCTGCAATAAAGTTGGCTAAGGTACTAAAAAAGTAGGAAAAGGTCGCAAGGATAGTAAGCGCTAACAACGGCCAAAGGATATAGCTAAGCCATGATAAAAATTCTGGTAGGTAGCCTAGCCAACCTTCAATCCATGCATTTAAATTAGAGAAAAGGTAGTACATCGCAGAACCCACTAGAATGATGTTAGCGAGTAATGGTAACAACACGTAGCATCGGATCCCTGGAGTGAAAGCGATTTGAAAACCTTGCATGAAGTAGCCAAACCCAGTGTTTGCTTTGTTCAAAATTGGTGTCCTTTCTTCGGTATTAGCGATGCGAATGCACCCGACTATAACAAAAAAGGCTTCATGAAATCACAAACTTCTTATACTTAGGTGTTCTAATCATCTATAGAGTTTTGGTAAAGTAGAGAAAGCTGAAGTGTGTAAGCGCTTCTTTAAGGACTATTTTTAACATTGAGAGCAAACAATGCAGGAATTGCGATTCGTACTCATTATTGTCGGTGCCTTGGCTATTGCGGCGCTACTGTTCCACGGTTTGTGGTCGAGTAAAAAGGAAGGCCAGAAGAAATTTGGCGATCGACCTCTAGGTAAGTTAGACGAAAATGACAACGCTGACGATGACTACGTTGCTCCTGAAGATGATTTTGAAATCATCAGAAAGACACGCACAGAGCCGGATTTCGGATTAAATGAGCAGAAGCCTGCTTATGATCCACTGGATGATACGCTACCAGAAGAGACGCCAATCCAGCAGCAGGCGGAACAACCTGAACCAGAGTTACAGGAAGCGCCCGTTAGTATCCAAAGCGCGCCTGTAGAAGAACCAACGCCAACTGCTGTTGTTGAAACTCAAGAGGAAGAGCCTCTGCCATCGTTTTCTGCTAGTAAAGATGATGATATTGATGCAGTTGAGCCGAGAATCGATCTAGACGCGCTCAATGATGACATTGGCGAAGAAATTGAAGAGCCTGAAGCGCCAGTGAGTATCTCTGAGCCAGTAGCACCAGCAGTAGCTAAAGAGGCGGTGGAACCAAAAGAACCAGAGATGGAAGTCTTAGTACTCAACGTCCATTGCTCTGGTGATGTACCTTTCAACGGAACAGAATTGTTCGACAGTATGCGTCAAAACGGTCTTATTTACGGTGAGATGGATATTTTCCACCGCCACGCTGATTTGTCGGGTACAGGCAAAGTGTTGTTTAGTGTCGCGAACATGATGCAACCAGGCACGCTTCAACATGACGACCCAGCAACCTTTACCACTAAAGGTATCTCATTCTTTATGACGCTACCTTGTTTTGGCGAAGCAGACCAAAATTTCAAGCTGATGTTACGTACAGCGCAGCAGATCTCTGACGATCTCGGTGGCAACGTATTGGATGACAGACGCAACCTTATTACGCCAACGAGACTGGACGCATACCGTCAACAGATCAAAGAATTTAACTTGGCAAAAGCCAGCGCGTAATCTGAATTAAATCGAAGCAAAAAAGGCTCCTATGGAGCCTTTTTTATCAGTACTATCAAGGTATAACATGTCGCAACAACGATTAAACGAACTCAAACAACAGCTTCATTATCACGGTGTGAAGTACTATGTTGAAGACAGCCCTGAAATCCCAGACGTTGAATATGATCGTCTTATGCAAGAGCTACTTAGTATTGAAGCTGAACACCCAGAATGGGTGACAGTGGACTCGCCAAGCCAGCGAGTGGGCGGTCTACCTCTTGATAGCTTCAGCCAAGTTCAACATGAAATACCAATGTTGTCGCTGGACAATGCGTTCTCAGATGAAGACTTAGATGGCTTTAACAAGCGCGTCTCAGAGCGACTGAATCGCACGGATGTTGGCGCCTACTGCTGTGAAGTGAAGCTTGACGGCTTGGCCGTAAGCCTTCTCTACGAAAATGGCACGCTAGTACAAGCCGCGACACGAGGTGATGGTACGACAGGCGAAAACATTACAGAAAACGTTCGTACTATCAGTGCAATACCTCTCAAGCTTCAAGGTGATGATATCCCGGCTCGTATCGAAGTTCGTGGTGAGGTCTTTATGCCGAAGGCGGGCTTTGAGAAACTCAACGAGCAAGCGGCGAAAAAAGGTGAGAAGGTATTCGTTAACCCAAGAAATGCCGCAGCTGGCAGTTTGCGTCAGCTAGATTCTCGTATCACAGCGAAGCGCCCACTTAGCTTTTACGCCTATAGCCTAGGGGTTGTCGAGGGCACCGAGCTTCCTGCCAGTCACTATGACCGTTTCTTGAAGCTAAAATCGCTTGGTTTCCCGATGGGCCCAGAAACTAAACGCGTCAATAGCATTGAGGACGTCAAAGCCTACCACAAAGAAATCCAAGAAAAGCGTGAAGCACTAGCATACGAAATTGATGGTGTTGTGATTAAGGTTGATGATGTTGCTTTGCAAGAGCAGCTAGGTTTTGTTGCTCGCGCACCACGTTGGGCGATTGCTTATAAGTTTCCGGCACAAGAAGAAATCACCGTCTTGAACTCTGTAGATTTTCAAGTAGGGCGCACTGGAGCCATCACCCCAGTAGCCAAACTCGAGCCTGTCTTTGTTGGTGGCGTTACTGTCAGCAATGCAACGCTGCATAACGCCGATGAGATTGAGCGCTTGGGCGTAAAAGTGGGCGACAGTGTGATAATCCGCCGAGCGGGAGATGTTATTCCTCAGATCGTGTCTTTTGTACCTGAGCGTAGGCCCGATGATGCAAAAGACATCGAGTTTCCAACGCACTGCCCAGTATGTTCTTCTTTAGTGGAGCGTATTGAAGGTGAGGCCGTGGCTCGATGTACTGGCGGCTTAGTGTGTCAGGCGCAGCGTAAAGAGGCGCTTAAACACTTTGTTTCTCGAAAAGCCCTGGATGTGGATGGGTTAGGTGAAAAGGTCATAGAGCAATTAGTCGATAAGGAAATGGTGGAAACACCAGCTGATCTGTTCCGTTTGTCTGCGGGTCAATTAACAATTCTAGAGCGAATGGGGCCAAAGTCTGCTCAGAATGTGGTGAATGCCCTGAACGTATCGAAAGAAACGACACTAGCGCGCTTCCTATACTCTCTCGGTATTCGTGAAGTTGGAGAGGCTACGGCAGCGAACTTGGCCGCGCATTTCAAAACACTGGATGCTATTAGTCAGGCCACACATGAACAGCTCATTGAAGTTCAAGATGTCGGTGAGATTGTTGCTAAGCATATTCAGTTCTTCTTTAAGGCTGAGCTTAATCAAAGCGTAATTGCAGCCCTTATCGAAGCTGGTATTCATTGGCCTGATATTGAAGAGGTGGCAGCAGACACTCCACAGCCGTTGGAAGGTAAAACTGTTGTTCTGACAGGTTCACTGTCTGTACTCAACCGAAACGATGCGAAAGCAGCGCTTCAGGCGCTGGGGGCAAAAGTCACGGGTAGCGTATCCAAGAAGACGGATATCTTATTCGCTGGAGACAATGCTGGGTCGAAACTTGCGAAAGCGCAAGAGCTAGGTATCGAAGTTAGAACCGAAGCGGAATTGATAGAGCTGATTCAATAGTCTTTTATTAATTTAATAAACAGCCCCGATTGTATATCGGGGCTTTTTTTGCGAGTCACTTCAAATAATAATGCGTTAGAGTATTAGTAAATAAACAGCAAGTAGTCCAATCACGTATTTTTTTAATTAATTTGATAAAGAAATACCTATGCGAGTGACTTCACATTTAATGGTATTGTTTTTTCAAATCTCTATTAATTTATAGATGTAAAGCATTTCATCAAAGTCATTGTAAGAAATAAGATCTTCATCAATAACTGCCCTCAAAATTTGTACTGCCTCCTATTTTTTTTACTAAAAATAAGTCTTAAATTGATATTTTTTCTCGCGAAGTTAGTCTTGTGATTATGGATACACAGAGTGTAGACAGTAACTTTAATCAGAAGTTCTGATTATAAATATAAAGGAAATAATTTGTTCTTCGGCGGCCAACTTAAGAATGAATTATGGATAACAGCTATACCCATTTTTAGGAGTTTATTCCATGGAAAAGATGTTTAAACGCACCCTACTCGGTGCAGCAGTGGCGTCAGTCGTTTCATTTGGTTCTTTTGCTGATGAAGGTGCTGGTGGTCAGGTTGGTATCAACTCGGATTTTGATGTTGAGGTTTATGGTGTTGCAGCAATTTCCGCAGTGAATTACAACACAACAGACAATAAAAGTGATAGCTCTGGCTTCGCTGTAGAAAATGAATCTCGAATTGGTTTCCGTGCTTCAGGTGATATGACAGACAGCATTCGCGTAACAATGCAGATTGAGTCTGGATATGTTGATAATACAGACTGGGCTCACGGTGGTACTTCTGGTGGTGTGTTAGGTTTCCGTGATACGTACATTGGTATGTCTGGTGACTTCGGTAATGTTCGAATCGGTCGTGTACTCACGCCACTATATGAAATTGTAGACTGGCCTTTCTCTAACCCAGGTCTTGGCTCTGTCTTCGATTGGGGTGGTATTAATGCTCACTACGATCGTCAATCGAACCAAGTACGTTACGACTCTCCTAAATTTGGTGGTTTCACTTTTGCAGCTTCTGTTGGTCGTGATGACGATGATAATGGTGGCGGTAATGCAACACGTGATGCGTATTTTGCGGGAGCCAACGCGCGCTATGCATTTGAGAAACTGACATTAATGGGTGCGGTAGAGACAGGTAAGCGTCCAGGCAGCACAACGGCTGCTGAATGGAAGATTGCGCAAGAAAGTGGTACGGATGATAACGGTAATGCTTATCAACCAGGAGACAGCTACTATACCGCAGCATCTACAACAGACGACACAGACACTCTAGCGTACATCGTCGGCTTTGAAGCATCATTACCAGCAGGTTTCGGTTTAGCTGCAGCATATAAACAAGAGCAGTTGAAGCAGGGCGGTATTAAACATGATCAAGGATCTTACTCAGTTATTGGCCAATATTGGAATGGTCCAATTGGCTTTAAACTAGGCTACGCAGCGAACCTTGATTCAGAGAAAGGTGGTGTAAACCAAGATGACGCAGACCACACAATTTCAGGTCAGTTGATGGCAGTTGTTAATGGTTTTGTTCCTTATCTTCGTGTAGCTCAGCGCACAACAAATGTTGCGGACAGCACGGAAAACCGTTCAGATATCGTTACTCGTATCGGTCTTGAGTACGGTTTCTAAACCAAGTATTTTAAAGAAAATAATTACGGAGCGTTAGCTGCTTAAAGTTAACGCTTTTTCTGTCAAAGGAGAGGAATATGTTGAGAAAAACTGTAGTTGTAATGTCGTTGTTGTTAGGAGCATGCTCTTCCCTTGATTCAGAAAGTGATTTTTCTCAGTCAGTGGAAAGCGTAAGCCACAAAGGTGATAAGATTACTGTGGTTGGTAAGAAATATAGCCCAGAGATCGATGCATCGAACGGTGGTGATATTCTTAAATCTAATGCTTTGGTTGTATTACAAGCTAGTCGAAACCCTGAAGAAAAATCAGTTACAGGTTATATGAACATGGAGGTGTCTTACTTTAAATCGTATACCGAGTTTGAAAAAGCATCCTATCAAGGAAAGCTTTTTGATCTTACTGAGCTCAAACCTTCCACGAGTGTTTGTACGGAACATTGTACAGCCACCCAGTATATTAGTTTCCCGATAGATCAATCGGTATTAAACAGTGCTAATGGTGGAAACTTTAAATTTGATTTGGTCACTAATAGTGATTACAAAGTTACCTTTTTCATTGCGAATGGGTATATAAAATCTCTTAGTGATGAGCTTGCGAATCAGCGTGGTCAGACGAATGCAGTAGCGACTACTGCGGCAATAGCAGCTGCTCCTGTGATTGCAACTTCCGTGGGAGAGCCAGACATCGAATCAGGAGCCAAATCGGTTCAGATGATTCAGTATTGGTATGATAAAGCCCCTGCTACAGAACGAGAAGAATTTGTAGACTGGGCATATCAATATCGCAAGACTGGCAGTGATGTAGCGACGTTTAAGTCTCAGCCTGCACAAATGATGCAGTATTGGTATAATGAGGCATCACTTGAAGAGCGCCAAAAAGCTCTAAGTTGGTTGATTTCTCGTTAAATACAGAGTCTTGAGAGGGTTGAAATGAACATTAGTCAAGTAGCGAAGCTAACAGGCTTGTCATCCAAGTCGATTCGTTTTTATGAAGAACGAGATGTCATTTCCGCCCCAAAGCGTGCTGAAAATGGTTACCGAGTCTATTCTATGGATCAGGTTGAGGACCTAAAATTTGTATTTAACGCCAAAAAAGCAGGCTTTTCGCTCGATGAATGCCGAGAGCTGTTGAAGCTGGCAAACAATGCTATGCGAACCAGTGCAGACGTAAAGAACTTTGCGACTAATAAGCTGAGTGATGTTAGAGACCAGATTGAGACTTTACGAAGTATTGAATCTAAGTTGTTAGAGTGGGTCGAGCGTTGTCCTGGTGATGATCAGAGCGCTTGCCCTATCATAGATGGATTGAAGGAGGGGAGCTAACCCCTCTCTTCTTGGATTTGCCTCGTTAGTATCGAGCATGTCCATTTGCCATTTTACAGTAAAGTTGATAGGTGGTCTTCGTACTGCCATCCGGTAATGTACACTCAACAACGCTTCCAATAACATTACCACCCGCCGAATAACTATTCGCCATAGATGGCATAGAAAACATCAATGCACAAGCCATTGCTATAAATAAACGTTTCATTTTGACTCTCCATATTAGTTACATAGGGTTTGTTAAGGCAACTTAAGTATGAAGCTGATAGGATAAAGATCAAAAAATATTGTAAGTTTTAAAATTTTTTAATGATAAATAAGGAACTTGTAGCTTTTAGGCAGAGGATATTAACTACCTGAATGCCAAAGGGTTATTAATTTGCTCATTATTGCCAAAATAACGGCTTTGATAGAGTTAGTTATTGTTATCTCGTTACTTTGTTTCTAACACTATCTAACTGTCAGCCAATTTAAATTATTGATTTTACATATCATCTATTTATTACATATTGATTTTTAGCGTTAAATTTCAAACGAAAGGCTAAAAAACTGCTTTTCCATTGATGGCACCAAATTTAATCGAAGATAGTGTCTTAAAAATAAGACGTTATACATGTGTTTTCATAATGCACTTTGCTTCTTCAGATCGGCTGAGCTGAGTCACGGAATAGCCATTGCTTCTTAGTAAACCGATTACACTATTAGGGCCGACTAGATGCAACGCCCCTACAGCGACAAAGTAGGTGCCTTTTTGATACTTAGTTGAGTTTGTCAGTTTCGCCACCCAAGCATCGTTTCGATCGATAAGTAGACGCTTAAGAAAGTCACTGCTGTCGCTATCATGTTCAAGCATTGCTGACAGATTTTTTATATCACCGGCTTGCCATGATGCTAGCAAGCATTGAATGTTGTGTGCGTTGTGTGGCCATTCTAATAACGTTTGTTTTAGCATTTCCTTTCCTCCCTCATCTTGCTGAGAAAGTAAATCGATCTGAAACTGCAAGGTCTCTAATCCGTCAATGGTTATTCCGTTCCCTTTGGCCCAATCAGAAAGCTGATGTTCAGAGCCAAATTCCGAGTAGTAATTTAGCTGAGTGAACGTCGTTTGTTGAAGAATCAGTGCGGCATGCCAAGGCGGTAAACTTTGCAGTGTTCCAAAATCAACTCCTATCTCAGATGCAATAGTTTCGAGTTGTTTAAGTTCGTTTTTCTCCAGCACTTGCGCAACTTGAAAGCGACTAGTCGTCGGAAACTGAACAGACTGATCCATTTTTGCTTCGAGTATCAGGGTATCACTTACCCCAAGGACATCTTCGATTTGTTTAGTAACAGTGATTTGATTTTTGGGTCCTACATGAACCGTACCGTAGATATAAAAGGTTTGGTCACCGCGCTCGGCTTTGAACAATAGTGGTTGAGCATAAGCTGACGCAGATATCACAGTTGTTAGAAAAACGGATAATAGTACAAATGCAATTCGTAGAGACGCAAACATCTTAAAGCTCAATCGGAGTTTAGGTACATAGAGCATATCAATTGAGCTCTTTTGAGGGAAGCCGTCTTAAGGGAAGTGTCTTTGCCTTCGTAGCTGTTTGGATTCATTCGCAAATAAAGGTGAGTTACTTGCATTCTATAGTGAATTAAGTTGGAGATTGATGAGAATCTATTAAGTCTTTTTTCTAAATTTAGTAACTAAGATCACAGAAACCACTCAGAAAAACACGTTGATACTATGAGGATTAGGACACTATCTGTAAAAAACAGACAGTTTCCTTTGGTTTTGTGTGACTTGGATCTGATTAAGTTTCTTCGCAAAAATAGATATAAATTTATATTTTGTTTTAAGTTGTTGTTTTTATTGTGTTTATATTTTCGTGTTCTTTCGGATGGTGATTATGATCACTAAAAGGCCTTAATTATTTGTTAGCGCGAAATAAATGTCGTTATATTGTGCTCAAGCCAACTGGCAACGAAACAAGACGGCACCATAAGCCGCCCGTATATCAACAAATATAGGTGTTTTTACCATGAAAAAAGTCCTCGCTCTTACCGCTTTAGCAGTAGCTTCAACAAGTGCATTTGCTGGTTCTTCTTATGTAACAGGTAACGTTCAATTCCACGATACTTACCTGCAAGGTTCAAAAGCGACATCAACGCTAGAAGCTGGCCATACGTTCGACTCAAACACGACACTTCTAGTAGAGTTTGATGCTATTCCTCTTGGTGACGTAAAAGATACCGATCGTCCATTACCTTTTACAACACTAGGAGCTGAGCAAGTATTCAATGTAACAGACAACTTCTGGTTGGCAGCTGGTTATCATCATCTAGTACAGGCTGGTGATACTGTACAGTACCGTCCACTTATCAAAATTGGCTATAACTTCGATAACGGCATCTCTCTAAGCAACCGTACCCGTCATCACATTCAAGCAGATAAGAACAAAGATGACGAAACTCGCTTAGATAACAAAATTGCGTACCAATTTGCAGATCAGCCAGTCGCTGTTAGCTACAACAATATCTATGTTATTAAGCAAGGTGACAACGATAACACTATGGATCACGAGCTTCGTGCAACTTGGACTCGCGATGGCGTTCAGCCTTACTTTGAGTTCCGTAGCCAGGCTCATGGTCTTAAAGACAGTAATGGTAGCAGCCTAGTGAACAATGCGTTTGTGTTTGGTGCTTCTTACGGCTTCTAAGTAAACTCCACACGTTTATAAAAAGGCTCCAAATGGAGCCTTTTTTATTTCCCTCGTGCTCGGGCTAGTTTTTGATATGACTTTTTATCTTTTGAAAAGAAATAACCTTGTTTGATGAGGTTGTTATTTAAACAGATTTGGTATTCAAATTAACTCTTCAGGTCATGTTGGTGTCATTGGTATTGTTTTGTTCTGACTTTGACTTGACTTCAAAGGCAGGATTTAAGCTATAGCCCTTTCCGCTGTGGCTTTATGAATATTTATAGTTGTCGTGTCCCTGACATTGTTGGTATTTGCAACTCGCTGTTCTGATGAGCACAATCGCCGCAAATTTTAGTTAGGGAATCCATTATATGCGCCTCTTAATAATTGTAGGCTTGTTGTTTGCTTCATTGTCTGCAAGTGCCGCCTCTTCATACATCGAAGGCAACATCCAATTTAATAGCACTTACCTTTACGATTCTAAAACCACTGCCAAAATGGAAGCGGGTCATACCTTTGATACGGATACGACGGTTCGTTTTATCGTAGAGGACATTCCCATTGGTAAGACGCCATACAGTCATCATAACCACCACGATAATGTTTACTATGGTCACTCCGCACGTGCGCCGCTGACTACACTAGGGGTTGAACAGAAGTTTCAGATGTCGAAAAACTTTTGGCTTGGGGCAGGCTATGAGCACTTGATGCAACTTGGTGAGACTGTCCAATATCGCCCATTGTTTAAGATTGGGTATGACTTTGATGAGGGACTGTCACTGAGTCATCGCACGCGCGTTGAAGCCTATGCAAAGCATGACCGCTGGGGTTACAAGCCAGATATCGACTATCGTTTCGACAGCAAGGTAGAGTATCAGTTAAAAACTCATCCGATTAAGCTGCACTATAACAACGTTTACCATATGAGCGGGGCTTACCATCCTTACTACCCATATACCGACAATGCGATGGACCATGAATTTAGGTTAACGCTGACTAAGTTCGCATTTCAGCCTTATTTTGAATACAAGAACCAAGGCACGTTTCGAACGCCATATTACCCACGTGGCACGGCAAACTCAGCCATTGTGGTAGGTGGTACTTATCACTTCTAAAAAAACGCCCACTTTATGTGGGCGTTGTCGTTTACATGTTGTACGAACGGTAGGAAAAGACTTGCCCTTCTTCGTTGTAAGCATAGACATGATACGGGTCTTTTTGATCGCCATATTCCATACCAGGAGAGCCAACAGGCATCCCTGGTACAGCTAAGCCCTTCGCACCTTTTGGTGGGTTTTCTAGAAACGCCTTGATATCGTCAGCGGGAATATGCCCTTCAAACACATAGTCGCCGATAACTGCCGTATGACACGAGGCGAGCTCCGGTTTGATGCCAAGCTTTTGTTTTATTGGGTTCATATTCTTATGATCTTCGACGGTGACCGTGAAGCCTGCGTCTTCCATGTGCGTGACCCAGTCTTTACAACATCCGCAGTATGGGGATTTATAGGTCAGTACATTGGTTGCAAACGCCGAGCCTGCTAGCATCGCCAGCGATAGCGTTGCCAGTTTTATAAATCGTTTTTGGTTCGACATAGTTCATCCTCTTTAACATTGCATTGTTATCAACAATCACCAAGTGCTTCATATAACCTTATTTTAGATTGTCAGTCATGTTGAGCACTGGTTAGTTTTTATAGTGGAACTTTCTTAATCGATTAGCATTGGTTACGACCGTAATAGAAGAAAGTGCCATTGCTGCCCCTGCAAAAACAGGGCTAAGCAAAAATCCGAACAGTGGGTATAACACACCAGCAGCAATTGGGATGCCTAAGGTGTTGTAGATAAACGCACCGAACAAGTTCTGTTTAATATTCTTCACCGTCGCTTTAGAGAGCGCGATTGCATGAGCCACACTAGCAGGGTTGCTGTTTAGTAGCGTCATTGGGGCGCTTTCTATCGCGACATCGCTACCCGAGCCCATAGCGATACCCACATCTGCGAGCGCTAGTGCCGGCGCGTCATTGATACCGTCACCGACCATGGCG
The DNA here is from genome assembly GCF_059725495.1 of Vibrio sp. KUL80. Taxonomy (NCBI): domain Bacteria; kingdom Pseudomonadati; phylum Pseudomonadota; class Gammaproteobacteria; order Vibrionales; family Vibrionaceae; genus Vibrio; species Vibrio sp. KUL80. The sequence continues at coordinate 797,131 of NZ_AP045841.1, forward strand.
ACATGTTGATACTGTTTTCTAAGCGCTTCGATATGCGCGGCTTTTTCATCTGGTAATACTTCAGAGAACACCTCATCAACACCAACTTGCTCTCCAATGACTTTTGCAACGTGGCGATTGTCACCTGTTAGCATAATGGTCTCTATACCTTGATTTTGGAGGGCTTCAATCGCTTGTTTTGCCTCTGGTTTGATTTGATCGGCAATGGTGATTAAGCCTGCAGGTTTTGAGTCAACTAGGATAACGATTGGGGTCAAAGCCTTGGTCGCGGCGTCTGAAATTGATGCGTCTAGCGCGGTAATATCTACCTGTGACGCTCTGATATGATTTAGAGAAGCAACGAGCACGTGGCGACCTTCCACCACTCCTTGAACGCCTCTACCTTTGAGGTTCTCAAACTCGGTTGGCTCATTGACCTCTGTTTCAGCCCAATAATCGGTGACGGCCTTGGCGAGAGGATGTTCAGAGCGTTTCTCTAATGGCAGTACCAATCTAGCAAGCTCCATTTCGGATAGGCCAACGGTTTGGACGCCTTGTACTTTAGGTTGCCCCAACGTGAGCGTTCCCGTCTTGTCAAATACGACAGCGTTGATCTTGCTAAGCTTCTGTAGTGCATCCGCATCCTTAATCAGAATCCCAGCTTGCGCGGCATTACCTATGCCAACGGTGATAGACAGTGGGGTAGCAAGACCCAGAGCGCAAGGGCAGGCGATGATAAGTACGGTTGTCGTGACCACAAGCATGTAGCTTGCCTTTGGCTCTGGGCCTACTAAGAACCAAACCGCCGCAGCGCCTAAGGCAATGAGCACAACCACAGGGACAAACACTGCAGAGATGGAATCTGCGAGCTTCGCAATAGCGGGTTTGCTGCTCTGTGCGTCTCGAACTAGATTAATAATGCGTGACAGCATGGTATTGGCGCCGACACCCGTTGCGTCTATCACCAAACTGCCATCGGTGTTCACGGTACCGGCTGACACCTTGTCGCCAATCCCTTTAAGTGCGGCAATGGGTTCGCCAGTGAGCATAGATTCATCGACATAGCTGTGACCCTCAGAAACTTGTCCGTCGACGGGGACCTTTTCACCCGGCTTAATTCGCAGTCTCATGCCAAGCTGAATATCGGAAACGGCCAACTCGATGTCTTTGCCATCGATGATCGCCGTCGCCACTTGGGGTTGAAGGTTCATCAGCGCCTGTAAGGATTGATTGGTCTTGGCTTTCGCTTTGGCTTCTATGTAGTGACCGAGCGAGATCAGTCCGACGATCATCGCGCTTGCCTCAAAATACACATGACGTGATGGTTCTGGGAACCAGCTCGGAGCGATGACGACGAGCATCGAGTAGAACCATGCTGCGCCCGTGCCCAGAGCAACTAAGGTATCCATGGTGGCACGACCGTGCGTTAGTGATTTATAAGCGTTGATATAGAAATCACGACCTGCCGTCGCGAGAAGCCATAAACAGAGTATGCCGACAGCGCCCCAAGCTATTTGATCGCCAGAGTGACGGATCATCATACTGCCACCCAGCACGCCCCACAGCATCAATGGTGCTCCGACTGCTAGTGCGACAATAGTATTCTTTTTTTGCTGCGCTTGATGAGCAATCAGTGCTTGCTGCTGTTGCTGCTGGCTAGTCGCTAGGTCCTCGACTAACTCCCCTTGGTAACCGGCATTGCTAATCGCTTTTAATAGCGGTGTCTGGATATCAGCTATCGGCAAGGCGGTGCTGACCATAGCGCTTTGCTCAGCAAGGTTTACGCGAGCAATGTCGACACCAGGCACGGAGAGAAGTGCTTTCTCTACTGACGAGACACAGCTCGCACAGGTCATGCCTTGAATCAGCAAATGAATACTCGGTAGGTGGGCGTTTTGTGAAACTTCGACGGGCTGTTGGATTTCAGGCTCTTTCTTATGATGCTCCGAATGTTCAACGGCAGTGTCTGCCGCAGACTCATTAGATGGCTTCGCTACTTGTTCTGTCACTAAAGTTGCGTGATAACCAACCTCTTCGATGGCATCAACTATGCTGTTTACGCTAAGTGTTGATTCCAGAGTTAGTGATTGCTTACTGATCTCAACAATGTCGCTGCCTTCGAGCGATTGCAGTTTTTCACGCAGCTTTGCTACACATTTACCGCAGTTTAGCCCCGAGAGTTCAAATACCCATACAGGCTTAGCTTGGTAACCAAAGCCTTCAACAATCTCAATCACTGTACTCACATCACTTTGTATTGAGACCTTAAGTGTTTGCTTATCGATATGGTCGATATGGATGTCATTGGTCGATGCTTCGACAGCATTTTTGACTTTATTCACGCAACCCATACAGGATAAACCCGATAAATTAAGCGTATAACTAACCATAACCCACCTCAAAATTCGTTCATTGTTGTTAACCATAAACCTTCCCTCAAGGGTAAGGTCAAGAGATTTGATCACATTGACTTTGGTTGATGAGGTTATTGGGTATAGTGATTGTAGAATTAGCGCAAGGTGATAAAATAGCGCCCAAAATTTGCAACGCATAATGATGAGCATTGTGCGACGTTGACAACAAGGTACTTTCGATGACGGTTAAAACACGTTTTGCTCCAAGCCCTACAGGCTATCTTCACGTCGGTGGTGCGCGTACTGCACTGTATTCTTGGCTATTTGCTAAAAACCAAGGCGGTGAATTCGTTCTACGTATTGAAGATACAGATCTTGAGCGTAACTCTCAGGAAGCAGTAGATGCGATCCTAGAAGGCATGCAGTGGATGGGTCTTGAGTGGGACGAGGGTCCGTACTACCAGTCTAAGCGTTTTGATCGCTACAACGAAATGGTAGAGAAACTACTTGCTGAAGACAAAGCATACAAATGCTATGCACCAAAAGAACTTCTAGAAGAGATCCGTGCAGAGCAAGAAGCGAACAAAGAGATCCCTCGCTACGATGCGAATCATCCGAAGATTGTTGCGGCTAATGCAGCAGCGAAAGAGGGTGATCCATGTGTGATTCGTTTCCGCAACCCGAAAGAGGGCAGCGTAGTATTTGATGATCAAATTCGTGGCCGTATCGAGATCGCAAACAGCCAAATGGATGATCTGATCATTCGTCGTACTGATGGTGCGCCAACATACAACTTCGTTGTTGTGGTTGATGACTGGGATATGGGTATCACTCATGTGGTGCGCGGTGAAGACCACATCAATAACACACCACGTCAAATCAACATCTATGAAGCACTTGGTGCGCCAGTACCGACATTCGCACACTGTGCAATGATTTTAGGTGATGACGGCGCTAAGCTATCTAAGCGTCACGGCGCTGTGTCAGTGATGCAATATCGTGATGAAGGTTACCTACCAAACGCACTAAACAACTATTTAGTACGTCTAGGTTGGTCTCACGGTGACCAAGAAATCTTCTCTCAAGAAGAGATGATCAACTTGTTCTCTCTAGATGCGATCTCTAAGTCAGCATCAGCGTTCAATACAGACAAACTGAACTGGTTGAACAACCACTACATTAAGACCTCTGAACCAGAGTATGTAGCGAAGTACCTTCAATGGCACCTTGATGAGCAAAAGCTGAACACTGAAAATGGTCCAGCGATCACTGAGGTGATCAAACTTGTTGGCGAGCGCTGCAATACCTTGGTTGAGCTTGCTGAGCAAATCCGTTACTTCTACGAAGACTTCTCTGAGTTTGAAGCGGGCGCAGCTAAGAAACACCTGCGTGGCGTTGCGAAGCAGCCTCTAGAAGTAGCGCTAGCGAAAGTAGAAGCGCTACAAGAGTGGACAACGGCAAACATTAAAGAGCAAGTGATTGCGGCAGTTTGCGAAGAGCTAGAAATCGGCATGGGCAAAATCGGTATGCCACTTCGCGTAGCGGTAACGGGTGGTGGTCAATCTCCATCAGTAGACGCTGTGATGGAGCTTGTTGGTAAAGAGCGCGTGATTGCTCGCATTAAGATGGCGCTAGAGTTTATCGCTGAGCGTGAAGCAAACGCATAATTGCCATCCAATTGGATTTGAAAAGCCGCAACCTAGGTTGCGGCTTTTTTTGTGTCCGTAAGTTATCCGAATGAGAAAAAGTGGCATTAAAAAAGCGACCACAAGGTCGCTTTAGCTTTCTCTAACCAGAAATATCTCTATTTAGAGATGTAATCACGAATAGACGCTTCGATACCCGCAGCATCAAGACCAAGCTCTGCATATAGCTCATCCTGTGTGCCTTGTGCGATAAACCTGTCTGGAAGACCAAGGTTTAGTACTGGCTTCATTAGCTTCTCTTGCATCATGAACTCTATGACACCAGCACCTGCACCGCCAGCGATCGCGTTCTCTTCAAGAGTCACAATCACATCGTGGCTATCGCACAGCTCCTTGATAAGCGCCTCATCGAGCGGCTTAACAAATCGCATATCTGCCGCTGTCGCGTTTAGGTTTTCTGCTGCAACCAGCGCGTTGTCTAAGAAGGTACCGAATGACAAGATGGCTACTTTCTCACCTTCGCGAACAACACGGCCTTTACCAATCTCTAAGGCGGTAAACTCAGCTTCAGGTGTTGTGCCGTTACCGCTGCCACGAGGGTAGCGAACCGCACTTGGACCAGTGTGTATGTGACCTGTGTAGAGCATCTGACGACATTCGTTCTCATCGCTTGGTGCCATGATCACCATATTTGGAATACAACGCATAAAGCTGAGATCGAACGCACCTTGGTGGGTTTGACCATCGGCTCCAACCAGACCTGCACGGTCGATGGCAAACATCACCGGCAGATCCATAATGGCGACATCATGGATTAGCTGATCGTAGCCACGCTGCAAGAAGGTTGAGTAGATTGCCACGATTGGCTTGTTGCCAGCAATCGCCATGCCCGTTGCAAGTGTCACCGCATGCTGCTCGGCAATCGCGACATCAAAGTACTGACTCGGATACTCTTTCGAGAAGCGAACCATACCAGAGCCTTCACGCATCGCTGGCGTGATTGCCATTAGTGATGGGTCTTTCGCTGCCATATCACACAGGAAGTCACCAAATATCTTCGAGTAAGTCGGCTTGCTTGAACTGCTTTTTGGCAGGCAAGAGTGTGAAGGGTCAAACTTCGGCACACCGTGGTAGCCGATAGGATCCTTCTCAGCAGGCTCATAGCCCTTGCCTTTCTTGGTCATAATATGCAGGAACTGTGGACCTTTTAGCTCACGCATATTCTTGAGTGTTTTGACCAGCTCATTAACATCATGGCCATCGATAGGACCAATGTAATTAAAGCCTAACTCTTCGAATAAGGTTCCTGGGACGATCATGCCCTTGATATGCTCTTCGGTACGCTTGACCAGTTCCTTAATTGGAGGAAGTCCAGACAGAGCTTTTTTTGCCACCCTCACGAATTGAGGTATACAAGCTACCAGACAACACTTGAGCAAGGTGGTTGTTCAGGGCACCAACGTTCTCAGAGATGGACATCTCGTTGTCGTTAAGGATGACCAGCATGTCAGGGTGAACATCACCTGCGTGGTTTAGTGCTTCAAACGCCATACCTGCCGTAATAGCGCCATCACCGATAACGCTAACGACTTTGCGATCTTTGCCTTCTTTAGCGGCAGAAATCGCCATGCCAAGACCCGCACTGATCGACGTTGATGAGTGACCAACAGACAGTGTGTCGTACTCACTTTCTTCGCGCCATGGGAAAGGGTGTAACCCGTCTTTTTGACGGATAGTCGATAATTGCTCACGACGGCCAGTTAAGATCTTATGAGGGTAGGCTTGATGGCCCACGTCCCAGATAAGCTGGTCGAAAGGTGTGTTGTAGACGTAATGCAGAGCAACTGTGAGTTCCACAGTGCCTAGTCCGGAAGCCAAGTGTCCACTAGACTGGCTCACTGAATTTAGCAAATACGTCCTTAGCTCCTCACACAGCTTAGGTAAAGATTCCTTCGGCATCAGACGAAGTTCTTCTGGCGTGTTTGCTAATGTCAGTGTCGGATACTTTGAAATATCAAGTGTCATAGTTATTTAGCGCTTTAATATAGTCTAGTTGTTGCGCTCGATGACATATCGTGCGAAGTCTTCGAGTAATTGCGTATTGTAGGGTATCGCTTGCAAAGCACAAAGTGCTTCTTCAAATAGTTGCGTAGCTTTTTGCTGCGCGCCCTCCAGCCCAAGTAAGGCAGGATAGGTACTCTTATTGAGTTCGACATCGGAGCCTTGAGGTTTCCCGAGTGTTTCCGTGTCGCTAACAATGTCTAGAATGTCGTCTTGCACCTGAAACGCAAGACCAATAGCCTCAGCGTAGTTCTCAAGCTGAGGAAGATACTCACGCCCTTTCTCTCCAGCGGCTAACGCGCCGAGCTGAACCGCGCATTTAATAAGCGCGCCAGTCTTGTGGCGGTGTATCTGCTCTAGCTCTTCCAAGCCTACTGAGCGATTTTCCGCTTCCAAGTCCAGTGCTTGGCCAATACACATACCAGCGGCACCAGACGCGTTCGCGAGTTCTTTCACCATATTGATACGTTGAGACTCGGCAAATGACGCTAATGGGCCTTCAGATAGTATCGTAAATGCCAATGTTTGAAGTGCGTCGCCTGTCAAAATAGCGGTTGCTTCATCAAACTCAATGTGGCAGGTCGGCTTACCGCGACGAAGTTCATCGTCATCCATCGCAGGGAGATCGTCGTGGATGAGCGAATAAGCATGAATACATTCGATGGCTGCAGCAGGGGTGTCGAGCTCCTCTTCAGTGCATCCAAAGATAGAACCTGTTGCATAAACTAGAAAAGGCCTTGCGCGTTTGCCGCCAAGAAGTAAGGCGTAGCGCATGGCCTCAATGAGTCTTTGCTGTTGAAACGGGTAGCGGTCCAACCAAGCATCCAGTTGCTCGTTGTTGCGCATTTGATAAGACTTCAAAGCCTCAATCATGGGGATACTCACTTTTGAAATTATTCTGACTGCTGAGCGAAGTCTTGCAGGTCCGCGTCGTCATCCTTAGCTAGGAGAATACTCACTTTTTGCTCCGCTTCTGTCAGCTTTTGCTGTCCAGCTCTCGCTAAGGCGATGCCTCGCTCAAACTTTTTCAGCGCGTCGTCAAGCGCTAGGTCGCCATTTTCTAATTGTTCTACCAGCGTATCCAGCTCATCGACTGTCGCTTCGAAAGACATGTTTTCAGGTTTCTTAGTCGCCATAACGTACTTATTTTTTATGAAATGATCGAACGTTACATGAGCGGCTAGCGATGGTCAAACTTAAGGTGCTAAAAATGCTGTGAAGATACGTCGCAGGCTTTTTGATTGCTAAAAAAAGCGCCAATATCGTGCCTCAAAACAATGAGGTTAAGGGCTTTTCTATCTGATAAAAGAGGAGAAGTGATCACTGGTCACGCAATTTTGTGATTTTGTGGTCATAAATCACTTAAAGATATCGTCACTTGGTCGATAACCTTAGAGCAACGAGATAGACTCGGTGAGCTCGAATAGCTCACCAGAGTTTCTAAGACGTCAAATTTTTCATGGAGTGTTGAGTGGATTTAGCAACGCTGATAGGCCTCATTGGTGGGGTCGCTTCGATAATTATCGCAATGGTGCTGGGTGGCAGCATCATGACTTACTTCGATACAACCTCGGTATTTATCGTAATCGGGGGCTCGACCTTTGTCGTCTTGATGAAGTTCACCTTGGGGCAGTTTTTTGGGGCAACCAAAATTGCCAGTAAGGCGTTCATGTTCAAGACCGACGAACCAGAAGATCTCATCGCTAAAATTGTGGAAATGGCAGACGCGGCTCGTAAGGGCGGCTTCCTAGCGCTTGAAGAAATGGATATCCAAAACAGCTTTATGCAAAAGGGCATCGATCTTCTTGTAGATGGACACGATGCAGAGGTTGTACGCAATGCAATGCAAAAAGACATCGCGTTAACAGACGAGCGTCATGAGAAAGGCGCCGCGGTGTTTCGATCATACGGTGATGTGGCACCGGCCATGGGTATGATTGGTACGCTGGTGGGTCTGGTTGCGATGCTATCTAACATGGATGACCCTAAGTCCATCGGTCCTGCGATGGCCATTGCACTTTTGACAACCCTATATGGTGCCATGCTTGCGAACATGCTGTTTTTCCCTATCGCTGACAAACTGACGCTGCGCCGAGAGCAAGAAAACCTTAACCGCCGCTTGATCATGGATGGCGTATTAGCGATTCAAGATGGTCAAAACCCGCGTGTCATTGATGGGTACCTGAAGAACTACATCAACGAGAGTAAACGAGCCTTCGACCTCGATGGTGAGTAGTACCGTGTCCGTAATGAATTGCAACGGGATTAAATGATGGAAGAGAAAGCAAAATGTAAATGCCCACCTCCTGGGGCGCCCGCTTGGATGGCGACTTTCTCTGATCTCATGTCGCTGTTGATGTGCTTCTTCGTACTCTTGCTGTCGTTCTCTGAGATGGATGTACTGAAGTTTAAGCAGATAGCAGGTTCAATGAAGTTTGCGTTTGGTGTTCAGAACCGACTGGAAGTGAAAGATATCCCTAAGGGCACCAGTATTATCGCGCAGGAGTTTCGTCCTGGTCGTCCAGAGCCAACGCCGATTGATGTGATCATGCAGCAGACCATTGATATCACTCAGCAAACTCTCGAGTTTCAAGAAGGGGATTCAGACAGAGCGGGTGGCAATCAGCGTGATGATGGCAAGATCACTGGCGGGCAAACCGCGGATCGAACTCAGAAAAACCAAATAGGCACAGCCTCGGCAGAGAATGAGCAGCAGAATGAAGATCTTGAGAAGTTAGAAGAGCTCATCAAGCAGGCGTTACAACAAGAGATCAATCAAGGCGCTGTAGAGGTGGAAAACCTTGGGCAGCAGTTGGTGATTCGAATTCAAGAGAAGGGGGCTTTCCCTGAGGGTTCGGCATTCCTGCAACCTAAATTTAGGCCTCTGGTGCGTCAAGTTGCCGACCTAGTGAAAGACATCCCGGGTCAAGTGCGAGTATCGGGCCATACCGATAATCTGCCGTTGGACTCAGAGCTATATCGTTCGAACTGGGATCTAACATCGCAGCGCGCCGTATCCGTCGCCCAAGAGATGGAAAAAGTGAAAGGCTTCTCACACCTTAGACTCAGAGTGATAGGTGTTGCTGATACCGAGCCGCTTGGACCCAATGATACCGAAAGACAGCGAGCTCGAAATCGCCGCGTCGAGATCAGTATTATGCAGGGTGAGCCAGTCTACACCGACGAAGTCTCTGCAGACGGCAATTAGTGACTTTTTAAGTTGATGAAATACCAGAGCTATGCTCTGGTATTTTTGTTTGTGGACTAAAGAAATGCGTGCAGATTTGAATTAAGTCGATTACTCGCATCTTATCGGGCTTGCGGGTATACTTGCGCCCCTGATGAACAATCGCTCAGTCGAGTCTTAGTTTTTAAGCACGCAGAATTGAGCGAATTTGTACTACAGTTGATATGTGTTTCCCTATACTGTCGCGCTCAGACAGCATTGCAACGAGATGTGAAAAGACTATGAGATTTATCGTAAAGCCCCATCCAGAGATTTTTGTAAAAAGCGATTCAGTGCGTAAGCGCTTTACAAGGATCCTTGAGTGCAACCTGCGAATCATTATCCAGCGCCGTACGGAATCGGTGGCGGTGTTTAACCGTCGTGACCACATTGAAGTGAGTGCAAGTTCAGACCAATACTACAAAGAGGTATTGGAGATTCTTACTCAGACCCCTGGTATCCACCACGTGCTTGAGGTTCAGCAATCTGATTTTGCTGACATGCATGATATCTATGAGCAAGTTCTAGAACTTAACGGCAAGCGTATTGAAGGCAAAACCTTCGTCGTGCGTGCGAAGCGTCGCGGTAAGCATGACTTTACCTCGATTGAGCTTGAGCGCTACGTTGGCGGCGGTCTGAATCAAGCGGTAGAAAGTGCGCGTGTGAAGCTGTCTAAGCCGGATGTGACGGTAAACATCGAGGTTGCAAACGACAAGCTTAACCAAGTTATCGCACGTCACAAAGGCCTTGGCGGTTTCCCTCTAGGTACTCAAGAAGATGTACTCAGCCTGATCTCTGGCGGTTTCGACTCTGGTGTATCGAGTTACCTGCATATCAAACGTGGCTCAAAGACGCATTACTGCTTCTTCAACCTAGGCGGCCCTGCTCACGAGATTGGTGTTAAGCAGGTAGCACACTTCCTGTGGAACAAGTACGGCTCGTCAGCGAAGGTGAAGTTCATCTCTGTCGATTTCGAACCGGTTGTTGCTGAGATCCTAGAAAAAGTAGAAGACGGCCAAATGGGCGTCATCCTCAAGCGTATGTTTATGCGTGCTGGTGGTATGCTTGCTGAGAAATTTGGTATTGAAGCACTCGTGACAGGTGAAGCACTGGGTCAGGTATCTAGTCAAACACTGACTAACCTGCGCCATATCGATGGCGTAACAGATACTCTGATTCTTCGTCCTCTTATCAACTGGGATAAAGAAGACATCATCGACCTAGCGCGTGAAATCGGCACCGAAGATTTTGCTAAAACTATGCCAGAATACTGTGGCGTGATTTCTCGCAAGCCGACGGTTAAAGCGGTGAAATCTAAGTTAGAAGCGGAAGAAGAGAAATTTGATTTCTCTGTGCTTGAACAAGTGGTGCGTGACGCTCGTATGATCGATATCCGTGATATCGAGAAAGAGAGCCAAGAGCAGGCACCGGAGGTAGAGCAAGTGGAAGCAGTTGAAAATGATGCTATCGTACTCGACATTCGCAGCGCGGAAGAAGAAGACGAAAACCCATTGGAGTTGGATGGCGTTGAAGTTAAACACCTGCCATTCTTCAAGCTTGGCACTAAGTTTGGTGATCTTGACCAGTCTAAGACTTACCTACTTTATTGTGACCGCGGTGTGATGAGTCGACTGCAAGCGCTTTATCTTCAAGAGCAAGGCTACAGCAACGTTAAGGTTTACCGCCCGTAACGTAACATACTTAGAGAAACGCCAAGCTTTAATGCTTGGCGTTTTTTATTGTCTGCCCGATGGGAATTGTTATCGGTGCTAGATTCCAGCGATAACAAAAACAGTCTCAAGACTGGTTTTTATTACTGTGAAAGTCACTATGCACTGGTCTTAGTGACATCCACATACAACTTCAACTTCTGACCCGGCTTCAGATACTTGCTCTTCTGCAGGCTATTCCACTTCACGACGTCGTTAGTACGAACCTTGAACTTCTGTGCGATACCACTAATGGTGTCGCCACTGCGAACCGAATAGAAAACCGTGCGAATGATCTGTCCGTCGCTGGCATTCTTCCAAATGACCAACTCTTGCCCCACACGCAAGGTATCGCGAGGACCCATACCGTTCCATTTCGCTAGTGACTGATGAGAGACCTTGTTCGCTTTCGCGATAGACCACAGGCTGTCACCACTTTTCACCTGATGAGTGACTTTGTAGTTACCACGAGATGTTGACTGCGTTTTCGCTAAACGGTTTGAGGCGCTTAAGCTATAGGTTGAGTCATCTTTTGTCGAGGTAGGTACAAGCAGGTACTGACCAGCACGGATGTTGTTGTTCTTCAGGCCGTTCGCATTGCGAACTACGTTTGTCGTGGTTTGGTGGCGCTGCGCGATGACACTCAGTGAATCGCCTGACTTGACCTTATAGCGCACTAAACGCATGCCCTTACCACGGTTTTTCTCAAGTTCAGTATTAAACTGCTCGACGCTATCGATTGGTAGCAACAGAGTTTGAGGACCGTCAGGCGCAGTTGCCCATTGGTTGTAAGCTGGGTTATAGCTTTGTAGTTCCTTGACCGAGATACCCGCGTATTTCGCTGCGATCGCAAGATCAAGTTGCTCGTTCGGGTCGATCAGCTCCAACACTGGCTTGTTCGGAATAGGTGGGATCTCTACGCCGTACTTCTCAGCATTCGCTAGAATGTCGGCGAGCGCTAGCAGTTTTGGTACGTAGCCACTGGTCTCTTTTGGAAGATCCAATGAGAAGAAGTCGATCGGTTTGCCAGCATTGCGGTTTTTACGGATAGCACTAGAAACACGGCCGCCGCCACTGTTATAAGCAGCGATAGCATGGTTCCAGTTACCATCAAAGCGATTGTTTAGCTGGGTTAAGTAATCGAGCGCCGCGTTGGTCGATAGAGTCACGTCACGGCGTCCGTCAAACCAATAAGTTTGGTCCAAACCAAACGCTTTGCCGGTTGCAGGCACAAATTGCCATAAACCAGCGGCACTGCCGTGCGAGTAGGCAAAGGCATCAAATGAGCTTTCTACAATCGGAAGCAGCGCAAGCTCGAGCGGTAGATCGCGAGCCTCGATTTCTTCCGTGATCAGATATAAAAACGGCTGTGCACGTTGCGACACCGTCTTTAAATGATTTGGATGTTTGATGTACCACTTGCGATAGTAGTCGACTTTCGCATTGTTTGGGATCTCCATCTCCAGCTGCATCGCGATACGCTTCCATACATCCTCTTGTTGTTGAGGCGTCAGCGCTTTCGGTGCTTGTTTTACATCTGGAGTGGTTACTGAAACGGGCTTTGTTGTTGTAGTTGTCGCTGTTTCTGCAGGAGAGTTGGTAGGCTCTGTTGTGGTACTGCTTGAATCTGGCTGAGTCATTTGACAACCAGCCAGCAACAGGGCGAATGCCCAACTGTATTTCTTATGCATTGTGTTTGCTACAACCTCTTACTTGAACGGTTGAGCATAATACTAATAGGCGTTGGGTCAAACAAGCAGCAAAACGTTAAAATTCGTTCTTCCACTCACGAAGCGCGGTAAAAGTGGCGAGTGGATCATTATTCACACTGCGATTTGCAACCGAGCTCACAACTTCAGTTTGGGTTGTTCTTAGGAAAGGGTTGATCCTTTTCTCTACGGCGATTGAGGTAGGTAGCGTAGGAATTCCCTGTGCTCGTTTTTGGTTGGCTTGATCGCGATACTGATGCAAAAACTCATTATGTGGCTCGACGGCGAGGGCGAATGCCAGATTGCTGAGTGTGTATTCGTGGGTGCAGTACACTTCCGTTTCTTCGGGAAGCAGGGTGAGTTTTTGTAGCGAGTTGTACATTTGCTCTGGTGTGCCTTCAAAGATGCGTCCGCAACCTGCTGAAAAGAGCACGTCACCACAAAAAAGCTTACCATCACCGACATAGCCAATGTGGTCGAGCGTGTGCCCTGGTAAATTTAGAACCAAAAACTCTTCTTGGAACAGGTTGATGCGATGGCCTTCCGATACTCGGTGAGTCAGATGTTCGGTTGAAGAATGTTCAGGACCAATAACACTGATCGAAGGATACTTCTCTACTAACTTCTCAATTCCGCCCGTATGGTCCCAGTGGTGATGAGTCACGAGGATAGTGACCAGCTCAAGATCGTGGCGTTCTAGATAGTCGATAACTGGCTCTGCATCCCCTGGATCGACGACAGCACACAAGTTTTGGTTATTTTGAATAAGCCAGATGTAATTGTCATTAAATGCAGGTATGCTTTTGATATGTAACATTGTTGTTTCTCCAGTTCGGTTTGGGAGATCGCCCGAATATGAAGCCAGCTCGCAGCAAGAAAAAAGTCGACCATCCTCATTCATGGGATGAACTCGCTAATGGGCAATGGGTATCCGAGTCGATTCAAACTCGCCTCGATGAATGGTGCCCTAAGCTATTTGGCTACCACCTACTAAAGCTTGGTGGATTGAGCTGCGAGTTAACGAGCTGCAATTGCAATATTCAGCATCAAGTCAATCTTGATGTTAAAAACCCTCTTCACAATGTTATCGCTGACCGCTACGAATTGCCATTTTTAGAAAAGAGTTTTGATGCGATTATCCTTTCTCATCAGCTAGAGTATGCCGAAGACCCTCATCGAATGCTGCGCGAAGTCGATCGCGTAATGATGGACGATGGTTACTTAGTTCTTACCGGCTTTAATCCCATGAGTTTTACTGGCTTAGCGAGTCTGATGCCTTGGCGAAAAAATAACTTTCCGTGGAGCGGGCGAATGTTTACCCCTGGTCGTATTAAAGACTGGCTAGGGGTACTTAACTATCAGGTGGTTTACGCGGATACCTACGCGCTGTTTCCGATGAAGCGCTACAGGACGATGTGGACCTGGCTTGAGAGCAGTATTGGTGATTGGGCATCACCGATGGGGAGCTTGTACTTTATTGTTGCTAGAAAGCGTACCTATCCGCTAAAACCAATTAAGCCGCACTGGCGTCTTAAAAAGAAACTGACGCCCGCAAGCGTCAGTTATCGAACGGCGGATAAAAAACAGTCGAGCTAGCTCGGCTGGTAACCCGTATCTTCTTCGGTCGGATTTTCTGCGGCTGCACGTGCGAGTTCATCACACATCTCATTCTCGCGGTGCCCTGCGTGACCTTTTACCCAGCGCCAATCAATAGAGTGTCTTGCTGTTTCTGCATCAAGCGCTTTCCATAGGTCGGCGTTTTTTACTGGCTTCTTGTCAGCTGTTTTCCAGCCACGTTTTTTCCAGTTATGGATCCATTGTGTGATGCCTTGGCGAACGTATTGGCTATCTGTGGTCAATATGACCTCACAAGGCTCTTTAAGTGCCTGAAGCGCAACGATAGTAGCCAACATCTCCATTCGATTGTTGGTGGTTAGCGTGTAGCCCTTTGCTAGGGTCTTTTCGTTTTGCTTATAACGCAGAACGATACCGTAGCCACCAGGGCCTGGGTTTCCTAAACAGGAACCATCAGTGAAAATTTCAACCTGCTTCGTCATGATTTGATACTATAGAGTCTTGAGAGTTTATCTTTATAGTCTGACATACAAAACGCCATGAATACCAGTCACAATCCAGAACAGCGCCGAATCGTCGTACTCGATACCGAAACAACCGGTATGAACCGAGAAGGTGGTCCGCATTACCAAGGGCATCGAATCATTGAAATCGGTGCGGTTGAGATCATTAACCGAAAACTGACTGGTCGACATTTCCATGTCTATATCAAACCGGACATGGCGATCCAGCCTGACGCGATTGACGTTCACGGTATTACTGATGAGTTCTTGTTAGATAAGCCACTCTACAAACAGATACATGAAGAGTTCCTCGAGTTTATCAAAGGTGCCGAGCTGGTTGCCCATAACGCGCCCTTCGACGTGGGCTTTATGGACCACGAGTTTGGTATGCTGGATGCGTCGATAGGTAAGACCGAGCAGTACTGCAAGATCACCGATACCCTAGCCATGGCAAAACGCATGGCGAACATGCCGGCTAGGAAAAACCTAGACTCGTTGGCGAAACACTACACTATCGATACCTCTGCTCGTATTCTCCACGGGGCATTGCTCGATGCGGAGATCTTGGCCGATGTTTACCTAGCAATGACTGGTGGACAGACGTCGATGCAGTTCAACGCTGGTCAATCTGATGGCGATGCTGGTGGCGAATCCATTAAGCGTCTTACATCCTCGCGAAAATCATTAAAGGTTTTGGTCGCTTCTGCCGATGAAATAGATGCGCATAATGCGCGTTTAGATATCGTTGAAAAAGGCGGCAGTTGTCTCTGGCGTCAGTAGGAGAGAAACATGCAGAGGATAATGCTAGCGATAGCGGTGTGGCTATCGCTGACGGTCGGTGCAATCGCGAGTGAGTCCTCTATGCCATTTCTCGATAATCGGTTTCGTGTGGATGAAACCGTCGACCGAATTACCTTTTTGGTTTATCGAGAAGACCGTTCTAAGCCAGTAACCTTAGTCAGACCTGACGGCAAAAAATATTACGCGTGGCGCCACCCATCGCATGTTCATTGGATAGAAGAACCGACGGTAGACGTGATTACCATCGAGCGCCCTATGCCAGGACCCTGGCAAGCAATTGGCAAGGTGACGCCAAAGAATAATATTCAGATTATCTCCCAGTTGACGTTACAAGCAGAAACCCTACCGCAGCGCATTTATCAGGGTGAGAAGCTAAAGTTTACCGCTCGCTTGATGACGGATAATGAACCACTCATCGTTGAAAATATCCTAGACCGAGTGAACCTTCGCGTTGTTATGACTCGCTATCTAGAGGAGCAAGCGCAAGCAACGGCGAAAGTCGCGCCAGTTCCTATTGTTATTGGTGAGTTCCTCGATAATGGCGAGGGTCTGGATGAGCGTGCAGGAGATGGCATCTTCACGGTTGAGCTGCCGATAACTATCGAACCTGGTAAGTACAATGTTCGAATTACCACCGGAAACGGGGTTTTCTTGCGAGCACTTGAGCAAGAAGTGTTTGTTTATCCCACTCCGTTCGTCACTCGTTTTTTACAAGGTGAGGGTGATGTCCCGCACCGCGTGCAGGTGAGAGGGGAAGCGGCCACCATTGAAACTGGGTCACTTGCTGCCTCGATTGAGCTTCAAGAGCCAGATGAAACAGAGAGCATCGTTCAGCACCAAGCAGGTCGTGATGAAAACGAGATGCTGATTCAGTTTAACGATCGCCATCAGATCGGCACGTATCATTGGTCAGGGCATGTCTACGCAAATGAAGCCGCATCTGGAAGAGCCCTAGTGTTTGATTTGCCAGATAGAACTTTCAGTGTGGTTGGGGCCATTGATCTGGCAAAGGCGGAGCAGATGCAGCAAGCCGCGCGAGAAGCTCGTAAGAAGGCTGAGCAGGAAGCACAAATACTGGCGCATAGGCAAGAAGTACGTAAGAAGGCGATAATTGCGATTGCTGCTGGTAACCTCATACTCTTGATTATCGGTGGTCTCACCTGGTGGCTATTGAGGCGTCGAAAGGCAGTGAAAGCCTCGTTACCTGAGATGCAATTAAAAATGCCCGGTTAATTAAGTTCATATCTTATTAAGCACAAAAATGTATGGTCCGCCCCGTTATTGCAACTACAATTTAGTAATAACGGAGTTGGTTTGCGCTAATGATGAAATGGTCTCCCCCTCCCACTAACGGCGTCATATTGCGCCAAAATAGAACTAGTTCTATTTTATCAGAAATAAGGGGAAGACCATGATTAAGCGTAAAACAATAGGCCTCGATTTAGCAAAAAATAGTTTCTTCTTTGTGGTTTTGAACGAGCATGGAAAGCGGGTAACCCGAAAGAAGTTAAGCAGAAACCAGGTACTACCATACTTGGCAAACCTAGATCTGTCAGTCGTTGCTATGGAAGCTTGCTCCTCAGCCCATTACTGGGGGCGTGAGATTAGAAAACTTGGTCATGATGTTCAACTTTTGCCGCCTCAGCATGTTAAAGGTTATTTACGTGGTCAAAAAAATGATTACAACGATGCTCAAGCGATAGCTGAAGCCTCGCAACACGGAGCTATGCGAACGGTCGCGATAAAATCAATTGAACAACAGGATCAGCAAAGCATCCTTCATATGCGCCGACTTTTAAATGTCGAACGAACCAGGCTAATTAACCATATCCGTGGGCTTTTGAGTGAATACGGTATCGTCATAGCCCAGCGAGCCTCTACGGTTAAAAAAGAAGTCCCCAGAATACTAGAAGATGCTGAAAATGAGTTGACTAATGTGTTTCGCCAATTTCTTAACCGTCAATATTTGCGATTGCTTGATATCGAGAAAGAACTGAGTGCGTATCAGGATTATATAGAAGCCACTGTTAAATCGAATGATACTTGTCAGCGTTTAATTACAATGCCTGGTGTCGGTTCTATCGTAAGTATTTCCTTAACCTCTTGGATGGGAGATGGGTATCAGTTTAAGCGCGGCAGAGATGCTGCGGCAGCTTTAGGATTAATCCCCCGTCAAAACAGCACTGGAGGAAAAAATGTCTTACTGGGTATTAGTAAAAGGGGTGACTCCCACCTCCGCTCTTTAGTTGTTAACGGTGCAAGAGCTGTAGTTGCTCATGCTAAGAAGAAGACCGATAAGCTTAGTATCTGGATTAACCGCTTGGTTGAGCAAAGAGGCTTTAATCGAGCTGTTATTGCGTTCGCGAACAAAATGTTACGGATGGCGTGGGTAATTGTGACTAAGAAACAGGAGTATAAACCAATCGAAAAGTTAGCAGGTTGCTAACTCTTTAATCTGAAATTTTTAATATCACCAAATTTGTGTGATTAGCATTTAAGATGAGACACAGGTCAAACCGACGTACCCAAAACCTGACGAATACATCGGATATTAAGTCCGAGCTAATGATTAGTAGGATGGTACGTGCGAATGATTCATCAAGGTCCGAAGTTATAGCTTCAATATGAGAGACCGAATATATGACCGCTAACCTGTCCCTATCATCGAAATGCTGCTTGCGCAAATGGGGGAGACCATATATGTATTCGGAGTCCACGTTGGGAACACTAACTTCCCCGCTCCACGATGATATCCGCGCCAGATTATCCTTAAAAAAGCCGAAAGCATTAAATGCTATTTTTTGTGACAGGTTACTAATCTGGCCGATTGACCGTTTTTGTCATCACGTTCATTGGCGTTGCAAACTTGGTTATGGCTATGCAGCCTGAAAAGCTTGGCGGTGATACAACACCGCCCAAGCTATTCTCGCCAGCTTGTTGGCAAGTGCTACTAAAACCACATTAAAAGGTTTCGTTGCTCGAAGATTCACTAACCAATCTCCAAACACCTTTCCTGTTGTTTCTATCCTAGAAAGTACGGCCCGAGCGCCATGAATAAATAGAGTCCTTAGGTGTTTATTCCCTCGTTTACTCATGCCTAACAGCTTAGACTTTCCCCCTGTTGAGAATTGTCTAGGAACTAACCCAAGCCATGCTGCCATCTCTCGCCCTCCATCGAAATTAGAAGCGGAACTGATGTTCGCTACGCACAACGTTGCCGTTAAATCACCGACCCCTGGGATGGTCTTCAGCAACTCTGCGCTTTCATTACTTATAGCGATGCTTTTCAACTTTTGGTCTTGCTCAGAGACTCGGTCATTTAAGTACTTGTAGTGTTCATGAATCGAGAGAAGTTCAGCAATAAGACTTTGTGGCAATTCAACATCTTGTTCCGCTAACCATTGAAACAGTGTTTTCATCTTCGCA
The DNA here is from genome assembly GCF_059725495.1 of Vibrio sp. KUL80. Taxonomy (NCBI): domain Bacteria; kingdom Pseudomonadati; phylum Pseudomonadota; class Gammaproteobacteria; order Vibrionales; family Vibrionaceae; genus Vibrio; species Vibrio sp. KUL80. The sequence continues at coordinate 816,120 of NZ_AP045841.1, forward strand.
TGCCCTCTAGGGAAGCTGAGTCCAAATTCGAGTAGCAATGCACCAATACGACTCATACATGCGGTTCGTTCTTTCACATAGCCTTCTCGTACACGATGAATAGCAGAAATAACTTGAGCTTCTTCTGATTTAACCGAGACAAATCTCATGGTTGGTCGACTGGCGGCTTCGGCTATCGCAGCTGCGTCGATGAAGTCATTCTTATTGCCTTTGACGTAAGGCTTTACATATTGAGGTGGGATGAGACGAACTCGATGCCCAAAGGCTTGGCACTTTCTTGCGAGCCAGTGAGCACCACCGCAGGCTTCGAAAGCAATCGTTGTGTGTTCGAGTGAGGATAAGAAACGCAGGAGTTGGCTTCGATTAAACTTACGGCGAATAACTTCCTTGCCAGAATAATTATTACCTACTGCATGAAAGCAGTGCTTACCTAAATCGATACCTAAAATGTGGATGGTAGACATATGGTTCACCTCGTTCTGAGAGCCTACTCTAAGCGTAGGGGCTTAAGAGTGAGGCGGACCATATAATTAAGCCAGCAAGATGAACTCTTGCTGGCTTTTTGCATTAATGGTTTGAAGGTGTTAAGCCACTTCTTCCATCGCAGGGTAAACTGGCTTTGCGGCGAGTTCCTCAGGAGAGAAGTCATCCACATTAATCGTGTACAGACGATGCGCCTCTGCCGTAGTGAGTAAGTTTGCCTCTTCTTGAGTAATGATGCCTTTCTCTAGACCTAACGTGGCGACTTTGTCCAATTGAGTGAAAGGACGACGCTGTTCTAGTGCTTTACATACCTTAGTAAAGACTGGCTCAGCGCGAAGAATGATATCAAGCGCTTGTTCGATTCGTCCTACAGCGTTGTGCTCAGTTGGCTCGAGGTATTGACCATAGCCAAGGCGAGTTCGAGCTGCACTCGGCGTTTGTAGGATGCGAGCGACTTGGCTATCTAACTTGTCTGAAGGGGCTTTACGCACCGTGCCAAATGGCAGAACAATGAATCGCATCAAGCGACCAATCGCTTTGTTTGGGAAGTTCGCCAAGAAGTCATCAAGAGCCTGCTCCGTTTGTAGCAAGCTATCTTGCATACCCCAATGCAGTAGTGGTAAATCTTCGCTGTTGCGTCCTTCTGCATCATAGCGTTTTAGCGTTGCGCTGCTCAGGTATAGCTGACTTAGGATATCACCAAGACGTGCCGACAGACGCTCTTTACGCTTCAGTGACCCACCTAGAACGGCCATGGATACATCAGAAAGAAGAGCTAAGTTAGCGCTGTAGCGGTTAAGCTGCTGGTAATAACGCGTTGTTGCATCTTTATGTGGCGCTGCTGAGCCGCGACCATCAGTGAGTCCAAGCCAAAAACTGCGAACCAAGTTACTGATAGTAAAGGCAACGTGACCTGCTAATGCCTTATCAAACTTGTCCACCGCATCTGAAGCAGATGAGTGAGCAGCTTCCATCTCATCAAGGACGTATGGATGGCAACGAATCGCCCCTTGTCCATAGATGATCATGGAACGAGTCAAAATGTTTGCGCCTTCTACGGTAATCGCAACCGGCGCACCTTGATAGCCACGACCTAGGAAGTTCGATGGACCCAAGCAGATACCTTTACCACCAACAATATCCATCGCATCAATGACGCTGCGTTGGCCACGGTGTGTACAGTGGTACTTAACAATTGCCGAGATAACCGATGGCTTCTCACCCAAATCAATACCAGTTACGGTTAGGCGGCTCGCGGCATCCATTACATAAGCGTTACCGCCAAGGCGCGCTAATGGCTCCTCGATGCCTTCCATGTGGCCGATGGGTTGTTTAAATTGACGGCGGATACGAGCGTATGCGCCAGTCGCCAGAGCGGCTGTCTTGATGCCACCCGTTGAGCTTGAAGGCAAGGTAATACCACGACCTACTGACAAACACTCAACGAGCATGCGCCACCCTTGGCCAGCCATCTTTTGCCCACCGATGATGAAATCAATCGGGACAAACAGCTCGTTTGCTCGGGTAGGACCATTTTGGAACGGTACATTAAGTGGGAAGTGACGGTTACCAATCTCAACGCCTTTAAGATGAGTTGGAATAAGTGCACAGGTAATGCCAAGATCTTCAACATCGCCTAATAGACCGTCGGGATCTCTCAGTTTGAAAGCAAGACCAAGCACAGTCGCGACAGGTGCAAGCGTGATATAACGCTTGTTCCAAGTCAGCTTCATGCCCAATACTTCTTTACCTTCCCATTGGCCCTTGCAGACGATGCCAAAATCAGGAATGGAGCCTGCATCTGAGCCAGCCTCAGGGCTTGTTAGTGCGAAACATGGGATCTCTTTGCCTACCGCAAGTCTCGGTAAATAGTAATCTTTTTGCTCTTCGGTACCATAATGCTGCAGCAGCTCACCTGGACCAAGGGAGTTCGGTACACCCACCGTTGAAGACAAGACTGTTGAGACCGCGCAAAGTTTTTGCAGTACACAAGACTGAGCGTACGCAGAGAACTCAAGCCCGCCATACTGCTTCTTGATGATCATGGCGAAGAATTTGTTGTCTTTTAGATACTGCCAAATTTCAGGTGGTAAATCGGCAAGCTCATGGGTGATCTGGAAGTCATTGACCATTGCACACACTTCGTTGACTGGACCATCTAGAAACGCTTGCTCTTCTTCTGTCAGCTTTGAAGGCGTGATGTTTTGCAGCTTCTGCCAGTCGGGTTTGCCTTTAAATAGCTCTGCTTCCCACCATACGGTGCCGGCATCCAATGCCTCTTTTTCCGTCTGAGACATAGCAGGAAGCACTTTTCTAAATAGTGTTAGTGCTTTTGCTGACACCAGTGATTGTCGGATTGCAGGGACACACAACATAGCAATAGTTGCGACATATAACGCCCACATAATCGCACCAAACACGCCTAGTAGCGTGCCTAGCACCATAGCTGCGGTGATAAACAGAAGGGATTTTGCCAATGACGCTCGTTGATAAAAACTAATACCAATAGCGCCAAGTAAGGCGACGAGTGAGAGCAAGATGTCCATGATGGTTCCTTTATCTGGGTACTTATTGTTGTTTTACGCAATGGTTGTTTTGGTTCGACTCATATTGTTGTATGTAAGGTAAGAGGTCGTACCAGTGATAATTGTAACTCAAATATTGCACAAATGTAAAATCTGAAAAGTAATTACTCTAATTGGTGCTAAATTGAGCAAGCGGAAACGCAGTCCATGTGCATATTTGTGCGTTGATTGACAATATTTCTCAATTCGATGAACAGGTAGGGTTACGTCTATCGACAGAGTTACGGGTTTATAGGTAAACTCAAAGAGAACAGACATCAGGTGTATGTCGCAAAAACAAAGAGAATAAACCTATGTACCAAGACTTGATTAGAAATGAGCTTAACGAAGCTGCTGAAGTACTAAACAAATTCCTTAGTGACGATCACAACATCGCTCAGATTGAAGCTGCAGCAAAGATGATTGCTGACTCGTTTAAACAAGAAGGTAAAGTATTGTCTTGTGGTAACGGCGGCTCTCACTGTGATGCTATGCACTTTGCAGAAGAGTTAACTGGCCGTTATCGTGAAAACCGTCCAGGTTACGCAGGTATCGCAATTTCTGATCCTAGCCACCTTTCTTGTGTGAGTAACGACTTCGGTTACGACTTTGTGTTCTCTCGCTACGTAGAAGCCGTAGGGCGCTCAGGTGACGTGCTATTTGGCTTGTCAACATCGGGCAACTCAGGGAATATCCTTAAAGCGATTGAAGCTGCTCAAGCGAAAGGCATGAAAACCATCGCTCTAACGGGTAAAGATGGTGGTAAAATGGCGGGTGCAGCTGACATTGAAATTCGTGTACCGCACTTTGGCTACGCAGATCGTATCCAAGAAGTACACATTAAAATCATCCACATCATTATTCAGCTTGTTGAAAAAGAAATGGAATAACAACGCACTGTTATTCTCAATGATCGGAACCAAAGAGTAGGAAACTCAATGTGTGAATTGCTTGGCATGAGCGCCAATGTGCCAACAGATATTTGTTTTAGCTTTACTGGCTTGATTCAGCGTGGGGGCAATACGGGTCCGCACAAGGATGGCTGGGGCATAACGTTTTATGAAGGTAAAGGTTTTCGCACCTTTAAAGATCCACAACCAAGCTGTGATTCCGAGATTGCAGAGTTGGTACAAAACTATCCCATTAAAAGTAAGGCGGTAGTGAGTCATATTCGCCAAGCGAATCGTGGCAAAGTGAATCTTGAAAATACCCATCCCTTCACGCGCGAGTTGTGGGGGCGTTATTGGACCTTCGCACATAATGGCCAGCTAAGTGATTATCAGCACCTCGAAACGGGTCATTTTCGCCCAGTCGGGGAGACGGACAGCGAGCTGTCGTTTTGTTGGTTGTTAAAAAAGCTGGAGCAACGCTTCCCAGAGCCACCTCAAGATCTGATGGCAATGTTTGCCTATGTGGCCGAGTGTTGTGACGAGTTGAGAGAGCTGGGCGTGTACAACATGCTGCTGAGTGATGGTGAGTTTGTTATGACTTACTGTACCAACCATCTCTACTGGATTACGCGCAAAGCGCCTTTCGGCAAAGCGACCTTGTTAGACGAAGATGTCACAATCAACTTTCAAGAAGAGACGACGCCAAATGATGTTGTATCGGTCGTCGCGACTCAGCCACTAACCGGCAATGAGACGTGGCATCGCATGAAACCAGGAGAGTACAACTTGTTCCACTTTGGTGAGCTGGTTGCATCGAATGTCGATGATCTGGTCGATGTTCCATTTGCCGAGGCGAAACCGAAAAGCCAGGCACCGACTGAGCCTCTCTAAAACAGAAAAAGCGAGTGACAAGTCACTCGCTTTTTTAATTCATTCACAGGTCAATGCGCTTACTTGTCAGCGTAACCTTGTGGTCCAAGGGCAATGCCGTCAAGTAGGGCTCTACTGCCATCCATTTGCAAACGATCTTCTACAAACCATTTAACGACAAGAGGGTAGATCTTATGCTCTTGGCTCTGAACACGTTGCTCTAGTGTTTCAACGGTATCGTCATCGAATACAGGTACTTTCGCCTGAAGCACGATAGGACCACCGTCAAGTTTCTCAGTCACAAAGTGAATGCTGGTGCCGTGGTGCTCATCGCAGTTCTCGATAGCACGTTGGTGCGTATTCAGACCAGGGTACTTAGGCAGTAGCGAAGGGTGAATGTTAATCATTCGACCCATGTAGTGACGAACGAACTCACCACTCAAGATTCGCATGTAGCCAGCCAGCACCAAAAGATCTGGATTGTGTACATCAATACGGCGCATCAACTCAGCATCAAATGCCTCGCGTGTTTCACTTAGCTTAGGGTCAAGGAACTCTGCCTCGGCGCCAGCTTTGCGAGCACGTTCTAGTGCAAATGCGGATTCTTTATTAGAGAAAACAGCACGGACTTTAGCATTTGTGATAGTCGACTCGCAGGCATCAATAATTGCCTGCAAGTTAGTACCATTCCCTGAAACTAAAACAACGATATTCTTCATGAAATTAATTGATCTCTACTTGCTCTTCACCAGCTTCTGCAGTCGCGATCTCACCAATTACCCAAGCGTTCTCGCCTTCAGCTTTTAGAAGCTCAACCGCTGCGTCAGCTTGCGCTTTAGGTAGAGCAACGATTAGACCTACACCACAGTTGAAAGTACGGTACATTTCGAATGTATCAACGTTGCCTTTCTCTTGTAGCCAGTTGAAGATAGCAGGCCATTCCCAGCTGTTACCGTCGATAACTGCTTTTGTGCCCTCTGGCAGTACGCGTGGGATGTTTTCCCAGAAACCGCCGCCAGTGATGTGAGAGATAGCGTGGATATCGTGCTCAGCGATCATTTTCAGAGCTGATTTGATATAAATTTTTGTTGGTTCTAGTAGGTGTTCACCGATGGTGCGCTCACCTAGCTTTTCGTTCTTATCTGCGCCAGAAACTTCAAGAATCTTACGGATAAGCGAGTAGCCGTTTGAGTGTGGACCGCTTGAGCCAACAGCGATAAGTGCATCACCTGCGGCTACTTTTGTGCCATCGATAACTTCAGATTTCTCAACGACACCAACACAGAAGCCAGCGACGTCGTAATCTTCGCCTTCGTACATGCCTGGCATTTCTGCTGTTTCGCCACCAATTAGTGAACAACCAGCTTGTACACAGCCTTCAGCAATACCAGAAACTACGTCTGCAGCGGTATCAACATCTAGTTTGCCAGTTGCGTAGTAATCTAGGAAAAATAGTGGCTCTGCACCTTGAACGATAAGATCGTTCACACACATAGCAACAAGGTCGATACCGATAGTGTCGTGCTTGTTCATGTCTAGTGCTAGGCGTAGTTTTGTGCCAACACCGTCTGTACCAGAAACAAGTACCGGCTCTTTGTATTTTGTTGGCAACTCACATAAAGCACCAAATCCACCGATGCCTCCCATTACTTCAGGGCGACGAGTGCGCTTAACCGCGCCTTTAATACGGTCAACTAATGCGTTACCTGCATCAATATCTACACCAGCGTCTTTATAGCTTAGGGAAGTGTTGTTTCCGCTCACGGGACAGTCCTCGATAAATAAATGGATGTGAAAAGCGGCGCTATTCTAACAGGGGTTTAAACAAAAAGGAAAACGTTTGCGTAAGAAAATACAAACTATTTTCCGAGAAAGCTAATCTATTGATTTGACGTTGCTAGATCGACTTTTAGTGCTAACAAAGGGCATTTTAGCCACATTGCTGACTGAAATAGTGAAAGAAACCATGTATAATTTGCAGGTTTTGTAAAATTTAGCCGGAGTTGGACATGAAAGTTGTTGAAGTTAAACACCCTCTAGTAAAACACAAATTGGGTTTGATGCGTGAAGGGGACATCAGCACAAAGCGTTTCCGTGAACTAGCCACTGAAGTTGGTAGCCTGTTGACGTATGAAGCGACTGCAGACTTTGAAACTGAGAAAGTGACGATCGAAGGTTGGAATGGTCCTGTAGAAATTGACCAAATCAAAGGTAAGAAAGTGACTGTAGTGCCAATCCTACGTGCTGGTCTTGGCATGATGGACGGTGTACTTGAGCACATGCCAAGCGCGCGTATCAGTGTGGTTGGTATCTACCGTGATGAGGAAACACTTGAGCCTGTGCCTTACTTCAACAAGCTAGCGTCTAACATCGACGAGCGTATTGCTCTAGTTGTTGACCCTATGCTGGCAACAGGTGGTTCAATGATTGCAACGATTGACCTACTAAAAGAAAAAGGCTGTAAGCACATTAAAGTATTGGTTCTTGTTGCTGCGCCAGAGGGTATCGAAGCGCTTGAGAAGGCACACCCAGACGTTGAGATGTACACAGCAGCTATCGATGAGTGCCTAAACGACAAAGGCTACATCGTACCTGGTCTAGGTGATGCAGGCGATAAGATCTTCGGTACTCAATAATTACCGATTAGCTAGCGCATATAGACTAGCGCATATAGAAAAGGCTGACAGTGTGTCAGCCTTTTTTTGTGCACGAGGAATTAATCTTCCATCTGCGCATTATCCACCACTTTGTTCTCACCTAGGTCATCTGGCAAGATTTGGTTAAGAATAATTGCCACAATACCACATAGGCTCACACCTTGAAGGCTGAAGTCACCGATGCCAAATGCCATGCCGCCGATACCAAATACAAGCGTGATAGCAACAATCACTAGATTACGCGACTTGTGAAGATCGACGTTGTTCTTGATAAGTGTGTTAAGACCGACTGTCGCGATAGAACCAAACAGCAGAATCATGATGCCGCCCATCACCGGGACAGGGATCGTCTGCAAAATAGCACCTAGCTTGCCAACAAGTGCCAGTACGATTGCCGTCACCGCTGCCCAAGTCATGATCACTGGGTTAAAGGCTTTAGTCAGCATAACAGCGCCGGTTACCTCACTGTACGTAGTATTCGGCGGCGCGCCAACCATTGATGCTGCGATCGTTGCCACACCGTCACCTGTAATCGTGCGGTGAAGGCCAGGCTTCTTCAAGTAGTCTTTGCCCGTTACGTTTGAGATGGCGAGCATATCACCCACGTGCTCAACCGCAGGAGCGATAGCCACAGGAAGCATAAACAGAATCGCATTGATATTAAATTCTGGTGCAGTGAAGTTGGGTAGTGATAGCCAAGACGCTTGAACGACAGGTGTAAAGTCTACAACACCAAAGAACAAGCTTGTCACGTAACCAGCCAAGATACCACTTACGATAGGTAGTAGCTTGAGGAAGCCTTTGGCGAACACACTCACACTGATAGTGACCAGAAGTGAAATCGCAGAGATCCAAAGCGCGGCATTACCATCGATAAGTTGTACTGCACCATCGCCTGTTTTACCTAGCGCCATGTTTACCGCAACAGGTGCAAGACCCAAACCGATAACCATAATCACAGGGCCAACAACAACAGGTGGCAGCAATTTGTGAATAACTTCAACGCCTTTCGCTTTGATCACAGCGCCCATGAGTACATAGACGATACCAGCAGCCATCAAGCCACCCATGGTCGCGCCGACACCCCAAGTTTGCACACCAAACATAATAGGTGCAATGAAGGCGAACGAAGACGCTAGGAAGATAGGCACACTGCGACGAGTCACCAATTGGAACAATAGCGTGCCGACACCGGCACCAAACAGTGCAACGTTAGGATCAAGTCCAGTTAGAAGAGGTACGAGTACCAAGGAGCCAAATGCGACGAACAGCATTTGCGAGCCTTGTAAGATCGTTTTCATAATGTTTTTCCAAGCAAGTCAAAAAAGAGTAAGCAAAACGTGCAGGATTCTAACACTTCGCAATCGTTTACTTAATGATCTATTTAAATATTGCTGGATTTTTGTTGGATAAATCTCAATAGCTTGGCGCTATTAGTATTGGATCCGCCAATGGTTTTGAGTAAAAACACATATTGACCAAACCTTGAAGCAGTGAGCTTGCTCCAAATCCCATACTTGCTTATCATTTCGGCTTATCTGTTTGTAATTTAGGATGCTTATGCGTTATTTAGCTTTGTTGTTGGCTGCTGCGTGTGCTTTGCCAGCGTATGCGTTGACAAAAGTCGATATCTATTCGACCGAGGTCGTTGTGGACTCAGAGCAGCCGAATGCTGATGAACTCGCTCGCCAGCAAGGTATGTTGGATGTGTTGGTGAAAGCAAGCGGTGACTCAAGTGCGGCAACAAACCCAGTAGTCAAGAAGGCACTAGGCAAAAGCTCACAATACATTACTCAACTTGGCTATACCCAGGTTGATGGGCAGCAAGCAATGCGCCTGACCTTTAATAGTCAGCAAATCAATACACTGCTCACTCAGGCTGATTTGTCATCGTGGCCGGTAGAGCGTAAAAACGTGATGGTATGGCTTGTAGAAGATAACGGTTATGACCGCTCTATCGTATGGGAGCACACCAACTCCGCGAACGCCAATCAGCTGAAAAAGGAAGCCAACCGCCGTGGTTTACCACTGACTTTTCCAATCGGTGACTTCGACGACATTACTGGCGTTCAAACGACCGACCTTTGGGGCGGCTTTGTAGAACCTATTGCACAGGCTAGTTTACGTTATCCTGTTGATGCAGTTGCCGTGATTCGTCTTCAGGGCAACAGCCTTCGTTATACTCTGTATGACCAAACGCCGGATAAATTGGGTAAAAACACCTTGGCACCAATTACTGGTTCAAGCTCTGGCGAGCTGGCTGTTGCGACAGCAATAGACGAAATCAGTGACTACTACGCAGCTCAAAACGCGTCAACCGTGTTGGGCGAAAGTGCTGGTATGGTTACCGTGTCTTTCTCGCGTATTAGCAGCGCCGATGCTTTCTTTACGCTGGAACGTGCACTAGGTCGTTTAGCGTCTACAGCTAAAGTTGATATTGCTGAGATCAATGGTGATGAAGTAACAGTACGAGTATCTTTGCTTGGCTCGCTTGAGTCGTTTGAGGAAGAGGTACTCAGATTGGGTTTAGTGAAGAAATCAGAACAAATCGAGATTGAAGATAACCAAGCTGTAGCACCAGAAACAGAGGTGATTGAGACCCCGAATGGTTCACTGCCACAAGATTATGCGCTAGATGCGAGCGGTGAGGTGAGTACTGAGACCCCTGTATCTGAAAGCGTGCAAGCACCTTCAGTTGACGTTGCTCAGCCTGTGGGTCCAGCATTACGATTTGAATGGTTGTACTAGAAATACCTAGCAAAAAGGAGGCGTCAGCCTCCTTTTTTAATCTCAAATTTTCGCTTATTTGCCAAACCGTTCGCGCTCTTTCTTTTCCACGGAAGAGAGCCTTGGCAACTTGAGACCCATCTCCTTACCTTTGAGGCGCGCGTAGACGGTATTACCGACAAATGCCAAGCTGGTCAATACAAGTTCAACGGCTGCTAACCAACGTTCCCCTTCGTCTGCATAGAGCAAAGTCAGTGCGTGCAAAAAGTAGAGCATTAAAACAAAATTAGCCCAAGCATGAGTGTATGGCTTACCCGCCAAAATACCAGGCAGTGGTAGTAATAGCGGAATCATCCAAGCTACGGTGAGAGCAATAGGGTTGATGTGTGGGTGTGGCGACAAAAAGCCATGCCAAAGCCCAACCCAACATAACAAGGCAAAGTTTGCCGACAGGGCGAAAGCGCGCATGTTAGCGGTGTTGATTAAAGTATTGCTGGTCATTGTTGTACCTAATCCCTGATACCTAGTTGTGCTTGAGCTTGTATGCTGTAGAAGCTAATCGTTGCCCTAGCGCAGAGGCGAGTGCAAGTTCATCATCACTGAGCTGAACACTTGAGTTGGCAACATGAGATGCACCATAGGGGGTGCCTCCTGTTGTGGTCGAGTGCAACTGTGGTTCACTGTATGGGATACCCATAATCATCATACCGTGATGAAGCAGCGGTAACATCATGCTCATTGCCGTACTTTCTTGTCCACCATGCATTGATGAGGAAGAAGTAAATACGCAAGCTGGCTTATCAATAAGATCGCCACTTAACCACAAGCTGGTGGTTTGATCCCAAAAGTGTTTGAGAGGTGCTGCCATGTTGCCAAACCATACAGGGCTGCCCATGGCGAGACCATCACATGCTTTAAGCTCGGAGATAGTGACATTGATATCGCCCGACTCTTCTCGGCTAGTGTCAAGCTCGGGTACTGTACGCAGGATAGCTTCACAGCCATCAACAGACTCAACGCCACGAGCGATGGCTCTAGCCAAACGCTGAGTGCTGCCATGACGGCTGTAGTACAACACCAGAATCTGGCAAGCCATTACAGGATCTCTAGCACTTGCTCTGGTGGGCGGCCATGGCGGGCTTTGCCGTTACTGATCACGATAGGGCGCTCAATCAGCTTTGGATTCTCAAACATAGCTTGGAATAGTTGATCGTCTGTAAGCGCTGGGTCGGCTAGGTTAAGCTGCTTATAGATATCTTCCTTGGTGCGCATCATAGCTCGTACGCTTTCTAGTTCGAGCTGCTCAAAAATCTCTTTGAGCTTCTCAACCGTCGGTGGTGTATCGAGGTATTTCACAACGTCAGGTTGAACACCTTTTTCCTCTAGTAGAGAGAGAGTTTGTCGGCTTTTTGAGCAACGTGGATTGTGAAAGATGGTGACTGACATATCGTTTCCTTTGTGTTTTTTATTGTAGAGCCATGAAGCGCTCTCGTTGAACCAATAATTGGTCAATACGAGCGTCATAGCGCGCTTGTTTTAAGCTTCCAAGTTCCGCAAGCTGACTCGCTTGTGAGTACATCTGAATCGACTTATCCCACTGAGCGTTTAATGCCATGATCTCAGCGCGCGCTGCTAAGTCTTCAGCGCTGTTGCCTTTTTTGATATTCGCATCGGACAGCAAGTGCCAACCATTGGTGTCATTCGGTCTGTCGTGAGTATATCGCTGTAGTACTTTGATCGCTTCGTCAAGCTTGTCGCTTTCTATCAGTGCATTGGCGTAGTTGATGGAAATCACCGCATTGTTGGGTTTCACTAGCAGTGCACTTTTCATCATTTCGGCTGCTTTTTCAGGTTGCTTCTTGGCGATATACAGATCCGATGCGGCATCTAAATAGAAATTGTTGTTTGGGTCATAGTCGAGCAACTTAGTCAGTATCTCTTCGGCCTTGTCGAGCTTATTGGTATCGAGATACACCAAGGCTTTACCGTACTCAAATGAGTTTTGTATTTTTGGCGATGCTTTTCGCGCTGTGCGCTCAAACCAATCCAAAGCGGCATCGGATTTAATACCAGCCTGGCGTGCTACGATGCGCGCTCTAGCCAAATGGTAATTGATCGATGGTTGTACGCGCAGCGGCGGATAGGCCTGTGCACGTTCGCGAGTATCGGTAATACGGTCTTCTGGTAATGGGTGAGTCAGCAGCATTGGTGGTGGCTTGCTGGCGTATCGATACTCATCGGCGAGTCGACCGAAAAAGCGTGGCATGTCATTGACATCAAATTGAGCGCGCGCCAGTGTTGCGATACCAAAGCGATCGGCTTCTTTCTCGTTACTACGTGTGTAGTTGATGGATGCCTGCATTGAGCCTGCTGTTGTTGCCGTCAACGCAGCCATACCTGCTTGCGGTGCAGCGATAGCGAGTAGCAATGAGCCTACTAGAGCGGCAACCGTGGCAGGAGAGCGACGAGCTTCATCTTCCATGCGACGTGCGAGATGTCGCTGGGTGACGTGTGCGATTTCGTGCGCCATTACCGAAGCGAGTTCACTTTCTGTATGAGCATGTAGGAATAGACCTGAGTGCAGTGCGACGTAGCCACCGAAGAAGGCAAACGCGTTAATATTGCGGTCGCGAATCATGAAGAATGTGAATGGCGTTTTCACGTCATTCGCACTGGATACCAAGCGATGACCAACTGAGTCAATGTACTCGTTCAACACAGGGTCGTTGACGATGGGTGAGCTTGCTCTGATCATCCTCATGTAGGCATCACCATAGATAAGTTCTTGATCTATGGTTAGCGTGGCGCCAGCAGCAGTGCCAATGTCAGGTAAGTCCATTTCGGCGTATGAGACTTGGGGTGTCGATATCGCGGCAGCAATACATAAGCAAACCAACGAGCGGGTACGTTTCAACATGCTAGTGAGGTAACTCCTTTGTAGTTGGTAGTTTGGACCACGAAACTGTCCTTCGGTTTCCTACCATAGCCTCTAACGCAACATTTTTGCATACGGACTCAGGTTAGGAAAGGACTAATAGTGTATTAAGATAACAGCAGGTTATCGTTTTTAGTGACACATTGTTGTGGTAATTGGTGATCTGTAACACATACGGGTTGGGGATACCTCAAAAAGCCTTTACAATAGATCCATTGAAGGTGAACCATGCACTCTTGGCTGCGATAATCGTGAGCGAAAACATAGTGATGACAGATATCCAATTAGATCTGGAAAACGAACGCTGCCCCATGTCGCTGCTGCTGGTAAAGCGCGCATACAAGCAACTTGAAACCCAACAAGTGCTGCGTGTCCGTATAGTGGATACGCAATCTATTCGAGACTGTCGACACTACCTCATTAAGCAAAATGCGATGATCGATTGTACCCAAGAGCATCATGTCACCGTGATGACCATATCAAAAAGGAAGGATAGCGAATGCTAGACATGGTTCGTCGCTGGTATAAGCGACGTTTTTCAGACCCAGACGCAGTAAGTCTGGTGGTAATTTTGCTATTTGGTTTTATTACCATCTACTTCTTTGGCAACCTGATCGCCCCATTGTTGGTGGCGATTGTATTAGCCTACCTTCTTGAATGGCCAGTGAGCAAATTGCACTCGCTTGGACTTCCTCGAACGTTTGCTGTTATGACGGTCATCTTAGTCTTCATTGGGCTGATGCTCATGGCCATCTTTGGCTTAGTACCAACGATTTGGAATCAGGTTGGTAATCTGCTCAATGATATTCCTAATATGTACACTGGATTGCAGCAATTCGTGGCCTCTCTTCCTGAGCGCTACCCAGACCTTGCAGAAGTACATCTAGTCGAATCCATCATTATCAATATGAGAGATAAGGTTCTCGTATTGGGTGAGAACGTGGTCAAAGGCTCACTTGCATCGCTTGTCAGTCTGGCTGCACTCGCCGTCTATCTGATTTTGGTCCCGCTATTAGTGTTCTTCTTGCTAAAAGACAAAGAAGAAATGGTTGGCATGGCTAGTGGTGTACTACCGCAAAACCGCCGCCTAGCGAACAAAGTCTGGGTTGAGATGAACCAACAGATTTCTAATTATATTCGCGGTAAGGTACTGGAAATTCTAATCGTTGGTACGGTGAGTTACATTACATTTGCGGTACTGGATCTTCGCTATTCTGTACTTCTTGCAGTACTTGTCGGTTTCTCCGTACTGATTCCTTACATTGGTGCTGCCGCCGTGACTGTGCCGGTTGCCATTGTTGGTTTGTTCCAGTGGGGGCTAACGCCTCAGTTCTATTGGCTTCTGTTAGCTTACGGCATCATTCAAGCGCTTGATGGTAACGTATTAGTGCCAATCCTATTCTCAGAAGCTGTAAACCTGCACCCAGTGGCGATAATTGTTGCGGTGTTAGTATTCGGTGGTTTGTGGGGATTTTGGGGCGTCTTCTTCGCGATACCGCTCGCAACCCTAGTGAAAGCCGTATGGAATGCGCTGCCTAGTAACGATGAACCCATACAACCCGCCACATAAATATTAAAAAAGCCTCGCTAAGCGAGGCTTTTTTAATATCCGTTGGTTGCCTGTCGATGAGCCTACAGGCTGCCAAGTTATTAGTCGTTACCGTTTAGGTAATCAAGCACCACTTCATGGTGAGTCTTGGTTTTAAACTTATTAAACACGTGCTCGATAACACCTTCTTCGTTTATCAGAAAGCTAATACGGTGCAGGCCGTCGTATACTTTGCCCATGAACTTCTTCTCGCCCCAAACGCCAAACTGGTCGGCAACCGCGTGGTCTTCGTCTGATAGAAGGGTGAAGTTTAGAGAGTCGCGTTCAATGAACTTACCAAGGCGCTTAACAGGATCGATGCTAACGCCTAATACCACAACGTTGTGCGCGTCGAGTTCTGCTTTGGTGTCACGTAAACCTTGTGCTTGAACCGTACAACCTGGTGTCATCGCTTTAGGGTAGAAGTAGAACAGTACCTTCTTGCCTTTAAAGTCTTGCAGCGTCACCGTGTTGCCATCTTGGTCGAGCAGTGAGAAATTTGGGGCTGGAGTACCCGCCGTCAATGTGTTCATTGAGATTCCTTTGAAGTCTATATTTTTATTATTAATGGGTTCCGCTAATGAAGTTTAGCGACCCTTTTACTGAAAGCTGGTTGCACAGGGCATCGAACTCTTCTTGAAGTTGCATCAGATTGCAATCCTCGTCGACATTGGCACTGAGTGCGATCTGAAACTGGTCAGTATCGGTACCTGCTCGCTCTTTCACTATGGTCTGTGCGCTTAATGACGCCAGTCCAATGTGCTTGTCGGCGAAGAATTGAGTGAATTCTTCAGTGAGTCCCACACGGTCTTCAGACTCGATGAATACCTCAACCGTATATTGGTTGGGAATGGAGTCGTGCTTGGAGGTACGTTTCATCATGGTGATCAGATCATGTTCTTGACCCAATAGTGGCAGAGTGGTCTCAACGCGAGTGATGTAACTAGGCGTGCCAGAAATTAACATGATGAGGGTGAATTCATTGCCGAACATGGCAATGCGACTGTCAATGATGTTGCAGCCCGCATTGGCGACGAGATGAACAACTTCATTGCATATCCCTGGTCGGTCTGTGCCAACTGCGGTAATCACTAAATACTGATTCATAGTGTCACTCTAAATTCCTTGTTGGCTATATGTTAGCATAGCTAGGCCCAAAGCTCTTGTGATAGATGTAACCGATTATCGACAAAGTGCCGTTGAGTGGTCGCGGATTGAGCATAGAATTAACTCCAGATTGACACCTGTTTTACAGAAAAGCGCATCTTATACGTGCCTCATATCCGAAATCTGAAATTATTCATTCACTTCTTGGTGGGATCTGTTTTTAAGCTCTTGTGTTTATCAATAGCATTACAGTACCATGCAGTAAGTATCAATTTAGGGAGATCACCATGTTTTCAGGAAGTATTGTTGCGCTATTAACCCCACTCACCACAGACGGCGAAGTTGATTTTGTTAGTCTACGAAAACTGGTTGAGCATCACATCGAAGCCGGTACCGATGGTATCGTTGCGGTAGGTACGACAGGGGAGTCTGCAACTCTAACCGTTGAAGAACATGTCAAAGTTGTCGCCAAAACGGTAGAGTTTGCCGATGGCCGTTTGCCTATCATCGCGGGCACAGGTGCTAATGCAACACACGAAGCGATCACGTTTAGCCGTTTGTTCAACAATGTGGGCATTGCAGGTTGCTTGAGTGTGACTCCTTACTACAACAAGCCTACTCAAGAAGGCATGTACCAACACTACAAAGCGATCTCTGAGGAAACTGATATCCCACAGATCCTTTACAACGTTCCTGGCCGCACAGGTGTTGACCTAAAACCAGAAACGGTTGCTCGTCTAGCAGAGCTTCCAAACATCGTTGCACTTAAAGATGCGACGGGTGATTTGTCTCGAGTGCAAACTCACCGTGAACTTTGTGGCGAAGATTTTATCTTACTAAGTGGAGATGACGCGACTGGCCTTGATTTCATCAAGGAAGGCGGTAAAGGCGTTATCTCTGTGACCAACAACATCGCGGCTGCAGACATGGCGAAAATGATGCATCTAGCGCTGGAAGGTAAGTTTGAAGAAGCTGAGATCATCAACCAACGTTTGATGACTCTGCATAAAAACTTGTTTGTTGAGTCGAGCCCAATTCCTGTTAAATGGGCTGCGCACAGAATGGGTCTTATCGCGAACGGCGATCTAAGACTGCCGCTCACTGAACTATCAGAAGAAGCGAAACCGATTGTTGCTCAAGCTCTAACAGAAGCCTGCATTTACTAATTAGAACGGTAAGAGGAGCGCCAAGCTCCTCTTATATAAGGGAGTATCAATGAAATTTTCACGTCAGCTAGCGGTTTCTACGTTAGCTGTTATTGTTTTAGCCGCGTGCTCAAGTGACCCTAAGACGCGTCGCGAGGCGAAAGATGACTTCAACTACCTCGAAGCGCCAGGGCTAAAAGAGTGGACCTTACCAGAAGGTGCCACCCCTCAGTTTTATCCAAATTATGAAATTCCTACGGGTGACTTCTCTGGTGGCATCGGTCGTGAGGTCGATATTCGTCCACCGCAGCAAGTGTTAGAGCTTATTCCAGGCGCTCGTGTAGAGCGACAAGGCTCAGAAGTAACACTTTGGCTGCTTCAAGAAGAAGAGATGGACAAGGTATGGGCGACGGTGAAAACGATGCTCTCCGAGATCGGCGTTGAGTCTGTGAATGAAACAGACGACATGATCGAAACGGGCTGGGTGACTTGGGTCTCGGAAGATGAAGACGTAGAGATTGGTAGCCGCTACGAGATCACGCGTTACGAAGCAAACAATCGCCACGGCTTTAAGATGAAGCTTATCGATTGGCGTGAAGGTGGAACGGTAAAACCGGTTACTCGTGTTAATGAAGAGCGCTACAACACGCTGATGACTAACCTAGTGACAGCGCGTTATGACCGTGATCTTCGTGAAGAAGCGGCGCTTCGTGCTCAAGAGCTAGTGAAGTCTATTCCAATTAGTATGGGGACTGACCGTAGTGGTCTGCCAGTCATCATTGCGCGTACTCCTTACAACGTGTTGTGGCAAGAACTGCCTGAGCTGCTGCCTAAGATGGGCTTTACGATTGAAGAGCGTAACCAGTCTCAAGGTACTGCTAAAGCCAAGTATGCCAGCCCAGATGATGAGTTCTGGAATCAAGTGGGCCTTAAGCCGATTGATCTAGAGCCAGGTGATTACACCTTCTTGTTCGGTGATCTGGGTAACCGTACCTCTATCAACGTGACGGATAAAGATGGTAAACCGGTATCTGAGAATCTACTACGCTCGCTAGAACCATTGATTGCGACTGTGATTAAGAAAGAGCAGTAATAGCAATAATTTAGTCATTAAAAAGGACCCAATCGGGTCCTTTTTTCTATCCGTAGGCTCTGCACGCTGAGTGCCTGTCTTAATGTGTGGCGGCTATTTTTCTGAATCGTCGTTCGCCTTGTCACCGTACTTCTGTTTATCCAACTCATTGAGTCTATCTAGCTGCTGTTTACGCGACATGACTTTATCACTTTGCTGGAACTTCATATTAGCCGTGTACTTCAAAGCCGCGATGTTGCCGATGACAACCGCGAGTACCACGAGAATGATTACCCAAGGGTTAAACAGCCACTCAATCATAGTCTACTCTCAGCGATTAATGTTGGTTACATACTGATTGTAGATGGAATCGAGTTTAGAAAGTATCGGCTCTTGTCCCAAAATGTCTGATTGCTTCAAAACTTTACCAAGTTTTTCACATGAAAAACTGTCTAAACAGTCACTTGCACTCGCTCGGTGGCTAATGTGCCACGGTTCCATGGCGACCCCACCATTATCTTTCGCATAAGGAAAGAAAAAGCCATAGCTGTCCGCATGTTGTTTGAGCCAGTGATAGAAAGGGTGCTGATGCCCATCAAGGTACTCCCATGGCTCGAGCTGAAGGGTTGTGTCAGCAGGGAGTAGATTACCCGCATAGACATCAAAGTCAGTGCCCCAATGGTGACGACTTGCGCCTGGGAGTGCGCTCCATTTGAGGATGGCCGTCACTTTTTCTGCTTCGCTTAACGAGTCGACATCCATTGGAACACTATCGGCATCCAAAATGGGTTTTGCTCCCGACATTTTGGCATTCCAAATGGCAAGCTGACGCTCAAAAGAGCGATAGCCACTGGCAAGATAGAGATCAAAGCCCGCCGATTTCGCCGCGTTAACTAGCTCACCGAGATCGCGACTTGCGTCAGGATGAACGAGAAACGTGCGATTACCGATCGTGATATCGACCAGTGAGTCAGAAGACTGTCCTACTAGATGAGCTATCTCCATCTTGCGCCTCACGTTATTTTTGAGCGAATAAGTTCACCAAGGTGTTTTCGTACATATCCGTCAGTTTTTCTAAGTCTGCAACATTCACGCACTCATTTACTTTGTGAATCGTGGCGTTGACTGGACCCAACTCTACGACCTGAGCACCCATGCGAGCGATGAAGCGTCCGTCTGAGGTTCCACCTGTGGTCAGAAGCTCAGGACGAGTGTGATTGACTTCTTCCACTGCGCTGACAACGGCATCAAGTAGGCTGCCTTTATCAGTAAGGAATGGGTGTCCGCTGAGTGTCCATTTCAGGTCGTAGTCAAGACCATGCAAATCAAGCGTTGAGTGGACGCGACTCTTGATGGTTTCATCGGTCAGTTCAGTACTGAAACGGAAGTTAAACTGTACGTTAAACTCGCCTGGGATGACATTGCTTGCGCCAGTACCTGCTTCAAGGTTCGGGATCTGGAAGCTGGTTGGTGGGAAGTAGTCGTTACCTTCATCCCATTTAGTTGCAGCAAGCTCCGCTAGAGCTGGGAGCGCTTGATGCACCGGGTTATTTGCTAGGTGGGGGTAGGCAACGTGACCTTGTGTCCCTTTGACCTTAAGGTCTCCAGTGATGGAGCCGCGGCGGCCGTTTTTAATAACATCACCAACAGTGTTAGTACTCGATGGTTCGCCAACAATGCACATGTCGATGTTCTCATCACGAGCCATAAGCGTATCGACAACACGTGTCGTACCGTTGATGAACGGACCCTCTTCATCAGAGGTGATAAGAAACGCAATTGAGCCTGTGTGGTCTGGGTGTTTCTCGATAAATCGCTCCACCGCAACAATCATACACGCCAGTGAGCCCTTCATATCTGCCGCACCGCGTCCATGAAGGTGACCATCGATGATGGTTGGTTCAAATGGTGGTGTATGCCATTGGTCTAGGTTGCCAGCTGGGACTACGTCGGTGTGACCAGCAAAAGCAAACAGTGGTGCCTGTGTGCCGCGTCGCGCCCAAAAGTTAGTTGTATCCTCAAATACCATGACTTCGATTTCAAAGCCGAGCTTCTCTAGTCTTTCGATCATGACTTTTTGGCAGTCGGCGTCTTCTGGTGTCACTGATTGGCGGCTGATTAGGTCTTTTGCGAGTGCCAAAACGGGGCTGTCGTTCATCCTTGAGGATCCTTGTTCTTGTCGTGTTCTAATGTTGTGTTTGCGTATCTGGCTATTATGCGCCAAACAGTTGTTGATATTGTTCAGCTTTAAAGCCCACGTATTGTTTACCGTCTAAGTCGATAATTGGGCGCTTGATCATGGCAGAGTGCTCGACGAGTAATGCAATGACATTCTCTTCATTTAGGCTGTCTTTTTGCTCTTGCGTCAGTTGGCGGTACGTTGTGCCACGTTTATTGATGACTTGCTCCCAACCGAGCTGCTCGCAAAAAGCGCGGACCATCTCTTCATTGATACCGTCTTTGCGATAGTTATGGAATGAATAGTCGAGCTCGTTTGCTTCCAACCATTTCTTAGCTTTTTTGATGGTGTCACAGTTGGGAATTCCAAACATTGTAATAGCCATGATGACTTCCTTATGGGCGTTAAATTCTGACTTTTGTTTATTCTGCTCTGAATCGTCGGACGCAAAGCATTTCATTGTGTTTAGCATCCTATCAAGAAGTGTCGCGTTAAACAAAAGGTTGTAAGCGATCACAGTTTTCTGCCCCGTTTTCGGCATCAACAGTTACAAAATCTCAAATTTCGAAATCACAGCGATCAGCGAGAAATTGATCAAGCGCAACACGGGCGCTCGTAAATGCAATATATTGGAAATGCACATAAATAGGAGGTGTCAATGGAACTGAGTCCTGTTTTTGCACGTCGTCTCTATCTCGCGTTGCTCGTTGAAAGCATCGAAAGACCGAATGTGCCAAAACTAATCGAGAAAACGGGTTGGCCTCGCCGAACCATTCAAGATGTCATCAAAGCGCTACCGGGAATCGGCATTGAGTTGATGTTTGTTCAAGATGGGCGTAGACACAACGATGGTTATTACCAGTTGTCAGACTGGGGACCTTTTGACAGTCAATGGGTGATTGATCGCCAAGGTGATATCGAAACGACATTGGGTGTATAGCTTAGGTGCTGCAAAAGGGTTTGAGTGACCGTCGCGTGCATTGGAATGAAAAAATAAAGCCGAAGCTAAGCTTCGGCTTTATTTTTTACAGCGATAGGCGGTGCCAAATAGGGTCACAGACGTCTCAAAATCAACAGGTGTGAGCAGCAGTACGGTGTCGCCACCCAACGCCGCCGTTTGATTTTTTATCTCGTTGACAGCCCCTTCCGTAAGCGAAGCGTTACTGAAGAATAGATAGGTGTACCAATGACCTTCAGAGCCTCTTACATCCCCTTTCCATTGGCATTGAGACACATCCATATTGGCATCGGCTCGCACCTCAACGATCTGCGCTTGCTCAGATTGCAGTTGATTAAAAGGCTGCGAGCAACCGGCTAGCAAAATGGTGCTCACCAACGCCACTCCAAATGCTACTTTTTCTGTGGTGCGCTTAAATCGTGACATAGCTGATAAATCCGATCCAACTTACGATAAGCAGCGCCCATGGCAGCATATCTTGACGTGGTTTGCTTTCTTCTGTCGAGGTAGTCTGCTGATCGACAGCGGTTTCTTGCTGTGCTTGTTGTTTGGTCCGCTTTTGTTTCTTCAGCGCTTTATCAGCTTGACGCTTTCGCTCTTTTTGCTGCTTCTTATACTGAGCAATGCCTTTTTCGATGCCTTGAGCGATTAATTTGGTCTGCTCTTTGGTTTGCCCCGGCTTTTGCGTGGCTTTGGCAATTTTCATTGCTTCTTGCTGTGTTTCCACTGAAGGGGTAATTTTGTCGTTCTTCATGCTAATTCCGCGTGAGAGTTTTCGAGCATCTTAGCACAATGATGGTGTGGATCTTGAATGATTCGAGGGTTAGCACCATATACTTTGATATGAGTTAAAAATAGAGACGTACAATGCGCTATGGCATCGAACAATATGATCAGCACGGTCTGTTGAAAACACCAGTTTTACTCTGGGTGGGGTGGGCGTTCCTGATCCGTGCGTGGGTGGTGTTTGTCGTCGCAGGGGCGAGTCGTCAAGAGGGTAGTACGATATTACAGTATGTTTACCCAAACCATACTATGCTGTATCTCGGACTCGCGATGGGCTTGCCTATTGTTGTGGGAATGTGGCTGGTTGGACTAAGAAAAAGCGACTCAACCAAAACCAACTTCATTGTTAGCCAGCTAAAACCCGTCACCTTACTCATTGTGATACTTCAGCTTGCCCATACTGTTTATTTGGTTGATTTGCAGCACTGGCAATTTACCTGGACCAATGCCGTGACTTTGGTGTCATTGATTTGGTTTGCTATTTATTTGCTGAACAGCCGCCGCGTAGCCGATAGCTTAGCGCTTCCAGCGAAAATCACCTAAGTTCCTGATCAAGGTCATACAATCAACAACTGTTAAAAAATACACTGAGCGAAAAAACAGAGGAAAGATAATGTCATTACCACAAAGTGCGATTACGCCAGAGGCAGAGCCTTTTGCGCTATATACCCAATTAAAAGTCAATCAGAATGCTCAACAGGTACTAGAAGCCCTTCAAAAGCTACCTGCGCTGGTGGAAGAGCTAAATGAAACTCAACCAGGTGCTCAGTTGACGCTCTCTGTGGCTTTCTCTCACGCTTTTTGGTCTCAGCTAGAACAATCTATGCCATCTGAGCTAAAGCCATTCCCAGAGCTTGGTGAGGGCGATATTTTCGCACCATCATCAGATGTTGATGTATTGGTTCACTGTCACTCGAATCGCCACGACTTGCATTTCTATTTGCTGCGCAAGCTGATGGGGCAGATTGCTGAAGATGTCACCATCGTGGATGAGACACAGGGCTTCCGCTTTATGGACTCTCGCGATATGACGGATTTCGTCGATGGCACTGAAAACCCGAAAGGTGAGCAGCGTGCAGAGGTGGCATTGGTTGCTGATGGTGAGTTCGCCGGTGGCAGTTATGTGATGGTTCAGCGCTTTGAACACAACCTTCCAGCGTGGAATCGTCTGAATGTGTCCGCTCAGGAAAAAGTGGTAGGTCGTACTAAGCCAGACAGTATTGAGCTTGAGGATGTGCCGGCTGCGTCTCACGTTGGTCGTGTAGACATTAAAGAGGAAGGCAAAGGGCTAAAAATCGTTCGTCACAGCTTGCCTTATGGCACAGTAAGTGGCCCTCATGGTTTGCTGTTTATCGCATACTGTCATACGGTACATAACTTCGACGCGATGCTTGAAAGCATGTATGGCGTTACCGATGGCAAAACCGATCAACTATTGCGCTTCACTAAAGCCGTCACTGGTGGTTACTTCTTTGCGCCTTCGCAGGCAATGTTTGCGACCCTAAACGTCAAAGCTTAATTGCCTCTCAGTTCCTAGGGGATAACACCTCCCCTAGGTGCTTACCATATTTTCCTCAAGTTTCCTTTCTAATGGACGATATCTAGGCTATTCATCACGCCTTTTGGAAGCCAAATGTCGATCACCGTCAATACCAATGTCAGTGCTATGGTTGCTCAAAATCACCTGGGTAGTGCAAGTAAAGCACTGAGCCAGTCGTTGGAGCGCCTGTCATCAGGGCATCGCATCAATAGTGCCAAGGACGACGCGGCAGGCTTGCGGATCTCGAATCGCCTCAATGCTCAAATAAGTGGCTTAGGTGTCGCTCAGCGCAATGCCAATGATGGCATCTCGATTATGCAGACGGCGGAGGGGGCGATGAATGAGGCGACTCACATCCTACAACGCATGCGCGATTTGTCCCTGCAAAGCTCTAACGGTTCTAATTCGGCTCAAGATAGACAAGCATTAGAAGAAGAGTTTGTTGCCTTGAATGATGAGCTGAATCGAATTGCTGAAACCACAAGTTTTGGTGGACGAATACTTCTCAATGGCACCTTCGGGACGTCATCGTTCCAGATAGGGGCTCAATCTGGCGAAGCCTTGCAAGTGGGACTTGGTAACTTGCGTACTGATCAACTTTCTATGGGGGGCGCTGTATATCAGGCGAGTCGAGCGGCTACGCCGAATTGGCAAGTCACAGACAGTAATCGTGAGCTGACATTCAGTTACCTTGATGCTGCTGGCGAAAGTCAAACCAAGACGATAGAACTTAAAGCTGGCGATGACATTGAACAGGTCGCGACCTATATCAATGGTCAAACGGATATCCTGTCGGCGTCGGTGGATGAAAACGGTCAGTTGCAGGTTTTTGCGGACTCCGAGAAAGTAAAAGGGGCTGCCGACTTTTCTGGCAGCTTTGCGAGTGAGGTTGGGCTGCAAAACGGTGAAATTGTCACGGTAAATGACCTGTCTATTCGCTCAGTTGGAGGCGCTCAGCTCTCTGTTTCTGTATTAGATAAAGCGATGCAGTTTGTGGATAGTCATCGAGCGGCTCTGGGGGCGAACCAGAACCGCCTCAATCACACCATTAATAATCTTGCCAACATGGAAGAGAATCTATCCGCATCGCAAAGCCGTATTCGCGATACTGATTATGCAAAAGAAACCACGGAGATGCTCAAGCAGCAGATTTTGCAGCAAGTGAGCACCTCGATATTGGCGCAAGCTAAGCAAACGCCAAACCTCGCTCTGACCTTATTGCAAGGCTAGCGCTAGCCCAAATCCAAGCATAAGCAGAGTTGTCTAAGTGTACTTGTCTATTAGCACTTGTTTATGAGCAACAGCACCCTTCGACATCTTGTTCATCAACTTTAGTCTTTTTTTGATAAAACTTTTCTTTTTACCATTCTTGTCACAACTTCCTACGCTAACAGCCAAAATACTCAATTTAATTTCATTTTTTTCTCAAGTCTTTGGTTTCGAAGACGATAAAGAAAGTAACTTTGAGAGAACTACTTGGTTTTCCGAGACGTCGGAAACCGCTACACCGGAAAATCAATTGGAGAAACAACATGGCAGTGAATGTAAACACAAACGTATCAGCGATGACTGCGCAGCGTTACCTAAACAACGCGAACCAGGCTCAACAAACGTCAATGGAGCGTTTGTCTTCTGGTCATAAAATTAACAGCGCAAAAGACGACGCAGCGGGTCTTCAAATCTCTAACCGTTTGAACGTACAAAGCCGTGGTCTAGACGTCGCAGTACGTAATGCCAACGACGGTATCTCAATCGCACAGACAGCAGAAGGTGCGATGAACGAGACAACAAACATCCTACAACGTATGCGTGACCTATCGCTTCAATCCGCGAACGGCTCAAACTCAAAAGCAGAGCGTGTAGCGATTCAAGAAGAAGTGACGGCACTGAACAACGAACTAAACCGTATTGCAGAAACCACATCATTTGGTGGTAACCGTCTTCTAAACGGCACGTACGGCACTCAGTCATTCCAAATTGGTGCTGACAACGGTGAAGCTGTGATGCTAAGCCTACGCGACATGCGTTCAGACAACGAGATGATGGGTGGTTCAAGCTACCAAGCAGCAAACGCGAAAGACAAAGACTGGAGCGTAGCGGCGGATGCAAACGAGCTAACCATCACGCTAAAAGACAGCTTTGGTCAAGACCAAGCACTGACCATCAATGCGAAAGCAGGCGATGACATCGAGCAGCTAGCGACATACATCAATGGTCAAACAGACCTAGTAAAAGCGTCAGTAAACGAAGACGGTCAGCTACAAGTATTTGCAGGTAACAACAAAGTAGACGGTGACGTGAGCTTTGGTGGCAGCCTAGCGGGTGAGCTTGGTATGCAAGACGCGCAAGCAGTTACGGTTGATACTATCGATGTCACCACAGTAGGCGGCGCTCAAGAGTCAGTCGCGATTCTCGATTCAGCGTTGAAGTATGTAGACAGCCACCGTGCGGAGCTGGGTGCATTCCAAAACCGTTTCAACCACGCAATCAACAACTTGGATAACATCAACGAGAACGTGAATGCGTCGAAGAGCCGTATCAAAGATACCGATTTTGCGAAAGAGACGACAGCGATGACGAAGAACCAAATCCTATCGCAAGCATCAAGCTCAATCTTGGCACAAGCGAAACAAGCGCCAAACGCGGCACTAAGCCTACTAGGCTAATCGCCCACGTTGATTTAAGCGTTCAAAACGACAAAACCAGAGCCTCGGCTCTGGTTTTTTGTATTTAGCAGTTTTGTGACTTTATTGAGCTTTATTATTCACACTATCAACATGTCCTAAATCCCTATCGGGGGCGATAATATCGCGAACGCGCTGTTTTAATATCTTGGCTTCAGGGAAGCCTCCGTCTTTCTTACGTTCCCAGATCAGTACACCATTGCAATGTATTTCAAATCGACCCCCCGTATCTGGGTGTAAGCTAATGACTTCCACCTCTTCGCTGAAGGTGTGCAGCAGTTCTTGAGTCATCCAGGTTGCACGTAGCATCCAGTTGCATTGGCGACAGTAGTAGATGTCTATCTTGGCTTTAATCATGGTCATCCTTGTGCGGGTAGGTGGCAGACAAAAAAGGGAAGCTTTCGCCTCCCTTTTAAATAAACAGTGCGTTCAATTAGTTTGAAAACAGGATAGAAGAGCCTTGATTCAAACTGGTTAGTAGCAGCGTTTTTTCGTTTACGATGTCGATACGACGACTTTGCTGAGCTTCCATTTTTAGAAACTGTTTGATCATCGCAAGCTGCTCATGAGTGAACTCGTCAGATTGTGCTGTTGCTGTGTCTTTAAACTCACGTGGCGAAATCAACAAGTAGTTGTCGCTAATGGTCCAAGTGCCCATCTCCGAAATTTTAATCAGAGTGTGGGTTTCAGGGTCATCACCAAATAAACGCATTGATGATTCACGGATGTATTCACCACCTGGTAGATACTTGACGTTGGCAGACATTTCAAGTCGGCTCAAAGGACCAATGTCTGTATCCGGGTAATCTCGCGCTGCGATAATGCCAACCATGTTCGATTGCCACTCTTTCGCTGTCAAAACTTGCTCAAGTTTGAGGTCGCTGCCCCAATAAAGCCAGGCACTAAGCGCCGTAGATAGCGCAAGAAGAATAGCGGCGTATTTCATTTTCATTATTCAATACTCCTTACTGGCAAACTTTATCTAGGTCAGATTGCTCAGTGAAAATGCGCATTGTGCTGTTTTCGCCTGAGTGCTCTACGGTGTGCACGAAGTTAAGTGCAATCTGATCGCTTTGGTCACCAGTAACAATAACCTCAACCGGTAGCATGTCACCAGTATGCGTCTCTACATATTTCGCGACACACTGTTCAATCTTTGGCTGCCAGCTGGAGACATCAGGGTGGCTTTCCGGTGTGACGATTTTGACGTTTTCAACAACACTTAGCTCTCTAAACGTAGACTGAGCTGGATTGGTGACCATCAACACTAAAATCGGCAGCAAAATAGCCGCAACAACCATTGCCCAAACGGCCGGAGGCGTTTTTTCTTTAGGAGCGGCAACAGGTGCTGGAGCTGGTTGAGCGGCTGCAGGCGCAGTGGCTGCAGCTTCGAGCTTGTCGGCAGGTAGTTCTGCAACCGGCGCTTCGTTGATGGCTTCTGAAGATGCCATCGGTACTGAGCGTTCAACCGTTGAGATCAATTGATAACCGCGTTTCGGCACCGTTTTCACAAACTGGGGTGATTTCGTTGGGTCTTTCAGCATTTTACGCAAGGTAGAGATAGCTTGCGTCAAGCTTGAATCATCAACCTCAAAGCCTTGATCACGCCATACAAACTCATGCAGTTCATTACGAGTGACAACTTCATTAGGTCTTTCAGCAAGCAGAAGTAGGATGCGACTTTCATTACTACCGAGACGTACTACTTCATCGTTATTAGTTTGATCGACCAACGAATTGCTGTTTGGGTCAAAAATGTACTTCTGGCCGAGTATAAACTTAGTGCCTATGTTACTCATTGCATTCTTCTTTTTAGTGCCGCAACGCGACGGGAACTGGTATTTTGGCGCTGAATGGATGCAGAGCCAATTATAGGATTTTAGGATTTTTTTATAGTCAGGGGCAGTAGGATAATAAAAACAAATCAAAAAAACAGCATTTTTATTTTTTTTGACCTTGAATTTACAATGTTCAGCCTCATTTCTTTAGTCGATGAATCATAGCGATACCGAGTGCAAATTTATGTCGAAACTCGGTATTAAACGTGTAAATGGAGATAGCATGAGCACCGTTGAAACTAAGAACAAAGAAACCCGTGGCTTCCAGTCTGAAGTAAAACAACTGCTTCACCTTATGATCCACTCTCTGTATTCAAACAAAGAAATATTTCTAAGAGAGTTGATTTCAAACGCGTCTGACGCAGCTGACAAACTGCGTTTTCAAGCCCTATCTAACTCAGAGCTTTATCAAGGCGATGCTGACCTAGGCGTAAAGCTGTCATTTGACGAGAAGAACAACACATTAACGGTATCAGATAATGGTATCGGTATGACTCGTGATGACGTGATTGAACATCTTGGCACCATTGCCAAGTCTGGTACAAAAGAATTCTTTGCCAAACTATCTGAAGAACAGAGCAAAGATTCACAACTTATCGGTCAATTTGGTGTTGGTTTCTACTCTGCGTTTATCGTCGCTGATGCCGTGACAGTGCGCACTCGAGCGGCAGGTGTGGCTTCTGACCAAGCTGTACAGTGGCACTCTGCAGGTGAGGGTGATTACACCATTGAAGACATCACTAAGGAAACGCGTGGTACTGATATCGTGCTTCACATGCGTGAAGAGGGTAAAGAGTTTTTATCTGAGTGGCGCTTGCGTGATGTGATCAGCAAGTACTCTGATCACATTGGTATTCCGGTTTCTATCTGGACACTTGAGCGTGACGAGGAAGGCAAAGAAACGGACCAAGGTAAATGGGAGCAAATCAACAAGGCTCAAGCCCTTTGGACCCGTAACAAGTCAGATATCAAAGACGAAGAATATCAAGAGTTCTACAAGCATGTTTCTCACGATTTCGCCGATCCACTGGTTTGGAGTCATAACCGTGTAGAAGGCAAAAACGACTACACCAGTCTTTTGTACATCCCAGCAAAAGCCCCGTGGGATATGATGAACCGCGACCATAAGAGTGGTCTAAAACTGTATGTTCAGCGCGTATTCATCATGGATGACGCTGAGCAGTTTATGCCTTCTTACCTGCGTTTTGTGCGTGGCTTGATAGATTCAAATGACCTTCCGCTAAACGTATCGCGTGAAATCCTTCAAGACAACAAGGTAACGCAATCACTTCGCGGCGCGTGTACTAAGCGTGTACTTACTATGCTAGAGCGCATGGCGAAAAATGACGAAGAGAAATACCAATCGTTCTGGAAAGAGTTTGGTCTTGTGTTGAAAGAAGGCCCTGCTGAGGATATGTCGAACAAAGAGAAGGTGGCCGGGCTACTGCGCTTTGCTTCGACAGAAGTTGATTCTTCAGAGCAGACGATTTCATTGGCGTCTTATGTCGAGCGCATGAAAGAAGGTCAAGATAAGATCTACTACCTAACCGCAGACAGCTACGCAGCCGCGAAGAACAGCCCACACCTAGAGCAGTTCAAAGCCAAGGGTATTGAAGTTGTCTTGATGTATGACCGCATCGACGAATGGCTAATGAATTACCTAACAGAATTTGATGGTAAGCAGTTCCAGTCAATCACTAAAGCGGGGCTGGATCTGAGCAAGTTTGAAGGCGAAGAAGAGAAAGAGAAGCAAAAAGAGACGGAAGAAGAGTTCAAGTCAGTGGTCGAGCGCACGCAAACCTACCTAGGTGATCGCGTTAAAGAAGTTCGCACCACGTTCAAACTCGCAAACACCCCTGCGGTTGTTGTGACTGATGACTTCGAAATGGGTACCCAAATGGCGAAGCTTCTGGAAGCGGCAGGTCAGGAAGTACCAGAAGTGAAGTACATCTTCGAGATTAACCCAGAGCACGAACTGGTTAAACGCATGGCTGATGAAGCTGACGAGCAAGCCTTTGGCCGTTGGGTTGAGGTACTTCTTGGTCAAGCAATGCTCGCCGAGCGTGGCTCGATGACCGATCCTTCTCAATTCTTGGGTGCGATCAACAAGCTTTTGGCTAAAGTCTAATTCCCTTGCGGACTTTGACACCCTAGTCTAATTCAAGAGCTCGATGTTTCGAGCTCTTGTTTTCTCAGGGGTAAACGCACACTTTTAGGTAACTTTAGAGTGCATTGAAGCATCTTTAGACACTTTTGGCGTCAAGCAAGCGATTTCTATGATAGAATGCGCGCCAAGTTAAAGATTCAACTATTTTTGAATAAACCGTTTATACCGAAACGTATCGCAGCAAGCATGCCTTAATGGCATTAAAAGTAGTGGGCTTCGGTATAAATCTTTTTTTATATAAGAGGACAAGTCATGCGCATCATTCTTTTAGGTGCTCCAGGTGCAGGTAAAGGCACACAAGCTCAATTCATCATGGAAAAATACGGTATTCCACAAATTTCTACTGGTGACATGCTACGTGCAGCAATCAAAGCAGGCACAGAGCTTGGTAAGAAAGCGAAAGCAGTTATCGATGCAGGTCAACTTGTATCTGACGACATCATTCTTGGTCTGATCAAAGAGCGTATCGCTCAAGACGACTGTGAGAAAGGTTTCCTACTAGACGGTTTCCCACGCACTATCCCTCAGGCTGATGGCCTAAAAGAGATGGGCGTAGAAGTTGATTACGTAATCGAGTTCGACGTAGCTGATGACGTTATCGTTGAGCGTATGGCAGGTCGTCGTGCTCACCTAGCTTCTGGTCGTACTTACCACGTTGTTTACAACCCACCTAAAGTGGAAGGTAAAGATGACGTGACTGGTGAAGACCTAGTAGTTCGTGATGACGACAAAGAAGAGACAGTACGTGCACGTCTAGGCGTATACCACGACCAAACTGCACCTCTGATTGCTTACTACGGTAAGGAAGCAGAAGCTGGCAACACTAAGTACCTAAAATTCGATGGTACTAAGCAAGTTGCAGACGTAAGTGCTGATATCGAAAAAGCACTGTCTTAATTCACTTTTGTGAATCTGTTAAAAGAAAACGACCTTTATAGGTCGTTTTTTTTGATCCAAGGAAAGCGAGCATCGGTATATAATCCGCTTAGCAATTATATGAAAAACAAAGGAAGTCTATGAGCGAATCGTCAAAAACAGGTGTGCTACTGGTCAATCTCGGTACTCCTGACGAGCCGACAGCGAAAGGCGTGAAACGCTTTCTAGAGGAGTTTTTGCATGACCATCGTGTCGTTGATATGACCCGTTGGATTTGGTGTCCTGTGTTACATGGCATCATTCTTCCAGTTCGCTCGCCTAAGGTAGCGAAAGCTTATCAGTCCGTGTGGATGGATGAAGGCTCTCCGCTAATGGTTTACTCAAAGCGTCAGGCTGCGAAGCTGGAGCAAGAGCTTGGACTTCCGGTTGCGCTTGGTATGAGTTATGGCAACCCGTCGCTTAAAGCCGGTATTGAGCAACTTCTCGAACAAGGTGTTGAGAAAGTCGTGGTGCTGCCTTTGTACCCGCAATACTCAGGTACGACTACCGCTGCCGCGTTCGACGGTATTGCCAAAGCATGCAAGTCTATTTCTACTATCCCAGCGATGACTTTGATACGTGATTATCATGATCACCCTTTGTATATCAAAGCGCTTGCTGACAACGTGCGAGCACATTGGGAGAAAAATGGCCGTGCAGACTATCTGTTATGCTCTTACCATGGCATACCAAAGCGTTACGCGGATAACGGCGATGTGTATCCGCAGCACTGCCAAGCCACGACAGAGTTGCTAAGAGCAGAGTTAGGGCTTGATGAGTCACAGATGGGAATGAGCTACCAGTCTATTTTTGGTCGTGAGGAGTGGCTTAAGCCATACACCGACAAAACCTTAGAGCACATGCCAAGTCAGGGTATCAAGTCGATTGATGTTATGACCCCTGCCTTTTCAGTGGACTGCCTAGAAACGCTGGAAGAGATAGCGATTGAAGCGAAAGAGACGTTTCTAGAAGCTGGGGGCGAGCAGTATCGTTATATCCCATGTCTGAACGATTCAGATGAGCATATCGCGATGATGGCTCAATTGATTCAAAGCGCCTAGTCAATCTATACCGATACAAAAAGGCCCGTCACTTAAGTGACGGGCCTTTCCATTTAACTCAATCAAAGCTTAGACAAGCTGAGCTTGCTGCTCTTCTACTTGCTCGGCGTTACTAGGCGCGCCTTGCTCAGCACCGTGCATCCACTTAACGAGCGTGTTCGCAAACATCAGCAGGATAACACCACAGATGACAGCCGTTACTGCGATGCCACCAAAGATAGCCATAGCACCTAGTTCACCAACGTGAGAACCAATTAGACCTGCAACATAGTTTGCGATTGCATTGAAACCAAACCATGCACCCATCATGAGAGAGGCTAAGCGTAGTGGGGCAAGTTTAGTCACCAAAGATAGACCAATTGGCGATAGACAAAGTTCACCTAACGTATGGAAGAAAAACGCACCGACAAGCCATAGCATTGACGTTTTAACGCTGGTATCGCCACCTTGCTCTAGTACTGCACCAACCATGCATAGGAAACCTGCTGCTAGGAAAAATAGCGCTAGCGCGAATTTCACAGGCGAGTTTGGTTCACGTTTGCCAAGCTTCACCCAAATAGCCGCTAGCACAGGTGCTAGGGTAATGATGAAGAATGGGTTCAGTGACTGGAACCAAGCTGCAGGAACTTCAAAGTCACCAATCATACGGTCGGTATACTGCTGGGTATAGATGTTCATCAGGCCACCCGCTTGCTCAAAGCCAGCCCAGAAAACGATAACAAACAGACCCATGATAAGGATGACCTTCAGGCGGTCGATCTCTTCACGAGTAAGAGGGGCTTTGGTCTCAGATTTATTCAGTGCTTTTGCGCGTGCAGCTGCTGGCACGTTACCAATTTCACCTAACCAAGAGTTTGCCATGGTCAACTGCATGATAAGGCTAAATACCATACCAACGCCGGCAACGACGAAACCTGCAGACCAGCCAAATGAGTCTGTCGCAGAACCTACGACGATACCCGCTAGCAGTGCACCAAGGTTGATGCCCATGTAGAAAATAGTGAACGCGCCATCACGACGGTTATCGCCTTCTTCGTAAAGATCGCCAACCATAGTTGAGATGTTTGGCTTAAACATACCGTTACCGGCAATTAGTAGCGCCAGACCACCGTAGAACAGATGTGCACTTGGCTCACCAGATGCCGCTGCAGCTAGGGTAAACTGACCTGCGGCCATAAGGACGCCACCGATAATGATAGACTTACGCTGACCCAAGTAGTTATCGGCAATGTAACCGCCAATAAGTGGCGTAATGTAAACTAGTCCAGTATAGATACCATAGAGATCTAGAGCATCTTTAGTCGACCAGCCCATACCACCGTTGATTGTTGTATCGGTCAGGAAAAGAACCAGAATTGCGCGCATGGCGTAATAGGAGAAGCGCTCCCACAGTTCGGTTCCGAACAGTAGAAACAGGCCGCGAGGGTGACCTAAGATGTTGCGTTGTGCTGTCATAAGTTTTACTAATTTTAGTTATCAAAGAATATAATGTGCTAACTGGTATACATGACAAAATTAATTACTGCAATGATGTAAAAATATAGATTTTGTGAATAAAATGTTTAACGGGATGAAATGTAAGGAAATTTTTCAGGGTGGGTACGTAAAAGATGTGCTGCAAACTAATATTTCATTTTTATTTTACCGTCATCCATTAGGAAATTTCATCGGTAAGGTCGCAGACCTCTATAGGTTAGTCGCGCATACGGTTCTGTTTAGTGGTAGGATGCAAAAAACAAAATTTTCGAATAGCTAAAATGAAACGTTGGTATTTGCTTTATTGCAAGCGCGGTGAACAAGCCCGCGCGAAAATGCATCTCGAGAATCAAGGCTTAGAGTGCTATTACCCTGAAGTGGAAATAGAGAAGATTCTTCGAGGAAAGAGACAGAAGGTAAAAGAGCCTCTTTTCCCTTCTTATGTGTTTGTTCACTTTGATTATGAACAAGGGCCTTCTTTTACTACCGTCCGCTCGACTCGTGGTGTTGTGGACTTCATTCGCTTTGGTGCTCACCCTCAAGAGGTTGATCCGGCTTTAATCGACGAGCTTGAGAAGTTGGCGACACGTCCAGAAGAACCAGAAACGGATGCGCTGCCTAAACAAGGTGAAGCAATTCGAGTGACGGGTGGCCAGTTCGCGGGCATCGACGCTATCTTCCAAGAGGCGGATGGTGAAGCTCGTTCCATCATGTTGGTGAAGATGATTAATCGACCGGTGCAGGTGAGTATCGACAACAAAGATCTCGATATTTAATCTTCTGAACGCGAAAAACAAAAAACCTCAGCGGTATTGGCTGAGGTTTTTTTGTTTTAATCAAGCTAGCTGATTAGTTGTTGCTGTGTAGTTCGCTGTTTAGCTCTACTGCTGTCTTGTTGGTTAGGCACTCAATCTGACCTGTTACCGAGTTACGACGGAACAGTAGATCTGGCTTACCTGCAAGATCACGGGCTTTAACAATTTCAACTTCAGCGCCAGATGCATCAAGCATACGTACCTTTGAACCAGCCGTTACATACAGACCAGATTCAACCGTACAACGGTCACCTAGAGGGAAGCCTAGACCTGCGTTCGCGCCTAGTAGTGAGTTCTCACCGATAGATACAACCACTGTACCACCGCCAGATAGCGTACCCATGATAGAAGCACCACCACCGATGTCAGAACCATTACCCACAACAACACCGGCAGAAATACGACCTTCAACCATGCTTACGCCCGTTGTACCTGCGTTGAAGTTAATGAAGCCTTCATGCATAACGGTTGTGCCTTCGCCAACGTGAGCACCAAGACGTACACGAGAGGTATCAGCAATACGAACGCCTGTTGGTACCACGTAATCAACCATTTTAGGGAACTTATCGACACAATCGACCGTCAGCGTTTCGCCTGCTAGACGTGCTTCGATTTGACGCTCTGCCAGTTCTGGTAGGTCGATTGGACCTTGGCTAGTCCAAGCGATGTTGTGCAGTAGGCCAAAGATGCCATCCAGTACCGTACCATGAGGCTGAACTAGGCGGTTTGAGATAAGCTGCAGCTTAAGGAAGCCTTCGGCAACAGATTGTGGTTTCTCATCAGTCGCCAGAACGACAAGAACCAGTGGCTGTGAAGAGCTTGCTGCTTTTTCAGCAAATGCTGCATTTTCTGCATCACCGTTTGCTGAGAATGCACCCGCTAGAGCTGCACTTTGTGCTGGAGTAATTTCGATAGCTTGGTTGCCTTCCGCATAACCTGAAACCTCAGCAACAGCTGCGATTAGGGCGTCAGATGGGTTTAGACGTGGGTTTGGAAAGAACGCTTCGATGATTTTACCGTCGCGGTTTTTGGTTGCAGTACCAAAAGCAATTGAGAACGCTGCCATGACTCTATTTCTCCATGTATAGATTTGTCTTAAAGCCGCCGCGATTGGCAGCGACTTTAGGTAATTTGTTGGTAATCATCTTAAAGAGTGGTTTCGGCAGATGAAAGGGCAAAAGCGACAAAAGTCTGTAAAACGATACCCTTTGTCTTTTTAGCGATGTTTTTTCCTATTAAGAAATTGAGTGGACGCTATGCGCTAACAATTAAACGCATTATGTCACTTTTCCCAAGATAGAAATCGCCTCATGAATGCCCTCAATGAGCATCTGTGTGCCAATCACAGCAAGAATGAGCCCCATCATTTTGGTGATAACAGACAACACACTAGGGCCGAGTGCCTTCACGAGTCGCTCACCTGAAATAAATAAGAAATAGGTAATGGCACAAAGCACACCGAAACTGATAATGGTGATAATCACCTCTGAGATACCGCCCGTTGTAGCGAAGTTCATGGCGGTGGCGATAGTGCCTGGCCCAGCTAAAATTGGCATAGCCAGTGGGGAGACCGCAATACTCAATGAGGCGTTTTGTTGAGCATCAGAAGTGGCGGCTTTTTTAGTGGAGTCATGATTGTTCGAGCCTTGCAACATGTTGAAGCCTATCAGGAACACTAGGATACCGCCCGTGATTCTCAACGCGTATAAGGTGATACCAAACAGGTCAAAGATAAGCTTCCCGCTGACGGCAAAAATCGTAATAAGTAAGAATGCCAGCGAGACTGAGCGTAGTGCGATTGCTTTGGTGGTGGCTCGATCTTCGTCACCGGTAAGGCCCAAGAAAATAGGCGTATTAGCGATAGGGTTCATGATGGCAAAAAAGCCCATAAACACGGTGACAATATGAATAATCAGCTCTTTCATATAATTGAAATTCCTAGAGTTGCTATGCCAAGCGAGACAGTTCAATCATAGGAGCTTAAAACAAAATAGCCAGTAAAAAACCTTGCGGCTTACTGGCTATTTTTATAATCATCTTAGGTGCTTAAGCAGCGTCTTCTTCGTCGCTTGGCTCGTCGACAGCTTTAACCACTTTTGGCTTTTTGGGTGTCGGTTTGCGTTTCGCACCTAGTGCATACAGCACTTCTTCTTTACGCTGTGCAAGATACAAAGAAAGCTCTTCTTGTTTTTCTTCGTCTTCGATAAGGTTGCTTTCACCTAGCAGAGAAAACAGCTCATCCGCCATATCCAACATTTTGTCATAAGCGTCAGCTTCTGCTTTAGAGGTAAAAGTCATCTTTTCTTCTCCGTTGCGTTCCACCACGTACTTGACGATTACAGCCATGGTTAATCCTCTAGATAGTTCAATTTTGAAAAGTATAATACTGTCTGTTTATACAGATACCAGATCCTAATGTCCAGTCGCGGGCGCAAAAGTGAGACCTGTTTGCCTAAATCCTATCCGAGTTGTTGTCGTCCCAACCTTGGCAGAAATCAATAAAACGTTTAAGGAGTGGGCTCTGGTACTTTTCTTTGTGAACCAATAGCCAAAAACGGCGCTTCATATCCAATGAAATAGGCACCTCATGAAGTCTTCCATCGTCGATAGCGGTTTGCGCCGCAAGTTTCGACAAGCAAGCTAAGCCTAGGTTAGCGGACACGCTGTTGATAATGGCTTCAGTGGTGTTGAGTTCGAAGGCTTCATGCCAGACTTCGATCCTTGGCGCGACGGTACGTAGGAAAAATTCGCGAGTACCGGAACCTGGCTCACGCAGAATCCAATCACTGTTCTCAAGGTCACTCAAAGTAACTTGTTGCTGCTGGGCAAGGGGGTGCTTTGGTGATGTCACGATGCACATTTCATCTTCACTGAACGGGCGGCTATCTAGCTCTGGGTGCAACGTTTTCCCCTCGACTAGACCAATATCCAACTCATAATCGATAAGCTTTTGGCAAATCAACGCCGTATTTGAGATGAACAGCTGCTGAGATTTGTGATGATGAGCTTCGCGAAAGTCACTCAAAAGGAAGGGCGCCATTTGGTTGCCAACCGTATCACTGGCTCCGATGCGAAGTATGCCTCGATGACTTTGCTCATCACTGTAAAGCGACTCAATATCGCGACTGCGGCATAAAAGCTCGTCGGCGAGAGGCAGAAGTTTCTGCCCTTCTTGATTGATAACCAAGCGGTTGTTAACGCGGTCAAACAGGGCATGACCTATCTGTTTTTCTAGCTCACTCAAGGACATACTGACGGCTGCTTTCGACAGAAACAGGGTCTCGGAGGCAGCGGTGAGAGTCTGGTGTTGAGTGACAGCCACAAAGACTTTGAGCTGCTTTAAGGAGATATGCGGCTTCATGTTCAGTTTAACTTAACGTTCGCTTTGAATAATTAGATGTATATAAACATAAGCTGGGTTTACACTTAGCGCAACTGATTATTTGAGGTGATTAAAATGATTGCTACCGTAAGAAGAGCACACAACAAAGTGAAGGGCGCGCCTACTCCAATGGCAGGTCTAGCTCTTGGTATCGCAAGTTTAGGATGGTGTTGGGAGAATGCATTGCCATTCCACCACATTGCTCAATGGACGGGGGCTGCAATTGCGACAGTGCTGTTAAGTATCCTTGCGTACAAGTATTTGTTCCACAATCACTTGCTACGCCAAGATCTTGCTCATCCAGTTGTAGGAAGCGTGGCGCCAACTTTTGCGATGGGAACAATGGTAGTCTCTAATTCGGTTGTTCAATTCTTTCCACTTCTAGGTGATGGCATCTGGCTAGGTGCTGTGGGGCTGCACATTGTGTTCTTAGCAAGCTTTGTCTATCACAGAGTCCGTAACTTTGAGCTCCACCACATGGTACCAAGCTGGTTTGTCCCACCAGTGGGTCTTGTGGTCGCGGACGTATCTTTTTCTGGTAACCCAAGTCTTCAGTGGGTCGCCGATGCAACTCTTTATTTTGGCTTGGCAACCTACGCTGTGATGCTTCCAACGATGATTTATCGTTTGATTTTCACTCATGAGATCCCGGATGCAGCGAAACCAACGATTGCTATCATGGCAGCGCCAGCAAGTCTTTCTCTTGCAGGCTATTTAACGGTGGCTGCAGAGCCTTCACCAGTGATCATTGCACTATTATTTGGTATTGGTGTGTTGATGACCATGATTATCTATTTAGCGTTTGTAAAACTGCTTCGCCTGCCATTTAGCCCAGGCTATGCCGCATTCACATTCCCTACGGTTATTAGTGCAACGGCGCAATACAAATTGGCGGCGTGGATGGGGACACAAGGAGCAGCTGCAGAGATGATTAACCAGGTGAGAACCATTGCGAACATCGAACTTGGTATCGCGACTGTCGTGGTCAGTTATGTTGCGCTTCGCTACCTTGGCGCTTATTTACCCAAAGGGGTAAGTAACCCAGCGTAAAGTAGTAAATAAGGCGTCTAAATGGACATGAATTCACAGGGACTGTGTTAATCTTGTGGTAAGGCAATTAGCGAAAGGCGCGACGTCAGGTGTTCACCGTTTACCACTCAAATCAAATAGATGTGCTCAAGTCTTTATTGGTTCAGCTCATCAAGTTGGACCCACTTCAAAACCCATTTGAGAAAGAACAGATTCTGGTACAAAGCCCAGGCATGTCTCAGTGGCTTAAAATGGCGCTGGCACAAGAGTTTGGTATTGCTGCCAACATTGACTTCCCATTACCCGCGACTTTTATTTGGGATAGGTTTGTTCAAGTGCTCGATGATGTGCCGAAGCGCAGCGCCTTTAATAAAGAGGCGATGACGTGGAAGATCATGCATCTATTGCCAAAGCATCTCGATGACCCAGATTTCGCACCGCTAGCCCAATATCTCAGTGATGATAGTGACGCCTCCAAACGCTATCAGCTTGCTGAAAAAATCGCCGATATTTATGATGGTTATCTGGTGTATCGCCCAGAGTGGATTGCGACTTGGGAAGCAGGACAAAGTGTTGTTGAGCTAGAGGGCGAGCAGCCTTGGCAACCCAAACTGTGGCAAGCCCTTTATGACCATACCGTGGCACTCGAGCAATCGCCTTATCATCGCGCCAACCTTTATGAACATTTCATTGATGAGCTAGAAAGCAATAAAGACGTCAAGACGCATGGTTTAAGCCAGTTGCCCAAACGACTTTTTGTGTTCGGCATCTCCTCGCTGCCACCCCGTTACCTTGATGCGTTAAAAGCGCTAGGGGAACACATCGATGTTCACCTAATGTTTACTAACCCTTGTCGTTTCTATTGGGGAGAAGTTCGCGACCGAAAATACCTTGCTCGATTAGCCGCGGCGAAACGCAAGCAACTGAGCGACCTCGATAGCTTTGCCTCTAGCCAAGACTGGCAAGAGGGGGATTGGGCGTTTGCGCAGCAGCTCAAAGGTGACATCGAGGCGAACGTTGACGATGAGTTGCACCTGTCTGAGGTCGGCAATAGTTTGCTGGCATCGATGGGTAAGTTAGGTCGCGATAATTTATATCTATTGTCTCAGCTTGAATCGAATGAGATAGAAGCGTTTGTAGAAGTTGAGCGCAATACTCTACTGCAAAATATTCAAGCGGATATTCTTAACCTCGACGAGCATCAAGATGACACCTTGCTGTTGTCTTCTGAGCATAAACCCTGCATCGAAGCATCGGACAACTCGCTCTCTGTGCATGTCTGCCACAGCCCAATGCGTGAAGTGGAGGTGCTCCACGATAATCTGCTCGCGATGTTTGACCGTAATCCTGAGCTAAAACCGCGCGACATTATTGTGATGGTGGCGGATATTAACGCCTACAGTCCGGCTATCCAGGCGGTATTTGGTAATGCATCCGGTGAGCGTTATATTCCGTTTTCGATCTCTGACCGTACGGCGGATAAA
The DNA here is from genome assembly GCF_059725495.1 of Vibrio sp. KUL80. Classification (NCBI taxonomy): domain Bacteria; kingdom Pseudomonadati; phylum Pseudomonadota; class Gammaproteobacteria; order Vibrionales; family Vibrionaceae; genus Vibrio; species Vibrio sp. KUL80. The sequence goes on from NZ_AP045841.1 coordinate 856,472, forward strand.
GAAAGTCCGTTGCTGAATGCGTTCAATCAACTTTTGCAGTTGCCAGAGCTGCGCTGCACCAGCAGTGAAGTGTTGGAACTGCTTGAAGTGCCGGCCATTATGGCTCGTTTCGATATTAATGAGCATGAATTTTCAACCTTGCGCGCGTGGGTCGAAGAGGCTCAAATCCGTTGGGGGATCGATGCTCATACTGCCAGTGAGTTTGACCTGCCAGAATTTGGGCAAAACTCGTGGATGTTTGGTATCTCACGCATGCTAGCTGGCTATGCAATCAGCGAGCAAGCAGGACTCTTAATGGTGGGCGGTGAAGGTATTTCACCTTATGAGCAGACTCAAGGCATGCAGGCGGAAACCGCAGGCAAACTGGCGCAGTTCATTGACAAGTTGGCACACTATCGCAGCGCACTCACTCAAACTATGTCGATATCAAGCTGGCAGCAACACATTAATCAGCTGGTGGATGACTTTTTTGCCGTCGATATTGAAGGCGAGGTCGTCGTGAAGTCGATTCGCGATACCCTGTCTGGGCTCAGTGAGCAGCTTGCAGACGCCCGCTATGATGAGCCGCTATCGCCGAGGATTATTCGCCAGTATTTTCTAGATAAGCTCTCGGGCTCTCGAGTCAGTCAACGATTCTTGGCGGGGCAGGTAAACTTCTGCACACTCATGCCAATGCGCTCGATTCCGTTTAACACGGTATGCCTGTTAGGTATGAATGATGGCGTTTATCCGAGAAGTGTACCGCCAGAGAGTTTTGACTTAATGACGGGACGCACCAAGCCAGGTGACCGTTCTAGACGCGATGACGACCGATACCTCTTTTTAGAGGCGATGTTGTCCGCTCAGCAAACCCTATATATCAGCTATGTAGGACGCTCAATTCAAGACAATACCGAACGTGTTCCCTCTGTTTTGGTCTCAGAGTTATTAGAATACTGCGAGCAAAACTATTGTTTGGTGGGTGATGAGGCGCTTGATGTGGATACATCAGGAGCAAAACTCACTAAGTCACTTTGTCATGAATACCCTATGGTGCCCTTTAGTGCTGCACACTTTGATTCTACGTACGGTATTCAAAGCTACGCAGCGGAGTGGCTGCCTTCGGCATGGCAAACCACACAAGTCGCTGCACAACAAACCAGTGTGCCATTCCATCTAGATCCTATTGATCGGGTTGAAGGTGAGAGAATCGAACTCGATCTCTCTGAGTTGCAGCGTTTTTGGCGTTTGCCCGTGCAGTATCTGTTCAACCGACGCCTACAGGTCAATTTTGATGAAAGCTTACTGGGTATCGAAGATGAAGAGCCGTTTGCATTAAATGGACTAGAGAGCTTTGGCTTACGCAAATCGCTGCTGGATGTCTTGATTGAGCCGGAAGATCAAGCGAACAAGCTGGCTCAATTCAAAGCGCAGCAGAAAGCACAGGGCTACCTACCTGTGAACCAGTTCGGAGAGCTTGAGTTTGCCTCCAACGTGGCTCAGACCCAAGATCTTGCTGAGGCGATAGTTCCGTTAACAGCCAATGAACTCGACGGTATCGAAATCGATATCTCAATTCCTTTGAAAAAAGTGTCAGTGACCCTACAAGGTTGGGTGACCAACTGCTATCAGAGCGGACTGGTGCGCTATCGAAGCGGAAGATTGCGCGCCAGTGACTACCTGGCAGCCTGGATCGATCATCTGCTGGTCTCGGTATCCGGTCACCAGACGCGTACCCACATGCTGGCATACGACAAAAAAGAGGGCGTGGTGCACCGCATCTACCCTGTTATGTCCGCAGATGAAGCGATGAACTACTTAACACAGTTAGTCAGCCTGTTTGTTGATGGTTTAGATAGCCCGTTGAGCTATTTCCCAGAAACCGCATTAGCAGGTATCGAAGCCAACTACAGTCGCGGTCAATGGAGCCCTAGCGATGACAAAATGCTCAGCAAGATGCAGGCGCGTTTTGTAGGGGGCTACATGCAGACAGGTGAAGGGGAAAATGCGTACATTTCTCGCGTATGGAGTGAGTGGAGCGATGCGCTAGCGAACGATGCCAAGCAGTTGGCCCATTTGGTGTTAGAGGCGCCGAGAACAAAGAGTGTGAGTGCTGAAGAATATTACTCGCAGAGTACCTGACAAAGAGGGAGTGGCCGCCAGTCTTTATAATAGTGTGTAGGGAGAGTGCTGGGCGGCCGATGAGGGTCAGAGGGACCCGTATTTCTGCGAAGAATAGTAGGCGTAGCGGGTGATTAAATCCGTGAATAAGATCGCAACTTACATACTAATTAATTATATCTATTTGTTTTGAATTGGATTTTAAGCGTTGGATCACACAGTTGAGTTTGAACATGCAGCCAGAGAATAAAAAGCCAACAGCCCTAGACACCATGACCTTTCCTTTGCATGGTGCTCGTTTGATTGAAGCATCAGCGGGAACAGGCAAAACCTTCACCATAGCGGGTCTTTACTTGAGGCTGCTACTTGGTCACGGTAATGATGGCAGTCAGCATCGTCAGCCACTCACGGTCGATCAGATTCTCGTGGTGACCTTTACTGAGGCGGCGACTGCTGAACTTCGTGATCGCATTCGTGCACGCATACATCAAGCACGTATTGCCTTTGCCCGTGGAGAAAGCAGTGATCCTGTCATCCAGCCGCTGCTGCAAGAGGTGACTGACCACAGATACGCCACTGAGACCTTGCTTCAAGCCGAGAGGCAAATGGATGAAGCCGCGGTGTATACGATTCACGGCTTTTGTCAGCGAATGTTGACACAAAACGCCTTTGAGTCCGGTGCTCGATTCAATAATGAGTTTGTGACAGACGAAAGCCGGCTAAAAGCTCAAGTGGCTGCCGATTTTTGGCGAAGTCAGTTTTATCCATTGAACCTAGAGATGGCATCAGAGGTTCGCAAACTGTGGGCGACACCGAGTGCACTGCTTAGTGATATTAGCCGTTACTTAACTGGTCCTGCGATTACCATGCAGGGCGTTGAGGGTAGCGTCGATATTGCCGCTTTGCACCAAGCCAATCTAGACCGAATCAAGACGTTAAAAGCGAACTGGTTGGCGGTATCCGATGATGTCGTGCCTTGTATCTCGCAATCCGATGTGAATAAACGCAGCTACACCAAAAAATCGCTTCCTAGTTGGGTTGAAGGTATTACTCATTGGGCTCAGCAAGAGACTCTCGATTATGGTTTGCCAAGTGCATTAGAGAAGTTTTCTCAATCGGTACTGATTGAAAAGACACCAAAAAGGTGAAGCGCCTTCGATGAGCGTTTTTGCAGAGATAGAAGCGTTCTTGGCAGCGCCTCCTGAGCTAAAAACACCTCTGTTGGCAATGGCGATCCATCAGTGCCGAACGCGTCTTGCGCTGGCGAAAGAGCAGAAGCAATGGCTGTCGTTTGATGACCTACTGACTCAGCTTTCAGCCGCGCTGGATCTGGAGTCTGGTGACATGCTAGCTGAGAAAATTCGCACTCAATTTCCAGTTGCGATGATTGATGAGTTTCAAGATACCGACCCGCTTCAGTATCAGATTTTTAGCTCAGTCTACTTAAGCCATCCAGAGTGTGGTTGGTTTATGATCGGTGACCCAAAGCAGGCGATTTATGGCTTCCGTGGGGCGGATATTTTCACCTATATTCAAGCCAGAAATCAGGTGGTTGATCACTACACTTTAGGGACCAACTGGCGCTCCAGTGAGCGTATGGTTAATAGCGTTAATACGCTTTTTGATCGCGCGGATTCGCCGTTCCTTTATGACAGCGATATCCCATTTTATCCTGTGAATGCGAGCCCGAAAGCGGGTGGTCGCCAATGGCAAAAAAGTGGCGAAGCGCAGCCAGCACTGCAGTTTTGGCTCCAAGAAGCGGAAGCGCCACTACCAAAAGGTGACTACCAGCAGCACATGGCTGCTGCAACAGCGCAACACATCAAAATGGTGCTTACCGAATCGCAAACCAGCGATGTGGTGTTGGCGGATGGCGATAAGCAGCATCCAGTCGAGGCGGGTGATATTGCCGTGCTGGTAAGAACTGGTAGCGAAGGGCAACTTATCAAACAAGCTCTGGCGGAGCGAGGCATTGCCAGCGTCTATTTATCCAATCGCGATAGTGTGTTTAGCAGCTCAGTTGCTGAAGATATGCTGCGCTTAATGCAGGCGATATGGTATCAAGACGATGAGCGCCTGTTAAAAGGGGCATTAGCATCTGAGCTATTTGCTTTGCCCGCAAATGAGCTAGACGGCCTCAACAATGATGAAAACCTGTGGGAGCAGGTTGTTGGCGAATTTCGCGATTACCGACAGCTGTGGCAATTGAGGGGCGTATTGCCGATGCTGCGCTCAGTGCTGTTTAAGCGTGAGATGTCGAATCGATTATTGTCCACGGTGGGGGGCGAGCGCCTACTGACCGACTATTTGCACCTCGGTGAGCTGCTGCAAGCGGCGCGACAAGATGTAGAGAGTGATACAGCCTTGCTGCGTTGGTTCGCTCAATCCATTGAAGATGCCAAGCAAGGGCTTGGTGGGGGCGATGACCACATTCAGCGCCTCGAGTCAGAGCGAAATCTCGTTCAAATCATCACCATACATAAATCTAAAGGGTTGGAATACGACCTCGTCTATTTGCCGTTTGCTGTCAGTTATCGTGAGGCGATGGAGGCGAAGTACTATGATGAGCAGGCTAAGCAATCCATTCTCGATCTAAGAAAGTCAAAAGAGGCACTGGCTCAGGCAGACAAAGAGCGCTTAGCGGAAGACCTACGACTCATCTATGTGGCCCTTACCCGCGCCGTTTACGCTTGCTTTATCGGTATCGCACCGCTTAGAAATGGACGTTCAACCAAAGAGCCAACCGGCGTTCATCACAGTGCGCTGGGTTATCTGGTTCAAAATGGTCAAGAGCTCGGTGTCAGTGAGCTAGGCGCCATGCTTGCTGAGCTGGCGAACCATTCCGGTGATATTGCGGTGACAGCGCCGCCAGAGCCTGATGACTCACGCTATCAAGCGCCTCAAGCTGAGCTTTCAGAGCTAAGCGCGAAAGAGCAAACGCAAGACATTGACCGCGATTGGCGTCTCACCAGTTACTCGGCCCTAGTGAAGCAGAGCAGTCACGGCAGTAGCGATGAAGTCTTTATAGAAGAGTCGGGCTTGGATATTGACTCTTCCGATGATGAGCAGCTTGACCCACTGCTAGAGCCAGAGAAAACCATCTTCCATTTCCCGAAGGGAGCGAGGCCCGGTACCTTCCTCCACACGGTGTTTGAAGAGATTGAGTTTACTGAACCTGCTGGCTCTGAAGGCAACTCGCAAATCATGGCTGAGCTACTTGAAAAAGAACAGTATGACCCTGAGTGGCTGCCTGTACTGATTGAGCTGGTGGATCAAGTGATGAACACGGCCTTGGATGGTGATGCACTGTTTTTAAGAGATAAGGGCATTGATAAGCGTTTGGTTGAGATGGAGTTTTTGCTGCCCATTGATGTTTTGGATGCGCCATCCCTCAACCGAGTCATCCAAAGGCATGATAGCCTGTCAGCAAGAGCTCATGAGCTTGGCTTCTACACCGTAAAAGGCATGCTTAAAGGCTTTATCGATTTGGTGTTTGAGCATCAAGGTAAGTACTTTGTACTCGATTGGAAGTCGAACTATCTGGGCGATGATGTGAGCTGTTATCAACGCTCACAGCTTGAGCATGCCATGGTCGATCATCGCTACGACTTACAGTATCAAATTTACGCTTTAGCTCTGCATCGCTTTTTGAAAACACGTATTCCAAATTATGACTACGACACGCATGTTGGCGGGGTTTATTATCTATTCTTGCGAGGTATCGAGCCTAATTCAGATTCGGGGATATTCAGTGCTCGCCCAACAAAAGCCATGATTGAGGCGTTAGATGGTTTGTTTTTCGGAGCACAACCCTCTCACAATCAAGGTATTGAATGCGCAGAGAGTAATGAAACTGATGCTACTACCGATGGAGAAAATCAACAAATGGGGCTTGGATTTTGATGACGACTAGCCGAACGTTCGCACAGTGGATTGAGGGTTTAGTTGCGAAGAAGTGCCTAAGACCACTCGATTATCAATTTGCAAAGTTTGTTGCCTCGATAGAGACCCAATACCCTGATGAAGTCATGTGGTTGGCAGCATTGGTGAGCGCTCAATTAGGTCAGGGCCACATATGTGTCAATTTAGACAGTGACCTCACTGAGCAGGCGTTGATGCCTTCACCGGATTTGATAGGTCTCTACGGCGCGGCGGCAGCCCCTCTAGAGGATAAAGTTGCCAAGGTTGATTGGTCAGCAGTCATTGATAAGGCATCAACCATTAGCCTGCTTGAGGCAGAGAATGCACAATTGGCGACAGTGACGCCTTTAGTTTGGCAGCATCATCGTCTTTATTTGCAGCGCTATTTTGCCTACGAACAGACCATTGCCGAGCGTTTGCTCGCCATGGCCACCCCTATTGAGCTTTCAGCTTCGCAGATTCAATCTGCGGCGACCATGCTTGATCAGCTATTCGCGCGCGAGTATCACTACCTTTATTCTGCGCTAGCCAATCAATCGAAAGGGTCGAGTAATCAGGTCTCACGCCAGCAGATCGTGTGTGACTTTCTCGATGTGATAGATGAGCAAGCAATAGATTGGGAGCGAGTAGAAAGTACTTTAAGTGATGCGCGCTCCGCATCCGACTTACAGCCTCTAGACAACGTGATACCTCTAACGGCTTGCCTCAACTGGCAGAAAGTGGCAGCGGCCGTGGCTCTGACTAGGCGCTTTGCGGTGATTTCTGGTGGGCCTGGAACGGGTAAAACCACTACAGTCACCAAATTGCTTGCCGCTATGGTCAATCAGGAGAATCAACAGGGAGAGTCACCGACGATTAAGCTGGTGGCGCCAACGGGTAAGGCAGCCGCGCGATTGACGGAGTCCATTGGTAAGGCCGTTGACTTATTGGCTTTAGACCCTAATCTCAAGGCGAGTATTCCGACCGAATCAAGTACGCTGCATCGCTTATTAGGTGCTATCCCTGGGCGAGTTGAATTTAGACACAATCAATCCAATCCACTGCATTTAGATGTGTTGGTACTCGATGAAGCCTCCATGGTCGATCTGCCGATGATGCATCGACTGCTGGATGCTCTGCCTGCTCATGCGCGGCTGATCTTGCTAGGTGACAAAGATCAGCTCGCGTCAGTAGAGGCTGGGGCCGTGCTGTCTGATATTTGTGATTTTTCATCGCATGGCTACAGTGCAAAACAGAATGAGCGTATCCGTGCCCTTACTCAGTTTGACTGTCAGCGTGGCGAGGTGGAAAAAACGTCGGTTTCGCCATTGGCAGATAGCTTATGTGTGCTGCAAAAAAGCTATCGCTTCGATGCGCGCTCTGGCATTGGACAACTTGCTAAGCAGGTGAATGCTGCGAGCAGCAGAGGCTTTGAGCAAGTCTGGCAAAAAGGGTTCGATGATATTGAGTGGATGGCGCTAAGCGGAGATAGTTATCAAAAGCTCATCGATCGTTTGGTGCGCGCCTACCAGCCTTACTTGATGGATGCGAGAAATGCTTCGCCCGCGAGTGAGTCATTAGAGAGCCACGAGGCGTTAGTGAATTGGCAGCAATCATTGGCTCGTTCGGTTTTGGATGCCTTTGCAAAAGCCAGATTGCTCTGCGCGGTTCGTGATGGTGATTTTGGGGTGACAGGACTAAACCAGCGCACCGAATCTCGCTTGAAACAGCGCGGATTGATCCCCCGCGGTGAGGAACTTTGGTATGTTGGCCGACCACTAATGGTGACAAAAAACGACCATGGTCTTGGGCTTTATAACGGTGATATTGGTATTTGTTTATGGGACTTTAGTGCTGATACACCAAGGCTTAAAGTGTTCTTTGAACTGTCTGATGGAAGTATCAAGTCAGTACTGCCAAGCCGAATGCCAGAGCACGAAACGGCCTATGCAATGACCATCCATAAATCTCAGGGCAGTGAGTTTGCCCATACCTTTATGATTTTGCCGGCTGATTTTAGTCCGTTGTTGACCAAAGAGCTGATTTATACTGGTATTACGAGGGCTAAATCGCGTTTTACCTTAGTCGCAGATGGCAAAGTCGTTGGTAAAGGTATTCGTCATAAGACGTTAAGGCACAGTGGGTTAGCGCTGAGGTTGGGGTAGTTTAGGTAAGGCGAGAAACAATGCCTACCTTCCATGGCAGTGCATTCTCGATGTCTAGTTAAAGACTTCGGAATAGGTGATGTCGTTGATCCGATACTGCTCTTGGTAAACCTTCATTAGTGATTTGACCTTTTCGGATACAGGGAAGACACAATGGACATTGTGTCCTTCTAGGAAGTGGTTTTCTGCCATGTCCCAGAAGCTTTGAATAGAATTGCAAATAACTGTTCGCATAGATGTCACTCTTAGGGTTTTGGTGTTCACCTAGCAATCCTTGCACTGCCCGCCAGCTTGTTGCTTTTTGGGAGTCCTGTCACACTTACTGCTGTAACTTGGGCGAATTTTAGACAGTTATTGGCGAGTTGTAAAACAATTTGTGCCAATTAATGACGGCAATCGATTTCATACAACCAATTGTCGTCATCAATGGAATCTGAGCGCAATTTACTAGACGGTGACGGAGAGTATTTTCGAACGACGCTGTAAATTGTATAAGTCCTGTTTGGCCATCGGCAGCGACTCCACACCCACTTCAAAGAAGCCTTGTTCCCTAAACCAGTGCAGACTATGGGTGGTGAGCACGAAGATATGCTCTATCCCCTTCATTTTTGACTGCTGCTTCATATGATTAAGTAATAATACGCCTCGGTTACCATCACGATAGTCGGGGTGAATGGCAACGCAGGCCATCTCTGCCATTTTCTCTTGCAGATAAGGGTAGAGGGCGGCGCAGCCAATCACTAAGCCATCTTTTTCTATGATGGTGAATTGGTGTATCTCTTGCTCGAGTTGTTCTCTAGAGCGGCGGACCAGTATCCCTTTTTCCTCGAGCGGCCTAATGAGTTCAAAGATGCCGCCGATATCATCAATATCGGCTTGTCTGACTTGCTCAGCGCTCGCCATGACGATTTGAGTACCGATACCATCGATAGAGAACAGTTCTTGGATAAGGGCACCGTCAATTTTGTAACTGATCAGGTGGCAACGTGGAATACCCGCTCGGCACGCAGACTGCGCACCGCGCAGAAAGCGCAGCGTGCCACTGCTTTGACCTTCGTCAGCAAGTTCATTGGCTTCAAATTTCTCAATAAGCTCATTGACTTCGCTTGGAAACAGCTCAGCAATGGCATTGCCTGCTTCATCAAGTACACCTTGCTCAGAGCAAAAGCCAATCAGTTTATCGGCATTTAATTTGATCGCGACTTGGGTCGCCACTTCTTCAGAGAGAAGGTTAAAGGTTTCTCCGGTCACGGAGCCAGCCACAGGCCCTAGCAGCACAATAGAGCCCTGGTCGAGAACTTGGTTAATGCCTTGAATATCGATACGGCGAACACGACCGCTGTGGCAATAGTCGATGCCGTCATCTACGCCCAGCGGTTGAGCAATAACGAAGTTGCCGCTGACCACATTAAGTTGGTTGCCCGCCATTGGGGTGTTATTGAGGCTCATAGAGAGGCGTGCGGTGATATCAAGTTGAAGACGCCCCGTGGCCTGCATAACGTAGTCGAGACACTTCTCCGTCGTGACTCGAACCCCTTTGTGATAAGGGCAATGACAATCGTTATTCTCGAGTAGCTGATTAATTTGAGGGCGAGCGCCGTGGACCAATATCAGTTTGACACCAAGGCTGTGCAGCAATGCAATATCGCTCACAATATTCGTGAAGTTTTTGTCAGTGAATGCTTCACCGCCCAGCATGATAACCATGGTTTTGTTGCGGTGTGCATTAACGTATGGAGTGGACTGCCGAAATCCTTTTACTAAGGCGGTACTACGGATCTTCACAATAATTACTCTGAGATTATTTATGTTGAAATAATGACTTTTTATTCAAGGGCGCGCAAGGAAAATTTTGATTAAGCGTTGAGATGAGGTTGCTCATGCAAACCATAGGTGACAATATGAGTAAGGAAGCACAAAAAGGCAGATTATGAGTGACGGCAAAGAGAGTAGTATTGTCAGCGGCGTGAGCGTGAATGTGGCTCAAAAGAGCGCGGTCAAACCTAATAAATGGCTGGAGCGAACATTAATCTTGCTCGCGCTGGTGGGCACCTTTGCGGTGGTTGGTCTGTATCAGGATCTATTTGGTCGCGTTCATCAACAGATTAACCCTAAAGCGGCGGTGTATGGCTTGTGGCAGGAGAAAGATGTCGCTCCGTTTGCCAGAGAGTCGTTTGAGCTCGGAGAAAACCGGGTAGTGATCAATAACAGAGTTGTGGCGACGTCATTTGAGATGTCTTCATCAGAACTTTGGTTTAACGTTGGCGTCACTGAATATCGTTATCAGTTTCTTGATAGAAACAAGACAGAAATTCGCCAGCTGTCACCAGCGCACTACAAGCCCACGTTCGTTTTGTCAGGAAAACACAAAAAAGACCTGAGATAACCCTCGGTTTTATTGCGATTTATTATAGAGTTTGCCATTCTGAAAGCACGATACATAAGGAATGACTAACTTGATCAAACGTATTTTGCCTCTAGCTTCCGTTTTACTGGTTTTTGGTTGTGCGCAAACAGAACGAGCGCAGCAATATCAGGACGGAGAGTTCACTAGCCTTCTCAATAAAACCGAGCAGATTGAATCCAACAAGCCTCGTAGTTTTCAAACCTTTGCTGCGCAAGCCGATGAGGTGGTCAAAGCCTCTCCTTCGATGGCGGAAACCTATCAGACACTCTATGAACAGCTTGAAGCCTGGGCGGTTCAAAGCGGCGATCCCAAGCAACTTGCTAACTATGGTGTACAAGCTGCTCAATTAGGCGGTGGTGATAATAAAGGCAATGTGCTGTTTACCGGTTATTTTTCACCGGTTATGGAGCTTAGACACAAACCTGATGAAACCTTCAAGTACCCAGTTTATTCACTTCCAGATTGCCAACAAGAGTGTCCAACGCGCGCTGAAATCTATGGTGGTGCGCTCAATGGCCAAGGGCTAGAACTTGGCTATGCAGACAATCTTATCGACCCTTTCATTATGGAGGTGCAAGGGAGTGGCTTTGTACACTTCGGTGATGACGACACGCTGGAGTATTTCGCTTACGCAGGTAAGAACAATAAAGCTTATGTGAGCATTGGCCGAGTACTTATCGAACGTGGAGAAGTGCCAAGAGAGCAGATGTCACTCAAAGCGATCAAAGATTGGGTGATGAAGCAAGATGAAAAAACGGTACAAGCACTACTAGAAGAAAACTCGTCGTTTGTGTTCTTTAAGTCATTAGACGCAGCCCCAGTGCGCGGTACTGCAGGCATTCCTTTATTGCCGATGGCGTCGGTCGCGGGCGATCGCTCTGCGTTCCCAATGGGGACGCCAATCCTAGCTGAGGTTCCTCTGTTAAATGCAGATGGAACATGGAGCGGTGCACATGAACTGAGGTTGCTGATTGTTCTCGATACCGGTGGTGCCGTTAAAGGCAATCACTTTGACCTTTACCACGGTATAGGCGATTTTGCTGGTACTCAGGCGGGACACTACAAACACTTTGGCAGAGTATGGAAGTTAGGGCTTGAGAACTCAGCAACGGAAAATCCGTGGGGCGAGTCAGAAGAAACCCAAACACCACAGGCTGACCCTGCGACGAATTAGCGCTTGGAGTCTCTGCCGTAGTTGATCTTTTCTAAAAGAGTGCGTATAAATCGCACTCTTCTTTTTTACTCGGAAAATGCAAGGTAACCCATGCGCGAACTGAACCAACCAGCCTCTGATAGCTATAACCAACGCTTTGGTGGCACTCGTCGACTTTATGGTCACAGCGAGGTCGATATCTTACGAGCGGCACATGTCTGTGTTGTCGGTATTGGCGGGGTTGGATCGTGGGCGGTAGAAGCATTGGCGCGCACGGGGATTGGAGAGCTAACACTCATCGATATGGATGACGTTTGCGTCACCAATATTAACCGTCAGATCCATGCGATGTCGGGTACGGTGGGTCAAAGCAAGATTGAAGTGATGGCTGAGCGAGTCAAACTTATCAATTCTGAATGCAAAGTGAATCTGATCGATGACTTTATCACGCCGGATAACGTTGCTGAGTATATCTCTAAAGATTTCGACTATGTGTTGGATGCGATTGACAGCATCAAACCCAAGGCGGCTTTGCTGGCGTACTGCCGCAGTAATAAGATCAAGGTGATCACCACAGGTGGTGCTGGTGGACAGGTTGATCCGACTCAGATCATGGTCGCGGATTTAACCAAGACGATTCAAGACCCATTAGCGAAAAAGCTCAAAGATACCCTGCGACGTCATCATAATTTCAGCAAGAACCCCGCTCGAAAGTTTGGCATTGATTGCGTATTTTCAACTGAGCAGCTGAAATACCCACAAGCGGATGGCAGCGTGTGTGGCGTGAAATCAACCGCTGAAGGACCTAAGCGTATGGATTGTGCGAGTGGGTTCGGTGCGGCAACCGTTGTAACGGCGACCTTTGGCTTTGTCGCGGTATCTCGCATCGTAGAAAAAATTCTTCAAAAATACGCAGCGAAGTAGGGGCTGATTATGGCAAGCAATCCGTTTGGTACTGAAATTCACGCAGAAGATGTTGTTGCTGTAATGGCAGAGCTGAAAGGCTGGGAAGATCGCTATCGTCAGGTTATCCAGTGGGGTAAGAAGCTTCCTGTGATGGAAGAGGCTTTAAAGCAAGAAAAGGTGCTGGTATCGGGGTGTGAAAGCTCAGTATGGTTGGTGCTTAACTGTGACAATGGGCACTGGGACATTCAAGCAGACTCTGACGCGCGTATCGTTCGTGGTTTGATTGCGATTGTACTTGCCGCCTTTAATGGTAAAACGTCACAGCAAATTACCGAATTTGATTTGCCACACTACTTCGAGCAGCTAAACCTTATCAATCATCTCAGCCCATCTCGAGGCAATGGTCTGCAAGCCATCGTGGCAACCATTCGCGAGCGAGCAATGAGCGAACTCTAGCGCATACAATACCAATAAAAAAACGGTGAACGCCTCGAGTGCTCACCGTTTTTTATGTCCCGCTAAGTGATATATCTAGAGCATATCGACGGCTTTCTTTACTGCCGCGATAAATCTTTCAACGTCTTCCACCGAGTTGTAGATAGCAAAGGAGGCGCGAACGGTACCTTTTACCCCAAGCGCATCCATCAACGGGTGGGCACAGTGGTGACCTGCGCGCACGGCAATGTTTTGTTGATCCAATAGCGTCGCCAAGTCTTGGTGATGAACACCATCCATGACAAAGGTGATGACACTCGCACCGGGTTGAAAACCGATGATCTCTATGTCGTCGAGTTGACTTAATCCATCGAAGGCAAGCTGTTGAAGGTGATGAATGTGCTGCTCGAGCTCACTATTAGAATATTGACCAAGCCATTCTATGGAACAAGCCAGCGCTAGTGCTCCGGCAACATTTGGTGTGCCCGCTTCAAACTTCCCAGGTAGTTGACTGAATGTTGTGCCTTCAAACGAGACTTTTTCAACCATCTTGCCGCCGCCATGCCAGGGCGGCATCGCTTCGAGGATGGCGAGTTTTCCGTAAAGGACGCCAATACCCGCAGGTGCGTAGAGCTTGTGTCCGGAGAAAACGTAAAAATCCGCATCGAGATCTTGAACATCTGTTGGCTGGTGGACAATACCTTGAGCGCCATCGACGATCACAATCGCTTCACTCTTTGCACGCGTTATGGCGACGATATCTTTGATTGGCAGAGCAGTACCGGTTACGTTGGTCACCTGTGCGACAGCGACAATTTTGGTATTGCTATTGATAAGCGAGTCAAATGCGGTTAAGTCAAACTGGCACTGCTCGCCGATAGGCACTTTTACTACTTTCGCACCTGTCTGCTCAGCCACAATCTGCCAAGGGACGATGTTCGCGTGATGCTCCATTTCAGACACCAGAATCTCATCACCCGGCTTTAGTGTGCTGCGCGCATACGTTTGAGCGATGAGGTTCAGGGCTTCGGTTGCGCCACGCGTCCAGATGATCTCTTTAGCACTGTCAGCGTTGATAAAGCGAGCCACTGCCTCGCGAGCATTCTCAAATCGTGTTGTCGCCATCGCTGTTAGTGAGTGAGAGCCTCGATGGACATTGGCATTTTGATTGCGATAGTAGTCAGTGATGCAATCAATGACTACTTGTGGCTTTTGAGTGGTGGCTGCGCTATCTAGATAGACAGTTTCTCCGTCGATAGCCGGAAACTGAGCGCGGATAGACTGCATATCAAGCATCGTTTTTTCCCATCTTGTGGTAATGCAGGGTTGGGTTAGTCACCATAGGCTCAGCCACTTCCCAGGCTTTTTCTTTGCCGCAAAGGGCGATAATGATTTCGACGGCGAACTCAAGTGCCGTACCCGGACCCTGACTGGTAATCAGGTTGTGATTGATGTCCATGGTGACGCGCTTGTCACGCCAACGGTTTTCAGGGACATGGGATTTGAAACTTGGGTGGCAAGTCATCAAGGCATCTGGGTAAAGCTTATGGTGCTGCAGAACCAGAGCAGGCGCGGCGCAAATAGCCGCCATGAGCTTGCCATCGTACTTGTGCTGGCGAACCATCTCGACCAGTAGTGTGCTGTCACGAAACACTTCAGAACCGCCGACGCCGCCAGGCAATGCGATAACGTCGAACTCGTCGTCGGCCACATCAACTAATTTACAGTCAGCAGTGAGGGTCACTCCTCGAGAGGCTTTCATCGTTAATGCGCCATCAAAGTCGGCGCTAGCTACGGTAACCTCAAAACCAGCGCGCACCATAATATCGATAATGGTAATGGCTTCCATTTCTTCTGTGCCTGGGGCGATAGGGACAAGTACCTTTTTAGTCATGATGACTCCAGCTCGCTTCTATTTGCTTAATTTTTTGATACAGAGATAAGTTATTCGGTACATCGATTTTGTTTTTTGCAGCAATATTGACCACATAACCGTTGATAAAATCGATTTCACTTTGTCTTTTATTATAAATGTCTTGGTGCATCGACGAGTAGTTTTGTGCCGTAGATTGTGCCACATTCACAACGGTGTCGAGCATCGTAGATGCCTCTAACTTGACCCCATCAAAGTTCGCGCAAAAAACGGCTTCTTCAACGATACCAGCTAGCTGCGCTCGATACTTTTCGTTTGTTAGTTGGCCATTGCGACAGTCAAGTATTGCGGTCAATGGATTGATGGCACAGTTGATGACCAGTTTAGTCCATAGCGCTTGCTGGATATTGCTATGCCAATGCGTCGGTGCAAAAGCGTGGTCAAATACCTCAGCGACAAACTGGCACTGCTGACCCTTTTCGTTCCAAGCGCCAATGAGTGTTTGCCCGCTTCCTGTGTGGTGAACGGTATTAGCATTCACCTTGAGCGAACCGTGTGTACTGGTAGCCAGTAGTACAGGCCGTTCGGTCAGTTCATCTGCTAGTGTATCGACAGTACCCATTCCATTGTGCAAAAACAGGATAATGGCGTCATTATCGAGATGAGTCAGTAACGGCAGTAGCGCGCTTTGTACCTGCCAAGCTTTTAAGGTAACAATCAAAAGATCACAGTGTTTTAGATCTTCAAGGCTCTGATTATTGAACGCTATGTTTTCCCCATCATCGAGAGTTATATCGATTTTTCGAGACGGTGTCCGTCCCCACAGAGAAACAGCATGGCCAGCGAGATGAAGTTTGTACGCGTACAAGGAACCAACGGCACCAGGACCTAGAATGGTAATGTTCACAATTATCTACGGGTAATGAGTGAAGCGAGAAGGATAGCAAAGTTAGCTAGGTTGGTCGAAAGCTTAGTAGGTGATTTTTAGGTACAAAAAATGGCGCCTGAGCGCCATTTTTTCGAACATCTAATACGAAGAGAATTAGAAGTTGTATTGTAGACGGTAGATGATTGCATCACCGTAGTGCTGTTCGTAACCAGTAGACCCGTAAACGCCTAGCTTGTTTTGGAAGTAACGGTATTGAATAGCAGCAGTTAGGTGCTCAGTCGCGTGCCAGTTGAATAGCAATGCACCGTTAAGACCGGTTTTGCCACCTTGCGCACGAGCATATTCATCATTGCGGTCGAACTCGATTTCGTTCCAGTTTACAAACGAGAAGTTTTGACCAAATGCTTCGAAACCATAACGTGCAGTCCAACCAGCCATGTAGCCATTGCGACCGTTGATGTTTTGGCTCATGCCATCATCTACGTTGTTGAATGAGTCCCAAGATGTGATGTCGTGAACACCAATCCAAGGCTTGAAGAACCAGTTGTCGCCTGAAAGCGCAGTGTAACCAAGACCTAGAACGCGGTTAGTTTCACTCTGGAATGGGTTGTCGTGGTGGTAAACCTGGCCGTATAGAGAAACGCCAGTGTCACCTAGATAAACGTGAGCAGAACCTTTAAAAGAGTTCTTCTGCTCAGAAGAGTTTTTCTCTACGCTCTCACGATCGTAAAAACCGTATAGCTCACCCCAAGTGAAACCTGCACCACCTTCGATACCTAGAACGAATTGGTTACGACCTTTACCGTCTTGGCCATCTTGGATAGCGTTAGGACCGTGGTTCCAGCTCTGGTGATCAAGATAAACACCACCAAAACCGTATAGATATTCTGCTGAAGCTGGCACTGCAGATACTGCTGCAACAACGCCAAGAGCTAAAAGTGATTTGCGCATAGTGAGAACTACTCTTCAAGTTGTACTGTAAATTGATCGCTTTCCGTGCGAATTCATCCGATGGGTGGGCATGATAGCGATTTGTGTCGCAAAGTAAATGTGCAACATCGCAAACGTTTACTAAAGTTTGTGACTGGCATCACAAATAAGGAAGGTTCAAGGGAACTTCTATAAAACGTACACAAAACAGTCAATTTTATATTGTGAATGGTTAACAACTGATCTATCTAGTTAACAAAGTCCTGCTGATCGGTTTGTTTTCGATGGGCGTAGAAGCATCTGTAGTTAAAAAGGGAATGAAAATGAAACAGATAATGCTTTTTCCACTGCGTTCGGTGGTGCTGCCAGAAGGGAAGATGCGTTTGAGGATATTCGAGCCACGCTACAAACGCATGGTCACTGAATGTCTGAAACGAGAATCTGGGTTTGGTGTCTGTCTAATCAGTAGCGATGCAGGGGCGGTGCCTAAAAACGTGTCCGCTGTCGGAACGTTCGTGAGTATCGTCGATTTCGAGACCTTAGATGACGGCATGTTGGGAATAACCGTTTCAGGCATCAAGAAGTTTCGAGTAAAGCACGTTGAAGCCGATGACGATGGGTTGAGGCAAGCGACGGTAGATTGGTTAGAAGGTTGGGATACTGCAGAGCTTAGTGATGAAAATCAGTTCCTAGGTGAGCGTTTGCAAGATGTCTACAAGAAATTTCCGCAGATTGGTGAGCTTTACCTACATCGCTTTTTCGACGACGCAGCTTGGGTCAGTCAACGCTGGCTAGAGGTGCTACCTTTAGATTGTAACCACTTTGAGCACTTAGTGACACAACCTGACTGCTCTGTAGCGGTCGATTTTTTGACTCAAGCGTTTAAAGCAGGTGACATTGAAGAAGAAACGCGACACTAAGCGCAATGAGCGGTGATCGCTAACCAACTTTATGGCGTAGAATGGAAGGTTATGGAGCAATACGGCATATCAACCCAAGGGACGTAAGCATGATAGTAGAGAGTCCAGAAGCGCTCACCAAACAAGAGTGGGCAGAGTGTATGGAGAAGATAAAGCAGCGTGACAAACGCGCCTTCGCCACTGTGTTCAGTTACTTTTCCCCTAGGTTAAAGCAATTCACTTTTAAGCACATGGGGAATGAGCAAGTCGCCATCGAGATGGTTCAAGAGACCATGGCGACGGTTTGGCAAAAAGCGCATTTGTTCGACGGGTCAAAGAGCTCTCTTTCGACTTGGATTTACACAGTCGCTAGGAACCTCTGTTTTGATATGCTCAGAAAGCAAAAAGGTAAAGAGTTGCACGTACACGCCGACGATATCTGGCCAACAGATTATTGTCCGCCTGATTTTGTCGAGCATTACTCTCCAGAGACTGATCGACTCAAGGAGCAGATATTGAAGTTCATGGAAGAGTTACCCAAGGCGCAGCGGGAAGTCGTACGGGCTGTCTATTTAGAAGAGCTACCGCATCAGCAGGTCGCCGACATGTTCGATATACCACTGGGGACCGTGAAGTCCCGTCTCAGACTCGCAGTAGAAAAATTAAGACATTCAATGGAGGCGGAATAGTATGAGCTACCACCCAGAACAAGACTTACTCAAGCGATTTGCAACCGGTGATATAGATTCAGCTCACGCTACCGCCGTTGCGACGCATTTAGAGACATGCTCTCACTGCCGTCAACTTGTGGCCAAGTTTGAGGAAGAGGCTGCCGAAGATTTGGTTGCTACCGGTACTGAGGGCGCCATTTCCGACAATGAGCTAGCTCTGGTGTTCGAGAATATGATGAACGACATCACAACGCTCGATGCGGATTACAGCCAACCGAGAGCGCGTACCGCCGCTTCGATTGAGGTGAACGGCAAGACATTCAAAGTGCCCGCAACACTCAAACCCTTCGTGGAGCGAATGGGCGAGTGGAAGAGTTACGGCGGCAAAGTGTTTACATCCAATATAGACCTGGATGAAGACTGCAAGGTGAGCCTACTTTATATCAGTGAGGGCGTACAGGTGCCTCAACATACTCACAAAGGTCTTGAATCGACTCTTGTCCTTCATGGCAGCTTTAGCGATGAAAATGGCTTTTACGCAGCGGGTGATTTCATTCGAGAAGACGGCGAGACGAAGCATGCGCCGCAAACATCGGCTTCACAAGATTGCTTGTGTTTATCGATTCTGACCGAGCCAATGATATTCACCCAGGGTGTGGCACGTATCTTTAACCGATTCGGTAAAGGTATGTACCCGTAAGGTTCGCAGTTTAGAAAAGGCCGCAGTTGCGGGCTTTTCTTAGTTGGAGCTTTCCGTTTTAGTTTCTGGTGCTACAGATTCGTCGCTGTGTTTAGCTTTGTCGAGTAGGTCGCTGAAATAGTGACGCAGTGAGTAGAGCATAAGTAAGCTTGGTATCACCATCAGAGATGTGATGATGAAGAACAAACTCCAATCATTGAGCGCGTCCACCATTTCTCCACTAAATGACGCTAGGGTTGTCCGACCGAAGTTACCCAAGGAAGCCAATAACGCATACTGAGTGGCAGAGAAGGCTTGCCCCGTCAAAACAGTGAGGAAGGAAACAAATGCCACAGTTGAGAATGCGGTTGTGAAGTTATCAACGATGATAGTTGCTAAGAACAATTGCTCACTCGGGCCGACTTTCGCGATCCAAGCAAACATAAGGTTACTCGCACTCATCGCGATACCACCTATCATTAAGCCCTTAACGATACCGAACCTGACGTTAACCATACTACCCAGGAGTGTGAAGGCGATGGTCGCACCCCAACCGATGAGTTTGGAGTAGTAGCCAATCTGCTCGTTACTGAAACCGATCTCTTTGTAGAAGGTAATCGACATGCGCCCAAGAAAGGCTTCGCCAATCTTAAACAAGAAAACAAATAACAATAACGTGATTGCGACTTGTACACCGTTGCGGCGGAAGAAGTCCAAGAAAGGCTCCACGACGGTTACTGATAACCAGCTCGTCACTCGATTTGACACCACTTTGCTGTGGCGCGCTTCTGCGGCAGCTTGCAGAGCTTCACGATCAGTTTTTGGCTCGCCCACGAGCAGAGTGAACAGCATCAAAATGACGACGATACCCGCCATACCATAGTAAACGCCATTCCAACCCATTGAGTCCGCGTTGATAAACGCTAAGTAGCCGGGCAGCGAATAACCAGTCCACCATCCAATCACTGCCATTGCAGAGGCTTGAGGTAGTTTGTTTGACTCTGATTTTGGGAAGGTATCAATACGAAATGCGTCAATCGCGATGTCTTGCGTAGCGGAAGAAATCGCAATACATAACGCCAGCATCGATGTGAACATCAAATTTTCGGCTGGGTTGACGCCAGCAATAAACAGAGTGCCAAGTAAAATAAAGCTTTGGCATAAGAATATCCAACTTCTGCGCTGTCCAAGAGAGCGGTGAAGTAGCGGAAGTTTAACCCTGTCGACTAAGGGAGCCCAAAGGAAGTTAATTGCGTAGACCGCAAATACGGAGCCAAAATAGCCGATAGCTGCACGAGTGAGCCCAGCGTCTTTGAGCCAGCCAGACATGTTGGAGCCAATCAGCACCCATGGGAAGCCGCTTGAGCAGCCCATCATAAAGACCCAAAGCAGTCTTTTGTCCCAGTAGCTTTTGACTGTGTCCAGCCAGGTCATTTTTTGTTCCACGTACGGGCTCCTTGTGAGTTTGGCAGGTGGGGAAAGCAGGTAAGAAACAAACGAGAGAGGCATGCCTCTCTCGTTTGTTAGGGATTAATCTGCTAGTCGTTCTACTTTAGTGATAATGATAGGGTCCAAAGGGACATCGCTCATGCCACGCGTGCTGCGAGTTGGTTTTTGTCCCATTTTCTGAACCACATCGAACCCTTCAACAACCTTACCAAACACCGCGTATCCTGGGTTGGTCACGCTGTAGTTAAGAAAGTCGTTATCGACAAAGTTGATAAAGAACTGGCGAGTAGCCGAGTTTGGATCGCGTGTGCGTGCCATTGCAATTGTTGCCGTGTCGTTATCTAGGCCATTTGAAGCTTCATTCTCAATTGGTGAGTAAGTTGGTAGGCGCTTGAACTCTTTGTCAAAGCCACCGCCTTGTGCCATAAAGCCCGGAATAACTCGGTGAAATTGGCTGTTCACGTAGCTGCCATCATCCACGTACTTCAAAAAGTTCTCAACACTAATCGGTGCTTGCTCTTGATTGAGTTCGATAACAAAGCTACCAAGGTTGGTTTCGACTTCGACCTTAGGTCCAGCAAACACGCTGGTGGCGACTAGAGCTAGGGTTGCGACAATAGATCTCAGCATTAGAAACGCTCCTTCATGTAATCTTGAAGTTCTTTATCATTGGCAATCTCTTTGAGTACCAAGTTGACGGTGTCGTTCAGTACCGTTTCGATGTCATCATTAGATGCGCTCATCAAACCAGAACGACTCGCTGTTCCAGTATAGGTCTTCACTAACTTACCTTTTGCATTTTCTGCCGTCAGTTCCAGAACAACGTTCGCGGTCATGTCATTTTCCATAACGGTGTGCTTTACAGACACCAGCGCTTCTTGCACTTCTACGTTCAGTGCGTTTTCACTGTTGACAGTCACTTGGAAACCTTGAGATGAGAATTGATTCACGAGCGCATTCTCAATACCGATACGAAGATTTTGACGAGTGTGGACTGGTGTGATGTTAGAGCGACCGTTATCAAGTAGAGCAACATATTGCGCTGTACGGACATCTTTGCTCGATAAAGACATCGACTTGTTTTCTACGACCTTAGCGGCGCTTGTTGTCGCTTTTGGAGCAAAATTCACTTGTTCTTGTTGAGGGCTTGCACATGCGGCAAGCAAAACGACGGAAGCCGCTAAAACGAGCTTTTTCATTAATGATTCCTTTTCACACTCTAAATTTTCTTAAGCTTTTATCTTTGCTGCGGTCGACGCGAAACGTGCCTGCACCGCATCATATCTAATTCTTATTTCGTGCACGATTTGTATAAGGCAACTATGACCCAAACTTTACTTAGTTGCCTGTAAAATAACAAATTTGGCGTTGGAAGCTACACGCTTGACGTTATGCTTGCCAAATAGACGTGCCAATTTTTTATCGTAGCCCAGGTGGCGATTACCGATAACCATTAATTCCCCTTGAGAGCGAAGAACATGCTTTGCATCACAGAACATCTGCCAAGCGATATGGTCGGTTACCGCTTGCTGCTGATGAAAAGGAGGGTTGCAGACTACGAGGTCTTGAGATTCAGCATCGAACCCATCAAGGCAGTTGTTGGTGACAAATTGGCAATCAGAATCTGGCAGCTGGTTGATCTCAAAATTGTTTTTCGCTGAAGCCGTTGCCATGTAGCTTTCATCTACAGCGGTGATTCGTGCTTGCGGAAACGTCTTCTTTAACTTCAAAGAAAGCACGCCATTACCACAGCCAAGGTCGACAACATCCTTGTCATTAGCGTCGAGCGCAGAGAGATGCTCTAGGATAAAGCGAGCGCCCAAGTCGAGACTTTCTCCAGAATAGACATTAGGTAGGTTGGCTAGGGTTAACCCATGTTCGGGTACTTGCCAACTTGTATATTCGTCTACAGCACTTTCACTTTTTTTAGATAGCGCAGTAAACACTAGACGATGCTTTTTCCATGCCAGCGATGTCGTGGTGGTGCCACCAAACTTTTCGAATAGCTTAAGTGTCGAGGTATGGATCTCTTTTGCTTTGTTGACTGCGATGAGCTGACAACGGTCTCCGTACGTTAGTGCTAACTGGTTTAGCTGCCATGTGAGATAGCGGTTGTTGCGAGGTATCTGCATCAAAACAATATTGATGTCTTCCGGTAAGGCATCGGTAGAGCGTAATAGCTTTACACCATCAACTTGGTTATTCGCGAGGTTACTTAGGATTCCTTGTGTAGAGATAAAGGAGTCGGTCACCGTTGTCACATTGTGTTTATCAGAAAGCCAGCAACTTAAGGCTCCAAAACTGTCATTGAGGATCAATATGTTGGATGAGCTAGGTAACGCGAGGTCTTCGACGTGCTGAATTAAGTATTCGTCGCCAGCGTCCCACGCTTGCAGTTGCTCATTAGCAAGCTTTGGGTAGCGAAAAAGTGAGTAGCTGCGTTCCAAGAGGTTAAGTTCTGTTTTCATAATTTCTTGATTTGGTGACAATGGTTGTATTTTGACAAAATCCCAGTGGTTCCGCCAAGCAGAAAGTCATTTAAGGGGAGATTATTGATTAAGTAAAGTATATACTTTACCGACTATATAAAAATAAAAGTCGGTAAATACCCAAGGAAGTAAGATGATTCAACAAGCCATCGAGCAAAAGCTCCATCAAGCTTTCCATCCAACACATCTTGATGTTCGCAATGAAAGTAATATGCATAACGTACCACCGGGCTCAGAGAGTCACTTTAAGGTGATTGTCGTCAGTGACGTATTTGCTAATGAGCGTCTGATATCGCGACATCGTAAGGTCAATACGGTTCTAGCCGACGAGCTAGCAGGACCTGTTCATGCGTTAGCGATCCACACCTATACACCCGAAGAGTGGACACAAGAAAATCAATTAGCACCAGCCAGCCCGAATTGCGCTGGTGGTGGCAAGTAACAAAGAAACAGTTTTACGAGTGCGGCTAACACACCTTTGAGTAACAAAGTCAGGAAAGACTGATAAACGCTGTCTATCCTTGTAGGAATGGCTAATAAATGCATACCTCTTTAGGGGTAAATTATTAACAGCGTGTCAACATATAATGTTATGTGTTTTTGTTAACAGAGAATGTGTCAGGATGTGAATGAGCTAATCGCTTATTTTTAATAGCGTTAATAGTGCTTTGTGCGATCGGTCAAAGTTATACATATTCACAACCCCAGATGTAGCAAAAGTTTCGAAATAATGACGCTATAGCTGGGATTCGTCATGGCATCCCCTTTGTAAAAGATGCTAAACTACCGCACCAGAAAAATCTCGCATCGATTCTATGACGAGATTGTTAAAGTGATGTTGCTGCTTTGGTCTCTGAAAAGCCAAAGCCAGACACTCAATGTCGTGTCTAAATGTTACGCAAATTAAAAGAATCTTTTTCCCGATAAAAGTAGTGCAAGTGCGTATGATTACAATAAAGAAGGGCTTGGATCTTCCTATCGCAGGAACTCCTTCCCAGGTGATTAATGATGGTAAGTCCATCACTAAAGTCGCCTTGCTTGGCGAAGAGTACGTGGGTATGCGTCCAACAATGCATGTTCGCGTGGGTGATGAAGTGAAAAAGGTCAGGTTGTTTTTGAAGACAAAAAGAACCCTGGCGTTAAGTTTACTTCTCCAGCAAGCGGTAAGGTTATTGAAGTTAACCGTGGCGCGAAGCGTGTCCTACAATCCGTTGTGATTGAAGTGGCAGGCGACGAGCAAGTTACTTTCGATAGCTACACAGCTGACCAACTAGCGGGTCTTGATCGCGATGTGATCAAAACTCAACTGGTTGAGTCTGGTATGTGGACTGCATTGCGTACTCGTCCGTTCAGCAAGGTTCCGGCGATCGATTCTACGACTCAAGCGATTTTCGTGAATGCTATGGATACTAATCCACTAGCAGCAGAGCCTGAATTGATTATCAACGAGCAAAAAGACGCGTTTGTTGCAGGTCTTGACCTACTGTCGAAACTGACAGACGGTAAAGTGTATGTCTGCAAAACAGGCACTAGTCTTCCTCGCTCAACTCAATCCAATGTCGAAGAGCATGTCTTCAACGGTCCGCACCCAGCGGGTCTTGTGGGCACTCACATGCATTTCCTATATCCAGTTAACGCGAACAGCGTTGCTTGGAGCATCAATTATCAAGATGTGATTGCATTCGGTAAGCTTTTCACCACGGGTGAATTGTACACGGATCGTGTTGTGTCTCTTGCAGGCCCAGTTGTGAATAACCCTCGCTTGGTTAGAACACAGCTTGGCGCTAGCCTAGAAGACGTAACGGATAACGAGTTGATGCCTGGTGAAGTTCGAATCATTTCTGGTTCTGTTCTTTCTGGTACACATGCTACTGGTCCACACGCCTACCTAGGTCGTTATCACCAGCAAGTTTCTGTACTTCGTGAAGGTCGTGACAAAGAGCTGTTTGGCTGGGCGATGCCTGGTAAGAACAAGTTCTCAATCACTAAATCATTCCTTGGTCACCTATTCAAAGGTCAGTTGTTCAACA
Source organism: Vibrio sp. KUL80 (assembly GCF_059725495.1). NCBI lineage: Bacteria > Pseudomonadati > Pseudomonadota > Gammaproteobacteria > Vibrionales > Vibrionaceae > Vibrio > Vibrio sp. KUL80. The sequence goes on from NZ_AP045841.1 coordinate 881,447, forward strand.
TGACAACCACAACCAATGGTAGTGATCGTGCAATGGTTCCAATCGGCAACTACGAAAAAGTAATGCCACTTGATATGGAGCCAACGCTATTACTTCGTGATCTATGTGCAGGCGATCAAGACAGCGCTCAGCGTCTTGGTGCTCTTGAGCTAGATGAAGAAGACTTGGCGCTATGCACCTTTGTTTGTCCAGGTAAGTACGAATACGGTCAACTCCTACGTGAGTGCCTAGACAAGATTGAGAAGGAAGGGTAATCCCATGCTTAAGAAATTCATTGAGGATATCGAGCATCATTTCGAGCCAGGCGGCAAACATGAAAGATGGTTTGCACTGTACGAAGCAGCGGCAACGCTATTCTACACGCCAGGTCTTGTAACGAAGCGTAGCTCGCATGTCCGTGATAGCGTTGACCTAAAACGCATCATGATCATGGTTTGGTTCGCAGTATTCCCAGCAATGTTCTGGGGTATGTACAACGCGGGTAACCAAGCGGTTATGGCACTTAACCATCTTTACACTGGCGCAGAGCTAGCGGGTGTTATCGATGGCAACTGGCACTACTGGCTAACTCAGGGTCTTGGCGGCACGCTAGGCACCGACGCGGGTTGGGGCAGTAAGATGATCTTGGGTGCAACTTACTTCCTACCTATCTACGCAACAGTGTTTATTGTTGGTGGTTTCTGGGAAGTGTTGTTCTGTATGGTGCGTAAGCACGAAGTTAACGAAGGTTTCTTTGTTACTTCTATTCTTTTCGCATTGATCGTTCCGCCAACACTTCCACTTTGGCAAGCAGCACTAGGTATTACCTTTGGTGTTGTTGTTGCTAAAGAAATCTTTGGTGGTACTGGTCGTAACTTCCTTAACCCAGCGCTTGCTGGCCGTGCTTTCCTATTCTTCGCTTACCCAGCGCAAATCTCGGGTGACTTAGTATGGGTTGCAGCTGACGGCTACTCAGGTGCTACGGCTCTTAGCCAATGGGCGCAAGGTGGCGAAGGCGCACTAATCAACAACATCACTGGCCAAACGATCTCTTGGATGGACGCATTCATCGGTAACATCCCTGGTTCGATTGGTGAAGTTTCAACGCTAGCACTTATGATTGGTGCGGCAATGATCGTTTACATGGGTATTGCGTCTTGGCGCATCATCGCCGGTGTAATGATCGGCATGGTTGCAGTAGCAACTCTGTTTAATGTTGTTGGTTCTGACACAAATGCTCTGTTTGCTATGCCTTGGCACTGGCACCTAGTACTAGGTGGTTTTGCATTCGGTATGTTCTTTATGGCAACAGACCCAGTATCGGCATCGTTTACTAATAATGGTAAATGGGCATACGGCATTTTGATTGGCGCAATGTGTGTCATGATCCGTGTAGTCAACCCGGCTTACCCAGAGGGTATGATGCTAGCAATTCTATTTGCTAACCTGTTCGCACCTCTATTCGACCACTTCGTGATCGAGAAGAACATCAAACGGAGAGAAGCTCGCTATGGCAAGTAATAACGATAGCATTAAAAAGACGCTGTTTGTTGTTATCGCGTTGAGCTTAGTGTGCTCAATCGTTGTATCGCTTGCAGCAGTAGGTCTGCGTGACAAGCAACGCGCGAACGCGGTTCTAGATAAACAGTCGAAAATCATTGAAGTAGCGGGTATTGAAGCCGAAGGCACAGTTGCTGAGCTTTACAGCCAGTACATTGAGCCTCGTCTTGTTGACTTCAACACCGGTGAGTTTGTTGATACGGCTCCAGATGGCAGCGACGCAAACAGCTACGATCAACGTAAAGCGGCAAAAGACCCATCTGAGTCTATCCGTCTTACAGCTGACCAAGATTTTGCTAAGATTCTTCGTCGTGCAAACGTAGGTACTGTGTACCTAGTTAAGCAAGACGGTGAAGTGAGCAGCATTATCCTACCAGTACACGGTACAGGTCTATGGTCTATGATGTACGCGTTTGTTGCAGTTCAAACAGACGGTAATACTGTGAACGGTATTACATACTACGAGCAAGGTGAAACTCCTGGATTGGGTGGCGAAATCGAAAACCCATCTTGGCGTGCACAGTTTGTTGGCAAGAAACTGTTTGATGAAAACTTCAAGCCAGCGATTGCAATCGTGAAAGGTGGCGCACCTGAAGGTTCTGAGCACGGTGTTGACGGTCTATCTGGTGCAACACTGACAGGTAACGGCGTTCAAGGTACGTTTGACTTCTGGTTGGGTGACATGGGCTTTGGTCCATTCCTGGCTAAAGTTCGTGACGGAGGTCTGAACTAATGGCTGATGCTAAAGAAATGAAGAAGAGCCTGATGGCACCGGTGTTGGATAACAACCCGATCGCTCTTCAAGTTCTTGGTGTGTGTTCTGCTCTTGCGGTAACCACAAAACTAGAGACAGCATTTGTTATGACGCTGGCGGTAATTTTCGTTACTGCACTGTCTAACTTCTTCGTATCTCTAATTCGTAACCATATCCCAAATAGCGTTCGTATCATCGTACAGATGGCGATCATTGCATCTTTGGTAATCGTGGTAGACCAAATCCTGAAAGCGTATCTTTACGATATCTCTAAGCAGCTTTCGGTATTCGTTGGTCTGATCATTACTAACTGTATCGTAATGGGTCGTGCTGAAGCATTCGCTATGAAGTCTGCGCCACTACCATCGCTAATCGACGGTATTGGTAACGGTCTAGGTTATGGCTTCGTTCTTATTACTGTTGGCTTCTTCCGTGAACTGTTTGGTTCAGGCAAGCTATTCGGTCTGGAAGTACTTCCGCTAGTAAGTAACGGTGGTTGGTATCAGCCAAACGGCATGATGCTGCTAGCGCCTTCTGCGTTCTTCCTAATCGGCTTCCTGATCTGGGCAATTCGTACAATTAGGCCAGAACAAGTAGAAGCGAAGGAGTAAGGCTGTCATGGAACATTATATTAGCTTAATGGTTAAGTCGATTTTCATCGAAAACCTTGCGCTTTCTTTCTTCCTAGGTATGTGTACATTCCTAGCGGTATCGAAAAAGGTTAAGACCTCTTTCGGTCTAGGTGTTGCGGTTATCGTTGTACTGACAGTGGCAGTACCGGTGAATAACCTGCTTTACAACCTAGTTCTTAAAGAAAATGCATTGGTGGCAGGTGTCGACCTTAGCTTTCTAAACTTTATTACCTTTATCGGTGTAATCGCAGCACTAGTACAGATCCTTGAGATGGTACTAGACCGCTTCTTCCCACCTTTGTATAACGCACTGGGTATCTTCCTACCGCTAATCACGGTGAACTGTGCGATCTTTGGTGGCGTATCATTCATGGTACAGCGTGATTACAACTTTGCAGAATCTGTCGTATACGGCTTTGGTTCTGGTGTGGGTTGGATGCTAGCTATCGTTGCGCTAGCAGGTATCCGTGAGAAGATGAAGTACTCTGACGTTCCTCCTGGTCTTCGTGGTCTTGGTATCACGTTCATCACGGTAGGTCTGATGGCACTGGGCTTCATGTCATTCTCTGGTGTTCAACTGTAAGGTATAAGGAATAGTCAATGGACATTATTCTAGGTGTAGTGATGTTTACGCTGATTGTTCTAGCCCTAGTTTTGGTGATTTTATTCGCCAAATCTAAGCTAGTACCAACAGGCGACATCACGATCTCTGTAAACGAAAACCCTGATCTCGCGATCACCACACAACCAGGTGGTAAACTGTTGAATGCACTAGCTGGCGCTGGCGTATTCGTATCATCTGCTTGTGGTGGCGGTGGCTCTTGTGGTCAGTGTCGAGTAAAAGTGAAATCTGGCGGTGGTGACATTCTACCAACCGAGCTTGACCATATCTCTAAAGGTGAAGCACGTGAAGGTGAGCGTCTAGCGTGTCAGGTAGCAATGAAGACTGACATGGACATCGAGCTTCCAGAAGAGATCTTCGGCGTTAAGAAGTGGGAATGTACCGTTATCTCTAACGATAACAAAGCGACATTCATCAAAGAGCTTAAGCTACAAATCCCAGATGGCGAATCAGTACCTTTCCGTGCTGGTGGTTACATCCAGATTGAAGCACCAGCTCACCACGTTAAATACTCTGACTTCGACGTACCAGAAGAGTACCGTGAAGATTGGGACAAGTTTAACCTGTTCCGCTACGAGTCTGTCGTTAACGAAGAGTGCATTCGTGCATACTCAATGGCTAACTACCCAGAAGAAGAAGGCATTATTATGCTGAACGTGCGTATCGCTACGCCGCCGCCTAATAATCCTGATGTACCACCTGGTATCATGTCTTCGTTCATCTGGTCACTGAAAGAAGGTGACAAGTGTACGATCTCTGGTCCATTTGGTGAGTTCTTCGCGAAAGATACTGACAACGAGATGGTCTTCATCGGTGGTGGTGCTGGTATGGCACCAATGCGTTCGCACATCTTTGACCAACTTAAGCGTCTGAAGTCTAAGCGTAAGATGTCATTCTGGTATGGTGCTCGTTCTCGTCGCGAAATGTTCTACGTGGAAGATTTCGATGGCCTACAAGCAGAAAACGATAACTTCCAGTGGCACGTTGCACTGTCTGACCCAATGCCAGAAGATAACTGGGATGGTTACACAGGCTTCATCCATAACGTAATCTATGAGAACTACCTCAAAGATCACGAAGCGCCAGAAGATTGTGAATACTACATGTGTGGTCCACCAATGATGAACGCGGCTGTCATCGGCATGCTGAAAGATCTTGGTGTAGAGGATGAAAACATCCTTCTAGATGACTTCGGTGGTTAATCTTCCTTGAAGTAATGAACATGGCTGGCTCATGTGAGCTGGCCATTTGTTTTTAGAAATTGAGCAAAATAAAGAGTGCTTTCTTTTACAGGAACATCATTCAAGATGTTGTAAACGTGAGTATTTTTAAATTCATTAGGTGAGTAAAGGCATGTTTCATCTAACCAAACAGTTAAAGGTTATCGTTGTCAGCTTGTTCGCAGCTTTTGTGCTGACGGCTTGCGGCAACAGTCGTGAACAAGTGCACTTGAGCGGCCCGACGATGGGCACCATATACAACGTGAAGTACATTACGGTTGATAATGGTCCAAAACCTGAGAAAATTCAGGCGGAAATTAATCGCTTGCTTGAACAAGTCAATGACCAGATGTCGACCTATCGACAAGATTCAGAGCTGAGCCGCTTTAACCGCTTTTTCGGCACAGAATCGTTTCCTGTGTCTAAGCAAACGGCGATTGTGGTAAAAGAAGCCATCAGACTGAATGAAGTGACGTTAGGCGCGCTCGATGTGACGGTTGGTCCTTTGGTCAACTTATGGGGTTTTGGCCCTGAAGCTCGCCCCGAAGTCGTGCCTTCTGACGAGGAATTAGCCAAGCGTAAAGCGCAGACAGGTATTCAACACCTATCAGCGACGGACACAACATTGAAGAAAGATCTGCATGGTCTTTATGTTGATTTGTCGACGATTGCGAAAGGCTGGGGTGTGGATGTTCTCGCTGATTACCTTGATCGCGTAGGTATTGAAGATTACATGGTTGAGGTAGGCGGTGAGATGCGCCTTAAAGGCCTCAATCGTGAAGGTGTAAAATGGCGTATCGCCATTGAGAAACCATCTATCGACGAGCGCAGTGTTCAAGAAATCATTGAGCCTGGCGATATGGCGATTGCCACATCAGGTGATTATCGCAATTACTTCGAAAAAGAAGGTGTGCGCTACTCACACATCATCGATCCTTCAACGGGTAAGCCAATCAATAATAAGGTGGTTTCAGTCACGGTATTGGATAAGTCGTCAATGACGGCAGACGGTCTCGCGACGGGTTTGATGGTGTTGGGTGAAGAGAAAGCATTGCAAGTTGCAGAGCAACATAGCATTCCTGCACTTATTATTGTAAAAACAGAAGATGGCTTTAACGAGATTGCTTCAGAAGCATTTAAGCCTTACCTAAACAAATAACGGGTGACCAATATGAGTACATTTCTAATTACCTTCGGAATTTTTCTAGCCGTTATTGTTGCAATGTCGGTTGGCTACATCTTCCAAAAGAAAGTCGTAAAAGGCAGCTGTGGTGGCCTAGGTGCGCTAAGCATCGATAAAGTGTGTAACTGCCCAGAGCCGTGTGATGCACGTAAAAAGCGTGAAGCGCGTGAGCAAGCTCGTGCCGAGAAGCTTGCTGCTTGGGAAAAAGATCGCATCGCGTAATCCCGCTTTCAGCATAGAATTAATAGCAAAGACCAGAGTAACCCTCTGGTCTTTTTTGTTGGTCTGATGAACAAAACGGCGTATACTTTAACTGTATAAATAAACAGTTCAATAAGCCGTGTCCGACTCCATTCGAAAATTTATTCATGTAGATATGGATTGCTTTTACGCAGCCGTAGAGATGCGTGACAATCCACATTATCGTGGCAAACCACTGGCTGTAGGCGGCAGTGAGCGCCAGCGAGGCGTGATCAGTACCTGCAATTACGAAGCGCGTAAATTTGGCGTTCGCTCTGCGATGCCGACAGCGCAAGCACTCAAATTGTGTCCGAACTTGCTGTTGGTGCCAGGAAGAATGGAGGTTTACAAAGAGACCTCTAAACACATTCGAGAGATCTTCTCTCGTTATACTTCGCTTATTGAACCGCTTTCCCTTGATGAAGCCTACTTGGATGTCACCGAGTCTCCACACTGCCAAAATTCAGCAACACGTATCGCACAGAGTATTCGCAATGATATTTGGAATGAACTCCAGCTAACAGCTTCGGCGGGTGTAGCACCGCTTAAGTTTCTCGCCAAAATCGCATCGGATATGAATAAGCCAAATGGTCAGTGCGTTATTCCTCCAGACAAGGTACAAGAGGTCGTCGATAGTCTTGATCTCGGCAAGATACCTGGTGTGGGAAAAGTGAGCCTAGAGAAGCTTAATAACGCTGGGCTTTTTACCTGCCACGATGTACGTACCAGTGATTATCGAGAGTTAATCATGAAGTTTGGTCGTATGGGGGCCTCGCTGTGGAAAAAAAGCCACGGAATAGATGAGCGCGAGGTTGTAGTAGAACGAGAGCGTAAATCGATAGGTGTCGAAAGAACCTTTTCTCAAAACATCAGCCAGTACGATGAGTGCTGGCAAGTGATTGAAAATAAGCTTTTCCCAGAGTTAAAACAGCGTCTAGAGAGAGCACAGCCGAAACGTAACGTAATTAAACAAGGCATCAAAGTGAAGTTCGCTGACTTCAAACTGACCACTATTGAGCATGTCCATAATCAGCTCGATCTCGAGTACTTTAAAGATCTGTTACGTGAAGTTCTTGAACGGCAAAATGGGCGTGAAATTCGCCTTTTTGGGGTTAAGCGTCATGTTAGAGCCTCTCGAAAATGCGCGACAGTTGACGATGTTTGAGTAATTGCCAGTGACTAACCATCGATTGTTTGCGTGGCAACCCACGGATCGATATAGTGAGCGAGTTCAATTTGTCTCGATATGCCGAGTAGGAGAAACATGAACAAGAGGGTACTCATTGATGAACTCATTGCACAGCTCGAGCAGCAAATCACGACCTTAAACTCTGCGATGGAGCAGACAGTAGATGCGGCGACGAACGAAGAAACGGTGCCTGAGCATAAATACGACACGCTGGCATTGGAGGCGTCTTATCTTGCCCACGGACAGGCGATGCGACTAGAAGAAATTAGGCGTGACATCTCAACGCTAAAGGCGTTTTCGCTGAATGATTTTGCCAGTGATAGTTCAATATCCTTGGGGGCATTGGTCGAGTTAGAAGACGTCAATGAAGAACACAGCTACTATTTTCTGTTGCCTACAGCAGGTGGCGCTAAGCTAGCTAACGAAAGCGTGGTGGTAGTGACTCCGCACTCACCTCTGGGTAAAGCACTTAAAGGCGGTGTTTTAGACGATGAGGTTAGTGTCCTCATCGGAGACCAGCGCCGCGTCTATGATATTATCTCAATTTGCTAGTAGGGAAGGGACATCAAATGAACATTAAAACCCGTTTTGCTATTGTTGCTACGAGCCTATTTTTCACCGTTCCCAATGCCTATGCGTTAGGGCAGTGTGGAGTCGATATAAAGAATGAAGTTCATTTAAATGGTGAACAAGTCGAAGTGGTTAACGATGCTGCCTCGTCTCGCGTGCTGATTGATGAAAACAACAACCTGTTTATCAATGGTGAGCAAGTTACCCTAGATTCAGCTCAGCAAAAAGCGCTCGATAGCTATCGAGAGAACATGAATACCTATGTACCTAAAGCAAAAGAGCTAGCGGCAAGTGGTTTAGCCATTACCAACGATCTTATCGATGATGTTGCCGCAAGTTTTGATGACTCCGAAGCGTTCAATAATGTTAAGACCGCACTCGCTGAGTTTTTTGCCGATGTTCAATCTCGTTACCAGCAAGGTGATGAGTTTGTTTTACAGTCAGATGCGTTTAGCTCGTTTATGGACAATTGGGAGCAGGACCTAGCGAAAGCAAAAGAAGTGTTTAACAAAGAATTTATGAGTAGCGCATTCACTGCACTTCAAGAAAAGATGCAGCAAGAAGGTAGCCTAAATCTGACAGAGCTATCCAAGCAGTACAGTGAACTCAAAGAACGTATGTCAGGCACGCTTGAGCAGCAATCAGAGTCACTTCAAAAACAAGCTAAGGACTATTGCGACTCACTTAATGATGTTGCTGAGGAAGAGCAACAGCTTCACAAAAAGATTCCTGAGTTGAAGGATTATCAGGTTTTTACTATATAGCCTTGAAGTCTGTACCACGCCTCGAGTAGATTCCTGCCTGCGCAGGAATGACGAATTTCTAGAATGAATGCACTCAAAATGGCCGTCACTCCAAAAACTGCCGTCACCCCTGCGCAGGCAGGGGTCTTCTCAACGCGATCTCCAAGTCTCAAATAGATTCCTGTCTGCACAGGAATGACACGAGCTGTCCACTGATGGTCACATAGGTAACACTTTAAACCGAGCACATAGGTAACAGTGTGACCCAAAAAATAGCGATAAAAAGTGAATCTAACTAATCCTACCCAGTGCTCGTAAATTAATACTTACGGTCGCCAATGTCTTTAAAAGTGGTTTATCCAACCAAATAAATTGCCATACCCCGACTTTTATCTTATCGTACCAGTAAACTAGTACGTAAGAATAAATTGCAGTGGATATTTCAAACTCAACGACAGCTCCAAGAGAGCATTTTGGATCTCGACTAGGCTTTATTCTGGCTGCTGCGGGTGCAGCGGTTGGTTTGGGGAATATTTGGGGATTTCCTACCCAGGCAGCGAGCAATGGCGGCGGCGCATTCCTGCTTGTCTATTTAGTCATGATATTGGTGGTTGCATTTCCGATGCTGGTGGTCGAAATGGCGATAGGTCGTCATGGTCAAGCGAACCCAGTAGACAGTATGAAATCACTGACTAATCATCCGCTAGGCAAACGACTGGGCGGTTTAGTCGGTTGGATTGGCTTGATGGTGCCTTGCGCGGTATTAGCATTCTATTCAATCGTTGGCGGTTGGTTAATTTGCTTTCTTTTTGGTGCGCTGGCTGAGATCGTTGGTGCCAATGGACTTGCGGATTGGTTCAAAGGCTTTAGCGTCGAGCGTAATGTATTTGGTACTGTCCTTTTCTATCTTCTGACGGTATTGATTGTCCAAGGTGGCGTGAAAAAGGGCATTGAAAAGTGGTCGACTCGCTTAATGCCATCGCTATTCATTCTTTTCGCTTTGCTGTTCGTCTACATCATGATGCAGCAAGGTGCGATGGAAGGTTTGAAGCACTACCTTATCCCTGATTTTGAGAAGGTATGGGATAGAAAGCTAATCCTTGCAGCGATGGGGCAGGGTTTCTTTTCACTGACAATCGGTGGCTGCTCGATGCTTATCTACGGGTCTTACTTATCTAAGAAAGAGAATCTTCCGAAGATGGCGATGAATGTGACCCTAGTAGATACCTCTGTCGCCTTTATTGCCGGACTTGTCGTTATGCCTGCGATGTTTGTGGCGATGCAAAAAGGCGTTCAGATTTATGCTGAAGATGGTGCTTTACTGAGCTCAAATACGCTCGTGTTTACGGTATTGCCTCGAATGTTTGAGTCCTTAGGCCTGCTTGGTCTTGTATTCTCAGTTGTGTTTTTCCTTCTTCTAACGATCGCAGCACTTACGTCTTCTATCTCTATGCTTGAGTGCCCAGTAGCACTGGTGGATGAGCGTTTTAACACAGGACGTAAGAAGACCAGTTGGGTGTTAGGCGCTGCTATTGCGTTGTTTAGTATCTATATCGTGTTGAACTTCGGTGACCTATTTGGTTTGGTTGCAATGATTGCGACACAGTACCTGCAGCCGATAGCGGCATTGTTGTTCTGCTTATTTGGCGGCTGGGTTTGGAGCCGAGCTGGCAAAGTCAAAGAGCTAGAGCAAGGTTGTCCAGACTTTCAGTTAGGTTGGTTTGGAAAGGTTTGGCCTTTCTACGTAAAATTTATCTGTCCGGTATTAGTGGTAACCGTTATTTGGGCATCGTTTGGCTAGACGCTAATGAACCCTTAGACCAAAAGAAAAACCGCCAAGCATAACTTGGCGGTTTTTGTATTCTATGAATTAGGAGCTCTAGCGGAACTGACCCGCTTCAGGTAAGAAATCAAAACCAGCGCTTGCCAGTTTCTCTACCAAGGCTGATTTACTGATATCGAAGTAATTCACCAGTTTATCTAAATCGCCACCAAAGTCGTCTCTCAACTTCATGTTGACAATGCTCATCAGCATAACCGGATCCATCGTTTCAAAATTGGCTAGATTCATGGTGAGTTCTCTATTTGTCTTCGAAGTCTGAAATCAGAAGGTTAGCGGCAGCAAAGGCGGCTTTTTCACGAACGTCTTTCGGTAGATTTTCATCTGCTGCAACATCATTAAGCGCACGAACCGCACAAGAGATCGCTTGAGGGATGTAAGCCTGATCGCCACTGCCAATCTGAGCATAAATTTCACGAACCAATTCGCAACAACCGTAAACTTGCATAGTGTCTTTCTCTATAAATGATAACTGGTCTCAATATACACAGGCTGTATTCGAAACACAAAACTGGCGTTTGATATGAAACAAAAAAGCCGATGTTTTGGTTAAACATCGGCTTTATATTGGCTTAACTGATTGGATTACGCTTTTGCTGGAATCGCTTCAAGCAGTGCAACCATTTGGTTCCAGAACAGCTCAACCGTATCGATCTTCACCTTCTCGTCAGGAGAGTGTGGGAACTTGATAGTTGGACCGAAAGATACCATGTCCATGTTTGGATAAGGTTCTTTAAACAGACCACATTCTAGACCAGCGTGGATCACCATGATGTTTGGTTTATGACCGTAGATACCTTCGTACATATCGCGGAAGATAGCCATGATCTCTGACTCAGGATCGGGTTTCCAACCTGGGTAAGCTCCAGAGCACTCAATCGTTGCGCCTGCAAGCTCAGCGACAGACGCCAGCATGCCTTCAACTTGAGAGCGACCAGAGTCGATAAGTGAACGGATCAAGCAAAGCACTTCAACTTTGTCTGTTTGGGTCGTGATGACACCAACATTAAGAGATGTTTCTGCAACACCTTCGATGTCATCGCTCATGCGGATAACGCCATTTGGACATGCGTTAAGTGCTGCGATGAAGCGCGTTTGAGATTCAGAGGCAAACACATCAGCGAGATCCGCAGCTTCGTTGAATGACACGATGTCAGTCTCAATAGCACCAAGCTCAGATTTTAATAGCTCAGTGTAGAAGCTGTATAGTTCATCTAGCTTAGCTAGGTTCTCTTCTGGTAGCGCCAGAGTAACGAAACCTTCGCGTGGGATTGCGTTGCGAAGGCTGCCGCCGCGGAACTCGATAAGACGAGCGTCAAGCTCTTTCGCATGACCCGCTAGGAAGCGACCTAGTAGTTTGTTTGCGTTACCGCGACCGGTGTGGATATCACAGCCAGAGTGACCGCCTTTTAGGCCTTTTAGTGTTAGTTGGCGAGCAACATAACCTTGCGGTGCAGATTCACGTGCGATGTCAAAGGTAAGCGCTGCGTCGATACCACCAGCACAGCCCATGTAGACTTCGCCTTCTTGCTCTGAGTCAGTGTTTAAAAGGATATCGCCTTCAAGCCAACCCGCCTCAAGACCAAACGCACCCGTCATGCCTGCTTCTTCGTCGATGGTTAGTAGCACTTCCAGTGGGCCGTGTTTGATATCGTTAGACGCAAGAACAGCTAGGCATGTAGCCATACCGATACCGTTATCAGCACCCAAAGTCGTGCCCTTTGCCGTTACCCACTCGCCATCAATGTATGGCTGGATAGCATCAACAGTGAAGTCGTGATCGGTATCTTCGTTTTTCTGAGGAACCATATCGATGTGGGCTTGTAGAACCACACCTTTCTTGTTTTCCATACCAGCTGTTGCTGGCTTTTTGATGAATACGTTACCCGTTGTGTCACGCTTAACATCAAGACCTTGCTCTTTTGCCCAGCCAATAATGTACTGTGCTAGTGCTTCTTCATGTTTTGATGGATGAGGGATTGAGCAGATTTTGTCGAAAAATTGCCATACTGGGGCTGGTGACAACTTACTGATTTCAGAGTGGAATTCAGACACAGAACTCTCCTTTATTCGGGCTTTGCTAGGTTGTTCTTCGTCAGATGTTTAAATTCACGGTGTGAACATCTGGATTTCTAGCTTATTAAAGACAAAGCAAAGGATACCACTAGTTGTAAACATCTAGTAGTGAAACCGAAGAGATAATGTAATGGGTCATGTCAATTTTCGTGACTAGCATAGTGTGCGCCAATGCATACTAATGATATTAATATCCGTAATAAAATTACAGAAATTGCAGTTTTTGGTAGGTTAAAAGAAATATTTGTGACTTTGATCGTCTTTATTGTTGTAATTTTAATCCGATATGGTATTCTTTTCACCAGTTGAAAGAATCAACACAATGCTCACGGACAGAGCCCGATTTATCGCCTCCAAGGAACCGAGACTCAAAGCAACGTTTTTCCACTATTTGTTTTGTTAGAAGGTGATGTTATGAAAGGTTTAGCAAGCGCGATGTTTTGGACGAATCAAAACGTATATACAAAAGACTTCGCGTACAACGTCTACTACGGTAGATAAGCGATACGTTTTCCCCCTATTTTGAAGAATTTATAGTTGGTTACATACCCCAATTGATGACCAAATTATTCTACCGCCACTCATATGAGTGGCGTTTTTTTTGCCTTTTTTCCGTGAAATGCCGTCTTTATCTCAAAAAGTGTGGCTACTTTTTGCGCAGTTGTCTTGGTTAGTCGCTATGATGGAAAGGGGCGCTTTCTCGGTAACTATTTCAAATTGTTAGTGATCGTTACCATATAAGTTTCATATCAAGAGGATAATTCGCTGTTTAGAGTGAAAATTCTAGCTGGAATTTGCGTTTTGATAACCTTATAATTCGCGCCAATCGTTTACGCAACCGTTTACTTTTTACACTTTTAGGGATTCGATTATGCTCGAAAGGCTGTTCAAGCTCAGTGAAAACGGCACAACAGTGCGCACTGAGATTATCGCAGGTATCACTACGTTCCTGACGATGGCTTACATTATTTTTGTTAACCCAGCAATTCTTGCTGACGCAGGCATGGATCGCGGCGCAGTATTTGTTGCAACCTGTTTGGCAGCTGCTATCGGCTGTTTCATTATGGGTTTTGTAGCAAACTACCCAATCGCACAAGCACCAGGCATGGGCCTGAATGCTTTCTTTACCTACGCAGTAGTACTGGGTATGGGTTACACATGGCAAGTGGCACTGGCAGCAGTATTCTGCTCTGGTATCTTGTTCATTCTTTTGAGCGTGTTTAAGATCCGTGAGTGGATCATTAACTCGATTCCAATGTCGCTTCGAACGGGTATCTCAGCAGGTATCGGTTTGTTCCTAGCGCTTATCGCGCTGAAAAACGCCGGTATTGTGGTTGATAACCCAGCGACACTTGTGTCTCTAGGTCACATCACTTCTCTTCCTGCAACACTAGCGGCTGTTGGCTTCTTCATTACTATTGCTCTTGTTCACCGTGGCGTGAAAGGTGCGGTAATGATTGCGATTCTAGCAGTAACGGGTCTTGGTCTGATTTTTGGTGACGTTCAGTGGGGCGGCATCATGTCTACACCACCAAGCATCGCGCCAACGTTCATGCAGCTTGATTTCTCGGCAGTGTTCGAGATCGGTATGATTTCTGTTGTGTTTGCTTTCCTGTTTGTTGACTTGTTCGACACGGCGGGCACGCTAGTTGGTGTAGCGCAAAAAGCTGACCTTATCGGTAAAGATGGCAAAATTCCACGTCTAAATAAAGCACTACTGGCTGACTCAACAGCAACATCAGTAGGTGCGCTACTAGGTACATCAAACACTACTTCTTATGTAGAAAGTACTGCTGGTGTTGCAGCAGGTGGTCGTACTGGTCTGACTGCAGTCGTTGTTGGCATTTTGTTTGTACTTGCATTATTCTTCTCGCCTTTGGCGGGTATGATCCCAGCTTACGCAACTGCGGGTGCGCTATTCTATGTAGCAATTCTAATGATGTCAGGTCTAGTCGGTATTGACTGGAGAGACATTACTGAAGCGGCGCCGGTTGTTGTGACTTGTTTGCTGATGCCTTTCACATTCTCAATTGCAGAAGGTATCTCACTTGGCTTCATCGCTTATGCTGCTATTAAAGCACTGAGTGGTAAAGGTCGCGACGTATCCATGAGTGTTTGGGTAATGTCTGCAATCTTTGTCATCAAGTACATTGTGGCTGCTTAAGTCTCGAATACGGTTTAATTAGGTTATTATTATGGCTAACAAATTCATCATCACTTGGGACAATATGCACGCATATTGCCGTCAACTCGCTGAGCGTCAAATGCCAGCGGAACAGTGGAAAGGCATTATCGGTGTAAGTCGTGGCGGTCTAGTGCCAGCAGCGATTCTAGCTCGTGAGCTAGGTATTCGTTATGTAGATACAGTATGTATCTCAAGTTACGACCACGATCACCAACGTGATATGACTGTACTTAAAGCTCCAGAGCACGACGGTGAAGGTTACCTAATCGTTGATGATCTTGTGGACAGCGGCGACACAGCACGTAAAATTCGTGAAATGTACCCGAAAGCTAAGCTAGTAACCGTGTGCGCTAAGCCAGCTGGTGTAGAGCTAGTTGACGAGTACATTGTTGATATCGACCAAGATTGTTGGATCGAGCAGCCATGGGATATGGCGCTGTCTTACGTTGAGCCAATTAACCGTAAGCAAAAGTAAACAGTGATGTTTAAAAAAACCGCAACTTTTCCAAGTTGCGGTTTTTTTTGCTCGAAATCCAGCATATTTGCAATCAACCGTCGTCAACCCTGAAACATGGATTTCAGATATTTAACAAACCAAGTCACTAACAGCGATAGAACCACGTTAAAATGTCGATAAAACCCCTGAATAATGATGATTATTCGATTATATTGATGCTGTAATCGTAATAGTTGGTGCGCGTATGTCTGAAGAAGTCAGTAAAAATATCTCCGAAACCTTGTTTGAAAAGAACAAACAAGCAAAGGAAACCTCCCATCTCATTCGATATATGCCAAGTAGCATGGAAATTCTTGAGCGCCGCCGCGCTGAGAACCCGAGTTCTTGGTACCGAAACCTGTTGCGTCTGCAATGGGCATGGCAAGGTATTGACCCTATCGAGTTGGAAGAGACACTTGCCAAAATTGCGTCTTCTGATCACTCAAGAACGATAGATGAGTGGCTCGATACGGTTATGGGCTACCACCGCGGTAACTGGAACTATGAGTGGACCAAGCTTGGGATGCTTCACCAGAAGCGAGCCAATGACCTTACAGGTGATGCTGCAGCAGAGGAGCTATTTAAGGCCTCATTGAGCTTTAGTATTGCTGGCTACCCACACCTCAAAAATGACAACCTAGCCTTGCAGGCTCAAGTGTTGGCGAATAACGCTTACAACGAAGCGGCCAAACACACCAGTCATATTATCAAGCAGGTAGAGATACCATACAAAAACAAGCGGATTACCGCCAACCTCCACTTGGTGAGCACTGAAAAACCCCAACCTGTTGTGATCGTGAGCGCAGGCCTTGATTCTCTGCAAACAGATATGTGGCGTTTGTTCCGAGATTATCTTGCGCCGGCGGGTATCGCTATGCTGACTGTCGATATGCCATCAATAGGGCACAGCTCTCATTGGCCGCTGACCGAGGATACGTCATGTCTGCACCAGGCTGTGTTAAATGAGCTTCCTAATATTCCTTGGGTCGACCATTTTAAAGTCGGGGTGCTGGGTTTTCGATTCGGTGGTAATGCGATGGCTCGTCTCTCATTTCTAGAGCCAGAAAAAATCAAAGCCTGCGTCACACTGGGAGCGCCAATCCATCACTGTTTGGCTTCTCCGCAAATCATCCAATCTATGCCAAAGATGTACCTAGATATGCTGGCATCTCGCATTGGTAAAGATGCTGTGGATATTAATAGTCTGGCAGGGCAACTCACGGCGTGGTCACTGAAAGTGCAAGGGTTCTTGTCGTCACGTCGCACTAAAGTTCCTATCTTGGCGATGAGTATGGAAGGCGATATTGTCTCGCCGATATCAGACAACCGCCTGCTTGCTATGTTTAGCCAGTATGGAAAGTCGAAACAGATTCCGTCGAAGGGCATTGCAAAAGGGTATGCGCAATCCCTCGAAATGGCGATTAAGTGGTTGGAGGACGAACTTTTAAGGTGACATTTGTGTGGAATTAGTTAAATATGAAATCAGTATGTAATCAAGCATATGATAAAACTATAATTATCCTATAAGAATTATCGCTATTTCATCTTTACAACTATTTTCATATAGAAACGGAGTTTCACTATGTCAGAAGCGGCGAAAACCCCTACACACTATCGCTTAGTTGCAGCCTTAAAGGCTATTGGCCCTTACTTGAGAGAAACCTTATGCAAGGACGGCGCGTATCACTTTGACTGCCTGTCTGTGTGCGTTGATGACACCAAGTCTCCAGAAGATCGAGAGTTTTGGGGTTGGTGGTTAGACTTAACCTTAGTTGAAGACCAGTTTGAAGCTACGTACCAGATCGGTCGTTATAATCAGACGGGTGAATGGGTTTTAGAATCTGCACCAAAATCGGCAGTTAGTGAGATAAATCGAACGCAAGAAGTGTTTCATGAAAAATTGGTGAAGACACTCAGTGAGAAGTTCGAGCTTAGTGTGTCAATTCACGATGATTCAGTAGAGTTCGTCTAGTACTAGAAATCCGGTCTCAATGCTTATCAAATCAGCATTGAGACCTTTTTTGCGCCTCTTTTCCCTTCCTACCGCTTTTTTACTTGTACAAATGATGTTTGATTGCTAAAACATCACTCCCTATTAAACTTTTCACGTCAAACAAGCAGAGATGACAACGGATAATACTCGTCAATCTACCGACAAAAAAACGGTAGTGGTGAAGTTAGGTACCAGTGTCCTAACAGGTGGTTCCCTAGCGCTTAACAAAGCGCATATGGTTGAACTCGTCAGACAATGTGCTGAGCTTAAAAAGCTTGGCCACTCAGTAGTGATGGTATCGTCAGGTGCTATTGCGGCTGGTCGCGAGCACCTAGGCTACCCCGAACTTCCCAAAACGATGGCGAGCAAACAGCTATTAGCAGCCGTTGGTCAAAGCCAACTTATTCAGGTTTGGGAGTCTTTGTTTGCTATCTACGGGCTTAAAATCGGACAAATGCTGCTAACGCGCGCCGATCTTGAGGACCGTGAACGCTTTCTCAATGCACGCGATACGATCAACGCTTTGGTTGAAAATGACATCATCCCTGTCGTCAACGAAAACGACGCGGTAGCGACCAGTGAGATCAAGGTTGGCGATAACGATAATCTATCGGCATTGGTCGGCATCTTGTGTGGCGCAGATAAGCTGTTGTTGCTTACTGACCAGCGTGGTTTGTTTACTGCCGATCCTCGCAAAGACCCAAATGCAGAACTGATTCGCGAAGTGACGACCATTGATGAGACGCTTCGCAAAATAGCGGGCGGCAGCGGTACGACGCTTGGTACAGGTGGTATGGCAACGAAGCTGCAAGCAGCAGATATTGCGCGTCGAGCGGGTATCGAAGTTATCATTGCAGCAGGTAGCGCAGAAAACGTGGTATTTGATTCGTTATCTAATGAACCTCAAGGTACTCGTTTCTTACCCTTGCCAGAGGCATTAGAAAATCGTAAGCGTTGGATACTCGCAGGTCCTGCCGCAACCGGTAACATTGTTATCGACTCAGGTGCGGTGAATGCAGTGATTGGCAAAGGCAGCAGCTTACTTGCCAAAGGGGTAATAAAAGTTTCAGGCCGCTTCGCTCGTGGAGAAGTGGTACGTGTGACGACTAATGACGGGGCTTTAGTGGCAAAAGGAATTTGTGGCTACTCCGACGCAGACTTGTCCAAAATAGCGGGCAAGCACAGTAAAGAAATCGCGGATACGCTCGGCTATGATTATGGTGCAGAAGTGATTCATCGCGACGATATGGTCGTCATTCAAGATTAAGAATAAAGGGAACCGTTATGGATATGATTAAACTAGGCCAAAATGCGAAGCAAGCTAGCTTTGCTCTGGCGACTGCGTCAACGGCGCAAAAGAATCGCGCACTGCAAATCATCGCCGATGAACTTGAAGCGAACGCAGACGTCATTTTGGCAGCTAACGCGAAAGATATCGACCTAGGCCGTGAAGCCGGTCTGACAGAAGCACTACTTGATCGCCTACTGCTGAACGAACAGCGATTGAAAGGTATCGCGGATGACGTTCGTAACGTTATCACCCTGTCTGATCCAGTAGGCAGTGAGATTGACAGTAAAGTGCTTGAGAATGGCATGAGCCTGTCGCGTCGCCGTGTACCACTCGGTGTGGTTGGCGTGATTTACGAAGCGCGTCCAAACGTGACTATCGACATTGCAGCACTATGTTTGAAGACGGGTAATGCTAGCATCCTACGTGGTGGCAAAGAGACTTTCTTCTCTAACATGGAACTGGTTAAAGTGATTCAGTCTGCGCTTGATAAAGCGGGTCTACCTGCAGCATCAGTACAGTACATCGAAAAACCGGATCGTGAACTTGTCTCGCAGCTGCTTAAACTGGATGACTACGTGGATATGATCATCCCGCGTGGTGGTGCGGGTCTACACAAAATGTGTAAAGAGAACAGCAACATCCCAGTTATCATCGGTGGCTTTGGCATCAGTCATATCTTCGTGGATGACAGCGCTGACCTCGCTCGCTCGTTGGATGTGGTTGAGAACTCAAAAGTACAGCGTCCATCGGCATGTAACTCTTTAGACACCCTTTTGGTTCACGAGAAGGTCGCAGGTGAGTTCTTACCTATGATCGCTGAGCGTCTTAAAGGCAAGGTATCTTTAGTGGCAGAGCCAAAGGCGAAAGCGCTCTTGGCAGGCACTGAAGATCTGCGCGATGCGGGCGAAGGTGACTTCGATACCGAATGGCTAAGTTTCACTTTAGGCGTGAAAGTCGTAGCAGATGTTGAAGAAGCCATTGATCACATGCGCGTTCATAACGCTAGCCACTCAGACGCTATCATGACCAACAGCCTGGTGAACTCAGAGAAGTTCATTAATTCTGTTGGTTCAGCCGCTGTGTACGTGAATGCCTCTACACGCTTTACTGATGGTGCTCAATTTGGTCTTGGTGCCGAAGTTGCGGTATCGACGCAAAAACTGCATGCTCGCGGCCCTATGGGGCTTGAAGAGCTAACCAGCTACAAGTGGGTGGGTAAAGCGGATTACTTGCCGCGTCCATAAGGCTTGAATATGTCCAAATATAAAAAGAGTCAGTCGAATATCGACTGACTCTTTTTTTGTCTGGAGATAGTAAACTCAACCTAGCGAGTAGCTCTTGCCAGAAACCTATCCAAATGATTAGCAAACTCGCGGCGCTCTGTTTGCCCAAGTGGCGCAGGACCGCCAGTTTGAACGCCACTAGAGCGCATGGTATCCATAAAGTCACGGATATTGAGGCGGGCCTTGATCGTATCTTTGGTGTAAAGCTCACCGCGTGGGCTGAGCGCCACGGCGTTTTTGGTGATGACTTCATCTGCCAAAGGAATATCAGAGGTAATAACTAAATCACCGGCGTTGACTCTTTTCACGATTTCATTGTCCGCGATGTCAAAGCCAGTCGGTACGGTCAGCGAGTGGATGTTGTCTCGCTTCGGTACGGGCACGTTATGGTTAGCGACAAAGGTGCAGGTTAAGCCAGTACGCTCTGCTGCGCGGCACAGTGTTTCTCGAATCACTTTTGGGCAAGCATCAGCATCGACCCAGATCTTAACGGCTTGTTTTAACGGTTCAGTCACGAGATTGCTCCAATGTAGCTAATCGCTGAGTCAGCGCGGCAACTTGCTGTTCTAACTCTTTCACTCTTAGCTCGAGAGGTTGCTCGGCCTTTTCAGCCGCGATTTCTACTTTAGGTACGTGCTGACTGCTCTTCCAAGATTTGATCACGGTGATCAGCGCAGGCATTGGTACTTTGGTCTTCAATCGCGCCTTTACGAGTGCAACGGTTGGCTCTTTTCCCTCGGCGTGCAATGAGCTGATTGCAGCTTCAATCTCAGCGGAGACGTCTTTGGTAATCATGGTGGTCATTCCATTAAATAGGCTTTCCATTAATAGTACCTTCGAATCTAATGGAGGTACAGGCGGAGCTTATGTGACGGGCATCACCAGTGACTTTAAGCGAGTAAACCTAAGACATTAGCCAATTTGGAAACGCACTGTGCGAGATCTCTCACACGAGCTGTGAGATAAAGAGAAAAGATCGCCAGAAATTTGGAAGAAAAAATACTTAAGCATATGTTTAATATGGTAATTAACCTTATTTTAACAGTGTCAATGCAAAAAAAATTGTATTGGGTAGATTGTCCAGAATCGCCATTAGGGTAAATTAGAACCTGTCGGAAGGATGCTGACACGGAACAGGAATGACATTGGAAGGTCATCTTCAGGAAGAAGATTTGGTTACCAAGGGAAACGTAACCAGCAAGGAAGTTAGGATAGCGCGGGAAGCGAACAATCATCAGGACGGTGATTTTTAAGGAAATGGACCCGCTCAGGAAGAGTGCAGGAACCCCATCAGGATGATGGTCAAGGACACCGCTCAAGGAACAAGTGAAGCGAGCTGACTGGGATGGTTAGCGTCATTGGATGAGATGGACACCGCTAGGACGGCGACGAATGGATATAGCTGAAGGATTCAGCCACTATTACGGATGATGCATGGAGCATTTTTAGTAGCCGGACTGCTGCGAGTAAGACTATAGCCCCAATACGCAAGTGTTGGGGCTTTTCTTATTTATAAACCCTAACTTTCATACTTCTCATGCAAGTGTCGCACTTAATCTAAAGAACACAGAGTCTAAAGCCTATATCAGGTTACTTGGGTATTTAGTTACGAAAAGGAAGTCAATGACAATAGTTACTCGCAGAACCATTCTCGTCCCCTATACCGACTATTTAGAGTCGGATTTTCTGATGCTTAACGTGTGCGCGAAAAATCGTAAACACATGAATGGTCCTCATACCCTAGCCACTGCGCGCCGATTGTTTCAATCCATACTGAGCGATTCAAAGTTCTATGCGATGGCGGCACTGGATCTGCGTACGCGCGATTATATGGGGCATATTTTCATTGAGCGTGGAGCAGAAGGTGAAGGAGAGATAGGGTATATCTTTGATAAGCAATACTGGAACAAAGGGATTGCAACAGAGGTATTAAGAGCGTTTATTCCCGATGCTGTTCATACATTAGGACTTAAGAAGCTTGAAGCGAACGTCGATACTGACCACGCTTCTTCGATTCGATTGCTGAGTAAACTCGGGTTTGAGCAGTACGGACAAGCGGAAGATGAGCATGGTCCGTACTATCAGTTCCAATCTACATTCGGTGTGCCGGAAAGTGAAAATTCAGCACATGGAAGCCTTTCATCACCAGCTTACCTTGATAATAGTCATCACCAAGCGCTGAAAACTCAAACTCATAAATAGTATGCCAACCGAATCGGCCGTTGGCATCTCTTAGCCTGTGCGCGCCAAACGAGACGCTCAACATTTGCAGATCTAACTCTTTACAGCGACGTGTTACCGCTGCTTTAGCAATCTCAGATTGACGCCGCTGCTGCCAAAATACAAAGCAGAACATGCTCAGCGCCAATATCATCAAAAGATTATCTATCATTTCACCTTCCTAGTGAGTTTTTCCTTGTGTTGCCGCTTGTTGCAGTGCGACCAATGCGCTGGCGAGCTCTGGTGATGGGCTAGAGTGCAGCAATGGCAAAAGCACCAAACGCAGGCTCGGCATCATCACGAGGTCGGCGAATAACTGATTAAACAAGCCTTGGTTACCCGTTTGTGCTAGACGTACCAAGAACTTCTCGGCTAAGGCTGGAGTAGTCAGAGGCTGCCACGCACGACCTGCAATGGCTATCAGCACTTCTTGATGACTCAAACGCGCACTTGCCAAAATTTCTGACACCAAAGACTCTAGCTGTTCAGGCTTGCCTCCCGAAAGCGCGCGGGCATAGGCCGCTAATAAGAACAGATCTGGTTCATCGGACTCACATTCAAATTGAGCAAGTTCGCGCAGCGTTGTAGAGAGCTTTTCTGGCAACGCCACATGTTCAAGTGCGCCAAGTAGAGCATAGCGGGGCTCGCTTGCAAGGTGACGTAAACTAGTGCGGATCAAGCGGCCATTTTCTTCTTGCCCAAGCCTCGCTGCCATATCCGTGATGCCTTGCAGTCCAACCGTTTGCCAGTTATCCCAGCCAAGGTCGCCACGGAAGTAGTCACGTGCATGCTGATAGTATTGGCTGGTGGTCAGCTCCAATTCTGCTCTCAATAGGCTATGGAAGACAGCTAACTTGTCGTCTGTTGGCTTAAACGTAAATGGGTTGTTTGAGAGCTTTTGTTGTTGCTCTTCGCTCATCTCTTTACCAAGACGCGTCCCCATTGCTTCCAGAACGTATTTTAGAAACTGGCCGACATCGCCTTGGCTTAGCAAACCACGTTCATCAAGTTGGAATTTAAGGAACCAAATCCAAGGCTGTTTCTCTTCATTCCAGTAAGCGATAGCAAACTGAGCTTGCCTTTGAATCGGATACGGGTAGGGCTGACTGGCACGCTCAACGGCGGCGAACTGTTCATTATCAATCAGTTGTACGCGTCGAGAGATATCGTAAATATGATATTGGCAGCCACTGTTGACCAACAGATCCGTCAAAGTATGAATGGTTTCCATGGAGGGGTTCCTAGTACGGTTTGGGTATAGAACAATAAATGGTATTCTATCGCCAATTTTCAAGTCATTAACGAGCATTTTCAATATCGATGAGTGAAAGTCGTGAATCTGTTCGTCTCGATCCCCATAGAATTATGAAGTTATTACTTATTGAGTTGAAACAGCTGCTTAAAAAGCACTCACTGTGGCAACAGCAATCCCCAGATGTGACAGCACTGAGCAGCCAGCAACCGTTTGCTGTAGACACATTGGAGCCTCACGAGTGGCTGCAATGGATTTTTATTGAACGAATGGAAGTGCTGCTCCAATCGGGAAGTGACTTGCCCAAGGGTTTTGAGATAACCCCTTATTTTGAAGAAGTTTGGAAGCAGCGCAGTGAACTGAATGAGATCTTATTGGTGTTAAAGCAGATAGATGAGGCAGCAAAATGAGTGAATCCATTGAATCGGTTCAAGAAGAAACTCAAATCGAGCCTCTTGAAATCGTGTATCGCGATGACTATCTGATTGCCGTCAATAAGCCTGCTGGTATGTTAGTGCATCGCTCATGGCTAGATAAAAATGAAACTCGATTTGTGATGCAGACCTTACGCGATCAGATAGGGCAGCACGTTTTTCCTTTGCACCGTTTAGATAGGCCAACGTCAGGCGTGTTGCTGTTCGCTTTATCGAGTGAAATCGCCTCAAAGGCAATGCCAATGTTCGCTGAGCACAATATTCAGAAGACCTATCATGCGATTGTCCGTGGCTGGATTGAGGAAGGGGATGTATTGGATTACGCACTCAAGGTTGAGCTGGATAAGATCGCCGATAAATTTGCTGATAAAGACAAAGAAGCACAGCCAGCCGTTACCGCTTATGAGCCACTTGCCAAGGTTGAGGTTCCTCACTCAACAGGGCGCTTCCCAACCAGTCGCTACTGTCTGATGGAGATGAAGCCAAAAACAGGTCGAAAGCACCAGTTGCGTCGCCATATGCACCACTTGAGTCATCCTATTATCGGTGACACTACTCATGGTGATGGCAGACACAATCGTTTGTTCCGCGACCACTATGACGCGCGTCGATTGCTCTTGCATGCTTCTTGCCTTGAGTTCGAACACCCAATTACCCAGGAGTCAGTAGTCATCAAAGCGAGTTTCGATTCCGTGTGGCGCAGCTTGGTTCACGAATTTGATTGGCAAGAGTGTGACGCCATCCAAGATTACACCTAATTGCGTTACTTGACTGGTCAAATAGTAGATTTCTTAATAGGTTAAATTTCGCTAAACTGTGGTCTAAACCATAGGAGGTGTTATGCATTGTCCATTTTGTTCTGAAAATGACACAAAGGTCATCGATTCCAGACTGGTCGCTGATGGCCATCAGGTGCGTCGTCGCCGCCAGTGCTTGGCGTGTAATGAACGTTTCACCACCTTTGAGAGTGCTGAACTCGTGATGCCAAAAGTGATCAAATCCAATGGTAACCGAGAGCCTTTTAACAAAGATAAAATGGTAGGTGGCATTCAGCGTGCTCTAGAGAAACGCCCCGTGAGTGCAGACTCTATTGAACTGGCCATCAGCCACATTGAATCTCAGCTTCGTGCCACGGGTGAGCGTGAAGTGCCGAGTGAGATGATTGGTAACTTAGTGATGACTCAACTGAAAGAGTTAGACAAGGTCGCCTATATTCGCTTTGCATCCGTATACCGTAGTTTTGAAGACATTCGCGAGTTCGGTGAAGAGATCGCTCGCTTAGAAGATTAACGGTTTACACCACTCAACGATAGGTATGGATCACTATGAGTCAGTTTAGCGCTATCGACCATCAAATGATGAGTTTAGCGATAGACCTTGCGAGAAAAGGACGCTTTACCACAGCGCCAAATCCTAACGTGGGCTGCGTGATTACGCTCGGCGATGAGATTGTCGGTCACGGCTACCATAAAAAAGCCGGTGAGCCACATGCCGAAGTGCATGCGATGCGTATGGCTGGTGACAAAGCCAAAGGTGCAACGGCCTACGTGACCTTAGAGCCTTGCTCACACTATGGTCGCACACCACCTTGTGCCGAAGGTTTGATTAAAGCGGGCGTCGCGAAAGTGGTGTGCGCGATGTCTGATCCTAACCCACAAGTTGCGGGTCGCGGTTTTGCCATGCTTGAAGAGGCAGGTATTGAGGTGCACGTTGGCTTGCTTGAGCAAGATGCTCGTGCGCTCAACCCGGGTTTTCTCAAGAAGATGGAAACCCAGCGTCCCTTCGTTCAGCTAAAAATGGCAGCCAGCCTCGATGGTCAGACTGCACTTGCGAATGGCAAAAGTCAGTGGATTACAGGGCCAGAAGCAAGAAAAGATGTGCAAGCGTATCGAGCGCAAGCTGGCGCTATCCTATCAACGAGCAAAACCGTCATTGACGATAATGCGTCGCTAAACGTTCGCTGGGATGAACTACCAAGTCAGGTACAAGAGACTATAGAGCGAGAGGAGCTTCGCCAACCAACTCGCGTGATTCTGGATCGACATCATCAGCTCACCGAAGATCTGAAACTGTTTCAATCGCCAGGTCCTATCATCCGAGTCGCCAACAAGGAGGGGGAGCTTGATATCCCACTGACTAGCGATGAGCAGCTTGATCTCGCTAAAACGCTAGACGCCTTGGCAGCGGAGCATCAGATTAATCATGTTTGGGTCGAAGCTGGTGCAACGCTTGCTAGCTCAATGATGCAAGCGCAACTTGTCGACGAGCTTATTGTTTATTTAGCGCCTAAGCTTATGGGTGCAGATGGTCGAGGACTGATCGGTGCGCTCGGGCTTGAAGAGATGCAAGACGTTATCGACCTCAATATTAAAGATATTCGTATGGTGGGCAAGGATATCCGTATCGTTGCTACGCCACAGCAAACAAAGAATTAGAAGATGTTTACAGGAATTATAGAAGCCGTTGGCACGTTAAAAGCCATTACACCGAAAGGTGAAGATATCAGCGTGACTGTCGAAGTCGGCAAGCTGGACATGGGCGATGTAAAGCTCGGTGATAGTATTGCCACCAATGGCGTTTGTCTAACGGTTACCGATTACTCAGAGACGAGCTATCAAGCTGATTTGTCGGTAGAAACACTCAATAAAACCGGTTTTGCTGACTATCGCGTAGGCGATAAAGTAAACCTTGAGAAGGCGATGCTACCAACAACTCGATTTGGTGGTCATATTGTATCGGGACACGTCGATGGTGTCGGTGAGATTGTTGACCGACAACACGTGGGTCGAGCTATTGAGTTTTGGGTTCAAATGCCTTCTGAGCTGAGTAAATATGTTGCGGAAAAAGGCTCCATTACTGTCGATGGTATTAGCCTGACCGTGAACGATTTGCGCAAAGATGCTTTTAAGCTCACCATAGTGCCGCACACCACTGAAGAGACGACGATCGACCACTTCCAGGTAGGAAGAAAAGTCAATCTAGAGGTCGACGTTCTAGCGCGCTATATGGAGCGTTTACTCAATGCTCAGGCGCAAAGTGAGCCTGAATCTCGACTCACTATGGAATTCTTACAACAAAACGGTTTTGCGTAATATTGCCAAACCAATATAACAACGAGCGCAACAACAGGAACGTGAAATGCCAATTAGTACGCCGCAAGAAATCATCGAAGATATTCGTTTAGGAAAAATGGTCATCCTTATGGATGATGAAGACCGTGAAAACGAAGGCGACCTTATTATGGCCGCTGAGCAGATTACCCCTGAAGCCATTAACTTTATGGCGACACACGGTCGTGGTCTCATCTGTTTAACTATGACCAAAGCGCGTTGTGAATCACTTAGTCTGCCACCTATGGTGCAAGACAACAACGCTCAATACACTACTAACTTCACTGTGTCTATTGAGGCAGCCGAGGGCGTGACGACAGGTATCTCTGCCGCGGACCGTGCTCGCACTGTGCAAGCTGCTGTTGCTAAAGATGCAAAGGCCGCAGACCTTGTTCAGCCAGGTCATATCTTCCCACTTGCTGCGCAAGATGGTGGCGTTCTGACTCGTGCAGGTCACACTGAAGCGGGTTGTGACCTTGCGAAGCTTGCGGGCTTTGAACCAGCATCGGTGATCGTTGAGATCCTAAATGATGATGGCACCATGGCACGTCGCCCGGACCTTGAAGTGTTTGCTGAAAAACATGACATCAAGCTTGGCACGATTGCGGATCTAATCGAATACCGTAACAACAACGAGACCACCATTGAACGCGTTGCAGCATGTCATTTACCAACAGAGTTTGGTGAGTTCGAGCTTGTTACTTATCGTGATACGATCGATAACCAAATCCACTATGCGATGTGTGCAGGAGATTTGACAGCGAAAACGCCGTTAGTACGTGTTCACTTGCAAGACACATTTACTGATATTCTGCGTTCAAACCGTAACTCCGACCGCAGCTGGACGCTAGATAAAGCGATGAAGCGTATTGGTGATGAAGGTGGTGTGCTGGTTATTCTTGGTAACGAAGAGAGTACTGATCTCCTGGTTCATAAAATCAAGATGTTTGAGCAGCAAGACAGTGGCACTGCGCCAACGATGGCGAAAAAGCAGGGCACATCACGTCGCGTAGGGGTTGGTTCGCAAATTCTGGCTGATCTCGGCGTCCACGAAATGAAGCTATTGTCATCGGCTGATAAAAAATACCACGCATTGGGTGGCTTCGGTCTGACAGTAACGGAATACGTAACCGAGTAATTTATTAAGCCTTTGCTTCTGATAAGCAAAGGCTTTTTCTCATTGAGTCCGCGCCTCGTTTTTAAACGCTTTGCTAAAGCCTTGTTTGAGCAAAGTTAGCGGTAGATATTAATAAATGACTTGTGCTAGAATCCGTCGATTCTCGCGCGATGAACATAGTTTATAAGGAAAGCATATGAAAGTTATCGAGGGTGGCTTCCCAGCACCGAACGCAAAGATTGCTATTGTTATTTCTCGTTTCAATAGTTTTATCAATGAAAGCCTATTATCTGGTGCTATCGATACTTTGAAACGTCACGGTCAAGTGAGCGAAGACAACATCACGGTTGTACGCTGCCCAGGTGCAGTTGAGCTACCTCTTGTTGCTCAACGTGTTGCAAAAACTGGCAAGTTTGATGCAATCGTATCGCTAGGTACAGTCATTCGTGGCGGTACACCACATTTCGACTATGTTTGTAGTGAGTGTAATAAAGGTCTTGCACAAGTGTCTCTGGAATATAGCCTACCAGTAGCATTTGGTGTATTGACTGTTGATACCATCGATCAAGCTATCGAGCGTGCAGGAACCAAGGCTGGTAATAAAGGTGCAGAGGCTGCACTAAGCGCGCTTGAAATGATCAACGTTCTTTCTGAAATCGATTCCTAATGGGGGCCAGTGTGAAACCAGCCGCACGTCGTAATGCACGTCAATTTGCTCTGCAAGCAATTTATTCTTGGCAAATTACTAAAGAAAATGTTGCCACTGTTGAAGAACAGTTCTTATCAGGTGGTAAGTATGATGAAGAAGAGCATCATGCTGCTGAGCCTGCATTGACTGCGCCAGAGACTGACGTTGTATATTTCCGTGACCTACTCACGGGTGTCGCGTTGAATCACACGGAACTAGACAGCAAGCTACGTCCATTTGTTTCTCGTCCAATGCAAGATCTAGATATGATGGAACTTGCGCTACTTCGCCTAGCGATGTACGAGATGACAAGCCGTGAAGACGTACCTTACAAAGTGGTTATTAACGAAGCCATCGAACTTGCAAAAGTATTCGCAGCTGAAGACAGCCACAAATTCGTTAACGGTGTGCTAGATAAAGCCGCACCGCACGTTCGTAAGAAGTAACGAAACAAAGTTTGTCTATTCGTAAAAAGGTCAGCAATTTGCTGGCCTTTTTTATATACTCTTTCCACCTTTTTAGTACGAAATCGACACGATGTCTGGTGAATTTAGCTTAATCGACAAGTACTTTGCTCATAAGCAGCAAAGCCGAAAGGACGTTGTCCTGGCTCAAGGCGACGACTGCGCCATCGTTGCACCCTCAAACGGCTCCCACATTGCCATTAGCACTGATACTCTAGTTTCGGGTACTCACTTTCTAGCTGATGCGGATCCGGCACATATCGCCCATAAAGCGCTCGCTTCTAATATTAGCGACCTCGTCGCAATGGGCGCTTCTCCGGCTTGGGTATCCATGGGCATCTCGCTTCCTGAGATGAACGCGTCTTGGCTAGAGCGTTTCTCTTCTGCCTTCTTCAAGCTTGCGGATTACTACGGAATTCAATTAATCGGCGGGGATACCACGAGAGGACCATTGACGATTACACTGACAGTCCAAGGGTTATTGCCAGAAGGTAAAGCACTAACGAGGCACGGTGCCGAGTCTGGTGATTGGATATACGTAACCGGAAAGCTTGGCGATGCGAAAGCGGGTCTGGATGTGATTCTAGAGAAGAACATCAGCGGTGACCGAGAGCTTAATAGCGAACTGCAAAGACGCCATTTTGAAGCGACCCCTCGTGTGCTCGCGGGTCTAGCGCTGCGCGATATTGCCTCATCCGCTATCGACATTTCAGATGGCCTTGTTTCTGACTTGGGGCATATCCTTAAGCGTTCAAACGTCGGTGCAAGATTGAATGTTGCTGAATTGCCGTTCTCAGATGAATTGGTGCGATTCGTCGGTGGAACGGAAGAGGCACAGCAATACGCATTAACCAGCGGTGAAGAGTACGAGCTATGCTTTACAGTGCCTGAGGCAAACCGTGGGCAGTTAGAAGTCGCGCTGAGTACCACGCCATTCACCTGTATTGGGCAGGTCACAGGGACTGGTCAGTTAGAGCTGCATAATAATGACGCGCCAGTGAGCTGGCAACTTGATGGCTTCGATCATTTTAAGGGAAATCAATGAGCAATCCTCTCGACCTAATCTCACTTAAAAATCCATGGCACTTGCTGGCAACTGGCTTTGGCAGTGGTTTGTCACCAATTATTCCAGGCACCATGGGAACCCTTGCCGCGATTCCGCTGTATTTGCTGCTAGTTCAACTGCCTCTTAGTGTTTATCTCATTGCGGTCGTACTGTCATGCATCATAGGTATCAAGATCTGCGATGTGACATCTCAAGATATGGGCGTGCATGATCACGGCTCCATCGTGTGGGATGAGTTTGCTGGCTTTTGGATTACCATGGCAATCGTCCCTGCGCTAAAGCTGCCCGTCGACGATTGGAAATGGCTGGTTACTGGCTTCGTATTATTCCGCTTTTTTGACATGGTAAAACCGTGGCCGATAGGGTGGTTAGATAAGCGCGTGCATGGTGGTCTCGGCATTATGATCGATGACATTGTGGCGGGTGTAATGGCTGCAGTTGCGCTCTACCTGGTCGGACATCTCGCGGGATGGTTTTAGTAACTTACTGTTATAAAATGAATTATTCGTGGAGCTTGTCCAAGCTCCACGCAAGTGACAAAGCATTACTATACGTTTGACAAAAAGTTGCTATTATTGCCCTTCCTTTTTCAGATGTAACTAAATGTATGCTTGGTAATCTACGACTGGTCATTTCCTCTCTTTTGGTAATCCTCAACACAGCGGTGACTGCGGTTGTTGTGTGTACATTTTCCATTATCAAACTTGTCTTACCTTTGAAGCCGATCCAAACCTTGATGACGAGTTTGTCAAACAAACAGATGTGGTTATGGGCGACGCTCAACCTTTGGCTTCTCAACATCAACAATAATATTGATTGGCAAGTTGAGGGTGGGGAAGAGTTATCTCCAGAGCAGTGGTATATGCTGCTGTCTAATCATTTGAGCTGGACGGACATCGTGATCATTACCTCGGTGATGAAAAACAAAATCCCGATGTGTAAGTTTCTTTTGAAGCAAAGCCTGCTTTACGTACCGTTTGTAGGGTTAGCGTGCTGGGGGCTAGATATGCCGTTTATGAAGCGTCATTCTCAAGCCTATTTGGTCAAACACCCTGAGCGTCGTAATGATGACTTCAACGCCATACGTAAAGCGTGCCGAAAGTTTGAACACGTCCCAACCACAATGATCAGCTTTGTTGAGGGTACTCGTGCAAACGCAGACAAGCTAGCGACTGTAAAGACGCCTTATCGCCATCTCCTTAAGCCGAAAACAGGCGGTGTAGCCTTTACGCTGAATGCGATGAATCACTTGCTCGACGGTGTTGTTGACATCACTTTGGCGTACCCAGAAAACCGTGAAAAGCCGTTTGAAGATATGCTAAAAGGAAAACTCACCAAAGTAGTGGTGAAGATAGACGTGTATGAAATGGATGAGAACCTGACCGGCGACTATTTCAATGACAAAGTATTTAAGCGCCGTTTCCATCACTGGCTAAACGATGTATGGAAGCGCAAAGACGAAACGCTCGAAGGTATCTATTCACAAGGCTAGCGAGTTGTCACAAGGCTAGCTATTTGTGAGATTAGGTCGTCACGTCGAAAGACACAAAAAAAGGTCTACCCTAGGGTTAATGCCGATCAGTTAACAACTAAATGATCGGTTGAACGATCCATTCAAAGTGTCAAAATCCGAGTGTATTCAATGCACTCGGATTTTTTTATGTTTTTAAGACAGGCTCTTAACCAAGTTCATCAATTCTCTGCAGAGCAACTTTCGGGTTTATCTGATCTGCTTTCGCCAGAACTCATTTCCCAATGTTTGGAAGATACAGGGATTACGACTATTCGTAGACGAAGATTGCCAATGGAAATGATGGTTTGGAGTGTTGTTGGGATGTCTTTGTATCCGATATTCCGCAGCCAATTTAGGAATAAACCGCTTCATACAGTGCGCCAAGAAGCTTGAGCAGCCGAATCTGATGCTCTTGAATGCCCGTGATGAAGTTTTGACCGCCAAACTCGAGTGTGTCGATACCTTCGAATTTTAAGAATACCCAACGAGCCGTCGGTTTGGTTGTCGTTTTGTTCTTCACCATGCTAGGAAAGAACTCTTCGGTCTTAGTGAGACT
This sequence comes from Vibrio sp. KUL80, assembly GCF_059725495.1. Lineage (NCBI taxonomy): Bacteria > Pseudomonadati > Pseudomonadota > Gammaproteobacteria > Vibrionales > Vibrionaceae > Vibrio > Vibrio sp. KUL80. The sequence goes on from NZ_AP045841.1 coordinate 913,723, forward strand.
CTCTCGGATTTTGTGCTCTAAGCTTGCGTAAACGAGTAGGCTAAGCGTCATGATCATCAACAGTGCCTCAATTCGCTGAGGTTTCTTCAGGAAAATTGATGATGTTAGGAACTCAGGGCTTTTCAAGAAGCGAAATCCGCGCTCTACCTTTTGCTGTGACTTGTAATGCTCAAGCAACTCAGCCATTGTTAGATCGGCGCAGTCAGTATCGTTGGTTGCGAGAATAAACATACCTGCTTTAAGCTTGGCCAGCTTCACTCTTTCTAGATCGGTATAAGGCGTAGCATCTATAACATAATGGTAACCCGCTGGCTTTGCGCCTTTCTTCGGCCGACCGCGACCTGAATAGATTGGCTCTTTAACGATGGTTGGTTGCGCAAAGCCAAGCAAATGACACTGGCTGACGAAGTCGCTCATTGCTTGCTCGGCATCCACTGCGCAAGCAAACTTCTTTTTCATTAGTTGTCCCAGTACTTTCAGCTCTTTGGTGATATTTTTATCTAAGTTCTTATAGAACGTTGCCTCTTCTCGTTTGGTTGCTTGTTCACTATGAACCAACAGCCATTTCTGAGATACTGAGCCATAGTCAGCGTCAATCCAACAACCCGAGTAACCATTACCGATAGGACTCAACTGCTTTAGTTCAAGGTTCATTAAGGCTTCTTTGGCCGACTTAATGGTCATTGGAACACGCGTAATAAACTTCTGTTGTTGCTCATCCAGTGAACGAATGCTTTCCTCGGTGTATAGAGCGGCATCGGCGATGAAGTAGCGACTGTTTTGAGCAGCCTTAAGGCAATGAATATGCCGTTTAGTGACCTCTGAAAATGCCTTAGCGTCATTGGTGTTGCCACTGAGCGCTTGCATGTAAACAGGTAGGCCTGCTTGATTTTCACAAATCAGTTCAAGAACCACTTGATTTAGCTCTGGACGGTGGTCTCGGCTGTAGCCTTTTACCAGTTTGATGGCATTAAGATCTTCGTTTTGGGCGTATTCACCATCGACATGAAAACTCGTGATATCGAGGTGGACAGAGTCTGTTTTAAGTCCAAGCTTATCAACGACATGCTCTGCAATCGCTTGATAAACTGCGGACACATCTGCTTCATATAAAGCATCTAACGTGCGTCCGAGTACATCGTCAGTTAAATGGTGCGCTTCAATGTCTTTAGCGAGTAACTTGGCAACAGGCTTCGTCTCGAAGAAGTCAGAGAACATATGCAGCGTTCTACTGTGAAAGCCAAGACCATTCAGAATCATAGCTAAGACTGCATCGCCATGTGAGACGTTGTGATCCGAGTACTTGGGAATGATGCGATCAATAATGCCTGGTAAACCGACTTCATGACAGAAAGCAGCGATTAGCCCTAAGTGGTCCAGGCGTTTAATGACAGGTTGAACAGCAGACATAATAAGTGACCGTTAAATAACAGTAATAGATCAAAACTGGGGATCGCGGTCAAGAGGCCTATCGCACTAACCGTTGTAAATGATCACTGGATCACATTATTTTAATTCTGAAATTGGCTGCGGAATGACGGTTGTATCGCCATTTGTCCATGGAGAAAGTCGTCTCGAAGCTGGATATTCTTCTCCCAGGTAAGAAGCCATTTGTTGCTCCGAGTGCAGTAATCCAAGCAAGACAAAGGCTGGGCTCCGATGTCATGAAATCGGTTTTTACTCAAACGCAGAAGCTCTGGAATGACAAAACGCCCCATCCAGACTGGCATGGTTTAACACTGCATGCGGTCGACGGTGTAGTCTGGCGAACTCCTGATACTAAAGACAATGACGAACGCTTCAGTCGAACTCGGAATCAAAAATGCTCGTCCGAATACCCTCAGGTTCGAATGGTCTGCCATATGGAACTGACAAGTCATCTTCTGAATAGTGCATCTTTCGACTCCACATCAAAGAGCGAAGTGGACTTAACTACGGAGCTCATCGATCACTCTCCCGACCATAGCCTAACTATCTTCGATAGAGGTTTTTATGCTCTAGGTCTATTACACCGCTGGCAAACAACAGGGGTAGACAGACATTGGCTTATTCCAATGCGTAAAGGGGCCCAATACACAATGCTCCGCAAATTAGGGCGTGGGCAAGAGTTGGTCGAATTAAAGCTATCCCCTCAAGCTAGGAAAAAGTGGCACGACGCACCGGAAACACTGGAAGCTCGATTGATAACTAAGACTATTAAGGGTAAAGAGGTACGGTTGTTGACCTCGATGACTGACCCTTTACGCTACCCAGGAAAAGACATCTCGGAGCTATATAGCCATCGATGGGAGATAGAGTTGGGCTATCGAGAAATGAAACAATATATGCTCCAAAACAACCTGACCCTAAGAAGTAAAAAGCCCGAGTTAATAGAACAAGAACTGTGGGGTATGCTGTTGGCCTATAACCTACTGCGGTTCTTGATGTGCCAAATGGCCTACGACCAAAATAAGGTAATGCCTTACCAGATAGGCTTTAAACAAGCCTCGTTGTTCTTAATAGGACAGTTACAACTCCTTCCTGCCGTCGCACCCGGAAGAATCCCGGAGGTGATGAACTATATCCTAGATATGGCTGAGAGTTTTACGTTGCCAGAAAGGCGGGATAGAAGCTATCCAAGAGCAGTAAAAAGAAGGCCCAGTCGCTATGCGACTAGACCTTCTAAAAGGTGTTAGATGCTTCTTAACTTACAAGCATTATACCCTAGGGTAGACCTTTTTAATGAGACTAAGACAGTTGTTGATACAAACTGAAAACTATAAGCAAACTAAAAGCTATTAGGCTAACTGTCTTGGTATGACTCTGCAGCACTTTTCTGCTTCGTTAATAAGCACGGATACTGCATGAGTATGGTAATCATCGCCGCTCTTCCAAACGGTTTCTCCGAATATCTGACACAACTCAAAATCAGAAATAGTTCCCTTCATTTCCTTGTAGGCGACGGCTGAGATGATCTTTTGCTCTAAAGCTTCAGGACAAGATTCAACACGCCAACGACTCACTTGAATATTCGGCAAAGCACACTCCTTGTGGTCACATTTTCGTCATCCAAACCACGATAACACTATGAAAATGTACGATCAAGGTGATCTCACTCACGTTTTTAGTGGGGAAAAAGTGTGCTAGAGCTAACTGTCTGTAAATCAATAAAGTTCTGAAGTGAAGCTAGAAAAATAAAGTTTTACCGACAAGCGTCTTGCTGATGCCTATAAATGATCACTCAACGGCTACGCTGGTGTCACTTTAGTTTGACGAAGCTGTTTTAGTTTGTTGAATATTGTAGGCGTAAACCATATCAACGAGATGGGTATAGCCAACCGGCTGATCGAGTCGATTAGCGCTAATGTGTCACGGTCACCACCGGCTAATTGAGTCGGTAAAACGAAGACCAGCAGCAGGTAGGTAAACGTGGCCATAATCGCATTAAACCACCAAGGCTCCTGAGGTTTATATTCGATGACATGTATTGAATCGGCACTCTGATGGGCATTAGGTGCGGGTTGAGTGTCATTGTTTGACACTTGCGAGTTTTGATTTTCCGTAATCATGGATTGTACTTCCTATTCATCCAATGGAGCACCTCCATTCAAGCACTCAAATGATATAAAACAAGCACTATAACTTTAGAACGTAACCGACCTCTTAAAATTAGTAGTGAAGTCGCTACTTGATCAGCAGTATCTCACACAATGCGTAACCCTGCTGTAAATAGGTGAGATCTCTCATTATTGAGTAAATATTCTAACGTCGACGCGAACCCTCACTAAACTGATTAAAAAGTCAGCATGTAACTTCAGAAAATAACTACATCCAGAAAACAGCTATAGGGAAATCACAAAGATGACATATCAAAGGATTGAAGTAAGTCGTTCAGACGATATTGTGACCGTAACACTCAATCGACCAGACAAACTTAATGGCGTCGATATGGCCATGTTTGATGAGTTAATTGATGTCAGTCGTTTGCTCAGAAGAGATCGTCAACTACGAGCGGTGATTTTGACAGGATCTGGAGGCAACTTTAGTTCGGGTTTAGATTTCAAATCTATGATGACGCAAAAGAGCAATGCCGTGAGGCTGCTTTTCAAATGGCTTCCCGGCCAATCTAATCGTGCGCAACAAGTCAGTAGTAATTGGCGCAAACTCTCTGTTCCTGTGATTGCAGCGATTGATGGTTATTGCTGGGGAGCGGGCATGCAGATCGCGCTAGGTGCCGACTTTCGTATTTGCTCACCAGAAGCCAACTTGTCGATCATGGAATCTAAGATGGGGTTAACTTCGGATATGGCAGGCTCGATAGCGCTTAGAGAAGTGATGCCAAAAGACAAAGCCTTGTTGATCTCTATCTGTGGGACTGAGCTTACTGCGCAACAAGCGCTTGAGTATGGACTAGTGACAAAGGTGTGTGAGCAACCATTAGAGGAAGCGTTATCACTCGCTTCCGAAATCACGAAAATGTCGCCTGATGTGAATGCTGCCATGAAGCATATGTACACCAGATACTGGACTGCACCAGCGTGGAAGCTACTCGCCTATGAAACCTACAGTCAAATACGCATTATGCTGGGTCGAAACTTCGGTCGAATGCAAAGTGCATTAAGAAAAAAAACGCCACCTAAGTTTCAACCTAGGCAGCGTTATTGGTAAATCAGTATCGTTAGCGAACGATGGTTTTATCTCCACACTCTCGGCATCGATAAACCTCTTTGATGCCAGAGAGTTTCTGCCAGACGCTGCGTCGGACTCTAACTAGTGATACTGCTTGTTTACACTTGCACATGAATGATTCCCAAACGTTGTTATTTTGTGATATTGGTTCAGTTTTTATAAGCCGGTACATATCATTACACTCATATACATAGAAGTGAATAGTCTTATGTACTTTTATTAATATCAATTTGGTGGATATAACCAATTGATTTAAAAAGTTAATATCGCATTTATATTCCATACACCTAGCTGATGGATTTTGAGGCTTTTATCAAAATGGTGACCCATATATTTCCGGCTATGCTAAAAAAATCGATGCGTTTTGCGATGGTTATGTCAGGCCTTTTTAGCCCTTTAATAGCTTTTGCCGCACCAGATATCGTTTTAGTCAATGGCTCGATCTATAACAATCAAGACGCACGTGCGCTGGCCATTCAAAACGGTGTAATAACCGCGATTGGCGGGTCAGAGGAGCTGCTTGCATCGATTGATGATAAGACACGAGTGATAGACCTGAATGGACAGTTGTTGATGCCGGGCTTTATTGACAACCATAACCATGTGTTCGAAGCGGCATCTGAGGCGGGAGGTAACTGTGAGTTAAGCGCTTCAGCGACGCTACAGAAACTAAAGCCTTATCTTGAGTATTGCCAACAGCAATCACAATCGAAAGCTTGGTTAATGGGCTATGGCTTTTCACTTGAGATGCTTTTAGCGCATGACACTGACCAGTCACCGCTCGATATGTTGGACAGCATATTCCCTGATCGTCCTGTGATCTTAATGGAGCAAACTTCTCATTCCATGTGGGTGAACTCAACTGCCCTAGAGTTAGCTCAGATCTCTGAAGACACACCTAACCCTCAAGGCGGCGTCATTCTGCGTGATGAAGCCTCTGGCAAGCTTAATGGCATATTGCTAGATAGTGCTGGGGATGCGGTTATGGAGGTTGCTTGGAATAGTCTGAATAATCAATTTGAACAGAGTTATCAGGGCTTGCTTGTAGGGCTTGAAACAGCAGCAGAGCACGGTATTACAACCATTGGTGATGGACGGCTGTATTGGAAGCGAGGCTGGTATGAGGTATGGCGTCATGCTGAGGATCAGCAGACCTTAACCGCGCGCGTCGCGCTGCGACCTTGGGTATACCCCAACGAAGAAATGACGGCGCAGCTTAAGTACCTTGAATCTATCTATTCCACCGATCCGACGATGAGCGATCGCCTAATTATCAACCAAGTGAAGATGTACAGTGACGGTATTATCATTAATGGTACGGCGAAGCTGTTGGCTCCCTATCTCGATACTTACTTAGTGAACAAGCCCTATGGCATCAACTATATTCCGCCCCAAAAGATGACCAACTGGCTCAAGGCATTGAATGATATCGGCTATAGTGCTCACATACACGCTATCGGTGATGGTGCTGTTCGAGAATCTTTGGATGCTATTGAGCAGGTGCGCCAGCAAGGAAGTAACAAGCCGTATACCCTGACCCATGTTGAGCTCGTCGATAAAAACGATGAGTCTCGGTTCAACAAGCTCGGCGTCAGCGCAGACTTCCAAGTGGGTTCAGACTACGTTGCCTATAACGATCATGCATGGGCAGAAGCCTTTATAGGAGCAATGCGAGCTCACCGATTGATGAACCTTAAGGCGATATTTGATACGGGTGCTAATGTCACGTTAAGCAGCGATTGGAATGTGCATGACATCAATCCGCTAGTAGGTATCAGCAACAGCTTGATAATGGAACGCAGCGGATTACCAACATTGGAAGCTGCGATTGATTCTTACACCGTCAATGCTGCTAAAAGCCTAGGTATCGACCACTTAACAGGCTCCATCGCGATAGGGAAATCAGCTGACTTGGTCTTGCTAGATAAAGATATCCGTGAACTTGATCCGGAAGACATCGCGAAAGCTCGTGTGGTAATGACCATGCTCCAAGGAGAGATCGTGTTTAGTCATGGGGAAAATTAAAGTCGAAGTGACGCTAAACGATTAAGATTTATTCAGCTTTATCAATATTCTGAATGTGGCTTGGTGACCTATTCGCTATGATAGAAGGTATTCTAATTACGCGCACGGTTACAGGGAGCCCGCAGTGAGCGAATTCCAAGATCTGTCAGTTCAAATTGAGCAAATCTCACAGGCAGAAGAGGCACAGCAGCCGCACATTCTCAATCGCTTTATAGAACAAGGTCTCGACGCATCGTCGATCGCTCTGATCCTTGAGGCCTTCCCAATTGAACAAAGGGTGCGGTTATGGCGTGAACTGCCTCTTGAGAGTCATATCGAGGTATTGACCGAGTCGCGCGGCGAAGTAAGGGTGTCGATTCTTGATGCTTTGTCAGAGACAGAGCTAAGACTCACGCTCGCAAAGCTGGATAACCTATCGCTTATAGAATGGGCAGACTCTCTACCAGAAGATATCATTGAAGAAGCGATATCGCTGCTTGAACCAGGTGAACTCGAGCTTTATGACCAAGCCAATGAATACGAAGAAGAAGAGCTAGGTCGCTGGGCGGAGCGTAAGGTTATCGCTATCCCATTCAACATATCCGTAGAGCGTGCTCGAGTTTTAGTTGCTAAATACAATGTCGAATCGGCAAGCCACATCTATCTTATCGACAAGCAGCAACGCTTTCGAGGCATGGTGGACTACATCGATTTACTAAGCGCTGACCCAAAAGCGCGTATCAAACAGTTAGTGCTTGAGCATGTGAACACTCTAAGTGCCAATATGGCGTTAACCGAAGCGGTAGACGCAATGGAACGCTCAGCGTTTGCCGCGTTGCCAGTACTCGATGAGCGCAAACGTCTGGTCGGAGAAATCGATTGGAAGTTTGCATTAAGTACCCAGCGGGAAATCTATGAAACGCGCCTTATGGCTGGTACGGGTATGGATGAGGGCGATGATCTATTTGCTCCGATTCTTAAAAGCTCGCAAAAGCGTGGTGTGTGGTTGGGTATTAATCTGTTAACTGCCATTCTTGCTTCAGTGACGATTGGTTTGTTTGAAGATGTCATCGCCCAAGTTGTCGCACTCGCAGTTCTCATGCCGATCGTGGCTTCTATGGGGGGAATTGCTGGTAGCCAAACCCTAACGCTGATGGTTCGCTCTATGGCTTTAAACCAGATCACCTCAGGTAACCGATTTGCCTTGATCAAAAATGAGCTGGGGATCGGTGCCATCAATGGTTTGCTATGGGCGGCTATCATTGGCGCAGTTGCCGGGCTGTGGTTCCAGTCTCCTTTACTTGGCGGCACCATCGCATTGGCGATCATTGTTAATATCATTACCGCGGCATTGTTTGGGGTACTTATCCCATTAATACTCGATAAGCTAAAGCTTGATCCTGCACTTGCTGGTTCGGTTATCTTGACCACAGTGACAGACGTGGTGGGTTTCTTCGCCTTCTTGGGAACGGCAAGTTTGGTGCTGTTGTAGGACATGACTGTCACAGGTTGAAATTTTGTGATTTTTTCGTGGCGATGTGAACAGATGAATGATAAAGAAACCAAGTATAACGTTATGAATTAAAACACTTTAATTGCTTTGTTGTGAGTAGTTATTGAGAAAGTGGATCTTGGATGTTAATACGCAGATAGCGCAGCAAAAATGCGCCTAGAACCGATTTTGATTGGAGTTATAATCCCGCGCCCTTTATTGGTGGCGGGAATGAAAAACCAGCACTGATTGCTGGCTTTTTCTAATAATTTCAATCAACTTGCTTGCGCTGTGTTGGCAGTGTGAGTGAGAGGTTTTTAAGCAATGAAACTGATCAAAACAACGATTACTGCAGCACTAATGTCGACAATGTTGACTGGCTGTATCGGTCAAATGGCAACAACGGGTGCACTTATGTATGAAGTAAACCTAAAAGGGGTCGACAACCGTTACGCCCGTGCTGGTCTTTATACTCTAATGTCACCGGTTTACGCGATCACGGCTGCGGCTGACTTGTTTGTGGTTAACTCGATCGAGTTTTGGACGGGCACGAACCCTATTACTAAGAAAAAGGCCGTGGCAGATACGCCAGCTGAGGCGTACATCAAAGTAAACCACAAAGTTGGTAAGCAGTTCTCTACCGCACCAGTGAAGCTTTCAAAGCTTGATAACAACACCATGCAAATGGAGTTTATCGACGAGGAAGGTAAAGCTCGTACCTTAGTAGGCGTAAGTGGTGAAGAGTCAGTTGATTTCTATCTAGATGGTCAGTACATCACGACCGCAACGCATCAAGAATTGGAGCAGTACGCCGCTGCATCGTAATCGCTTGTCTGCCTTAGCAACAAACAAGGCCTACTGGGTGCTGATACCGGTAGGCCTTATTACCAATAAATAGGATGTAAAAAAGGAGATTATTGGATTGAGATGATCCTACCACGCATCAACAGAAGCGCTATGACTAGAGCGTGGCAAAATGTAAAAATCGGTATGCAATCTTCTCGATTGAAATACACTGAGACGATTAAGAAGTACGAATCCGCTTTGCCGTTACAATAAGGCCTTGTGTATAGCTAAAACCATAGCCATAACCGTATCCACCATAGCCATTCTCACCACGACCACCTGCCTCTAATAACGCCTTGTAGTCATAGTCACCACTTGTAATGGGCGTGATAGCCACGACCTCATAGCCATCGTGGTTGAGTGTTTCCACGGCTTTTTGCAGATCTTCTGCCAAACGGACACTATCAACTACGGATTTCGAATACCCTGTTTTTCGCCAAACGGGAGAATCACTATAGTCGACAGTCTCATGCTTGCCCACCTCGCAAAACTGAGCGGGAACATGAACAATTCGATTCATCTGATTACCTTACTGCTATTGTTACTCTGATATGCCACATTTGGGTTAGTCTTTGCGCTAACACTCTTAATAGTGGATTGGCGATTCTACCGCACTCTTTTATAAAGTCGTAACAAAATGTCTAATCATTCATAGAGTTAAAAGCAGTAAGTGAGTGATAACGCACAGTTGACGATTAACACAGCTCTCAGTTAGAGCGTCGATTTAGAAACAATACGACTAACTCGTGAGTAATGCAGACCAAAATGTGCACCAATTTGCTTTTGCGTGTAACCGCCACTTCGAAATGCCAAACAAATCGCTTCGTCGCGGCTTTGTGCTTGCTGTTCGTATGCCTCTAGCGTCAAAGGAGCTGAGCGTCGCTGCGCCGTGGGGATTTCACTGAGCTCAATATCGTTACCATCTAGGTTAGAAAGATGACGCTGGATGAACGCTTCATCGCCTAAGAAAATCTGTCGTTTCACGTTTTGCCATGGATTTTCATCTTTGCCATCCAAGACAAACTGTTTGTATTTCTTTAGCGCGGTGGATGGACTGCTGTCGAATGACTCTAACGTAGTTTTACTATCAAACCAGGTTGGTGATGGTTTGCTACCGTTTAGATAACACCAACTGCTCCATGGGTAACTTTCTGGATCGACGACCATTTTTGCGTGTACTGGGTTTAACAAAATATCTCGGCTAACAGATAAGAAGTAAGGTTCTCGGTCGATCAAGATCGATTTAAAACGACCTTGGAATAGGTGTCCGCTGCGACCACGTTTGTGATTAAACCTCTGCGTGTACACACCATTTAGCTGGCGCATACCAATACTCAGATTGCCATCCGGCGTTTCTAACATCACATGATATTGATTCGACATTAAGCAGTAGCTATGGACCTGCCAGTTGTATCGCACGGCAGCATGCTCGAGTACCTGTAAGAACAGTTCGAAATCGCCTCTATCTTGGAAAATAGGTTGTCCGTCGTTGCCTTTACAAGTGACATAATACAAGGCGCCAGGGTATTCGATTCGTAGTGGTCTGCTCATTGCGGTATCGGTCATCGTCATGGTTGGAGGTAGGTCTTACTATAGAGGAATCAGATAGAAAGGCAAAAGGCAAAACTTGGCCCCTATTAGGTTTTTGATGTGATTCATTGACTAATATGTCAGCACTATTCATAGGAGGTTGTTAGCTATTACTATTTCCGAGTTAGAATTTACTGCCCGCCTAATGGATAGATGTAAAAAGGGGCATGTCGATGACATGCCCCTGGGTTTTCGAATAGATTATTCTGAATGTATTGCGCTGGTGGTCGTTACGCGGCAACCGATTTGTTGAAGTTAACATCGATGCTCTCGCGAGATTTGCGCTGCCATACTTTCTCGTGGAAGAAGTAGGCGACTGAGTTAATGGCTGGTTCGATTGTTGCCATCAAGCCACCGATAAATGCATCCCCAGTTAGCAAGTAAGTCACAGTGAAGGCAACGCTAAAGTGAATAACGGCAAAGCTAGCGGTTTTCACTTGAGTCAAAGACTGTCGACGTTTTAAAAAGGCGACTTTTTGCCACGCTTTTTCGTGAAGGTAGAAAGCACCCGTGTTGATGGTTGGTTCAATCATGGCGACAAGACTACCTAACAAAAAGTCACCAGTAAGAGCAAAAGCTACCATGGTTGCAATCGTGAAGTGGATGCCTGCAAAAGTTATAGTCTTGATCATGACGTTACCCTCATTGAACGCTAATCTGTGTTGATGTGAATATTATTGATAATTATTCTCAGTAACAGAAGTAATTTACCCCTATTATTTTGATAGTTAATTTCTATCAATATTGAGTTATGAATAGTTTTGAGGATGATGCGTAGAGTGAGTGGTAAATGCTGCCCCCATAGCATTGCGCGGATTGGAGGCAGTCATCGTTACGTCGTGAGTAGGCGAGCGCTTGTTTGGTAGTGGTCGGCTATTAGAACACGCCGTTCTCGTTGGCAATATCGCCACCACTGATTAGGGAGTAGACTCTCATCGAAAAGTCGAGTGCTTGAATGGAGTCCCAATGCTCGACAATGCGACCATCTTCGATGCGCCAAGTATCGATAATGTTCATTCCTTTTTCATCGTCCCCTCGGTCTTCTTTATTTAGTGTCGCGTGGGAATGAAAAATCACATAGTCTCCGTCGACATAGATGTGCTTAACATCATAGCTGTAGTCTGGATATTCCTCGACAAACTCAGTTAGAAACCCAACGAGCCCCGTCACTTTATCTGGTAGGTTTCTATTGTGCTGCACATAGGCGCTGTCGTTGTAATGCTTCATCACATAATCAAAGTCATGGTCGTTCATCAGGTGCTGCACAAAGTCAGTGATCAGAGCAGCATTTTTGGCTTCTTGCTCAGTCCAGTTTTCCTTCTTCAATGACGCAAGATCTATCGTAACAGAGTCGTTAGACTGCGCAAAAACGGTGGTTGTTGCGACGAGAAGCATAAGTGAAGTAAGTCGTTTAATCATGGTGATCTCCCTTTCTAATGTTGCTTGTTTGGTATAGATTGATAACCATAGTAATTAATAGTAACCTACACTACAAGAAGGCACCGAAAGCTGCGCTGGTTACCTTTTGGTAACTGTTGGAGCGAAATAGACAAACAAATGATCAGAGGTTGAAGGTTGAAATGGCGAATACAGAGAGACGAGTGTTTTATAACAACAGCGACTGCCCAGTAAGAAATGTGGTTGCACAAATAGGCGATAAATGGTCATTGCTGATCTTATTTGCGCTGGTGGATGGGTCTGATCGATTTAATGCATTGAAGTCGAGAATCGAAGGGATCTCGCAACGCATGTTGACTCAGACATTGCGTGATTTAGAGCGAGAAGGGTATGTGAATCGAACGGTATACCCAGAGGTGCCGGTGCGCGTTGAGTATGCTTTGACAGATTTGGGCCGAGATCTCGTGAAGCCACTCTATAACCTGGTTCAGTGGGCAGAAAGTCATCAAGATGAGATTAATCGTTCTCGCGAGGCGTACGACAACCAATAAATCTTATTGGGTGTTAGGTACTTACGGTTGACTTTGTTTGATAGTCAAACTAAATTGATAATCAAGTATTTTGATTATCAAACAAAGTGTGCCCCCATGTCTTTTGAATCTGCGCCTCACTCACACAATTTTTCTAGCCATAATCACCAAGGTGAGAAACGAACTTTTTATGTGCTGCTGCTCACTGTCACCACTATGGTGGTTGAGATCGTGGCGGGAACCATCTACGGCTCCATGGCACTGTTGGCTGATGGTTGGCACATGGGCACACACGCTGCCGCTTTTTGTATCACCTTGTTTGCTTATCGCTATGCGAAGAAGCATGAGAACAACGATAGATTCTCCTTTGGCACGGGCAAGGTTAGCGTACTTGGGGGCTATACCAGTGCGATTGCGCTGGGTATTGTGGCGATTATGATGATCGTCGAATCGGTGCACCGATTGTTCAATCCACAGCCGATTCATTTCAATGAAGCTATTATCGTCGCCTTTATTGGCCTGGCCGTGAATGTCGCGAGTATGTTTTTGCTGGGGGATCACCACCATCACGACCACCACCATCATGACCATGGGCATTCACATGATCACGGACATGCACACCATCATCACGACCACAATCTAAGAGCTGCTTACCTGCACATTTTAGCGGACGCGTTGACCTCTGTACTTGCCATTGGTGCTTTGATTCTGGGTAAGCTCTATGGATGGAATTGGCTAGATGCATTTATGGGGATCGTTGGCGCCCTGGTTATTGGTAAATGGACGCTAAATCTCCTAAAACAAACCAGCCCTATTTTGCTTGACGAAAGCATAGAGGAGTCGTATCGAGAAGAAATTCGTGAAGAGCTTACGCCCCTTGCTGATGTAGTTGATTTGCATATCTGGAGAGTGAGTGGTCATCATTATGCAGCGGCGATTACTTTGGTGTCTAAGGACTCGCTTTCTTTGCTGGCGTACAAACAAAAGATGAGTAAGTTTGATAAGATAAGTCATCTCACATTAGAAGTACGTTCGACTTAATGCAGAATCTAGAAACGTTAAACCAGTTACTGACCGAGTTTTACGACAAGATGTCGTCTTGGGAGCAGTCTGTCGTCAAAGAGACCGGCTATTCATTGGCTCAAGTACACACCATAGAGGTTTTGGGTGTTCATGGAGCCATGCGAATGAAAGAGCTCGCCGATAAGCTGGGGATCACCACTGGTACCTTGACGGTGCAGGTCGACAAGCTAGTGGCTGCAAAATTGATGGAACGTTTCCCTCATCCGAACGATCGCCGTGCGATTGTGGTTGGGTTGACAGAGGCGGGGCAAGCAATTCACCGTCACCACAACCAATTACACCTCGACTTAGTTAAAGACATCACTCGCCATTTTGATAAGGGGCAAGAAGCTTTACTTATCTCATGTCTATCGAAGATGAATCGCGAGTTCTAATCGGATTTAGAGCCGTTAAATTCTCATTGCTTTTTTAGGCGCTTGGCAGTACATATAGGCAGATCCCACTACTAGGCTTTGTGTGTGAAGCGACCGATAAAGTTCGTCCCATTCTTGCTGACTTTGCTAACGATGCTGCTATTGAGCAGCATCGCTGAGTCTATTGGTGAGACTCCACACTTTTACCAGGCTTCAGTGGTGAATCCAGAGCGGGTTCCTGACCTTGCCAATGACCATCAACTACTGCGTCTGTCGACGTGGCGATTGCCACCACAAAAACCTCAGGCTCGACCTCAAGACCCTCTGCCTTGGCTGATGTTGGTGCTCTCCTTGACCTCATGGTTTGTGTTTGCGCTTTCAAGAAGGGCGATCCCGAGAAGTTACCTGGCTTTCGCTCATCCTCGACTCGGTGGCTGGCACGACTCCAACCTTAAGTTTCGCTTTATTCACTCTCGATAGTTCTCAACCTAAACGTTTCATCGATTCATCTCGTTTCGTTTTTTAGTAACTATGTTGGGAGTAGCTATGCTTGATGCGACCCAAGACGTCTTGATTGCCATTTGGAATCAAGACTTTGACGCGTTGCTGTCGCCTGGTAGCGCGGTGCTGATTTATATCTTAGTGACCCTATTTATTGGTCTTGAAAGCAGTTTTTTGCCAGCTGCACCATTGCCTTGTGACAGTATCGTTGTGTTGGTAGGAACCTTATCTGCCGTCGGGGTTCTTAACCCGTTTCTCGCGTTCGCGCTGCTCATCATCGCTGCCTCCGTGGGCAGTTGGCTTGCCTATTTGCAGGGACGTTGGCTCAACAAACTTCCCGTTGTTAGAGGCTGGCTGACGAAAGTGCCTGAGAGCAATATGCGCCTGGTCGATAACCTTTTGGGTCGCCATGGGCTAATTGCGCTATTCGTTGCCAGGTTTGTCCCGGGAGTTCGCTCACTGGTACCTATGGTAATGGGGATTCGTCTACACCAAGTTCAGCGCTTTCACTACTTCGCTTGGTGTAGTGCAATGTTATGGATTGCATTGCTAGCGGGCGTAGGATTCGTCTTACCTTCACTGCCAGATACCGTGAGTAGAGTCGCGACGATGGTACTGATGGCAGCACCTATTGTGACCCTGTGCGCCGCTATCATCTCCTTTGTTACTTGGCGTCTGCGCCGCGTTATTTCGGGTTATCGAGATAGCCTGAAAAAATCCTAATCAGACGCGCCTTTCGGCGCTGTTTACCCATAATATTTGTAGAGATGAGCAACGTCTTAATGGCGTTGCTCGTTAGATTCGTATGCTGAAAGCTCTTAATACTCCAAAAATCGACGTCCTCATCTTGTTGGCGATCGTCTCAATCATGTTGCTTGGTTCACTGACTATCTGGAGTGCCAGCGGTTATAGCGAAGCCACCATGACCAACCATCTCATGCGCTGTGGGATATCCATCTTGTGTGTTGTGATTATGGCGTCGATTCCGGCAAGGCAGTATCGCCGAGTGTCTCCTTATCTTTATCTGCTAACCATCCTACTTTTGATTGGTGTTATCCTTGCTGGAGACAGTAGTAACGGCTCTCAGCGCTGGTTGAGTATTGCAGGATTTCGCTTTCAACCATCAGAGTTGGTGAAACTGGCCATTCCCATGATGGTGGCTTGGTTTATTCAGAGAGAAGGGACGCGACCAACCGGGGTTAGGCTACTCGTCGCTATTTTGATGACCGCCATACCAGCGGGCTTGATATTTGTTCAGCCTGATCTCGATGGCGCTATCTTCGGCATTATATATATGCTGTTTGTGCTCTATTTCGCTGGCATGAGCTGGAAGATCATTGGTGGCTTTGTTGCCCTTGTTGCCACCTCGATACCGCTGCTGTGGTTTTTTGTGATTGAGGCTTATCAGAAGAAGCGCATCGTACAGTTTCTGAATCCGCAAAGTGACCCGCTGGGCTCTGGTTATCAGATCATTCAGTCACATATTGCGATTGGATCTGGGGGGGTGACAGGGAAAGGCTGGATGAACGCTACTCAAAGCTCGCTCGGCTTTATTCCAGAGAGTCATACTGACTTTATCTTCTCTGCTTATGCGGAAGTGTGGGGGTTTCTTGGCTGTGTATTGCTGCTATCGCTCTATCTATTTATCACCTTGAGAGCACTTTGGCTCGCCTGTCATTGTCATCACGCCTATAGCCGACTGGTGTGTGGTTCACTGGCACTGAGTTTCTTTTTATATGCCTTTATCAACACTGGGATGGTTAGCGGATTGCTGCCAGTCATGGGAAGTCCATTGCCATTTTTCAGCTATGGTGGCACCGCGATGATCACGCAAGGTGTCTGCTTTGGCATCATTATGTCATTGTGCCGAGCGTCGTCTCGTTATGAGTAGTTGGCTTAGTCGTAAGCACCCTTACCATATTGCTCGATGAAGAACTGGTAGTCTAAGTAAGCTTTTCGTACCCGTTCTGGAATGGTTTTCTCATAGACACGGGCGTTGTCGATTTTGGCCATGGACCATCCTTGAAACATGGGCTCTTCGTAGCAGTTCATGGCTTCGTCACGGGGTTTGGCTAGAAGAATTCGACGGATGTTTTGTACATGATACCAAGGTGAGCTTTTGCCTCGGAAGTGATTGAGGATTGGGTACTGGATGAGAAAAACCTCACAAGAGACAAGCTGAGCCAGCAAGCATTCAGCGCTGTCTCTTTCCTCTTCAGGGTAATACTTTACGACCTTATTAAGTTCTCGATTACATTGTTCGATCAAGTTGCTCAAATAGTACCTCTAACATCAAGACATTAAGCCCGTTTTAAACGGAAAATTCGCACGCTTATACAATACACATTAAGACATGGTCAGGCTTATCGCCAGTTCTGTTCCTTTCCGTTTTCATTGAAAAGTAATATTGGAGGACTTAACCCATCACTGTGCATTGGTTGATTTTGCACAAGATTCATACAATCCACCTCGACTTCACAATACTGTTTTATCGAGGTAACTAACGATGACAACTTCAACACTAACACTACTTAATCAATTTGAAGACGGCAAAATTTTTGAAACCAACGAAGAGATGCTTTACGTCCTTCAACTGCAAGGCAGTTGGTTCGAGATGGGCCGTCAATATGGTGCGCTAGCGAAAGATCATCTGGAGGCGATGTACCAAAAAATCGTTCAACCAGAAATCAATCGTGGCTTGATCACCCAAGCTGACGCATTTGAGCTGTTTGGTACTCGCATCTTTAACGCACTGTCACTGCGTCGTAAACAATACTTCCAAGGTGTAGCCGACGGTGCTGGCTGGCCCGTTGAGAAAGTGGTAGTGCTAGACCAAAGCGGTCCGATGGCTATCTACTTGGGTAAACTGCACTCTTTCTCAGGTTGTTCATCGTTGGCGACTTGGGGTGAAAACACCAAAGATGGCCATGCTCTTGTCGGACGCAATATGGACTGGGCTGAGTTATTCTTGGATTTCCCAATATACACGACTGTTTATAACCCAACGGATGGCTCAAACGGCATCGTGAACGTGAGCTGGCCAGGTTGGCAGTGGCTAGTAACAGGTTTCAATGACAAAGGCGTTTACACCGACCTGCATGATGGTACGTCAATGGGCGGTAACATTGTCTCTATCGAAAAACCTTCATTCTTGAACTCTGTGTTCGACTATATGGCTGAGTCTGACTCAATCGAAGCTCTGAGCGCTCGTTTCCAGGCCTCTCGTACTGATGTGGCCGCTATCTGGATGCTTGCTGATCAGCAAGGCAAAGCATGCGCCTACGAGAACACTATCCAAGAGAACCGTCTACGCACTGCAGACAAAGGCGCAAGCTCGTTCGTGACAGTGAACACGTTCTTGAACCCGGATTGGGGGCTAGGTAAACGTGAAACACAAAGTTTCTCACTAAAGCGTTTTGATAACCTGAATGCGCGTCACGATGAAAAAGCAGGTCAACTGGATACACAACAAATGCGTGATATCTTCGACCTAGCGCTATACAACGAAGACGGCAGCTTTAAGGAAAACGGTGGTGTAACCAAACCAACTAACCAAGATGTGGATCTCACCAACTACCAAATCGTAGCAGACCTAAACGAGCTTCAACTGTGGGTCAAACTACCAGCGCTAGGTGCAGAGAGTGATTGGGCACATGTTGATGTTAAGTCACTGTTTAACAATAAGTAACTAGCATAGATAGCTGTTTAATCTCTATCTATCGGTAGTAATTGTAGATCTGCCTTGGTCGGTTTCGGCCAAGGCGGTTTCGTATATCTAGCCGTTGCCACTTTTCCTCTTTTTCATACTTAAATGCGATTTCGACGCATTGATCACTGCGTTACGCTTCTCAGATGCTTAATATCAGCCTTTCAAGGAAGAAGACTTTTTAAGCAATTTTCATGGCTCATATTAGTGGACTCTCCTAACTATGTTTAGTTTGGCAGGGTTTAGTACGGATATAAGGATGTATTGTGGACGTTATTGTAATTGGTAGTGGTGTCATTGGATTAACCAGCGCATGGTATTTAGCAAAAGAGGGGCACTCTGTTACCGTGATAGAGCGTCAAAGCTCGAGTGGTAAAGAGACCAGCTTTGCCAACGCTGGGCAGATTTCTTATGGTTACTCCTCACCTTGGGCTGCACCAGGGGTCCCTCTTAAGGCGATGAAATGGCTGACACAAGAGCATGCTCCTCTAAAGGTGAAGCCTTCACTATCGCCTGAGCTGGTTTCATGGGCGACAAAAATGCTCGCCAACTGCAACGAAGAGAGGTACGCCCAGAACAAGTCCCGCATGTTGCGAATAGCGAACTTTAGCCGCGACTGTTTGACTCATTTGAGAGAAAGCGAAAACCTCGCTTATGAAGGGCGACAAAAAGGCACGCTGCAGATATTCAGAGATGAAAAGCAGTTAGATGCTGTTCAAAAAGATATGGCGCTTTTGAAAGAGAGTGGCATTGCGCATAGCTTACTAAACGTAGAGCAATGCCTAGAAGTCGAAGCGGGACTTGCTGATGTTAAAGACAAGCTGGTGGGTGGTCTTTATCTGCCAGGTGACGAAACTGGAGATTGCTATCAGTTCTGCGTCGCACTCACTGAAAAAGCGCGGCAATTGGGTGTGAGCTTTGTCTTTGATACTGAGGTGCATAGCCTTAATCAAAACAACGGCGCAATTACCAGTATCAGTACCAGTAAGGGTGATTTCAAAGCTGACGCTTACGTGGTTGCCTGCGGCAGTTACTCAAGGGATTTGCTTAAGCAAGTTGAGCTGTCGCTACCTGTTTATCCCGTTAAAGGATACTCGCTGACAATACCGATTATTAATGCTGATAAAGCGCCTACGTCAACGGTAATGGATGAGACCTACAAGGTTGCCATGACCCGTTTTGATGATCGCATACGCGTTGCTGGTACAGCGGAGCTTGCTGGCTTCAACACCCTGATTCCAGAGAAACGAAAAGCCACCATAGACATGGTCATAAAAGATCTGTTTCCGTTTGGTGGCGATTTCTCAAAAGCAGAGTATTGGACTGGGCTAAGGCCTATGACGCCAGATGGCACGCCAATTATTGGTAAGACACCGATTACCAATCTGTTTACCAATACAGGGCATGGTACGCTCGGCTGGACGATGGCGTGTGGTTCGGGGAAGATATTATCTGAAGTGGTCAGCAAGGGTGATACGACGATTGAATCCAGTGATCTCAATGTTTATCGCTATTTGTCGTAGCAACTGTGGATACATTGCCGGATGCTTGGTAATGTTTGCCCTAGCTACTGACTTTCTGGCCTTTATAAGAGCAGTCCTTCTAAAGGCTAGACAAGCGTAATCATCTTATTAGCCATTGGATTTAGAATGCAATTACAATCAATCGACAAGCAGCTATATCGCTCACGTCTAAATATCGTCATCGTTGCATGTATTGTGAGCTTAAGTGTCTCTAGCTTAGCGATATCTCAAAGCTTGATACTCTTTTTCCCATCCGAAACGGGCTCGCATTTTCATTGGAATCTTCTTGGTGTCGTGGTGAGTGCATTGGGTCTGGGTTTTACCCTGTTAAAACTAAAAACTCACCCGAAAATGAAAGAAGTCGTGTATGTGTGGCAGCTAAAGAAAGAGCTTAACCTCATTTACCGAAAGAATAGAAAGTTGCTGGCTGCGGCTGAGCAAGGCAATGCTGATGCTATGTTAGCGCTTCAGTTTAGTTACGAAGGATCGCGTCAGTTATGGCAACTTGATGATAATACGATCGTAATGACGAGCCTAAATGCAGCGCAGTCAAAGCTGGATGGATTGACCGAAGAGTATAATTTGCAGCTTGATATATCGAACTATCAGTCAGGGCTACTTCTCCAGTTTTGACAATCACAGCTAAAGCCTAGAGAAGGGACACGTACTCCACGCCTCATGGGGTAACATGTCCTTTCTGTCTCTTCGCCACTATTTCTTCACCACTATTTCTTTACTACCCAATTGAGCAGAAGCAATAGTCCAATCGGGAAAAGCGAAGCAACTAACATCCAGGTCCAGCCTTGGGTAAACAATACGATTCCAGCCCCCAATGATCCCGACGCCTGGAAAGCCGTAATTGAAAAATCATTGACCGCCTGAACCTTAAAGCGCTCGCTTGGCTTATACGTCTGAGGCAACAACGATGTTCCACCAATAAACAGGAAGTTCCATCCTATTCCAAGTGCAACTAACGCCCACCAGTAGTGATGCACAGAATGCCCAAGTAATGCGACAGCAATACAAATGAGGAATATCACGCAGCCAAGAGTGATGAGCTTGTAAATACCAATACGCTTTATGATCATAGGCGTAATGAGAGAGGGCAGGTACATCGCCATCACATGGCTTTGAATGACCCATTTAGCGCTTTGAATATCGTGTCCGTGCCCAGACATTGCTAGCGGCGTTGCTGTCATGAGAAAAGCCATCACTGCATACGCCGTTAAGCCTGACCCAATGGCGAGCCACAACATAGGCTGCTTAAACAAAATGGATAGATCTCTCGCTTCACCATCGTCAGTGTCGTTCTCTTGCACTGTCAGAGGCCTCATCGCAACCGCCAACACAGCCGCGCCTATGAGCTCAAGAAAGCCAAGCGCCGCATACGCTCTAGCATACTCAGAATCGAACCATGAAATCGCCAGACCAATATTGAGGAGCTCTGGACCAACCCAAGCTGCGGCAATTCCGCCCACCAACACTAAGCTAATAACCTGTGGGTGTTGAGCGGCACTCTTGCAGCTTTCAATGGCGGCAAAACGGTACTGCCCAACATAAGCAAGCTGACTGCCAAGTAGAAAAGCGCAAACACAGAACCCCCAAAAGCTGCCACTATCTATCGACCAAGCCGCGCCAAAAGCACTCACGCTGCTGACCAATGCCGCCAAAACAAACGCCTGCTTTCTACCTAGCGCCTTTTGAATTCTCGCCGCAGGGAAGATGTTCAGCGACACCCCGACAATGAGTGCGGTAACAGGCAGGGTAGCCAGTGTCGGGTCCGAATGAAGCTGAGCTCCAACAATGCCGCCTAGAAACACATTCAGCGCTCCAACAGACAAAACAAAAGGTTGCACCGCAGCCAGCAACCAGGCATTCCATGGCAATGATTTCATTGGTTCTTTTTTGTGGGGTTAGGTTGGGGTTAATGGTGACGGAATTGGGGAGAAAAGCAATGATCATATCATCTGGATCCAAGACCGAATTTCGGTACTAATTGATCCAGCTTTTACCTGAACGATCTCTTGATGAGAATATTCCATCCATATTCAACGAACGTCCAAGTATTGATATCTTCGTTTGGTTATATCCTGTCTTCTTTTAGTTCGCTATTGATTAAATGTAAAAATCAGCAACGTCCGAGTACTAGTACCTGTCCGATAAGTTAAACTATGCCTCTTTACGAGGCATATCACACTTTAGGCGGTGGCGTACGATGACGCAGTGGACACTTACCACAAACTCTTTCGGTCGAATTTTCAACAATCGGCTTGTCGTTGAAATTAGCGAAACAGGTATACGAGCTGATTCAGATGGAGAGGTGAGTTTCTTCAAATGGGAAGATTTGGATAGTGCCCCAAGTCTAAAAACTTCAATCACTGGTGGTTGTTTGAGTTTTAGCGTAAAAGGTAAGCCATATCGCTTTACCACGCTGAGCTATTTCCTCCCCTTTAAGTATCCGCACCGTTTCTTTCCTCAATGGGCTAACCAGAACGCACAGCATTTAGCTAAGTTCTTAGGTTCGGTGGAAAATAAATGCCAATCCCGATTTCTTCGTGATTCATCCATACGGGACATCCAGAGCTTTGCCAAAACAGAATACAAGCGCTGGCGGGGTTGGAACAAGGCTTCGGGACTGTCCGACTTGGCAAAAAACACTGCATCTCAGCTAAGTCGCATTGCTAGTTGGAAACAAGCCGATATTGAGAATATCAGACGTGAGTATGTAGAGCGTGAGCTTAACGCCTTTGATTCATTCTTCAGCAACGTGGAATCTAACCCGCTGACTGCTAAACAAAGAGTTGCGTGCATCACTGACAACGACAATAACCTTCTTTTAGCGGGAGCTGGTACGGGAAAAACCAGTGTTATGGTTGGCAAAACTGGCTATCTAGTGAAAAGTGGGCAAGCGCAACCAAACGATATTTTGATGCTGGCGTATGGCAGAATCGCTGCGGAAGAGATGGATGAACGTATTAAGGAAAAACTTGGATTTGAAGATGTTAAGGCGAGTACGTTTCATAGTCTTGGCGTGAAGATCATCTCACAAGTTGAAGGGAAAGCTCCAAGCTTATCGCCCTTGGAAGGTGACATGCGAGCAAAAGTGAAATGGATGAATGAGGCTATTGCCTCTTTGATGCAAAATACCGGCTACAAGAAAGCGTTGCTCGACTATTTTAGTGCTTACTATTTCGTAGACAAAGACCCGTTCGAATTCAAAACCCAAGGCGAGTACTTAAAATATCTCAACGATAACGATATCCGCACGTTGAAAGGTGAGCAGGTAAAGAGCTTTGGTGAGATGGTGATTGCTAACTGGCTTTATAGAAAAGGCATCAACTACCAGTATGAAGCTAAATATCGAATCGATGTTGCAACAGAGCAGTACCGACAATACGAACCTGACTTCTATCTGCCAGATTATGATATCTACATTGAGTATTACGGTACAGATGAGGACGGAAATCCTCCTCCATATATTGATAAAGAAAGATACCAACAAGGCATAGAGTGGAAGAGAAAGACGCATGCCAAGCATTGTACAGGGTATGTCGAGCTGTATTACCATCAACACCGCAATCGCTCGATGTTGGGAGTGTTGGAGCGTGAGTTGGTAGCTCGTGAAGTAAATACGAATCCGCTGCCTGATAATGAGTTATTGAATAACTTAGAGCAAACTGGACAAGTCACGGAGCTAGCGCGCCTTTTAGGGTCGCTAGTTGATCTTTATAAAGCCGCTTGTCTTGATGATGCAGGTATTCAAAAAATCATAAAAAACTCTCTTGATCCAAAGCAGACTACCAAGGCTTTGGAACTGTTGATGCCGCTGTATCAGCGCTACCAAGATTATCTGATGGAAGAGAGAGTGATTGATTTCAATGATATGATTTCAAAAGCTTTATCGTATGTTGAAACAGGCCAGTTCCAATCCCCTTGGAGTTACATACTCGTCGATGAGTTCCAAGATATCTCAGAGCCTCGGGCGAGGCTTGTTAAGGCTCTTCGAGACAATAAAGAAAATTCTTCGCTGTTCTGTGTGGGTGATGATTGGCAGGCAATCTATCGTTTTAGTGGCGCAGATGTTCGTCTAACGACAGACTTTGAAAAATACTTCGGTGCAACGTCTAAAACGACGCTTGATATGACGTTCAGGTTTAATAGTTCTATTGGAGACGTGGCAACGCGCTTTGTTACGCAGAACCCTGTTCAGCTCAAAAAAGAGATAAAGTCTCTCGTACAGGTTAGCAAACCAGCTGTAAGCATCATTAGACAAGGAGCTGAAGAGCAAGGGATGACACCACTGGATAAAGCGTTAACGTCCATTGCTAACAGCGTTGTTGAATCTAGTTCGTCAAACAAAAACAAAGTCTATTTGCTGGCAAGGTTTTGGTATCAAATGCCAGACGCCAATTATCTGCAGTGGCTAAGACAGCGTTATCACATGTTAGACATTGAAAACCAGTCGTTCCACGCATCCAAAGGTAAAGAAGCGGACTACGTTGTGGTTATGGGGTTGACGACAGGCAAACATGGTTTCCCCTCTGAGAAGCAAACTCCTACGCTTATTAATGCGTTGTTACCTCAAGGCGACACGTTTGAACATGCAGAGGAACGTCGATTATTCTATGTAGCTCTGACCCGCGCCAAACACAGAGCATATCTTCTCGCGGACATGACTGATGCAAGCGACTTTATTACTGAGCTAATCAAAGGCGACTATCCAGTTGAGACCAATGAGTTTGATGTTTCCTTAACGCAACTTAAGGCTGACAAAACTGTTTGCCACTCTTGTAAAGTGGGAGTCCTTAAGCCTCGCGTTGGTCAATACGGGAAGTTCATGTCTTGTACGCTGTTCCCGCGTTGTAAGCACAAGGAAACGCCGTGCGATAAGTGCGGTAGTCCTATGACTCACGACATCAAAGAAGGCTATCAAGTTTGCATTAACTCTAGTTGTGAACATGAGCGTCCAGTGTGTTTACACTGCGGTAGTGAGATGAAGTTGAGGCGCGGTAAGTATGGTGCGTTTTGGGGGTGTTCGACTTATCGTAGGAACATTGAAAATAATTGTTCCTATAAGATCAACGCTGCTTAGGTAGCAAAATCTAATCTGCTACATATTTGCTATACAGAAAGCCAAAAACAACAAAGGGCTAGCAGTCACTAACTTGCTAGCCCTTTTTATATGGCGCTCCCGACAGGATTCGAACCTGTGACCTGCCCCTTAGGAGGGGGCCGCGCTATCCAGCTGTGCCACGGGAGCTCAAGACTTATATTACTCAATTATATGAATAAGTTAAGCCCGTGGCGGCAGATTTAGTTCTGTTTGTGCATTACGTCGCCAATCTGGATGCTGTTGGCGAGAGCGGGTTGATCAACGGTGGCTTCTGCATCACGTTCGTAGACGCGAGAAACGGTTAGGGTAATGTCGCTGCGGCTGACTTTGTTACGTGGTAAACCGTTTTGGTCGATGAACGAGCCTGTGTGCCATAGTCGCAGTTTGTCGCCAGCTTGAACGCCGTGGACGCGACCGAGGTCGATGGTCACCTTGTTGCCGTATGAGGCGACAACCTCTGGCAGTGTCATTTTACAGGAAATCTCAGACTCAAGGTCGAGCATAATATTCCGGCTAACGCGCTGCATCATCTCGCCATAAGGCGAGGTCCAGAAACGCGCACTCTTGGTATCCACTTTACTGGTTTTCGCAAACGGCCACTCCGCGATCTCACGATACGTATGCTGGAAGATTTCATGACCTGTCTTACCGTCGAAGATTGCCATGTCCATAGCGAACTGGCGGTTAATCTTGTCGTCTCTTAGCAGACCACCTTGCTCAATGGTGGCAGTAAGATCTTTAATCTCGCCGGTCACAAGATACTGTGCACCGAGATCGTCAGCGATCATTTTAATACGCTCAGGCTGTCGCTTGTTGATTTCATAGCGGGTAGTACCGACGGAAACGAAACTGTACGAACGTGCTCCGAGCTGCTTGTCGATAACCGCGCTGTAGTCTTCACCTAACTTGTAGATCTGACCCATTACCGCTTGCTGAGGATCAACAATGTCAAACATGGCGACGCCAATGGTCTTTTTATACTGCTCTTTATGGCAAGCCTTTGCCGTTGGGTAGATGTCGATGCGAGCTTTTACCACCATCTGGTTGCCGCTTACGTACTTGTCGTCAATGACGATGTGGCGCACTTCGGAATCGATGAATTGGTATTGATCTCTGTCGTCTTCTAGCATTGGTGCTAGTGTTGCGAGCCCACCGATGTCAGCGCCAGAGAAGTCTACCGCCTTGTAAACAGCGTCTTCTAGCGCGTAGATCCTTGCCGCCTTCTCAGAGGAGACAATGGTTGAGGTGCCCGTCACTTCGTACCATTCTGCATAGGCACTGCTGGCAGTCATTGTCATTAATGCCGTTGAAATTAAAGAAGAAACAATTTTTTCATACTACCTTTCCAAATGCGGAACAATATTTGCTTAGTAATTCTCAGCGAATATTGGAGCGGGCTTTCTTATTTAGGACAGAATGAGAATAGCAAAGATTGTTCCAACCTTTGTAAGAGGGTGTTGCAATCGACCCAATTAATAACTTTTGGAGAGTGTGTAATGAAAAAGTGGCTACTGATGGCATCAGTGTTAACACTGACCGCTTGTGCCTACTCACCAATCTATAACGGTAAAGAGTCGTACTCTGGCAGCAAATTTATGCTGATGGAGAGTCCGCGTCATACCATGGATTACTTTGTAGAAAGTCTTACCGAAGAGCTAGTGAACTCGAACACAAGCGTGTCTTCGCGCACCCCTATTGCTGTGGCATCTTTTGTGGATCTGCAGAACATGGACGCAACTAACTGGCTCGGTAACTCGGTTTCGGAAGGCTTTATTCACCAATTGCAGCGTCGTGGCTTTAAGGTCGTGGACTTTAAAACGACCGGTTCGATTCAGGTGACGCGTCAAGGCGATTTCGCACTCAGCCGTGATTGGAAAGATCTCGCTCAAGAGCAACAGATTCAATTTGTTCTCACTGGTACTATGTTACGTCAAGAAGGCGGTGTGCTAGTGAATGCACGTGTGGTTGGTATGCAGTCACGTATTGTTGTCGCATCGGCGCAAGGCTTCTTGCCGGCTGACCGTATTGGTCGCGACCTCGATACGTTGAACCATATTCGTACCGAAGATGGTGTGCTGATTCGTTCAGACCCAACAATGACAACACCAACGACCGTGATTTTACGCCCATAGGAAATGAAGATGAGAGTAATATTTGCCGCCTTGCTTGCCATGGTAATGATTGGTTGTACACCAATTGGCGCTATGGATCAGAACACACTTACTGCTGTAGGCTATGCCAGCATCAGTGAGCAGACTGGTCGAAACGATGAAGAGAAGCAAGTTCGTGCTATGCGCGCGTCGAAGATTGATGCCTACCGTGAACTCGCTGAACAGGTTTATGGCCTGCGTGTGTCTGCAAGAGCGGATCTACAAGATCAGCGATTAGGCGTGGAGTCGACCACAGGTGCGGTAGATGGCGTTATTCGCGGTGCTGAGGTGGTTCGAAGCTACAAAGTGGGCGACAGCTACGTCACTGAGCTGGTACTAGACATTGAAAAGATGGACAGACTTCGCGACTACGGCGAGATTCGCCGCGTACCAGAGAAGAAGCGTGAGACTCTGTTCTAGAAACGAACGTCATTAAAAAAGCGGCAATGTGGTGACACATTGCCGCTTCTTTGTATTGGGTGTGTAAAGACAGTTTAAGCTTTTAGGTTGGTGCCCAGCGTCGATAGCGTGTGCGTTTGACCGCCCGCGTTATAGGTCATGCCAATTTTTCCGTGGCTTTGCTGCATTAGGTTATTGAGCTTGTTAAAGCTCAATTGTGCACGCTGTAAGCTCTGTCCGTTAATCTCGTTCAGCTGCTGGCAATCAAGAATAATGGATTTAACGTCGGCGACCTTTTGTGCCAAAGGTGCCTCATCGGTCAGACGATGGACGTCTTGGTGTTCGCTTAAGCGTTTGTCTGTTTGCTGCAGCTGTCCGATGAGCGTCATCTTTTCTTTGGCGATGCGCTCGATATCGGACGATTCTCGCCCAGCAATGGCTTTCGTCTCCTCCGATAGCAGAAGAGACAGTGCTTTTGCGTTTTTGAGTTGATAGTCAATCAAATCGACAAGTGCTGCCATTACCTTTACCTAAATCTTAAATGAACGCGGTTATCGTAGTCCGCCAAGTTCGTCTTCAAACTTCATCATGTTGTCCGCTAGCTTCTCTGCGTCTACGGTGTACGAACCGTTAGCAATAGCGTCTTTAATTGCCGCTACTTTAGCAGAGTCAAAGCTTGGCTGACTCGCCATCTGCTGGTGCATTTGACCAATGGCTTTACCGCCTTGGCTCAGCGTCACCGCATCTTGCTTTGTTGAAGATTGACCAACTGGAGTTGATGCGCTCTCTTTGCTGGCGTCCGAACGAGCAGGAGCGCGACTCGTGGTCGTTAGCGTCTGTCCAGATCGAATGTTATCAATGCCTGCCATAGTTTCGCCTTATAGTTGCTCAATATTGCGTTTTCATGCACCGAAATTCGGTCATGAGTGTCACACATAATATGCGTGTATACCGTCCATATCGACGGGCAACTGAAAACCTTTAGAAAAAAATCAAAAATTAACAGTGATTTCTGCAACGCCGGTGACTATTCCCTCAATTATACGCTGAGACTTGTCATTTTTCACTCTTACTTGATCGCCGTTGGAACCATCAGAGAGTGCAGTACCTCGCGTCGAGATAACCATTTCGTTTTTCACTGCGCGAATTACGACTTTTTCATTTCTACAGACCACACAAACATCGTTACGTTCAACGACATCGCCAAGTTTGACGTTGCGCTTGAGCTTGGCGCCAACAACGTGTGTCATGTCGCTAAACCCTTGTCGTCTTGCTCGATTTCTATCGACCATGGTCATGGTGACATCTTGTGCTTCGATGAGGCTGCCACGTGCAAGCGGTCTGGTCGCTGTCACCATGGGTAATGAGATAGACATTCTTACTGGCACATAGACTCGCCAGTTGTCTTCTGGACACTCTACTAACACCGTGACATTACTGCTGGTATTACGCGTCGTCGAGGAAGAGGTCTGCAGCGGTGCTGGGCAATCAGTTGCATGGATGCGAGAGTCGATATTGCCTGGGTTTGCAATAATTTCTCCGCCCGGAGGTTGCTCAATCGTATCTAAAACATGAGCTTGGGCAGCCTTTTGAATGTTTTCTATTTGCTCAGGCGTTGCTGCGTGCGTTAATACGCTAAAGAATATCGCGTGCCAGACGATATAGAGGCAAAGCCAGTTACACCCTTGCCTCATTTTGTGACTGGATGTATGCAAAAAAGATGTCTTAAAATACAGCATTCTGTTTCTCGGGTTCTAAGAAGCCCAGATAGACTATCACTTTTTTAGCTTTAAAGTTTGAGATGGAGATGAACTTATGACCGGTATCTTGGATTCGGTGAATCAACGAACGCAGCTAGTAGGTCAAAACCGACTAGAATTGTTGACTTTTCGTTTGATGGGCCGCCAGCGCTACGGCATTAACGTGTTCAAAGTTAAAGAAGTGCTTCAATGCCCAAAACTAACGCGCATGCCTAACCTTCACCACTTAGTGAAGGGCGTGGCGCACATTCGTGGACAGACTATTTCTGTCATCGACCTGAGCTTAGCAGTGGGTGGACGCCCAACGACTGATATTGAAAACTGTTTTGTGGTCATTTCAGAATTCAACCGCAGTGTTCAAGGTTTCTTGGTTAGCTCAGTAGAGCGCATTATCAACATGCACTGGGAATCTATCTTGCCGCCACCAGAAGGCGCAGGTAAAGCCAACTACCTGACAGCGGTAACTAATATCGACAACGAATTGGTTGAGATCCTCGACGTTGAGAAGATCTTGGCAGAAATCTCGCCAGTGGTTGAGACCATGGACAGCAACATTGCGACAGAGATTGCCGAAGCTGAGCAGAAAAAACAGAAGCAAGTTGTTAAGCGCATTATGATTGCTGACGACTCAGCGGTAGCAAGAAAACAGGTCCAACGAGCTATTGAATCTATTGGCTTTGAGTCGATTTTGGTGAAAGATGGCAAAGATGCTTACAACAAGCTTGTAGAAATGGCTGGTGAGGGTAATATTCACGACCAGATTTCACTGCTCATCTCGGATATTGAGATGCCTGAGATGGATGGATATACGCTAACGGCAGAGGTTCGCCGCCATCCAGATCTAAAAGATCTTCATATTATTCTGCACACCTCTCTAAGTGGTGTCTTTAACCAAGCGATGGTTGAGCGAGTTGGTGCTAACGAGTTTATTGCTAAGTTCAACCCTGAAGAATTAGGGGGCGCTGTTAAAGCCGCAGTCATCGCTGACTAAATAAATGAATAAGAACGAGAGCTTGTCACCGCTTCGTCGGTAGAAAGCAAGCCTTAGTAAAGTAGTATAGAGAATTGAATGACAGCGATAACCATTAGCGATCAAGAGTATCGCGATTTTAGCCGCTTTTTGGAATCCCAATGCGGCATTGTGCTTGGCGATAGCAAGCAGTATTTGGTAAGAAGCCGATTAAGTCCACTTGTATCAAAGTTTGGTCTTGGCTCGTTGTCCCAGTTGCTTAAAGATGTCGTGATCGGACGTAATCGTGAGCTGCGTATTGCTACTGTTGATGCGATGACGACCAATGAGACCCTTTGGTTTCGTGATGGCTACCCGTTTACGGTGTTAGCGGATAAACTGCTGCCAGAGATGGCGGCGAATAAGCGTCCGATCAAGATCTGGTCAGCGGCGAGCTCTTCTGGTCAAGAGCCTTACTCGATGGCAATGACGGTCCTTGAGACACAAACCAAGAAACCGGGTATGTTGCCGAGCGTATCGATCACTGCGACGGACATCTCTAGCACTATGTTGGATATGTGCCGAGTAGGGGAGTATGACAACCTTGCTCTAGGTCGTGGTTTGTCACCTGAGCGTCGTCGTGTCTTCTTCGAAGATTCCGGCAATGGCAAGATGAAGGTGAAAGACAACGTTAAGCGTTTAGTGAACTTTAGACCACAGAACCTAATGGACTCTTATGCGCTGCTCGGAAAGTTTGACATCATTTTTTGTCGCAACGTGTTGATTTACTTCTCGCCTGACATGAAAGCTAAGGTACTCAACCAGATGGCACGAAGTCTAAACCCTGGTGGTTATCTATTGCTTGGTGCATCCGAATCTTTGACAGGTTTGACGGATCAATTTGAGATGGTGCGCTGCAATCCGGGTATCATCTACAAGCTGAAATCTTAGTGCGGCACATCTCAAACATTTATCTCTCAAAGCCTTGGTCTTCGCCAAGGCTTTTTTGTTTGCTATTCTGATGGTAGGCAAAAGCTTGGATGACTTTTGTCACGACATTCCTAATGACATCCACCATCTTGTTTGGTCTGCTTTTTGCAAAACAGTTCTCTGCCAGGGTTGCGATAGCGTAAATCAGATAAGAATCGAGTGCGCCTGAGTCGACAAATTTACTTTTTTTGTCGTCTTGTAACTTTTGGCGCGGATATTGCTTTGTATATTACACAGGCACGTATTTTTGAACGATGAGGTTTCAATGGCCATTTCTTTTAACAATGCACTAGGCATTCATCAGCATACCGTTGGGGTGCGCGAGAAGAATGCTGAAGTCATCTCTACCAATATCGCACAGGCAAATACGCCTGGATATAAGGCTAAGGGTATGGACTTCGACCGTGCGTTAAGAGCGGCAACCTCAGGGGCAAGTATTGGTCTTAGCCGCACAGATGGACGGCATATTTCTGCCTCTACGAATGTTTCTGGCGAGGTGCTTTACCGCACTCCAACTCAGCCAGATACAGGAGACGGCAATACCGTTGATGTGGATCTAGAACGTAACTTGTTCATGCAAAACCAACTAAGACATCAGGCATCTGTCGATTTCTTAGGTAGCAAATTCAAAAATATGACCAAAGCGATCAAAGGGGAGTAATCTAGATGAGCTTATTTAATGTCTTCAATGTAACAGGCAGCGCTATGAGCGCAGAATCGGTTCGTCTTAATACGACCTCAAGTAACCTCGCTAATGCCGACAGTATTAGTAGCTCAGCCAAAGACACCTATAAGGCGCGTCATGCCGTATTTGGTGCTGAGCTTAGCAAAGCGAAATACAACCGTGATCATACTGTGCCAGTCAAAGTGATGGGCATTGTAGAGAGCGACAAGCCCCTAAACGCAGAGTACAACCCAGATCACCCACTCGCGAACGACGAAGGTTTTATCTATAAGCCGAACGTTAACGTGATGGAAGAGATGGCAAACATGATCTCAGCGTCGCGTTCATACCAGACAAATGTTCAGGTAGCGGACTCGAGCAAGCAGATGCTGTTAAGCACTTTGCGCATGGGTCAATAGAGATAGGAGATAGCAAATGGCTGGAATCAACAATGTTGGTCAAGGCAGTTTATCCTACCTTGACCAACTAAAAAATCTGCAAGAACAAAACAAAGCTGCAGAGACCACAGGTAAGCAGGATCTTAAGCAAGAAGATTTCCTATCACTACTTACCAAGCAGTTGTCTCAGCAGGACCCGTTCAAGCCTGTCAGCAATGACCAAATGATCGCTCAAATGGCGTCGTTTGCCACAGTTGATGGTATCGGCAAGATGAATACTCAGTTTGAAAACTTGAATTCATCTATGACGTCTAACCAAGCGCTTCAAGCGTCCTCGTTAGTAGGTCGCGATGTGTTGGTACCAGGCGCTGCCGGTATTAAGCAAGCGGATGCGGGCATGGCGGCGATGGTGAAGTTACCACAGTCCATGGATAACCTGTTTGTTCGTGTAGAAAATGAAATGGGTCAATTAGTCCGTACCTTTGATGTGGGAGCTCAGCCAGGTGGCGACGCTCGCGTTGAATGGGACGGTAAAGATGATCAAGGTAATCCAATGCCTGCTGGTAAATACAATGTGAAAGCATCTGGCTTACTAGAAGGGGAAAGCCGAGAGTTTGAAGTGTCGACGTACGCTAACGTCAACAGCGTTCTTCTTGGCAAAGGCGATGGAAATGTACTGCTCAATCTAGCTGGTTTTGAGAATCCAGTTCGACTCGCAGAAGTACTGGAAGTCGGCAAAGCATAACCGCTGGTTAGATTAGGAGATTAGGAATGTCATATGTATCTTTAAGCGGTCTATCTGCGGCACAGCTAGATCTGAACACCACCAGTAACAACATTGCCAACGCCAACACGTATGGCTTTAAAGAGTCTCGTGCCGAGTTTGGTGACGTGTACTCTACCTCATTGTTCACGAATGCAAAGACCACTCCGGGTGGCGGTGCTCAAGCGAGCAAAATTGCTCAGCAATTCCACGAAGGCTCGAGCATCTCAACCAATAACCCAATGGACTTGCGCATTAGTGGTACAGGCTTCTTTGCTGTATCTAAAGATCGCCTAATTCCACAGCAAAATGAGCTGACTCGTAACGGTGCTTTCCACCTAAATAAAGACAGCTACATGGTGACGTCTAACGATGAGTTCTTGCTTGGTTACGAGGTGAACAAAGATACCAATGAAGTGGTTTCTTATGAACCTAAGCCTATCAACATCCCGCCAGAGTTTGGTAAGCCAAAGCAAACAGCAAACATCGAAATTGGTGTGAACCTTCCAGCGAATGGCGATCTAAAAGATCCTGCGCTGTTTGATCATACCGATCCAGAAACGTACAACCGTTCGACTTCTTCGACTATGTATGACTCAATGGGTCAGTCTTACAAGATGACGACTTACTATGTCAAAGATCAAACTCAGCCAAACACGTGGCAGAGTTACTACACGGTGACCGATGGTGGCGGTGAGCGTCCGGTGAATATCGCTGGTGGTGATGCAACGAGCCCGACAGGTCACGTTGGTCATACTATGCGTTTTAACAATGACGGTACCCTGGCAAGTTTGAACAATGGTCAGCCGATTGTTACGACCCCACTGGGTGAAAACGGCGTTGAAATGAACGGTGCTGATCCAGCACAGACGCTTTCTTTCTCTCTAGACAGCGCGACTCAGTTCGCTGCTCCATTTGAGCTAACCAAGTTCCAAGAAGATGGTGCAACGACAGGCTTCTTGACCAAAGTTGACTTCGATGAGCAAGGTAACGTACTTGGTACTTACTCAAACGGCGAAAACGTCACTCTAGGCCGCGTTGCTATGGTTCGTGTTGCGAACGAGCAGGGTCTAGATAAGAAAGGTGGTACTCAGTGGGATTCAACCACAGCTTCAGGTGCGAAAATCTGGGGTGAATCGAACAAAGGTTCGTTTGGTACCATCAACAACGGTACTCTGGAGCAGTCGAACATCGATATGACTCAAGAGCTGGTGGACCTTATTTCTGCGCAGCGTAACTTCCAAGCGAACTCTCGTGCGCTGGACGTTCATAACCAACTGCAACAAAACATCCTACAGATCCGCTAACCTTAGCGCTGTCATCAAGACGACTCTATCCCGTGTGCTAGATGTGAATCTACCGCACGGGTTGTTTCTTTTTTCATTCGACCTTGCCGCTTACCTTGCCTCCTTGCCGTTTTTCTTTGCCATTGCCGCACCTGCCACGTTTGCCATGATCGTTAGAAATAGCCCATTTCAATCATATGCTACTGATAAATAAAGAATAAATTATTTGGCACAGAGATTGCTTTATAGCTCTCGTACTTTGAATATTGGAGCTATCAATGGATCGTGCCCTGTATCTCGCGATGAGTGGTGCAAAGCAAAATATGCACGCTTTGCAGTTAAGAGCTAACAACCTTGCTAACGCAAGCACACCAGGCTTTCGTGCCGACCTTGCCCAAGCGCGCTCAATGCAAGCGTATGGGGAAGGTATGCCAAGTCGTGTTTTCAGCATGACAGAGCGTCCTGGGCACAACTTTGAGCAAGGCAGTGTCGTGACTACCGGTCGTGATTTAGATGTCACTATCGAGGGGCAAGGCTGGATCTCTGTACTGGATAAAACGGGTAAAGAAGGTCTAACTCGAAACGGTGCACTGCGTGTTGACCAAAACGGTCTGCTGTCGAACAGCAACGGTCACCTAGTCTTAGGTGAGCAAGGTACGCCTATCACTGTGCCTATTCCATTGAGAAAAATTGAAATTGGCCGCGATGGTACTGTGTCGGTCATTCCTCAAGATGCTCCAGCGGATGAAATGGAAATCGTCGATCGTATCAAGCTTACGAACACCGACAACCGCTCACTATTCAAAGACACCAATGGTTTGTTTCGCAGCAAAGACCCTGAGCTGGGTTTTGAGGCTTCCGCGAACGTTCAGCTTATGACAGGTGCTGTCGAAGGCAGTAACGTGAATGCCGTTGGTGAAATGACAAGTTTAATTGATCTGCAGCGTCAGTTTGAGATGCAGGTGAAACTCATGAGCACAGCAGAAGACATGGACAAAGCGTCTAATTCACTGCTTCGCATGGGTTAATAAGGACATAGGGGAAGAATATGCATCCGGCACTTTGGGTAAGTAAGACTGGCTTAGACGCCCAGCAAACCAATATTTCAACAATCTCAAACAACTTGGCGAACGCATCGACTGTCGGCTACAAAAAGAGCCGCGCTGTCTTTGAAGATCTGTTTTATCAGAACATTAACCAGCCTGGTGGTCAGTCATCTCAGAACACGGAGCTTCCGAGTGGCTTGATGCTAGGTGCAGGTTCAAAGGTGGTGGCTACACAAAAAATCCACACACCGGGCAACGCTCAAACCACCACCAACAGCCTAGATATGATGATTGAAGGCGATGGTTTCTTCCAAGTGCTAATGCCAGATGGCAACATCGGTTATAGCCGCAATGGTCAGTTTACCCTTAACGATGAAGGCATCATCGTGACGTCTGGTGCGGGCTATGCGCTAGAGCCAGAGATTGCCATCCCAGAAGATGCAATTTCAATCACCATAGGTACCGACGGTGAAGTCTCAGTACGTGTTCGTGGGCAGCAAGATAACCAGGTAGTGGGTAACATTACGACGGTTGATTTTATTAACCCTGGTGGTCTAGAGCCAATTGGTCAGAACCTCTACCTACCAACAGGTGCGAGTGGTGATCCAAACGAGGGTGTACCTGGATTGGATGGCTTTGGTCAGATTCGTCAGTCGACGCTTGAAAGCTCAAACGTTAACGTGACAGAAGAACTGGTTAATATGATCGAAGCACAGCGCGTGTATGAAATGAACTCGAAAGTGATCTCGTCTGTCGACAAGATGATGAGTTTCGCGAACCAGCAGCTATAACAGGAGAGATGACAAATGAGAAAACTACTTTGTATTTCATTGTTGGCTGTTTTATCTGGTTGTGCACAGTTTGGGCAGGAAGAATCCGTAGACGAAGTGGCGGACAGCACCACAGCCGTTGATGCGGTTGAGGGCGATCGTAGCCAATCTTCGGGTATTGTTGATACGTTGCGTGGTCGTACCGACCCGATAGCTGACGACCCAGCATGGGCACCGATTCATCCAAAAAACAAGCCTGAGCATTACGCAGCGGCAACGGGTTCACTGTTTAACACCCACTATGCTCGTGATTGGTATGACGACTCTAAACCGCGCGGTATTGGTGACATCATTACCGTGGAATTGAATGAAGCGACTAAAGCGGCAAAAAGTGCCGATGCAGATTTGTCTAAAGCCAACGATTCATCAATGGACCCATTGTTTGTTGGCGGACGACCAGTCACCGTTAACGACTATGACTTCTCCTATGAGCTAAAAAATGACAACAGCTTTAAAGGGAATGCATCTGCGAACCAGAGCAACAGTCTTTCTGGCTCGATTACCGTTGAGGTCATTGAAGTATTAGCCAATGGAAACCTAGTGATCCGTGGGGAGAAGTGGCTAACGCTCAACACGGGTGATGAGTATATTCGCTTGAGTGGTACTATCCGCCCAGATGATATTGAGTTTGATAACACGATTGCTTCAAACCGTATCTCTAACGCGCGAATTCAATATTCTGGCACCGGAAACCAACAAGATATGCAAGAACCTGGATTCTTGGCACGATTTTTTAATGTATCCCTATAGGATAGGATTAATCGAATCGTAAGCGGCAAACCCTCTCCTAAGAGGGTTTGTTTGTTTTTAAGGTAACATCATGAAAAAGTTTACGTTTTTACTGTTAGGTTTGTGTTTTGCCGCGGCAAGTGTGCAAGCGGCACGCATCAAGGATGTGTCAGAGGTTGCCGGCGTTCGTAGCAACCAATTGGTGGGTTATGGCTTGGTAACGGGTCTACCTGGTACGGGTGAGAAGACGCCATTTACTGAGCAGAGCTTCCGCTCAATGCTGGAGAAGTTTGGTATTCAAATGCCAATTGGCTTCAAACCAAAATTTAAAAACGTTGCGGCAGTTATCGTGACGGCTGACCTACCAGCCTTCTCTAAGCCGGGTCAAAAAATCGATGTTACCGTGTCTTCCATCGGTGCGGCAAAAAGCCTCCGTGGCGGCACACTGATGCAAACCTTCCTGCAAGGTCTTGATGGCGAAGTATATGCTGTTGCTCAAGGCAACCTAGTGGTCAGTGGCTTCAGTGCAGAAGGTCTAGATGGCTCTAAGATCGTGGGCAATAACCCGGTTGTGGGCATGATTTCTAGCGGCGCGACAGTAGAGCGTGAAGTGCCAAGTCCGTTCTCTCGCGGAGACTACATCACGTTTAACTTGCTGGAGTCTGATTTTACCACTGCACAAAACATGGCGAATGCCATCAACGACTTCCTAGGTCCACAAATGGCGAATGCATTGGATGCGACCTCGGTTCGCGTGCGTGCGCCTCGTGACCTGAGCCAGCGTGTTGCTTTCCTTTCTGCAGTTGAAAACGTTGAGTTTGACACTGCGGACAGTGGCGCAAAAATCATCGTTAACTCGCGCACTGGTACCATTGTTGTCGGCAAACATGTGAAGCTGAAACCCGCAGCGGTTACTCACGGCGGCATGACAGTTGCTATTAAAGAAAACTTGCGTGTGAGCCAGCCGAATGCCTTTAGTGAAGGTGATACGGTTGTGGTTCCTAATTCTGATATTCAAGTA
The DNA here is from genome assembly GCF_059725495.1 of Vibrio sp. KUL80. Taxonomy (NCBI): domain Bacteria; kingdom Pseudomonadati; phylum Pseudomonadota; class Gammaproteobacteria; order Vibrionales; family Vibrionaceae; genus Vibrio; species Vibrio sp. KUL80. The sequence goes on from NZ_AP045841.1 coordinate 951,515, forward strand.
TCTGAAGGCTCTGGCAAGATGTTTAACTTCCAGCCAGGCCTCACACTCGATGATTTGGTTCGAGCAGTCAACGAAGTGGGAGCGGCACCTTCTGACCTTATGGCCATACTTCAGGCACTTAAGCATGCTGGTGCCATCGAAGGTCAGCTGATTGTTATCTAAGGTGCCAGCAACATGATGAAAAACCCGAACGACATTGGTTTCATTCACGATATCGCTAGCCTTGACTCGCTTCGTCAGAAAGCCGTTAGCGGTAAAGAGGGTGACGACGAAGCGGCATTGAATGCGGCGGCTCGTCAGTTTGAATCGATTTTTACCTCGATGATGCTGAAATCCATGCGTGATGCCAATACGCATTTTGAGTCGGACTTAACCAATAACGGCAACGGTCAATTCTATCGTCAAATGCTCGATGACCAGATGGCGAGCGAACTGAGCTCCTCAGGTTCGCTTGGTCTTGCTGACATGATCGTAGCGCAGCTTGGTAGCGCTCGTGCTCCTGAAGCGCAGGCGGCGGCAAACACTGAGCTAAGAGTTCGCAGTCAAGCCTTCGATTTGCCAGAGCGCCAGCCATATGATGAAGCGAAAGCACGCCAAACGGCTGCAGCACTGGGACTTGATGGACCAAGAACGAAAGCCAAGGCAGTAGATTTTGATACACCAGAGAACTTTGTGTCTTCGCTTAAACCTTATGCGGATCGCGCAGCGCGCTCCCTTGGCGTTGATTCTTCTTTGCTATTGGCGCAAGCCGCTCTCGAAACAGGGTGGGGGCAGAAAGTGGTCAACAATAGCCAGGGTAGTAGTAACAACCTATTTAATATCAAGGCTGATCGCAGTTGGCATGGCGATAAAGTGGCAACGCAAACCCTTGAGTATCATCAAAACGTACCTGTTCAAGAGCGCGCAGCATTCCGCTCTTATCGTAGCTATGAAGACAGCTTCAATGACTATGTGAAGTTCTTGAATGAAAACCCGAGATACCAAACCGCACTGACTCGTAACCAAGGCTCTGAGTCGTTTATTCGTGACATTCACAAGGCGGGCTATGCAACAGACCCAAGTTACGCCGATAAGGTATTAAGAGTGAAGAAGCAGATTGATGACATGTCGATGTAGCTTACGTTCTATTTATACTTCTTCTTGCTCGGCTCCTATGTCGAGCGAGTTTGTTTTTAACGTCACCTAATCCATCTAACAGCGCTAGATTCTGTCGCTTTTCTTCTTAAAAACCGCGTATTTATAATTACTTACATCATGTGGCATGTACTTTGCATTTACTAAGATAAGCACGGGCAAATCATACTGATTTTTGCCCGATTTTGAGGTTTTTGGGGGCGATATGGCGTCAGATCTTCTGAATGTAGGTACACAAAGTGTCCTCACAGCTCAGAGACAGTTAACTACGACTGGTCATAACATTTCTAATGCAAATACAGAGGGTTACAGCCGTCAATCTGTCATCCAGGGTACCAACGACCCTAGGCAGTTTGGGGGGCAAACCTACGGTATGGGCGTGCATGTGGAAAATGTTCGCCGCTCGTGGGATCAGTTTGCCGTTAAAGAGCTAAACATGGCAACCACACAGATGAACTATCGCAACGAGAATCTGGCAAACCTAGATTTGCTCTCGGGTATGTTGTCTTCTGTGGCATCCAAGAAAATCCCAGAAAACCTCAACGACTGGTTCGATTCTGTTAAGACACTCGCCGACACCCCAAATGATGTGGGTGCTCGTAAAGTGGTGCTTGAGAAAGCAGATCTGATTCGCCAAACCATGAACAACTTTCACGAGTCTGTTCGCCAACAAGCGGACACAGCGAACAAAAAGCTCGACATGGGCATTGAGCGTGTTAACCAGCTTGCGGTTGAAATTCGAGATATTCACCGTTTGATGATGCGAACACCAGGGCCTCATAACGATCTCATGGATAAGCATGAGCTGTTAGTCAAAGAGTTATCAGAATACACCAAAGTCACGGTGACTCCTCGTGCAAATGCTGAAGGTTTTAACGTTCATATCGGTAATGGTCATACCCTAGTTTCTGGTACTGAAGCCAGCCAGTTGAAGATGATCGACGGCGTGCCCGACGTTCACCAACGACGCTTGGCAATGGTCGAGAGCAAAGGAATAAAAGCCATTAAATCCGATGATATTGGCGGCAAAATTGAAGGTATGCTCGACCTACGCGACAAAGAAATTCCATACATCATGGATGAACTTGGGCGTTTATCTACCGCCTTTGCCTTTGAAGTGAACAAGCTGCAGGGGCAGGGTCTAGACCTTAATGGTCAAGTCGGTGCGGACATCTTTGTGGACGTAAATACCGAGGTAATAGCCAAGTCGCGAGTGGTGGCGTCTCCGAATTCGAAATCGGATGTAGCGGTATATATCGCTGATACCAGTGAGCTACAAGGCGGCGAATACGCGCTTAAATACGATGGTGCTAACTATGTGGTGACTAAGCCTAATGGTGAGAATCAAATCGTTGAGCTTAATGCGGGCGCGAGTGCTTTCTATCTAGATGGCATGGTGGTTAACATCAAAAATGCACCAGAGTCTGGTGAGAAGCTATTGCTTCGCCCAACCCGAAATGGCGCCGCTACGTTGCAAATGGCAACCACAGATCCGAAAACCATTGCCGCTCACAGCTTCGAGGCTTCAACGACTCATGCACAAGGTAGCGCGAAGTTTACGATTACTGGCGCAGGGCAACTTCGTGAGTTCGAGGTTCATGTATCGCCGACAGGCAAAGAGTTTGCTGTTACCGATACCAAAGGCAACGTGCTATTAACGCCGCAGCTTTATCCGCCAACAGAACCTGTCACTGTTTTGGGGACGACGTTTGAACTTACCGACGGCGCACTGCCAGGCGACAAGTTCACCGCGAACCTAAACCCTGCTGAAGGTGACAACGGCAACCTGCGTAAAATGCTGAACATTCAAACCAATAAGACCATGAATGGTGGTGAATCGACGCTAATCGATGTTTACCACAACCTGAACACAGACGTTGGTCTTAAAGCCTCGACGGCGACACGCTTACAAGAAGTGGCAAATCTAGAGCATGAATCAGCAAAAAGCCGTATTGCATCGATATCTGGGGTCAACCTGGATGAAGAAGCGGCAAACATGATGAAGTTTCAGCAAGCTTACATGGCCTCTTCGCGAGTGATGCAAGCCGCGAATGAAACCTTCGATACCATTTTGGCACTGCGATAGGAGGTGATGGAACATGATGAATCGTATTTCTAGCTTTCACAGCTATCAGACAGTTCAAAATGATTTGCGCAGGCAAGAGAACAAGATTCACCACAACCAGGCGCAGCTAGCGTCTGGCAAACAGTTGCAAAAGCCGGCAGACGATCCGCTGGCGATTCACTATCTTCAGAAAGTCGGTCAGCAAACCGAGCAGCTTAAGCAGCACACAGATTCTATTGTTTTGTCTCGTAACCGTCTAGAGCATCAAGAGGTGATGCTACGTGAGACAGAGCAGTTCACCGATCACGCCAAGCGTTTGACGATGGAGTCAATCAACGGCGCGTTATCACCACAAGATAGAGAAGCGAAAGCGCGTCAAATTGAAGAGCTTGCTGCCAACTTTTTAGCGCTGGCCAACAATCAAGACGAGTCAGGCAATTATACCTTTGCGGGTACTAAGCCAAAGACACAGCCGTTCTTTGTCGACAGCAACGGCAAAATGTCGTACGCAGGTGATGATTATCAGCGCAAGATGCGCATCTCTAACAGCATGGAAATCCCGACGAGTGATCCTGGCAGTAAGTTGTTTATGGAAGTCGATAATCCGTTTGGTGACTATGCGGCCAAATACCAGCTACAAAACGCTTCGGAACTGCTTCTCGACAAAGCGACGAACACCAACTCGAATGACAACAATCGCTATAAAGTGACGTTTGTCGATATGGGTAACGATCGTTTTGGTTACCAGCTTGAGCAGAATGGCTCAGTGGTCAAAGCTGGCGACTTCGACCCTAAAACGGGGGTCGAATACGAAGGCTTGAACATTCGCATTAAAGGTCAAATTACGCCTGGTGATGCGATAGAGCTAGAGCCTCGCCAGACCTTTAGCGTATTCGATAGCTTTAGAGACGCAATCTATTGGATGGACTACGACGTATCGGATGCGAGCTCTAATGCGCAGCTTCACCAGGTGACGGAAGAGTTTAACGCTGCGTTTTTGCATCTAACAAAGTCCAGAACGGACGTAGGTGCGAGGCTAAACACCCTAGATATTCAAGAGCAGCAGCATGAAGACTTTAAGATCTCGCTGGCTCGCTCAAAAAGTAATTTTGAAGATCTTGATTATTCAAAAGCGGTTATCGAATTTGAAGAGAACTCAAGAGCTTTGCAGGCGTCACAGCTTGCCTTTGGTAAAACCAAGGACTTAACACTGTTTAACTATCTATAGGATTGATTACCTCTCTGGTTATCGGTTGCCCTATGAGCTCAGCCTTAGGTGCAGATAACGAAAGCGGTAGTGTTGAAACGACAGCGGTAAAGCTGAAACGACGAAGCGGCAAGCTAGTAGACTAGAGCCTTGCCACTTGCATCAATAGATAGAACTTAATTCATTTGCTGATCAAATGTGATTTAGTTAAGTTATTGAAATAAAACATTATAAATATAATTCACGATTAACTTTAAAACTTGGCACGTGATTTGTATTAATAAGATTTGAACAACCAAGACTTTGCCGTTTTAGCAAAGCTTGATTACGTGAAAATGATTAGATACTCCATCTGATACGGGGTATCAGGTGGATGTAGACGGCCGGTTTTAGCCAAAGACTGGTGGTTTGATCGCAATCCAACTTGAAACGCTTGCGAACTCATTTAGGAGAGCAACATGGCAATTACAGTAAGTACTAACGTTTCGGCGATGACCGCACAGCGTTATCTCAACAAGTCCTCGAACGACCTTAATACGTCGATGGAACGTTTGTCTTCGGGTCACAAGATCAACAGCGCGAAAGATGACGCGGCGGGTTTGCAAATCTCCAACCGTCTTACAGCGCAGTCTCGTGGTCTTGATGTTGCGATGAGAAACGCAAACGACGGTATTTCGATTGCCCAAACCGCTGAAGGTGCGATGAACGAGTCGACCAATATCCTGCAGCGTATGCGTGACCTTGCGATTCAATCATCGAACGGCACAAACTCTCCGTCAGAGCGCCAAGCAATCAACGAAGAATCAATGGCACTGCAAGCGGAGCTTAACCGTATTGCAGAGACGACATCATTTGGTGGTCGCCGCCTGTTGAATGGATCGTTTGGCGATGCGTCATTCCAAATTGGCGCAAACTCAGGTGAAGCGATGATTATGGGTTTGACGAGTGTTCGTGCTGACGACTTCCGTATGGGGGGTACCACCTTTACAGCGGAGAACGCTAAAGATGCGAACTGGTCAGTTGCACCGGACGCCAATAACCTTAAGTTCGAGTTTACCACCAAAGCGGGTGAGGAGATTTCTATCGACCTGTTTGCAAAAGCGGGCGACGATATTGAGCAGCTAGCGACTTACATTAACGGTCAGTCAGACCTTGTGAGCGCATCCGTTGGTGATAATGGTGAGTTACAGATCTTTGTAGCAGAGCCTGCGCTTGAAGGAGACATGACCATCTCTGGAAACCTAGCATCCGAGCTTGGTTTATCGAGTGAAGGCACGCTAACTACGGTTCAAGACATCGATATGACTACCGTTGCCGGCTCTCAGAATGCCATCTCGGTTATCGACTCTGCGCTTAAGTATGTAGACTCACAGCGCGCTGATTTGGGTGCCAAACAAAATCGTTTGAGCCACAGTATTAATAACCTAGCGAACGTCCAAGAAAACGTTGATGCGTCGAACAGCCGCATTAAGGATACCGATTTCGCCAAGGAAACAACCGCAATGACCAAGAACCAGATCCTGCAGCAAGCGGGTACCTCGATTCTTGCTCAAGCGAAACAGTTGCCGAACTCTGCGATGTCTCTACTACAATAGTAAGGACATCCAGACAAAGCAGAGGGTAACTAGCCAGACGTGGCGTACCTACCCAACTGCTTGGCAAGCATACTTAGTGAAAGTGTTGGGGCTCTCTCTCTCAACCTGCCCTGATACGGCCATTAGGTATGTCGGATAGCCAGATTGTGTTCATTTCTCTTGATCTCCACACAGGCCATGGCTTCCATCCAGCCCCAGTTCTCTCAAAGGAATAGGGGCTTTTTCTTTTTTTAGCCCCCTCAACTTTTACCTTCAGCTCCTCGCTTTTCAACGGCAAATACAAACGAAAATCTGACTGTTTCGGCACTGCTAAACGGATCTTTAGCGCTTTTTTGTTATTTTGTTGTCGTTTGCTCAATTCCTAACCAAACGGATGTTTTATCGATTTTTTTCTCGTTTTTTCCTAAAGGTTTTATTTGCCGTGTCGTTAAAAGATTAACTTTGAGAGAACTACTTGGTTTTCCGAGACGTCGGAAACCGCTACACCGGAAAATCAATTGGAGAAACAACATGGCAGTGAATGTAAACACAAACGTATCAGCGATGACTGCGCAGCGTTACCTAAACAACGCAAACCAGGCTCAACAAACGTCAATGGAGCGTTTGTCTTCTGGTCACAAAATTAACAGCGCAAAAGACGACGCAGCGGGTCTTCAAATCTCTAACCGTTTGAACGTACAAAGCCGTGGTCTAGACGTCGCAGTACGTAATGCCAACGACGGTATCTCAATCGCACAAACAGCAGAAGGTGCGATGAACGAGACAACGAACATCCTACAACGTATGCGTGACCTATCGCTTCAATCCGCGAACGGCTCAAACTCAAAAGCAGAGCGTGTAGCGATTCAAGAAGAAGTGACGGCACTGAACAACGAGCTAAACCGTATTGCAGAAACCACATCATTTGGTGGTAACCGTCTTCTAAACGGCACGTACGGTACTCAGTCATTCCAAATTGGTGCTGACAATGGTGAAGCTGTGATGCTAAGCCTACGCGACATGCGTTCAGACAACGAAATGATGGGTGGTTCAAGCTACCAAGCAGCGAACGCGAAAGACAAAGACTGGAGCGTAGCGGCGGATGCAAACGAGCTAACCATCACGCTAAAAGACAGCTTTGGTCAAGACCAAGCACTGACCATCAATGCGAAAGCGGGCGATGACATCGAGCAGCTAGCGACATACATCAATGGTCAAACAGACCTAGTGAAAGCGTCAGTAAACGAAGATGGTCAGTTACAAGTATTTGCAGGTAACAACAAAGTAGACGGTGACGTGAGCTTTGGTGGCAGCCTAGCGGGTGAGCTTGGTATGCAAGACGCGCAAGCAGTTACGGTTGATACTATCGATGTCACTACAGTAGGCGGCGCTCAAGAGTCAGTCGCGATTCTCGATTCAGCGTTGAAGTATGTAGACAGCCACCGTGCGGAGCTGGGTGCATTCCAAAACCGTTTCAACCACGCAATCAACAACTTGGATAACATCAACGAGAACGTGAATGCGTCGAAGAGCCGTATCAAAGATACCGACTTTGCGAAAGAGACGACAGCGATGACGAAGAACCAGATCCTATCGCAAGCATCAAGCTCAATCTTGGCACAAGCGAAACAAGCGCCAAACGCGGCACTAAGTCTACTAGGCTAATCGCTCGCGCTGATTTAAGCGTTCAAGAACGACAAAACCAGAGCCTCGGCTCTGGTTTTTTGCATTAAATGATTGCTCCTTTCCAATCAGGGATTTCTTACCTTCATCCAGCCGAATTATTTAGATCAAGCTCACATTTATTCAATCAATTGAATTTACTCCAAAAAAAATCACTTTTTTTTCTAAAGCTTCTAAATGAATCGCCGTTACAGGGATTGAGAGAAATGAAATCAGATGTGCCAACGTGAGGTGAGAGACACAGAGGCCATCTACCCCTAAATGCCTAAGGAGATCAATATGGCAATTAATGTAAACACTAACGTGTCTGCAATGACCGCCCAGCGTTACCTGAACAACGCTGCGGAAGGTACACAAAAATCAATGGAGCGTTTGTCTTCGGGCTATAAAATCAACAGCGCGAAAGATGACGCTGCGGGTCTACAGATTTCTAACCGCTTGAACGCGCAAAGCCGCGGTCTTGATATGGCGGTGAAAAACGCAAACGACGGTATCTCTATTGCACAAACCGCTGAAGGTGCAATGAACGAGACTACAAATATCCTGCAACGTATGCGTGACCTATCACTACAATCTGCAAACGGTTCTAACTCAAGAGACGAGCGTGTTGCGATTCAAGAAGAAGTGACTGCGCTTAACGACGAACTTAACCGTATCGCAGAAACAACGTCATTCGGTGGTAACCGTCTTCTAAACGGTACTTACGGTACTCAGTCTTTCCAAATCGGTGCTGACTCTGGTGAAGCAGTAATGCTTACTATGGGTAACCTACGTTCTGATACAGCAGAAATGGGTGGTAAGAGCTACGCAGCGAACACAGGCAAAGATGCTAACTGGACGGTTGGTACTGATACTGAAATCACTATGAGCTACACCAACAAGCAAGGTGATGACGTTAATCTTACTATCAACGCTAAACAAGGCGATGATATCGAACAGCTAGCGACTTACATCAACGGTCAGAGCGATGACGTTAAAGCATCGGTTGGCGAAGACGGCAAAATTCAGCTGTTCGCTTCTACTCAAAAAGTAGACGGTGAAGTGACGTTTGGTGGTGCTCTAGCTTCTGAACTCGATCTAGGTGACGCGAAAGACGTGACTGTTAAAGACGTAGATGTAACGTCAGTAGCGGGTGCTCAAGAAGCGGTGGCTATTCTTGATGGCGCATTGAAGAGCGTTGACTCTCAACGTGCAGAACTGGGTGCATTCCAAAACCGTTTCAACCACGCTATCAACAACCTAAGCAACATTAACGAAAACGTAAATGCATCAAATAGCCGTATCAAAGATACAGACTATGCTAAAGAGACAACTGAGATGACTAAGAATCAAATCTTGCAACAAGCAAGTACTTCGATTCTTGCTCAAGCGAAACAGTCTCCATCGGCGGCGCTTAGCCTACTAGGCTAATTTCGTCGTAGACCTTAGGCAAGGTTGGTTGGCGGTAACGTCCCTTTACCGCCAACTCCCAATTTCAATGTTATTGCTCAACGAGAAGTACCTCAGTTGGAGTTGGACAATACAAGGTTAGAACAGGGAGAGCGAGAATGGACATTTCATCCTACGCATCGAACATTCAGCCTTTTGCCTCATCGAATGGCACAGAACTTGCTTCAAAGAATACTAACAATGCCGCCTCTCAACAGGTAACGACAGAGAAAAAAGAGAAATCTCAGTCGGTTGAAGGGGTCAATAAAACTGAGACGCCAGAGCTTTCTAATAAGAAGGCGACGGAGATGATTCAACGCATCGCCAATGAACGACAGCAACTGAATGATGCTGAGCGCGAAAAGATGGTAGAGCGACTGGATAAGTTCTTAAGTGACATGAATACGGGTTTGTCGTTTCGTGTTGATGAAGATACAGGTCGCAATATTGTCACAGTGTATGCGAAAGAAAGTGGTGACGTCATTCGCCAGTTTCCTGATGAAGAACTACTCGAAGTTTTAAAGCGCATTGAACAGCATGGCTCGTTAACCATAGACATGCTGGTTTAATGTCTGACCTGACTGGGTCAGGTTGGTATAGATTTGCAGTAGTTTGGTGAGTAATGGGTCCGATAGGGATGTCATCTGGCATGGATATCAATTCCATGGTGAGCAAGATAGTCGATGCTGAGCGTATTCCAAAGCAGCAACGTATCGACTTCGAGCGCGCAAAAATTGATACCAGTATCAGTGCCTATGGACGACTCAGAGAGTCACTCGATACGATGAAAAATCTGATGGCAAACTTTCGCCAGGAAAAGGCGTTTGCACTTCGAAGTGTGAACACCACTGAAGAAAGTGTTGTCACAGCAACAGCGACGACTGATGCGATCGCTGGCAAATATGCTGTCGATGTATTGCAGCTTGCACAGAGCCATAAAATCGCTTCTGATGTTATTCCAGAAGACACACGATTTGGCCCAGGTAAGCTGCAAATTTCTCTTGGCGACGAGCAGTTCGACTTTTCCCTTCGCAAGAATTCCAAACTCACCGATGTCGTGAGAGCGATTAACGGTGCCAGCGACAATCCCGGCGTACGAGCCTCCATTATTAAAGACCGTAATGGCCCGAGACTTATCGTTGCCTCCAACCAATCTGGCGCTGAAAAAGCCATCAGCATCAATGTTGATGCAGAAGTTGGTAACGATCTCTATCGATTTGAATACAAGACGATTGAGCAGCGAGTTCGCGATCTTGAAAAAGCGCAAGCTGAAGCCCTAAGCGTGCTAGGTATGCCAACGGGCGAAGATGCGGTAGACGGTGAGCTGAACCCGGAGGAATCGGCGAAAGTCGGTGAAAATGCGAAAACGGATGAAGAATTAAATTCTGCTGAGCAAACCAAGGTAGAAGAGGCTGTCAAAGAAGGCGAAGAAAACGCCGCACAGACTCAAGAGGCAAAATCTGGCCGCCCTGAAGATAGTATTCCTGGCTGGACAGAAACCGCGTCGGGCACCCTTATGGATTCTTATCAAGCACCGAAGCCTGAGCTTGATGAGAAAGCCATCGAAAAATCAAAAGATGTGCCGGGTTGGTCGAACACCGCATCAGGCACGCTGACGGATTCTTATGTCACGCCAGCAGAAGCCCAAGCCAAGCTAGAAGAGGAACTTGCGGCTGAGAAAGCGGCCATCGCCAAGGCCGTTGCCGATGGCGATATGACGGAAGAGGAAGCGAAAAAGCTTGAGCGTGAAAAACTCTCTCCAGAAGAGCGAGAGCGTTTAGAGAAAGTGGAAGCAATTCAAGCTGAACTAGCTGAAGCGCAGCGCTCAATGCAGGTTTATATGGGGATGTCTGAAGTTCAATCTGCCCAAGATTCTGTCGTGTTACTTGATGGAGTCGCTGAGCTTTCCAGTCACAACAATGTGATTGAGGACGCGATTGAAGGTGTCGATCTGACGCTCAAAGGCACCACCAAACCGGGCGAGCGCGCTGCAGAAATTGGTGTCGAGTACGATAGAGAAAGTGTTCGTGCCGACATCGAGCAGTTTGTTGCCGCCTATAACCAATTTTTCCAAGTGTCACAGGATCTAGCCAAAGTTGATCCAGCGACAGGAATGGCAGGGCCACTTGCCGGTGATAGCATCGTGCGTAGCGCAGACTCTCGTTTAAAAAGCGTGTTTTCGGCCAGCATTGAGAATGCACCTGAGGATCTGAAGACACTGACAGAGTTCGGTATCACCACCACTCGTGCGGGTAATCTCGAAATCAATTATCAGCTTTTGGATAAGCAGCTCAACAACAACTTCAATAAGCTAGAAGACTTCTTTGGTGGCAATAACGGCTTTGCTAAAAAGGTCGAAGATGCGATCCACAGTATGACGGGCATGACAGGTTCAATTCGTACCCGTGAAAAGAGTCTCACAGAACAGAACTATCGACTTAACGATGACCAGGTCGCGCTCGATCGGCGCATGCAAGGCATTGAGAAGCGAACTCAAGACAAGTTCGCGGCGATGCAAGACGCCACGGGTAAGATGCAAGCTCAATTAGCAGGCATGATGAATGCACTGTCGTAATCGTGTTGGGGAAGGGCATTTAAATGCATATTTTCAATGAGTTAAGTGATTTGGATCACCGTTTATTATCATTGATAGAAAATATTGACCCAGAGACTGAAGAAATTCATCAACTGGTCGATAAAAGAGAACAAATAGTCAAAACCATCATTGATGTCTGCAAAAGGAATCCGAACCTGCAGCAAAGTGCCCAATGGAAACAAGTCGTCGAGTCGACGCGCCATATCACGGTACTTATGGAATCGAAAACGGAACAGCTGGGACAGTCGTTAAGAAAATACCGACATGGTAAACGTTCCTTACAGCAGTACAAAAATTATATTTGAGAGGATAGTGATGCGTGGTTCATTGCAAGCATATAAGAAAGTTTCAGTAGACAGCCAATTGACGGCTGCCTCGCCGCACAAAGTTATCCAAATGCTGATGGGTGGAGCGATAGAGCGTTTGATCCAAGCAAAAGCGGCGATGGAACAAGGCAATATTCCAGTGAAGGGTGAGCGTATCGGTAAAGCGCTGGACATCATTATCGCGCTGCGTAGCTGCCTATCGATGGACGATGGCGGTGATATTGCGAAGAACTTAGACCAACTGTATGAGTTCATGATCACGCAAATTTCAGCGGCTAATCATGAAAACAATCCGCAACCAATTGATGATGTTATAGAAATTATCCGCGAGATAAAATCTGCTTGGGATCAAATTCCAACTGATTATCACAACCTAACTGCTCAAGAAGTAGGTATTTAAGCGGAATAAACCTCTTAAAGTGACTGTCAGTCAGTTGCCTTATGAAAATAATGCCAATAGAATAGACGCCATTCTTAGCCAATGGCGCTTTTTTTGTACCTAACCAATTGTTTTATAAAATACATAGTGATTTTATAAAGGCTAGTTGTTATGTGAGCTTCATCACCTAAAGAGAAGCCACATATGGTTGACTTATCAAGGCATTATTCCTGACACATGCAAGACTTAGCTAAACTTCTTGTTATCGCTGATGACTCGCAGGTGCGAAATAACCTACAAACCATTCTCGAGTTTGTAGGTGAGCACTGCGTCGCAATTTCATCAAACGACATCAATCAGATTGATTGGACTCGGACCTGGTCTGGGTGCATCGTTGGTGCATTGCAAAGCCCTACGCTTTCTAAAGCGTTGCTGTCGCAGCTTTCTGTGTCAAATCATATCCCTTTACTCGTCACAAGCGAGTTTACTGGTGCGGTAGAGTCGCTGACAAACTTTGTCGGTGAACTCGAATTCCCTCTAAACTACCGTCAGCTTAGCGATGCATTGCGTCACTGTGGCGAATTTCTTGGCCGCAAAGGCGTTCAAGTACCTTCTGCGGCACGCAAAAACACTTTATTTCGCAGCCTAGTTGGGCAGAGTCCGGGTATTCAAGAGGTTCGCCATCTAATCGAGCAGGTATCAGGCTCTGAAGCCAACGTACTAATCTTAGGTGAATCGGGCACGGGCAAAGAAGTGGTGGCGCGAAATATCCACTACCATTCAACTCGCCGTAAAGGCCCTTTCGTGCCAGTTAACTGTGGTGCGATCCCACCAGATTTGCTAGAAAGTGAGCTGTTCGGTCACGAGAAAGGGGCATTTACTGGCGCTATTACCGCACGTAAAGGTCGTTTTGAGCTCGCAGAAGGCGGCACTCTGTTTTTGGATGAAATTGGCGATATGCCAATGCCAATGCAGGTGAAACTGCTTCGCGTGCTGCAAGAACGAGTGTTCGAGCGTGTGGGTGGAACGGCTGTCATTAAGGCCAATGTTCGTATTGTCGCTGCGACACACCGCAATCTTGAATCAATGATCTCTCAAGGGCAGTTCCGTGAAGACCTATTCTATCGTCTGAACGTATTCCCGATCGAGATGCCTTCGCTTCGTGAGCGCAAAGAAGATATTCCTCTGTTACTGCAAGAACTCTTAGCTCGTATGGAAGCAGAAGGTGGCCAACCAATCTGCTTTGCACCACGATCTATTAATTCTCTAATGGAGCATGACTGGCCAGGTAACGTACGTGAGCTCGCGAACCTAGTTGAGCGTATGGTTATCCTGTACCCAAATAGCTTGGTGGATGTGAATCACCTACCGGTTAAATACCGCTACAGTGATATTCCCGAGTTCCAACCAGAAATGAATGCGTTCAAAACCATTGAAGAGCAAGAGCGTGACGCGTTAGACAGCATTTTCTCTGATGACTTCTCGTTCAGCGATGAGCCAGAGTTTGATGAGCAACTCTCTCCTCAGTCACTGCCTCCAGAAGGAGTCAACCTTAAAGAGATGTTGGCGGATCTTGAGGTGAATATGATCAATCAAGCGCTTGATGCTCAAGACGGTATTGTGGCACGTGCTGCCGATATGCTGGGGATGCGCCGAACCACCTTGGTGGAAAAGATGCGCAAGTACAGCATCAATCGCTAGTTTCCCTCTTCGACTAAAATTTGACTCTGGTCACGATAAAAAATTGACGACAAAAAATTGACGCAATTAAGTGTCTGATTTTGAAAGAATATAGCTCGGCATGCCTTTTGCATTGTCGGGCTATAGTCTTTTTTGGGCTTACGTATTTCTACGAGCGGTAATGAGAGAAAGGAAAGCCTCGTAAATGAATCAGATGGTCAATGAAACATCGCAACCTGAACCAGAGTCGAGCTCACATCTTGACTCCCTAGAGGCGCAAGTTGAACGCTACCAACAGGTTATCGAAGCCATGCCTGCGGGCGTTATCCTATTGGATTCCCAAGGCGTTGTAAGAGAAGCCAACCCTGAAGCGCATCGAATCTTAGAGATCCCACTTGTTGGTCAAAAATGGTTCCACCTTATCCAAGTCGTGTTTGACCCAAGAGAAGATGACGGCCATGAGGTATCGCTGCGTAATGGGCGTAAGGTGCGCCTTGCTATTTCAGCGTCAAAAACCGGTCAGCTGATTCTAATTACCGACCTTACCGAAACACGTTTGCTCCAGTCTCGCGTCAGCGACCTGCAACGATTGTCATCATTGGGACGTATGGTGGCGTCATTGGCACACCAAGTGAGAACGCCATTGTCGAGCGCAATGCTTTACGCGTCGAATCTTGGAGCGCCAAACTTGCCGCAAGCGACACGTGAGCGTTTTCAAGTCAAGCTTGTCGATCGACTGCATGACCTAGAAAAGCAGGTGAATGATATGCTGCTGTTTGCCAAAGGCGGTGATAACAAGGTGATTAAGCCGTTTACCATCGCTGATTTAGTCGCAGAATATCAACCTATGGTAGAGACCACGCTGAAGAGCAATCAAATTGATTACTGCTTAGAAGTCGAGCAAGAGGAAACTCAGCTCCTTGGCAACGCCAATGCGTTGGCGTCAGCGCTAAGTAACCTCGTGCTCAATGCAGTCCAAATTGCGGGTAAGGGCTCCCAGGTCGATGTGTTCTTTAGACCCGTAAATAATGAACTCAAGATCTCGGTTCAAGATAGCGGACCGGGCGTTCCAAAAGAGCTACAACAAAAAATCATGGAGCCATTTTTCACGACACGTTCACAAGGCACGGGCCTTGGTCTCGCAGTAGTGCAAATGGTATGTCGTGCCCACGAGGGACGATTGGAATTAATATCAGAAGACGATGATGGCGCATGCTTTACCATGTGTCTGCCACTAGCAGAAACCACATCGAATCAAGAAGTAACAGATGAAGGATTAAACTGATGGCTCAGAGCAAAGTACTGATCGTAGAGGATGATGAAGGTCTACGCGAAGCATTAGTCGATACTCTTGCGCTTGCAGGTTACGAGTGGGTCGAAGCGGACTGTGCGGAAGACGCGCTGGTGAAGCTGAAAACTCAACCCGTAGATATTGTGGTTTCTGATGTGCAGATGGCAGGCATGGGCGGTCTAGCCCTGCTACGTAACATCAAGCAGCACTGGCCGAACTTACCTGTTCTGCTAATGACGGCTTACGCCAATATTGAAGACGCTGTAGCGGCGATGAAAGAGGGCGCCATTGATTATATGGCGAAGCCTTTTGCGCCTGAAGTCTTGCTCAATATGGTGAGTCGCTATGCGCCAGTTAAGTCGGACGATAATGGTGATGCGGTTGTTGCTGATCCGAAGAGTATTCAGCTCCTTGCGCTTGCAGAGAAGGTCGCTAAGACCGATGCGAGTGTTATGGTTCTTGGTCCAAGTGGCTCTGGTAAAGAAGTCATGTCGCGCTACATTCATAACAAATCACTGCGTGCTGACGGCCCTTTTGTAGCCATTAACTGTGCGGCGATTCCAGATAACATGCTCGAAGCGACGTTGTTTGGCTACGAGAAAGGCGCATTTACCGGCGCGATTCAGGCATGTCCTGGTAAGTTTGAACAAGCTCAAGGCGGGACCATTTTGCTGGATGAAATCAGCGAGATGGATCTAAACCTTCAAGCAAAATTGCTGCGTGTATTGCAAGAGCGTGAGGTTGAGCGTCTTGGTAGCCGTAAGAGTATCTCATTGGATGTTCGTGTACTTGCGACCAGTAACCGCGACCTTAAGCAATATGTGCAAGAGGGTAACTTCCGAGAAGACCTGTATTACCGACTCAATGTGTTCCCAATCGCTTGGCCAGCGCTTCGTGAGCGTACCGGCGATATTGCGCCGCTAGCACGTCACCTGACGGAGCGTCACTGTAAGAAATTGGGTATGCCTATGCCGGAGTTTACTGAGCAAGCACTAGCCAAACTTCAATCCTATCCGTGGCCAGGTAACGTTCGTGAACTTGATAACGTGGTTCAGCGAGCCCTGATCCTGTGCGAGAAAAACCGAGTCTCAGCCGAACATATTTTGTTGGAAGGCGTGGATTGGCAAGACGCATCCAGCCTGCAAATGGCAGTAGCAGAACCACAATCGGTGGCAGTACCAACGGTTGCGCCTGTTGCTGAAGCTGTGTCTGAACTGGCTCGCCCAGTGGCAACCAGCGAAGGTCTTGGTGGTGAACTACGTGACCAAGAGTTTGCCATCATTTTGGAGACGCTCAAAGAGTGTGAGGGTCGCCGAAAAGAAATGGCAGAGAAGTTAGGTATCAGCCCAAGAACGCTGCGCTATAAGCTTGCCAAAATGCGCGATGCTGGAATTGAGATCCCTAGCTAATCGTCACAAATTAATTTGCCCCGATGCTAGTCAGTATCGGGGTAGGCGTGGCATAATTTTTGCTGAATATTATCAATTAACGCCCAGTATCAGAATTGTGAAAGGAAACTGTCAATTTATTGGCAGTGGATGGTAAAGCATGAAAGTTGACGGATTACACAGTGAAATGCAAGCGATGATGTTTGAAGCGTCAAACACTAAGCCTGCAGCCAATGCCCATCAAGTAGGGGCGAATTTTGGAGACATGCTTTCCCAAGCAGTAAATAACGTAAATGGCCTACAAAAAACATCGGGCGATTTGCAGATGCGTTTTGACCGTGGCGATGCCGATGTGTCGTTATCTGACGTGATGATTGCTCGTAACAAATCAAGCGTCGCGTTTGAAGCAACCATACAAGTGAGAAATAAGCTCGTCGAAGCCTATAAAGAACTCATGAACATGCCCGTGTAATCTAGGTAGTATAAAGTGGCTCAAGAAAATCAGTCGACGGATGTCGCGCTAATGGACAGTGGTACCGATACTGCAATGGTAGCGAGCTCAGACATAGCGTCCGACAGTCAAAACCCTGACATCAATGAAAAAAGCAGTTCTAAGTTTGATCTGGCAGTCGGTGATCTCGATCTGCTAAGACAGATTGTACTGGTGCTGTCGATCTCTATCTGTGTCGCTTTGATTGTGATGCTGTTCTTCTGGGTGAAAGAACCTGAAATGCGCCCGCTTGGCGTTTATGAAACCGAAGAGCTTATTCCCGTTCTGGATTACCTAGACCAGAAAAAAGTTGCCTACAAGCTCGAAGGTAACGCTTTAAGCGTTCCTGCTAGTGAATACAACAATCTGAAGCTTGATATGGTTCGTGCGGGCCTGAACCGTCAGTCGAACGCGGGCGATGATATCTTAATGCAAGATATGGGCTTTGGCGTATCTCAACGCCTTGAACAAGAGCGTCTCAAGCTGAGCCGTGAAAGACAGCTTGCCAAAGCCATAGAGCAAATGAAGCAGGTACGTTCTGCTCGTATCTTATTGGCGTTGCCAAAGCAAAGTGTGTTTGTTCGCCACAACCAAGAAGCATCCGCATCGGTATTTTTAACGTTGGCGACGGGCTCGCTACTCAGACAGCAAGAGATCGATTCCGTGGTCGATATGGTGGCAAGTGCTGTTCCAGGTATGAAACCGTCGCGCATTACTGTTACCGACCAACACGGTCGCCTGCTCAACTCTGGCTCACAAGACGCGACGTCTATGGCGAGACGCAAAGAGCAGGAGTTAGAGCGTAACCAAGAGCAAGCACTTCGCGAGAAAATTGACTCGGTACTGATTCCAATCTTAGGTCTTGGCAACTATACCGCTCAGGTTGATATCGAGTTGGACTTTAGCGCTGTTGAGCAAACGCGCAAGCGCTTCGACCCAAATACCCCGGCGACACGAAGTGAATACACACTTGAAGATTACAATAACGGCAGCGTAGTTGCTGGCGTTCCTGGAGCGCTGAGTAACCAGCCTCCAGCAGACGCCTCTATTCCGACCGATGTGGCGCAGATGAAAGATGGCTCGGTGATGGGACAAGGCTCAGTGCACAAAGAGGCGACTCGCAACTTTGAGCTCGATACCACCATTAGTCACGAGCGTAAACAAACGGGTGTAGTGAATCGTCAAACCGTTGCCGTTGCTATCAAAAACCGTGCGAAAGTGAATCCAGATACGGGCGAAGTGACCTATGAGCCACGCTCAGAGAGTGAACTTGCCGCTTTGCGTCAGATATTAGTCGGTGCTGTTGGCTTTAATGAAAACCGCGGTGACCTTCTGAATGTGCTTAGTATGACGTTCGAAGAGCCTGCTGCTGAGCTATTACCAGATGTGCCTATTTGGGAACATCCAAACTTTAACGATTGGATTCGTTGGTTTGCAAGTGCACTCGTTATCATCGTAGTCGTACTTGTATTGATTCGCCCTGCGATGAAGAAACTGCTTAATCCTGCCGCTCAGGATGAAGATGAGCAACTATACGGACCAGACGGCTTGCCGTTGGGTGCGGATGGCGAAACCAGCCTAATTGGTACTGATATAGATGGTAGTGAGCTGTTCGAATTTAGCTCTGGTATTGATTTGCCGAACCTACATAAAGATGAAGATGTGCTGAAAGCAGTACGAGCTCTTGTTGCGAATGAACCTGAACTTGCGGCGCAAGTTGTGAAGAATTGGATGGCTGAAAACTAATGGCGAATGAAATTGTAGCGGCCAACGGCGGTCAACTAGCGGAAACTAGCGTAGACATTGCAACAATTAGCGGCGAAGACAAAGCGGCGATCTTGTTGTTGAGTCTTAATGAATCGGATGCGGCGAGTATTATTCGTCATTTAGAGCCTAAGCAAGTACAACGCGTCGGTAGTGCGATGGCAAAGGCCAGTGACCTTAGCCAGGACAAAGTCGGAGCGGTGCACCGTGCCTTCTTAGAAGATATTCAGAAGTACACCAATATTGGTATGGGCAGCGAAGACTTCATGCGTAATGCGCTTGTGGCTGCACTTGGTGAAGATAAGGCGAATAACCTTGTTGACCAGATCCTGTTGGGTACTGGCTCGAAAGGTCTCGATTCATTGAAATGGATGGACCCTCGTCAAGTGGCGAGCATCATCATCAACGAGCACCCTCAGATCCAAACTATCGTTTTGTCATACCTTGAGGCCGATCAGTCGGCAGAAATCTTGTCGCAGTTCCCAGAACGTGTTCGTCTTGATTTGATGATGCGTATTGCCAACCTAGAAGAGGTTCAGCCTTCTGCGCTTGCAGAGCTTAACGAAATCATGGAGAAGCAGTTCGCAGGCCAAGCGGGTGCACAAGCAGCCAAGATTGGCGGCCTGAAGGCAGCAGCGGAGATCATGAACTACCTAGACAACAATGTCGAAGGTCTACTCATGGATCAAATTCGCGACCAAGACGAAGATATGGCGACGCAAATTCAAGACCTTATGTTTGTATTCGAGAACCTTATCGAGGTCGACGACCAAGGTATTCAGAAGCTGCTTAGAGATGTACCACAAGATGTCCTTCAACGTGCGCTTAAAGGTGCTGACGAAGGACTTAAAGAGAAGATCTTCAACAACATGTCTAAACGTGCTGCCGATATGATGCGCGAAGATATTGAAGCAATGCCACCTGTGCGCGTTGCTGATGTAGAAGCGGCTCAGAAAGAAGTTCTGACGATTGCTCGTCGCATGGCGGATAACGGAGAGCTAATGCTCTCTGGTGGCGCGGACGAATTCTTGTAAGCGAAGCGTGAAGGAAGATTAACTTAATGTCTAATGATAGAAAACGCGGCTTTTTACGCCCGTCAGAAGACAATACCGTTGAAGAAGCCCACTCGTGGGGACTGCCTGACTACACCTCGCAAGTAAGCCAAGAAGCGCGCGAGACGGCATTCAATTACGACCCGAGTTGGACGCCACGCGAAGAAACGCCAGCGGAAGAAGAGCCGCTGATGCTGACCGAAGAGCAGATTGAACAGATCAAACAAGGCGCTTATCAAGAAGGCTTGTTTCAAGGTCAAGAAGCAGGCTTCAAGCAAGGCTATGATAAAGGCAAAGAGGAAGGTTTAGCTGCCGGTCATCAAGAAGGGTTAGACCTAGGTAAGGCCGAGGGTGTGGCCGCTGGTGAAGAGTACATCAAGCAGCAAGTAGACACCTTCATGAATCTTGCCAATCAATTTTCTAATCCGCTTGAGCTAATGACTAGCCAAGTGGAGAAACAGCTGGTGGACATGGTTTTAGCTTTGACGAAAGAAGTGGTTCATGTCGAAGTGCAAACCAATCCACAAATTATTCTCGATACAGTAAAACAATCGGTAGAGGCGCTGCCGATTGTAGGTCATGCCATTACCCTCAAGCTCAACCCGATTGATATCGACATCATTCGTGCCGCCTATGGCGACGAAGAGCTGAATATCCGTAACTGGACCTTAGCAGTAGAGCCGTCGCTCAACCGAGGTGATGTGTATATTGAAGCGGGTGACTCCAGCGTGAGTTACAAGCTAGAAGACAGAGTCAAAAACGTATTGCAGAGCTTTTGCGGCACGAACCGCCATCAAGGGGGCGAGTAATGCAATCGCTGGCGCAGCGACTGGCAAACTACAAAGTAGAAGGCCATAAATCCAGAGCAACGGCATCCGGCAAGCTAGTGCGTGTGGTAGGGCTAACGCTAGAAGCGATTGGCTGCAAAGCACCTATCGGTAGCTTGTGTAAAGTTGAAACTATGCACGGCGATATGGACGCTGAAGTGGTCGGATTCTCTGGCGAACATCTTTATCTTATGCCCAGTGAGCAAATCACGGGTGTACTTCCCGGTGCGAAAGTCACCCCTATGGCCTCAGAGACCGGGTTGCCTGTTGGTATGGAGTTACTTGGCCGTGTTATTGACGGTGTAGGTAATCCTCTAGACGGGTTAGGCGATATCTATACAGACAAGCGTGCCTCCTTTAACGCCGAGCCTATTAACCCACTGGCGAGAAAACCTATTACTGAGCCTCTCGATGTTGGCCTTAAAGCCATCAATGGCTTATTAACGGTCGGCAAGGGACAGCGTATTGGTCTCTTTGCTGGTTCGGGTGTGGGTAAGTCGGTGACGCTTGGGATGATGACTAGAGGTACCACCGCGCAAGTCGTTGTTGTTGGCCTTATTGGTGAGCGTGGTCGTGAAGTCAAGGAATTTATTGAAGAAATTCTCGGTACTGCGGGGCGCGAGCGCTCTGTGGTCGTCGCAGCTCCAGCCGATGCTTCACCCTTAATGAGACTTAAAGGTTGTCAAACGGCATTAACCATCGCTGAATACTTCCGCGATCAAGGGTTAGATGTCTTGCTATTGATGGACTCACTGACGCGATTTGCACAAGCTCAGCGTGAAATCGCGCTATCTGTTGGTGAACCGCCGGCAACGAAAGGCTATCCACCATCTGTGTTTGCTAAGCTACCCGCTTTGGTGGAACGTGCTGGTAATGGTGACGCAAACCAAGGGTCGATAACGGCGTTCTTCACGGTGCTTACCGAAGGTGATGACTTGCAAGACCCTATCGCAGATGCTGCCCGTGCAATCTTAGATGGTCACATTGTACTCTCGCGTGAGATGGCTGATGCTGGTCACTATCCAGCGATAGACGTTGAGAAATCGGTCAGCCGTGTCATGCCACAAATAACCGATGATCAGCATGTTCTGATGTCCAAAGCAGTTCGACAAGTTCTATCAGTATGTCGTAAAAACCAAGACTTGGTATCGATCGGCGCTTATAAGCCAGGAACGGATCCTGCAATTGATAGTGCGTTTACCCTTAAGCCAAAACTGGATCAGTACCTGCAGCAGAGCATGAAAGAAACGGTGCCATACGACATGTGTCTTGGCATGTTAAAACAGCTGTTGCAAGTAGAGTCGTAGCGTCATGGATAACGCGTTAGAGTTCTTGCTTGAACAGGCTAAGGATAACGAGCAGCAGGCGGTGCTCGCCTTAAACAAGGCTCGTGCCGAACTCGAGGATTACTACCATCAGGTTAGGCAGATCGAACAGTACCGCTTAGATTACTGCAATCAACTGGTATCGCGAGGACAGGCTGGTCTTACGGCAAGCCAATACGGTCACTTAAATCGATTTTTGACACAGTTAGATGAGACGTTAACCAAACAAAAATCTGCTGAAAGCCACTTCCAACAACAAGTCGGTGACTGCGAAGAGTTCTGGCACAATACGAGAAAACAGCGTCAGTCGTATGAGTGGCTCATCGAGAAAAAAGCGAAAGAGAAAGCGCAACTTGAAGCTAAGCGAGAGCAGAAACAGATGGATGAATTCTCTAACTTGTTGTTTTCCCGTCGTCGTCAAACTCGCTAATTTCCTACCTTAGAGCTAAATCGTTATCGGTACAAAAATTGCATCGAACATGCCTAGATAATATAGGCGGCAAGATCCCGCCGAATACGTAACCTTCTATCAAACGGGCCTAAATGGAATGAGTCTGTCGATTTCAAATAACAATGTATCGAATACAGTACTGCCTAAAGGAGACGGAAAATCTTCTGTCACTGAGGGCGAGACTGGTGAGAATTCAGGCTTTTGGGATAAGTTCAAAGACGCGTTGTCTTCTGAAAAGTCTGAATCTGATCAAAAGGTTGATGGTGCATCCACCTCGGCAGGCAGTAAGTCTAAATCGACAGATGCCATGCTCGATGATGTGAAATCATCGGTTTCTGAGGCCGACTCGGAGACAGAGGAAACTAACGCTGTAGCTAAAAAAGACGCTGAAGCTGCATCTAAGTCTGCTCAAGTGGAAGGCGAAGATGGCACTGCTCTCGCTGATTCGAAAGTAACAGGCAAGGATAAATCAGCGGCAGTCGGTTCTGCTGATTCAGACGAGTCAGAGCAGGCTGTCAAAAAAATGACAGCGAGCGGTGTGGCTGCAGAAGCTGGTGTTAGCAAAGCTCAAAGTTTAGAAGATACAGCGAAATCTAGCGTCAATGCTCAGCCTGATGCGAAGCAAACGGTCTCAGAAAATGCTGAGTTGCTGTCTCGATTAGATAACTCAAATAAAGCGCTGCAAACTCAAGCGGGAGCTGGCTCAGCGGCTGTCGCGGCCCAAGACGCTGAAGCGTCATCAGAGATCAAATCCCAAGGTGCGGATGTCGCTAGCGGTGAGCAGAAAGTATCGAAGGGCAATCTTAGCCAAGATGAGGCGATGGTTGCATCGGCGATGATGGCTGCTGGCTCAACTCAAGTCGCTACCAAGCCTAATGGTGAACCCGTAGCCATGAGCACGAACTCCGCGGTATCCGTTGACTCCGCTGCTGCGTCAAATAAAGGCCAGTTGCTAGCAGCAACCGGTGGCGCTGCTGTCATTCAAGGCAGTGACGGTAAATTGACACCTGCAAACGAATCAGATGCAAAGGCGGCGACAAATAATATCGCGTGGAGCAAATCTGATGCAGATCCATCAGTAAAGCCAGACGCGAAAGCAGCACTCGCGGGTATGGCCGTGACGACAGATAAGACTGCACTGACTCAATCGCAGATGATGCAGGGACAAACTCCACAAGCTCTGGCGGCACAGAATAGCACTAACCCAAGTGTAGCGGCTGCAGGGGCTAGCCAAGGTCAGCCGATCGGAGATATGGCCGCCGCCGCGTCTATGAGTGCAATGATGGCGAGTGGTCAAGCAAAAAGTAGCGCGCCACTCAGTACCCAAGCTTCTGGACTTCAAATTGGCGCAGCCAAAGGCACAAACAAAGCCCTGAACCAGCCTGGTGTGGGTTCTGAAGGTGCGTTGCAAGTCGCTGGTGCTGGAGCGCTGACGGCTACCCAAGTACGTGGTGAGCAATCGGCTCAAGCAACTGGGGCGGTGCAATCACCACTTATGCTGACGAAAGAAAACGCCGGAGAGCAGGTGGCCGAACGGGTTCAAATGATGATGTCGAAGAACCTTAAGCATGTGGATATTCGCCTTGATCCGCCTGACTTAGGTCGTATGCAGATTCGAATGAGCCTAAATAACGATTCCGCGACGGTGCACTTTACCGTGCAAAACCAACAAACCCGAGACATGGTGGATCAAGCCATGCCTAGGCTCAGAGAGATGTTGTCGCAACAAGGCATTCAGTTAGCGGACACCTCTGTTCAGCAGCAAGGTCAGCAACAGCGCCATGCGTCTCATGGCTCAGGCAACGGTGGTCCATCTTCCGGTGGCACCAATGGTTCAGCAGAATCTGACGCGAATGTTGAGGGTGGCGTCACAGTCGATGTCGCCGTGAATAAAAATAAAGATGGCATCAGTTATTATGCCTAAATCTAGATAACTCAGTAGTTGAAAAAATATGGCAGAAGAAAGCTTAGAACCCGCTAAAACTAACAGCAAAAAGCTGCTAATTATCATCGTTGCTGCAATTGTCGTATTGCTAGCTGCTGGTGGCGGTGCGTATTGGTTTTTAAGTTCCGATGACAGTGTCGACACGCAGCCGATGACAGCAAGCGGTAGTGCAGCTCCGGCGGTGCCAGTCGATCCTATTTCATACGTTAATTTAGCGCAGCCGTTTGTGTTCAATGCAGCGGGCAATCAACGCGATCGCATGGTCCAGATTAAAGTACAGCTGATGGTGAGAGGTCTTGATAATGAGAGTCAAGCTCGCTATCACTCGCCGTTGATTGAAAGTACTCTGCTGTCGACGTTTGCTTCAGCAACGGTAGAGCAGCTTCGTAGTACCAATGGTCGCGTAGAGTTACGTGATCAAGCCACTCAAGATGTGCAAGCGAGCCTAAGCCAAGTGGTAGGTAAGCCTGTGATTGAGCGTGTGCTGTTTACCGATTTTGTAATCCAGTAGGTGCATTGTGACTGATTTATTAAGCCAAGACGAGATTGATGCGCTACTGCATGGGGTCGATGACGTCGATGAGGTAGAGGACGAACTGGATCAAGATCCCGCAGATGTGGTCCATTTTGACTTCTCGTCACAAGACCGCATCGTCCGTGGTCGTATGCCAACGCTCGAACTTATCAACGAGCGCTTTGCCCGCCACATGCGTATCAGCCTGTTCAACATGCTGAGAAAAACTGCCGAAGTATCGATCAACGGCGTTCAGATGATGAAGTTTGGTGAATACCAAAACACCTTGTACGTGCCAACAAGTCTTAACATGGTGAGGTTTCGTCCATTGAAAGGGACGGCGCTTATCACTATGGAAGCGCGCTTGGTGTTTATCTTAGTGGAGAACTTCTTCGGTGGTGACGGACGTTTCCATGCCAAGATTGAGGGCCGCGAGTTTACGCCAACCGAGCGACGTATCATTCAGCTACTGATGAAGACGGTGTTTGAAGACTACAAAGAAGCCTGGTCTCCAGTGATGGGGGTTGAATTCGAGTATCTAGATTCAGAAGTTAACCCAAGCATGGCAAACATTGTTAGCCCAACCGAAGTGATCGTAGTCAGCTCATTCCATATCGAAGTGGATGGCGGTGGTGGTGACTTCCACGTTGTGATGCCGTACTCCATGGTCGAACCTATTCGTGAGCTTCTTGATGCGGGTGTTCAATCGGACAAGATGGAAACGGACGTTCGTTGGAGTAGTGCGCTTCGCGAAGAGATCATGGACGTGCCGGTTAACTTTCGCGTCAACTTACTTGAAAAAGACGTGTCACTGCGTGATTTGATGGAGCTGCAAGCGGGCGACATCATTCCTATCGAAATGCCAGAGAATGCCACTATGTTCGTTGAGGACCTTCCTACCTTCCGAGTGAAGATGGGACGTTCAGGCGAGAAGATGGCAGTACAAGTATCAGAAAAAATTAGACGTCCAGATGTAGTGAAAACCGACCTGGCCTTCTTAGGGAAGGACATTATGGCGGAGCTAGAGCATGTGGAAGAAGTCGACGAAGAATAACAGAAGTAGAGATAAGCAATGACTATCAGTGATGACCAAAAACTAGCGGACGAATGGGCAGCAGCACTGGGTGAAGACCCAATGGCTCCAGAGATTGATGTCGACGAAGTGCTTGCGGCACCTCTCGATGAGCTAGAAGATTCGCCAGCACCAATCACCGACGATGAGCGACGTAAACTGGATACCATCATGGATATCCCAGTGACCATTTCTATGGAAGTAGGTCGCTCGCAGATTAGTATTCGTAACCTGCTACAGCTTAACCAAGGCTCTGTTGTTGAGCTTGATCGTATCGCAGGTGAATCTCTTGATGTGATGGTCAACGGTACCTTGATTGCGCACGGCGAAGTGGTTGTGGTCAACGATAAGTTTGGTATTCGTCTCACCGACGTGATTAGCCAGACTGAACGTATTAAAAAACTTCGTTAATAGAATACAAGCATGAAACTGAATCGATGTTTGCCGCTCGTCATGGCGGCTGCTCTCTACACAATACCAAGCGCGGTCTACGCTGCGGCTGAAGTTACGCCGCAGGGTGGGTCTCCTTTCGATCTCGCTGCGACATTGGGTTCATTGGTACTGGTGATTGTCATTATTCTGGGCTTAGCCTGGGTATTGAAACGCATGAAGGTGCCATCTTTGGTTAACCAGCAAGGGCTTAAGATTGTTCGCCAAATTCCAGTGGGCACCAAAGAGCGTATTGCGATTGTTCAAGCCGGTGAAGAGCAGTTTTTAGTCGGCATTACAGCGCAGTCGATTCAACTGATTTCGAAACTAGAACAGCCTCTTGACGAAAATGAGGTTTCGCAGCCAGCGTTCGCGAGCCAACTATCTAAAATCATGAAGAAGCAACAAAATGACTAACTGGATTCGACTGCTACTGGTCTGCCTATTCATGGTGGTTGCGCCGCTGAGCAGCGCTGCAGAAGAACTCTCTAGTTCAGTTCCAACCAATGCTGCGCCAAGCAGTAGCGTTACTGTGTCCGAAATGCGCAATGACCAGGGTGCCGCTGGCGTTAGTACATCAAGCGCATTCGGTACTGGTCCGGGCATTCCGGCGTTTACCATGACGACCAACCCTGATGGTAGTGAAGACTATTCAGTCAACCTGCAGATTCTTGCGTTAATGACTATGCTGGGTTTTTTGCCCGCAATGGTCATTTTGATGACGTCGTTCACTCGTATCGTGGTGGTGATGTCGATTTTGCGTCAGGCAATGGGTCTGCAGCAGACACCTTCTAATCAGGTGATCATTGGTATTGCTATTTTCCTGACCTTTTTCATTATGTCTCCAGTTCTTAATCAGGTGAATGAGCAAGCGATTCAGCCTTACCTAAACGAGCAGATCAGTGCGAAGCAAGCGTTCGATCAAGCCCAAGGGCCGATGAAAGACTTCATGCTGAAGCAAACTCGCGTCAAAGATCTCGAAACCTTTGTCGAGATGTCGGGTTCGACGGCTCAGAATCCTGAAGATGTATCGATGGCGGTGTTGATCCCTGCGTTTATCACGTCAGAGCTGAAAACCGCATTCCAGATCGGTTTTATGCTGTTCTTGCCGTTTTTGATTATCGACTTGGTCGTCGCGTCGATATTGATGGCCATGGGTATGATGATGCTTTCACCGATGATCGTATCGCTACCCTTTAAACTCATGCTGTTTGTGTTAGTTGATGGATGGAACTTGATTTTGTCCACGCTGGCCGGCAGTTTCGCCTTGTAGCTGGAGAAGCGTTATGACTCCAGAGATGTTCGTCGAGTTGTTTAGGGACGCGTTATGGATGGTACTGCTTTTGGTTTGTGCCATCGTAGTGCCAAGTCTACTTGTCGGCTTAATCGTTGCGGTATTCCAAGCGGCAACATCGATCAACGAGCAGACATTGAGCTTCTTACCTAGGCTTATTGTCACTATTTTGGCATTGATGGCTTTTGCCCATTGGGGAACGCAGATGATGATGGAATTCTTCTATGAGATCATCGAAAGACTTCCTCAGGTGCTCTGGTAACGAGCATGGAATATCCAGCGAGTGATGTACTCGATTGGCTAGCCAACTTCTTTTGGCCATACGTGCGTATCTCCGCCATGCTCATGGTGATGTCGGTCACTGGGGCTAACTTTGTTTCACCAAGAATTCGTTTGTTCTTGGGGCTCGCGCTCACCCTTGCAGTATCACCTTCTATCCCTGCTATCCCACAAACTATCGAGCTTCTCTCTTTCGAAGGCTTTCTGACGGTTGCTGAGCAAATCTTGATTGGCACGGCAATGGGGATGGTGACCGTTTTTATGGTTCAGACTTTTGTTATGCTCGGTCAGATCTTGGGTATGCAGTCGAGTTTGGGTTTTGCGTCCATGGTAGACCCAGCTAATGGACAAAACACACCGGTACTCGGTCAGTTATTTTTGTTTCTTACGACCATGTTCTTTTTGGCGACGGATGGTCACTTAAAAATGATTCAGTTGGTGGTGATGAGCTTCAAAACCTTGCCCGTTGGCACCGGGCATCTATCAGCGACAGATTTTCGAGAGATGGCAGGCTGGCTAGGAATCATGTTTCAAACCGCGCTTAGTATGGCATTGGCAGGAATCATTGCGCTGCTAACGGTTAACCTATCGTTTGGTGTGATGACGCGTGCAGCGCCGCAACTTAACATCTTCTCGCTCGGTTTTGCGTTTGCACTTCTCATTGGTTTGATGATCTGTTGGTACATCATTGCGGGTCTATACAGTCATTACCAGTTGTATTGGCTGGAAGTGGAAGGTCAGGTGTGTCGCTTGATCGACCTAGTGTGTTAAGGGAGGTCTGACGATGGCAGAATCAGACGGCCAAGAACGTACCGAAGACGCCACCCCCCAGCGGCTTAAACAAGCTCGCGAAAAGGGGCAGGTGGCGCGCTCTAAAGAACTGGCTTCCGTATCGGTACTGATTGTCGGGGCATTATCACTCATGATGTTTGGTGAGGGGCTTGCACGTGCTCTGTTTGGCTCTATGTCTCGCTTGTTTACCCTGACGCGGGAAGAAATCTATGACCCCACCAAGTTGTTTGACGTCGTGCTAGGAGCACTGTCGAGTTTGCTGTTGCCACTCGCTATTATTTTGTTTGTGCTATTCGTGGCCGCTCTTATCGGTGCCGCTGGTGTTGGTGGCATCAGTTTTTCTGCTGAAGCGGCGATGCCAAAGATGTCTAAGATGAATCCGCTCAGTGGCTTAAAGCGTATGCTCGGCATGCAAAGCTGGGTTGAGCTGATTAAGTCAATACTTAAGGTAGCGTTAGTGGCAGGCATGGCTTTCTATTTGGTGAATGCCTCAAGAGCGGATTTATTTCAATTGAGTATGGAGGTGTTCCCACAGAACATCTTCCACGCGCTCGATATCTTGTTGAACTTCATACTGCTTATCAGCACCACTCTACTCATTGTAGTGGCCATCGATATTCCATTTCAGATCTGGCAGCACGCCAACCAGCTAAAAATGACCAAGCAAGAGGTCAAAGACGAGTTTAAAGACACCGAGGGTAAGCCCGAGGTGAAAGGCCGCATTCGTATGTTGCAGCGCGAGGCAGCACAGCGCCGAATGATGGCAGAGGTACCGCAAGCCGACGTTATTATTACCAACCCAGAGCATTTCTCCGTAGCACTGCGATATAAACAAGGACAGGACAAAGCACCGGTCGTGGTTGCCAAAGGTGTCGACCATATGGCGCTGAAAATCCGAGAAGTAGCGCGTGAACACAACATCTATGTCATTCCTTCGCCGCCGCTTGCTCGTTCGCTATACCATACGACTGAGCTTGAACAAGAGATCCCAGACGGTCTGTTTGCCGCCGTGGCACAGATTCTGGCGTATGTGTTCCAGCTCAAGCAATACCGTAAAAAGGGCGGTCAAAGGCCAACGTTGCAAAACGAGCAGATCACTATCCCGAAAGATATGCGTTACTAGTGGTGTCAAAAAATTGGCATGTTTTAGTGGCGTAAATCTTGCAGTATGTGTCTATTAGAGAAATAACCCGCGTCTCGAAGGATTGACCGAGACCAGCAGTGATGTAGTAGTAATGAAATTGACGTTACCTTTTGCCGATAAGTTGCCGACAATTCCTCGTCGTGCCTTGCCTGCTATCGGCGCACCAGTCATGGTCCTTGCCGCGCTTGCGATGATCGTCTTGCCGATCCCAGCGATTCTACTTGACCTATTCTTTACCTTTAACATCGCGTTAGCGATGGTGGTACTGCTGGTGTCTGTCTACACCCGTCGTCCACTCGACTTTGCTGCATTCCCGACGGTACTCCTTATCGCAACACTATTGCGCCTTGCGCTAAACGTCGCTTCTACTCGTGTGGTTTTACTTTATGGTCACGAAGGGGGAAGCGCAGCTGGTAACGTGATTGAAGCGTTTGGTAACGTCGTGATTGGCGGCAACTATGCGGTCGGTCTGGTAGTGTTTATGATCTTGATGATCATTAACTTTATGGTCGTAACCAAAGGTGCGGGGCGTATTTCCGAAGTTAGTGCTCGCTTTACCCTAGACGCATTGCCAGGCAAACAGATGGCGATTGATGCCGACTTGAACGCCGGTTTGATTGACCAAGACCAAGCAAGGTTGCGCCGTTTTGAAGTGACGAAAGAAGCCGATTTCTACGGTTCAATGGATGGTGCTTCTAAATTCGTAAAGGGCGATGCCATTGCCGGTATCCTAATCCTGTTCCTCAACATTGTGGGCGGATTAAGCATTGGTATGATGCAATACGGATTGGGCTTTTCTGAAGCGCTACAAATCTATACGCTCCTGACCATTGGTGATGGTCTGGTTGCTCAAATACCATCGCTACTGCTTTCTATCGCGGCAGCGATTATGGTAACCCGTCAAAATACTGACGAGGATATGGGGCAGCAGGTGGTATTCCAGCTCTTTGACAACCCTAAAGCGCTCACTATCACTGCAGGTATCCTATTTGTCATGGGTATTGTCCCTGGCATGCCACACTTCGCTTTCTTATTACTGGCGGCGCTTGCAGGAGGCGGTGCTTACTGGATGCACCGCAAGCAGAAAGTCAAAGAAGAAACCAAGAACCTACCTGCTGAAGCTGGCGGTAACAGTAATGACCCTGCTGCGCCACCGAAAGAGTTATCTTGGGATGACGTACATCCGGTTGACGTCATCGGCTTAGAGGTTGGCTATCGGTTGATCCCGCTGGTCGACAAAGACCAAGGTGGCGAATTGCTAGAGCGCGTTAAAGGCGTACGTAAGAAACTGTCTCAGGACTTTGGTTTCCTTATCCCAGCCGTCCATATTCGCGACAACCTTGAGCTTACGCCTAACTCCTACCGCATTACCTTGATGGGAGTGGCCGTGGGAGAGGCAGAAATACGCCCAGATCAAGAATTAGCGATAAACCCTGGTCAGGTCTACGGTTTGATAGACGGGGAGCAAACCATTGACCCTGCATTCGGACTCGAGGCGGTGTGGATTCAAGAAGCGCAGCGTGAGCACGCACAAGCGCTCGGGTATACCGTTGTAGACTCTTCGACTGTACTCGCTACGCATTTAAGCCAATTGCTGACCAACAACGCTGCACAGCTACTAGGACACGAAGAAGTCCAGAACCTTCTGGAAATGCTGGGACGCAGCGCTCCGAAGCTGGTGGAAGATTTTGTCCCAGAGCAGTTGCCATTGGGTACGGTTGTGAAAGTGCTGCAGAACCTGCTGCATGAGGCAATTCCGATCCGTGATGTGCGTACTATCGTCCAAACTTTGGCGGAATACTCAGGCAAGAGTCAAGAACCTGACGTATTGACGGCAGCGGTTCGAATCGCGCTGAAACGCTTGATTGTTCAGGAAATCAACGGCATAGAACCAGAACTGCCGGTGATTACGTTGATACCTGAACTGGAACAAATATTGCATCAAACAATGCAAGCATCTGGCGGGGAATCCGCTGGGATTGAACCTGGATTAGCCGAACGACTTCAAGCTTCGCTGACTCAAGCGACTCAAGAGCAAGAGCTAAAAGGAGAGGCAGCCGTGCTGCTGACATCAGGGGTTCTGCGTTCGACACTGGCTAAGTTTGTGAAAAACACCATTCCGAACTTGCGAGTCTTGTCTTACCAAGAAATCCCTGATGAGAAACAGATTAGAATCGTACAGGCGGTAGGCAACTAACCATTAAGGTTGTCATAATAACGTTTGTACATTGAATGGATGTAACACTTGAAAATTAAACGATTTTTCGCCAGAGACATGAGGCAAGCTCTGCTCCAAGTTAAAGAAGAACTTGGCGCAGATGCGGTGATTATGTCGAACAAAAAAGTGGCGGGCGGCGTAGAAATCGTTGCTGCTATTGATGGTGATACTGCGCAGCCAGAACATCGTCAAATGGGCAGTAATGCACTGGCTGCGCCAAGTCGCACAGCTACGTCGGGTTATGGACGTGATCTCAAAGAAGACGTGGTAAACCTGCAGCAAAAAAGCGCAGCCTCTACCCCTTCGATGACCGATCGTTTTGCCAATATGCTAAAAAGCTACCGTGGCAACGAACCCGCGGAGCAAGGTAAGCCTAAAGCAACCCCACCGGATTCACTTTCCGCGCTTTTGGAGCGTCAGTCCGAACGTGCTAAAGCGGTGAGCGATGGTTATCAAAACAGTGACCGCCTGCAATACTCTCAGCAGAACAGAACCGAGCAGCCTTTTCGTGACCGCCAAGACAATGGACGCCCATCTTACCGTTCAGACGAGTCGTACGTGGATAATGCGAGAGAAGTGCGTCGTCCCTCGGGGCAGCGCGATGGTAAGTTTGGTGAAGAGTTAGAAGCGATGAAAGAGGATATGTCCTCAATTCGTCGCTTGTTGGAGCATCAAGTCTCGGGGCTTATGTGGCAAGAAGTAGAGCGTCGTGAGCCACTGCGTGCCATGTTGATTAAGCGCCTCGAACGAATGGGTATTTCACCAGAGCTTTCAGACCAGCTGGCCTGCTATATTCCAGAGGACACACCGCCACAAAAGGCGTGGAAAGCACTGCTATCTCTGGTCTCTGACCAAATCGTTATTAGTAAGCAAGACATTTTGCGTCAAGGAGGCATTGTCGCTCTACTTGGCCCGACTGGTGTGGGCAAAACCACGACAGTCGCTAAATTAGCGGCTCGTGCGGCAATGGAGTATGGCTCTGATAACGTCGCACTGGTCACTACCGACACCTATCGTATAGGTGCTCACGAGCAACTTTCGATTTATGGCCGAATTATGGGCTGCCCTGTGAGAGTGGCTAAAGATTCTGAAGAACTTGCCGATGTACTATATCAGTTGAGAAATCGACGTTTGGTTTTGATCGATACAGCCGGCATGGGACAACGTGATGTCCGTCTTTCAGAGCAACTTGATACTCTCATGCAGGAAAGTGGCGAAATTATCCATAGTTATCTTGTTCTCCCAGCTACGGCTCAGAGGCAAGTATTACAAGAGACCTTGGATCATTTCAGAAGAATTCCGCTTTCAGGTTGCATAATGACCAAGTTGGATGAGTCGCTCAGCCTAGGTGAGTTTATTAGCGTCGTTGTACAAAATGCACTGCCGGTTACCTACATCGCAAATGGTCAGCGTGTACCGGAAGACATAGTGATCGCGCAGCCAAAATATATGGTCGCGAAAGCCAACGAATTATTAGAGAAGTCGACAGAGAATGAACCTCACTTCTGGAACAGTGATATGGAGGGGGTTTAGATGCAAGCGAAAATGACAAATAACATGATACATGATCAGGCCAGTGGCCTTAGACGTTTGACTAAACCTACTTTGACTAAAGTCATTTCTGTCACTGGTGGTAAAGGCGGTGTTGGTAAATCCAATGTCACGCTTGGTCTCGCAATTTGTATGGCTCGCCAAGGTAAAAAAGTCATGGTACTTGATGCTGACCTTGGTCTTGCTAACGTTGACGTTATGCTCGGTATTCGACCGAAGAAAAACCTAGGCCATGTCCTAGCTGGAGAGTGTGAGCTTAAAGACGCCATTGTGGAAGGTCCTCATGGTATTAAGATCATCCCGGCAACCTCTGGTACTCAAAGCATGACTGAACTGAGTCATGCCCAGCACATGGGACTCATTCGCGCCTTTGGCAGCCTTGAAGAAGAGATGGACGTTCTGTTGGTTGATACCGCAGCGGGCATTTCTGACATGGTGGTGAGTTTTTCTCGCGCCGCGCAAGATGTTGTTGTGGTGGTGTGTGATGAACCAACGTCGATTACTGATGCCTATGCATTGATTAAACTCTTGAGTCGTGAGCACCAAGTTCAACGCTTTAAAGTCGTTGCAAACATGGTACGCAGCTATCGCGAAGGTCGAGAATTGTTTACAAAATTGACATTAGTCACAGAACGATTCTTGAATGTGAGTCTTGAGTTAGTCGCTTGCATTCCATTAGATGATAAAGTGCGACAAGCAGTGAAAAGACAGAAGATTGTGGTTGATGCATTCCCACGCTCTCCAGCGGCACTGGCACTAAGTTCATTGGCGAATAAAGCCCTGATGTGGCCGATTCCAAAAGTGCCGAGTGGTCACTTGGAGTTTTTCGTCGAGAGACTTCTCAACAGAACAGAAGCACTAGAGGAACCGTTTGGTGAATAAAGCTTTGACCTATGACCAGCATGCCAATTTGAGTGGTCAGCAAGCTTTCTTGGAGAAATACTCAGTATTGGTGAAACGTATCGCTCACCATTTAATTGGGCGTTTGCCACCAAACGTGTTGGTTGAAGACCTGATTCAAGCTGGAATGATCGGCTTGATTGAGGCTCAGAAAAATTATGACGGTAGCAAAGGTGCAAGCTTTGAGACCTACGCTGGTATTCGCATTCGAGGTGCGATGCTGGATGATATTCGTCGCGGCGACTGGGTACCTCGTTCGGTGCACAAACACAGTCGTGATATTTCGCAGGCTATTTCGGCGTTAGAGGTAGAACTCAATCGAGACCCTACTGATGTAGAGGTAGCTAACCATTTGGGAATGGGGTTAGCTCAATACCACAAAGCACTTGCAGACATTAACTGCTCTAGACTGGTTGGTATTGAAGACCTTGGCGTTTCTGAAGACTCTGTATCTGTAGCAGATGAAGAGGACAATTCGCCATTCCAGGGTGTCGCAGATGATGCGTTCCGCGAAGCGTTAATAGAATCAATAAAATCGCTCCCAGAGCGTGAAGCATTAACGTTATCCCTGTATTATGACGAAGAGTTAAATTTGAAGGAGATAGGCGAAGTTTTGGGCGTCAGCGAATCGCGCGTTAGCCAAATTCTGAGTCAATCTATGCAGCGTCTTCGAACCAAGCTTAGCGCTTGGACAGATAATAATTAATAAACACTGATCTTGCTTTCAGTGGAGGCAATTTTGAATAAAAACATGAAAATCTTGATTGTTGACGACTTTTCAACAATGCGACGTATCGTCAAAAACCTATTGCGCGACTTGGGCTTTAGCAACACGCTGGAAGCCGATGATGGTTTGACGGCACTACCTATGCTCAAGAAAGGCGATTTTGACTTTGTAGTAACTGACTGGAACATGCCAGGTATGCAAGGTATCGACCTTCTGCGCCATATTCGTGCGGATGAAGAGCTCAAGCACCTTCCAGTGCTGATGATCACTGCTGAAGCAAAGCGTGAGCAGATCATTGAAGCGGCGCAAGCTGGTGTAAACGGTTATATCGTTAAGCCATTTACCGCTGCAACATTAAAAGAAAAACTAGATAAAATTTTTGAGCGTTTATAAGACGCCATAAATAGCAGACGGCTATATCAGAATGATTTCATTGGAACAAGCTAAGCAGCTTGTTGACTTGTTGGAACAAGACAAGCAGCAGGAAGCAAATGAGCTAGTCATGATGATCCAAGGTGGCAGCGAGAGTAAAGTGCTGCAAGAGGTCGGTGCGTTAACACGAGACCTCCATGATGCTTTAACGGAATTTAGCTACGACACGCGTCTTAACGAGATAGCGAACGACGAAATCCCAGAAGCACGTGACCGCCTTGAGTATGTCATCAACAAAACCGAAGTATCAGCGAATACCACTATGGATGCGGTAGAACGCTGTTTGCCTATGGCAGACAGCCTGCATGAGTGCCTTACTCAAGTGCGCCCACAGTGGAATGAGTTGATGCATGGCAGGCTCGAGCTACAGCAATTTAAAGACCTGTGTCATCGCATTGATGACTTGCTAAGTCAGGTGGAAGGCGACAGTACCGAACTGCGCACTCAGCTCACCAATATCCTTATGGCACAGGACTTTCAAGACCTTACTGGACAAATCATTCGTCGCGTTATCACCTTGGTAAGCGAAGTGGAAACGAGACTTGTGGAAATCTTGAAAGTGTTCAGTGACGAACAACAACCAACAACTACAAAACCAAAGCAAACGATCTCTGGCGTTGAAGGACCAATCATCAATCCTCATGAGCGTGATGATGCCGTTGCTTCGCAAGATGAAGTGGATGACTTACTCTCCAGTCTTGGGTTTTAGGGGTGACTATGAGCTACGAATTAGATGAAGAGATCCTTCAGGACTTCCTTGTGGAAGCGGGTGAAATTCTAGAGCTGCTTTCAGAGCAACTTGTTGAGCTTGAGAACAATCCGGAAGACAAAGATCTCTTAAATGCAATATTTAGAGGTTTTCACACGGTCAAAGGTGGCGCAGGTTTCCTTGCGTTAACTGAACTTGTAGACACTTGTCATGGTGCAGAAAACGTCTTTGACATTCTGCGTAATGGCCAGCGCTCAGTCAATGCGAGCTTGATGGACACCATGCTTAAAGCATTGGATACGGTTAACCACCAGTTCCAATCCGTTCAAAACATGGAATCCATTGAACCGGCTGACCCTGCATTGTTGGATGAACTGCATCGCCTTAGCAGTCCAGAGTCAGCAGATGAGTCTGCACCAGTAGCCGCTGCGCCAACACCACCTCCAGTTGTAGATATTCCAGAGCCTGTCGTTGAAGCACCTGCGCCTGTATTAGAAACACCTGCGACAACGTCAGAAGTGTCCGCCGGTGGTTCTATCGACGATATTACCCAAGATGAGTTTGAGCGTCTGTTAGATGAACTGCACGGTAAGGGCGGCAGTCCAACGAAAGCCAGTTCAGCTCCAAAAATGACAGTCGTAGAGGCACCTGCAACCACAGCAAGCGATTTGGCTTCATCTGATATCACTGATGACGAATTCGAAAAACTGCTTGATGAGCTTCATGGCGTGGGTAAAGGACCGTCTGCGGGCGATGCTCAACCAGCACCTGCTGCTCCAGCCGAGCCTGTGAAACCAGCAGCAAGCGCAACACCTTCTGTCAACGAAGGTGGTGATTTGATGACGGATGAAGAATTCGAAAAGCTGCTTGATGAGCTGCACGGTGTAGGCAAAGGTCCTTCGCCTGATGAGCTAGAGGCAGCAACCAAGCCAGTATCAATGAACACGGCGCCAGCGCCAGTTGAGCCAGCACCCGTTGTTGAAACTCCCGCTCCAGCACCTGCGGCAGCACCAGCAGCACCGTTAGCAAACAGCGAAAAATCGCTACCTGCTGAGAAAAAAGCCACTGCTGTCGCGCCGAAAAAACCGCAAGCAGAAGCGAGCGTGCGCGTTGATACTTCGACGCTTGATACCATCATGAACATGGTCGGTGAGCTTGTATTGGTTCGTAACCGTTTGGTTAGCTTAGGTTTGAACAGCAATGACGAAGAAATGTCCAAGGCCGTTTCTAATCTAGATGTGGTCACTGCCGACCTTCAAGGTGCGGTAATGAAAACCCGCATGCAGCCTATCAAGAAAGTCTTCGGTCGTTTCCCGCGCGTGGTTCGCGACTTGGCGCGCAGCCTGAATAAAGACATCGTGCTAGAAATGCAGGGTGAAGATACCGATCTTGATAAAAACCTCGTTGAAGCACTAGCGGATCCATTGATCCACTTGGTGCGTAACTCGGTCGACCACGGTATCGAGATGCCTGACGCTCGTGAAGAGTCAGGTAAGTCTCGCACGGGAAAGATCACTCTGTCTGCATCTCAAGAAGGCGACCATATCGAGCTCGCTATCATTGATGATGGCGGTGGTATGGACCCAGATAAGCTACGTGGCATTGCTGTTAAGCGTGGCATGATGGATGAAGACGCCGCTTCACGTCTTACAGATAAAGAGTGTTTCAACCTCATCTTTATGCCTGGCTTCTCAAGTAAAGAGAAGATTTCGGATATTTCCGGTCGTGGCGTAGGTATGGACGTGGTTAAAACGGCGATCAACACCTTGAATGGTTCGATTGATATCGATTCGGAGCTGGGTAAAGGCACTAAGATTACTATCAAGGTACCGCTAACGCTGGCGATTCTACCGACATTGATGGTTGGCGTAGGTAAGAATCCATTCGCATTGCCGCTTGCGAGCGTGAATGAGATCTTCCATCTTGATTTGAGCCGTACCAATGTGGTTGATGGTCAGCTTACGATTATTGTTCGAGATAAATCCATTCCGCTGTTCTATCTCCAAGATTGGCTCGCACCTCACACGGCTCGAGCGCAGCAGCGTACTGGTCATGGACACGTAGTGATCGTTCAGATTGGCAGCCAACGCGTTGGCTTTGTCGTCGATACCTTGATTGGTCAAGAAGAGGTGGTTATCAAACCTCTAGATAGTTTGTTGCAAGGTACGCCAGGTATGGCGGGCGCAACTATCACCAGTGATGGACATATTGCATTGATTCTAGACGTGCCTGACTTGCTTAAGCAGTACGCAGCAGCATCGCGTATCTGATAAGGAAGGTTATGTCGTTAAAAGTTTTAGTTGTCGATGACTCGAGCTTCTTCCGTCGTCGAGTCAGTGACATTATCAATGCGGCGCCACGTCTGGAAGTGATTGATGTGGCGGTCAACGGTAAAGAAGCGGTCGAAAAAGCGTTGGCACTAAAGCCTGATGTGATCACTATGGATATTGAGATGCCCGTTATGGATGGCATCTCAGCGGTCCGTGAGATCATGAGTGCTCAGCCAACACCTATCTTGATGTTCTCTTCGCTAACGCATGAAGGCGCAAAGGCGACTCTTGATGCGTTAGAGGCTGGTGCATTAGATTTTCTACCGAAGAAATTTGAAGACATCGCTCGTAATAAAGACGAAGCGGTGACCTTGTTGCAACAGCGAGTTCAGCAGATCGCAAGTCGTCGTGCGTTAATGAGACGCACGGCTGTTCGTCGCCCAGTTACACCAACGGCGGCGCGCGTATCAACCACTCGTGCGACGGAATCTGCGTCTTCGGTTGGTAGACCTGCTATCGCAGCACCTGCATCTCGATTTAGAAGCAGTGGCAAGAGCTATCAGCTAACCGCAATTGGCACCTCAACCGGTGGTCCAGTTGCGCTACAGAAGATACTGACTAAGCTGCCATCGAACTACCCACATCCTATTCTGCTGATTCAGCATATGCCAGCGACGTTTACCGCGGCTTTTGCTGCGCGCTTGAACTCACTGTGTCAAATCACGGTGAAAGAAGCGGCCGATGGCGATGTGCTCCAGCCTGGCGTTGCTTATTTGGCGCCTGGTGGCATGCAGATGATGCTGGAGGGTCGTGCGGGAAGTGCGAAGATCCGCATCTTGGACGGTGGCGAGCGCATGAATTACAAACCATGTGTCGACGTGACATTTGGCTCTGCAGCAAAAATCTACCAAGACAAGGTGCTTTCAATGGTGCTGACCGGTATGGGTGCAGATGGTCGCGAAGGTGCTCGGATGCTCAAGAGTGCAGGCTCCACTGTTTGGGCTCAAGATGAAGAATCTTGCGTGGTTTATGGTATGCCGCAAGCGGTAGCCAAAGCCGGCATCTCAACTGAAGATTTGCCGCTAGACCGAATTGCTGAGCGCATTTTGGTCGAGCTAAAGAGACAGTAATATGATCGTATGGAGCGTTGCTAACCAAAAAGGGGGCGTGGGTAAAACCACGACCACAGTGACATTAGCGGGATTGCTGAGTCAAAAAGGGCACCGTGTTCTTCTGATCGATACCGACCCTCATGCTTCACTTACCACATATCTTGGGATGGATTCAGATCAGCTGTCGCACAGCTTGTTCGATCTGTTTCAGCTAAAGGAGTTTAGTGATAGCCGAGTGAAGCCGCTCATCCACAATACCCATATCGATAATATCGATATCATGCCAGCGCATATGTCGCTGGCGACGCTTGATCGCGTAATGGGCAACCGCAGTGGAATGGGGCTTATCTTAAAGCGTGCTTTGATGGCTATTCGTGACGAATACGATTATGTCCTTATCGATTGTCCACCGATTCTTGGTGTGATGATGGTCAATGCGCTAGCGGCAAGTGACCGAATCCTGATTCCTGTTCAGACTGAGTTTTTGGCGATGAAAGGCCTTGAGCGCATGGTTCGTACATTGGCGATTATGCAGAAGTCACGTCAGCGTCCATTCAAGGTGACGATTGTGCCAACCATGTATGATAAGCGCACGCGTGCATCTTTGCAGACCTTGACTCAGTTGAAACACGATTACCCATCTCAGGTATGGAGTTCGGCGGTGCCGATTGATACTAAGTTTCGTGATGCGAGCTTAAAGCATATGCCGGCTTCTCATTTTGCAGCTGGCAGTCGCGGTGTGTTTGCATACAAACAACTACTGATTTACTTGGAGAGGCTCGCGCAAGATGAAAGCTGATACTGCGCCACTCTCAAGTGAACAAGCGCTGGATGATTATTTTTCTGCACTGCTTGGTCTCGAGCAAGACGAAGAACTCTTGGTTGACTTTGGTGAACCATTGCAGGAAATCTCTGTAGAGCCAGAGCCAGAGCCAGAGCCAGAGCCAGAGCCAGAGCCAGAGCCAGAGCCATATCAGCCGAGCATGCAGGCGGCAACTCAACGTGTCACGGTCAATGATTATGACCGGGCGTTTGACGAGTTTGCTGAAGAACCCGATCTTAAAAATCTCGAAAAGCTGTTTAGTGGCTTGCAGCAGCAAGTCGATATCGAAGTCGACACCGAAATCGAAGTAAAAACAGAGGTTCAACCAGAAATCGTTGTACCTGAAGTGGAAGTGCCCGTTGAAGAAGAAATTCAGAGCTGGGACGTCACGAGTATTGAGCCAGAGCATCCTGTAAGTGAAATAGAAACCGCTGCGGAGTCGTTCGAACCAGTACAGATTTCAATGGGTGCTCAAGAGCTAGAGCAAGCTGCCGATAGTATAGAAGCAACCGCAAGTTCTTTAGATTCTAGCAATGGTGGTGGGGCCGAGGTTGTTTGGCAAAACGGCGAACGCACTGAAGGATTTCAGGTTCTCTACTTTGATGTGAACGGCATGACGTTTGCTGTCCCCTTAGATGAACTAGGAGGCATACATCAAATTGCCGAACTCAGCCATCTAATTGGTCGCCCAGCTTGGTATCTCGGCTTGCAGTCAAGCCGTGAGAATAAGCTCGATGTCGTCGACACCGCAATGTGGGTAATGTCTGATGTGCTCCAAGATGATAGCCACAAAGAAGACTACCAATACATTGTGATGTTGGGCGAGAGCAACTGGGGACTTGCAGCCACAGAACTAAAGGGCACCGAACAGCTGGCGCCTGAAGCGGTTCGCTGGCGTGAGAAAGCAGGTAAGCGTCCTTGGCTCGCTGGCATGGTTAAACAGCAAATGTGTGCGCTGGTTCATGTGTCTGAACTAATAGATATGCTTAATGCTGGTTTAGATGTTAAATCAGTACAGTAATTAACAATATTGATGCTAAACACCCGATGCTCATGATGTCGGTGTTGAAGATGAAATTGAGAGGAAGACTATGTCTCAAACGATGGATGTTGAACTAAGAAAAGAACAATCGAACGATGAAGTTCTTCAATGGGTGACTTTTCAACTAGAAGAGGAAACTTACGGCATCAACGTAATGCAGGTACGTGAAGTTCTGCGTTACACAGAAATTGCACCCGTACCAGGTGCTCCAGATTATGTACTAGGTATTATCAACCTGCGTGGTAACGTGGTTACTGTTATTGATACCCGTTCACGCTTCGGTCTTATGCAGGGCGAAATCACGGACAACACTCGCATCATCGTGATTGAATCAGAGCGCCAAGTGATTGGTATTTTGGTTGATAGCGTTGCAGAAGTTGTTTACCTACGTTCTTCAGAAATCGACACGACACCAAGTGTGGGCACTGATGAAAGTGCCAAGTTTATCCAGGGTGTTAGCAACCGTGATGGCAAACTTCTTATCCTTGTTGACCTAAATAAACTACTCTCTGAAGATGAGTGGGATGAGATGGCTTACCTATAATGCTTGATGCTGTGTCTTTGACGTCACCTCTTCTTTGGGGAGGGGTGGCGGTTGTCGTTGTCCTTTTCGTTTGGTTGGTGAAAGTGCATCGTGGATTAAACATGCACAAGACACACGCACGTCAGCAAAAGCGTGCACTCGAGAAAGAAGTGGAGAAGTGCAACAAGCAACTGCTTGAAGTACGTTCTGTTTTGGTTGGCCTTGGACAGAAGGTCTCTGAGCAAGAAGAGATCATCGTTCACCTAACCGAGCGTATCATTGAGCTAGAAAACGTCGACAATGATGGTCGCCTTTATACTCGTGCCAATAAAATGGTTCGTTTGGGTGCCGATATCAACGAGCTTATAGAAGAGTGTGAACTGCCAAAAGCGGAGGCTGAGTTGATGCTCTCTTTGCAAAAGAAAATCGCAGGTAAGGAGAAGGTTCCGCCTCTCCACAAAGACCGTGCTCAACCTCAGCGTCGACCTGCGTCGCAATATTCTCCTCAAAAACGATCTCGCTAACTTTACAGGGCATTAATGAATTATTGATGTCCTGTACATATCAAAATAACAGTCGTAACAATCTTTTACGCTTTCTAATTCGCCCAACGAATGCAGTTTGGTATTCTATGTCGCATCGAAATGTGAAGGAT
Source organism: Vibrio sp. KUL80 (assembly GCF_059725495.1). Classification (NCBI taxonomy): domain Bacteria; kingdom Pseudomonadati; phylum Pseudomonadota; class Gammaproteobacteria; order Vibrionales; family Vibrionaceae; genus Vibrio; species Vibrio sp. KUL80. The sequence goes on from NZ_AP045841.1 coordinate 994,606, forward strand.
TATGTCAGCATGTACCACTTTATGGTTAGATATTTCAGTTAAAGAACAGTAATTTATTGTTTCTTACTAAGTTTCGTGAAGCGTATTTGATCATAATCGTTTCACGCTAGGGTAGCTATGGTAAGATGGACGCCCAGTCGAACCAGTGTTTAATTGAATGTTAGAAGTAACAAATTTAACCGCGATTCGTGATGAGCGCGTACTCTTCGAGAATTTATCATTTTCGTTACAATCCGGAGACCTCGTACAGATCGAAGGTCGCAATGGAACAGGCAAAACAACGTTGATGCGTATCGTTGCCGGACTGGGTGATAAAGAAGAAGGGGAAATCAAGTGGAATGGTGAAACCATCGAGTCGAATCGAGAAGATTTCCACCAAGCACTGTTATTTCTCGGACATCAAACCGGTGTTAAGCGCGATCTTACTGCTCTAGAAAATCTTAGGTTCTACCAATCTATCCATGCTCCTCACACTACCGATGAACAAATTTTTGCCGCGCTAACTCAAGTAGGTTTAGCGGGCCGTGAAGATGTACCGGTTGCTCAGTTGTCTGCAGGTCAGCAACGACGCGTCGCATTGGCGCGCCTTTGGTTAAGCGAACAGATGCTTTGGATCCTTGATGAGCCGCTGACTGCGATTGATAAGCAAGGCGTAAAAGTGCTGGAGAACTTGTTCCTAGAGCATGCTAACAAAGGTGGGATTGTGTTACTGACGACTCACCAAGATATGTTTAGCGATAACCCTAAACTAAGAAAAATTGTGTTAGGAGTGTGATCGATGATGCTTAATTCCATGATGAAAATCATCCGTCGTGAACTGTTGATCGCATTTCGCCGCCAAGCGGATATTTTCAATCCACTGTGGTTCTTTATTATCGTTATCACGCTGTTTCCATTGAGCATTGGTCCGGAGCCAAATTTACTTGCTCGTATTTCAGCGGGCATCGTATGGGTAGCGGCATTGCTTTCGGCGCTGTTATCGTTGGAGCGTCTGTTTAAAGACGACTTTCAAGACGGTTCACTTGAGCAGATGATGCTGATGCCAATACCGCTTCAGCTTGTGGTAATGGCAAAAATCATAGCGCATTGGCTGCTGACTGGTTTGCCACTGATTATTATTAGCCCGCTGTTGGCTATCTTGCTGTCACTAGATAGCAATACATGGATTGCGGTGGTACTGACCCTGTTGGTCGGTACACCCACGTTAAGTTTTATTGGTGCGATTGGTGTCGCGCTAACGGTGGGGTTACAAAAAGGCGGCGTACTACTGAGTTTGCTTGTTCTGCCGCTCTATATCCCAATTCTAATATTTGCTACTTCTGCTATTGATGCTGCTTCCTTGGGGGTTGCGTATAATGGTCAGTTAGCTTTATTGGCTGCGATGCTTGCGGGTGCAATGACTCTAACCCCGTTTGCCATCAGCGCAGCCCTAAGAGTCAGCGTAAACTAAAACAATAGCGCCAATATCATTGCGAAAACGCAATGTTAAGAATGTCGTCAAAGAGTGAGAAACACTATGTGGAAATGGCTTCATCCCTATGCCAAACCCGAAACCACTTACAATCTGTGTGGCACGCTACTTCCGTGGTTTGCAACGCTTGCATTAGCCTGTCTATCGATTGGTACTGTGTGGGGGCTAGCTTATGCGCCTGCCGATTACCAACAAGGTGATAGTTTCAGAATCATCTACATACACGTGCCATCTGCCATTTGGTCGATGGGTGTTTACATGTCGATGGCCATCGCTGCTTTTGTTGGCTTGGTGTGGCAAGTGAAGCTTTCAAGTATGGCCGCATTGGCTATGGCTCCGATCGGTGCAGTGTTCACCTTTATCGCTCTTTTAACTGGTGCCGTATGGGGTAAACCTATGTGGGGCGCATGGTGGGTATGGGATGCTCGTCTGACTTCAGAATTGATCTTGCTATTCCTTTACCTTGGCGTTATCGCGCTTTACCACGCATTCGATGACCAAAAAACGGCAGCCAAGGCGGCCGGCATTCTAGCCATTGTTGGTGTTATCAACCTGCCAATCATTCACTTCTCAGTAGAGTGGTGGAACACGCTTCACCAAGGCGCGACCATCACTAAGTTTGCGAAGCCTTCTATCTCAAATGACATGTTGTGGCCACTTCTGCTCAACATTTTTGGTTTCGCATTTTTCTTCGGTGCTCTGACGCTCATTCGTCTGCGTAACGAAATTATTAGTAAAGAAGGCCACAGGCCTTGGGTGATTGCGTTAGCAACGCGATCGAATCAGAAGGGGTAATCACTATGCATTTTGAATCCTTGAGTGACTTTTTCGCGATGGGTGGTTACGCCTCCTATGTTTGGAGCGCGTTTGGCATCACCTTTTTAGCAATGATTATTCTTCTGGTGACCAGCGTGTCACGTGGTAAAAAACTTCTTAAAGACGTACAAGCCAAAGTTGATCGTCAAGCTCGTATCGACGCGGCTAAGAATATGGAGAACACACTATGACCCCAAGACGTAAGAAAAGGCTCGGCATCATTTTGGCCATTTTCATTGGTATCAGCGCCACTGTGGGTTTGATTCTCTATGCACTTAATCAAAATATGGACTTGTTTTATACGCCAACGGAGTTGGTAAACGGTAAGAAGGATGGTGCTAAGCCAGAGATCGGTCAGCGTTTACGTATTGGTGGCATGGTTGTCGAAGGGTCGGTCAGCCGCGATTCAGAGTCACTTCGCGTGAGCTTTGATCTTGCGGATGTCGGCCCTAAAGTGACAGTGGTTTACGATGGTATCCTGCCTGATTTGTTCCGTGAGGGACAAGGTATCGTGGCTCAGGGTGTTCTCGTTGAACCAACCAAAATCGAGGCATTCGAAGTACTTGCTAAGCACGACGAAGAATACATGCCACCTGAAATTGCTGAAGCGATGAAGAAAACACATGAACCGCTTCAGTACTCTGCAGAACAAAAACAAGGAAGCGGTCAATGATTGCTGAAATTGGTCACTTTGCACTGATACTCTCTCTGAGTTTATCAGTGCTTCTGAGTATTTTGCCGCTCTTCGGCGCGTCACGAAATAATACCATGCTGATGAACACTGCAAGACCTTTGTCTTGGGGTATGTTCATCATGCTATTGATCTCATTCCTTATTTTGGAATGGGCGTTTTATGTTAACGACTTTACTATTCAGTACGTCGCGAACAACTCGAATACCCAACTGCCCTGGTACTATCGCCTAACTGCGGTTTGGGGTGCGCACGAAGGTTCGCTACTGTTATGGGTACTGATCCAAGCTGCATGGACCGTTGCGGTTGCGATGTTCAGTCGCGGTATGCCTCAAGAATCTGTGGCTCGCGTTCTCGCAGTCATGGGTATGATCACGGTCGGCTTCTTGCTGTTCATCATCGTAACTTCTAACCCATTCTTACGGACTCTACCTTTCTTCCCCGTAGATGGACGTGACCTCAACCCACTATTGCAAGACCCGGGCTTAATCATTCACCCGCCAATGCTCTATATGGGTTACGTAGGTTTCTCTGTTGCCTTCTCTTTCGCGATTGCCTCTCTGATGTCAGGTCGTTTGGATACGGCATGGGCACGCTGGTCTCGTCCTTGGACAACGGCGGCGTGGGTTTTCCTAACGCTGGGTATCGCACTAGGCTCTTGGTGGGCGTACTACGAACTTGGCTGGGGCGGCTGGTGGTTCTGGGATCCAGTAGAAAACGCATCGTTTATGCCGTGGCTCGCAGGTACCGCTCTGATGCACTCGCTTGCGGTGACTGAGAAGCGCGGTACATTCAAAGCGTGGACAGTATTATTAGCAATCTCGGCATTCTCACTAAGTTTGCTTGGTACGTTCTTAGTTCGTTCAGGTATTTTGGTATCAGTGCACGCGTTTGCCTCTGACCCATCACGCGGTATGTTTATCTTAGGCTTCCTCGTGTTTGTTATCGGTGGCTCGCTACTATTGTTTGCACTAAAAGGTGCGTCAGTACGTGCCCGAGGCAACTTTGACCTTCTATCTCGTGAGAACGCGTTACTTGGTAACAACGTTCTCCTTATGGCAGCACTCGTGGTTGTTCTGGTAGGTACCTTGTTGCCGCTAGTTCACAAGCAAATCGGTTTGGGCTCTGTCTCTATAGGTGCACCATTCTTCGATATGCTATTTGCGTGGTTGATGATTCCATTCTCTTTCCTACTTGGTATTGGTCCTCTGATCCGTTGGAAGCGCGACAAGCTATCGACGCTTGCTAAGCCAATGCTGATTTCGGGCATTATCTCAGTGGCGTTCTCTGCGCTCATGATGGTGGTGCTTGCTGAGTACTTTACCGGAATGGCATTCCTAGGTTGGTTGATGGCATCTTGGATTATCACGATGCACGGCTTTGAACTATACCAACGTGCTACGCACCGTCATACGTTTGCTGAAGGTGTGAAGAAGCTACCGCGCAGTCACTGGGCAATGATTTTTGGTCACTTAGGTCTAGCGGTAAGCATCATTGGTATTGCCATGGTTCAGATTTACAGCATCGAGCGCGATGTTCGTCTAGCGCCAGGTGAACACTACCAAGTCTACGACTATGACTTCTATTTCAAAGGCGTACGTGACAAAGACGGTCCGAACTACGATGGTTACATTGCCGACTTTGAAATAACGAAAGATGGTAAGTACATCAATACACTACACGCAGAAAAACGCTTCTATCGCACCGCTAAGTCTATGATGACAGAAGCAGCGATTGATCGCGGCGTGACTCGAGACCTCTACATTGCGATGGGTGAGCGCCTGGACGATGGTAAATCGTGGGCAGTTCGTATCTACCACAAACCATTTGTACGTTGGATCTGGCTTGGTGCGATTCTGATGTCGATTGGTGGTGGTCTAGCTATCAGCGATAAACGTTACCGTTTCAGGAAAGGTAGTAAAGCAGAGGGAGAGGCGTAATGAATAAGAAGATTCTATTTATCCCGTTGGTTGCGTTTCTCATTCTCGTCACTGTGTTCGCTATCCAGCTTGGTCGCAACCAAGCTGGTGATGACCCAACCAAGCTAGAGTCTGTATTGGTCGGCAAAGAAGTCCCTGAGTTTCACTTAGAGGATCTAGCAGAACCGGGCAAAATATACGACCAAGCGATTTTCAAGGGTGAGCCACTGCTGCTTAACGTATGGGCGACGTGGTGTCCAACATGTTACGCCGAGCACCAGTACCTAAACGAACTGGCTGCTGATGGCGTTAAGATCATCGGCCTTAACTACAAAGATGAGCGCAATAAAGCGGTACAGTGGCTAAATGAGCTTGGCAACCCTTATCTAATCAGCCTGTTTGATGGTAATGGCATGTTAGGTTTGGACCTAGGTGTGTACGGTGCACCTGAGACCTTTCTTATTGATGCGAACGGTGTGATTCGCTACCGCCATGTAGGTGATGTGAATGCACGAAACTGGGCTGAGAAGCTTCAGCCTATGTATCAACAGATGCTAGAGGAGGCGACACAATGAAAAAGTGGCTAATCGCACTGGCATCAAGCTTGATGTTGGCGTTTGCTGTAAACGCGACGATTGAGATTCATGAGTTTGATAACTTAGAGCAAGAAAACCAGTTCAAAGAGCTGAGCCATACGCTTCGCTGTCCTAAGTGTCAGAACAACACCATTGGCGATTCTAATGCAGAGCTTGCGCAGGACCTTCGCCAAAAAGTGTATGAGATGACTAAAGAGGGCAAATCTAAAGACGAGATTGTCGATTACATGATTGCTCGCTACGGTAACTTCGTTACTTACAACCCACCACTGACGCTTGCGACTTCTATTCTGTGGCTTGGTCCGCTGTTTGTGATTGTACTTGGTTTCGGTCTTATCATTGTCCGCAGTCGCAACAACCGCGCGCAAAAAGTGGTTGAAGCAGAAAAGTGGAATGAAGAAAAAGAAGCCAAACTAAAAGCTTTGCTCGAAGAAGAAAAAGAGACTGGAGATAAGCAGTAATGACACTATTTTGGATATCCACAGTCGGATTGGTCATTGTCGCTGTCGTACTGTTGGCGATGACGCTTAACAGTAAAAAAGCGAATAAAGACGAGCAGCTTCGTGATGAGCTCAACAAAGCGTTCTACAAAGACCGTTTAACAGAGCTTGAAGAAGAAGCCAATGAAGGTTTGGTGGAAAACCAAGAGGATCTGATTGATGACCTAAAACAATCACTCCTTGATGATATTCCACAGCAGGACAAGGTTGAAAAAACCTCACTGTCACCTATGACCGTACTGATCCCGTCAGTTGCGCTGATTGTGGTAATGACATACGGCATGTACATGCATTTTGGCGGTGCGTCTAAGGTGAAAGACTGGCAAGAAGTGTCAGGTCGTCTACCCGAGCTGTCTAAAAAGTTGATGGCAGGATCGGCTGAACCAATGACAGAAGACGAAATGCAAGATTTGACGCTAGCGCTTCGTACTCGTCTTCACTATCAGAGCAACGACTCAACAGGTTGGTTGCTACTGGGTCGAATCGCACTAGCTAATCGTGATGTCACCACCGCGACAGATGCGATGGAAAATGCCTATCGCCTTGAGCCTGAAGACGCTGATGTGAAGCTTGGCTACGCGCAGGCGCTGATGATGTCTCAAGATGAGATGGATCAGAACCGTGCACGTGGATTGCTAAACAGTTTACTTAAGTCTGAGTACGTTGACCTTCGAGTGCTATCGCTACTGGCATTTGATGCGTTCGAGCGTCAAGATTACCCAGCAGCGGTGCGTTACTGGTCTGTGATGCAGCGAATGATCGGTCCTGAAGATAGCCGCTATGAGATGCTAACTCGTAGTATCGAAAATGCACAAGCTAAGATGGGTGAGCCTATCGTTCAAGGCAAGTCGGTCGCGGTGAATATCAGCGTATCACCAAATGCGCGTCTACCGCAGGATGCGGCCTTAATCGTCTCTGTGCATCCGGCAGATGGTTCGCCAATGCCAGTTGCTGCAGCTCGATACCCACTCGGAACTTTCCCACGCACTGTTGTTCTCGATGATAACAACAGCATGATGGAAGGACGTAAGCTTTCAAGCCTTGAAGGTTTGATTGTTCGAGCACGTGTTGATAGCGACGGTAACGTAGCGACTCGCGATGGCGACTGGTATGGTGAAAGTCAACCAGCGGAGCTTGGCGATACAGTGGAGTTGGTTATTGACCAACAATACTAATCAAAATCGGTAGGCATGCGATTAATTTAAATGTAGCCAAGTTGTTGCTTTAGCTAGCTTGACTGCGCGCATGCCGCTATACTCATCCATAGTGGTTATTAATACAGTCTGACGTTTATTCCTTATTTATCAGACAAATAGGGAGCCATAAAAACCAAACGCAGAATGTACTGGCTTATGGATGAGGTTATGCAATCAGCATTAACCGGCAAGAAGCACACGCTTTTTGCCGTTTTTGTTTCTAGCGTATTTCTGTTTGGCTGTGCATCGGCCCCCGATGAAGAGCAGGCGGTAGAGACTCAGCAATCAGTATCGAGTCAAACGGAGCCGCTGGCATCAGCGCCTGAAGAAAGCGTGCCTGACGTAAATGTGGCTTCCGAGTCGAGCGATGCTCCTTCTGATGGTTCTGCAGCAACGGAGCTTGAAGCTAGTGCCAGTGTGGGTGCTGATGTTTACGACCCATTTGAAGGCTTCAACCGTGCCATGTGGGCACTCAACTACGACTACCTTGACCCTTATTTCGTCAGACCTGTTTCCCTCGCTTATGTTAATTACACACCAGTGCCTGTGCGCTCGGGTGTTCGAAACTTCCTCGCTAACCTCGATGAACCTTTTAGTGCCGTGAACAATGTTGTGATGGGTAACGGCGGTAAGGCGCTCGACCATTTCAACCGATTCTGGATTAACAGTACCTTTGGTCTTCTGGGCTTTATCGACATCGCCTCTGCAGCCGGTATTGAAAAACACGACAAGAAAGAGTTCGGTGATGCAATAGGCCATTACGGCGTAGGCGAGGGACCTTATATTATGGTACCTGGCTACGGTCCGATTATCTTACGTGAGGGTGCGGACGTCGTCGATGGTTTATATCCACCGGCATCGCTACTTAACTTCTGGGCAAGCTTTGGTAAGTGGGCACTAGAGGGGATGGAGAAGAGGGCGCTAGTCGTATCGCAAGAAGCGACACTGGAGCAGTCTCCCGATCCATACGCTCTGACTCGTGATATTTATATTCAACGTCAAAACTACAACGCAGAGATCGTAGATGACACGGTCGATGAGGAACAAGAAGCGTATATTGATGACTACTTGGATAGCTTTGATGAGTAGTTTCTAGTGATGGGTTTCCGAACAATCGGTATCACACTTCTCGTCATCTTCACGGAAGTGAAGATCTCCCAAAGCGCGTAGTAAACTATAAGTAATTGATTAACCGTACCAATTAACTCTACTACGTAACGTGAAAGATCCCCTTTCTCAAGGGGATGATGGTAATTGACAGTTTTTAGAGATTTAGAAGCGATAGTTCGCTTGGATACCAGCGATCCATACATCGCCAGAGATTTCGCCAACGAATTCACCAAACAAATCTGCCGCATCTTGGTCCGATTCATCACGAGGCTCACTAATAGAAGCCTTGCGCGCCATAATGTAGGTCAGACCGCCATCAAGGGTAAACTGTTTAGTAAATGCATAAGATAGACCTGCACTTAACCAAGTACGGTCAGTTTCTGGAATGGTTGTTGTACGGTATTTGTCGTCAACTGCTGACATATCGTAGGCGATACCACCGCGCAGAGCGAGCTTACTATTGAGCTGATATGTAGTGCCCACTGCGAAGCGATAACTATCTTTCCAGTTTTCAGTTTTGATAGGAACGGTTACACCGTCTACGAAATTAGCTTCGAGTTTGTCGAAGCTACTCCACTGAGTCCAGTTAATGCTCGTGTGCATTGCCCATTTGTTTGACAATTGGTGGAATGATGCGAGTTCAGCGGTAGCTGGGAGTGCTACACTAAGTTTTCCATCGCGACGTCCCTGGAAGTGTAAAGCTTTGCCTTCGCCATAACCATTGAAGTCCATCATTACCTCTGATTTATATGCAAAGCCGAGGCGATGGTCACCATTTATTTGCCATGCAGCGCCTAGCACATAACCCCATGAAGAGTCTGTACCCTCCACATATTTCAGGTAGTCACCTTTCGAAATAGGTCCAAAGTTATTTGGTGCTGTCGCACCAATTTTTCCTTCGCCAGTCACATAGCGAATACCGCCACCTACACTGAATGCATCATTGATTCGGTAACCTACATTTGCTACCGCCTCTATGGTCATGACTTTTGCTTCATTTCCGTATTGTGTTGCTTTGAAATCACTGCTGAGTTCGGTCTCCATTCCATAGTTGGAGCTTAGAGCCAGACCTGTATACCAATCATCATTGATCTGGTGTGAAACATACAAGTTGGGTACTGGGGCACTATGGGCAATGTCTTTCGCTTCGGTGTAAGAAGACTGCCCTAACACGTTGGTCGCAGTACCTTTCACATCAATATTCGGCTCAACATAAAGAACACCACCAGAAATTTGTGTACCTTCCAAATAAGTCAGCATCGCAGGGTTACGCCATTGTGCACCCGCGTTATCAGCCATTGCGGCTTCACCAGCGTACGCTCGACCTAGACCGGTCGCTGAGTATTCAGCGAGTTGAAAGCCTGCCGCAGACGCTTGTGCAGACGCTAAGGTGCCCATTACCACTGCAATAGCAAAGGGAGAGTATTTTGAATTTATCATTATTGTTCGCTCAAATTAATTGCGTTTAGAGCGAAGATTCTATTTTTAGAGTAAAGACTTTAAAACTAATTTGTGACAAAAAGTGTATTTTTGAAATTTTATATGGGAAGAAATTATTTGACAGGTGAATGTGCTGGTTGTTATCAGAATGTTGTGGTAATTCAGCGTACAGATGTAAAGGTTTGAAAGGGTAAGGTTGGACCAGTTGTTGTTAAGGAGACGACAAAAAGGGTCGATAAATCGACCCTTAAGTTATGATGCACTAATCAGCTTAGAAGCTGTAGCTGTATTGAAGACCAGCTAGGATAGCGTCTGCACGAGTAGTCGCTGTTAAAGCACCACCACCTTCTGTAACGCTAACGTCTGCACCCATTAAGTAAGTGAAGCCGAAGTCAACAGTGTGGTGTTGTTTGAAGTTGTAGCCAAAACCAGCCGAGAACCAGTTACGATCTGAATCTGGTACTGAAATAGAAGTGATGTCGTTTTGAGCGGCTGTGTCGTGCATATAACCAGCACGTAGCGTCCAAGCATCGTTTAGGTAATATGTACCGCCAACTGCGACATGGTACCCATCTTTCCACTCATAGCTACCTAGTTGCGTGCCTTTGTTTGTTTCCAATTGGTCAAATACGCTCCAACCGATCCACTGAAGGCTATAGTGGACAGCAAACTTAGTATTGTCTATGCGGTGGTAACCAGAAAACTCAGCCATACTCGGAAGAGATAACATCAAGTTTTCACCAGGAATAGCGTTAGTACCAATACCTGCAGGGTTACCGGAAGCTAGACCAGCATCGACATATAGGTCGCCATCAGCTTCGATCTCTGGAGAATAGTGGTAAGCGAAACCAAAGCGGTTATTTTCGTTAAGCTCAAAAACAGCGCCTAGATTAAAGCCTAGACCTATACCATCAGCTTCAATATCAACTGCTCTTACGCCTTGGTAGGCATTGCGCTTTAGCTTACCGCTGCCCTGCACAATATCGATACCACCACCAACACTCCACTGTTCGTTAATTCGGTATGCTGCGTTAATTGTGTAGTTGATGCTAGATATCTCAGTTTCTCCACCGAATACACTTGCATCAGGAATACCAGCAATAATGCTTCCTGAGCCTGCACCCCATGAAGAATCGAAGTTGTTCTTAGTACCGAAGTTGGAATAGATACCAGCACCTACAGCCCACTTGTCATTGATTTTGTGGATGTAGTAGATATTAGGAACTGGTGTACCGCTGCTGTTTGTCGTATCTGCAACAGGGTTGCCGCCATATGAGACATCGGTAATTTTGATATCAGTATCAATGTAGTTCACACCACCAGAAAATTGGTGCGAATCAAACAGTGTCATCGCTGCCGCGTTACGGGCCATTACAGACGCGTTATCTGCAATAACCGCATCACCAGCAAATGCACGACCTAGGCCTGTTGCTGATTGGGAGTTGAGCTGGAAACCGGCTGCTGTTGCTTGAGTGGAGGCTAATGTGAGTGACGAAACTGCCACTGCTAATAGTGTTTTTTTATACAGACGCGAAGTAGTCATTTAGTATACATCCTTTTTTTGTCATCGCCTCTTATGGGCGTTAATTGGTTAAAATTGAGTTAAAACTCAATTTTGGGGCTGATCCTAATCGCTAGTATAGACATTAGAAATCAGACCAGTAATCAAAATGACGCAAAAAGTATATAAATGCCGACTAACTGACAGTAAAAGCATCGATTATGCATATATTTAGAGTGGTTACTCTAAAAACTGCTTCGGAAAACAAAAAAGGGCCAGCTCGCGGGAGTTGGCCCTTTTGTTATAGGTTTTTATGCAGGATTAAGGATTTTATTAATCTTTTCGCCGATCTTATCTAGGTTTTCACCTTCTTCGCCCACTAGGACAAAACTGGCATCTCCCATTGGCTTAACCATGCCTGACATACCATCTTTGTCGAAGTTTTCCACCTGTCCGGTTGGAATTCTTGTCAGAAACATGGTGACTTTGCCTTTCTCGCCTTCAAATACAATGTGCATCGCATTTGAGTCACCAAATCCACAGTGATTAATGTAGAAAACGTGGTACGGAAAGCTTTGTCCCAACTGGTAAGCAAACGGCAATAGCTTGGCATTGATCTGTTCTTTAGACGGATTTTCATCTAAAGATTCGATAAAGCTTTTCTCAGCGTTGAAATGCTCCATGGCCATCTCTGGAAGTGATGCTTGTGCGTCAGACACAACAATATTCCCCCAGTTAACTTGACCGACAAGCAAACCAAACGCGAACGCCACAGAAGCAGCCAATGATAATGCTCTTTTAGTAAAGTTTACCTTGACGACATTATTCTCAGGCGGCTGGTTGAACAAGATACGATCCGCAAGATCGTCAGGCACGTCAACTTTCATTGCCTGTTCGATACGTGCATCCAATCCCAAAATATCATCGAGATACTTGGCATTAGCTTCACTATTTTTTGTCGCCTCCAACAGCTCCGGATCTCTTGCCTTAGGATCGGACATAACGCGACGACGGAATTCTAACTCATCCATTTTGTTGCCCCCTATGTGCATCCTCAGACTCAAGCATCTCTTTAAGCTGGTTTCGAGCTCTAAATAATCGAGTCATAACGGTATTCTTGTTTAAGTCGAGTATATTACCGATCTCCTCACCACTAAATCCACCAACGACTTGTAAGAAAAGTGGTTCTCGATACTCGACATCGAGTTTCATAATTTGTGCTTGAAGCCATTCCTGTTGGTGGTGCGGATCATCAGAAACCTTGGCATCATTGCCATAGTCATCGATATCCACCAGATCAAACTGCTTACGCTCAAAGCGTCTTGCGTTTTCTCTGCGAAGGATAGTGATGAGCCACGACTTCGCTGCCTTTTCGTCTTGCAGGCTGTCTAACGACTTCCATGCACGAAGGCAAGTTTCTTGAACCAAATCCTCAGCCACTGGCTTGTCTTTACACAGCCAATAGGCGTACCGATATAGGTCGCGATGATAAGCACGTACCAGTGCTTCGTACTTTCTTTGTTTGTCCATATCCGAGTTGACCGGACGTTTGGAGAATTTATTTCCAAAATTTTTAATTAATGACACAGGAGCCCCCGTTTTCGCTCTGTGAACTCTATTTTTTGTTCCGCGGTGTCAGTAAAGTCACACAAAATTGATCTAGTTCAAAATTCCGACCTGTGGAGAAGTTATATTAGACCCTGTCATCTCGTTGGTCTTTCGGGACTAACATGTTGAGCAAGATGACACTTCCTTTTGAAGGCTGACTTTACTTTCTCCTAATCAGGAAACTGATTATTTTCAATTGGCGCAAGTTAATTGCTTTAGAGATTCCAACCACACAATTATCTGTGTGGTTTTTTTTTGCCTGAAATCCTACCGATATCTTATTGTTTTCTCACACCATATTGTTGCCGACTTTACGCAAATCTCATATTCCATTTTGGTCGACCCTATCACGTTATTCAATAAAACCACCAATATTTATCAAACGGCTGTTTTAAATCATTAACAATCTCGTTACAATGCGCGTGGTCAGACCTCTTTAGTAAGGAGAAACTATGAGCAGTAAGGAAGTGGGGAAAATCGATCTCACCACTCGAAACGGTGAGCGAATTGCTGTTGTGGCGGGGCTTCGTACCCCTTTTGCCCGTCAAAGTACCGAGTTTAGTCAAGTACCAGCAGTAGATTTAGGAAAAATGGTTGTGGCCGAAATGATGGCACGCACCGACATCGATCCTAAGTTGATCGACCAAGTGGTATTTGGTCAGGTAGTACAGATGCCTGAAGCGCCAAACATCGCTCGTGAAATCGTGCTTGGAACGGGTATGAACATCCATACTGATGCTTACAGTGTGACGCGCGCTTGTGCAACCAGCTTCCAAGCTGCGGCCAATGTTTGCGAAAGCATTATGGCTGGCACTATCGATGCGGGTATCGCTGGTGGTGCAGATTCTTCTTCAGTACTGCCAATTGGCGTCTCTAAAAAACTTGCTGCGAACCTACTTGCGCTAAGTAAAACAAAAACTGTAGGTCAAAAGCTCAACATTCTTAAAAAGCTATCGTTTAAAGATCTAATGCCAGTACCGCCAGCGGTGGCTGAGTATTCAACGGGTCTGTCTATGGGGCAGACCGCTGAGCAGATGGCAAAATCTCACGGTATCAGTCGCTTAGAACAAGACGAACTGGCGCACCGCTCACACACTCTTGCGTCTCAAGCATGGAAGGAAGGTAAAGTGCGTGATGAGGTGATGTCGGCATTTCCTGAGCCATACAAAAAGAGCTTGGATGAAGACAACAACATCCGCCATGACTCAGAGCTATCGAGCTATAGCAAACTACGCCCAGCGTTCGATAGACAATACGGTAGTGTGACTGCTGCCAACAGTACACCACTCACCGATGGTGCTGCCGCGATTATGCTCATGCGAGAAGGCCGTGCCAAAGAGCTGGGACTAGAAATCAGAGGCTACATCCGCTCGTACGCATTTTCGGCAATTGGTGTGCGTGAAGACATGCTGATGGGCCCTTCTTATGCGACGCCAATGGCATTGGATCGTGCGGGTATCTCTCTATCTGACTTAACTCTAATTGATATGCACGAGGCGTTTGCCGCTCAAGCGCTGTCAAACGTGAAGATGTTTGCGAGTGAGAAGTTCGCGAAAGAGAAACTGGGTCGCTCGCAAGCTATCGGCGAAATCGATATGGACAAGTTCAACGTACTCGGTGGCTCGCTTGCTTACGGTCACCCATTTGCCGCAACAGGTGCGCGAATGATTACACAAACATTGAATGAGCTGAAACGACGCGGCGGTGGGCTAGCCCTTAATACGGCATGTGCAGCAGGTGGTCTGGGTGCAGCAATGGTTCTGGAGGTAGAATAATGAGTGAACAAAAAGCCTTTCATCTTTCGGTTGATGAACAGAACATCGCTTGGCTTGGTATTGATGTACCCGGCGAGAAAATGAATACCTTGCAAGCGGCTTTTGCAGAAGAAATGTCGCAGCTGTTTGCAGAACTAGAAGAAAAAAAATCTGACCTTAAAGGGTTAATTGTTCATTCACTTAAGCCTGATAATTTTATCGCTGGCGCAGACGTAAGAATGTTAGATGCGTGTACTTCAGCAGAAGAGGCACAAGCACTAGCGGCCAAGGGCCAAGAGATGTTCCAGCAGCTCTCAGATTTGCCTTTCCCTGTGGTTTCTGCGATTCATGGCCCTTGTTTGGGCGGCGGTCTAGAGCTCGCGTTAGCGTGTGACTACCGTGTATGTAGTGATGCGGACATTACTAAATTAGGTCTGCCAGAAGTTCAGCTTGGTTTGTTGCCAGGCTCTGGTGGTACTCAACGTTTGCCTAGATTGATTGGTTTGCTGCCATCACTGGATCTTATCCTAACCGGCAAACAGCTTCGCGCTAAAAAAGCCAAGAAGCTAGGTGTGGTTGATGCCAGTGTTCCAAAGACGATTCTACTTGATGTGGCGAAGCAGTTTTTGGAGAAAGGCAAAAAGCGTAAAGCAAAGAAGCTAACCAAAAAAGAAGTACTTATGTCGGGTACTGGGTTGGGTCGAAAAGTCATTTTTGACCAAGCAGCGAAAAAGACTAACGAGAAGACTCGTGGCAACTATCCAGCCGCCGATGCCATTCTAGACGTGATTCGCTTTGGTCTTGAAAAGGGCATGACGAAGGGTCTTGAGAACGAAGCCAAGCGCTTTGGTGAGCTTGTCATGACCTCAGAGTCTAAAGCACTTCGCTCTATCTTTTTCGCTACCACAGAGATGAAGAAAGAGTTTGGTAGTGATGCTCAGCCAAACACTGTAAGTAATGCGGTTGTTCTGGGTGGTGGCTTAATGGGAGCGGGTATTACCCACGTTACCGTGAGCAAAGCGAAAGTCCCTGTGCGCATTAAAGATGTTTCCAATGACGGTATCGTCAACGCACTTGGTTACAACTTCAAATTGCTAGAGAAGAAGCGCAAACGCCGCATCATCTCTAAAGCAGATCTTCAGGCTCAGATGCTTCAAATGGCAGGTGGTACTGACTTTACCGGTTTCAATAAAGCGGACGTGGTGGTCGAAGCGGTATTTGAAGATTTAGGTCTTAAGCAGCAAATGGTCAATGATGTAGAGACGCATGCTAAGCCAACGACCATTTTTGCCACTAACACATCATCGATCCCAATTGCACAAATTGCTGAAAAGGCAGAGCGACCAGAAAATGTTGTCGGCCTGCATTACTTCAGCCCAGCGGACAAGATGCCACTGGTTGAGGTTATTCCACATGAGACGACGTCCGAAGAGACCATTGCGACTATGGTGCAGTTTGCCAGAAAGCAGGGTAAGACGCCGATTGTGGTAAAAGACCAGGCTGGTTTCTACGTAAACCGTATTCTTGCACCTTACATGAATGAGTCAGCGAATGTGCTGTTGGCTAACGAGCCGATTGAGTCACTGGACAGAGCGTTGCTTGATTTCGGATTCCCGGTCGGTCCAATCACACTACTCGATGAAGTCGGTGTCGATATCGGCGCGAAGATCATGCCTATCTTGGTCAACGAGCTCGGTGAGCGATTCCAAGGCCCTGACGTGTTCGACAAGCTTCTCAACGATGGGCGTAAAGGTCGTAAATCGGGTAAAGGCTTCTACACCTACAAGGGCAAGAAGAAGACGGTCGATAGCTCAGTCTACAGCGTTCTAGGTCTAAAGCCTGAGGCCTCAATGGCAGAAAAAGAGATTGCGATTCGCTGCGTACTGCCAATGCTCAACGAGGCGGTCCGCTGTTTGGATGAAGGCATTATTCGTAGTCCGAGAGACGGAGACATTGGTGCGATTTTCGGTATCGGCTTCCCGCCATTCCTAGGTGGCCCATTCCGTTACATGGACTCATTGGGCATCAAGAAAGTGGTTGAGTTGATGAATGAACACGCTCAGAAGTACGGTGACCGATTTGCACCATGTGATGGGCTGGTTACTCGAGCGGGCTTAGACGAAAGCTTCTACAAGTAACTTATAATAAATTTAGGGTCTACAAACATTCACCCCCTCGAAAGAGGGGGTGTTTTTTTATCCTAGGTCAGTATCTTTCGGTCGGAGCTGAAACTCTTCGATAGAGCCAATCTCGCGTCCTAGTTCGAGCTTAGCGGCATCCACATGCGCTTTGCCTTGGCTGTGCATAATGAGTCGGTTTGCCGTGCGAGGTTTGAGCTCGTTGACAACGAAGCGGATCATATCGGCACGCGTCAGTGACTTAAGCTCTTCAAGCACTTTCTCACGCTGGCTAAAGCTGGTGTCCTTATTGCCTATTGCTACCCATAAGCGTTGAGCACGCCCTCGTAGTGTCGTGTCAGGGGTGGAAATTTGGTTCCACAGTCCTTTTTTGCTGCTGTGCCATTGATAATCGTTGAGTTCAAGCAAGACCATATACACCGCATTTAAAAACTCATCTATGGAGCGAATCAGATCGGCAGGTGCCGCTTTAGGTGATTGCACATAGAGTACAATACCCGGGTGACGGTTGAGTGGCATATTGCCAGTCCCTACCATGTAGCCAAGCTGCTGTTTGGTACGGATCTCGTGGAAGAAGGTCGCTGACATCAAATGGTTGGCGAGTGAATACAAGGCAATACTTCTCGGGTTGATGTCTTCACACTGGTAGTAAACCACAATCGCCGAATCGTCTTGGTCGCAATCCACTTCTTTCTGGAAGCTGCCACTGCGCCCAAGCATCACAAGAGGTCTTAGACTCTCTTCGTATTTTTGATTGTGAATACGAAGGGCATCTTTAAGCGTAGTGGCGATATCATGCGCACCTTGTTTGTGCCAATCCCCATAGACAAACATATCTATATGTAGCTCTGACAAAATCGCCTGGACGAAACTCGGCAACTCGTCGACCGATATGGTTTCTAGTGCCTCAAGCAAAACAGGGTTTGGTGGATTGTTAGGCTGTAGAATGCCCGTCATCGCGTTAAAGAGCTGCGAAATCGGACGATCTTTTGCTGAGTTTCGCCAGCCTCTCATCATCTGAGCTTTGATGCTTTCAAAGCGCGCAGGGTTAAATTCACGCGAAGCAAATCGTTTAAGAATCATCTCAAGCAATTGAGGCTGCTTCTTACTAAATCCAGAGATTGATAAGGTAACGCCACCTTGGTGGGCGTACATATCGTAGCTTAGACCCGCGACTTCAGCCGGATAGGTCTCTTCAGACAATGAGTCGAGGAACATCTCAACACACAAGCGAGTCATGACGATATTGCGAGGCGAAGCAACGGAATGTGGGCTATCGATAGCAATAAACACAACGCCTTTTGGTACCTTGAATTGGCTATCTTGAAGGTGCCATAGCCTAAATCCATCGAGGTCTTCGATAAGCTGCGGATGCTCTTCACTGCCCTCTAAAGGATAGGTCGACAAGTCGTAGTTGATGAATGGGTTTTTCTCAGGCAGCTCAAAAGGTAGTTCGCCGTTATCGGGCTGCTGGTTGAAAAACGCAATCTCTTGCTCGGTAAACTTGGTGACAGAGTAGGGCGTAAAGTACCAGTCCGCCTCACGATCATACGCTTGATCTTTCGCCACTAGGGTAACTTTTAGATTGTCAGTGCTAAAGAAAGTGCCGTACTCGGCAAGCATAGCTTCATCGAAGCCTGCCATTTTGTAGTCGCCATAGATGACATCATCCGCTTCATAGTGCTGCATGTTCATCACTAAGTGACTAACCATCTCGAGTTGTCTTGCTGGCTCTTGGAACTGGAAGGCAGATTCCATCACTGCTCGTTTCTCAAGATAACGCCACTCCTGCATTCCATGAGTTTTAATGAGCTCTATGTACTGAAATACCGACTGAATCATTTCATCAACATGTTCAAGCCCAACAGGCGTTAGAGTCATGCTGATACTGAATTCGCGGTAGTTACTGCCAGACGCTCCGCCACCTGCCGAGAGGGATGTAATCCAACCCAGTTCTTTGAGGTAGAGCATTAAGCTTCCTTTGCCTTCATAACCGAGTAGGTTGGCAAAATAGGAGAGCGGCTTTTGATGGTAATGCTGATGCGTTGCCGGGAAGGGGAACGACAAGATAAGCTTGCGGATCTCTTTAACAGGCTCAACGCGCACCATGACTTTGGTATGTTCTTCGGTGACAAAAGGAACGTCGACCGACTTAGTAATGCGGTGATTGTTAGTGATGTCGGAGAATTTGTCCTGAGCCCACTGTTCCAGCTCATCGAGCTCATGCGGTCCAATCATAGCCAATGTCATAATATCGGCTGAATACTGATCGCGGTGAAAGGCGAGGATCTCGTCGCGAATGGTTTTACCATTACGGTCAGCGAGTGTTTCTACATTCCCTACCGAGAACTTAGAAAACGGGTGCGCAGGATTGATGGTCTCTTTTTGCACTTGATAGAGTCTGCGGCCATCCTCATTGAGTTTGAGTTTGTACTCGGAGTCTACGGCTTGGCGCTCTTTGTCTAGTGCTTCTTCATTAAACAGGGGCGCAGTGAAAAACTGACTGAAACGATCGAGTCCCTTTTCAAACGCATTCGGGTAGATGTCAAAGAAGTAGCAGGTGTGCTCGGTACCTGTCCAAGCGTTATTGCTGCCACCATGTTGGCTGATAAAAGACTGAAACTCGCCAACTTTTGGGTATTTTTCTGTGCCCAAAAACAACATGTGTTCTAGGTAATGCGCAAGGCCTTCGCGATCAGAGGGATCGTCGAAATGGCCAACGTTAACGGCGAGCGCAGCCGCGGATTTTTGGGCTTGCTCATCTTGAATGAGCAGCACGCGTAACTCATTGTTTAGCGTGAGGTAGCGATATGAGCGATTATCATTTGGACTTATATGCACGTATCTTCTCCAGAATAAGCGATGGCTTGTCCAGATTAAGCGATGGTTTGGACTGCTTAACCAAGCGTCTGGCTACTAAGGCGATGTCTCACTATTGGTACTAACAGAATGCACCAATACTTAATTACAATCATTCAATAAGAGACTGGCAAACTAAGTTACAAACTTTTTTAGTGTGACATTGTAAATTGTTAAGAAAGTCGAAGCCTTTAGCAAGTGAATTGATATAATTAATTTTTTTAAATAAGTATATACCCTAGTTAATAATTAAGGCAGGTAACCTTTTGAGGTAATTTGCGTATAAACAATAGGGTCGTAACGCTAGAGATGGCGGCTCAGAAATGCCATCGAACAGGCGGGTATTCATATGAAAGTGTTTATAATGCGTCACGGGGAAGCGGTTCATTACGCTCCAACAGACGAACAACGAGCATTAACGTCTCACGGCAAAGAGAACTCAGTCGTGGTCGCGAGAGCTTGCAAACAGCAAGGCTATGGTCGTTTTGATAAAGTATTAGTTAGCCCTTACCTACGCGCTCAACAAACGTGGGCTGCCGTTAGCAGCGAGTTTAGCAGTGATGATGTGGTCACATCCGATGACATAACGCCGTACGGACAAGCAGAAGATGTGGTGGAGTTTGTCTCTGCAATCGCTGAGGTTGAAAACCTAGAATCTATCTTGCTTGTCTCTCACTTACCTTTGGTCGGCTATTTGACTGCTGAGTTTGTGGGTGACATCAGTGCACCAATGTTCCCGACGTCGGGTATGGTCTGCATTGACTATGATGTGGAAAGAAGACAAGGCGAAGTGCTTTGGCACATTCACCCATAGTCTAATTTTTCTGCGTTGCTTATTGTGATCAGCATACTAAATAAGGCGACGCCCTTTGCTGGTGTCGCCCTAGGTGCTGATTATTTCTCTGGAATGGATAACAAGACCAAGAGAGCGCCATCGCCACCGAATTCCAGCGGAGCTTGGTGGAACGCCATCACGTCTGGGTGCTGAGCTAGCCAAAGCGGCGCTTTCTGCTTAAGTATGTGCTTGCCGATGCCGTGCATGACGCAGGCACAGTGAATGTTTTCCTTTACGCAGTGCGCGATCATCGCACCTAGTTCACGCTTCGCTTCTTGCTGCGTCATCCCGTGCATATCTAAAAACACGTCCGGTACATACACACCACGACGCAAGCGCTTCACTTCATAAGTCGACACGTCATCGCGAGCGTATCGGGTTGGCCCCTCGTCGCTTAGATGCGGAACAAACTCATCCGAGAAGTAAAACTCTGCATCTTTGGCTTCTCGGTTGGTTCTTTTCTGTTCTTTTTGTTTCTTATTTCTGTTTGGCTGCTGGACTATGGTATCCTGTTGCAACTTTTTTACGCCTTGTACTGCATCCCTAAATAGGGCGAAATCGTCATCAGCGTTGGTGTCTTTTTTGCTCATAGACTGGGACAACTCAATAAACATCTAGATTGGCAGTATTGTAGCGCTTTTTGGAGGCAATTTTGGATAAGATTTTTGTGGAAGAAGCCGTTTCTGAGCTTCACACACTTCAAGACTTGATTCGTTGGACCGTTAGTCGATTCAATGCAGCAGGTCTTTTTTACGGCCACGGCACTGATAATGCTTGGGATGAAGCGGTTCAGCTCATCCTGCCAACGCTGTACTTACCGATTGACGTGCCACCACATGTTTTAAACTCGCGCTTGACCAGCAGCGAGCGTTTGCGTGTTGTTGAACGTGTAATTAAACGTATCAACGACCGCACCCCAACAGCTTACCTAACTAACAAAGCATGGTTCTGCGGTCTTGAGTTCTTTGTTGATGAGCGCGTGTTGGTGCCACGTTCACCAATCGGAGAGCTTATTGAAGCTCAGTTCCAACCTTGGTTGGCTGAAGAGCCAGTTCGCATTATGGACCTATGTACGGGCAGTGGCTGTATTGCAATTGCTTGCGCGCATGCCTTCCCTGATGCTGAGGTTGATGCGATTGACATTTCAACGGATGCGCTAGAGGTTGCTGAGCAGAACGTTCAAGACCACGGTCTAGAGCAGCAAGTGTTCCCGATTCGCTCTGATCTCTTCCGCGATCTGCCGAAAGAAAAATACAACCTGATTGTTTCTAACCCACCTTACGTTGACGAAGAAGACATGAACTCACTCCCAGAAGAGTTCACGCACGAGCCAGAATTGGGCCTTGCAGCAGGTACTGACGGTCTTAAGCTGGTACGCCGTATCCTCTCTAACGCTCCTGACTATCTAACAGATGACGGTATTCTTATCTGTGAAGTGGGTAACTCGATGGTGCATATGATGGAACAGTATCCGCATATCCCATTCACTTGGATTGAGTTCGCAAACGGCGGTCACGGTGTGTTTATGTTGACCCGTGAACAGCTTGTTGGGCACGCAGAAGAGTTTTCGATTTACAAAGACTAATTCTGAGATGACTCTGAGATTGAAAAACGCTGCAATGAGAATTGCAGCGTTTTTTTGTTTGGGGGTTTACATCGCCTGCCTTTGTCGTCACTATGAATCCACGAAGAATAGACAAGCAAAGGACAAGCGCTCACACTCAATCTTTGCGTCACTTAGCATAATTTGTTGAGAGATTCGCAATAGACATCGCGCTTGTTCGGACAGACAGAGGAAGTAATGGCAGGAAATAGCATCGGACAACATTTTCGTGTAACCACATTTGGTGAGAGTCACGGCATCGCACTGGGTTGTGTGGTGGATGGTTGCCCTCCTGGATTGGAAATCACGGAAGCCGATCTGCAAGTTGACTTAGATCGTCGTCGTCCAGGTACATCGAAATACACGACTCAACGACGTGAACCAGATGAAGTGAAGATTCTTTCTGGTGTGTTTGAAGGACAAACGACAGGTACATCCATTGGCCTGTTGATTGAGAACACAGACCAACGTTCAAAAGACTACTCAGAGATCAAAGATAAGTTCCGCCCGGGTCATGCGGATTACACCTATCATCAAAAGTATGGTGTTCGTGACTATCGCGGTGGCGGTCGTTCATCGGCACGCGAAACGGCGATGCGTGTTGCCGCAGGTGCGATTGCTAAGAAGTACCTTAAGCAAGAGTTCGGTGTTGAAATCCGCGCTTACCTATCGCAAATGGGTGATGTATCTATCGACAAGGTAGATTGGGATGAAATCGAAAATAACGCATTTTTCTGTCCAGATGTCGACAAAGTAGAAGCATTTGACCAGCTTATTCGTGATCTTAAGAAGCAAGGCGATTCAATCGGCGCTAAGCTGCAAGTTGTCGCTACCAACGTACCTGTTGGTCTTGGCGAGCCAATCTTCGACCGCCTAGATGCAGACATTGCTCACGCACTAATGAGTATCAACGCGGTAAAAGGTGTTGAGATTGGTGATGGCTTTGATGTTGTTAATCAAAAGGGCAGCGAACATCGTGACCCACTGACGCCTGAAGGTTTCACGAGCAATCACGCTGGTGGTATTTTAGGTGGTATCTCAACCGGTCAAGATATTGTTGCCAATATCGCGCTAAAACCGACGTCGAGCATCACGGTACCGGGTGAGACGATTACTAAAACTGGCGAGCCAACACAATTGATCACTAAAGGTCGCCACGATCCATGTGTAGGCATTCGCGCAGTACCAATTGCAGAAGCTATGCTGGCGATTGTACTGCTTGATCATCTGTTGCGTCATCGTGGTCAAAACCACGGCGTGCAGACAGAAACACCAGTGATTTAACAGCTCAACATACCATACCCAATATACCGTTACCCCTGCGCAGGCAGGGGTCTTCTCAAAGCGGGCAGCAAGCCTCAAATAGATTCCTGCCTACGCAGACGCACGGCCAGTGGAATGACGAATCCGCAGTAGTGGGTTCATTGTCACCCCTGCGCAGGCAGGGGTCTTCTCAAAGCGGTATTGACCGGGCTCATAGGTAACAGTTCTAACCGGGCACATGGGTAACAAGTGCTAATGTGTAAGCTTCGAAGAGGAGAAGCTTATGCCATGGGAAGAGACTTGTATCATGAGCCAAAGAGAACTTTTCATTGAAGATTGGCTTAGCCATCGATTTTCTATTAGCGAGCTGTGCCAGCGTTATGGCATAGCTCGTAAAACAGGCTACAAATGGATCAACCGTTTCCGTGAGCAAGGAATGACTGGTTTAGCTGACTTGAGTCGAGCTAGACATACCCATTCCAATCAAACGCCGGACTGGGTTGTGAAACGGATACTTGATTTAAAGGTTCGTTATCCAAACTGGGGGCCTGTCAAAATCCACTCCGCCCTCTATCGTTCTAACCATTCTCAGCATTGGCCTGCGCCAAGTACCATTGGTGAAATCCTTAAGCGCCACAACCTTGTCAGACCCAAGAGAAGAAGACTGACGACGCCACCTCAAACTCAGCCTCTTGCTCATGCGATGGAGCCAAATGATGTTTGGAGTGCAGACTTTAAAGGTCAGTTTAAAATGGGGAACGATAGGTGGTGTTACCCACTCACTCTCACTGACAATTGCAGTCGTATGCTCCTGGTGTGTAAAGGACTCTACAACACCAAACTGCCCGCTGTACAAAGTGCCTATGAAGCGGCTTTTCGGGAGTATGGCTTACCTAGAATGATTCGAACGGACAATGGCTGGCCATTTGCGTGTGTAACCTTAGGAGGGCTTACTCCGCTATCAATCTGGCTAGTTCGTCTTGGTATCTATCCTGAGAGAATTAAGGCGGGGTGCCCACAACAGAATGGCCGGCATGAAAGGATGCATAGAACCTTGAAGGCTGAGGTAGCCAAACCACCGAAGGGCAATTTATCGGCTCAGCAACGGGCTCTTAATCGCTTCAAATTGCAATACAATGAAGAGCGTCCTCATCAATCTCTTGGATTAGGGAAGTGTCCTGCAGACGTTTATAGAAAGTCTCCTCGACCATTCCCCAATCAATTACCACCGCTGGAATATCCTAGCGAACATGAAGTCAGAAAGGTGAAATGTGGCGGCTATATTAAACTTAACGGGCAAGCCATTTATGTCACTAGAAGACTATTAGGCGAGTACGTCAGTTTGGAATATATCGACAATCGATGTTGGTTGCTTCGATTTGGAGAAATGAGATTAGGGATTGTCGATGAAGTTGTTGGAAAAGTAATTCGGCCAACATAGGGTGTTACCTATGTGGCCGGTTTAAAGTGTTACCTATGTGACCATCAGTACAAGCGGGCACCAAGCCTCAAGTAGATTCCTGCCTTCGCAGGAATGACGGTGTTTTAGAGTTTGTCGTTATCCTACGCATTGTTACCTCCACGGACCCAATATATCGTCACCCCTGCGCAGGCAGGGGTCTTCTCAAAGCGGGCAGCAAGCCTCAAATAGATTCCTGCCTACGCAGGCGCACGGCCAGTGGAATGACGGAGTGATTGGGTATGGGTGGCAATACTAAAGACAGCTGTTTCAACTAAAAACTACCTAAAGCTCTGCTCATTAACAGCAGGGCTTTTTTTGTCCCAAATCACGTCTTGAGCAATAAATACCCCAAAATCCAGACGTTATGAAATTAGTCACAATATTTGTGTGGGTATAGGTTCAAACTAAACACTCAACCATTGCTGGGGAGTGCATTTATTTGGACAGAAGGATCCGAAAAATGACTTGGAAGACGAGTAGGCGGGTAACCGCCGACTCAATGTAACTGTGCTTGTTTCCAATCATTTAAGGAGCTCTTTATGTCTCAACATGAAATTAGAAATATTGCCTTTGTCGGTCAAACAGGAACTGGCAAAACCAGCTTGATTGAACGTCTGCTTTACGAGTCCCACGCGATTAATAACTTAGGTCACGTCGAAGATGGCGATACCATTACCGACTTTGATGACCAGTCTATTCACTATCAACATAGCGTTGAAGCGACCCCCGTTACTCTCTCTTGGCATAAACACCAGATGAACATCATCGACACCCCGGGGCAAGCGGAACTGCTTGGGCGTACCTTGAGCATATTCCCTGCGGTTGAAGCGACAGCATTGGTGCTCGATGCAGGACTAGCAATCAACCAAGTGTCGGAACGCTTGTTCCAGTTCGCCCAGCAACAGAAAAAATGCCAGATGGTGATCGTCAACAAGATCGATCAAAATCCAGATAAAATCTTAGCGCTACTAGAAGAGATAGAGAAAAGGTTTGGCGCACAATGTCTACCTATCAACCTACCGTCGGACAAGCCAGCAGACGTTGTCGATTGTTATTTCGAGCCTAATCCAGAGCAAAGTACCCTGTTCAGTGGTGTCGATGAGGCGCATGAGTTACTTGTCGACCAAGTTGTAGAAATGGATGAGTCTTTGATGGAGCTGTACTTAGAACAAGGCTCTGAACTGACTCCAGAGCAGCTGCACGATCCGTTTGAAAAAGCATTGCGCACAGGTCATGTGGTACCGGTGTGTTTTGTCTCTTCAGATACAGGCGCAGGTTGTGATCTATTGCTTCGTACGTTAGCTGAAATCATGCCAATGCCCGATGAGGGTAATCCTCCGATGCTTGAGAAAAACGGCGAGCAGGTCTCTATCGACTGTGATAAGCGTGACCATACCGTTGCGCATGTGTACAAGGTTAATGTCGACCCATATATGGGTAAACTGGCTTATGTTCGCGTGTTCCAAGGCGAGATCACCGCAGGCAGTCAGCTGTTCATTGGTGACAGCAGCAAAGCCTTCAAGGTTGGACACCTATACAATCTGCAAGGTAAGAAGCGTCAAGAGATTACCAGTGCAAAAGCAGGTGATCTGTGTGTCTTGGTTAAGGTGGATGACTTGGCGTTTGATTCGGTCATTCATGACTCCCATGATGAAGATGGTGTTGAGTTTAAAACGCTTAATTTCCCAGAATCTATGTACAGTCTTACACTCAAACCCAAAAAACGGGGTGACGAGCAAAAACTGTCAGATGTATTGACTAAGATTGCCGCAGAAGACCCATCGCTTAAAATCGAACACCGCACGCGCACTAATGAGACGGTGCTGAGTGGACAGGGTGAATTCCATCTTAAGATTGCCTTAGAGAAGATGCAGCAAGTGTTCAAGCTTGATGTCGAAACCAGTCAGCCGAGTGTTGAGTACTTTGAAACCATTACTAAGCCAGCTGAAGCTCAATACCGTCATAAAAAACAGAGTGGTGGCGCAGGGCAGTTTGGTGAAGTGCAGCTTAAAGTGCGTCCATTAGAAAGGGGAGCTGGCTTTAAGTTTGTGAACAAAGTTGTAGGCGGTGCGATTCCAACCGCATTAATTCCGGCGGTCGAGAAAGGGATCATTCAGGCGTTGGAAGAAGGGGCGATATCGGGTAACCCAATCAAGGATATTGAAGTCACGGTATTTGATGGCAAGTATCACTCGGTCGATTCTAAAGAAATCGCGTTTGTTATCGCGGGTAAAAAAGCCTTCTTGCAAGCCGTAGAGGCGGCGGGACCTATCGTGCTTGAGCCTATTGTTGACCTGTCACTTGAGATCCCAACTCAGTGTGTTGGTGATGTTTCAGGAGACTTATCTGCCAACCGTGGTTTGATTGTGGGAAGTGAGCAAGGAACCTATGGAAGCACCATACTGGTGGCTAAGTCACCCATCAATGAACTGCAAGATTATTCTCGCAGACTCAAAGCGCTAACCGGTGGAGAAGGGCGTTTCAGTATGACGTTGAGTCATTATGAGCCTGCACCACCAACTATTCAGAGCCGTGTTTGTGAGGCACAAGACTGATAAAATTAGCCCCAACTCATTGTGAGTTGGGGCTAGTTCTTTTACGCCTCTATTTTTTACTAGCCATGGACGTGTTAGGACTTGTTATCTTCTTCAGGCTGAGATGCTGACGTTGATGTCGTCGTTGAGTTCGCCTCTTGCTCTTCCATCTCGGCTTCTTGTTTTTCCATCTCTGCGATCTGCTTCTCTAGCTCTTTAACTCGAATCTCTGCTTCTAGCTCAGCGACACGTTTTTCTGAGTCTGAACGAGTGTCTTTTTGTAGGCTCTCGGCTAAGATCTCGGTTCGTTCTGTTTCACGTGCTTCGGCCGTGTCTTTCATTGAGCCTGATACACCACCCGCAACGGCACCTGCGGTACCCGCTTTAACCGCAACCTCTGGGCTGCCGGTTAGGACACCTGCGGTCACACCAATGAGAGCGCCACCAATGGCACCACGGTTACG
The DNA here is from genome assembly GCF_059725495.1 of Vibrio sp. KUL80. NCBI lineage: Bacteria > Pseudomonadati > Pseudomonadota > Gammaproteobacteria > Vibrionales > Vibrionaceae > Vibrio > Vibrio sp. KUL80. The sequence continues at coordinate 1,022,366 of NZ_AP045841.1, forward strand.
AGCTTCGTTACGGTTTGCTGTTTCATCATCCGTGGCTTTATTCGATGCACATCCTGTTGCGAACAGTGCCATAACTAGGGCAAACGCTTTAAGTGTTTTCGATGTAAACAGTTTTGATGAAAGCATGTTCTTTACCTGTATGTTAGTGCGCTTAGTGATTTGAGCGCTTTGTTGTGATTGCCTTGGATGACAAACACTATAACCACAGGAGAAATATTGAACGATAGGGGGGACAAGAAAGCTGATATTTAAGTTATAAATATCAGCTTGAGAATAGAATTAGTGTAACGCTTCTTCACTGTCCAGCTGGAAAGAAGGCAAACGCCACTTAAAGCGCACGGCAGCCATACGTAAACTGTATCCGACAACCAGGGTGATGATGGTCGTGGACAACGTTGACAAGCCGTATTCCAGAAGCCCTAAATACAAGCAGGCAGCAACAACGGAGATCGAAGCGTATAGCTCTTGATGCAGAACTAAAGGTGTTTGACGACAGATCAAATCACGTAGCAAACCACCAAACACGCCCGTGACTAGGCCTGAAACGACACAAATAAAAGGGTGTAGCCCCATGCTCAGACCAACATTGGTCCCGATAATGGTGAACACAATCAGACCCAAGGCATCCAGTCTTAAGAATACACCTTTAAATTTTATAATCCATTTGGCAAGTCCAGTAGTGAGTACACCTGCAAGACAAGTGATGGCAAGAAACTCGGGGTGCTTGACCCAACCGAGCGGATAATGACCCAACAAAATATCACGAACGGTACCGCCACCAATCGCCGTTGCACTGGCAACAAGCATAACTCCAAACCAATCCATATTGCGGCGACCAGCGCTTAGGGCGCCTGTCATCGCTTCTGCTGTGATGCCAATGATATATAAGACGGTAAGCAACATAACACAATACTCGAAAATTTAAGATGCGACAGTGTAGTGATTAGGTCGAATTTTGACGAATGAAATGTTTTGTAGCGCAAACGTTTTTAGGATTAGTTTAACTAATGTTTTTAGTGAAAAAATAGCAATGGGATTTCCTCGAGCTTGGCTTTTTTAACACTCCAGTAGTTTGCGCTTTACCTTAAGGTCGAATCCATACACAATATCGGCAATCGTTATTGACTCAACACTGATATGCACCACCAGTACCAAGACCTGATTTCCATTTTCAATCGCACCTTTTTTGATGACTACCGAACCAAGTTGGAGCTCGGTGGTGATGAGCCTATTTATCTGCCAGCTGATGATAAGGTGGACTTTCATCGCATTATTTTTGCTAGAGGCTTCTATGCGTCAGCGTTGCATGAAATTGCTCATTGGTGTGTCGCGGGACCGGAGAGAAGACTTCTAGAAGACTTTGGCTATTGGTATCATCCTGATGGCCGTACCCAAGAGGTCCAAAGCGAATTTGAGAAGGTCGAAATTCGTCCTCAAGCTTATGAGTGGATACTCTCAGCAAGTGCCGGTTTTCCGTTTACGGTGAGCTGTGACAACTTAAGTGGTGATTTTGAACCCGACCGCGTTGGCTTCATGCAAAAAGTGCACGCTGAGGTATTGAGTATCTTAGAAGCGGGTATTCCGCTTCGCGTGAAAATGCTATCTGAGGCGTTACGAGCCTTTTACAAAACACCAGAGCTTTCTCACAATACATTCGTGGTTCGCTAACGGCGGACGACTTAAATCAAAAAACAAATCTGAGCCTCAACATGATTATTGAATACGAAGAAAAACTACTTGAAACCATCGACTCGCGCATCCAGGACGCATCCGACGATGAACTGTTTGCTGGTGGCTATTTACGCGGGCACATTTCACTGTCAGCCGCGTCTTGTGAAGAAGAAGGCGTATCAGATCTCGGTGAATTTAAAACACGTATCCAAGCAAGCCTTGATGACGCTAAATCTGAACTGACACCAGCTGACCGTATCATTGTTAATGATCTTTGGACAGAATTGCAGTCGGCTATCTAGTCGTTTTATATCGCGTTAACCAGTGCTTGTTCGAAAAATTTGATGAACTAGATTAGATCGCCGCTCTTGTTGTAATGTGGAGATAGATTAACCTTTAAGCATCAAAACGAAACGCATAACGCGTTGTGATGAAAAAGGAATCTGTTATGAAAGTTATCGCATTTGGCGCAAGCACCAGCAGCACTTCTATCAACAAAGCTCTAGCAACGTATGCTGCCGGATTAATTGAAGGCGCTGACGTCGAGGTTCTCGACCTTGCTCAGTTTGACGTGCCACTTTTTTCGGAAGACAAAGAGAAAGAGATTGGTCAGGCTGAGGGTGCGAAAGCATTTCTAGAAGCGATTCAACAAGCAGATGCCTTGGTCATTTCTTTCGCCGAGCATAACGGTCACCATCCAGCGGCCTACAAGAACTTGTTCGATTGGGCGACCCGAATTGACCGCGAGGTGTTCAAAGGAATTCCTGCAGTGTATCTCGCGACATCACCAGGACCAGGTGGCGCGTCGAATGTTCTTGCGGCAGCGACGAATTCTGCCCCGTATTTTGGTGGCAATGTTAAAGCGAGTGTTTCTGTACCAAGCTTTTATGATGTGTTCGACCTAGAAGCAGGCAAACTAATCGACAGCGTACTGATAGACAAGATAGAGTCAGCGATAAAACAGCTGTAATAGTAATTGAAACAAAGGCGCCTCGATGGGCGCCTTTGTTTTAGGTTAAGCCCTTCAATTGATTCTGTATCAAAACTCTGTGAGAAGATTTGCGCTCGATATTGGCATTCCTAGATTCAGAGAGTACTCTAGCCAGAGCAAAAAATAGAATGATAAACAAAGGAATATCTATGCTCCAGCTAGCAATTATTGGCACAAACTGGATAAGTGAAAAGTTTGCTCAGGCTGCCTTACAATCGGAAAAATACGTTATCCGCGGCGTCTATTCACGTTCCTTAGCTAAAGCGCAAGAGTTTGGTGCCCCTTTGGGCGCAAACTTGTTCTTCGATTCAATACAATCGCTAGGACAAAGTGAAGAGATTGACGCAGTCTACATTGCATCGCCAAACAGCCTTCATTGCGTTCAAGCGATTGAGTTAATGTCAGCCGGTAAACACATCATTTGTGAAAAGCCGATGGCATCAAACTTAGCCGAGGTTGAGCGAATGTTTGAGGTAGCCAAAGCAAACAATGTGGTGTTGATGGAGGCGTTTAAAACCGCTTATCTACCTAACTTTATTGAAGCCAAGAAATCGTTACTGAGTTTGGGTAAGCTGCATAAAGCGCACTTAACCTACTGCCAATACTCCTCTCGCTATCAAAAGTACTTAGATGGTGAGAATCCAAATACCTTTAATCCAGAGTTCTCGAACGGCTCGATTATGGATATCGGTTTCTACTCGGTGGCTGCTGCGGTGGAGTTGTTTGGAGCGCCAAGCCAGGTGCAAGCCAGTGCGCATTTGTTAGAGTCCGGTGTCGATGCCCACGGTAGCGTTCTTCTACGTTACCCTGATTTTGATGTGACATTAAGCCACTCTAAAGTAAGCAACAGTTACTCAACGAGTGAAGTACAAGGTGAAGAGGGGAGTCTGATACTGCCAGATTTCTCAGAATGTAATGGCTTTGAACTGCAAGTGCGAAATGGTGAACGTCAATCAGTCAGTGTTGAGCAAGTTGATAACAGCATGATGTATGAGGCTTTAGCTTTTGCTTCAGCAGTGGAAAAGGGTGAAATGGATGCTGATGCAACACAGCGCTCACTCACCATAGCTAAAATTATTACCGAAGTTCGCCGTCAGACTGGCGTTGTGTTTCCTGCGGACAGCCAATAAAAAAAGCAAAGAGTCGGGCAGTGGGTCCGACTCTTTGCTTGATTAACGTCAGAGCTAAGCTTTCTGATGTCCTGAGCGGTCTCGTGTTGCCACGCCGTTCTCAATAATCTTTGACTTACCCAATCCGATAAACACCATCACGGTCGCCACTACGATACACACCGCACCCACGCCAACTTGTCCCTGGAAGTCACCCGTTGCTGTTGCCGCTTGTGCCACAATTGGACCTGCTGCAAGACCAACGGTACCGATCTCCGGACCATAAGAGCTGAAGTAGCCCGATTTGTCTGTGGTTGCCAGTGCTGTGTAGTAACGGGCGTACATCATATTCCACAGCATAATGTAGAAGGCAGAGAAGCCTAAAAACGAGGTGGTGTCGTTTGTGCTTGCCATTCCAAAACAGACAGCGGCATTAATTACACTCAGAGATACAATAATGGTGGTATGGCTGTATTTTTTATCTACGACAGCCGTTAGGATGCCACCAATGACTGCCATTACTGAACCGACCGCCAACACTAGACCAACATCTTCTGTGGAAGCTTGCATGTCTGCGCCAATAATTTCGATGTAAGGGTAGATGATGCCAAGACTCAAGCTATACACCAAGAACGCACCGCCAACCCAAATCATAGGCACAACGTACTTCTTCTTGTCGACTGTGTCGCCATGTGCGGTCGAAATCTGCTTGTCTTTCTCGACGCGTCCGTTGTCTGGGTAAAACCAAAAGGCCACCAAGCAAAGTGCTGACGCAAACATAAAGAATTGGTACAGCGCATTAAGACCGAACTCTGCCATCAACTCTGGAATAAGAATGAACCAAGTGATGAGCCAAACGTTCAGCGCGGCAATCATGTAACCAAAGTTACGTCCTGGATGTTTAGTGACACTCATACCAACAAGACCGAGTGAGTAGCCGATGCCTTGTCCACTACCAGCAAGTAGGCGACTTGCGATAAAGCTATCGAAATCTTGTGCGGTCATGCTCATGTAGTTACCGGCAATAAGTGCGATGGCCGCGAGATAACCGATGTATCGCCAATTTACGCGACGAATAAGAAGTAAAGAGAAGAGTAGAGAAGAGAGTGCAGTGGCGAGGAGTTCATACATGGCGATGCTTTCTATCTGAGCATCATCTAGTGCCATGGCTTCAGCGGCGCCACCGAGCATAAAGGGTAAAAAGTTAAACGCGTTGGGGGCAAACATCACCAGCATCATGGCGGCGATGATGAGCGCCTTTGAGTCGATCGTCCGTGTTGGGCTAACAAGGTTTTTTAGCATACTAAGCTCCTATCCATCCTAGAACAGCTTTGTTATAGATATGTTAATAGTGAGCATTTTTTAGCAATGACTGAAGTACCCATTTGGGTTACAGAAATGTTAATTAGTGTAATTGTTGTGTTTCATGTCAAAAGCCTTGTGATGATGAGCAAAAGTTCGCTGCTTTAGCGTGTCACCCATTCGGGTTACAAGCTGATCGAATATTTGAAGCCGTGAGCACATTGTGACGAGAAACTTGAAGGTATCCCTTTAAATCGGGGGTAATTTACTTTTTATCAGCAACTATTTTTGTCAGGATGTTAGAAATAATATACTCAATTATGCATTCCAATCGATGATTCGAATAGATCTAATGCTGACGCGTTTAATCCTCTGGAGGGTCAAGGATCGCTCACTTGAGCTGACATTGAGAAGCATGGTAATTGAATAGGCATGTGAAGTTAAGATAAGGAGTGTCTATGTCTGAGACCAAAACACAGTCCGAGAGCGTAGAGGCTTGGTCGGAGTTCAATCAATACTATCCTCCCTTGATTGCCTCTATCGGAGAGAGCGATTTTCTAGACCGTTTATCTGAACTTGCTACCGCACTCGTCGACTACGATAGCTTGGTGGTGATGAGCTTCAGTACCGACAAGGCGCCTGTGGTGCTTCATAACGACTCGAGTTACTTCAAAGACCAAGTCATCGACAAAGACTTTATGGGAGCGATGGTTCTCGATCCTTTCTATCAGTTAATTAGAAGGGGAGTCCGTCAAGGGATATTTCGCTTAGAAGATATTGCTCCCGATGAGTTTTACAGCAGTGACTACTACAACAAGATCTACAAGCAGACAGGCTTGCAAAAAGAAATAGGGATTATCTCTAGCTGCAACGATGAGTTTTGCTTGGTGCTCTCGATTGGGCTGAGGAACAAAGCAGATGTTGAAGTCGATGAGCTCAAACGTTTAAACACGTTTTATCGTCTGATTCAGTGCGCCATCTGCAAGCACTTTGAGGTTGGCCACCCTGAGCAGCGCACCATTGGGCATCAATTGAATGATATTTTTAGTAACTTTGGTAAAGACTTCTTGAGCGAGAGGGAGTGTCAGGTAACGCAACTGGTGTTGCAAGGATACTCTACCAAGGCTATTGCGCCTCTATTAGAGGTGAGCACTGAGACGGTCAAGGTGTATCGAAAGCGTATTCACAATAAGTTAAAAATATCTTCCCAATCAGAGCTGTTTTCGTTGTTCTTAGAGGCGGCATCGACGGTGCCTGCAGATAGCAATATCGATCCACTTACGGTTTACTTTGGTGGTAAGAGCGTTCACTAGTGAATCGTCCCCTATAAGGGTTATTGGGTTAAATGTTAAATATATTTAACATAGTGGGTGTTGGAACCAGTAACCGCCTTCGAACAGCGCTTGCTAGTGACACATCTCCTTATCTGAGCGCACGCTTGAGCCGCGTGGCGCCACAAGTTTACCCGATCTCTTGGTAGTCAGAGATCGGGTTTTTTTTGTGATCTCAATCCTAGGATGAACTCAACGTGTCAGTTCGAATGTGACTTTGTTCACGTTTGGATTTTTTGTGGTGTTTGATAATTCTGGCGGGTCGGTAAAATGAAAACGAATTGTTAAATATGTCGTTCCTTTTATGGAGGATTGTGCTGTTTAATGATTTGATTTTAGAACTATCAATATATATTTCTGGTGATAATTTTCTAAATAGAAGGAAAATATCGCCTTTGGACTATGTTGCAGAGCTTTTACCTAATTTTTATTAGGCTCAGGAGAATTATGCCATTTTTGCTACAAAAATATGGCAAATTCCTTTGAAGATTGGTAATGTGGTCCGCAATCTTTGTATGGATTTAGAATTTTGTGCTCATTTTTTAAGCTAAATAATTCTAAAATGCTGGCCGTTCTAGCAATCCTACAAAGAAGTCATGGATGCAATAATAAAACTTGGAGTTAAATACATGTACAAGAATAAGATCACGCAAGCCCTTCTTCTAGGTGCTGGCATGGCAGTGGCTGCCACTTCTTTTTCTACTCTTGCCGCAGATGTTCCAGCTGGCACGAAACTAGCAGAAAAACAAGAGCTTGTTCGTGGTAACGGTACCGAGGTAGCAACACTCGATCCGCACAAATCTCAAGGTGTTCCTGAGTCTCACGTAATTCGTGACCTTCTAGAAGGCCTAGTAAACCAAGATGCAAACGGCAAGACCATCCCTGGTGTTGCGACTTCTTGGGAAACCGAAGACAACCAAACCTTCACTTTCCACCTACGCAAAGACGCAAAATGGTCTAACGGCGACCCTGTAACTGCAAACGACTTCGTTTACAGCTTCCAGCGCGCGGTTGATCCAGCGACAGCTTCTCCATACGCTTGGTACATGGAATACACCAAGATGGCGAACGCAAAAGACATCGTTGCTGGTAAAAAAGACAAGAGCGAGCTAGGTGTTAAAGCGGTTGACGACTACACACTAGAAGTAACGCTAGACACAGCTGTTCCTTACTTCGTAATGATGATGGGTCACACAACGGTTAAGCCTGTTCACAAAGCGACGGTAGAGAAGTTCGGTGATCAGTGGACTAAACCAGAAAACTTCGTTGGTAACGGTGCATTCGTTCCTAACAAGTGGGTAGTGAACGAGCGTCTAGAGCTAGTTCGTAACGCAAACTACTGGGATAACGACTCAACAGTTCTTAACAAGGTAACTTTCCTACCTATCGAGAACCAAGTTGCAGAAATGAACCGTTTCCTTTCTGGCGAGCTAGACTTCACATACGAAGTTCCTAACGAGCACTTCCGTCGTCTACAGAAAGATTACGCTGAAGATGTAAACATCAAGGGTAACCTGTGTACGTACTACTACCAGTTCAACGCACAGAAAGCACCTTTCAACGATGTTCGCGTTCGTAAAGCAATGTCTTACGCAATGGACCGTGATATCGTAACTAAAGCGATTCTAGGTCAAGGCCAGAAGCCAGCTTACTTCCTAACTCCAGAGATCACTGCAGGCTTCGACCCTGTAACTCCAGAGTACGGTCAAATGTCTCAAAAAGAGCGTATCGCTGAAGCGAAACGTCTTCTTGAAGAAGCAGGTTACACGAAGAGCAACCCTCTAGAATTCGACCTACTTTACAACACATCTGAAAACCACAAGAAGATTGCTGTAGCAATCGCGTCTATGTGGAAGAAAGAGCTAGGCATCAATGCGAAGCTTGAAAACCAAGAGTGGAAATCTTACCTAGACAGCAAAGACAGCGGCGATTTTGACGTTGCACGTGCTGGCTGGTGTGGTGACTACAACGAAGCGTCTTCATTCCTAACATTGATGGTAAGTCAGAACACGACTGCGGGTCAGCACTATAAGAGCGCTGAGTACGACAAAGTTATCGATAAAGCACTGCACTCTACTTCAGAAGAAGAGCGTACAGCACTTTACATCGAAGCTGAGAAAATCCTAGCGAAAGATATGCCAATCGCGCCTATCTATCAGTACGTTACAACACGTCTTGTATCTCCACAGCTTGGTGGTTACCCAGAAGGTAACGCAGAAGATAAGATCTACTCAAAAGATCTCTACATCAAAGCTAAGTAATTCTATATAAAAAAATAACGAACTAAGACACTGTGTGTGCATCTAGCACACGCAGCGTCTTCTTATTATTAATTGTCACAGACTGGATGGATGAGTTTATGATTAAATTCATACTTAAACGGATATTTGAAGCAATACCGACACTGTTGGTATTGATTACTGTCTCATTTTTCTTGATGCGTTTCGCACCAGGTAACCCTTTTTCAAGTGAGCGCCCACTTCCACCGGAAGTTATGGCGAACATCGAAGCAAAATATGGCTTAGATAAGCCAGTGTTTGAGCAGTACACCACGTACCTCACAAACATCATTCAAGGCGACTTCGGGCCTTCATTTAAATATCAAGATTACACGGTAAACGAGCTTATTTCTGTAGCATTACCGGTATCAGCTAAAGTAGGTCTCATCGCCTTTATCTTTACCGTCATTATGGGTGTCACGGTCGGTACGATTGCCGCCTTACGGCAGAATACATGGCTCGACTATACGATTATGTCGACCGCCATGCTCGGGGTCGTTATGCCCTCGTTTGTACTGGCACCCGCTCTAATTTATCTGTTCTCTTTGCATTGGAATCTCTTCCCTGCTGGTGGTTGGCATGACGGCGGCTTCCAATACATCGTATTGCCAGTGATCGCTATGTCATTGCTGTATGTCGCAACATTTGCGCGTATCACTCGCGGTAGCATGATTGAGACATTGAACAGTAACTTTATCCGTACTGCCCGAGCGAAAGGCTTGAGCTACAGATACATTGTTCTGAAACATGCGTTGAAGCCTGCGTTGCTGCCGGTTGTTTCATACATGGGGCCAGCGTTTGTGGGTATCATTACTGGTTCGGTGGTTGTTGAAACTATCTTCGGTCTACCAGGTATCGGTAAGCTGTTCGTGAATGCGGCATTTAACCGTGACTATTCGTTAGTAATGGGTGTGACCATTCTTATTGGTTTCCTATTCATTCTATTTAACGCCATCGTAGATATTCTACTTGCGATGATCGACCCGAAAATTCGTTACTAAGGGAGAGTGGTAATGATGCTAACGAAAAAAGAAAACTTAGAAGCGGTAGAGAAGTTTTCAGAGAACCTAGAAATTGAAGGTCGTAGTTTGTGGCAAGACGCGCGCATCCGCTTTATGCGCAACAAAGCTGCGATGGTCAGTTTATTTATCCTGTTTGTTATGACGATGGCGGTTATCTTTCTGCCAATGATCGCACCCTACACCTACGATGATACGGATTGGTACGCGATGCACGCCGCGCCAAGTGCTGAGCACTGGTTCGGTACAGATAGCTTGGGACGTGACCTGTATGTTCGTACCCTTATCGGTGGTCGAATCTCGCTAATGGTGGGTGTACTTGGTGCCTTTGTTGCAGTACTGATTGGTACGCTTTACGGCGCGGCATCAGGCTTTATTGGCGGTAAAGTTGACCGAGTTATGATGCGTATCCTAGAGATCCTGTACGCAGTACCATTCATGTTCCTAGTCATCGTACTAGTGACCTTCTTTGGTCGTAACATTGTACTTATCTTTGTGGCTATCGGTGCGATTGCATGGCTGGACATGGCGCGTATTGTTCGTGGTCAAACCCTAAGCTTGCGCAGCAAAGAGTTTATTGAAGCGGCACACGTATCGGGCGTAAGCACATGGCGCATTATTACGCGTCACATTGTTCCTAACGTTCTAGGTATCGTAGCGGTTTACTCAACGCTTCTGATTCCAAGCATGATCCTAACGGAATCATTCTTGTCATTCCTTGGTCTTGGTGTTCAAGAGCCAATGACGAGCTGGGGCGCACTTCTTCAAGAAGGCTCACAAACAATGGAAGTTGCCATTTGGCAGCTAACATTCCCAGCAATCTTCATGGTGGTAACACTATTCTGCTTTAACTATGTGGGCGACGGTCTTCGTGACGCGTTAGATCCAAAAGACAGATAATAACGATTAAGGAAGTACTATGAGCTTATTAGATGTAAAAGATCTGCGTGTCGAATTTAAAACGCAGGATGGTATGGTAACCGCAGTTAACGACCTAAACTTCTCTCTGAACCAAGGCGAGACACTTGGTATCGTAGGTGAGTCAGGTTCCGGTAAATCTCAGACTGTATTCTCAATCATGGGTTTGCTAGCGAAAAACGGTATTGTATCGGGCAGCGCTCAGTTTGAAGGTCGTGAGATCCTTAACCTACCTGAGAAAGAGCTAAACAAAGTTCGTGCTGAGCAGATTGCGATGATCTTCCAGGATCCAATGACCTCACTTAACCCTTACATGAAGGTGAGTGATCAGCTAATGGAAGTACTGATGCTGCATAAAGGCATGGGCAAAGCGGAAGCATTCGAAGAATCTGTTCGCATGCTAGAAGCGGTTAAGATTCCTGAAGCACGTAAGCGTATTACCATGTATCCGCATGAGTTTTCAGGCGGTATGCGTCAGCGTGTAATGATTGCGATGGCACTACTTTGTCGTCCAAAACTTCTGATTGCCGATGAGCCGACAACGGCACTCGACGTAACCGTTCAGGCACAGATCATGGATCTTCTGAACGAACTAAAAACCGAGTTCAATACAGCAATCATTATGATTACCCACGATTTGGGCGTGGTGGCTGGTTCTTGTGACAAAGTACTTGTGATGTATGCTGGTCGTACTATGGAGTACGGTACCGTTGACGAGATCTTCTACAACCCAAGTCACCCGTATGCAGAGGGTCTGCTAAAGGCAATCCCTCGTTTGGATACCGAAGGTGAAATCCTGCCTACGATTCCAGGCAACCCACCTAACTTGCTACGTCTGCCACCAGGCTGTCCTTACCAAGAGCGTTGCCACCGTGCAACACCTCAGTGCAGCGTGGAAGCACCAAAGCTAGAGAACTTTGGTCAAGGTCGTCAACGTGCGTGTTTTTCTGATTGGGAGGCTTGGGCCAAATGAATGCAATGACAAATAACAAAGAACTTCTTTTAGACGTTAAAGACCTTAAGGTTCACTTTAGCATTGCTTCTAAGTCCGCATGGCCTTGGAGCAAGCCTTCTAACCTAAAAGCTGTCGACGGTGTTAATGTACGTTTATACGAAGGCGAGACACTGGGCGTTGTAGGTGAGTCTGGTTGTGGTAAATCTACGTTTGCTCGTGCCATCATTGGCCTTGTAGAAGCGACGGACGGCGAAGTAATGTGGCTTGGTCAAGATCTGACTAAGATGCAAGCGGTTCAGCGTCGTAATACGCGTAAAGAAATCCAAATGATTTTCCAGGATCCTTTGGCGTCGCTTAACCCGCGTATGACAGTGGGCGACATCATCGCAGAGCCTCTAGAGACCTTCTATCCAGAACTTTCTAAGCAAGAAGTGAAGGATCGCGTTAAGGAAATGATGGCTAAGGTAGGTCTACTACCAAACGTTATCAACCGTTACCCTCACGAGTTCTCGGGTGGTCAGTGTCAGCGTATCGGTATCGCTCGTGCACTTATCCTAAAGCCTAAGATGATCATCTGTGATGAACCAGTATCAGCACTAGACGTATCGATTCAGGCTCAGGTTGTTAACCTTCTTAAAGAGTTACAAAAAGAGTTAGGTTTGAGCTTGGTTTTCATTGCCCACGATTTGTCGGTAGTAAAACACATCTCTGATCGCGTATTGGTTATGTACCTAGGTAACGCCGTTGAACTTGGTGAAGCTGAGGCACTGTTTGCTGACCCGAAACACCCGTATACACGAGCGTTGATGTCTGCAGTACCAATCCCAGATCCAAAGATTGAGCGCTCAAAGACGATTCAAATGCTTGAGGGTGATTTGCCTTCACCAATTAACCCACCATCGGGTTGTGTGTTCCGCACGCGCTGTCCACAAGCGACAGAGCAGTGCGCACAACAAAAACCAACAATACAGGGAACGGACGTACACGCAGTGTCGTGCCTAAACGTTAGCGTTTAGTGTATCCCAGTAATCGAATAGCAAGGAAAGCCCTAACGGTATGTGTGAGCTGTTAGGGCCGCTATTTTCAGCCTGTGACGGGCCTAAGCGCGACGAGTAAGTTTAGTCGCGCTTTTTTTGTATCTGTCATCCCGCAAGTTATTTATTTTCTTGTCACACTGGCTGTTATTCAAAGATTTTGAACGACATAGTTAAAGGCACCCACTGAAGTTTGTATCCTTTCCGCTCTATACTTTTTTCATCAAAATCATAACGAGGAAGAAAGTCATGGGTAAATTAGTGGATGGTGTTTGGCATGATGTTTGGTATGACACCAAATCCTCTGGTGGTAAGTTCGTGCGCGAAGACGCAGGATTTCGCAACTGGGTTGAGAACCGAGCAGACGCGGAGTTCCAACCAGAGTCGGGCCGTTACCACCTATATGTATCCCTCGCTTGCCCTTGGGCACACAGAACCTTGATATTCCGATCGCTAAAAGGATTGGAGGAACACATTGATGTGACTGTCGTATGCCCAGATATGCTATCTGAAGGTTGGACTTTTGGTTTGCCAGAGCCGCTTTTTGGTTTTACCAAGCTTCATCAGATTTACACTCAAGCTAAATCGGACTACACCGGCCGTGTGACTGTTCCGGTGCTTTGGGATAAGAAAACCAATACGATCGTTAGCAACGAATCGTCTGAAATTATTCGCATGTTTAATACGGCGTTTAATGACCTTACTGGAAATCATGACGACTATTACCCAGACTCACTTCGCGCTGGGATTGACCAGTGGAATGAGTTCGTTTATCCAAACATTAATAATGGTGTCTATCGCTGCGGCTTTGCTACCACTCAAGAAGCCTATGAAGACGCGTTCCACGGTTTGTTTGACGCCTTGGACAAGGTCGAGGCACACCTAGCTACATCACGCTATCTGGTGGGTGATACCCTGACAGAAGCTGATTGGCGCCTATTTACCACGCTAGTGAGATTTGATGCGGTTTACGTAGGGCATTTCAAATGCAATAAAAAACGCATTGCCGATTACCCAAATATTCAAGGGTATCTGAAGGAGCTGTATCAAGTAGAAGGTGTCAGCGCAACGACGGATCTTTATCACATCAAGAGACACTACTACTTTAGTCATACGGGTATAAATCCAACACAAGTCGTGCCATTAGGACCTGAACTTGACCTTGATTCACCTCATGGACGTGAATCGATTGGTGGCTGAGAAGTGATTGAGAGACAATCATGAGAGACAGTAACTAACGACTACTGATAGCCAGAAACGAAAAAACCGACTCAGATGAGTCGGTTTTCCTTTTGTATGGTGGGGGGGGACGGATTCGAACCATCGAAGGCAGTGCCGGCAGATTTACAGTCTGCTCCCTTTGGCCACTCGGGAACCCCCCCAGGGGTTTTTATACTTGGTCGATGTTTTCCCAACGCGTCGATTCAAGTTAGTTAGCTGATAATCGTCAACTAACAAAATGTGGTGGGGGGGGACGGATTCGAACCATCGAAGGCAGTGCCGGCAGATTTACAGTCTGCTCCCTTTGGCCACTCGGGAACCCCCCAGGGGTTTTTATACTTGGTCGATGTTTTCCCAACGCGTCGATTCAAGTTGGTTAGTTGGTATCGTCAACTAACAAAATATGGTGGGGGGGGACGGATTCGAACCATCGAAGGCAGTGCCGGCAGATTTACAGTCTGCTCCCTTTGGCCACTCGGGAACCCCCCAGGGTTTTTATACTTGGTCGATGTTTTCCCAACGCGTCGATTCAAGTTGGTTAGCTGACATCATCAACTAACAAAATGTGGTGGGGGGGGACGGATTCGAACCATCGAAGGCAGTGCCGGCAGATTTACAGTCTGCTCCCTTTGGCCACTCGGGAACCCCCGGGGGTTTTTATACTTGGTCGATGTTTTCCCAACGCGTCGATTCAAGTTGGTTAGCTGACATCGTCAACTAACAAAATGTGGTGGGGGGGACGGATTCGAACCATCGAAGGCAGTGCCGGCAGATTTACAGTCTGCTCCCTTTGGCCACTCGGGAACCCCCCCAGGGTTTTATACTTGTTTGATGTTTTCCCAACGCATCACTCAAGTTCGGAGCGCATCATAACAAACTGCGTATGGCTGTAAACCCTTTTTTGCTGATTTTGAACTGAATGGTGCCTTTTTGGGCAGAGACGGCTAAAAAGCGTGTTTTTAGTCATTATTATTTATACAGCAGCGAGTTATATTGGTTCTACGTCAACACGGGTACAAAAGATTAGCCACAATTGTAAATAGATTAGCGCGTTAAGATTTACACTTCTTGACGTTATTGGGCGTATAACTCGCTAGAATAACCATAGTTTTTACACTAAAAGACACACACAATGAAAAATAAAACCATAATGGGTTTGCTGGCACTGTCTATTCTCTGTGTTTCACCAGTAACCCTAGCCAAAGGAAAGGCTGGCGCGAGGGCAGTCTCTGTCGTGACCGAGCAAGTCGCCATTCATCAAGTTTCCCAGTCACTGTCTCTTGTTGGCAAATTAGAAGCTGACGAATCCGTGATTATCTCTTCTGAAGTCAATGGCATTGTCGACCGCATTCAAGTTAGCGCAAACCAAACCGTTGAAAAGGGACAACTCCTGGTCCAATTGAACGACGACAAAGCGCTCGCGGCAGTTGCAGAAGCAAAAGCTTACGTCCGCGACCAAAAGCGTATCCTTGCAGAGTTCCAACGCCTAGTTGACCGCAACGCGATTACCAAAACAGAAATCGACGCTCAAAAAGCTGCTGTTGATATTGGTAACGCACGTCTAGACGCAGCTAATGCCAACCTTAACGACTTATATATAGAAGCCCCTTTTGCTGGCACTGTGGGTCTTATTGATTTCAGCCGCGGTAAGCTAGTGAATGTAGGTACTGAATTACTGACACTCGATGATCTATCAACGATGCAGCTCGATCTGCAAGTCCCTGAAAGTTATCTTCCAATGCTCGAAAGGGGCATGGATGTTACCGCGCTTACTGCGGCATGGGGCTCCCGAGTATTCTCAGGTAAGGTCGTAGCGATAGATACTCGCGTGAATCAAGAAACCCTTAACCTGCGTGTTCGTATTCATTTTGAAAACGAAGACCGTCGCTTAAAGCCTGGTATGCTCGCACAAGCTCGCATGGAATTTCCACCAATTGAAGCGCCAATTATCCCTGTTCAAGCATTGGAATATTCAGGCACCAAGCGCTACGTGTATGTCGTCGACGACAACAATAAAGCCCATCGTACAGAAGTCTTCCTTGGTGCTCGTGTAGGTAACCAAGTTGTGATTGAGAAGGGAATTGAGATTGGTCAGCGCATCGTGGTGCAAGGCATTGTTAACATGCGCGATGGTGTATCAGTCTCTGAAGTCAATGCAAATGGAGAGCCAAGTGCTGCTCGCATGCAAGGCGACAAAAAGCCAACGGATAAGGAAGCCAGCTAATGTTGTTATCTGATGTTTCCGTTAAACGTCCGGTAGCGGCTATCGTTCTGAGCTTGCTGCTCTGTGTATTCGGTATCGTGTCGTTCAGTAAACTCGCGGTGCGCGAGATGCCGGATATCGAGAACCCTGTTGTCTCTATCTCTACTCGCTATGAAGGGGCATCGGCCACTATTATCGAGAGTCAGATAACGTCGGTTATCGAAGACCAGTTATCAGGCATAAGCGGTATCGACGAAATTGAATCGACAACGCGCAACAGCATGTCTCGCATTACGGTGACGTTTGAGCTTGGCTATGACTTAAATACCGGTGTCAGTGATGTTCGTGATGCGGTAGCAAGAGCTCAGCGCTCACTGCCAGATGAAGCTGATGATCCACTGGTGTTTAAGAACAACGGTAGTGGTGAGGCATCGCTTTACATCAACCTCAGCTCTTCTGAAATGGACCGCACCCAGTTAACCGATTACGTCAATCGTGTGCTGGTGGACCGCTTTAGTTTAATATCCGGAGTGAGTTCGGTTGATATCTCCGGCGGCCTGTATCAGGTGATGTACGTCAAACTCAAACCAGCCTTCATGGCGGGTCGTGGGGTGACAACGTCTGATATCACTGCTGCATTGAGAAGCGAGAATATCGAGAGCCCGGGTGGTGAAGTTCGTAACGATGCTACTGTTATGTCGGTACGTACAGCGCGTGCCTATAGCACTCCTGTTGACTTTGAGTATCTCGTGGTTAAGCGAGCAAGCGATAACACACCTATCTACCTTAAAGATGTAGCTGACGTCTATGTGGGTGCCGAAAACGAAAACTCAACGTTCAAAAGCGATGGTGTCGTTAACGTGAGTATGGGTATCGTGCCACAATCTGATGCCAACCCATTGGAAGTCGCAGATCTAGTTCACAGAGAAGTTGAACGCATGCAGCAGTTCCTTCCCGAAGGGACTCGCTTGGCGATCGACTACGATTCTACCGTTTTCATCGATCGCTCTATTTCTGAGGTATACAACACCCTATTTATTACAGGTGGGTTGGTTATCTTGGTGCTTTACATCTTTATTGGTCAAGCGCGAGCAACACTTATCCCCGCTGTTACAGTACCTGTGTCTCTGATTTCATCTTTTATTGCAGCGTATTTCTTTGGCTTCTCCATTAACCTCATCACGTTAATGGCACTTATCTTGTCAATTGGCTTGGTGGTTGATGACGCCATTGTGGTTGTGGAGAACATCTTCCACCACATCGAGCGTGGCGAGTCACCGCTATTAGCTGCTTATAAAGGGACTCGAGAAGTCGGTTTCGCCGTTATCGCAACCACGCTAGTACTCGTCATGGTGTTCCTGCCGATCTCCTTTATGGACGGTATGATTGGACTACTGTTCACCGAGTTCTCAGTCCTGCTTGCTATGTCGGTCATCTTCTCTTCCTTGATAGCGCTGACCCTAACGCCAGTACTTGGCAGTACTATCTTGAGAGCGAATGTAAAACCAAACCGCTTTACTCAAGCGATAGACCGCGGTTTTAGAAAGCTAGAGCGTGGCTATAAAGCGGCGCTTGCTAAAGCCCTCAAGCTGAGATGGGTTGCGCCGATTGTTATTATCGCTTGTGTCGGCGGCAGCTTTCAGTTGATGCAACATGTGCCAGCACAGCTCACTCCATCAGAAGACCGGGGTGTTATCTTTGCCTTCGTTCGTGGTGCGGACGCGACCAGTTACAACCGCATGGCAGCCAACATGGACATCGTCGAAGATCGTCTGATGCCCCTGCTTGGTCAAGGCTTCTTGAAGTCATTCAGTATTCAGTCTCCGGCATTTGGCGGTAACGCGGGTGACCAAACGGGCTTTGTCATCATGATTTTGGAAGACTGGAACGATCGTGACGTTACCGCGTCGGAAGCATTGGGAGAAGCGCGTAAAGCGCTGGCGGGTATTGCCGATGTTCGAGTGTACCCGTTTATGCCAGGTTTCAGAGGGGGCTCCAGTGAACCAGTTCAGTTTGTTATCGGTGGCTCAGACTACTCAGAACTTCAAACGTGGGCAGATAAGCTAGAGCAAGCCGCAGAGGAATCGCCGTTTATGGAAGGGGCGAGTACTAACTATTCAGAGAAAACGCCGGAACTCGTAGTCACTATCGATCGCGAACGAGCTGCCGAACTGGGTATTAGTGTCGCTGATATCTCAGATACTCTTGAAATTATGCTAGGCGGTAAGAGTGAGACAACCTACGTTGAGCGCGGTGAAGAGTACGATGTGTATATTCGTGGCGACGAGAATAGCTTTAACAATGCAGCTGACCTTAGTCAGATCTATATGAGAACTCAATCGGGTGAGCTGGTGACTTTGGATGCGGTGACCTCAATTGAGGAAGTGGCTTCGTCTATTCGTCTGTCTCACTACAACAAGCAAAAGGCTATCACTATTAAGGCGAACTTATCTGATGGTTATACCTTGGGTGAGGCGTTAGATTTCCTCGACCAACAAGCGATAGAAATGCTACCCGGTGATATTTCGGTAAGCTATGCCGGCGAGTCGAAAGACTTTAAAGAGAACCAATCAAGTATCTTAGTGGTGTTTGGTTTGGCTCTGCTGGTGGCTTATCTAGTACTGGCAGCTCAGTTCGAAAGCTTTGTAAACCCATTGGTGGTGATGTTTACGGTACCTATGGGGGTATTTGGTGGCTTCCTTGGCTTGGTGATCATGCAGCAAGGCCTGAACATCTATAGCCAAATAGGTATGATCATGTTGATCGGTATGGTAACCAAAAACGGTATATTGATCGTCGAGTTCGCCAACCAACTCCGTGATAAGGGCATTGAATTTGAGAAAGCCATCATTGATGCTTCAGCTCGACGTCTTCGTCCGATTATGATGACCGCATTTACCACACTTGCCGGTGCGATTCCGTTGATTCTGTCGACAGGGGCTGGCTATGAAAGCCGCGTCGCGGTGGGTACAGTCATCTTCTTCGGAATGGCGTTTGCTACTCTGGTTACGCTGTTTGTGATTCCAGCGATGTATCGTCTGATCTCTGCGAGAACGCAATCGCCGGGGCATGTCGAGGCAGAGCTCAACAGAGCACTCAGTCATGATGTGAAAGCACGCAGCAGTCATGGCGAGTTAAGCGATGTCTAGCTAAACAAAACATAGATAACATATGCCCAGTTTCGACTGGGCATTTTTTTGTTTGTTGGTTAGGATGGACGTAGAAAAACCAACAATAAAGGAAAGTAGAGTGGCTGATTTCAAATACAAAGATCTCCCGCAAGACCAACAAGATAAGCTCGACGCAGCTGTATTTCGCCGCCTTCTAGCGCACTTAGATAGTAATAAGGACGTTCAAAACATCGACCTTATGATTCTGGCTGGCTTTTGTCGTAACTGCTTTAGTAAATGGTACAAAGCAGAAGCGGAAACCCAAGGTCTAGATTTAGATATCGATGACGCTCGTGAACGTGTCTATGGTATGACCTACGATGAGTGGAAAACGAACCACCAACCAAAGGCAACACCTGAACAGCTTGCCGCGTTCGAAGCGAGGCAAGCGAAGAAGTAAGCGCTTGTTATCAGATACGAAAAAGGCTTGGTCAGTGACCAAGCCTTTTTACTTTCTACGTATTTTAGCACGAGACAACAAGTCTTCGAACGACTACAGCACCATCGCTGCAATCCAACCAAACACGATGAGTGGGATGTTGTAGTGGATAAAGGTAGGAACCACTGTCTCCCAAATGTGCTCGTGCTGACCGTCTGCGTTCAGACCTGAAGTTGGACCCAATGTTGAGTCAGAGGCTGGCGAACCCGCATCACCCAGCGCAGCAGCAGTACCGACAAGTGCAACGGTTGCCATTGGTGAGAAGCCGAAAGCGATAGCAAGCGGTACATAGATAGTTGCAATGATTGGAATCGTAGAGAAAGAAGAACCGATACCCATAGTGACCAATAGACCAACGACTAGCATCAGTAGTGCCGCTAGTGGTTTGTTGTCACCAATGCTGGTAGATAGAGCTTCTACAAGAGATTCAACGCCACCAGTTTGCTTCATTACCGCAGCAAAGCCCGCTGCAGAAATCATAATAAAGCCGATCATCGCCATCATGTGAACACCTTTAGTGAACACATCTTGTGTCTCTTTCCATGCAATCACGCCGCCAAAGGTAAAGACCATGAAGCCAGCAAGTGCACCGATAATCATTGAACCTGAAGTCAACTGAACGGCTAGCGCCGCTACGATACCAGCGATAGCAATGAAGATGTTCTTCTTGTTGATGTGAGAAGGCTCTTCATCGATTAGTGTCATCTCTGTTGCAGCGTACTCACGCGGTTTACGGTAGCTAAAGAAGATAGCGAGAAGTAGACCAGTGATCATGCCTAGCGCAGGAAGTAGCATCGCCATAGGGACTTGAGATGCAGTTACCGACTCTAAACCGTTGTCATGTAGGTTTTTAAGTAAGATGTTGTTTAGGAAGATGCCACCAAAACCGACCGGCAGAACCATGTATGGCGTAACAAGACCAAAGGTCAACACACAAGCAACCAAACGACGATCAAGCTTGAGTTTCGCAAATACGCCTAGCAAAGGTGGAATCAAAATTGGGATAAAGGCGATATGCACAGGGATTACGTTCTGAGACGACATAGTCACAAGAATCAGCGCGACAAGAACCGCATACTTAAGACCTGTTGAGCCCGCTGAGCTCTCTTTGCCATGAATTCGCTTAATCACGCTTTGAGCAAGTAGGTCAGTAATACCAGACTTGGAAATGGCAACCGCGAAGGTACCTAGCATCGCATAGCTCAATGCGATAGTAGCACCGCCACCAAGACCGCCTTCAAAGGCACTAACAGCATCGGTCAGTGACATACCAGAGACAACGCCACCAACGATGGCACTAAATGTTAACGCAACGACAACGTTAACGCGCATCAATGCCAGAACCAGCATGATGCAAACGGAAATAACGACAGGATTCATATTAATCTCTAAAAGTTGTGTTTGTTTATTCTTGGTTCTCGTCGACAACAGGCCAGCCACCAAGTGCTTTCCATTTGTTGACGATTCGGCAAAATAGCTCAGCCGTCTTTTGGGTGTCGTAAAGAGCCGAGTGGGCTTCCTTGTTATCGAACTCCATGCCTGCGACTTTACAAGCTTTTGCCAATACCGTTTGACCAAAGGCAAGACCACTTAATGTCGCGGTATCGAAGGTAGCAAACGGGTGGAAAGGTACGCGCTTAAGTTTGGCACGCTCATTCGCCGCACTAACAAAGCTATGATCAAAATTCGCATTATGTGCCACCATGATTGCGCGATTACAATCGTGTTGCTTTTGCTCCTTTCGAATCACTTTGTAGATCTCTTTCAGTGCCTCTTGTTCAGAAACCGCTCCACGCAGTGGGCTAAACGGGTCTCGAATACCGTTAAACTCTAACGCTTCCTTTTCTAGGTTAGCGCCTTCGAACGGTTCGATGTGATAGTGCATCACAGTGGCAGGTTGTAGGTTACCTTCTTCGTCCATCTTTAAAGTGATGGCACAGATTTCCAGTAACGCGTCAGTGCTAGCATTAAAACCTGCCGTTTCCACGTCGACAACAACGGGAAAATAACCACGGAATCGCTTTTTTAGCGTAAGAGCTTCGTTTTCTACAGACATGTTAGAGTTTTTTAATGTGACGAAGCGGGCATTATTGCAGATTCTTTCAGCATAAAAAAACCAAACAACGCATTTAATTTCGGGCTTAATACCTCAACCATAGATACAGGTAATCGTTTGTATCTCATTCTTCATGACAAGTTAGTCAAAATTAGACGTTGATGTTGGCGGGATATTTGCAATGTACAAGATGGAGTTCCATCTAAATGCATTAGCGGCAAGGATATGCCGCCGATGTTATTGCTGTCGAGTTATCTATCTATATGAAATTAAATACTTTACTTGCCACATTCTTGTTACCTGCGTTAATCGCTCCCGTTGCCAATGCGGCAATCGAGAAGCGCTACGTGGCAACACCAACCCAGTCTCAATGGGAGATGGTAAGTAATACACCATTGGAGTGCCGTCTTGTTCATCCGATCCCAAACTTTGGGGATGCGGAGTTTATTGCACGTGCGAGCAAAAAGATTAACCTCGACTTTGAACTGAAAATGCGCCGCGCCATGGGCGAAACACGCAATGTCAGCTTAGTTTCTATGCCACCACCTTGGCGTCCAGGCGATAGTGCAGATCGCATCAGTAACCTACAGTTTTTCAAACAGTTTAATGGTTATGTTGGCGGACAAGCGGCATGGAGTATCTTGAGTGAGCTAGAAAAGGGCCGTTATCCGACCTTTAGCTATCAAGACTGGCAGAGCCGTGATGAGCGTATCGAGGTGTCACTCTCGTCGGTATTGTTCCAAGGTAAATACAATGTATTTAGTGATTGTGTGGCTAACCTTCTGCCATACAGCTTTGAAGACATCTCGTTCACCATTCTTCACTATGACCGCAATAGCGAGCAGTTGAATAAAACGTCTCAGCATCGACTACAACAGATCGCTGAGTACGTAAGATACAATCAGGATATCGACCTGGTGTTGGTGTCCACTTACACAGATTCGGGTGAGACAAGAAGTGAGAGCCAGCAGCTTTCAGAAAAGCGCGCTGTGATTCTACAAGACTATTTCCACTCACTAGGATTACCAAAAGATCGAATTCAGGTGCAGGGCTACGGTAAACGCAGACCGATTGCGAGTAATGAATCACCAATTGGCAAAGCGAAGAACCAGAGGGTGGTGATCTCGTTTGGGCGGACTGAAGTTTAGGGTTCGTTTGGCGTTGGAGTTTTGGAAACCAGTAGTTGTGAGGCTGCTGGTTTTTTTCTTTTTTTTAGTGGTTTAAAGCGGTGATTGGCTCGGCGGATTCGTTAATGCAGGTTTCAAATTAGTCGTCATTCCGCACTTGATGCGGAATCTACTTAACGCGCGTGCTGAAAGTCAAAAGGTGCGTTGCTACTAACTCTAATGTTAATCAACTTAGACAAGGTTACCTTGCTTCAAACGTGAACTACAAGACGAAACTATGCCGATAATCCAAGTTTATTGGTTATCGGAAGCATATTTAACTCGTCGCTCTTCCATCTCTTGGGAGTAGGTATTAGCCTTCACACCATAAATAATTTGTACATGATGTTCATCAAGAATCACAACGCCATGTGCTCCGTGATTCTTGAGTGCTTTTTGGTCGATTATCGACGTGTTTTTTAGAGTTAACCGAAGTCTAGTAGCACATGCCCCTGTTTCTTTGAGATTGTGCAATCCACCAATGGCCTCAATGACTGTGTCTACATCTTGGTCAAGGTTGGGGTTAACTTGTGTTAGCGCTTTTATTAATCGTTTGATGGCTTTAAGCATGGTTCAAAGTTCAAATAGTACCTGTCATCCAATTATACTCCTCTTCCGAATATTGTCGTGGCGTTTTGGCAGTCACATCGATGTCAAAGCCACCAACCGGCCTAAACTCGCTTTTGGACAACTGTTTCTTGTTGATTTCAACCCCTCCGCTCACCAGATATTCGTCATCCTCACGAAAGTGAGGATCTCCTACCACGTGTAGGTGACTGAAAATATTCGACTAAGTCACGTAATTCAACTTTTCAACGCGCTGAATGAGATCCCCTTTTTCAAGGGGATGACGGTGATTTTTAGTATGGTTTGAAGCATCGAATTGGGTAAAAATAAGTTAGAGCGACGCAGCCTTTTGGGTCTGAAGGTGCAAATAAGCATAGACGATCAATACCCCCTCTAACTCCTGTCTTTCATACACAAATAGCGCAAGTTAATCCTTGCGCTATTTTATTAAACTTATTGATTTAACTGCGATCTAAACGATATCTAAAACAACACGGATATCGACATGTTCATCACAGATACTGCAAAATGGGCCAAAGCCACTTTTAATGATGCTCAGCTTGGTGACCCACGACGTACCCGTCGACTTGTTTCTCTTGCGAGCTCAATAGCCAGCCATATAGGTAAATCTGTGTTGCAATCTCTCTCCAATCCAGCCGATATTGAAGCCGCTTATCGGTTCATTCGAAACGAAGATATCAAAGCAGACGACATTGCAGAAGCGGGGTTCTCTACAACTGCTGAGTCTGCGAAAGGCTTAGGGACATTGCTTGCCCTTGAAGACACAACCTCGTTAAGCTTTACCCACAAAACTGTATCCAAAGAGCTAGGGCACACGACTCGTTACGAGAAATCGAAAGGTTTTCAAGCTCACTCAGTGTTGCTTTTTTCTCCTAAGCAACACCATGTTGTGGGTTTGATTGAACAGTACCGCTGGACCCGAAATATAGCTGAGAAAGGAAAAAGTGAAACGCAGCCCAAGCGTCCATATAAAGAGAAAGAAAGCTATAAATGGGAACAAGCCTCTCGCAAAGTAGCAGAACGACTGGGCGATACAATGGAGCACGTCATTTCTGTCTGTGATAGAGAAGCAGATCTGTATGAGTACCTGACGTATAAAACAGAAAATAATCAAAGATTTATTGTTCGTTCCATGCAAACTCGTTGTATAGAGGAGTCAGACGATAAACTCTACTCTTTCGGTTCTTCGCTTAAAAGTGCAGGAGAGCGAACGGTTCCAGTGATGCAGAGAGGTGGGCGAAAAGCACGAGAAGCGATATGTGATATTCGCTATGCATCTGTGACGCTCAAAGTTCCATCGGCCAAGAAGGGAGAGCCGGTTCAACTTAATTACGTGAGTTGTGTTGAGCAAGGTAATAGCAAAGGGTTGTGCTGGCATATTCTGACTTCTGAGCCAGTGAAAACCAAAAAACAAGCCATCACCATCCTAGAATATTACGAGCGACGCTGGTTAATTGAAGACTTCCATAAGTCGTGGAAGACAGGGGGAACTCAAGTTGAAAACCTACGTATGCAAAGCAGAGCCAATCTAGAGAAAATGATTGTTTTACTTAGCTTTATAGCATGCCGAATTCAGCAACTTCGATACTTGGGTTTAGATAAAGATAGAGCTAAGAAAGTGAGTTGCGAACAGATACTAAGCCCCAAGGCTTGGAAATTACTTTGGTTAAAAAGAGAGAAGAAACATCTCCCAAAGAAGCCACCACACTTACACTGGGCATACCTAAATCTAGGGAAACTGGCCAACTGGCATGACACCAAGCGAACTGGCCGAGTTGGATGGGAACGACTCTGGGAAGGTTGGTTTAGACTGCAAGATATTGTTGAGGGGTATGATCTAGCAAAGTCTCTTGATCCAGACTTGTGATCAAGAGACAGCTCTAACTCCCCCCATGTTGAGTTTATCAGCAAAGCAATGGGCTATGCTGTTCAGGGGGAGAACGTTTTTTGGTGCTGGAAGTATTTGCGGCGGTTTAAGGTCAGAGCGTTTGGATAGCAGGCATACAAAAGCCAGTGGTTAATGCCACTGGCTTTGTCGTTTTAGCTTAATAAAATCAGTACTTAACCTTCAAGACCAGCACTGGCTTCTTTGTTTTGAATTAGCTCAATCATGTAACCGTCTGGGTCTTTGACGAAGGCGATTTGAGTGGTGCCACCTTTGACTGGACCAGGCTCGCGAGTGACGTTGCCGCCAGCCGCTTTAATTGCATCACATGTGGTGTAGATGTCGTCTACGCCAATAGCGATATGACCATAAGCACTGCCCAAGTCATACTCAGTAACGCCCCAGTTGTAGGTTAGCTCAATGACTGCACCTTCAGACTCGTCACCAAAGCCTAGGAAAGCTAGGGTGTATTTGTATTCGGTATTTTCATTTTTACGCAGCAATTTCATACCAATGACGTCGGTATAAAACGAGATAGACTTATCTAAATCACCTACGCGTAGCATAGTGTGAAGGATACGACCGTTAGACATAACATTGCTCCCTTAATATTAATTGTCTGGATAGACTTTATCTTTGAACTCACATAAATCTTCAATAATGCAGCTGCCGCAGCGCGGTTTGCGAGCGACACAGGTATAGCGTCCGTGAAGGATCAACCAATGGTGCACATCAAGTTTAAATTCTTTTGGAACGACTTTGAGTAGCTTTTCTTCCACATCGTCGACGGTTTTACCCATCGCGAACTTAGTGCGGTTTGAGACGCGGTAGATGTGGGTGTCTACCGCGATTGTTGGCCAGCCAAAGGCGGTGTTGAGTACTACGTTTGCGGTTTTGCGTCCTACGCCGGGTAGGGCTTCTAATGCTTCGCGGTTTTCTGGAACTTCACTGCCGTGTTTTTCAATAAGGATCTTGCAGGTCTTGATGACGTTTTCGGCTTTTGAATTAAACAGGCCAATAGTCTTGATGTACTCTTTGACGCCATCTACGCCCAGCGCCAGCATGGCTTCTGGTGTATTCGCGACCGGATAGAGTTTATCTGTAGCTTTGTTCACACTGACGTCGGTTGCCTGCGCAGAGAGGAGAACGGCGATGAGCAGTTCAAATGGTGAGCTCCAGTTAAGCTCTGTCTCTGGATTGGGATTGTTCTCGCGAAGCCGCTCTAGAATCTCTTTTCTTTTGGTGTTGTTCATTTGCTGACTAATTCTTCCGCTGATTGCTTGTACTCAGTGTCTGAGTATCCAGTATGTTTTTATTATAAAAATGCCCGAAAACATCGGGCATGAAAAGCTTTAGTTGGTGACGCGTACGCGTTCAATCTCTGGTTTTTCTTGTTTTGGTTGGCGCTGCTCGATTTGCTTATCGATAACGTTCTTAAGGGCAATCAAGAAGCCGACGCCGATAAACGCGCCTGGTGGCAATAGTGCCAACAAGAACTGGCTATCAAATTGGAATACTTCAATGCGAAGCGCTGCTGCCCAATCACCAAGCAAGAGGTCGGCACCATCAAATAACGTCCCGTTACCAATCAGCTCACGCATTGCGCCAAGGACGACCAGAGCAGAGGTCATGCCCATACCCATCCAGAAACCATCCAGTGCCGCTGGACCAACCGCGTTCTTGGAAGCAAAGGCTTCTGCACGACCAATAATGATACAGTTGGTTACGATTAGGGGAATGAAGATACCCAGCGACAAGTAGAGGCCGTAAGCGTAAGCATTCATTAGTAGCTGAACGCAGGTTACCAGCGCTGCAATAATCATCACAAAGACTGGAATACGGACTTCTTTTGGCACATAGTCTCGCACCAACGAAACAGTAACGTTTGAACCAACCAGTACCAAAAGCGTCGCCAAGCCCAAACCAAGCGCGTTGGTCACGGTTGATGATACGGCTAGCAGTGGGCACAGACCCAGCAGCTGGACGAGGGCAGGGTTGTTATCCCACATTCCGTTTTTTAGCAGTTCTTTAGACGTTGCCATTATTCACCTCCACAATTAAGCGGTTGGCTTAGAATGGAATCGCGATTGGTGTTCACGTATTCCACGGTGTTTTTTACGGCTTTAACCACCGCACGCGGCGTGATGGTTGCACCGGTAAAGGAATCAAACTGTCCGCCATCTTTGCGAACTGCCCAATCCCCTTGATTGTCTTCAGTGACTTGCTTACCCGCAAAACCAAGAATCCAATCGGTAATTCTAAGGTCGATTTTATCACCCAGCCCCGGCGTTTCTTGATGCGCTAATACTCGTGTACCAAGAATAGTACCAGTAGTGTCTAGGCCGATAATCAGCTTTATTGCACCGTTGTAGCCGTCTGGTGCAATAGTCTCGATGGCCAGTGCCGTCGGTTCATTGTTGACAGTTGCAATGTAGACAGGTTGTGCCTGATTGGTACCCAGTGCTGGGTCACTTACTAAGGTACAAGCAGCATACAGTTCATTATCGTGCAGTTCATGAGGGATCACCTCATTGAGCGTGGCTTGAAGCTGAGCTCGCTCTTGGTGAACGATTTGGTCTTTGGTTAAGTATTGGGTAACCGCGACTAAACCTGTTGAAGCACAGGCAAAGATAGCAAGCGTTAAGCCATTTTTTCTAATTGCGTTCAACATGGTATCAATGTCCGTAGGTTCTTGGTTTAGTGTAGTAATCGATCAGTGGCACACACATGTTGGCAAGAAGAACGCCAAACGCCACACCATCAGGGAAGCCACCCCAAGTTCGGATCACAAAGACCATCAAACCGACAAAGGCACCAAAGATAAGTCGACCTTTCACTGTCGTTGACGCGGAAACAGGGTCAGTTGCAATGAAAAATGCTCCCAACATAGTCGCACCGGAAAGTAGGTGCAGTAGTGGCGAACCTGTCTCGCCTGGAAGAACCAAAGCAAAGAAACCGCTGACGACAGTCAAAGATGCAAGCATCGCGACAGGGATGTGCCATTGGATGATGCGCAGTTTTAGTAAAACCAATCCACCAAGAAGGTAGGCAAGGTTTACCCACTCCCAACCAACGCCGGCTAGGCTGCCGAAAATAGGTTGCTCGAAGACTTCGGCTGACGTGTTGCCGTTGCTAATACCAGTTTTAAACGCATCAAGCGGCGTTGCCATCGTGATGCCATCAATGCCGGTTCTGATCTGCTGAAGCGAGTAGCCATCCGCATCAAAGCCACCAAAGATCAATGAAAATGCATCTGCAAAACTCACTGGCTCACTAGAGATAGCGTTTGGTGCAATCCAGCTTGTCATTTCCACAGGGAAAGAGATAAGCAAGACTACATACGCCACCATAGCCGGATTGAACGGATTTTGTCCTAAGCCACCATAAAGGTGCTTAGCGATAACAATCGCGAAGACGAGACCAATGGCCACAATCCACCATGGTGACAGTGGAGGGATGGCAATCGCCAACAGCCACGCAGTGACTAGTGCACTGTAGTCACGAAGCGCTAGCGATGGCGAGCGCTTACGAAGAAGCATAATTGCCGCTTCTAAACCAAGTCCAACAACAATAGCGAATGCAAGTTGAATTAGCGTTCCCCAACCGAAGAAGTAGGTTTGAGCAACCAAACCAGGCAAAGCGCACAGCGCCACACCTTTCATTAAGTCTGGTGTACGCTTGCGGCTATGTGCATGTGGAGAGCTAGCTATAAAGAACGACACTAGTTGTTCTCCTTATTTTTTTCTTGTTCGAGTTTTCGTGCTTTAGCTCGCGCAATCGCAGCGGCGACCGCGACTTTCTTTGGATCTTCCGTCTCAGGAGCATTCGAATCAGAAGCTGTAGTTTGACTGTCTACCTCTGGCGCTTCAGCTTGTGCTGCTTGCTTGCGAGCCTTGGCTCGAGCAATCGCAGCTGCCACGGCCACTTTCTTCGGGTCATCCGATTCAGGCGCAGCTGTTTCACTGTCTACTTCTGGTGTTTCAGCTTGCGCTGCTTGTTTGCGAGCTTTCGCTCGGGCAACTGCAGCAGCCACAGCCGCTTTCTTCGGATCTTCTGATTCAGGTGCAGCTGTTTTACTTTCTGCTTCCGGTGTGTCAGCTTGCGCTGCTTGTTTGCGAGCTTTTGCACGGGCAATTGCAGCAGCAACGGCCGCTTTCTTCGGATCTTCTGATTCAGGTGCAGCTGTTTTACTTTCTGATTCCGGTGTGTCGGCTTGTGCTGCTTGTTTGCGGGCTTTAGCACGAGCAACTGCAGCAGCAACGGCGGCTTTTTTCGGGTCATCCGATGCAGGAGCAGAGGCTTCACCGTCTGCTTCCGGTGTGTCAGCTTGTGCTGCTTGTTTGCGAGCTTTTGCACGGGCAATTGCAGCAGCCACGGCCGCTTTCTTTGGATCGTCCGATTCAGGCGTAGCTGTTTCACTTTCTGCTTCAGGCTCTTCAGCTTGTGTCGCTTGCTTACGAGCTTTAGCACGCGCAATTGCCGCGGCAACGGCCGCTTTCTTTGCATCGCCCGTTTCGGCTGCAGGTGATTCACTCTCTGAGCTTGAGGTTTCAGCTTGAGACGCTTCTTTTCGTGCTTTCGCCCCCGCTATCGCAGCGGCGACTGCATCTTTTTTCGCACTTTGCTCATTTGACTCAACATCGCCTGCTGATTCCGCAGTTTGCTGCTGAGCCGCTTTTTTCGCTTTGGCTCTTGCCAGTGCAGCGGCTATTGCGGCTTTCTTAGGATCTTGTTCAGTAGTGCCAGCGTCATTCTCAACAGCGTTTGAGTCCGTGGCTTTTTGCGCTTTGCGCTCTCGTGCTTGACGTTTGCGCTCTTCGCGCAGTTTTGCCATTTCGGAGTTATCAGGCTCAGCCTGACCTTGTTTCGCCGCTTCTGCTTGTTTTGCTTTCGCACGAGCAATAGCTGCAGCAACAGCCGGTTTGACTTCGCTAGTTGTATCAGCGCCTGCTTTCTGTGCTTTAACTCGCTCTATTGCTGCGGCAATAGCGTCGTCACCACCGCTAGATTTCATTTGCTTACGGCGATCGTCTGCGGCTTTCTTGAAGCGGTTCTCGCGCTCGGCTTTATCACGCTCTAAACGTGCTTTTTTCTCTTCAAAACGAACCTTGGCACGCTCTGCTGCTTCTGACTCTGCTTTACGTGTGCGGATCTCTGCTTTTGCTTGACGATAGTACTGAACTAGTGGAATTTCGCTTGGGCAGACAAATGCGCACGCACCACACTCAATACAGTCTTTTAGGTTGAGCTCTTCACATTTATCGTATTCTTGCGATTTGGCATACCATTGCAGTTGCTGTGGCAACAAAGATGCAGGGCAGGCTTCTGCACACTGACTACAGCGGATACAGGCTATCTCATGAGAGCGAGGGTCTATTTCTCTAAACGTCGGCGCCAAAATGCAGTTAGCTGTTTTGGTGATAGGCACATTCGCATGCGGCAAGGTGAAGCCCATCATAGGGCCACCCATGATTAGGCGCTGAGATTTCTTATCTGCTTTGTAGCCAAATTCATCGAGCAGGGCTTGCACTGGTGTGCCAATCAAAGCCCAAACATTGCGTGGTTTCTTGAAGGTTTTGCCTGTAAGAGTCACCACACGTTCAACAAGTGGCTCGCCGTTGCAAACAGCACGTTTAATCGCGTAAGCCGAACCAATATTTTGCACCATCAAGCCAATATCAGCCGGAATGCCACCGACAGGTACTTCCAGGTTGGTTAAGATCTTAATGAGTTGCTTTTCACCACCAGAAGGATACTTCGTTGGAATGACCCGAATGACGATATCTTCGTCAGCTGCTGCCATTTCCAGCGCTTTGATCGCTTCTGGTTTATTGTCTTCGATACCGATGATAGTGAGCTTTGGTTTTAGGACATGCTTAAGGATATTGATCCCTTCAATCACCTCTTGTGCAAAGTCTTGCATTAAACGATCGTCAGCCGTGATATACGGTTCACACTCGGCGGCATTGAGGATCAGGATCTCGGTACGCTGCAAGCCAGACTGGATCTTTTTGGCCGTCGGGAAACCCGCTCCACCCATGCCAGAGATACCCGCCAAGCGAATCTTCTCGATAATCGCGTCGGGTTCGAGTTCGGTAAAATCGGCAACTGGATCGAGCTCAATCCATTGGTCTTGTTGGTCTGATTCAATAACTATGCATAGATCGCTAAGACCAGACGGGTGCGCAATAGTGCGAGGCTCAATTGCTGTGATAGTCCCCGAGGTTGGTGCATGAACAGGCAACATAAATGCCGCATTCACTTGGCTAAGCGGTTGTCCCTTAAGCACTCGGTCGCCAACATTGACCAAGATGTCGCCTGGTTTACCAATATGCTGTTTAAGGGGAATGACTAATTCGTTTGGAACTGACGCTTTAACAATCTCGCTCTGATTCGATTGCGTCTTGTTTTCTTGTGGGTGCACGCCACCTGGGAAGTCCCAAAGAGAGCCAGTTTTAATCTGTTCGATGAGTGATAACATAGTGCTCCCTATTTACCGTTTCGTTCTGTAGTTGGTTCGGTAATATTGACGACAGGGATAGCATCCATTTGCCATTTCCATGTATCAGCTGTGGTTTCAACGGGGATCATTTCAATACAATCAGTTGGACAAGGTGCAACACAAAGATCGCAACCCGTACACTCATCCTTGATAACGGTATGCAGGGCTTTCGTGCCCCCCACAATGGCATCTACAGGGCAGGCTTGAATGCATTTAGTGCACCCAATACACATATCCTCATGAATAAACGCCACTTTTTTAATCGATTTTTCAGCATCGTGGGCAGAGTCCTCGACTTCAACGCCCATTAAGTCTGCCAGCTTTTCGATAGTAGGCTGACCGCCCGGAGGACACTTGTTAATAGCATCACCGTTGGCGATAGCTTCAGCGTAAGGGCGACAACCTGGGTATCCACATTGACCACATTGGGTTTGCGGAAGAATACTGTCGATTTGGTCTACGATAGGGTCGGCTTCTACCTTAAATTTGATAGAGGCGAAACCCAGCACAGCACCAAAGAGGCCTGCGAGAATGACGACGGCAATGATAGCGATAAGGATGGTAGTCATTACAATTTCACCAACCCTGTAAAGCCCATGAACGCCAGTGACATGAGACCTGCGGTAATCATGGCAATCGATGCACCTTTAAACGGTGCAGGGACGTCGGCCGCTGCAATACGCTCGCGCATAGAAGCGAACAGAATGAGCACCAAAGAAAAACCAACAGCCGCGCCGAATCCATAGATGATAGATTCAATAAAGTTGTGGTTTTCATTGATGTTCAGGAGTGCAACACCGAGAACCGCACAGTTGGTCGTGATCAACGGCAGGAAAATACCGAGTAGACGATAGAGTGTAGGACTTGTCTTGTGCACGACCATTTCTGTGAACTGAACCACGACGGCAATCACCAGGATAAAACTCATGGTTCTGAGATATTGAATGCCGAGCGGAACCAGAACATAGGTTTCCACCAAATAGGCGCACACAGAGGCTAGCGTCAGTACGAATGTCGTCGCTAGGCCCATGCCAATTGCTGTCTCGAGTTTTTTCGACACGCCCATAAACGGGCACAACCCAAGGAATTTTACCAGTACGAAATTGTTGACGAGTACCGTACCCACCAACAACAAGAGATATTCGGTCATAATAATAAGTGTAAAGAGCTCCGATCCCAATATTATCCTGTTTTGAGCGGTGAATAACAACCTGCGAAATCTATGGTTTTGCTTGTTTGTACGAAAAGTATAAGCGTTCGGGCTAAAAACGAAAAAAGCCGCGTCTTACGACACGGCTTTTCCTGAATTTGGCTCCCCCTGCGGGACTCGTACGCGGGCGGCGAGCTCTGAGGCATAAAATCCTGTAAGGATTTCTGTCGCTTAGATGCGAAAAAGCCGCGTCTTGCGACACGGCTTATTCTGAATTTGGCTCCCCCTGCGGGACTCGAACCTGCGACATACGGATTAACAGTCCGCCGTTCTACCAACTGAACTAAGGGGGAATTGCTTAAAGCGGGGCGAATCTTAGCTATCCTAGATGTTTGAGTCAACGGTTTTTTTGAAAAATCACTAGAAAAAAAGATCCAAAAATTTCTTTACTTTTCTGCGAGCCTTGCGGGTGTTGAGCTTGTTTTACTTATCCACCAAATTTGTGGATAAATGTGTTAATTGTACGGGGTCAATTCAGAATTTGAGTAATTACTCACTTGTCAGCTTGTGAATAACTGATTTTTAAGTCAATTAAGTTGATAATAAACAGTTATTTACGAATGCTCTTGAGAAAAGTATCAAAAGTGAGAATAAGGATGTTCACAGAGTATAATTGATTGATTGGGGAAAAACCGTGGATGAATTTGCGATTAACGTTTGGAGCTAGAGCTTGGCGGGGCGATTACGATAGCAAATATGGTTGATAAAAGCGAGCATTTTAGTTGCAAAATTAGGTGACTAGCGTTGAAATACTAGGGTTGCAGATAAGGGATAGAAACACATGGCAAAACACTTTGATTTGGTTTCCGATTACCAACCATCTGGCGATCAGCCTACCGCTATCGCTCAACTCGTAGATGGGCTTGATTCAGGTTTGGCACACCAGACTTTGCTCGGAGTGACAGGGTCAGGTAAAACCTTCACGCTTGCTAATGTGATTGCACAGGCGCAGCGCCCTGCTATTTTGCTAGCGCCTAACAAGACACTCGCGGCACAGTTGTATGGTGAGATGAAGGCTTTCTTTCCGAATAATGCAGTTGAGTATTTCGTCTCATACTACGACTACTACCAACCAGAAGCGTACGTTCCGACCACCGATACTTTCATCGAAAAAGACGCATCGGTAAACGCTCATATTGAGCAAATGCGATTATCAGCAACCAAAGCGCTGCTTGAGCGTAAAGACGCCATCATCGTCGCATCTGTATCCGCGATCTATGGTCTGGGTGATCCAGACTCCTATTTGAAGATGATGCTTCACGTGACGCGTGGCGCGGTCATCGACCAGCGAGACATTTTACTTCGCTTAGCAGAGCTTCAATATTCACGAAACGATGTCGCGTTTGAACGCGGACAGTTCAGGGTTCGCGGTGAAGTCATTGACATATTCCCGGCTGAATCGGATCAAGAGGCGGTACGTCTGGAGATGTTTGACGATGAGATCGACTGCATCAGCCTGTTTGATCCTCTTACTGGTGTGATTACCCAAAGAGATATTGCGCGTTACACCATCTATCCGAAGACACACTACGTAACACCAAGAGAGCGCATTCTTGATGCTATTGAAGAGATCAAGAAAGAACTCGTTATCCGACAAGATTACTTAAAAGAGAACAATAAACTGCTCGAAGAGCAACGGATTTCGCAGCGTACCCAGTTCGATATAGAGATGATGAACGAGCTTGGTTTCTGCTCTGGCATCGAAAACTACTCTCGTTACTTAAGTGGTCGTAAAGAGGGTGAGCCGCCTCCGACGCTATTTGATTACTTACCAAAAGACGGTTTGCTGATCATCGACGAATCCCACGTGACGGTTCCGCAGATCGGGGCCATGTACAAGGGTGACCGATCTCGAAAAGAGACGCTGGTGGAGTTTGGTTTCCGTTTACCTTCAGCATTGGATAACCGTCCAATGAAGTTCGAAGAGTTTGAGATGATTGCGCCGCAAACCATCTTTGTTTCGGCAACCCCAAGTGCTTACGAGCTTGAAAAATCCAACGGCGATGTAGCGGACCAAGTAGTGCGACCTACAGGTCTGTTAGACCCCGAAATTGAAGTGCGCCCGGTGGCGACTCAGGTTGATGATTTGCTGTCAGAAGCAAAAGCGCGAGCTGCGATTGATGAGCGTGTTTTGGTCACAACGCTGACTAAACGCATGGCGGAAGATCTGACGGAATATCTCAATGAGCATGGCGTGAAAGTTCGCTATCTGCACTCAGATATCGATACCGTGGAGCGAACCGAAATCATTCGTGATTTGAGGTTGGGTGAGTTTGATGTCTTGGTAGGGATCAACTTACTTCGAGAGGGTCTCGATATGCCAGAGGTTTCTCTGGTGGCTATTCTCGATGCCGATAAAGAAGGCTTTCTGCGCTCAGAGCGCTCTTTGATCCAGACTATCGGTCGTGCGGCCCGTAACCTCAAAGGCAAGGCAATTCTTTATGGTGACACCATCACCAAATCAATGAAGAAAGCCATTGATGAAACCAATCGTCGCCGCGAAAAGCAGCATGCTTACAATGAAGAGCACGGTAAAGTGCCGACTGCGCTAAAACGTAATATCAAAGATATTATGGAGATAGGCGGCGCAGTGAAAAGTGGTAAGCCTAAAAAAGGCAAACAGGTACCACTGTCGAAGGTGGCCGAGCCGTCGCAGGCTTATGTGGCGCTATCTTCTCAAGATCTTGAGAAGCAAATACTCAAGCTCGAAGGCGAGATGTACCAACATGCTCAGAACCTTGAGTTTGAATTGGCAGCCGAAAAACGTGATGAAATAGAGAAACTTAGACAGCACTTTATTGCAAACAGTTAACAAGCCGAGAGCAGTCTGCTAGGCTGCTCAGGTTTTAAACTGCAAAATAAAAATGGTTTTTACCAACCAATAATTGCAAAATGCGAATATGCTTATAAAGCAAACATAACAAAACAACAGTTAGCTAGGATTTATGCAACCTTTAATCGACGAGCCGAAGTCTCGCTACCTATTGATGGTAGAAGATACTGCCTCCGTTGCTGCGTTGTATCGCTCGTACCTTTCTCCTCTGGGGATCGATATTAATATCGTTGGCAATGGCCGTGACGCGATTCAAAGCTTAGAGCATCGGACGCCTGATCTAATACTTCTCGACCTGCGTCTTCCCGACATGACAGGTATGGATGTGTTGGACGCAGTAAAAAAATTCAATCCCGATGTGCCGATCATCTTTATGACGGCGCACGGTTCTATCGACATTGCGGTAGATGCGATGCAACACGGGGCGCAAGACTTCTTGATCAAACCCTGTGAGGCAGACCGCCTGCGCGTCACGGTCACCAACGCCATCCGCAAAGCCTCTAAGCTGCGTGATGAAATCAATGATACCGGCAGCCCGAGTTATCAAGGTTTCATCGGCAGTAGTCAGCCAATGCAAGCTGTTTACCGTACCATTGACTCCGCTGCATCCAGTAAAGCCAGTATTTTTATCACAGGCGAAAGTGGTACCGGTAAAGAGGTGTGCGCAGAAGCCATTCACGCGGCGAGTAAGCGTGGTGATAAGCCGTTCATTGCCATTAACTGTGCTGCAATTCCTAAAGACTTGATTGAGAGTGAACTGTTTGGTCACGTGAAAGGTGCTTTTACCGGCGCGGCGGTGGACAGACAAGGTGCGGCAGAGCTCGCCGATGGAGGAACGCTATTCCTCGATGAGCTGTGTGAGATGGATCTTGACCTACAAACCAAGTTATTGCGATTTATCCAAACAGGTACGTTCCAGAAGGTTGGTTCTTCTCGAATGAAGAAAGTGGATGTGCGCTTCGTGTGTGCAACCAACCGAGACCCATGGAAAGAAGTACAAGAAGGGCGCTTTAGGGAAGATTTGTACTATCGCTTGTACGTTATCCCACTGCACTTACCACCACTTCGCGACCGTGAAGAGGATGTCATTGAGATTGCGTATTCACTGTTGGGCTTTATGTCCCATGAAGAAGGTAAAAGTTTTGTGCGTTTTTCGCAGGACGTGATAGAGCGATTTATTCAATATGAATGGCCGGGTAACGTACGTCAGTTGCAGAATGTGCTTCGAAATGTGGTCGTGCTGAACCATGGCAAGGAAATTACCTTGGACATGTTACCTCCACCATTGAATATACCTGTCGTCGTAAGTAAGCCCGCAGCTACTATTACGTCGTCGTTTGGTCCTCAGGATATACAGCCGTTGTGGCAAACTGAGCGCCGTACCATCGAGCAGGCGATTGAAGCGTGTGATGGAAATATACCTCAAGCTGCTAAGTACTTAGATGTTAGTCCATCGACTATCTATAGAAAAATCCAAGCATGGAATGCGAGTGAGAACAAAGTATGACACTTATGAATCGAGAGCGAGTCGATCAGCTTACTAAAGAAATTGGATCTGACAATATTCCAATTCTTTTGGGAATTTTTACTGGCGAGTTAGTGACATATCAAGAGCAGCTTTCTTCAGGTGCGCTTGAAGATAAGCTGACCCAGTTGGCGGAAATATGTCATGCGCTTAAAAGCAGCGCGGCAAGTTTTGGAGCGGAGCCGCTATGTCAGCTAGCTATCGAGATCGACACTTTGTCTAAGCAGAATACTCTGCCTCATGACCAAGCATTAATCGACAAAGTACTGGCCTTGCTCGACAAGACGCACTCTACTTATGTGTCGTTTTTAGCTGAGCTGGAATCATAACAAAGGGCTGTGTTTACACAGCCCTTCAGACTGCTGACAAAGGTCTAGCCATCAGGCTAGACCTTTGATCTAATAGAGGTATCGAAATATGGATATCTCAATATGCTTCAAGAGCCTTCACCTCAACAATATGAACTCGAAATGGTCACCATGGAGCAGCTCGTTCCTCAGAATCATTTAGTTCGTAAAATAGATAGGGCCATCGACTTCGAATTTATCCGTGATGAAGTCGCTCACCTCTACTGTAAAGATAATGGTCGCCCACCTGTTGACCCTGTACGCCTGTTTAAAATCATCCTGCTTGGCTATCTCTTCGGAATAAAAAGCGAGCGACAACTCGTGAAAGAAATTGAAGTCAATGTCGCGTATCGATGGTTCTTGCGTATGTCACTTACAGAGAAAGTTATCCATGCATCGACACTCAGCCAAAACCGTATTCGCCGCTTTAATGGTACCGATGTGTTTGAGTGTATCTTTATCAATATCGTAGAGCAGGCAATGGCGAAAGGCTTGGTTGCTGGCCAAGAGCTATTTACTGACAGTACGCACCTAAAAGCCAATGCTAATAAGAATAAGCACACGAACAAAGTGACTAAGGTTCGCGCCAGCGCCTATCTTGATATGCTCGATGAAGATGTCGCGCTAGACCGAGAAAAAGAGGGTAAGAAACCTCTAAAAGCACGTGCCTCTGAGCCTAAAACTAAGAATACAAAAACAAGCACGAGCGACCCGGAAAGTGGCTTCATGACTCGAGATAATAAGCCTCAAGGCTTCTTCTATCTCGACCACCGTACAGTGGATGGACAGCATGGCATTATCTTAGATACCCATGTCACTGCAGGTAATATCAATGACTCTCAACCTTATGTGAAGCGCCTGGACTATACCCTAGAGCAATTTCACCTTAATCCAATCGCCGTTGGACTCGACGCGGGCTACTTCACTGCGCCAGTCGCTGAGTCATTAGAGCGTCGAAATATCTTGGGCGTGTTCGGTTATCGCAGGCCGTCCAGCACAAAGAATGCGTTCAAGAAAAAGCACTTTATCTACAATAAAGAGCGAGACAGTTACCGCTGTCCTAACGGTCAAGAGCTCATCTATAAAACAACATCTAGAGATGCGTATCGTGAGTATCACTCCGACCCGAAAGAGTGTGCACTCTGCCCAATGCGAAATGACTGTACGCAAAGTAAAACCATGAAGAAAGTCATTACAAGACACATCTATACGGACGCAGTGGATAGAGCAAATCAAATGCGGCTCTCCCCTTATGGAAAAAAGACATATCGGCGAAGAAGTGAGACGGTAGAGCGGAGCTTCGCCGATGCTAAGCAGCACCATGGTCACCGTTATGCTCGCTTCCGTGGATTATCCAAAGTGCAGATGCAATGTTGGCTGGCTGCTACCGCTCAAAACATCAAGAAGATAGCGTTGGTGGTGAGCTATCTACGAAAAATAGGGCTAAATATGTCCCAAATACGTCAAATTATGGCGTCTAGATACCAAATTAAGCATTGTGCTCTTCTAAACTTGGCATGATCAAAAATATCGCGATCGCGGCCTACGGCCGCTCATAAAAGAGAACCCCACTTCGAAAAGTGGGGTTCGTCAGCAATCTGAAGGGCTGTGTTTACACAGCCCTTTTTCGAAGCTCATTTCGATCATTGCAACAGTGATTCTATGGCGGATTTGAGTTTTGAACGGTCGTGACGCCAATCTCGGTTTGGTGATGCAAGCGGCAGGGTGACGCAATTCCATTCTGAACAAATATCAGGATGCGCTTCTTCTCCCAAGATAACGTCAAGCTTTCTACCTTGTAGGGCACGCTCACACCATTTCAGCTTTTGTTCAAGCGTCATGCGACCTGCCGGTCCATACTCCGGAGATAAGTTCTCCACAAATACCACCTTTGCGTTGGTGTTTTTTGC
Organism: Vibrio sp. KUL80; assembly: GCF_059725495.1. Lineage (NCBI taxonomy): Bacteria > Pseudomonadati > Pseudomonadota > Gammaproteobacteria > Vibrionales > Vibrionaceae > Vibrio > Vibrio sp. KUL80. The sequence continues at coordinate 1,062,030 of NZ_AP045841.1, forward strand.
TATGGCTTGGCTTAAGTCCGCTAAAAGTAGTGGAGGCATGATACTGGTCAGGAAGCTACCGGGGCCGAGAACAATGCAATCGGCTTGTGCAACTGCGTCTACTGCTTCCTTTGTTGCGGGGACGAAAGGCTCAAGGTCAAGGCGTTGTAAGTCTTGTTCCATCTCATCAACTGACGTTTCGCCCGTCACCCACTTACCATCCACCGACAGTGCTTTTAAGTCTGAAGGATGCTCCGACATGGGGATTATATTGACGTCCACTTTCAAAAGGTCACGGATAAGCTCAATGGCTTCTAGAGGTCGAACGGATAAATTATCTAGCGCCGTCAGCATAAGGTTGCCAAGATTGTGACCGTTTAGATCTCCAGTTCCTTTAAAGCGGTACTCAAACATCATTGAACCAATGGATGGGTCGGTAATGAGCTGGTTGATACAGTTGCGCGTGTCTCCCCATGCAATGCCACCTTGGCACTCACGAATGCGACCAGTCGAACCGCCATTGTCTGTAGTGGCCACAATGCCGGTAGCATTGGAGCCAAAATCTTTGAGTGCAGCCAACATTCTGCCAAGTCCGTGGCCCCCGCCAATCGCCACGACTTTATTTGATGAATATATGCTCATCTTATTCTTCTTTTATGTTATCGAGTTGTCGTAACATAGGGTAAATTGTTCATTTACGATACTCAACTATAATAAAAATGACGAATAAGTAAGGTTTTTTGATTAGAGAACTGGAAAACCCCGTCGTTATTAAGTATTTTAATCGCACGCTGTTAATGCTCCAAGAGCGTTAATTGCCATAACTCCGAGCTCACGACGCTAAGTCTTATGATGAAACCATTCAAGATAAGCGTGTTGAGCCAGTGACAGATTGGTCACAAGGGCTTGATTGGAAATGATCACGCCTCCCGTGTTTGGAAAGGTGTTCCGTGGCGCAACAATTCGAAGATAAATTCCATCGCAAGTTTTATTACTTGCGCTTGTCGGTTACAGATGTCTGTAATTTCCGATGTACATACTGCCTCCCTGATGGCTACAAACCACCCGGTCAAAAAAGACCGGCATTTTTGACGCTACCTGAAATTAAGCGTGTCGTAACTGCGTTTGCAGATTGTGGTACGTCGAAGGTGCGTATTACTGGTGGTGAGCCGAGCCTCAGGAAGGATTTTCCTCAGATCATTGAAACGGTCGCTAATACTCCGGGTATCACTAAAGTCGCGACGACGACGAATGGCTATCGCATGGCGAAGCAAGTGGATACTTGGCAGCAAGCGGGTTTGACACACATTAACGTCAGTGTCGACAGCTTAGATCCACGCATGTTCCATCAGATCACTGGTGAAAACAAGTTTACCGAGGTGATGAATGGTATCGACCGTGCGTTTGAGATTGGGTACGAGCAGGTCAAGGTGAACGTTGTATTGATGAAAGATCTCAATGCAAAAGAGCTGCCTTCGTTCCTCAACTGGATCAAAGACCGTCCTATTCAACTTCGGTTTATCGAGCTAATGCAGACGGGTGAAATGGACGAATTGTTCCAAAACCACCATGTTTCGGGTGTCGATATCCGCAACCAACTTATCGCTAACGGCTGGATACTCAAGGCGCGTCAGAAAAACGACGGTCCTGCACAGGTATTTGTTCATGCCGATTACAAAGGCGAGATTGGGTTGATCATGCCGTATGAGAAGAACTTCTGTGAAAGTTGTAATCGCTTACGTGTTTCCGCCATGGGCAAGCTGCATCTTTGCTTGTTTGGCGAACATGGTGTTGAGCTACGCGACTTGCTACAAGAAGACGCTCAAGAGCAAGCGCTGATCGAGCGCATCCAAGCACAATTACAGACCAAGTCGGTCAGTCATTTCCTACATGATGGCAATTCAGGAATGACGCCTCACTTGGCATCTATCGGCGGCTAGTTCTAGCCGTTGACGTTACGTTTACAGTTTTTATAGGGTGAAAAATCATGGGTCACGCAGAGAGCAAATTTGTGCCTGCGAATATCGCAGTGCTAACCGTTTCAGACACACGTACTGAAGAGAACGATACGTCGGGTCGCTACCTCGTTGAGAATTTACAGGAAGCGGGCCACACGCTTGCGGACAAGAAAATCGTTATTGATGACATCTACCAAATTCGCGCCGTGGTCTCACAGTGGATTGCGGATGAAAGCGTTCAAGCGGTGATGATTACTGGCGGTACTGGCTTTACCTCTCGCGATAGCACACCAGAAGCGCTGGTTCCTCTGTTCGATAAGCAAGTAGAAGGCTTTGGTGAGCTATTCCGTGCGGTATCGTATGAAGAGATCGGCACCTCTACGATTCAGTCGCGCGCGATTGCGGGCTTTGCGAATCACACGGTAATTTTCGCTATGCCAGGCTCAACAGGTGCGTGTCGTACTGGTTGGACGAAGATCATCAAGCAGCAGCTAGATGCGAGCCACCGTCCATGTAACTTTATGCCTCACCTAACTAAGTAATTGTTGAGGTAAACCATGTCGGAATTTACTCATATTAATGCATCGGGCGAGGCCAACATGGTCGACGTCTCGGCAAAAGCAGAGACGGTTCGCGAAGCGCGAGCGGAAGCTTTCGTCCATATGGCGCCAGAAACGCTGAAAATGATTACCTCGGGCAACCATCACAAGGGTGATGTGTTCGCGACAGCGCGTATTGCTGGTATTCAAGCGGCAAAGAAAACTTGGGATTTGATCCCACTGTGTCACCCGTTGTTGCTGTCTAAAGTCGAAGTGCAGCTTGAAGCGCTTGAAGATGAGAATAAAGTACGCATCGAGTCAGTCTGTAAACTAGCAGGTAAGACAGGTGTTGAGATGGAAGCACTAACCGCAGCATCTGTTGCCGCTTTGACGATTTATGACATGTGCAAGGCGGTACAAAAAGACATGGTCATCGACAGCGTTCGATTGTTGGAAAAAACTGGTGGTAAGTCAGGACACTTTAAGGTCGAATCATGATTAAAGTACTCTTTTTTGCACAAACTCGAGAGCTGGTGGGCGTAGACAGTGTCGACCTAGACATGGATTTTGCTACAGTTGAAGACATTCGTGCTCACTTAGCGACACAAGAAGGTAAGTGGGATCTGGCACTTGAACCAGGCAAGCTGCTTGCTGCCGTCAACCAAGATATCATGCCTCTCGATTCTGCTGTGAAAGACGGCGATGAAGTCGCTTTCTTCCCTCCCGTCACTGGGGGTTAATATGACTATTCGAGTATCTGTTCAACGTGAAGATTTCTCTGTCGGTGACGAGTATGAAGCATTGGCGCAGGGTTCAGCCTCAGGCGCCATTGTGACTTTCACGGGCAAAGTGCGCGACATGAACTTGGGTGATAACGTGGTCGGCATGTCACTTGAACACTATCCAGGAATGACAGAGCGTTCTTTGGAAAAGATCTGCGATGAAGCGGAATCACGTTGGATGCTAAATGGAATTCGCGTTATCCACCGCGTTGGTGACCTTGATGCTGGCGACCAGATTGTATTTGTTGGTGTCTCCAGTGCGCACCGTGGCAGCGCTTTTGAGGCGTGTGAGTTCATTATGGACTACCTGAAAACCAAAGCACCATTCTGGAAGAAAGAGCGTACGACAGAGTCAACTCGTTGGGTGGAGTCTCGGGACTCTGATGCACAGGCTGCTGAGCGCTGGCAGAAGTAGCAAAACGAGACTTATCGGTAAACGGAAAAGGGAGTAAGTGTAAACTTACTCCCTTTCTCTTATCGGCTTATATCTTCAATATAAACCGACTAAAATTCTATTTAGCAGTCAAAGCAACGCCATCAAAGCGAATACCAGCCCAGCCGTGTTTGATAAAGTTACGGATGTTTGCGTGGTCGTTGCCATTAGGGTTTTTAAGTACATCATCACGGTAGTACTGACCAAAACACGCTAGCGTGGATTGCTCATCCAGTTCCTTAATTTTCGCAAAAGCAAAAATCTTACAAGAGCCATTGTTTTGGCCCGCTTGGTTCTGGGTTTCGCCGTTAGTAAAGCTGACTGGGCTGAACTCAAAATGCTCGTCAATAACCTGCATCGTCTGTTCAAACATGACGTCATTCGCTTGTGTTGCCAGCAACTCTAGAAACTTTTCCATTTTTCTTTTCCTTCGATATTGTTCCGAGTCGGTACTATATCATCAGACAATTGAAAATTGGGCAGGAAGCGAGAAAAACTGAAAGGGAAGGGGAAAGGCTCGTTTTAGCTTTGATTAAAAAGGGGCTCGCGCTAATCTCGAACCCCTGTTAATTGTTCAGTTGGCGACTTAGATAACCTTACTGCTGGTTATCTAAAAAGTCGTATACCGCGCTAATTACGCCAAACTCAGTGTTACTTGGTGCTGAAAAGCGCGCAATTTCTTTGACACCAGGGTGTGCATTTTCCATTGCGTACGAGTAATAGCTCTCTTTAAGCATTTCTGCGTCATTAAAGTAATCACCAAAACTCATGGTTTGTTCATAAGTGAACCCCATCGTCTGCTGCAGGTGACGTATCGCCGCACCCTTTGAGGCGACTTTGTTCATAACATCAAGCCAAATTTTCGCACTCACCACAACCTGGAAGTCGTCACCGAATGTAGGTCGGATTATTGGCTCAATCTGTTCCGCTGAGCCGTTGAAATTAAGCACTGCGATCTTGATGAACTCGTCTTCAACGGTAAGCAGATCCTCAACATACTCGCAGCGGTGGTAATACTTGCTGATTTCTTCGAGTGCGGTTGGATCCTGTGTCTCAATATAAGCCCCTCTCTTGCCGCATAAAACGATGAATGCATCATTAATGCTTCGAGCTTTGTTGATGATCGATGGTACTGAATCTCTATCGAGTGTGCAGCTATAAAGTTCTTTGCCTTGGTGCATCACCAGCGTGCCGTTTTCCGCGATGAACAGCATCTCGTCTTGATAGCCTTCAAAGGTGTCGTAAAGGCTGTAGTACTGACGACCAGAGGCTGCGGCGAATAGAATGTTTTCATTCTTGAGTCGTTGGAAAAACTCTGGAAATGTAGGTGGCAAATTGCTGTTTTCGTCAAGCAATGTGCCATCCATGTCGGTGGCAATGAACTTAATAGTTTCAGTCATAGGTCGCTAGGTATTCTGAGTGAATGAACAGGAACAAGAGTATACTCAAAATAAAAGTAGCAGGCAGTAATTTACGGGAGACTTATTCTCACTTGTTGCATCTTGACCGAGTGTATTTGAAGTTTCTAAAGTGAGCAGAATGTTCGAGCCCAGTGGTTTCATCGTAAGTGCCTGCCCAGTTGGAAATTTGTGGATTGGTCGCCCAAACATTCATCATGATTCTAAGCCTGCTATCTGATTTCATCGGGATGGGTTGGTCGTCGGTATTCCTAACGCGATAAACGAGCTCACCATCAATAAACCACTTGATGGTGTTTTTATTCCATTCGATAGCGTAAGTATGAAAGTCTTCTGAAGCATCAAAGTCCAGATAATGGATGTACTCGTTGTGCTGTTCGTAGTTGTCATCGTTGGTCCAAAAGTTCAGTTGAACCAAGTTGGTGTTCATACCCAAAAACTCGATGTCTATCTCATTATGAATTCCGTTTCCACCTTCAGGTTGGTCGTAGGGGCCTGCAAACAGAAAGAAAGCGCTCACGACACCATCGGCTTTAACCGGTTTCATTTCGACTTCGAAACAGCCGTTGCCATAATAGCCATAACTTCTTATTTCTCCTGAAACGACATCCTTGTAGCCGTGGTTATCGATGGTGTTTTTCAGCGTTAGGGTCAAGCCTTCGTTGGTGAATAGCGCTTGCTCTTTAGTCCAGCGGTTCAAGAACGGAAAGCCATTCTCCCAGCCATCGGCGAGAAACCAAGTTTGATTGTCGAGTTCGGTGAGAGGGTCACTAAAACTGGCTCCCATTGCAATGGCTGGCGTCATCAAACCAGCTGCCAAATAAGTAAATGGCTTAACCATGTCTCAATTCCTTTTGACGAGTAACCTAGACAGTTTAGGTGTGTAAACGGAAAGCTCAATGTAACGGGTGTCTAGTATGTGAGAATTTGCACAATAGCATGCACCACTTTGGTGCTTTAGAAAGCGCGATAACAGTGAGGTAGAGAATGCGTCGCTCATTAAGTTATTGAAAAATATAACTTCTATTTGTTGGACTCAAATTTGCATTGACTTGTTTAACAAAAGCTCAGCGGATAACTCAATGGTTATCACCGTACTGAAGTGAACAAAAATCTAACTCGTCAATGGCAAAGGCGCCTCTTCTTGTAACAAGGAGAGGCGCCTTTTTGTTGATATAGCCTGGCTAAAGGAGACGTTATGAAGCCGAGAAGTGTCAATACAACATGTCCATATTGTGGTGTCGGTTGCGGCCTCGTCGCAAAATGTGTCAGTAATCCAAAAGATGCTTCGACTAAAGGGGATCTTAACCATCCAGCGAATATGGGAGCCTTGTGTGTAAAAGGCTCATCGCTCGATGACAGCCACACCGGACCCGCTAGGCTTCTTTATCCAAAGATCAATGGCAAACAAGCATCGTGGCAAGAAGCAATCGACACGATCGCGACACGATTTCACGATATTAGGCAGCAGCATGGAGCCGATGCCTTGTCCATGTACGTCTCAGGTCAGTTACTGACGGAGGATTACTATGTCGCGAACAAACTCATGAAGGGCTATGTTGGTACGGCGAACATTGATACCAATTCCAGGTTATGTATGTCTTCTGCCGTTGCTTCCCATGTGCGTGCCTTTGGTGAGGATGTCGTTCCCGTTAATTATGCTGATCTCGAACTTGCCGAGATGATTGTTTTGGTGGGTTCAAATGCGGCGTGGACACACCCGATTGTATTTCGTCGTATCCAGCAGGCGCGTGAGTCGAATCCAAACCTTAAGCTGGTGGTGATCGATCCGCGAAAAACCATGAGTGCTGAGCAGGCAGACCTTCATCTTCCTTTGGAGTCTGACAGTGATGTTGACCTATTTATGGGGCTTGCAAGGTATTGTTTGGATACTGGCACTTTGGATAACGACTATATCGCTGAGCATACCCAAGGTAGTGAAGCCTTGCTTGACGCTGCTAAACAAGCGACATGCTCGCTGGAATCAGTCGCGGAAACAACTCAAGTAGATAGAACACGCCTTAAGCAGTTTTATCATTGGTTCGCCACGAAAAAGAGAGTCATCACCCTCTATTGTCAGGGCGTTAACCAAGCCGAGAACGGGACAGATAAGGGCAACGTTATCATTAATGCCCATCTGCTGACTGGAAAAATTGGCAGAGAAGGTTGTGGCCCGTTTTCTATTACCGGGCAGCCGAACGCCATGGGAGGGCGTGAAGTTGGTGGCTTAGCGAACCAACTCGCGGTTCACCGAGGATTTGACCCAGCGTCCATCGATGCAGTAAAAGCCATTTGGCGTGCGCCTAATATGGCGACTAAACCTGGCCTCAAGGCGGTCGACTTGTTTGATGCCATCGAAAAAGGCGAGGTGAAAGCGGTTTGGATCATGGCAACCAATCCTGTGGTGTCACTCCCACAAAGCCACAAAATTAAGCGCGCTCTTAAGAAATGTGAGCTTGTGATTGTCTCCGATATCTGTGTGGATTCCGATATTGCTCAGTACGCAGATATCATCTTGCCCGCAGCAGGCTGGGGTGAGAAACAAGGCATGGTTACCAACTCTGAACGCATGATGTCGAGACAGCGAGCGTTCTTGCCACTGCGTGGTGAAAGCAAGCCCGATTGGTGGGCGGTGTCTAAAGTGGGTCAAGCGCTGTGTGAGCTAATGAAGGTGGAAGATGGATTTGACTACGAGAGTGAGTATGACATTTTCAAAGAGCATGTTGAGCTCTCCTCTATCAATAGTGACAGTCCACAACTGTTTGATCTAAGTGAACTAAGTGCATTGTCGGCAGTCGATTATGCCCAATGGCAGCCTAAGCAATGGCCGCTCGATGGTAAGCGTCCGTTCTCAGATGGGCAATTCGCAACACCAAATGGCCGCGCGAATCTTATTGTTCCAGCAGACTCATTGAGCCAAGCCCCGAGAGGGCAGCATCAGTTTGTGCTCAACACCGGTCGTGATAGAGATCAGTGGCATACCATGACACGCACCGGTTTCGTGCCGGCTTTGACACAAAAAGAAACAGAACCAACGGTATATCTAAACCCGCTTTCGATAGAACGTGCAGCGCTTAAAGCGGGGCAATTGGCTCGACTTGTCGCTCCAGAAAGCCGTGCAGAGATTGTGGCTCGTGTTAAAGAAGACGATGGCTTAGGATTGCATAGCGTTTACCTCTCTATGCACTGGGCAGGAGAGTTTGGTGCAGACAGCGGCGTTAATCATGTCACTGAGTCTGTGGTCGACCCATTCTCAGGTCAACCGGCGTTCAAATCCTCGTTCGTTGAGATCGAACCCTTTGCCATCGGTAGCTACTTCGTCGCGATTGGCGAGAACGCTGACAAGCTGGGTGATATCGCAGACTTTTCTTCGATGCAGATTACTGAAGGCGAGGGTCAAAGCCGTAAACTTTGGCGCTACGCTTCTAAATCAGTATTGAGCAAACAAACGTGGACCCAGGCGACGGACGCTGCGTTAAATGGCAAGCTGCTTGTGATGGATACGGAGCATGGCTGGGTAACGCTAAGCTGTGCCAATGACGCGGCTCTCACGGTGAAGAGCTTTGTTCAAGTCGAAAATAAGGCGTTTGACGCTGATGTAGCGCAAATTACACAACTTATTGGTCAGCCGTTTTCGCTTTCTAAAACTCTGAAAGGGATTCAGACCGAAGCGGCGAGTAAGCTCGTTTGCAGCTGTTTTAGAGTCACAGAAAAGCAGATTGTCGATGCGATGCAAACGCAAAACCACACCACTGTAGCCCAGTTACAAGGGCAGCTTAAATGCGGAAGTAACTGTGGTTCGTGCCTACCAGAAGTAGAGAAGTTGGTGAATCAGCATCACCAACAGTCAGAACAAATTGATGTCGTTGTGAAGTAAGGAGACGTAGGATGAACACTCAAAGGAATGAGCAAGCATACCGTCCTCATCAACAGCAAGATGTAGGGTTTATTGATGAACTGCCACGCAAGGGTGGCAAAGGGTTTGTATCGATTGTTGGTGCAGGGCCAGGTGACCCTGACTTATTGACCATGGCCGCGCATAAGCGAATTCAAAACGCGGATATCGTGGTTTATGACCGCTTAGTCAGTCAGTCGATATTGGATCTTATTCCAGCATCGACACTGCGTTTCTATGTGGGTAAACGTTGTGGGATGCCAAGCCTTAATCAAGAGTCAATCAATGAGATCCTCAAAGACTGCGGTCAAAAAGGCTATCGTGCCGTGAGACTGAAAGGGGGCGACCCGTTTGTGTTCGGTCGTGGTGGCGAAGAAGCACTAGCGCTGAAGTCGGCCAACATCCCGTTTGAAGTCATTCCTGGCATTACCGCAGCGCTTGGCTGCTCTTCTAGTGCTTTGATACCGCTCACCCACCGTAAGGTGGCACGAAGCGTCACCTTAGTCACGGGGAATGTCGTCTCTGGTGCGCTCCCTGCTTGGTCGTCGTTAATTACTCAAGGCCAGACCTTAGTGTGCTATATGGGGCTCGAAAAAAGCCGAGAGATACAAACAGGACTGCTAGACTCAGGGTTAAGCCCAAATACGCCAGTAGCGATTATTGGTAAAGGTTGTAGCCCAGAGCAGGAAGTATATACTTTCGAATTATCACAGTTAAATCAGATAGCTGACCAGCTTCGCGGCTTGAGCCCTGCTTTGATGATCATCGGTGAAGTGGTATCGATTCGTCAGGAGCTTCTCGATGTGGCGCAGGAGTATGCCGTTGCTTAGCCTTGTTATTATAAGCGGAGCATAGTCATTATAAGCAGAGCATAGTCGTTACAATTAGCGCATAGTCGCGGTCAGACACAAGAAGTAGGAGAGGATGTGTCGTTAATTCAAGAATGTATACGTACCGTGGGTCGCGGTTCTCGAGGACGAGGTCCACTCACACAAACTCAAGCCAGAGAAGTAATGCAAGCCTATCTGGCTGGTGAGGTTGGCGATGATCAAATGGCCATGCTGATGATGCTCATCCGCGTTCGCGATGAGACGCCAGAAGAGATCGCGGGTTTCGTGCAAGCTCTTAAGAGTACCCAACAGCAGTTTGCCGACCTTGATTGGCCGCTTTATGCGGGCAAACGCACAGGACAAACTTCAGGCTTACCGTGGCATCTAGTCGCAGCCAAAATTCTGGCAGACAATGGGGTGAAGATTTTGCTGCATGGTGACTTAGACAAGATGCACAATCGTCTGCATGCCCGTGATTTTCTTGGTCATCTCAATATCAACACCGCAGCTAGCCTAGATGAGGCGAAAACCCTGCTAGAGCAATTCAACATCGCGTATCTACCCTTAGATAACTTCCTGCCTCAGGTAAAAGTGATGCTCGATTGGAAGCATCGCTACGGTCTTAGAACGCCGATCAATACCGTTGCAAGGGCGCTCAACCCAGCAAATGCACCGTTTGCACTGCGAGGTAGCTTCCACCCAGGGTTTCAAGAGCTGCATGCCAAGGTTGAATCGTTAGTTCACTTACAGTCGGAGCAGACTCAGCGAACGGTATCGTTTAAAGGTCAATCTGGTGAGACGGAATACAACCCTAAGGTCAGCCAAACCATCTGGTGGGCGGAAGATGGTAAAGTGAACTCTCATTACGTAGAAGAGACAATGACCACCGAGCCCGTGATTCCTTGTCCACTGGGAACCGGTGAAGATGAGCAAGACATGATGGCGAACACCATCATCAGTACGCTGACGATCGCTCTGTTTACACTTTCTGGTGACTGGGACAGCGCCGAATCAAAAGCAAAAACACTTTGGCACACATATTGCGATGGTCTAACGAGTGAAGGAACACTATGTTAGGAAAATCGTATGCCAAAAACACCCGTCTTAGTTTGCTGCGACTCTATCGCAGAACAGGCGCATATTAGCGCAAGGCTTGCCAAAGACTTCGACAAAATCATGGGCTGTCAGCTATCTCAGTTGGAGTCCATGCTTGAAAAAGAACCCACTGCTACGCTCGTTATTTCGTGGCAGCAACCTTGTGCTGAACTCTCGCTTATCATGGATGCCGCTAAGCAGAAACAGCGCCCCCTTCTTGTTATTCTAAAACAACTAAATGAGAATGATATCAATCGCTTACCTGTTGGTAATGATTACGTATTGCTGCCTCATGATTCACAGTTTGAACTTAGCGCATGGGTGGTTCATGCCAGACAAGTGCGTGAGAAATCGATTCAAGACGACCAGAAACTTGAAGCGCTTAACCTAAAGCTAGAAGAGCGTAAGCTCATTGAAAAAGCCAAAGGTTTGCTGATGAAGCATCATCATCTCGATGAGCAGACCGCCTTCGCGGCTCTTCGAAAATCGTCGATGCAGTCGAGCTTATCGCTTGCTCAAGTCTCTAAGAATCTCATCCACACCCTAGAGTCTATCAGCTTTTAGCTACTACTTTGGGGTTAGTGATAATTCATTCAATTGGTGCACGGTGCACACTGGCGAAGCAAATTTTAACCAATAAAGTAACTAAATTTAACTAAAGTGCTGATAAATATAAATAAATACATTTTGGCACGCATATTGAAAGACTAATATCAAACACAATACCCCCGCCCCTTAGTGGGCAGCTCCTGAAATCATCAACGGCGGTGAAGTGAAGGTTGGCGACGGCGTTACTGCTTATACATAGGCTCTATTGCTTATTGATAGCAGTAGCGCCTTTTTTTGGAAAAATTTTTAAGCATCACACGGAGAGAGTGTTATGAAGAAATGGACTCAATTAGGAACTCAGATCGGTAAGACGTTTCATCGCGTCAGCACCGCAACAATCGCGACAGCAACGCTACTTGTTGGCACATCAGCATGGGCTGAATTGGGCGAGCCAGAAATCGAAGAGCTGAAGTTTGGCTTCATCAAGCTGACCGATATGGCGCCGCTTGCCGTCGCATACGAGAAAGGCTTCTTTGAGGACGAAGGTCTTTACGTGACGCTAGAAGCGCAAGCGAACTGGAAGGTACTGCTAGACCGTGTGATTGACGGTGAACTTGATGGCGCACACATGCTGGCTGGTCAGCCGTTAGGTGCAACCATAGGTATTGGTACCAAAGCAGAAGTCATCACGGCATTTAGCATGGACTTAAACGGTAATGCGATTACGGTTTCTAACAAAACTTGGTCGGCGATGAAGCCACACCTTGAGATGCAAGCGGATGGCAAACCGGTTCACCCAATCAAAGCCGATGCGCTAAAGCCTGTGGTTGAGGGTTACCTAGATGAAGGTAAACCGTTCAATATGGGTATGGTGTTCCCTGTATCCACACATAACTATGAACTGCGCTACTGGCTCGCAGCTGGTGGTATTCACCCTGGTTACTATGCACCAAAATCCGGTGATAACAGCGGTCAAGTGAATGCCGATGTTCTGCTTAGCGTGACGCCACCACCGCAAATGCCAGCGACCATGGAAGCGGGCACGATTGAAGGCTACTGCGTAGGCGAACCGTGGAACCAACAAGCGGTATTTAAGGGTATTGGTGTACCAGTCGTGACCGACTACGAGATCTGGAAAAACAACCCAGAGAAGGTATTTGGTGTATCGAAGTCATGGGCTGAAGAAAACCCAAATACTCATATCCGTGTTGTAAAAGCGCTTATCCGTGCTGCGCATTGGTTGGATGAGAATAACAACGCAAACCGTGAAGAGGCCGTGAAGATCCTTGCGAAGAGTGCTTATGTAGGTGCGGATGCTGAAGTTATCGCTAACAGCATGACAGGTACGTTCGAATACGAGAAAGGCGATAAGCGTGATGTACCTGACTTTAACGTGTTCTTCCGCCACAACGCGACATACCCATACTACAGTGACGCGATTTGGTACCTAACACAGATGCGTCGTTGGGGTCAGATTGCTGATTCACAGGATGATGAGTGGTACATGAACATCGCGAAGGAAGTATACCGTCCTGACATCTATCAACAAGCGGCTGAAGCCTTGGTAGAAGATGGCGTACTAACGTCGAAAGACTTCCCTGATTTTAAATCTGAAGATGGCTTCCGTGCCCCTCAGAAACACTTTATCGACAACATCGTCTACGACGGCACTAAACCTAACGCTTACCTTGAGAAATTCTCAATCGGTCTGAAAGGCAAAGACAAGGTTTAAGCATTAGGTCAACGGAATGATTGCAGTAATAGCTAAGGAGTAAAGGCGATGGCAACGAACGTAATATCACTGAAGCCAAGCCGTGAAATGGTGGTGAACCGCAGCCGAGTGCTGCTGTTCCCCCTCATCGGGATTCTTTGTTTCCTAATGATGTGGCATTTGGCAGCGAGACAGGTTGAAACGTCACTGGGTACCCTTCCAGGTCCCGTTCAAACGTTTGAACAATTTAAAAACCTAGCTGCGGAGCATGTAGAGGAGCGTGAGAAAGCGGAAGCTTTCGTTGAGCGTCAGGAAAAACGCAACGCAGCAAAACTGGCGAAAAACCCAGACGCGGAAGTGAAGATCCGCCCATACACGGGTAAACCGACTTTCTTTGACCAGATTGGAACGTCATTGATTACGGTGGCAGGTGGTTTCATCCTCGCTTCGGTCATCGCGATTCCACTCGGTATCGTCCTTGGCTTAAATCAAGGGGTTTATCAGGCATTTAACCCAATCATTCAACTACTTAAGCCAGTTTCACCGTTGGCATGGCTACCGATTGTGACCATGGTCGTGAGTGCGACTTATGTCAGTGACGATCCACTGTTTGCTAAGTCATTCGTCAACTCACTGATTACCGTTGCGCTATGTAGCTTGTGGCCAACTTTGATTAATACCGCGGTGGGTGTAACGAGCGTAGACAAGGATCTTCTTAACGTAAGCAAGGTGCTTAAGCTCTCGTGGTGGCAACACATTCGCACTATCGTTCTACCGTCTGCGATTCCAATGATCTTTACCGGTCTTCGCTTGTCACTCGGTATCGCATGGATGGTACTGATTGCGGCAGAAATGCTGGCGCAGAACCCAGGTCTTGGCAAGTTTGTTTGGGATGAATTCCAGAACGGCAGCTCAGCATCACTAGGCCGAATCATGGTCGCGGTATTTGCTATCGGCTTTATCGGACTGTTACTAGACCGTGGCATGTTGCTACTACAAAAACACTTTTCTTGGAATAAACAACAATCGCTCCGCTAACTAGGTAGCCACCACACTAACGAGTGATACCTAGACGAATGGAATAAGGAAGTTACTGATGTCGAAACCTTTACTTGACCTGACCCAGCTTGGAATGCGGTTCCCTACGCCACAAGGGGAGTTTGTGGCACTGAAAAACGTTAATTTACAGATACAAAAAGGCGAGTTTATCTCTCTGATTGGTCACTCTGGCTGTGGTAAGTCTACCGTGCTGAACTTGGTCGCTGGGCTTCACTTCCCAACCGATGGTGGTGTTATCGTTGATGGACGAGAAGTGGATGGCCCTGGGCCTGAGCGTGCTGTGGTGTTCCAAAACCACTCGCTTCTGCCATGGCTAACAGTATACGAGAACATTGAGCTTGCCGTTAAGCAGGTAGCGAAGGGCAAAGACAAAGCATGGGTGAAAGAGCAGGTACACCATTATCTTGAACTCGTGGAAATGGATCATGCAGCAGATAAGAAGCCGGATGAAATCTCCGGTGGTATGAAGCAGCGTGTGGGCATTGCTCGCGCCCTAGCACTTAAGCCAAAAGTACTGTTAATGGACGAACCGTTTGGTGCTTTGGATGCATTGACGCGTGCCAAGCTTCAAGATGCCCTAATGGCGATTCAAACTGAGCTCAACAACACCGTGATTATGATTACCCACGATGTGGATGAAGCGGTCTTGCTTTCTGACAAGATTGTCATGATGACCAATGGACCAGCAGCGACCATCGGCGAGGTGTTGGATATTAACCTAGAACGCCCACGTAACCGCGTGGCAATGGCAGACAACCCGCAGTATCAAAAATACCGCCAAGCCGTATTGACCTTCCTATATGAGAAACAGGCGAAAAACGAGCTGTCAGGATCGGTCGAAATCAGCAAACAGAAAGACGCGAAGAAAAGCGCATAGGGAGCAGCAGATATGGAGCATCTAGTCGTAGTTGGAAACGGCATGGTTGGGCATCACTTTATTGCTCACCTTATTAGCCAACAAGGACATTTAAATTATCGAATCACGGTGATTGGTGAAGAGCGCTACGCTGCCTATGACCGTGTACAACTTTCATCACTGTTCTCT
The DNA here is from genome assembly GCF_059725495.1 of Vibrio sp. KUL80. Classification (NCBI taxonomy): domain Bacteria; kingdom Pseudomonadati; phylum Pseudomonadota; class Gammaproteobacteria; order Vibrionales; family Vibrionaceae; genus Vibrio; species Vibrio sp. KUL80. The sequence continues at coordinate 1,077,323 of NZ_AP045841.1, forward strand.
GGCAATTCACATGATTCACTGATGTTAGGCGATGAAGAATGGTACAAAAAGTATGGCGTTGAGCTTGTACTTGGCAGTCGAGTGACAGACATCGACAAGCAAGCGAAACGCATCACACTCGACGGTGAAGACATTCTCGGTTATGACCATTTGGTATTAGCCACGGGCTCGTATCCATTTGTGCCACCCATTGAAGGTAAAGACCGAGACAATGTATTCGTTTATCGCACATTGGACGACCTCTCCGCGATTCGCAAAGCGTGTGAAGGTGCGAAAACAGGGGCGGTCATTGGTGGTGGTCTATTAGGTCTTGAGGCGGCTAACGCACTTAAGCTTCTAGGTCTCGAAACCCATGTTATCGAGTTTGCACCCCGCCTTATGCCGGTGCAGCTTGATGATGGCGCTGGTGGTCTTTTGAAAGATAAGATCGAAGATCTCGGACTCACAGTTCACACCTCTACCGGTACTGACAAAATCTGCGACGGCGAAACAGCCTATCACCGCATGGTGTTCAAAGATGCTGACCCGTTAGATGTTGATGTGGTCGTGTTCTCTGCAGGCATTCGTCCACAGGATGCGCTAGCAAGAGCTGCTGGTCTAGAGATTGGCGAGCGTGGTGGTATCGTGATTAATGATAACTGCCAAACCAGCGACGATGCTATTTACGCTATTGGTGAGTGTGCGCTTTGGCAAAATCGAATATTTGGACTGGTTGCTCCCGGTTACGCAATGGCGAGAGCCGTTGCAGACCAGCTTATGGGTAAGGTGGCGACGTTTGAAGGCGCAGACATGAGTACCAAGCTTAAGCTGCTCGGTGTTGATGTGGCTTCTATCGGTGATGCGCAGATGCAGACTCCGGGTGCCAAAGAGATGGTGCTGCAAGATATGGCGCAAGGTACTTACAAAAAACTGATTGTCGACGAAACCAGCAGCAAACTTATCGGTGCAATCCTTGTCGGTGATACCTCTGATTACGATTTGTTGTTGCAAGCTTATCTGAATGAAAAAGCCTTGCCAGAACATCCGGCTGAACTGCTGTTTGACACTAGCTCACTCTCTGGTGGTGCGAGCGCATCGACCATGATCTGTTCTTGTCACAACGTGACACGTGGTGATCTGGTTGAAGCGATTCATGCGGGGGCACACGATCTTGCGACTTTGAAAGATGAAACCAAGGCCGGAACTGGTTGTGGTGGCTGTGCCAATATGGTCAAGAGCGTCCTAGATGAAGAGCTCGTCGCCATGGGGCAAGAGGTCAACAACCACCTTTGTGAGCACTTTGAGTTTTCACGACAAGAGCTGTTCCATATCTGCCAAGTAGAGTCGATAAAAAGCTTTGACGAGCTCATTGAGAAGCATGGTAAAGGCAAGGGCTGCGACATCTGTAAGCCTACTGCCGCATCGGTGTTTGCTTCACTTTGGAATGAGCACGTACTAGAGGGTTCGCATCGTGGTCTGCAAGACTCCAATGACCTTTTCCTTGCTAACCTTCAAAAAGATGGCTCTTATTCTGTTGTACCTCGCGTACCAGGCGGTGAAATTACGCCAGAGAAGTTGATTGTACTCGGTGAAGTAGCGAAGAAATTCGATCTCTACACCAAGATCACCGGTGGTCAGCGTGTCGACTTATTCGGTGCTCAAGTGGAGCAGCTTCCAGAGATCTGGGATACATTGATTTCAGCGGGTTTTGAGACCGGACACGCTTACGGTAAGTCACTGCGCACCGTGAAATCGTGTGTCGGTTCGACTTGGTGTCGCTATGGTGTCGATGATTCTGTTGGTCTCGCCATCGATCTAGAGAACCGCTACAAAGGGTTGCGCGCTCCGCACAAAATTAAGTTTGCGGTTTCTGGGTGTACACGAGAGTGTGCCGAGGCACAAAGTAAAGATATTGGTGTGATCGCCACCGAAAATGGCTGGAACTTGTACGTATGTGGTAATGGCGGTATGCGCCCACGCCACGCCGATCTATTAGCTTCTGACCTAACGACAGACGAGCTAGTGGCCTTGATTGACCGAGTGCTGATGTTCTATGTGAAAACCGGTGAGCGATTGCAGCGAACCTCGGTTTGGATGGAAAACCTAGAAGGCGGTTTAGAATACCTTAAGCAAGTGGTCATTGAAGACTCACTTGGTATCAATGCGCAGCTTGAAAAACAGATGCAGCACATTGTCGACACCTACCAATGTGAATGGAAAACCGCGGTTGAATCGGAAGAAAAACGCGCCAAGTTTATGCCGTTTATTAACAGTGACCAACAAAGTACCGACCTTGGCTATCAGCGCGTTCGAGGTCAGAGAATTCCTGTCACCATCGTTGACCCGCAGTTGGAGGATTAATCATGTGGAGTAAGATTTGTGATGTTGCCGATTTGACGCCATATCAAGGACGCGGTGCATTGGTGGGAGAGGCTCAGCTTGCGCTGTTCTATCTACCAGAGACCGAACAAGCCGTGTACGCCATTGATAACTGGGACCCAATCGGTGAAGCATTCGTGTTAAGTCGTGGAATCGTTGGCGATATTGGTGGACGCGATTGTGTCGCCTCTCCGCTGTACAAACAACACTTCGACCTAACCTCAGGTGAGTGTATCGAAGACCCTGACGTCTCGGTGAAAACATGGCTTGTTGAAATACGCGGCGAAGAAGTTTGGGTGATGTCAGCCTAAAACCTTAATCCAATAGCGTCATCATTAGTGGCGCTATTTAACTCTCATGAGTTGGTGAGTCGCGCCGCCTAGTTCCACTACTACTATTTGGGACGGCTTCATCAACTCAACTTTCTCCAACATACTCTCATCGTAACCTTTGTTTTTCATCCACGAAAGTGGGCTCGAAAACTGGTCCTCATTGACGACGAAAGACTGATCTTTCAAGAACGATTCAGACACATGCACAACCCAAATTCGCGAGCGAAATTCGATAGCGTCTGACAAGGTGTTGAGAAGTTTTTTAAACATGGTGAAGAAAGTACTGGTGACATTTTGTGACTGAGTGAAGACCTGATTGTTACAAAAATCTTATCCATAAGATAGGCAAAACAGAAAAAACCGTCTTACTCTTAGAAATATCAAGCAGTAAAACACTGCGATAGGAATTCACTATCGACAGTATCGGTAATTCCCACTTAGACCTTTTGGCAGTTTCGCCAACAATGGACGTAGAAGGTTATTAGCAAGGGACGAAAAGGAGAGTGCTATGGAGTCGCTAAAAGTAAAAGATTATATGACGCAAAGAACAGTCACGTTTACCGAAGACATGTCGCTTAGCGCTGCACTAGACAAAGTTATGCAGTCGACTCACTTAGGCGGACCTGTGATTGACGATAAAGAGCAGGTCATCGGCTTTATTTCGGAGCAGGATTTGCTTGAGAAGCTGGTAAAGGTGAGTTATCACTGTCAAGACACTCACACCGTCGGTGACTGTATGTACCGAGAAGTTTTGTCTGTATCGCCGCACACATCGATTATTGAGCTTGCCGATATGATGAAAGTGGGCAAACCTAAGATGTACCCAGTTATCGATAATGGACGTTTAGTCGGTATCATTACTCGACGCGATGTACTTCGAGCGATTGGTAAAACGATTGAAGCGTGCTTCAAACATCCAGTATAACGGTTATGATGATCTAAATGGGCGCTGCGGCGCCCTTTGTTGTATGTAGAGATAAGTTGTTTGTAGAAAGAAAGGGAATTCAATGGCTGAACAGTCTGCCAAGTTTGTTGAAGGATCAACGATGCGCCACATTTTGGTGATGTCGGGTACGTCTACCGTGGGTATTATGGCGATCTTTATTGTCGATCTGCTCGATATGCTTTTTATCAGTATGTTGGGGCAAGCTGAGCTTGCTGCGGCGGTTGGCTTTGCCGGAACTTTGACGTTCTTTGCCACTTCAGTGAGTATCGGTACCTCTATTGCGATGGGGGCATTAATGTCTAAAGCGATAGGTGCCAAGGATATTAGCTATGCCCGCGAAATTGGTAGCAGCGTTTTAGTTATTTCATTCCTTATCAGCGCCATCGTGACTGCCGTGATGTGCGCGTATATACCCGAACTTCTCACCGCGATTGGCGCTGAAGGCAAAGCGCATGAGCGCGCCGAAGCCTATTTGTGGATCTTACTGCCGAGCACGCCACTCATTGCGCTTGGGATGGCGAGTGGTGCAGGCCTTCGAGCTGCGGGTGATGCCAAACGCTCAATGTGGGCGACGTTAGCTGGTGGTATCGTTAACGCCATACTCGACCCTTTGTTTATTTTTGGCTTTAACTGGAACGTCGAAGGGGCGGCAGCGGCATCTGTTGTGGCGAGATTTGCTGTATTCTATTTCTCATTCGTTCCTTTGGTTAAAGTGCATCAACTGCTTTCAAGGCCCAGTTTTGATAGCGTTCGTCGCGATACTAAAGTTATGTTAGCCATTGCGATTCCCGCCATTATTACCAATACCGCAACGCCGATTGGCAATGCCATTGTGACGACAGCGATAGCGCAATACGGCGAAGATTTTGTGGCTGGCTTTGCGGTCATTGGCCGAATTACCCCAGTTTGTTTTGCGTTTATTTTTGCGCTCTCTGGCGCGGTGGGACCAATAATTGGACAGAACTTTGGTGCGGCAAAAATAGATAGGGTGGAGGAGACACTTAAAAACTCGCTAATCGTAACAACGCTCTACACAGTGGTGGTGTGTCTTTTACTCTATTTGGTCCAAGATCAGCTTATTGCGGTATTTTCTTTAACTGGTGACGCCTCGCTTATTGTCGCCGCGTTTGCAACCTATGTGGCAATCACCTTTGTCTTCAATGGCGTCTTGTTCGTTGCCAATACCTCGTTTAATAATCTCGGCAAGCCTTTGTACTCAACAGCTCTGAACCTTGGTAAGGCAACAGCAGGGACACTTCCTTTCGTTTATTTTGGGTCACTTTGGTTTGGTGCACTAGGGGTGTTATATGGTCAAGCGGTCGGGAACATCGTGTTTGGCGTTCTAGGTTACATTGTGTTGCGTTTTCACATTGCTGATTTGCACAAAACAGGGGAATGTACTCAAGCAGAAGACCCAAGCATTGTTAGCGTAAACTCACAGCCGTTTTGTACTCATGACCCTGTAATGATTGAAGAGGTGTCGAAGATAGATAAACAGTTGGAGTCTCCGACACTTTCTGGCTAACTTTTTCTTGACCTTGGAGGTAACTCCAAGGTTTACACTTGGGGCGTAGGATATGAAAAGGAGAGTCCCATGTGTACTAAGCATACAGGTTGCAGCTCGCAAAAAATCAATGTCATCCGCCCTGTGGGGGAAGCATGCGATGTACCGAAAATTGCACAAATTACAACGGTTTCGTCACAAGCAGCCTCTGAGGGATGTTCTTCAGGCAGCGAATGCTGTAGTGCTGAACCTGAAGAACCCTCGGCTTCCAGTGGGCAAGAACAAGAGGCCTCGACTGCAAACTCTGATGGTTTATTGAAATCTTGGAAAGTCGTCGGTATGGATTGCCCATCCTGTGCACGTAAGGTGGAGACAGCGACCAATAGAATTAGCGGTGTGGTGAGCTCGAAAGTGATGTTCGCGACGGAGAAACTCGTCGTGCGAGTTGATGAGCCCGCGTTGTTTTCACAAGTCGAAGCGGCGGTTATCGATGCAGGCTTTACCGTCCATGCCCTCGATGGCAGCTCGAATAATACTAACGAACAAGCTCAGTCATCCGGCTGGCAAAAGACCTTTAAAGACAACTTTCATATCCTAGCGATATCCACTGGTATGGCTATCGCCGCTGCTTTTAAAGGCGCTTACCCTGCGATGAGTGAATGGCTATTCACCCTGACCTGTGTTCTCGGTCTTATCCCTATTGGTACCAAAGCTATTAAGTTAGCCAAATCGGGTACTCCATTTGCGATTGAAACACTGATGAGTGTTGCCGCTATTGGTGCACTGTATCTCGGTGAAACCGTCGAAGCCGCAATGGTGTTGTTGCTGTTCTTGATTGGTGAGCGTTTAGAAGCCTTTGCTGCCTCTCGAGCAAGAAGTGGGGTACAGGCATTAATGTCTTTGGTACCTGAAGAAGCCACGGTGATTGTTAACAATGAACGCCAATCCAAAAGTGCATCGGCACTGGTACCAGGTGACATCATCGAAGTCGCACCAGGTGATCGAATGCCTGCAGATGGTGAGTTAGTCAGCTCGAATGCCAGTTTTGATGAAAGTGCTTTAACAGGTGAGTCCGTCCCAGTTGAACGTCTGGTAGGCGATACGGTTATGGCAGGTGCGGTATTGGCGGATAAAGTGGTGCGCTTAAAAGTCACGTCGAAGCAAGGTGAGAACGCGATTGATCGAATTTTGCATCTGATCGAAGAAGCCGAATCTCGCAAAGCGCCAATTGAACGTTTTCTTGATAAGTTCAGCCGCTGGTACACGCCACTAATGATGGTGGTATCGCTGTTGGTGATTATCACACCGCCACTGCTGTTTGCGCAGCCATGGGAAACCTGGGTCTATCGCGGACTTGCGCTGTTGTTGATTGCCTGCCCTTGCGCTTTGGTTATTTCCACTCCTGCTGCGATTACATCGGGACTCGCGGCGGCAACCCGACGCGGTGCGCTGATTAAGGGTGGTGCTGCACTAGAGCAACTTGGCAATATAGAGTCAGTGGCCTTTGATAAAACAGGGACGCTCACATTAGGTAAGCCTCAGGTTACCGACGTGATTGTATCTGGTGCTTTAACGGAGCAAGAGCTGTTAGCTGCTACCGCCTCTATTGAACAAGGCTCTAACCATCCATTGGCGACCTCTCTAGTGCGTCATGTTGAACGCTTAGGGTTAACGATTCCAAGTGCTGACGAACAGAGGGCACTTGTGGGCGTTGGTGTTGAAGGGCTAATTGGTGGCGTAAAATGGGTACTGTCAGCACCGTCTAAGTTAGACATGCCAATCCCAGCTGAAGTAAATAAGCAGATTGAGTTACTCGAGGGCCAAGGCAAAACGGTCGTCGTTGCATTGCGCGCGTCGAATGATGGTCTAGAGCTGCAAGGCTTGATTGCATGGCAAGATGAAATGCGTCCCGACACTGCTGAAGCGGTTGCTAAGCTATCTAAACTCGGCGTTCGCACCATCATGCTAACGGGGGATAATGAGCGCAGCGCGGCTTCCATCGCAGCACCGTTGGGTATGGACTACAAAGCACGCTTACTGCCAGCCGACAAGGTAACCTTTATCAATGCATTGGCGAGTCAGCACCGAGTGGCAATGGTTGGAGATGGCATCAATGATGCGCCTGCTATGAAAGCGGCGAACATTGGTGTTGCGATGGGGGGAGGCACGGATGTGGCGTTGGAAACAGCGGATGCCGCGCTAACGCACAATCGCCTAACCGAGTTGCCAGCGATGATAGAGCTGTCACGCGCGACGCTTAATAATATTAAGCAAAACGTCGCCCTTGCGCTTGGATTGAAAGGGGTATTCTTGGTGACAAGTTTACTGGGTATCACGGGGCTATGGGTTGCAGTGCTCGCTGACAGTGGCGCAACCGCGATAGTAACCTTGAATGCACTTAGATTATTACGCCACAAATCCTCACTAGATTAAACAAGCATTGATGTGAACAAAGCCGCTCTTGTGCACAAACTGCGAGGGCGGCTTTTTTGTGAGCGTAAAAACTAAATCTGTGCAAAAACACCGCTAATTCGACAGTAAAGTGTGATGCAAACCTTTTTTATTTGTAAATTATGTTTTGTTGCATTAATAAAGTGTGATCTGAGTACGTTTATTGCTCGCGCTATCTTATAAGCTTAAACCCATACCCAAGAGACAAAAGGAGTCCCCCATGTCCCAAGCTGTTTTCCATCTCGGAGTAAATAAAGAAGATCTACAAGGCGCGACAATTGCCATTATTCCAGGTGACCCAGCTCGAGTTCAGAAGATCGCTGAGTTGATGGATGAGCCAGAGTTTTTGGCAAGCCAACGTGAGTACACTGTGTACCGTGCAAAACTAGACGGCAAGCCAGTGGTGGTTTGTTCGACTGGTATCGGTGGTCCATCAACGTCTATCGCGGTAGAAGAGCTGGCACAACTTGGTGTGCGCACCTTCTTGCGCGTTGGTACGACAGGTGCGATTCAATCACATGTGAATGTGGGCGATATGATTGTGACCACAGGCTCGGTTCGCCTTGATGGTGCAAGCCTACACTTTGCGCCGATGGAGTTCCCAGCGGTTGCAGACTTCGATGTAGCAACGGCAATGAAAGAAGCGGCGATTGATGCAGGTTCAACTGTACATACTGGCGTGACCGCATCGAGCGATACTTTCTACCCAGGCCAAGAGCGCTACGATACGTTCTCGGGTCGTGTGGTACGTCGTTTCCAAGGTTCTATGGAAGAGTGGCAACAAATGGGTGTGCTTAACTTTGAAATGGAATCTGCCACGCTACTAACCATGTGCGCGAGTTCAGGTCTACGTGCTGGCTGTGTTGCGGGCGTTATCATCAACCGTACTCAAAAAGAGACACCGGATCACGATACGCTGAAACAAGCAGAGACTCGTTCTATTCGCATTGTTGTGGAAGCGGCGCGCAAGCTACTTGATTAACAGTAGCCATTGTTAGAAAGCGAGATTATTGAAAAGCGGAGCAGGAAACTGTTCCGCTTTTTTGTTACTTATCTATCGGTGTGATTATCTAGGTGACAGATACGAAAAAACCTCTCAATAGAGAGGCTTTTGTCCGTCCAGAAGACTTAAGAATTACGCTTTACGCTGCTTCTCAAGTTCTGCTTTTGCTTTTTTGAAACGCTCTGGAAGGATTTGCGTAGCAAATACGTCTTCAACCGTTTCAGCGCGCTTGATTAGCTCAGCTTCACCGTCTTTAACTAGTACAGTTGCAGGGCGAGGTAGTGAGTTGAACTGGCTCGCTTGAGATTCTGCGTAGTGACCTACATCCATGATAGCTAGAACGTCTTTTGGCTCTAGAGCTGGCATGCGTGCGCCGCTTTCCCAGATTGATGGGATACAGATTGGACCCGCTACTTCAGTTGTCTTCTCTTGAAGAGGTTGAGTCATCTTGTTCGCTGGTAGAACTGGGTTCTTAGACTCTTGAGACTCAACTAGCGTTGCTAGGTAAGTAGACGCATCAACCATTGTGTAGGTGTAGTCCATCTCTTGGTCATCTTTCACTACGTATACAGACGTTAGTAGCGTACCGATGTTACCCGCGATGTAACGACCTGGTTCTAGCCATAGTTGTGGGATCTCGAAGCCTTCTTTGTTGAATTCTTCTAGCATGCCTTTACAAACGATAGACGCGTAGTCTTCGATTGTGTTCGGGTTCATCATGTTCTCAACGCTACGACACTCAGGCTCACGCTCACGTGGCCAACCGCCGCCTAGGTCGATTTGGAATGGTTGAACGCCACACTCACGAGAGATCTCGATAACGTTGCGTGCGTACTCACGGTATAGCGCATCCCAACCTTCTGGTTGCTTAGAGAAGCGACCTAGGTGAGTGTGGAAACCGTAGAATTCGAATGCATCGATTTCTTTAACGCGGTTAACGATTTTCTTCGCTTCTTCTTTTAGTAGACCGAACTTGATCCACTTCATCGCGCCGATGAAGTTAGGGAACGGGTATGCATCTGGTTCGAAGTCGTTGAAGAAATCTTCTGGGATAACTTTTAGACGTACCGCGATACGTACTTTTTCTTTTGGCTTAACTTCAGCTGCGATGCGCTCAACGATTTCGATTTCTTCGTATGAGTCTAGGTGGATTGCGTAACCGTACTCAATGGCTTTACGGATAGCTAGCTCAGGCTTCACTGTACCGTTAAGTGCGATAGTCTTTGGATCCGCACCTGCGATGTAAGTTGCTTCAACTTCACCAGGGCCGAAACAGTCACCACCCACGCCTTCTTCGTTACAGATAGCACGAACCGCGTAGTTAGTATTTGATTTGATTGCGAACATTACGTTCACTGGCTTTGGCCAGTTTGAGCCGAACGCGTTTTTAACACGGCGTAGGTTACCACGTAGTGTGTCTTCGCTTAGTACGAATAGCGGGCTACCGTACTGTTCAATGAGATCAGTCGCTTTGCAGCCACCGATGTATAGGTCATCACCTTTAGTGCTTAGTTCATCTGTTGGAGTAAGCAGGTTTTGTAGGCGCTCAGCGTAGTTTTGGTTCGCTTTGTGCTCAGCAAGAAGCTGCTTTTGCTCTTCTAATACAGTGTTTAGGTTTTTAACACTTTCTTCTAGGCGATTTTGGATTGTCATCGTCGACCCTTACTTATGGTAGTCAATGTAATATCTATTTTGTGATTCATAAACTTAAGCGTTCCGAATCACTGTTATTTGCTGAGGTCGAGTATAGGGGAAGGTCTTTGAGTGAGGCACTTCACTCAGCGTCAAAAAAACTTACTCTAGTGTCGTTGTTGTACTTTACAAATTGAAAAGCATCATTCATGGCCTGAATGATTGGTTTCGGTATCAGACTTTTTTCGTTCTTTTATTGGAAAAGGTAAATAGATAATCGCGGTGAATTTGCGTTATTACGATGCCATGTTACCTAACAAATACTAGGTAACATACCTGATATAACTGGTGTGTTACCTAGTTCTCTCAGGGCTTTGCTTTGTCATGTAGTGGTCAAATTCCCTCTCAAAACACCCCAATTATGTGATCACGATCTTCTCTTATTGCTCAGAGTGATGTGAGGGACGTTAATCCATTCATGGTCAAATAGTTGTTACCGTAAATCGGTCAAAAAAACTGACACTGAGTGACGTTAATTCCGACAATACCTACGATAAATTCAACTCAACCTTTCACGAGGGTCCAAAAAATAATCCGCTTCAATTGCTCCACAGTGACGGATTGTTTTTAGAGATAAGTGTTTATCGATAATAGAAAGAGGGCGAGTGGCTCTCTTCTTAAATATAAGGTATCGCCCCTATGTACAATAAAGACTTCTTTATTCAGCAAGCTAAAAAGTTCGGTAAGAAGCAACGCATGGTTGTTGCAGCAGCGCATGATGATGCAACGCTAGACGCAGCAAACAACGCATTCCAAGAAGGCATGGCAGACGTGATTCTTGTTGGTGAGCGCGCGCTAATCAATGAAGCAGCAGCAAAAGCAAACGTTGATCTAGCGAACTTCGACATTATCGAAGCTGATGGTCTAGAAGCAATCGCAACTGCAGCGGTATCTGCAATTGCTGAAGGTAAAGGCGACCTACTAATGAAGGGTCTAATCGACACTTCAGTTCTACTAAAAGAAGTGCTTAAGAAAGAGCACGGTCTACGTACTGGTAACGTTCTTAGCCACGCAGGCGTTCTATTTAAAGAAGGCGGCGACAGTTTCCACGTATTCACTGACGCAGCGATGAACATCATGCCAACGCTTGAGCAAAAAGCAGGCATCATCAAGAACGCAGTGAGCCTAGCGCACTCTGTAGGCATCGAAGAGCCTAAAGTGGCTAACCTATGTGCGAAAGAGAAGCCATACGACAAGATGCCAGCGACGATGGACGCGGCAGAACTTCAAAAAATGAACCAAAACGGTGAAATCGAAGGTTGTATCGTTTCTGGTCCTATCTCTCTAGATATCGCGGTATCTCAGTACGCTGCAAACCTAAAAGGCTACGAGTCTCCAGTAGCGGGCAACGCAGATATCCTAATGGTTCCAAACATCGAAGTAGGCAACGTATTTGCTAAAGCACTTCAGTACATGGCTGGTTTCAGCATGGCGGGTGTTCTACTTGGTGCACGTATTCCTGTTGTTCTAGTTTCTCGCGCTGACGGCGAAGCTGAGAAGACAGTATCTATCGCGCTTGCATGTTCTGTAGCGGCTATGAGCCAGCAGAAAGAAGCAGCAGACGCGTCTGCTTAATTATAACTAGCAATAACTTAAATTAGGTTTATAAGTGATGAAAATTCTAGCTATCAACCCAGGCTCTACGTCTACAAAAATCGGTCTTTTCGAAGGTACAACTGAACTGTTCGAGAAAACTCTACGTCACAGCGCTGAAGAGCTAGCGCCATTCGGTGCAGTTGTTGCAAACCAAAAAGCATTCCGTAAAGAAGCAATCCTAGCGGCTCTAGAAGAAGCGGGCGTTAAAGCTTCTGAGCTAAACGCTGTTGCTTGTCGCGGTGGTGTTCTTAAGCCAATCGCTGGTGGCACTTACAAGGTTGACGATGCAGTAATCGCAGACCTTCTAGAAGCGCAAATCCAGCACCCAGCAAGCCTTGCAGGCATCATCGGTAAAGAAATTGCTGATGAAAACGGCATCGAAGCATTCTTCACTGACGCTCCTGTAACTTACGAGCTATCTGAGCTAGCGGCTTTCTCTGGTCACAAAGCTATCAAGCGTAAGGGTCGTTTCCACGCTCTTAACCAAAAAGCTATCGCGCGCAAATTCGCTGAAGAGCAAGGTAAGAAGTACGAAGACGTGAACGTTATCGTTTGTCACATGGGTGGTGGTATCACTGTAGGCGCTCACATGGGCGGCCAAACTGTTGACGTAAACGACGCAGTTTCTGAAGGTCCATTCACTCCGGAGCGTTCTGGTGACCTACCAACTCGCGAGCTAATCGACATCTGCTTTAGCGGTGAGTACACGCACGCTGAGATGAAAGCATTCATCCAAGGTAAAGGCGGCGCATTCAGCTACACAGGTAGCATCGACATGCGTGAAATCGAAGAGAAAGCGGAAGCTGGCGACGCTGAGTTCAAACTAGTAACAGACGCGATGGCTTACCAAGTTTCTAAGCAGATCGCTGCTATGGGCGCGGTATTCGGCGGTGAAAAAGTTGACGGTATCCTGCTAACGGGTGGTATCGCTTACAGCAAGTACATCACAGCTGAAATCACTAAGCGCGTTGAGTTCATCGCTCCGGTAACTAAGTTCCCAGGTGAAGTTGAGCTAGAAGCACTAGTACTAGGCACGCTACGCGTAGTGAACGGCGAAGAAGCGGCTCAAGTTTACGCTTAATTCGTAGCCTCGCTTAATTGAATAAAGATTAGGAGCAGGCTGGGCGCTTGCTCTTTAAAAGTGGCTTGCCACTGAATACTTTACAGAAGGTAATTATAATGTCATTCGATATCAACAACGCACAAGGCGTTTTCGAAACTGTTGAAGCTGCAATCGAAGCAACTCACAAAGCACAAGTAGAATTCTACGCTAACTCTACTAAAGAAGGCCGTGAAGCAATCCTAACTGCTATCCGTGGCGCTGTACTAGCTAAAGCTGAAGACTTCGCGAAAATGGTTCGTGAAGAAACTAAGCTAGGTCGTATTGAAGACAAGATCGCTAAGCACCAGCTAACAGCTGCTAAAACTCCAGGTACTGAAGTTCTAGAAACTAAAGTATGGTCTGGCGACAACGGTATCTCTCTAGAAGAGCGTGCACCTTACGGTGTTATCGGTGCGGTTACTCCTGTAACTAACCCAACTGAAACTATCGTTAACAACGCTATCTCTATGCTAGCGTCTGGTAACGCGGTAACGTTCAACGTTCACCCGTCTTCTAAAGTTGTTTCTGCGGTAATGATCGACATGATCAACAAAACTATCGTTGAAGCAGGCGGCCCAGCTAACCTAGTTACTATGGTTAAAGAGCCAACGCTAGAAACGCTAAACGAAATCGCTAAGTCTCCACTAGTAAACATGCTAGTTGGTACTGGTGGTCCAGGTCTAGTTAAAGCAATCCTACAATCTGGTAAGAAAGGTGTAGGCGCTGGCGCTGGTAACCCACCTGTAATCGTTGACGCTTCTGCTAACCTAGACCTAGCTGCGGCTGGCGTTTACGGCGGTGCATCTTTCGATAACAACCTACTATGTATCGGTGAGAAAGAAGTATTCGTAGAAGATTCAGTAGCTGACGAGTTCCTAGCTAAGCTAGAAGCAACTGGCGCTTACGTTCTTTCTGCAGAAGAAGCTGAGAAGCTAACTGCACAAATCCTAACTATGGACGAAATCGACGGTGCTAAGCCATGTACTGCGCAAGAAATTGCACGCGTATGGCACCCAGTTAAGCAACACGTTGGTCAAGACGCAGGTGAAATCCTTAAGTCTATCGGTGTTGAGTCTGAGACTCGTCTAGCGGTTATGGTTGTTGAGAACGATCACCCACTAGTACACGTAGAGCAAATGATGCCAGTACTTCCAGTTGTTCGTTGTGCGAACATCGACGAAGCTGTCGAGCGCGCAGTTGCTGCTGAGCGTGGTAACAAGCACTCTGCATGTATCTACTCTGGTAACATCGAGAACGTAACTAAGTTCGGTCGTGCTATCAACACAACTATCTTTGCTCACAACGGTCCAACGCTATCTGGTGTAGGTTACAACGCTGAAGGTACTTCAACGTTCACAATCGCTGGTCCAACTGGTGAAGGTATTACAAACGCGTACTCGTTCACTCGTGCACGTCGTTTCGCTATCGCTCAAGGCGGTCTGCGTATCGTTTAATCGATTTTCCCCAATCGATTAACACAACAGAGCTGGGTTTTCCCAGCTCTGATTTTAACTGCACTAAGTAGTCATTTTTTTACTCAATGATTTGAATAGATATTATTTACCTTTCTATTCTCGAGGAGGTGTAAGAGCACTCGATAGGCTAACGAACTAAAAGCATCAACCCATTTTCGATTAACCAATTACCAAATTTTAGAGGTCAGGATTTCCTCTAACGCTGCGTGTGATTGGCAACAATACACGAAGCAATGTGTACGTACGGAAACAGTTGATCTTTTACTTACTAATCATAAGGTTTTAAATGATGAAGAAAGTTCTTTTAGCTACGATGCTTGTTGGTCTAACGAATACTGCAATTGCAGATGATTACTCTGGTTTCCGTTTAGGGGCAGGTGCAACTATGGGTCAATCAACTGAATATGGTGACCTAAAAGCTCAGCCAAGGATTGAGATGGGCTATGACATTAACCGTATCTTCTCGATTAATGGTTATGTTCAGGACATGCGTGGAAAAACAAATGGTAGCTATCTTGGGGCTCCAGCTACACACTACATGGGAGAGGTTATGCCAACACTACCCATGGCCCACGCAGAAGCGGATTTAAATGGATGGCGCGCTGGCATTGAAGCCGAAGCAGGATATGCGTTTGATTTAGGTGTCGTAGACATCAAACCATATGTGGCAGTGGGCCTAGCCACACAAGGCGGAGATATGAATGTTCGCCTACATGACACTATACAAAATGCAAGTGGTACACAATACAACAGCTCTACGTCACTCAACGATACAGCAGTGACAGGTGCGCTAGGTGTGAGATTAAACACACCAGTCGGCATCTACGTTGATACAAGAATAGAGCGAGCTCCGTTCAATAAACACGGAGCACTGAAAGACCAGACTCAAGGGTCGGTCTCAGTAGGATTTAAATTCTAAAATACAGCTCAATGGAGCGAGTCCGAATCTGTAAAAGCCGAGCAATAGCTCGGCTTTTCGCCGTTTAGGGAACGGATTTGTTGCTCTCCCCTTAGAACAAATCGTATATCCCTTCCTCAATCCCATCAATCAACGCCTGGCGCGTCTCAACGGTATGGTCATTTGGTCTCGACATCTCACCAAAGCTCTCGTAGTACATCCCATTAGGGTGTTTTACCACGACCAGGTGCTCTTTACGCAGCTCTTGCTTAACTAATGTCTCTGGAATAATACCCCAACCAAGGTTATCAACGACAGCTTCCAGCACCTCTTGGTAGTTGGAGAAACTCATCGTACTGCTCGAAATCGGTCGAAAATCTTGGTGAATTTCGTCGAAAAGGTGGGAAAGTACAATTTGACGGTGTGCTGTGATATCGGTGCTAGTGACGTTGGTGAGTTTGGCTAATGCGTGCTCAGGTGAACAAACGGCCATCATGCGGATTCTTTGCAGAGCACGAACCTTGATCATAGGATCGTCACCAGAGCTGAATACCAGCCCATAGCCAAGATCGACGTGGTTCTCTTTGACCAAAGTAGGGATATCGGCACTTGACGCTTTGATTGCCGTTAACGAAATGTGTGGGAACTCGTCGGCGAGTCCAACTAGCTGGCGACGCCAGAAGTTCGATGGGAGGGTGTCGTCATAAGCAATGCGGATTTTATCGCTGTCCCCTTGACGAAATTGCTCAGCCTTTGAGTAGAGGCTTTCGGCCATTTTAAGGATATTTCGACAATCGGGCAGCAGTGCAGTGCCAGCTTCATTGATTACTAAGCGGTTACGAGTGCGTTCAAACAGCTCCACCCCCAGCTCGTCTTCCAAACTTGATAGTGCCATGCTCAGAGACGTTCTGGTTTTACCCATGATGTTGGCAACTTTTGTTAGCGATCCGTGCTCAGCTGTCAGAGCGAACACACGCAGTTTTGTAAGGTTCATAGGGGGAAACTTCCAGCTATAGGATTAGCGTCAAAACCTGTCGCTAATGAGTTTATTGTTATGATGGGTAGAGTATAGCATTTCTGACGCCCAGTGAAGTGTTATGTTGACAGTGGGAAGTCCACACTATTACAGGGGAAAGGGGAGCTTGCTATGATTGCGGCCTTCAAAAGCTCTCCGAAATGCAGGGCGCATAGAGTAACAGATGAAAGCCGTTGAAGGGTACCAGTATGTTACTTATTACCGCCTGTTGAGGGAGTTATTATTAGTCTGGGTAAAGGAAGGATGCCTTAACGCTGTGCTAATCCCTAAATCAAATAACCCTATGGATATCTTCCTTAAGAGGTCTGCAACATGTTGAAAAAACTCGGCTTAGAAGGCTGGTTCTCGGCTCACTTTGCTTATGGCATCGTCCAAATTGTTTTCGTTCCTATGATGGTGCCTTCATTCATCCTTGCTCGTACTGGCAGTCCAACCGATGCTGGCCTAGCAATGGGCCTATTTGGTCTTGCGGGTCTTGCTGCTCCTGTAATCGGCATGCTTGCTGACAAATACAAAGCGCACCGTTTAGCTCAGCTATTTGGCATGATCGCTTATCTATTGGCTGGCACGAGTTTCCTTTTAGCTGGAGATAACTTTACGCTGATGGCTGTCGGCTCGATTTTCTTCGGCACAGGCTCGGCGATCCTTCTTATGCTTAACCCAGTATTCATCACTTTTGCTGGCTACGATGCAAAAACTGAAGCCTCCAAACTGGGTCGAATGGCGCAGGTTCTTATCATTGGCTCACTGCTTTCTGGTATTGCACTCGCTTATGTCACGGACTTAGGTTGGTCTTATGAGATGCGCTTTATGGCGATGATGGCAATTGTTGCGGTTTTAGCTGTGATTACTATGCTGACCAACAAAAAACCGGCACAACGTATACTCGATAATGCCGAGGCTATCGCTGCGGCTGCGGCGGAAGAAGATGCACCAAAAGTGGGTATCGCCAAGGTAGTATTCTCTAACTTTGGACTGTTCCTGCTCGCAGTAGGCTTGCTTTGTGCAGGTCAAGGTGCGTTCCAAGCTCAGTACCCTAACCTTCTAGAAAATGGATATGGCGTTGCTCAGTCTCTGTCAGCGGCAAACTTATCTGTTGCGTCAGTGCTGGGTCTTATTGTGTTGGTTGCGGCTGAAAAGTTTGTGGCTCGCTACGGTAACCTGAGTCTATTCAAACTATCTGCAGTGGCGTCTATCGTGGTGATTGGTATCGCGTATGTGATTGCTGAAGCGGGCATGTCTTTGCATTACATCATTCCACTCGCACTGTTCCTTGTTTACCTGCAAGGCATTACTGTGACGGATATGATTTCGCCAGCTATCGCAGCACGTCTCACTTTTGTGGGTGGTGGTCTGACGCAAGGTCTGATGATGTTCTTTATCTCGCTAGGTTTCGGTATGGGTAGCGTGATCAGTGGTATCGCGGTTGATGGTTTTGGCTGGGCAGCACTTCCATTCGCGATTCTAGGTCTGACGATCGCGGCTTATGTCTGTGTGTTGATTGTTGGTATGAAGCACAAAGCGGCAGTAAAGCGTGAGCAAATGAAGTCGGCATAACGAACTTTGATGCATTAAAAAGGCTTGGCAGTCATTGCCAAGCCTTTTTTGTGTCTGACGTCCGTGATTAACTCAGACGTGAGCGCTCGTCAATACCACCTGCGCCTTGGAACCAAATAGTCAGGTGACGCTTGAGGTCTTTCAGTTCATCAGGGCCAATAAGCGCGAGTCCGAGATCTTCTGCACGAGTAATGTCGTTATGACGCAGCGGTCTAAAACTCACCAACATAGCGCGCGCTTGCAGGCCACCTAACAGATCGCGAAGTGATTCAAGTTTGTAGAGTGTGTCGTCACCATCATCTCGCATGCCTTTCGTTTTGCACTCGATGATGTGGAGCTTATTGTTTACCACAGAGGCAACATCGAGTTCATTGCGAACCTCGCGCTCACCAAGCTGGCGGTATACTTGAACATTGAGCGAATGGTCTTGAATCGTCGGAACGTCCTCGCGGATCTGTTTAACCGTGCTATGAACCAGATTCTCAAGCCACTCGCCATTAGAGAAGCGTCTTGCATCTTCACTGATAAACGTCAGCACGCCATTGTCGTAACTGGCAATTTGGGATTCAACCAAGTCGCTAATCAGCATGTTCAGCTCACGATACCCTTGCTGCTTTTCAGACAGAGCTACATCCAGTTTTTGCTCTTTGCGGCACGTGGTCGCGAGATAGTTCAGCGTCGCCAGGCCAGGACCAAGTTCAAGCGCATTACTTGCCCATTTCTCTCCAAGGTCGTAAAGTTTTTTGTCCAGCTGAGGAGGCAGGTCGTAATCGGTAAACTCACCTCTTGCACCGAAGATTGTGAGGTAGTCACCGATAGTAATATGGTCTTGGACCTGCGCATCTTGCGCGCCCTCAGGATAAAGCCAGCACATCCTGTCACTGTTTGGTTCGACGACAAAGATTGGCCAATGGAAGGTGCGGAATACTTCGTAAACAGAAAGTAGACGGTGACGAAGGCCACAGCTAGCGTTAAGTTTCACCTCGAGGTTTTTCTCTTTTAGTGTGTTTGCTAGCTTCAAGATAGATTGCTTGATCGCAGATGTGTTGACGATATTTGGGATTTCGAAAAACTCTGACGTGATTTCACGCTCAGCGAGAACAGCGTTGAGACGCTCATACATACCAAATTGGGATTCGTCACCAATGAAAATGATGTGACGACTGACGGTGCGATCATCAAGTAATGGAGTGACCAAGCGGATCGGATCTTGGTCGATAATGCCTACATGAACGGCCATAGGGTTTCCTTCAACATTTGGCTTGCCGAAGAAAATGGAAGACGACGTCGCGCGAAAAGCGCTAGGTCCTTAAAAAGTAAAGCAAGCCATACTCAAGATATAATGGCACGGAAGGGAAAAAACAAGAGCGGGTTCAAAGGAATCCCGCTCTTGATGAATTATTAACAGTGAGTTGACCTGTTAATGTGTTTTTTAGCCTTACAGCTTGAAGCGATGAACTAGCTCACTTTGCTGGTTGGCAAGGCTTGTTAAGCTCTGGCTGGTAGAGGCAATTTCTGACATTGCTTGATAACTATCATCGGCGATATGGTTAATCTCCTCGATATTCTTAGCAATGTCTGCTGTGGTCTCGCTTTGCTCACCTGCCGCTTGCGAGATGTGAGTACTCATCTGGCTAATTTCGATGATCAGGGCTTGAATCTCTTCCATCGCACCATTTGCGCTCGATGCTTGCTCGACAGAAAGCTCCATGTCTTTCATACAGCTTTCGATAACTTGACCAGCGCTTTTCGAGCTCGACTGCAAGTTGCCGATCATGGTTTCAATTTCAGTGGTCGACTCGGTCGTTTTCTGAGCCAGTACGCGTACTTCATCAGCCACAACTGCAAACCCGCGACCTTGCTCACCAGCACGTGCGGCTTCAATGGCAGCATTGAGGGCAAGAAGGTTAGTTTGCTCTGCGATGTTGCGGATAACATCCAAGATGCTTCCAATCTGGCTACTCATTCTCTGAAGCTCACCAACCGCTTCTACCGACTCGTTTAGGCGAGTTTCAAGCTGATTGATGGTGCTGATATTGGTGCTCATGATTTGTCGACCAGACTCAGAAGCAGACTCTACTTGATGAACTTTGCTTAGTGAGCTTTGCGCGCTGTTAGCGACTTCTTGCACCGAATGTGACATTTCTGTCATTGCGGTTGCAACGTTAGCGGTCTGCTCTCTTTGCGCACTAAGTTGTTGCTGGGCACTTGCCGATGTCGCTTGGTTGCTACTTGCCGTTTCTGTTAGGTTGTCAGACGCATCATTCAGTTTAACCAAGACATTGTGCAGACTGTCCGCGAGGGTATTGATGTGATTGCCAAGACGACGGAACTCGTTGTTGTATTTCACTTCGATACGCTGCGTCATATCACCTTCGGTCAGGCTTTCAAGAGTTTTCAGCGTGCTGTTAAGTGGCTGACGGACACTTTGCGCAATATGATAGCCGATACCCACAGCAATTAGAGTCACCACAAGGCCGATACCGATAGCTTTGATAACGCCTTGGTCATAAATATCGCCAGCATTTGCGAGAGACTGGTTTAAATTGCCAGTCGCAAATTCGTTGAATCCATTCAACGTCTCCATAGCGCCGTCTACTTCAATCGCGAGGTTCTCGATGTTCTGATACAGGGCAGCGCGTGCGATCAGATAGTTATTGTGTTGATCAAGCACGCCGCCTTTTTGGCCCACATCTTTCGAGAACTGTTGAACCGAAGCTTCAAACGCTTTCTTTAGCGCTGGCATCTGTGTCGCAAGACCGTTAAACGCGTAATTAAGATGCGTGACGGCTTTACGGTTTTTGTTTACTGCATCTTGTACGAACGTTGTATCGCTGCTTGCTAGCGCATCAGAGGTAATGAGCTCTGCATCTTTTAGTTTGATGAAGTAGCTCTTCGCCATGACTTTGACTGAAATGCTTGATGCATCATCCACATATTCTTTCATGCCGACAGACAGGTCAGTATTAAGCTTTTGGAAGCGACGGGTTGATTGCTGAACTTGTTCTTGAGCTGCGAACATGGATTGATAGTTATCCATCGCAACCTGCGCTTCTTGATCGTATCGCGTTTGCACGTCTCTTAACTCGGTAATGGCTGCTTCGAGTTCTGGAAAGCCTTGGCTAACCTGAGCCAGCTCTTCGAGTGCGCTGCCAAAACTTTGCATAGAAGCAGAGAACTCTTCACGACGAAGTGCCATACGTTCTTCGTTCTGCGTAGTGAGAAAGTCTTTGAATGACTTATCCGCCGATAGCAGCTCCACGCTGGTTTGGTTAGACATCGACACTAGAGGCAAAGAGGTATTCGATACTGAGCCAAAATTGTCGTGAATTTGACTCATGCCGTTGAGCATTATGCCAATGGTGATGACGAAAAGAACGACAATAAGCGTAAAGCCGGCGTACATTCTTCTGATTACAGAACCCTGCATTTATCTCTCCCTATAAAGTGCAGCAATACAAAAACGATACAAAAATTAACTGGACCATCTAGACCAAACTAAGCACTATCAATGTTTGAGCTTAGTTTTTTGGGGTTGTGTCTCTTTATCGTTAGAAATAGCAAAAACTGAAATATAACGAATAAGCAGTGCTACGTTTTATGACGCACTCATCAAAAACACAATAAAACTGATAGTTTTATGAAGAATTGTTAGCTGAGGCTTTGAGCAAAAAAGTCGACACGCTGAAGATTTGAACAATAATAAAAACAAGTAGCTAGTTGGAGATTGCTTTCAATTGTGATCCCTAATTCCATGGTGCATACTTTGTTAATGCGGCGAGAATTCGCCTTGTTCTTTCTATTTGATTTGGAAATTGGAGTGCTTCATGGCTGAAGAAACCATTTTTAGCAAAATTATTCGCAAAGAAATTCCTGCTGATGTGTTGTACCAAGATGATTTGGTGACGGCATTTCGCGATATTAACCCTCGTGCTCCAAGTCATGTTTTGATCATTCCGAATAAGTTGATCCCAACAGTTAACGATATTGAAGCGGAAGACGAAGCCATGATGGGACGTATGTTCACTGTGGCGAAGAAGATTGCTAAAGAAGAAGGGATTGCTGAAGATGGTTATCGCTTAATCATGAACTGCAACTCTTACGGTGGACAAGAGGTTTACCATATTCACATGCACCTAGTTGGTGGTCGTCCACTTGGCCCGCTGCTAGTCGGCTAATCTTGTTAGCTATGGCAATAGTAAAATCAATGGCAAACAAAAAGTCATTTGCAACCATTATGGATCGTTGTTGTCATAGCTTCACTATAATCTGAGTCAATTCTATTTATCACTCATGCTAAAACGTTGCGTAAAACATACTATAACTATTGCACTTACTGCGACCTTGACGGCTTGTGCGGGGCTCTCTGCCGGTAACTTGTTTAGTCATTATACTCAGCAAAATACTATCGTTTATCAGTCTGTTAAATCTGGTCAGTATGAAAAAGCGCAAGCCGCATTACCACAAGATGTGGTAGCGGGAGATATTTTGGATAACTTTGAGCGAGGGCGGGTCGATTTTCTTAATGCAGACTACCCAGAGAGTAAGTCTGCGTTAGAGGTTAGTGATAAAGCCGTTCGTGTCCAGCAAGACAAGGCCCTGATATCGATAAGTGATACCGCAACGAGTGTTGGTGCGTTAGCGGTTAATGACAATATTACCGAGTATGTGCCGCCTGACTATGAGCTTGGTTTTTTGCACCTTTATCTTGGTCTCAACTATGTTCAGAAAAACGATCTAGATGGCGCGTTGGTCGAAGTTAGACGAGCAAATCGGGTTCAAGAGCGCGCGAGGCAAGCCAGAGAGAAAGACCTTCAGTCCGCCGAGAACGAGTTAAAGCAAAAGGGTTTGTCGCCTAATCTTGGATCTGTGTTATCGCGCTATCCAGATGCTGGAAATAAGCTAAAAGCGGTACAAAATGGCTATCTGCTGTATTTATCGGGCTTATTGTATGAAGCGTCTAATGATCTGAATGGTGCCTACATTGACTACACCAGAGCGCTTGCTGTCGCCCCTGACAATGAAGCGGTGATTGAGGCTGCCATTCGAGTTGCAAAACGCTCAGGTAGAAATCAAGACCTTGCGAAGCTGAAGAAACAGTACGGGGATAGACAGGGTGTTTCCGAAGGACAAGGTCGAGTGATTATCCTAGAGGAGCGAGGTGTGGTATCTGCAATGCAGTCTTGGAATCTGACTTTGCCTGTTTATGACAGTCAAGGCAATACGGCTCTTTATACTGTTGCGCTGCCATATTATGTTCCAAGCGTCTCGCCCAAGCTTTCACTTTTGACATTGGATAGTGCATCGGTGAAAACAGATGAACTGGTTGACGTTAATCTGATGGCACAGCAGCAACTAACGGAAAATATGCCAACCATCTTGCTAAGACAGGCGCTGCGGGTCTACGCCAAAGACCAAATTCGTAAGAGCACCGCAAAGGACGACGATGTAGGGAATCTTCTTTTCAATGTATGGAACACCTTAACAGAGCAGCCTGATACAAGAAGTTGGCAAACGCTTCCAGGCAGTGTGAATGCGGCGAGTAAAATCGTAAAAGCGGGTGAGCATACCGTTTCTGTTGATGGTCAGGACTATACTTTTGAAGTAAGAGACCGTCAGACCGCCCTCGTATGGGTATCTAGGCAAGGTGGAAGTGCCACAATCTGGCATAAGCAATTAGGAAGGATGTGATGAAAAAGTGGTTAGTAGCAATAGGTGTACTTCTCTCGTTAATTGGTTGTGCATCTAACAAAACAGCGGGTATTAAGATAGAAGGTCAAACTCAAACCGTACTTTACGGTGACGAGAGGATGGGAGACAAGTTCTCTGTTGATGACATTTCTACGGTTGATACTAATGGACACCCAAGAGCGGTCGTTAAACTTTCTAACACAACCTCTGTTGACCAAATTATTCAGTACCGTTTTTATTGGTACGATGAACAAGGGTTGGAAGTAAACACTAAGCAGGCACCTTGGAAGCGTGCGATTTTGAGGGGTGATGAAACTATTACCCTGTCAGAGGTGTCTGTAAATCCAAATGGTAAAGATTTCCGTGTGCAGTTGCGCGGAGCTGATGATTAATTTCCACATGTGGAAACGTAAGCAAGACTAAGGAAACAAAATGAAAAAGAGTATTATTGCTTTGTTAGGTTTGGCTGTCATTCTTGGCGGTTGTTCAAACAAAGTCAGCTATGGCGACGCACAAGCAACAGAAACAACAACCATCGACTTTGGATCAACGGATCTGCAAAAGATCGCTGGTGACATGGTTGACAGTATGTTGATGTCGGGTTCGGTTGCGGCAATTACCCGCGATAGCCGACCAATCGTGTTCGTAGAGCGCATCAAGAACAAAACCACAGAGCATATTGATACTGAATCTATCACCGACACCATCAGTACCAAGATGTTGAATTCAGGTAAGTTCCGCTTTGTCGACATGGACCGAGTAGAATCTGTTCGTGAGCAACTTAACTTCCAAAACAATGATGAGCTTGTGAACCAAAGCACTGCGATTCAGTTTGGTCAAATGGTGGGTGCTCAGTACATGCTATACGGCAACCTGAGCAGCATCGTGAAGGAAGCGGGTAGCGATAAAGACGTTTACTACAAAATGACAATGCGTCTAATGGATCTTGAGACAGGTCTGATCGAATGGGCAGATGAGACCGAAATTCGTAAGCAAGAGTCTCGCTCTGTACTAGGTCTGTAAGCTGACTAGTCGCTTTTCGCCAACAGGCTATAGTTGGGAGGAGGCGTTGCAGTTGTCACCAGACCTAGCTGCCATTCCTCCTCTTATCAATGAAGTGCCCCTCGGGGCACTTCCGCTTTCTGGTGGATTAACTAACCGAAGTTGGCGCATACTCACTCCAAGCTATGGGTGGGTAGTATGGCGTGCAAATGCCTTCCACAGTCAGATATTCGATATCTGTCGTCGAAATGAAGCAAAGGTCATCAATGCGGTTTCGCCTTCGATACCAACCTATCAAGTCCTCAAAGAAAATGAGCAAGGTTTCTTGGTGTCATGGATAGAGGGACGCCCATATCAACAGCCCGATCCAGAACCGGCTATTGCACTATTAGCCCGTATTCATAGCCTTGCACCTGATACGTCGATTCGTCAGTTCGATTTTCAAACAAAGGTAGACCACTATTGGTCTCACATTCACGATAGTGACTTAAAAGCGCGCTATAACTCTTTCTATCAAGCATTTCGAGCGCCACCAAAGCTTAGGTCCTCGATGAGTGCGATCTGCCACTTTGATTTTGGCTTTCATAACTTACTCAAATCTCAAGGTGATATCGCTGTGATTGACTGGGAGTACGCCGCCATCGCATCACCAACGTTGGACTTAGCGATGACGTTAGATATGTTAGGGCTGGACTTCAAAGATGGCTTAACGCTCTATCAGAAGTATCACGCAGTAGAGTGCCCTGAGGATTGGTATGCTGACATGATGGACTGGAAACCTCATATCGACCTTATGGCAATGCTTTGGTATGTGTTGGCCGCGCAAGTTTGGGAAAGTGGCGATTTTTACACCACGGCAGAACAAATTTATCAACGAAATTGTTGAATGGATCACTGTTTATTAGTTCTTTTATCCTAAATGGCCTTTAACCCCTTTGAAGTTATGGCTTTCATGTTAGATTTAAGGAAAGCGTACCATTACAGGACTGATCGAGAGGTACTATGATTATCTATCTTCACGGCTTTGACTCAACAAGCCCAGGCAACCATGAAAAGGTTCTTCAGTTGCAATTCATTGATGAAGATGTTCGCTTCGTCAACTACAGCACTCTTCATCCAAAGCACGACATGCAGTTTCTGCTCAAAGAGGTTAATAAGTTAGTTCAGGAGTCTTCCGATCCGAATCCGCTCATTTGTGGTGTGGGTCTAGGTGGCTATTGGTCTGAGCGTATCGGCTTCTTGTGTGGAATTAAACAGGTTATCTTCAACCCGAACCTTCACCCAGAAGAAAATATGCAAGGGCGCATCGACCGTCCTGAAGAGTACGAAGATATCGCGACCAAGTGTGTAGAGAAGTTCCGTACCAAGAACGCAAAACAGTGTATGGTTGTTTTATCTCGTGAAGACGAGATTCGTGACAACCAAGAGACCGCTGACGAACTAAGTGATTACTACGATGTGACGTGGGATGAAACACAGACTCACAAGTTCAAGAAGATATCTCAGCACTTACAAGCGATGAAGGCATTCAAGTTAGCTCAATAACCAAACAATAGCATGCGACATTTATGCGTGCTCTATGTTAAAGACAGCGGCTCTCTTAGTAGGGCCGTTTTTTATTGATAGAAAAATCGTTTGAGAAATAGTCATTTAATTCGGTGTGAAAAAATAATCCCATTGAATAGTTGCGGACATTGATTTGCTCTATATAATAAAACCGTTCCACAATAGTTGATAAATATCAAAAAAAATTGAGAGCAAGAAGAGAACTTGCCCAAAATGTGCAAAAAGTGACGATTTTGCACCGATATGTGAAGTGAAACTGTAAATGTAACGCGTAAGGGGCACCGTGTAGTGGCCAAGGTTTACGCATAATGACAAGAATTTTTGTGCTTGGATAACATCGAGGCACGTTTGATTTTCAATTTTCAAATTTCACTTTTTAGGAGAGCCATTGTGACTAATATTGTCGTTGTAGGTGGTGGGGCAGGCGGACTAGAGCTTGCAACCAAGTTAGGCCGAACACTAGGACGTAAAGGGCGCGCCAATATTACGCTTGTAGACCGTAAAGCTAGCCACTTATGGAAGCCATTGCTGCATGAAGTAGCAACAGGCTCATTGGATGAAGGTGTCGATGCATTAAGCTACCGTGCACACGCGAAAAACCATCATTTTGATTTCCAAATGGGTAGCCTTCAAGATATCGATCGCGAGAACAAGCACATTACACTTAGTGAGTTGAAAGACGAGCAGGGTGAGCTGCTGATGCCAAGTCGCACAATCGATTATGATGTGCTCGTACTTGCCATTGGTTCTACGTCTAATGACTTCAACACACCTGGTGTACGCGATAACTGTATTTTCTTGGATAGCCCTGAACAGGCGCATCGCTTCCGTACAGAAATGAACAACGAGTTCTTGAAGCTACATGCGAAAAATGGTCAAGGTACTGTTGATATCGCTATTGTGGGTGCGGGCGCAACGGGTGTTGAACTTTCTGCCGAGCTGCACAACGCAGTAAAAGAGCTACGTACTTACGGTTTTGGTGATTTAGACTCGAGCAAGCTGAACGTAAACTTGATTGAAGCGGGTGAGCGAATCCTACCGGCTCTTCCTCCACGCATTTCTGGTGCTGCGCATTCTGAGCTGACTAAGCTTGGTGTGACAGTACGTACTGCGACTATGGTAACGCAAGCAGACGAATCAGGTTTGACAACAAAAGACGGCGAGCACATCCCGGCACAGATCATGGTTTGGGCTGCAGGTATTAAAGCGCCTGATTTCATGAAGGACATTGCAGGGTTAGAGACTAACCGTATTAACCAGTTAGTGGTTAAAGATACGCTGCAAACTACACGCGACGATGACATTTTTGTCATTGGCGATTTAGCACAATGTACGCAGGCGGACGGCAAGTTTGTCCCACCTCGCGCTCAGGCTGCGCACCAGATGGCGACACGCGCGTTTGGTAATATCGTGGCTAAGCTAAACAACCGCGAGTTGAAGCCTTATGTTTATAACGATCATGGTTCACTTGTCTCTTTGAGTCGTTTCTCAACAGTAGGTAGTCTAATGGGCAACCTAACTAAAGGCTCGATGATGGTAGAAGGTCGTATTGCACGTGTGGTGTATATCTCTTTATACCGTATGCACCAAATGGCGCTTCATGGCATGCTAAAGACAGGTTTGATGATGCTGGTTGGTCGAATTAACCGAGTACTTCGTCCTAACCTAAAGCTTCACTAATCGTTAAGTTAAACTAATCAAAATAAAAAAAGCCCCAACCATTGATTTGCTTGGGGCTTTTTCGTTTCAGTTAAAACGTAGTAGTCTCGTGATTTCCGTGCTTAGCGAGATAGAGTTGGCGAGTAACTACCATTTTTTATTGCCTTGGCAACGGTATTGGCCTGGCTTTTTAACTGTTCGTATTCACTGTCGTTTAAGTTAAACATCAACCTCAGCTCGTTATCGGAAGCGATAGGAATATCGAACTGTTTCGCGACCATAGCCCAGAGAAACGATTGTTGTGGTTGGTTTAAGCTTTGCGTTACGCTCGCCAAGGCCTTGATGACGTCCTTGTTTACTGTTTTACCGCCACTTGAAAGTTCAAGAGAACGGTTCAATAGTTGGTAGGTTTTATTCTTATCTCTCGAGATATAGTAAGTGGCAAGCGCGTACTGAAGCTCCGCGGTATCCAACTGAGGAGAGCCTTCCATCTCTAGAAAGCGTCGGCGCGCGTTATGGTCGCCAGTTTCACTCCAAAGAAAATAGAGGGTTTCTGGTGACGTCGAGCCACTCAATGAATTCGTGACCCGTTCTTGTTCGTTAATGGAATACATCAAAGCATCAAAGCGTCTCGCTTTTAGATCAGCTTGCTCGATGGGTTGTATTTGCGAGGCGAGTTCAAGACATTTTCTGTACTCTTTCAACAGATAATACTCTTCAATGGTGTTTGCCTCGCTAGGGGCTTTCATCATCTCGTATCGATGCCAAATGAGATTGGTTCTAGGGATCCGACATTGTCCGTCAGACGTATTGAGAACTGCGCAATTAAGAGAGGGTTCTTGCTCGCAAAGCTGGTCTGTGTTTTTGCGAGCCTCAAAACAGCCTGCTAACATTGACGCGCTTAAAAAAACAAGCAAAGCATGGGGTAATTTCATTTTACTACTTGTGATCGAATACACTGATTTATCTAGCTCAACTTGACTCAGTGTATCATCAGGTTAAGGTTCGAGTAATGAATTAACCTCTCAGAACCACAAAATAGCGGTGCTGCTATCAAGGCAGTGCTATCCAGACAGTGAGACGGTTGAAAATAATTAGTGTGACGACAAGAAGGTTCATTATGGATGTAGAACAATTATTAGAAGCAATGACACCAGATGTGTATGAAAGACTGCTTTATGCGACAGAAACTGGGCGATGGCCAGAGGGCAGTCGATTATCACCAGAACAAAGAGACTCTTGCATGCAGGCTGTAATGCTTTATCAGTCGAAGCACAATGTTGAGCCACAGCATATGTCGGTTGCCGCGGGTGGAGACATTACATTCAAGAGTAAAGCTGAGCTGAAAAACCAGTTTGCAGATAACTCGAACGAGATAGCTAGAGTGAAGGTTTCACAAGATTAGTCAATCAAAGTAAACAAAAAGGGGTGTTGCCACCCCTTTTTAGTATTTGTCGATTAACCAGCTAATACGTCGGTTGCAACTTTGTAGCTTGGGTCTTCTTTAACATTAATTTCAACTAAGCTGCCCGCTTTGTCTAGAAGCTTACGGCAGTCTGGGCTGAGGTGGCGCAAGTGTAGGGTTTTACCTACCGTCGCATAACGCTCGGCCAAGGTTTCAATAGCCTCAATCGCAGAATGGTCGGTAACGCGAGAGTTCGCAAAATCAACAATCACATCTTGTGGATCATTTTGTGCGTCAAATAGCTCAAGGAAGTTGGCCGCAGAACCAAAGAAAATTGGACCGTTAACCATGTATTCTTTCGAACCTTCTTCATTGATGTGGCTGCTAGCATAGATATGCTTGGCGTGTTCCCATGCGAACATCAGAGCAGAAGCAACAACACCAACCGCTACGGCAACAGCAAGGTCTGTCATTACGGTTACAGCTGTTACCAACACGATGACAAAGAAATCTTTCTTAGGTACTCGGCGAGCCAGCTTGAAGGTTGCCCATTCAAACGTACCAATAACCACCATGAACATGACACCAACAAGCGCTGCTAGTGGAATCATCTCAATAAGTGCTGCTGCAAACAGAATGAACATTAACAGGGCAACCGCGGCAACGATACCAGACAGACGACCGCGACCACCTGAGTTGACGTTAATCATCGACTGACCAATCATCGCACAGCCACCCATTGCTCCGAATACGGAACAGGTTACGTTTGCTAGACCTTGACCCACACATTCGCGGTTCGATTGGCCGCGGGTGTTGGTCATTTCATCTAAGACTGTGAGTGTTAATAGAGACTCAATCAGACCAATTGCCGCCAAAATGATGGCATAAGGTAGGATGATCTGCAGCGTTTCCCACGTTAGTGGAACCGCAGGGATAGAGAAAGTTGGTAGAGAACCCGCTAACGTCGCAGCATCGTCGCCGGACATTGAGCGCAAGAAGTCGACAACCGTACGAGTATCAAGACCCAGACCTTGTACCAATAGTGTCACAGTGACAATTGCGACAAGAGAAGAGGGTACTGCTGTCGTGATCTTTGGTAAAAAGTGGATGATCGCCATGGTTAGTGCAACAAGACCCAGCATCAGCATCATTTGATCTTGAGGCAGCCATGTGAGGGCGCCGGATAAGTCTGGTGCTTTAAACTGGCCGAGCTGTGCTAGGAAAATAACGATAGCGAGGCCGTTCACAAAGCCGATCATTACCGGATGCGGCACGATACGGATAAATTTGCCGAGCTTAAAGATGCCCGCACTGATCTGAAACAGACCCGCCAACATAATTGCGGCAAACAAGTACTGAACGCCATGAGTAGCTACAAGGCTAACCATAACAACGGCCATTGCGCCTGTTGCACCAGAGATCATGCCTGGGCGTCCACCGAAGATAGAGGTAACCAAACCGACGATAAAGGCAGCGTACAAGCCAACCATAGGGTCAACGCCTGCTACGAACGCAAAAGCAACCGCCTCAGGAACAAGCGCAAGAGCAACAGTCAGACCTGACAATACGTCATTCTTTACTGAGTGCTTAGAAAACTGTGGGAATTCAAACATGAAATTAATCGTACTTATGTTGTTGGTTTAACATCCATTTCATCCAGCACACATTCGACATTCAAAATGTGTCAACCGTATTAACAGTGAGCAAAAAAGGACTAATTTACCGTCGCTATCTATATCTCGATGGTTATAGACAAGATGCATTGCTAATGAAACAGTCAAAGTCGGGCATGCTACAGAATTGTACCGAGAAGTTCAATATTGAAAGAAAATGTTACGGAAATTTCTGTAGATAAAAATAAGGGCTGCAATATAGCAGCCCTTATCGTTTAGTTAGTCTAACTGACTAGCAATTAGTAGTTAGGTTTTGTCATCGCCGCTGATGCAGCATTTGTAGCGACTTGGCTACCAGCACCTTTCTGCTGGTAACGTTCAGTTTTTACCGGTGCAGCGTTAATGATGATTTCACCCAGCTCTTGCTTGCCTTCTGCTTTCGCCATTGGCGCACTAGCATGGCCTTTGAAGCTTGCTTTTGCAGTGACTTCTGTTTCAACTGGCTTAGCTTCAACTGGAGCTTGCTCTTGTGCTTTCGGCGCTTCAGCAACAACCTCTACGACTTCTTCTGAAACGTTAGCGTCAGACGTCGCCGTAGATTCAGTTACTGGTGCGTCAGCGACAGGTGCTTCAACCACAGGAGCCTCAACCGTTGGCTCAACAACTGGAGTTTCAACAACTGGAGCCTCAACGGCTTTAGGTGCTTCGGTAACCACCGGCGTCTCAACGACTTCAGCAGCAACTTCTGGCGTCACGACTGGCTCTGGTTTGCGCATTACAATGACTTTACCCATTGCCATCTCTGGCATCGCCATACCAGTTACGTTAACTGTAACTTCCTTCACTTCCGCTTCAGGTTTTGTTTTCGCCTTAGGCTTGGTAATACCGTAACTTGGCATCACTTTACCCATTGCCATTTCTGGTGAAGCAACGCCACCTTTGCGAAGACGGAATGGGTTAGGACGGCGATCACGACCACGACGACGACGTTGACCACTTGCACGTAGGTGACGTGGAGAACGACGGTTGCGACGCTGCTTACCTTCCTCTTTTGCCCCAGCTTCGTTAGACGCTTCTGGCGCTTGTGGTTTTTCAACAGGCGCTTGAGTTACAGCTGCGACATTTTGTTGCTCTGCGAGCTCTTCCTGTTTGGCATTTTGGTCTTTAACGCGAACTTGCTTAGTCAGTTTGCGACGTTGACGACGCTCTTTGACTTTGGCAGTTTTCTCTTCTGAGCGCTTATCTTCTGAACGAGGGCTCTTCTTCTCTGCTTGTACGTCAGCAGCGATTTGCTTACCTTGCTCTTCTACCTTCGATTTGTTAGCAGCTTCATCTCGCTTCTTATTACGACGGTCTTGCTGCTTGTTACGACGGTTCTGAGATTTGCGTGGCTCTTGTTGAGCGTTGCTTTGCGTCTCTTTCTCTTCATCGCGGTCACGGTTAGGCTTGTTACGACGATTCTTGTTGCGATCGTTGTCACGAGACTCTTTGTTGTTGCGACGGCGCTGATCGTTGTTGCGGTTACGGCGCGAACGATTGTTGCGGTTTTTGTTTGTTTCTTCTTTCTTCTCTGGCTCTTTCTTCTCTGCTTCAGGTGAAGCGAATAGAGAACCGATTGCAGAAAGAATACGAGAGAATAGGCCCGGCTTCTCAGCTTTAGGCTCAGCAGCTGGTTTCTTCTCAGGCGCTTTTGGCGCTGGTGTTGGCGCAGTTTGCGTTGGAGTTGCAAAGCCTTGAAGGGCTGGTTGCTCAACCTTACGCGGCTTCACTTCTGATTCACCCGCTTCTTTAGCTTCAGCTTCACGCAGCGCTTCTAGCTTCTTAGGTAGCAGGTAAGACAGGAGATCTTGCTCTTCGCCTTCACGTACACGGATAACCTCAAAATGCGGCGTTTCCATGTCTGAATCTGGAACGATGGTGATCTTCACTTCTTGAACGCGCTCAATATGGTTGATAGAGCGACGTTTTTCGTTCAATAGGTAAGAAGCGATTGGCACTGGAACAATCGCTAAAGCCTGCGATGTGTTGTCTTTTAGTGCTTCCTCTTCGATTAAACGAAGTACAGAAAGTGCGAGAGATTCGTTATCACGTACAACACCAGTACCACTACAACGTGGACAGATGTGGTGGCTTGCTTCTGCTAGAGACGGGCTCAAGCGTTGGCGAGACATCTCAAGAAGACCGAAGCGAGAAATACGACCGATTTGTACGCGAGCACGGTCGATACGAACCGCTTCTCTCAGACGGTTTTCAACTTCACGTTGGTGACGAACTGGCGTCATATCAATAAAGTCGATAACAACCAAACCACCAAGGTCACGAAGACGCAATTGACGAGCAATCTCATCTGCCGCTTCTAAGTTAGTGTTGAGAGCTGTCTCTTCGATATCACTACCTTTTGTTGCACGTGCAGAGTTGATATCGATAGAGGTAAGCGCCTCTGTTGGGTCGATAACAATAGAGCCACCAGAAGGTAGGCGAACTTCACGTTGGAAGGCAGATTCGATCTGGCTTTCGATTTGGTAGTGACTAAATAGCGGTACTTCGTTGTCGTACTTCTTCACGCGGTTTACGAAGTCTGGGCGTACCAATTGAATATGTTGGCGCGCGCGCTCGTAAATCGTGTTGCTATCAATAAGGATTTCACCAATGTCGCGACGTAAGTAGTCACGCAGTGCGCGGACGATGACGTTACTTTCTTGGTGAATTAGGAACGGAGCAGGGTTTTGGTCCGCTGCGCCCTTAATATTTTCCCAGTTGTTTAGAAGGAAACGTAAATCCCACTCAAGCTCTTCGGCGCTCTTGCCTACACCCGCGGTACGGACGATTAGACCCATACCTTGAGGGAGTTCAAGTGTGCTCAGTGCCGCTTTAAGTTCAGTGCGCTCTTCACCTTCGATACGACGAGAGATACCGCCAGCACGAGGGTTGTTAGGCATAAGAACCAAGTAGCTACCTGCTAGAGAGATATACGTTGTCAGTGCAGCACCTTTGCTACCACGCTCCTCTTTTTCAACTTGCACGATGACTTCCTGGCCTTCGCTCAATACATCTTTGATGCTTGGACGACCTTGGTAGGTGTAACCTTGTGGGAAGTATTCTTTTGCAATTTCTTTAAGAGGGAGGAAACCGTGGCGTTCGGCACCGTAGTCAACGAATGCGGCCTCTAGGCTAGGCTCAACTCGAGTGATACGTCCTTTGTAGATATTTGCTTTCTTTGACTCATGGCCAGGGCTTTCGATATCAAGATCGAACAGTTTCTGACCGTCAACCAAAGCAACACGCAACTCTTCTTTTTGAGTTGCGTTGATTAACATTCTTTTCATTACAGAAATTCTCGTTGTATTTTCTTTGTTTTCATCATTGCTCTTGTCACAGGTTTCGTAACTCGCGGTGCCTGATCCCATGGCTTTATTTAATGCAGCCTCCCGGCTGGAAGGGATGCTCGTGGGCACTACAGTCATCACACAGGACTGAGGCTGTGTGATCCGCGTCTGTGGCGGTATTACTCAAACACGAGTACGTGAGTAGGTGACAAGGAAGGCCTAGCTATCAACGTCTTATGCCAGTTGCTGCGTTTCAATACTAAGCGGTCTACTCAACATTTAATTGCTCAAAGATAATAGCGACAAATAGAAAATCGAATCTAATTATCCATTGCAGCTGTGAACTATAGCAGCGCAACCAAATATCAGCAATCAGCTTTAGTCTAAACCACAGAAAAAAACCAAGCTTTCATCGCGTCTGTACGGATAATGTACTGATTTAAATGGGCAAAAATGTGGGTGGGGGAAACCTCGTCCTTGGGTGGTCAAAAACTATCCACAACTTGTCCAAAAGGTTACATTCCGACAACTTTGACAGGTTTTCTCTACCAAACCTTAGGCAATCAACATTTAGAAAGCGTTCTTTTCTTGAGAGTTTGAGTGTTATAATGACGAAATGAGTGAAATAAGAACAAAAGTCCAATTCGTCGACATCGACGACGATATGGCTGGCCAACGCATAGATAACTTTCTGCGTAACCAACTAAAAAACATCCCAAAGAGTGTTGTGTACCGAATTGTGCGCAAGGGAGAAGTGCGCGTAAATAAAAAGCGTGTGAAGGCAGAATATAAATTGCAAGCAGGCGACTTGGTTCGTATTCCTCCTGTAACTCTAGAAGAGAAAGAGCCTGAAGCGCCGCTCAATACTAATCTCAACAAGGTGGCGGAGCTTGAATCCCAAATTATCTATGAAGATGATCACATGTTGGTGTTGAACAAGCCATCAGGGTTAGCCGTGCATGGCGGGAGTGGCCTTAAGTTCGGTGCCATCGAAGCACTGCGTGCGCTAAGACCGCAAGCTCGATTTCTTGAGTTGGTGCATCGTATAGACAGAGATACCTCTGGTATTCTCCTAGTCGCGAAAAAGCGCTCTGCGCTTCGTCACCTGCAAGCTCAGTTCCGTGAGAAGACGGTTCAGAAATACTACTACGCGTTGGTGATGGGCAAATGGAAGCCGAGCTGTAAGGTGGTGAAAGCGCCACTTCTGAAAAATGAAGTGAACAGTATTGTTAGAGTGAACCCCAACGGAAAAGCATCGGAAACTCGTTTCAAGGTTCTTGCGTCTTACGAGCAGGCAACCTTGATTCAGGCAAGCCCTATCACCGGTCGAACGCATCAGATTCGCGTCCACACGCAATATACTGGACACCCGATAGCTTGGGATGATCGCTACGGGGACCGTCGATTTGATGCGTATACCGCAAAGGTAGGTCTCGATCGACTCTTCTTACACGCTGCAAATATCATCTTCACGCACCCAGGCAAAGAAGAAAAAATGGAAATCCACGCTGAGATGGAACCTAAGCTACAACGCGCTCTGAATAAGCTGAAAACGATGCAATGATTTTCGGTGATGCGATTTGTAGAAAAGCGAAGCTCTTTACAGCTTCGCTTTTTTGTTAATGGTCAGCCAACGCTTAGGCGAGTGGGGAGATTCCGTGCTTTTCTAGCATGGTGATCAAATCGATCAGTGGCAGTCCGACTAGGGTGTTTGGATCCTTACCATTTAACGCACTAAATAAAGTGATACCAAGCCCTTCACTTTTAAAGCTGCCAGCACAGTAGAAGGGTTGCTCAATATCGACGTAACGCTCAATCTGCTTTTGTGTTAGGTTTCTGAAGCTGACATCGAATGTGTCGACTGTGACGTCTGAGGTGCCGGTTTCGGTATTGTAGACGGCAAGACCCGTATAAAAACGAATGGTTTTACCGCTCTGTTGAGAGAGTTGATTTACGGCATTTTCTCTGTTGAGCGGTTTACCGATAATCTGGCCATCGATGACGCACACTTGATCGCTTCCAATAACGATAGCATCGGGCTCCGCTCCGAGAGCTTGCGCTTTTTCAAGTGCAAGACGCTGTACTAACTGCTCTGCAGACTCGCTTGAGTGGGCTTTTTCATCTACATTGGGTGCCTTCGCTTCAAACTCTAGTGCCAGTTTGCTCAAAAGCTCAGCACGGAAGGGAGAAGTGGACGCTAAAATGAGTCTTGTGGATTTCATTTTGGGCTCAGTTTTCTTATCATAATTGCAGTTTCTGGACATATTGTTAGATTCTTAATCTGTAGGCAAAAAAAGTACAACTTTTTCGCCTTTTTCTTTGACTAAATCCGTTTTGGAAGATAATATTCGCGCCCTATGCAAAAGGTAAAAATACCGCGAACTGTTGACCCGGGTAAGACGGCACAGAAGAGACTCGACTACGATGGCATCATCCAAGTCAGCCTTTTCAAGCGTCTGAGCGAGTCAGTTAGTAGCGTAAAACGCGATGCTGAAGTGACATTGTCCTTTGGGCATGATGAACAGCGACTCGTTGTTATCTCTGGTAAAGCTAACATCGAAGTTGATTTGGAATGTCAGCGTTGTAATGAGATTTTCACACACCTGTGTGAAGTTCAATTCACTTATACTCCTTACTATAGTGAGAAGAGTGAAGAGGACGCACCGGAAGATTACGATTTGGTAGATCTTAATGAGTACGGTGAGGTCGATCTCATACAATTAGTTGAAGACGAGTTCATCTTAAACCTGCCTCAAGTCGCAATGCACGATATAGCAGACTGTAGCGTTGACTCAAACAACATGGTGTTTGGAGATATTCCGGAAGAGGTTCCAGAAGATAAGCCAAATCCATTTGATGTTTTAAAGAGCTTAAAGCGTGAGTAACAGAGTTACTGACGTTTAAATTACTAACATAGGAGTAGGGTCCATGGCCGTACAAAAAAGCAAGAAGTCACGTTCTATGCGTGGCATGCGTCGTTCACATGATGCGCTAACTTCAGCTGCACTATCTGTAGACGCAACTTCAGGTGAAACTCACCTACGTCACAACGTGACTGCTGACGGTTACTACCGTGGCAAAAAGGTTATCAACAAGTAAGGTTGACCTTTGCATAATATAACCGTTGCACTTGATGCAATGGGCGGGGACTACGGTCCTTCCGTAACAGTGCCTGCCGCCGTGCAGGCACTGTCGCTTTTCCCAGAGCTAAAAGTGGTGCTTGTTGGCGACGAGCCGTCAATAAACACGCAACTCAAACACCTAGGTTACCAAAACAGTAACCGTCTTACGGTCATGCATAGTGACCGAGTCATTTCGAATTCCGAAAAGCCTTCCTTCGCCCTCAGAAACAGTCAAGATACGTCTATGCGTATAGCGATTGATCTAGTTGAATCCGAGCAAGCTGACGCGTGCGTAAGCGGCGGTAATACCGGTGCGCTAATGGCACTATCAAGATTCCGTCTTAAGCTCCTCCCTGGTATAGATAGACCTGCGTTAGTTTCCGCTCTACCTACTGCACAAGGCAGAAAAACCTGGATGCTAGATCTTGGCGCAAATGCGTCTGTCGATGCCGATTCTCTATTTCAGTTTGCTGTAATGGGAAGCGCACTTGCTGAGCAACATCTTGGACGAAGCCCTAGAGTCGCAATATTGAATATCGGTGCAGAAGAAATAAAAGGTAACGATCTCGTCAAACGTTGCTCAGAAATGCTGACACAATGCCGATCTATTAACTATATTGGATTCGTTGAAGGAAATGAGTTACTCAGCGACAGCGCAGATGTCATTGTCTGCGATGGCTTTGTTGGTAACACAACATTGAAAGCTTGCGAAGGAACTGCGCAATTTATTATCAACAAACTTAAAGCCAAATTATCCACCTCTACAATCAAGGGATGGCTGGCTAGATTGCTGTTTTCTGATGTATTAAACGAAGTTAAAGCACTGAACCCCGACCAGTATAACGGGGCAAGTTTGTTAGGATTGCGCGGCATTGTCATAAAAAGCCACGGAAGTGCTGATGTTTCAGCGCTTGTTAATGCAATAGGCGAAGCGGTTCACGAGGTTAAACGCCAAGTGCCAAACCAAATAAGCGATCGTCTAGAAGCAGTGTTACTCGAGAGGCAGTATTAGTCTTCATGTATAGCAAAATTTTAGGTACAGGCAGCTACCTGCCGTCTCAGATCCGCACCAATGCAGATCTAGAGAAAATGGTAGATACGACAGATGAATGGATCGTCACTCGCACAGGTATTAAAGAACGTAGAATTGCTGCAGAGGACGAAACCGTTGCAGACATGGGCTACGAAGCTTCCTTGAAAGCCATTGAGATGGCAGGCATCGATAAGAATGATATCGATCTAATTATTGTTGCAACAACAAGTAGTAGCCACGCTTTTCCTTCGTCGGCTTGTCAAGTTCAAGCAAAACTTGGCATTCAAGGTTGCCCTGCTTTTGATATGGCTGCAGCATGTACAGGTTTTGTATACGCGCTGTCAGTTGCTGATCAACATATCCGTTCAGGAATGTGTAAAAACGTATTGGTGATTGGCTCAGATTGTCTATCTAAAACGGTCGAAGAAATTGATCGCTCAACCATCATCCTATTCGGTGATGCAGCCGGTGCTGTGGTTTTGGGTGCTAGTGAAGAGCCAGGCATCATTTCGACGCATTTATATGCAGATGGTCGTTTTGGCGATCTTCTCAGTCTTGAAATGCCTGTACGTGGCGGTGAACTCGATAAGTGGCTGAACATGTCGGGTAACGAAGTATTCAAAGTTGCCGTTACTCAGCTATCGAAACTAGTTAAAGATACACTAAGCGCGAACGATATGAGCAAAGAGGACCTCGATTGGTTGGTTCCTCATCAAGCGAACTATCGCATCATTTCGGCAACCGCGAAAAAACTGGGTATGTCGATGGATCAAGTCGTCCTAACACTTGATCGCCACGGTAATACTTCGGCAGCAACCGTACCAACGGCCTTAGATGAGGCGGTTCGCGATGGTCGCATTAAGCGTGGACAGAACCTTCTATTAGAAGCGTT
Source organism: Vibrio sp. KUL80 (assembly GCF_059725495.1). Taxonomy (NCBI): domain Bacteria; kingdom Pseudomonadati; phylum Pseudomonadota; class Gammaproteobacteria; order Vibrionales; family Vibrionaceae; genus Vibrio; species Vibrio sp. KUL80. The sequence continues at coordinate 1,116,582 of NZ_AP045841.1, forward strand.
TGGTGGTGGTTTTACCTGGGGTTCAGCGTTAGTTCGCTTCTAACCTCACGAACACCGAGCGATATAAAAGTCATAGATTGCGTTGTTTAAGGAAATAACGATGAGTAATTTTGCAATCGTGTTCCCAGGTCAGGGTTCACAAACAGTTGGCATGCTAGCAGAGCTAGGCGAGCAACATGAGATCGTAAAAGCGACATTTGCGGAAGCATCTGAAGCACTTGGTTACGACCTATGGGCATTGGTTCAAAACGGCCCAGCCGAAGATTTAAATCAAACCCATCGCACGCAGCCTGCGCTATTAGCTTCTTCTGTAGCTATTTGGCGTGTATGGCAAGAGCAGGGTCTTGCTCAGCCTAAACTCGTAGCGGGTCACAGCCTAGGTGAGTACTCAGCGCTAGTGTGTGCTGGTGTCATTGACTTCAAAGAAGCGATCAAACTTGTTGAACTTCGCGGTCAGTTGATGCAAGAAGCCGTTCCTGCTGGCGTTGGCGCGATGTATGCCATCATCGGTCTAGATGATGAGTCGATTGCTAAAGCGTGTGAAGAAGCAGCACAGGGTGAAGTGGTTTCCCCAGTGAACTTTAACTCACCAGGTCAGGTAGTTATTGCGGGTAACAAAGCAGCAGTAGAGCGAGCCGGCGCACTATGTAAAGAAGCGGGTGCTAAACGCGCGCTACCATTGCCAGTGTCGGTACCTTCTCACTGTGCGCTGATGAAACCAGCAGCAGAAAAGCTCGCGGTTGCGCTTGAAGCGATTGAATTCAACGCACCTTCGGTTCCTGTCATCAACAACGTTGATGTTGAAACAGAAACCGACCCGGCAAAAATTAAAGACGCGCTAGTTCGCCAGCTTCACAGCCCAGTTCGTTGGACTGAAGGCGTTGAGAAAATGAGCGAGCAAGGCGTTGAAAAACTGTTGGAACTTGGTCCAGGTAAAGTGTTAACTGGCCTAACAAAACGCATTGTTAAGACATTGAGTGCGGCTGCGGTAAATGACGCTGCGTCACTCGAAGCTGCAAAATAATAAGGAATCCAATAATGATGAACCTTGAAGGCAAGATTGCCTTAGTAACAGGTGCAAGCCGTGGTATTGGTCGCTCAATTGCAGAGCTACTGGTAGAGCGCGGTGCGACAGTAATTGGTACGGCGACATCTGATAACGGTGCAGCTGCTATCAGCGAGTACTTAGGTGAAAATGGCAAAGGCCTAGCGCTAAACGTGACAGATACTGACTCGATCGAAGCTGTTCTTAAGCAAATCAACGATGAATTTGGCGCGATCGACATTCTTGTTAACAACGCTGGTATCACTCGCGATAACCTATTAATGCGTATGAAGGACGATGAGTGGACAGATATCATGGACACTAACCTAACGTCTATCTTCCGCCTATCTAAAGCTGTGTTGCGCGGTATGATGAAGAAGCGTCAGGGTCGCATCATCAACGTGGGTTCTGTCGTTGGTACTATGGGTAACGCTGGTCAAACGAACTATGCTGCTGCAAAAGCAGGCGTAATCGGTTTCACCAAGTCTATGGCTCGTGAAGTTGCTTCACGCGGTGTGACGGTGAACACAGTTGCACCAGGTTTTATCGAAACAGATATGACAAAAGCACTGAATGATGAGCAACGAGCTGCTACACTAGCCAACGTGCCTGCTGGTCGTTTAGGTGACCCACGTGAAATCGCTTCAGCTGTTGCATTTCTTGCATCGCCAGAAGCGGCATACATCACAGGTGAAACACTTCACGTAAATGGTGGCATGTACATGGTTTGATCTGTGCAACATTTGTGCATGATTTAAGTCAAAAATGTACTGAATTTCGGTTAAATTCGCTAAAATTGTGGTTTGACCAGCAAGGACCCCCTTGCAACTTTCAACAGTTCGAATAAACTACGGAAACATCGCATAGAGCGAAATCTGTAAAGGAAAATTAAAATGAGCAACATCGAAGAACGCGTAAAGAAAATCATTGTTGAACAGCTAGGTGTGGACGAAACAGAAGTTAAAAACGAAGCTTCTTTCGTTGACGATCTAGGTGCTGACTCTCTAGACACAGTTGAGCTAGTAATGGCTCTAGAAGAGGAATTCGACACTGAGATTCCTGATGAAGAAGCTGAGAAGATCACTACTGTTCAAGCTGCTATCGACTACGTAAACAGCGCTCAGTAATATCTCTTTCTAGGCGGCCTCCTTGGCCGCCTGTGTTTTTTTAAAACGTCTTCTATCCTTTCATATAGAATCATAAATATCCCGGAGAAAAAATCGTGTCCAAGCGTCGTGTTGTTGTCACTGGCATGGGTATGTTGTCGCCGGTAGGCAACAGCGTAGAATCTTCATGGAAAGCCCTTCTTGAAGGCAAGAGTGGTATCGTAAATATTGAACATTTCGATACAACCGATTTCTCTACTCGTTTCGCTGGCTTAGTTAAAGACTTTGACGGTAGTGAATACGTGTCTAAAAAAGATGCTAAGAAAATGGATTTGTTTATCCAGTACGGCATCGTAGCAGGTATGCACGCACTCAAAGACTCTGGTCTTGAAGTCACTCCAGAAAACCAACACCGTGTAGGTGTGGCTATCGGTTCTGGTATTGGTGGCCTTGACCTAATTGAAGCGGGACATCAAGCGTTGGTATCGAAAGGCCCTCGTCGTGTAAGTCCTTTCTTTGTCCCTTCGACTATTGTAAACATGGTTGCTGGCCAACTTTCTATTCTTGCTGGATTACGTGGTCCTAACATTGCTATCTCTACAGCATGTACAACAGGCCTACATAACATCGGCCACGCTGCTCGTATGATCGCTTATGGTGATGCAGAAGCAATGGTTGCTGGTGGTTCTGAAAAAGCATCTACACCACTTGGCATGGCGGGCTTTGGCGCAGCGAAGGCGCTATCAACTCGCAATGATGAGCCTCAAAAAGCATCTCGTCCATGGGATGTTGATCGTGACGGCTTCGTGCTAGGTGATGGTGCAGGTATGTTGGTACTAGAAGAGTACGAACACGCAAAAGCACGTGGCGCTAAAATCTATGCAGAGCTTGTTGGCTTTGGTATGAGCGGTGACGCTTACCACATGACGTCTCCAAGCGAAGATGGCTCTGGTGGTGCGCTTGCAATGGAAGCAGCACTGCGTGACGCTGGTATCACTGGCGAACAGATTGGTTATGTTAACGCACACGGTACATCAACTCCTGCAGGTGATGTGGCGGAAATCAAGGGCATTAAACGTGCACTTGGTGAGGAAGGCGCGAAGAAAGTACTGGTTTCTTCTACCAAGTCTATGACAGGTCACCTATTGGGTGCTGCGGGCTCGGCTGAAGCTATCATTACCATCATGTCTTTGGTTGACCAAATTGTTCCACCAACGATTAACCTAGATAACCCTGATCCTGAATGTGATGTTGACTTAGTGCCATTTACCGCACGTAAAGTGGATATGGAATATGCACTTTGTAACTCATTCGGTTTTGGTGGTACTAACGGTTCGCTTATCTTCAAGAAGATGTAAACCGCGGTAATCGCATAAGAGACTTGTATTCGAACGGCTTGATGCTTAGCATTGAGCCGTTTTGTTATTTAAAGGAATCAACATGTTTTGGCGAAATGGCCAGAAGATTGACCATGTTGCGGTCACGGATAGAAGTTTTCAATACGGTGACGGTTGCTTTACAACCATATTGACGCGATATGGCAAACTTCAGTTGTGGGAACGTCACGTCACTCGTATGGAAAAGGCGCTGATGTGTCTTAAGATCGCGCCGGTAGACTGGCATGCTCTGCGGTTGGAGATCGAGTCACATGCGTCTGATGCAAGTGAAGCTGGCATAAAACTGCATGTAAGTCGCGGCCAAGGTGGTCGCGGTTACAGTACTAAGGTAACTAAAGGTCCTTTTGTTACGGTAAGTAGCTTCGATTTTCCACCGAACTACCACGAAATTCGTGAAAATGGCTTGGAACTATCAATCTCGGATGTACGACTTGGGCATAATCCTTTGCTGGCTGGACTCAAGCACAATAATAGACTGGAACAGATCTTAGCTAAGGAAAATGTTGAATCTAGTGGTCATCTTGATGGCATTGTGCTCGACTTTAACGGCAAAGTGATTGAAACCACAATGGCTAACGTATTCTGGGTGAACAACAATCAAGTGTTTACACCAGACCTTAGTGTTGCCGGAGTTGCTGGTGTCATGCGTGAGGTCGTGATTGAGGAGCTGACGTTACTGGGTATTTCTGTCAACGTTGGGTACTTCGATCTTGAAGATCTCCTTGCGGCCGAAGAAGTTTTCGTTACCAATTGTATTCTGGGGGTTGCACCCATCACCAAAATTAGGGAAGTTGGTCTGTCTATCGGTCCAATAACAAAACAGATTCAGGAGAAATTAAGTCTGTGCTAAAGAAGTTTTTATTGCTCGTCATCATACTTGCTGCAGTAGCAGTAGGCGGCTTTGTTCATGTTAAAAATAGCGTGCAGGATTTTGTTAACCAGCCTCTGAACCTTGAAGAGCCAACACTGATTACCGTAGAGCGCGGCAACAGTCTCAATACGCTAATGGCGACATTTGAGGGTAATCAATGGATTGAGCCTACGCCATATGCCGAATTAGTTCGCCGCTTCCATCCAGAGCTCACGCAAATTAAGGTTGGAACATTCGAACTGAAGCCGAATATGACGTTTAAAGAGGCGATTGACGCGGTTATCGAGGGTAAAGAGTACCAACTTGCGATTACCTTTATTGAAGGCTCTACCTTTAAAGAATGGCGTGAACAGTTTGCTAATGCAGATTACCTAGAGCACAAAACGCTTGAAATGGACGAAAAAGCGATAGCGCAAGAGCTGGGCATCGAGCACGAACGGTTAGAAGGGCTCTTCCTTGCAGAAACCTATCATTACTCCGTGGGTGATAGTGACCTTGATATTTTAAAGCGCGCTAACAGAAAGTTAAACAAGGTACTTTCGGAAAGTTGGGAGCAGCGACAAGATAAGCTTCCACTAAAGAACGAGTACGAAGCCTTGATTTTGGCATCTATTATCGAGAAAGAGACCTCAGTACCATCAGAGCGCGAACGTGTGGCGTCTGTGTTCGTTAATCGCCTAAACATCGGTATGCGCCTGCAAACCGACCCAACGGTGATCTATGGCATGGGCGATAGATACGATGGCAACATTCGTAAGAAAGATCTTCGAGAAGCAACGCCATACAATACCTATGTCATTAATGGTTTACCACCAACGCCAATTGCAATGCCTGGCAAAGCATCTATCATGGCGTCAGTAAATCCGGAAGACAGCAATTATCTATATTTCGTGGCTAGCGGTACAGGTGGCCATGTCTTTTCAAAGAATTTAAGAGACCACAACCGCGCGGTCCAACAGTATCTAAAACAATTAAGAAGTCGAAAATGAACCAAGGCAAATTTATCGTAATAGAGGGCCTAGAAGGCGCTGGTAAGAGTTCAGCAATCAGTGTGTTACGCTCTGAGTTAGAAGCAGCTGGCATTGATTCTATTGAGAATACTCGTGAGCCTGGTGGCACAGCCTTGGCTGAAAAATTGCGTGCCTTGGTAAAAGAAGAGCAAGAAGGGGAGATTCTTCAAGATCGCTCTGAGCTACTGCTGATTTATGCAGCTCGTATTCAATTGCTAGAAACCGTGATCAAGCCTGCTCTTGAGTCTGGCTCTTGGGTTATTGGTGATCGACATGATCTCTCTTCACAAGCCTACCAAGGCGGTGGTCGTCAAATCGATAAGCATATTATGTCTTCGCTTAAAGAGATCGCACTTGGCGACTTTAAGCCAGACCTCACCCTGTATCTAGATCTTGACCCAAGACTCGGTCTTGAGCGAGCACGTGGTAGAGGTGAGCTAGACCGAATTGAGAAAATGGATATTTCATTTTTCGACCGCACCCGCGAACGCTACTTAGAATTGGCAAATTCGGATTCGAGCATTGTGATTATCGATGCAAGCCAAGATATGGAATCGGTTCAAGCGGACATTCGCCATGCTGTGCAAGCTTGGTTGGCCGCGCAGTAGGAGCAAGTATGCAGGACTATCCATGGCAGGCTGAACTGTGGCAAAAGCTCAAGGGGAACCTTGAGAAGCAGCATATTCCAGGAGCAATGCTGATCCAAGCTAAGATTGGCTTGGGACCCGAGGCTCTAGTTGAGCGATATGTCGCAGGTTTAATGTGTCAGAACGATGCCTCTGAGCCGTGCGGCTTTTGTCATGCTTGCAGCCTGGTCGCTTCTGATTCTCACCCAGACGTTCACTTCGTTGAACCTGAAAAAGATAAAAAGAACCTTTCGGTTGAGCAAATTAGACAAGCGAATAAATGGGCTCTTGAGTCTTCTCAGTTTGGTGGATATCGATTGATTATCCTGCCTCAAGCCGAGCGCATGAATGTTTCCGCTGCCAATGCACTACTTAAGACTCTAGAGGAACCACCTAGCAATTGTGTGTTCATCTTAACGACAGAGCATGCCCAGCGTTTGCTGCCAACGATTCGCAGCCGATGTGAGGTCTGGCATCTTTCTGCTCCGTCTCAAGCTCAATCTGTTGACTGGGTCAGCTCACAATTAGGAAAGCGTATTTCTCTTCGAATTGCTTACCTATGTCAGTCTGAGCCTTTAGCGATAAAATCGTTCGTAGAACAGGGTAGAGAAAAGGAGTTAGATACACTGCTCTCAGCATTTCTAAGCGCTGTAACGAATCGTAATGCGGACGTGACAGCCTTTATGAATGTATTCTTGAAAAGTGACGTCCCCTTTGATGAACAGCTTTCATGGTTGTGGTTGGTATTGGCTAGTGCTCAAAAGCAGTCGTTAGGTCTTGACCAAGGCGAGATGATTCCTGAAGCTGCTCAACTAGCATCGTTATATTCCTATCAGAGTTTGTTCAAGCAATCTGAATCCTTGGCAGAGCTTAAAAAGCAACTTAGCGAGTCTAGCGGGTTAAATGCTGAGTTACTCGTGACTAATTGGCTATACTCTTTCTTAACCGCTTAAATTAACGCTCACTATCCTCGGCATGGTTGTTCATTATTATGCCGAGAGCTTTCATTTGCTGAAGCCGAATCGGGCTGTCAGTATCTTTAAATTCTTACGCACGAAGAAGACTTTATGTTTGTAGATTCCCATTGCCATCTCGATAAGCTGAACTATGAAGAGCTGCATGATGGCATCGAAGATGTACTTAAAAAAGCAAAAGCCGCTAACGTTGACAAGCTATTATCTGTCGGCGTTACGCTTGACTCATTTCCAAATATGATGGAGCTAATCAAGCCATACCCAGAGATCATGGCATCTTGTGGTGTGCATCCACTTGATGTAGAGAGTGCTTTTTCTTTGGAGCAGTTTAAGAAGTACGTTGCCAATGACAGGGTCGTTGCTGTCGGTGAAACGGGTTTAGACTACCACTATCAACCAGAAACGGCTGAGCTGCAAAAAAAGCGTTTTGAGCAGCAAGTTGAGGTGGCGGTGGATGTCAATAAACCGCTAATTATCCATACTAGAAACGCGCGCGAAGACACGTTATCCATTCTTCGTAATGGCGGGGCGGACAAGTGTGGTGGTGTGATCCACTGTTTTACCGAGGATCTGGCTTTTGCTGAAGCAGCCATGGATCTCGGGTTCTATATCTCCATTTCAGGCATTGTCACTTTCAGACAAGCCAAAGAACTCAAAGAGGTCGTGAAACAATTACCGCTTGAAAGGCTGCTTATTGAAACAGACTCTCCTTATCTCGCACCAATTCCGCATCGTGGCAAAGAGAATCAACCGGCCTACGTAGTGGAGGTTGCTGCCTATATTGCTCAGCTAAAAGGGGTATCGCTGTCAGAAGTTGGAGAAAAAACCAGCAAAAACTATCAAGATCTTTTTTTGCGTTAGGAAATAACAACTCAGATACAACCGATTAGAAAAGGCGCAGTTTGCGCCTTTTTTGTCGAAAAAATTTGAAAATATCAAATTAATTTAACGTTAACGAAATCTGTTGAGAAAAAAGAAGTGATTCAGCACAAACTGTAATTATGTTACGTAAAATAACTTAAGAGTGTATTTTATTCACCCCGTAAAATTAATTGATGTAATTATTTATTGTATTAATTTCAATAATTTAGATTCACTGAAAACCATTACACAAGCCCGATTGAAACGTGATCCATGCGTAGTTTTGAAACTAAATTTCGTAAGTGTGTAGAAACCTTGAGGGTCATCAAGATATATTTAGAGGCAGAAAATATAATTCGAATCGTGGTTACATTTTCTATGGGTGCTAACATTTAGGCTACGGGGGTGTGCCGTTAGAGCCCATAATACTAATAACTTTATCAGGAGCATAAACATGTTTAAGAACCTTTTTGCTAACCTGCAAAAAGTTGGTAAGTCTCTGATGCTACCAGTATCGGTACTACCAGTTGCAGGTATTCTACTTGGGGTAGGTGCTGCTAACCTAGGCTTCATTCCAGATGTGGTTTCAAACCTAATGGAACAAGCTGGTGGTTCAGTATTCGGCCAAATGGCACTGCTATTTGCTGTAGGTGTTGCACTAGGCTTTACTAACAACGACGGTGTTGCAGGTCTTGCAGCTATCGTTGGTTACGGCATCATGACTGCTACGCTTAGCGTAATGGCTGGTGTTATGGGCGTTGAAAAAATCGATACAGGTGTACTAGGTGGTATCCTTGTCGGTGGTGTGGCTGCTTGGGCATTCAACCGTTTCTTCAAGATTCAACTTCCAGAATACCTTGGCTTCTTCGCTGGTAAGCGTGCTGTGCCAATCATTACTGGTTTCACTGCAATCGCACTTGGTATCGTACTGTCTATCGTATGGCCACCAATCGGTTCTGCAATCGGTGCATTCTCTCACTGGGCAGCTGAGCAAAACCCACAACTAGCATTCGGTATCTACGGTGTTGTTGAGCGTTCTCTAATCCCATTCGGTCTACACCACGTTTGGAACGTACCATTCTTCTTCGAAGCAGGTACTTGTGTGAACGCTGCAGGCGAAACTCAAAACGGCGTACTAACTTGTTACCTAGTTGCAGACGAAGCGTCTCGTGCTGCTGGTAATGGCTTCGGTCAGCTAGCGGGTGGTTACATGTTCAAGATGTTCGGTCTACCAGCTGCTGCAATCGCTATTGCACACTGTGCTAAACCAGAGAACCGCGCGAAAGTTATGGGTATCATGGCTTCTGCTGCTCTAACATCGTTCCTAACAGGTATCACTGAGCCAATCGAATTCTCATTCCTATTCGTTGCTCCAGTACTATACGCAATCCACGCTCTACTAGCTGGTTCTGCATACGTTGTTGCTAACACTGTAGGTTTCGTACACGGTACTTCGTTCTCACACGGTCTTATCGACTTCCTAGTACTGTCTGGTAACTCTCAGAAGATCGGTCTGATGGTTGGTATCGGTCTAATCTACGCAGCTATCTACTACTTCGTATTCCGCGCTGTAATCACTGCGATGGACCTTAAGACTCCTGGTCGTGAAGACGAGACTGAAGATGCGGCAGCAGCAGTATCTGGCAACGAAATGGCTGGCGAACTAGTAGCAGCATTCGGTGGCAAAGCTAACATCACAGGTCTAGATGCATGTATCACACGTCTACGTGTTGCTGTAGCTGACACTGAAATTGTTGACCAAGACAAGCTTAAGCAACTTGGTGCAGCAGGTGTAGTTGTAGTATCTGGTGGTGTTCAAGCTATCTTCGGTACTAAGTCAGACAACCTGAAAACAGATATGGATGAGTGGATTCGTAACCACGGCTAATTCCTCAATCCAAAGTTAGAAAAGGGAAGCTTAGGCTTCCCTTTTTTTCGTCTGAATGAATGTCTATAGACACTCGTCTCTTTAAGTTAGCGCTATGTACGATTCCACTCAGATGGCAATAGTGAAAACACCATTCCCTCACGCGGTTTACCGTTAAAGATATAACGATTTTTTGCAAGGCACTCGAACGTAGCGCCAAGCTTTTCGGCAAATCGATAGCTTGGTTCATTGGCTGGGTCGCAGACTATCTCTAAGCGCGTGAGTAACAGGTGGGCAAAAGAGAACTCCACTAGCGCCTCCATAGCCTCTACCGCGTATCCTTGCTGCTGAGCTTTGTCTTTCATCCAATAACCAAGACTGCCCATGTTGAAGGTGTGGTAGAACTCGTTGAGCGCGACCATTCCTAGAAATTCATTGTCGCTTCTTGTGAAAATGGCAAAGCCAAAGGCGTTAGCTTTAACCCAGTTAAGGCGTGTTGCTCCGATAAAGTCGAGTGCTTCGGACTCAGTAAATTCTGAATGACACCAATCTATCCATTGATGAAGTGATGGAGAGGTGCATATGGTGTCTGCAAGTATAGGTGCTTCATCTGGCGTCAGAAGGCGCAGGCAAAGCCGTTTGGTATAGATGGTGTAATTGGTGTTCATAGCTAAAGTATAAACCTAAGTCATGCGCATATAAAAAAGGCCCGCATTAGCGAGCCCTTTAACTGTGAGTTGGCGTTAGTTTTGTACGCGTCTCACCTGAATGATCATCCCCATCAGTGGATGATCTAGGTAGTGTGTTTCACTACTGCGCATGCGACGCTTTTGGTCGAGGCGGTAATCTTTTAAGAAAGTAAGTGTCTCGCGTTGCGGCTCGATAGAGGCTAAGTTACCAGCGATAACATTGCTGTCTTGAACATCGTCAGATGTTGTGTTCTCTGATAAATCGTTAGACTCTATTGCATCAGCTGGTGTTTCATCGATAGGCGAGGAGACGATAACCTGCTTGGTACTTGGAGATTTGAGATCAAGCTGAGCTTCGGCATACAGGTAATGCTGCACGTAGATTTGTAGCTTGCCATCTAGCTCGTATAATGGCTTATCAATAGCGACTTCCGTTACACCATCTACCGGTGAAGAGGTGTTACTGCTGCTTCCCTTTTCAGAGCCATCTGGATAAAACTGAGTGGAAAAATCTTTGCCTGCGCGGAATCGGAAAACCGGAGCAGAGCCTTTGCCATTATCACCCTGACGCCAAGCTTTGTGCATTAGAACGGTGTAACCCGCGTGATTACGTAGCTTAGCCACTTCATCATTTAGCTGGTAAGAAGCCGACGGAAGTGCTTGGACCCCCTTAGACGCACGGTAGCTTGAATCATTTAGGGAACCAGCGCGACTAAAGTCGATGTCTGGCATATCATTTGGCCATGACTCATTGACCTTTTCAGGATTGACGGCGCGCTTAAAAACGATCACTTCTATGTCAAATTGTCTCTGTGCCAAACTTGGCATCGAAACCAATAGCATTAGCAGTGGGATCAGCTTTTTCATTGTTTCTCCATAGATGGCCACTGTCGATGAGTGGGACCCAGTATATCAATTAATACAAAGTGTTGCCGAAACAATTTGTGGCATTCGCCTTCATTATGTTTCGGCAAGTCTCTACCTAGTCATAAAATTAAGCTGGTATTCGATTCGCTTCAAATTCATCCAGCATGCTGTTTAGGTAGTTCAAACGCTTACGGCGGTCGGTCAACGTTTCGATAAACTTGAATTTCGTTGGTCCTTCCATTGCAAACTTGGTTGGTTGCGCTTGAAGTAGTTTAACCAAGAAGGCTGGGTTAATGTCAGCGTCTGGATAAAACTCAATATAGCCGCCTTTCTCATGGGCTTCTACTTTCTTCACTTTAAGGTCACCACCACGAAGTTTCATTTTAGCGACTTCAAGCAAGTGTTTGGCGGCGTCCGGAAGAAGACCAAATCGATCGATAAGCTCAACCTTGAGTTCATTCAGTTCATCTTCATTACCCACGCTAGCAATACGCTTGTACATTGAAAGGCGCGTGTTGATGTCAGGAATATAATCATCAGGGAGCAAGGCTGGAATACGAAGTTCAACTTCGGTCTGCTCGCGCAAGAGATCATCTAATGATGGCTCTTTGCCTTCTTTTAACGCCTCTACCGCTTGCTCTAGCATCTCCATGTATAGTGAGAAGCCAACGGATTGAATTTGACCACTTTGCTCGTCACCCAACAGTTCACCTGCGCCGCGGATCTCTAAATCGTGAGTCGCGAGGGTGAATCCAGCGCCAAGATCTTCCAATGAAGCAATAGCATCGAGACGCTTCACTGCGTCTTTGGTCATGGCTTTTGGATGTGGCGTCAGAAGGTAGGCGTAGGCCTGATGATGGGAGCGACCCACTCGTCCACGAAGCTGATGAAGCTGGGCTAGACCTAGGTTGTCTGCGCGGTCCATGATAATCGTGTTCGCGGTTGGAACGTCGATACCCGTTTCAATGATCGTCGTACAGACTAGCAGGTTAAAGCGCTGATGGTAAAAGTCATTCATGACGCGCTCTAGTTCGCGTTCACGCATTTGGCCATGTGCAACGGTTACTCGTGCTTCTGGGACCAACTTTTCAAGATCGGCTGCGACTTTTTCTATGGTCTCTACTTGATTGTGAAGGAAGTAAACCTGACCACCACGCATGATTTCACGCAGTATCGCTTCTCGCACTACACTGTCTTCGTTTTGTCGAACAAAGGTCTTTATAGCAAGACGGCGAGCAGGCGGGGTGGCAATGATTGAAAGATCACGCATTCCACTCATGGCCATATTGAGTGTTCTCGGAATCGGTGTCGCGGTGAGAGTAAGGATGTCCACATCCGCACGCATGGCTTTCACTTTCTCTTTTTGACGAACGCCAAAGCGGTGCTCTTCATCGACGATAAGTAGCCCAAGATCTTTAAACTGGATGTCGCTTGATAGTAGCTTGTGTGTGCCGACCACAATGTCTACTTTGCCATCAGCGACATCTTGAAGAATGGCTTTTTGCTCTTTCGCCGACTTAAAGCGTGACAGTACCTCGACTCGAATAGGCAGGTTTGCAAATCGATCACGGAAGTTCTCAAAGTGTTGTTGTGCAAGCAGTGTCGTTGGGACCAATACCGCTACCTGCTTACCATTGTCGGTCGATACAAATGCAGCACGCATGGCGACTTCAGTTTTACCAAAGCCAACATCACCACAGACGAGTCGATCCATTGCCTTTGGCTGGCACATATCCGACATGACCGCATTGATCGCCTGTGCTTGGTCATCGGTTTCCTCAAACGGGAATCCAGCCTTGAATGTCGCGTACTGGTCGCGATCCAGTTTAAACTTGTAGCCGGGCTTAAGCTCTCGCTTAGCATAGACGTCAAGTAGCTCTGCTGCGACGTCTCGAACTTTCTCCGCGGCTTTTCGGCGCGCCTTCGCCCAAGCTTCACCACCGAGTTTGTGGAGCGGTGCGGACTCTTCAGCGCCACCTGAATAACGTCCAATGAGGTTCAGAGAGGCAACTGGTACGTAGAGTTTGGCGTCGTTTTGGTATTCTAACGTCACGTACTCGGTCGTCATACCACCAGCTTCTAGGGTTTGTAAGCCCACATAGCGACCGATGCCGTGGTCGATGTGTACCACCGGCTGTCCTGGTTTGAGCTCAGCGAGATTACGTATGACAGTGTCACTGTTTATAGAGCGCTTTTCTTTTTTGCGACGCTGAATAACGCGATCGCCAAGCATGTCACTCTCACAGATGAATGCAAATTTATCTTGGAAGCTGAATCCGTGCTCACACTGTCCGATAACCAGGGTAAAACGCTCATTGCTTTTTAGTGCATCGTGCAAGCTGGATTGCTCGACAGGACGAAGTTTGATTCGGTGCAACAGCTCTAAAAGCGCCTCACGTCGGCCTTCTGACTCAACAGAGAAGATGATCTTGCCCGTAAACTGCTCAGTGAACTGACGAATTTGCGCCATCGGTTCTTTTAACTGATGCTGAACCGTGATGTCAGGAAGAGCTTGAACTGGCGTATTGTCACGTCCTGCCTTTTGTTCAACTTCTTCGATATGGCATTGGAGTTGAGGGTATTGTTTTAGCTGAGCAAAGAACTCGTCTTTTTCGAGCCACAGCGCCCTAGGTTCGAGTAGCGGGCGCAGTGGGTCGACTTTTCTTTGTTCGAAACGCGTATCGACATCAGCCAAAAAGTGATCGACGGCACTTTCAATATCACCCACCATGACGATCTGAGATTCTTCGCTGATATAGTCGAACAAGGTCTCGGTATGGTCAAAAAACAGTGGTTGCCAATACTCAATACCAGCAGGCCATGTCCCCTTGCTGACCTGCATATACACAGACTCTGGCTCACGTCTCGCATCAAATTGCTGACGCCAGCGGGTACGAAACTCTTCAATGGCATCTTTGGTTGTTGGGAACTCATGTGCCGGAAGAAGACGGATCTCTTCAATATCCTCGATGGAGCGCTGATTTTCAGGATCAAAGGTTCGAATCGTGTCTATTTCATCATCGAAAAAGTCGATACGATACGGCGCTGAACTTCCCATCGGGAATAGGTCGAGAATCGAACCTCGGCTGGCATATTCACCTGGTCCAAAGACCTGGTCAACATGGCGATATCCAGAGTTTTCAAGCTGCACTCTTAGCTTATCGAGAGAGAATAGATCGCCCGTTTTTACCATGAGTGTGTGTTGCAACAAAAAGTCTCTTGGACTCTGTCTTTGTAGCAAAGTGCTGACAGGAACTATCGTTATGCCCGCGCTCTGCTGAGGGAGGGAATACAAGCGAGCGATACGATCAGAGATAATGTCTTGGTGTGGCGAGAAGTTGTCGTAAGGGAGCGTTTCCCAGTCGGGAAATAGCGCCACATCGCCACAGTAGAACTGTTCGAGCTCACCTTGAAGCTTTAATGCCATTTGTGGATCGGGGACAACCAAAAGGGTGTGCTGCTCATGTGCATTGGCGTGTTCACCGATCGATAGTGCAAGTGCGCCACCTATTAGGTTACCTAAGTGTTTTTTGTCACCTTTGCCTTGTGGGGCATTAAGTGGAAGTAGGGGAGAATAGCTCATAACGTATTAGTTTTTTTCTCTGTCTAGCGAGCGTTGACGCAGCAGTTTTTGTTGCTGGTGTAAGGCTGCTTTTATGAGTAGATCTTGGTGTTCTTCAAGAATACGAACGAATGAAAGTGTCACGAGATAACCTTCATCTTGATGTTCTATGTTGGTCACTTCACCGTAGCAGTAGACACCTGAAGGTGGGTGATCGAGAAACAGTTTGAGTCTAGTGTACTGTCCTAGTTGTAGTTCATCGTGACTAATGTAAGTCAACTGACTGGCACCGAAGCTTTTCGTAATGTGCCTTAGCGCAGGCTCATCTTGTTGAGCAATCATGTAATTGAGTAACAGATTCAGCTTATTGTTTTGCTGCTCGATCAACTCTGCGACGTGTTTTAAATTGTGTTGGTTGAGTTCGTGCTGCGCGGCATCTGTTTTTTGGTCTAGTTGACTAAACTCACTCGATGCGACAAAAGAAGCGGGAATCTCGGCAATATAGTCCGTTAATTCAGGGAGTGCAGAGCCTACTTTGAGTGGCTCAATGTTCGCCTTAAGCGGTCCATTTACGGTGAAGAAGTCGTCTTGCTGCATAATTTTTCCCTAATTAACATCCATTAATTATCTCTGGGTATACGTGAGTTATCAAGAAAAGGGCAGATTAATTCCGCAAAAGTCAGTAATTTAAAAGGAAAATGACATCCAGGGCTACAACCCTGACACTTTTCTGGTTACATTAACTGGTAGATTTCTTTCTATGGCGAACACTATGTTTCACCCCTTGCCAATATTTATTGGACTGCGTTACCTCAGAGGTCGTTCTGGCGACCGATTCAGTCGATTTGTTTCCTATATGTCCACCGCCGGTATCACCATTGGTGTTTTATCGCTTGTGACTGTGCTATCAGTGATGAACGGGTTTGAAGCCCAACTCAAAGGTCGCATTTTAGGTGTATTGCCTCAAGCGGTGATCAGTCATGAGTCGGGTCGTGTTGATCTTGATAACAAGCCGACGGAGCTACTGTCCGCTTATCCATCCAGCCAACCGGCAGTGCCTATTGTACGCAGTGAGGCTGTACTGCAGAGTCATCAAGGGCTCTCTGCTGCACTCATGATTGGTATTGAGCCTAACAGCGACGACCCTATTCGTTCGAGAATTGTCAGCGGCAGTGTCGAGCGCTTAGCGGCGGGTAAATACCAGGTGTTGTTAGGTCATAGCCTTGCGCGTGAACTGGATGTGCGAGTGGGTGACAAAGTCCGTTTGATGGTCACAAGCGCGAGCCAGTATACGCCACTTGGAAGAATACCGAGTCAGCGTATGTTTACGGTAGCAGGTTTATACAGTACCGGTTCGGATGTCGATAGTCAGTTGGTCGTGACGCATATTTCTGATGCCGCCAAGCTGATGCGCTATAAGTCGAATCAAGCGAGTGGCTGGAGATTGTTTTTCGATGACCCGTTTGTGGTTTCCCAGCTCAGTGAACAACCACTACCAGAAGGTTGGAGTTGGAGTGATTGGCGCGAGCAGCGCGGAGAGTTGTTCCAAGCGGTACGCATGGAGAAAAACATGATGGGACTGATGTTGGGGCTTATCATCGGAGTTGCCGCGTTTAATATTATCTCAGCGCTCATTATGGTCGTCATGGAGAAGCAGTCAGAGGTTGCCATTCTTAAGACCCAAGGAATGAGTGACAAACAAGTGCTGTGTATCTTTATGGTTCAAGGCGCTAGTAGTGGCGCAGTTGGTGCGATTGTTGGTGGCGTGTTAGGTGTGATTTTGGCAAGCAATCTAAATAGCTTACTTGATGCAATGGGCGTCGCACTGTTTAGTTTTGGCGGTCAGCTGCCAGTGGTCATCAACCCTTATCAAATTATTGTCGTCGTGGTGTGTGCCGTGTTGCTCAGCTTAGCCGCGACGTTATTCCCTTCTTACCGAGCATCGTCAGTGAAACCCGCAGAGGCCCTTAGATATGAGTAATCCGTTAATCGCGTGTCGTAATATTCGCAAAACCTACCACGACGGCGCTGTTGATACTGAGGTATTGAAAGGGGTCAGCTTTGACATCGCTAGTGGTGAACTGGTGTCCATTATTGGCTCGTCCGGTTCGGGTAAATCAACTCTGCTTCATGTATTGGGTGCGTTGGATGAGGCAACAGAAGGTAGTGTTGAATTTCAAGGGCAGTCTCTTTTAGACATGGGAAGCAATCAGCAAGCTAAGCTTCGCAATCAGCATCTAGGGTTTGTCTATCAGTTCCATCATCTTTTAAGTGACTTTACCGCTGTGGAGAATGTTGCAATGCCACTGCTTATCGGTGGTGCCAAAGTGAGCAGTGCGAAACAAGAAGCCAGAGAGCTTCTTGAAAGAGTAGGGTTACAACATCGACTCGACCATAGACCGTCAGAGTTGTCTGGTGGTGAGCGTCAACGTGTGGCAATTGCGAGAGCCTTGGTCAACAAGCCCGATCTCGTACTTGCAGATGAGCCGACTGGTAACTTGGATCATGCAACGGCGCTGTCTATTTACGATTTGATGAGAACTCTGAATCGCGAGTATGGCACTGCGTTTCTTGTTGTCACTCACGATAATGAGCTCGCTTCGAAAATGGACAAACAACTACATATGCAAGACGGTCTGCTGGTGGATGCAGCGACAGTCAGCGCGTAAGACGAGGATCAATCGTGTCACTATCGTTTTTCATTGGTAAGCGATTTAGCAAAGCCAAGCAGCGTAACAAAATGGTGTCGTTCATCTCTATGTCTTCAATCGTCGGCATCGCAGTTGGTGTGGCGGTTATTGTGATTGGCCTATCTGCCATGAACGGTTTTGAGCGTGAACTTAAAAACCGGGTACTGTCGGTTATCGCCCATGGTGAGTTTGAAGGTGTGAATGCACCGATTCAAAACTGGCAGAATGTCGTCGATGCCTCGCTCAACCACAAACATGTTGAAGGTGCTGCGCCCTATGTCAGGCTGACGGCTCTCGTTGAAAAGGGGAGTCAACTCAAAGCGGTTGAGCTAAGAGGCGTGACACCTGAGCTAGAAAGTCAGGTGTCGACGTTGCCTAGTTTCGTTGCAGAGCAGTCATGGAACGCGTTTAAAGCGGGCGAGCAGCAAGTTATATTAGGGCAGGGCGTCGCGCAGCAAGTCGGGGTCTCTGTTGGTGATTATGTGACCTTGATGATCCCAACGACTGGAGATACCAGCAAGGTTCAGTCGCCAAGACGAGTGCGAGTAAAAGTCACGGGTTTACTTGAGCTTAACGGACAGATCGATCACAGCCTAGCCATAGTCCCACTTGAGGATGCGCAAGGTTATGCGAGGCTTGGAGAAAGCGTCACAGGCGTCTCCATAAAGGTAGACAATGTGTTTGATGCACCGCTCATTGTCCGTGAAATCGGTAATACGCTGACGGAGTACGTTTACCTTCGTAGCTGGAAGCAGGAGTATGGATTTCTGTATCGCGATATCCAGTTAGTACGAACCATTATGTATTTAGTGATGGTTCTGGTTATCGGTGTCGCTTGCTTCAATATTGTGTCGACGCTCATGATGGCGGTAAAAGATCGCGCTTCCGAAATCGCTATTCTGCGTACTATGGGGGCGAGTGATGGCCTGATTAAGCGTATCTTTATCTGGCAAGGCGTATTCTCTGGCGTCGTTGGCAGTGTGATTGGAGGTATATTGGGCAGCCTCGTTGCACTTAATTTAACGCCAATTGTATCTGGATTAGAAAACTTGCTCGGGCATCAGTTCTTGTCTGGAGACATCTACTTTGTCGATTTTCTGCCCTCACAATTGATTTGGAATGACGTGCTCTTGGTTTCTGGGACCGCAACATTACTCAGCTTGATAGCAACCTGGTACCCTGCGATGAAAGCGAGTCAGCTTAATCCAGCCACAGTCCTCAGTGCCAAGTAGAGATTAGACGAAACGACGAGGTAGTGATTTCCCCTTGTCCAGATAGCAAAAAGGACCACTTGATGTGGTCCTTTTTTAATGCTTGCAAACTTATCAGTTTCAGCCGAGTTGGTGGTTCATCGCATAACGGCTCGAGTGTTTTGTTTTGCCACCAAGATACGTTTAACGTGGATACGCTTAACGTGTTGAGCGTTGTTGCCAGCTACGAACCACTGAATATCGCCAAAGTCCTCGTATTCCAAAGTAACCAGCTATGGCGGCCACTGTGCCACAGATCGCACAGCCCAGCAGGAAAGGGGGACCAATAGTGCTCATCTGGTCTGATAGATATTGCCACGATAGTTCAAAGTGAAACGGTTGTGGCGGAGTGTTCATACAGAACGCGCCCACCTTATAGGCAAAGTAAAATAATACCGGCATGGTAACAGGATTACTGATCCACACTAAGGCGACCGATAGCGGCAGGTTGACGCCGAAAAGAATAGCGAGTCCGGCGGCCATGATCATTTGGCTAGGAAGTGGTACGAAAGCCATAAAAAGACCGACAGCAAAAGCGCCTGCCGCAGAGCGACGGTTTAGACACCATAAGTTCGGGTTGTAAAGGAGGTTGCCGAACACTTTCAATGCCTTTTGTTTTTTGATCATCTCGTGATCAGGCATGAAACGTTTAATGAACTTTCTTGGCATAGGGAAATATGGCTCTGTTAACAGGTATCGCAGTCCCACTCAGCTACTCGTTAGTGATGATTAGCGCTGTATGGTGGCCTGAGATGCCGAGTATTTTCTGGTTAATTCCTACATGCTGTACATGCATCGCCTGTTTGCTAAAGCGTCGCTGGGTGCTGTCAGCAGTATTCGCTGCAATGTCCGTGGCTTTGATACAAGGGAGTCTTTTCAAGTACCAATCCGAGGTACTTTTCCGATTTGGCACAGATATTACCATAAAAGCACGAGTTGACAGCTATTTTAAAAAAATAAGTCATGGCTATGAAGTACATGCAACGATAACGGCCATTAACGGACGCCCAATTCCTTCATTTAAGGCGCCTAAAGTTCGCCTCAGAACGCCTTTTGCAATAGAAGCAGGGGCCACGTTCTTTGGGCCTGTTCAGCTTAAGCGCCTATCTGGCGTCCTCAATCAAGTAGGATTTGACCGCGAGAAACATGCTTTTTCTCAAGGTATAGTCGGTATTGCTACTTTAGCCAATAAAAAGCATAGTTTTTCTGTTTCTAAATATCACTGGCGAGCAAACGCTCATGACGCCGTGAAAGCAGCAACAGAAAACAGTCCTTTTCAAGGCTTGTATCTCGCGCTGGTGTTCGGCGATCGAAGCATGCTACCAATAGAGCAAAGAAAGTCCTTACAGCAAAGCGGCCTCTCGCACCTAATTGCGATATCTGGTTTGCATATTGGTGTCATTTTCGGAATGGGATATTGGGTTGCGAAGTCGCTTATATCGTTTCTCAAGTTGGTTCTGCCCTATAAGCTAGGCTCAAATCTGGTTCACAGTGGCCAATTCTGGTCATTGAGTATTGGTTTGCTATTCGCGTATTGGTACTGCGCACTCGGTTTTTTCGCAATCTCAACGGTTCGCGCCTTGATAATGCTTGGAATTTTATCGCTACTACTATTAACGCAAGTGCGAATTCATCGACTCATGGTGCTGTTGGTTAGCGCAGCTGGCGTCCTGACATTGGTTCCTTTTTCTGCTGCGAGCATGAGCTTTTGGCTCTCTTTTTTTGCAGTCGGCGCATTGCTGTTGACGCTAACTATTTTAGGTAAAACGCGAGGTGTGATGGCGATTGTAAGCCTGCACTTGGTTTTGTCGGGGCTTTTTATCCCATTAATCGGTTTCCTGTTTCATGGCATACCACTACTCAGTGCCGCATACAACTTTGTGTTTGTACCTTGGTTTAGTTTTTGTATTGTCCCGCTCACCCTATTAGCGGCTGCCATCAATATGATGGGTTTCAGTTCAGATTGTTTGTGGCTATTGCTTGATCAAGCGCTGCTACCCTTAGATCTATTACTTCCCTATGCGTCCTCGTTTTGGACCCCGATAGTTCACAATGATTTGATGTTCGTGATTGTCTTGTTGGTGCTCGCTCTGTGTTTCAAGTGGCTTTCAACTTCGATGACGTCGGCTGTATTTGTCGTGTTCGCAACACAATATTTTATGATGCATCGAGAACAGAAAGTTAGTGTTCACTTTCTCGATGTGGGCCATGGATTGTCAGTAGCGATTGTTCAGGGTGACGAAGCGGTCGTTTACGACACAGGAAGGGCGACCCCTACCTTTTCGATGGCTGAAGCAGTGCTGATTCCAAACCTCAGGGCGTTAGGAGTAAAGAGACTGGAAGGCTTGATCTTGAGCCACGCCGACAATGACCACGCTGGTGGTGAGGCCGACCTAAAACAGAACATGGCCCCAAGGTGGATACGTCGTCCAGAGGGCGGTGGTCAGGTCAACTCTTGTATCAGAGGTGATCGATGGAAATGGGGCGCCGTTGACTTTGAGGTGTTGTGGCCTCCTGCAAGAGTCACACGCGCTTACAATCCTCATTCCTGTGTAATCTTAGTCACGTATCAAGAGACAGATAGAACATACCGTTTGCTGCTGACGGGCGATATAGAAAAGGTGAGTGAAATACTTCTTTCTCGTGAACTTGAACCTCTATCTATTGATGTGATGAGCGTGCCTCACCATGGCAGCAAGACCTCTTCCTCAAGATATCTCCATCAAACGATAGATGCTGACTATGCAGTGGCATCGAACCAGTTTGATTCAAGATGGCAACTGCCCAGTCCAGTCGTTCGAGAACAATATCAAAACAATGGAAGTATTTGGTATGAAACTGGGCGATCCGGACAAGTCTCATTCCAGTTTGTTGGTCAAGAAATCATCGTTTCCACCGCGAGGTCAGATTACCTAGCGCCTTGGTATAGGCAGATGTTGCGAAGCAGAGTAGAATGAGAGGATAGATAAAGTAAATCGATAAAGAATTATGTCGCAAAATCAAGATGAAACAACGCTGCAGACGTTTAAGCGTTTATGGACTTACATTCGTGAGTATAAAACGGGTCTAGCCGTTGCGGTTGTCGCACTAATTATCAATGCGGTCGCGGATACGTACATGATATCGCTTTTAAAGCCGCTTTTGGATGAAGGCTTTGGCGATGTAGAGTCCAACTTCTTGAAGGTTTTGCCTCTGATTATTCTCGGCATGATGTTTATCCGCGGACTATCTGGCTTTGTCTCTACGTACTGCTTAAGTTGGGTTTCTGGCAAAGTGGTAATGCACCTTAGAAGGGGGATATTTAACCACTTTATGCATATGCCGGTCTCCTTTTTCGACAAGGAGTCAACGGGTGGTTTGCTGTCTCGCATAACGTATGATTCGGAACAGGTGGCAGGGGCGACGAGTAGCTCGCTGGTTAGTATCGTTCGTGAGGGTGCGAGTATCATCGGCCTGCTAGTCTTGATGTTTTGGAGCAGTTGGCAGTTATCACTCGTGTTGCTCGTCGTCGCGCCCGTTGTTGCGTGGGCGATTCAAGTGGTTTCCAAACGTTTTCGCAAGATCTCCGTCAACATGCAGACCTCAATGGGCCATATGACGACTTCGGCAGAGCAGATGCTTAAGGGACACAAGGTTGTTCTGAGTTACGGTGGTCAACAAATCGAGAAAACGCGTTTTGATGAAATGAGTAATCAAATGCGTCAGCAGACCATGAAAATGGTTGCCGCATCGGCGATTGCTAACCCTGTAATTCAAATGATCGCCTCATTAGCGTTAGTTGCCGTTCTTTTCCTAGCTAGCTTTGATGAAGTTCGTGAGCAGCTTACGGCAGGTACCTTTACTGTTATTTTCTCAGCAATGTTCTCATTGATGCGTCCTCTGAAAGCTCTAACCGGTGTGACGGCTGATTTCCAACGTGGTATGGCTGCGAGCCAAACTTTGTTCAATCTCATGGATTTGGACACTGAACGCGATAATGGGACCAAAGAAATCACACGAGCTAAGGGTGAACTGTCGGTTAAAGATGTGACCTTTACTTATGAAGGCAGCGAAAAGCCTGCCCTGCGCAATGTAAGCTTCGATTTACCTGCTGGTAAGACGCTTGCACTGGTCGGTCGTTCGGGCTCTGGTAAGAGTACTATCGCTAACCTATTTACTCGTTTCTACGATGTCGATAGTGGCACTATCGAGCTGGATGGTCACAATATCCAAGATATTAAGCTAACCAATCTCCGTCAGCACTTTGCGCTGGTTTCGCAAAACGTACACCTGTTCAACGATACGATTGCCAATAACATTGCGTACGCGACAGATGGTCAGTATTCTCGTGAGCAAATTGAGCATGCCGCAACCTTGGCTCATGCTATGGAATTCATTAATAACCTCGATGACGGTTTAGATACCGTGATAGGCGAGAACGGCGCAAGCCTTTCGGGCGGTCAGCGTCAACGTATCGCTATCGCGCGTGCCTTGCTTCGAGATGCGCCTGTCCTTATTTTGGATGAGGCAACATCGGCGCTCGATACTGAATCTGAGCGAGCCATTCAATCTGCTCTTGATGAGCTTCAGAAAGACAAAACAGTGCTGGTGATTGCGCACCGTCTATCCACTATTGAAGAAGCGGATGAAATTCTTGTCGTTGACGAAGGTGAAATTATCGAGCGAGGCGACCACAAGACCCTAATTGAGCATCAAGGTGCGTATGCGCAATTACATAAAATCCAGTTTGGTGATCACTAGTGATAGACAAACTGTGGTTCGGTAATCATCCACTTCGCTTTATATTGTGGCCGCTGCTGTGGCCACTAAGCCAACTGTACTTGTTGGTGAGTACTCGTCGACGTCGCGCTTACGAATCAGGGAGTAAACCTCGCTACAAAGCCAAGGTGCCCGTTATCGTTGTGGGCAATATTACTGCCGGTGGTAATGGAAAAACTCCCATGGTTGTTTGGTTGGTTGAGCACTTGGTACGCCAAGGCAAGCGCCCCGGTGTCGTTTCTCGAGGCTATGGTGGTAAAGCAGCGCATTATCCATTAATGGTGACCTCTGAGACGTTACCCTCAGAGTGTGGCGATGAACCAAAGCTAATCTTCGAGCGCACTCAAGTTCCCGTTTGTGTCGACCCGGTTAGAGCGAATGCTACGAAACAGCTTGAGTCATTGGGTGTCGATGTCATTATCACCGATGATGGGCTCCAGCATTACGCACTCGACCGCGCTTTTGAAATCATCGTAATCGATGGGGTAAGGCGCTTTGGCAACCAGCAACCCATCCCACTGGGACCGATGAGAGAGTCGCTTGCTAGGCTAGATGAGGTTGACCTTAAAGTCGTCAACGGCGGACCGGATTCACAGCAATTACAAATAAACTCAGAAAAGCGCTTTGTCCTCTGCCCAGACACAGCCGTAAATCTAGTGACGGGAAAAACCGCATCCATTTCTGAGTTGGGTTCGCTGGCCGCATTCGCTGGCATCGGACACCCTCCACGTTTTTTTGACACCTTAGAAAAGTTGGGCGCAAGCTTGACCAAAACACAAGGCTTTGCCGATCATCAAGCGTTTGATGCCCAGAAGCTCGCCGAACTCAGTGTGGGTGTCGATAATGTCATTATGACAGAGAAAGATGCGGTGAAATGCCGCTCGTTTTCAAAGGACAATTGGTGGTATTTGCCAGTGTCAGCTCAATTTACGGAGCAAGATAGCCAGCAAATACTTCAAGAAATCAATAAGGTAATAGAAAGTTATGGATCACAGACTGCTTGAGATCGTGGCATGCCCAGTATGCAAAGGGAAGCTAACATTCGACAAAGATAAACAGGAGCTTATCTGTAAGCTTGACCGATTGGCTTATCCGATTAAAGAAGGGATTCCAGTGTTGCTTGAACCTGAAGCAAGACAGATGAGTATGGAAGAGGGTCGATAGATGGCATTCACGGTTATCATCCCAGCTCGATATAGCTCCTCGCGTCTTCCAGGTAAGCCGTTGGCAGACATTTGCGGCAAACCAATGGTGCAGCATGTTTATGAGCGTGCTGTTGAGTCGGGTGCTGACCGAGTCATTGTTGCCACTGACGATGTGAGAATTGAATCAGCGGTTCAAGCATTTGGTGGAGAAGTCTGTATGACCTCCCCAGATCATCAATCGGGTACAGAGCGCCTAGCCGAAGTGGTTGAGTTAATGGGCATTGAGCCTGAGCACACAATCGTCAACGTTCAAGGTGATGAGCCGTTAATACCAGCGAGTATCATTAAGCAGGTCGCGGACAATCTGCAATCGAGCCAGGCGCCGATGGCGACGCTTGGAGTGACGATTGAGGATGAGGAAGAGGTATTCAACCCCAATGCTGTAAAGGTTGTCACCGACCGAAATGGCTTCGCCCTTTACTTCAGTCGTGCCACCATTCCCTGGGATCGTGATGCGTACGCCTCAGAGCCGAAGTCGACTGCGACAAGCCCTCTCATGCGCCATATTGGCATTTATGCGTATCGAGCAGGCTTTATCAACACCTACATCAATTGGGCGCCAAGTGCGCTTGAGAAGATTGAATCTCTAGAGCAGCTCCGTGTGCTTTGGTATGGTGAGCGTATTCACGTCGAGCTAGCAAAAGAGGCGCCCCCTGCAGGTGTCGATACGCCAGAAGATCTTGATAAAGTGAGAGCACTTTTGTCGAAGTAATTTTTGAAAACGCCGCTGGAATCAGCGGCGTTTTTTTAGTCTAGCTGCGTAACAGGGATCTCTTTCCATTCGCCAGGTTGCAACTCATCTAGGCTGAACCGCCCCATTTTCGCGCGAATTAATCTAAGCGTTGGGAAACCAATATGTGCGGTCATACGGCGCACCTGACGATTTCGCCCTTCAATGATAGTGACACTTAGCCAAGTCGTTGGGATATTAGCGCGAAAACGCACAGGAGGGTGTCGCTCCCAAACCATAGGGGCGTCCATGCGTTCGATTTTGGCAGGCAGTGTAGGCCCATCTTTCAGTGTCACGCCACTTCTTAGCTTGTCTAACTCTGCTTCGGATGGATCACCGTCGACTTGCACCCAATAGGTCTTCTCAGACTTTGATTGTGGTTGCGTCAATCTTGCCTGCAAGACGCCATCGTTAGTCAGCACCATTAACCCTTCGCTATCGCGATCAAGTCGGCCTGCGGCGTAAACATCTTTTATCGGGATGTAGTCTGCGAGCGTTTTTCTTCCCTCGCCATCAGTAAACTGACTTAAGGTGTCGTAGGGCTTATTGAACAGAATCACTTTTCTTTCACTTGGGGCAGGTCGCTTCTTTTCGGTCCGCTTTGAGTTGCCTGAACGACGTTTTTGATTCGCCCTTTGACCATGACTTTTTTGTTTGAATTGACTCGATGAAGAACGCGAAACACGCTGGGAACCCTTACGCGTTGTTTTAATCGTCATGTTAACTACCTTGCAAAAATGTAAACGAACTGTGTGGTTTAGTTTTGTCTACGGGTGTTTTGAGCTATCATGAGCGCGCTCAAAAACAGGAATAACGCACAAGATAATAGACTAATTGACCAATTTTGTTTAATTATAAGTGCTTAGGATTTCGTTTGACTGAACAAAACTACGCCAAAACGATGAGTTTTCATCTGCAGTTGTCTTAGGTTTGCTCTCGAGTTGGTGTCCAGTCAAAACGTTTACGCCGTCCAAATGGAGGCGTTAATTGATAAAGGGTGCTCAGCCCGATTAGAACGATAGGGAAATTTCATGCCTACAGAAAAGCCGACAATCATCTATACCATTACTGATGAAGCGCCAGCGCTGGCAACATATTCATTGCTACCGATCATTCAGTCATTCACCGCGTCTTCAGGTATTGATGTTGAAACAAGAGATATTTCACTAGCAGGGCGTATCATTGCCAACTTCCCTGACTATCTCAAAGAAGAACAACGCATTGGTGATGCATTAGCAGAGCTTGGCGAACTAGCCAAAACACCAGAAGCAAACATCATTAAACTACCAAACATCTCTGCATCGATTCCTCAGCTACAAGCTGCTATCAAAGAACTTCAAGCGAATGGCTATGATCTTCCAGATTACCCGGAAGAGCCTGCAAATGCAGAGCAAGAAGCCGTTAAAGCGGTTTATGACAAAATTAAAGGCAGTGCTGTAAACCCAGTACTGCGTGAAGGTAACTCAGACCGTCGCGCGCCACTGTCTGTGAAAAATTACGCAAAGAAAAATCCTCACTCAATGGGCGCGTGGGCATCAGATTCTAAGTCTCATGTTTCAAGCATGTCTGATAGCGATTTCTTCGGTAGTGAAAAGTCAGTAACGACGACAGGCGCAACCGATGTGAAGATTCAGTTCACTTCATCAGCAGGTGAGACAAAAGTACTTAAAGAAAAAGTTGCATTGCAAGCAGGCGAAATCATTGACGCTTCTGTAATGAATAAAAACGCCCTTGTTGCGTTCTTCGAAGAGCAAATAGAAGACGCTAAGAAACAAGACGTGCTACTTTCTCTGCATATGAAAGCGACCATGATGAAGGTATCTGACCCGGTCATCTTTGGTCACGCCGTTAAGGTTTACTACAAAGCGGTATTTGACAAGCATGGCGAGCTTTTCGATGAGCTAGGCGTTGATGTCAATAACGGTATCGGTGATGTGTATGCGAAGATTGCATCACTGCCAGCAGCGCAGAAATCGGAAATTGAAGCTGATCTAGCAGCGGTATACGAGACACAGCCTCCACTGGCTATGGTTGATTCAGATCGTGGTATTACTAACCTGCACGTACCTAGTGACATCATTGTTGATGCATCGATGCCGGCAATGCTGCGCTCTTCTGGCCAGATGTGGGGTCCAGATGGTAAGCAAAAAGACACGAAAGCGATGATCCCAGATCGCAGCTACGCAAGCATCTATCAAGCGGTTATCGACTTCTGTAAGCAGCACGGTGCGTTCGATCCAACGACGATGGGTAGCGTACCTAACGTGGGCTTGATGGCGCAAAAAGCAGAAGAGTACGGCTCTCACGATAAAACCTTTATTATGAGTGATGCGGGTACGGTTTCTGTCGTTGATGCAGAGGGTAATGTTCTTATTGAACAATCCGTTGAGGAAGGCGATATCTTCCGTATGTGTCAGGTGAAAGACGCGCCGATTCAAGACTGGGTCAAGTTGGCGGTAACACGTGCACGCGCTTCAAGCACACCGGCTGTGTTCTGGCTAGACGAAAATCGTGCACACGATGCAGAGCTGATTAAGAAAGTTAATCAGTACCTTCCTCAGCACGACACAGCAGGTCTAGAGATCCATATCAAGGCGCCGCTAGAAGCAACACTATTCTCGCTTGAACGTATTAAAGAAGGTCTAGACACTATCTCGGTAACAGGTAACGTACTTCGTGACTACCTAACCGATTTGTTCCCAATTCTAGAACTGGGTACGTCAGCAAAAATGCTTTCTATCGTTCCACTGATGAATGGTGGTGGTCTGTTTGAGACCGGTGCGGGTGGTTCTGCGCCTAAGCACGTTCAGCAAGTACAAAAAGAAAACCACCTACGTTGGGATTCTTTGGGTGAGTTCTTAGCCTTAGCTGCTTCTCTAGAGCACCTAGCGGTGGTTTCTGGCAAAGAGAAAGCAAATATACTCGCGAAAGCTCTAGACTCAGCGACAGGCAAGTTCCTAGACGAAAACAAGTCACCTTCACGTAAAGTGGGTGAGCTAGACAACCGTGGTTCTCACTACTATCTAGCACTTTACTGGGCTCAAGCTCTCGCGGTTCAAACTGAAGATGCAGCATTAGCAGAAGAATTTGCACCGATTGCCGAGCAACTGGCGTCTAACGAAAGCATCATCGTTTCTGAATTGAATAACGCTCAAGGCGTTGCAGGTGATCTTGGCGGCTACTATCAACCGAATGACGCGAAGGCTTCTTCACTAATGCGCCCAAGCGCAACGCTGAATAGCATTATCGGCTAACAGTGATTAGACATAAAAAAACCACCTTCGGGTGGTTTTTTTAATCCTGTGGTCAGTACTTCTAGTGTAACGTTGGATTGGATTTGTGGTGCTTTACTACTTCGCTAAATCACCTTCGACCGGAGTGACCGAGCTCGCGTGGTAGCCCTTTGGCCCTTCTTCTACTTCGTAGTTGACTTGCTGCCCTGCTTTAAGAGTGCGGTAGCCATCCATTTTGATTGTTGAGTAGTGCGCGAAAATATCGCCGTCTTCACCCTCTGGACAAATAAAGCCAAATCCCTTGGCATTGTTAAACCATTTTACTGTACCTGTCGCCATGCTATACATCCCTCATGCATTTTGTAACTGAAGTTGTGGTAGAAGATACTGACCTTCGGTAAATCTACTGACTTCATGAGACTATTAGCCTCGAACCATCGTATTTAGCACCAGTGGCTAGCCAAAATTAGCGAGTTCACTGTGAGAAATTTCCCATACGCTGGGGAATACTGATTCAAAACTTGTTAAATTTTAGTCACTAGTTAACCACTCTAGTCAAACATTGAGCGTAGTCAATAGGAAACTAGTATAAATAACTACATATTCTATACATATGCGCTTTGGTTTTAACAAATGTGCAATGAAACGCTTCTGTTTACATAGGCTTACTGTATGCTAGAGGGGAGGGAGGATAACTTTTTTCAACGTGGCTCATATGTGACACACACTAATAGCATTGTTTTGTTTGCAGCGATACAATTGGTGCATTAGTCTCTTAATAAGAGATGTTTTTCGAGTGGCAGATTGAAAGCAACTTGGCTGAGAAGCTTAGACTAGATACTGTCACATTGTGATGAATTTTTAAGAAAACTCTCGAACATCTGGCCATGAGTAAAAATTTTGAATGGGTGACTCCAGACTCAGATTTATTGGAGAAAGAAAAAACTAAGGTTGAGCCACCGGCGCTGTATAACGTTATCCTCAATAACGATGATTACACCCCGATGGACTTTGTTGTAGAAATCTTGGAACGCTTTTTTTCACTCAACGAGGATAAAGCAACGCAGGTGATGCTAGCTGTACACTATGAAGGTAAAGCCGTCTGTGGCACCTACACTGCTGAAGTTGCTGAAACGAAAGTTGCTCAAGTGACCATGTATTCAAGGGAACATGAACACCCACTTTTGTGTACCATGGAAAAAGCCTAATTTTCGCTTGAATGGCGCTTGCCATTCCTTAGGAGGTACTTATGCTGAATAAAGAACTAGAATCGAGTCTGAACGGTGCATTCGCTCGTGCCCGCGACAAAAGACATGAATTCATGACCGTAGAGCATCTCCTTTTAGCTTTGTTGGAAAATGACTCGGCTAAAGAGGCCCTAACAGCATGCAATGCTAACCTAGAAACGTTGCGTAATGAGTTGGATATTTTCATCGATCAAACCACTCCGCTCATTCCAGACTCTGACGATACAAGAGAAACCCAGCCTACGCTTAGTTTCCAACGAGTACTTCAGCGTGCCGTCTTCCATGTTCAATCATCTGGTCGCAGTGAAGTGACCGGTGCCAACGTTCTGGTCGCCATTTTCAGCGAGCAGGAATCTCATGCGGCTTATCTTCTAAAGAAGAATGACATTAGCCGCCTAGACATTGTTAACTTTATCTCACACGGGATCACGAAGAATGCCGGCCCTTCAGGTGATGAGCCTTCTAGTGGTTCGTTAGGCGGTAGCAGCGAAAGCATTGAAGATGCGAACAGCGAAGACCGCTTAGAGAGCTTTGCAACCAACCTGAACCAAGTTGCAAAAGCGGGGAATATTGACCCTCTCATTGGGCGTGATAAAGAGCTAGAGCGTACAATCCAAGTCCTTTGCCGACGTCGTAAAAACAACCCATTATTAGTGGGTGAAGCGGGTGTTGGTAAGACGGCGATTGCAGAAGGGCTTGCGTGGAGAATCGTCGAAGGTCAAGTACCTGAAGTCATCAAAGACAGCGTTATCTATTCTCTGGATATCGGTTCGCTTCTCGCGGGCACCAAATATCGCGGTGACTTCGAGAAACGCTTCAAGGCAATCCTGAAACAGCTTGAGAAAGAAGACGATGCCATCCTATTCATCGATGAAATTCACACCATCATAGGAGCAGGTGCTGCGTCTGGTGGTCAAGTTGACGCCGCTAACTTGATTAAGCCTCTATTGAGTAGTGGTAAATTGCGCTGTATCGGTTCGACGACCTACCAAGAATACAGCAACATCTTTGACAAAGAGCGCGCGCTGTCTCGTCGATTCCAGAAAATTGATGTGGTGGAACCATCTTTAGATGACACCACTAAGATTTTGATGGGTTTGAAACCTAAGTACGAAGAGCACCACGAAGTACGTTATACCAACAAAGCACTGCGTGCTGCGGTAGAGCTGTCGGCTAAATACATTAATGAGCGTCACCTTCCAGACAAAGCCATTGATGTAATCGATGAAGCTGGTGCTCGTAGCCGCTTGGTTCCTGCCAGCCGTCGCAAGAAAACTGTGGGTGTCGCGGATATTGAAGCTATGGTCGCTAAGATGGCTAGGATCCCAGAGAAATCAGTGTCTTCTTCTGACAAAGACATTCTTCAGAATCTTGACGAGAAGATGAAGATGTTGGTATTCGGACAGGACCAAGCGATCGATGTGCTTAGTGAAGCGATCAAGATGACTCGCGCAGGTCTTGGCAATGAGGATAAACCTGTAGGTTCGTTCTTGTTCGCAGGTCCTACTGGGGTAGGTAAAACTGAAGTGACCGTTCAGCTGTCGAAACTGCTGGGCATCGAATTGCTTCGCTTTGATATGTCTGAATACGGCGAAAGACATTCGGTCAGCCGTTTGATCGGTGCACCTCCGGGCTATGTAGGTTATGACCAAGGCGGTCTATTGACTGATGCTGTTATTAAACACCCGCACTCTGTCGTTCTTCTCGATGAGATTGAGAAGGCTCACCCAGATATCTTCAACCTGCTGTTGCAAGTGATGGATAATGGTACGCTGACGGACAACAATGGCCGCAAAGCCGATTTCCGAAATGTCATTTTGGTCATGACCAGTAATGCCGGTGTAACCGAGACAGAGAAGAAATCGATTGGCCTTATCCAGCAAGACCACAAACCTGACGCGATGGGTGCGATTAAGCGTGTGTTCACGCCTGAGTTCCGTAACCGCCTTGACGGTATCATCTGGTTCAACAGCTTAGATGATGTTGTCATTCACCAAGTGGTCGACAAGTTTATTGTTGAGCTGCAAGCGCAGCTAGATTCACGCGGAGTGTCTCTGGAGGTGTCTGATGAAGCTCGTGACTGGTTAGCTGTCAAAGGTTACGACAAGACCATGGGGGCACGTCCAATGGGTCGTGTCATCCAAGACAAGCTCAAAAAGCCTCTGGCCAACGAGCTGTTGTTTGGTAGCTTAGTTGATGGCGGAACGGTGCGAGTGTCTTTGGAAGAGGATGATCTCGCATTCGAATATATCGGTTCAAAGGAAGCGGCTGAAGCGCATCACTAATACTCACGTAGAGTAAATAAAAAAGGTTCATCGCGGATTAGCGGGGACTTAAAACAAAAACGGTAGTAAGTGATAAGGTTACATCGCCAAACACAACCTTGCACAAACTACCGTTTTCATGCCGAATAATACTTTCCTATCATCGTTCTGGGAAGGCTTTCATGTCGTAAAGTCTGTACAAACGTCTTCTCTTATCACGATTACTCTCAAACCCAGTACGACTGCTCGATGTGCATGTGGGCAACATGTTCAAGCCATACATGATTATCAGTGGCGCACCATTAAGGAAGCGATGATTCTTGGCGTACCTGTCGAGCTGCACCTACAAACAAGGCGTATCAAGTGCCCTGACTGCGGTATCAAAACCGAATCTATTTCTTGGCTTGAACCTTTTTGCCCGTCTTACTAACCGCTTGCGTAGTTATATTGAACAGTTGCTGCCTCTTCTCCCTATCAAACATATTTCCCAAATGACGGGTGTTCATTGGCATACCGTCAAGGAGATAGATAAGCGCCGGCTGCAAAATGTAGTGCCAGAGGTTAACTGGGCGGAGCTGCGACAGCTTGTTATGGATGAGTTTGCCCTCTTCAAGGGACATCGTTATGCCACTGTTATCGCGGATGCAAAGACGCATCAAGTACTTTGGATAGGCGTCGGACGCAGCCGAAAAGATATCCGTCCTTTTTTCGAGTTACTCGGTAAGCATGGCCAGAACATAGAAGCGGTTGCGATGGATATGAATACGGCTTTCGACCTCGAAGTGCAGCAGCATTGTCCTAACGCCCGCATTGTGTACGACTTATTCCATGTAGTCGCCAAATTTGGACGAGAAGTGATGGATAGAGTCAGAGTTGACCAAGCTAATCGACTTAAACAAGACAGGAAAGCACGTCAATGGATTAAACGTTCACGCTGGGTTCTCCTCAAAAACAGAGGCAATTTAGACAGTAAGCAGGAGAGTTATCTAAATGAGATACTGAGTATGAACAAGGACTTAATGGTGACGTATTTACTTGGCTCTCAGCTTAAAGAGTTATGGCGGTGCCAGTCAGAGAGCGAAGCGGAAGGCTTGTGGGACATATGGTGGGAGCAAGTTCAAGAAAGCGGGATCAAACCACTAATGGACTTCGCGAGAAAGCTCAAACCGTACCTTCATGGCATAGTTGCTTCTGCAAGGTACCCACTCAACACCTGTACGCTAGAAGGGATAAACAACAAGATAAAGTTAATCAAACGAATGGGCTACGGTTACCGAGATATCGATTACTTCTTTCTAAAGATAAAAGCGGCTTTCCCCGGAAAGCCGCGATGAACCATAAAAAAGCGTACCCATTCGGGTACGCTTTTTAGTATCTGATGTAGAGATCACAATAAAAAACGGAGCCGAGAGCTCCGTTTTTTATTGCATTCGACAATCGTAGATTAACGAGCGCGGAAGACGATGCGGCCTTTAGATAGGTCGTATGGAGTCATCTCTACAGTTACTTTGTCACCAGTAAGGATACGGATGTAGTTTTTACGCATCTTACCAGAGATGTGTGCAGTAACTACGTGACCGTTTTCTAGTTCAACACGGAACATTGTGTTTGGTAGAGTATCAAGAACAGTGCCTTGCATCTCAATTACGTCTTCTTTAGCCATTTAATCCTCTTTCGAAATGTGGCGTTTTTAACGGCGAGCATTGTGCCGCTAAAATCTCAATATGTAAAGTTGCGGTGTATTCTACCCTTGCCAACGCTGATTTACTAGCCTTTGATGACGTTGGAAGCGGGTTTTGTAGTTCATAGCGGAGCAATCATCGATTTGATAGCCCAAGTAGAGCCACTGCTTGTTGTACTGGCGACAGTATTCTAACTGGCACAACACCGCGTAAGTCCCTAATGACAGCTCATAGTCTGGGTCAAAAAAGGTGTAGAAAGCACTAGCGCTGTTTTCAAGTATATCCGTAATAGCGATGGCAACCAGATCTTCTCCGTCATAGATGTGAAGGTAGTGCATGGTTAACCAAGTGCAATCGGCGAATTCAAAAAACTCTTTTTCACGAGGGGGATACATGCTTCCAGAAGCGTGCCTTCCTTCGATATATTTGGCATAGAGTTCAAACCACTTTTCGTCGAGTTGATTGCGGATTTCCCAACGCAGATGTTTACCTTTTGACCATAGTCGTTTTTGACTTTTTGAAGGGCTGAAGTCTTGAACTGCCACCCTTAGAGCTTGGCAGGCTTGGCATTTGTCGCACTGTGGCTTGTAGAGTGTATTGCTACTGCGGCGAAAGCCATTGGCGAGCAGCATTTCGAAGTTTTCCCCGCTGTGCATCTCCTTTTCAAGGACGATCGCGACACGTTCTTCCTTTGATGGAATATAACTGCAAGGCTGCTGTCGACTCAGTCCAATACGAATTTGTTGCAAGGCCATGTTCATCTACTCTCACTCCTCTCTATAGGCAATGATAGCGTCTGGTGCTCAAAACAGGAACGTTCGACAGCGGATTGTTGATATTGATACAGTTTTTCCAAGAATGAGACTCGATCCAATTCTGTCGCGCCGAGGGATTGCAGGTGAGGGTTCATGACTTGGCAGTCGATTAGCTTTCCTCCGCTCAAAGTAAAGTGTTCACAGAAATACCAAAGGGCGATTTTGGACGCATTGGTTGCTAGAGAAAACATGGACTCGCCACAAAATACCTGCCCGATAGAAAGACCATAGAGACCGCCCACTAACTCCTGGTTTTGCCATACTTCGACAGAGTGACAATGACCTTGGTTTGCGAGTTCAATGTATGCAGCTTGCATATCGTCATTTAGCCAGGTTTCTTCCAGTGGTCGAGTACTGGAGCAAAACCCAATCACCGAAGCCGTATCTTTATTTATCGTGACCTGATAACCGTGCTTACGTTGGAATTTTCGTAAGCTTTTCGAGGGTTGGAAAGATTCTGGGAAGAAAACGGCTCGCGGAGAAGGACTCCACCACAAAAGAGGCTCATTGGGTCCAAACCAAGGAAAAACGCCGCTCTTATAGGCACTAATGAGTCGTTGCGGACTCAGGTCACCACCAAAAGCGAGTAAACCGTTAGGTTCATCTAAAGCCTCAAATGGCGAAGGGAAGCTTAGGTCATGACTGTCTAGTTCTGGAAGATATATGGTCATACGGAATAGGCTCTGATTTCCTTTATTTTTCGCTGTACTAGCTGGCTAGTACTCGTTTGCCTGATTTTTAACCGCCGTTAGCGGTTTTAGGGGTGGCGCTCATTCTTTATTTTCGATAGTCTGCCAGTACGAAGAATTATAGAGGATACTTCACGTTAGGACCGAAGTATCAGCAAAGGATTAAACACCCCAATGGAAAGCTTAACATTACAACCAATTCAGAAAGTCTCAGGAACGGTGAATCTTCCTGGTTCTAAAAGCGTTTCCAATCGTGCATTACTGCTGGCTGCGCTAGCCGAGGGTACAACTACCCTAACTAATTTGCTCGATAGTGATGACATTCGACACATGCTGAATGCCCTTACTAAACTGGGCGTCGAGTATCAGTTATCTGCGGATAAAACTCAATGTGTTGTCAAAGGTTTAGGTAAGGCTTTTTCTGTAGACTCTTCAACCGAGCTATTTCTGGGTAACGCGGGGACAGCAATGCGTCCACTCGCCGCGGCACTTTGTTTAGGCAAAGGTGAGTTCGTCTTGACTGGCGAGCCTCGCATGAAAGAGCGTCCAATCGGTCACTTGGTTGATGCGCTTGTAGAGGCAGGTGCAGACATCACATATCTAGAGAATGAAAACTACCCACCTCTTAATATCAAGGGTACGGGCCTGAAAGGCGGTCACGTTAAAATAGATGGCTCAATTTCGAGTCAGTTTTTAACTGCGTTTTTGATGTCAGCGCCACTTGCTGAATCAGACGTTACCATTGAGATTGTTGGCGAGTTGGTTTCTAAGCCATATATTGATATCACTCTACACATCATGAAGCAGTTTGGTGTGGAAGTTGAAAACCAAGATTATCAGAACTTCGTTGTCAAAAGTGGTCAACAGTACCAATCACCAGGTCAATTCCTCGTTGAAGGCGATGCATCATCTGCCTCATATTTCCTAGCGGCAGCAGCCATCAAGGGCGGTGAGATTAAAGTGACGGGTATTGGGAAAAACAGCATACAAGGCGATATCCATTTCGCAGATGCGCTTGAGAAGATGGGCGCGGACATTGAATGGGGTGATGACTATATCTTATGTCGCAAGGGTGAACTTGTCGGTATCGATATGGACTATAACCATATTCCGGATGCGGCGATGACAATTGCGACCACAGCACTTTTTGCCAAAGGTACGACAGCTATCCGTAATGTTTACAACTGGCGTGTAAAAGAGACGGATCGCTTGGCCGCCATGGCTACTGAACTGCGTAAAGTCGGTGCTACGGTAGAAGAAGGTGAAGACTATATCATCGTTGAGCCAACGACAGATCTGAAGCACGCTGCGATTGATACTTATGATGACCACCGCATGGCGATGTGTTTTTCACTGGTTGCGCTAAGTGACACTCCTGTGACTATCAATGACCCTAAGTGTACGTCAAAGACATTCCCAGATTACTTTGACAAGCTAGAAGGTCTAAGCCAGTCATAATAAAAAGCGCCCTCTCGTAAGATAGGGCGCTTTTTTTAATCTATTGAGTCGTTATTGGACAGTAAATTCTTTTGAAAGGTGGTGGGCTAAGTATTTGAACATGTTGAATACAGCCGTTGTTTTTTCAGTTGGAAGACCATTGTCATCCAAGAAATAATTGCCCTTAAATACTAATACACCGTCTTTTTCTTCAACGCTGTCAGCACGCATACCTTCGATGAAGTCTTCGTGCTCTTGAATGACCTGATTCGCAATCAACAAAAGGTCGAATTGAGAGATTGGCTTTCTTTGTGACATATTGATGTCCTCTATATATATGGCTTTTGCCGTAGTTTATGAGTGACAACACATTTTGCAAGGACAAATATCTCGGCTATAGTTAGCAGCAATTTGTGATTTGCCACAAATTTTGATTATTGTTGCTAGTCAACTTGGGTAAATGACGTTTAATATTGCGCCATTTTTTAAATGGCGAGCCCGTTTCAATCGGACATTTGTCGACCAATTAGCGTCTGATTGTAAAAAAACAGGTTGACCTTCTTTTGTTCTCGCTCAATAGTAAAAAAAGAAGCATACATTTCGAACATCGTGCGATTAAATGTCGCAATGTGATATAGGACGTTAGTGTCATTATGGGAAAGTCACTAGTTATAGTGGAGTCACCTGCTAAAGCTAAAACCATCAATAAGTACCTCGGTAAAGACTTTATTGTTAAGTCGAGTGTGGGTCACGTACGTGATTTGCCGACAGCCGGTCAGAGTACAGGTAAAAAAGCAGCAGCGGTGTCTACCAAAGGCTTAAGTGCTGAAGAAAAAGCACGCATTAAAAAAGAAAAAGACCGTAAGGCACTCATTAAAAAGATGGGTATCAACCCATACGACGATTGGGCGGCAAATTATCAAGTACTACCTGGCAAAGAAAAGGTAGTGGCTGAGCTACAAAAGCTTGCAAAAGACGCTGACCACGTTTATCTCGCAACCGATTTGGACCGCGAAGGAGAAGCTATCGCATGGCACCTTCGTGAGATCATCGGTGGCGATGAAGAGCGATACAAGCGTGTGGTCTTTAACGAAATTACTAAAAATGCTATCCAGCAAGCGTTCCAGGATCCTGGCGAGCTGAATATGGATGGTGTTAATGCTCAGCAAGCTCGTCGTTTCCTCGACCGAGTAGTGGGCTTTATGGTGTCTCCTCTGCTATGGAAAAAAGTAGCGAGAGGCTTGTCTGCAGGTCGAGTACAGTCTGTGGCAGTAAAACTATTGGTTGAACGTGAGCGTGAAATCAATGCTTTTATTCCTGAAGAGTTCTGGGATATTCATGCCGACACCAAAACAACAGATAAAACAGACTTTCGTTTACTTGTTGCTCAAAAGCAAGGTAAAGCGTTTAAGCCTGCCAACGAAACCGAGGCGCAAGCCGCTGTCGCGACGTTAGATAAAGCGGTTTATGAAGTTTGTAAACGCGAAGATCGTCCGACGCAAAGCAAGCCTTCGGCACCGTACATCACGTCGACACTCCAGCAAGCGGCAAGTACACGCTTAGGTTATGGTGTTAAAAAGACCATGATGCTTGCTCAACGACTCTATGAAGCGGGTTACATCACCTACATGCGTACTGACTCAACAAACTTGAGTGCGGAAGCGGTAGACGCGGTACGCGGCTTTATCGATAGTGAGTTTGGCGGCGAATACTTACCGGCGAAACCAAACTTTTACGGTAGTAAAGAAGGTGCACAAGAAGCGCACGAAGCGATTCGTCCATCTGACGTGAATGTAAAAGTTGACGACTTAAATGGCGTGGAAGCGGACGCTCATAAGCTGTATGCGTTGATTTGGAATCAGTTTGTTGCATGTCAAATGACACCAGCAAAATACGATTCAACGACAATCAGCGTTAAGGCGGATGATTACACGCTTAAAGCGAAAGGCCGTATTCTTAAGTTTGATGGTTGGACTCGTGTTCAACGTCCAATGGGCAAGAATGAAGACGCGATTCTTCCTGCAGTACAACTAGGCGATAAGCTTGACCTTGTTGCACTGGATCCAAAACAGCACTTTACTAAGCCGCCAGCGCGCTTCACGGAAGCTGCTTTGGTTAAAGAGCTAGAAAAGCGCGGTATTGGTCGTCCTTCTACTTATGCTTCTATCATCTCTACGATCCAAGACCGTGGCTATGTGAAAGTGGAGCAGCGCCGTTTCTACGCCGAGAAAATGGGTGAGATTGTTACCGACCGTTTGGATGACAGCTTTACCGATTTGATGAACTACGACTTCACCGCTCGTATGGAGCAGAGGCTCGACCAAATCGCTGAAGGTGAGACCAATTGGAAGCAGGTTCTAAATGAGTTCTTCGAAGAGTTCACAACCGACCTTGGCAAAGCTGAATTGGATGAAGACCACGGTGGTATGAAGCCAAACCATATTGTTGAGACTGATATTGAGTGTCCAACATGTGGTCGCCCTATGGGTATTCGCACGGCATCTACTGGTGTATTCCTTGGTTGTTCTGGTTACGCACTGCCGCCAAAAGAGCGCTGTAAAACAACGATCAACCTTGGCGATGAAGAAGGCATCATCAATGTTCTAGAAGAAGACGTTGAGACTGCGGCACTTCGCGCTAAGAAGCGCTGTCCTATCTGTGAAACTGCGATGGACGCGTACCTTATTGATGACAAGCGCAAACTTCACGTATGTGGTAACAACCCGAACTGTGAAGGCTATGTTGTTGAGCACGGCGAATTTAAGGTTAAGGGCTATGATGGTCCGACGGTTGAGTGTGATAAATGTGGTTCTGAAATGGTCCTTAAAAATGGCCGTTTTGGTAAGTACATGGATTGCACAAACGAAAACTGTAAGAACACTCGTAAGATCCTAAAAAATGGTGAGATCGCGCCTCCGAAAGAAGATCCTGTGCACTTCCCTGAGTTGCCATGTGAAAACTCAGATGCGTACTTTGTATTGCGTGATGGTGCTTCAGGTCTGTTCATGGCGGCGAGTAACTTCCCTAAATCTCGCGAGACTCGTGCTCCATTAGTGAGTGAGCTGGCACGCTTTAAAGAGCGTTTGTCACCGAAGTTTGTCTATCTAGCAGAAGCGCCTACAGAGGACCCTGATGGTCGTCCTACGGTCGTTCGTTTTAGCCGTAAGACGAAAGAGAACTACATCCGCTCAGAGATCGAAGGTAAGCCTTCAGGATGGACTGGCCTTTATGTTGACGGTAAGTGGGAAATTACCGACAAACGCAAAAAGCCTAAGAAAGAGTCTTAAGCACTAAACTCGTAAAGCCTGACTTGTCGCTCAAGTCAGGCTTTTTTTGTACCTGTGAGACACAAAAAAATCGGGGCTGCGATACAATCGCAGCCCCGACTCAATAGATGCTGTACTTACTTGTCTTCAGACAGACCCACTAAAGCGGACTGGGTTTCCATGATGTGCGTATCTACGTCACTGATGTCGCTGATACCAAGTTGCTCACGAGCCTCATCTTCACTGATTCCCAAGTGGCAGCACAGTAGATCGATGGCCATCTGAAAGTTGTTGTTTTCTACCATGGTATTTTCCTTTTCAACATGGGCTTTGGACTATGTGGACTTTATCTTGTCGTTGTCATACTCACAATAAGACTAAAGTCTAAGACTTCACTGTCTCACATTCGCTATCAAAATGCTCAATTGACGTACACTTTGAAGCACGTTGGTCGCGTCTTTGTAATAGCTTTGCGATATCAAGATGTTATTCTCTATAAAGTAGTCAAAAGATTAATGCTTTGTTGCAATTTAAAGCTTAAACTTGAATTTCAAAACTACGACACTATGTATATATTAGATTCGAAAAATGCCACTTGGATCTCAAACTCTTTGTAGAGTGATGAACCCGAAAACAATGACAAAGGCATTTGTACAATATAGAGCTTCTTGATCTGGAGAAATGTAAATGAAGCGTATAGCACTCTTTTTAGCGACTAACCTTGCCGTGGTATTGGTGTTGAGCGTTGTGCTCAATATCGTCTACGCGACAACAGGCTTGCAGCCAGGCAGCCTGTCAGGGTTACTCATAATGGCCGCCGTGTTTGGTTTCGGTGGTTCATTTATCTCTTTGATGATGTCAAAGAGCATGGCTTTGCGCTCTGTAGGCGGCATGGTTATCGAAAGCCCACGTAATGAAACTGAACATTGGTTGCTAGAAACGGTTGGGCGTCAGGCTCAGCAAGCTGGTATTGGCATGCCAACGGTCGCTATCTATGACTCACCTGACATCAATGCGTTTGCAACAGGTGCAAAACGCGATGATTCATTGGTTGCGGTTTCATCAGGGCTGTTGCACAGCATGACGAGAGACGAAGCAGAGGCGGTACTTGCTCACGAAGTCAGCCACATCGCGAATGGTGACATGGTCACTATGACGCTAATGCAAGGTGTAGTGAACACCTTCGTTATCTTCCTGTCGCGCTTTATTGCCAACATCGTTGCTTCAAACAATTCTAACGAAGAGGGAGAAGGTGGCACTAGCATGATGGTTTACTTCGGTGTATCTATGGTACTAGAGCTGGTATTTGGCTTCCTAGCGAGCTTTATCACTATGTGGTACAGCCGACACAGAGAATTCCATGCAGACGCGGGTGCAGCGCAACTTGTTGGTAAACATAAGATGATTGCAGCGCTTGAGCGTTTGAAGATGAGCCAAGAGTCGCAACTGGAAGGCTCAATGATGGCATTTGGTATTAATGGTAAGCGCTCCATGACTGAGCTTCTTATGAGCCACCCGCCACTAGAAAAGCGTATTGACGCGTTGCGTAGCCAACAGTACTGATACGACGTTAATTAAACCGAACCCATTAAAAAGCTTGGAAAATTTTCCAAGCTTTTTTTTGATCTTTTCAAAACAGCCCGCCGTAATAGTTATACAAAAATTGAAAATGCAAAAACTTGTATAACTTTTAAGGTGTACTAACTTGTACATCGAGAACAAATGTATAACTAACAAAGGGTTGTTATGAATATCGAAGCCGTCAGTGAGGTTTATGAAAAACTAAGCAAAGACAACCTGTATTTGCTCGAAGACCTCTATCACAAGGATGTGGTATTTGAAGATTCAGCGCATCGTTTCGAAGGCTGGGATCAACTGTCCGCATATTTTGATTCTCTCTACACTAACGTCATTCAATGTGACTTCTCCATTCAGCATCACCAACAGGTAGAAGACACTGGCTTTCTGACCTGGACGATGAAACTCAAGCACCCGAAGTTAAACGGGGGGCAACCTGTTGAGGTCAACGGTGTCAGCCATATCCGTTTTAAAGGTGATCGCGTTATTTATCACCGCGACTACTTTGACTTAGGAGAGATGCTGTACGAGAACATACCTCTTCTTGGCGCGGTGATAAAAAACATCAAGCAAAGGCTAGGGAAGTGATTCTATGACACACCAAGCAGTGTTTATCACGGGCGCATCATCCGGCATTGGGCGGCAGTTGGCTGAAGACTTTGCTGCCCAAGGGCACCACGTCTACGCATGCGGTCGTTCACAAACCAAGTTAGAGGAGGTCAAAGCAGGGCGAGAGAACGTATCGACGATTAGCTTTGATGTCACAGATTCAGTTCAGGTCAAACAAGCTGTGAGCTCACTTGCAGTGCCGCCAACA
Organism: Vibrio sp. KUL80; assembly: GCF_059725495.1. Taxonomy (NCBI): domain Bacteria; kingdom Pseudomonadati; phylum Pseudomonadota; class Gammaproteobacteria; order Vibrionales; family Vibrionaceae; genus Vibrio; species Vibrio sp. KUL80. The sequence goes on from NZ_AP045841.1 coordinate 1,159,118, forward strand.
CTGTGGATTATCAACGCAGGAGACTGCGAATATATTGATGATGGCGTTTTGGATGCACAGCTTGTCGCTCGTGTGATGAATGTAAACGTGATAGGCAGCGTGAACGTTTTGGAAGCGATTCAAGAGCGACTCGACGCGCAGCACCATGTCGTCGTTGTGAGTTCGATAGCGGGTGAACTCGCACTCCCTAGAGCAGAGGCCTATGGTGCTTCTAAAGCGGCAATCACTTATATCACCCGCACACTTCAGTTAGATTGGAAATCAAAGGGAGTCATGCTGAGTTGCGTATTCCCGGGCTTTGTGAAAACGCCGCTCACAGACAAAAACGATTTTGATATGCCGATGATAGTGACGCCCGAAGAGGCATCATCGGCAATACGAAAAGGCATCGAAAAGCGCCAAAAAACGATCTATTTCCCAAAACGGTTTACCTCAATACTTAGGGTAATTGCAGCATTACCTTACAGTTGGCAAACAAGGTTGGTAGGTAAACTTCTTTAAGACGGTCAAGGATAATAACAATGAAAATAGCAATAGTAGGAACTGGAATTTCAGGCTTAACGTGTGGCTACTATCTACATAAAGACCATGACATTACCCTGTACGAAGCCAATGATTACATTGGTGGACATACGGCCACTGTTGATGTGGAGGTCGATGGCAAAGGCTATGCGGTAGACACAGGTTTCATTGTGTACAACGACAGGACCTATCCCAATTTCATTAAGATGATGAATGAGATTGGAGTGAGAGGCGTGCCGACTCAAATGAGCTTCAGCGTTAAAAACGCATCGAATGGATTGGAGTACAACGGGCACACCATACCTACTTTGTTCGCTCAGAAGAGAAACTTACTCAGTCCAACCTTTTATCGGTTTATCTTCGAGATACTGCGTTTTAATAAGCTCGCCAAAGCCTCCGCAGACAATACAAACTTGAGTGAGCAAACTCTCGGTGAGTTTTTAACGACCAACGAGTTCTCAGATTATTTCACCCAAAACTATATCCTACCAATGGGCGCTGCAATTTGGTCATCGACGCTGGCCGACATGCGCTCGTTTCCGCTTCGTTTCTTCTTGAGATTTTTCTTAAACCACGGACTACTTGACGTCGTAGACCGCCCTCAGTGGTATGTCATAGAAGGTGGTTCAAGAGCTTATATCGACCCGCTCACCAAAGGATTCGCGGATCGAATCCGTTTGAACTCTCCGGTGAGTAAAGTGGAACGTGATTCGTTGGGAGTGAAAGTGACATCTAATGGCGTTACGGAACAGTTCGATAGAGTTATCTTTGCTTGTCATAGCGACCAAGCGCTCAATATGCTTGAAGAGCACTCAGACGACGAGAAAGAGATTTTAGGGGCGATGGAATATCAGCAAAACGAAGTCGTCTTGCATCGCGATATTAGCTTGTTACCAAAACGCAAAGCAGCGTGGGCATCTTGGAATTACGCCTTGGATGGCGGCGATGATGAGCAGCAGCGATTACCGACACTCACTTACAACATGAACATTCTGCAGCATATTGAGTCAGAGTCTACCTTCTGTGTATCGCTAAACTCAGCAGCCAAGATCGAGCCTTCAAAAATCCTCAGGACTTTTAACTACAGCCATCCGGTATTCACAACCGAGAGTATTTCCGCCCAGCAGCGTCGCGAGGAGCTGTGGGGATGTCGAAATACATGGTTCTGTGGTGCCTATTGGTACAACGGATTCCATGAAGATGGCGTAAGAAGCGCGCTGGACGTTATACGTGGTATTCAAGAAGAGGCTTCGCTTCAAAATGAACAAGGTGCGCTGTCAAGAGGAGCTGCCTGATGGAGCTTGCTAGTCGCCTAATGATTGGAGAGGTTGGACATCGGCGCTTTGTGCCGACCAAACACAGCCTCTCTTATCCGCTGTTTATGCCTGCTATCGATCTCGATGAATTGGATATGCTGAGCAAAAACGTGTGGGGTTTCGGTGTGCGCTGGTGGCATTGGGCCAGGTTCAAGCGTGAGGACTACCTCGGTGAAGGCGACTTAAAAACAGCGGTACAAAATAAAGTGCATGAACTCACTGGGGATAAAATTAACGGCAAGGTTATCGCTGTCTGCCACCTTCGTTACCTCGGGTTGTATTTTAGTCCGGTTAATTTCTACTATTTATATGACGAGCATGGGCAGTGGCGCTATTTATTGGCTGAGGTGAGTAATACACCGTGGAATGAGAGGCACTATTACGCAGTTAATGCTGAGCAAGGGCTGAATAGCGAGAACTGGCAGCATGAGAAAGCCTTTCATGTGTCTCCTTTTAACCCAATAGAGCAAACATACCAATGGAAGCTCAAGCCTCTGAAAGATAAGCTCTTTGTTCATTTGGCTTGTCACAAAGACAATAAGGTGTTCGATGCAACGTTGCAGATGAAGGCACACCCGTTTAATACGTCTTCGCTGATGAAGCAACTGGTCAAAACGCCGATTCTTACCGTAAAAATAGTGGTAGGCATTTATTGGCACGCGTTTAAGCTTTGGCGCAAAGGAGTACCAATATACGACCACCCAGGTAATAGAAATAAAGAATTTTCGCAGCAATCGAATTCTAAGAATTAGGGAGAATTCCAATGTTACAAACAACGTCACTAGACGTACCGAAAACGTTAACCGGCATCCAAAAAACAGCCAAGGGTGTCGCGTTTGGTTGTTTACAAAAACTAGAAATCGGTACGCTTACTATCATTGAAAGCTTCTCCACCAGTGGCGACAGCTGTCGAAAAGTTGAAGAACGCTTCGGAGCCCCTCGGTCGAATGAACCCGCTGCGGTTATCGAAGTCAAACACCCTGATTTCTACCGACGTTTGCTCCAAGGTGGGAGTATTGCGGCTGGCGAAGCGTATATGGATGACTGGTGGGACAGCCCTGATCTATCAGCCCTGATGGAACTGATGGCCCTTAACCTCGCAGCTCTTGATTCCATCGAAGACAAATCGAGCATGCTCACTAAAATCATGTACAAACTTGGTCACTGGGTGAATAGAAATACCGTTACCAAGTCTAAAGAGAACATCGAGGCACACTACGACTTAGGCAACAGCCTTTACGAAACATTCTTGGATAACAGAATGTTATATTCGTCAGGCATTTACCAAGCAGACACTGATACATTAGAGCAAGCGCAGCTCAATAAAATGGAGCGTCTGTGCCAGCAACTAAAACTCAAGCCGAGCGATCAAGTGATCGAAATCGGAACCGGCTGGGGCGGCATGGCGATTTATATGGCGAAGCATTACGGCTGTCACGTGACGACAACGACAATCTCGGAAGAGCAATACGCGTACGCTCAGCAGCAAGTTGAGAAAGAGGGGCTCGGAGATAAGATTACCTTGCTCAAGCAAGACTACCGCTTGCTTGAGGGGCAATACGACAAACTTGTTTCGATTGAAATGATCGAAGCCGTTGGTAAGCAATTCCTCGTGTCGTATCTTAAAAAATGCCAGTCGCTGCTAAAACCCAAGGGGTTGATGGCGATTCAAGCCATAACCATCGCAGATCAACGCTACGACTATTACTCTGATAATGTAGATTTCATCCAAAAGTACATCTTCCCTGGCGGCTTTTTACCATCGATAACGGCGCTCACTGCTAATAGCACAAAGCACACTGACCTTATTGTTCGAGATCTATTTGATATCGGGCAAGACTATGCCAAAACGCTTGTCGATTGGAGACATCGTTTTGAGAACGCTCTCACTCGAGTCCGTGAGCTCGGCTATGACGAGCGCTTTATTAGAATGTGGCGCTATTACTTCTGCTACTGCGAGGGCGGGTTTAGAGCCAAGAGCATTAGTACCGTTCACATCACGTTTCAGCGTGGCCAATAACTGCAGCCAAGTGGAGTAGAGTGGTCATGACTCGTGGATGGAAGTTGTTGATAGTGAGTACCTGGTTCGAGTTGATGTGGGCGCTGTCCGTTTTTGGCCAAGAGCGCTTTCAGTGGCTCGCACTTGCTCTCGCCGTGGTTACCGTTGCGACCACCTTCAACAAGCTCAATCTGTCTCTACCCATCTGGGGCGCCATTGTTGGGCTTGGTTTAGTTGTTGATAGTGCGAATGCACTCACGGGCGTTTTGGTATTTGATGCGGCGCTGTTACCTATTTGGCTCGTGGCACTATGGCTCATTTTCGCTTGGTATGCGTACTTTCTTGCTAGCTTTCTGACTTCTTATCCGATTTCTATCGTAGTAATGATAGGTGGTGTGGCAGGAGCGCTCAGCTACTTTGCAGGGTTTAAGCTCGGCGCTGTGGATACACACCTTTCTATTTTTACAATGATGGCGCTACTGTTTCTGCAATGGGTTGCCATCGTGTTTGTTGTTCTACGATTGAGCACATACTCAGAGCGGAAGGTGAGTCATGAAAGCTAAAGGGTTACTTGGATTATGTTTAGCGTTGGCTGTGGGCAGCGCCTCTGCAACCAGCGATAGACCCGTGAGTTATGAAGGTTGGGGGCAGTGGAAGGTCGTTGGCGAGGCTCAGCTCTCTTGGCTCTTTTTTGATATATATCGCTCGCAGCTGCTTGCGCCGCAAGGCACGTATGCATTGAGTAGCGACGTGTCACCTCATCCAGTCGCGTTGCGCATTGAATACCAGCGTGACATTAGCCGAGAGCAACTACTCGAAGCCACGCTCGATCAATGGGAGAAAATGGGCATTGACAAGGAAACTCGCAGTCGATGGATAGCCAAACTGTATGACATTTTTCCGAGCGTCGCAGACGGCCATCAGCTTATTTATGTGACTGACGGTTCATCGGGCAGTTTCTACTACCTAAACAGTGAGAAACCTATGCAGAAAGTTGGGCGTATTGAAGATGAGTCGCTTAATGATGGGTTTCTGTCAATTTGGTTGGGCAATAACACTCAATATCCCAAGCTGAGAGCACAGCTTATAGGTATGAACCGATAATAAGGAACAACAATGAAACGTGTGCAGTGGTTGGCTACATGCTTGATATCCCCTCTCGTCCTATTGCTGAGCGCTTGCAGTGCTGATTTAAAGGATTACCAAGGTTCTACACCCGAGTTTAATTTGTTTGAGTACTTTGAAGGGGAAACTAAGGCTTGGGGCATGGTACAAGACTACACCGACAAACAAACTCGGCGCTTTGAGGTGGTCATTGTCGGGACGGTGCAAGGCGACCAGATTACGCTAGTGGAAGACTTTGTGTTTGACGACGGAGAACTCGATCAGCGTATTTGGACGATAGACAGATTAGCAGATGGAACATACAAAGGCCGAGCTGACGATATCATTGGAGAGGCCAAAGGAGAGGTCGTCGGCAATGCGCTTCGCTGGCAGTATGACTTTGAATTGGAAGTTGACGGCTCAACTTACACCGTAGCGTTTGATGATTGGATGTACCGTCAAGACGACAAGCATCTTTTTAACCTAACCAGCATTCGCAAGTTTGGTATGGAAGTCGGAACGATTACTCTTTTCTTCCAAAAGCAGTAGCTAGTCCAAAGTGGGTCGTATGTAACAGATACAAAAGCGGCGGCGATATTACTATCGCCGCCGCTTTACTTTGTACTCAATCTAGCTTATCTCCAAGGAGAGCTATCGAGATTTACAGCTTGTCAGTTAGCTCAATCGCTTGACCGATATAGTTCGCCGGTGTCATCTCTTTTAGACGTGCTTTTTCAGCTTCAGGAAGCTCTAGACCGTCGATGAAGTTACGCATTGCTTCGCCGTCAACACGCTTACCACGAGTCAACTCTTTTAGCTTCTCGTATGGCTTCTCGATACCGTAACGACGCATGACTGTTTGTACAGGCTCTGCTAGAACTTCCCAGTTTTGATCAAGTTCAGCTAGAAGCGCTTCACGGTTCACTTCTAGTTTGCTGATACCCTTAAGCGTTGAAGTGTAAGCAATGATAGCGTAGCCACAGCCAACACCTAGGTTACGAAGAACCGTTGAATCTGTTAGGTCACGCTGCCAGCGAGAGATAGGTAGCTTCTGTGCTAGGTGAGCAAATACAGCATTTGCGAGGCCTAGGTTACCTTCTGAGTTTTCAAAGTCGATTGGGTTAACTTTGTGCGGCATCGTTGAAGAACCGATTTCACCAGCGATAGTTTTTTGCTTGAAGTGACCTAGAGCGATGTAGCCCCAAACGTCACGGTCGAAGTCGATTAGAATCGTGTTGAAACGTGCAATCGCATCGAATAGCTCGGCGATGTAGTCGTGCGGTTCGATCTGAGTTGTGTATGGGTTCCAAGTTACGCCAAGAGACTCAGTGATGAACTCTTCGCTGAACTTGTGCCAGTCTAGCTCTGGGTAAGCCGATAGGTGAGCGTTGTAGTTACCAACCGCACCATTAATTTTGCCTAGGATCTCTACAGCTTCGATTTGCTTGTATTGACGCTCCATACGGTAAGCAACGTTTGCCATCTCTTTACCCATAGTAGAAGGAGATGCAGGCTGACCGTGTGTACGAGAAAGCAGAGGAATATCACGGTACTCTTCAGCAAGCTTGCTGATAGCATCGATGATGTTGCGAATTTCAGGAAGAACGACAGTGTCACGAGCTTCTTTAAGCATTAGGGCGTGAGAAGTGTTGTTGATGTCTTCAGAAGTACATGCGAAGTGAATGAACTCGTTTACCGCGTGAAGCTCAGGTACACCCGCTACTTTCTCTTTTAGGAAGTATTCAACCGCTTTAACATCGTGGTTAGTCGTACGCTCAATCTCTTTGATGCGTGCTGCGTCTTCTTCACTGAAGTTAGCTGCTAGCTCATCAAGAAACTGGTTAGCTTCTGCACTGAATGCTGGAACTTCTTTGATTGCATCCGTTGCTGCTAGTTTTTGCAACCAACGAATTTCAACGATAGAGCGGTACTTTAGTAGGCCAAACTCACTAAAGATGCTGCGAAGTGCAGTTGTCTTACTACCGTAACGGCCGTCTACTGGTGAAACAGCAGTCAATGCTGACAGTTCCATGATGTTCTCCTGAATTGAGTTTCTAAATTTCGTGAGCTTTATACCAATAACTGCGCCGTTTGTCACGAAGATTGCGCAAACGTTTGCGTTAATTTTATTTTGGTACAAAAAGTAAACTCGCACACCGTGCGAGTTTGTATGTGTTTGTCTTTGATGCCTCTAATAGAGCATTCTTAAAGCACGCACCAAGCCTAGAGAAGATTCCTGCCTGCGTAGGCGCACGGTCAGTGGAATGACAATAGTCTAGTATTTTACCAGCCCCAAACAGTCGTCACCCCTGCGCAGGCAGGGGTCTACTTAAAGCGTGTACAAGTTCTAAATTGATACTAATTTCTTGATAGAAGCTCGGTAACAAAGTACTTCCGAGTTACATTCGAGCTAAAAGAATCTGAGCTTGCTCGACCATCTTCTTACGACCGAACACCAAGTGTCTGCGTTTGCCGCCAACTTGACGCCAAAGTACCGCACTGCGAATGCCGGATAGAAGCAACGCGCGCACTTTTTGCTGTGTGGCTGTTTGCTGCAACACAGCGGGTGTGCCTGTTACTTGGATTCGAGGACCAATAGGGCTGATAACATCTAGATAGACGCTTGCAAGGTTGCTAATCATTTGTTCATCGAGGAGCTCATAGTGCTCTAGCTGACGGTCAACCATTTGCAGGCGATCGCCAAGTTGCGCCATTGCGTCGTTTCGACTGTTTAGCTTACGCTCTAACGCCATTAGGCTAATGATGTAGCGCGTGATCTCGCTCCCTGTTGGGGTGCTATCGATCCCATTCACCAAACACTCAAGTCCGACTTTTAAGTCAGACTCGATACCGAACACGTCAAGCGTACTTGACGGGTTCATGTTGGTGATTGCTTTGATAGAGGTTTCAAACGCGTCTGAATCACAGTAACCGTCTTTAGCAACTCGTTGTACAAGGGCAACGGCTTGGCAAATCCCTGCAAACGCTATCGTACGGTCATAAAGTGTATTAGCCACGTAGTTCTCCTAAAAAAATAATCTGCGAATTGTTTTTAGATGCGCTCTTCAATAATACCGCCACCAAGACATACGTTGTCACTGTAGAATACAGCAGACTGGCCTGGGGTGACTGCCACTTGTGGCTCATCAAAGATCACTTTAATGTTGTCATCGTCGATAGGAATAATAGTACAAGGGATATCCTGTTGACGATAGCGAGTTTTTACTGTGCATTGCAGTGGCGCTGTGATCGGTTGACGATCTACCCAGTGCAATTGTGCTGCGCGAAGGCCGTTTGACTTAAGCAGTGGGTGGTCTGCACCTTGTACAGCAATCAGTACATTACGCTTAAGATCTTTTTCAGCCACGTACCATGGGTCTTCGTTACCGCCGCCGCCTTTTTGGCCACCAATGTGTAGACCTTTACGTTGACCTAACGTGTGATACATAAGACCTTGGTGTTCGCCAATTTCCTTACCTTCTGGTGTTTCAATTTTACCCGGTTGAGCCGGTAAATAGCGAGACAAGAAGTCTGTAAATTTGCGCTCACCGATGAAACAGATACCAGTCGAGTCTTTTTTCTTCGCTGTGATAAGTCCTTGCTCTTCAGCAATGCGACGGACCTCGGGTTTTTCAAGCTCACCAACAGGGAACAAGCTTCTTGCGATTTGCTCGTGACTCAAAGTGTATAGGAAATAACTTTGGTCTTTATTGCTATCTAAACCACGCAGCATTTGTGGCTTTTCACCATTATCTGGGAAGGTGCGGCTCACGTAGTGACCCATAGCAATATAATCCGCGTCTAGCACTTCGTCTGCAAATTCTAAGAAGGCTTTAAACTTGATTTCTTTGTTACAAAGAATGTCTGGGTTAGGGGTACGGCCCGCTTTATATTCTGCTAAGAAATATTCAAAGACGTTGTCCCAATATTCAGCGGCAAAATTGATCGTGTGCAGGTGGATACCAAGCTTGTCACACACCGCTTGTGCGTCAGCGAGATCCTCTGCTGCTGTGCAGTACTCTTCGTTATCATCTTCTTCCCAGTTCTTCATGAACAGGCCTTCAACTTGGTAGCCTTGCTGTTTCAGAAGATAGGCAGAAACAGAGGAGTCTACACCGCCGGACATACCGACAATCACTTTCTTTTGGCTGTTATCAGACATGTATAAATACCACCTAATTTAATTGGACGCAGATTCTAGCAGAAACGAAACCAGCAATACAGTTCCGCGAACTAAATCACACTTTCTAAGAGGAGGTAAGTGTGTCCCGAAATGGAGAAAATCAAGGGTAACAAGAAAAAAAACGCCACGTAAACGTTTGCTAAGTTTGCCTATGTTGCCGAGGTAAACTATACAGAGGTAGAATCGCCGACCTGATCCTCCTTTATTAATCTATTACGAAGACAACCGTATGAAATTCCCAGGCCAAAGAAAGTCAAAGCATTACTTCCCAGTTCATGAAAGAGATTTGCTTGTCAGTCAATCTCAAGACAGCAAAAAGATGTCGCGAACGCACATTATTGGTATTGACCAAACCTTGGTTGATATCGAAGCAAAAGTAGACAGTAGTGTGATTGAAAAATTTGGTCTGAGTAAAGGTCACTCTCTGGTCATTGATGATGTGGCAGCTGAAGCTCTATACAAAGAGCTTAAAGAGAAAGAACTTATTACCAATGAGTATGCAGGAGGGACTATTGGTAATACGCTTCATAATTACTCTGTACTCGCGGATGATAAATCCGTACTACTTGGTGTAATGAGTGAAGATATTAAAATAGGCAGCTACGGTTACCGATATCTATGTAACACGTCTAGCCGTATGGATTTGAACTATCTTCAAGGTGTCGATGGCGCGATCGGTCGATGCTTTACTTTAATTACAGAAGACGGTGAACGTACTTTCGCGATCAGCGAAGGTCAAATGAATCAATTAGAAGCAGATAGCATCCCTGAAAAGATTTTCAAAAAGGCATCGGCTTTAGTACTGACTGCTTATTTAGTTCGTTGTAAAGATGGCGACCCAATGCCAGAAGCGACAATGCGTGCCATCGAGTATGCCAAGAAGTATAACGTTCCTGTTGTACTTACCCTAGGTACACGCTTTGTTATTCAGGACGATCCGCAATATTGGCGTGATTTCCTAAAGCAACACGTATCCGTTGTAGCCATGAACGAAGACGAGGCGGAAGCCTTAACTGGGGAAACTGATCCACTGGCTGCAGCAGATAAAGCACTAGAATGGGTTGACTTAGTACTGTGCACAGCCGGTCCGGTTGGACTATATATGGCGGGATATACAGAAGAAGAGGCAAAAAGAGAGACATCGCTGCCATTATTGCCGGGTTGTATTGCAGAGTTTAACCGTTTTGAATTTAGTCGTCCGGCTGTTAAAGAGGCGTGTGAAAATCCTATTAAAGTTTATTCACATATTGCGCCATATATGGGCGGCCCAGAAAAGATTAAAAATACCAATGGTGCAGGGGATGCGGCATTGTCGGCACTATTGCATGACATGGCAGCAAATAAATACCATAAAGAAAATGTGCCTAACTCGAGCAAGCATCAACATACTTTCTTGAGTTATTCGTCGTTTTCTCAAGTATGTAAGTACTCAAATAGAGCGAGTTATGAAGTATTAGTACAACACTCCCCACGCCTGTCTCGAGGGTTACCAGAGAGAGAGGACAGCCTAGAAGAGGCATATTGGGAAAGATAAAAAAAAGCGCCAATTATTGGCGCTTTTTTTATAAATCCACATTAAGACTGAAATTAAATTTCAAAATCTTCTAGTGATTTACCTTCGTCTAGTGCTGCTTGGATTACAGAAGGAGTACGACCTTGACCTGTCCAAGTTTTTTCAGCGCCAGTCGCGTCTACGTATTTGTACTTAGCTGGGCGTGGTGCACGCTTAGCTTTAGTTTTGCCTTTTGATTCACCAGACAATGCTGCAATAAGATCTTCAACGTCGATACCGTCTTGTGCGATCATTTGAGCGTATTCGCTTAGTTTAGCTTCACGAGCTTCTTTGGCTGCGCGCTCTTCAGCTTCAGCTTCTTGTCTTTCACCGACAACAGTAGTTAACTTTTCTAGTGCTTCTTCTAGTTGCTCAAGAGTAAGTTCACGAGCAAATGCACGTAGGCTACGAATATTTAGTAGAGTTTTGGTTAATTCAGACATGACATTCCCATGAGATTATTTATTAGTTTCGGATTAATAATAAACACCAAACAACTAATTGACAATATTTTCGTGATATTAAAACTGTAAAAATAAGAAAACTTACAAAACTCTGATAATTCAACTCTTGAAAGTAACTTCAAAGTAGTAGTGCCCCGCCAATTCAAATCTGTTTTGAATCAATAATGAACTTTTCTCCATTATTGATGTATGAAAAGTGGATTTTGTTGCATATTGTACTAATGCTCGGCTAAATCGAGTTTACTTGTCACGAATTGTTTCGAATTTCTAAGCAACTAAATAGTTCTTTAAATTAATAGCAATTAATGATGGATGCTGACAACAAGATATGTCATTGGTGGCATATATGATATCAAATACGGTATAGAGAAAGAAATTACCCTAACAAAGTCGACATAATCTTTACTCACTTGCAACATCATTCGTGTTGCATTTGGTGTTCTGATAAGTACAATGGCTCGCACCTAATGCAAGAGAAAGAACATTCTTTTAACTTGGCTTGAAATGCCAGTGAATGATTTTGCTCTTGATGTAGAGGCGCGATAGCGAAAAGTAACCATCGTTGGGGTGATACCAATGAACGATGATGAAAGGCTCTATCGCCGAAGTGAGAATAGACCATCAATCTTTCTCGCTGGGGTTGTCTTCGAAAGGAACAACACTGCCATAGTCTATTATATTGTTAAACTATGGAGCGCTACTGTAGGGTTGGGTGAAGTGTTCGCTTCCCTTTCGCTTAGTTCAACGTTTGCGTTTGGACTTCTCGTCCTTTTGCGCATGTCTGCAGTAGATCTCTAACCATAATAAAAAACTGGTTTTTGAAGATCATGAATTTAATCGATTTTGCTACATCACCACTTTCACTGCTACCGCCGATCGTAGCTCTGAGCTTGGCGATCATTACTCGTCGCGTACTACTCTCTCTTGGGGTAGGTATTGTACTGGGCGCTTTCCTTCTTAATGACTATTCTGTCGCAGGCGCGGCCGGTTACGTCTTTAATACTGTCTCTGGTGTTGTTATTGAAGATGGTGGTCTCAATACTTGGAACATGAGTATTGTTGGCTTCCTATTGCTACTTGGCATGATGACCGCGCTGTTAACACTATCTGGTGGTACCAAAGCGTTTGCTGAGTGGGCTCAAGCTCGCGTTAAGAGCAAGCGTGGCTCTAAGCTCCTAGCCGCTTTCCTCGGTGTATTCATTTTTGTTGATGACTATTTTAATAGCCTAGCTGTAGGTGCGATCTCTCGTCCTGTTACTGACCGTTTTTATGTATCGCGCGCTAAGCTAGCTTATATTCTAGATTCTACAGCGGCTCCAATGTGTGTACTTATGCCTGCGTCAAGCTGGGGTGCGTACATCATGACTATCGTCAGCGGTATCCTAGTTGCCCACGGTATCACTGAGTACTCTGCGATTGGTGCATACGTTCGTCTTATTCCAATGAACTTCTATGCCGTGTTCGCGCTACTTATGGTGTTTGCCGTTGCATGGTTCCAATTGGATGTTGGCCCAATGCGCAAGCACGAGCTAAACGCGAAGCAAGGTCTAGGTTTTGATAAAGACAAAGAGAATGACGCGAAAGAAGCGCATGAACTCAACGAAGAGCTTGATATCAAAGAAAGCGACTTTGGTTCTGTCTCTGATCTAGTGCTTCCAATTCTAGTGCTTATCGGCGCAATGGTTGTGGCGATGATTTACACTGGCGGCCAAGCATTAGCTGCTGACGGTGTTGCATTCAACGTACTTGGCGCATTTGAAAACACAGATGTAGGCACGTCACTTATCTACGGTGGTTCAGCTGGTCTTCTAACAGCAGTGTTTACTGTGGTGAAACAGAAACTATCAATCTCTGATATTGCGACGACCATGTGGATTGGTGCTAAGTCGATGTTTGGCGCTATCCTTATTTTGTTCTTCGCATGGTCGATTGGTTCTGTAATTGGCGACATGAAAACCGGTGCTTACCTCTCTTCAACCGTACAAGGCAATATTAACGTTCACTGGCTACCAGTTATTTTGTTCCTATTGTCTGGTCTAATGGCGTTCTCTACAGGTACTTCTTGGGGTACGTTTGGCATCATGCTACCGATTGCTGGTGATATGGCAGGTGCAACAGATATCGCGATGATGCTACCAATGCTAGGCGCTGTATTAGCTGGTTCAGTATTTGGTGACCACTGTTCACCGATCTCTGATACAACGATCTTGTCATCGACGGGTGCACGTTGTAATCACATTGACCACGTTGCGACTCAGTTGCCGTACGCGCTATCTGTAGCATTGGTGTCTTGTGTTGGCTTCATTACCTTGGGTATGACTACGTCAGTGTTCATCTCATTCGCCGCTGCATCAATGACATTTGTGATTGTTTGTTTTGTTCTGTCAGCACTCTCTAAAGCGAGAATGTCGCAAGAAGCAAACGTATAATCGAGAAAAGAGTCCGTAAGGGCTCTTTTTTTTCACTAGTTTTTGGTTTTCGGGCAAGCGCCTCCCTGTTTTTTATGGTTTTCTCAGTCGAGAAGTAGGGCGTATCTTTCTGATAATTGACCGTTCAGTAAAAAAATTGTTTTCAATTGAAATTAGTGGTTGAAAATCGTCTTAACCTTAGTTAGTGTGAAGGTACAGACACAAAGGAACCTAAACATAAGTATGCTAAATTTTGATATGAACATTCATCATCATCACCATCACCCAGCTTAATCTTTCGGGAGATGAACGCATACCCGAGAGATAGGTAAAACTCTCGGAGGTTCGATTTAAGATTTCAAGAATTAAACCCTCGGGAGACCAAAGCTCCCGAGGGTTTTTTCGTTTTATATTTTAAAAATCAATATTTTGCACAGGGATACAGCAATGCAAACACAACGCCTAAGAATTGCGATTCAAAAAAAGGGTCGCTTAAGTAAAGAGAGCCAAGACCTACTTAAAAAGTGTGGTGTTAAGTTCAATGTAATGGGTGAGCGCCTTGTTGTTCATTCGCTAAATATGCCAATCGATCTTTTGCTCGTTCGCGATGATGACATCCCTGGTCTAATTATGGATGGCGTGGTTGACCTCGGCTTTATCGGTGAAAACGAACTAGAAGAAGTTCGTCTTGACCGTAAAGCACTTGGAGAGGCAAACGAGTTTAAGACGCTTCGCCGTCTAGACTTCGGTGGTTGTCGCCTATCTATCGCTATCAATAAAGATGAGACTTATACGGGTCCTCAAGACCTGGCTGGTAAGCGTATTGCGACTACCTACCCACAACTTCTCAAAGCCTACATGGACGAGCAAGGTGTAGATTTTAGCGCTTGTATGCTAACGGGCTCAGTAGAAGTAGCGCCGCGTGCAGGTCTTGCTGATGCGATTGCTGACTTGGTTTCTACCGGTGCTACGCTAGAGGCGAACGGCCTAAAAGAAGCAGAAGTCATTTTCCGTTCTAAAGCGACGTTGATTCAGCGCATGGGTGAGTTTGATGCTGACAAACTAGCACTAATCGACAAACTGCTAACGCGTATGCAAGGTGTTCAACAGGCGAAAGAGTCGAAATACATCATGCTACACGCTCCAGTTGAGAAGCTTGAGCAAATCAAATCACTGCTTCCTGGTGCGGAAGACCCAACAGTATTACCGCTGTCTATGGATACGGAGCGCGTTGCTGTTCACCTAGTAAGTACTGAGAATCTGTTCTGGGAAACCATGGAACAACTTAAAGAACTCGGCGCAAGCTCGATTCTTGTTCTACCTATTGAGAAGATGATGGGGTAAGCAATGAGAACCGTAGTTTGGCAACACTTAAGTCAATCTCAGCAAGAGTCTGTTCTTGAACGCCCTGCAATTACTGAAGGCGCAAATATTACAGCGGCAGTGACTGAGGTTATTAATCAAGTTCGTAGCGAAGGTGATAAAGCCCTTCTGGATCTTACCGAGAAGTTTGATCGCGTTCGTCCTGAATCGATTCGAGTTTCTGCCGACGAGATTGAAGCCGCATCAGCGCGTCTTTCTGACAACATGAAGCAAGCGCTCGAGCAAGCGTACTCAAACATCGCTAAGTTCCACAAAGCGCAGCGCCCAGAAGCATTGCGCGTAGAAACACAGCCTGGCGTGGTGTGTGAGCAGGTCACTCGACCAATTAATAAAGTTGGCCTGTATATTCCAGGTGGCAGCGCTCCGCTTCCGTCTACAGTGCTAATGCTTGGTGTACCATCTCAAATCGCAGGTTGCCGTAAAGTTGTTCTGTGCTCGCCTCCACCAATTGCGGACGAAATCTTGTATGTCGCCAAACTGTGTAAAATCGATGAGGTGTACAACGTAGGTGGTGGTCAAGCGGTAGCGGCTATGGCGTATGGCACAGAGACAGTATCGAAAGTGGATAAAATCTTTGGTCCTGGTAATGCGTATGTCACGGAAGCTAAGCGCCAAGTGAGCAATGACTTCCGCGGCGCTGCGATTGATATGCCGGCGGGTCCTTCAGAAGTCCTCGTGATTGCCGACGAGACGGCAGACCCTGACTTCGTTGCGTCCGATCTATTAAGCCAAGCTGAACACGGTCCTGATTCGCAAGTGGTACTCGTAACGCCTTCACCAGTGATTGCTGACCAAGTAACGGAAGCCGTTAAGAGACAACTAAAACAGCTTTCACGCGCTGATATCGCAGAAAAGGCACTAGGTTCTAGCTTAATCATCATCGCTGAATCACTCACGCAATGCGTGTCTATCTCTAACTACTATGGTCCAGAGCACCTAATTGTTCAGACAAAGAGTCCACGTGAACTATTGCCGTTACTCGACAATGCTGGCTCTATCTTCTTGGGGGATTGGTCTCCTGAATCAGCGGGCGACTATGCGTCGGGTACAAACCACGTATTGCCGACTTACGGTTACACGCGCACCTATTCAAGCCTTGGCTTAGCGGATTTCTCAAAGCGTATGACAGTTCAAGAGCTAAGTGCGGATGGTTTGTTGGGTCTAGCACCAACGGTAGTGACCATGGCTGAAGCTGAAGGTCTTGATGCGCACAAACGTGCGGTAACCATCCGTGTTGAGAAACTCAACGCTCAAAAGGCGTAGACGGGAGAACAACTGATGGAAAAATTAGCTCGTAAACAGGTTCAAGAATTGACGCCGTATCTGTCTGCGCGTCGCATTGGTGGCAGCGGTGATATCTGGCTTAATGCTAACGAGTCACCATTCAACAATGAATATAAAACTGACTTTGCTCGTCTAAACCGATACAGCGAATGTCAGCCAAAACAGCTTATCGAAGCCTATGCCAATTATGCCGGTGTAAAGCCTGAGCAAACACTGACTTCACGTGGAGCAGACGAAGGCATTGAGCTGTTGATACGCGCTTTCTGCGAGCCGGGTCAAGACAGTATCCTTTACTGTCCACCAACCTATGGTATGTACTCAATTAGCGCAGAAACGATTGGTGTTGAGCGCAAAACTGTGCCGCTGACAGCCGATTGGCAGCTTAACCTACCAGAGATTGAAGCGAACTTAGAGAGCGTGAAACTGGTTTTTGTGTGTAGTCCTAATAACCCTACAGGCAACTTGGTTAACCGTGATGACATCGTTTCTCTGTTAGAAATGACAAAAGACAAAGCCATTGTGGTTATGGATGAAGCGTATATTGACTTCTGTCCAGAAGCGTCAACGGTCGATCTCTTAGCTCAATACCCGAATTTAGCGATTCTACGTACGCTTTCTAAAGCGTTTGCACTGGCGGGTCTTCGCTGCGGTTTCACGTTGGCAAATGAAGAGTTAATCAACGTGCTGCTTAAGGTGATTGCCCCTTACCCAGTGCCTATCCCTGTTGCAGAAATTGCAACACAGGCATTGTCTGAGCAAGGTTTGGCAAGAGCGAAGTTCCAAGTACTCGATCTGAATGCGAATCGCGCGTACCTGCAAGCGGGTTTATCAACCCTGCCGGGCGTGACCGTGTTTGAAGGGTGGGGTAACTATCTTTTGGTGAAATTCCAAAACGGTGACGAGCTATTTAAAGCCGCTTGGGACACAGGCATTATTTTACGTAACTCGCCAATTGAAGATTGCGTCCGAATTAGTGTGGGTAATCGCGATGAGTGTGAGAAGACCTTGTCATTTATCCGAAACCAATTAGAACAAAGTGCAGCTTAAGTACACCATCAAAAAGGATTTATAGAGTGAGCAACCAACAGAAAATTTTATTCATAGACCGTGATGGTACGTTAATCGTTGAGCCACCAGTCGACTTTCAAGTTGACCGTCTTGATAAACTAAAACTTGAGCCTTATGTCATTCCAAGCTTACTTGCTCTGCAAGATGCAGGCTATCGCCTAGTTATGGTGACCAACCAAGATGGTTTAGGTACAGACAGCTACCCTCAAGCGGATTTTGATGCCCCACACAATATGATGATGGAGATTTTCGAATCTCAGGGTGTGAAGTTTGACGATGTACTTATTTGCCCTCACTTTGATGAAGACAACTGTTCATGCCGCAAGCCTAAGCTAGGTCTTGTTAAAGAGTACCTACAAAGCGGCAAGGTGGACTTCAAAACCTCAGCAGTGATCGGTGACCGCCAAACGGATCTCCAATTGGCTGAAAATATGGCTATCCGTGGTATTCAGTACAACCCAGAAACAATGGGTTGGAAGCAGATCTTAAAAGATCTAACAGTCAAAGCTCGCACTGCAGAAGTGGTGCGCACGACCAAAGAAACCGACATCAAAGTATTTGTAAACCTGGATGAAGCAGGCGGTAACGAGATCTCTACAGGTATGGGCTTCTTCGACCACATGCTGGACCAAATCGCGACTCACGGCGGTTTCCAGATGAAGTGTCTCGTCAAAGGCGATCTTCACATCGATGATCACCACACGGTCGAGGATACGGCATTGGCGTTAGGTCAGGCACTTAAAGAGGCGCTTGGAGATAAGCGCGGTATTGGTCGTTTTGGTTTCAGCCTTCCGATGGATGAATGTCTTGCACAGTGTGGTCTTGACCTCTCAGGCCGCCCTTACCTTAAGTTTGATGCGGAGTTCTCTCGTGAACAAGTTGGCGACCTATCGACCGAGATGGTTGTGCATTTCTTCCGCTCACTGACAGACACACTCGCTTGTACGTTGCACCTGTCTTCAACTGGCGATAATGACCACCATATCATTGAGAGCTTATTTAAAGCATTTGGACGCACGCTTCGCCAAGCAATTAAAGTTGAAGGCAATGAGCTTCCAAGCAGTAAAGGAGTACTGTAATGGCTACCTCTACTCAAAATGTTGTCATTATCGATACCGGCTGCGCCAATGTTTCATCGGTAAAGTTTGCGATTGAGCGCCTTGGCTATCAAGTGGTTATCTCTAAGGAGCCAGAAGTTGTACTGGCAGCGGATAAGCTATTTTTGCCGGGTGTTGGCACGGCAAGTGAGGCGATGAAAAACCTTGAAGAGCGAAACCTTATCGACCTCGTTAAGCAGGTAGAAAAGCCAGTTCTGGGTATCTGTCTTGGCATGCAACTGCTAGGCAAACTTTCTCAAGAGAAAGGTCAGAAGGCTGATGAGCTTGTTGAGTGTTTGGGTCTGTGTGAAGGCGAAGTAAGACGATTGGAAACTGGCGATCTGCCATTACCACATATGGGTTGGAATACCGTGAAAGCCGTTGCTGGAAATCCGCTTTTTGCGGGTATTGAAGAGGGTGAGTACTTCTACTTCGTGCACAGCTTCGGTATGCCTGTTGGTGACTACACCATCGCCGAGTGTGATTACGGAAACCCATTTAGCGCTGCCATTCAAAGTGGCAATTATTATGGTGTTCAGTTCCACCCAGAGCGCTCGTCTAAAGCGGGCTCTAAGCTGATTCAGAACTTTTTGGAGCTGGTGTAACTCACCGCTTTGCTAAAAATTGATTATCGCCTCACAAGGTAGTGGGGCAAAAGGATTGAAACGTGATTATTCCTGCATTAGACCTTATTGAAGGACAAGTTGTTCGTCTATACCAAGGTGACTATGGTCAAGTTACCGAATACAAAGTTGACCCGGTAGAGCAGTTTAACCTTTACCACCAAGCGGGCGCGAACTGGCTGCACCTTGTTGACCTTACTGGCGCAAAAGATACCACAGCGCGCCAGTTAGACCTTATTGCTACACTGCTTGCTGGTACGCCTGCCAATATTCAGATCGGCGGTGGCGTGCGTAGCGAGCAAGATGTGGTTGACCTACTTGAAGCGGGTGCTCAGCGCGTTGTTGTGGGCTCTACAGCGGTTAAACAGCCGGAGCTAGTGAAAGGCTGGATGGAGAAATACGGCGCTGAACGCATTGTGTTAGCGCTAGATATTAATATCGACGAAAACGGCACTCGCAAAGTGGCGATCTCTGGCTGGCAAGAAGATTCTGGCGTAACAATCGAGGCGCTGATTGATGATTACCTAACAGTGGGTCTCAAGCATGTGCTGTGTACTGACATCTCACGTGATGGCACATTGGCAGGCAGTAACGTTGAGCTGTATGTGGACCTTTGTAAGCAGTATCCTCAGGTGCAATTCCAGTCATCTGGTGGTATCGGCAGCTTAGCGGATATTGAAGCGCTCAAAGGTACTGGTGTGTCAGGTGTTATTGTTGGTCGAGCATTGCTAGACGGCAAGTTTACCGCAGAGGAGGCATTCCAATGTTGGCAAAGCGAATAATTCCATGTTTAGACGTCCGTGATGGGCAGGTGGTTAAAGGGGTTCAGTTCCGTAACCACGAAATCATCGGCGATATCGTTCCTCTTGCTGCACGTTATGCAGAAGAGGGTGCGGATGAGCTTGTGTTTTACGATATCACGGCATCGAGTGATGGGCGTGTTGTCGATAAAAGCTGGGTAGCCCGTGTTGCAGAGGTGATTGATATTCCTTTCTGCGTGGCTGGTGGTATCAAATCAGCAGAGGATGCGGCTCGAATTCTAGAGTTTGGCGCAGATAAAGTGTCAATCAACTCTCCTGCACTTGCTAACCCAGAGCTTATTACTGATCTTGCTGACAAGTTTGGTGTTCAGTGCATCGTAGTGGGCATCGACTCTTATTTTGATAAAGAGACAGGCAAATATCAGGTCTATCAGTTTACAGGTGATGAAGCACGTACCAAAGCGACGAAGTGGGAAACTCGTGACTGGGTCCAAGAGGTTCAAAAACGTGGTGCGGGCGAGATTGTTCTTAACATGATGAACCAAGATGGCGTGCGCAACGGCTATGATATTGAGCAGCTAAACATGGTTCGTGAAGTATGTAACGTCCCATTGATTGCGTCAGGTGGAGCGGGTGCCATGGAGCACTTTGCCGAAGCTTACAAGAAAACAAATGTTGATGGCGCGCTCGCGGCATCGGTATTCCACAAACAGATCATCAATATTGGTGAGCTGAAGCAGTATTTGAAACAAGAAGGTGTGGAGATCAGACTATGAGTCAAACAGCCGTTGATTTAAACCAACGAATCGATTGGGATAAAGTGGATGGTCTGGTACCAGCAATTGTTCAGGACTTCCAATCTAGCCAAGTACTAATGATGGGTTACATGAACCCTGCAGCGCTTGAAAAGACGCTTGAAACTGAGCAAGTCACGTTTTTCTCGCGCACTAAATCCCGTCTCTGGACCAAAGGCGAAACATCAGGAAATGTGCTGCAGCTTAAAAACATCGCATTGGACTGTGACAACGACACCTTGCTCGTGAAGGTAGACCCAATCGGTCCTACTTGTCACACAGGCACAACGACTTGTTTTGATGGTGACTCTCAAGAGGAGTCGCAAATGGTGTGGCTTCATCAGCTTGAGCAACTGCTTGCCGCTCGAAAAGATGCGGATCCGGAATCTTCTTATACCGCGAGCCTCTATGCCCGTGGCACCAAGCGTATATCGCAAAAAGTGGGCGAAGAAGGCGTTGAAGTCGCGCTTGCGGCAACGTCGGGTGACAAGGCGGAGCTAGTGTGTGAGTCAGCAGACCTGATTTATCACTTGATGGTACTGCTACAAGATCAAGGTCTATCAATGAATGATGTGGTCAATAAGTTGAAAGAGCGCCACAAGTAATTGTCGACTTAAATTATTAAAAGCGGCTTATAGGAAACTATAAGCCGCTTTCTTATTTACGGGTTAATACCCAAATGCGGGTGCTAACACATCATAGATTAAACCTGGGAAATCATCTAAAAGATGGAGCGTATTGGTGTGAACGTCACCGTTTTCTAGGACAAAGTCGATATTAAAGAAGAACTTCTCTGACTGCTGATAGGTTGAAATATCAAAATCACTCAAGCCGTAAAATGGCGTTCCATCTGAAATAACATGGTTGTTGTTAGAGTGGATATTTAGGGTGTGTACGATGCTATCGCACTGTCCTTGGTCACAACCATATCCAATGTTGTATCTTGCACCATCGGGCTCGATATGGACTTCATTATCCTCAAGACCTACAGCTTTGTGGTTTACACCAGGCCACAGCTTTCCATTCACTATCTGTTCGTCACTGACAATCCAGTTAAAGGCATGATCGTAAAAGTACTCAGGCTCACCAATACCTCGAGAAGCGAAATAGACGATGGTCAACTCGTCATTAGTCCAGTTACATGATACGTGGATATCCATTTGAGGATGCTCGCCCTTGTATCGACAAACCGAATCTAGCGCCTCGACTGTCATCCCGAATCGAGCAGAGACCTCTTCGTACCAAGCGATTGGAAGTCTATCTGGTATCAAATCGCCAGGCAGATGACCAGGCTCTCCAGCATCAGGGTGCGGACGTTCAGGAATCAAGTCGCTAGGAAGGTGAGTGGGTGGAAGCGATTGGGGCAGCTCGTTATCGGAGCTATCATCTGATGAGTTGCAACCGAATAGCAACACGAGGCTAGCTAGTGGAATTAGATATTTCATACGCACCCTTGGTTTGATTTTAGTTGGCGTATTTATATCAATCCGATTGTAAGTCGCCTATTTATCACTTCTTATAGCAATTATAAGGTTGGCTAATCAGCGCAAATTAGAGCCGATGGTGACCAATCATCTTTTTTAGAACCTCATCGTCAAACCAACCTGTGTTTGAAATTGATTCATCCACTTGGTCTTAAAGCCAATAAAACAGCTTTGATCGTCAGTGGGTAAGTTACAGATCGATATGGAGTCACTGCTTACGACTGTACCTTGCCATCTAATTTGGCCGTTGAGCGCGAAGTTTTTCGTTATGTGATACTCCATGCCACCAAAGATACTGGCAGCAAACCCAGTACGAGAGTTTGTCCACTCTCCGGAAGTATGTGACGCCCCAAGTCCTGCTCCAATATAGCCGGAGGTTTTGTCGGTCCAAGCATATTCAGCGCTACTTTGAAATTGTAAGTATTGAATACTTGAATCAAGATTTAAGGTATCGAGTGAAGAGTCTTGCTTGGAGTAGTAGACGCCCATCCGACCATTACGAAATGGGAATTCGACAGCAAGTGCTGCATTAGCGGATGGAGAAATATCATAGCTTTTTCCTTCTCCGTCCTTGGCTGCACCGCCAAGCGTATAACCGACAAACGGTGTAACAATGACGTTGCTTTGCGCCGAAAGACAGAACACTGCAGCAAAAGAACCTATCACGATTGGCGTTAGTTTCATCCTAATTTCCCCCAAGCCAAAGCTCGAAAATTACATTAGTTGTACTAGCATTAATTATAGTGTGACACTAACACCATAATTTTGAAGCGGTTATTTGTATAGTAGCAGTACATGTCACAATGGTAATGAAAAGTTACATCTGGAGGAGTTATGGAATACGACCTAAAAGTAGCATTGACGATTGTCACTATTGCGTTTAGCGCTATTATCGCTTTTGGCGTTATCGCGATCGGCGCTTAACGAGCAGCCCTAGCGCGGCATATTATGGCGAACTCAGGTATAGTCACTAACCGCCAGACTGTGCTCGATTACGAACAGTTTGGTAAATACCTTGACGGCAAAACAGCGCTCGTCGCGCAAGGTGGAGGACAAAGAGGTATCTTCACATCCGGTGTATTGGATGCCTTCTTAATGTCCAACTTTGATCCCTTTGATGAATTTTATGGGACATCTGCAGGTGCACTAAACATCTGTGCTTTTCTATCCCGCCAAGCCGAGCTGGGTAAATCTTTCATTCTCGACTTAACCACTGATCCCGAGTTTTTTCACCTCTTCAGCTTTATTCGCCGTAAGCAGTATCTCAATTTGAAGTGGGCTCTCGATAAAATCTGCGACTATCCCTATAAGTTGGACGTAGATATGGGCAGACGGGTGATCGGCCATAGGCGTGCATTTGCCGCGGCGACCGACATTGCAACTCTCAAAGATCACTACCTACCTATGCTGCAAGAGGACTGGTATCAAGTCTTGATGGCGACCAGTGCAATCCCTACCTTATTTGAAGGCTCTGTGCCGCACCTAGGGCGCGAGTTTATTGATGGGGGCGTCTCTGCGTCCATTCCTGTGCAAGAAGCATGGAGACAGGAGTGTCGCAGTATCATTGTGATACGTACCGAGCAATACGTATCAGAAGACCCTTTATCAGCAGAAGATGCACCAATCGTTACCGAATCACCCACTTGGTTTAGAGAGTCTTTAAATAGCCTTCAGCTCCAGTGGCAGGAAAAAGTCGAGCAGTGGTCCAGTGACTGGGGGACTTTTTTTGAAGGTCAGCGACTCAAAGCGAATGCCATCAAGCAAGCCGATCACCTCAAACTCATTAATGGTGGACGTTGGTTATTTGGTGCTGGGGACATTTACCGACTCAGTCACCTGTTTGGAGACCGTTTTGATTCAGGCTTGGCGGATATGCTTATGGTGCATTATCAGACCTACTCACTGACCAGCGAGTTTCTCAAGACCCCTCCTGACGACTGCTTTATATGGCAAATTGCACCAGATGAACCACTTAAAACCTCATCCTTATTGAGTGATGTCGATGATATTTTGCATGACTATCAAGTGGGTCTGGATGCCGGATATCGATTCGTTGAAAGCTATAATCTCGCCAAACAATATAAGAAGATAAACTGTGCTAATAACGATCTCTGGCGTCCTAATCAAGCAAGTTAACCTCACCATCCTCACTTATTAATAATAGCTAAATAAGTCGCCATTTCGGTAACAAGGCGTTAAACAAGTTTGGTTGAATTGTGAGCAAAACCTTACTGTGTCTGTGATGTAAGCCACAGGCGTAACTTGACGTGCCCCCCAAAGATCCATCTATATGCGTGATATTTGTCACGGCAATCCTATAAACTGCTTCACAATTACTTCGCAAAGTAAAAAAATTAATAGGTTGTTGTTTTTTGGAGTTCAAAATGTACATGGCTCAACCCGGGCACATTGATCATATTAAGCAGATCAATGCTGGTCGCGTGTATAAACTGATAGACCAATTTGGGCCTATTTCGCGTATCGACCTATCTAAACTCAGTAGTCTAGCACCGGCTAGTATCACCAAGATTACGCGAGAACTCATCGAAGCACATTTGATCCACGAAACAACGGTCCAAGAGGCGACCAGTCGTGGTCGACCTGCCGTTGGCTTGCAAACCAATAACCAAGGTTGGCAATTTCTCTCCATGCGTCTCGGAAGAGGCTATCTCGCTATTGCACTGCACGAACTGGGTGGTGATGTTCTTATCGACACCAAAATCGAAGTCCACGAAGTGGACCAAGATGACGTGATGGCTCGATTGCTTTATGAGATTGAAGAGTTTTTTGAAAGCTATAGCGAGCAGCTTGACCGTGTGACCAGCATCGCATTGACCCTGCCAGGGTTGGTGAATTCTGATCAAGGTGTTGTGTTGCAAATGCCGCATTACAATGTGAAGAATCTAAATGTTGCTGAAGAAATCTTTAAGGTGACAGGGCTACCGGTATTTGTGGCTAACGATACTCGCGCTTGGGCATTGGCAGAAAACCTTTTCGGTCACTCTCAAGACTGTGACAACTCCGTACTTATTTCTATTCACCACGGTCTGGGTGCCGGCATCATTCTAGATGGTCGTGTCTTACAAGGCCGACATGGCAACATCGGTGAGTTGGGTCATATTCAGATAAATCGCCAGGGTGAAGACTGCCACTGTGGCAATAAAGGTTGTCTTGAGACTGTCGCAAGCTCACAAGCTATTCGTGATGAGGTCACAAAGCGCTTGGCTCGCGGAGAAGCTTCCATTCTGTCAGAGTATGAGGACATCTCTGTTGAGGCAATTTGCGAAGCCGCTGTTAAAGGGGATGCGCTTGCTATTAATGTCATCGAAAAGCTGGGTGAAAACCTTGGTAGCGCGATAGCTATCGTCATCAATTTATTTAACCCAGAAAAGGTGTTGATTGGTGGTGTGATAAACCAAGCAAAAGACATTCTCTACCCGGCAATAGAGCGCTGTATCTCTGAACAGAGTCTTCCTGTCTACACGGAAGATCTTCAGTTGGTCGAGTCTCGTTTCTACAAACAGGCGACTATGCCCGGTGCTGCTTTGGTTAAACAAGCGCTTTATGATGGGCTTCTATTAATGAAAGTCATTGAAGGATAACGCTTTTCACACTCTTTGCTGACGGTCATACTTTTGTTGTGAAAGTCAGTAAACTTCTTGTGCTTCCTGCCGATAACATGAGATAAGAAATCAGTTATTGTTTATGCCAAGGAAGCCTAATGTCGAGCGTATTGAGTTCTGTCGACCAACGTACCCAACTAGTGGGTGAAAATAGACTTGAGCTGTTAATGTTTACCCTTAACAGCCGACAGACCTTTGCTATTAATGTCTTTAAGGTCAAAGAGGTACTTAAGCTGCCACCTTTGACACAACTTCCTGGCTCACATCCTAGCATTCGCGGTGTCGCCTCATTACGTGGCGAATCGCTACCAGTCATCGACCTTCGACGTGCAATTGGATTTCCAACATTAAACGAAGAAGGCGATCAAAATCTTATCGTTACGGAATACAACCGCTCGGTTCAAGGGTTCTTGGTTGGTGAAGTAAAGAACATTGTTAATACTGCTTGGACAGAAATTCAGCCTCCTCCTCGAACTGTTGGGCGAGCTAACTATCTCACGGCAATCACTAAGGTTGAAGAAAATGATGCCGTCAGCCTAGTTGAAATCATCGATGTTGAAAAAGTGCTAGCAGAGATCATCGATTACGATATCGCTATCTCAGAAGAAACTTTAGACCGTTCATTACTCCCTCACCTACAAGGTAAGAAGATCCTCATCGTAGACGACTCGTCTACCGCTCGTCATCAGGTGAAAGCAACGCTCGCTCAGCTAGGGGTTGAAATCATTGAATGTTTCGATGGTGCGATGGCTTATAACCTTCTAAAGCAATGGTGCGACGAAGGCATTGATGTTTGCAGCGAACTCTTGATGATGATTACTGACGCTGAAATGCCAGAGATGGACGGCTATAAGCTGACTCACGAGGTTCGCAGCGACCCTCGAATGAAAGATCTGTATATCACTCTCAACACCTCATTAAGTGGTAGCTTCAATGATGCTATGGTTGAGAAAGTGGGCTGTGACCGCTTTATTTCCAAGTTCCAGCCAGATTTGTTGGTCGATGTGGTTCAAGAGCGTATTCGACGAGATTTGTAATTAATTTGTGCTGTTAAATAAATTACACCATACGTTAAAAAATAGGCTATAATTTGGACGTATCTATAGGCATGACCCTATAGAAGATAAAAATATTTTACTACCGACTAAAGGTTGTTCCATCAGAATGATTTGGTTAACTTCTAAGGTATTGATGACCTTAAGTTTACTCATCTACAAGGAATGGAAGAAAAGACGTACGGAAGCGGCAGTAGAAGCGGATCTATGATTCATAGGATTAAAAAACGGGGACCTAGGTTCCCGTTTTTGTGTTTATGAGCATTATAAATTGCTGACTAACCGAGCTAATGAAACTCCCTTGATTGGACTTTGAGCTCGCCAAGGTGTTCGGTCATGTCAATTAGGCGTCCGGCAATGACATGAGTCACTTCTCCCTCACGCTCTAGTATGCCTTTGACCTTAAGGATCTTTGAGGTGAGATAGGCCTTCTTCTGAGCCCTTGCGGTTGCTTGCCACACCACCACATTAATGTTCCCCGTGTCGTCCTCTAGAGTAAAAAAGGTGACGCCAGCTGCAGTGCCAGGTGACTGCTTGCCTGTCACTGTACCCACCACAGTCACCAGCGATTTATGTTCTTTAGTCACAAGGTCTTTCATTCGAGTAAAGCGTCCCAGTTTTCCCGCTCGGTCGAGTAGGGTGATAGGGTGCTGTTCGAGGGAGACATTCATTGATGAAAAGTCCTCAAGCATGTCTTCAATCGCTGAAGGCTTGTAAGGAAGTGCATGGTTTTCAATTGACTGATAGTTTTCAATTGAATGAGACTCTGCGTCACTCTGGAACAGTGGCAGGTCTTGCAGATTATCCATCATCGCCCAGCGCGTCGCATAGCGATCGCCTGAAATGGCTTTTAGTGCATTTGCAGAAGCCAGTATTTCCAGCTCACGACGATTTAGTCCTAGCTGCTTAATCTGGGTCGGAGTACGAAAGCCTTGGGGTGGCCTATGTTGTAGCAGCTTCTGTATGCTTTGCTCACTGAGTCCGTTGACCTGCCTGAAACCAAGCTGCAAGGTTAGCCCTTGGTCGCTTGGTCTTAGATAATGATGATAGGTTGAGCGATTGACGCACACCGGAGCGATAGCAACTTGATGCCTTTTCGCATCTTGGATCAGCTGAGAGGCGCTATAAAAACCCATAGGAAGACTATTGAGCAGCGAAGCGTAGAACGCTTCAGGGTAATAATGTTTGAGCCAGGCGCTGCAATAGGCAAGCACAGCGAAAGACGCAGAGTGACTCTCTGGAAATCCATACTCCCCAAATCCACAGATTTGCTCAAATAGACGTTCTGCAAAGTCCGCTTGGTAGCCATTTTTCTGCATGCCATCGATAAGCTTAGAGCGAAACTTAACAAGATCGCCATTTTTCTTCCATGCTGCCATTGCTCGCCTGAGTTGGTCAGCTTCACCGCCAGTAAAGCCCGCTGCGACCATGGCAAGTTTGATCACTTGCTCCTGAAAAATAGGGACGCCAAGAGTACGAGACAGCACCGATTTCACCTCCTCAGACGGGTAGGAGATGGCTTCTTCGCCGTTGCGGCGTTTAAGAAACGGATGCACCATATCGCCCTGGATTGGTCCGGGGCGAACAATCGCTATTTGAATGACTAGGTCATAGTAGGTAGTTGGCTTTAGGCGTGGCAACATACTCATTTGTGCTCGAGACTCAATCTGGAATACACCCACCGTGTCAGCACGCTGAATCATGCCATAGACGTTTGGGTCATCTTGAAGTCGAGTAATATCAGCGATAGTGAGTTTTCGTCCATAATGCTTTTCAACCAATTGAAAGCACTTGCGAATCGCGGTAAGCATACCTAAAGCAAGCACATCGACTTTAAGTAGACCTAAGCTTTCTAAATCGTCTTTGTCCCATTGAATCACGGTGCGATCTGCCATCGCGGCATTCTCTACGGGAACAAGCTCATACAAAGGACCTGAGGCAATGACAAAGCCACCGACATGCTGTGATAAGTGCCTTGGGAAGCCAGTAATGTCGTTGACAAGCTCAATAAACTGTTGCCCTTTGAGTGAATCTGGCTTGAGTCCTAACTCAACCAATTGCGCCTGCCAGCCTTGCGAGCGATCGCGGCGGTTAATGTTCTTGATAAAGTAATCAAGCTGCGTTTCACTCACGCCAAGTGCTTTGCCGACATCGCGTACTGCACTTTTGAATCGATAAGAAATGACCGTAGCCGCAAGCGCGGCACGCTCACGACCGTATTTTTGATAGATATATTGGATCACCTCTTCACGTCGCTCGTGCTCAAAGTCGACGTCAATATCGGGCGGCTCATTACGCTCTTCACTAATAAAGCGTTCAAACAATACCGATATCTGCCGTGGGTCGACAGAAGTAATTTCTAGGCAATAACACACGACAGAGTTGGCGGCTGAGCCGCGTCCTTGGTAAAGAATACCTTGTCGCTTGGCAAACATGACGATGTCATGAATGGTTAAAAAGAAAAATGGGTAGTGTAGCTTTTCGATTAGAGTGAGCTCTTTTTCAATGGTTTGCTCAACATGCAAAGGCACCCCTTCAGGAAAGCGTAGCTGTTTGCCGTACTCGACTAACTCCCTTAAATAACTCATGGGTGTTTTTCCATTGGGAATCAACTCACTAGGGTACTCATACTGCAGTGTCGATAATTTAAAGTCGCACAAATCCGCAATGTAGACGCTTTCGGCCAGCCACTCCTCACGATAGAGTTTTTCAAGCTTAGTCTTTGGGCGTAAGCTGCGCTCAGTATTTGCCAGTAAGTGACCACACACTTTATCAATAGAGGTATTGAGCTTTATTGCTGTTAGCGTGTGCTGTAATGGCAGGCGAGTTGCGGTGTGCATCAATACCCCACCACAGGCGGTAATCGGCCGTTGAAGCTCGATAGAGAGTGATTCACAGTGGCTAATGTATCTGTGCTCCTGTGAGGTGAGGTGACGCTGTAAACCAATCCAGAGTCGGTGACCATGGTATTGCTCGAGCCAGCGCCCCCATCGTAAATCATGCTCGTTACCGCAAGGCAGCCAAATAACAAGGCAGTGACGCAGTGACATCACATCCCATTCTGAGAGTTGATATTCGCCTTTTTCGCAGCGGCGTCTGGTATTGGTAATGATGCGGCACAGTTCAGCGTAGGCCTCACGGCTAGGGCACAACAACAAGAACTGACACTCACTATTGAGCCAAAACATACTGCCGACAATCTGCTTAATGGATAAGCCATGTTGTTTGATTGCAGTATGAGCGCGAACCACACCTGCAACGGAACATTCATCGGTAATCGCTAAAGCGGAATACTGCAAAAAGTCGGCTTGCAGCATAAGCTCCTCAGCATGTGAGGCGCCAGTTAAGAAGGAAAAATTACTCTGACAAAAAAGCTCGGCGTACTTCATAGTGCTTAACTTAAAAATGGTTAACTAAATTGCCCGTGGATAAACCACTGCTTGTCTTCGGTACGATAAATCCATAGCCACTGCCCCTGTTCACTACGTGCGACATAATAGTCACGCTTTACAGGGTTACCATCCCACCAACCGCTGACGATGCGTTCAGGGCCGAGAGCGACGGTTACCTTTTGCTCTAGAGCAAGGGGAGTACTGTACAGTAAGCTTGGACGGAGTTTATGAGGTAAGTGGGTATTTACCTCTGGTTTTTCGTTAGCGGTAGGGACTCTCGGCTGCGTGGCGAACTCAGGTCTTGGGTCGTCGGTGAGCGTCAACGAGGTCACATTGTTTTGACCAAGCTTTGCCTGCAGTGTTGAGATGAGCTCAAGGGCTGTTTGGCTTCCTTTGATGCCACTAAACAGATCATGTTCATTGACTTGCACCTCATCGGCGCGCACGATTTCCAGCGTTAAACCATTCACAGGACCATCCAGCTTGATGCTTTCGAGCGTGAGCGCAGAGAGGGCTTGCCATTTCTCGGCAAGATAATCTCCTTGTGCAGAATGGAAGCTTACCGACTTATCGCCATGATCACGTTGGTGGAGGATGAGTGATAGCTCAAATGCTACTTTGTCGCGTAGCTTAAGAAACACCTCGAGCTGGTTGAGGAGCCGCCTTAAAGGCTTTTGTAACCAGTCGATATTCTCGATATCAAATAACAGCTCCAAATACTGGCAAAAGTGCTCAGGTGGGTGATAGAAATCAACAGGGTGTTTGAATTGCCCGGTGAGCCTGCCGACATAGTTCACTAAGTCGATATCAAAGCGTTTGGCGATATCAGGTAAGGGGAGTGCTAAAAGGTCGGCAATAGTTTGAATGCCAACCCGCTGTAGCTTTTCGACCTGTTTGTTTGGTAGCTCAGAGCACGTTAATGAATAGCGAGCAACAGCATCATTGAGCGCCTTTCGATCGGATTCAATCCAGTTGCGCCCTTGCTTTGCCATTAGCATCGCTGAATATGGAGACACACCCGTTGAATAGTAGGCTTGCACGTTCAGATGTTTGAGATGTGCTTGCAGCGTAGCCCAATAGTTACCAATATCCTCGTATAACGACAGCATATTGGTAACCTTAATCAAAAGACCATTGGGTGAGCACAGACAGATGTCGGAGGTGATCATGTACAGCCACTGAGCAATATCGTGTAATCGCCGAGTCTCGACGCCATTGTCGTAAGGGTGCACCTGAAGATCTTGGCAAAGCGCAGCCGCGCTACCCAATCCCATACCTAAGGTTACGCCTTGTTCGAGGGCGCAAGCGTTGGCTTGAACCACTTCATGTTTACGGCCATCAACAATCGCAACAGCGAGCGCTTCTTCTTCGTTAGTTGGCTCTGACGATGTGTCGTTCTCTTCTCGATGCCCAGCAAACAGCGTATCAAGCTGCAGGGTCGGGAAGTGCAAATATAACCACAGTAACATGCTTATCCTTGCTGACGCATTGGGAAGGCAACCACAGTAGAGGTGCTTGGTTTTTCGCTGGTGGTGAGCTCAGGCCAGCGGTCATGCATGTTGATCACAAATTGGTCGCGAACAAAACCACCTTTGCGTTTGGTTATTGCTACAGACAATCCCATCTCATGCGGGCTTAGGGTTAAGCTTAAAGAGACTGGGAGTGAAAATACCTGAGTATCGTTATTCGCAGGTGCTGGCTTAAAAAGGAACTGGAGACAGTGCCCCACCTCACTCGCCACTTGAAGACGCTTTGCTTGATGAATTTCAATTCCACTATGCCAAAGACAAACCCCACAGCATGCGCCACTTTTTAAGCACTGCTCGGCGGCCCATAATGCGTGTTGCGGCGAATCAGGATAGAGCAGTAGCACCTGAGAGGGGCTAATACCTTGAGCATATAGGTACTCGGCACACAGATAACCGGGAGGGTTGATCAAAACAAACAATCTTTCAGAGGCCTGTTTTTGTACAAAAGGCATCAATAATCTCAGCTCCCCAATACCTTGAGGAGACTGAATATCAATTACGCCAGATGTAGGAAACCCGCCACCAAGCCTGTGGTCGAGTTCGGAGAAACCAGTACAATGAAACTCGCGAGGAACTTCAACTCGGTTTCCTTTCCATATCAATTGCTTACTGTGTAAATTCTGAATGAGTTCATGCATAATAAAATACCTGTATATGCATACAGTATATAATAAAAAGGTCGGCTCGCAAGCCCTGAAAACAGCATCAATTCTTGAATGGTGAGAGAGTGTTCAAAGACAAAGGACTAGAAACAAAGAGTTAGTGTTTAGATTGGGGAAGAGTGGTAACAAAAAACCGCGAAAAAGAGTGTAAAGACTAGAGTAAATATTTTAATCTCATTGAACGATGTTAAGGATTCCATGATGGTTGAGGGGCTCAGCGTGTTTAACCAGAAAGATAAATACTCGCTAATTGTACAAGGTGGCGGTCAAAAGGGGGCGTTTGCCTCGGGTGTGTTGGACAAGTTTATTGATGCTGGCTTTGACCCCTTCTCGTTGTACATAGGTACCTCGGCAGGTGCACTGAATGTCTCTTCCTTTGTGACCAAACAGCGTGGTATTGGTCTCGACTTTATCCTTAACTACACTACGCGCGAGCGTTTTTTCGATATGAATAAGTTTCTGCAAAAGCAGCAACCTATGGATCTCGATTGGGCGTTTGACTTCGTCAACAGTGGCGAGTTTCCCCTCGATTTATCTCTCGGTAAGCAGAACCTAGGCGATGATAAAGTGGCACTCGCCTGTATTACGGATGTGGAAGAGTTAAAGGATTACTACTATCCGATCTTCGCTGATAATTGGTTTGATGTACTAAGAGCAACCTGTGCAATTCCAATGCTTTACTATCATGATATTGAGTTTGATGGGAAAAAATGGGTCGATGGCGGGGTATCGGCAACCATTCCTGTAGAAGAGTCGTATCGCCGCGGTATCAATAATATGGTCGTGATAAGTACCATCCCAAAACCGAAAGAAGCGCTAATGTTGCCAACTTCAGTCCGTGAGTCACTCGATAAATGGAAAAAAGAGTTAGAGGAAGGGCTAGAGATGCACATTCGTCATCTCAAAGTCTCTGGAACCAAGGAAAAGCTCGCTGAGTTCCAAAAGCAGTTTTCCGCGAAAGTGGCTGAGATGAAGGTCGACTATCAACGATTAACGGGCCCGCGCCTGGAGTCGTATCGCGAGCAATATAAGCTGATGACGGCAGATAAGCTTAACTTAAAGCAATGGATTCAAGATAAAGAAAAACTGGCTCGCTTGATTGATATTCAAAACAAACGTACGCCATTTAGTCGAAGCAGCACAAGTCATCTGGATATGCTGGTTTCACACTATGCAAATCATGCAGAAGTGGAGCAGTTCCTGCTATCGCCACCGGATGATGTCAACCTATGGCACATACAGCCAGAACGCGAACTGTCGTCTAAGGGACTGCTGAGCCAAAAAGATCAGATCTTGGAAGATTATGAGCACGGCATTGCAACAGCCGCTGAGTTTTTAGCAAAACACCATCGCTGAACGCATGGAATAGCCCTACTTAAACCACACTCATCTCATTTTGATTAAGGGCTGCTTGCCCTTAATCGCTGTTGCTCTCCCAAAAAACGCTTAATATT
Source organism: Vibrio sp. KUL80 (assembly GCF_059725495.1). Taxonomy (NCBI): domain Bacteria; kingdom Pseudomonadati; phylum Pseudomonadota; class Gammaproteobacteria; order Vibrionales; family Vibrionaceae; genus Vibrio; species Vibrio sp. KUL80. Next base: position 1,192,875 of record NZ_AP045841.1, read on the forward strand.
CAGGCAGGTGGCAGCATGCGGATAGTAACTAAAAATAGTGAAAACCGAACCTTCCTCCAAATAACAAACTATATGTATATGATTTTAGTTGGATATTATTCCGTTGAGGGATGAGTCACAGATATTTACAAAAGGTTCTCATACACTCGCGATTAGTTTCGAACGAGCATTAGTGTCGTTCGATGTTTGTACTATTTCGCTCAAAATGAGGTTCCTATGTTCGGAATATTTAAGCCTAAGGCACATATCGAACGTTTGGCGTTCGACAAGGTTGATCGCACCTACTCTCGCCTAAGATGGCAACTGTTTATCGGTATTTTTGTTGGATATGCGGGTTACTACTTAGTGCGCAAAAACTTCAGCCTCGCGATGCCTTACTTAATTGAGCAAGGCTATAGCCGCGGTGACCTTGGGGTTGCATTGGCAGCGGTGTCTATCGCTTACGGCTTGTCTAAGTTTCTTATGGGCAGTGTCTCGGATCGCTCAAACCCAAGGTACTTCTTAAGTGCCGGTCTATTAATGTCAGCAATCGTGATGTTCTGTTTCGGCTTTATGCCTTGGGCAACTGGAAGCATCACTGCCATGTTTATCTTGCTGTTCCTTAACGGCTGGTTCCAAGGTATGGGATGGCCTGCCTGTGGGCGTACCATGGTGCATTGGTGGTCTCGCAAAGAGCGCGGCGAAATCGTATCAGTATGGAATGTGGCCCATAACGTGGGTGGTGGCTTAATTGGTCCGCTGTTTATTCTTGGTCTCTGGGCTTTCAATGATGATTGGCGCACCGCTTTTTATGTTCCTGCCTTTTTTGCCACTCTCGTTGCTCTCTTTGTTTGGATAACTCTACGTGATACGCCGCAGTCTTGTGGCTTGCCTCCAATTGAAGAGTACAAGCAAGACTACCCAGATGATTACGACACCTCACACGAAAAAGAAATGACTGCGAAAGAGATTTTCTTTAAATACGTATTCTCTAACAAGCTGCTGTGGTCTATCGCTATTGCCAATGCCTTTGTGTATCTAATCCGTTACGGCGTATTGGATTGGGCGCCAGTTTACTTGAAAGAGGCGAAAGACTTCTCGGTAGACAAATCGTCGTGGGCATACTTCCTATATGAATGGGCAGGGATCCCAGGAACACTACTGTGTGGTTGGATTTCAGATAAGCTCTTTAAGGGACGTCGTGCACCAGCGGGCATTCTATTTATGGCATTGGTAACAGTAGCCGTCATGGTCTACTGGTTTAACCCAGCGGGTAACCCGGCAGTCGATATGATGGCGCTGGTGGCGATTGGCTTCTTGATTTATGGTCCGGTGATGCTGATTGGCTTGTACGCGCTTGAACTAGCACCGAAAAAAGCAGCGGGAACAGCTGCGGGGTTAACCGGATTATTTGGTTATCTAGGCGGCGCAGTAGCGGCAAACGCAGTGCTAGGCTATACCGTTGACCACTTTGGTTGGGATGGTGGCTTTATCCTGCTGGTGGGTTCGTGCATTGTTTCTATAATTTGTTTGACCTACGCATTGCTGGGTGAGCGTGCTCATCATGAGGCGAAGCAACTGGAAAAACAGTTACAAGACGAGCAATTAAAGAATAAAGAAGCGCTATCTTCGTAGCTCAATAAGGAAATCACGATGAAAACTTCAACGCTTATTCTTTCAGCTATCGCGTTAGCGGCATCGATGAACGCTATGGCTAAACCCTTGGTGATTGCTCATCGAGGAGCGTCAGGTTATTTGCCTGAACACACGCTGGAGGCAAAAGCTCTCGCGTATGCAATGAAGCCGGACTACATCGAGCAAGATGTGGTGATGACGAAAGACGATCGCCTAGTGGTGCTGCATGATCACTATCTTGATCGCGTCACCGATGTCGCGAGCCGTTTTCCGGACAGAGCGAGGGAGGATGGCCGCTTTTACGCGATTGATTTTACCTTAGCTGAAATTAAGACGTTGCGCGTGACAGAAGGCTTTAAGCTCGATGAGCAGGGTAACAAGGTGGCTGGGTATCCAGAACGCTTCCCAATGTGGAAATCAGATTTTACTGTGCCAACGTTGGAAGAAGAGATTGAGCTGATTCAAGGGTTAAATCAAACACTGGGTTATGACATTGGCATCTACCCAGAAATCAAGGCACCCTGGTTTCATCGCCATGAAGGGAAAGATATCTCCAAAGCCGTACTCACTGTGCTTAAGCAATACGGCTACGACACAAAAGAAGACAATATTTACCTGCAGTGCTTTGATGCCAATGAGTTACAGCGTATCAACGACCAATTACTGCCAGACATGGGGATGGACCTGAAATTAGTTCAGCTTATCGCGTATACGGATTGGAATGAAACCATGGTCTATCAAGGCGATAAGAAGCAGCCTTATCGTTATGAATGGATGTTTGAGCCCAAAGGTATGGAGCAAGTCGCTCGCTATGCCGACGGAATTGGACCTTGGAAGCCGATGCTTGTGGATTCATCCTCCACCAAGGGCAATATTAAGGTGACCCCACTGATGGCGTCCGCAAAAGCGGCGGGTTTAGCGGTACATCCTTACACGTTCAGAGCGGATAAGGGACGTATTCCTGCGTATGCTGAAGACTTTGATGACATGTTGAACATTTTCTATTATCAAGTGAAGGTCGATGGTGTATTCACGGATTTTCCGGATAAAGCCGTCGAGTTCTTGAACAATAAGTAACGATAGGCTCGGTAAACGAAAAAGCGGCGCAGGTACGATTATCTGCGCCGCTTTATTGGTTAGTGCGTCGACTATTCCGCTAAGTCAACGGATCAGCGTTTAGGTTGAGCATCAATACATTGACCATTCACTTCTGTCACGCTAGGGTCCATCAGATGCAGGTAGAGCGGGATGATGTCTTGTGGCGTCTTCAATGTATTGGCATCTTCACCCGGGTAGGCTTTCTCACGCATTCGAGTACGCGTTGCGCCAGGGTTAATCGCATTCACACGGATAGCCGTGTCGCTGAGTTCGTCGGCTAAAATTTGCATCATGCCTTCAACCGCAAACTTGGAAATCGCATAGGTGCCCCAGAATGCACGGCCTGAATGACCAACCGTCGATGATGTGAAGACAATGCGGCCAGCTTCTGCTTTCTTCAAGATAGGCAGCAGTGCTTGTGTCATCAAGAACTCCGCTTTTACGTTGATCTGCATAACATCATCAAACGTTTCTTCATCGATTTGATCGAATGGACTTAATGTACCGAGTACACCAGCATTGTGTAAAACACCATCGAGTTGACCAAACTGGTTTTCAATGGTTTCGGCCATATCAACGTAGTTTTGTTTGGTTGCACCTTTCAAATCGAGAGGGATGATGGCTGGCTGCGGGTAGCCTCGCTTCTCAATCTCGTCGTACACCAACTCTAGGTTGTTGACGTTGCGACCAAGCAAAATCACCGTCGCACCATGCTCGGCATAACTCAACGCAGCTTGGCGACCAATGCCGGCACCAGCGCCTGTAACTAAAATAACTTTACCTTGCAAAGCTTCAGGAGCGGTTGAATATTCCACGTAACACTTCCTTAGTTTTGAATAATTCTTATTGGTAATCGTGACAAGTTAGTTACAATACACCAATTCGTCGTATAGGGGATAAGACATTGGAATTTTTATTAGACTACGGATTATTTTTGGCCAAGATCGTGACAGTGGTCGTTGCGATTGTGGCGCTACTGATTGTTGCTAAATCAGTAGGTGCTCGTGCTGGTGGTGCGAAAGGTGAGTTGGAAATCACCAACTTGACTGAGCAGCGTAAACACACAGTAGAACAACTAGAGCATCATCTGCATGATGAAGCCTTTATCAAAGCGCGCGACAAAGCTGAAAAGAAAGCTGAAAAAGAGAAAGCAAAGCGGCGCGAAAAAGAAATCAAGAAGGCCGCAAAAGAGGGTGAGCTAGAGAGCAAACGTGAATCACACCTATTTGTACTGGACTTTATTGGTAGCATTGACGCAAAAGAAGTCGCGTCTCTGCGTGAAGAAGTCAGCGCGATTCTTGCTGTCGCGAAAGAGGGCGATGAGGTCCTAGTTCGACTAGAGTCGGGCGGTGGTATGGTTCACGCCTACGGACTGGCGTCATCGCAGCTTGATCGAATCAAAGCAGCTAACCTGCCTTTGACAATCGCAGTCGACAAAGTGGCGGCAAGCGGTGGCTATATGATGGCATGTATCGCAGATAAGATTGTATCAGCACCCTTTGCGGTTGTTGGCTCAATCGGCGTTATCGCTCAGCTTCCAAACTTCAATAAGCTTCTAAAGAAAAATGACATTGAATTTGAACAGCTAACCGCGGGTGAGTACAAGCGTACCCTAACCATGTTTGGTGAAAACACAGACAAGGCTCGTGACAAGTTCAAGCAAGAGCTAGAAGAGACGCACGGCCTGTTCAAAGAGTTTATCCGCGATCACCGTCCTGATCTAGACCTCGATAAAGTCGCAACGGGCGAACACTGGTTTGGTACTCAAGCGAAAGAACTGGGCTTGGTCGATGAAATCAAAGCGTCCGATGACATCGTCATTGAGGCGTGCAAAGACAAAACAGTATTGTCGATTCGTTACGTTCAGAAGAAAAAACTCACTGATAAACTTTCTGGTGTAGCAGGTGATGCGGCTGACAATGTGTTTATGAAGCTGATAAGCCGTGGTCAACGACCAATTGTTTGATTGTTTATATAGCCAATTGACAAAATAAGTGCCGCTGTGGTCTTAGGCTGAAAAACGATGAGGGATCTGATTTATGCAGATCCCTTTTTTACATCTTGCTTTTACTTGGTTTTGTAACTGATTTGCTTACTTAGGTTCTTTAGCTGCACGCCAACTTTACTAAACGCCACTTGAACAGCGGTTGAGACATGCTGCTGACCCTCTCCCATTAAAAAGTGAGCTCTATCCTGATTCGTTTCAAATACGCAGATAATTTTTAGGCTTTGTGGGAAGGAGGCGTGTTTAACGGTATGAGTCACCCAAAGAAAACCATCGTAGCTTTTTAGTGTCTCTTCACAAACGTCAGTTAACACGTCTCTAATTAAGTTCTCGATCTTCTTATCTGATTTACGCATTAAGAAAACTTCTTATTCATTGGCGAGTTTATTGGGGCTAGGAAAGTTTGTGTAATACGTCCGCTAAACGCTTCACCGCTACTCTCAACTCGTCTGGTGTCGCGTTGGTGAAGTTAAGACGCAGTGCAGCCTTTACCTCAGAGCCTTCAGGATAGAACACTGGGCTTGGTACAACGGCCACACCGTTGGCAAGTAGTGTTTTTGCAAGCTCAAACGTATCGCATTCTGGGATTTCCACCCATACAAACATCCCGCCATTAACTGGCTTTAATACACAACTTGTAGGAAGCAGTTTTTCCAGTTCTGTATACATAACATCGTAGCGAGATTTGTAAAGCTCACATATGGTGTTGATGTGGGTTTCAAAGTTGTCGTGTCTAAGCAGACCGTACAGGAGTGCCTGCATCGGTACACTTGAGTGCAGATCGGCGCCTTGTTTGATTTTGATTAATGGTTCTAGGTAGCTCGTTTTACCTGTAACCACCCCAATGCGAAGACCTGGTGACGCGATCTTAGAGAATGAGCGCAATAGGATAGAGTTCTGTGGACAGAAATCAGAAACCAAAGGCTGAGCCTCACCGGAGAAACGCAGTTCTCGGTAGGGTGCATCCTCGATGAAAGCCACGTCATATTGAATACAAAGCTCAGCAACTTTTTGACGTGTTTCGAGCGACCAGCACACCCCTGTTGGGTTATGGAAATCTGGCACCGCGTAGAACATTTTCGGCTTTTCCGTTTCGAAGCATTGCTCTAGCTCGTCAAGGTTTGGACCAAACTCGGTTTGAGAAACGGTAACGATGTTTGCTTGAACTAAGCCAAAAACCTGCATCGCGCCAAGGTAGCTTGGTGCTTCCATTACCACCTTATCACCTGGATTCACGTAAGCCCGCGCAATCAAATCCAGACCTTGCTGAGAACCGGTAGTGATCATTGCGGTGTGTGTTTCAGGGAGCTGGAAGTAATCATTGAGAAAATCTAACAGTGGTGTATAGCCTGACGTTGAGCCGTACTGGAACACTTCTGGCATGTTAGCCAAGTTCTCAAGCGTTGGCTTCATTAAGTCAATAGGGAAGGTCTTTTCGTCAGGTAAACCGCCAGCAAGTGAGATGACGTTTTTATCGCTGGCCGCAGCGAGGATCTCTCGAATGTATGATGACTTTACTTGTTGCAATGACTGTGCGATTTCCATCTGTTGTTTTTCTCTTATTTATTAACTCTGGTTTTCTTCGAAAGATATTACATGTGAATTGCCAAACCAAGTGTGTCCATTTATGCTGTTAGACATGTCCATTTATGCTATTTCGATAGAACGTTGAATTATGAGTCAACAACAGGTTTCTAGAATTAATGACGTGTTGTTCTACATACACCAAGATATTAGTCGAGAGTTATCCGCTAAAGAGCTGGCCAATGTAGCGGCATATTCTGAGCAGCATTTCCACCGTATCTTCAAGAATGTAGTGGGGGAGTCGATTCATCAATACATCCGTCGCACGCGAATGGAGTACGCAGCAAACCAGTTGATGTTCGATACTAAGTCGTCAGTTTTGGAGATTGGCAATAAGTGTGGTTTCAGTTCAGTGTCGTCGTTCAGCCGTGCCTTTAAAGCCACATTTGATATGTCGCCTGGTACTTGGCGTAAGCATGATTTGCAGGTTGCGGAAAAGCCCTACCTAAAAGATCCTGAGGTGGCAGAGGGTTACCATCGAGTCGCTGAGCTTACATTACCTAAGCCCAAAATCGTTGAAGTGCCACAACGCTATGCTGCTTACGTGCGTCATGAAGGTTATAACCGCTCTATCCGTAATGCATGGCTGGTGCTCAAGGCTTGGGCCAATTCTGAAAACCGTGACTTCTCAACCCAATACGGTTTGCATCACTCGAACCCCGCTTGGGTCGAATTGGATAAGTGCCGTTACGTAGCCTGCATCGCCATTGATAAGCCACTTAAATACCGTGGTGTTGTGAACCAAATGACCATACCTGGAGGTTTGCACGCGGTGTTTCGATTGACGGGTGTCTATGGTGAATTGCTGCCACAAATCAGTATTGTTTTAGAAAAATGGCTACCGGCTTCAGGCTTTAAACTGCGTTCGACGCCAGCGTATGTGCATTACCATCAGAACCACTTTTTAAACGATGAAGAAGCGTTTGAACTGGATTTTTATTTACCTATTAGTTTTTTCTGAAACGTGCGCACCAAGCCTCAAGTAGATTCCTGTCTGCGCAGGCGCACGGCCAGTGGAATGACGTTCGTTTGACTCGATGGTCGTGTCTCGTTGGTTTCAATTATCGAACATAATTCGCTTCAAGACTGACATACCAACGCCACAATTGACCATTCTCTCGTTCAACCCAAAGGTCGTTATGAAACTGGTAAATTCTGCCGTTCACTATGGCATGTAACGTCTGATCTCCAGTTACCGAAACCTTTGCAAACTGATCGGAAGTAACTAGAAACGGCTCTTGGTCCTCGATGCTTACCACGTCAGAAACAACAAAATACGCGAACTTACTCCCAGCATCGGGATCGGTAGAGACGATACGGTGAGCGGATATTGAGAACTCGTCGTTGAGTTCGATTTCGTTGGTTTGTGGTCCAATTCGTTCATGCGTCGGTATAAACACCCAAGCGAGAAGAGCGACAATAGCGAGTAGGGCGATGGCGAGAGCTAGCAGTATTTTTTTCATAGAAATGCTGATCAGTTAAGCGTTGGCGTCACTTATCCTTTATTCGATTCGCGCTGTCAATCAATGTCGTTAAATAATCGTGGCGAATAAAATTAAGCGGATTACTGCCTAAACAGCAATCCGCTTAAGATCAGGTGACGTCCTAAGGGGAATAAGGGGTTACCTGATTCGTTAAATACTGGAGTTATATGGCTCCCGTTTAGGGCATGTACCCAGTATTTCTCGTCGGCCAGAGTCTTTCACTTCCTCTAAGATGACATCAAAGCCCCAAAGTCGATACAGGTGCTTCAACACCTCTTCATGTCCACCGTCTAGAGGTATACGATTATGTGGAACATGCTGAAGGGTCAGTGAACGATCGCCTCTCACGTCTACGTTGTAGACCTGAATGTTTGGTTCTAAATTGCTTAGGTTATATTGAGCAGCTAATTTTTCTCGAATCTGGCGATAGCCCAACTCGTCGTGAATAGCCGAGACCTCTACAAAGTTCTTACGGTCATCATCGAGGATGGAGAAGAACTTAAACTCACGCATCAAGCGCGGAGAAAGGTATTGGCTGATAAAGCTCTCATCTTTAAAGTTATGCATTGCGAAGTGAACCGCCTCGAGCCAATCGCTGCCTGCGAGATCTGGGAACCACTCCTTATCTTCATCGGTCGGGTCTTCGCAAATTCGCTTAATGTCTTGGAACATTGCAAAGCCAAGTGCATATGGGTTTATCCCACTAAAGTAAGGGCTGTTGTAGGGTGGTTGAGCGACTACACTAGTGTGACTGTGCAAGAACTCGAGAATAAACTTATCACTCACCAAACCTTCATCATATAGATGATTCAAGATGGTGTAGTGCCAAAACGTAGCCCATCCCTCATTCATCACCTGAGTTTGTTTTTGTGGATAGAAGTATTGGCTTACCTTGCGCACGATGCGCACGATTTCACGCTGCCAAGGCTCCAGCAGAGGTGCATTTTTCTCAATGAAATAGAGAATGTTCTCTTGAGGCTCTGTCGGGAAACGTACCTTTTGCTGCTCCTCTTTTGCACGGTTCTTAGGTACGGTTTTCCAAAGCTCGTTGACTTGAGATTGTAGGTACGATTCACGCTCTTCTTGACGTGCTTTCTCTTCAGCGATTGAGATCTTCTCAGGTCGCTTATAGCGATCCACGCCATAGTTCATCAGTGCGTGGCATGAGTCTAGGATTTGCTCAACTTCTTCGACGCCATACTTCTGCTCGCAGTCAGCAATGTAGTTCTTCGCGAACAAGAGGTAGTCGATGATAGAGCTTGCATCCGTCCATGTTTGGAACAAGTAATTGCCCTTAAAGAAAGAGTTATGACCGTAACAAGCGTGCGCCATAACCAGCGCTTGCATGGTGACGGAGTTCTCTTCCATTAGGTAGGCGATACATGGGTCAGAGTTGATCACAATCTCGTACGCCAGACCCATTTGTCCATGTTTGTAGCCTTGTTCGGTTTGAATAAACTTCTTACCAAACGACCAGTGGTTATAGTTGATGGGCATACCGATACTGGAGTAGGCATCCATCATCTGTTCGGAGGTGATCACCTCGATTTGGTTTGGATAAGTGTCGAGTTTGTAATGCTGAGCAACACGCTTTATTTCGACGTGATAGCGCTCGAGCATGTCGAAGGTCCAGTCAGGACCATCAGGTAACACCTTAGATTCTGTCTTGGTCTCAGTGGTCATAGCACGTCTCCCTATGCTGTCTCTTTTTGAAACAACTCCCTAAACACAGGGAATATGTCTTCTACCGATCGGATGTTTTTCATCGCGAAATTGTCAAAATCATTCTCGAGCTTCTCGTACTCATGCCAGAGAGTCTGGTGAGTTCGGCGAGTGATCTCGATATATGAGTAGTACTGACATGCTGGTAGTAGTTTATTCACTAGCAAGTCACGGCATCGCGGTGAATCGTCGGCCCAGTTATCGCCATCAGAAGCCTGCGCAGCGTAGATATTCCACTCTCCGGTAGGGTAACGATCCTCCACTATCTCTTGCATGAGTTTTAATGCACTCGAGACAATGGTTCCGCCCGTTTCTTGAGAGTAGAAGAACTCGTGCTCATCCACTTCTTTAGCTTGAGTATGGTGTCTGATAAACACCACTTCGACGTTTTCATAGGTTCGTGTAAGGAACAAGTACAACAAGACGTAAAAGCGCTTAGCAATGTCTTTGGTTGCTTGGTCCATGGAGCCAGATACATCCATCAAACAGAACATAACGGCTTGGCTGGAAGGTACTGGACGTTTTTCGTAGTTTTTGAAGCGTAAATCAAAGGTGTCGATAAAAGGAACACTATCGATCTTCTTGCGAAGCTCTGCGATCTCCTCTTTGAGCCTGTTCTCTTCTAGAGGCTGTGCAGGCTCACTGATTTTGATTGCATCAAGCTGTTTGTTGAGCTCGTCAAGCATCTTGCGCTTGCCTGCCGTCATAGCGGTACGGCGCGCTAAAGATTGTTGAAGTGAGCGCACGATAGCAATGTTAGAGGGCATGCCCGCGGTCTGGTAACCAGCACGATGGGTTTTCCACTCTTTTATTTTGTTGATTTGGTTCTTTTTCAGATTTGGAAGCGCGAGATCTTCGAACAAAATATCCAAGTACTCGTCTTTGGATATCTGGAACACAAATTCGTCTTCACCCTCTCCATCAGGGCTAGCTTCACCTTGCCCAGCGCCGCCACCGCCGCCACCTTTTGGTGGGCGTTCGATTTTGTCGCCAGTGATGAACTGATCGTTACCAGGATGGACGCGCTCTTTTACGCCCCCTTGACCTTGATGGAAGATAGGCTCATTGAGGTCTTTGCTCGGGATCGAGACGTCTTCGCCGGTCTCGGTGTTCGTGATCGAGCGACGGTTAACGGCATCGGTCACCGACTCTTTGATTTTCTGCTTATGTCTGCGCAGAAAACGCTGCCTATTAACGGCACTTTTGTTCTTGCCGTTTAAGCGTCTATCAATAAATTGTGCCATGAGTTACTCCCTGTATTCCCCTCACCATACAGCACCCGAGCAAGCGCTCGGGGCTGCAACTAGACAGTCAGGTGTACTATGAGGATTTACGAACTCTCAAGTACCACTCAGACAGCAATCTGACTTGTTTCTCGGTGTAACCTTTCTCCATCATGCGATTGACGAAATCATCGTGTTTGCGTTGGTCTTCAGACGACGTTTTCGCATTGAACGAGATAACAGGAAGAAGCTCTTCAGTGTTCGAGAACATTTTCTTCTCGATAACGGTGCGAAGCTTCTCGTAGCTGGTCCAAACAGGGTTTGAGCCATTGTTGTTAGCACGTGCACGTAGCACGAAGTTCACAATCTCATTACGGAAGTCTTTCGGGTTGCTGATACCAGCGGTCTTCTCAATTTTTTCCAGTTCTTCATTGAGCGATGCACGGTCAAATAGCTGACCAGTCTCTGGATCACGGTACTCTTGGTCTTGGATCCAGAAATCAGCGTATGTGACATAACGGTCAAAGATGTTCTGACCGTACTCAGAGTAAGACTCTAAATACGCAGTCTGGATTTCTTTACCAATGAACTCGACGTAGCGAGGAACTAGGTAGCCTTTCAAGAACTCAAGATACTTCTCCCCAACTTCTTGAGGGAACTGCTCACGTTCAATCTGCTGTTCGATAACGTAGAACAGGTGGACCGGGTTCGCTGCCACTTCAGTTTGGTCAAAGTTGAACACACGAGATAGGATCTTGAACGCGAAACGGGTAGATAGACCAGACATGCCCTCATCGACACCCGCGTAGTCACGGTATTCTTGATAGCTCTTAGCCTTAGGATCGGTGTCTTTCAGTGTTTCACCATCATAAACGCGCATCTTCGAGAATAGCGATGAGTTTTCCGGCTCTTTCAAGCGTGAAAGAACGCTAAATTGACCGAGTAATTCCAGCGTACTTGGCGAACAAGGTGCTTTAGACAGTTCACTGTTTTCAAGAAGCTTCTGGTAGATCTTCACTTCTTCTGAAACACGCAAGCAATATGGCACCTTCACAATGTAAACACGGTCTAGGAAGGCTTCGTTGTTTTTGTTGTTTCGGAATGTCTGCCACTCTGATTCATTCGAGTGCGCGAGGATCATGCCATCAAACGGCAGTGCAGAAAGACCTTCAGTACCGTTGTAGTTACCTTCTTGAGTCGCAGTAAGTAGTGGGTGAAGGACCTTGATCGGCGCTTTAAACATCTCAACGAATTCCATCAAGCCTTGGTTAGCTCGACATAGTGCACCAGAGTAGCTGTAGGCATCTGGATCGTCTTGAGAGTAGTGTTCTAATTGACGAATATCGACTTTACCTACCAATGCAGAGATGTCTTGGTTGTTTTCATCGCCTGGTTCAGTCTTCGCGATAGCGACTTGGTCAAGAATCGATGGTCTTACTTTCACGACTTTAAATTTGGTAATGTCACCACCGAACTCATGAAGGCGTTTCGCTGCCCATGGTGACATGATTGAGCGTAGATAGCGCTTTTCGATGCCATATTCGCTCTTAAGAAGATCGCCATCTTCGTTTACGTCGAATAGACAGAACGGGTGATCGCTCACTGGACTGCGCTCACCGTTAGCGGAAAGCACATAAATAGGCATCTTCTGCATCAAAGCTTTGAGCTTTTCAGCGAGAGAAGATTTACCACCACCAACAGGACCAAGTAGATACAGGATCTGTTTGCGTTCTTCTAGTCCTTGAGCGGCGTGTTTTAGGTAAGAAACGATTTGTTCGATGGCATCTTCCATGCCGTAGAAGTCTTCGAACGTTTTGTAGCGAGAGATAATACGGTTTGAGAAAATACGACTCAAGCGCGGATCCTGTGCGGTGTCGATGACTTCCGGCTCGCCAATAGCGAGTAAAAGACGCTCGGCGGCGTTGGCATAGGCACTTTTATCGTCTTTACATAGAGCTAAGAATTCCTGGATTGATAACTCTTCATCTTTTGCGGCTTCATAACGCGTTTGATAATGATCGAAAATACTCATAGCTGATTCCCCTTAACCTGCAAAGCTGACTGTCAACACATATACAATGCGACTCCATGTCAATTTAAAGACTAGTAGGGTTTTCAGATTAATGCTTAACAATTATGCATTTATTTACAAAGTCCCTTTGTGATAGCAGGAAAAATCACCCTAGTCTCACTAATAGTACGTAAGTCCTAACTATGGGAGATGACCGTGCAATGAGAAAAAAAATCTCAAAAAAATACCCGCTCAAATTGGCGGGCATTATTCATAAAATACGACTATAGCCGTTTCAAAAACGTCTTAAGCGTTAAAAATCTGGCGGAATTCTGCACTTGATAGGTGATATTGACGTGGGCAGTTTCTCCACGTAACCAGCATGCGACGATATTTGTCTAGCATTGGAACATGGCTATTGAAGTGGTGGTCACCCTTGTCGAACTGAGGGTACAGACCTTCAGAGTCCACTAGGAAGCGAACATAGTTCACTAACTGTGCTTCAGTTGCGATATCAAAGCCCAAGAACTGTAGACGGCGTTGATCGACGTCTTTACGATCTTCTTCAGACAGCATTTTGTTTGATTCTTGCATCGCGTGATACATTTCCATGATGTCGATAACTTCACGACACTCATCTTCTACAAGGCAACCGAACTCTTTGTTCATCTCACGCATTTGTAGCTCGTAGCCACGTTCTACGATGGTCTGAAGACGCTGGTACTTCGCTGCGTTTTCTGGCGTTAGTTTCGCCATCAAGTAGTACTGGTTAGATAGGATTAGACGTTGAGCGTTTGTCATTTCCATGTTGAGAGCCTCACTAAATACTTTCTAATAAGTTTATGTATGAATACGAATTATCGACAGATTAACAGTATATGTATGACTTATAACATGATCTCAACACATATTTATGACAAAAAACGCGCCTTCTAGCGCGTTTTTTTCGTGTCAAAGCTTTACAGATTGCAAGCTCTAGTATTTCACCGTATCGGTGTATTGAAGCAAGATGCTTTGGATTTCATCCATCACTTCTTTCTTCGGTGGCTCAACGCCTTCAAGCGGATAATCAAAGCCTAGTGCTTCCCATTTGTGCGCACCAAGTTTGTGGTACGGAAGCAGTTCAACTTTCTCGATGTTATCCATATCTTTAATGAATTCACCTAACATGTGAGCCGCTTCTGGATCGTCAGTATAACCAGGGACAACAACGTAGCGAATCCAGGTTTTTTGACCGATTTTGTGCAGGTAACGTGCAAAGTCGAGAACGCGACGGTTAGAAACGCCGATGAAGTCTTGGTGGATTTCATCTTTCATGTGTTTAAGGTCAAGCATCACGAGATCGGTGGCTTCCAGCACTTCGTCAACAACGTCAGTATGCTTGCGAATGTAGCCGTTGGTATCAAGACAGGTGTGGATGCCTTCTGCTTGAGCTGCTCTAAAGAAGTCACGAACAAATTCTGGTTGAAGCATTGCTTCACCACCAGAGCAAGTCACACCACCGCCAGACGCATTCATAAAGTGGCGGTAAGATTTCGCCTCTTTGATTAGCTCATCGACATTGATTTCTTTGCCGTCATGCGTATCCCAAGTATCGCGGTTGTGGCAATACTGGCAGCGCATAAGACAGCCTTGCATAAAGACAATAAAACGAATACCCGGTCCATCGACGGTACCGCAAGATTCGAATGAGTGAATGCGACCTGTTGTTGACATATGCTCTTCTCTACTAACTTATTTTTACCCGTCATTTTATTACAAAACCACACCCTACGACAGGAAAAGTGGACTCCCATTCATAGTCTGTATCGATCAGTAAACGGCTTCTGTTGCTCATGAGGTGATAATGTTATGGCGTTGTTAATTATATTATTAGTAAGTGGTACATAGATTGCTAGTTTGCTTAGTCTAGACCAAATTTATTGGTTGTGACTGTCGCAGTTTGTTTGGTCGAGAGACCAACACGCTTGTCGCTATAAGGGGAAAACATGGAAGTTGCTTTATCACAAAAACAAAAAACCTTATTTTCGATGCTCACTCTGTGGTCAGGGTTCATCATTTTGGTGCTGTTTATCTTTAATTCACTTGCTAGCCTGAACGAGAAATTCACCAGTAGCAGCGGAATGAACAAGGCCAGTGCTCATCTAGCTTCTACTCAAGTTCTATTGATGGATACAGTCAATCGTCGCACCACACTTTCCGCTGATGGAATGGACGCGTTTGAAAACAGTATGGATGAGCTAGAAACCAGTGCTGAGCAAGATCTGGCGGTCCTGCAAAGTGCGGGTTTAATGATCGAGAGCGATTCAATCTCAACAGCACTTGAGTCATTTATCTTTAACTTGAGTCCTTGGTTAACCTTAAAATCAGAACTCGGTTTTTCTGTTAACGATGGCTTGCTAGAGCAGCTTCAAGAAAACAACGTTAAGATCGACGCCGCTATCAAAGAAACGGGCATGGTGACATTGACGTCGGACTTTCAGAAAGTCGTGACCAGCTTACAAGAGTATCTTATCGATCCGAACGAACAGAATGAGAAGGGTTTTAAGCGAGCTTTGGCAGGGTTTGTTAATGCGTCAAATTCCTATGCCATGCTTGAACTGTATGAGAAAGAAGTGAAAGCATTAGAGCTTGGTTTCGCTCGAGTCGTTGAGCTGTCTGGGACATTAGTTGGTCTTGAGAACAAGCTGGACCAGGCACAGGCCACGACGCTATCAGCATTCGACAATGCAGCGCTAGCGCTCAATCAACAAGCACAAGCCTTAAATCAAGAGGCTAGCCAAGTTTCAAGCATGACCCAAATTTCAGTGGGTATCGCTTGTGCGCTTTTGGCACTTTTTACTACCGCGATTTTCCTGACGATGAATGTCTCTTTGGCTCGTTCGCTGAAGCAGACATTGAATGCGCTAAAACAAGTTGAGAAGGGTGACTTATCGACTCGACTTCCTGTTAGCAACAACACCCGCGACGAATTTAATCAATTGAAGAAGGCGATTAACGTTAGCTGTGAAAATCTCGGTACCTTGGTAGATGGTGTTAAGGTGAACAGCCAGCAGTTGTCGAATAACTCAGGCGAACTAGATACGGGCATTAATCAATTGCGCCAGCATCAGAGCCAGGTTATTGAGCAAACACAACTGCTCGCCTCAGCCACCGAAGAGGTCAGTGTCACGACACAAGAAATCTCAGGGTCGCTGGAATATGTGGCAAGCATCAGTAAAACCTCGGCAGACTCAGCGCAAGCGGGCGGCGAGATTATCGTAGATACCATTGCCTCTTTTGAAAAAGTGGGCGCGATTCTAGAAGATGCTGCGACCCATATTGAGCAGCTAGAACAAGCATCACAGAAGATCGACTCCGTGATGGAAATCATCAACGGCATTGCCGAGCAGACCAATCTGCTGGCATTGAATGCGGCTATCGAAGCGGCAAGGGCTGGAGAGCAAGGGCGCGGCTTTGCCGTGGTTGCGGACGAAGTACGAAGCCTTGCGGTAAGAACGGTTCAGGCTGTGGAAGAGATATCTGGCACTATCGATACCATGAAGCAAGAGAGTACGCAGGTGATACAGTTTATTGCTCAGTCTGACTCGTCGATGCAATCCGGACGAGAGCAGGGAAATCAAGCGAAAGCGGCGCTCGAAGAGATCATGAACAAAGCTCAAGAGGCAAGTTCACAGACAGAGGTGATTTTTGCCTCAGTGAAAGAACTAGCCACGACCTCTCAATCAATGGCGAGCAACATGGCGCAAATCAATGAGTCTATGGGAGAGCTAGAGATAAGCAGCCAGAGCTTAAAACAAACCAGTGATGGCGTGGATAAGCGTTCGAGTGAGCTGTATCAGGAGTGTGAAAGGTTTAAAACGGCATAGCTAAGAAATATGACTAAGCGGATAGCAAAACAGGCACTCTAGAGTGCCTCAGACTGCTGACAAAGGTCTAGCTATTGAGCTAGACCTTTGATCTAATAGGAGTATCGAAATATGGATACTCTGACATGCTCCAAGAACCCTCTCCACAACAGTACGAACTCGAAATGGTGACGATGGAACAACTGGTTCCCAAAGACCATCTTGTACGCAAAATTGATTCTGCTATCGACTTTGAGTTCATTCGTGACGAAGTTGCCCACCTCTACTGCAAAGACAATGGCCGACCGCCTGTAGACCCTGTCCGCTTATTCAAAATTATCCTACTGGGCTACATCTTCGGCGTAAAAAGTGAGCGTCAACTTGTCAAAGAAATCGAAGTGAATGTCGCGTATCGTTGGTTCCTACGCATGTCTCTCACCGAAAAAGTCATCCATGCTTCGACACTCAGCCAAAACCGTATCCGCCGCTTTAATGGTACGGATGTCTTCGAACGTATCTTTATTAACATCGTCCAACAAGCCATGGCGAAAGGCTTAGTCGCTGGACAAGAGCTTTTTACTGACAGCACTCACCTCAAAGCAAACGCGAACAAAAACAAGTACACCAATAAACAAACGGCGGTTCGAGCTAGTGCCTATTTAGACATGTTAGATGAAGACGTGGTACTAGACCGAGAAAAAGAAGGAAAGAAACCGCTAAAAGAACGACCTTCTGAGCAGAAGACCAAGAATACGAAGAGCAGTACGACTGACCCAGAAAGTGGCTTCATGACCCGCGACAACAAGCCGCAAGGGTTCTTCTATCTCGACCACCGCACGGTCGATGGTCAGCATGGCATCATCGTTGATACCCACGCGACCGCGGGGAATATCAATGACTCCCAACCTTATATCCACCGCCTCGACTACACACTTGAACAGTTTAATCTCAATCCTATCGCCGTTGGCCTTGATGCCGGTTACTTCACTGCCCCTGTCGCAGAATCCCTTGAGCGCAGAGGGATACTTGGTGTGTTCGGCTATCGCCGACCATCACGAACAAAGAATGCCTTCAAGAAGAAGCACTTCATCTATAACAAAGAAAAAGACAGCTATCGTTGTCCTAACGGACAAGAACTTATTTACAAGACAACATCACGCGACGCTTATCGAGAGTATCACTCAGACCCTAAAGAATGCGTGTTCTGCCCAATGCGTGATGAATGTACTCAAAGTAAAAACATGAAGAAGGTCGTTACAAGGCATATCTATACAGAGGCCATGGATAGAGCGAACGTGATGCGAGTCTCCGCTTATGGAAAGAAGACCTACAGGCGTAGAAGTGAAACGGTAGAAAGAAGCTTCGCCGATGCAAAACAGCATCACGGTCATCGTTATACTCGCTTCCGTGGCCTAGCCAAGGTACAGATGCAGTGCTGGTTGGCGGCAACTGCTCAAAACATCAAAAAGATAGCGTTGGTGGTGAACTATCTGCGTAAACTCGGCCTAAATCGAAGTGAAATATCGCAAATCCTCGCTAATGTACGCCAACTTAAGAACACTAACGCCCCACAGGTTACTTGACAAAAAATATCGCGATCGCGACCTACGGTCGCTCATAAAAAAGAACCCCACTTTAAAAAGTGGGGTTCGTCATCAATCTGAGGCACTCTAGAGTGCCTGTTTTGCTTTTAAAAGAAGGCAAACAGTGAAATTCCACCGTTTCCGTACACGTTTCTCGGTGCTTCTTTATATTCGGCCGACTTGGTGCCAGCAAAGAGGTTGATCCCCACATAAGCGTTGTACCATGTCGCGCCTAAGACCGCTTCACCTTGAATCGGCTGAAGGGTGACATCATAAGCATCGCTTGGCTCTGGTATGCCGGGGCGATCGCCCTCAATAGTGATGTCATTAAATCGATAGCGTGCTTTAACGCCAAAGTAAGTAAACCAGCCTTGATTCGACGCGCCAATCATACCGGCTTTAAATGGGTTCTCTGTGCCGATGTTTGCTGAACCGAAGTTACCGCCTAATTCAGAGCCAAATCGAAACATCATCCCGGTAGAGATATCACTTCGAAAGTTGCCCAAGTTCGCTTCGGTGACATTAGAAACCTCCCAACCGGTGTTGCCAAACAAAGGCTTTCGTTGCAAATTGAGGTGTGTTAGGTAACCGACACTGCCAACTACTCTATCTTCTATTTGATACGCCCAGCCTTTGGGGTCGGCTGACCCGACTATGGAATGAACCAACTGCTGAGCTTTATCTGCAAAAGACCCTTCACCAGTACTTCCCAGCGTCACATTAAATCGCTGTGCCTGCTGTGGGTGCAGACTAATGTAATTTAGCTCACCGTGAAAATAGCCCGCGTAAGGACGGTCGTTGGCGATTGGGACTTCAGCTTCAATGTCGGAGGGTGTCCACATCTTGTGACCGAGTTGGAACTCAACCTTATCGAGCGAAGATGCTCCCCAGTAAGAGAGGCTCAGGGGTTTGAAAATCGTCCAAGGCGTGATGGCACCACTCGTGTAGGAGAGGAAGATTCCGTTCGTGTAGTCTTCGTCGGTACCCCAAATACCGTCATTATCCAGTGAAAAGGAGAGGGTGGAACGCTCTGAAGCGAAGGCACAACTGCTGGCGATAAGCAGAGGTATTACAAATGGGATCTTCATTTTATATCAACTCTCTTCAAATACGGCTAGTAGAGATGTTTTCAGTTAAGACGAGTGTGACACGTTTGAGAAGGGCAAGTCAGTGATCAATGAGTGATAAAGTATCTGGAATGTAGGGAAATTGTAAACATTCCTTAACCAATGAGAATCTTTTGCTCGCATTTTGTCCAGCTATAAAAAAACCTCGCCGAAGCGAGGTTTTTATCTAAATCAGTATAATTCTAGATTATAGAGATTCAGTGAACGTACGTGCGATTACGTCAGCTTGTTGCTCTGCAGTTAGAGAGTTAAAGCGAACAGCGTAACCAGATACACGGATTGTTAGCTGAGGGTATTTCTCAGGGTGCTTAACTGCGTCTTCTAGAGTTTCGCGGTTAAGAACGTTCACGTTTAGGTGTTGACCACCTTCGATGCCAGTTTCGTGGTGGAAGTAACCATCCATTAGACCAGCAAGGTTAGAACGTTGTGAATCTTCTTCTTTACCTAGTGCGTTTGGAACGATAGAGAAGGTGTAAGAGATACCATCTTTAGCGTCAGCAAACGGTAGTTTACCTACAGAAGTAAGAGAAGCTACAGCACCTTTCTCATCGCGACCGTGCATTGGGTTTGCACCTGGAGCGAATGGAGCACCTGCTTTACGACCGTCTGGTGTAGTACCAGTCTTCTTACCGTATACCACGTTTGAAGTGATAGTAAGGATAGACTGTGTTGGTACTGCATCACGGTAAGTCTTAAGCTTACGGATCTTGTTCATGAAGATAGTAACAAGTTCACAAGCCATGTCATCAACGCGAGCGTCGTTGTTACCAAATTTAGGGTAGTCGCCAGAGATGTCGAAGTCGATCGCGATGCCGTCTTCGTCACGGATTGGCTTAACTGTACCGTATTTGATTGCAGATAGAGAGTCAGCTGCAACAGATAGACCAGCGATACCACAAGCCATTGTACGACGTACGTCACGGTCATGTAGAGCCATAAGCGCTGCTTCGTAGCTGTACTTGTCGTGAGAGTAGTGGATTGCGTTTAGCGCAGTCACGTATTGCTTAGCTAGCCAATCCATGAAGCTGTCTAGACCAGCCCAAACTTTGTCGAAGTCTAGAACTTCGTCAGTCATTGCTTCAGTCTTAGGACCAACTTGGATCTTAAGCTTCTCATCTACACCGCCGTTGATAACGTAAAGTAGAGTCTTAGCTAGGTTTGCACGAGCGCCGAAGAACTGCATGTGCTTACCGATAACCATTGGAGATACACAACAAGCGATAGCGTAGTCATCGTTGTTGAAATCTGGACGCATTAGGTCATCGTTCTCGTACTGGATAGAAGAAGTATCGATAGATACCTTCGCACAGAACTTCTTGAAGCCGTCAGGTAGCTGCTCAGACCAAAGAACAGTGATGTTTGGCTCTGGAGAAGGACCCATAGTGTATAGCGTGTTTAGGAAACGGAAGTTTGTACGCGTAACAAGCGTACGACCGTCAACACCCATACCACCCATAGATTCTGTTGCCCAGATTGGGTCGCCAGAGAATAGCTCATCGTACTCAGGAGTACGTAGGAAGCGAACCATACGTAGCTTCATTACGAAGTGGTCGATCATTTCCTGAGCTTGTTCTTCAGTGATGATGCCAGCAGCGATATCACGCTCAACGTATACGTCTAGGAAAGTAGAAGTACGACCTAGAGACATAGCCGCGCCGTTTTGAGATTTAACAGCAGCTAGGTAACCGAAGTAAGTCCACTGGATTGCTTCTTGTGCAGTAGTCGCAGGACCAGAAATGTCGAAGCCGTAAGAAGCTGCCATTTCTTTCATTTGACCTAGTGCGCGGTGTTGCTCTTGAAGCTCTTCACGCAGCTGCATAGTCATTTGTAGATCGTCGCCAGCTTCTAGTTTCTCTTGAGTAGAGTGGAACTGAGCAACTTTGTCCTTCATTAGGAAGTCTACACCGTACAGTGCTACACGACGGTAGTCACCGATGATACGACCACGACCGTATGCATCTGGAAGACCAGTTAGAACACCAGACTTACGACATTTTAGGATGTCTGGAGAGTAAACATCGAAAACACCTTGGTTGTGTGTTTTACGGTACTCTGAGTAGATTTTAGAAACTTGTGGGTCAAGCGTACGGCCGTATGCTTTACAAGAACCTTCGATCATGCGCACGCCGCCGTTAGGCATGATTGCACGCTTAAGAGGCGCTTCAGTTTGTAGACCAACGATTGTTTCTAGGTCTTTGTTGATGTAGCCCGCATCATGTGAAGTGATGGTAGAGATAACAGAAGTATCGAAATCAACAGGAGCGTGAGTGCTGTTTTCCTGCTTGATACCTTCCATTACTTTAGCCCAAAGCGTGTTAGTCGCTTCAGTACCTTCAGAAACTAGGAAAGACTCGTCGCCTTCATAAGGAGTGTAGTTCTTCTGAATGAAGTCACGTACGTTTACTTCGTTTTGCCAGTCACCTGCAGCAAAACCTTCCCAAGCTTTAGCAAATTGCTCTGCCATGACATACCTACCTTTTTAGTAGAAAAAACACGTACTGTGCGTCTTATACGCATGCTCCTCGGAGGAAGAGCCAGTACCATTGAATAAAAATATCGTATAACCACTTATGGTTAGTATGGTTATAGATATTGTCATTCCTGACGTTAAAATCAAGCCTACACTAAAAATAAATTGTAAAACTTAAACTAAATCAATAAATCTTAAAAAACTGTGATAAAAATTTGGGCAGTGAATGTCACTGCCCAAATAATCAACTAAGTATTATAGGAAAGCTGGGATTCCATACTGTCCTTCAAGCATACCTACAGCGAGCATCGCTACTAGGCAGACTACGAATACGCCAACTGGGATGACAATCTTATCTACAAAAGATAGACGAGAAGCACGCTCTTTGTCACCAATTAGACCATTATTGTCTAAGAACATAGTTAGAGCCCAAGCAAGTACTGGGTTCGCTACTACTGATGCAAAGATACAGATACCTGCAGCCTGTGAATCTTTTGTCTCTTTAACCATCTGCATACCCGCTTCAAGTAGAGGAAGGAATACACCTACCAGAAGAGCAACGCGCATTACTGGTGGCCATACCGCAACATCCATTGGGAAGCCAAGAATAGCAACGATGATACATAGAGAGCCAAGTAGAATCGCACCCGCTGGGATAGGACGCTTAGCGATTGCAGCTGGGATCATATAAGTACCCCAAGAAGATGTGATGTTACCACCACCAACTGCAGTACCAACCATCTGACGTACAGAACACATAGTCATAGTGTCATCTACGTCCATCAGAACTTTTTCAGTCTTACGTGGGTAGTTCAGCTCTTGGAAGATACGGTGACCAAGGAAGTCTGGAGACCACATCGCAACCGCTAGGATGGCAAACGGTAGAGAAGCAATGAAGTGTTGAAGGTTAGGAAGACCAAGCATCCAACCTTGCTCTGTGCTGCCCCACCAGTAAACTGGGTTTAGGTTTGGAAGACCCATTTCAGTTTCGAACGTTAAGTCGAAACCAGCGCCTAGACCAAGAGCCAGAAGAAGACCCGTTACCGCACACACTGGGATAGCCAACCAACGCATGTTGATCTTCGCTAGGTAAGCATAAACCGCGATGTTGATACCAAGCACGATAAGGCCAACATAGCCCATACTGCCTGCTTCAACGTTTGCAGATTGTAGACCTACTGCCCATTCTTGAATCGAGCCGATTTGGCTCATGGTGCCAGTAAAGCCTAGGAATATTAAGAGACCGCCCGCGGTACCTTGAGAGGTGAGGTTTACCAGCTTAGAGCCACCTTTAAAGTAACTTAGCAATAAACCGAATACACCAAGAAGGATGGCAAGAGCAAGAGGGTGAGCACCTGCAAGCGCGATAGAACCGATAAGTGGGATCATCGGGCCGTGGTTACCGGCAAGGTTAGCTCTAGGGTTGATGAAACCAGATGCAAGAACACAGAATAGAAGCGCTGGGATAAGCATTTCTACACGCGCTACCTCGATAGCAAACTCTTTACCAAGGTTAACGTGATCCCAAGCAGCGGTTAGACCGTCTGCCCATGACATCATTACCGCTGAGTACATTGCGATAATGCCGATAGTACCAGCTAGAGCAGGTACCAAATCTTCTAGTTCAAAACGGAAGTCGCGACCCGGTAGGTTTAAACCATAGCGGCGCGGTTTCATGATTTGAAGTTCGTGGTCTAGGTATTCAGAGCGGCTGGCAAACTCGGATGCTGGACGGTGAAGCTCTTGATAGCTCTTAGTCTCGATATCCGAATCAGAATGCGCTTTGTTAACTGCGTCTGACATAGATTCCTCATATATATAAAAGTTAGTCGTTTGGCTTGATATACGAACTGAAGTCACCGATTGCCTCGGCTAGGAGGTGCACCTGGTTAACGTGCTAAGGATAGACAACATTCTAAAAATCGGGTGAATAATTCGTGCTATATCAATGCAGCCGAGTCTAACAAGCAACAGTAAGACCTTGATTGATCTTGATCACTTTAAGAAAAATTGTGAAAGAAAACTACAACAGTTGTTTGAAATAGCGCACTTTATTAACAATCGCCGTAACTGACTTTCAGTAATTAAAACTACATTCCAATTACATTCAGAAGATGAATCCACATTTTGAATGGGAGTCAAAAAACTTGGCTTAGAGTTTGCAACATCTTCATCAGTTGAGAGAGAGTGGCAACACTTTGCCGCCAGGACATGAATTAGGAATGTAACAATGAAAAAAGCAGTAATGTTGCCACTAGTAGCAGCAATTTCAGGTGCCATGATTGGTTGTGGTGGCGGCGGTGGTGGCGGTAGTTCTACTCCTCCTCCAACCGTTAAGTCATATACGTTCCAGTTCATTCAAATGGAAGTTGATAAAGATCCAAGTGCGATTGTGTGTCCGAATACAAGTGAACCTACAATCTTTAGACACTACGATAGCGGCAATGTTGATTACGCAAAAGTAGCGGCGGGAGCAATCGATGTTCATACATACAACGCTGACGGGAGCTTTAATAAGGATTTATCAAGTAGTTTGGATTCGAACGGTCAGTTGAAGATTACGGTCAATGACGTTGCAGATGGTGGGTATGTGACCATTATCGATAATTTAGGTTCAAGTTCGAGCCGAATCCTGCATACACTGTCAATCCAGAAAGAGCTTCTTACTAACTTATTGATCAATGTTGAATCGCTACAAGGCAACCAAGCTAGTTGCTATGTCTCGAACAAAATGGTCAACAATGAGTTGGAGAAGAAGGTGTCATTGGGCTCCCAAGACACAAGCATTTCAATAGATGAGTACTCGTATGAGACGTATGTTGAAGGGTACAACTCAAGCACGGCAACGATAAAGGCAGATATTCCAGCTACGAGCAACAGTGAACAGGTGTTGTTCACAGGTCTAAGCTCCGGAGAGGTTGTGGCGGCAACGTTGTTAAAAGCTTCGGATTTGACCGACAACGCAAGCTCAACCCCAGGTACTGTTGAATTAAACACTCTCGATAACACCTCTGATCTAGTTTGGGATATTTCAACCAGCCAGACAATCAACGATGCTTATGCATTAGCATATACAAGTTGCACTTCTTTCAAGTGGCAGGAGTTATCACAGAGTTTGTCGAGCATTAAGACTTTAGGAGAGATGAGCTTTAGTGTTTTACTAGATGGTAGTGAAGCTGGTTGGAATGTAGTCTCGAATACTCGATTAAATAGTAATCAAGTTAATACCGATATCAAACTAACCGAAGCAACGATCTCATCCGGAATTACGCCACAGGTAAATAGCTGTGCCTCTGGTTGTGTTGTTGATACGGCAAATGCGGTGTCTTCTAACTTAAATGGCTTCCAGCGTAGCTACTTTGAGGTCTCAGCAAACTCAAAGCATACGATTTACGCAAGTATTCCAGATAATAGTGAGACAGTGATTCCTGACTACAATATTCTTGATTCTTATAAGCCTACTGATGGTCTATTGCCTGAAGTTTCATTTTTCTATACTAAAGATAACGTGAATGATGACTTTGTTAAGTTCGCTATGACTAAATACAACAGCCCGGAGTCAACAGACGCCTTCGTTGATAAAGTCTCAGTAGTAGCTTTGCCTTCAGAATCACTATTAGATAAACAGAAGAACGCAAGCCTTCAGTATGAAGTTGTAGAGAAATAACCATACTTGTGTTTCTTAAAGCCCCTGATGCCATGCATGAGGGGCTTTTTTGATCTAACTATCAAAAAACTCAACTAGCTCATTCTATTCGCTAATGACCTATAAGTTGGTCTTATTCACTGATAAGTCATCTTCAACCAGAAGATCTAACTAAAATAGAGCCTGCGCTCGTAACAAAGATGCAATAAAGTGCACTAAAGAACAAAAAATCACCAATGACTAAATGTGCAGCATTCAGTAAAGTTTATTCACATTTTACAGCGATAAAAACTTCAAATTGCATAATTTGTCAGATACAATGCCTGCGTAGTCAACAAAAACAGGTTAATAGTTTGTTGCAAGTTATACTTTCTAGTGCTAGCTTGTATCGAACAAATAAAAGGTCGGAGTACCTTTTGCCTATCAAATAGGCTTAGCAGTCAATAATATACAGGGAGCACAAGCGCATGAATGATGTACCCGCGCTGGACATAAAAGAGCTGCACAAGACCTTTGGTCAAAATGAAGTTTTGAAGGGAATTTCCCTCGCTGCACACAAAGGTGATGTCATCTCAATTATTGGCTCATCTGGTTCTGGTAAAAGTACCTTTCTACGTTGTATCAATCTACTAGAAACGCCTACTGAGGGTGAAATTTGGGTCAATGGTGAATTGATCGAAATGAAGAAAAACCGTCAGGGTGAATCACTTCCTGCCAATGAAAAACAAGTTCAACGAATCCGTTCTCGTTTAGCCATGGTTTTTCAAGGATTTAATCTTTGGTCGCACATGACGGTTCTAGAGAACATCATCGAAGCACCGATCCATGTTCTTGGTGTGCCGAAGGCACAGGCTATCGAAAATGCAGAGCTTCTACTTAAGAAAGTGGGCTTGTATGAGCGTCGTGATTACTACCCAGGGCACTTGTCCGGCGGTCAGCAGCAGCGAGCTGCTATTGCGCGAGCGCTGGCGGTTGAGCCTGAAGTGATGCTGTTCGATGAACCAACGTCTGCACTCGACCCTGAGTTAGTGGGTGAAGTTCTCGGTGTTATGCAAGATCTGGCCGAAGAGGGCAGAACAATGCTAGTGGTAACCCATGAAATGGCGTTTGCTCGTGATGTTTCGAACCACGTCATGTTCTTGCACCAAGGCCGAGTAGAAGAGCAGGGCGATCCTGCAAAACTGTTCACTAACCCAGAATCAGAACGTTTACAGCAATTTATCTCATCTATCTACTAATATAGTGGGTGGCTAACTGGGGTTTCGACCTTAGAAATCTAAAAACACAACATTCAAAAAAACAAAAATTTCAATCACAGGAGTATGGAAATGAAAAAGTGGTTAATGGTAGCAGCACTTGCTGCAACAGCGGCGACTGGAGTAGCACAGGCTAAGGAATGGAAGACAGTGCGCTTTGGTATTGAAGGTGCATACCCTCCATTTAGCTGGACAGAGGCAGACGGTTCTCTAAAAGGCTTCGATGTCGATATGGCGAACGCCCTTTGTGAAGAGCTAAAAGCGAAATGTGTGATCGTTCCTCAAGACTGGGATGGCATCATTCCTTCTCTTCTAGCGCGTAAATACGATGCAATCATCGCAGCGATGTCTATCACTGAAGAGCGTAAGAAGAAAGTTGACTTCACTGGTAAGTACGCTCAAATCCCTAACAAATTCATCGCTAAAAAAGGCGCAGGTCTAGACTTCGATAACCTAAGCGGTGCGAAGATCGGTGTACAACGTGCGACTACTCACGACAAATACCTAACTGATAATTACGGCGATCAAGTAGAAATCGTACGTTACGGTTCTTTCGACGAAGCTTACCTTGACCTAGCAAACGGTCGTATCGCAGCAGTACTTGGTGATGCATCAGCTCTAGAAGAGGGTGTGATTAACAAAGACGGCGGCGATGCATACGAGTTCGTTGGTCCTTCTCTAACTGATGCGAAATGGTTCGGTGAAGGTATGGGTATTGCGGTACGTAAGCAAGACAAAGACCTAACGAAGCAACTTGACGCTGCAATCACTTCACTACGTGCAAGTGGCAAGTACGACGAAATTGCGTCTAAGTACTTCAACTACGACGTTTACGGTCAATAATTTGATCGCTGAATGAAAACACGAGGGCTTGAGCTAGTCTCAAGCCCTTTTTACTAAAAGGCGGGTCACAGGTCTTTTGGTAAGACTGACCAACAATTTTGCTGTGCTGTTGGAAGGAACTATGCTCGATTTACAAGGATATGAAGCCTCAATTCTCAAAGGGGCCGTACTCACTATAGAGGTGGCAGTGTTATCACTGATCCTCGCTATGGTGCTTGGTATGTTAGGTGCGCTTGCAAAATTAGCACCCTACAAATGGGCTCGCGCGATTGCGACCCTTTATACGACTATCATTCGAGGCATTCCAGACCTCGTGCTTATGATGCTGATCTTTTTCGGCGGACAGATTCTTCTCAACAACAGTTTGTACGCAACAAACGAGTGGTTGAATGAGTGGTTTGCTTCGAGCAACCCAAATCACGAATGGACATCTTACCTTCCAGACTACATTGATGTATCGCCATTTATTGCTGGTGTACTGACAATTGGTTTCATCTTCGGTGCATACATGGCAGAGACCTTCCGTGGTGCAATCATGGCCGTGGATAAGGGTGAAATGGAAGCGGCAAAAGCTTACGGCATGAGTTCAACGTTAGCGTTTCGTCGAATCTTGCTTCCGCAAATGATTCGTCATGCTCTACCAGGGTTTGGTAACAACTGGTTGGTACTGCTTAAAACAACCGCACTAGTGTCAATTATTGGCTTGGAAGATATGGTACGTGTGAGCTCTTTAGCCGCAGGTACGACTAAGATGCCATTTACCTTTTACATGGCGGTGTCCATTATCTTCTTGATCTTCACCAGTGTTTCAACCGGTTTACTTAAGCTTGTTGAACGCAAATTCAGTATTCATGTGAGGTAAGCTATGGATTTTTCACTGATTATAGATAGCTTACCCATCTACTTCGATGGCTTGTGGACGACGATGTGGTTAGTCGCAACCGCGCTTGTGATTGGTCTGTGTGTCGCGATACCACTAGCAGTTGCTCGTAACAGCACTAATTACCTGTTTAGTTTACCGTCGTGGGGCTTTATCTACTTTTTCCGTGGTACACCATTGCTGGTTCAGTTGTATCTTATTTACTACGGTATGGATCAGTTTTTCCCAGTTAAAGATACACTCTGGGAGAACGCTTGGTTCTGTGCGTTGGTGGCGTTTGTTCTCAATACTTCTGCGTATACCGCAGAGATCATACGCGGTGCGATCAACGGATTGCCAAAAGGCGAAGTTGAAGCCGCAAAAGCATTTGGCATGAGCACATGGAAAACCTATCGTCGCATCATACTTCCTTCTGCGCTCAGAAGGGCACTGCCAGCCTACAGTAATGAAGTAATTTTCATGCTTCATGGCTCTGCTGTAGCGGGTATTGTCACCATAATGGATTTGACTGGTGCTGCGCGACTCGTGAACTCGCGATACTACGCACCCTTTGAGTCGTTCCTAGCGGCAGGCCTGTTCTATATGGCACTGACATTCATAATACTGTGGTGCTTCAAGAAGGCCGAGAAGCGGTTCCTCGCTTATCTAAGGCCATTAAACGGATAAAACAAACCCCCTCCAAAGCGAGGGGGTTTTTCGTTGTAGCAATGAAAACGAACCAATCATGGCTCCATTGAGAGAGTTAAATCACATGTAAATAGAGCAGTAATTTGGAAGCTCTTGGCCACGGCGCTTAGCTAGCTGGCAGTTACGCCTATCGTTGTGCTCGCCTGCATTACTGTTTAGCGTCGGTGGTGTGATGATAGTACTGTCAAAGGTATCGCTGCTAGCGTTTGCAGTACCCATTGCGAAAACAAGGCTCATTGCGCCTATAAATAATTTCACTTTCATTCGACATCCTCTCAAATCAATTAAGCCTCGAAAAGGCTACTTAAAATCTAGCTCACGAAAACCGAGCCGTCTAGTTTGATCATTTCCATAACTTTTAGCCAGCCTTGTATACGAGTATCCCGCTCGAAACCGATCATTTAAAGCTGAACTAAATGAAGCTGGGAAATAAAAACGCAATGGAATTAAGTCAAAATGGCCATATAAAAGTGAATCAAAAAATATAAACAGCCCAAATTTTGTTCGAAAGATCACGTTGTTTATATTTTTTTAATCCAATAATTATTCGCTATTTTAACTAGTGATGAATTTCCAGAATATCACCATGCTGATTTATTGTTGATTATTTGACCTTATGTTAAAAAATTCTGTAGATGTGTCTGTTTATAACATAATGAACGGGTATGCTGCTATGATGTTATATGTCAATTGTAGGGTGTTTAGTGGGATTTATCGCCAAATAGATGTAAAAAATGTCGTTTTCGTGCCAAATTTTAACTTTTGGCTAGTGTTATTCATCTGTCGTTTTTATTGTCCGCTGTCTTGTATAATTATTCACTTTTGCTGTGTTTTGTATGACTATTGCCCTAGCCAGTTTCATATTGACCTAAAAAAACATAAAAATTAGTATTTCATTGCGGTCCAAGGTTGGACCACAATGGATTGATAATTAATAAAGTGAATTATATGAAAAAGACATTATTGGCAGTGGTATTGCCGACTCTATTTGTTACAGGTGCAAACGCAGCAGAAATATTCAAATCTGAAGAAGGTTCTGCAGAATTCTATGGTCAGATTCGTACTGAATTAACAAGTGTTAATGATTCAGAAACTGACACACGTACTACGAACCTAAATACATCTGGTTCTCGTGGTGGTATCAACGCTAAATACAACGTTAGCGATGATCTATACGTTCACGGTCTAGTTGAGTTTGGTCTTCCAGGCAACGGTGAAGTTGCAGGTCGTCTACACTACGCAGGTTTCGGCGGTGACTGGGGTAAAGTATCTCTAGGTCGTCAATACACCACTCAGGACGATTTCTACGGTGCAGATTTCTCTTACTGGTTTGGCGGCTCAGGTATTCGTTACCTAGCGAGTGCTTCGTTCAGACACGACAACTACATTAAGTACGCGTTTGACGGTGAAAACTTCTCTATCGGCGCAGGTTACGGCCTAGATGAGAATAACTCAGCGCCAAGCACAGCCCAGCTTTTTGGTAGCGCAAACTTTGGTGACTTTGACTTTATTCTAGGTGGTGCAACGGACAAAGACGAAGAGTCTGGCGTTGGTAAACTAGAATCAACAGCATACACTGGTTCTGTAGGTTATACGTTTGAGAAATCTTATGTTCAAGCAACTTACTACAACGCTGAGTACAAAAACCAAGTACTAAAAATCAAAGAAGACGCGCTCAGCGTAGCGGCTAACTACGATATCCAAGACAATGCTACTATTTATGCTGGTTTTGAATACGTTAAGCACGATGCACTTGATGAGCTTCTTGCAATCGGTGTAACGAACGCATCTGACAACAGTAAAAATCTATACGCTGGTATCGTATATCACCTAAACAGCTGGTCTCGTATCTGGATTGAAGGTCAATACGCAGACGGTACAACGCTAGGTGGTTACTCTAAGGGTGCTGACAAAGAATTTGAAGCACAAATCGTTGATGGTGACTTCAACGGTGCGGTTGGTTTCCGCGTATACTGGTAATAACCCAGCAAAACGTCTTTAAATCTCATATTTAATAAGAAGGCCGACACTGTCCGGCCTTCTTTCTATTTATTGGAAACCAATTAATTCGAAAAAACAAATTGGTTATTAATTGAACGTTGACCAAATCGGAGCGTGATCAGAAGGCTTTTCAATACCGCGCAATTCGTAATCAACATCCGATTCAATGCACTTTTCAGCAAGCTTAGGCGTTGCCAAAATAACGTCAATACGAAGTCCGCGATTATCATCAAAGCCACGAGAGCGATAATCAAACCACGAGAACTTATCATCGACATCTGGATGAAGTTGACGGAAGGTGTCAACGAAACCCCAATCGAGTAGCGTTTTTAACCACTCGCGCTCTTCAGGTTGGAATGAACATTTACCTGTTTTCAGCCAGCGTTTACGGTTTGGCTCACCGATACCGATGTCTAAGTCGATAGGACTGATGTTGATGTCACCCATGACAATGACTTGCTCATCATTGGTATGGTGCTCGTTAAGGTACGTCATTAAGTCTTGGTAGAACTCACGCTTGTAAGGGTACTTAGTCTCGTGGGCGATATTGTCACCTTGAGGGAAGTAGCCGTTAAGTACCGTCACCTTTTCGCCGTTGTCATCTTCAAACGTCGCCATGATCATTCGCTTCTGATGGTCTTCATTGTCGGTGGGAAAACCTTTTTGAACTGAGAGAGGTTCTTTCTTGCAAAGCATAGCTACACCGTAGTGCGCCTTTTGACCATGGAAGTAGACTTTGTAGCCCATCTCTTCGACGTCTTCGACCGGGAAGGCTTCATCGTGAACTTTGATTTCTTGTAGACCAATGACATCCGGTTGATGCTTGTCGATAAGAGCTTGTAGTTGATGCAGACGCGCACGCAGACCATTGATATTAAAGCTGATGACTTTCATTTCTCACTAATCCTGTGATTTTTAAAATCGAAAGCAAAATACTAGCACTGTGTCTCAATTACATCCATCTATAACCCCAAGTTAGGGCAGATCTGGGTTGAGCGAAAGATGTAAAAATGATGTAATAAAACGCTCAATAATTACGACTTCTGGTCGATATAAAAACAATATGTGCTCTCTGTTTGCTAAAAGGATGTACTATGCGAACTCTCTCCGTGCAGTGGAAAATCACGGTACTGGCAGGCTGCTGCTTGCTGTTTACCTCTATCGCTTTAATAGGCTTTTCTCTTTATAACGCCGTCAATAGCCAGCAATCTATACAAGCGATGAGCTCTCAATCGGTTTCCGAAAAATCACAGTCGCTTTTAGAAGCTCAGGCTGAGATTAACGCTCGTGAAGTCAAAGCCTACTTTGATGAAGCGGTGTACCGTGCCGAGATGCTAATCGCCAACGCTAAGTTTCAGAAATACAACGCTGAAGAGAACTTCCTGCCAAGTGAAGACTTGCGTTTAGCGCTGGATGAAATGATGCGCCAAGCGGTGATTCAGTTTCCTTCGATTCAAGGTGCCTATCTGGTATTCAAGCCAAACATGCTTGATGGCGAAGATGGTAACTACCAAGGCGCTGATTACGTAGGCTCCAATGAGCAAGGGCAGTTTGCGACCTACTGGCAAATGTCCGCAACTGGCGAGAACGCAGTGAGAACTGTGTTATCTAAATCAATGCAAGATGCGATGGAAAACGGCGAACGTTTCTATTGCCCACTTGCGACTGAATCAGCCTGTGTGAGTACACCACGCCTCAGTCAGGTCGGTGAAGTTCAGCATCTCACGTCTTCACTTTCTATTCCTATCGAAGTCGACAGCATCATTATTGGTTTCTTGGGGATTGACCTACAGCTTACTGGACTTGCCAAAACGGTAATGGACTCTGACTCAAGCCTATTCAGTGGTGACGGTCATGTGAACATCATCAGTTTGGATGAGAGCGTTATCGCCAGTGACGATACAAGCGTTCTTGCTGGCTCTCGTTACCAAAGCAAAGTTCTCTCTCAAGACCAAATTACCGATCTCATGTTTGGAGAAGAAGCAGCAACGCTTTGGAGTGCGGACAATCAATGGTTAACCGTGTTTAACCCCGTTAAGATCGCCAACCAGACCTGGGGTGTGTTCTTTGATATGCCGCGCGAAAGCGTGTTGAGTGATGCGATCACTTTAGATCGAATCATTTCACAACAGCTAAGCGACGGTATTGTATTCGAGATTATCGTTGGCTCCAGTTTTGTTGTGGTCGGTCTTATCATTATTAGTGTGATGTCATCACGCCTAGTGAAGCCAATTCGAGAAGTGGTAACCCGACTTGAAGATATTGCTAGCGGTGAAGGCGACCTTACTCAGCGTCTAGATGTGAAATCGAAGGATGAAATCGGACAGCTTGCTGAACAGTTTAACGCCTTCTTAAGTAAGCTTCAGACCACCATTCAGCAGGTTGCCAAGACGACAGAGCAAATCAGTGGCACTGCGGAGTCTGCTAGCCGCACGGCAATGGCGACTCGCGAAAGCAGCGAAGCACAGTTTAGAGAAGTGGACTTAGTCGCAACAGCCTCAGAAGAGATGACGCAAACAGCATCTCTCGTTGTGCAAAACGCGGAAGTTGCGGTAGAGGCTGCCTCTTCTGCGAACGAATCCGCGAGCCACGGTCAAGAAGTCGCGGAGCTGTCAGCTCACGAGATGGTTCGTTTGGTTGAGCAGATGAAGATGACGGTACCTGTCGTTGAAGAACTGGCGCAGAACAACGCAAACATCACAGAGATCTTGTCGGTAATTGAAGGGATCTCCGAGCAAACTAACTTACTCGCTCTTAATGCGGCGATTGAAGCGGCTCGAGCGGGTGAGCAAGGTCGAGGTTTTGCCGTGGTTGCTGATGAGGTTCGAAGTCTAGCAAGTCGCACGCAAGATTCTGTAGGTGAGATCCAGCAGGTGATTGAGCGAGTGCAAAAAGGCACAGCAGATGTTGTCGCCGCCATGCAAGAGAGCTCTAACCTAGCGGATTCGACCGCAGACCATGTTCAACAAGCCGTCGCTGCGCTGAGCCGAATTTTCGAGTCCATCTCAGCCATTAATGATATGAACTCTCAGATTGTTAAGGCAGCAGAAGAGCAGCAATCAGTTTCTTCGGAAGTGAATCAAAATGTCAGCAACATTCGAGATTTGAGTGCGAAGATCCTTGAAAACGCCGGTGACGCTGAGAAGGTAGGGCAGGAGATCAATGCGCTATCTGATACGCAGCAAACACTGATGAATCAATTCAAAGTCTAACTTCGGTTAAAGCCTAGGTTGAATATAAAAACGCGCTCCAATTTGGAGCGCGTTTTCTTTGGTAAAAATGTACTGAGGTTCTAGCAGTATCGCTTATTGCTGAGCAGATTGGGTAGAGCGTGAGACGGTTTGATAGCCCCAAAAAAAGAACTGAGCGCATCCGGTTGAAGGCACTCAGTTCGTTGTTTTTATAAGCTATGTATCGAGGTTATTCGCTATCCCCAGAGGCGTGACCAAACATCTTAGCGGCGTACTCTACGCGCTCTGCTGGACTTGGATATTCGAACGGGTTTGGTTCACCCAGTGATTCGATATGTTGAAGCCTTGGTAGCAGGCCACAGCCATTTGCGATTTGAATCGCTAGGCCAGGACGAGCATTCAACTCAAGTACCATCGGACCTTCTTCTCTATCGAGTACCATGTCGGTCCCCATGTAGCCAAGACCTGTCATTTCATAGGCGCTTGAGGCAAGAGTGAGTAGTCGTTTCCAGTGCGGTACTGCTAGTGTAGCGAGCTCTTTGCCTGTATCCGGGTGAAGCGTGACCGGACGGTCAAATTGGACCGCTCGAACCGCTTTGCCGGTGGCAATATCGATCCCGACACCGACCGCGCCTTGGTGAAGGTTTGCTTTACCATCGGATGCAGAGGTCGATAGACGCATCATCGCCATGACAGGGTAGCCTTGGAATACAATAATACGAACATCTGGTACACCTTCGAAACTAAAGCCGTCAAAACAGTCGTCAAACTTAATCAAGTTTTCTACGACGGCAACATCGTTCTTACCACCCAGAGAAAACAGACCTGCCAGCGTGTTACTGATGTGGCGCTCAACGTCTTCTTTATTGATGGTTGCCCCAGATGGCTTGGTGTAAACGCCATCTTTGTGGCTGACCACAACAAGAATGCCTTTACCGCCACTGCCTTGAGCAGGCTTAATCACAAACCCTGGCCAGTCTTTGACCATGTTGTGGATGCGCTTCGCTTCCGCCTGGTTACTGACGACGCCGATAAGAGCTGGCGTGGTTGCGCCAGCTTTCTCAGCAATGATCTTGGTCTTTAGTTTGTCATCCACAAGTGGATACTTCGAGCGGTCATTGTACTTACCAATGTAACCATGGTTACGTTGGTTCATACCCATAATACCGCGCTCACGAAGCTTAAAAGGACTGGTTAGCTTTCCAAGCATAGATTAGTCCTCCGTCAATGGCTTAAAGCGACGCAGTTCAGTGAGTCGGTAACCTGTGTACGTACCAAGTAGCAAAATACCACCAAGGATAACCAGCTGCAGACCGATAAAGTTAAACGTTAGATGTTGAACGTAAGAGTTGGTCATCGCTAAGTAAACCAGTACCGCCGTTAACAGCGAACCGCCACCCTGCATAATGACTTCTTTCGCACCTTCTTCTTCCCAAAGGATAGACATACGTTCGATAGTCCAAGATAGGATGATCATAGGGAAGAAGGTAATAGAAAGACCTTCAGTCAGACCAATCTTGAACGCCACTACGGTAAAGACAGAAATAATCAGAATAACCGTGATGATAACCGCGGAGATCCGCGCCACCAGCAGCAGGTTAAGCTTGGATAGATAACTACGTATTACCAGACCCGTACCGACAATCAGTAGGAAGCCTACAATACCCGTTACTAATTGGGTCTGTACAAACGCAACCGCAATCAGAACTGGCATGAAGGTACCAGAGGTTTTAAGACCGATGAGGATACGCAAGAATACAACTATCAAAGCGCCGATAGGGATCAGCATGATGGTCTTAAACATGGCTTGCTCTTCCAGCGGTAGGCTGTGGATAGAGAAGTTTAGTAGACCGTCTGCATCAACTTTGCTGTTAGTCGCTTCTTGAGGTGATACCTCTTGAGCGATCATTGTAAAGTGCACTTTACTGTCTTTACCGCCAACAACGTCTAGCAAAGAAACATTCGATTCATCCCAGACCATTAGGTTTTGTTTCTTTTGACCTTCAGTCGTTTCAGGAGAGAAGATCTTCCATTTGGCACCATCCCACACTTGAAGCATCTGTTGAATCGACTGACGACGGCGACCGTCTTCAAGTTCGATAACACCGACGACCTTACTAGGGACTTCAGCAAATGCGAGCAACTTCGCCGCCGCTTGTAGTTTAGTCATGTTGTTTAGGATAAGCGCTGAGTTTTGGCTATCACCATCGTTTAGCGCCTTGATTAGCTCACGTGTAAAAGTAACGTTGTCAGAAGAGCGAGACTCTGCACGTTCCACAAGTGCAATCGCGGCAGCTTCTTCAGGGCCATCAAAGGTTGGCTTAACGACATCTTCTGAAGGCGGTGTTGAATTAGCGAGCGCTTGGTCATCCACAAGAAATTGGGTTTTGTAGTAGATGGTCTGTGGACCTTGCGCTTGGCGGATAGACCATTCAGCGCGGCGACCGGCGTCAGAATCGACATAAGAGACACCGTAGCCAGGTGATGAGGCTGATTCGCCAATGAGAGTGAAGCCTTCTTGAGTATATGGTGCTGCTAATGACACCTTGGCTGGTTTGCCAATCGCATTAAACTCAACTCTAGCTTCAATGTCCCAAACCTGACGAGTTTCGCCTGGAGTCCATGGTACGCCATAGGTGTCGTGCCTTATGACACTTAAAGCGATCCCTGCCGCAATAAGTAATCCTACAGATAGGAAAAATGGAATACGTGAAGTCATAAACAACCTTATTATTGTAATTGCTTCCCTGAAGGAGGTGTTATTTTAAAGAAAATTACTTGTTAGATGAAAGTATATATTGCTGACTAACATCAACTAAAGCAATATCTTTGATAAATTCTCTTCCTAGTAGTATAGGGTGGGTCATTTGTGAGCGATCTGCCAGTGTAAATTGTGCTTTTTCATGGATTTTTCCAACACGGATCCATAATTCAACCACAGCTCTGCGTTCCATTTTGTCGCTGGTGGATTGACGAATTTTAACATATCGAATAACAGGTGCTTCAATCCAACGGTTACTTTCTTTCTCGGCCTTTTCGTCAACAAGTTTAAATTTTACCCATTGTTTGCCATCTCTTTCGAATGCTTGAATATCGCTCGCATTTAATGAAGAGGTGACTGCGCCGGTATCAACTCGAGCGTCAAACGTCTTATCGAGCGCATCTAAACGTACGCGTTCAA
The DNA here is from genome assembly GCF_059725495.1 of Vibrio sp. KUL80. NCBI lineage: Bacteria > Pseudomonadati > Pseudomonadota > Gammaproteobacteria > Vibrionales > Vibrionaceae > Vibrio > Vibrio sp. KUL80. The sequence goes on from NZ_AP045841.1 coordinate 1,230,329, forward strand.
CAGACCCAAGGACAACGGGAGCAGAGGAGAATGTAGTCGGTGCAATTACAGGGAGTGGCTTTGCTTGCTCTTCTTCTTGTTCTTCTTCACTGCCGTCTGCTTTGCGTAGCATCTCGACTTCTTTGGTAAGCGCGATAATTTCAGACTCTAAGCTATCGATATAGTCAGCGTTGTTGCTGATTTGAAGCGTTAGATTGGTCAGTCTATTGTCGAGGCGCTGCTCGGATTCCTGAATTGCGCTGATGGTGTTTTGATGAAGTTCTTGGTGATTGACGGTAGAACAACCTGAAAGTAGGCCGATGGCGACAAGAGGTGCCAAACGTTTGTACATCTTAAACCCTAAAAAACAATAAAGTGGAACTTGGAAGCGTTGATTTTATCGTAACCAATAGGGAGTGCGATACTCCCTATTGTCAGAGCTACGTCAGACTTATAAAAGTGATGTAAAAGCTGATGCATTAAACATCACTTTTTTTGACGTTAGGATTATTTGCTTGGATTTTCAGCCACTAAGATTGCGCGGCGTGGAGCAGGGTAACCTTCGACGGTTTTGCTAGGATCGTTCTGATCTAGGTACTCAGGAAGGGAGTTGTGTGTCATCCATCCTGTGGTGCGCTGCTCGTCTGTTGAGGTCACATTTTCATCGACAATACGTACGTTCACAAAGCCAACTTTCTCTAGCCACACTTTAAGTGCACGCGCTGAAGGGAAGAAGTAAACGTTACGCATTTGCGCGTAGCGATCAACTGGGACTAGCACTGCGTTCTCGTCACCTTCGATAACCAATGTCTCAAGAACCAACTCACCACCAGCAACGAGCTGGTTCTTAAGTTGAATCAGGTGATCCAAAGGAGAACGACGGTGATAGAGCACACCCATGCTGAAAACTGTGTCAAACGCTTGAAGCTCAGGTAGCTGCTCGATACCAAGTGGGAGAAGGTGAGCACGCTGGTCGCCGCCCATCAACTTACGAATCGCTTCAAACTGCACTAAGAACAGATGTGATGGGTCAATGCCGACACACAAACGAGCGCCTTCACCCAGCATGCGCCACATGTGATAGCCATTACCACAACCAACATCCAATACTGAGCGGTTTTTTAGCGAAGAGATGTGTGGAAGCACGCGATCCCATTTCCAGTCAGAGCGCCACTCGGTATCGATATGGATATCGTGAACACGATAAGGGCCTTTGCGCCAAGGGTGGAAGGTACGAAGCAAGTTCTCAAGCTTCTTCATCTCACCGGTTGCCAGTGCGTCATTGTTTGCTAGAGAAACTTCACTTTTTAACTCAACGTTGTCCGGTTGACCTGCCGGAATTTTTGCAAGCGCGCGCAACCAACGGTCAAAATCACCGTGCTCGGCATTCTGCCAGTCGGTCAGTTGCTGTGGCAGGATATTAAGCCAAGGCTGAAGCTTGGTATCTTGAGCGATAAGCTGATAGAAATTCGCAAAGTTAAACATGAAACTCTCTACTAATATTGGGTGTCGACGACTTGGGATACGGTGTCTAGCGCTGCTTAACTATCAGCAGCACTGAGATATTACTTAATGGCGAACATAGAGCCAAAGTTGAAGCATTGGAACCAGACTTCATAGCTAGTAAATCCAATCTCTTTAAATCGCTCTTTATGCACGTTAATCGAGTCTGGGCGCATAACATTTTCAATTGCGCTGCGTTTTTGGCTGATCTCGAGCTCGCTATAACCGTTGGCACGCTTGAAGTCGTGGTGAAGGTCGATTAGCAGTTCGTTTGAGCCTTCGTCTTCAAATACGTATTTCTCTGACAAAATTAAAATACCACCTGGGCGCAGACCCGCGTAGATTTTCTCCAGCAGCGTGCGGCGATCGTCTGGCGATAGGAATTGCAGAGTAAAGTTAAGCACAACCACAGAGGCGTCTTTGATCTCGATATCACGGATATCGGCTTCAACTACATTCACTGGGGTGTCTGAGCGATACGCGTTCACGTGTAGCTTGCAGCGCTCAACCATCGCCGAAGAGTTATCGACAGCGATAATCTGACAACGTTCTTGGGTGATGTTGCGGCGCATCGATAGGGTAGCCGCACCTAGTGAGCAGCCAAGGTCATAGATGGTTGAGTGGGGTTTGGCGAAACGCTCTGCGAGCATGCCGATTGCAGAAATAATGTTGCTGTATCCAGGCACACTGCGCTGAATCATATCTGGGAAGACTTCAGCTACTCGCTCATCGAAGGTGAAATCACCAATCTTGTCGATAGGAGCAGAGAATATAGTGTCTTTATTCTGCATGTTAAGGTTCCCCATTGCCGTTCATACGGACGCGATAAAAAAGGCGCGCATTTTACGTCATTCGAGGAGAAATGTCATTACCGTGTTGAACCATATAAGGTTGACCTTGGTTTCGAGCCTAAAACATAGAGATCTGATGATCATCTCTCAGACTCGGAAACGTCGGTATCTCAGCGAGTTCCAAGTTCCCCTGTTGCGACGTTTTTAGCTGATTATAGAGCTTTATTGCCAGTTCTGGCGCTTCGACATTATCGGGCGTGTGGATCATTAAATAAGGCTGTTTACCCTCTGCAATCCATTGCGCGAGCTTTGTTTCCCATGGCTTAAAAAAAGCCAGGTTCGCTTCCATGTCTGGGTGCCCAATAAATCGAATCATTGGATGTGCGGCTGTAGAAATCGCATGGACAGGCACCTTGGGCTTTTTTTCGTGGGCGTCTATGACCGCTGCAGTATCTGGCTTGGCAGCAAAAACCGGACGTGAATCCATAATGATCCGGTCGATATGCTCTTCTATTAACCACTGATTAAACGCGCGCTCTTCATCGGATTTGTTAAAGAAACCCAGGTGACGAACCTCAACGCCTAACTTCATGTCTGAAGGGAACTTGGCGCAAAACGCTTGAAGTGCAGGCAAATCGGCAGGAGAGAACTTGCTAGGTAACTGAATCGTCCACATACCTATCTTATGATGCAGTGGCGCCATGACTTGCAAAAACGCCATCAACTCGTCTTGGCACTGGTTCAGCATTCGCTCGTGGGTTATCGCTTTTGGCAGCTTAAAGGTGAATCGAAAATCATCCGACGTGGCTTGATTCCAACTGTTTACCGTCTTGGCACTAGGGGTGGCGTAAAACGTGGTGTTACCTTCAACTGTGTCGAATACAGAAGCGTATCGCTCGAGACGCTCAGCGGGCTTAGTTCCTTTGCCATAGAATGAGTGTTGCCAATCATTGTGTGACCACATGGTTAGCCCAAGTCGCAATTTCGGTTCACTCATTTCTAGTCCTTTAAAGCCAATAAACAGAAGTCAGTAACTAATAGGATTTGTTGATATTTTATCCGTTTCAAGTGTTCTAGCGTAGCAACGGGCAATTAAACACAACAATTCTGTCAAATTAGGTCGATTTTAGACGATTTTCCGAGTATAAATGAACCTTTGATTTTGTGGGTGGATTTAGACTTGGCGACTTTTTATGCCATCACCCACAATATAGATTTCATATAAACAATCGGAAATTGGGAAATTCATTATGCGTAGCCATTACTGTGGTCACCTGAACAAGTCCCTTGCAGGACAAACTGTAGAACTGTGCGGCTGGGTAAACCGTCGTCGTGATTTAGGCGGTCTTATCTTTATTGATATGCGAGATCGTGAAGGTATCGTTCAGGTTGTTGTTGATCCAGATATGGCTGATGCTTATGAAGTAGCGAACCAACTTCGTAACGAATTCTGCATCAAGCTAACTGGTGAAGTTCGTGTACGTCCAGAGAGCCAAGTAAACAAAGACATGGCGACAGGTGAAGTAGAGATCCTTGCAAAAGGTCTTGAAATCATCAACCGTAGCGACGTGCTACCTCTAGACTTCAACCAAACGAATACTGAAGAGCAACGTCTGAAGTACCGTTACATCGACCTACGTCGCCCAGAGATGAGCGATCGTATTAAACTGCGTGCAAAAGCATCGAGCTTTGTTCGTCGTTTCCTAGATGACAACGGCTTCCTAGACATCGAAACGCCAGTACTAACCAAAGCGACGCCAGAAGGTGCTCGTGACTACCTAGTACCAAGCCGTGTTCACAAAGGTTCGTTCTACGCGCTTCCTCAGTCTCCACAGCTATTCAAACAGCTGCTGATGATGTCTGGTTTCGACCGTTACTACCAGATCGTTAAGTGTTTCCGTGATGAAGACTTGCGTGCTGACCGTCAACCAGAATTCACTCAGATCGATATCGAAACGTCATTCATGTCGGCTGACCAAGTACGTGAAGTGACTGAAAAAATGGTTCGCGACATGTGGCAAGAGCTACTGAACGTAGACCTAGGTCAGTTCCCTGTAATGCCATTCTCTGAAGCGATTCGCCGTTTCGGTAGCGACAAGCCAGATCTACGTAACCCACTAGAGCTAGTAGACGTTGCTGATCTAGTGAAAGACGTTGAGTTCAAAGTATTCTCTGGTCCTGCAAACGACGAGAAAGGTCGCGTAGCGGTTATCCGCGTACCAGGCGGTGCTAAACTGACTCGTAAGCAAATCGACAGCTATGCTGAGTACGTAGGCATCTACGGTGCGAAAGGTCTAGCATGGATGAAGGTTAACGACCGTGCTGCTGGCATGGAAGGTATTCAATCTCCAGTGGCTAAGTTCCTTAACGAAGAAGTGATCAACGGTATTCTAGAGCGTACTAACGCAGAATCTGGTGACATCATCCTATTCGGCGCAGACAAAGCAAATACAGTTGCAGAAGCAATGGGCGCACTACGTCTTAAGCTTGGTAAAGATCTTGAGCTTACTGACGAGTCTAAGTGGGCGCCACTATGGGTTGTTGACTTCCCAATGTTTGAAGAAGATGACGAGGGTAACCTGCACGCTATGCACCACCCATTCACGTCTCCTCTTGGTATGACAGCGGAAGAGCTAAAAGCGAACCCAGCGGCAGCAAACTCTAACGCATACGACATGGTTCTAAACGGCTATGAAGTGGGTGGTGGTTCTGTTCGTATCCACAACGCAGAAATGCAAGCAGCGGTATTCGAGATCCTAGGTATCGATGCAGAAGAGCAACGCGAGAAGTTCGGCTTCTTACTAGACGCACTGAAGTTCGGTACGCCACCACACGCAGGTCTAGCATTCGGTCTTGACCGTCTAGTGATGCTTCTATGTGGTACAGAGAACATCCGTGACGTTATCGCATTCCCGAAAACAACCGCAGCAGCGTGTCTACTAACAGACGCTCCAAGCGCAGCAAACCCAGCTGCACTTGAAGAGCTAGCGATTGCTGTGACGGCGGCGAAAGAGAAGAAAGACGCTTAATCTCTCTTAGTGTGTTGCGCGATGCGCAGCGAGCCATTGGGCTCCTTCCCTTGCTAAGGGGAGGTTGGGAGGGGTGAAAGCTCTTTAAACGCAAAGCGTTTTACCCCCTCTAACTCCCCCTTATCAAGAGGGAGAACTAAGGCTAGTTACTACGTAACATCGCCAAGCAAAGCGCAGCGAGCGCTCTGCTCCTCCCCTTGCTAAGGGGAGGTTGGGAGGGGTGAAAGCTTTTCAAACGCAAAGCGTTTTAGCCCCCTCTAACTCCCTCTTACCAAGAGGGAGAACCAAGAACCCGCTGCTACGTAATATCGCAAATCACAACACATAACAAAAACTCCCGCACCCGCGGGAGTTTTTGTTTCTAAATTCTGTATAGTTATACCACTCTATAAATAGTCCAACTTCATAGAACTCAAAGGATTAACCATGGCAGGTCACAGTAAATGGGCGAACATTCGCCATCGTAAAGCGGCGCAAGATGCAAAGCGCGGCAAAATCTTCACCAAACTGATTCGCGAAATTGTCGTCGCGGCAAAAGAAGGCGGTGGTGAGGTTGATAACAACCCAAGACTTCGCGCGGCTATTGATAAAGCACTCTCAAACAACATGACTCGTGACACTGTCAATCGAGCAGTCTCGCGCGGTGCTGGTGGTGAAGGTGATGACAATATGGAGACCGTCATCTACGAGGGCTACGGACCGGGTGGTACAGCCGTGATGGTTGAATGTATGACAGACAATCGAAATCGCACGGTTTCTGGTGTGCGTCATGCTTTCTCAAAAGCGGGCGGTAACCTTGGCACTGACGGCAGCGTGAATTACCTATTCGATAAAAAAGGCGTCATTTCTTACGCGCCAGGTCTTGATGAAGACGAAGTCATGGAAGTGGCTCTAGAAGGCGGTGCAGACGATATCGAAACAGGCGATGACGGTGCCATTGACGTTTACACCACGCCAGCAGAGTTTGGTTCGGTAAAAGACGCACTCGATGAGGCGGGCTTTGAAGCATCAAATGCCGAAGTGACGCTTGTTCCTTCAACGAAAGCTGATCTTGATGAGTCCACCGCACCTAAGTTACTGCGTCTTATCGATGCATTGGAAGATCTCGATGACGTCCAAGAGGTCTACCACAATGGTGATATCTCTGACGAAGTTGCAGCGACGTTAGAGTAATTAGCGAGAAACCATGTCTATTATTTTAGGAATTGACCCAGGTTCACGAATCACAGGTTACGGCGTCATTCGCCAGCAGGGTCGACATTTGCAGTACCTAGGGAGTGGATGTATCCGCACCTCAGAATCGGAGTTACCGGGTCGATTAAAACAGATCTATGCGGGCGTGAGCGAAATCATCACCCAGTTTCAACCCGATGTGTTTGCGATTGAGCAGGTCTTTATGGCGAAAAACGCCGACTCCGCGCTTAAATTGGGTCAGGCTCGAGGGAGCGCAATCGTCGCGGCTGTGAACAACGACCTACCTGTCTATGAGTACGCTGCAAGGCTCATCAAGCAAGCGGTAGTGGGCACAGGTGGCGCGGACAAAGCTCAGGTCCAACACATGGTGATGGCCATGCTTAAGCTTCCCTCCAAACCACAGGCCGATGCTGCCGATGCTTTAGGTGTGGCAATTTGTCACGCCAACACCAATAAAACGCTCGTTGCTCTAGCGGGTAAGGCGACGGGTGCGAAGAAAGGGCGCTATCGTTAAGCGCGCGGATTTTAGTTTCAACTAGTTACCGTCTTGGATACCGATAGTTTTAACGATAACCAGTCCACAGTTTTAGAGCCTTTTCTCTATTCTGCCTTGTTAATTAATTGTTAACTTCCTAATATTGGTCCGATGAGTGCGTCAAAGGACCAATAATAAGGAATAACAAGGGCATGTGGCATAACTTAATAAATAACCCTCAAGATCTCTCCCGAAACACGCTACGCAAAGCGGAAATTACAGCTGTCTTCACTGTTGTTGCGTTAATCGTAGGCTTATACAGTGCCGTTAAGTGGCAATCAAATGGACACGCGCTGCTGTTTCTTACTTCAGTACTGTTGGTTGCCATCGAGATAGTGGGTTTAGTTGTACTGCGCTTCACTAAGCAGATTACACTCGCGTTGAATATTGGTTTTCTTGGCATGGTGCTCCACGCCGTCAACATCATCTATCAAAGCGGTGGTATCGTAGACTCGACTCAATCGTTTTGGGCGCCTTTGCTCATCGTCGCTTTTTATCTCTCTGCCTCCCGAGCGATGGCACTGACTTGGAGCCTAGGTATTTTAGTGGTGTCAGGCGTAATGACTTATCTCCACACGAGCGGCTATTCGTTTCCTACTATCTCGCTGTCTGAATCAAAACAACACGTCGAGATTTGGTCAGGGATGCTATTGCCGCTTTGTGTCATCTGCTTTGCCCAAAGCTTTACCGCGAAACAAAAAGAGAGCGCCATTAATCGTGCTGAAAAAGCGATGAAAGAAAGTGCTCTGCAAGCCGAAAAAGCGTCGCAAGGCGAGAAGCGCATGGACGGTATGCTGGTGGCAGTGAATGAGAGTGTTCAAGAGCTTGATGAAGTGATACACCAAGTGAACACCCAATCATCGCAGCTTAACTCCAATGTCCAATCACTGGGTATGAACAGCGCATCCCAAGCGAGCGCAGCCGAAGAGATGAGCCAACAATTAGAGCAGCTCTCTTCGTTCACTCAAGAGTCGGTCAACTTTATGGAGCAGGTTATCGGACAAACCGACGCTATCAAACAGCAAGCGGAGAGCAGCTCGGAGATGCTGAATGCTTCCACCGAAGCCATCGCTAATATCGACAACAGTAACCAAAAAGTGGTGTCGGTGATTGAATTGATCACATCGGTTGCTGAGCAGACTAATCTACTCGCTTTGAATGCGGCAATTGAGGCGGCTCGAGCAGGTGATCATGGTCGTGGTTTTGCAGTGGTGGCTGAGCAAGTTAGGGAACTCTCTTCGAAGACCAGTAATTCTGTGGAAGAGATCCGCACGCTGATCAGTAATAGCCAGCAAGAGATCGACTCTGGTCAACAGACGATTCAAACCACGGTGAAAGAGCTCAGCCAGATGATCGAGCAGGTGCAAACCATCTCAACGGAAATCACCGATCTTAGCCATCTGGTCACCCAGCAGAATCAAGCTATCGGCGAACTTGACCAAGCAAGTAGCGATGTCGCGCGCTCTGTTGCCGGCAGTAAAGCCATCGCCGAAGATATCCAAACCATCAGTGAACAGCTCAATCAACAGATATCCGAAGGCACTGAGCTATCGGAGCGACTCCGCGCGGCAATGAGCTAATTTTTGCAGAGAATAGCTGGATACCCATCCAGTTATTCTATATCCTAAGCCCTATTGCAACGAACAACGAGACATAGACTGTGATAGGACGACTACGTGGCACGCTAATCGAAAAGCAACCCCCTGAACTACTGATAGAAGTTGGTGGAGTCGGGTATGAAGTGCAAATGCCGATGAGCTGTTTTTACGAGCTGCCAGAAATTGGTCAAGAAGCCATTATCTATACACACTTTGTAGTGCGCGAAGATGCTCAACTACTTTATGGATTTAATACTGTTCGCGAGCGTGCATTGTTCCGCGAAGTGATTAAAGCTAATGGTGTTGGTCCTAAGCTTGGTCTAGGTATCCTTTCTGGCATGTCAGCAAGCCAATTTGTCTCTTGTGTTGAGCGCGAAGATATCTCTACTCTCGTCAAACTGCCAGGCGTTGGTAAGAAAACGGCTGAACGTCTTGTCGTTGAGATGAAAGACCGCCTTAAAGGCTGGGGTGCAGGCGATCTGTTCACTCCTGCAACGGATGCAGCACCAGTCGACAGCATTGGTGCGATGGCCGCAGACAATGCCGAAGAAGAGGCGGTGAGTGCACTATTGGCACTTGGCTATAAGCCAACTCAAGCATCGAAAGTGGTTTCTCAAGTTGCGAAACCAGATATGACCAGCGAAGCGCTGATCCGTGAAGCACTGCGTGCTATGGTTTAATGACCAAGCGCTATTTTTAGAAAGACAGTGAGTGTAGAGAGACAGTTAGATGATTGAAGCCGATCGCTTAATCGCCCCAGAAAACCCAGTTTTTCGTGATGAAGACGTCATCGATAGAGCTATTCGTCCTAAGAAGCTGGCTGACTATGAAGGTCAGGAGCACGTTAGTGACCAGATGGAAATTTTCATCAAAGCTGCACAGCTGCGTAATGAAGCGCTCGACCACCTATTGATATTCGGACCTCCCGGGTTGGGTAAAACCACGCTGGCGAACATCGTTGCCAACGAGATGGAAGTAAACATCCGTACAACTTCGGGCCCAGTACTCGAAAAAGCGGGTGACCTTGCGGCGCTGTTGACCAACCTCGAAGAAAACGATGTCTTGTTTATCGATGAGATCCACCGCTTAAGCCCAATGGTCGAAGAGGTACTGTATCCAGCGATGGAAGACTACCAGTTGGACATCATGATTGGTGAAGGTCCTGCAGCTCGCTCGATCAAAATCGATCTGCCTCCTTTTACCTTGATTGGTGCTACGACACGTGCGGGTTCGCTGACCTCACCACTTCGTGACCGATTTGGTATTGTCCAGCGTCTCGAGTACTACAAGATTGGCGACCTTCAAAATATCGTTCAGCGCAGTGCTCGCTGTTTGGGACTGTCTATGGATCCCGAAGGTGCACTAGAAATTGCGCGACGTGCGCGCGGTACACCTCGTATTGCAAACCGTCTGCTGCGCCGCGTTCGTGACTATGCCGAAGTGAAAGGCAACGGTCATATCTGTGCCGAGATCGCGGACAAAGCGCTAAACATGCTCGATGTCGATAACCAAGGCTTCGACTACATGGATAGAAAGCTTCTATTGGCGATTATGGAGAAGTTTTCTGGTGGCCCTGTAGGACTTGATAACCTCGCCGCCGCGATTGGTGAAGAGAAAGACACCATCGAGGATGTCATCGAGCCTTACCTCATTCAACAAGGCTACTTACAACGTACACCTCGCGGTCGTATTGCATCCGACCGCGCTTATCTTCATTTCGGTATCGATAAGCAGTAATTCCCCTTCTTTTTGCACGATTAATGAACTGCATATTTGTAAAGTAATATTTCATCTATGCAGTGTCATATTCCCGCCAGTTTTATTTCAATTTATTATCAAGTGGTGAATTCATTTTCACAACGCTGATGAAAAACGCTATAATCCATTGCCCCTAAAGGGGTATTGCCCTCCAAAGCACCCGAAACTCACTCCCCAAATTAGTTACAAAAAACCACCAAACTTGACCTGCATCAATGTGATTAAAGATTGTACAATCGTCATTTCGTGTTTGTTGATATAAATCAAGGCAAAACCCTCAAATAAACCTTTTGAAACCGAATCAATTTACCAGTAATATTAGCCACAGCTATATTAGCGCATGCTTAACAATTAACTAACCATTGAGGTACATTTTTGCAACAAGGATGACAATAAGCTCAACAATTTTAGCGGATGCTCAACAAGCTCAACCCCGCTTAAACATTGTTTCCTTTGCGCACTGATGTAGAGAGTGTCGTATTGTCGGCACAAAAGGAGTTACCATGATAGACGTTGTTGATCTGTCGAGATTGCAGTTCGCAATTACGGCAATGTATCACTTCTTGTTCGTTCCATTGACTCTCGGTATGGCATTCCTACTTGCCATCATGGAGTCCCTCTACGTAATGACCAACAAGCAAATCTACAAGGACATGACCAAGTTCTGGGGTAAGCTGTTTGGTATTAACTTCGCACTTGGTGTTGCCACCGGTCTTACGATGGAATTCCAGTTTGGTACAAACTGGTCGTACTATTCCCATTATGTTGGTGATATCTTCGGCGCGCCTCTGGCGATCGAAGCCCTTGTTGCCTTCTTCCTCGAATCCACCTTTGTCGGACTTTTCTTCTTCGGATGGGATAGGCTTTCAAAACGTCAACACTTAGCGGTAACGTGGTTGGTTGCACTAGGTTCTAACTTCTCTGCACTTTGGATCCTTGTGGCGAACGGCTGGATGCAGCACCCAGTGGGCGCTGAGTTCAACTTCGAAACCATGCGTATGGAAATGGTCAGCTTCGCAGAAGTGGTGCTAAACCCAGTAGCTCAGGTTAAGTTTGTTCACACAGTAGCATCAGGCTATACCACAGGTGCGATGTTCGTACTGGGTATCAGTGCTTACTACCTACTAAAAGGTCGTGACGTAGCATTTGCTCGTCGTTCTTTCGCGATTGCGGCGTCTTTCGGTATGGCTTCTATCCTTTCTGTTATCGTTCTTGGTGACGAATCTGGTTACGAGCTTGGTGATGTACAGAAAGTGAAACTTGCAGCGATCGAAGCGGAATGGCACACAGAGCCAGCTCCAGCAGCGTTCACTGTGTTTGGTCTTCCAAACCAAGACAAGATGGAAACCGACTTCGCGCTTAAGATCCCATACGTAATGGGTATCATCGCAACACGCTCTATCGATACTCCAGTTCAAGGTCTACGCGACCTACGTGAAGAGCACGTTGATCGTATCCGTAATGGTATGTATGCGTACGAGCTTCTAGAAAAACTGCGTGCAGGTGAGCGTACAGATGCAAACCTTGCAGCGTTTGATGACGTGAAAGAAGACCTTGGTTACGGTCTACTGCTTAAGCGTTACACAGACAAAGTAGTCGATGCGACTGAAGATCAAATCCAAGCGGCTGCGGATGACTCTATCCCGACAGTTTGGCCACTATTCTGGTCGTTCCGTATCATGGTTGCGTGTGGCTTCATCATGCTATTCGTATTTGGTGCGGCATTCATTCAGACATGTCGTCAGAAAATTGAACAGAAAAAATGGATTCTTAAAGCTGCGCTATTCAGCATTCCACTTCCATGGATTGCAGTAGAAGCAGGTTGGTTCGTCGCTGAATTTGGTCGTCAGCCATGGGCCGTAGGTGAAATCCTGCCTGTACACGTCGCGGCATCAGCACTGACTGCGGGTCAGATCTGGACGTCACTATTCGCAATCATCGCTCTATACACGGTGTTCCTAATTGCAGAAGTTTACCTAATGGTGAAATTCGCACGTAAAGGCCCAAGTAGCTTGAAGACAGGTCGCTACCACTTCGAACAAAACGTCGAAACGGTAGAGAACAAAGTTAGTCGTCAAGTAGAAGCGTAAGCAAGGAGAAAAAGAATGTTTGATTACGAAGTCTTACGATTCATCTGGTGGGTACTGATCGGCGTATTGTTTGCTGGTTTCGCTATCACCGATGGTTTTGACATGGGGGTAGGTGCACTAGTACCTATCCTAGGTAAAACGGATACTCAACGTCGTGTGATGATTAACTCTATCGCACCACACTGGGACGGTAACCAAGTTTGGCTAATCACGGCTGGTGGTGCGCTATTTGCTGCTTGGCCGCTGGTTTACGCAACGTCATTCTCTGGTTTCTACCTAGCAATGATCCTAACTCTAGCAGCGCTTTGGCTACGTCCAATCGGTCTAGATTACCGCTCTAAGCTAGAAGATAAAAAGTGGCGTGATGCTTGGGATATCGGTATCTCAATCAGTGGTTTCGTTCCACCGCTTATCTTCGGTGTGGCGTTTGGTAACCTGCTACAAGGTGTTCCATTCCAGCTAAGCGACTTTATGATGCCGACTTACCACGGTTCATTCTTCGCTCTGCTAAACCCGTTTGCACTACTGTGTGGTCTAGTGAGCTTGTTCATGATCCTGCTTCAAGGTTCTACATGGCTACAAATGAAGACCACAGGCGATATCCATACTCGTGCTCGTAATACAGCGCAGCTAATGGGTCTACTTACCGTTGTTGCTTTCGTTGGTGCAGGTTTCTGGATCCAAGGCATCGATGGCTACTTAGTAGTTAGTAGCATCGATGGCAACGCGGCGTCAAACCCTCTAGTTAAAGAAGTGGTTCGCGAAGCGGGTGCTTGGATGACGAACTTTGAGAAGTACCCACTGCTTTGGATTGCTCCAGCACTGGGCGTGGTAATGCCTCTTCTAGCGGTTCTTGCGTCTCGTCTTGAGAAATGCGCAGTGTCATTCATTGCGTCTTCTCTAGCGAACGGTGGCATCATCTTTACTGCTGGTTTTGCAATGTTCCCATTCGTAATGCCTAGCAGCATGAATCCAAACCACAGCTTGACCATGTGGGATGCGACTTCAAGTGAGTTGACTCTGAACCTAATGACAGCGGTAGCGTTTGTTATGGTTCCAGTAATTCTTAGCTACACAGCATGGACTTACTACAAAATGTTTGGTCGTCTTGATGACAAGTTCATCGAAGAAAACAAGAATTCACTATACTAAGGAGCATTTAACATGTGGTATTTCGCTTGGATTTTAGGTGTTCTTCTGGCATGTGCATTCGGCATCATCAATGCACTTTGGCTTGAACACAGTGAGATGATGGACAAAGACAGTGAGTAAGCTTAACCAACAGTTAGAGCAGATTCACAAGCCGATGGATAAGGTGCTGTTACGCGCCTTATCACTGGTGCTTGGCTTTGCCAACGCGGGTCTATTCATGTGGAGTCCTGAGGACTATGACGCGGCCATTGGCGGCTTCGCCCCATGGTTAGGCTTGGTGTTCGTGCTATCGCTCTGTTCGAGTATGGTTTATGGCATCGGCTTCAAACCAAGGTTTTGGTTGTGGCAGGTGGTGTTTAGTCCATATTTATCGCTAACTGTGCTGAGTTACTTAACGTTAATGTACGTTTTCTAGGAAAAGCCCGAGCCATTGCTCGGGCTTTTTACTTTTTGAAACAATGAAAACCCCGTAATCGCTAATATCTTCATCAGTTAAGTGTAAATTTTGGCACTTTAATCAAAAATTCTTGTCAGCACTTATAACAATCACAATCACTTGCGTTATATTAGTGCGTAGATTTAATTAGGAAGTTATCAGTTTGTCTCAGTTATCATCGTATTTCGAATTCCCTGTGACCGTTTATTACGAAGACACGGATGCAGGTGGTGTCGTCTACCATTCGAACTATCTCAATTTCTTTGAACGCGCCCGTACCGAGCTACTTAGAAGCAAAGGTGTGAATCAGCGCGTGTTGTTAGAAGAGCACACCGGCTTTGTGGTTCGCCATATGGATATTGATTTTATCCGTGGTGCCCGCCTTGATGATCATCTCACGATAAAAACCTATATTTCTGAATTTAAAAAAGCATCGCTTACTTTTGCTCAAGAAATTGTTGACCAAGAGGGTGTGACAATTGCGAAAGCACTGGTTAAAGTGGCATGTATCGATAATGTTAAAATGAAGCCGAAGGCCATTCCTTCGTCTATCGTAGTGGAGTTAAAAGACAGTGACGGCTGATATTTCGTTTGTAGACCTCATATTAGAGGCGAGTCTACTGGTTCAATTAGTAATGCTGATTCTAATGGGGATGTCAGTCGTATCCTGGGCGATGATCATTAAACGCAGCAAAGTTCTTAAAGAAGCGACAAAAGAATCAGAAACCTTTGAAGACAAATTCTGGTCTGGTGCTGACCTTGCGCAGATCTACCAAGATGTGAAAAAGCGCAAAGACGATTTGTCTGGCACAGAAGAGATTTTTTACAGCGGCTTTACTGAGTTCCTGCGCCTTCGCAAATCTAACGCTGACTCTCCAGCCTTTATCATGGAAGGGACTGGACGCTCAATGCGCGTTGCGGTTTCTCGCGAAGTAGAAGACTTAGAAACTAACCTGCCATTTTTGGCAACCGTTGGCTCAATCAGCCCATACATCGGTCTGTTTGGTACCGTGTGGGGTATCATGCATGCGTTTATCGCACTGGGCGAAGTGAAACAGGCAACGCTTGCCATGGTAGCACCAGGCATCGCAGAAGCACTGATCGCAACGGCAATGGGTCTATTTGCTGCAATTCCAGCGGTTATGGCATACAACCGCCTGAGTAACAAAGTCAGTAAGCTTGAGCACAACTACGCAACCTTCTCAGAAGAGTTCCACAGCATCCTGCACCGACAAGCAATGGCAGGTAGGGAGCAGTAATGGCGGGCTACCAACCCAAAAAACGCAAGCTCACCTGTGAGATCAACGTCGTACCTTACATCGACGTTATGCTTGTGCTGCTTATTATCTTCATGGTGACGTCGCCTTTTATTACTCAAGGTGTCGATGTTGAGCTGCCAAAAACGTCTACTGCCAAGCCAGCCTCTGAGCTAGCGGGCGACACAGACGCAAGCTTCATCATCGTAGAAGTTGACCGTGACGGAAATTTAGGACTAAGCGTGAATAACGAAGACGTTCAACGCGGTCTTAGTCTGCAAGATATTATCGTACGAGTCCGTGCAGAGCTTTCTATCAATCCTGACTCACCGGTCGCGGTGGGTGGTGATGCAGCGACCCCTTATGCTGAGGTGGTATTGCTGCTCGATGAATTAAGCCGTGCAGGTATTCCAAAGGTTGGCTTGTTAACGGACATAAGGGAATAGTCGTCGCAGCCGTATGAAAAGCAATAAGAACAACAGAAACAGCTACGGAAAGCCGATTGCGATCTCTTTGTTTGCTCACGCACTCTTGATCGTGGCTCTGCTGTGGGGCACTGATTTTAATATGACGAAATCAGAGCCTACTGGCATGGTGCAAGCCGTTGTGATTGATCCTGCGAAGGTGCGCCAGCAAGCGGCGGAAATCCGTAAGCAGCGTGAAACCGCTGCTAAGAAAGAGCAAGACCGCCTCGACAAGCTTCGTCGTGAAAGCGAGCAACTGGAGAAAAACCGCAAAGCAGAAGAAGAGCGCATTCGTAAGCTGAAAGAGCAGCAAGCGAAGGATGCTCAAGCCGCGCGTGAGGCAGAGCAGCGCCGCAAGGTTGAAAAAGAGCGTGCAGAGAAGGCAGAAGCAGAGCGTAAAGCAAAAGAAGAAGCCATCCGTATTGCTGAGCAAAAACGTGTTGCTCAAGAAGCGGCTATCGCGAAAGCAGAGCAAGAGCGCTTAGAGAAAGAGCGAGCAATCAAAGAAGCACAAGAAAAAGCGCAGCGCGAAAAAGAAGCCGCTGAGCGTGCAGAACAAGAGCGCATCGCCAAAGAGAAAGCGGCGGCAGAAGCGGCAGAGAAGGCACGTCAAGAGCAAGAGCGTCTTGAACGCATTGAGCGCGAACGTAAAGAACAAGAAGCGGCACTTAACGATATCTTTTCAGGGCTAGAAAGCGAAGCGCAGAACAACTCTGCAGCGCGTTCGAACCAGGTAGATATTGAGCTTGCGAAAATGGGTGAGATTTATAAGCAGCTGATTCAGCAGCACATCCTCACCGATTCGAGTTTTCGCGGTAAAGAGTGCCGAGTCAATTTACAGCTGATCCCTGCTGGCGATGGTGCCATTGCAGGGGCAGTGAAAGTAATCGAGGGCGATTCGAGACTGTGTAACGCCACTAAGAGTGCGATATCACAGGTTCGTTCATTTCCCCTTTCAGAATTTCCTGAAGTTAATGCTCAGCTAAAGAACATTAACTTGACGTATAAGCCACAGTTATAAGGAAACACCTGTGATTAAGCGAATATTCCTAGGAATGGCGTTGGTGATGAGCATGCTTGCTCAAACGGCTAACGCTGCATTAGAACTTGTGATCACCGATGGTATCGATTCGGCTCGTCCTATCGCTATCGTTCCTTTCAAATGGGAAGGTGAGGGCAAATTGCCACACGATGTATCGGCAGTGATCTCATCAGACTTACAGCGCAGCGGTAAGTTTAGCCCAGTGGCGACCAGCAAAATGCCACAAACACCTTACGACGCATCCGCGATCAATTTTGAAGCTTGGACGTCGATGGGTGTCGATTCACTGTTAACGGGCAGCATCGTAAAAAATGCTGAAGGCAACTACGAAATCAGCTACCAGCTGGTTGATGTGGTACGTGGTCAGTTGACGGGTGGCAAATCAAAAGCACTGAGCGACGATGGTCAACTTGTCCTATCGAACGACCATGTTCTGTTTAAGAAGAAAGCTACGGTACCTGGCCCGCGCATGCGTGAATACGCGCACCGTATCTCAGACTTAGTCTATGAAGAGCTAACGGGCGATCGCGGCGCATTCTTGACGCGTATCGCTTACGTCGTTGTAAAAGACAACGATGAATTCCCGTACCAGATGCGCATTGCTGACTATGATGGCTACAACGAAAAGCTAGTACTTCGTTCAAAACAGCCACTTATGTCACCAGCATGGTCACCAGATGGTAAAAAGCTCGCTTATGTAAGCTTCCAAAATGGCCAGGCTGAAATCTTCATCATGAATATCTACACAGGTAAACGTGAAAAGGTAACGTCATTCCCTCGTCACAATGGTGCGCCAAGATTCTCTCCGGATGGGAAGTCTCTCGCAATCACCTTGTCGAAGACTGGGCAACTGCATGTATATACGCTAAATCTGGAAACCAGAAAACTGCGTCAAATTACAAGTGGTCGATCAAATAATACGGAACCGTACTGGAAACCAGACGGCAATTCCCTTATTTTTACGTCGGATAGGGGTGGTAACCCTCAGATTTATGAAGTAAATTTGTCTGACGGTAAAACTAAACGAATCACGTGGCAAGGTAGCCAAAACCTCGGTGGGCAGATCACCCCTGATGGTCGTTACCTAGTGATGGTTAATCGTTCTAACTCTGGTTTTAATCTTGCTAAGCAAGATTTAGAAACTGGCTCGGTACAGATCCTCACGAAAACGCTGCTCGATGAATCACCAAGCATCGCACCGAATGGTGGCATGGTGATATACAGTTCCATTTATAACAAAACTAACGTCCTTTCTATGGTATCCATCGATGGACGATTTAAAGCTAGATTACCGGCTACAAACGGTCGCGTTAGAGCACCGGCTTGGTCACCGTTTTTATAGCAATTAAATTTTTTAGGTTAAGGAAATAACAATGCAATTAAACAAAGTTTTTAAGGGGTTGCTAATCGCACTGCCAGTTCTTGCAATGACGGCATGTAGCTCAAGCGACGACGCTGCGTCATCTACAGGTGCAGAGACTAACAACCAAGCGCAACAAGAAACTACAGTTGCTACACCAATTGATGAGAATGCACAGCTATCTGAGCAAGAGCTAAAAGAAAAAGCACTTCGTGAAAACCAAACGATTTACTTTGCATTTGATAACTCTACTATCGCTGGCGACTACGAAGATATGCTTGCAGCACACGCAGCTTACCTAAGCAAAGACGTGTCTCTAAAAGTAACTATCGAAGGTCACGCTGATGAGCGCGGTACGCCTGAGTACAACATCGCACTAGGCGAGCGTCGTGCTAACGCTGTTGCTAAGTACATCCAAGCTCTTGGTGTACAAGCAGACCAAATCTCTATCGTAAGCTACGGTGAAGAGAAGCCACTAGTACTAGGTCAATCTGAAGACGCGTACGCGAAAAACCGTCGCGCAGTACTAGTTTACTAATCCAATCTGCCCAAGATTGAAATGTTGCAGCGTTCGCGCTGCAACATTGTCGTTTTAGGGCTCGGCAGTTAAGGACCCTACCTTTATGAAAAGTAACATTAAGCGCGTTGTTACGCTTACGTTACTAGCCGGAACGGCAAGTGCTGCACTTGCTGCACAAGCTCCGGTTACCGACTTGAGTGCAACATCTTCTTCGGCAACCGCTGCCTCCATTACAGCGGCATCTGCTGCTAACGAAACCGACGTTCAGCGCCTAGAGCGCCTATTGCAAAACCGCAACCGAGTACAACTGCAAATGCAGCAACAACTCGACGAAATGACGCAAGAAATCGCGACATTACGTGGTCAGCTAGAACGCAATACTTATGACATGGAGCAGATGCTTCAGCGTCAACGCGAACTCTTTATTGAGATCGATAAACTTCGCTCTCAATCGGGTGCTGCCGCTGTTGCAGTTCCTGTCGCTAAAGAAGGCGGCAAAACAGACGGTAAGTTCACTACCAACGTCGATGAGCAAACTGCGTATCAAAACGCCGTTGACCTTATCCTTAAAAAGCGTGACTACCAAGGCGCTATTGCAGCCTTTAAACAGTTCCAAGTTGATTTCCCAGAGTCTACCTTCACACCAAACAGCCACTACTGGCTAGGTCAGCTTTACTTCGCCAAGCGTCAAGACGCGGAAGCAGAGAAGAGCTTTAAAGCGGTGCTAGAATTTAAAGATTCAAACAAGCGCGCTGATGCGCTAGTTAAGCTGGGTGACTTGGCAAAACGCGGCAACAAAGCGGACGTTGCTAAGCAGTATTACGAGCAAGTGATCAGCGAGTATCCTGGTAGCTCTTCTGCTAAGGTGGCGCAGTCTAATTTGTAAAGAAGTGGCGTTGGGGTAGGTGAGTCCTTGAGTTCCTAACGCGCTTCGAGAAGACCCCTGCCTGCGCAGGGGTGACGATCCTTTTTAAATAAATGATCGCTTTGACCATCTTATTAGCGCTACCAAACTCAAAATGTTCGTCATTCCACTAGCCGTGCGCCTGCGCAGGCATGAATCTACTCCCACGCACACCAACCCTAAAATAGTCGTCATTCCTGTGCAGACAGGAATCTACCTCCCACGCGTACCACCCCTTCACTCAGCAACAAGCACCAACCCCAAAATAGTCGTCATTCCACTAGCCGTGCGCCTACGCAGGCAGGAATCTACCCCCACGCGCACCAAACCCTAACTCCCTACGACAACAAATTCCGTTCCCGGGGCAAACTATCAACTCCTTCGCCCCTTTAGCCCACTTTCTATTCAACTTTGGTCGATTAAGTTGGCAGCGCCTTTGTTCTCAATGTCAGATGAGTGTACAATGCTCGGACTATTTGGAAGTAGCATAGAGCAACCGCTATGAGCCACATCTTAGACTCAATTGATACGGTATATCCGTTTCCCCCTAAGCCTGTTCCGTTAACGAATGACGAGAAGCAGCAATACATTGCAAGTATCAAATCGCTATTAGAAGAAAAAGACGCGGTTCTGATTGCGCACTATTACACCGATCCAGAGATCCAAGCCCTTGCTGAAGAGACGGGCGGATTTGTGGGTGACTCGCTAGAAATGGCGAAATTTGGTAATCGCCACGACGCATCAACACTTATTATTGCTGGCGTTCGCTTCATGGGCGAATCGGCAAAAATTCTAACGCCTGAAAAGCGCATTCTAATGCCTACGTTAGAAGCTGAGTGTTCACTTGACCTTGGTTGTCCAGCAGACAAGTTCTCTGAGTTTTGTGACGCGCACCCAGACCACACTGTCGTGGTTTACGCTAATACGTCTGCTGCGGTAAAAGCGCGTGCAGATTGGGTCGTAACGTCAAGCATCGCCCTTGAGATCGTTGAACACCTAGACGCGGAAGACAAGCCAATCATTTGGGGCCCAGACCGTCACCTAGGTTCGTACATCGCTAACCAAACCGGTGCAGACATGTTGCTGTGGCAAGGCGAGTGTATCGTACACGACGAGTTCTCCTCGAAAGCATTGCGCGATATGAAGTCTGTTTACCCAGATGCCGCGATTTTGGTGCACCCAGAATCACCAGCAAGCGTGGTAGAACTGGCAGACGCCGTAGGCTCAACCAGCCAGCTTATCAAAGCAGCAAAAGAGCTACCGAACAAACAGCTTATCGTAGCAACCGACAAAGGTATCTTCTTTAAGATGCAGCAGTTGGTTCCTGAGAAAGAGTTGATTGAAGCGCCAACAGCAGGCAACGGTGCGACGTGCCGCAGCTGCGCTCATTGTCCTTGGATGGCAATGAACGGTCTTAAAGCGATTGAGAAAGCGCTGAAAGATGGCGGCGAAGAGCATGAAATCTTCGTTGACGAAGCGCTACGCGTGAAGTCACTGATTCCGCTAAACCGCATGCTAGATTTTGCAGAGCAACTGCAAATCAAAGTAAAAGGTAATGCGTAAATCGCTGATTGATTAATAAATAATCCAGCGTAGAACACACAAAACCAGCCTTAGGGCTGGTTTTTTCGTATATGATTAATACAGAAAACAACAGGCACAAGGACAGTCGTGGTTATCTGGATTCAACTTCGCAAGTGGCTTCACAGTCATTTGTTTGAGCTCAAGTTTCGAACGCTGATTATAGCGTTGCTGCTCTATGCCGTGATCTCTTGGGCTCTGCTCTGGTTAAGTGGTGAAGCAGACCTCACTTTGCCTATCTCACAGTTCATCTACTTCATCGTGGTGACCGCATCGACGGTCGGCTACGGCGATCTTTCTCCCTCGACAGAAGCAGGGCGATGGGTCGCGATTCTCTTTGTAATACCTGGTGGTTTGATGTTGTTTGCTGCCCTTTTAGGGCGAGTAGCCGCATTAGGTTTGGATTCTTGGCGCGCCGGTCAACTCGGAAAAAGGAAAGTAAGAGTGGAAAACCATATTTTGATGTTGGGTTGGAATGGACAACGAACCATTCACCTTATCCGTATGCTTCAACACGAAGAGACTGGCAGACGTCCCATCGTTCTTTGCAGCCGCTCAGACATTGAGAACCCGCTGCCCGGAGAGATTTCGTTCGTGAAGGTAAATAGCTACACCGATGGTCGCGAGATGGAAAAGACCAACATCGAGTCGGCCAGCTGCATTCTTATCGATAACCCTGAAGACGATATTACCTTATCGGCAGCACTCTACTGCGCGAATCGTAATCCAGATGCCCATTTGCTGGTTTACTTTAAAGACGAGGCGCTTAGCGATTTGCTTCATCAACACTGTCCGAACTCTGAGTGTATTCCAGCGGTAGGCGCTGAGATGCTCGCAAAAGCCGCGGTCGATCCCGGCTCCAGTGCGCTGCATCAAGAGCTACTCAGTTCCACACGTGGAATGACTCAGTATTCCGTTATCTACCCAACCAGTTCTAACCCCACAACAGTGAATGCTCTGTTCCAGTGGATGAAGGCTGATTATCAAGCGACCTTGATTGCCGTCGATGTGGGTGAGGGCATTGTGCTCAACCCAGAACTCGATTTAGAGCTTAAACCAGGTGCTAAGCTTTTTTATATCGCAGACGAGCGCATTGATACGTTTCGTTGGGAAGAGGCATAAAGAAGAGAGCTCGAGCTTTTTGTACTAGAGCAACATTCGCCTCATCAATGAAAATTATCGTTACACTTAAAAATATTTATTGATACGGATGCCCATCCTGTATATTATGCGCGCGTTTTATAGCAATTGTGAATGAACGTTCATTCATTTTTTAAGGTAATCATGCCATGCGCGTTAGTCTGTTGTCGGTTTCCATTGTCACTGCGATCTTTTCAAGTTCAGTGGTGCTTGCTGCCAATACATCAGTGTCAACCTCACACTCTTCTCTTCCTATCACTAAGGAAGCGATGCAGTATGAGAGCGATCTACAGCAAGCCAATGCTCGCCTCGAAGAATACGAGGTCGCCATTGATACGCTCAAAGATCAAGAAACCCGCGATCAAAAAGCGATTGACGATCTTCGCTATGCGAAAAAGTACTACCAAGAGATCAATGGACTACCGATGTTCAGCTTCTTGGGCGGACCTGCATATACACCAGAGCAAGGCTTGCTGGTAGCGGTTGGTGGTTTGTATTCGTTTAAAACCGATCGCTCACAGTCCGAGTTGCAGCGCTCTAGTGTCTCTGCGTTTGTCATTGGTAACTATGTGGATTCCGAAGTTGGCTATGGCGTGCGTGCAAACCACGACTTGTATTGGAATGACAACGATATCCAATTCAAGGGCAACTGGACTGCTGGCTCACAAGGTAAACACTATTGGGGAATAGGCTACGACGCTGCTCAAGATTTTGAGTTTGGCGATGTCACCCAGTACGAAGCAACAGTAAACAATTACCAAGGCAACTTGATCTATCGAATTGCAGGTAACTGGTTTGCGGGGCCTGCGCTTAAGGTGAATTACTTTAGCCCAACGAGCGAGCCAGACTCCGCGTTACTAGACGAGAACTTCAATAAGTTCAAAGACAAACCATTTACGTGGGGTATCGGTGGTAGCATTCAATACGATAGCCGCGATGTTGCTGTCAACGCCTGGAGTGGTTCTATGTTTCGCACAGAAGTACTCGCGTTTAGCGAAGCGCTAGGCAGTCAGGCTGAATATCAGAAATTGGATGTTGAGTATCGTAAATTTCACAGCTTTGTGGAAGGTCGAGTACTTGCAGTGTTAGCACACTACCAACAAGCGTTTGGTGATATTCCTTACTACGATATGCCAGAGATAGGCGGCGCTAACTCTATGCGTGGCTACTATCAAGGTCAGTATCGTGACAAGGTTGCTGCTGAGGTCACCGCCGAGTACCGACATACTTTCCGTCGCGATTCAGGCGTTCTATCTAACCATGGTATGACAGCATGGGCAGGCGTTGGTTCGATTGGTGACTTGGTTGAAGATCTCTCGGGTCATGCGATTCTTTCTTATGGTGTCGGCTATCGTTATGAGCTGCAACCAAGAATGAACATTCGTCTTGACCTAGGTATGGGAAGGCACGGCGCAGCGTTCTACTTCAACTTCACTGAAGCGTTCTAATCCTTGTAAACGCTCCAATTATGTTAAGTGGTCTCACTAAGGGGACCACTTACACACATCCACCACACATCACAAACCATACGGCAAGCTTGCGTTGTTGGTGGGTTATCAGTATCAGAGTATCGAACAGAACATTACGGGGAGCTTGTCAGACCTCGGTGTGCTCGCAAATGAGTTACAGTTTGATGTAGATTTGAAAAGTAAGCACACCTCCAACATGTCGCTTGCTGAAGTGTATGACTTTGGTTACCAGAAAGAATGGAACCTCATGGCGGAATATAGCTTCCTAAACTGGAATCAGCTTATCGTGTCCATGGGTTATCGTTTTTAACTTTATCGTTTTTTTACTTTATTGCTTCTAGCGAATGATTTAGCGCTTTAAAAAGAATAACAACAACGTTGGCGAAAAAAGGGCCCCTGCCAATCATGGTAGGGGCCCTTACTATTTAGGTCGTTATCTAGCGATGAGCTTATTGCTGCTCTGCCAAGACCGCGCCTTTTTGAGTGATACCGCAAAGCATCATAGGAACAGCGGCGAAAATCTCATTAAACTGCTCTAGACCTTCGATACCTTGCGCTTGCAGTGTCGCAATAGATGTCTCTGGATCGAACAACATGCTCAGAGAAAGAAGCACACCGCCAAGCAGCGCGTTATCTTCGCTGTTCTCCGGCATTAGAGTTTCCCAGTCATCACGAGCAAGTTGCCAGCCTTGAAGCACACCCTCACAGAAATCTTTAGTCTCTTGAGTCACGATCTCTTCTTCATCCAAACCACAGCCTTCAGGCCATTGCCATTCGCCATCAAGAAGAGCAGGGCGGTATTCATTCCAAAGGGTAATGACCGCTTGAGCATAGCTCTCTAATTGCTCGCCCGAAGTAAACGGCGCAACTTCTTCTCCACCCCATAAAAACGGTAGCCATTCTTCAGGTGGCAAAGTGTGCGGGGCAGATGCCATAGAAGTCACAAAGCCTTGAGTCTGCGCGTTATTTAGCAGTTTTCCTTCTAGCTCAGGAAGGGAAAGTATGTCTTTTAGTTCCAAAATGCTTTACCGTTAGGGCTGAATTGAGAATTACTTGGGTATAGTAACAAGCTAGACCATAATTACCTAGCATGGTCTTGTTCCACACGAAGAAAAGGACACACTTCGCACGCTATGGTTATTAAAGAGTCGCTGAAAAAGAAAAGCATCATCGCTCTGGCAGTTTACTTAGCCTTGTTTATTGCCATCTTTGGTAGCATTACCTATTGGGTTGTGGAATCGCCTGTCCGCGCCAAGCTTGAGCAAAACCTCGATATCCGAAGTGAGTTCCTCGCCGCTGAAATCTCTTCTCCCTTGCATAGCTCTTTAGGCGTTCTAAAAAGCATTGTCGCCATGGGAGAGTCTATTGAAGACCGCAATGCCCTAGACCAAGCACTTCGCCAAGTATTTAAGCTCAACGATGGCATTGCCGTTAGTGGCGGCATTTGGCCAGAGCCATACTCCATTGACCCCAACGAGAAGCTCTCGAGCTTGTTCTATAACCGAACCGCAGATGGAGAGGTCGACAAGATTGATCTCTGGAACAATCCAGAAGCGGCAGGCTATCACGTTGAGCCTTGGTATACCTCGGTAAAAGATAAGCCAACCAATACCATTACATGGTCAGAAGTGTATGTGGATCCCTATACCCATGTTCAGATGATCACAGCCTCAGCGCCTTATTATCTCGATAGCAAATTTGCCGGTGTTGCCACTGTCGACTTGTCCCTAGAGAACCTGATCAGCTTCGTAAAAGGCAAAGCGCGCGAGCACGACCTTGGCGTGATTGTTCGTGATGCCAACAACCAAGTCATTACCGAGCACAACTTTCGCGTCGAACGCGATATCTATATCAGTCAGCTAAACTTCGGTGACTTCAACTGGAGTCTAGAGGTGGTCAACGCCAGAAGGCTGGTGGCAGATGAGGTGTTTGATATCGTAATGGGCGTTGAATATGCCATCGTCCCGGTGATGATTCTGTGTTTGATGTTTGGCTATTACCTCATCAATCAATACCTGATTAAGCCTATCGCCGTCATTGCCAAAGAAGTGGATGATTCGCGTCACAGCGGCAGCATCGATATTAACTACAAAAGCCCCGATGAGATTCGCTACCTCATAGACAGTTTCAACCAGAAAACCGTCTACCTCGACCAAGAACGGATGAAGGCGCAAGCTTCAACCAAAGCCAAAACCGCTTTCTTGGCAACGCTTTCTCACGAGATCCGAACGCCAATGAATGGAGTACTGGGCACCGCGCAGATCCTATTAAAAACCGATCTGTCTGTTGAACAGAGAAAGCATCTAAAAACCCTTTACGATTCAGGCGATCACATGATGTCGCTGCTCAATGAAATTCTGGACTACTCGAAGATTGAGCAAGGGCATATTGAGCTCGATAGCCACCCATTCCCACTAAACTCCATCATAGGCAGTATGCACAGTGTGTATCACACCCTATGTAACGAGAAAGGCCTTAAATTTAGCGTCTACTCAGAGGTGGACGATGAGCGTTGGTATATGGGCGATAAGGCGCGTCTGCGTCAGATTCTCTTTAACCTTCTTAATAACGCCGTGAAGTTTACCTCGCAAGGCACCATTGAGGTGTTCTTGTCTGAAGAAGTCAGGCATAGCGCTAATACACTGACCATCCGTGTGAGAGACACGGGTATCGGCATCTCACCAGAAGCACAAGCACGTATCTTCAAGCCTTTCGAGCAAGCCGAGTCGAGCACGACTCGTCGATTTGGGGGAACTGGATTAGGTCTTGCTATCGTTAAAGAGATCGCGTCTGTAATGGGCGGGGATATCAAACTCAACAGCCAAGAAGGCATTGGTTCTGAGTTTGAAGTCACCGTGAAGCTCGAAAGCTGTGAGCCAAAACAGCTCGATGTTCATATTGAACGTAAGCTTGACTATCGAGGCCTCAAAGCACTCATCGTTGAAGATAACCGCACCAACACCATCATCATCGACACCTTTATGAAGCGCAAAGGCTTTATCACATACTCGGTGGTCAATGGTGAAGAGGCGCTCAAAGCGGTGGCCACGCAAAGCTATGATCTCATCCTCATGGATAACCATATGCCAGTGATGGATGGGGTAGAAGCGATAGCCGGTATTCGTAACATGCCCGGCAGAGAAAAAGACACACTCATCTTTGGTTGTACCGCCGATGTCTTTAAAGAGACTCGCGAACGCATGATGGGCGCGGGTGCCGATTTCATCGTCGGTAAACCTATCGACGAACGCATCTTGGACGATGCTCTTTATCAGTTTGCCAATAAACTGTTCCAGTTTACCGATGGTAAACGCAGTAACGTGACTTCTATTGGCAGCTAACGCTTTAACCTGACATCAGCGCCTCTAAATCAAAGCCCTTACACCGAAGCATAGTGCTACAAAGCGAGCACTATGCGCCAATCAGCATCCTAACTTCTATTCTCACCCAGCTTCTCTTGTGACAACTTCAATTTACGTGTAGCAAACCTACAACTTTGAGCCGATAACCCGCTGACTTTAAGGGCTTTAGGGTTATGTTTGTAATAAAACTACAACAAATAGCGAGTTTCACTACTTTGAATGCCAAAACTGGTGATTAATTTACTTCTTGGTTTAAAATACGGAATGTAAAACTACTAATAAGGTGGTCTAATAGCGCCCTAATCTGGATGGAGAAAGATATCCAGTCATATGAGTCGATATTCGATTTAATGTTAGTTTATTGTCCTGTGAGATTGTAAGTGAAACCGAAAGCTCCTTTCTGTATTCGTAACGCGGCTGCTGATACTTTTGCAATGGTCGTGTTCTGTTTTGTGTCTGGTATGTTGATTGAAGTGCTTGTCTCAGGCATGACCTTCGAACAGTCATTGGCATCACGTTTGTTGTCTATCCCTGTGAACATCGCCATCGCATGGCCTTACGGAGTATTCCGCGACTGGGCGCTTCGCCAAGGTGCGAAAGTGTCAACGTCTGGCCCTATGAAAGCATTCGCTGAC
The DNA here is from genome assembly GCF_059725495.1 of Vibrio sp. KUL80. NCBI lineage: Bacteria > Pseudomonadati > Pseudomonadota > Gammaproteobacteria > Vibrionales > Vibrionaceae > Vibrio > Vibrio sp. KUL80. The sequence continues at coordinate 1,258,127 of NZ_AP045841.1, forward strand.
CTAGTGGCTTACGTAGCATTCCAGTCACCAGTCTACGCAGCGATCTTGTTTACGGTAGGTGCATCAACAGACCAAATCATTACCGCAGTTTCGAGTAACGCAGTTGTGTCTTGTGGTATGGGTGTACTATACGGCTACTTCCTAGACCTATGCCGCCGCTGGTTCCGCGTACCTGGTTACTACCAAAGCGCATGATTTGCCGATCATTTGATCGAATTAATCACAAAGTAAGCAAACAATTAAAAAAGCGCACCTTTTTTCCCTTTTAGGGTTGACCAAGCGGGGCGGAATCATTAAATTACCACCCCGTTAGCCAACAGCGCTAACCAAATCAAAATACGGTGAGTTGTCCGAGTGGCTGAAGGAGCACGCCTGGAAAGTGTGTATACGGCAACGTATCGAGAGTTCGAATCTCTCACTCACCGCCAAATTTTAAGCCCCAGCAGAAATGCTGGGGCTTTTTCGTTGTATGGTCTTTTACTTCAAAATGCAGCCCCTAAAGATGTAAGGTACATCATTAGGGGTAAAACTAACCCACCTTAAAACTCACTATCGACCTGAAATACCAAACGTTCCTTCGTATAAGGATGGTCAAGTTCCAACTGCTCAGCATGCAAATGCAATCGATCAGCCTTCTCCCCATAAAGTGTGTCTCCAACCATTGGCATATTCAAGCCAAGATGATGAGCACTGTGAACGCGTAGTTGATGAGTTCGGCCTGTTTTCGGGTACATGTACACCTTGCTTCGGCCATCACGCACTTCAATCAACTCCCAATGGGTCTCTGCTGGCTTGCCATGTTCGTAACATACCAGTTGTCTTGGACGATCATCAGGATCGCCGCGCATTGGTAGCGAAATATCACCTTCAGTCTGAGTCAGTTCACCTTCTAACATTGTGACATAGCGTTTTTGTACACCGCGAGTAATGAACTGCTTTTGCAGGCTCTTGTTGGCGCGCTTGGTCAAGGCGAAGACAAGTAATCCGGATGTCGCCATGTCGAGGCGGTGAATCACATATGGGCCTTCAACATCGGGGAATAGAGCTTGTAGACGAGTATAGGCTGAGTCTTTAATGGTTTTGCCTGGCACCGAAAGAAGGCCAGATGGTTTATTGATGACCACCATAGCCTCATCCTGGAACACGATTTCCAACTCTTTGTCTTCCGCCCAGTTCTGTTCAAGCGGATTAGGCTCGACGTTTAGGCCCTGCAGCATGTGCCCTAAGATAGGTTGGCATTTGTTATTACATGATGGGTAAAAACTGCCGTGCTTGCGGATCTCTGACTTTGGCGATGCGCCCCACCAAAACTCAGCCAGAGCTAAGGGTTTAAAACCGTGCTTGTAGGCATATTGAAGCAGCTTTGGCGCCGCGCATTCGCCTGCACCAGCCGGTGGAATCGGGGTTGTGGTCGCTGCGAAGATATCAACCAAATCGCACGTCTCTCCACGTTGATTTAAGAAGCGATACTGCTTGTGAAGTTTATGCTGTAGAGCGTTAGATAGCGCTTTGTGGTGATCTCTAAGCTTTACGAGATTAGTCTCAATCTCTTCTAGTCGCTGCTCTTTGACGGCGAGTTTCTCTTCCCACTTAAGCTTTAGGTATTTGAGTGTGTTTTTCTCGGCGACGCTTTGCTTGCCGAGTTCGTCTAGCAAGATTTGAAGCTCTTCGCCACTGAGGGTTTGCTGCGCCTCTTTTCGCTGTCGCTTGCGACTGGCACGACCTTCAATCATGATATCGCGATGTGCTTGCTCTTCTTGTTGGTAAGCGGCGCGCTCGGTAGTGATTTGCTCTTTGAGGATTGTGATTTCAGGCGCGTTGGCAAAGGTCTTATAGGTCGCTAGTGCTTTCGTGATGGCATTAGTCTCTTCGCGGAAAAAACCGTCTTCGGTGAGCATGTCGAAAACAGGTGGCACAAATCCTGGTAAGAGATTCTGATCTGCAATCTTGCCAGAAAAAGCACTCAAAAATCCGATCTCGCCTTGTAAGTTCTGTACCAATAGAACACCGAACATCTTTCCTCGACCTTGGTTTTCATCGTCTATTCCAAAATCATGAGTGAAGTCGGTTTGTGTTTGCAGATACTGCTGGAGCTGGTTTGCTGCTAGTACACACAGTGGATGCGGAGTGTAGTAGAACGGAAACGTAAATTGTTCTGGTAACTCGTAGCCTTCGATAGCAACATCAAATCGGTTAAAGCAGTGTTGGGGAGAGTGCATATTAAAGGCCGTAGGGTCATAGAAAATTGAGCACGGATTGTACCTTGTTTGGGGGGAATTTCCATTGGTAGTCGCGTCGGCTATAGATACTACTTGTTCAAGTAGAATGACCCTGCACTTGCCCGCAGGACTAGTCGAAGTTAGCGCTATACGTGTTCTCACTACTGAGGAAGTGATCATACAAACCCGATAAAGTTGAAATTCAGCGCTGTGATACCCTTCTTATTAGTATGACCCCCACCACTTGGCTAACGACATGGCGCACCTTTTCACCAACCGCAAACGAATTCATCACCTGACGGATAACGACGCTAGTGCTAAAACCCAGTTTAAATGGGAAACGCTCAATGCGGTCTTATACAAGTTTGGTGGATTATTCTTCCTAGTTGGTAGCGTATTACTGTTCCCAAGCTTTCAAAGTTACTCGACGCTCGGACAATGGATCTTCTTTGCCGGTTCGCTCTGTTACCTGATCGTTAATGTCCACGATCTTTATGACGTCCACCGTTATTGGCACAAAACATCCTCCAACTTGTCGAGAAAGCAACTGGAATACACAGCCTCCTACATCTACTTGCTTGGCACCTTGATGTTTGTCGCGGGTCGAGTGTTTTCGTTTATCGATGAGAGCTACTCTGCACACAGCGCGTTGATGTTCATTATTGGCAGTACGCTTTTTGTTATCGGAGCCAGCGTCAACATCGTTGCTGATACCAGTAGTGCTGGTGGCACTGAGGGGCAGCTCACCAACTTGACAGCGGTGACGTTTATCGTGGGCAGCGTGCTATTTGCTGTTGGTTCATTTCCAGGGCTTTGGGAAGGCGGAATGCCTGACGAGTCGATTCAGCTTGCTAATTATTTGACCTGGCAATTTTTAGTTGGGAGTTTTCTGTTTTTTCTAGGTGGGGTTTTTAATTATTGGCGGGCGTATCATTATATTAAAAGGAACTTGGCTACTAATCGCTGTGATATGAACCTGATGGAGACATAGACCTTATAGAGTATGATCGCTATGTCTCATTGCTTGAAGGCCCAATGTAATGGGCTTTCTCTCTTGTCTGACTTAAGCAAGCTTACTTGGGGTTAGTTTTGAGCTGATGGTTTTACACACTTTGACCAGTTCGTTTCTTGTTGTATCAATACTATCAACGGCATGATGAACTGCTTCGGAGTCCAAAGTAACATAAGGTACAGTCAACACGGCTAAAAACTGGTCATTGACACAAATAGGGGCACTGATATTGGTTATGCCAGATATTTGTGGACTTGGGCCGACAAAGAATCCTTTTTTGTACGTATCAGAGGTAAGTTTCATTGCCCTTGATTGTTCTTCTTCAGTCGCCTTACTTCTTTGTAAAATTTTCTGTCGTTCAAGCTCAGAGCTAAAGCTGAGCAACACAATACCTGAGCCAGATGAGCAAACATCGTGCTTCGCGCCAACTTTCAAACTAAAACCCATTTTGTATGGGCTTTCCTCTCGAGCGACAACAACCAGATTTAGGCTGTCGTAACATGAAATATGACATGATTGGTTTACCTTCTCACTCAGCTCTTTCATCAATGGCTTGGCAATATCCAGTAGTAGTGACTGAGGTGGGTATTGGTTAGCGACTGTAAACATCTGCATAGAGAAGGTGTACTCGCCGCTTTCCTCACAAAAGGTGACATAGCCACGGCGAGCCAGAACAGACAGCACTCGGAAAATTTCACCGACACTACGACCTAGCACTTGTGCGATCTGTTTTTTTAGACATAGGTTCCGCAGAACTCGCTAGTAGTTCTAAAATGTCTAAGCCTTTTTCTAGTGCAGGGGCGTTATATTCCTGTCTTGCTGTCTTTTCCAAGTACGTGTTCCTTACTTCACTAAGCCCATCATTTGAGGGATAGTCATTGATATAGCTGGGATATAGGTGACGGCCATCAGTACCAAGAAGATCACCGCAAAGAATGGTAACAGCGTTTTGATTACATGGTCAATTTTGATATCGCTGACCTTACATCCTGTAAATAGGATTGGTCCAACAGGAGGTGTAATGGTTCCCAAGGACAGGTTGAATACCAGAAGAATACCAAACTGAACTGGATCCATACCTAGGTTCATACAGATAGGTAGGAAGATAGGGGTAAAGATCAGTACGGCTGGTGTCGGATCCATAAAGGTACCCACAAACAGCAAGACAACATTAATAATGAGTAGAATAACTATTGGGTTGTCGGTTAATGACAGTAGGGTATCGGCGATGACCCCTGGGATCTGAGTAAATGCCATCACCCACGACATTACAGAAGAGGCAGCGATCATAAAGATAACGATAGCCGTCAGCTTTGCAGTGGCAAGAAGGATCTCAGGAAGTTGCTCAACCTTGAGAGCTTTATACGCAAACCCCAATGCGAGGGAGTATACAACCGCAATCGCAGAGGCTTCTGTTGGCGTGAAAATACCTGCGAGAATACCGCCAATCACAACGACAACAAGCGATAGACTAGGGACTGCATCGATCAGAAGCTTAATACGCTCAATGACGGTCATCGTGTGCTTGGTCATATAACCACGACGGTAGGCCATGATGCCTGCAATGAGCATAACGCCACCTCCCCAAAGAAGACCCGGTAGATATCCACCCATAAACAGAGCAGAGATTGACACAGAACCAGCTACAGTCGCATAAACAATTAAAGTATTGCTTGGCGGTATCAACATACCAGTTGGAGCAGACGCAATATTGACTGCGGTGCGAAAGGCCGAATCATAGCCCTCTTTCTTTTGGATCGGATTCATAATGCCGCCAATTGCAGCGGCAGAAGCAACGCCAGAACCACTGATCGAGCCAAACAACATGTTTGATACGACGTTCGTTTGGGCGAGCGCACCCGGAAAGTAACCGGTAACAATACGTGAGCAGTTGATCAGCCTTATCGCTATGCCGCCATTATTCATAATATTGCCGGCAAGAATAAAGAAGGGGATAGCTAGTAGTGCAAAGCTATCAAGGCCAGTAAACATTCGCTGAGCCGCGGTCGTCGTAGCGCCTGCCATTGGCAGAATACTCAACATAGCAGCGAAAGAGGGAAGACCAATACTAATACCGATCGGTGCTCCCAAAATGAGTAGGAAAATTGCGCCGCCGAACATGATCAGCGCAGCAAGTGTTGCAGCATCCATGAGAGCCTATCCTTTTACTTTAAGTTTTTGAAAGGTGTTGATAAGTTTTATCTGATTGATCGCGAAGTAAAATAGAATTAGTACTCCTGCAATAGGTATGGCTGAGTAGATGATACCCATAGGGATCTCTAGCGCAGAATCCTGTTGCCACATCTGTCTGACAGACGCTTTATAGCCGCCTTGCCACATAACAACAAAAGCAAAAATTGCAATCGCCCACTCTGTTAGTATGTCAACCAACACGCCAACTCGTGGCGGGAACTTGTCACGAACATAGCTAATCGACATATGCTCTCTGAGACCGAAAACATAGGCACCACCAATAAGTACTAGCCATACAAACATATAGCGAGAAAGCACTTCACTTATCGCGCTTGGGCTATCAAAAACGTATCGGGTCACAACTTGATAAGTGACGAGAATGGTGAGCAGCGCCATGATAGCAATACAGGCTCGTTCAACGATCCAATCGATCGCGAACTTAATTTTATCTGCCCAGAAAAGCAGTTTTTCCACTGGTCGTTTCCTCACTGAAACAGGAGCTAAACTGATGTCTAGCTCCACAACGTTTAATCAACTTGGGGTATTAGCTAAGCTCACCAATCGCTTTCGTTAGTGCTTTTTGCGCGTCAGTTTTGATTAGCTTGTTTTGTAGAGGTTTACAGCTGTCTTGAAACTGTTTTACGTCTACGTCAATAAAGGTTGCACCGTTCTCTTCTGCCAACGCGCGAGCATCGCTAATCATTGCGTTCCACTTAGCAAATTCATCAAGCGTAGATTCCTTAGCAAGTTTGCGAATGGTGGCTTGGTCATCAGCCGGAAGAGAGTTCATAAAATCATCGCTGATAACGACTAGGTCAGGAACCATTAGGTGAGAAGTCTTGCTAAAGTATGGTGCTACTTCGTAGTGCTTCATATCCGCATAAGTGATCTCGTTGTTCTCACCACCGTCAAGTACGCCTTGTTGAACGGCTGTGTATACTTCGCCTTGGCTCATAGGCACGCCAGTACCGCCCATACAGCTAAGCATCTCTACCATAGTGTTCGATTGCATTACGCGAATCTTACGGCCAGCCATGTCATCAACTGTTTTGACGTTATCCTTTTTGGTGTAGATATTACGTGAACCCGCTGTGTAGGCTGTTAATACCTCAAATCCAAATTTCTTAGTTGATGCAAAAAGGTCATCCAACACGCCCGATGTAAATACTTTTTCTTGGTGCTCAATGCCGGTATAAGCAAATGGCATCCCGATAGCAGTGAAGGTATTGTCATAGTTTTCAACCAGAGGGTTAGCAACAACTGCCATTTGTACCGCACCCGATTGAACTAACTCTAGCGAAGCTCGTTGGTCACCAAGCAATGCGTTTGGATAAATGGTCACTTTGTAGCGGCCGTCGGTTGCAGTCTCTAGTTGTTTACCAAACTCTGCCAATGCTGCGTATTGTGGATGGCTGTCTGACTGGTTGAATGCCGCTTTAATCTCAGTCGCTGCGAGCGTCATGGAAGAGAAGCCAATCGCTGCACCAACGATAGAAGTAAGTAGAGTATTTTTCAGAGTCTTGTTCATGTTAAATTTCCTATTATTATCAATTAAGCCAATGTATCCATTGGAATAAAGTCCATATCGTCGAATGTTTGGTTTTCGCCCAACATTCCCCATACAAAACTATAATTTTGTGTCCCACAGCCGGAGTGAATAGACCAGCTAGGAGATAGGACTAACTGCTTATCTCGAACTACGATGTGTCGAGTTTCTGTAGGCTCACCCATCATATGGAACACAGCTTGTTCAGGTTTCACGTTGAAATATAGGTAGGCCTCCATGCGGCGCTCATGAGTATGCGCGGGCATAGTATTCCAAACGCTGCCAGGAGCGAGGTGGGTAATACCGAGGCAAAGCTGGCATGTTTCAAGAACATCTGGATGCAGATATTGATTGATCACGCGTTGGTTTGAAGTCTCAAGTGAGCCTAGCTCTACAACCTTGGCATCTTGCTGTTTCACTAATTTACTTGGTAGAGCTTTATGAGCAGGAGCGCTTAGCCCGTAAACGCACGCCTCACCATCGGTTCGAGTGATCTCAATATGCTTGGAACCAAGACCGACATAAAGAACGTCCAAAGCGTTCAAGTCATAAGTTTGTCCATCCACTTGAATGCAAACAGAACCAGAGAGACAAGCGAGACCTAGCTCGCGTCGCTCTAGGAAGAACTCTGTGCCAAACGATTTGTTATTGATCCAATCTTGTAGCACCAATGGCTCTTCAGTCGGGGTAATCCCCATAGCGACAGTGCGATCAATATGGCTATACACAATCTTTATCGCAGAAGGTTCGAACAGCTCATCAACCAAAAACTCATCTTTAAGCTGCTGAGTAGTGTACGTCTTCACGTCGCTTGGGTTTGCAGAATACCTAGTTAACATATCTTTCCTTAGCCGTTGCTGATGGAAATAATACTAACACCCGTTCTTATATGATCAATTCCTTTCACATGTGAATGGCCACAAAGGTGATCGCGGCCATTGGTATTGGCAAAAAATGGGTTAATTTCTTGATGGCGATCTCATTTGAAATACTGTTTCAAAAATCAAAACTGGCGAGATTAGGTATTGAAACCACGAGAGCGAGGTCTCTGGAGTTGGATAAGATGGATATTACAGAGAGGGAGTATTGAGCAGGTTGAGCTAGCGAAAACCTATGAACGAGAGCACATTAAGTCTCGATTTATTGAAAAAGAAATCATAGTTGTCCTTTACCAAACAGAACAATCAAAACTCGCATTACCCTGCATTTCTCGTTACTCTAAATCTAGTTTCAATACCGGTATCGAAAATGACCTCAACCACTTCATTTTACAGCGAAAATGCGAATAGCCTGTCTGCACAATACAACGCTCTTGATTTTGAGAGTGTTCATAGTGCGTGGAAGGCTCATTGGCCTTTGTCTGGTGACATGGTATTGGATGTTGGTGCTGGCTCTGGTCGAGATGCTAAGTGGATGTGTGAAAAAGGGGCTGATGTGTATGCATTAGAACCATGTCCGGAGCTCCGTGAGCTTGGGCAATCTCATACAGGACCAGAAGTCACTTGGATAGACGATGCGCTACCTGGCTTGAATCAAGTCCAAGGTATGGGAGTGCGTTTCGATCTTATTCTTGTCAGCGCTGTTTGGATGCATTTGGCTCCGAGTTCGCGTGCGAGAGCTTTTCGGAAGTTGTCTAATCTGCTAAGCCCTAATGGTCGGCTTGTCATCACCTTACGTCATGGTGAATTTAATGATAGTAGGGTGGGTTACGAGGTGTCTGTGGGCGAACTTGAACAGTTCGCAAAAGATACCGCTCTGTTAGTGAAAGAGGTTCGAGATTCTGAAGATGGTATGAATCGAACTGGCGTTCGCTGGCAGACCGTAGTGTTTAGCCTCCCCGATGATGGGTCAGGGGACTTGAATAAAGTTCGACACATTATTGTCAATGACAACAAGAGTGCGACGTATAAGCTTGGATTATTGAGAGTACTGCTTCGAATTGCGGATGCGCATCCCGGAAGCGTTTGTGATAAAAGTGATGACCAAGTGGAGATACCGCTGGGGTTGGTCGCTCTATATTGGGTCAAGGCTTATAAAAGATTGGTCGATGTAGAAGGCTTACAGCAAAACAGTAATAGTAAGAAGGGGCTTGGATTTATCGACGAGAATGGGTGGGAGAAGCTGAAACATCTGTCCGCCGATGATCTCGCGGTAGGAGCTTGGTTTACAGGCGAAGAAGCGCTCGCTATTCAAAATACTCTTCAGTCGACAATCAAGACAATGAAAGATGGACCAATCAAGTACATCTACACTGGCACGTCTTTAGCGCCTGTCCACGAGTTTTCCACGCTGCCGCCAAAAACACGTCGTCGTAAAACAGAGAGCATTTTCCTAGATCTGGACTTCTTCTCCAGCTTCGGGTCATTCGTTTTAAATCAAAGTCTCTGGGAGTGCTTACGAATCTATAACTCTTGGATTGAACCTCTGGTCGTTAACCAGTGGGTTAGCGTGATGAAACGATTTGAACTCAATCAAACTAAGAACATCACTTTGCAAACGTATCACGATGGTTTGATATGGCTAGACAAAGACCACGATACGTCTGATGTGAGAAAGCGTGTAAATGAGCTGCAAAGCTCCGGCTCCAAATTGACGAGTGTTTGGAGTAATAGCAAACTCACCAAAGGCTATCATGTTGATCATTGTCTCCCTTTTGCTTACTGGCCAAACAATGATATGTGGAATCTATTGCCTACGACTCCAAAAGAGAACCTAGAGAAAAGTGATAAGCTTCCAAGCAAATCCCGTTTAGTAGAGTCGCAACGTAGGATCATCTCGTGGTGGGAATCAGCGTGGGGGAAAGAGACACACCTGAAGCAGCGGTTCTTCACGGAAGCGTCGCTTTCTCTACCGAATGTGCCCAAGCAATGTGAAGACTTTGAAGAAGTCTTTGAGGCTATGGGCTTGCAAATTCGCGGTGTTAAAAGTCGCTTACTTGTGCCGGAATGGTAGCCGAGAAATAAACATTGGAATGAAGTGAACATGTTAGATTAGCTGATCGCTTCATTCACAACGTAAAGCAATTCGCTCCCCCGACATTTAGAAGACAACATTTGCGAGTGACTAAAAAGTAAACCCAACCAAAAAACTCAACGTCGTCCTCTCAAACCCAGACTTCACCGTCTCACCTTCGACCTCAATCGTATCAATACCCGCTAAGTTCGCGTGCACGTTAAGCGAGATTCGCTCGCTGATGTGGTAGCCCAGACCGACGAAGGGTTGGTATTTGCTTTCGTTGATGTCATAGACCACGGCTGACTCATTAGATGAGTTGTATGCGTCTTCGCTGAGGTTAATGCTAGTTTTGCTGATGCCCAGCTTTACGGTTAACCCGTCGAGCATGTTTTCTTTAAATCGATAGCCAGTGTAGAGCGAGTAGGCTTGGGACGACTTCTTTTGGGTGAATGTCGCGTTGGGGACATCTGGGAGTGAGCCGCCTTGGGTTTGAGTTTCATCGGTTGAGCCGAGGTTGGCTTGTCCGCCGATGATGAAGTTGTCGTAGACCAAGGCTTCAATGCCGCCGGCAAAGCCTTTGTTGTTGTCGACACCAACAAGAAATTGAACATTGCTTGCGTGAGCGGTCGCGGTCATAAGGAGCGATAGTGCAAAAGTTGTACGAAGAAGGGACACTAGAATTCCTTTTGAGTGTATTGAACTGTTTATAGGCTAGAACGGCAAATACTTCGTTGCAATACAAAAAAGTGAGTTTTGTACGGTATCGCATAGAACAAAGCCAAATTGTTCAGATTACAGGCGATATCACTTGAAAATGAGTGGGTTAGATGGCGGTTTTGGGCGATTGTCTGTAGGTACTATTTAACTGCTCATGTCTTGGCTGTTCCTAAACCCTTTTGGCGAGTGGCCGCTCCATTTTTTGAATGCGTGTCGAAAGTTGGCGCTATCAGAAAAGCCGACACGATCGGATATCTCTTCAATCGTAATCTGCGTATTCAGAAGATAGTGCCTTGCGAGTCGATAACGGACATCATCCAGCAGTTGTTGGTAACTGGTACCTTCGTTCTTTAGATGGCGACGCAGTGTGCGCGATGACATGCCAAGTTCTGACGAGAGCGCTTCAATGGATGGATAGTTGCCAAGTCGCTCGACAAACAATTGAGTGATCTTCTCATTAAGGCTGGTGGAGCCCTGAACCGTCGCGAGCAGCTCATCACATGACTTAAGGCACATTTGCAGTGTCATGGTGTTGGCGGCTGGGAGTGGGTCATAGAGTGTGGTGGCGTCAAACTGCCACTCAAGATAGTCGGCATTGAACTCAACGGGGCAGTGGAATATCTCTTTGTAGAGCTCGCTGTGTTCTGGCTCTGGGTAAGGAAAGCGAATCAGTTTGGATGAGAACGGTTGCTGCATCACTTCTTCACAGAGGTTTTGAATAGCAGTAAACCAATATTCGCAAAAGAAGGGCAGTAAGTCTCTGAGATCGACGAGCTGCTCAGCTCGAAAATACCCTAAGTTGTTTTCAACCCACATCTGCTTTTTTAAAACAGGTCCCGCTAAGCGCAAGTATTTAAAGCCCATCATTAGGGCATCCAACATAGTATTGCTGCTAAAAACGGCGTAACCCAATACGCCAAAGTCGCTGAACCTTGCTTGTTGACCCACCTTTAAACCAAGACCGGGTTCATGAACGTGTGAGAGGGCGTTGCTGAAAATCGCCATCTTTTGCGCCATCGTCACTTTAGTATCGGGTTGGTAGAGTTGGTCGGCGGTCAGTGGGGTGCCTTCGAACAAGGATTCGCACGGCATTTTACCCTCAAGATATCGAGTCATAAGCTGAAGATCTAAAATCCCACACGCTTGTAAATCGGGCTCGTAGACTGCCGTGTACTGCATTGCTGATTCTCCCGTTCGAACTGACGTAGTTTCAATAAGTTAGCGTCAACATAGCTCAAAATCGGACACCTCATGTCTGACGAATGTCCGAATATCACCGTTTTTTGTCTCTATGCAACCTGTGATTGATGTTATCAGAATGTTGTAATTGAGCAAAATGGCATGCGGGAAAAATAAATGAGCGAAATGATTGATTGGTCAAAAAGTAACTTGGTTGAATGTAACGCTCCAGAGTTGAGTGAATTATCGACGTGGTTTTCCGAGCTTAAACAGGCATATCAACAAGAGACAAACCCAAGTCTTGCGATAAGAAAGCAGCGTTTACAAGCTCTTAAAACGCAATTGACTCGTTATCAAGATGTGTTGGCAGAGGCGATGAGTGACGATTTTGGCGGACGTAGCCATACAGAATCCATCATGGCGGATGTGTTAGCGCCGGTTCTCGATATCAAACACGTGTTAAGCCACCTTAAAAGCTGGATGAAATCGCAGCGTCGCCCGACGGAGTGGCTCTTCAAGGGCAACAAGCTAGAGGTCCGTTATCAGCCTAAAGGGGTGGTTGGCATTATCTGCCCTTGGAACTTCCCACTCTATCTATCCCTCGGTCCTATGGTCACCGCGTTGGCGGCGGGTAATCGATGCATGATCAAGATGCCTCCAAACTGCCCGGCAACCACTAAGGTGCTGAAGCGCATGTTGGCAGAGATCTACCCAACGGATCTGGTTCGAATCGTCGATGGTACTCATCCTGAGGCCATGGAGATCTCACATCTTCCTTTTGATCATCTGGTTTTCACCGGCTCGCCAGCCAGTGGAAAACTCATTATGGCCAATGCGGCTGCGAATCTAACACCGGTCACGCTTGAGCTCGGTGGTAAATCTCCGGTTATTGTGTTTGATGATTACGATATTCAAACTGCAGCGAGCCGCATTGCTCATGGCAAAGGCTTTAACTCTGGGCAGATCTGTATTGCACCTGATTACGCGTTTGTCCCCGAGTCTAAAGTGACCGAGTTTGTTGAGGCGTTAAAGCAGAGTCATATCGCAATGTACGGTGACATCAAGGGAAATGCTGACTACACCTCGCTAGTGGATGATGCTCAGCATCAAAGGTTTAAGGAACTGCTCGAAGACGCCAAGCAAAAAGGCGCAACCATTACTCAATGTTTACCGGATGGTGAAGGGCGTAAAACACCGCTTTATGTAGCGACCAATCTATCTCCCAACATGCGTATTTGTCAGGAAGAGATATTTGGTCCGCTACTGCCTGTCCATGGCTACCGAGACATTGACGATGTGATTGAGTACATCACAGAGCGTCCAAGACCACTCGCATGTTACCTGTTTAGTCACGATAAAGCTGTACGTGAGCATGTGTTAGAGCAGACTCATAGCGGCGGTGTCACTATCAATGATTGGGGCTGGCACGTGCTTAACCACTCGGTGCCGTTTGGCGGCGTGGGTAACTCAGGTATCGGTAATTATCACGGGGAAGAGGGCTTTCGAGAGCTAAGTCATGCCCGCTCAGTATTGCAGATGCGCGGTTGGTTCCCGATTCAACTGTTCTCTCCCCCTTACGGTACTTGGGTTCAGAAGCTGGTTATTCGCGTCTTTGTTGGCAAGCCAGATCCGAGTCTGAATAAACGCCGTTAGCGACAGCTCAGTTTTATCCAATAACACATTCAGTCCTTCGTCTTACAAGAATCTTCGACACGCCAGCGAGGGCTGGCGTCGTACACCCCAAAAGGAGACCTAAGATGCACAACCTCGCCGTTAATCTAGAGCGAAGTGCTGCGCTTTTCCCTACCAAAGCCGCACTTAAAATGGGCACCGATGACGTGAGTTATCAGCAGTTGGACGAGTACGCGAACATCGTGGCTCACCACTTAGTAAAATTTGGCTTAGTACCGGGTGATAAAGTGGCGCTGACGTGCCCCAATATGACCTTTTTCCCCATTGCGTATTACGGCATTTTGAAGGCTGGATGCGTGGTGGTTCCTCTCAACACCTTATTCAAGAGTCGAGAAATTGCTTATCACTTGAATGACTCTGACGCTAAAGCGTATTTCTGTTTTGAAGCGCCGCAAACCAGTGCCGATGAGCAGTATGGAAGCATTGGCTTTGCTCAGGCGCCGCACTGTGAGCACTTTATTTCCATGCTTGCATCAGCCAATGCTGAGCATGCACTCGAGACCTGGCTTGAGGCACCACCGCAGCCTTTTGAATCCGTCGCAAGGCAAGGCGATGACACCGCCGTTATTCTCTATACCTCTGGCACCACAGGGCAACCTAAGGGGGCAGAGCTTTCTCATACTAATATGCTGACCAATGCCATGGCGTCACAGTATTTGATGCGTCTTGAGTACAGCGACACCACGATGTTGACCCTACCTTTATTCCACAGTTTTGGTCAAACCGTGATGATGAACGCCAGCGTGTTAACCGGCTCGGCTATGGTACTGATCCCGCGTTTTGAGCCCAAGCTCGTCATCGAGCAGATCATCTCGCATAAGGTGAGTGTCTTTGCTGGTGTGCCAACCATGTACATTGCACTGCTTACCGCTGGCGAGCAATCACCAGAGCAATCTGAGCAGGTCAAACACAGCTTGAGGCTAGGTGTGTCGGGTGGGGCATCTATGCCAGTGGAAGTGATTCGCCAGTTTGAATCACGATTTGAACTGCCTGTTTTGGAAGGCTATGGATTGTCGGAAACCGCACCTGTCGCCACCTTTAATCATATCGATGGCGATAGGCTACCGGGCAGTGTTGGACAGCCTCTGTGTGGTCATATGATCAAGATTACCGATGTTCAGGGTAATACGTTAGCTGGTGGCGAACTAGGCGAGGTGTGCATTAAGAGCCCAAGCGTAATGAAGGGCTACTATGGACGAGCGGAAGCAACCGCTGAGTCGATTCGAGACGGTTGGTTTTTAACGGGTGATATTGGACGTTTGGATGAGCACGGTAATCTGTTCATTGTCGATCGCGTCAAAGACATGATTATACGCGGCGGCTACAACGTCTATCCGCGAGAAATTGAAGAGGTGTTGATGTGTCACCCGGACGTTGAGATGGTTGCAGTGGTCGGAGAGCATGATGAAAGGCTAGGGGAAGAGATACACGCGCACGTGGTGCTCCATGAGACCTCAAGCTGCGATGGGGAAACTCTAGTCGCATGGTGTAAAAGCCAATTAGCAGATTACAAATATCCGCGTCGCGTCTTCATTCGCTCATCGCTTCCGATGACAGCGACAGGCAAAATCCTTAAGCGCGAGTTGCATCCTCTAGATATCGTCAAAACCGTTGCAGAGGAGATCAGCAATGGATCGCTATGATTTTATTATTGTTGGCGGCGGCTCTGCTGGGTGTGTGCTTGCCTCACGTCTATCCGAAGACCCGTCTGTTTCGGTATGCTTGCTAGAGGCGGGTGGCAAAGACTCAAGCCCGTTTATTCACACACCTGTTGGCTGTGTGGTCATGATGCCGACCAAGATAAACAACTGGGGTTTTGAGACCGTGCCCCAGCCTGGGTTGAATGGTCGTAAGGGCTATCAACCGCGAGGTAAAACCCTTGGCGGCTCGAGCTCGATCAATGCCATGATGTATGCGCGTGGGCACCGCTACGATTACGACCTTTGGGCGTCATTAGGAAATACTGGCTGGGACTATGATCAATGTCTGCCTTACTTTAGAAAGGCTGAGAATAACGAAGTCTTTAACGACGAATATCATGGTCAAGGTGGGCCGCTCAATGTCGCGAACCTGCGCTCACCTAGTGAGATGGTCGAGCGCTATCTCAATGCCTGTGAATCAATTGGCGTACCAAGAAACCCAGATGTGAATGGAGCCGAGCAACTTGGTGCGATGCAAACGCAAGTCACGCAGAGAAATGGCGAGCGATGCAGCGCAGCAAAGGCTTACCTGACGCCGAATCTTCACCGACCTAACCTAACCGTGCTGACCAAGGCGACCACCCACAAGGTCTTGTTTGAGGGCAAGCGTGCAGTGGGCGTTGAGTATGGATTGAAAGGTCAGCGTTTTCAGATTTTCTGCGATCGAGAAGTGATTTTGAGCGCGGGCGCATTTGGCTCGCCGCAGATCCTTAAGCTGTCTGGTGTGGGGGCGAAAGCGGAACTCGATAAGCATGGCATTGAGCAGGTACACGAGCTTCCCGGTGTCGGGGAGAACCTGCAAGACCATATCGATTTGGTACACAGCTATAAATGTTCAGCGAAGCGGGATACGTTTGGGGTGTCGCTGCAGATGGCGGCGGAAATGTCCAAAGCATTGCCGAAATGGCTCAGACAGCGTGAAGGTAAGCTGAGTAGTAACTTTGCTGAGGGCATCGGTTTTTTATGCTCCGATGATAGCGTGTCGGTACCCGATTTAGAGTTTGTGTTTGTGGTGGCGGTTGTGGACGATCATGCGAGAAAAATCCATGCCAGCCATGGCTTTAGCTCCCATGTTACCTTGCTAAGACCCAAAAGCTCTGGGACGGTGAAGCTCAATAGCGCCGACCCTTACGATGCTCCGCAGATTGATCCCGCTTTCTTTAAAGACCCTGATGATATGGCGGTCATGATTAAAGGGTGGAAGAAGCAATATCAAATGCTCAACAGCGTAGCGTTTGATGGGGTTCGTGGGGAATGTTTTTATCCTGTCGATCCAAATGATAATGAGGCAATAGAGCAAGATATCCGCAATCGCGCTGATACCCAGTACCACCCAATTGGTACCTGTAAAATGGGTACTGAGCAAGACCCATTAGCTGTGGTAGACAATGAACTGTCGGTCTATGGACTAGAAAACCTAAGAGTGGTCGATGCGTCGGTGATGCCAACTTTGGTCGGAGGTAATACCAATGCGCCAACGATTATGATTGCTGAGAAGATAGCGGATGTGATCAAGAAAGCGTATGCGGATATTCAAGAGAAGGGGGCGGTTCACGCCTAGCTGCTGAAGCATAGCGAATTTCGTATAGCCACAAACTAAAACACCAACCGTACTGGTTGGTGTTTTCTAGCTTCATGACTGAGCGAGATTGCTAGCCACATTAGGCAACTTGACCTAGAAGATTAGTGACCGGCGAACTTAACGCGGATCTTGCTGCCACCAAACATGGTTAGGTTTAGCTCTTTAATTGCTACCTTTGCTTCTTCTGCGTCTGGCATGGTTACAAAAGCGAAGCCCTTAGACTTTCCTGTCTCTTTGTCTAGTACTAGTGTGCATTCGGTAACTCGACCGTACTCACGGAACTGAAGACGTACATCGTGCTCTGTGGTTTCGCGAGATAGGTTGCGTACTAAGATTTGCATAATTGACCATCTGTAATCAAGGGTGAATAACGGGCGGATTGTCGCAGGTTATGCCTTTGAAACCAAGTGATTCCTGCCCGTTTCTTCGATTTTCTTACCTTATTGACATGACTTCAGCTCTTTTATGTCAAAGCTAAGGTGTGATGTCACTAAAGCTCACCGCCTGAACCTTGCCATTATTGAGCGATGTAGTCTTGTTCACTTTGCCTTGGTAATAGTATGGCGTGAAGCTCGGTTGTGACTCATCGTTAACCGCGTAATACAGGGTCACTGGATTGTGATTGAGTGAACCGGATGCCAACGTGCCAATGAGCGCGTGTTCAAATTGGTGATAACCATTTCCCCAATGGAACGCTTTAGTCGACTTAGGGTTTAGACCCACACCGCCATACTTGTGGTCAACCCACACATCCATAAAGCCCGTGGTGGTATAACCAAGTGGCGCTTTGACTTCTCCGGCATCCATAGAGAGCGTCATAGCTGCTTGGTCAAGCTCTGCCCATTCCCAAGAAGAGGCACCACCACTATTTGGTCTGCTTTGCCATGTTGGGATGGTGGCTCCTTTTAACGCTTCTTGCTGCTCTTTGGGAAAGTAATCGGCGACATATTCAAATGGCATGTTGTATTGGGCTCTTTCTAGCGTCACTTCCATACCTTGCTTAGCGAAGGCTTCCCAGTCCGGCTTATCGAGTAATTGAGCGGTCAGATAGGTCATCCAATAGGCTTTAATGGTATGGCCGAAGTCATTATGTTTGGCGTTAGGCTGCATCACCGCTTTGTGGTGTATGGCTCCGTAGAATCGCTGCTCGTCATCTGAGTGGTAATCATTAACCAAGATTTGTGTTAGCCACTCGAGATCTGCTATCCACTTGGTTTTGTGGGGCTCAGGGAGTAGGGGAGCCACAAGCAGCATGTAGCCATTGATTTGATCGAGCTGCGCGACGAGCTCGTGTTGTTTGGCACTTTGATCGTCACCATCTTCCAATACCCAGGCTAAGCCAACGTTATCGTTCAGTTTGTATTTATCAAAGATGAATGCTTGCTGCTCGATGAGTGCTTTCTCTACCTTAGGATCGCGCGTTAGGTAGTAGTACATGGCAAGACCCACAAGGGCGTAAGCTTGGTCTTGAGAGGTGCGTTGCGTCCACTTTAGACCCGGCTTATCGTCTTCGGTAAATGAAATAAAGCCACCGTTCTCAGTGTCTTGAAGTTGGTCAATGAGGTAGTAAGCTCCGTCTTTGGCAAGTTCGAGCGCTTTAACATCGCCGGTAAGGTGAAATAGAACGCCATAAGCGTAGGTCTGGCGTGATTTCATACGCGTGTATTCGCGTCCAAAGTGAGCGGTGATCCAGCCGTGTTGTAGCTCTGGACAGACATTGGATACGTCTAATAACTCTCCGTTATCACAGCGAAATGTTGGGAAGTTGCCGACTGGCACACCTTGCGCTGCTTCATGCATCCAGTAGGGAGCGAGCCCTTGTTTTGCGTGTGTGAGCCACGCTTGTGTGCTCGGAAAAGTATCTTCTGGTGTCACGGGCGCTTCTTGAGATGCGATGGTACTGCAGGAGGCAGCGATAGAGAACGCTAAGATTGAGGTACGAAGAGAATAAGACAACATGACGTATCCTTGTTTTTTATAAGTGTTTGAATTGCAGAAACTATAGCGTCATGACACCTATACAAACTGTTGTACAGTTCAAGAGTTTGAGAATGAAAAAAGCCAAGCTGGGGGCGCTTGGCTTGGAGGTCACGCTTTATCAAGCGCGGGTTTGGAGAGGTGGTTTGGTTTGCTGGTGGTGACATCTTTGATTTTGAGTATCAGTATGATTGACGCAAGTATCAGAGTAATCGCATTGGCAATGATGATAGGCAAGTCGATAACGAGTAGACCGTAGATAAACCAAAGGGCGACGCCGGTGACAAAGATGGAATACATGGCGAGTGATATTGATTGTGTATCACGGGTTTTAAGAATGTGCAGCACTTGTGGCACAAAGGAACACGTCGTGCACAGCGCTGCGATATAACCGAGTGTGGTAATACTCAACATGGATGTTGCTCCGTAAAATGCCCTGGATAAACAGGGCATTGTCTTAGCTGTGAGCCTATTTAGAGCGAAGCGTATTACTTCATCTCAACCCAATACTCTTTGTTCGCTTCAATCAGGTCATCCAAAATCGCTTTTGCAACGGTCGCGCTTGGAATGGTTGCTGATAGAGTTAGTGCTTGCCAAAGTTTTTGGTAAGAGCCTTCTACGTGTGCTTCCACGACCAGCTTCTCAACAGAAACTTGTTGGTTCATCATGCCTTTTTGGAACTCAGGGATCGCGCCAATTTGCAGTGGTTTCGCACCTGTGTTGTCAACGATACATGGGATTTCTACCATGGCGGTTGGATCGAAGTTACTGATAGCGCCGTTGTTTGGAACGATAAGCAGCATGCGCTCTTTGGTGTTGAAGGCGATAGCAGTGGCTAGGTCAACAATATAAGAGGCGTGCTCTTCTACTTCGATAGTGGTATCCACAGCTGTACCTGCTGCGATAATGCGGTGACACTCAGTGAATACTTCTTTCTCACGACCTTCCATGACTTCGTTGGCACGGGTGAACTCTTTGTTTGAGTGCTCAACCACGTAATCTGGGTACATGTAGTACTTGAGGTACGTGTTTGGAATGGTTTCTGGGTCGAGTGCGTACACATCGCGAACCTTGATAAAGGTTTGTTTCCAAGACTCATCGGTGTGTTGTGCACCGTTCATTGCACTCGGTGGCAAGTAGCCGTTCTCTTTGATGTACTCTTTGATGCGTGGCATTAGGTCTTCGCCGGTCTTCGCATCTTTAAATTCTTTCCACCAACCGAAATGGTTTAGACCGTAGTACATGATGTCGAACTGTTTACGGTCGTCGTAACCAAGGATCTCAGCGATGCGCGTCTCGATGCCGATTGGCATGTCACAGATGTTTAGTACTTTAGAGTTTGGACGCATCACGCGGCACGCTTCGGCAACGATAGCGGCTGGGTTTGAGTAGTTCAGCATCCATGCGTTTGGAGAGTATTTCTCCATGTAGTCAATCATTTCGATTACAGCAGGGATTGAACGAAGACCGTAAGCCACACCGCCAGCGCCACACGTTTCTTGACCAACACAGCCATGGCGTAGAGGGATTTTCTCATCTTGCTCGCGCATTGCATAAAGACCTGCGCGAATGTGTGCCATACAGAAGTCGATGTCAGTGAACGCTTCTTCTGGGTCAGTGGTGTAAGAGAACTCGATATGAGGAGCGCGTTCTTTCAGTAAGATTCTGCATGCTTCAGCGATGGTTTCTTGGCGCTGAGCAAAGTTGTCATAGAATTTCAGCTTGCGGATTGGAAAACGCTCTTGGTTTTCAAGCAGCATCATTACGATACCTGGAGTGAAAGTTGAGCCGCCGCCTGCGATAACTACTGAGAATTCTTGTTTCATGATATGCCTCACTTGGACTAGGGCGGCAAACTTTCCGCCCTTTATTATTAAAAACGTTGTTAGTTGTGGAGTTGTTTAGGTTGCTGGACTGAGTGTCATGTCCACGGTCTTTGAAGCGCTGTAGATCTTTTCGCACTCTTCTCTAAGCTGTGGGACATTCAGACCGATAATTACTTGAATCGCTTTGCCGTTTTTCACGATATTCACGGCGCCGGTTTCCATAAAGTATTCTGCTGACATCACTTTGCTTGGGTCTTTGACCGTGACGCGAAGTCTTGTTGCGCAGTTACTTAGGTCTTCGATGTTGTGTACGCCGCCCAAGCCTTCGATTGTCTCTACAGCTTGGATTTGTAGAGGTGTTGCACCTGCGGCTGCGCCTTTACCTGTAATACCGTGTTTTTCATTGAAGTCTTGTTTGGTGTGTAGCTTCATTTCAGCCTCGCCACGACCAGCGATTGGCACGTCGAACTTGACGATAAGGTACTTAAAGGTCACGTAGTAGATGGCTGTGAAACATAGGCCGATAGCAATTTGTGTAATGACCATGCTGGTGTGGTTGCCAAGCAGTGGAATCCAGTTGCCGGTTGCGAACTCAATCAGACCGCCACCCATGTTGCCGACAACGCCAAAGGTATACATCACCATTGCCATGGTACCTGCCAGAATCGCGTGGATAGCAAACAGCCAAGGTGCAATGAATAGGAAGGTAAATTCTAGTGGCTCGGTAATACCCACCAATACCGCTGTAAGTGTTGCTGGAATAAGCAGCGCAGCGACTTTCTTACGATTTTCTGGTTTAGCAGTGTGGTACATCGCTAGTGCAATACCTGTACAGCCGAAGATCTTAGAGTTGCCGTGCAGAGCAAAGCCGCCAGCAGGGAAAAGATCTTTCATCGATTGCGCAGATTGAGTAAAGGTCTCTAGGTTAGTAAACCAGTCAACAACGATGCCGTTTGGTGTCGCGACGTTACCGTAGACAAATGGTGCGTAAACAAAGTGGTGCAGACCTGTTGGAATCAAAATTCGTTCTAAGAATGTGTATAGCCAAACACCGAATGAGCCTGAGCTTACCAAGAAGCCTTGTAGGTTTAAGATGCCATGCTGAATAGATGGCCAGATGTAAAGCGTAAGCCAAGCCGCTGGTAGCATTGCGAAGAATGAGATCATCGCTACGAATGAAGCACCTTGGAAAATACCTAAGTACGCTGGTAGCTGTTTTTCAAACGTGCGGTTGTGAATCCAGGTAACAAAGCCAGAGATAATGATGGCACCAAAGATACCGGTATCTAGCGTCTTAATACCTGCAATTTCAGTCAGTCCAGACGTGCCGCCAATAGCTTGAGAGAAGTCAACGCCAAAGAACTCGCCCCAGAATCCACCCATTGCACCAACAAAGTAGTTGAAGGTGAGATAAGAGACCATTACGACCATAACAGCTCGAGCGTGAGCGGTTTTTGCAAGACCGATTGGCAAGCCAACTGCAAACAGAAGTGCCATATTGCGGAAGATCGTCCAGCCACCTTCTTCAATGACTTGCAGAATTTGATAGTACAGACCGTCTTTATCGGCGAGATCGCCTACAAAGATGGGGTTTTTTAGAACAATGGTTAGTCCCACTAAAATCCCGACAAAAGGGAACAGCAAAACTGGGGTAAACATTGCTCCACCTAAGCGTTGGATAGCACTTAACATGGAAGGGTCCTTTTTGTTATTGGTGTTGTTATTTATTGATGTAATAACTTTTTTGTTTCTCGTTGTCTTTCGACACCATTAACGTTACGCCTGAAAAATAAACATGACAAATATATAATGAATAAAGTGTGATTGAGTACAAATAAAGCACCAAATATGTGATTTGAGGCATAAAAAGACACCTATATAGGATGTTTCTTGCTAGTGGTGAGGAAGTTGTGACGGACATGGCTTAATTGGTTATTGATTTGTATTTATGGTGGTGATAGCTTGGCAGCTACGAGGTGAAAAAATGTTATATAAAAAGGTTATGCAGGACCTTAAGTCCCGCATTGATTCGGAAGAGTTTGCTATTGGTGACACGCTTCCTACCGAGCGAGACCTTATCGATGCGTATTCCGTTAGTCGCATCACGGTGCGAAAAGCCATCGAAGAATTGGTTAAGCTCGGCTTAGTCGAAAAACGTCAGGGCGCAGGCTCGACAATTATCGGCAAAACCATGACAGGTTCTATGTCGAACCTACGCAGTACCAGTGAATACATGAGTGATGCAGGGTCGACGCTTGAGTACAAGGTGGTCGAGTTTACCCTGGCAGATCCTGATGAAGATGTGGCTGCTGCGCTAAAGATTGGTATGGATGAGAAGGTCTATTTCATTCGCCGCTTTAAGCTGATTAATGGTGTGCCATCCATCTATGAAGACTCCTATATGCCAGTTGCGATGTTCCCACAAATGAACATCATGTCGCTACAAGGTTCGAAGTATCAGTATCTTGAAAAAGATCTAGGACTACAGATCGACGGCGCGCTACAAGATTTTGAAGCCGTGATGCCAGATAGCCATTTATGCGAGGTATTTGAAATACCTTCCGATGTGCCGATCATTCGATTGCTCTCGACGGGTAAGCTGAAAGACGGCAGCATATTTGAGTACACCAAACTCTACTTCAAACCGAATACTTATTCATACAAGCACTATCTAAAACGATAAGTGATTGTCTAGTTCGAGGGGCACATCTCCCTCGAACTCCTTCAAACTCCCCACTTTCAATACAAAGCATTACACCCCTTGACGGATTAAATATATAGACTATTTCTTTCTATATCGGCACTAATAATTCAAGCTTATGAATTATATGCAATTTTGCAGAGAATTGACTTAGCGGACTTTTCTGCACCGCTTAACCTCAGTAGAGTTTGCCGCCAAACCCCTGAAATTGACCGAGTCCAAGGGAGTCTATGCTGTCTACCATTCTTCACTTTGATCAACATCCAACGTCAACCAATGATGTTGCACGCTCACATCGAGCGGCAGCCATCTGGTGTTTCGTCTACGCAATCGCGTGGTCGTTGGTGTCCTATAATCTCGATCCTGCTGTGCCTTACGATGCCATCGAGGCATTAAACTGGGCAAGCAATGGTGAGTTGGGTAGTCCAAAGAACCCTTGGTTGGTTGGCGTTGTGGCGCGCATCCTTTTGTTGTCCCCTTCGCCTGAGTTTTCTTCTGCGCATTGGTATGTCGGACACTTCTTCGTTGTTGCCGCGGGTATGCTTGGCTGCTATCGCCTCGCTTACAAGCTAACAGATTCCGTCGCGTTTGCCTGGCTTGGTATGCTGACGCTTAACTTGTCTGGTGTTATCAACTTTGATGCGATTCCTTATAACGACAACTTTTTGTTGTTTGGCTCTTGGTCTTGGATTTTGCTTCTGTTTGTCAAAGCGGTATATGACGACTCAAGGTGGTGGATTGCGTTTGGTGTATTAGCGGGCTTATCTGCCATGGCGAAGTACTCGACATTTGCACCCGTAGCCATGGTATTTATCTTGAGCCTGACTGTACCGAGTGTTCGTCGTTTTTGGCGTGACCGTAATTTCTATATTGGGATTGTCGCATTCCTTGCTTTGGTGACTCCGAACTTCTTTTGGATGTTTGCAAATAACTTTTCTTCGGTGAAGTGGGTAGGGAGCCAAGTCGCGGCTCAGCTTAGCCCGGGAAGTTGGTTAGCGTTGCTTTCGGTATTCTATCCGTTGATTCTTTTGGCTGGGCTATTGGGCAAACGTGGTTTGCGCTTTACGAAACAAGTGCCAGAGAAGGTGTGGCTAACGACTTTTGTTTTGTTTGCACCCCTTGTAGTGATTATGGCTTGGTTTTCGTTCCATGCTGGTGGTCGACTAGTAGAGTGGCTTCACCCGTTCTTTATGCCAGCGCCAGCCGTACTGGTGGCGTTTTTAAAGAAAGAGGTGATTGGCTCGCTGTCTCGCGCTTTCAAGGTTCTGTTCTTTATGGGGCTATTGATGATCGTTGGGTATAGCTCGGTGATGGTGTTTAACGTGCGAAATGCGGGTCAGTATTTCTCGGGCTTTAAGACGTTAAGCCATGAAGCTGAGCAGTATTGGTATGAGCACTCTGATAAGCCGTTGAAGTTGGTTGGGGGCTCTGGTTTGGCGGAATGGCTGACCTTCTATATCGCGCCTCACCCAATGGTGACCAACCCTTGGGATAATGAGACGCTGCCGAATATCTACAATCGCAACATCTCTGCAGAGCAAATCGAGGCGGAAGGCGCATTTTTGCTAGGCGCTGAAGGCGCTGGGTGTAGTGAGAATGCGTTCTCGCACTTTACGAGTCACTGGCCAGAGTTTGAGGTAGAGAGTACGAAAGAAGTGGTTTACAAGAATAGTCCGGAAGAGCCAGAGGTGTTGGTTTGTTTTGGGGTTGTGAGTCCGTAGTTGGGCGATGCGACGATAGGAGCTAGCCTTCTGTTCTCCCCTAATATAGGGGGAGTTAGAGGGGGTAAAGCGGACTAACAGTTGGCGATTGAAGCTAGATTCAGCCTCCGCATTTCACCCCTCCCAGCCTCCCCTTAGTAAGGGGAGGAGCCAGTGCTCGCTATCGCGCAGCATATTAAAAGGCGATGCGACGATAGGAGCTAGCCTTGTGTTCTCCCCCTTGATAAGGGGGAGTTAGAGGGGGTAAAGCGGACTAACAGTTAGCGATTGAAGCTAGGTTCAAGCTCCGCGTTTCCACCCCTCCCAGCCTCCCCTTAGCAATGGGAGGAGCCATAGGCTCGCTATCGCGCCGCCTAATATAAGTGAAGCTGAGTGAAGAACATCCGAACAGTTGAAGCGATGCGACGGTAGGAGCTAGCCTTGTGTTCTTCCCCTAATATAGGGGGAGCTAGAGGGGGTAAATCGGACCAACAGTTAGCGATTGAAGCTAGATTCAATCTCTGCGTTTCCACCCCTCCCAGCCTCCCCTTAGTAAGGGGAGGAGCCAGTGCTCGCTATCGCGCAGCATATTAAAAGGCGATGCGACGATAGGAGCTAGCCTTGTGTTCTCCCCCTTGATAAGGGGGAGTTAGAGGGGGTAAAGCGGACTAACAGTTAGCGATTGAAGCTAGGTTCAGCCATCGCGTTTCCACCCCTCCCGGCCTCCCGGCTACGCGCCCCGCTTGCAAGGGGAGGAGCTATAAGCTCGCTTCGCGAAGCTCACTAAAAGGCGATGCGACGAGAGGAGCTAGCCTTGTGTTCTCCCCTAATATAGGGGGAGCTAGAGGGGGTAAAGCGGACTAACAGTTAGCGTCTGAAGCTAGATTCAGCCTCCGCGTTCACCCCTCCCAGCCTCCCCTTAGCAAGGGGAGGAGCTATAAGCTCGCTGCCGCTAAGCTTACGAAAAGGCAAATGCGACAATAGGAGCTAGCCCAGTGTTCTCCCCCCTAAAATAGGGGACCTAGAGGGGGTAAAGCGGACTAACAGCTAGCGCCTGAAGCTAGATTCAGCCTCCGCGTTTCACCCCTCCCAGCTACGCGCCCCGCTAACAAGGGGAGGTGCTATAGGCTCGCTATTACGCCGCTTAAGCGACTTTAATCCCTTCCAAATGCTGCTGACATTGTGCTCGCGCAGTCCCAAAAAACGCTTGTAAATAGTGCTTATCTTTCTCACCATTCCGAACCGCGGCGAACAAGCGTCGCCACAAACCATCACCCAGCGGGCGACTGGTAATTAATCCCTGACGTGAAAACTCACTAACCGCCCAATTCGGCAGCGCAGCGACCCCTAAACCCGCGGAAACCATCTGAACCAGCATCAGTGTATTGTCCGCTTGCTTCCATTTATTGGGCTCAATTCCTGCTGGCGTTAGAAAGTGTTTAACCACGTCGAGACGCTGCTTTTGTACTGGATAGGTAAGTAAGGTTTGGTCCGCCAGGTCCTCTGGCTCAATATACTCTTTTTCAGCTAATGGATGGGATAGGGAAGTAACCAAGCGCATCTCGAAATCAAACAAAGGTTCATAATGCACTTCAGAGCGAGGTTGGATGTCTGAGGTGATCACGAGATCTAACTCACCACCGACCAACGCAGGGAGTGGTTCAAACCCAAAACCAGAAGAAAAGTCGAGCTCGACATGCGGCCATGCGAGTTGGTATTCCTTAAGGGCAGGCATGAGCCATTGAAAACAGGAGTGACAGTCTATCGCCATATGAAGTCTGCCATTCACATCCTCTTTTAATCCTGCAAGGTCGCCTTCTGCTTGAGCGATTCTAGGCAGAACCTCATTAGCTAAGTTAAGAAGGATCTCACCCTCAGAAGTAAACTTCACCGGACGAGTTTTGCGAATAAAAAGTTGGGAGCCGATACGAGCTTCAAGATCTTTTAATTGATGAGACAGCGCCGACTGCGTCAAGTGTAACGATGTCGCCGTTGCTGTTAATGATCCTGTGTCCCGCAGCGACGCGAGCGTTTTTAAGTGCTTTAACTCAATCATGAAATTCCCTCATCCTTAATCCCTTTTCATTAACTTACCGCGCTTTTAAGGATATGTAAACGTCTAGACGTCCAAATGAGGGATTCTTCCTTCATGAGAATCCTTCATATTTATGGTGAATGAATTGCGATTGTTCATGTTGTGCGGTTGAGAGATGCTTTAGCCATCCAGACTGCTAACGAAAAATAAAAGGACAATACTATGACAGCAACGCACATTCTTGGTTACCCGCGCATTGGTGAAAAACGTGAGCTTAAGTTCGCCCTAGAGAAATACTGGCGCGGTGAGCTGGACCAAAACGGCTTAAAGGAAGTCGCGGCGACAATCCGTAACGAGAACTGGGCACGCCAACAGCAAGATGGCCTCGACTTTGTAACAGCAGGGGACTTTGCTTGGTATGACCATGTATTAGGTACGAGTTTGTTACTAGGTCACGTGCCTAAACGCCATAACAAGGGTTTCCCGGACCTAGATACCCTGTTCCGAATCGGTCGTGGTCAGTCTCAATCAAATTGTGACTGTGCAGGTGAAGCAGCATCAGACATGACTAAGTGGTTCAACACCAACTATCACTACATAGTCCCTGAGTTCTCGTCTGATGATCAGTTTAAAGTGAGCTGGACACAGCTGTTTGATGAAATTAATGAGGCTCAGCAGCAAGGGCATAAAGTAAAACCCGTACTACTAGGTCCTCTGAGCTACTTGTATCTCGGTAAAGAGGTGGAACAAGGGTTCGATCGTTTGTCACTGCTTCCAAGACTGCTTACTGCCTACCAAGCAATTTTCGCTAAGTTTGAAAAACTAGGCATCGAGTGGGTACAAGTTGATGAACCTATCTTGGCATTGGAGTTGGACAAAGTCTGGTTAGATAGCTTCAAACTCGCGTATCAAGTGATTCGCAGTGACGTGAAAGTACTGCTGGCAACTTACTTTGATTCTGTCGTCGATTCACTGGATAAGATTACTGAGCTCGACGTCGATGGTCTTCATATCGATATCGCTGCAGCGCCAGCACAGCTAGAGTCAGTCGTGGAACAGCTACCAAGTGAGTGGGTGTTGTCTGCGGGTATCATTAATGGTCGAAATGTGTGGCGTGCTAATTTGCATAGTGCACTGCAAACACTCAAGCCAATTAAGGAGCAGTTGGGTGAAAGGCTATGGGTTGCTTCGTCTTGTTCACTACTTCACAGCCCGGTGAATGTTGAGCATGAAACTAAGCTTCCAGAAGGCACGAAAAACTGGTTCTCGTTTGCGAAGCAAAAAGTATCGGAAGTGTCGTGGCTTGCCAAAGCTCTGGATGGTGATCGTGAAGCTATCGAATACTGCGCCCAATATAGTCAGCCAATTCTAGACCGCGCTCGCTCTACGTGGGTAAACAAGCCGCAAGTACAAAACCGAGTGGCTGCACTTACTGCGACAAGTGGCGACCGCAGCGCCCCTTACATCGAGCGTGCTCATCACCAGCAAGAGGTGCTAAAACTTCCTAAGCTGCCTACAACGACTATTGGTTCGTTCCCTCAAACTGCTGAGGTGCGTAAGAGCCGTGCAGCGTTCAAGCGTGGTGAGATCGGTGTCGCTGAATATGAGTCATTAATGAAAGGCTTTATCAAAGATACCGTTGAGCGCCAAGAAGCCACCGGCCTTGATGTGCTGGTTCATGGCGAAGCTGAGCGCAACGATATGGTGGAGTACTTTGCCGAGAACTTATCAGGCTTTCAAACTACGGAGTTTGGTTGGGTACAAAGTTATGGCTCACGCTGCGTGAAACCGGCGATTGTTGTTGCAGATATTGAGCGAGATAAGCCGATTACAGTTGATTGGTCGACCTACGCACAGTCACTTACCGACAAACCAATGAAGGGCATGCTGACAGGCCCCGTGACGATTCTCTGCTGGACCTTCCCTCGCGAAGATGTCTCCCGTGAGACGATTGCGAACCAGTTGGCACTCGCGCTGCAAGATGAAGTGGACGCACTGCAAAACGCAAACATCAATATCATTCAGATTGATGAGCCAGCGATTCGTGAGGGTCTGCCTCTAAAACAACGTGACCATAAAGAGTACCTCGATTGGGCAGTGAACGCGTTCAAAGTATCGGCAGCGAGTGCACGACCAGAAACACAGATCCACACTCATATGTGTTACAGCGAGTTCAACGAGATTATTGAATCGGTCGCTGAGCTGGATGCGGATGTGATTACCATCGAAACCTCGCGTTCAAACATGGAACTTCTGAACGCGTTTGAAGAGTTTAACTATCCGAATGAGATTGGTCCTGGTGTGTATGACATCCACTCACCAAACATTCCTAAAGTGGAGTGGATAGAGCAGCTTATTGAGAAGGCGGCAAAGCGTATTCCAGTCGAAAGACTCTGGGTGAATCCAGATTGTGGTCTTAAAACCCGTAACTGGGAAGAAACGGAAGCGTCACTAACTAACCTGGTGCAAGCTGCGAAAAACTTGCGTGAGCGTCTATTGTAATAGGCGGTATTTGTTTTAGATGCAAAAAAGAACCCCACTTTTAAAAAGTGGGGTTTGTCTATTGTTCCGACCGAAACCAGTGTACTTCGGTCTTTTTGTCTACGTGTGGCTAAGCATTCTTAGGCGGCGTGAAAGCCATGAGCCCCGGTACTTTGCCCGTGTATTTTTCGATACGTACCAAGGAGGAGTTAGCCGCACAGCCGTTGGCTAAGCGCGAGGTAGGGATGTCACTTGTGAGCACGTTAGCGCCACCGTTACGACACATACCCGTCTCTGGGTCCAGATCTGGCCAGCCACCTTCGTGAATACACACGGAGCCTTGCTTAATGCCGTCTGTGACCAGAGCACCCACAAGAACTTGACCACGATCGTTAAACGCTCGAACTAAATCGCCACTTTGGATACCACGAGCTTTTGCATCCTCAGTGTTGATCGAAATCGGTTCACGGTCGGCAATCGCATACTCTTCACGCAGTTTGGCATAGTTAAATTGGCTATGTAGACGATGTGCAGCGTGAGCCGTCATAAGCTGTAACTCACCTTCTTTTGCAGAGCCGAAGAATTCCGTTGGTTCCATCCAGGTAGGGTGCGCTGGACAATCTTTGTATCCATAGCCTTCGATGGTCTTCGAATATATCTCGATCTTACCACTTGGCGTACCTAACGGGTTCATCACTGGGTCAGCTCTAAAGTCAGCATGGCGGACGAATGCCGCAGCTTTCTTATTAAACTTCATCTCAATGAGTTCATTGTCATCCCAGAACTTACCGAAGTTAGGCATACGAACGCGTGCAGCACGTCCGCCTTTTTGCGCCGCTTCATAGAAGCCTTTGAGCCAGTCCATCTCAGATTTGCCTTCGGTATACACATCGCGACCGCCGGCTTTGATCATCTCAGCCATATCGGCAAATACATCGAAGTCATTGCGAGCTTCGCCTTGAGGCTCGACGACTTGTTTCATAGGCACTAAGTGCTGGTTACTGTAGTCGCCGGTCATGGTCATATCGTTACGCTCGAATGACGTGGTAATAGGCAACACAATATCGGCATGCTTAGCAGCCGCAGTCCAATAGATTTCTGAAATCACGATCAACTCTGGCTTTTGCCACGCTTTGATCAGACGGTTGGTGTCTTGGTGGTGAGTAAAGTTAGCACCGCCAGCCCACCAAATCATTTTGATTTCAGGGAAGGTTTTCTCATGGCCATTATGCTGATATTTTTGGCCTGGGTTTTCCAGAGCTTCGACGATTCGAGCTACTGGGAATGAGTTAACGGCACCGGAGACTGCCCAATCATTACCCGCAGAGGAACCACCACCGATAGATGCTGAAATTGCCGGTAATACACCTGCATCTCGAGTAGGGTTACCACCATTAGAATAGTGATAAGAGAAGCCAAAACCACCACCTGGGAGGCCAATCTGTCCAAGCATTGCTGCAAGAGTAGCAATCATCCAGTGGCGCTGCTCACCAAATTGCTGACGCTGAATACCCCAGCCGGCCATTAACATGGTGCGGTTTGAGCTAAAGATTTCCGCAAGAAGCTCAATCTGCTTCGCAGGCACTCCAGTGATATCGGCAGCCCACTCAGAGGTCTTTTCGACACCATCTTCTTTACCTAGCAGATACGCTTCGAACTGATCGTAGCCCGTCGTGTATTTATCTAAGAAAGCTTTATCGTGCTTGCCATTCTTAACCAGTGTATGTGCGATACCCATTAGCATAGCGACATCAGTCATTGGACGCGGAGCGATCCACTGGATCTTGTCTTCGAAGAAGTCGATGGTTTCAGAGCGCATTGGGTCAATCGCGATGATCGTCTTGCCCGACTTCTTAAGCTGGTGGAAGAACTCAAGACCAGAGCAGTCCGTTGAGCTCCAAGCAATCTTAAGTGTATTGAGAGGGTTCATACCCCAAAGTACAACAACGTCGCTGTGCTCAAGAACCATTGGGTGTGTTGTTTGCTGCTCATAGACCTCAATAGAACCCATCACGTGGGGCATGATGACCTGTGCGGCACCCGTAGAGTAGTCTCCTAGGTGGCCAGAGTAACCGCCCGCCATACTCATATAGCGTTGAAGTAGGGTCTGTGCCTTGTGAAGTACACCAGAAGAGCGCCAACCATAGGAGCCGGCAAAGATGGATTCTGGCCCATTCGCCTGACGAATACGCATATGTTGTTCGTGAATGAGTTTGTAGGCATCGTCCCAAGACACGCGTACATATTCATCTTTGCCGCGCTCACCAGATGGTGCTGCTGGGTTGTCGAGATAGCCTTTACGTACCATCGGGTATTTGATTCGAGCCTTAGTGTAAACCTGATCAGGGCCAGTAGTCTGTAGGCTATTGGGTACTGTTTGCGCGAGCGCATTCTTACTAGCGACCAGCTTGCCATCTTTGACTTCACATAACATTGGTCCCATACGACCTGCTGTTAACACACCAGAACCTCGCTTAGAGGCAGCAACTGCAGATAGGGGAGTGAGGGAGGTAAACGCCAAAGCGCCCGCAGCCATGCTTGAGCCTTTGAGGAATCCACGACGTGTAATATCTGTCATATCTCTTTCCTTATTGTTTTAGTGACCAGCCACGTCTTTTGCGTGGTTTTGGAAGAATTTGGTGAGAATCTCGAGATCCAGAGCTGAGATATCCGTTCTGTCACCCATGCCTTTAGCAACGGGACCCCAGGCGTTGACGGTAAAGTGGTTGGCAGGGATCTTGGTGTGACAAGTCGCGCAGTAGACGTTATCTAGCTCTTCTGCATAGCTCCAAAGTGGCTCAGGAGTACCTAATACCGGTGCTTCGATGACGGCTGCTAGTGTTGCTGTACGCCATTCGTTGCCATACTCGTCAGCCTCAAACTCGCCTACAGTTAACGCTTGCTGGCCTGCATCACTCAACATGGCAATAATGTTTCTCTGTCCACGACCCATGTAAAGCACCTGTTCCGCGCCTTTCATTTGGTAACCAGAGATCTCTATATTGCGAGCATTGTCTTGTGTTGATTTAACCGTCATCTCAACCGCTGGGTTAATGCTGCCGAGCTCGTCAAGGTCGATTTTCGCAACTGAGTAAACGGTCGAAGCGTCAGCTGCCGTGCTTTCAGTTTGAGCGACGACGCGATTGTATGCCTCGCTGTCGAGCTCTGGCTCTGGTGCGAAGTGGGCAACACCTTTATGGCAATCGATGCAGGTTTGGTTATTGGCAATGCCATACTCATGCATCTTCGCGGCGTCTTCAGATTGCTCGTAGCTGTCCATGGCATCGAAAGAGTGGCATGAACGGCAAGTAGCGGAATCATTGGCACGAAGCTGGGCCCATACTGCTTCAGCCATTTCCATACGATGAGCTTCATACTTGTCTTCATCGTCAATCTTGCCAGTGACAAACTCGTGGTAGATATCTTTGGTGGCACGGATTTTCGTGATGACGTAATCAACGGGGTCGGTAGGAATATGGCAGTCAGAACACTCAGCTCTGATGCCTTTTGCGTTAGTGAAGTGGATAGAGCCTTGGTATTCCTCGTAAGGAATCTGCATTGAGTGACAAGATAAGCAAAACTCAGTACTGGAGGTCTTGTGCATGATTGCAGCTGTACCGCCCAGCGAGAGCCAGCCAACTAAGATACCGAGGGTAGCAACGACTAGAATGTGTCTTTTTTTTATTTTCATAAGCACTTATTAATAATTGTGTCATTTTATTTTCTATCTCTACGCTACTCCTTTAGTGGTATCCTTTGACTTGATTTAAATCATAAATAACCCCTCAATTAATGTGGGTTATCGGAATTGTGCAAAAGCTCACTTTTTATCATCAGATAAGAAATGGGGAGGAAACGCAGTACGAAGAAAGCTCGCGGATTGTTACTCCCTCATTGTGAAAAATAGTTTTTAGGCTTAATTGAAAGGCGTGAAAAATGGATGACCGATAAAAAAAGAGGCTTGCATATGCAAGCCTCTTTGGTGGAATAGAGTTATCGCTTTAGTTAGGAAGCGGCTGACTACAGTACTGTTGAGTCACCATTTGATCTATCATCAACTGGCCACGCGTGTTGCGGATCATGATGCGGTAAGCGAGCCCTAAATCGAGATTCGCTTTCACTTCGCGGTCTGTACAGTAATAGTTCATACTATTGCGAAGAAGCTGATCTAATGACAAAGCGCCTTTAGCATCAGTATTGTAGAGCATCATAATTTCAACCACGCCTTTGCTTGCTGATGCTTTCATGATCGACAGCGGGCCTTGCTCAATAGGCAAACCAGAAGAAATCACACTAGCGCGACTTTGCGCTAAAAGTTCGAGTTTACGGCGCTCGTCTTCACCTGTGCTCGAACAACCCGCCAGCACCGTGAGTGCGGCAATTGCTAGCCAACTTAGTTTATTTTTCATTGTGCTATTTATCGCTATTAAAGTACTTTCTTGAATGGTTTAACGATGACATTTTCGTAAACGCCAGCTTCAATGTATGGATCAGCATCAGCCCAAGCTTGAGCCGCTGCAAGCGATTCAAACTCTGCGATTACCGTTGAGCCAGTGAAACCCGCTTCACCTGGGTTCTCACTATCAATAGCGGGCATTGGACCTGCGGTCAGAAGACGACCTTCATCACGTAGTGCTTGAAGTCTTTCTAGGTGCTGTGGGCGTACACTCAGACGCTTTTCTAGCGAGTTCTCGACATCTTGAGAAAAAATAACGTACCACATATTTGTATCCTTCAAATAGTTCAGTAACTTAAATTCTTTCTATAAGATGTCATTTTTTCACTGAAAAGTCATCGTTAGGTGTCGCTTAATTTGGATTAATTGGACGTGGACGCCCATCTACATCAATTGCAACGTAGTTAAAGGTGGCTTCACAGACCTGATAACGCTCACCAACACCCTCAATGCTGACGGGTTTCACCCAAACATCCAGGTTGATGGACATTGATGTATTGCCGATGCGAGTACACTCGCCATAACAGCAAACCACGTCACCTACTTTAACTGGGTGCTTAAAGGTGATGCCTGAAACAGAAACGGTAACGATACGTCCAAGTGAAATTTCTTTTGCGAGGATACCGCCAGCAAGGTCAAGCTGAGACATGATCCAACCACCGAAAATATCACCATTGGCATTGGTGTTTTCCGGCATCGCTAATGTACGAGTGATTAGTTGGCCTTTAGGAGTGTTCGATGTTGTATTTGTCATGATTATAATCTTCCAGAAACAGCACAGCGACCCGTAGGTCGCTGATTCTTAGTCGTTCGCGGAGTATACAAAAGATCCGCCGCTGTTCAAGACGTATGATCTTGGTTCTCATTTTTGGTGTCTTCGTCGGCTTGCTCTTTCGGCATGTGCTTATAGATGTAAATGCCAGTAAAGACAGTAAAAAGTAGAGTCGCGATGAGCAGCCCAAACACTTTGAAGTTGACCCACACATCAAGTGGCAATGAGTACGCGACGTAAATATTCAGACCAGCGCAAAATGAGAAGAAGCCGACCCATGCGTAATTCACTTTTGCCCAGACACTATCCGGTAGGGTTAGCTCTTTGCCTAACATACCTTTGATCAAGCCACGCCCCATTGCATGAGTCACTGCGAGTGCGATGGCGAACAGCGCATAAACAATGGTGACTTTCCACTTAATGAAGTTGTCATCATGGAAGAAGATGGTCATGCCGCCGAATACTGCCACCATAGCAAACGTAATGAGCTGCATTTTTTCTACTTTCTTGTATAGAAGGTAGGTCACACCTATTTGAACGGCAGTGGCTATGATAAGCGCCCCTGTTGCCACGTAAATATCCTGCATTTTGTACAAGACGAAGAAAATAATCAGGGGAATAAAGTCGAGTAGTTGCTTCATTGGTTGAGCTAAGCCTTTTTATAGAATATCGCTGTAGTGTATCGAAAAGTCCTCGCAGCATAAAACGGTAATAGGAGGCTGGAAGCAGTAACACAGTTTTCATTATTACTATTATCTAGCACGTCAATTGCACCAGAATGCAGCAGCTATTGATAGAATAGCGCCTGTAAATGTTTACGAAATGTTAACAACCGAGTTTTTGCTCTATTCTTGTTTATTACAGATTTGTTGCATATGTTTTTACTTCAATCGGATGTTGGTTAACTGATTGAATTATAAGTATTAATTATATCAATAATATTCAAGGATTTCAGAATGAACAATGTAACACGTCAAGCTAGGTGGCTTATTGGAACGTCGAGTATAGCCATGGCTATGTCGGTAAATGCAGCAGAGCTTGTTGAAATGACCGATGCCACTAAGGCACAAGCGCTTATCGACGCGCAGTTTAGTATCGTCCCTCAAGCCGATGCTTACACAGAGATCAAACGTGTCACCCTGCCAAATGGAAAGACCAAGGTGAAATATCAACAGCTCTATCAGGGATTGCCGGTCTATGATGCAACAATCACATCGACCAAAGGAGAGCAGGGTATCTCAGAAGTATACGGTGTGATGGCTCAAGGATTGGCAAGTGATATACCCGTGGTCAAACCAAACATTTCAAGCGATGAAGCGTTAGAGCTTGCAGAGCGTCATCACTTTACACTGCATAGCGCAGTGACCAGCGATAAACCAGACATTGAAAATCGCCATTCGAAACTCATGGTGAGAGTCGGAGAGGACCAAGTTGCACGTATGGTGTATCTGGTCGACTTTTTTGTGGCCGGTGAGTCGCCAGAGCGACCGTTTATGTTTGTCGACGCAGAGTCTGGGATGATCTTGGACTCTTGGGATGGCATTAACCACGCTCATGCAACGGGGCCCGGTGGAAACAGTAAAACTGGCGCGTATTACTTCGGACAGGACTTCCCGTCTATTTTAATAAGTAAGTCGGGTAACACCTGCACGATGTCGAATGAGAACGTAAAAACGGTCAACCTTAACGGCGCCACCTCGGGCTCGACGGCGTTCAGTTATACGTGTAATGATTCAACCAACTACAACGATTACAAGACAGTTAATGGTGCCTACTCGCCAATAAACGATGCTCAGTACTTCGGTAATGTGGTGTTTGATATGTTCCAAGACTGGATGCAAACGGCACCCTTGACCTTTCAACTGACGATGCGCGTTCACTACGGAAGTAACTACGAGAATGCGTTCTGGAATGGTTCGTCGATGACCTTCGGAGACGGCCAGAATCGTTTCTACCCATTGGTGGATATAAACGTGAGTGCCCATGAGGTGAGTCATGGTTTCACCGAGCAAAACTCAGGCTTGGTTTACAAAGACATGTCGGGTGGTATGAATGAAGCCTACTCGGATATCGCGGGTGAAGCGGCAGAATATTACATGCGTGGCAGCGTCGACTGGATTGTGGGTGCGGATATCTTCAAAAGCGATGGTGGCCTTCGTTACTTTGACCAACCTTCGAAAGACGGTAAGAGCATTGATGATGCTTCGCAATACTATGATGGCATTAATGTTCACTATTCGAGTGGCGTCTTCAATCGAGCGTTTTATTTGCTGAGCACCAAATACAACTGGGATATTAAATCGGGTTTTCAGGTGTTTACTCTGGCGAACCAAATGTATTGGGGAGCGAACAGTACCTTTGATCAAGGTGGTTGCGGAGTGGCGAAAGCTGCAGATGATTTGTCGTTTAACCGCGACAATGTTGTAAAAGCCTTTGCTGAAGTAGGTGTGGACGCTAGCTGTGGGGTAACAACGCCAACACCAGACAATGAACTCAAGCTTGGACAATCAATTACAGGTCTTAGCGGTGCATATAACAGCACCGACTACTACACCTTCAAACTTGAGAGTAGTGCAACCGTCACGGTTGCTATCGAAGGTGGTGCAGGAGATGCCGATCTCTACGCACAGAAAGGCAGTAAACCGACTACTTTAAGCTACGATTGTCGACCATATCGCAACGGTAACTCTGAAACGTGCTCAATCAACGCTGAAGCGAATACGACCTATCACGTAATGTTGCGAGGCTATCGCGAATACTCGGGCGTCACACTGTCACTGAACTAGTGATTATCTTCGAAAAGCAATTGCCAACAAAAAAGGGCTGCACCTATTGGTGTCAGCCCTTTGATATTGAAAGCGTTAGATTATGCTTGTTGTTTTTGAAGCTCAGCTTGTTCTTCTGCTGCTTCTTCTTCAACTAGTGCGTCAACGATAACTGCACAAGCCGCATCACCCGTGATGTTTAGTGCTGTTCGAATCATGTCGAAGATACGGTCAAGAGCGAACAGTAGTGGTAGACCTTCGATTGGAATACCTGCAGCCAGTAGTACTGCAACCACAAGGAACGAAGGACCAGGAACACCTGCTTGACCAACTGCGCCTAGGGTAGACGTCACGATGATGGCAATGTAAGCGCCCATTGAAAGGTCGATGTTGAATAGCTGTGCAAAGAAGATCGCAACTAGACCGTAGTAGATCGCGTTACCAGACATGTTGATCGTCGCACCTAGAGGCAGAACGAATGATGCCGTTGAGTTTTTAACGCCTAGCTCTTTCTCTACCGTGTCCATTGTCACTGGTAGTGTTGCCATTGATGAAGCGGTTGATAGTGCAACTGCTTGAGGCTTTTTCATTGCACTAATGAACTTCTTCGCAGAGGTCTTAGTGAACAGTTGAATCATCAGTGGGTAAGCAACGAAACCGAAGATAAGGATTGCGGCGATGTAGACAACGAACAGCTTGAACACAACCATCAGTGCGCCAAAGCCGAATGTACCCACAGCCTCAGCCATTAGACCAAATACACCGATAGGTGCGATGATCATCACCTTGTTGATCATCCATACCATGACGTCAACGATCGCGTTTACACCGTTTAGTAGTGGATCGCGGCGAGTGGATTCAAGCTTAGAAAGACCGATACCGAAGAACAGACAGAACACAAGGATCTGTAGGATGTTCGCTTCATTTAGGGACTGGAAAACGTTAGTTGGGATCATACCGGTTAGGGTCGCCCAGAAAGAGGGTAGTTCACCTTTTGAAGCGTATTCAGATGAGAACATGCCTTCGATACCCGCAGTATCGATATTTACGCCTGGTTGGAAGACTTCGCCCATAACTAGAGCAAGTGCAACCGCAAGTGCTGAAGTTAGACCGAAATAAGCGAGCGTAGTCACGCCAACTTTACCGGCGTTACTGCTGTTGCCAAGACCTGCAGCACCAGAAATCAGTGCAACGGCAACCAAAGGAATCACCAACATCTTAATTAGATTGATGAAGATGGTACCTAGTGGAGCAAACATAGAAGCAGATTCACCCATGATGGCACCAATAAGGGTACCGAGGATCATTGCAATCACAACTTGGACGCCAATGTTATTTAGCATCAACTTTTCTTTTAACACTTCCTTAACTCCTGTGCTATTTATTTATCAAATCCTAGAATAGTCGTTTACTTGAACGGAAAATAACAGACTAATCTTCGGTGGCAATTTTTACACTTATTTAGCACTTGGCGCAACAGAAGAAATCGAAATCATGTAAAAAACCGCGAAAAAACCGAGTAAATGGTGAACAAATAATCGAAAGCAAACGTTTGCTATTGGTCGGGTGAATTGCTGGTGGTCGATTTTTGGGCAGGGTTATCGATATTTAGGATCTGGGGAATATTGAGATGTAAAAAAAAGGTTGCACGATAAGTGCAACCTTTTTGGATAGTAAAGCAGAGATTAACGCTGTGTCGCTGCCTTCATAGATTTAACAAACTGAGACAGTTCATTCAACATAGTTTCTGGTGCATCGACATTATTCTCGATGATTTTCACAACCGCTGAGCCTGAAATTGCACCTGCTGCGCCCGCATCTAAAGCTTGCTTAACTTGCTCTGGCTCAGAAATACCAAAGCCAAGCAGCGAAGGCGGTGCGTCGAACTTGTTCAGCTTTTCTAGCTGAGTGTTCATCGGCATGTTTGCCTTGGTTTCAGTACCCGTTACACCTGCACGAGAAAGCAGGTAAGTGTAACCGCCGCCAAGTTTTGCGACTTGCTCGATGGTCTCTTCACTTGCTGTTGGCGGAGCGATGAAGATTGGGTGTACACCGTGCTTGTGTGCTGCTTCTACGAACTCTTTGCTTTCGTTGGTTGGAACGTCTGCGATAAGCACTGAATCCACACCGACATCGGCACATTGCTTATAAAACGCATCGACACCTTTTGAGTATACGAGGTTAGCGTACATAAGCAGGCCGATAGGCGTCTCTGGGTACTTTTCACGAATCTTCGCGAGCATATCGAAGCAGATAGTTGGCGTTGTTTTCGCGTCTAACGCACGGATGTTTGCGCCTTGGATTGTTGGACCATCCGCCTGTGGATCTGAGAACGGCATACCTAGCTCTAGTGCGTCTGCACCAGACTCAATCAAGGTTTCCATGATCTGTAGCGACAGCTCTGGGCTTGGATCACCCATAGTGACGAAAGGAACGAATGCGCCCTGACTCTTCTCGCCCAAACGAGCGAACATCTCTTTATAACGATCTTGATTCAGGCTCATTACATTACTCCTTTTTCTTTTAGAATGTCGTGTACAGTAAAGATATCTTTGTCACCGCGACCTGATAGGTTCACGACAAGAAGCTGCTCTTTTTCTGGGTTTTCACGTGCCATTTTAAGCGCGTAAGCTAGGGCGTGAGAAGACTCTAGCGCAGGGATGATACCTTCATGCTTCGCTAGCTCTTGGAATGCATCCAATGCTTCGTCATCGGTAATTGCGCCGTATTCTGCACGACCAATCGCGTTAAGGTGTGCGTGCTGAGGACCCACAGATGGGAAGTCTAGACCAGCCGAAACAGAGTAAGACTCTTCAATCTGACCGTTAGGGTCTTGCATCAATGGCGCTTTCATACCAAAGAAGATACCCGTTGTGCCGTGTTTAAGCGGTGCACCGTGCTGATCAGTATCAATACCAAGACCTGCTGGCTCGACACCAATTAGACGTACTGATTCTTCTTCGATGAAGTCTGCGAACATACCGATAGCGTTAGAACCGCCACCTACACAAGCGATGACGGCATCTGGAAGCTTGCCTTCACGAGCCAGTACTTGGTTTTTGGTTTCTTCGCCAATCATGCGCTGGAACTCGCGCACGATAGTTGGGAATGGGTGAGGACCTGCCGCAGTACCCAGTAGGTAGTGCGCATCTTCGTAGCTTGCTGACCAGTCACGTAGCGCTTCGTTACAAGCATCTTTAAGTGTTGAAGAGCCAGAGTGTACAGGAATCACTTCTGCCCCCATAAGACGCATACGGAACACGTTCGGGCTTTGACGTTCAACGTCTTTCGCACCCATGTAAACGCGACACTTAAGGTCAAGCAGAGCACACGCAAGAGCGGTTGCTACGCCGTGCTGACCCGCACCAGTTTCGGCGATGATCTCTTTTTTACCCATGCGCTTAGCAAGCAGTGCTTGACCAAGTACTTGGTTAGTTTTGTGCGCACCGCCGTGAAGGAGGTCTTCACGCTTTAGGTACAGCTTGGTTTTGGTGCCTTTTGTTAGGTTGCGCGTTAGCGTTAGCGCGGTTGGTCGGCCAGCGTATTCTTGCAATAGCTCCATGAACTCTGAGCGGAACTCAGCGTCGTCTTGAGCATCGATGAAGGCTTGCTCTAGTTGATCCAGTGCAGGCACTAGGATCTGTGGTACGAACTGTCCACCGTATTCGCCAAAGTAGGCATCTAATTTAGACATGGTTAATTCCTCAATAATCCACTTGCTCGAGCCTTTACAAACGATGATTCGTTGTCGAGCAAGTTTTAATAATTCTTAGTGTATGACCTTAACTCATTGGGTGTCGTTAATCTGGACGTT
This sequence comes from Vibrio sp. KUL80, assembly GCF_059725495.1. Classification (NCBI taxonomy): domain Bacteria; kingdom Pseudomonadati; phylum Pseudomonadota; class Gammaproteobacteria; order Vibrionales; family Vibrionaceae; genus Vibrio; species Vibrio sp. KUL80. Next base: position 1,299,449 of record NZ_AP045841.1, read on the forward strand.
AGTAGTCGCGGATTAGCGCGAACGCTTGGTTTAGCTTCTCTGCGTCTTTTTTACCCGGTGCTGACTCGACTCCTGAGTTTAAGTCTAGTCCGATGCAGCCAAGTGTACTGGCTTGCTTGATGTTGTCTGGAGACAAACCGCCTGCCAACATCACATCGCTTGTGTTGTTTAACAATTGCCAGTCAAAGCTTTGACCCGTGCCGCCGGATTGCTCGCCAACCTTGGCATCCAGTAGGTGACGGTCTGCCTTAATTGCAGTTAGATCAGGAATGGCATCAGTCACGCCGTGCGCCTTCCAGATTTTTACGTCATCATTCAGAAGTGGGGTCAGCGTATCGATGTAGGCTTGGTCTTCGTCACCATGAAGTTGTACAGCCGACAGTTTTAGCTCGTTAGCCGTGCTAGCAACAAACTCTGGGTTGTGGTTTTGGAACACACCCACAAACTCAAGTGGTGCACCGCTCATCACCATGCGAGCCGATTCGGCATCAACAAAGCGAGGCGATTTTTCAACAAAGATCAGCCCGCCTTTTACTGCGCCTGCTTGATAAGCTTTCGCCGCGTCGTCAGCATGAGTTAAACCACATACCTTGTTTTCGCCTAGTAGAACTTTACGTACTGCTAACTCAAGGTTGTCTTCTGCCATGAGTGAGCTACCGATCAGGAAGCCATTTGCATAGGCACAAAGGTCACGAACCTGCTGGTGGTTATAGATACCAGACTCAGAAATGATGATGGTGCCTTCAGGCAGTTTCGGTGCCAACTCTTTGGTGCGCTCTAGGTTAACCGATAGGTCACGAAGATTGCGGTTGTTGATACCGACGACCTTTGCGCCAAGCGCGATTGCGCGCTCTAATTCTTCTTCGTTGCTCACCTCGGTCAAAATGCCTAGCTCAAGAGACTCTGCGACTTCCGCGAGCTCACGGTACTCCTCATCATTAAGCACGGACAGCATCAGCAAGATAGCATCTGCGTTGTAATGACGAGCGAGATACACTTGATAGGTATCGATCATGAAGTCTTTACACAGTACCGGCTGCTTAACTTGCCCGCGCACCTGAGGCAGGAAGTCAAAGTTTCCTTGGAAATACTTTTCATCGGTCAATACAGAAATCGCGCTAGCGTGATTGTTGTAAACCGAGGCAATGTAGTCGAGGTCAAAATCATCACGGATCAAACCTTTTGATGGTGATGCTTTTTTACATTCTAGAATGAACGCGGTTTTACCTGTCGAGAGCGCACCATAGAAGCTACGATCTGATGGAACGAGATCCGCTTTGAAGCTCTCTAGTGGCTGAGTTTGCTTACGCTCTTCAACCCAAATCTTCTTATCATCGACGATTTTTGCTAATACTGTTTCCATTATCTTTTCCTGTTAATTCGCCGAGTTACTTGCCGTGCGCTGCCAGCTTTTGGACGAGCTCGTATGCTTTACCGGAGTTCATCGCTTCGATGGCTTGTGCTGCGTTAGCTTTGAGGTCTTCATGACCAAATAGTTTCATTAGCAGAGCAACGTTTACCGCTACAGCGCCTAATTGCGCGTCCGATCCTTTGCCCGTTAGCATGTTGGTAATGATGGCGCGGTTTTCTTCTCGCTCACCACCTTTGATCGCCTCTAGCGGGTAAGACTCTAAACCGAAGTCTGCTGGTGTTAGGGTGTATTCGGTGATCTTGCCGTCTTGAATTTCTGCTACCAGAGTTTCACCGTGAATAGCTACCTCATCCAAGCCACTACCGTGAACCACCGCCGCGCGCTTCATACCCATTTGTAGCATGGTTTCTGCAATAGGACGAACCAGTTTTGCATCATAAACACCCATCAATTCGATGTTTGGGCGAGCTGGGTTGATTAGAGGGCCTAAGATGTTAAAGATGGTGCGAGTTTTCATCGTTTGACGTACTGGCATCGCATGGCGCACACCACCGTGATATTGCGGAGCAAAAAGGAAAGCAACGCCAATTTCATCCACGGCTTTGCGTGTATCTTCGGCAGACATTGCCAAGTCGATACCGAAAGAGTCAAGCAGGTCAGATGAACCAGATTTGCTCGACACGCCACGGTTACCGTGTTTTGCGACTTTCAGGCCACACGCTGCGGCAACAAATGCAGCCGTGGTAGAGATGTTGATGGTGTTGGCGCCGTCGCCACCTGTGCCTACGATGTCTGCGAAGTCATAATCAGGACGAGGGAATGGGTTCGCGTTGGCAAGCAGTGCTTTTGCTGCGCCCGCGATCTCGTCTGGTGTTTCGCCTTTGATCTTTAGAGCCGTCAGAGCTGCTGACATTAGAATTGGATCAAGCTCGCCTTTGATAATAGTGTCAAACAACGACTGGCTCTCTTCTTGAGTCAGATCCAGTTGGTCGTAAAGTTTGTTGATAATGGTTTCCATAATTACGATTCCTTAGTTGTTTGAATTCTTAAGCCGATTTTGTTTCGTTAGATTTTTCTGTCGCCCAAGCGATGGCATTGCTCAGTAGTGTCGCACCGTAGGTAGTCATAATAGACTCTGGATGGAACTGAAAACCACAGATACGATCTTGTTCGTTAGCGACTGACATGACTAGACCATCAACTTGCGCAGTCACTTCCAATGAGTCAGGCACTTTCGTTGCCACGAGAGAGTGATAACGAGCAATGGCTAGCGGTGAAGGTAAGCCTTCGTAGATAGCGTGGTTATCGTGCGCCATCATTGACACTTTGCCATGAATGATTTCACCAGCGCCGGCAACCACACCACCGTATGCTTCGACAATCGCTTGGTGGCCAAGGCAAATACCGATCATCGGTACTTTGCCACGCAATGTTTTAATCAGCTCTGGCATACACCCCGCTTCTGAAGGTGCACCGGGGCCCGGTGAAAGCACAACTACAGGGTTATCGAGCTCCAGTACTGCCTTAGCGATTTTGTCTGCAGCAATATGGTTGCGATAAATCTTAACGCTGTGACCTAGGCTTCGGAACTGATCCACTAGGTTGTAGGTAAACGAGTCAAAGTTATCGACAAATACGATATTAGCGAGTTCGTTGTTCACTGAATTTGTAGTGTTAGACATCGTGATTACCCCTTGTGCGCCGTTTTGATTGCTGAAATGACGGCTTGCGCCTTACCACGAGTCTCATCTGCTTCAGATTGAGGGTCAGAATCAAATACCACACCAGCACCCGCTTGAACTTGAGCAATACCGTCTTCAACGTACGCTGAGCGAATTACGATACAGGTATCTAAATCACCCGCACCGTTCATGTAACCAACGGCGCCGCCGTAGCTGCCGCGAGTTTGGCCTTCGAATTGGCGAATCAGCTGCATTGCACGAATCTTGGGTGCGCCGGTGAGCGTACCCATATTCATACAAGCTTGGTAGCCGTGAAGGGCATCTAGGTCACCACGAAGCTGACCGACGACGCGAGAAACTAAGTGCATGACGTGACTGTAGCGGTCTGTTTTTAGAAGGTCGGCTACGTGGCGAGAGCCTGGCTCAGCAATGCGAGCCACGTCATTACGTGCTAGGTCAACCAGCATCATGTGCTCAGCGTTCTCTTTCATGTCGCTGCGAAGCTCAAGCTCGATGCGGCTATCAAGGTCTTTGTTGATGCTGCCATCTGCATTCTTGCCACGACGTCGAGTACCTGCGATAGGGTAGATCTCAATTTGGTTTGAATCTTTGCCGTACTTAAGTGCACTTTCTGGAGAGGCACCAAACAGAGTAAACAGCTCATCTTGCATATAGAACATGTAAGGGCTTGGGTTGCTCTGCTTCAGCTCTTTATAGGCAGCAAGAGGTGACGGACATGGCAGAGTAAAACGGCGAGATGGTACAACTTGGAAGATGTCGCCACGAACCACGTACTCTTTTAAGTCGCGAACGATTTGGCAAAAGTCTTCATCTGAGATGCTGACGTCTTCTTGAATACCTTCGACTTTCATTGCCGCTGGCACCATTTTTAGGTTTTCGCATTGCTGGCTGATCTCTGTGATTCGGCCGCGGATACGAGCAAGTTCAGCATCGTCGTGGTTAAACAGGGTCGTTTGTAGGTCGCAAGACTCTTTTTGGTGGTCGACGACCAGCAGGCTCTCAGCAACATAGAATACAAAGTCAGGACACTGGTTCGCTTGGCTTGCATCACCCAGAGGCTCAAAGTTTGCAACGATGTCGTAAGCAAATAGGCCGCCCATGAAAATGGCGTTTTTGTCTAATCCGCTTAGGTCAAAGCTGTGTTGAACAAGACGCAATGCATCAAAAGACGAAGCTTCACGAAGTCGAGAGTCTTCATCGAGTGTGTCATCTGGCATCTCAAACTGAACGACGAGCTCTTTGTCTGTTAGCGTGTGCTCGATTTCGTTAGCAATGTTCTGAGCAATGATGTTAAGAAGATTGACACCGTTTGTGGTCAGCGCTTCATAGCGTACCTTGTGACCTTCACACACAATACGAACGGCAGAATCAACGATAAGTAGGCTCTGTAGGTCTTGTTTTGAGTCGATTTCAGCAGACTCAAGTAGCAGACTATCGGTTTTGTTTTCACACAGGGTGTGAAACAGTCGGGTTGGGTCTTGCGCGTATGGCACTTGGAGAGAAAGGACTTCCAATCGACCCTGTTTATTGATGCTAATGGCTTTATTCACAAAAGCTCCTTTTAATCTTGAATCTGCTGTTGCAACAATCTTGGTTCACCTAGCGGTCATTAAGCTATAGTCGCACAATTAAAACGTTTGCCCAACGCTCAATGTACCCAAATTGTTGCTAAAATAATCGTTTAAATTGAATTCTTTGTCAGATGAATCGAAAAACAAAAAAGCCCACTCGATTGAGTGGGCTTTAATCAAATTCGGGTTTGATTATGCACGCAAAAAAGCCCACTCGGATTGTGTCCAAGTGCGCCACCAACCTACTAGAGCATTAACCCTAAGGTTTAAAGGTTTTTTGAATGTATGAATATCGAGTAACATACGTGCCTAATCTCAAAATCTGTATCTGCGTACTAGTTAACTAGTTCGCAAGCTAAAAGTCAACCGAAAATGTGAAAAAATGAAGATAGATTTACACAGTCACACTACCGCCTCTGATGGCCGATTATCGGTTGCTGATCTCTTGGACAGAGCCATAAGCTTCGATGTAAAAGTTCTGGCGATTACTGACCATGATACCTTAGATGCGTTGCCTACCGCGCATCAGCTAATTGAAGAGCAGTCTCTGCCTATTGAGTTGGTGAACGGCATCGAAATCTCAACGGTCTGGCAGAATAAAGATATTCATATTGTTGGGCTTGGCGTAGACATTGACTCCCCTGAATTAAATGCGCTGATCCGCGCTCAGCAAGCAAGAAGAGTAGAACGTTCTGAACTTATCGCTCATCGGCTAGAAAAAGCAACCCGTGAGGGTTTGCTTGAAGAAGTGAAGGCGATAGCGGGCGATGCGCCGATCACTCGCGCCCACTTTGCGAAATGGCTGGTGGACAACGGCTACGCGAAAAACATGCAGCAGGTGTTCAAGAAGTTTATGACGCGTAATAACACCGGTTACGTACCGCCAAACTGGTGCACGATGTCAGAAGCAGTGGATGCCATCCATCAAGCGGGAGGGGTCGCTGTGCTGGCGCATCCGGGCCGTTATCAGTTAACGGCTAAGTGGCTAAAGCGTCTATTGGCCGCGTTTGTTGAAGCCAATGGCGACGCCATGGAAGTCGCTCAGCCACAACAAAGTCAACAAGAAAGGCGCAACCTCGCAGATTATGCGATACAATACAATCTATTAGCTTCACAAGGGTCAGATTTCCACTATCCTTCCCCTTGGATGGAGTTAGGTAGAAACTTGTGGTTACCATCAGGCGTAGAACCGGTATGGGACCGCCTACCATTAAAGACAGCAACTTCGCTGACGACCACTACAATTGAGAGTGGTGCTGAAGATGGTGAAAAAGAATAACGAAGCCGATATCTTTTGGCCTTGGCGTTTGTCCAAATAGACATAAGCATCTTCACCTCACTTTCTTTTGATTCATTATCGTATTGAAGAGACAGCTCTTGAAGTCGAACGACAGGGAAGGTCGTACCGAGAGCGTCCTTAAGTTTGAAGGAATAACAATGAGCCAATTTTTTTATGTACACCCAGACAACCCACAGGCACGCTTGATCACTCAAGCAGTAGCCATAGTTCGTAACGGCGGTGTCATTATCTATCCAACCGATTCTGGTTATGCACTTGGGTGTCAGTTAGAAAACAAACAAGCGTTAGAGCGCATTTGCCAGATCCGTCGTCTCGATGACAAACACAACTTCACTCTGTTGTGTCGTGACTTGTCTGAGTTGTCTCTTTACGCACGTGTTGATAACACTGCATTCCGTCTGTTAAAAAACAACACGCCTGGTCCTTACACCTTTATCTTCAAAGGCACCAAGGAAGTTCCGCGTCGTTTGATGAATCCAAAGCGTAAGACGATTGGTATTCGTGTACCAGACAATCAAATTGCTCTTGATTTGCTTGAAGCATTGGGTGAGCCGCTGATGTCTACTTCTCTGATTCTGCCAGGAAATGAAGTGACTGAATCAGATCCCGAAGAGATCCGTGACAAGCTAGAGCATGCGGTAGATTGCATCTTGAATGGCGGTTATTTGGGTGAGCAACCAACGACCGTGATTGATTTTAGTGATGACGAAGCCAAAGTTCTACGTATCGGTGCAGGTGACCCAGAACCATTCGAGTAGAGTTTTGAATGTTTTCTTACTAAATTAGTGAAGAAACTTGATGCGTGAATCAGGTTTCTTTGCGATAATACGCGACCGCGATTTTTAGGTCGCATTATCTGGTTTCGACGTCTGTGAAGACGACATTATAGGTAGGTAAATGAGCGAAAAATTACAAAAAGTGCTTGCTCGCGCAGGCCACGGTTCTCGTCGTGAACTTGAAGCCCTGATTAAATCTGGGCGCGTGAGTGTGAATGGTCAGGTAGCAAGACTGGGCGAACGTCTGGAAGACGAAAATGCGGTCATCCGTATCGATGGTCATACTGTTTCTGCCAAAGCACAAGAAGAAGTGGTTTGTCGAGTTCTGGCCTACTACAAGCCGGAAGGTGAGCTGTGTACACGTCACGACCCTGAAGGTCGTCGTACCGTATTCGATCGCTTGCCGAAGATCCGCGGTTCTCGCTGGATTTCTGTTGGTCGTCTTGACGCTAACACATCAGGTCTACTACTTTTCACGACCGATGGTGAACTGGCTAACCGCCTAATGCACCCAAGCCGCCAAGTAGAACGTGAATACCTTGTGCGCGTATTTGGTGAAGTGAACGAGCAAAAAGTTCGCAACGTGGTAAATGGTGTTGAGCTTGACGATGGTATGGCTCGCTTCGAAGACGTGGTTTACGCGGGTGGTGAAGGTATGAACCACACCTTCTACGTTGTTATCAACGAAGGTCGTAACCGTGAAGTACGTCGTCTGTGGGAATCTCAAGAGACCACAGTTAGCCGCCTTAAGCGTGTTCGCTACGGCGACATCTACCTAGACAAGAAGCTGCCTCGTGGCGGTTGGATGGAGCTAACTCTAAAAGAAGTAAACTACCTACGTGAGCTAGTTGAACTTCGCCCTGAGAAAGAGACCATGCTAGACCAAAGCCAGAACACCTCTCGTCAACGTGAGCGTTCTCGCAGTCAGAAGATCCGTCGCGCAGTACGTCGCCACGAAGAGCGTGCAAACGCACCAAAAGGTCGTAGCAATCAACAGCGTCGCAACAAAAAGTCTTCTGGTGAGCAAGGTGCTCGTAATAAGACGCGTCGCTAATCACGACAGTTATCGAATACTAAAAAAACCAGCATGAGCTGGTTTTTTTGTACTTGCGGATCGAACCAGAGCCTATTACTGATCTTGCTCTGAGTTGAGAAATGCCTTAACCACAGAAGTAAGCGCTATCGTCCCGGTCGGGATAGCGCCTTGTTCAACCACAAAGTTTGGATTGTGGTTAGTATATTTAGGGAAAGTGCCGTGTTCGACGAAGGTATCCCATGTGTTCTGTGTTGCCGCACCAACTTCGACAAACAATACCGGTACTTCCGGGTATTCGTAGGTCAACATGTGAAAATCTTCAGACCCCATTACTGGTGGAAACCCGAGTTTCACGTTCTCTTCTCCAAGAGATTCAATCATCGCCTGTTTGGCGACTTCCGACTCTTTAGTTGGATTAATGAGTGGTGTTGAGTAGCCTTTTATCTCATAGGTCGGCATGTTGTCTTCATCCACACCGTACATGCGAGCCACATTGTCGGTGACTTGCTTGATACCTTTAAGCATCACATCACGATCTTCAGTGCGGTACCAGCGAAGGTTGAGCTTGAGCGTCGCTGTATCAGGAATGATGTTGTTTTCACTGCCTGACTCGATCGCGCCGACAGAAAGCACGGCCGGTTGTTGTTGGTCGACCATTCGCGACATGATAGTTTGGTAGCCAAGTACTGACATTGATGCCATCACAACCGGATCTTTGGTGACATGAGGTGTTGAACCATGACCACCGACACCTTGAATGAAGACGTCAATCTGGTCGGTACCCGCCATACGACGACCGTCGGAGATTGATACACTGCCTTCTGGCAGAAGAGGGTGAACATGACCCGCAATCAAAATATCAGGCACTGGTACCTTACTAAATAGTCCGTCTTTTGCCATCGCTGTTGCGCCCATAATCAGCTCTTCAGCAGGCTGGGCGATAAGGACTACGGTGCCGCTCCATTTCTCTTTCGCTTCAGTCAACTGTTTTGCCATGCCCAGAAGCCAAGTCATGTGGGCATCGTGACCGCACGCATGCATTGCGTAAATCGGATTACCAAAGCGGTCTTTGGTTGGGTTTGTGGATTTGTAAGGCAGGTCCGTTTCTTCTTTAACCGGTAAAGCGTCCATGTCCGCACGGAACATGACCGTTGGTCCTTCACCATTTTTAAGCACCGCGGCTACGCCGGTTCGCGCGATGCCTTCGTGAACCTCGAAACCAAGCTGCTTGAGTTCATTAGCAATGATCTTAGCCGACTCAAATTCCATAAAGCCGATCTCTGGGTTGGCATGGAAGTGTTCAAACAGCTCAATCAGTCGTTCATTGTCCTCGTAGACGGACTGTTTCAACTCAGAGTCAGCAAACAGGGTTGGTGAGAATAGGAAGACGGAAGAGGCTAGGGCGGTAAGCGTCATCTTTTTAATCATAATAGTGTTTCCGTAGTTGGGTTGTGATGAGCCAAACGGCGGTTTTCCCTATGCTATTCAATTCATTAGTATCGACAAACTCTTCTGTAGAGGACTCAGTCCTCACCCTCTCGCATTTTAACTAAAGTGAACTTTTGCCCGAGTAGTGCCCAGTTTGGTACCCCAATATTGAAGTAGATGGATAGCGAACGACCGGCAATGATGAGTAAGATACAGAGTGTCGAGCTCAGTACCGACCATTGTGGTGCGAGACTTAAAACCACGCAGTGCATGGCACAGCCCAATGCGATAGGAATCGCGTAAAGTTCGCTTTCAAAAAGTAGAGTAGGTCTTTGCATCAGCATATCTCTGACAATGCCGCCTCCCACTGCAGTTATTAGGCCCATGAACACCGGAGCGATAGGGAGTCCAAACCCAAGTGCCCATGCCTTGTTAGTGGCTTGAATGGCAAACAAAGCAATGGCAAAGGCATCGATATGAAGATAAAACTCATTTATCCAGCGCTTCTTCAGCAGACCAAAGAAAACGAAACCCAACAGGCTCGCACTGATCGAGATCCACACATAGCTAAGGTCTTGAGACCAAAAGACAGGGACATCCAACATGAGGTCACGCATTGTTCCCCCGCCAATTGAAGTGATCAGTCCCAGTATGATGAGCGAGAAAATATCGACTCGCCTTTTACTTGCGGCCAGTACGGCCGACAGCGCAAAAGCGGCGGTTCCTAGTACGGTGACAACTTCACTGAAAATTTCTGAACCAGAGCTCATTTTTTGCCTCAATCATGTGTAGGTAGAAGGTTAGCAACAGGATTGGAAGGTCTGGTTTATCGACCTTTCGAATCTCAGCATCAAAAGGGTTACCACGCAGCCATCTGTTCCTCCGAAGAGATAACTGCGCGGTACGTCGCGTCGATGATTACATCCAAGTAATCATTGAAGTCGGAGTTAGCTTGTCAGTCACATCTCCAGCGATGAACTCAGGACCATTTAGCTCGATTGCCATAATTGGCGCACCTTGTTCTAGATTTAGGTTGTCTAGGTCAACCCAGATAAGCGCTGGTTGGCTTGCTGAGTCTAGGAAAAAGCGTTTTGCGTCATGGTCTGACATTGAGCGCCATAGCGTTGCAGAGATGTTTGGGTGCTCAGGATCTTCCATACCTAGAGGCACGCCTACAGAGCGCAATACAGATAGGGCAGCAGCCGTTGCTTCTTGACCGTCAGCGAAGTTAGGCGTGCTTTTTAGTAGGTAGTTAGCACGAACAAAACGGTCTGCCGCATTGATTGTGCCTGGTAGCATTTTGTCGCCACCAACAAGCTCCCAATATTTGTTGATTGCAATTTGCTCGTCAAAAACTGGTGAGTTAGTCATGACGCGGTAGTCATTGCTGTGGTGGATTTTAAGCTCACCATCGACATATTCTAGAATTGCGCTGTCGCCAGTGCTATCAGAAAGAGAAAGGTGAACAGATGCTGCGCGGCCGTTAGGTAGTAGCGGAGCGACAATCACAAAAGGAGGCTCTTGCATCGCTGCTACTGCTTCTGCAACAGTGGCGAAGTTATCCAAGAAGTATTGGTTCCATGCGCCAATAGAAAGGCGAGGTTTGTTCGATAGTGTGTAGTCACCGTAATCCGCTTCAGCAAGATAAAGAGTGTTGGCAGTCAAACCCGCTTCATTTAGACCGTCAGAAGATGCTTTGCCGTAAAAAGAAGCAAAAACAGAACCATACTTAGAAGTCCAAGTCAGTGCATTTTCCATGCTACCACCAGTTTGTGCTAGGCCGCGTGGGTATACGATCATGCTGGTTTTTGCGGTTGGATCGTTCCAATCCATGCCACGTGCGGTAATGAATTTGCCAGATTCTGTTTGATAGATAATGCGAGTACACATAAGTGCTTTCTCCAAGGATTAGTTTTGATATTTCGTTGAGCGGTAATACATTTGTCTCAACAACTGCGGTTATAGTATCTGGCTTGTCCCTAACCCCTGAATTCACTGAAGAGGATTCAATCATCACCTCTTAGTAATTCGAAATTGGGAAGATAGGGAATCTAAGCGCTTTGTGTCGCGACAAAAAAAAAGCGAGGGCATTGATGCCCTCGCTTTGATGAGTGAGTGAGATTTATTTGTGGCTGTGACCACAGGTCGGATTGTAGTTTTCACCCAGCCCGAAATGTTCTAAAGCTGTATGTAGACAGCAGTCGTAGTTGGTCAACTGCTCGTCATTTAAGATACCTCTAGGGTTATAGTCGGTATCATTCAATGAAACATATTCCTGGCCGTTTTTGTTTTTCTCAAACTCAGCCGTCACGTCTTTTAGTAGCTGAGGATTTGTGAGTAACTCCAGTCCTTGCGCTGCCATAACATGAGCAGCTTGCAGGCCAGCTTTATGTCCAATACTCATACCGTTACACGCAGTGCAACCCCATTGATGTGGTGGGATGTATTTAGGCCATGCGGCAAACATCACACCCATCGTTGGTACTTTCCAGCTGACATCACCAACGTCTGATGAGCCGCCAACTTCAACACCATGAGGTACATCCATCACGTCTGTAGCTAGGCCGTGTTCTGGTTTGCCCATTTCACGTTGAATAGATTTGGCAAACTCTTGCTCTTCCTCTGTCCAAGCGATCGGTAGATAACGATTCATATGAGTCGTGATTGCTTCGGCAAATGGGTCGTTAGGCAAAATGTCATAGATACCGCCTAGGTTAGTCACGACTTCAGTGGTTTGAGTCGACAATGAGGCACCCTTGGCCATGTCTTCTAGCCACGCCTTATACTTGCGCACATTCTCAGCAGATTTTCCGCGGTAACGAACCAGAACTTTAGCGTAGTCAGGGATGACATTCACTGCGTCACCGCCATTTAGAATCTGATAGTGTAGGCGACCCGTAGGTTCCATTTGCTCACGCATCATATTCGCTGACATTAAGAAAATCTCAGCAGCATGGAGTGCACTTCGACCTTCCCACGGAGCTGCACCAGCGTGTGCAGTGACGCCTTTCCACTCGATTAGTAGGTCGATGGAAGCCGCAGAATGGAAGTTCAGTGCTGCATTCACCATCGCAGGGTGGTTGTGCAAACAAACATCCAAATCATCAAATGCGCCAGCAGAAACCATGTAGTTTTTACCGTTCAACGCTTCTTCTGCAGGACAGCCGATAACCTTAATGGTGCCAGCGATACCTTCTTTTTCCATGTGGTTTTTTAGCGCGATCGCTGCGCCAATAGATGAAGAGCCGATAAGGTTGTGCCCACAACCGTGGCCATTAGTATTGCCATTCTTAGCTGGGGTTTTAGTCGGTACCGTATCGTTGCCAAGACCTGGCAGTGCATCAAACTCCACCAAGTAGCCGATGACAGGCTTGCCAGTACCCCATTCAGCGACCCAAGAGGTCTCTAGGCCAGCTACCGCACGCTCAGTAATTGTAAAACCATTGTTTGCAAGTACGGCACTTTCCAGCGCTGAGCTTTTGAACTCTTCATAGCTCAGTTCTGCGTAGTCCCAAACCTTTTCTGCCATATTCCAGATAACGCCGGCTAGCTGCTCAACTTCGTTATCGATTTTTGAGTAATCTGTCATCATGTTTACCTTTATGTTTCACGAGTTAATTTCGTTCAGAGAAGAGCTCTCTGGGTCTGCGAAAATAATATGATGAGATTTCCAATCACCAAACATCACAGCGTAGGACGTAATCCTCACATCTACAGTATGGTGAAAAGCCATAAATAAAGAAGTACAGCCCTCACTACGCTGTCTGAGCTGTGTGACAAATGAAATAATTCGTCTATCATTGACAAGAAAAGTAACGTTTCGACAATAAGTTACGTTTTAAATGGGTTTAGGAGGCGTGTGTGAATTTTAGCTTGGAACAGTTGGCGGCATTTGTCAGTGTCTATGAAGAGCGCTCTTTTAGTAAAGCGGGGAGCAGACTAGGTAAACACAGAACCACAGTGGGGCAGGTGATTGCCAACTTAGAAGATCAAGTCTCCGTTGAACTGTTTGAACGTAACACACGCAGTGTTGACCCGACTCAAGATGGCCATTTTCTTTATCGCTATGCAAAACAGGCCCTTGAGCAAGCAAAGACCTTTGATAAAGTGGCACTGAGCTTATCGTTTGGAGAGCTTGATGCCGTTACCGTCGCCTACAGTAGCTTTTTACCACACCTTGCGATTGCGTTAATCCGCGAACAGCTTATTGACGACTTCCCGGCGCTTCGTGTGAACTTGTTGGTGAGGACGCAAGAGCAGATTCGTGAAGGACTCGCTGATGAGTCGATTCAGTTCGGTATTGTTAATGTGACCAAAGCGAGTGCAATGAGCAACATCGACTACACCATGATTGGCAATATGCCGTTTGTTCCTTTTGCCAGTAAGTACAGTGAGTTAGCAAGCTTACCTGAAGATCAAGTTTATGACGCACTGAAGACGACACGTCAGTTCGTTCTCAAATCTCTTGTTGATGAAGGGTTAGCGAATCATGTGGTTTTGTCAGCAAACCATGACCTTATCGATCAGTTAGCACTGACCATTAAGCTCACTCAGAAAGGCTTAGGCTGGACTTTGATGCCTAAGAACATTGAAACCAGCGACTATGTGGCGGATAACCTCACCGAGATAAAGTGTGAGAAGATCCGCGGTGGATTGTCTGTGCCGGTCGCCCTCTGGAGCTTGCAATCTAAGCCTCTTATGGAAATAAAAAAGTCGATACAAAAAGGTATCGACAGTTATATAGAGCTGATTACTTAGTCGGTTTTTTAGCGCTGTCTTCTACTAGCGATGCCGTTTTTTAACGATGCCGTCCACTAACGATGCATGGGCGTCTTGTGGAAGTGACTCTCTACCATGCGCTGCGTGACAATATGTTGTGGGTTGGTAAGGACTTCACTGGTCTTGCCATACTCCACAACGTCGCCTTCGTGCATCACCATCACCTTATCCGTAATGTGTTTCACTATGCCTAGATGCTGAGATACATAAACAAACGCAACGCCCATCTCTTCCTGAAGCTCTAAAAACAGGTTAATAATCTGCGAGCGCATCGCCATATCCAATCCGTTCAGCGCTTCATCGGCAACGATGATAGAAGGCTGCAAAATCAAAGCTCGAGCCAGACAGATACGCTGCTTTTGACCTGTCGCTAGCATTTGCGGATAGAAGTAGGCGTGCTCCGGTAGCAGGCCGACACGAATCAAGGTGTCTTTAACACGCTTCATACGAGCTTCGGGCGGCATATTGGTGTTTCGCTTGAGCGGACCTTCCAAGATACGACCAATCTGAATTCGAGGGTTCAGAGACGTGTTCGGGTCTTGGAAGATCATCCGAATCAGCTTACAGCGGGTCGAGTAGTCTTTATGTTCTAGTAAATCACCGTTCACTCGAATTTCGCCAGCAGTGGGCTCAACCACTCCGGCAAGCATGCGAGCCAATGTCGATTTTCCGGAGCCGTTCTTGCCGATAAAACCAATTGTTTGTCCCGCTTCGAGGCTGAAGCTCACAGGCTTAACCGCGTGCTGCACTTTCTTCTGAAATAGCTTAGAGCGAGTGACAAAGTCTTTTTTTAGATCGGAGACTTCTAACAAAGAACTCATGCTTTTTTCTCCGTGTTCAGAGGGAAGTGACAACTGAACTTATGATTCTTAATTCGTTTTGCTTCAGGGATTTCAACGCATTGTCTCTGGGCATACGGACATCTTGGTCCCAAACGACAGCCAATTGGAAGATGCTGTAGTGGGGGAATTGATCCCGGTAGTGATTGCAGTTTCTCTTTATGAGGGATCCATTCACCAAAGTCTGGCATCGCCTTGAGCAGTGCAACCGTATAAGGGTGCTTCGGCTTAGCAAGAATCTTAGCTGTGTCCGCTGATTCCACCGATTGACCACAATACATAACAGTAATACGCGTTGCCCATTGCGTGATCGTTGTTAAGTCGTGACCAATCAACACAATAGTGGTGTTGTTGAGCTGGTTCATGCGACTTAACAGACGCAGAATTTGCGACTGAGTAATCGGGTCTAAGTCGTTAGTTGGCTCATCGGCAAGCAGCAGTTTCGGCTTGGCAGCGATAGCCATAGCGATCATGATCTTTTGACACTCACCATCGGTGAGCTCATAAGGATAGCTGTGCATGACACGCGTGTGTTCTTTAATGCCGACCTTATGAAGCAGGGCAATGGCTTGCTTCTTACGCCACTTAAAGCGCTCCCACCATTTACCTTCGAACGAGCGCGATGGGATGGATTCGATAAGCTGCTTACCAACCTGTTCAGAAGGGTCCAAACAAGTTGTTGGTTCTTGAAAGATCATCGCCACGTCACGAGCGATGACTCGGCGACGTTCACGGGGCGTAAGCTGCAGTAGGTCTATGTTGCCAAGACGCATGCGGTCAGCCGTGACCTTCCAGTTGTCTTTGGTTACGCCAACGATGGCTTTAGCGACAAGACTTTTACCTGAGCCAGATTCACCCACAAGACCACGGATTTCTCCCTCGTTGATCGTGAAGCTCATACGGTCAACGGCTTTCACGAGCCCCTGCGGGGTTTCGATTTCAATGGTGAGATGTCGAATATCTAATACTGGCATTATTCGATCCCCGCACTTAATGCATTTCGGATGCCTTCACCCACAATGTTCACCGCTACTACTGTAAATAGAATGGCTAGACCTGGCAGAATAACAGTCCAAGGCGCCAGATAGAGAAGCTCAGCGGCGTCACCTAGTACCGCGCCCCATTCACTGCTTGGTGCTTGAGCACCTAAACCCAAAAAGCCTAGAGCAGTGATATCGAGAATTGCGATAGACAACGCAAAGGTGACCTCCGCTGCAATAACGGTGAGTAGGTTGGGCAAGATCGAGTTCCAAAGTAGATAAAATTCGTTCGCACCATCAAGTCTCGCCGCCATGATGTAGTCTTTCTCAACTTCGGTGTGTACCGCTACGTAGATAGAGCGAATAAATCGAGGGATCAACGCAAGGCAGATCGCCAACATGATATTGAACTCACCTGGACCCAAGAAGGCGACAAAGATAATCGCTAGCAGCAGCGAAGGAATCGACATGACGGTATCGAGCAAGTGGTTCAGTGTACTGGACAGCAAACCACGCGTCATACCCGCTAGGATACCGATTAAACAGCCGACTAGGGTTGCAATCGCGGTGATGATCACCGCCGCGCCAAATGACAATCGAGAGCCGTCGATAATGCGCGATAAAATATCGCGTCCCAAGTCATCGGTACCGAAGAAGAAGTCGACAGTACCCTCTGGATCCCACGAAGGCGGCACCAGCAGATTGGAGCTTTGCGCCATCGGGTCGTAAGGCGTGATAAACGGAGAAAGCAGAGTAATAAGGATCAGAAACCCTAAGCACCACAAACCGAACATGGACAGGCTATTTGAACGATAGCTGCGCCAAAATCGCTCCAGTTGGGTCGGAATGCGCTCTTCCTGGTAGACATTATCTGACAGCATACCATTCCTTCCTTACTAGCGGATTGATCATCGCACCAATCAAATCTGACACAATACTTGCCGCTAAAACGATAGTCGCCACAACCAATACACCTGCTTGAATAGACGCGTAGTCTTGGTTTGATAGCGCGTCTAAAAGCCAACGACCGACACCAGGCCAGTTAAAAATGGACTCTGTCATAATCGCGAGCGTAATCATACTCGAGAGCTGAACACCAAGTTTAGGAATAATTGGCGGAATCGCATTACGCAGTACGTGCTCGATGACGATTTCATAGTTAGACAAACCACGAATACGCGCAGCTCGGATATAGTTTTGCGACATCACCTCAGTCACCGAGGTTCTCATCATACGGATAACCTGCATCGTAGGTGACAGTGCCAATACTAGACAAGGCAGAATCATATGTTCAATCACACTTTGCAGTGCTTCTTTGCGATAAGGTCCGTCAGAGAGCAATGCGTCGATAAGCGCAAACCCTGTGACATGATCGATCTCGTAAAGGAGGTCATATCGACCAGCTACTGGAAACCATTGATAGTTGAGCGAGAAATACATGATCATCAACAGCGCAATCCAAAAGAGAGGCGCGGCGTAGCCAACCATTGAAGAAAACGAAATTACGTTGTCGAGCCATTTCCCTTTGCGCATACCCGCAATAGTGCCCGCAGGAATACCCAGGAACACAGAGATAGTGAAGGCTGCAAAACAAAGTTCAAGTGTGGCCGGAAGAACTGACGCCAATTCTTGAGTGATAGGAACGCCAGCTTTGGTTAGACCAAAATCGAGTTCAATCAGTCGGCCCAAATACTCAAACCAGCCTGCCATCATTGGCTGCGTCGCCCAGTGAGACTGAGGCTCTAGTCGCACCAAGCTGTAGCCGACAAACGTTAGGATCAGCAGTGTGATCACAAAGAGGTTGAGGCGGCGAATCGAATACCAAAACATTTACTTCAACCTCACAACTTGGTCAAACGGCTGAGCGTTAAATGGGCTGGTTCTAAAACCGGTTAGATTCTCGTTATGTGCTTGGTATTTCTGTCCATGAGCGATAGGCAGCACAGGTACTTCCTCGTTCAGAATGTTTTGTGCCTGGCGATAAAGATTCAGGCGATACCTTGGTTGATTCACTTCGAGTGCTAAGTCCAAAATGAAATCAAAGTCGTCGTTACACCACATCGAAAGGTTAAGACCTTCACGCTTAGAGGTGCACGAAAGAAGGGGACGCAAATAGTTATCTGGGTCGCCGGTATTGCCGACCCAGCCGGTGAGCAACATATCGACGGACTCGATATTAGATAACTCTTGGCGGTCAACGCGATCATCGGTCAATAGATTCAAGGTGATGCCAATATCGGCAAAGTTCGCCTGAATGAGCTCAGCGGTTTTACGAGGGCTTGGATTGTATACACGTGGCTCTAGAGGAACCGCCATTGTGAGCTCTAAGCCGTGAGCGTAGCCTGCTTCTCTAAGCAGCGCCATGGCGTAGTTACGGTCATAGCGTACTTGAACCGCATCTTTTTGATGTGCCCAAGAGCTCGGTGGGAGCAGGCTATATGCCTTCTCTCCGCTGCCGAAGTAAACGGCTTCTAAGATGTTGTCGCGATTGATAGCAAGATTTAACGCTTTACGTACTCGAGCATCGCTAAGCGCTCGATGTTGTGTATTCATAGCAACAAACGCCACGTTCATCGCAGGTTTGGCTTGCAACACAACAGAGTCTTCTTCAAGGATGACCGGGATCTGACTAGAGATTGGCGAGTTGAGCACATCGCACTCATTTCGAAGAAGCTTAGCCAGTGCGCCAGCGCCACGGTGCGAGATATCAAATACCACTTGCGACATCTGTACGGGACCACGCCAGTAATTATCGTGACGTTTCAGTCTAACTAAATCGGCAACTTGATACTCATCGAGGTAAAACGGTCCCGTGCCAACAGGCAACGTATCAATATCCAGCTTCTTGTCGCTAAACAATAGATTGCCTGCATACTCGGCTGAGTAAATAGGCGCATGCGCAGTCGAGATATTCGATAGGAAAGAGTTGTCTGGTCGGGACAAGGTAAACTTCACAGTAAGCTCATCAACCGCTTCGACACTCTGTACAAGATTGGCAAAATCTATACCCGCAAACCAAGGGTAGACACTACCACCAACCTGATGAAACGGGTTATTGGGGTCAATAATTCGATTGAAGCTAAAGACTACGTCATCCGCGTTTAGAGTCCGAGTGGGAGTAAACCAATCTGTGGTTTGAAACTGCACGCCTTGACGTAGATAAAAGGTATATTCAGTACCTGATTTGTCGACCTGCCACGATTTTGCCAAGTTTGGTACAGGCTGATGGGTACCCGAATTTAGCGTGAGCAAGGTATCGAATATTTGCGGTGCTATTGATTCAACAGTGATACCACCGTCGACTAGCTGTGGGTTGAATGTACTTGGTCTGCCTTGGTCGCAGTAGACGAAACCGTCTTGTCTTATTTTCGAGTGGTCGACTTTGTCTTCACACCCTGCTAGCAGAACTAAGCCACATAGCCCAAGTGATAATTTGATTATTGCCTTCATAAACACGCTACATTCGTTGGCGAACGTAATATCTGTATTGAGATCAGGGTAATTTACCACTTTTTTACTCGCTAAACCAATAACGACAAGCACTTATCGTCGACTTTGTTAGATAGGTAGGCGAGGAATCCATCATTCTCAAACCAGTTTATACTTTCGCACCAATCCTCTTAGCTGGTCATAACTCAAGCTTAGCAGTTTGGCAGCACCTCGTTGATTGTATTGAGCTTGCTTAAGTGCTTCATTAATCAACTTTATATTCTGTTCATCCTGCCAAGACTTAAAGTCTAGAGGGAATGCATAGTCCACTGGCGGTGCAGAAGCATCAGAATCCTCTGACGCGGTTTCCTCTTCACTGTTCGTACCCTGAAGATCATCCTTTCTTGCCATTGAACTTAGCTTGCCAAAATCGCTCTCAAATGGATTGAATATTAGAGATTCGATAGGGTCTTCATTAGTACCTTGCTGGTATACAGCGCGCTCTACAACGTTTTTGAGCTCACGTACGTTGCCGGGCCATTGGTAATCGTGGATGCTTTGCCACGCCTGCTCGGTAAAGCCAACAAAGAAGGGTAAACCGAGCTCTCGGCACATTTTGATAGCAAAAAACTCCGCGAGCAACGAGATGTCCTCTTGTCGGTGCCTTAGTGGGGGAAGGTGAATAACGTCGAAAGCCAGTCTATCGAGCAGGTCGGGACGAAACTTACCTTTTTCAGCGAGCAAGGGTAAATCTTCATTGGTTGCGCATACAAGGCGAACGTTGGCTTCGAGTGCGGTGGCGCCGCCGACTCGCTCATATTGACCATATTCGATCACTCTTAACAGTTTCTCTTGTACTGATAGTGGCGTAGTCGCGAGCTCATCTAAGAATAAAGTGCCATTTTCAGCGCGCTCAAAACGCCCTTGGTGTCGACCCTTTGCACCAGTAAAAGCACCAGACTCATGGCCAAATAATTCAGAGTCAATCAAGCCTTCACTTAGTGTAGAGCAGTTCAAAGAGACAAGCGGTTGGTCCCAGCGCTTAGACAGGTAATGCAAGCGCTGCGCAATGAGCTCTTTACCCGTTCCTCGTTCTCCAATCACTAGCACGGGGCGATCAATCGGAGCAAGTCGAGAAACCTTATCTAGAACGGCAAGAAACGCAGGAGATTCACCAATTAAGTTTTGAGCCATGATATTCCCTTTGAAGTTGGTAAAAATTACCAATAGTTGGCTAATGCATCTTAGCACTGAGTCATGATAAATCGAGTGGAATTTATTAAGCTATTGAATTTTATCGAATATTAAAATTGGCACGGTACTTGGATTATCAATAACAACTACCAAAGAGTTCAATGGCGAACTCGTCCAGACAGGAGATGTATTATGGGTATTTTTTCTCGTTTTGCCGATATCGTAAACTCAAATATTAGTGCACTGCTTGATAAAGCAGAAGATCCAGAAAAAATGATTCGTCTAATCATTCAGGAAATGGAAGATACTTTGGTTGAGGTGCGCACTAACTCAGCAAAAGCCATTGCCGATAAAAAAGAACTGGCTCGTAAAGTGATTGCAATTGAAGAGCAAATTGCGGAGTGGGCACAAAAAGCGACGTTGGCACTGACTAAGCAGCGTGAAGATCTTGCTCGCGCAGCACTGATTGAAAAGCAAAAGCTTGAAAACGTTGTAAAAGGCTTGCACGATGAGCAAACCTTAGTGGAAGAAACCATTGAGAAATTGACCAACGAAATTGCTAAGCTTGAATCAAAGATCACTGAAACTCGCGCCAAACAACAAGCGTTGATTATTCGCTCGGAAGCGGCAAGCAACCGCCGAGATGTGCAAAAACATCTGCACACAAGTCGCACAAATGAAGCGATGGCGAAGTTTGAGCAGTATTCGCGCAAAATTGATGAGCTTGAAGCCGAGGCGGATCTTTATTCGAAAACGGGCAACGCTAAGTCTCTAGACCAAGAGTTTGCAGAGCTGCAAGCGCAAGATGAGATCGACAAAGAACTTGCGAAACTCAAAGAGCAGATGAATAACGAAAAATAACGCGGAGTAGGAGAAAAACATGTCGTCTTTTTTAATTGCGGGTCCATTAATTGTCTTTCTGATTTTTGTCGCACCGCTGTGGCTTTTTCTCCACTACCGCAGCAAACGCAAGTCAGAGAATGGGTTGTCTGAACAAGACTTTCAAAAGCTGCAGACCTTGTCACAACGAGCAGAAAAAATGCAGGCTCGAGTTGATAATCTAGAAAGGATTCTAGATGCGGAAGCGCCGAACTGGAGACAAAATTATGACTCATAGAGAGCTGTATAAAGATCCTGTCAACGGTAAGCTCACCGGGGTTTGCGCAGGACTTGCAAACTACTTTGGACTGGAAGTGTGGCTGGTGCGGATTTTGTTCATCTCCGCCGCACTGTTCAGTGGCTTTTTCCTTGTGATGTTGGCGTATTTTGCGCTTAGCTTGATGCTAGAGAAGCAGCCAGATAATTTTGTCCAAGCGATGAAAAGCAAGAAAGAACACTCACTAAAGAGTAAACCTTGGCAGCAAGGACAAAACGCCAAGGATCTACTATCTACATTAGAGCGCGATTTCGACTCAATGGAACACAAGGTACGTGATATGGAAGCGTATGTGACTTCTGAAGCGTTTAAGGTGAATCGCGAGTTTAGTAAGTTGTAGCCGCTAGATTGGTACAATCTTTGAAACAGAAAATGGGAGGTCAATTGACCTCTCATTTTGTATTTATTCTTCGCAATTCAGCCCCTAAAAGATTGATCTGAACACTGCAGTACAACACTATGTCTAGCATTAACTGAAGTGCGTACTTTTAATGAGGTAGCTTGTGAAGCTTATTGTGAATGCAGATGATTTTGGTCTAACGGAAGCGGTAAATTTGGGTATTGTTGAGTGCTTTCGTGCGGGTATCGTTAAGTCGACGACCATAATGATGAATCAACCTGGTACGGAGCACGCGATCGAGCTTTACCATAAAGGAAAAGTACTTGAAGTTGGCCTTCATTTCACCGTAACCAGTGGTAAGCCTATTTTGCCTGCTGAATACGTTCCTAGTTTGGTTGACGATAGTGGCTACTTTCTCGATAAGTCGGTGCTCCGAAACAAGACAGACGTCAATCCTGCAGAGGTATCGGCTGAACTATACGCACAATATCAAGCAGCCATTGACGCCGGACTAAAAATTAATCACCTCGATAGCCACCATTTTGGTGGTGTGTTTGCGCCGCTCAAACAGGCTTTCACTCAGGTAGCCAATGAGATTGGGCTGCCCGTTCGACGAATTGACAATATCATTGCTGGTCAAGAAGGGTTGGAGGTGGCGACACCGACAAGATTTGATATGCGTTTTTTCGCCGAGGGTGTTTCACTCGCTCGGTTTCAAGAGTTGTTACTGGAGCACAGAACATCATGCCCAGACGGCATTATTGAGTTCATGTGTCATCCCTCAAATGCAGTGACACAAGAGCTAACTCAGCTATCAGGATATAGCGCTGAGCGAGTTGAAGAGCTAACTATCCTCACGGATCCGAAGTTAAAAGCCTGGCTGGATGAAAAGCAGATCCAGTGTGTAGGATTTGATGATTTGAACAATTAGCGAAAAGCGGTTGTTAATACACCAATAAAAGCAAGGTAAAACTATTAATTATTAATGACTTGGTGGCAAGTCTGTCATCTCTAGACTATGTTTTAAATTACAATTAAAACAAGGTAGTTAGAGAATGAATAGTAAGTTTACCTTGCTGGTGGTCGTCACTAGCCTTCTTAGTGGTTGCGGTAAGGAGCCGCCACCCGTTCCCGAGCCAGAATCTCGCCCAGCCAAACTTTTCTCTGTCGCCGTCGGTAATAGCCAGTTTGAACGTACTTTTCCAGCCACTTCTGAGGCGGGCGACCGAGCGGTATTAGCATTTCGAGTGCCAGGACAACTAGAGCGTATTGTGGTTCGCGCAGGTCAACCTGTGACGAAAGGGGATCTTCTCGCTGAGCTGAATCCAGATGAATATCAACTACTTGAAAAACAAGCTCAAGCCAATTTCCGTCTTGCAGACGTGCAGTATCAGCGTGCACTAAGTCTTCGTAAAAGCCAGGTGGTGTCTGAACAAGACTTCGACCAGGCCAAAGCGAACATGAACTCTGCCCGAGCTGACTGGTCACAGGCAAAAGCTAACCTCAGCTACACTCGCTTAATCGCACCTTATGATGGAACCGTCTCTATCATCCCAGCCGATAACTATGAATACATTCAAGCCAAAGAAGGCGTGATGAACATTCAGTCTAATCAACTTCTTAAGGTGATATTCCAGCTTCCAGACCATCTTTTGAATCGTTTTCAAGGCGGTACTGAAGTCGAAGCAACGATGGCGTATGACGCCTATCCGTCCAATCAGTACGAGCTTACTTTCCAAGAAATTGATACAGAAGCGGATCCAAAAACCGGTAGCTACAAGGTTACCATGGTGATGGAAAGACCGACCGATATTGGGATCTTACCTGGAATGGCGGGACAAGTTCGCGTGATCGCTAAAAGTGGTTCCGCAACGGTTATTCCAACCTCAGCGCTCTTTATGGAGGGAGATACACAGTGTGTATGGCGTGTTAACGATCAAGGTCTAGTCGAGAAAGTGGCTGTGGAACTGAATGAAAAACGTCAAGTAGTGAGCGGACTGAATGATGGCGACCAAATCGTGATCTCCGGTGTTCAGGGTATTGAAGCTGGCATCAAGGTTCGCGAATGGATTAAAGAGAGGGGGCTCTAATATGACTCATCGTTATCTTATTGCCGTCTTACTTGGCTCATTTCTTGTTGGTTGCGGTAAGCCAGAAGTTGGCGTCCGTGACGAAGTACCGAAAGTTCGTGTGTCTGCCATTGGCAAAACGGAACTTAAGAGCAAGCTTTACTTTCCTGCACTCGCAAGTGCTGCTGACCGTTCCCACTTAAGCTTTCGCGTCGCGGGAGAGATCAGCACTATTGATCTGAAGGAAGGGGATTTTGTAAATCGAGGAGATGTACTTGCGGTCTTAGAACCGACCGACTATAAACTCGCTGTCGATAACGCTCAGGCACGATTTAACGTTATCGATAGTCAATATCGCCGTTCTAGCCCGCTAGTGAAAAAAGGCTTACTTGCGCAGTCGCAGTTTGATGAGATAGCGGCTCAGCGAGCGTATGCCAGAGCTGAGTTGGAACTTGCTAAGTTGCGCCTTTCGTTTACTGAGTTGAAGGCACCGGTAGATGGCATTATTTCTCGCGTTTCTGCGGAAAAATTTGAGAACGTTCAGATTGGTCAGCAGATAGTGAACATCCACAGTATTGAAGAGGTCGAGGTAGTGGTTCAAATGCCGGACAGCTTCTCGCTTAATCAACCTAAACATCAAGATATCACCAACATTGAAGCTCTCGTTCGTGTGCCATCTGGCAATGAATATGTCGCGACCTTGAAGGAGTTTACTACCGAGCCAGACCCCGCGCTTGGCACATTTACCGCAACATTAGTGCTGCCAATGCCTGAGAATGAATACATTCTCGACGGTATGGCCGTGGATGTGACCTCTAAAGCAGAGGACGTAGGTCTCAAGCTTGCTGCAGGCGTAAGTGTACCAATTGCCGCGGTGTTCAATCAGGATGGTGATTCACTTGCCGACGATGAGAAGTTTGTTTGGGTCCTCAACTCAGATAATACGGTGACCAAACAACAAGTGACGACAGGCAAGGTATCACAATCGACGATCCAGATACTGAAAGGGCTTGAGCAGTCACAGCAAATTGTCGTGGCAGGGATTGCACGATTGAGGGAAGGCATGAAGGTTGAAGTATTACCGCAGGAGGCGAAGTAATGAGCCAAGAACAACAAAAATCATTACCGCAATCCGATGATGAAATCACTGGCGTAGCGGCGTATTTTATCCGTAATCGCGTGATAAGCTGGATGGTCTCGCTAATCTTCTTGATCGGCGGCGTTTCAGCATTTTTTGGGTTAGGACGACTGGAAGACCCGGCCTTTACCATCAAAGATGCCATGGTCGTCACCTCTTACCCTGGTGCGACACCTCAGCAGGTGGAAGAGGAGGTGACTTATCCTATTGAGAAGGCGATCCAACAGCTAACGTATGTTGATGAGATCAATTCGATTTCAAGTAGAGGTCTTTCACAGATCACGGTGACGATGAAAAACAATTATGGTCCTGATGATCTTCCGCAGATCTGGGATGAGTTGCGTCGAAAAGTGAATGATGTGAAAGGCTCACTCCCCCCAGGTGTGAATGAACCTTCGGTTATTGATGACTTTGGTGACGTTTATGGGGTGCTGTTTGCCCTGACTGGTGAGGGTTATAGCTACAAAGAGCTTTTGGATTACGTTGATTATCTTCGCCGAGAACTCGAGCTTGTTGATGGTGTCAGTAAAGTCTCCGTGACAGGCGATCAGCAAGAGCAGGTTTTCATTGAGATTTCTATTAAACGCATTAGTGCGCTAGGAATCGCTCCAAGTACGATCTTTAACCTGCTGCAAACCCAGAATATCGTGTCTAACGCCGGTGCAACGCGTATCGGAGATGAGTATATTCGCATCCAGCCGACTGGTGAGTTTACCGATGTATCTGAGCTTGGTGACTTGATTCTGACCGAAGGCGGGGCTCAGGGTCTTATCTATTTGAAAGACGTAGCGGATATTAAGCGCGGCTTTATAGAAGTGCCAAGTAACATCATTACCTACAACGGTGATGTGGCACTTAACGTCGGTATCTCATTTGCTACAGGTGTTAACGTAGTGGAAGTTGGGGATCGCCTATATCGCAGGCTCGCAGAGCTTAAGTTCCAACAACCTGTAGGGATTGAGATAAACGAAGTCTACAGTCAGCCGAAAGAGGTGGACAAGTCGGTTCGAGGTTTTGTTGTCAGTCTTGGACAGGCGGTTGCGATTGTTATTGTTGTACTGCTGTTCTTTATGGGGCTTCGCTCAGGGCTGTTGATTGGTCTGATATTGCTGCTTACGGTATTGGGCACTTTTATCTTCATGCAGTATATGGCCATCGACTTACAACGTATCTCACTGGGAGCGCTGGTTATAGCGTTGGGGATGCTGGTGGATAATGCCATTGTGGTGGTCGAAGGGATACTCATAGGGACGCAAAAAGGGCGAACGAGGCTGCAAGCGGCAACTGATATTGTCACGCAAACCAAGTGGCCGCTTCTTGGTGCAACCGTGATTGCGGTTACCGCGTTTGCCCCTATCGGTCTCTCTGAGGATTCTACTGGTGAGTATTGTGGTACCTTATTCTCGGTACTTCTGATCTCTCTTATGCTCAGTTGGTTTACGGCAATCTCGCTGACACCCTTCTTTGCCGATATCTTCTTTAAAGGACAAAAGGTGAAAGAAGGCGAGGAAGGTAAGGACCCGTATAACGGCTTTGTCTTCGTTGCATACCGCAAGTTCCTCGAGTTCTGTATGCACAGAGCGTGGTTGACGGTTGTAGTGCTAATTGCAGCACTAGTCGCGGCTCTTTATGGCTTTACTCAGGTGAAACAGTCATTCTTCCCAGCTTCAACGACGCCTATGTTCCAAGTGGATGTTTGGCTTCCTGAGGGAACCGATATTCGAGCAACCAACACCAAACTTAAAGCGATCGAAACGTGGATTGCCGATCAGCCAGAAACCGACCATATCACCACAACGGCGGGTAAGGGCTTACAACGTTTCATGCTCACTTACGCACCAGAGAAAAGCTATGCCGCCTACGGTGAGATCACTACTCGCGTTCATAACTACGAAGAGTTGAACTCTTTGATGGAGCGATTCCGCGAGTATTTGGATGCGACGTTCCCAGAGATTAACTACAAGTTGAAACAGATTGAGTTAGGTCCTGGCGGCGGTGCGAAGATTGAAGCGCGTATTATCGGCTCTGATCCAACGGTGTTACGTAGTATTGCATCTCAAGTGATGGATATTATGTATGCCGATCCTGGTGCTTATAACATTCGCCATGACTGGCGCGAGCGCACTAAGGTACTAGAGCCAATCTTCAACGAGAGTCAGGCAAGACGTTACGGCATCACAAAATCCGATGTGGATGATGTACTCATGATGTCTTTCTCTGGTAAATCGGTCGGTCTGTATCGCGATGGTACGACTCTGATGCCAATCGTCGCACGCCTTCCAGATGCGGAGCGTGTCGATATTCGTAACATCGAAGGCATGATGATTTGGAGTCCTGCACTGAGCGAGTTCATTCCATTCCAACAAGTTACTCAGGGTTATGATACTCGATGGGAAGACCCGATCATTGTGCGTAAGAACCGTAAACGCATGCTAACCATCATGGCAGACCCTGATCTACTTGGTGAAGAGACGGCAGCTACGCTTCAAAAACGTCTGCAACCTCAGATTGAGGCCATAGAGCTTCCACCGGGTTACTCGTTGGAGTGGGGTGGCGAGTATGAGTCTTCTGGCGATGCTCAAGAGTCACTGTTCCAGACAATGCCACTTGGCTATCTGTTTATGTTCTTGATCACCATCTTCTTGTTCAATGCGGTGAAAGAGGCGCTTATCGTCTGGCTGACAGTGCCGTTGGCTGTCATTGGTGTAACGACAGGCTTGCTTGCCTTAAATACACCATTTGGTTTTATGGCACTGCTTGGCTTCTTGAGTTTGTCGGGTATGCTGCTGAAAAACGGTATCGTACTCCTGGACCAGATTGAGATTGAGATGAAGTCAGGTAAAGAGCCCTATTTGGCGGTAGTTGATGCGGCTTTAAGTCGTGTTCGTCCGGTATGTATGGCGGCGATTACCACGATTCTTGGTATGATTCCGCTATTGCCTGATATCTTCTTTAAACCAATGGCCGTAACCATCATGTTTGGTTTGGGTTTTGCGACAGTGTTGACGTTAATTGTTGTGCCGGTGCTGTATCGTATATTCCACCGTGTGAAGGTGGTATGAGGTTGAAGAGCCTTACCCCTCCCAGCCTCCCCTTAGCAGGGGAGGAGCTATTGCTCGCTATCGCGTAGCTTTTTGAAAAGGCGATACGACGACAGGAGCTAGCCTACGGTTCTCCCCCTTGATAAGGGGGAGTTAGAGGGGGTAATGCGGACTAACAACGACCGACTAACTATCGATTCATACTCGGCGTTTCACCCCTCCCAGCCGGCCAACTACGCGCCCCGCTTGCAAGGAGAGGAGCTAATGCTCGCTATCGCGTAGCGTTTTAAAAAGGCGATGCGACGAAAGGAGCTAGCCAGTAGTTCTCCCCCTTGATAAGGGGGAGTTAGAGGGGGTAATGCGGACTAACAACGACCGACTAACGCTCGATTTATACTCCGCGTCTCACGCCTCCCAGCCTCCCATTAGCAAAAGAGGGAGGCTCAACATTACAACCCCAACAACAAGGAGCCAACCCCAATGTCCACCCGCTGCCCATGGCTAGACGAAACCAAACCAGACTACGTCGAATACCACGACAAAGAATGGGGTGTCCCCGTCCTTGATGACAAAACTCTGTTTGAGTTCCTGGTCCTAGAATCCGCTCAAGCCGGTCTTAGCTGGTACACCATTCTCAAAAGAAGAGAAGGATACCGAAACGCGTTTGCAGATTTCGATGTTGAGAAAGTCGCCGCGTTTACCGAACAAGATGAAATTCGATTGCAGCAAGACACAGGCATTATTCGTAACAAGCTAAAAATAAGCTCAACCATTACCAATGCCCAGCACTTTATAGAGATTCAAAAAGAGTTTGGCAGTTTTCGCAGCTATCTTTGGTCTTTTACCAACAACAAGGTATTAGTGAGCAGTCACGAAACGCTAGAAGACTATCCTGCGACTTCGCAGGTTTCCGATGTATTAAGCAAAGACCTGAAAAAACGCGGCTTTAAGTTTGTGGGCTCAACCATAGTCTATGCGTATCTACAGGCCGCTGGTCTTATCAACGACCACAGCCTGGACTGTTATCGACGCCAAGAAGTCATCGATAGCTACCAAGCATTAGGTCTGGAATACGAGTTAGTTTGAGCTTTGGATGGTGTTGGTGACTTCACCAATACCTTCTATTGCTACGCTCACCACATCCCCAGCTTTAAGAGAGCGAGTTCTGCCAGGCGTGCCAGCGAAAATCAAGTCACCAGGATGTAGGGTGATATAGGTGCTAATGTAAGAGACAATAGCAGGAACATCATGAATCATGTTGGCGACACTCTCTTGCTGCATAACATTGCCGTTAAGTGTTGTTGTGATGACTTGGTCTTTAATGGCGATGTCACTCACGATAAAGTTAGAAACCGGCCCAAATCCTCGAGCTCCTTTCGCTCGCCACCATTGCAGATCTTGCCCTTGCCAGCTGCGCTCTGTGAGATCGTTACCCGCGAGATAGCCGAACACACATTC
Source organism: Vibrio sp. KUL80 (assembly GCF_059725495.1). NCBI lineage: Bacteria > Pseudomonadati > Pseudomonadota > Gammaproteobacteria > Vibrionales > Vibrionaceae > Vibrio > Vibrio sp. KUL80. Next base: position 1,329,058 of record NZ_AP045841.1, read on the forward strand.
CAGTGCTGAAGATTTACTGACCTCTTGGCACTCCTTGCCAATCACAATGACGAGTTCACCTTCAAAGTGCACATTGCTGGCGCCCTTAGGGAAGGAAAGATCGCCACTTACTCGTACTGAGTCAACGGATTTAAAGAATATCTCTGGCTTAGCTGCACCAGAGTTTCCAGCATGGCTTCTAAAGTTGAGCCCAACAGCGTACACGCTGGCACTGGTTAGCGGGGCGATGAGCGTTGCTTCGGAGGCTTTGATGGTCTCTAGCGTTTTAGGGTTATCGAAAGGAGCATCAGACAAGATATCGTAGAGCTTTTGGTTTTCTTCGGCGACTTTGATCCAATGCTGGCTGCCTTCATAGTCAATCCGACCAAATTGTGCGGCTAGAACATTTAGCGGCAGTAGAACAAAAATTAAAAGCGCTCTCATAAAGGCTATCCTTAGCTAGATTCCAAGTGTCAGTAACGAGTATAGTTACGAAATGCATCTTTTTTGGTTCAATTTAGTCGTTTGCTATTTTGGCATTAGGTAATGGAAATATATGGAAAAGTTTGATTCGATTTATGCGAGAGCTGCAGAACGCAAAGGGGGAGAACAAGGACTTGAGTCTATCGTATCTAAGCCTCTTACTCGTGACGAAGTTGCCGCTATTCCGGAGGACCGTTGGTTGTCGGCGTTTTCTATGAAGGTGTTCCAAAGCGGTATCTCTTGGAAAGTCGTGCGCAACAAATGGCCGAACTTTGAGGAGCACTTTTTCCAGTTTCGTATCGACCCATTGTTGATGCTTTCAGAAGAACAGTGGGAGCAGAAAGCGCAAGATCCAAAAATTATTCGCCATATGACCAAGGTGATGTCGATTCCAGCCAACGCTGCGATGATCCAACGTGCGCGATTTGAGCATGACTCTTTTGCTCAAATGGTGGCAGATTGGCCAAAGGAGTCGATAACGGATTTGTGGGCGCATCTTAAAAAACATGGAGCGCGCTTGGGTGGAAATACCGGGCCTTACGCCTTACGACAACTTGGCGTTGACACCTTTATCTTGTCGAATGATGTAGAAGGGTATCTGCGTAATACCAACATCATTGATTCTGGTAGAGGCACAAAGCGTGCGATGACAGCTGCAAACAAAGCGTTTATGGAGTGGCATCAAGAATCAGGTCGCTCGCTGTCTGAGATTAGTCAAATTATTGCTTATGGGTTTGGCGATAATCGCGTCTAGTGGTTCTGAATCCGAAAAAAGGGCAAACAGTGTTTGCCCTTTTTTCGTCTCTGGTTGCTTAACTCCCGGTCACGATTCAAGAATCACACGAGTATCCTCACTCAGTGCTTCAAGTTCGCTTGCCACATCTTCAATTTGCATGGCTGACGGGATTTTCAGGGCCATGTTTGCAGTAAACAGGCTTGAACCAATACCACCGCCGCCTGCGATAAACACACGGTGGCAATCCATATCTAAAATGCGGATATCTTGACCATCTAAGAATTGGGTAATTTCATTGACGATACCTGCTCTGTCATTGGCGTCGAGTCGGAGCTGGAAAACCGTTTCTTGGTCATGTCGATGCGGGTCAGTATCTGAAATCTGAACGAGCAAACCTTGTTGGTTGTTGAAGGCATCTTTGACAACTTGCTCATTTTCGCTCGGAAGTTCGACTTTGATGACGGCTGCGACATTGTCTTCAATGAAGTTCACTTTACTCACCAGCCATTTCCCGCCATTTTCGTGGGTAACGGATGCAAGGTTTTTGATGGTGGCTGGGGTAGCTTGGCCAACAAAGTTGACGATAAAGGTACTACTGCTCATACGTTTCCCTCCACAGGTATAAAACCGATAACTAATTGATTAGTTAATTCCAGTTTAGATCTAAAACGGTGGTCTCGCATGACCAACCTCAAGGTTCACACCGAAAACAGCCATGAGTTTATTGAAGTGTAATTGGCCGCACAAAATTCAAGGTTTTTGCTTTGCTGACAACAAGTTATTGAGCCGATCTTGTATTTCGTGTTTTCAATTGACAGATCTCTGACATTTATTTACTAGACCGACCGGTTTGTTTTGTTTAGTGTGTAACCACTTCCAGAGGAGAAATGACATGCAAACCATATCGAATGAACAACTTGTCGCGATTCATAAAAGACTGAAAACGCACTATCAATGTACGCCAATGCCAAGCTTTGAGCAGCGCGTAGCAAAACTCAAAGCGCTTAAAAGTGCTCTGCAGCAATTCAGTCAAGATCTGTGTCTGGCTCTCGACAAAGATTATGGAAGACGCAGTCATCAGGACACCTTAATTGCTGATGTACTGCCATGTATCGGCAATATTGATCACACTCTGTCTCAACTGGACAGCTGGATGGCACCTTGTAAACGCAATCCGGGGCCGCTGCTCTCAAGTTCGACGGTTGAAGTGGTTTATCAGCCTAAAGGTGTCGTGGGTATTGTGACGCCTTGGAATTTTCCTGTGATGCTATCAATTGGTCCGCTTATCTCAGCTATCGCTGCGGGTAACCTAGCAATGATCAAGCTTAGCGAGTTTACGCCCCACACCAACCAAACCATTAAAAAGATGCTGGCGAGCTGCTTTAGTGAAAATGAAGTGGTTGTCATCGAGGGGGAGGCTGATATCGCAGCCTGCTTTACTAGTCTGCCTTTTGATCACTTGCTGTTTACTGGCTCTACTGGAGTTGGCCGCATGGTAATGAAGTCAGCAGCTGAGAACCTTACTCCACTGACGTTCGAACTGGGTGGCAAGTCCCCGGTGATTGTTGCTGATGATGTCGATATCGAGATGGCAGTTGAGAGGATCATTTACGGCAAGAGCCTCAATAATGGACAAGTTTGCGTCGCACCAGATTATGTGTTGCTTCCAGAGGGCAAAGAGCAAGCGTTCGTAGATGCATACTGCAGTCACTATCAAAAGCTGTACACCAACGGAATCGACTCCGACAGCCTGACAGGGCTTATCAACAAACGACAGTTTGATCGCGTTCAAACACTACTAGAACACGAAATTGCTGTAAACAGCAAAGTCGTCGCGTGTCACAGCAACTCGATATCAACAGACAGACAAATAATGGTCACTCATCTCATTGTGAATCCGAAGGTGGATTCTCCGGTTATGAGCGAAGAGATTTTTGGTCCTCTGCTTCCAATTATTACCTATTCAACGGTTGAACAAGCCATAGCGTTCATCACGGCAAGACCGCGACCTCTTGCGCTGTACCTAATGTCTGAGAATGAATCGCTACAGCACAAGGTATCTACTCAGGTTCATTCCGGCGGAATGTGTATCAATGACTGCGTGTTCCATTTAGCTGTCGATGATGCTCCGTTTGGCGGCATCGGTGAGTCAGGAAAAGGGGCGTATCACGGCAAAGAAGGGTTTCTTACCTTTTCTCATGCAAAGACCGTGATGAAAACGGATGCCAAGGCTCATAACGTGAGTCAGCTGCTAGGCCCTGAAGACAACGAATTCAAACGTGCAGTGCTCGCTTCACTGTGCGCCTAATTATTAGTTTGGAGATGAAATCATGAACAACAACTTTATGTTTAACATGCGTACCGTGGTCCTATCGGGTGAGGATTCAATCAGAGATATTCCGGCTCAGTTGGCAGCAAAAGGCGCACATCGCGTGTTGCTACTCAGCGATGTGGGACTTGAGAGCGTTGGTCTTGTTAACCAACTCATTGGTGTTTTCGAGGGCAACAAACAAGTCGAACTCGTTGGCGTGTATACCGATATAAAACCCGATGCGAGTTGCGATGACATCAATAAGGCCGTTCAATATGCCAACAAGGTTCAAGCGGACAGTATTGTGGCCCTCGGTGGGGGCAGCGTGATCGATGCATCGAAAGGCATCAAGTACTCACTTGAGCACCAACTCGATGATATTCGCGACGCGATTCGTGGCGGTGGACATATCGATGTAGGTCCTCACGTTAAGCCATTTACCGTTCCTCATATTGGCGTACCGACAACAGCGGGTACGGGCGCAGAAGCATCGCCGATTGCAGTGTTCTTTAATGATGTCGAGCAAGTGAAGGCGAGTTTAGTAGTGTCTGGGCTTGAGTGTGATATTGCGGTATTAGACCCGACTTTGACACTTGGGTTGCCAGTTTCACTTACGGTCTCTACAGCAATGGATGCATTGACTCACGCGATCGAAGCCGTTGCTTCTCCCATGAGTAACTGCTTTACCGACGCTTATGCTATTCAAGCCAGTCGTTTGATATTAGACAACCTTCCCAAAGTGGCATCAGACCCGAGCAACGTCAACGCGAGATCTGAACTGCTTCAAGCCAGCACCATGGCCATTTCGGCATTTTACTCCTCGTTAGGCGGTATACCGATTCACAACTGCGCGCATGCGTTTGGTGCCATTGCGCATATTCCGCATGGTGACGCAAACAGTGTATTGCTACCTGTGGTGATTGAGACGCTACCAGAGTTCTATCTGCCGAGTATCGATAAGCTAGCGGGGATTTTTGATGTACCTCAATCGCTATCGGCCGAGGAAAAGCATCGCGAAGTTGTGCTGTCACTGCGTGCTTTCCAAGCCCAAGTGAAGGCTCACCAGACTTTCACTAACTGGTGTCTAAGTGAAGACACGCAGCTTGAGATTGCACAGGGCATCGCAAAAGACATGAGCTATCAGTTTTATGCCATTCCAAAACAGAAGATAGAGCAGATCCTAGCGGCAGCGTGCTAGGTCTTCCATAAATGCGGCGCCAAGGATGGCTAACTTAACTGGGTAATCAAAAAGTGCGTTCAACAACTCATTCCAAAAACGCACCTAGCTCCTTGGAGATTAATTATGTTCTTTACTAAATACGTCGAAAAAATGTTGCTAATTACCGGTATCGGTACTGCCGCTGCACTCGCCTATGCGTTCTTCCCACAGTGGGCAGTGAGCAATATCGGTCAGCTACCTTACCTAGAGCAAGATTTCGTTTTCTATCAGCACTGGGGAATCATGGTAGGCATGATGGGTGTCATGATGATCGGCGCAGCCTTTAAGCCGCACTGGCGTGAAAGCATCATGCTTTATTCAGCGATTGAGAAGAGCTTTATGGTGATATTGCTGCTAACCAACCTAGGCAACCCCCATATCAATGGTTTTATATTGGCAGGCGTCATGGATACTGTGGTTGTACTTTGGACTTTGGGTTATTGGTGGGAGCAAAAAAGGGCAGCAGACGTTTCTATAGCGATGCGTTAGGGGGCTGAAATGGAGAACGCTAACCGTATTTCAATACTCAGTGTCTTTGCATTGTTAGTAGTAGGCATGACCTTTTTTGTTCACGCAAGAGACGATACGCCCCCCATAGATTCAAGCCTTGGCGTCAAATTTCAAAGCGGATATCAAGGTGACGCGAAAGCCCAGTATCAAATTGGCATGCACTATCTAAATGGTTTCGATAGTGGCAGTGCGTACCTAGAGCAGAATAGTGAGCAGGCGAGGGCTTGGTTGTCCCAATCAGCCCACAATGGTTATGCGGACGCTCAGCTGCAACTCGGTTTGCTTTACGCTTCTGGTACGGGTGGTGAGCAAGATGCCTCAATGGCAGTCAGTTGGATCGGCAAGGCTGCAGATCAAAATCATCCACAAGCACTGGACTTGCTTCACTGGATGTCTCAAAGCGCTCATTAATTGAGAGCTTATTATTCAAAGGTAACTCAATGAACAGTAACAAAACTCTATTGTGTACTGCAGTTGCCGCTGCGATTTCGCCAGCGGTAAACGCTTCTCAAGAACAACCGAATATCTTACTGATTGTCGGTGATGATGTTGGTTTCGCTGACACCCAGCCGTATGGCTCTGAGGTTGATACACCGAACTTGGTTGAATTGGCTGAAGAAGGGGTTAAATTCACCAACTTTCACGCCTCGCCAACATCATCGGTAACCCGCTCTATGATGCTCACTGGCGCAAACAGCCATGAGGTGGGGCTTGGTACGTTTGACTATGCCGTCTATCCCCCTGCAATCGGTAAACCGGGTTATGAGGGTTACTTGACCCACAAAGGTGTCACTGTCGCCACATTATTGCGAGACAATGGTTATCACACTTATCTATCAGGTAAGTGGCATCTAGGGCATGAGGATGGTTATCTACCTGATGATAGAGGCTTTGAAAGCAGCTACGGCATCTTGGCTGGTGGCTCAAATCACTTTAACCGCAATATGATGTTTCCTGCCAAAAATGAAGCGACGGCACTGGCGATTCAAGAGGGGAGAATGCCGGGTGTTGAACCTGAGCCTATTTATGAGAACGGGCAACGAGTGAAAGATAAGTACCCTGGGGAATACTCAGATCAAGGCTACACAGAAGAGTTGATCAGCATGATCGACAAGAATAAAGACTCTGGAAAACCCTTCTTTGCTTACCTTCCATTTACCGCGATTCACCTTCCACTTCAAGCGCCAAAAGAGTCGTTTGAAGATAAGGTCGATTATTACGTCGAAAATGGTTGGGATGTCGTGAGAAAAGATAGATTTGAACGTATGAAGGACATGGGCGTGATTCCTGAAGAAGCGCAAATTTCTCCACGGAACAGCCTAAGCCGACCATGGGATAAACTGACCAAAGAAGAGAAGGCGTGGTACGGCAAAAAAATGGCTGTTGCGATGGGGATGATGGAGCTCCAAGATCAACAAATAGGTCAGGTCACCGACTATCTGAAGAAGATTGGTGAGTATGACAATACTTACATTATCTACCTTGCCGACAATGGTCCCGAGGCGACAGATATTACAGGAGAAAATGTGAGTGATTTGATTCGCTCTTGGACTCATCACCATTTCGACAACAGTACTGAAAACTTAGGTAATGCGAACTCAAGTGTCTCTTTAGGCCCAGAATGGGCGAGCGCTTCAACCGGCGGCCTCTCGTGGTTCAAGGCATATACTGCCGAAGGCGGCATCCGTGTACCACTGATTATCAAGCCGGCCAAAGATGTGTTGGACAGCGAAGGGACGCTCGAGTCAGGAACATCAACCAATGAACTTGCTCAAGTGAAAGATCTCGCAGCGACCATCCTTGACGTCGCTAACGTTAATCATCCTGGTACAGAGTACAAAGGTAGAGAAGTTGCTCCAATGAGCGGGCAGAGCTTAATTCCGTACTTTAAGGGACAAAGCGACACCATTCATTCGGATGGCAATCCGATCCCGTTTGAACTCTTTGGTAGCGGCATCTTGCTGCAAGGTGATTACAAGATCATTCGAATCTCTGTTGGAATGGGCGGTGATAATCAATGGCATATGTACAACACGAAATTCGACCCAGCAGAAACAAACGACGTGAAGGCTCAGTATCCTGCTCTGTTCAAACAGATGCTGGCATCGTACAAGGAGTATGAAAAAGCGATGAATATCGTGCCAGTTGATGAGCAATGGAATCCGTTTGAGAACGTGAAATAAAAATTTTACGTCGTCATCATACCGACCAGTAGGTCTTGTGTTTGGCAAGGACGCCGTATTTTTAACAGGATGTCGATTCACCGTTTACTTGCAGGAGTGTTCTATGATTGAGCGCAACCACGTGTCGTTATCCGTACCCCAGTTTCGAGGCAAAGCGCACAGCAAATTTCAGGCGTTGGCTAAGCCGATTGGTGCTATCTGCAACATCAATTGCGACTACTGTTACTACCTTGATAAACAACAGCTACTCGCCTATCCAAAAGGTGAGGCGTACCGAATGACGGATGAGTTACTAGAGCGCTACATCAGGCAGTACATTCAAGGACAAAATACTGAGGAAATCATCTTCTCTTGGCATGGAGGCGAACCTACCCTCCTAGGGTTAGGCTACTTCGAGAGGATTGTTGAGCTGCAGAGAAAGTACGCACCTCAGGGCGTCAAGATCGTCAATGATGTTCAAACTAACGGCGTTTTGGTTGATGACAGGTGGTGTCAATTTTTCAAACAACATGACTTCTTTGTAGGCTTGAGTATTGATGGTCCCGAACATCTTCACAACCACTACCGGAAAAACCGCAGTGGGCGAGGTACGTTTGAAAAGGTGATGCGGGCGGTTGAAAAGCTAAAGGTCCACAAGGTTCGATTTGCGACCTTAACCTGCGTGAATAACCTAAACGCGAACCATCCGCTCGAGGTGTATCGGTTTCTAAGAGATATTGTGGCGCCGTCTCAGATCCAGTTTATACCGGTTGTCGACCCCAACGAGGAGGCAAGTTGGCTTCGTTATTCCGAGGCTGCGATTATTCCCGTCCCTTCAGCTACAACTCGATGGAGTGTTGAGCCCAAACAATGGGGAGCGTTCCTGACTAAGGTATTTGACGAGTGGATGGCACATGATTTTGGGCGCGTTCATGTTCCGTACTTTGAGAATTTCTTTGGGATGTGGATGGGTAAACCAAGCACCATGTGTACCCTTAATGACATCTGTGGAAAGGGCATTGCGGTTGAACCAAATGGTGATGTGTATGCTTGTGACCACTATGTACATCCTGACTTTAAAGTGGGCAATATCAATGATAAGTCGTTGGCTGATATTGCGTTCTCGAAACAGCAAATGGCCTTTGGTTTTGCAAAGCAAAAAGCACTGCCAAAGCAGTGTAACGAGTGCCAATATCGGTTTGCTTGCCATGGTGAGTGCCCAAAGAACAGAATAAAAAACGACCGGTACGGTAATCCAGGTCTGAATTATCTGTGTGAGGGCTGGCAACAAATATTTCATCATATCGACCCAATTATTACGCATATACTTGCGTTAAATGGGCTTGAAATCTCTGCTAACCGCTAAAGAGAGACTGTGATGGAAAGTTACCTGCTATTAGGTTTAGCCATGGCGTTATTGAGTATCTGGAAGACCTATTCCGGTCCGGCATTGGCAGCTTTTGTCGGTTTTAGCTACCCGGAAATGTTGCTGTTCAATGCGCTACCAGCGTTTCTTGCGGGTTACTTTGGTTGGTTTGCTGGGAGATATTCGTTTGTTCTTTACTCGCGCAGAAATCTACGACCCTTCAGACCTAGACTGCGCCGCTTTGTTATGGCTTGGAAGCGCTATGGCAACGTGACCATGGCGGTACTCGCACCCGTTCTGGTTGGCATCCCTCTTTACACATTAATCGCTAAACGGCTGCGCCAATCCCACAGTGCCACATTTGCCCTGCTTATCGCATCCATAATTTGGTGGAGTGGCTTGAGTTATGGGTTAGTGAGTGCATTTGACCTTGGGCAACAGCTAAATCTTCAGGGCTTACTCGACAAAGTTAGCCTTTAACCGACTGGTATGTATTTAGAAATTTGAATTTTTGGCTACAACTTCTAGTCTCTTAATTAACAGAGGAGGCGCAACATGACGCATACGCAAAAGTTCTTGTTACTAGCCGCTGCAGGACTTACGCCAATCGCACTTTCTTACGGCTTAATGCCTAATCTTTCTCTACCCTTTTTGTTCGACATCGATGCGAGTGCGACCAATGTTAGTCATATCTTCAGGGCGGTGATGGGGCTCTACTTAGCCTTGGTTATCTATTGGCTAATGGGGGCGTTTGGAAGTCAATTATTAGCTCATTCAGCACTTCAAAGTCTGGTTGTCTTCATGCTGGGGCTTGGTATTGGGCGAGTAGTAAGCATAGTTGTTGATGGCATGCCACATTGGCTACTCGTGTTGTATTTATTGTTGGAGATCGGCTTTGGTGCAGTAGGTCTAATTCTTCTCAGAAGTAGCAAACCGGCAACACAGTACGCAGGATGAATGTATAAAGGAGGCAGGATGCATCGTCATATCATTAGGTTTCTATTGGTCACATTATTGGGGTTTAGTGCGCTAGCAAATGCAGAAGATAAGCCACCGAACATCTTTGTTATTTTTACTGATGACATTGGTATCTCAAATCTTAGCGCCTATCACCGTGGGGTGATGAGCAGTGAGACGCCTAATATCGATAGTATCGCCGAAAAAGGCATGCTGCTCACCGACTACTACGCACAGCCATCTTGTACCGCAGGACGCTCGGCTTTTATTACCGGGCAGTTTCCTGTACGAACAGGCATGCACACTGTCGGTCTGCCGGGAAGTCCAGTAGGGCTTAACCCGGATACACCGACTTTACCAGAAATCCTCAAAACACTTGGCTATACAACAGGTCAGTTTGGTAAAAACCATCTTGGTGACCTTGATGCGGTACTGCCTACTATGAATGGCTTTGATGAGTACTGGGGATGGCTGTATCACCTAAACGCAATGGAATACACCGAAGATCCTGACTGGCCGAAAGACGAAGCGTTTCAGAAGTTTGCCCCTCGAAATGTGATTCATGCGAAATCTGATGGCAAAGGTGGGCAAACCATTACCGATGATGGTCCATTAACCACAGAACGAATGCGCACCTTAGACGACGAAGTGAACAAACACGCCATCAACTTTATTGAGCGTGCCGTCAAAGAAGATAAGCCATTCTTTACTTGGTATTGCCCATCAAGGGGTCACGTATGGACGCATTTATCTCCAGAATATGAAGCCATGCTTGGGCAAAATGGCTGGGGATTGCAAGAAGTAGTGATGAAAGACCTTGATGATCACGTTGGGGAAATGCTCACCAAGCTCGAGGAGTTGGGTGTCGCAGACAATACCATAGTGATTTTCACGGCGGATAATGGCCCAGAGATCATGACTTGGCCTGACGGTGGTATGACGCCATTTCACGGTGAGAAAGGTTCAACCTGGGAGGGGGGGGTGAGAGCGCCGCTGCTTGTCAGTTGGCCTGGAAAAATCCCAGCGGGGAAAGTTCATAACGGCATGTTTGATGGTATGGACTGGTTACCAACGCTTGTTGAAGCTGCTGGTGGACCAAGTGACCTCAAAGAGCAGATGTTGACGGGCTATGAAGGCTACAAAGCGCACTTAGATGGCTACAATCAAATGTCGATGCTTACAGAACAGGGACCTTCAAATCGTAAAGAGATCATCTACTATGAGCGTGATAGGTTGCAGGCAGTGCGAGTAGGTGACTGGAAGGCGCACTTTGTGGTGCAAAATCACGGCTGGAGTGGACCAAAAGAAGAGCTTAACGCGCCATTGCTGTTTAATCTTCGACGAGACCCTTACGAGCGAGCTGCAGAAGAGTCCGGGATGTACATCAACTGGATGGGTAAAAAAATGTGGGCATTTGGTCCTGCGCAAGCTGCAGTTAAGCAGCACCTAGAGACGTTCAATGAGTGGCCGCCACTGACGTTTGAGCCTGAAGCTGTCGATGCATCGGGAATAGGGCGTTAAATGAACGAAGGGCTGGAAACAGCCCTTTTTTACAGCAAAAGTATGAGTGTTTGATAAAACTAGTTGCTACCGACCAACTGCGCGGTTTCACGCATCGCTTGCTCTAAATGAGATCTATCCTTTTGAACCGCACAAAGTAAAGTCGCGCCTAACCACTTAGCGTAAAGCGAGCGAGAGGCCGCATAAGGTTCAGAGATAGACATGACACCTAGCGTATTCCCCTCATTAAAGTAATCCGCCATTCGATTAATGACTTTTTCACCGCCCTTATCGAGTTCGGCTTGCATGCTTGACGATGTTCCTGCGATCTCACCGGAAAGTTTGACCACTAAGCATTTAATTTGAAACTCGTCTGTGACTTTTGATTCAGACCAGAACTCGAAGTAATTCAAAACGCGATCGGCAAACGGCACATCTTCATCGCTGAGGTATGAGATGACAGTGGCGAGGTGATCCTCGAAGTAGTCCTCGAGCAGTTGGCGCCCGAAGTCTTCTTTCGATTTGAAGTGATGGTAGAAAGAGCCTTTGGTTGCGTTTGCTTGTTGGATAATCTTCATGATGCCGATACCAGCAAAACCATGCTCGCTGATAAGCTCAAAACCTGCATCCAGTAGTGTTTGTTTTAAATCTGCCATAGTTCACTTCCCATGAGTAGATTGACCATTATAACCATGCCCATACCGACCGTACAGTATGGTTAGGTAAAGGTTCTGCTAATCCTATGATTTGCTTAGTTGTCGCTATTGCTATTTCTTTAACTCATGTCATTCTTAAAGAAAAACAAATAAGGAGAGATCATGCCTAAAATAGCGATGCTGAGTACTGGAGAAGAGGTTCTATATGGTGACATTGTGGACACCAATGCCGCTTGGCTCAGTCGTGTCTTTTATGAGCATGGGTTTTCTATGTATAAACGCTCGACGGTTGGTGACCAGCGAGCGTCTTTGCTGCAAGAGTTGGTGATGTTGAGTCTCAACCTAGATGTCGTCATTGTGAACGGTGGTTTAGGTCCTACATCGGATGATCTGAGCGCTGAAGTAGCGGCGGAAGCAGCGAACGAGCCTTTGGTATTGAATCAAGGATGGCTCGATAACCTAAAATCCTTCTACGCGAAACGCGGTAAACTCATGCCTGAGAGCAATATCAAGCAAGCAATGTTGCCCGCTAATGCCTCGGTAGTGGATAACCCAATCGGTACCGCTTGTGGCTTCAAAATGATGATCAACGACTGCTTATTTTACTTTACACCGGGCGTGCCCAGTGAGTTTAAGAAGATGACCATTGAGCAGATCATCCCCGACCTAAAAGCTCAGTTCCCGAATCAGCAGGGCCGAGTATGTCGACGTATTTATACCTTCGGTCTGTCTGAGTCTGGTATTGCTGACACGCTATCGAACTTACAGCTTCCCGCCGATTATGAGCTTGGCTACCGCTCTTACTTACCGTTCATTGAAGTAAAGCTATTTGGTCCGTCTGACGACTTAGAAATCGGTGCTCGCGTACTTGCCATGATAGAGAAACTGCTGCATAGCAATGTCGTCAGTGTCGATGAGCCTATGTTGGAGCGTATTGGACACCTAGTTGAAGTGCATAAGCCGACCATTGCCATCTCGGAACACTCCACCAAGGGTTGTTTGGCGTCTTGGTTGCAAGACAGTGAGAAAGTATCGCAGTGTTGCGGGGCGACGTGGATCTTAGGTTCCAAGACCGCATCTCCGTTAGACCGTGATAGCGAACAGTTGGGTGCTACATTGGCACTGGCAGGAGCAACGAAAGGAAACTGTTCGGCAGACATCGCTATCTCGACCGGCAAATTAGAAAATGAGCAGTTCTCTGTTGCGATCTCAACACCAAAAGGAGAGTGGGGGCAGACGCTTAAACTGCAAAGAAGCTATAACGAAAAGAGTGTCAAAACCGTGATCAGTACGGTTGCTGGCGACATGTTGCGCCGATATTTAGACAATCAACCGATGTTTCCTGACTACGGGTTCTTAACGAGAACTCATGATATATTCTTACCGCTTGAGAAGTTATCTTGATTCATTTGCGTTGAAATGCGATTGGTTGAATATGCTTTTTAGTTATTTATATATGAAAATTGGATCTAGTTCACAATAATCTGATCTCTAAAGGGAATTTCAAATTCTCATTTTTGAGAGTAGCTGTTTTTCTCCAATTGATTAAAATCAATGTTCACCCTAAATATAGTGGTGTGCAGGAGGGGGGAGATATGATCCAACAATCTAAAATAAGAGTGTTTTATCAAGTAGCTAATGAGCAAATCATGCTTGGTGAAGCGTTCAGTAAAAAGTGCGGTGATATAGCAGCTATGTGGTTGAAGGCTCCTATGGAAGAGATCCTGTCTGACGATGGTTTCCGAATCTCGCTTTATGACGACGGTGGTCGTCATGTAGCTGATAAGAGCGTATCTATGGGTACCGCCGATTCAATTTTGTCGACAGTCGATTAAACCAAAATATTCATTCCTTTTGGGCTGACCTATGCGTCAGCCCTTTCTTTTTGTGCCACATTATTTACGTAGTTCTTAACGGGCTTCACGTAGCTCTTAACGGAATTTATTGAAACTGTGATCACTTTGGTGCTTTTGCTCTAACCCTCGTCGAGTCCATAAAATCTGATTCATACTTGTACAATCTATGACCACGCTATGGGTGCTCGAGTATGGAACTCTCGTCAATTCAGCAAATTAAAACCTTAATCGATGAGACTGGGCGTCCGTTGCAGGGATATCTCACCTCTATACCAGAGCAGCTGGACGTAGAGAGTTTTCGCTATTTCTCGACCATGGACAAACAGCGCAGTTCGGTTGCCAAGTACTTCCACTACAAACAGTTCCAGTTCATTAGCGTGTTTACGCCAGATTATGTCATTGGTTTTGCGATCGCTGATATACGTTATGTCGGCAATAGCTTTTGCTACCTCTACGACATCAAGCGAAATGAGCTGCTAGAGCAAAGCTGGCTTCGACCATTAGGGCTTGGCTATTTCATGACGCCGTCGCCTTGGCAAGGGAAAGCCGTGTTCAACGGCGGCGCACTGACGTTACAAATCGAAGAAGGTGTCTGGAGCGCTGTGGTTAAATCTAAGCACTTCTCTATGGATATTACACTGACGCCACCGAGTCATGACAGTGCCCCTATTATGGTCAGCTCGCCTACTGGCTATTCGGGCTGGACCTACACTCAAAAGCATAATGCGCTCAATGTCTCTGGCAGTTTGAAGGTTGCTGGTAAGTCGGTTTCGCTCAGCAACGCGCGGGCAGGCTATGACTTTTCTGCGGGATTTATGCGCCGTGAGACAAGTTGGCGCTGGGCGAGCATCAGCGCAGATTTTAAAGGAACCCGAATAGGGTTAAATCTCGCGGCAGGCGTGAATGAAACTGGGGTGAGCGAGAATGCCTTATGGGTAGATGGGCAAAGAGTGCTGCTTCCGGCCGTGCTGTTTGAGTTTGAACGGCACGATCCCGATTCTGCTTGGAGAATTTACGACTCTAACGGGTTGATAGACCTTCGTTTTTCCCCTAAGAATGTGCGCAAGGAGCGACTCAACCTTTGGCTACTTAAAAGTAACTTTCGCCAATTTGTGGGCACGTTTTCTGGGACGATTTCACTATCGAATGGACGTAGCTATGAGCTGGAGAATGTACTGGGGTTGACGGAAGATCATTACGCCAAATGGTAAGCATTGACTAGGTAAAATAGGAACAAGGACAAGTATGGAAACCCTCGCGGATAAACCTGAACTGCTACTGATTGCGTTAGCCCCCATTTTTCTGCTCATGATGGGGTTGGAATATTGGTTTGGGCAAAGAAGCAACAGGCTACCTGCTTCGGCGCGATACTCTTTCAAGGAATTGGCCTGTAACTTTTCTCTTGCGGGATTGCATCAACTGTCTGATTTATTGGCAGGTTTATTCATCGCTAAGCTTTATCTACTCGTGTTTGGATGGAAGCTATTTGACATTGAAATGTCGCTTCCGATGTTCCTGCTCCTCATGCTGCTGCAAGATTTCTTTTATTACTGGTTCCATCGCGCCAGTCATCGAGTGCGTTGGATGTGGGCAGCGCACGTTGTTCATCATAGCTCGGAGAACATGAATTTCAGCACTGCATTTCGCCAAAGCCTAATGTATCCGCTCGCTGGCATGTGGTTATTTTGGATGCCCCTTGTCATTATTGGCTTCGAACCCAAATGGGTGGTGTTCGTGGTTTTACTCAACTTGGGGCTTCAGTTCTTTGTGCATACTCAATGGATTCGAAAGATCGGGCCATTCGAATGGGTGTTTAATACGCCCTCTCACCACCGTGTGCATCATGGGGTCAACGCCCAATATATCGATAAGAACTACGCTGGCGTGCTGATTATATGGGATAGGCTATTTGGCACCTTTGAGCCTGAGGTTGAGACAGTGCGGTATGGTATTAGTAAGCCGGTCAATAGTTTTAACCCTTTAATTGTGACCTTTGCAGAATGGAGAGATATGTTGAGGGCACTGAAAAGAGAGCCCTCAATGGTTGGCAAAATGAGAGCGGTGCTGAGACCGCCCTCTGATGATGATTAGTTTGTGATTAACGGTGAATCGACGTTAGAGCCATTTCGTTTTGGTGAGCTCTTTCACCGATGACAGTACGAGTGTCAGACCGCCCGATACGATCACAATCCAAGATAGGTGATGCAGAGCGAGTGGTTCGGTGCTAAACACATATTGACCCATTGAGGTGTAGACCACACAGAGTGATAGTGTGGCTGACAATGCAATAGCGCCCAGTAGATATAGGTTGGTAAACGGATTCTTTCTAAACAGCGTGGTAAACGTTCGGCTATCGAACAGATGCCAAAGCTGTGCAAAAATCAGCATCAAGAACGCAATAGTCTGAGCATATTGCGTACTAAAACCACTGTTCAGTGCCCACGCAAACGAGACATAGCTGAGCGCACCCAGCGCCAAACCACGGGTAAGAATTCTCACACCTAGACCATCAGAGAAGAATGGCTCGTTACGTTTACGAGGCTTTCTATCCATTAAATCATGCTCTTGAGGCTCCATACCCAGCGCTAAAGCAGGTAGGCCATCGGATACCAAGTTCACCCATAGAATCATCAATGGCGTCAGTGGCAAAACGGTTTCAGGTCCCATCGCAAGGAAAGCGAACAGAATGACCGATACTTCTGCGACGTTGGCTGTCAATGCTTGTCGCATGAACTTTCGCAGGTTATCGAAAATCTGACGACCTTGGCGTACTGCCTTAACAATGGTGCTGAAGTTATCATCAAGCAAAATCATATCACCTGAATCTTTAGCAACGGATGTCCCCGTGATACCCATGGCGACACCGATATCCGCTCGCTTGAGCGCAGGAGCATCGTTAACGCCATCACCTGTCATAGAGGCAACCTCGAGGTTCTCTTGCTGCGCTTTGACGATTCTTAGTTTGTGCTCAGGCGTCACGCGCGCAAACACGGCGACCGAAGGACAAATTGCTCGAAGCTGATTATCGTCCATATGATCAAGCTCGGTGCCCGTCACCACTTTGTGCTCTGGTCTACGTATGATGCCAATTTCTTTCGCTATAGCCTGTGCTGTCGCTGCGTGATCACCAGTGATCATCACAGTACGAACACCTGCGCGGTAGCATTGCTCGATGGCTTCTTTCACTTCTGGTCTTGGTGGATCGATAATGCCAAACAGTGCCGTGAGACAAAAATCTTGCTCTAAATCGCTCGCTTCGAGATCAAGCTGATTTGTTGAGAGTGGTTTAAAGCCAACAGCGATAGTGCGAAGTGCTTGATTGGCGAAACGATCAATCGCGGTTTCGAAGGCTTGTTTTGCGTTGTCGAATTGAGTCGCACTCATACCCGCGAAGTTAGTTCCAGTCTGGAAGCTAGATGCCTTGGTTAGCAGCACATCTGGCGCGCCTTTGACTGCAAGAAAGTAATCACCATTCGGAGACTTCACTACAGCTGATGCCATCTTGCGAGTAGAATCAAACGGGAATTTCTTGACGATTTGGTAGCCACCATCACATAGCAGAGCATCTTTGACAAAACCTGCCTTCGCTGCCGCCACCACCATTGCGCCTTCAGTAGGGCTGCCTTGTACGACTAACTTACCGTCTTGTTCTATGACTTTTGAGTCGCTACATAGTGCAGAGATCAGCAGTCCTTGATTCAGGCTTGACGCATGTACAAGACGATTGTCGTGACCGTCTGCGACAAACTCGCCCTTTGGCTCAAAGCCTTTACCTGTTACGTCCCAAAAGTGATTCGTGGTGTCGTAGGCTTTAACCACTTGCATCTGGTTTTGAGTAAGCGTACCGGTTTTGTCCGAACAGATAACCGTCACTGAGCCTAGCGACTCGATAGCAGAAAGCTGCTTCGCAAGAGCGTTGTTTTTCGCCATGCGCGTCGAGCCCATCGTGAGTACAATAGTCACAACAGTCGGCAATCCCTCTGGTATGGCGGCAACAGACAATGAAATACCTGTCGTTAAAATATCGAGAACAGGCATACCATGATAGAAACCGACACCACAGACTAGGGCCACGATGCCAAGTCCAACAAACAGCAATAGATGCGCAAGGTTGTCCATGCGAACTTGCATTGGCGACTTAGTCAGAGGTGTCTGGTTCATCATCTCAGCGATGTGGCCCACCTCAGTTTGCATGCCAGTGGCAGTCACAACGCCAAGTCCAGTACCTGTTGTGACCATAGTTGTCATAAATGCCATGTTCTTTTGGTCACCCAGCGCTACGTCTTGGTCGCCAATTGTATCGACGGACTTGGTCACGGGCTCGGATTCACCGGTGAGCGCAGCCTCGTCGATAGCAAGCTGATGCGCCTCCAAAATACGGACGTCCGCAGGCAGAATATCACCGGTGTTGAGCTTGATAATATCGCCAGGTACCAGTTCTTTTGCCGGAATCATTTGCCAATTCGAATCACGAATTACCTCGGCTTGAGGCGCAGCCATCTCTTTAAGCGCTTGCATCCCCTTATGGGCTTTACGTTCTTGCCAGAAAGAGATGCCAGTATTGATCATAATGATCACCGCAATCGCAATCGCGTCAACCATATGACCTGTCATTGCTGACACAATCGAACCAATGGCCAGAATGAATACGAGCGGGTTTTTGTACTGCTCTAGATAGAGTTGCCACATTGGCTTTGCAGCCGCTTCTGTGAGGGCATTCTCGCCATAGTGTTCAAGGCGAGATGCCGCTTCAGCCGAGCATAATCCTGAGCTCTTAGTGGTCTAAAGGTTGTTGATTGCACCAGCTGTACTGATGTTGAACCATGGTGTTTTCACATTGATATCTCCAATGTTTAGCCAGTCCGTTGAAATGAATTACATCCATTTGGGGAAGTGAATATAAAAAATAAAATGTCTGTGTTTTCTCATCGAATGCCGAGGTAGTGGCTGACGATGGTGAAGTAAATCCAGATACCCGAGATGTCGACGATAGAGGCTAGTACTGGGCTCACGAGTACGGCTGGGTCAAGCTTAAAGACCCTGGCAACAATCGGTAGGACACCACCTAAGACAGTAGAAATAACCACCTGAATAAACAGCGCCACTGAAATAGCAAAAGCGATGTCTGTAAGTGCGAATCCGGAGTGGCTTGTTGCGCCACTGAATATGAGCACACGCGCCGCGATGATGACTGCCAGCACAATGGCGATGAGTGTGCCAACTCGTAGCTCTTTCCAAGCAACCTGAAGCCATTGCTGTTTCTTTAGTTCACCTGTGGCAAGCGCCCTAATAACTAGTGTTGCTGCTTGGCTGCCCGTGTTACCACCAGCAGCTGCAATCACCGGCATATACACAGCAAGCAAAACTAAGGTGCTTAAGGTATCTTCATATTTCGCAATGATCAGGCCGGAAACAATACCAAGCAGTGCCAACGTAATAATCCAGCCTATTCGCTGGAATACATGCTCTCCAACGCTGGTGGTTAGGTAGTCTCGGTTGGTCTCTGCTTCCGAGTGAATGATGCCGAGCTGCATCGCGATGTAGCGAACCTTCTTGTCATGTCCAAGCATTTCTAGCTCTTCAAGAAGATGCTGAACTTGACCATGAGGGCAGTGTTGCAAAACAAAAACGCAATGCTCGACATCATTGAGCATCAGAAACTGCAGTTGTCTGTCATCACTACTGTGAACAAACTCGTCAATGTATTGGTCCTGGTAGTTCCTTGAATAGGTGTAGTCTTCCAGTTCCTGAACGTTGAGATTCATAGTGATTAGCCTTTTAGCGATGCGCTTAGATTGAAATCGACTAAGATCGGTAGTGAGATTTCATTTTCTATTAGCCAGTTGCCAATTTTTTCTTTTATTTTTGGAGTGATCTGATAGGCAGAGATTTTCTGTAGGCATCTAGATAGAATCGTATTTTGCTTGTGAATAATGCTCTTGCGTACAAGTGAATCAAGTACTTCACGCTCTATTGTATAAAATCCAAGTCCATTGTTATCAGGAAGTTGAACTTGGAAGGACAAATCGCTCAGCCATATGCCAATGTCTCGATTAAATAGGTATGCGCCTTGACCAAACTGAGTGCTGACACTGTACAGTGCAACGACTGCAGATATTTCTTCATCACTTAGTTGTGATAACAGTGCTCTTGGAGGATTCTTATAAAAGTTCATAATATTCAACTGTGATAGCGATTATTAATTGTGAAAATATTGGGGAAAAGGTGGCGGAGAAAAGATGGCTCATCATGTTATTATTATTCAGGCATGGATGAGCCCCCCAAATATCCTTTCTCCGCGCTAACTTATAGATTCAGTGTTTTTAAAAGCGAGATTAAGCTGTTTTCAATACAATGATTGCCGCAATAACTGTAAAGATGCCCGCCCAACCAATTTTCTTAAGCTTTTGGTTAAATAGTAGGTAGCCGCCTAATGCCGTACCGAGAATACCGATTGCCCCCCAGCTTGCGTAAGCGATCGCAAGGTCAATACCTTTTACCGCCTGCGCCAAAAGCGTGAACGCAAGTAGTACCAAAGCGATAGCAGAGAAGCCCCATTTGCGCTTCTTAAAACCTTCAGACTTTGACAGCGCCATGTTAGCGGCAACGTCTAACAGTGCTGCAAGCACTACGTATCCAAAATAGATGTTTAGAATAGAGTTCATGTTTGCTTCCTACCTTAACTTAGCGGTTCGAATCTTTGGTTTAGTAACGCTCTTTACTTTTACTGGCTCAGGCTGTTCTGTGTGGTGTTCTTCACCAAGTGTCACCATAACAACACCAGCGACAACGAGTACTAATCCGAAAATTTCTTGCATATTGAGTGTCGCGCCAAAATAGAAGATGGACACTAAAGTAATCAGAGCAATACCCAAACCTTCCCAGCAAGCATAGGCGATACCGATTGGGATCTTTTTAGCTGCAAGAGCAAGAAAGTAGTAAGAAACTGAAATTAGAACGTACATTAATACGTAGTTAAGAATGTTTCCTCCTTGACCAGCAACATTCATTGAGCTTGTACCTGCTACCTCAAAGAATATAGCCATCATTAAGAAGAATCTTGCGATAATCATTATTACCTCTATTGAAAATTAGTTTAACGCGAGTCTGCCGCGCTTCGATATTCAATATACATGAATAATTTGTTTCGACATTGCATATCAGCTATTCATTATTGAAACGGGAATTGCTTGTTTCTAAACGCTCCCTGAATCACACTATGAATATGTTGAGTTAACGGGTTATTTCTTTTTATTTGGCTAAACCCACCATATATATCGTAGTGAGGAAGGTTAACGTTAATCTTACTAATAGAGTAAGTTTCAATGCCTTGGTAATGCATTGCCGACGAAGGGCTACCAAACATAATAGCGTCACTATTTTTTAGATAGCTGGCGGCTGAGCGTAAATTAAGTGTTTGCATAACAATATTGGGTTCCAATTCGGTATTACGATACAGACCTTCAATATTGAATGTTGATTTGTGTCCATCGGGAGCAGGAATGGAGACGATTGGCAAACCTTGTATATCACTTAAATCAAAAGGAGCAGAGAGGATAGGGTGATGCTCACGAGCAATGATCACCGCAGACTCCTCGTAAAGCTTCTCTTGATATATCGCTTGAGGTAGCACGATGTCTTGGTCGGTAATGCAATAGTGGTAATCACCTGATTTAAGCCCCTCAGCGGCATTAGGGTGCCAAATGTCAAAAGAGAGCTTGGCGTTAGGAAAAGCGTCAGCACAGGCTTTGGTCAGTGCATCCGCTTGTTCTTCAAGGATGTAAGGGTCAATGACCAAAGAGACGTCACCAGAATAGAGAGTGGCATCAAATTCAGACAACTCGTCGAGCGCATTTTGAAGCGGGGCTAACATTTGGTCAGTCACACTCGCCAAACGCCTAGCAAGAGGTGATGCCTCCATGCCATGGGCGCTACGGGTAAAGAGATTTTGTCCGAAGGCTTGATTTATTTTGGCGACATTACGGCTGACGCTGGCTTGAGAGATACCTAGATGAAGAGCCGTTGCTTTAGTGCTTTTGTACTTTACAAGGCTTCTAACAACAGGAAGTAGGCTTAGGTCGAAGTTATCAAGATTTGGGGTCATGACGAGTGCTCTTTGTTAAGGGTAAAGACAGGGTGCGTGACCAAAGTTGGTCATGAGTCCTTACGCTGGCATCTCGTCCTTATTCAGCGATTTAACTATCGCTCGATAATGCTCGTGTCTGTCAGATGTGCCAAGAGCTTAATTCAACAGTTCGCAAATCCTGTGCACTAAGAGTGCGTGCAGGAACAGTTAAACGTATTCAATCAATGAGAAAACATTATGAACAATACAATTCAAGACCTGTTTGTGTCACTTCGTAGCTACAT
The DNA here is from genome assembly GCF_059725495.1 of Vibrio sp. KUL80. Taxonomy (NCBI): domain Bacteria; kingdom Pseudomonadati; phylum Pseudomonadota; class Gammaproteobacteria; order Vibrionales; family Vibrionaceae; genus Vibrio; species Vibrio sp. KUL80. The sequence goes on from NZ_AP045841.1 coordinate 1,351,163, forward strand.
CGATGACCACCAAGAAACTAAGTCAAACATGATGACTGTGTACGCTAACTTGGATCCAAGCGATTACACCAACCAGCGTGAACGTCCAGCTTGGATGATTGAATTAAAGAACCAGTTCGACATGCTAACGCCAGAGCAAAAGGCAGATGCAGAGAGCAAAGTAGGCACTGCACTGACTTGGGAATACATCGAAGAAAAAACGCTAGAAGCATTTATGCAGCACGAGCCACGCGGCAAAGCAGCAATGATTCTTACTGACTTTGTAGACGGTATGATCGTTGACTTGCCGCTTCCTGTAGAGAACAAGGTGCACTTTGGACTACCTCAGGTATCTGAACTACTTTCTCAACTGCACCGCTACGGTAAATACCTAGTGGTACTGTTCTCTGAAAAAGAGCACCGCGTGATCTCTGTAAACCTAAACACAAACGGCAGTGAGCAACTTGTTGATAGCGGTGTTGAAAGCGGTGTGTTCTTGCGACCAGGTGGCAAAAAGTCGCGTACTCAAGCTTCAGAGCGACGCGACCTTGATACAGAGAGACGCATCTATGGCAGTGCAGCTGAAGAGATCAATGCTCACTTTATGGAAGACACGGATTTCGATCGCATCATTTTAGGTGGGAACCTAAAGATCGCTAAGCAGGTAGCGAATGAACTGCACCATACAGTAGCAGAGCGTTTGGTATCCATTGAGCCGATTCCATTCAAGGTATCAGAGCGCGACCTAAAGCGCATGGTTCGAGTCATCGCAGATGAGTATGAGCAGGTGCAAGATACGTCTTTGGTACAAGAACTACTGATTCGTCAAAACACTTGTGACCGCAGCGCGTTTGGTCTGGATGCGGTAATGACCGCGCTGGATAACGGCCAAGTACGACGTATCTACTTGCCGCACCCAGTGAACGCTCAGAAGTTCAACATGGTATTGGTAGAAGCAATGACGAACAATGTCGATGTGGAAATTCTCCACGGTGATGCAGCAGAGCGATTAAACGCGCTGGGCGGTGTTGCAGCAACTTTGTACTACGCGTTCTAACGATTTAACGGTTTGCCCCACCTAGAGCGGACTCCAAGGATGGTCTCTTGATTCGGGTGGGGCACTTTTCTTATCAAATATCTTTATCAATTATTAACTCAATTAATAGAAAGGTGACAGCATGCTTATTGTTGTGTTTGTAGCGATCGCAGTAATGGTTTTCTTGAGTGTGTTTTTAAGAGTCAAAGCAGAAAAGGGAATTGTCAAAAAAGTGTGTGACAAGGGCAACGAGCTAAAAGAAGTCTGTATTAGCGTCTGTTGCGGTAGTCTGGGAAGTTACGGTCCGGTACTGCCAAAGAATGTGCAAGAGTTTATCAAAGCTCGTAATCAAAAAGCGGATCAAGAGTTGGAAAATGACTAACGTCACGCGTAACAGTCTTGGTCGATGCTTTTCAAATCAGATGTTTGAGTCGCTAGGTGCATGCAGTCTATAATCAACGGCAGTGTGTCTAACCAAATACGGCGACGAATGACAACAGCATTGGAAATAGCGAAACTATTTAACATTTCGATAGACTTAGCTGACCTTTTCCTTGAGGTGGGCACGGTACAGACTGTTCAAGCTGGCGACTATCTGGGAGTCAGAGGGCAAGAGCCGACGCATTTTGCCTTAGTGATGGATGGGGTGTTTGGCGTAGAGCGTGTTGATCATGATGGCGTTAATAGGCTTGTCGGTTTGCTCGGTAGTGGTTTGAGTATTTTCGAAAATCCGATCATCATGGCCAATAAGGTCAATACTGTCATTCAATGCTGGTTCAAGGCGCGGGTTGTGCTTGTCCCTGTGGCAAACTTTAAGTCCTTGCTGGATGAAAATTTGGAACTGAATAAATTATTGGTTCGAACACAAGCGAAAAAAACCATCTACTTTGCTCAGCTGCTCTATTGGAGTCATGAGAAAGACATGGATAGGAAAGTACATTTAGCGCTCACGCTACTTGGTGATACCGTGAATAGCTCGACGCTCATCCTTTCCAATGAGCAGTTATCATCGATCTTAGGTATGTCTCGTAACTCGGTGAGTCGATCATTAAAAGCGCTTACCGAAGCGGGTTCAATAGACGTTGAGAAAGGTTCGATTACTTTACTGGAAGAGTTGCGAGATCCCGTCGAATAGCGGATCTCGCTTTTTTATAGCTGCGATTCGACAGGTAAAAAACGCATCAAGTAATTAGACGTGCGTTTCCACCAATTTGCTCCAGGCTCTTTGTCGAAGTGTTCCTCGCCTTTCGTCCACATTAATTCGCCGTGAGCGTCTACAATCACTCGGAATGCGTTTAACGTGACTACATCTTTAAGTGCTTGGTTTAGCTCAATTGCCATCTCTGGAGAGTGTATTGAGACACCAATTTCTGTGTTCTCATAGAAAGAGCGCGGATCAAAATTGGGGCTGCCAATAAACACCGTTCTTTCGTCAAAGATGAATAGCTTAGCGTGTAGGCTTGAACGAGATGCGAACCATGCGTTTAAACTGTCTTTGTCGAGCTTCTGTTTTTCCCGCCCATCGATTTCATACAGAGTCACACCCATATCCAGCAGCTGTTTTCGATATCGTGAATAACCTGAATGAACGATAGCAACATCGGTCGACTTCAAAGAGTTGGTAATAACGGTAACTTGAATACCTCTGCGTCGCAAGCCAGCGAAAAAATCCATCCCTTTTTGGCCGGGAACAAAGTAGGGCGTGACTATGGTCAATTGATGTTCGAGCTTATCGACCATGTGACTGATCTGTGAAGACCACATAAGATCGTAGCGATCTCGTGCAACAGTGACTTTACTGGGCGAGTCGTACTTTACCTCAGAGAATGCCCACGAGAGCTGTAACTCTTCGCTATTGAGCTTGGCGCGAGCGAGTTTCTGGCTAACAGCTTCTATGTAGCTTCTTGTTTCCGGTATTGTAGAGGTGCTCTGTAGGGCGCGGGTTTTCGCGACGATGTCTTTGTCTAAGGGGACTTTTCTAATTAGGCTACTCGCAGGCTTGGCTCTTTCGTGATTCCAGAACTCGTCAAAGGATGTCGATATTTGGTTGGTTGCTGGGTTGGTTAAAAGCACATCAATATCTTCAAATACGATGTCTGGGTTCGCACCAAAATATTCATCTCCTATGTTGCGTCCTCCAATGATGGCGACTTGATTATCGATGATGAGTGCTTTGTTGTGCATCCGCCGTGTCGTGTGGCCAAGTCCAAAAGTGAGCTGGCCAATGAGGGTTCGGTTTCTTCGAAAGGCGTTGAAAAGGCGCACTTCGATATTTGGATGCTGGTCGAGAGTGATGAGGACGTCATCGATACCAAAGCTACCAAAATCGTCGAGTAAAATTCTAACCCGAACGCCCCGTTCTGCTGCTTTCTTAGCTTCGTCCAGCAACAAGGCTCCGCTGAAGTCATTTTTGTAGATGTAGTATTGGATATCGACAGAATGTTCAGCTCTGCTAATCAGTGCCGCTCTGGTGACCAGTGCATCGACAGGATCATTTAGTAGACGAAATCCACTCTGTTCACTGGGCTGAGAGCGTCTAGCGATTTTTATCACAGAGGCGATATCACTTTCAGCTTGCTTGTTGACACGAATACTACCTGACGTGTGGTGATAGTGCTGGGGCTTGGTGACACAGCCGAGTGCGGAGGCAATCACAGCAGCGAGAAAGAGATATTTCATCATAGAGACACCACTTTTGCTCATTAGAGCGCTTGGTTGACGTTTCACACTTGCCTGTGCTGTTGACTCTCCATAGCGAGCGGTTTTGAACCGTAAAATAGTAAGCGGTCAAGCCCGCAATGCCATGCACTGAGAGTGCTCAGAGCTAATTATTAACACTTTATGGCAAGGCGAGACTTCGCATATCTGATATGCAGCTTTGAAGGCAGGATTCGATATCTTTAAAACGCCAAGCTGATAGATTTTTAGTTAACCAAGTTCGCAAGACCGAAGCTTTAGTGCTTTTTATGTGAGTAAAAGATCATTCGGTCGGCAAGTTTAAAAAGGAACTAGTATGAAAGTTAATTCTCTATTTGCGTCGTTGTTCGTGTTGCCTATTTCTACTGCCGTGTTTGCAAGTGGGGCAGGGAATGTCATTAGTATGGTGGAAGTGATTTCTGCCCAAGAAGATTGGTGTAATGCGGTTGTGCATATCAGTCAAACCTATGAAGAGAAGGGACACCAAGCAGCAGAGATGCTGGCACGTGAGGTTATAGACAATGCCTACGGTTATGAGATGGGTTCAGTGCTGTTTAAGCCTACACTTACAGTTAATCCACAGACGTTTAGATTGGATAGCGAAGGTGCGTTATCTTACTTTGTCGGAGGCAATGACACGTATCCCCAGGATTCAGGCTTTGCGCTAAAAAACTGGACGGAATGTCGCATTGATAACGCAGGTATTTTGGTTGCTGGTAACAGTGTGAATACCATGGGTAAAGTTCACTTCACCAATGCCGCGGGCGAAGTCACCTCGGTGGATAAAACTTGGACGTTCGTGAGAGATGATAAGGGACAGTTGAGAATTACGCTTCATCACTCGTCTCTAGAGTATGTCGCTAACTAATTCTGCTAAATACAGATACAAAAAACGGCTCATAAGAGCCGTTTTTTACTAGAGGAGATAGCACTCTTTTAATAAAGAGCCCTCTATCAATAAAGCGCTATGCTCGCTTCTTTAACTGATGCGCAATATTGTTGAGCTCAATATCGGTTTTCGCTCGACAAATACACGGCAAAATTTCATTTGCTTGTGTATAGGCCATCGCAAACCCTACGTACTCCACTTCGCCTGAAACCAGTGTGCAGCGACACGCGCCGCAGTGGCCATCTCGGCAGTTGTATTCGGGCTCTAACCCAGCTTGCTCCATTGTCTCAAGGACGGTGTTGGAAGGGTTAGACTCGATCGTGGTGATAGAGTTTATCTTAATGGTCGGCATTAAAGTTCGAAGCCCTCGAAGTCGTCTGCGCTTACTTCGTTGTCAATTTGACCAACAAGGTATGAGCTGATTTCTGCTTCTTGTGGTGCAACCTGTACGTTGTCTGAAGACAGCCAAGCGTTGATCCAAGGGATTGGGTTCGATGTTGCTTCAGGGTAAGCGGCATCGAGACCAACCGCCTGCATACGTACGTTAGTGATGTACTCAACGTACTGACAAAGGATGTCTTTGTTCAGGCCGATCATAGAGCCATCTTTGAATAGGTACTCTGCCCACTCTTTCTCTTGTTCAGCGGCTTCTTTAAACAGGTCGAAACACTCTTGCTTGCACTCTTCAGCCACCTGCATGAATGAGAAGTCGTCTTGACCGTTACGAAGCAGGTTAATCATGTGCTGAGTACCGGTTAGGTGCAGCGCTTCATCACGAGCAATAAGCTTGATGATTTTCGCGTTACCTTCCATCAGCTCACGCTCTGCGAATGCGAATGAACAAGCGAAACTCACGTAGAAACGAATCGCTTCTAGTGCGTTTACTGACATCAGACATAGGTACAGCTTCTTCTTCAGGTCGTACAAGTTAACTTTAACTTCTTCGCCTTTGATGTTGTGCGTACCTTCGCCGAAGCGGTGGTAGTCGTTGGTCGCTTGAATCAGGTCATCGTAGTAATGTGCGATGTCTTTCGCACGCTTAAGGATGTGCTCGTTTTCAACGATATCGTCAAAAACCACACCCGGATCGTTCACGATGTTACGGATGATGTGCGTGTATGAACGAGAGTGGATAGTCTCAGAGAATGACCATGTCTCGATCCATGTTTCTAGCTCAGGCAGAGATACAAGCGGTAGCAGAGCGACGTTCGGGCTACGACCTTGAATCGAATCTAGAAGCGTTTGGTACTTCAGGTTACTGATGAAGATGTGCTTTTCATGCTCTGGAAGCTTGTTGTAGTCGATGCGGTCGCTTGACACGTCCACTTCTTCTGGACGCCAGAAGAAAGAAAGCTGCTTTTCGATCAGCTTTTCAAAAATTTCGAATTTTTGTTGGTCGTAACGCGCAACGTTGACTGGTTGACCCAGGAACATTGGTTCTTTAAGCGCGTTATTCTTAGTTTGGGTAAAAGTACTGTAAGCCATGATGCTGCAATCCTTTTTAAGCCCTTCCTTCACAAGGAAGGGCAGAGAAATCTAATCTTAAATGCTGTAGAAGTTGTGTGCTGAGCACATTAGATCTTACAGCCACCGCCTGCACAATCGTCGTCTTGCTCAACAACTGCCGCTTTGTCGTTCTGGTCATCTTTCGCGCCGTCACGAGTATTATGGTAGTAAAGTGTTTTCACACCAAACTTATACGCAGTTAGCAGGTCTTGAAGCAGTTTCTTCATTGGCACTTTGCCACTATCGTAGACGCTAGGGTCGTAGTTAGTATTCGCAGAGATAGCTTGGTCAACAAACTTCTGCATGATACCAACAAGGTGCAAGTAGCCATCGTTACTGCCGATGTTCCACAGTAGCTCGTAGTTCTCTTTTAGGTTGGCAAAGTCTGGCACAACCTGCTTCAGGATACCGTCTTTCGACGCTTTCACTGATACGTAACCACGTGGTGGCTCAATGCCGTTCGTTGCGTTAGAGATCTGTGAAGAAGTCTCTGAAGGCATTAGCGCAGTCAGTGTTGAGTTACGTAGACCGAATTCCATGATTTCTGCACGTAGCTCATCCCAATCGTAGTGAAGTGCTTCATCACAAACGAGATCGATGTCTTTCTTATACGTGTCGATTGGCATCAAGCCTTTCGCGTAGTTTGTCTCATGGAACGATGGGCAGCGACCTTGCTCTTTTGCTAGCTCTACAGATGCTTTCAGTAGGTAGTACTGAATCGCTTCGAACGTGCGGTGAGTCAGGTTGTTTGCAGAACCATCTGAATACTTAACACCGTTTTTCGCTAGGTAGTAAGCGTAGTTAATCACGCCCACACCCAGAGTACGGCGGTTCATAGTAGAACGGTATGCCGCTGGTAGTGGGTAGTCTTGGTAATCAAGCAGTGCATCAAGTGCACGAACCACTAGGTCAGACAGATCTTTAAGGTCATCAAGTTCGTTAATTGCACCCAGGTTGAATGCAGACAGCGTACATAGCGCAATCTCACCAGACTCGTCTTCAACATTCGCTAGTGGCTTAGTTGGAAGCGCGATTTCTAGACATAGGTTAGATTGACGAACCGGTGCAACTTTCGAGTCAAACGGGCTGTGAGTGTTACAGTGGTCGACGTTCTGGATGTAGATACGACCTGTAGACGCACGCTCTTGCATCAGTAGTGAGAATAGCTCAACTGCTTTGACCGTCTCTTTCTTGATTGACGGATCGTTCTCGTACTTAACGTATAGACGCTCGAATTCGTCTTGGTCTTCGAAGAATGCATCGTAAAGACCTGGAACATCCGATGGTGAGAACAGCGTAATGTTGCCGCCTTGAACAAGACGTGCGTACATCAGTTTGTTTAGCTGAACACCATAGTCCATGTGACGTACACGGTTCTCTTCAACACCACGGTTGTTCTTAAGAACCATCAGTGACTGAACTTCGCCGTGCCACATAGGGTAGAACACAGTCGCCGCACCGCCACGTACACCACCTTGAGAACAGCATTTAACCGCTGTTTGGAAGTATTTGTAGAATGGGATACAACCAGTGTGGAACGCTTCGCCGCCACGGATCTCAGAACCCAAGGCACGAATACGACCAGCATTGATACCGATACCTGCACGTTGTGAAACGTAGCGTACGATAGAGCTTGCCGTCGCGTTAATAGAATCTAGGCTGTCACCACACTCAATCAGAACACACGAGCTGAACTGACGAGTAGGCGTACGTACACCAGACATGATTGGTGTCGGTAGTGAAATCTTAAATGTCGATGTCGCATCGTAGAAACGCTTGATGTAGTCAAGACGCGTCTCTTTTGGATACTTGGCAAATAGACAAGCCGCAACAAGGATGTATAGGAACTGCGCACTTTCGTAGATTTGACCGCTTACACGGTTTTGTACGAAGTACTTACCTTCCAGCTGTTTAACCGCAGCGTAAGAGAAGTCGTGATCGCGAGTGTGGTCGATGTAATCGTCCAGCTCGTCTAGCTCAGCTTTTGTGTAGTCTTCAAGCAGGTGCGCGTCATACTTACCCATTTCAACCATTTTAGAGACATGATCGAACAGCGCTGGTGGCTCATACTGACCGTACGCTTTTTTGCGTAGGTGGAAGATAGCCAAGCGAGCTGCTAGATATTGGTAGTCTGGTGCGTCTTCAGAGATAAGGTCTGCTGCAGACTTGATGATAGTTTCATGGATGTCTGACGTTGTAATGCCATCATAAAACTGGATGTGAGCCTTAAGTTCCACCTGCGACACAGAAACGTTGTCTAGGCCTTCAGCAGCCCATGCGATAACGCGGTGGATTTTTTCGAGATCGATACTTTCTTTGCGGCCATTACGTTTAGTAACGGAAAGTTGCTGGTTCATTCTGAGGTGTTCCCTAACAAAACAATATGAAACCTCGCTTTTATGAAATTTTGTTGAGTCTTAGCGAAGGCTTCGTGATCAATGTCACCCTATAAAAATTTGCTTCCAACACAAGATATAGGGGTCATTTGGTTTACGGGTTACAAGATAGTGCTATAGGGCGAGATTTTCAAGTTCGGCGATTTGAGGAAACTGTGGATAACTAGGGGAAAGAAAAAAATCAGTTAGTGGATACTTACCATTGAAGTTAGACCCGACTTAGTTGTGAAAATTACGTGCTAGCAGATCGGTTTTCTTTTAAACAAAGAGAAAAAAAATTCCTTGATCTTTGGCAAGTTTTGGCAGTTATTGATGAGGTGATTAAAAGTGCGATATCAGCACACAAAACCGACGAAAGTGTCTTGTTTTTGTAAACAAACTGTGTGTGACAGTTAACGTGAGTTGTAGCACCAATTTGGCGTGTTTGCGTGGCGAACCAGATTGGTGCTTTCACTATATCTTGTGTTTCTACAGCGCTTTTTCTGTAAACACGATGTAGTTAACATCTACGCGCTTGCCAAGCTTGTAGGTGTCGGTCAGTGGATTGTAGGAAAGGCCAGTAATGCCTCTCTCAATCAAATCCGTTGCATCAATCATCTTAATGAGCTCAGATGGCTTGATAAACTTATCGTGAGTGTGTGTCCCTTCAGGCACAATCTTAAGCAGTTTTTCTGCACCAACAATCGCGAACAGGTAGGACTGCAGATTGCGGTTTAGAGTAGAGAAGAAGACTTGGCCACCCGGTTTAACGAGTTTGGCACAAGATGCGATGACCGATGCCGGGTCCGGAACGTGTTCTAGCATCTCCATACAGGTTACAACATCATATTTACCTGCATTGTCTGCCGCGTGCTCTTCGACCGTGCTTTGAACGTAATCGAGTTTGGTGCCAGTCTCTAGTGCATGCAGGCGTGCCACTTCCAATGGCTCTTTACCCATATCGAGACCTGTCACGTTAGCGCCTTGCTTCGCCATGCTTTCGGCTAAAATACCGCCGCCACAGCCAACGTCAAGAACCGTTTTGCCAAACAAACCGTTCGCATTATCTAATACATAGTTAAGACGAAGTGGGTTGATTTGATGTAGGGGTTTGAACTCGCCCTCGAGATCCCACCAACGACTTGCCATCTCTTCAAATTTTTTGATTTCGTCTAAATCGACGTTCTGTTGCTTATCCATATTTGCCAATTCTTTGTTCCGACTTGTCTTCGTTCGACATTGGGCAGGAGTATACCGCAATTTAGAACGCGAAAACGCCTTCAGTGATCATTAATGGTGCATTTGTAACTTTTATCTTAGTTTCGTTCAATTGGTTGGGTGTTTTTTCGCCGCTTTTCAGAGTCATAGATTCAAAATGTGCAAATTGTGGACGTTTGAATCACAACCAAGGTCACAACCTGATAAAAGGGCAGGGAAAGTGATGCCGAACCCACTATTCTTGTGTTATATTTTGTCACCTTATACGTATCGAATATACGATCAAACTATAGAGGGATATTGGCTCTATGAGCGATCTAGCTAAAGAGATCACGCCCGTAAACATTGAAGATGAGCTGAGAGGCTCGTATCTCGACTACGCGATGTCAGTTATCGTGGGTCGTGCTCTTCCAGATGTGCGTGATGGCCTAAAACCAGTACACCGCCGCGTTTTGTTCGCGATGAATGTACTAGGTAATGATTGGAATAAACCATATAAAAAGTCTGCCCGTGTTGTCGGCGACGTAATCGGTAAATATCACCCACACGGTGATAGTGCTGTATACGACACTATTGTTCGTATGGCTCAGCCGTTCTCGCTCCGCTACATGTTGGTAGATGGTCAAGGTAACTTCGGTTCCATTGACGGCGATTCAGCGGCGGCAATGCGTTATACCGAAGTCCGCATGGCTAAAATCGCTCATGAGCTGTTAGCAGACCTAGATAAAGAAACCGTTGACTACGTTCCTAACTATGATGGAACAGAGCAAATTCCAGCGGTTCTGCCAACTAAGATTCCAAACCTACTAGTAAACGGTGCTTCTGGTATCGCGGTAGGTATGGCGACTAACATTCCACCGCATAACTTAAATGAAGTTATCGATGGCTGTTTGGCATACATCAAGAACGAAGACATCACGATTGATGAGCTCATGGATTACATCCCGGGCCCAGATTTCCCGACAGCGGCACTGATTAGTGGTCGTAAAGGCATCATCGATGCTTACAAGACGGGTCGTGGTAAAGTCTACATGCGTTCTAAAGCCGAGATCGAAGAAGACAAGAATGGCAAAGAAACCATCATTGTTACCGAGATCCCTTATCAGGTGAACAAAGCTCGCCTAATCGAAAAGATTGCAGAGCTAGTTAAAGATAAGAAAGTAGAAGGCATTAGCGCACTACGTGATGAGTCTGATAAAGACGGTATGCGCATTGTTATCGAATGTAAGCGTGACGCTGTAGGTGAAGTGGTTCTCAACAACCTGTACTCACAGACTCAGCTACAAACGACATTCGGCATCAACATGGTTGCCCTAAACAATGGTCAGCCACAGCTGTTCAACCTCAAGGACATGCTGAAGTGCTTCGTTGATCACCGCCGTGAGGTTGTGACTCGTCGTACTATCTTCGAACTTCGTAAAGCAAGAGACCGTGCTCATATCCTTGAAGCGCTATCTCTGGCACTGGCGAACATCGATGAAGTTATCGAACTTATTAAAAACGCACCAACACCTGCTGAAGCGAAGGTTGGTCTAGTTTCTCGTGGTTGGGAGCTAGGTAGCGTTGCATTAATGCTAGAGCGTGCGGGCACTGACGCGGCCCGCCCAGATTGGCTAGAAGACCAATACGGCATCCGTGACGGTCTGTACTACCTAACTGAGCAACAAGCTCAAGCGATTCTAGAACTTCGCCTACACCGTCTAACTGGTCTAGAGCACGAGAAGATCCTAGATGAGTACAAAGCACTTCTAGAAGAGATTGCAGAATTAATGCACATCCTTGCAAGCACAGAGCGCTTGATGGAAGTGATCACCGAAGAGCTAGAAGAAGTTCAAGCGACTTACGGTGACGAGCGCCGCAGTGAAATTACTGCTGCCGTTCATGACATTGATATGGAAGAGCTGATCGCTCGTGAAGACGTAGTAGTCACTCTGTCTCACGAAGGTTACGTGAAGTATCAATACCTAAGCGACTACGAAGCTCAGCGTCGTGGTGGTAAAGGTAAGAGTGCGACTAAGATGAAGGATGAGGATTACATCGAGCGTCTGCTTGTTGCTAATACTCACGACAACATCTTGTGCTTCTCAACTCGCGGTAAGACTTACCGTCTGAAAGTATATCAATTGCCACAAGCGAGCCGTACTGCACGTGGTAAGCCTATCGTTAACATTCTTCCACTAGAAGAAGGTGAGCGTATCACGGCTATCCTGCCAGTGTCTGAGTTCAGCGCTGACAAGTACATCTTCATGGCGACTGGCGACGGTACAGTGAAGAAGACATCACTAGACCAGTTCTCTAACGTACGTGCTAACGGCCTAATCGCTGTGAACCTACGTGACGATGACTCGCTAATTGGTGTGGATATCACCAACGGCGACAGCGACGTGATGCTGTTCTCGAAGCAGGGTAAAGTGGTTCGCTTTAGCGAAGACAAAGTCCGTGCAATGGGGCGTACTGCGGCAGGTGTTCGCGGTATGAAGCTGGCTGACGATGACCAAGTTGTGTCTCTGATTGTTCCTTCAAACGAAGGTGACATCCTAACTGTGACGCAAAACGGTTACGGTAAGCGTACTGAGCTTGAAGAGTACCCAACTAAAGGTCGTGCAACGCAAGGTGTGGTTTCAATCAAAGTCTCTGAGCGAAACGGTCCTGTAGTTGGCGCTGTCCAAGTTGAAGAAGGCGACGAAATGATGATGATCACCGATGCAGGTACGCTAGTACGTACTCGCGTTGCAGAGGTGAGCCAAGTCGGTCGTAACACTCAAGGTGTCACGCTAATCCGTACCGCTTCTGATGAGTCTGTAGTGGGTCTACAACGCATCGATGAAGTGGAAGAGCTAGCGGAAGTTGAAGGTGAAGAGGGCGCAGAAGGCACAGTCGCTGATGCTGCAGCAACTGATACTCCTGAAGCACCTGCAGCGGATGACGCTTCTGAAGAGTAATCTGATATTCGAATGATAGAAAACCTGCCTGATGGCAGGTTTTTTTTTGCTTCAAGAAAGGTGCCAGATATTTGGTTTCATTTTAAACCCTCATACCCCGTCATCTCCTTGAAAAAGGAGATGTTATTTAGCGCGTGGTGCGCTAAATAACATCATTCTACTTACAGTAATTGATTATCATCACTCACTCGCTTCAGAAGATCCTCGATGTCTCGAGGATGACGACAATTTTTGGTTTGTTTGTGGAGCGATAAAATGAGAGATGGGCTCTAGCTCGCTGCTTTTTGCTCACCTTTCGTCTGTTCAATCGAATCATTCAACAGTCCCGCGTACAAACCATTTTGCGCTACCAACTCACGATGGTTACCCCTCTCGACGACTTCCCCTTTATCGAGCACCAAAATAAGGTCGGAGTGTCGGACGGTACTTAATCTGTGCGCGATGGCAATGACGGTCTTCTCTTGGTAGAGCCGGCTCATCGCCTTTTGGATGAGGTCTTCGGTGATTGAGTCAACGGAGCTGGTGGCTTCATCAAGCATCATAATTTGCCCACCTTGCGCGATGGCACGAGCAAACGAGATAAGCTGAGTTTGCCCAACAGACAGATTGGCGCCATTTTTGTCGAGCTTAAAGTCATAATCTCTTGGAAGCTGTTCTATAAATCGGTCTGCGTAAACATAGCGCGCGGCTTCGACGACTTCTTCTCGGCCTACACCTTCTTTACCTAGCGCGATGTTGAAGTGAATGCTCTGCTCAAAGAGATGAACGTCTTGCATCATCATTGAGAAAAGGTGCGCGCAGTCATCGGCTGCAATTTGTGAAAGCTCGATACCGTTAAGCAAGATACTGCCTTCATAGTGTCGATATGTCTTGGTAATCAGTCGCATAATTGTCGACTTACCAGAGCCAGTGGAGCCAACTAGCGCGATTTGATGACCTTTGTTAAGAGTAAATGAAACATCCTTCAGCACGTAAGGTGCGTCTTTCTTGTAGCGAAAGCTCACGTTACGAAACTCCAAACTTTTAAACACCTTAAGCTCTGGCTCAACTTGCTGTTTAGCGAGTAACTGATGACCTTCCTCTTCCAGAGGTTCAACGAATAGTTCTTCAATATGGTCGAACGCAGCAAATGAGCTCTGAATCGACGCAATCTGAGAGGTAAAATCGCGTATTGGCACGAATACTTTCTCAAGTGTATTGATGAAGGCAATAAGTACGCCGAGCGTCAAGGAGGCTTCCAGCACCTGACCAGAACCAAACCAGATCATCAGTGCGATGGTAATAGAGGTGACGCCGGAGATAAAGGCAAACAGAATAGCATCGTATTTATTGACCTTCATTTGAGCCGCCAAAAACTCATCCGTGTAGCTTTTGTATCTCGCTTCTACTTCCTCTTCCGCGCGGTAGAACTGCACAGTTTTTACGCCCAGTAGCACCTCTTGTAAGTAACCAATGCCTCTCGCGAGTGCTGAGCGTGTAATCTGATGCATTTGGCGAAGTTTATTACGGACAAAGACAGTCAAGTAAATGACCGGCGGCATGACCACAAGTACCACCATGGTCAACTTCCAATCGATAAACAGCATCATGATGAGCAGTGCGATGGTGTTTAACGAGTCCCGTACCAACCCAACAACGGATTGCACAAACGAATCACCAATAGTTTCGAGATCGCTTGTTAAACGTGACAAGGTAATACCGATAGGCGTGTTATCGAAATAACTGCGCGGAAGCCTAAGCACGCGAGAGACCAATACCGAGCGCATATCCGTGATGGTGTGCTGGCCAGTTTTTCTTAGGTTATAGGCATAAGTTGTATCGACGATATAACTGATGATAAGGACGATAACCAAATAGAAGATATGTTGTAGTAACCCATCCATGTTGCCTTGCGATAGGTAGACATCGATGACTTGGATAATTAACCAGGGAAACAATAAGCTGGTAGCAATGGAAAGAGGCAGCATTGCGATGCCTATTATCGCTGTGCGCTTGTACTTATTCGCGAATTGGAAGAAGTGCTTGAGGTATTTTACATCCATACCTTTTAACATGAGCCCACCTCCGCTTCAGTTTGTTGCAGTTGCCACGTCTCTTTGTAGTATGGCGATGTTTCTAACAGTGTTTGATGATCACCTTTGGCAATGACTTTACCTTCATTGAGCACGATAATTTCGTCCATATATTCGAGCGCATTGACTCTGTGAGAAACAACCAGTACTGACTGATTCTTTAGTCTTTCAAATAGCCCTTCAAGAATCTTGCGTTCGGTTTCGTAATCGACGGCAGATAGCACGTTATCCATGATGATCAGATCGCAAGGCTCTAACAGTGCTCTGGCGATGCTTAAACGTTGTTTCTGACCCCCAGAAAGCATGACGCCTTTCTCACCAACGACCGTTTGGTCACCTTGTTCAAAGCGGTCAATGTCAGTGGCGAGCTGGCTAAGCGCCAAAACCGCTTTGACATCCTTCTCATCAATATCTGAATTGGCACTACCAAATCGAACGTTTTCCTCGATAGTGGCAGAAAACAGATAGGGGTCTTGAGTGATGGTTTTGACATAGCGCCTTAAATCACTTCGAGAAAATGCCGTTATATCTTCGTCCCCAAGAAAAACACTGTCACTGGGGACGTCGAGGTGGTGATTTAGGCAGTTAACTAGCGTGGTTTTGCCCGCGCCAATACTGCCTAGTATGCCAACCTTTTTGCCTGGTGGAATATCAAAGCTGATGTTATTCAAAGTAAGCTTTTCGTCATCCGGGTAGCGATAACTTAGATTTCGAACGGATAAAGTCTGCCCTTTAAGTGATTCGATTTTTGAAGAGGGTAATGTTTGAGTGTCAATCTCCGGGATGTCTGCATTGAGGATGGTTTGCACACTTGTGATACCAACCATACCGCGTTGATAAATGGTTGCGATTCTGCCAAGCGCCATTAACGGCATCGACAGCAGCACTGAGTAGGTCAAAAAGGCCGTAATCTCACCCAAGGTTAGCTCTTGCTGCATCAGCATGTATCCGCCAAGGCCAAGTATGAGGATCTTCATGACGTTATTGGCGTAATCGAGCACTGGCATGTAGAAGACCTGAATGCGTGTGAGCTTCATTTGGCAATTAAGTAGCTTCTTATTGAGCTGGTCGGTTTCCGCTTGCACCCATGCGGACATTTGCTGGCTTTTGATCAAATCGATCGCTGACAGGTAGCTCATCAACTGGGCAGAATATTTTTGTAGACGACGCATATGCTCCATATGCAGATCTTTCATTCGCGTGAAACCAATGCGAAAAATCACGAAGGCAATCGCGATAGGAATGACGGAATAAAGCGTTAGCTCAGGCGAAATACGCCACATCCAAAGTGGTGTCATCGACAGCGCAAGCATAGTATTGAAGAGCTGCAAAAAACCCACCCCAAACATGAGTCGAATGCCCATCAAGTCATTGTTTACAATGGAGATAAGGCGACCAGAAGCGAACTTGCTATGAAATTGATTGGGCAAGCGATTGAGTCTATTCAGAAGAATGTTTTTTAGTTCTGCCTCGGTAATACGCCCTGGGTTGAGTCCATAGATACGCGAGAGGATACGCGTGATGATCATAGCAATCGCCATCACGACGACAATGGAAACGTAATACTGCAACTGGCTATGGCTTTCAGCGCTGATGTCATCGAGAAGGTCGATAGCCAATTGTATGTAGCGTGGGATCTCAACCTGAAGCCAGTTGACGAGAAAAATGAAGACAATCGCGAGCAAGTAAGAGGTGCGATTCATACGCAAAAAATGCGCGACAAACTGGGTTTTGGTCATTAGACACTTTCTTATCGGGTGAAACAGTAGTTCAAGGAAACCGTTTGATAAGTCGGTTTGTTTCCTGAATAAGTGTATACGGCAGCTTTATAAATAACAGTAAACAGTGAATATTTTAGCTACCAAGTAGAAACGTTTAACTAGTACGAGCTATTGAACGCACTTGAGAAAGGGTCACTTCAGGCCGCTGATAATCCACAGGTAACTCAATAACAGAGGTTCCTCTGACTAAAAACAGAGATGGGAAACTGTTTCCGCCGATACTGCGTGCAAAGTTTATCTCTTGAAGTAGTGCTTCATGGGTCTCAGTAGCGGTGAGATCCTGTTCGAATCTAACTCTATCAAGGCCAATGTTTTCGGCAAGCTGTATAAGTACCGGGTTGTCACTCGGGTTTTTAGCTTCAAGATAATAGGCTCTTTGTATCGCCGCGTACATTTCCAATTCTGCACCTTGAGTTCGAGCGGCGACTACTGCGCGACACGCAGGATAAGTGGAGCGTCTCGGTTCGTTCAGCGTCCAAAAATCATGGTTAAACTTGGTACCAAGATAAGACTCGATCTTGCGCCAATATTCAGCAATTTGGGCTCGCATGGGTACCGGCATGGGTTGGTCAGTATCTTCGGCTAGACCACCTAACACATATTGAATCTCTACTTCATCACTGAGCGATGCTCGAATCGAGTCCCAAACGGGTTTGTAGCCCCAACACCACGCACACATAGGGTCGTATACATAGTAGAGAGTAGGGGAGGTGGCATTCATATGATTTATCCTAATCGAGACATCCATGTTTTAATTCATAACTTTAGCATGGATGGAGTATTACCCAAAGGTACGTTCTTTGACGCAGATTATAGAATTTTCTTATTGATGATGTAAATTGTTCGCATTATCAAAGAGGGCGTTAAATGAAAGCAATTGTAATTTTTGGAGCGAGCAGCGGCTTAGGCCTTGCAGCGGTGCGCTATTTTTCAGACCAAGCTATTCCTGTCATCGGCGTGGCAAGAAACCCGGAAAAAGAACCAGATCTAAAGTCTTTGTGTCAGACTCTCATCACATGTGATGCGACCGATAAACAGTCCGTAGAAGAAGCGGTTGGACAGTTGCTAAAAGATGCCGTGGTGCTATCAACCATGGGCAGTTTCCGTTCAGATAACCCCGTTGATTACATCGGACATCGCTACCTGGTGGATGCGCTAGAGCTTAATGGAATTCGTCGCTTCGTTCTCGTGACATCGCTGGGGTGCGGCGATTCGTGGCAGTACCTTTCTGAAAGGGCGAAAGCGGGCTTTGGTGGGGCTGTGCGTGAGAAGTCACTGGCAGAGGCTTGGTTATCAAGCAGTACTCTCGATTACACCATCTTACGACCTGGTGGTTTGAAAGATGGGGACGTGACCGAGCAGGGAGAATTATCGCAACAGGTTGAAGTTCATGGTGCCATACACCGTAGCGAAGTTGCTCGTATTCTCCATCAGTTAATAACCAATGATGAAAGTATTGGTCAGATCTACCAATGCGTGGACCCTACAGTCAGTTACTACTAATAACAAAGGCAGGTATAAACCTGCCTTACCACTTCGCTTCAACGTCAATTGATGCGTGTACTACTCAATTCGTGTGCTATTCAACGCGGGTATTATTCAAAGCATAGTTCCAGACGCGGTAGAAATAGAAGATATAGCCAATACCTAGCGTCAAAATTGAAATCACGAACCAGAGCAGCACGTGCCCAAGATCACTGAATAGATCGATGTCGCAATCCATTTTTCTCTCTCGTCCCATGTCATCGATGACGTAGGTTCGATTAAGGATGAACTTTGAAAACGAATAAGGGAAAAAGAACAGCGCGATACCAAAGGTAATGAAGCTCAGTATCAACCAAATTAGTAGATGCCCTAGGATATCTAGGATAGCGACGTCTGCTCTAAGTCTCATGTATATGTCCTTATCTGATAAAAAATGGCTTTCATTTAGAAAGCCATTAAACGTTTATTGAGTAACGGTTTTTTCTTGTATAACCGAATTATAGCGCTCAAAACCCGCTTTCAAATCTTCAATCAAATCTTCGACACTCTCTAGTCCAATATGAAGTCGTACGAGTGTGCCTTCAAAGTTCGGGTTAGCGACGGTTCGGAGAGAGTTAAAGCTCTTTGGCTCGTTCGCTAAGATCAAGCTTTCGAAGCCACCCCATGAGTAGCCCATGCTGAAGTGCTTCATCCCATCTAACAGGGCAGTCGTTGCTCGCGGGTAGCTGGTTTTTAGTACGAATGAGAATAGACCGTTGCCGCCAGTAAAGTCGCGGTGGAAATATTCGCTCCCCGGACAGGTTTCTAGGGCTGGGTGTCGAACGTGATCAACCTCTGGTCGTGTTGCCAACCATTGTGCGACCTTTAGGCTGTTCTCGGCATGTTGACGAAGTCTTACGTCAAGGGTTCGGATGCCACGAAGACCTAGATACGCGTCGTCAGGAGACACACATTGTCCCATTAGATAGCTTTGTTCACGAAGTTGGTCCCAGTATTTCTCGTGAGTGACCGCAGTACCGAGCATGACGTCTGAGTGACCCACAATATACTTAGTAGCAGCCTGAATCGAGATGTCTACTCCGTGCTCAAATGGAGAGAAGTTAACGCCAGCTCCCCAAGTGTTGTCGAGCATCACAATGATGTCGTGTTCATGAGCGATTTTCGCCATTCCAGGAACATCTTGGATTTCCATCGTAATAGAACCAGGAGACTCCAAAAATAGGATTTTCGTGTTGGGTTGGATTAGCTCTTTAATGCCTTCGCCAATCAGCGGGTCATAATAGGTCGTTTCTACACCCATTTTCTTCATGATGCTGTCACAGAAATCGCGAGTCGGTTCGTAACAAGTATCCACCATAAGAATATGATCACCAGTCTCTACAAATGAAAGAATGGCATTAGAAATCGCAGCTGTGCCGCAAGGGTATAGTGCACAACCCACACCGCCTTCAATCTCTGTCATTGCATCTTGGAAAGCAAAGTGTGTGTTGGTGCCGCGACGGCCATAAAACAGAGTCTTGTTTGCTCGGTTGACGGTCGCGTGATGTTTTTCCGCTACGGTATCAAAGACGATAGTAGAGGCGCGCTGTACTGGCGGGTTAACGACACCATTGGTCCATTTTTTATCGCGACCAGCGGTGACAAATTTGGTGGTTTTGCTTTCTGACATCAAGAATCCCTGTCTGGACCCAAACACGAATGTGGTTGAGGCTACAATTTTATTGAGTTGATAACAGCAATAAACCATGAAGGCCAAAGAGTTGCAAGTCTTTGGCCTTCATTAAATAGGTCAGTGTTTCGATATACGCTATGGTCAGAGCAGAGGATTGAACAGATAGAATAGTCGTTCAAAGAAACGATGATAAATGCTGCGCTGTTTCCATACGTTGGAGTCTACGAGGTCGCTGCTCTCGATATAGTGACTTTGTAATTGGTGCATCTTGTGAGTGAACTCAGGATCTTCCACTGCGAGCGTCACCTCAAAGTTCAGCCATAGACTGCGCATATCCATATTCACGGTACCCACGAGGCAGAATAACTCGTCAATGACAACGGATTTGGTATGGAGTAAACCGCCATCAAACTCATGGATCTTAACCCCAGAGGCGAGTAGCTCAGAATAGAAGGCACGTGATGCCCATTTCACCATCACTGAGTCATTGTGCTTTGGAATGATCAATTCAACATTGACTCCGCGTTGAGCAGTGGTCTTGATGGTTTCCAAGAGGTCTGCACTTGGTACAAAATAAGGCGTTGTTATTCTTACCGACTTTTCCGCTTGGTGCATGGCAATGGTGAGCACTTGACCTATCAACTGGTCCGGCATACCAGGTCCAGACGGTACCACTTGAACGGGTTTTGAGTCCTCTGGAATACTAATTTGGCATTCTGGTTGAGCGGGTAGCTGTCTGTCTCCGGTCTCTACTTCCCAATCCCAGCAGTGAATGGCAGATAGCACGTTGACTGTTGGCCCTTCTACTCGGACCATGATATCGATCCACTGACCAACCCCTGAGTTTTGCTTGAAGTAAGCGGGGTCGACCATATTCATAGAGCCTGTATAGGCAACGTCGTCATCAATAACGATGATTTTGCGGTGCTGTCTGAGATCCAGCCTTCTTAGGAAGATACGCCAAGGAGAGACTTCGAGTCCTTCAACCAACTCAATACCCGCATCTCGCATCATGGTTGCCCAATGGCTTCGAAAGAATGTAGGGCTGCCAGCGGAATCTAGCAAAACCTTCACGTTTACACCACGCTTCGATGCCTGTATTAACGCTGATGCGACAGAGTCGGCAAGACCACCTGGATACCAAATGTAAAACACCATGCGAATGCTGTGTTTGGCGTTTTCGATATCTTCAATGACGGATAGGAGAATTTCTTGAGGCGTGGTCTGTAGCTGCAGTTCGTTACCGCATAGCGCGGGGATCCCCATGCGTTTGTTGCACAGGTTATCGATCTTTGAAATGTGAGTACCCATATTGTCGGGAACGTGGGCATTACAGTCGTTTAATTGGTGAAACCACTCCTCAAAAGGGTGGTACATGACCCGCGCTCTTTCAGCTCGTTTTCTACCGAGATTGAGCTCGCCAAACATGAAATAACAGATCACCCCGACGACAGGGATGATATAAATCACCATAAGCCAGGCAAGTGACACGCTAACGGCACGCCTTTTAAGCACGACTCGAAGTGTGACACCAGCTACCAGAACCCAGTATAAACCGATGCCCGCGAGCGTTAGAAAGTGATAGACCTTGTCCATTTAGCCTCAATAGAAAGACGATTTCGCAAATAATAATCTCAGAATCAAGTATTTGGAATAGTTAAGTGTCTGTCAAATACAAAGAGATACAGATGTGAGCGAAAGGCGCGACACTTAGGCAGACTGACACTAAGTTGAACGAGATTATAGCGACTAGAAGGCGTGAAATACCGAATAGAATAGGTTTACAATTGCTGATAAGTGCAGCAAATCATGGGTAAATTGAATGGAAAATAATCAGCCAAGAGTCTTGGGCTTCCAATTGTAAAGATAACCTGTTTTACTTGCCACCCGCTTGTGAAACTCTCCTTGTTTTTGGTGTGTAAATTTAAATATACACTTCTATTCTAGAGTCACATGACTTCGCACATGGAATAACGGTTCAACATTGAATGGCCGTTTGCGTTGATATTGGTATCAGGGAAAGCCATTTTCAACACAGCGTCGAACATCGACGTGCTGGTACAAAATAATGACAAGTTCCAATAGAGGACAATTTACTTCCCGCTTTGGCTTTATTATGGCTGCCGCTGGTAGTGCAGTGGGCTTAGGTAATGTTTGGGGTTTCCCAACTCAAACTGCCACAAATGGTGGTGCCGCTTTTCTTTTGGTCTATCTGTTAATGATGGGCTTACTTGCCTTTCCTATGTTGATTGCTGAGCTGACGATTGGTCGCTACGGTCAATCCAACCCAATTGCATCGCTACGTAAGATTTGGACCAAGAACAAATCGCTTGCCGCTACATTTGGTGTAATTGCACTGCTTACTGCGTCAATGATACTGAGTTTTTACGCTATTCTAGCAGGTTGGTTGATCGGGTTTGGTGCAGCACCGATTGCTAAGTTTATCGGTCTAGATTCTGTCGCTGAATGGTTGGTGACCTTTAGTAACGGACGCAATGTGAGCTTAACGGTTATCTTTATGCTTATGACGGTGTTCGTCGTTAAGCGCGGAGTCTCAGATGGTATTGAGAAATGGTCATCTCGACTTATGCCTGTGCTGTTTGCGCTATTCATCCTTCTCATCGCTTATATCTTTACTCAAGATGGGGCAATGGATGGGCTTGAAATGTACTTAGTCCCTGACTGGAGTCATGTTGATGCAAGTTTGGTCGTGAATGCGATGGGGCAAGCATTCTTCTCACTCTCCCTTGGTGTGGGCGCGATGATGGTGTACGGCTCTTATCTAAGTAAAGACATCAACATCCCTAAGACAGCCGGACAGGTCGCTATTATCGATACCGGTGTCGCTTTCATGGCTGGTTTGCTGATCCTGCCTGCGATGTTTGTTGCCAAACAAAATGGCGTTCAGATCTTTAACGAACTAGGTGAGCTTATCAGTTCAGGCAACTTAGTGTTTGTTGTACTACCAAGCTTATTTGAGTCTATGGGACTAGCGGGAGAGCTGATCGGTATCGCGTTCTTCGCCCTCATGGTGATTGCCGCTCTAACCTCATCTATCGCAATGCTCGAAGTCCCTGTTTCGTGTCTACAAGAAGAAACCAAGATGTCACGTGATAAGGCGACGCTGATATTAGGCGGGACTATTCTCCTTTGTAGCGTATTGATTGCGGCAAACTTTGATACCTTGTTTGACCTAGTAGCGACTGCGTCAACCGTTTACATGCAGCCTTTGCTTGGTGTGGTTTGGGCAATCTTTATCGGTTGGATTTGGAGTCGTAACTCTCTACTGAACGAAATTAAGCAAGGTAATCCAGAAATTGAACAGTCTTGGTTCTGGGAGATATGGCCTTGGTATGTAAAGTTTGTTTGTCCAGCCGCGATTCTTATCGTATTTGCCTATCCATTCCTGTAACGCTTAACCTTATTTAGATGAACCAAAGTTTAAGCCAACCAAAAGCTGCCCTTGAGGCGGCTTTTGTGTATCATCCAGTCCACAAATTCTAATCTAGCGCTTTTCATGTTCGATATTCACTTTGAAAACGATGATTTCGTGGTCATCAATAAACATCCAGGGGTAAGCGTCCACAAAGACGATGGCGATACCATGCTGGTTCAAGATGTGGCGGGTCATCTTGGCGTTGAGTCACTGTATCTGGTTCACCGCCTCGACAAAATGACATCAGGTTTGCTGATTCTAGCGAAGCGATCAGACGTCGCCGCGGAGTTTGCTCGATTATTTAAAAACCGAGAGATTGAAAAGTACTATTTAGCGATTGGCTGTAAAAAGCCCAAGAAAAAACAGGGTACGGTTTCTGGAGATATGGAGCGTTCGCGCCGCTCATCTTGGAAGTTGGTTGCGACGAAACAGAACCCAGCGATTACTCAGTTCTTCTCTCTAGCCGGTGAAAACGGTGAGCGAGCATTTTTGTGTAAGCCTTTAACAGGTAAAACCCACCAGATCCGAGTGGCATTGAAATCCGTCGGATCGGCTATCGTTGGCGACCCTATTTATGGGCAAAATGCTAACGAAGATAGAGGGTATCTGCACGCATATGCATTGAGGTTTTCACTCCTTGGTCACGATTATGAGTTTAAGTGTGACCCGAGAATGCCATCCCTAGGATGTAAATGGAACAGCGCAGCATTGAGCAGTGCATTAGAACAATGGTCTCAACCTTGGGAGTTAACATGGCCGAAGAAATAATCTCAGAAAGCCCAATGATGCAAGCCAGTCAGCTTGTGGTGTTTTTTCAACAAATTGAGACCAAGCTTGATCATAAGCCAACGGAAGTTTGCCGTCTGTTTCACGGGCGTGGTAAGTGCTGGCCAGGACTGGAGCAACTGACTTGTGATTGGGCAGCAAACCAGTTGCTGGTTAATTTGTTTAAGCCTGTAGATGACGCTTTTCTCAGCGCTCTAAAACAAGGGTTGGCCGAGCTCGCGCAATCTAACCGATGGGAACAAGCTGGTGGTAAAGCCATCGTGCTTCAACATCGTTACAGTGACGGCGCTCCTTCAGAAGTGATTTTCGGTGAGTTGGATGCGAAACCTGTCGTGGAAGAGCTGGGGTGTAAGTATCAACTTGATATTGGCCGTAACCAGAACTTCGGTTTGTTTTTAGATATGCGCAATGGACGCGAATGGGTGAAATCCAAGTCGCAAGACAAGCGGGTGCTTAATTTATTCGCGTACACCTGTGGCTTCTCTGTCGCTGCAATAGAAGGCGGGGCAGAGCATGTTGTTAACGTCGATATGGCACGAGCGTCCCTCAACAAAGGCCGCGACAACCACAGATTGAATGGTCACGATCTGGGCAGTGTTAGCTTTTTGGCCCATGACATCTTCAAGTCTTGGGGCAAAATTAAGAAATATGGTCCGTACGACATTATCGTTATCGACCCGCCTTCATTTCAAAAGGGCAGTTTTGCATTGACCAAAGACTACAAGAAGATCTTACGTCGCTTGGGTGACCTTATGACCGACGGTGGTGAAGTGATGGCGTGTGTTAACTCGCCGACGGTGACTCCAAACTTTCTTATCGAGAGTATGGCGGAAGAAGCTCCGCAATTAACCTTTGTTGAGAGGTTAGATAACCCAACAGAGTTTGCCGATATTGATCCAGAAGCAAGCTTGAAAGTTCTTCTCTTTAAGTAATGACACGGCACTCATCGAGTGCCGTTTTCTTTTCGATATATTCGTTCTTAATAGAGAGGGTTACTCAACAAAAGTGACACTCTTCCTGCTGATATAATGACTCTCCTCTAATCCTAATCAGATGCTGGCGGCCTTCCTCAACCCCCATCTGATAACCGATATCAAGTAATGCTTTCTCCATCGTGAGTCTTTGGACTGGAAAGCTTTCCTGCGGTGTAATAACACGCACGACGCAGTCTTTGGGCGGGTTACGAATAAACGCCAAAGACTCATTATAGTTTTTCGCGCGCTGTGCCATCGCTCGCCCAACGTTGGGGTGTTTTATGAATAGCTTTTTCATCAGCCACCCCGCTTTAGGTTTTGGCATCTCATAACTCAGCGGGTGAGAAAGAATAACAGTAATATCACGAGCTCCGCGCCGGTATGCCTCACGGACAGGAATAGAGTCGGCGACGCCGCCATCTGTATAACAACCACCATCAAAACAAGGAGTATCTTTATACGCCAACGGTAGAGACGCCGTCGCTTCAATCGCCTTCGCGATGTTGTTTGGTGTCACCTCGTAATAGTCTGGTCGACCAGTGGCAACATTCGTGGCGGCTGCAATAAATGGTGTGGAACTAAACACGGTGTCTAAATCGAGTGGAAAGCGACGATTGGATTCTTCAAAAAGCCATTTAACATCGACTAGGTGGCCACCTGCGACAAACCGTCGACGATTGTAAAAAGATTTGCTGGTCGCGAGTTCCGTGATGACTTGGTAGCTTCGCTTTGGTGCATTTCCCAAATAGCCAAGTAGGTTGGAGGCTCCTGCGGATACGCCAAGCACAAAGTCATAGGGTTTATGGTTTTGCTCTAGAAATGCATCGAGCACCCCGGCCGCAAATATTCCCCGCATTGCGCCGCCTTCTACGATAAGTGCGTTGCTGGTCATGCTAGTTTCTCTTGTGTTTTAACTTGGGATAACGATAACGGGGATTTCCCAACAGAGAAAATGGGAAGTGTTTATTTCATTGATAGGCAAAAGCTATGTGGTGTGCTCTGAAGGAGGGGCAGTAAGCTAAAAAAACGGCACTCACTGAGTGCCGTCTACAAACTTGGTATCACCAATCGCTCACGAGGGAGGTTATTTGACCCAGTCTTTTAGCTCAAACGTTAGCGTGTGTATTTCACCTTTAAGCTCAAGGCCGTTTTGAGTCACAGTGATTTCACTCCAGTCTGAAAGCGTTTGTGATACGGTACGTTCAATATCCATCGCTTCACCAGGACACATCTTCATCGTCATGCCCATTTTTTCGATGCGGAACTGACCGTCTTTTAGCTCACCTTGACCGAAGAAGTTATTACAACCTGCGTTGCCGTTCGCTGTCATTTTCTCGCCGATCTCTAGGCGCGGCACTTGGTTCTGTTCAGTCACGGTGATTGGGTTACCGTCGATCTGTACTAGATTCCAATTGTGGTGTTGAAGATCCTGAGCAGTTACTGCTTTCATCGGCTCCTCCTGTTTTGCGTCATTAGCGGCACATGCCGTCATAAGAACCGGAAGCGCAACTGCTGCGAGTACCTTCTTAGAAAAAATCTTCATATACATTGCTCCAACTGAATGAAATTATTGACAAGCCTAACTAATAAAACACTGTTTTTTGTCAGGAGTAGGTTATCTTTAGTATAGTGGGATTTCAACACAGGATGTGGAAGTTATTGCGTAACACCTTCAATAAGTACCATTAATTTGGTCGAGTCAGACTATTCTTACTCAGTTGCGCTTGTCACTGGGAGTGGCAAGTAGAGTAGGTCTGTGAAGTTTAATTCAAGCTCATTGTATAAGATTGAATTATTTGCAAGGGGAGCCAATGGAACAATTAGAATTTTTTACCGTGCCCAGCCCTTGTGTCAGGGTGTGCACTGTGGACGAAAAAGGCTATTGCCAGGGATGCATGCGTAAACGTGAGGAGCGCTTTAATTGGTTGTCATACACTGCCGCTCAACAGCTGCACATTATTAAGCTTTGTCGTATGCGTTATCGACGCAAACTCGCTCAAGGTAAGGCAACCGTGCCCAATGAAGTATTACAAGAAGAGTCTAGCCCACAGCAGGATTTGTTTTGATACTCCGCCCGAAGGCGGAGTATGTTGATTGAAGTTACTCTATTCTGTTATTGGTGTTTCGGGTATGTAAGCATCATCTTTACCGGCGAAGTAAGAACTCCAAATTTCACTTTCATCACCTTCACCGCTGTCAAAGACTAGTACGCCTGCTCCATATTCGCCTTTACTGTAGGCTGCGATAACACGAGTGAAGTCGCCGACTTGAAGTACCAGGTGTCCATCATCATTTATCGACCAAGAGTCCCACTCACCTTGTTTAATGCCATCAACAGTCCAAGTTTCCTGTAGCGGTGGTTCACCTTCATTCAGTGTCCAATAACGAACTTCGGTACCGCTGTTTTTACGTCTCATAATCGTAGAGTCGGTTAAGTCATCTGAGGTGAAGGCTTGCGTTCCACCACACTGAGTCAGAGCAGTCGAGAACGCGGCGGCTGTCGCTCCGTCACCAATGATGTCGACTTCACAATAATCATAGTCGTGCTGTGTACCTCGAATGGACTCACCGATAACCCTTAGCCAAATAGCTTGTTTGCCAAGGTCCTCGTCAACAAGTTCATCGACGACTGTTGGTAAATCATCGATGAATTGCCCCCAGTACTCTGGGAAGGTTACCAACTCATCGTTAACCGTGGTTTGATATTTCTGCCCTGATTCTTCGCGAGTGAACTCATATCCATCCAGTGGGTAGTGATTCCACATCGTATGAACCCTTACATCGTTGTCACTGTAAACCACCGTCGTTTCTAGCCAGTCGTTAAAGACCATAAGCTCATCGTCATCGTCGGTTACCGGCATTGCGGTATCTTCATTCAAGATGGCTTTTTCACCGCCGCTGATGGTTTCTTTGTAGCCATCTGCATTAGTCGATTTCTCGATGTACGACGCTTGCCAATAGTTCAGTTGATATTCGTCACTGACTGATCCATCCCAATTCCAGATAGGCTCTTCTGTCGTGGCATACGATTCGCCATCAAGTGTTGATGCATTGGAAACGACGCGGTTATAGCTGCCATCTGCTTCCCAGTCACTTGAGATGACTTCTTCTGTACTACCATCGCTATTTTGCCAATATTCTCTTAGTTCTATATAAGTGGCGAAGTCTTTTGGCGAGGCTTGAGTATGGTCGTAGATGGTAAGATGTCTCGAATCATACATATACTCGCTAGTTTCTTTAGAGGTTTCAGCTAGCTTTTGTAAGCTATCTATACCTGAATAATCTTCAGCCTTTATGGCCGCTACAAACTCTTCAGCGGTATCGTAGTCAAGCTCAATACCCGTGTATTCAGCGATAATATGGTCGCCTTGTTCCAAAATCTGCTCGTCAAGGTAGCGTTCAAATGTTCGGCTGCTACCCGATTCGGTATCGGAGAAGGTACCCACATCGTAAGCATGATTAATGAATGTAAAGCTCTTATCGAAGTTGAGGTCAGCTTGGTAGGTGCCGTAGGAATAGAAACTGCTATCTGAACTATCTTCCACGTAGGTGCCGGAATACTTGCTGTACTCTTGTTTTTCACCTTCGTCATTAATGAAGTAGGTGGTTGAGGTATTTTCTATTGTGGTGATTGTGCCTTCCACAGATTCAACACTCGACCATACCTCAGTGACCGTAATAGGCAGGTTAGTGTTATCTGGCGTGAAGAACTTAGAGCTAGTGCCACCTTTTACGGTAGCGCCGGCATTGTCTTCAATGAGTTTTTGAATCTCTACTTCTTGATTAACCTTCGTTTCTACATCTCGCGTAGCAATCTTTTCGAGTTCTTTGTCAATACCCGCTAACGATGAAGGCAGATTTTGGGTATCGAAGAAGTCTTGTTGTAGTAATTCAGCTAACTCGTCTGAATCTAATCCTGAGCTGTCTTGGAGCTCATCGAGTATTTGAGCCGCAACATCATCAAATGCTTGCTGAATGAGCTCGTCGATTCGAGCTAGGCTTGCGGCATCGTCAGAGGTATCAAGTGCTTCTAGAGTCTCAGCAATAGACTCATTGGCACGTGTTGTAAAGGGTGTAATGACTTGACCCGAAACGGATTCATTGGTTTTGAGCGACTCGATATCGCTGGATCCTAGTGGTGGCATACTTAATGTGATTTTGTGAGCAGTGTTAGCTTCATCGAACACGCGTGCCAATGCACCACTCTCGAGATCTTGTGTGAGCGTTTCAACGTCTGAATAGGCATCTGGGTCGGAGCCTACATCGACAGAATCCTTGGTCAATTCGGCCAAAATAGGAAGACCGACGATCGCATCTACTTGCTCACTGGTGAGTTCTAAATCATATGAGCCATCCAAGTTGGAATAGGTACTAGGTTCTCCATCGTCTAAGGTGCCATTTTGGTTTATGTCTATCCAAACTAACGCGTTATAGATATAGCCATCGACAACTTCACCGCCGACTGAATAGGTGGTGGATTGTTGATTGGAGTCGGTACCATCATCGCTGCCTCCGCAGGCAGCGAGTGTTACCGCGATGGAAGCAGCAAGTGCGGTTTTGCAAAGTTTCATTGTTAAGCCTCATTTCCTTTGAAGGTATAATTGTTTGTTATCTAGCCAGACGCTGTAGCGAACGTATGTGCAACGGCTTACTAACAATTAAGTTACCTATCAATATTCGGCAACGCTGAAACTAGTTTTCCCCAAGTGGGGGGGGAGGGTAAATTGGTTGTTGTGAGAATTGTCACGATCAGTTCAGATTGTCGCCTTGTGCCAGTCTTGGTGAAAATAGACTTCAGGTGATCTTTAATGGTGTAAGGCGAGCGGTTAAGCTTATCGGCGATCTCTTGGCGATTGAGTCCGCGTAAACAGCACTCGCAGACTTTTATTTCCATATCTGAGAGGTTGTATAACTCCTTTAGGAGAGCGGTATTGGGATTGATTTCGATCTGGCTCGTGATTATGTAAACAAGTGCACCTTTGTTTTCATGATTAATGGTGATGGGAGAAATAATAAATTTGGCACCGCCGAAGGACATGGTTTCGAAGCTTTGTTGCTCCTTGAAATCTAAACAACACATCCTCAGCATCTTCGCAATGAACTGGCGTGCTTTTTGTGGGGATGAGAATCTTAACTCTTGGTCGATGACGTCTATATCGCTCTGTTTTGCAATAGTACGTTGCGCTTCTATATTCGCTTCTAATAGCTCCCCTCTTGCACCGAAGAGCATTGTCGCATGAGGGATGTGATTAATGACTTTACTCCAGCCGTCTATATTCCCATGGTGCTCTTTGTGCTGGTACAAAAGATAGGCTTGCTTAATGTGTGGCATTAGATTGTCGAGAATGAGTAGCTCTTTACTTTTGAAAGGACCTTGTTCAATCAACCGATGAGCCACAATGGTTGCGGTGGAATTATTATCACGGTGTATTACAGCACCGCACACGTCTTTAAATCCTTGCCCATCAAACCACTCTTCAGACTCAAGAGGAATGGGAGAACTCCTTCGTCCAATGTCTTGTTCTAGCGAGTAAAACCGGCTCATGGGGTGGCCTTGAATGTAGTCGACAACGTAGTCGTCTTTATCATGTTTTTGTTCAATATACTCCACGATCGCCGATGCCTTTGGACCCGAGAGCCAAGCGGAATAGATGTCTAGCGTTGCGTTCTTGGTAAAGAAAAGACAAACATCTGCTAGGTCAAACATCTCGACCATTTTATCGAGAAAGGCTTGAAAGCCTGTGGGAGATAGGCTCGAAGAGTAAAGTAACTCAAGGAGAACGCTATATTGTGAGAATAGGTTTTCTATATCCGCAGTAATTTCTTGCTCCTGATTGGGAGCGAGTAGTGACTTATCCATGTCTTACCTAGCCATTATTGTTAATGTTGTAAGTAAGGTTAGTAAATATCTTTGCGAAAACAACACGAAGTATGGTTAAGTCACCTCATCCTATTTTTGTGAGCGCAACATCATGTTTTTACGAACAAATGGGAGTGGGGTTTAACAGTTCTAAACGGGAACGGAGGCTAACTCGCAATTAACGATGAAAGTGTGATGTCGGTTCAGACTTTCTCTAGCTTCCGGAATGAAATTCTGTTTATATGGCGTAGGGTAATTTATCAATAAGTTGAATGGGTTCATGCGGATATTAATATGTGATGACTCGAAAGTCGCACGAAAGAGTATAGCAAACTGTATCGACGCAAGTTTTGCGGGGGATATTCTGTTTGCAACAAACGGACATGAAGCCATTGAAATTATTGATCTTCAGCCCGTAGATATCGTGTTCCTCGATATTACGATGCATGAAATGGATGGTTTTGAAGTGTTATCCATTTTGCAGCAAAGACGATGCACGGCAAAGATCGTAATGGTCTCCGGTGATATTCAAGAATTAGCACAAGCCCGTTGTTTTGAATTAGGTGCTTATGCATTTGTTCAAAAACCTCTCACATCTGAAGTTGCGATTCCGCTATTCAACGATTTGAGTATTCCTTATAAGCGCACTTCGACAGATCGCCAATACTACTCTAAAGCTCAGATGTTTGAGCGCTTTCAAGAAACATCCAATATTGCTTTAGGGGCAGGCGCAGCAACAATATCAATGTTGCTAAAAGAGTTCATTCTGCTGCCCGTACCGACGGTCGGGGAGTTGTCTTTTAGTGAACTGACCATGATGATTCAAGATACATTAACTCGAGAAAATAGCTGTGCTGCCGCTCAGCGGTTTGTAGGCGGCGGACTGCATGGCGAAGCGCTGGTTTGTATTGAAGGCGACTCTATTGCTCAGGTAGGTGAGCGCTTGGGTTTCGCCAGCGGTGAGGTGTCTAATGATGAAGTCGTGGTCAATCTGGTCAACGTTTTAGTCTCTTCATTCTTGGTATCGCTTTCCGAGCAATTGTGCTTAGAGTTTTCATTACGTGAGCCTCTGAGAATCAATGACTTTAGCCCAGAAAACTCGATGCTCAAGGATAACGAGCATGTATTCACCGTTGAATATACTTACGATGCAGAGGCGTTGGACTTGTTTTGTTCAGTTCTGTTTATGTTCGACGAGGAGTCAGTCGATATTATTCGTCGCCAAATGGAGTTATTGCAATGACGACCATGACACTGGATTTGTCAGACTTTCACTGGACCATGCAACTACTGGATACCCTAGATGCTGGACTTGTAGTTATTGACCGTGAATATCACGTATGTGCTTGGAATAGCTTCATGCAGAATTACAGTGGCATCAATGCCGAGTCAATCATGGGAAAAAGCCTATTTGATAGCTATCCGGAGTTACCAGAGAGTTGGCTGCGAGCAAAACTGGAATCTGCAAGTAAGCTAAAGACTAGAGGGTTCTCTAACTGGGAAGACAGACCTATCATCTTTGAGTTCAAGAACTTCTCTCCGGTTTCACAGGGGCTCATTAAGATGTACCAGAACATGGTCATCACACCTCTTAAATCACCGAAGGGCGAGGTGACTCACTTTGCCATCATGCTGCAGGACGTAAGCGACGTTGCTAAGAGCAAAATGCACCTCAAGCGCTCTAACGAGAAACTTACCGAAATAGGGCGTACTGATGGTCTGACAGGTCTCTTTAATCGCGCATTTTGGGAAACGAATTTTATCGATGAGTTTCATCATGTTCAAACTACAGGACAAACATCTTCATTAGTCATGTTTGATATCGACCACTTTAAAAAGGTCAACGATACCTATGGTCACGCCTGGGGAGATAAGGTTATTAAAGAGACTGCACGTCAGTTGATGAAGGCGGCTCGTGGGACCGACGTGTGTGGCCGCTATGGTGGAGAAGAGTTCGCGGTATTGCTAATTGATACGTCAGCTGATCAAGCGACATACTTTGCTGAGCGCCTTCGCAAAAAGATCGAAGAGATGGTTATTGTCATTGACGGAGAGGAACTCAAGTACACCATCAGTTTGGGTATTACCGAGGGACGAACCGATGATGCCAACCACCTTGAGTGGCTAAAGAGGGCGGATAAGGCGCTCTACCAGTCGAAGGAACTGGGACGAAATAGAACCTCTGTACTTTAATCTTCCGCAGCAAGTTGGGTTTGTTGATACTCAACTTGCTCTCTACTCCCGACCAATGCGAGTTAAATCGCTTTTTCTACTTTTAGCTGTCGCGTTAATTGATACCGGTGCAGTTTAATGATCACCACGGCAATGATTGAAACCGCTATGCCACTTACCGCCAAGAAGTTTACTACGCCAGCCACATTCTGATTATCGATGAGATACCCGACACAGTACGTCCCAACCGAAAATCCTAATGAGACCGCCGCCGCCATGTAGCCTTGTGAAGTGGCGGGTGAATAGGGGCTTATTTGATCCGCAAGTGCAGCGATGGAAATATCATTCCATGCACCATTGATGATTGATATGAGAATGAGTGATAACGGCAATAGCGCTACGACTTCTTGTCCATACATGACCCACATTACAGCGGCGACGATGAGATTGATCCCTATTGTCACTAGCCAGAGCGATTGAGGGCCGTGCTTCTCCATCCATTTCCCAGCAGGGGCTAGCGATACAAGTGTAGCTAAAGCCGCTATCGCCATACCAAATGCTGAGCTTGCGACCGAGACGCCAAACGCTTGTTCGATAATAACGGGCCCGAACTCAACCATGTTTGAGCCGATAAACATCGATAAATCCACACAGATGACGAATCCAAACCAAATTGACGGTGAAGAGCGTCGACGATCTCCCGAGAGAGCATCTTTGAGACTATCATCTTTTTGTATTTCAGCTGGTGGAGCAATAAGAGTAAGAACAAGCAGGCTCATATCTAGGATGATAAGCGCAATTATCTGAAATGTGTCTGTAAAGCCAAAGTGGCTAAGTGTGCCGACAGCAATGCCAGCGACTGCAACACCAAGCATCTGCAGCTGGAACAGACGTTTTAGCGATCTTGTTTGCTCTGCTGGATTGTGATTGAGCTTTAACGCAAATGTTGGGTTGAGGATGAGGATTAAATTACTTCCAAGACCCACCAGGATCGCAATCCCCCAGTAGTGCCAAGCGGTATGTTCGACCAGCAGTAACATTATTAGTGCAAAGCAATGGCAACCCAGAGCAAAGCAATGCAGCTGACGATGCAATGAGTAGCGGTCAGCGAGAGCACCAAGCAGAGGAGCAATGAGTCCAATCAGCCCCAAGATTAACATCACCTGACCAACTAATATGGCACTACCCGTACGAGATATGATCACTGGAGCAATGATGATGGCGACGCCTATCCATTGCACAATACCCATGGAGGCTTGAGAGAACTGCCAAAGATTGTTGTTTTTCATAGTGATCACGACTGGACAAACAAGCCGTGATTATAAAGAAAAAGCGAGCACAGTTAGTGCTCGCTCAGTGTCAATAAAGCTTAACGCATTACATTCGCTAGATTGCGCTATCTCTTGCTACGCTACAGCCAAACGAGGATTGCTCACCATAGCGTTCCAACGTTTTTTTTGTTCCTTCAAACTAATATCTAATTGCTCTAACTTGACGCGCAGCAGTGCAAGTTCGTACTTCTCTTTTACGCTGGATTTCGCGGAGTCAATAAGCTGGCTCCTAACCTCGTCGTACTCGGTGAGTTTCGCTAACAGTTGCTGAAGCTCGTGCTCTAATGCAGTTTGGATTTGCTCGGCATTAGGAAGCTTGAAAATTCTATCTTTAGCGTTTGCCATGGTTTGCTGTAGACGCGCCTTTTCAATTCTATAGGCAGAAACACGTTTCAAGTTTGAAGCTAAGCCAATACTCGCGCTACCTCGAATTAACCACTTTGTCGGGTCGAACTGCCACCAACGAATACCATTACGGTAGTCGTGCTCAAAAATATGGTGGAAGTTATGATAACCCTCACCAAAAGTGAAGAAAGCGAGGATTCCATTATCACGAGCGGTATTTTTGCTGGTGTAAGGCTGTGAACCCCAGATGTGAGCCAGTGAATTGATAAAGAA
Organism: Vibrio sp. KUL80; assembly: GCF_059725495.1. Classification (NCBI taxonomy): domain Bacteria; kingdom Pseudomonadati; phylum Pseudomonadota; class Gammaproteobacteria; order Vibrionales; family Vibrionaceae; genus Vibrio; species Vibrio sp. KUL80. The sequence goes on from NZ_AP045841.1 coordinate 1,385,992, forward strand.
AGTAGTGTGATGGCTCAGCACCAATCTCAGTGCCCCCACGACAAGCACAAAGCCAATTAGATCGCCGTAGAGTAGGCCAAGAGCAATCGGGATACCAAAGTTGGTCAATAGCGCGAGAAGTACATAGTGTTTGTGTTGCCACATGACCACAGGATCTTTTTGGAGATCGCGACAATTACGATAATCATCATAACGCTGAGCCTGATACTCTCTTAACATCCAGCCAATGTGCGAGTACCAGAATCCGCGCTTAGCAGAGTAGGGATCTTTGTCGTTGTTATCGACATGCTTGTGATGAACACGATGGTCTGAAGACCAATGTAACGCGCTGTTTTGTAACGCAAAAGCACCGCCAATCGCAAAGAGATATCTCAAAGCCTTGTGGGCTTCATAGGTTTTGTGGGACCAAAGGCGATGGTAACCCGCCGTAATAGACATCCCGCAAAATACAAAAGCAATTACCAGCCATACCCAGTGGGCCACGCTATAGCCTTCGACTATGCCATACCATGCGACACCGACGGTTGCCAAAATAAAAGTGCCTAGAAAAATCGCTACATTTAGCCAAATTACCGGAGGCTTTTTCGCCGTATCCATCAATAAACTCCATTTAAGCTTACAACTGTTCGCTAGAATATCAGCGTACACCTGTAAGTCAAAGAGGAAGTTGTTAATTTGTTTGTCCATATTTGCATCAATTGAGAAAAGAGTTGCTACTTTTCGGTGCGTAGAGTCGAACGCAATATGAATAAAGTATTGAATTTAAGGGGTTTAAATTAGTGGTATACATATTGCTTACTATCGATGGTTAGGTTTGTATACAATTAAAAATACAGAAAGGAAGTCACATGGAACACGACAAAGAAGATCTCATCTACGGACTCGATGACAAACCCTCGGCAAAATCTGCGAGCTACGCTGCTTTGCAGCATGTGCTTGCGAGCTTTGTTGGCATCATCACACCCACGCTTATCATTGGCGGTGTACTTGGGCTCGGAGAGCATATTCCTTACTTGATTAGCATGGCGCTCATGGTATCGGGGGTAGGGACTTTCATTCAGGCAAAACGCATTGGCCCAGTTGGGGCGGGGATGATTTGTGTACAAGGCACAAGTTTTGCGTTTCTTGGCTCGGTACTGGGCGCAGGCTTTCTAGTTAAAGCCAATGGTGGCGGTCCGGAGGAGATGCTGGCCACCATCTTCGGTGTTTGTTTTTTTGGTGCGTTTGTCGAGATCATTTTGTCGCGTTTCATCGATAAGCTTAAAGTCGTCATAACTCCTGTTGTCACAGGGATAGTTATCACAACCATAGGTATTTCGCTTATTAAAGTCGGAGTGACAGATATTGCAGGTGGAGTCGGTGCCGAAGATTTTGGTTCGGGAAGCAACCTGTTACTCGGTAGTATCGTTCTAGCAACCATCGTTGTGCTAAACCTTAGCCGTAATACTATGATTCGTCTGTCGTCGATTCTTGTTGGGTTGCTAGTGGGCTGGCTTGTTGCCTCGATGATGGGTAAAGCTTCTATGGCGGACTTTAGCGCGCAGCCTCTCTTAAGTATTCCAGTTCCGTTTAAGTATGGATTCGCATTCGACTGGCAGGCGTTTTTGCCTATTGCGTTTATTTATTTAATTACGGCTATTGAGTCTACAGGCGATCTCACAGCAAACTGCATGTTCTCGAAACAGCCTATTGAAGGGAAGGGGTACTTACAACGAGTCAAAGGTGGCGTTTTAGCTGATGGTATTAACTCACTGATCGCAGCGACCTTTAACACCTTTCCGAACACGACCTTCAGTCAAAATAATGGCGTGATTCATTTAACGGGAATCGCGAGTCGATACATAGGTTATTTCATTGCTGCGATTCTTTTTGTTCTTGGTATGTTTCCGATCCTCGGTGCAGTACTGATGACTATTCCTAAGCCTGTACTTGGGGGTGCAACACTAGTAATGTTTGGCACCGTCGCAGCAGCCGGCATCAAGATTATTGCCAATGAAGAGCTAGATAGACGCAAAATCATGACGATTGCTATCTCATTTGGTTTAGGTTTGGGAGTGATGCTAGTACCAGATTTACTAAAGGAGGCACCTAAGCTAGTACAGACCGTGTTTGGTTCTCCGGTCACCATGTCTGGTCTTGTTGCTCTGGGGCTTACCGCGTTATTGGCATTGGTTCCGCAGACATTACCGACTAAGGTCAGTAAAACGCCCAAGTCTGATGCTATGGAAGCGACCAAAGCGTAAAAACAAAGCGTAAGCGGTTCGTAAAAACAAAAAGAGACATTCTTTTCAGGATGTCTCTTTTTGTGTAGTAGAGTGCGTCAACGCATGCTAATGAGCAAGTCAGCTAATTCGGCAAATCCATGACCACCATTGCCTCGAGTCACATACTTAGGTTTAGCATTTAGCTTGCCTAACAGCGGAGTGATGTTATTGACCCCAAATGTGGTTGGCAACCACTCAAACATCGCTTCGTCATTAAGCGAGTCGCCGATATAAGCGATGTTTGCAAGCTTGAGGCTCTCGAAATCAGCGTTTTGCTTAAGATAGAGTTCACTTGCGATACGCTTGTTGTGCTCTCCAACCCAAACGTTGATATGGATAGAGCTCTGTGTTGCTTTTACTGGCTGTCCGTTCAATGTAAGTTGTCGGATTGCAGTCAGCAGTGTTTCAGCCACAATAGGATCGACAGGCTCACGATCCTGCCCTAGGTTGATGGCAACATCGCAAAAACGAAAACCTTGGTCGCTCGCAAAGTCGATGCCTGGGTAATCGACAAGCATTTCGTTCAAGAGGTCGATCAATGCTTGCTGCTGAGCTCTCATTTCACTCATAGGGATCTGCGAGTGAGTATAAAACCCAGACGGGTTTTTCTGCATCCAGAATGCACCGTTTTCCCCAATGACACCATGCACTGGCCAAAGCTTGGCAATTTGGTCACACCAACCGGCGCACGCACCGGTTACCGCAACGACTCTAATGCCAGCATTATTGAGTTTCGATAGAGCGCTCAATGTTTCTGACGGGAGCTTTCCCTCCCATGTCAGCGTGTCGTCGACATCCGTTAATAACCATTGAATCTCATTTGCCTGAGCGGGAGATATCGCTGCTAAAGGCTTAGGCATTAATAACCTCTTGTTGTTCTGCATTGGCGTCAAAGTGAATACGTTTTGATGTTTTACTATCAAAAAGATGGACATGTTCTAGGTCAATATCAATACCCAGTTGTTCGCCGATGGCAATCTTAGAGTGTCCTTCGACGCGAACAACCAGTTTTTGGTCTTCTGAACCAAGAGTTTTACAGTAAAGCAATAGGTCTGCTCCTAGAGCTTCAATCAGTTCGACCTCAACATGGAACCAAGGGTTATCTTCAGTTAGCTTCAAATGCTCTGGTCTTAGACCCAGTTTAATGTCACCAAGGCCCAACGAAGAGGTGTTGAGCTTAAGTAGCGAGTGATCAAGTTCAATACCTTCAATAGAAACATGGGCGTTAAGGATGTTCATAGATGGCGAGCCAATAAAGGTCGCAACGAACAAAGATGCCGGGTTATCGTAGATCTCGAGTGGCGTGCCCACCTGTTCTACGTTGCCCTTGTTAAGAACCACCAACTTGTCCGCCAGCGTCATGGCTTCGACTTGATCGTGTGTGACGTACACTGATGTGGTACCCAAACGGCGTTGTAGACGTTTGATCTCAAGGCGCATCTGGACACGCAGCTTCGCATCGAGGTTTGACAATGGTTCATCAAACAAGAACACCTTTGGCTCACGCACGATTGCACGGCCCATAGCTACGCGCTGCCTTTGCCCGCCAGATAACTGTTTAGGCTTGCGATCGAGTAGACCGTTGAGTTCTAGCATCTCTGCCGCTTCTGAGACCAAGCGCTTGATTTCGGCCTTCGGCGTTTTACGGTTCTTGAGTCCATACGCCATGTTGTCATAGACCGTCATATGAGGATAAAGCGCATAGTTTTGGAACACCATTGCAATATCGCGCTCGCCAGGCTCTAGGTTATTCACCACTTTATCGTCGATTTGCAAGGTTCCAGAGGTGATTTCCTCAAGGCCCGCAAGCATGCGCAACAGCGTCGACTTACCGCAGCCACTCGGACCAACAAGGACAACCATTTCGCCGTCTTCAATGTTTAAGTTAATGTTTGGGATCGCTTGGTAGCCATTTGGGTAACATTTAGCGATGTTTGAAAGAGTAAGTGTAGACATTTATTTCTCCGAATCTACCAAGCCTTTAACGAATGCTTTTTGCATACCGATGACAACAATGACCGGTGGCAACATAGCGATGATGGTGGTCGCCATAATCTTGTTCCATTCAATGACGCCATCAACCACACCAAGCATCTGTTTAATGCCCATGACGATGGTGTAGTACTGCACGTCAGTCGTGATAAGAAGTGGCCACAGGTATTGGTTCCAACCATAGATAAAGGTAATAACGAATAGGGCGGCGATATTGGTGCGCGATAGCGGCAACAAAATATCGAAAAAGAACTTAATCGGGCCCGCACCATCAATTCTTGCGGCTTCGACTAGTTCATTGGGTACCGTCATAAAGAATTGACGGAACAAGAATGTGGCGGTCGCACTGGCAATCAATGGAATCGTAAGTCCATAGAACGAGTTCAGCATGTTGAGGTTAGTGATGACCTCAAACGTCGGCATGATTCTGACCTCAACAGGTAGCATTAGGGTGAAGAAGATCATCCAGAATGCAATCATGCGACCTCTAAATCGAAAGAACACCACGGCATACGCTGACATGATCGAGATGATGAGTTTGCCGAACGTAATACATAACGCCATGATCAGAGAGTTAGTCAACATGTGCGTAATTGGTAAGGCACTGTTGTTAAATGAACTCTGATTGCTGAGAAGTTCGCCAAACACGCTAAAGCCAAGGTCGCCAAACCACAGGGGTGTGCCGGTCGCAAACGCAGTGTTGTCGTGAGTGGTCGCGACTAGTGCGATCCATACTGGAAGCGCAATAGAGATGATGCCAAGCGCCAAAATAACGTGGCAAAAAATCGTAAATAGGGGTCTTCTTTCAACCATTAGTACGCCACCTTTTTCTCAACATACTTAAACTGAATCACCGTGAGCAGGGCGACGAGAATCATTAGGATGACCGACTGAGCGGCGGATGAGCCGAGATCCAGACCGATAAATCCATCGTTATATACTTTGTAAACTAAAGTCGACGTGCTGTTACTTGGTCCGCCTTGTGTCATTGCATGGATAATGGCGAACGTATCAAAGAAGGCGTAGACAAAGTTCACGACTAGCAAGAAGAAACTGGTAGGTGAAATAAGTGGGAAGCTGATAGTCAAGAATCGCTTCACAGGGCCACTGCCATCAATCGCTGCCGCCTCATGGAGTGACTTCGGAACAGATTGAAGGGCGGCAAGAAAGAACAGGAAGTTGTAACTGATCTGCTTCCACGTCGAGGTAATGACGACCATCCACATAGCATGCGACCCATTGAGCGTAGGGTTCCATTGAACGCCAAACCACTTAAGCACATCGGTGATAACACCAATTGTTGGGTCGAAGAGGAATAACCATAGTGAACCCGCGACGACTGGGGCAACGGCGTATGGCCAAATTAAGAAGGTGCGATACATGGTCGCGCCGCGTACGATGTGCTCAGCAAACGCAGACAAAATCAGTGCGCTGACTAGCGCTAATACCGCGACACTGACGCTGAACTGTAGGGTAGTGAAAAGAGAATCTAGGTAGTAACTGTCATTGAGCAGTTTGCTAAAGTTCTCCAGTCCAACAAACTCTCGGCTGATGCCGAAAGCGTCTTCCAATTGAGACGATTGGAAGACGGCCTGACCTGCGGGCCAGATAAAAAACACGATAGTGATGACCAACTGCGGCGCGATAAGCGCGTAGGGTAACCACTTGTTTTTGAATACAACTTGTGAAGACATAAAAAATACCGAAATGCCGCCACATCAAAAACCGTGGCGGCGTAGAATGGACAACGGGTTACTTCTGTGTGCGCTCAAAGCGACGAAGCTGCTCGTCACCACGGCGAACTGCGTTGTTTAGCGCTGATTTTGCAGAAGCTTTGCCTGCCCAAACGGCTTCTAGCTCTTCATTGATAATGTCGCGAGTTTGCAGGAAGTTACCAAAACGAATGCCCTTTGAGTTCGCTGTTGGCTCTGTCGACGTCATCTGAACAACAGCCGTGTCTGTCCCTGGATTTGCTTGGTAGAAGCCTTGTTGCTTAGTCAGCTCGTAAGCTTGCTTAGTGATTGGCAGGTAACCTGTAAACTGGTGCCAGTCAGCTTGGACTTCTGAGCTTGAAAGGTAGCTAAAGAACTTAGCCACACCTTTGTACTCTTCTGATGAATGACCACGAAGAACCCAAAAGAGATGCGCCGCCGATGATGGTGTTTTGTGGCTTAGCAATCAGTTCATCGTCGTACGGAAGTTGAGCAACGCCAACGTTGATGCCCTTCATGTTCTCTTGAATGCCAGCCAAGCCTGCAGAGGAGCCCATTGTCATTGCACACTCCTGGGTATAGAAAAGTGGCATGCCATCCGACTGGCGACCACCGTACTTATAGATGCCTTCTTTCGACCACTCGCCCAGCTTCTCAATGTGCTTCACATACGGAGCGGCGTTAAACTTAAACTCGGTATCAAATCCACCAAAACCATTGTTCTGAGTCGCAACAGGGATGTTGTTACGAGCACCAAAGTTTTCGATCTGCGTCCAAGATTGCCATGTAGTTGTGAAGCCGCATTTCGCGCCTGACGCAAGTAACTTACGAGATACCTCTTCCATCTCTTTCCATGTCTCAGGAGCGGACTCGATGCCGGCTTTAGCAAACATGTCTTTGTTGTAATACATCACTGGCGTTGAGCTATTAAACGGCATTGAAAGCATTTGACCGTCATTCGTTGTGTAGTAACCCGTCACAGCCGCAAGGTAGTTGTCAGGGTTAAACGGTTCTTTTGTGTCTTCCATCAACTCATAAACAGGGTAGATGGCTTGCTTTGCACCCATCATGGTTGCCGTACCGACCTCAAACACCTGAACAATTGCAGGCTGCTCTTTAGCACGAAAAGCAGCGATTGCACTGGTCATGGTTTCCGCGTAGCTACCCTTATAAACAGGTTTGATCTCGTATTCTGATTGGCTAGCATTGAAGTCAGCGGCAATTTCGTTGACTTTTTGACCCAAAGCGCCACCCATAGCGTGCCACCATTCAACCTCTGTTTTGGCTTGAGCGCCTGTGCTGATAAGCGCGGCTGTCACAGCAATGCTTGTTAGGTGCTTAATAGACATATCCTTTCCCTTCATTCAATGAGTAGTAGTGTTGGTTCACATGAGCAGATGTTCATTTGTGTGGTGTTATCCGCTCTAAATGTTCAAATGAAAATTAAACTAGGAAAATGACGATTCAGTGACAGTTAAATGAACTTAATTGAAAGGTTTTGTTTTCATCATTTGTTGTTTTTACTGCAATATTTGTGTCATATTGGGTTGAGATGCTTCAGGTGAACATAAATGAACATTTAGAGGTATCAAATGAAAACGACAGCACACCGTGGCTTATCTAGTCTTGCACCCGAAAATACGATGGTAGCTTTTGAGCTTGCCGCTAAATACGGCGCAGAGTGGATTGAAATTGATGTTCAGCTTAGCCAAGAAAATGTGCCTGTGGTTATTCATGACCAAACGGTAAACCGTTGCACAAATGGCAGTGGTAAAGTGTCACAACTGACCCTTAATGAGCTTAAAGCACTTGATGCTGGCTTATGGTTTGGTGAAGTCTATCGCGACGAGCCTATTCCAACACTGGCAGAGACCTTGCTTTTTGCTCAGCGAAATAGAGTGAAGCTAAACATTGAGCTTAAGGTTTATGAAGGTGACAGCGTTGAGTTGCTTTGCCAGCAAGTAAAAACTGTGATGGAAGAGGTCGATACAGCACCGGAACAAGTGTTGTTTTCTAGCTTTTCTACGGATGCCTTGTTGCAAATGAAACACCAGATGCCAAATATTCGTCGCGGACAGCTTTGGCAGAAAGTACCAGAAGATGCACTATCTATATTGGATAACTTGTCAGCGTACAGCGTTCACTGCGACTATCGTTTTCTAGATGAGGCCACGGCTCGAGTGGTCAAATCTTCCGGCTACCAGCTCTATTGCTATACGCCGAATTTTCCTGAGCTGGTGACGAATTTATGGGGCTGGGGAGTTGATATGATGATTACTGACGTGCCGCAAAACTATTTGGAACCCGCAGAAGCACTTGTGTAGTATTTGCTGAGATAAAACAAAAGGTAACAACCACCACTATGACTAATCTAAGCCTGCGACAACAGAGCATTATAGATCTAATCCAGCTTCAAGAGTACTGCACCATTGATGCGCTGTCGGGACATTTTAATGTCACGACGCAGACGATTCGTAGAGACATCAATGAACTATGCGCACTTGGGCTTGCTAGGCGACATCATGGTGGTGTGAGTTTGCCGACAACATTGAGTAATCGAAGTTTTGCTTCACGAAGCGCAACGAACTTAGACGAAAAGCAGCTTATCGCTAAACAAGTGGTGGCTGAAATCCCAGACGGTTGTACCTTATTTTTGGGTATTGGCACCACGATTGCGACTATTGCGGAAAAGCTCGCCAATCATCAGCAGCTTCGTGTTGTGACCAACAATTTTCAAGCTGCTCATATTCTCTCTCAGCACGACCATATCGAGACCTGGATTCCAGGTGGCAGGCTACGCACCAATGACGGCGATGTGGTAGGTGACAACATTAGCCAGTTCTTTGGTCAGTTTTCTGCTGATATTGGTATTGTTTGTTGCGCCGCAGTTTGCCTTGCATCTGCAGTGCCAAGCCCACAAGAACTCTCACCTCTAGGCTTGAATCAAGAAGAGTATGCCATGGAACACGAGCTGCGTGAGGCAACGGTGAGTCAAGCGATAGTTGCAGGTTCACAACAAAAGTGGCTAGTCGTAAACAGTACCAAATGGCAGAGAACGGCAAGTGCACGTGTCGCACCTATCAGCTATTTCGATCGCGTGTTCGGCAGTGCAGAGGGCGTTTAACCTTTTTACACACCCTCGCTAAGCAAAAGGTACTCAGTAACAGTCACTACGCAACATCACCCTCGGATATAGGCTCCGGAGGAAACTCGTCGTAGATGGCTTGAAAGCGATCAAGATTATCCATCAACGTCGTGACCAGTAATGGGTCGAACGCGAGACCTGCCTCTTGCTCAATATAACGTTGAGTGTCATCCATACTCCACGCACGCTTGTAAGTGCGTTTACTTAACAGTGCATCAAACACATCCGCTATGGTGATGATACGCGCCTCGAGAGGGATGTCTATTCCGCCTATTCTTGATGGATATCCGTGCCCATCGAAGCGCTCGTGATGGTAGTAGATGATGTTTTTTAAGAAGGAAACCTCGGCACTTGATGTGGTCATCACATCAATATTGTCGAGAACATCGTCGATAATATCTACGCCATAATCAACGTGCTTATTCATTATTGCCCGCTCTTCAGGTGTATATCGATGTGGGCTAAACAGAATATGATCGGGAATACGATACTTACCAATGTCATGAAATGGCGAATAGAGCTCTATCCATTGGATGAAGCGATGATCGACGGGAATCTTCACCGCAAGTAACTCTGCCAATAATTTGCTGTATCTACTCATCCTTTGCAGGTGGTCTGCTGTTTCAGGGTCACGCTTGTGACTGATCCGGAGAGCGAGCTTCAAGGCTTGCAAAAACATCTGGTGTTTATAGCGATCGTGACACAGTAAGCTCACGATGACTTCTCGCACAAACAGTAAATCCGCGTGTAACGTCCCGTCATTGAAGTAGTCGGGCTTAGTGGCGTTAAAAAACAGCACAGCACCGTGTTTATGATCGACTTTTAAGCCCATGGTGAAGCTACTGCGATGGCCTAGCATGCGAAGTCGGCTGTTCCTCAGATTATCACTGAGCTCGGTCAGGTCGGAGACGACACGGATCTCTTGATTCTCAATGATCTTGATAAGGGGTTGGCAGTTCGAGGATGACATTGAGATGACGTCATACCGATCGCTATCATCCTGATGGTCGATAACGTGGAAGTTTTCAAGGTGGTCGCCTGATGTGACAGACACACATAACCTGGAAAGAAAAGGGTGTTTCTTTCTTAGACTGTTGAACAGTTCATCGATGCCATTTCGGCAACTAAGCGCTCTATTGGTGCTAGCTATGCAGTTTATATAGTCCATATGTTTCTTATCATTAGTTTTTATATGGGTATTGTCATATTAGCGAGCTTAACTTTGAGTCAGCAAGTGACTTATTTCACACATAGAAGTGCAAGTGAATGAATATAAATGGCGATATAATGAACTGTGATCACCCTATCAAGTCTAGAAATTGAACAAGTTAATCGTTTGCTTTCTGTTCATTATCGCCTAGTATCCAAACATATGTTTGGATATGCGGACAAATGTTTATGACGGAACGTGAGCAGCAGATACTAGATTTGATAAAGCAAGATCCTATGATTCCCCAAAATACGCTGGCAGAGATGTTGGATCTGAGTCGCAGCGCGGTTGCGGGGCATATCATGAATCTTACCAAGAAGGGATTTATCCAAGGCAAGGGCTATGTAATCGCGCCTGAGCGTTATGTCGCTGTTATCGGTGGCGCTAACATGGATTTGTGCGGTCGCTCTACCTCTGATCTCGTCATAGGGGACTCAAACCCGGGCGTGTTAACTTCAGGAGCTGGTGGCGTAGCACGCAACATTGCGGACAATCTCGCGCGTTTGGGTAGCAAGGTGCAGTTTGTTGGCGCGATTGGCGACGACTTGTGGGGCGAACAGCTTTTAGATGCTTGTCGAAATGCCTCAGTAGGCATCGATCATTGTTTGATAGTACCAGGCCGAGCCACAAGCACTTACTTGTCTATTCACGACCCGAAAGGTGAGTTACAGCTGGCACTTAATGACATGGCGCTTATCGACGAGCTCAATGTCGACCAGTTAGCGAAGCGTGCAGCCGTATTCAACCGTGCCTCCGCGATAGTGTTAGACGCTAACCTGAGTGACAGTGCACTCGATTATCTGTTCCATGCTCATGGTGACAAGCCCATATTTGTTGACCCAGTATCGTCCGTAAAAGCGGGCAAGATAAAACCTTATCTCGAATATATTCATACTCTTAAGCCTAATCTCGCAGAGGCAGAGCTTTTATGTGGCTATAAGCTGCAGGGTTTAGACCAGCTTCCTGAACTCGCTGGTCAACTGCATAAAATGGGGATTAAGCAATTACTGATCAGTCTTGGAAAACAAGGCGCTTATGCCAGTAATGAGGGGCAGGGGCAGTTTATTCCCGCGTCACAAACGCAAGTTAACAACGTCACAGGCGCTGGCGATGCCTTAATGGCAGGCCTGGCTCATGGATACATCCAGAACTGGGAATGGCAAACCAGTGTCGACTTTGCACTCGCTGCTGCGAGGCTAGCCTTACAGTCCAACGCAACAATCAATTCAATTATGTCTGAAAACGCAGTATCGCGCCTAATAGAGGAATCCACATGTTAGAGAAGTACCTAGATATCCAACCAGAAGTTGCACAAGCATTGGCTGAGAATAAACCTGTCGTTGCACTGGAATCGACGATTATCTCTCACGGCATGCCTTACCCGCGTAATGTTGAAACAGCACTGACGGTAGAAGCAACGATACGTGAATCTGGTGCGATCCCTGCGACAATTGCCATTATCAAAGGCCGCCTAAAAGTCGGTTTAGATAAAGAACAAATTGAATACCTTGGTAAAGCAGGCACAGCGGTAACAAAAGTGAGTCGTCGAGATATACCGTTCATGGTAGCGGGACAAAAAGATGGCGCTACAACCGTGGCAGCTACCATGATTCTGGCTGAAATGGCAGGGATTCGAGTATTTGCAACCGGTGGTATTGGTGGCGTCCATCGCGGTGCCCAAGAGACATTTGATATCTCAGCTGACCTGCAAGAGTTAGCGAACACAAACGTTGCGGTTGTTTGTGCTGGCGCCAAATCCATTCTCGATCTTGCGTTAACTCGTGAATACCTCGAAACACAGGGTGTGCCCGTCATTGGTTATCAAACAGATAGTCTACCTGCGTTTTATACACGTGAAAGCGAGCATGGTATCGACTATCGCTTAGATTCCGCTGAAGAAATCGCTACTGCGCTCAAGGCAAAATGGGAGATGAATCTTGCTGGTGGCGCCGTGGTGGCAAACCCGATTCCAGAGCAGTACGCAATGCCTGTCGAGGCGATTAATAGTGCGATAGAGCAGGCTCTGGCTGAAGCAGATGAGCAAGGTATCGCTGGTAAAGAATCCACGCCTTTCTTGCTAGCGCGAGTCTGTGAATTGACGGGCGGGAACAGTCTAGACTCCAATATTCAGCTTGTGTTGAACAATGCAAGACTTGGAGCAGCGATTGCGACGGAATACTGCAACGCATAACCCTCGCGCAACTGTTATTTTAAGCCCCGCTCTAGTTAGGCTCATTTACTAAGCGGGGCTTATTAAAAGTTGGGTTCTGAAGTTCAATTTAGGCGCCGATTACTAGAAAGGCGATGCGACGATAGGAGCTAGCCTAGTGTTCTCCCCCTTGCTAAGGGGGAGCTAGAGGGGGTAAAGCGGACTAACAGTTAGCGCCTGAAGCTCGATACAGCTCATTTTGCAGATCATAATGTTGCAAATATAGTTATTGGCATATGCTATATACGGGCGTACTCTGTTGAGACATGTTCAACAGGAGGAACCTATAATGCTTATCGCCATTCCGGTTAGAAACGAGCGCGTCAGTGGCCACTTCTCAAAGGCTGAATCCATCGCTTTGCTCGATACAGACCAGCACTCTACAACTATGATCGATCTCACGGAGCACGTGCAGGGTTGCCAGCGTAAGAAACAGTGGAAGCAGCTGATAGAATCCAAGCAAGTCGATATGGTTTTGGTGCGAAATATTGGTAAGAAAATGCTTCAATCTCTGTTCGATCTTGGCGTTGAGGTACGGGCAGCGAAGTCAACGCAAACCGTATCAGAGCTAAATATTGAACAATTAGAAACAGTTAACGAGATCAGTTATGGTCGGGATAACCCTTCTAAGCAGATGTCGTGTTGCTCTTCTTCACTGCCGCCTCGAAATAAACTCTCACCCAGTACGGTCCGTAATATAAGAATGAGGCTCACGAAAATAGAGTGAAGGGGATAAGAGTATGGATATATTACTTGCTATTGTTGTGTTTGCGTCCGCGATTGCACTGATGTCCATCGGTGTTATGTTTAAGCGTAAAGCGATACGAGGCAGTTGCGGAGGGCTTTCTAAGGTCGGTATCGAAAGTGATTGTGACTGTAAGAAACAAGCGAAAAGCAGCGAGAAGTCGCTCTATTAGATTCAGGAGCCCGACCGCCGCTAAGCTCAGCTAATCCAACTCAGAGGTCGACATCATCAGTGCTTGACCCTCTATCAGGCACTGTGCCACCTTTTTACGGGCAGACTTAACGATGTTAGCAAAGGTCTGTCTAGACACATCCATTTCTCTGGCTGCATCAATCTGATTCATCCCTTGCAGATCTGCCAAGCGCAACGCTTCAAGTTCGTCGGGTAATAACTCTACCTTTTTAAGTTGTTTTGTTGGCACACCATTGGGTTTGAAACACTCATAGGGTGCATGGCTGCATATTTTTCGAAGCTTTTTCGGTCTTGCCATGATTTACATCTTACTCAATCTTTGGAGTGGGCTCTTTAGTGCGACGGGCATCATATACAACATCATCAATCGCATCACGTGGTTAATGGCAACAAATGCAGGCTCCAAGCCGAGCAATAGGGCAACTGCAGTCATTGCCTCAACACTACCTGGTACCCAGGCTAGAAGTAATACCTCCCAATTGGCACCTGTTAAGTAGCTAAACCCAAACGCGTAGAGAAGGGTCACGGTGACACCTAACACTGTGACGATCAATCCTGCTTTCGAATAGCTGAGAGCCTCTCGTAGCGTTGTTGGCGCTAACCGACTTCCGATCAACACTCCCAAAATAGCTGTGGCAAACATGATGAGTACTTCGGGTACCGCCAGAGCTAGCGAGGCAAATTGAACATTATAGATAGCGGCAACAATCTGGCTGGTTAATAGGTAAGGGGCGGGCACACCGACTTTACCTACCAGTTTGCCTAACGCATAGCTGATAACAGCCAGTATCAACAAATGCATTGTTTGAGAAACCGATAAGGTTTGGCTTAACTGTGAGCCACTGTCTTCGCCCGTTGACGCTATCACACCTGCGAGGACGACCAGTAGCAATAAGCGAATAGAGTGCGAGAATATGATTTTAGGCGAGGGTTTTTCCTGCTCCTCACTGATAACGAGAATGGCAGCCATTGCGCCAGGAATAGCGCCTAATAAAGACTCGAAAGGCGTCCAACGCTCGCGTTTATACAGCCATAAGAAGTTGACGGTGGTCTGCGATAACATGCACAAGACGAGCCCAGTGAACAAAGGAAGCGAAAAAGAGCCAACGAGATCAGAAAAGTGCACTGTAATGCCGATGCTGACTCCCAAGATGATCTGAATGACGGTGATAACGGCATCGGGTAGTCTGACGTTTTGGCGGGTAGAGCGAAGGTAAACGATGGTTGCAAACGCCGCAGTGAACAACTCAGCCAACGGAATTGGGAGAAGGCTTCCAAGCAAAGCGCCAGCTAATCCAAACAGGATTGTTTTCAATGCGACCATCTTATTCCTTTGATTCAATGGATATTTTGAAGGCTCGATTATACACCAAACAGACTAAGTATTGGTTTTTGCCGTAGCAAAGCGTCTCAACTTACGGCACAATGCGCTCTGATTTGAACGCGGTAATGATGAGAGAACGATGAACTTTAAAGCTGCAATTTTTGATATGGATGGGCTGCTTCTAGATACAGAGAATGTCTGCAAAGGCATTTTTGAAAAGGCATGCGAGACGCTAGGTGTCCCTTTCTTAGAAGAGAGTTATCTGTCTATCATTGGTTGCAATTCAAAGACCATTCACGCCAAATTGGGTGCCGCTTATGAGGGTATTATCGATTATCAAACGATTAATGAAGAGTGGCGTAAACACTACAATGACGTGGTGTTTCATCAAGCTATTCCCAAAAAGCATGGTGTCGTAGAGCTGCTTGATTGGCTCAAATCTCTCAATATTCCTCTCGCGGTTGCAACGTCTACTCACCGTGAAGTCGCGGAAAGCAAACTCAGACTCGCAGGGCTTGATCGCTATTTCGATAACATCACGACAGGGTGTGAGGTTACTCGCGGTAAGCCAGACCCGGAGATCTATCACCTTGCGGCTCAGCGCTTAGGCGTTCCTTCAGAACATTGCTTGGCGTTTGAAGATTCTAACAACGGTGTGAAAGCGGCTATGGCAGCTTCGATGAACACTTATCAGATCCCAGACCTTGTGGCACCTTGCGACGACGTTAAAGCGCTAAATCCCAACACGCGTCAATCCTTGATGGAGGTCTATGTCGAGCTATCTAATCAAAACGATAAATAGTCGACATAGAGTTTAAAGAGACTAGCTGCGAAAGCTAGTCTTTAGTTCGCTCTACCGCATCGAGCCAACCTGCATAAAGCTGGTCACGTTTCTCTCGTTCAATTTGAGGTGAGAATGTTCGTTCCACCTGTTTTTTCTCTGCAAGCTCTTCTTGGCTTTGCCAATAGCCAACCGCTAAGCCAGCTAACATCGCGGCACCAAGTGCCGTGGATTCACGAACAGTAGGTCTCAACACTTTACTGCCCATCACATCTGCTTGGAACTGCATCAAAAAGTCATTCGCTACTGCGCCACCATCGACGCGTATCTGGTTAAGTTTGATGCCTGAGTCCTCTTCCATCGCCATCAGTACGTCTTTACTTTGATAGGCAATGGCTTCAAGTGCGGCTCGGATGATGTGGTTTCGGTTTGTGCCTCGCGTTAAGCCCACGAGCGTACCGCGCGCATGCGGATCCCAATAAGGCGCACCAAGCCCCACAAAGGCAGGCACCATGTACACGCCGTTGGCACTATCAACTTGCTCTGCAAAGTAGGCGGTATCTTTGGCATCGCGAATAAGACCAAGTTCATCCCTGAGCCATTGAATCGTGGCGCCGCCCATGAAAACGCTACCTTCTAGAGCGTACGTCACCTCGTCACCGACTTTAAAACCCACCGTCGTTAATAGACCATGTTGAGAAGTGACAGGACTGTGACCCGTGTTCATCAGTAAAAAACAACCAGTGCCGTAGGTGTTTTTTACCATGCCTTTCTTAACGCACTGCTGTCCAAAAAGCGCAGCTTGCTGGTCTCCGGCGATTCCGCTAATAGGAATTGCCTTCGCACCGCCGCCGATTTGAGTATGCCCATAAGTTTCACTGGATGACTTGACGCTAGGTAGCATGGTACGAGGGATATTAAATAGCTCAAGCAGAGCATCATCCCACTCGAGCGTGTGGATGTTAAATAGCATGGTTCGTGATGCATTACTGACATCGGTTACGTGCGTTTTGCCATGAGTTAGCTTCCAAATCAGCCAAGTATCGACAGTACCGAATAGCAGCTCTCTGTTTTCTGCTTTTTCTCGCGCGCCTTCTACGTTATCAAGGATCCAGGCCACCTTAGAGGCAGAGAAGTAGGCATCAATGACGAGACCAGTCTTGTCTCGAATCATGGTTTCGTGACCATCGGCTTTTAATTGGTCGCAATAGCTTGCTGTCCTGCGGCATTGCCAGACAATCGCATTATAAATTGGCAGCCCAGTTTCTTTGTCCCAAACCACAGTGGTTTCACGTTGGTTAGTAATGCCTATTGCAGAGACTTCTTCACTAGAAATATCCGCTTGCGCCAACGCTTCGGTGAGTGATGAGCGCTGCGTTGCCCATATCTCCATTGGGTCATGCTCAACCCAGCCGGGCTGAGGGTATATTTGGGTAAATTCACGTTGAGCAGTAGTAACGATGTTCGCATCGTGATCAAAGACGATCGCTCGTGAACTTGTGGTTCCTTGGTCTAGAGCGATGATGACGTTTTTGTTGTTCATAGATTGTCCGTCTGTCGATAGTAATGGTATGAATGGGCGTTAGTGTTCGTTTTCGACCATGTTGGTATTTAGTCTACTAAGCACATCAGTGTTTCATCTTAGTGTCGTTGATAATAATGTTCAAAGACGATAATGAAATCTGTGAGCAAAACAGTAACTACAAAAAAATTTAACAAAATAGTATCAAAATGCTCGCAATGTTCGTATTCGCGCATTATATTGTTCGTATGCTCATTTGAAGATTGCGAGTTAATGGAGGTCAGTGGCAATGAGTCAAGCGAACAAAGCTTACGATGTAGTAGTAATAGGTGGTGGTATCAATGGGGTTGCTGTTGCTGCAGACGCGGCAGGTCGTGGATTAAATGTGGCACTGTTTGAAATGAACGATCTTGCTTCTGCCACTTCATCAGCGAGCAGTAAATTGATACATGGCGGACTTCGTTATCTAGAACACTATGAGTTTCGTTTGGTCTCTGAAGCATTAGCAGAGCGTGAAGTGCTATTGAAAAATGCACCGCATTTAGTGTCTCCACTACGCTTTCAATTGCCTCATCGCCCCCATTTACGACCTGCTTGGATGATTCGTGCTGGGTTGTTCCTTTACGATCACCTTGGAAAGCGCGTGTCCTTAATGGGTAGCAGCAGTGTTAAGTTTGGCAGTGATGACAGCCCGTTACTGCCTGAGATGCAGATTGGTTTCGAATACTCAGATTGTGCAGTGGATGATGCGAGATTGGTTGTGACTAACGCGCTATTGGCAAAGGAGAAAGGAGCAGACATTTTTGCTCGAACTAAGTGTATTGGCGCGCAGCGAGCAGAAGATGGTTGGTTGGTAGAGGTTGAAAGCGGCTTAACGGGCGAGCGTTCTACCTTCAAAGCGAAAGCGCTGGTCAATGCTGCTGGTCCTTGGGTGGATCGTTTCTTTGACGAGCAATTAGAGCTGCGCTCCCCAAGACATATTCGCTTGGTTAAGGGCAGTCATATTGTTGTCCCTAGAATGTACGAGGGCGATCATGCTTACATCCTGCAGAACGAAGATAAGCGTATCGTGTTTGTGATCCCGTATATGGATAGCTATTCAGTCGTTGGGACGACCGATGTGGACTATCAAGGTGACCCAAGTAAAGTCGCGATTGATGACAATGAAGTCGACTACCTGTGTGCAATCGTCAACCAGCACTTCAAAAGCAAAATCTCAAAAGAGGACATTGTTTCCGATTGGTCAGGTGTAAGGCCACTGTGTGAAGATGAGTCTGATGATCCGCAAGCGGTGACACGTGATTACACTATCGAGCTAGATGATGAACTCGATGATGCTCCTCTTCTGTCTATTTTTGGTGGTAAGCTGACTACCTATCGAAAGCTAGGACAAGCTGCAGTGAACAAACTAGTGCCTTTCTTTCCGCACATGGGACCAGATTGGACTAAAGAAGCCACACTGCCTGGCGGTAATTTCTCAAACAGAGAGGCGCTCGCAGAGCAAATGGCGAAACGTTATCCGTGGCTTGATTCTGCAATCATTCGTCGTTGGGTTCGCTCGTATGGAACGCGAATCGAGACTGTGTTAGCGGGAATCTCCACTCCAGAATCAATGGGGGAGCACTTTGGACATGGGTTGTATCAAACCGAAGTCGACTATCTTATGGAGAGCGAATGGGCTGTGTCCACCGACGACATTTTGTGGCGAAGAAGCAAACTGGGATTAGAATTTAACGAGCTTCAAACTGAAAAGCTTAATGCTTACATGCAAAGCAAACTATTGGCCGCCAATTCGACAACACTAAAATGTGTGGGCAACTAAGTAGAAACAACATTGAGAAAAAGAGCGCACAGTAATGCGCTCTTTTTCGTCTATTTTCTGCGGATAATGACCATGGAGCTTAAGCGATAGAATATCAGCGATGCGAGCAAGCAAAGACAGCCAAGGATTTTGTTTAGTGGCATAGACTCATCGTAAATAAGCACACTGAGTATCAGAGTCCACACTGGCTCTAACAGCATCAATAGTGCAGCGTTGGTTGGATTAGCGAGCTTTTGACCCGTCGTTTGCATCAGATAGCGTAAGCTGGTGGCGAGAATCACGCTTAAAGTGAACCATTTCCACGTCACAACCGAGATTTCGCTAGGCCAGGTTTCGGTAAACCATGAGAGAAGTAAACCCAAACAGCCAGTAGAGAACAGCTGGAGGGTAGTCAACAACATCGGCGATAGGCTCGCTGAGTATTTGCTATTGAAGTTGAAGTGCACGGCAAGACCTACGGCCGACACTAAGAACCAAAGCTGACTGGCATTGAACGACCAGCTTCCTTTCCAAGAAAGCAAGAACAGACCCACGACAGCAAGAGGCAAAGACAACCAGAATGCCCGAATGGGTTTGGACTTGAACAGCACCCATGCAACTAAAGGTACGAACAACATCGACAGGCTCATAATAAATGCGCCTTCGCCTAATGTGTCGCTGATAGAAATTGCATGGATCCAGCAAAATATCGCGCCCCCCAAGAAGCCACCTACGCTAAGTGCGCGCAGGCAATCTGAGAGAGACGCCGCCTTTAGTGCTTTGTAGCAAAAAGGGAGCAATATGAGTGATGCGGCGAGAAATCGTAGTCCGATAAAGCCAAACGGGGGTAGACCTTGTATGGCTTCTTTCGAAAATACCCATCCAGCACCGGCAAGCAAAGTGGTGAAAACCAGAATAAGTTCAGCGCGATAGTTCAATGTCGGGGATGTCTTGTTGTTTTTTGTCTATTCTGCTTCAAATAGATTTGGTAAGCCATATTAAAAGTAATGAATTAAGCAAATTATACTGTTCACGTAATGATTTAGTGAGGGATGATGTACGTTGATTGAAATGCGTCTATATTCATATGGAGAATAGATAACAATACACACATCTTGGCTAGAGGTGTTTATGGCTTTCGCAACGTACAGTAATGACTCGCTTACCGTGATTGAAGTTGAGTCCTCTTCGTTTGATTCAAAAATGGTGACCCAGTTTAGGCAGTTTATTGATGCACTGCCTGAAACGGGTGACAAACCGATTCTTCTCGATCTCTCTCACGTTAGTTTTATGGACAGTAGCGCTTTGGGGGTTCTAATGGCTTTCAAAAAACACCATATGACGTCGGAGATTTCCGTGGTTACAGAGAGTGCCCCTGTATTACAGCTACTTAAGGTCACAAAAGTTGACCAGATCGTCCGAGTATACAGTGATATAGAGCAGGCTATTCTGGCAAGCTAAGTCTAGTTGTATAAAAACGACGCAATTCATATCGGCAACTTTCTGTTTTTGTTGACGACTCACGTTGAGTCATACACACTTAGTGTCAACATTTCGTGACACTTTCGACAGGAATATAAAGTGCGTTTAGAAGTCCTCTGCGAAGACAGGCTCGGTTTGACTCGAGAGCTGTTAGATATCTTGGCATCCAACAGTATCGACTTACGTGGTATTGAAATTGATACTACGGGCATTATTTACCTCAACTGTCCAGACATAGACTTTGAGACGTTTCGTGACTTAATGGCAGAGATTCGAAGAATCTCTGGCGTAAAAGACGTCCGCAAAATCCAGTTCATGCCTAGCGAAAGGCACAACACAGAGCTTGTCTCTCTACTAACTAACTTACCTTATCCAGTACTTTCTATCGATCTGAAAGGCGCGATCGACATGGCGAACCATGCCGCGTTGAAGCTGTTGGCAAAAAGCGAAGAAGAGGCCATTGGTCAATTAATCTCGCAGCTATTGCCAAGTTTCAATTTCGCCAAGTGGATTGAAGGCGATATCACCAGACAGAAACAAGCGATTGTCGTCGATGGGCTGGATTACACAATGGAAATCTTGCCTGTTTACATCACTGGTGAATCGAACGAGACCGTTCTCGCCAGTGCTGTAATGAGTATTCACCCTACGACTCACTCTGTCAGCACTGAATCTCTGGCAGATAGCAATACACTGGGCTTTGAGCACTTTGTGGGCTTGTCCAACCGTCACAAGGCGTTAATGAGCCAAGCTAAAAAGCTCGCGATGCTTGACCAGCCCTTGCTTATCGAAGGTGAGACGGGTACTGGCAAAGAGATGCTAGCGAAAGCCTGCCATAATCGCTCTAATCGCGCTTCTCAGCCATTTCTGGTATTGAGCTGTGCTTCGATGCCAGATGATGTCGCGGAGACGGAACTATTTGGCCATGCTCCTGGTTCGTTTAATCACGAACATGGACACAAAGGCATTTTTGAGCAAGCGAATGGCGGCACGGTACTGCTTGATGAAATTGGTGAGATGAGTCCACACCTGCAAATCAAGCTGCTTCGTTTCCTTCAAGATGGCACATTCCGTCGTGTAGGCGAAGAACACGAAGTGCATGTTGATGTGAGAATCATTGCGTCAACGCGCCACAACCTTGCCGACCTAGCGGAGCAGGGGGCATTCCGTGAGGATCTTTATTATCGCCTCAATGTATTGACGCTGACTATTCCACCGCTTAGAGAGCGTGCTAGCGACATTACGCCGTTGCTAGAATTATTTGTAGCGAAGCACAGCAATAAACTGGGCATTAGCAAACCAGAAGCTGACGAGGAGCTTTTGGATGCGCTAAGCAATTATCCTTGGCCGGGTAACATGCGTCAGCTCGATAACATGGTACTCAGAGCACTGACACAAACGACAGGTGCAAGGTTGAAGCTGGAAGATTTTAACTTACCTAAATTAGAGTCCGTCAGTTCAGGCAGTGTCAATCTCAACATCGACGGCTCACTGGATGACATCATGAAAGACTACGAGTCTAAGGTGCTGGAGAAGCTATACCAATCTTTCCCATCGAGTCGTAAGCTAGCGAAGCGTTTGAACGTCTCGCACACCTCTATCGCAAACAAACTGCGTGATTACAACATCAGGAAGAATTAATGGAAGACAGAAGCTCGGCGGTGCAATTGCATCGTCGTGATGGCAATGTGTTGGTGAGAACCTCTTCTCCGTCCGATGCTTATACTGTGTCTCAGTACTTTCAAGATAATCGTCGCTTTCTACAGCCTTGGGAGCCCAAGCGAGATGAAGGTTTTTTCCAGGTAGATACATGGGCAAGCAAACTGCTTAAGTTAGAAGAGCTACATCGTCTTGGCTTGGCGTATTACTGTTTGATTTTTGATGCCGATACCAAAGAGATGAAAGGTACGGTGTCATTCAGTAATTTGGTTCGTTTTCCGTTCCATTCTTGTAATTTGGGGTATTCACTTGCTGAAGATGCACAGGGACAAGGATACATGCGACGTGCGCTGTCAATGGCTATCCCTTACATGTTCGAATACCAAAATATGCATCGAATAGCGGCTAGTTATATGCCTCACAATAAGCGAAGTGAAGCCGTATTAGAGAAGATGGGCTTTGAACGAGAAGGGTTTGCCAAAGATTACCTACTGATTAATGGGAAGTGGGAAGATCACATCCTGACTTCTCTTCATAGCCCGAACTGGAAGCAAGCATGAACCAGAGATTAGAGCAGCAATTATCGCTCTTGATTGAGCTAGACCGACTGAAAAGCGTGTTGAGAAGGACACGCGTTCGCAGCGCCGAAGGGCGTCTTGAGAACAGTGCAGAGCACAGTTGGCATATCGCTATGATGGCGCTTCTTATGCAAGAACATGCCAACGAACCCGTAGAGATCACCAAAGTCGTCAAGATGTTGCTGCTTCACGATATTGTTGAAATCGATGCTGGCGATACCTTTGTGTATGATGCGCAAGCTTCAAAGGAACAAGAAGAGAAAGAACTGGCAGCCGCGCATCGTCTGTTTGGGATGCTTCCTCAAGATCAAGGGCAAGAGCTGTTTGACGTTTGGCAGGAGTTCGAGTTAGCGCAATCTCCCGAAGCAAAGTTTGCCAAAGCTTTAGATAGACTTATTCCGATGCTACTGAATTATCATAATGATGGTCAAAGCTGGGTAGAAAACGAGGTTTCAAAATCTCAGGTCATGCAGGTGAACCAAAAGATAGAAAAAGGTTCACAAGTGCTCTGGGATAAAGCAAAATCGCTCATTGAAGAAGCCGTTGAAAATGGCTGGTTAAAGAATTAGGAAACTGAATGTCGTACACAACTTTGGATGAATACCAAAGAAAATGGATTTTTACCCATCAATCAATGTCGGTGCCTGAAGCGGATTGGCCTCAGATTAAACCAATGACGCAAGCCCGTGCAGCACAGTTTTGGAAAGAAAACATCAGTGCGCAAAGTCCGGATGCAGAGCGCCTAAGTAGCCAAGACTGGCCAATGAAAGACAACAATTGGTGGGACGAAGTGGATTGGATGCAGGCGTGGGAAGCCGATGAAAATGATCTACCAGAAGCGGTAGCGCAATTCATTGACTGGCAAGATGACGTGACAGTGTACTTCTGCTACGAAAAGTACAACGTGATTGAGACCAAATGGTCGATCTTCAAACGCTATTGGAAGAACTTCCTATTTTACGATGACGGCCCTATTTTGTTAGGCCGCCGCCGCTCAGAAGCGCTTTGGTTCTCGACCAATGGTACGGTAAAACTCGGTAAACGTAAGTAATCAAAAACGCCAGCATCTGCTGGCGTTTTTCTGTCTAGAAGGTCAGTCCCAGCTCTCTAAGTGCTCCCGAGGCTTGCTCCGCATCGGCAAACTGAATGGCGTGCATGCCGTTGTTTTTCGCCCCTTCCACGTTATAAGGCATATCATCAAGAAACACGGTTTCTTTGGCAATTAAATCGTTGTGAGTCAGAAGTGATTGATAAATGTCGATACTCGGTTTCAAAAAACCAAGTTCAGATGAAATCGTGGCATGCTCAAACAGCGGCCAAAAATCGTATCTCTGTTTTAAGTGCGCAACGATCTCATTCACGTTATCAGTGAGTGCGAAGATCCGATATCCAGCTTGCTTTAATTTATGAATGAGCTCTAACGTGCCAAACAGCAATATTTGGGTTTCTTTCACGTAGTAAAACAGTTTGTCGCACTCCGCAGCACTCAAGCCTAATGTCTTCTGATATTGCGCTTTAGCTTGTTGTTCGGTGAGCAAGCCTTTGTTGATATCAAGCCAGATTTCAGACTGGAAAATGCGTTTAGCCAACTCTTTCGATTCATCACCTTGAGTACCGAAAGTCAGGTTGACGATTTCAATAGGCGACCAGCGAACAATGACGTTGCCGACGTCGAAGACAACATTCTTTATACTTTCAGATTTCACGGTGTTTTCCTTTTGTCATAATTAAAACAGACTGTACCAAGACAGTATTGCTTTGATATGAAGTGATTGTGTTTAGCAGTTTAACCAAGTGAAGTCCGAGCATAAAGCGTTGTAGCATATATAAGAATGACTATTATATGAGTGCTCCAACTAGGTTGTATTTGTGTCATATAAAGGGAGAGTGCTAATCATTGACTATACTAGCGGTCGTTACTATCGATAAAGTGAGTCAGATTATGAGTAAGCGTGTTTTAGCATCAAGTGCCATCCTTGGGCTTATTGTCTCATCTTTTCTTTCCCATGCGGCAGATGAAAGAGTTGCAGAAGTGATGTTGACATCGAAGTTGGATGAGTCTCGTGGATACTGCATCGATATCGCAGGGGGACAGGGAGCTAACGCCCCAATCGAGAAGGGGCTTCAAGCGCATACTTGCTATAACTACACAGGTGGTATTCTAGAAGATCAAGGGTTTGACGTGGCGCTGTTGGCAGAAAACCAGTTCCGAATTTCCTATTTTGACGTTTGTATGACGGCCTCAAGTCTAGAACAGGGAGCTACGCTAGGGTTAAATCCTTGTGATGGTTCTAAAGAGCAGAGTTTTTCTCTCACAGCTCAAGGTAATATCGTTTCTCAATCTGAGCCAAGTCTGTGTGTTACGGTAAATAGCACTGAGAAAAAAGAAGGTCGCGGAGGGTCACCCGCGCACGTCATGAGACCAATTTCTCTAGAGTTGTGCGAAGCCGATAGTAACGACTATCAAACGTGGGTGACCAACACGCTCTAAACTAGCTCGCGCACTATTATAGGTGCTGTGTTTTTTCCGTCAGAAAATCTATCAGCACCCGGACGCGCTTCGCCTTCTGTGTATTGCGGTGAAAATACACATAGAGCCCTGAATAAGGGAACCAATACTCAGGCAACACAGGTATAAGCTCCCCTCGAGCAAGGTCTTCTTGAATCATGGGCTCAATCAATCGTCCAATCCCTAATCCTTTTCGCGCTGCATTGACCATGAGCGTGGTGTCATTAACCACCATGGCAGTTGGCATCTCTACGACCAGGTTTTCTCCGCCGTTATTGAGGATAAGAGGGGCGATTTGATTCGATGAGATGAAACGATACTGGATCATCTTGTGCGCTTTTAGATCGTCTGGCTTGTTCGGCAGGCCAAATTTCTGCACGTAGTCTTTTGAGGCAAAAAAGGCTTCTTTGGTTGGGGAGGTGAGTTTTTTAGCCACCATGCCTTCCTCAACCCTATCTCCAAACCTTACCCCTAAATCAAAGCCTTCATTGAGGATATCAATAGCTGCGTCGGAGATAGAGATCTCTAACTCAATATGCGGGTAGCGATGACAAAACTCGGCATAGATGGGTTCGAGTACATATTGGTAAACGAACCTAGGTACGGTTATGCGTACCTTTCCTGTGGGCACGCGGCTTAGGTCACTTATGCTCTCAACGGCTAGATTTAAGTCGGATATGGAGTGATAGGTTCTATCGTGAAGTAATTTGCCTGCTTCCGTCACCTCGATACGTCGAGTTGTACGTGTAAACAAAGGCAGACCGATGTGCTGCTCAAGTGCCTTCAGCGCATTACTGACAGATGGTGCGGCCATCTCAAGCTTTTGTGCCGCCTTAGTGATACTGCCTTCCTGCACTATGGTGTTGAAAACCACGAGTTGATTAAACGTCGTTCCATTCATAACAAATCTCTTTAACTATTAGTTATAGACTAATAATGATTTAGATAAATGTCATCTAATCTTTATTAATGGTTAGCGCTACACTTGTTTGCAAGTTAAGTCATCAAGCACAAACAAGGAGCTATTATGAAAGGATTCAACTACGTTGCCATGCTTAGCACCGCGATCTTTACACTGTCATCAAGCACATTGTCAGCAAGTGAGTTGGCAAGCTCAGGAGTCGAGAATATGAAAGCGAAACAAGATGCCGTTGAAATTAACCAGCCTCAATATTGGCCTAAACCTGAAAATCCAGTTGCAAAAGGATCTGAGGACAGCGAAGCACTTAAGGTTGTACAAGGCTTCTTTGCTGCTTATGGACAAGGGGATTTGGAAGGTATTCGTGAGTTCGTTGCCGAGGATGTCGAGTGGCATATTCCTGGTCGTCATGCCCTTGCAGGAACTAAACGTGGTATTACGGAGTTTACCGAGTTTTTCGCCAAGCTTGGTGAAGCAGGTTTCAAAGCCGAAGTGATGATTTTGGCAGCAAACGATACCTATGTCATTGATGCACATAGAGGATACAGCACTGCTGCAGGCGACAATGTGGATTTAAATTGGATCCTACTTTATCAAATTGAAGATGGGAAAATTAAACGAGTTCAGAACTTCTCTGGGGACGTGTACACCTCAGATGCCTTCTTCAACGCTTTTTTTGCTGACTAACAGCGCGATTACAAACCGAATTTATTTGAGAGAAAAACTATGAGCCAAGTACTTGTTATTTCTGGTCACCCAGAGCTTGATTCGTCATACACCAATAAAGTCATTCTAAACCAGCTTAGCGATAACATTTCTGACATCGAAGTACGTCGCCTTGATAGCTTGTACCCAGACTACAAGATTGATGTTGAAGCGGAGCAGCAAGCGATGATCAAAGCTGATGTTATCGTCCTTCAATTTCCTTTCTACTGGTATTCAATGCCTGCTTTGTTGAAAAAGTGGATGGATGACGTGTTTAGCTTTAATTTCGCGTATGGTCCAGAAGGCGACAAGCTCAAAGGTAAAGATTTCATTCTCTCGTTTACGGTGGGTGGTCCTGAGGAGTCCTACGATCCGCTTGGGTATAATCACTTCACTATTGAAGAGATGCTTCGTCCGATGCAGCAAACGGCTTATCTTGCGGGCATGAATTACATCAAGCCAATCTATACTCATCGTATGGTGTACATTCCGGGTGTGTATAACAAGCTTGAAGAAGTGGAAGCTCGTGCGCGTGACCATGCAACCCGAGTAGAAGCGCAAATTGAGGATTTGATTTACTCGCCAGAGAATCGTATTCAGAAGTTTGTTGCGAACTGGTTTGCTAAGTTCGACCGCCTTGAAGAGTCGACAGAACAGTTTACGCGCTATTTGGCCGAGGATGTTAAGTGGACAGTACCGGAAGGTGAGTTCATTGGGCATGAAGGCTTCAGAGATTGGTATGCGTTAGTTCGCAAAGTCTTTAAACCGGACTGTGACCATGTGGTGGAACAAGTCGAGGTGAAGGAATCGGAGTTAGGCTACGTCGCTGAACTTAGAATCCGATTAATCGCAGAGACGTTTGATGACTCCCCAATGAAGGGCGAAGACATTAATCTGTTGGTTAATGAAACTTGGCAAGTAAGCTTTGATAGCAATGGCGATGTGCGTATCCATAGTTACGAAGTGATACCCGTTAACTCTTAATGAGCTTGTCGCTGCGTCGTCAGTTCTTCGGAATTGACGGCGCGCATATCATAGCTGGAGGACAGAATGAACGAGAACAAAGTAGCGTTAGTCACTGGTGGTAATCGCGGGATTGGACTGGCGATCGTCAAAGGGTTAGCTGAGCACGGTTTTGACGTTGTTCTTGGTTGTCGAGATCTCAGTCAAGGAGACGTAGTTGCGAGTGCCATCGGGGCTAATGTTGTTGCGGTGGAACTTGACTTATCAACCCATGAATCGCGACAGCGAGCGCTAGCACACCTATCTGAGCGTTTCTCTAAGATAGACGTTTTAGTCAACAACGCGGGTGTGCTTGAGGAAACGCCTTTTGCACAGCTTTCAAATGAAGCGCTCATGTCGTCCATGCAAACCAATGCTTTTGCGGCGTTTGAGTTAACTCAGTACTGTGCCAACCAAATGACGAGCAATGGTTATGGACGGATTGTTAATATCTCATCGGGTTGGGGTGCTTTTTCTGATGGCTTAACGGGGCCGGCAGCGTACTCAATCAGCAAGGCGACGCTTAACGCGATGACGAAAGTCGCAGCAAACAGCTACAGCGGAGACATTAAGATTAATGCGATGTGTCCAGGTTGGGTGAGGACTGACATGGGTGGAATGAGCGCCACTCGTTCACCGGAAGAGGGTGCTGAGACAGCTATTTGGCTCGCGATGCTGAGTAGCGATGCCCCAACAGGCCAGTTTTTCCGAGATAAAAAGCAGATTGATTGGTAATAAAAACGGCAGCTCAATGAGCTGCCGTTTTTGATCGACGACTGATTATTCACAAGGTGGAGCAAGGTGAATCAGTGCTAAACCGCCTTGAGACGTCTCACGATACTTCTTGTTCATATCTTTACCAGTCTGGTACATGGTATCAATGACTTTATCGAGAGAGATTAGGCATTTGCTGGTACGCTTAAGCGCCATACGAGAAGCGTTAATCGCTTTCATCGCACCCATTGCGTTGCGTTCAATACATGGAACCTGCACCAAACCACCGATAGGGTCGCAAGTCATACCGAGTGAGTGCTCCATAGCGATTTCTGCAGCAATACACATTTGCTCGTTACTACCGCCACGAAGAGCCGTGAGACCCGCTGCTGCCATTGAAGAAGACACACCAACTTCACCCTGACAACCTACCTCAGCACCTGAAATCGAAGCATTGGTCTTGTACAAGATACCGATGGCGCCAGACACAGCAAGGAAGTCTTTAAGCTGTTTGGTATCCAGTTCTTTGATGAATCTGTGGTAGTACATCAAGACGGCAGGAATAACGCCAGCCGCACCATTAGTCGGTGAGGTCACTACTTGACCGCCCGCCGCGTTTTCTTCGCTGACAGCAAACGCAAACAGGTTAATCCAATCCATGATTTCCATTGGATCGTTTTCGACTGCTGCGTTGGCTTCCAGTTTTTTAAGAAGGTTAGGGGCACGGCGAGTCACGTTTAGACCTCCATCCAAGATACCTTCCGTTTCAAAGCCGCGCTCCATACAGCGCGTCATCACACGCCAAATCTGCTCAGCTTTCTCGTTGATATCTTCGGTGTCTTTAAACGCAAGTTCGTTACGTAGCACCATACCGCCAAGACTCATGCCGTTCTTCTCGGCAAGTGCTAGCATTTCATCTGCGCTAGTGAATGGATACTCAACGCTGACTTCTTCTTCGTCTTTACCGTGTTGCAACTCATGTTCCGTCGCGATGAAACCGCCACCGATTGAGTAATAGGTTTCGAAACCAACACGATTGCCTTCTTTATCAAAAGCGGAGATCGTCATGCCGTTTTCATGGAGAGGGAGGTTTTCTTCATGGAACAGCATGTCTGTTTTGTAGTTGAATGCGATGTTATGCGTACCCGCAAGAGGCAGTTCGCCCTCATCAATCGCTTTCTTCATAGCTTGGTTAGCACTAGAAATCTTAATGGTGTCCGGCTTGTTGCCAAGCAGACCTAGGATTGTCGCTCTATCGGTATGGTGACCAATACCCGTTAAAGAGAGCGAACCATAGAGGTCAACCTGTACGCGATTCACCTTATCAAGGTTGTCAGCAATGAGCTTTGTGAACTGATAGCCAGCGATCATTGGGCCATTCGTATGGGAACTTGAAGGGCCGACACCAACTTTATATATGTCGAAGATGGACAACATAACTTATTACCTTATTACAGCAGTACTGAACCAAGCCAGTCGGGGATATATAGACAAATAACCACAGTGAACGCTGCGAAGACAAATAGCCCGTAGTGGCTGGCTTTTGGCTTAGCGATCAAGTGCTTCTGTTTATGAATAAAGTCTAGCTGTTTGGGCGTTACTTCGCCCCATTTATAGCTAGTGGTCAATCCTACGACCAAAAATACCAAAGTCCCTATTGGTGCAAACCACGGCCACGCGATGTCCATTCCTTTGGCAGCAAATACGGCGACCATGCTAACAATACTTCCGAGAATAATGCCTTTTTCGTTGGCTTTCTTAGACGCTATTCCTAACACAAAAGAGCCAAGACGAATACCTACAAAAATTGAGGTCAGACTAGCGATCGTCTTTAATACGGATTCGTTGGATACCGCCAAAATTGCCGGTACAACCACCGAAGCGGCTGCGACTAAACTCATTTTTCTCGCGGTACTTTCATAATGCGCATCTTCAGCATCGGTTTTAATAAAGCGCTTATAAATATCAAATGTCGCTACGGTTGCCATTGAGTTGTAAGTTGAATCCAGAGTCGACATCGCCGCAGCTGCTAATGCTGAAATGATCAAACCGATAATAATTGGATTGGTGTGGTTGAACACAAAATCCAAGATGACTTCATTTTGGTTATCAAAGACTTGACCATCGTAGAACACGTTGAGCAGCACACCTAAAATGGCGAACAGCAGATAGATAAAAAACGCGCCATAACCACAAAGTAGCATCGATTTTTGGGCTGTATTAACGCACTTGGTTGCCAAAGTGCGCTGGATTATCAGTTGATTGGTGCCATAGACGCTGAGGTGCAGAAACGCAACAGCAACTAACCCTGCCCAGAGTGTGGTATCGACACTTGGATCCATACTCAGGTTAATGACGTTGAGCATCTCAGGTGTCGATTTCACACCGCTATCTATGTCGAAAATTAAAATAAAGAAGATAGCGATAGTACCAATGACTAGGATCAGCGACTGAAGCATATCTGTCCAAATAACCGTCGAAATACCGCCGGCATAGGTGTAAATAGCGGTGAATACGCTTATACACAAAATCGCTTGGGTAATGGTGATGGGTAACACCTGAACCAGAATTAGCGACACCGCATACAAGATGACACCTGCGGAAATACATTGCACCACAAGAAAAACGATCGAGTTGATGGTTCTGGCATAGATACCAAAACGCATCTCTAGATACTCATAGATAGAAGTCAGCTTGAGCTTGTAGAAGATAGGAACGAAAAACACCACGGTGAAAAAGATCACCAAAGGGTAGTTGAGGTGGATCGCCATCGCTTCCATCCCTGTTCCATAGACCCAACCGGGCATTCCGATAAAGGTCATTGCACTTATATAAGTCGCGAGAATGGATACTCCCGCTGTAAACCAACCGAATTGACGTCCACCTGTCGAAAAGTCTCCACCCGTTTTCAGCTTCCTATTTACTAAGTAGCTGATAAATATGGTTGTTGTAATGTATAGGGCGATTACAACGAGGCTTGAGTACGTAACCATTCTTGATTATTCCAAAACATCTTTTGCTTCAAATTCGAGTGGATTCTATCGTCATTGTAGGCGAATGATACAGTTCTGAGTCAATAAATGTGAGATTTATCGACTAAACTGACTATAAATACATCAAAATGGCGAATTTTGCGTGTTAGTGTGATCGTTGTCACTAAAATCTGCACTTTGGGTGCGTATTCATTGGTTTTTGATATGGATCACGGATCTTTAAACCACAAAAAAAGTAAGATTCATCTCGCAGGACGGGGGCAGTCAAACAAAGTTTAGAAATACTGTGCTCGCCATTAAAAACACTATACCTAATTAAAATAAGGGTTTAACGGCTATGACCGCTAAAAAACACATGAGCGAAGTTCCAATGATACAAAGGGTAGCTGCCTACTTAGCTATCTTGGTTGGTTACTTCTTTTACTGTTATAACTTTGTAATTATTGACTACGTACGCCCCTACATCGTTGAAGCGTACGACGGAATTAGCTTGTCGGATACGGCTCAGTTCTACACGTGGCAGTCCGTTGGTGCCCTGATTGGTGCATTAAGTTGTGCTTGGTTCGCAACCAAGTTTGGTAAAAAGAACACCCTGATTGCTATTACTGCACTAAACGGTGGCGCAACCATCATCAATATGATGTTTACCGACTACGCTACATGGGCTGCAATGCGTTTCATCATCGGTCTATCGTTGGGTGGCTACTTCACGGTTGCTGTTTCATTGATGATTGGTCTATTCACACCAACAGTGCGCGGTAAGTTGACGGCCTTTGCATCTTCTATGTTCTCTGTCGCTTTGATGGTAATGGGTGCGTATGCAGCATTTATCACAAGCATCGATGCTCCATGGCAAAGCCTCATGTGGGTTGGCGGTGTACCACCACTAGCGGCAGCTGTACTAATGATCTTCGTT
Organism: Vibrio sp. KUL80; assembly: GCF_059725495.1. Taxonomy (NCBI): domain Bacteria; kingdom Pseudomonadati; phylum Pseudomonadota; class Gammaproteobacteria; order Vibrionales; family Vibrionaceae; genus Vibrio; species Vibrio sp. KUL80. Next base: position 1,418,366 of record NZ_AP045841.1, read on the forward strand.
TTACCAAGCGACAAGAAAGTGATTGCTTACGGCGAAGAAGAGCAAGCGAAGGCTGAAGCTTCAACAGACTCTAACGTGACAGCGAAGAAAGGTTCTTGGGGCGAGATGCTAAGCAAGCCTTACCGCACTATCACTATTACGTGTTTGCTACTTGCAGGTCTGAACTTCTACGGCTTCCAGTTCTTCGGTGGTTTCGTAACGACTTACCTACGTGAAGTTCGTATGTTTGACGGTGCAACAATCGGTCTTATCTTCTCCATCTCAGCATTTGGCTCGCTATTTGGTGCTTGGTTCTGGGGTTGGGCGGCAGACAAGTACGGTCGTAAGGTGAACGCATTTGGTTTCATCCTAGCCGGTATCATGGTGTCAATCTTCTTCATCGCACCGGGTGACAAGGTTATTGGCGGTCTGAACATGCTCGCTATCCTCGGCCTGATTTATAACTTCGGTCTGTCTTCATCAGCGGTATGGGGTGGTTACTTCTCAGAGTTATTCCCAGCCCACCTTCGTAGCTACGGTGCGGCACTGTTCCACGGTGGTCGTATTCTAGGTATGTGGGCACCAATGGTACTTATCTTTATCCAAGAGCGTACCGACCTACAAACGGCAATGTGGGGTTCACCAATCGTATGGATCATCGCAGGTCTTCTATGGCTAACACTGCCAGAGACACTAAAAGGCGGCGTGTTCCACAAAGAGAAGAAAGTAGAAAAAGCGAGCGCTTAATTAAAGGCCTTAGTCTTTAACGAAGCTAAGTTTTTAACGAACTTTGGTCTTCAAAGAATTTAGTCGACGGGTAGATTCTCTCCGGTATCTGAAGATACCTGTCGACAACCTAACTTAATTACGAGTCCTGTTCCAACAATGACTCATCATTAATAAGAGAGATGATTATGTCTAAATATCAAGAAGCAAAACGCGTTGTACGTGAATACTTCGACGCAATGGAAAACGCAACGCACGAAAACGTTGCTGAAGTACTAAAAGCTCACACTTCAGAAGATTACCTATGGCGTGGTGTTTACCCATTCCGTGAGCAAGAAGGTGCGGAAGCAGCTGCAGAAGTTTTCTGGGCTCCTTTGATGAAATCTATGACTCGCATGCAACGTCGCCAAGATATCTTTATCGGCGGTGAGAACGAAGTAACTTCAGGTGAAATCTGGGTTATGAGCATGGGTCACTTCATGGGTCTATTCGATGCTGAATACCTAGGTATGCGTCCAACAGGCAAAATCATGAACATCCGTTACGCTGAATTCAACTGCGTAGAGAACGGTAAAATTACTAAAACAGGTCTTTTCCTAGACCTACTAGGTGTTATGGACCAAGCGGGTTGTTACCCACTTCCACCATCAACAGGTAAGCACTTCACTTACCCTGGACCTCGTAACCACGACGGTCTACTGTTTGAAGATGCAGCGCCTGAAGAAGGTCAAGCAACTCTAGATCTAGTAAACAAGATGGTTGCTGACCTTTCTGCACTTAACGACAGCGGTGCAATGGGTTGTCCACCAGAAGTACTAGCGAAGAGCTGGTCTGAAGACATGATTTGGTACGGTCCATGTGGTATCGGTGCATCTTACACAATTCCTCGTTACCAACAGCAGCACCAGCTTCCGTTCCGTAACAACCTAAAAGACAAGAAGTTCAACGGCCACGTATGTCGTTTCGCAGAAGGCAGCTTCTCTTGCTTCTTCGGCTGGCCAAACCTATCTAACACGCCAATCGGTGGTTTCCTAGGTATGACTGGCGGCGAGGTTCGTGCAGACATGCAAGTAGTAGACGTTTACTACCGTGACGGTGACAAGCTATCTGAGAACTGGGTACTGATCGACCTTCCTTACTGGCTAAAACAGCAAGGTCTAGACGTGTTCGAGCGTACTTCAAGCATCCTAAACCCTTCTCTATAAGAGCAATACCTACGGCTTGAGCGTCCTCTCAACCTCAAGCTTGCTCCCAACCGATGCCACAGGACGTGGCATCGTTTTTCCTGATTATTATTTTTTAACGGGCTGTTAGGCACGGAGGCTTTCTATTGCCTGTAAAGTAGGAAGCAAATGAAAAAGTCTGCATTAAGTGTACTAGTGGTAACTGCACTTACTTCTGCCTCTGCAATGGCCGCACACACTTTTACCAATGAAAATGGTGACTCTTTAACTATTGATGGCCGTTTTGAAGTTCGCTACCAAAACAAAGCACGCAATTTTGATGACACAGCTGGTGAGTATGAAGCTCGCACCGATGAATTCAACAGTGGTAGTTCTCGTTTTGGTTTTAAAGGTGTTAAGCAACTTGAAAATGGTTGGCAAGGCTTTGGTCACGCAGAGTGGGGTTATAACTCTTCTTCGACTGCCAATGACATCTACAGCCGTCTTCTATACGCAGGTGTAGAACACGAAAAGTGGGGTAAAATCGCTGCAGGTACTAAGCAGTGGAGTACTTTCTATGATGTGGCTTGGTACACCGACTTAGGTCGTACCTATGGTTCACGTGGTACTGGCTATTACAATCTAGCGGATTGGGGTATTGCTTCAGGCACAGGTCGTGCTGAAAACTCTATTACTTATCGTAACAACGTGGGTGGTGACTGGAAATACGGCTTCACTTACCAAACAACACGTAACGATGTTGCTCTAGCTGGCAATGCTACTGCAACATTGAAAAACGGTATGGGTGCTTCTACCTCTTACTCGTTTGAAAATGGTCTAACACTTGGTTTGGCGTATCACCAGAATGAGCTTACAGATATCGAGAATGCATCTAATATCAACGATGGTGACATTCAACGTATCGCGTTGCTTGGTGCGAACTATTCACTAGGCGGCTTCTATGTTGGTGCGACATACAGCGAAGGCTCAAACTGGGAAGTAAATGATAACGCTGAGTTTTATGACTCGCGTGGCGCAGAGCTATACACCTACTACCATTTTGAAAACGGTCTTCGTCCAACGCTTAACGTTAACTACTTAACTAGCAAAGATGACAATGGTAATGGCTACGAGCGTCAAACCATCATTCCAGGTCTAGAGTATCACTTTACAAAGAACACCTTCCTTCTTTGGGCTGAATACCAGTTTGACCAAGGTAATGACCAATACGTGCAAGACCACTACGATAACCGCGATAACCAGTTCTCTGCGGGTATCCGTTACTACTTCTAATAACTTGTTCCCTCAACCTGTTGCAATTTGGGAACAGGTAATTGCTGCAGGTTGATGGGTACAACCCATTTTAGATGGTATTTATGTGCTAAAGCCTTACATTTAAACGATGTAAGGCTTTTCTGTTTATGCATACGTACCAAATTATGCTACATTTAGCGCCATTGGCTCGGTGAATTAAACTAAATAAATGAATATTCCAAAACAGACGGTCACGTCAAAAGATGTCGCTAAACTCGCGGGGGTGTCACAATCGACGGTATCCCGTGTGTTTGTTGAAGGGAGCTCTGTCGCAGAAAAGACCAAACAAAAGGTGTTTGAGGCAGCAAAAGCACTCAACTACCGCCCCAATGCGTTCGCGCGAAGTCTGACGACCAATCAGTCTAAACTTATCGGCTTAGTCTTCCCAGATGCGGATTATCCTATCCACATGAAAACGCTGCAGCTAATCAGTAGCGAGTTGCAAAAAATCGGCTACTCAGCCGTGCTCATTCCATGGCAAGTTGATGGTGAAAATCAACACTCGATTCCTAATATTTTCCAGTATCGAGTAGACGGTGTCATTGCTGCATCCGCCACTTTCAATACAGCGCTTTACGATGAGTGTGAAGAGTTCAATATACCAATCGTGCAATACGCCCGTGTTGTCGAGGGTACTAAGAGTAGCTATGTGATCAGTGATAACTATTCGGCAGGGCAAATCGCTGCACAGCGCTTTGCGGATAGCAAGTTGTCCGACGTCGTTTATCTAACGGGTGAAGTTCCAACCTTGACCAACCAAGAGCGCGTCAATGGTTTTTGCGATGAGTTTCAATCGCTAACTGGCAAGACCCCTAAAGTCGTTGAAGCCAACTACGATTATGGTGGCGCGCTAGAAGAGATCCGTACATTGCTCAAGAGTGGGGCAAAACCACAAGGTGTGTTCTGCGCGACTGACAATCTAGCGATGGCTTTTATGGACATAGCTCGTTTTGAGTTTGATTTGAAGATCCCGGAAGATGTTCAGGTGATTGGCTTTGATGATATTCCACAGGCGACTTGGCTAAGCTACGAGCTGTCGACCTTCCGCCAAGACTTCACTCGTCTCGCCAGAGAATCGGTAAAAATCATTTCAAATCAAATCAAAGAGAAGGACTCAAGTCTGGTTCGCTTGATGGTCCCTGTACGCTTTATTGAGCGAAATAGCACTAACTAGCTTCTAACATCTCTAAACTGACTATAATAGTCGTGGTCAGACCTTATCATTTGAGTGAATTTGCCTATCCTTTGGATAGGCAAAACTTATTTTCTTTTTATCTAGCACGCTGTTAACATTGGCGTCCGCTAAACAATTGCCCCCATTGTCTAAGGAAAAAAGATGGTAATACCTGAAAATAGTAGCATCGTGATCTTTGGTGCTTCAGGCGACCTTACGTACCGTAAGTTGATCCCTGCTCTTTACCATTTGTATGCCAGCGACCAGCTGCCAAAATCATTTGCTATTCTTGGTGTGAGCCGCACTCAATACAGTGACGAATCATACAGAGAGAAACTCAAAGCTTCTCTTCAAGAGATGGAGAAGACAGAGCCAGAAACGCTAGAAGCATTCTGTAACCATCTTCATTATCAAGCGATTGATACCTCTGATACTCAAGATTACGCGAAACTCGCAACCCGCCTTGATGACGTTGCAAACCAATACGGCTTTGAACAACGCAACACGCTATTTTATTTGGCGACACCGCCAAGCCTTTACAGCATTATTCCAGCAAGCCTAGCGGCTCACGGTCTTAATGATGAAAGCCAAGGCTGGAAGCGTCTAATCATCGAGAAGCCATTTGGTTATGACCTTGCGTCAGCGCGACAGCTCGACAAAGAGATCCACGAGCACTTCCAAGAGCATCAAATCTATCGTATTGACCACTACCTAGGTAAAGAGACGGTTCAGAACTTACTTGTTCTGCGTTTCTCGAACGCGATGTTTGAGCCACTCTGGAACCATCAGTACGTTGATTATGTAGAAATCACGGGTGCTGAGTTCTTAGGTGTTGAGGAGCGTGGCGGCTACTACGATGGTTCGGGTGCAATGCGTGACATGTTCCAAAACCACTTGCTACAAGTACTCGCAATGGTAGGCATGGAATCTCCGGCACAAATTAACGCGGATGCAATTCGTAACGAAGTCGTTAAAGTGCTGCAATGCTTGCGCCCGCTTTCGGAAGATGACTTGCGTAACAACCTAGTGCTAGGTCAGTACACAGAATCCAATGTGCGTGGACAGTTCCTACCGGGCTACCGTGATGAGCACGGGGTAGCGGACGATTCTCGTACAGAGACTTACGTTGGTTTGAAGATGTTTATCGATAACTGGCGCTGGAATGGTGTTCCTTTTTATGTCCGCACAGGTAAACGTTTGCCGACTCGTGTCACCGAGGTGGTGATTCACTTTAAACAAACGCCGCACCCAGTGTTTGGTAAAGACGCACCTGAAAACAAGCTTATCATCCGCATTCAACCTGATGAAGGCATTCAGATGAGCTTTGGCTTGAAAGAGCCAGGAGCGGGCTTTAACGCCAAAGAAGTGAAGATGAACTTCCACTACGCGTCACTTCAAGAAACGCAAATGCTTACCGCGTACGAGCGTCTTCTGTTGGATGCACTTAATGGTGACGCAACACTATTTGCGCGTAGTGATGCAGTAGAGGCGTGTTGGGAGTTTGTACAACCGATTCTAGACTTCAAACAAGATCCACAAGCGCTATTTGGTTATGCGTGTGGTACTTGGGGTCCTAAAGAGTCTGATCAGCTGCTTCACAACGATGGTCGCGCTTGGCGCTTCCCTTGCAAGAACCTGACAGACACAGATTACTGCGAACTGTAATCACAAGATTATGTCGCGCTGGGAGAGCTGCACAACTTGGCGCGACCAAAAATTTCAAAGCAGCAAGTTAAGTTGCCGAATTGATGGAGAGAATGATGAAAGGTGATATTGGTGTAATTGGTCTGGCGGTAATGGGTCAGAACCTTATCCTAAACATGAATGACCACGGCTTTAAAGTTGTGGCTCACAACCGTACTGCTGCAAAAGTTGACGAGTTCCTAGAAGGTCCAGCGAAAGGCACAAACATTGTTGGCGCGTACTCACTAGAAGAGCTAGTTGAGAAGCTAGAATCGCCACGTAAAGTGATGCTTATGGTACGTGCTGGTGACGTTGTCGATAAGTTCATCGAAGCTCTAGTACCACTTCTAGATAAAGGTGACATCATCATTGATGGTGGTAACACAAACTACCCAGATACAAACCGCCGCGTTGCTGCTCTTCGTGAGAAAGGCATCCACTTCATCGGTACCGGTGTTTCTGGTGGTGAAGAAGGCGCGCGTTTCGGTCCTTCAATCATGCCAGGTGGCGCTTCAGAAGCTTGGGAAGCGGTTAAGCCTATCTTCCAAGGTATCTCTGCAAAAACTGACGCTGGTGAGCCTTGCTGTGACTGGGTTGGTAACGATGGTGCAGGTCACTTCGTTAAGATGGTGCACAACGGTATCGAATACGGTGACATGCAGCTGATCACTGAAGCGTATCAGTTCATGAAAGACGGCCTAGGCATGTCTGCTGACGAAATGCAGGCAGTGTTTGCTGATTGGAACAAGACTGAACTAGACAGCTACCTAGTAGAAATCACTGCTGACATCCTTGGCTATAAAGATGAAGACGGCGAGCCACTAGTAGAGAAGATCCTTGATACTGCGGGCCAAAAAGGCACAGGTAAATGGACAGGTATCAACGCACTTGACCTAGGTATTCCACTGACGCTTATCTCTGAGTCTGTATTCTCTCGTTGTCTGTCTGCTCTTAAAGACCAGCGCGTTGAGGCTGAGTCTCTATTCGGTAAGACAATCACGCCAGTAGAAGGTGACAAGCAAGAGTGGGTTGATGCACTTCGTCAAGCGCTACTCGCTTCTAAGATCATCTCTTACGCTCAAGGTTTCATGTTAATGCGTGAAGCATCAAACGAGAACGGTTGGGATCTAAACTACGGTAACGTAGCACTAATGTGGCGTGGTGGTTGTATCATCCGCTCTGCATTCCTAGGCAACATTCGTGATGCATACGAAGCGAACCCAGATATCGCATTCCTAGGTTCAGATGAGTACTTCAAAAACATCCTACAAAGCAGCTTAGCGGCATGGCGTAAAGTAGCAGCGAAATCTCTAGAGGCTGGCATTCCAATGCCATGTACGATTTCTGCGCTATCTTTCCTAGACGGCTACACAACAGCACGTCTGCCAGCGAACCTGCTTCAAGCTCAACGTGATTACTTCGGTGCTCACACATACGAGCGTACTGATCGTCCACGTGGTGAATTCTTCCACACAAACTGGACTGGTACGGGCGGCGACACTGCGTCTACAACTTACGACGTGTAAGCGGTTTAAGATACAAAGTTAATTCGAGCCTCGCTATCTAGCGAGGCTTTTTTTGCGCATTATACAACCGTCAAGGCTGGTGGAGCTTGATCTATTCGAATCCGATATAACTTCTAACTTAGGCGGAAATAAGCCGTCTGTCATAATGTGCCATGACAATGATGTTTACATTGGTTCGTCCGTTTCTCGGTCAACCTATAAGGATATTTTATGAGCACATACCTCAACATACTCTCTGCGGAACCGGAGTTGATGAGCAAATTAACTCGCTCTCCTCTTCTAGATTTATCAACGGCAATTGAACTAACGCCACTGGATGGTCGACCTACTTATGCGTTTTATGGGGATAAGATTGAAAACCACTCTTCCTTAGAAAGACTATCTCGTGAGCAAGCGGGAGAGGGCATTTACTATCGCTATACCAATACCGAGCTCAATGGTGCCGATAGTGGTCTGGTAAACTACCGCGAAGGCATAACTCGTGTTTTACTTAAATACCTCAATGACCAGTCGGATTCACTGAGCTATCAAAGAGAGTTACTCGACGAAACGCAAGCGATCATACCGATACCGAAATAAGTTACCTTTGCACCTAGCGCAACAAACATTTGTGATTTTGGTAGTAAATCGAACGTACACATACTGCTAGACTGACGGGACAACAATCAAAACTAAGGAGAAGTTATGTCCCTTTCTATTCCAACGCTTGGTGCGGGTACATTTCGCTTAAAGGGTGATGACGCTTACAACTCAGTAAAAATGGCTCTTGAGGCTGGCTACCGTCACATCGATACCGCTCAAATCTACGGAAACGAGAAAGAAGTAGGGCAAGCGATTGCTGACTCGGGTATCGCACGTGATGAGCTTTTTGTGACAACAAAGATCTGGATGGATAAGCTTGGCAAAGACTCTTTCATCCCAAGCCTTGATGAGAGTTTGAAAGATCTACAACTCGAACACGTTGATCTCCTTCTTATTCACTGGCCGCTAAAAGATGAGGCAGTGCCAATGGAGGAGTACCTTCAAGAGCTCAAGTATGCTCAAGATTCTGGTTTGGCACGATATATCGGCGTGTCGAATTTTACGGTAGCGCAAATGAAGCAGGCGATTGAGATTCTTGGTGAAGGCGTGCTTTACACCAATCAGGTGGAAGTGCACCCATACTTGCAGAACGCTCAAGTTGTCGATTTCTGCAAGCAGAACGAGATGATTGTGACAGGCTACATGCCATTCGCCTATGGCGACGTATTGAAAGATGGCTCTATTAAGCACATCGCCGAAAAACACGGCGCGACACCTGCACAAGTCGTGCTGGCTTGGATGGCTAAGTCAGGTTTTGTCACTATCCCATCGTCGACGAAAAAGGCAAACATCGAGAGTAACTTAGGTTATGTTGATGTTGTGCTAAACGATGAAGATATGGCAACGATTGCTAACCTAGATCGTGGTCACCGCTTAGCGAACCCTGATTTCGCACCAGAGTGGGACTAGATTTAGTATTCTATTTACAGCGATTCTAACGAAAAACGTCAGGCATTTGCCTGACGTTTTTTTATCACTACTTCTTTTTCATCATATTGGCGAGATCAGCAAAAGGGTTGTGTGTCGCTGCTTGGTGATTATCTTCGCCGGGCTTCACTTCGCTGCCGTAGAGCTCATGCTCTGTGTATTTTGAATGCTCATGGTCGTGACAGTACAAGCACAAGAGCTCCCAGTTACTCCCATCTTCAGGGTTATTTGTGTGGTCATGGTCTTTGTGATGAACCGTGAGTTCCCGTAGGTTTGAATAGACAAACTCACGAGCGCAGCTACCACAAACCCAAGGGTATAACTTAAGTGCCTTTTCGCGATAGTCGCTCTCTTTACGCGCGTAGGCGGCACTGGTACCGAAATAGTCAGAAGACATGCTGTTCCTTACTCTTTTAACGTGTGAAAGCCTGAGTAAATGCGGGTGAATGTGGTAAACCAGCAAGCGGTACCAAATACAAACGCAATCGCCGCAAAGTGTTGCGGGAACAAGCAAAGTAGCACAAAACACCCTATGGTTTCTGTGCCTTCAGTCAAACCGCTCATGTAATAGAGCGATTTGTGTTGATAGACAGGGTTTTCAATCCCTCGTTTTCCCGCCATAACGGCAAACGCTAAGAAGCTAGTTCCTGTTCCGATGAATGAAAAAATGAGAAATGCACCGGCAATGGCATTTTGCTCTGGGTTGGCGATGACAAAGCCAAAGGGGATCAGAGAATAAAATAAGAAGTCGAGACTGATGTCGAGAAAGCCGCCAGCATCACTGATACCCTGAATTCTCGCAAGCGCGCCATCTAATCCATCGCAAATACGATTAAGAACGATAAGAACAAGGGCGAGTGAGTACTGCTCATAAGCGAGAGCAGGGAAGGCTAAACAGCCAAGAGCAAATCCAAATAATGTGGTTTGATTGGCAGTAACCCCAGCTTGATTTAATACTCTTGCCGATTGCGCCAGTGGCCAACGAATGACTTTGATACTTAGTCGATCAAGCATGTGCGCTCTCCCATGGCCATTTGAGTACCTGGCTCCCTTGAGGGATATCATCTTCATCGTGCGTCACCATTAGAGTCGGAATATTGGCTTGTTTTAATTGATCCATTACCCAGTCTCGAAACTGCACGCGCAGTTCCTTATCAAGCTTGCTAAAGGGTTCATCCAATAAGGCAACCTCGGGCTCTGCGAGCAGCATGCGGGTTAGGCTGATGCGGGCTCGTTGACCTCCAGAGAGTTGCTCTGGATATTGCTCAGCAAGTTTCGAGAGTCTGACTTTACTGAGCGCCTCCATCGCTTGTGATTTGCGATTCGACCCTTTGACCTCATTGGGCAAAGCAAACGCTAAATTCTCCCAAACATTCAGATGAGGAAACAGCAAGTCGTCTTGGAAAAGTATGCCAACACGACGCTTGTGGGGAGGCAAGGTGTCGATTCGCTGCCCATTGAGCTGAACCTGTCCCGAGTAGGTGAACTCAGGTGCAAGGTGACCGGCGACAACATCGAGCAAGGTCGATTTACCGCAGCCGCTGGGTCCCATCAAAGTCAGAATAGCTCCTGAGTCGATAGAGAAGTTGCAATTAGAAAACAGCACCTCACCATCACGCTTACGGATGGCGAGGTTTTCTAGCAAGAGCGTCATTAACTAACAATCCTTTAAATTTAATTCGGCGATAACGGGTGTGAAGGCGATTAACCAGCACCGCAATGGTGAAAAAGAGCAGAGGTAATAGAGCTTGGAACAGCGCATATATCGCGGTAACACGTCTATCAAACCCGCTCGAGAGAGCCACCGCTTCGGTGGTAATGGTGGCGATACGCCCTGCACCAAGCACCAGTGTTGGCAAATACTGAGCCAGACTCACGCTGATACCGATCGCCCACGCAAAGATGATGGCAGGAAGCAGCAGTGGCAGCTTGACGTGAAACCAAGTGTAGAGCGGGCTTTTACCCAGACTCATGGAGGCTTTAGTGAGCTGATCGTTAAATCCTCGCCAAGGTCCATCCAGCGATAAATAAACAAATGGAAACGCGAAGAATACGTGAGACCAACACACCCAGAATAGATAGGCGCTGTCATTGAGCATCAATGTGGCTACTTGCAAACCAAATAGAATACTCAGTTGCGGAAGTAACATCGGAATCGCAATGACATATCCAGGGATTTGCAGACGATACTTATTTCGATACTCATGCCCAACGATGGCAAGTATTAGTGCAATCGAGGCAGATATTATGGCGATGGTTAGACTCTGGCTGATTACGCTAGTCATCCCTTCCCATTCATACTCCCAAAATCGCATTGTATAACGTGATGGCAACAGAGCAGGGAATCGCCAGCGCTGAGCAAACGTCCAGATAATAGTAAGCGGTACCATGGCGGTGACGATGCCGGCAATAATTATAAATAGTGATTTTCCCGGCAGGCGAATTGCGTAGCGTCCAGAATATTGCCATTGATTTGCGTATTTGACGACGACAAACTCAATCAGTCTAGCTAGGCCTATGAGTAGTGAGGCAATGACAAACAAAATAACGGCACCCGCACTGGCTCTTGGAAGTAGGTTGAGGTCTGGATCATTGAACCACTGCCATACAAGAACGGCAAACGTAGGCGGGTTCGTCGGGCCAATAATCAAGGCAACATCAACGACGGATAAGCTATATGCGATGACAGCGAGCATTGGAAAGCGGATCTTTGCAAACCATTGAGGCAGGATGATTTTCCACCATGCCGCCGCCTCAGAGTAACCAAGTGAAGAAGCGATCTTCAACGACTCGCAAACTTTCAGCTGGCGTAATATTGGAATACTCATCAGCAGAAGAAAGGGCACTTCTTTGATGGCAAGCATCAATGTCAGTCCTATGCCGTAGGGATCTTTTACTAACCAAGGGGCATCACTAAGACCGGACTGGCTGCTGACTCCAAAGAGTTCAACAAGTGCCCGTGCTCCAAACCCTGTTGGTGAGAACAGAAACGCAAAGCCAATGGCAAACGCCACGTGTGGCAGCGCCAGTAGTGGCGATAGTGCCAGTTCAATTTTCTTCCACCAACGACTGTTCCAACTCGCTGCGATAATGGCAAAAGCGAGGAAGCAAGCAAAGTAGCTGCTCACAATAGCAGTGGTTAAAGTGAGCGCGATGGATTTTTCGACGCCTTGCCACGCGAAAACATCGGTAAATCCAGTGACGCTAAACTCATTCAGGTTGAGCGGAGGAATGTAACCGAGTGATGCCACTACCACACCCGCAAGGCCAGGTATGGTAGGGAGAATGCAGACAACAACCAATATGGCGTACAACAGTCTTAGCATAATCGTTAACTCAAGTCTTCGTTAGCTGCCGTAACGTTTGAGCCATTCTTGCTCAAGCGCACTTTGCCAGCTTGGATGAGGTTCGGCAACGGATTTGAATTGTTGAGTCTTAGCTGCGCTACCTTTTAAGTATTGCTTGTTCAAGACAGAAGGGTCACCCCAGACGTTAATGTCGCCTTTACGCGATTGCGCCTCTGGGCTTAACAAGAAGTTAATGGCAACGAGAGCCCCTTCTTTCGCGTTAGCATTCCAAGGGACTGCTAAGAAGTGGATGTTAGACAGAGCGCCGCTTTCCATAGCGTAAGCTGTTGTAGTGTCGCTTAGGTTGCCACTTGCTTGTGCCGAATACACCGCATTTGGATTGAACGTAATCGCAAGATCAATCTGTCCGTCATCAAGTAGTTGGATAGTTTCTGCTGTGCCAGCGGGGAATTGCTTGCCACCGCGCCATGCCACTTTGTGGAACTCATCAAGGTAGTTCCATAAAGGCTGAGTGACGCCAGCAAAGTCAGCTTGGTCTACAGGTTTGGATAGTGATGGGTCATTATCGGTCAGCTCGATAAGCAGTGACTTTAGAAAGCTGGTGCCATGGAACTCTGGTGGCTTTGGATAGCTGAGTTTATTTGGGAAGGCCTTTGCATAGTTCAGCATTTCCATATACGAGACTGGTGGGTTATTTAGGCTTTGTGTGTCATGAATAAAGACTAATTGACCCACACCCCATGGCGCTTCTAGGCCGTCAGTGGGTTCTGAGAAGTCACTATCGACGGGAAGCGACTTATCAACGTATTCCCAGTTTGGGAGGTCCGAGACAAATGGGCCGTAAAGCAGCGAGTTGTCTTTCATTGACTTAAAGTTTTCGCCATTGATCCAAACCATATCAACACTACCGCCGCTGTTTTTGCCGGCGGCTTTCTCTGCCAGTAGACGCGAACCCGTCTCAGCAATATCGGTGACCTTAACATGATTAAAGTTCACGCCGTATTGTGCTTTCAGCTCTTTGCCTGCCCACTGCAAGTAGCGGTTGATCTCTTGGCTTCCACCCCAAGCGTGGAAGTAAACGGACTGTCCCTCTGCTTTCTTAACAACGTCGTCCCAGTTCACATCTTCCGCGAAAGCACTTGATGCTGAAAGTACGCTTGCAACCATCGCGAGTGAAGAGATGAGCGACGTCTTAAACAATTTATTTTTCATTCTGTTATCCATTTTATGTCGTATGTGGCTAACCTTGCCTAGTTGTTAATAAATGATAGTAAAGGTTGCCGAGCGATAATCAATAGCCTTGGTGCTAACAGTAGAGTTATCACTAGATTCTTATCAGCCAACATGACCGAGACGACACGAAAAAAATTTCAATGCCGTTGAATAAATTAGGATTTTGGAAAGCGAATGCAAACGTCTTGTAAGACGTATCGCTGCTTGGGTGGGGTAAAGAGAGCGAGTATCAGTTAAAAACGAGCAATCATACTTTTTAATCTGGCATCGATACAGGTATTGAATGAACGAATTAGATGCCCCTGCTCAAAGATTTCCACTCTCGCTAACTGAGCGGTCTGATTCGGACAATCACTGCCGAGTTCATCGAGGAGCATTCCTATCTGATAAAACTCTAATCGTGCTTCCGTGGTCGGTGTGGCGCTGTCCATTGAGTGGATTCTGACTAGGGCTTTCATAACATGCTCCTCAATTCACGTAGGTGATAAGCGGTTTTACGCTTTCATGAGGAACAGGACCAATGATGATAGATATAAATTTCATTAGGTGAGCTTGATTCCAAAAACTTGGAGACTGTGCTCAGGAATTGTTGGTTAGCTGACCAAGCCGTTACGGATGAGTCCGCGTTTTACGCTCTTGCATAGTTTGCCAAAACGACGCAGCTCTTCAAAGTTTGGAGCGATACCACGATCAAGTGCCGACTCCCAATAGCTGACTTCTGTTTCGACAAGCTCCATCAGCTTTTTTGGGCAGCCGATGCAAGAATTATCGGGCCCACACACAAACGTGTCTTCACTGTAGAGGGGAAGCTCTGCTTTGACTGAATCTATTAGTTCTAGTGTTGCGACCGTAAGGCTGGGTTTAGCGCTCATGTAGATTGGTTCTGGAGTATGCGGGCGTTCATGATAGGCGATGTATGACAGGGTGAACACTGTACAAAATAGGTATATCGAACGATCGTTTCATATTGTCTCAAAATTGAGTAATACATTAATAACGTAAAAATAATACTCTCAAGGTAACCAAGCTTGATTCACTATTAGAGAGCTTCTTTACGATCTTGAACGAGAAAGCCGCATGTCGACGGCGTTAGTGACAATCTAAAAAACTAGAACAAGAAGCCGCCCGTTGGCAAACAGGGAAGTGTTGTTGATTAAGCGGAAAGTGAGTTTAGTATGGAGAATGAGTCCACACAGCTGAGCATCTCGATTCGGCGTCTATTTGATGTTACCCCGGTACCCACTGCGATCAGTGGCCCGTCGGGTGAACTCGAGTATGTGAATCCCGCTTTCACCAAGATGCTAGGTTACACGCAAGATGAACTGTTCACTGAGGGGGTCATTATTACCCACCCCGATGATATTGCACTTAATCTAGATATTCGCGCTCAGCTCCTTGCTAACCCCTCAAAGTCATTAAAGATACATAAGCGCTACCGCCATAAAGACGGTCACCCTATTCTTGCTGAGCTCAATATGGCAGCAGAAGTAGACAATAGTGGCAATGTAACTCGACTCATTTCCCAAATCGTTGATCTATCGGGCTCGCGTCAATTTCAAGCGGCTGAACTTCTTCTAAATCAGCTTGTGAGAAAGTCTAATGATGCGATATATGTGGTTGACGCCGAATTTGGCCACATCCTGAATTGCAATGAACTTGCTTACAAAAGACTTGGCTACTCAAAAGAAGAGCTATTGCGGCTCTCTGTTCCTGATATTAACCCATTATTTCGAAACAGTAAGACCTGGCGAGATCATGTTAAGTCGATGCGTATGCATGAGAAAAAACTGATTGAATCGACACATATCAGAAAGGATGGGAGTGAGTTCCCCATTGAGGCGAGCGTCAATATGGTGGAACACAATGGCGACACCTACTTTGTTGCCATTGCTAGAGATATTTCCGAGCGAAAAGAAAAAGAATTGAGACTATTGGAGGCTCAAAACCTAGATCCTCTAACTGACTTACCTAACCGACGCCTATTAGAGTCTAAGCTGAACGACTTGGTGTGTGAGTGCTGCACTCGGTCTGAAAAAGTCGCCTTTATGTACCTAGATATCGATAACTTTAAGCACATCAATGATACCTACGGGCATGTAATAGGCGATAAGGTTCTGGTGGCACTCGCAAACAAACTCAAAGACTTCACTAGGCAATCGGATATTGTCTCTAGGCTAGGTGGTGATGAGTTCCTAGTCGTTCTTCCTGGCCTCAATAGTCGCGCACATGTACTTAGTCTTGCCGATCATATACTTCAAGTTACCTCACACCCCTTTCATATCGATGACTCTTTGAATCTAGAAGTAAAGCTAAGCCTTGGAGCGACACTCTGTGAAAGTAAGGCTCTTGACGTTGCGAAAGCAGTATCTAGCGCTGATAGGGCAATGTACTTGTCGAAAAAAGCCGGGGGTGGGCAGAGCGCCTTTATTGAATGTGATGATGTTAAGGGCAATATCTGACACTAATTACTGCTCATAATATGTCATCTTTGTTACAAGGTGTAGACGTGCAATTCTTCGATAAATGACGTTAGAGCCTTGCTACGCGTGCGTTGATCTTTTTGCTCTGAGGGAGGAGATAGAATAGGGTTCTCGCTATTGCTGTTAAAACGCAATAAATCTTACAAAAAAACTAAGCCAAGTGACCGATATTATTCTAGTTTGTGGGTAGAGGTTAAATAAATTTCAGCTCCGCGTTCAAATGGCGTCACAAACGCTCGTTGTCCAGAATTTGCGGGGCTCTCACAGAATAAGGAGTCCGTGAGATGAAAAAACCAATGTCTGCTTTGTTCGCGTCGATTGCACTATGTTCATCGGCGACGGCTTTTGCGTTGGTAACACCAAATCCACCTGCACTGAATGCTAAGGGCTACGTCCTTATGGACTACCAGTCAGGGTCAATTATTGTTGGCGGTAATCAAGATGCGGCACTTGCACCGGCGAGTCTGACAAAATTGATGACAGCTTATGTCGTGGGTAAAGAGATCGAAAATGGCAGAACAACATGGGACAGCAAAGTTGCCGTGAGTGAGAATGCTTGGTCAGTCAAGTTCCCCGATTCTTCGAAAATGTTCATTAAGCCAGGTGACAACGTCACGGTTGCGGATTTGATGCGTGGTTTGATTATCCAATCGGGTAATGACTCCGCTGTCGCTTTGGCAGAGCATGTTGCTGGTACCGAAAGTGGCTTCGTGGCGCTGATGAACCAGTGGGCTGCCAACTTGGGCATGACAAGTACACAATTTATCAACTCACATGGTCTAGATGGACAGGGCATTCACACGACACCAAATGATATGGCGATTCTGATGCGCCACATCATCGAGGATGTGCCAGATGTCTACAAACTGTATTCAGAAAAACGATTCGTTTGGGCTGATATCCAGCAGTACAACCGCAATAGACTTCTTTGGGACAACTCGCTAAATGTAGACGGTGGTAAAACCGGATATACCTCAGAAGCGGGCTACAGTTTGGTTAGCTCGGCGACACAAGGTCAGATGCGTCTTATCTCCGTTGTAATGGGGACGCCAAGTGCACAAACTCGTGTAGAAGCATCAAGGCAGCTACTCAACTATGGATTCCGCTTTTATGAGACAGACCAGCTCGCGGAATCTGACGCAACCGAAGTGACGGCGAAAGTATGGAAAGGGGCGAGTAGCGCTATCCCGCTAGGGTTTGAGCAAGACGTTTACGCGACGTATCTTCGTGGTAACAGTCGCGGCGTGTCAAAAGAAGTGGAAGTCTTCGCTCCATTGATCGCGCCAATCAATCAAGGTGACATCATCGGCAGTGTGACCTGGAAAGTAGGCAACGATGAAATTGCCACTGAACCTCTCGTCGCTAAATCGAGCGTTGAGCAAGGCTCTATCTTTAAGCGTGCTTGGGATACGGTGGTGCTGTGGTTTAAGTCGCTATTTACCGATGCTAAGGATCTCTGGGAGCAGTAAGCCAGACAAGTAGATCGTCAAAGTCAAAAAGTGCGTCATCCCCGCGCAGGCGGGGATCTATCCGAAGCGCGTTGTGAAATTAATGTTTATGACTGACTTCATTGGTTCTTTATTTAATGGCTTCTTTATTTCATCGCTTTGCCTCGCTAGAATAACGCGCTCTTTGATAGCAACTCCGCATCGGTTATGAGCCCACATCTCAAGTACATCTCTGGCTACCCTCAACATCTCGTCGATCAAATCGATGCTATGGTGTCGTCGGGTCGATTTATTCAATGGTTTGAAAAGCGTTTCCCAGACCGTCATCAACTCAAGAGTGAAAAAGCTCTCTTCGAGTACACCATGGATATTAAGCAGCGTTATATGAAAAAAACGCCGCCTATCTCGAAAGTCATTTGGGATAATAAAATCCACCTGATCAACAATGCGCTTGGTCTTCATACCTATATCTCACGTGCTCATGGTGGCAAACTCAAAGCAAAGAACGAGATCCGAATCGCGAGTGTGTTTAAAGACGCGCCTGAACCGCTGCTTCGGATGCTGGTGGTTCATGAACTGGCTCATATCAAAGAAAAGAACCACGACAAAGCATTTTATCAACTATGTTGTCATATGGAACCTGACTACCACCAGCTTGAGTTCGATGCGCGCCTTTTTATGATCTACAAAGAATTACTCAATGACTCGTCAAAATAAATCTAACCAACGATCTCGTAAGCAAGATAAACCCTCAACTATGGTTGTCGATAAGCGAAAAGCGAGTGGGCTTCATGCGAACAACAAGCATCAGGGGCGCTACGACTTTAAACGTCTAATCGAAGCTGAACCAAGTTTGGCTGAGCATGTGGTGAAAAATCCACATGGCGACATGAGTATTGCGTTTTCAAATCCTGAGTCGGTTAAAGTGCTCAATCGTGCTTTGCTAAAAGCGTATTACGGTTTGAGTCATTGGGACATTCCAGATGGCTATTTGTGTCCGCCGATCCCCGGCCGTGCAGATTACATCCACAGGCTCAACGAATGGCTGCAGCATGACTTGATGCAAGATCGTCCGGCAAAAGCACGCCTCAAAGTGACCGCACTTGATATCGGTGTTGGTGCGAACTGCATTTATCCAATTGTTGGTGCAACGCAATACCACTGGAACTGGGTCGGGAGCGATGTCGATGAAGGATCCTTAGCGAGTGCTGCTAACAACGTTACTCATAATACTAAGCTCACGCGAAAAATTGAGTTAAGACACCAGACCCAGAGTGAGCACATTTTTGAAGGTGTGATTCAACATGGGGATGTGTTTGTTGCAACCACTTGTAATCCTCCCTTCCATAAGTCTGCGGAAGATGCTCAGAAGGGGACTGAGCGCAAGAACGCTAACTTGGCGAAAAATAGACAACAGCGCGGCGATCTGTTGCAGGGAAAAGCGCAGCCAGAGAAAAAGAGCGACGGACTCAACTTTGGTGGTCAAAATGCAGAGCTGTGGTGTCCAGGCGGTGAAGAAGCATTCGTTCTGAACATGGCGAATGAGAGTAAGCAGTTTGCGCATCAAGTGATTTGGTTCTCTACACTGCTTTCTAAGAAGGACAACATTCGTCCACTGCAAAAACGCCTAGAGAAATTGGGTGCGGCGCATGTCCTCATTCAAGAGATGGCGCAAGGCCAAAAGAAAAGCCGCTTTGTGGCGTGGTCGTTTATGACGCATGAACAGCGTTTGGTATTGAGTGGACATTTATTGTAGTTAAAATTTGGGCTGGGAATATTTAAAGTTGTTCGTTTAACACTTTTTGATATTTCTCGGCCATGGCTTTATTGCCAGCTTGCACTTCTAGCTGATGTAGTACAGATAGGCTAGGCCTCTGATAACCATATTTTTGGTGGAACTGCATTAACCTGAGCCTTGCGAGTTGATAGTCACCGTTTCTGACTTCCAAAGCTGACAACTGAATTGTGGCGTTAGGGCGAAGTGGTTCATGCTCGAGGGACTTTTCAAAGTAGCGTTGAGCGCTTTTAAACTGCTTATTCTTCAAGGCACACAAGCCAGCATTTTCATAACTTTCCGCGATTTTGTAGTAATTCTGCCGAGTAACCGCGTCGAGAAAATACTGATTTGCCTTTTCATACTCCCCTTGCTTGCAAAGGTAAGTGCCATAATTGTGATAGACATGACCGTTGTTCGGGGCAACTTTGAGTGCAGCTCTGTATCTTGATTCTGCCATTTTGTACTCCCCAACAACTTCGTAATAATGTGCCATTGAAAGTTGGCTACGATAGTAGTTGGGCGCAAACTCGAGTGCTTTTTCAAAGTCCTGTTTGGCGCGGCTGAATTGGCCTCTTTGTATGTAGGCTAAACCGAGTTCGATGCGCGTTTCGGCAGCGGCAATGGGGTCGATTTTGGTCTCAGTAGAATCAGTGACGGTGACGCAGCCTCCTATTAGAAAGGAGATTGCTACCATGGTGAGTTGGGATTGTAAGATTGCTGAACGGTGGTCTTTGGTGCGAGGAGTCATTTACTATCCGCTGTATTTTTGTCGATCGTCCGCTTATCTTAAAATGCGGTTTAAAGTGATTGGGAGTTGGCATGCGTTAGTGCGAGTGATTGCACATTCAAACACATGTTGTGACATAGCTTTGTATAGAAAATAAGCGAATGGGTTGGAATGGTGACGCTAGTAATAGAGTCATTGCTCCAACTTGGATAAAGTAGACCAGTCCAACAACTAAGGTATCAAACTTGATGAGCAACGCAGACAAACCCTGGCTACAAACCTACCCAAATGATGTACCGGCAACCGTAGATGTTGACCAGTATGACAACATCAACGATATGTTTAAAAAACCCTTTGAACAGTTCGCTGATAATACGGCGTTTGTGAACATGGGTCATTCGCTAACCTATCGTGAACTTAACGAGAAAAGTGAGGCGTTTGCTGCGTACTTGCAAACTGAGCTGCATGCCAAAAAAGGTGATCGCATCGCCTTAATGATGCCGAACTTACTGCAGTATCCAATTGCTATTTTAGGAGCGCTTAAAGCAGGTTTGGTGGTTGTGAATGTTAATCCACTTTATACTCCTCGTGAGCTTGAGCATCAGCTTAGAGACTCTGGTGCAACCATTATTGTCGCCGTGACCAACTTTGGTAATAGCCTCCAGCGGGTTATCGATAAGACAAGTCTCAAGCACGTCATCTTAACCAGCATTGGTGATGCTTTAGCGCCTCACAAACGTACCTTGGTGAATTTTGTTGTGAAGTACGTAAAAAAGATGGTGCCTAAGTATAGCCTTCCGGGTGCTATCTCGATGCGTCGTGCTCTGACCGATGGCAAGAGAATGACGTTTACCGAGCCAACAATCGCGAACGATGATCTTGCCTACCTTCAATACACGGGAGGCACAACAGGTCTAGCGAAAGGTGCGATGCTGACTCACCGCAATGTCATTGCCAATGTATTACAGGTATTTGGTCACTTTGGCCCTCGTACAGCGAAAGACAAAGAGCGCGCTGTAACACCACTTCCTCTGTACCACATCTTTGCAAACTCAGTGAGTATGATGTTGATGATGTACATGGGTGGCAGTAACTTGTTGATTACGAATCCACGCGATCTGAACAGTTTTATTAATGACTTAAGCAAATACCCATTCACCATGATCTTTGGTCTCAATACCTTGTTTGCTGCGTTAAACAAGAACGAGAAGTTTAAAGCACTCGACTTCTCTCATGCTGAATTCACCATTGCTGGTGGTATGGCAACCCAGCAGCACGTTGCTGACGAATGGCAAAAGATCACAGGCATGCCAATTATTGAAGGTTATGGTTTGACGGAGTGTTCGCCAGTTGTAGCGGGTGGTGTTCATACCCAGCAGAAATATGTCCCAGCGGTGGGTGTTCCTTTACCGAGTACTGAACTGCGTATCGTCGATGAAAGCGGCGCGCCACTCGGTGTTGGTGAGGTTGGCGAGATTCAGATCCGCGGCCCTCAAGTGATGAAAGGGTACTGGAAGCAAGACGCGGAGACGAATGCAATTCTAACGGCAGATGGCTGGCTTTATTCAGGCGATATCGGGCGTATGGACGAAGACGGAATCTTCTATATTGAAGATCGCAAGAAAGACATGATCCTTGTCTCTGGCTTTAATGTCTTCCCAAGTGAAGTCGAAGAAGTTGCAACGCTACATCCAAAAATTATCGAGGCAGCTGCAGTTGGCGTGCCAGATGACATAGCAGGTGAGCGAGTTAAACTGTTTGTCGTGGCTAATGGCGCGGTTACTGCAGATGACGTAAAACAACACTGCCGTAAGCATCTAACAGGCTACAAGAGACCAACGATAATTGAATTTAGAGATGAATTACCGAAAACCAACGTCGGTAAAATCCTAAGAAGAGAGCTTCGTGACCAGTAACACGCTTTGATGCATATCTACTATCGAACATAAACTGGCGCAAATCGCCCATCTAAGCCACACTTTATGTGTGGCTTTTCGTTAGTAGGAGACTGCGATGAAAAACGAACTTGATCCCAACAAAGTTCTCAAGGCTTACGATACCATTATGTCTAATGGCACCGAGACTGAACTGGGAAAGATCTACGAAGGGGTAGAGGCCTATTCGGATTATGACGGTTACAACGTTTATATGCGAGGTAATGGCGTAGAACTCTCTATGGGCTTTCACAACACCTATCATCTGGAGTATGACCAAGAGCACCTGCGCGATAGTTTTTTACGTAAGGTAGCAATGTTATCTAAATAACAGCTTCGTACTTTATGATGTGCTAACTACGTCATTGTAGTTAAAAAGAAATGAGCCCCTCTCATTAGGGGCTTTTGCTTGTGCGAGATAAAAAGAGATCTGTGTAGTGCTAACGCTATCCATGACTACTCGTCTTTCGTAAATGCATCTTCACTAAAGTGGTCAAGGTCGTAAGGTGTTTGTTGGTAAACACAGTAGTTTAGCCAGTTAGCAAACAATAAGTGACCGTGACTACGCCAGCTCGCATTCGGCTTGTTGTCTGGATTGTTGTTAGGGTAGTAGTTAATTGGAATAGCTGGCTCCATACCTTCACCCAAGTCTCTCACGTATTCGTTGTGTAACGTATGAGAATCGTACTCAGGGTGACCTGTTACGAATACATTTCGCTTGTCTTTCGTTGCCGCGAGATACACGCCGGCGACATCCGAGGTTGCCAGAATATCGAGATCTGTGTGTGATTCTAAGTACTCTGGTGAAAAGTCAGCATATCGAGAATGCGGGGCTAAGAAGGTGTCATCAAAACCGCGCAGGATAGGGTGGTGCGGGTCATGAATTTCATGGTGATACACACCCGACAGCTTCTCTTTGCGAGTGCGTTTTGGAAGATCGAATAAGAGCTTTAGGCCCGCTTGTGCCGCCCAACAGACATACAGCGTTGAGGTCACATGCTTGCTTGCCCAGTTCATGATGGTTTGCAGGTGCTCCCAATAGATCACGTCTTCAAACTGAACCAAACCAAGTGGCGCACCTGTGATGATGAGTCCATCAAAGTTACGGTTTTTAATCGTTTCAAACTGGCGGTAGAAAGTATCAAGGTGCTCAGTTGGCGTGTTCTTACTTGGTCTATCGTCGATACGAAGCAGCTCGACATCGACCTGCAGTGGGCTATTTGAAAGAAGTCTTAAAAACTGGGTTTCCGTTTCAATTTTCTTTGGCATCAAATTGAGAATCAATACCTTGAGCGGACGGATTTCCTGAGTCGAGGCGCGAGACTCAGACATCACAAAAATGTTCTCTTCACGCAGGACGTTAGAGGCAGGTAGTTGATCGGGAATCTTAATTGGCACAGCTTTCTCCCTAAGCTCTGTTTGGTCTTCTGGACGTCTATACTTCTAAAGTTAACGCAAACGTTTTTGCTTGTCGATAGTTAATTTTAGCTCAGGTGTCATCAGTTGAATGCAATACGTCATGACGTACATGGGTGAGACAGGGTACAATCACGGCACTTTCTATATTTTGCGGTGAACTTGTTTGAAACTCACGTTAATTCGCGGTCTTCCAGGTTCTGGAAAGAGTACCTTGGCGAAAACCCTCGACGCGCTGCACTTCGAAGCTGATATGTATTTTATCAATGAAAAAGGTGAATATTGTTACGATGGGGATAGGATTGGCGAAGCACATGAATGGTGTCAGCAGCAGGTCGAGAAAGCATTGGCGGCTAACCAAGACGTGGTTGTTGCCAATACCTTTGTTCGCTTGTGGGAAATGAAGGCATATAAAAATTTAGCCAAACGCTACAAGGCCGACTTGGACATCATTGTTTGTAACCAGCGTTACCCAAATGTACATGGCGTGAGTGACATCGTCATCGCCAAGATGCAAAAACGTTGGCAAGACTAACCTTATTCACTTTAAAACAGAAAAATCTAATTATGGCAAAACGCTCTCCAGTCATCGAAATGACGTCGTACGGCATCTATTCCACATGGGATTCCGGATCAAAAGATCTTCCTAAAATACAAGACTTTACAACCATAGTGCCAGCGGATGAACATATTGAGTTTGGTTTCATCGTCAACATCAAAAAGGCCAAAGGAGAAAAGGTGCGCTATTGCATCTATCATCCGGGTGTTCTTAGCAAAAAAGGACAGGTCCTTGCTCCATTTGACGGTGAAGAGCACGTAGGCAGCAATGATTGGGATTTCTACCTAGGCGATACGATTCAGCTACTTCATCCTATAGACGGACTGGAGAGTAACCTCGGTGAGTGGCATATGGTCATTGAGATGCAAGGCAAAGTGATTGCTGAGAAAAAATTCAAAGTGACGGCAAGAGATGAAGGTCAGTTTTGGAAAAATCGCGGTTTCTAATCACAATTCGCCTTAATAGCTTTGTTCACCGCGTTGAAGACAAATCGGCGGTTTTGGCGTGTGCTGCAGATAGTGGTTGCACGCTAAAACGTATACGTCGCTCTCGCAATTGGACGTTGACCGGAGAAGCTACCCAACTAACCAAGTTTGCGCTTGAGTCTAATGTCGGGTGGATATCCGTTGCGGTTGATAAAGCCCTTGAAGGCTATAAATCACCGATTCAAGAAGTGCTGGAAAAAGACCCAGAAATAACCGTTGCGGATCTGATGTTTCAGTCTGGCTGCACACTTGCCGAAGCGCGCACTGCAATCGATGAGTTTGAGGACTTATAAAAAAACCGCGTTGTTCTTATTAGTTAAAAGTACAACGCGGTTTTGAGCTTTCTACTGCTTTGGCAATTACGCAGTCACGTAAGAAATCACAAAGTCAGTGATCTTAACCATGTCTTCTACTGCGATAAACTCCTCAGTCGTGTGAACTTTCGACATACCAGTAGATAGGTTAACTGTTGTTAGACCTTTCTCGTTGAAGTTGTTCGCATCGCTACCACCGCCAGTGTGTTTGGTGTTTGCTTCAATACCGTTAGCTGCAAATACTTCTTTGATCTTCAGTACATGCGCGTCATCTTCTGCAATCACGAATGCGTCATAGGCACGTGTTGATTCGATTTCAACTTCGGCGCCGAACTTCTCTGCAGACGCTTGGAACGTCTCTACCATGTGGTTGACTTGAGCTGTAAGCTTGTCGCTGTTAAGAGAGCGTGCTTCTGCTACTACCGTTAGCTCTGGCATTACGATGTTTGTTGCTTGACCGCCGTTCACAGAGCCGATGTTTGCAGTTGTTTGCTCATCGATACGCAATAGTTTCATGTTAGCGATAGCATCCGCTGCAACCATAGCTGCACTGATACCTTCTTCTGGTGCTAGACCCGCGTGAGCTGGACGGCCTTTGATCTTAGCCACAATCTTTTGCTGGCCAGGGGCGCCCGTTACGATAGTGCCGATTGGACCGCCTGTATCGAGTACGATTGCGTTCTTAGACTGAATGTAAGACATGTCGAAATATTCAGAGCCGAATAGACCGCCTTCTTCATGCACAGTGAACGCAACTTCAATCGTTTTGTGTTCACGGTTTTGCTCTTGTAGGCAGCGCACAGCTTCCATGACTGCTGCGATACCTGATTTGTCGTCGCCACCAAGGATGGTGTCACCTTTTGAACGGATAATACCATCTTCAATAATTGGTTCGATGCCGATGCCTGGCGTTACTGTGTCCATGTGAGCACTGAATACGATGCTGCCTTCTTGTTTACCTTCAAGGCGACCGTATACGTTAAAGCCATTTGTGTACTGCTCAGGTACAGGTAGTTTGCTTACTACGAAACCTAGCTCACCAAGTTGCTCAGCAATCGCTTCTGCAACGGCTTTTTCATTGCCTGATTCGCTATCGATTTTTACGAGGTCACAAAAATGGTTTACTAGGCGTTCTGTATTTACTTGAGTCATTGGATCACTTCACGTTAGTGGAACAGGGGAGAACCACTTTACACGCTACTTGGAGACCAAAGACCTGAGTTAAATCAAAGAAAGGTCCGCAATTTAGAGAATATGACTGTCTTTTGACCTAGTTTTGTTTGGAAAATTTGTAACAAGCTGCAATGGTGGTGCATATGATGATAAAACATCCAATCCATTGAAATAAAGACATCGTCTCTTGAAGAAATACTGTGGCAAATAACAGGCCGAACAAAGGCTCTGTTCCCATCAATAAAGACGCTTGGCTCGCTGGCAGGTGTTTCACGGCATAGTTCTGGATAAAAAACGCCATGAGCGTGCAGCAAAGTGCGAGATAGAGAAGGCTGAGCCATCCGTGCGTATCAAGACTACCGAGCACGGTGATCATTGAAGGTGAGTTTTTATCGAGTAATACAAGCCCTAGGCTCATTACGGTGACCGTAGCAAGCTGAACTAAGGTAATCAACTCAACATGGAAGGTAGTGCTCGTAAACGCTTTTCTACAGGCAACAACCATTACGCCCCTCAGAAAGGCTGCCGCTAGCACCAAGCCTACCCCCAGGTCTAAGCGAAGCGCGACTTGGTGTGGTTCTGCTATCAGTATCATTCCGGTCACACCGACAATGCAAAGTAGAAAAATCCCTTTAGGCAACTGAACCTTAAGCCAGAATTTCTCTAGGATTGGTGTAAACAGCACACACAAGCTTATTAGAACGGCTACTTGCCCAGCTTGCGCCAGTTTGACCGCCCAGGTTTCAGTCACAAAGATGCAGCTTAGAATCAGTCCCGTTGAGACGCCTACCTGCAAATACTGCTTTTGATTAGCTATAAAGTGGCATATTTGTCCTTTATTGACAGCGATAGTGAATAAAATTAAGCAGCTAATCAAAAACCGAAGAAACAGTAGCTGGGGCACAGATACATGGCTAAGTATTTGTTTTGAAACTCCATAACTGGTTCCCCAAATGATGGCGACCGCAAGTAGCCCTAAAATAGCCCAGTGAAATGAGACCTTGTTAACGAAATTCCTTTCCATTTAGCTGTTACCTAAAAGTTAATTATTAGTGTTGGCCTACCTATGCTAACTTATGAATATGGATGTGATAATACTCCCAATTCTCATAGGACTTGTGACTAATGGACACAAATAAGCTCATGGCAATGCTTCCTGACATCGCAGCGTTCGTCACTGTTGTAGAGTCAGGCAGTTTTACTGCCGCTTCACAGCGCTTAGGCGTCACGCCTTCGGGTGTCAGTCGCCAGATTAGTCGCTTGGAGTCAGCATTGAATGCGGATTTGTTAGAACGGACCACTCGTAAGCAAGTGACCACCGAGACGGGAAAAATTGTTTACGAGTACAGCAAAAAGATAATGGAGTCAGCCGCAGACATAGTGCATGTTACAAGCCAAGATTTAGGTGAGGTAACGGGTGAACTGCGCATCGCGGCACCGAAAGCATTCAGCCGCCGGATTTTGCAGCCACTCATGCTCGAGTTTTTAGCGAAATACCCTGAGGTAAAGCTTCGCTTGATCGTAAGCGATGAGTTTATCGATCCGTTCGGCCATAACCTCGACTTTGTCTTCGAGTTAACGCATTTCCCAAGAGAGAACTTAGTCGCTAAATCGCTGGGTGAAATCAAAGCGGTACTCTGTGCCAATAAGGCGTATCTTCAAGAGCATGGTATTCCGTTCCATCCTAATAATTTACTCGATCATGATTGTTTGTACCTTAATGAGCAACCTAACGATAATGTTTGGCTGTTCTCAAAAGATGAAGATAACGTGAAAGTTCAGGTGCACGGGCGTTACTCTGTGAATCACTCTGAGATGCGGCTCAATGCCGTGAAAGAGGGGTTAGGAATAGGCATTTTTCCAGAGTTTGTTGTCGATGAATCGATAGACAACGGAGAGGTATTGCAGGTATTACCTGAGTGGCGCGTAAACTCTCGTTATCAAGGGGAAATCATCATGCAATTTCCCCAATCTAAGTTCACCCCGGCGAGACGAAGGGCGTTTATCGATTTTATGGTTGAGTCGATGTCTCGAGGTTCGTCGCACCTTCAAAAAGAGTAGGGAAGTCGGTAAAGACGGCATCGACGCTATCTAAGTGCTTAAATGATTCTGGATTATTGACGGTATAGCACCAAATCTCGACGTCGAGCTCTCGCAATATGTTGATATGGTTGGCGGTGAGCCATTTGTAATCTAGGTGACAACTAAAAGCATTGACATCGAGTATGGTTGCCAGCGTTTTGCGGTTGACGCGCTTTGCTAACACGCCTAGTCGAATTCCGAGTTCTGCTTGGTGGAGTTCGCGCATCACATCGTTACTGAAACTCGAGATAATGAGATTACTCTTATTAAAAGCGCTATTCTCAAGCTCAGTCTTAAGCAATGAAACAACGTAGGCTGGGTCGTGGCTGTCGACCTTCACTTCCAGATTTATCGACATGTCATTCGCACTACAAAACTCTAGAAGAGCCTCAAGGGTGATAATAGGCTCACCTTGAAATTCCTCTGACTTCCAAGAACCAAAATCTAGGGCTTGAAGCTCTTTCAGCGTCAGCTCATCGACTCGGCCTTTACCGTTACTGCAACGATTGACAGTGTGGTCATGGCATACCACCAAAACATTGTCTTTGGTTGGTTGCACATCAACTTCAACCCATTTCATGCCCAGTTGTTTTGCAGCCTGTATACTGACCATAGTGTTTTCTGGATGCGTTCCCGCGACACCACGATGACCGACAAAAATAACGCTCATAAGCAAACCTCAAAAAAAGCGATGGCTATCGCTACAAAGAATAGGTGTTGTTGCAATGTTGTTAACATCAAGTTATCTTGCAATAAGGTTGTCTGACCAGTTAGCAGGGCTTATGAAAATTCACCAGATCTCAGGATATATTCAACAAATTTATCTCGCAGAGTACCCAGAGAAGTTGTTACTACTGGATGGTGCTAGCCGCGCTGATGTCGGCACGATATTACGCTATATTCGCGACGAACTGAATCGTCCGATATCGGATCTTAAAGCCATTGTGGTTACCCA
Source organism: Vibrio sp. KUL80 (assembly GCF_059725495.1). Taxonomy (NCBI): domain Bacteria; kingdom Pseudomonadati; phylum Pseudomonadota; class Gammaproteobacteria; order Vibrionales; family Vibrionaceae; genus Vibrio; species Vibrio sp. KUL80. Next base: position 1,447,331 of record NZ_AP045841.1, read on the forward strand.
CATGCATCCCGACCACGCAGGGGCTGCGCACAGGTTAAAAAAACTGACAGGTGCGAAAATTGTGTCGCGTTCACACCATAAAGCATGGTACTCCGGGGCTGATGGCATTCTCATGCATCTTACCGATCTGTTTCTTGCTCGATACATGGCGAATCGAATGGGTAAACCGAAGAGAAACCTTTGGTATCAAAGAAAGCTTAAGGTCGATCACGCAGTTACTGATGGTGATCCTGTACCACTGTTTGAAGACTGGCAGGTGATTGATACTCCAGGGCACACAGATCGTGATATATCAGTTTACAACGCCAAGCACTCGACAGTGTATGTTGCAGATTTGATGGTTGAAGTGAAAAAGCACTTAATTGCTCCTTTTCCAGTGTTCCACCCAAACCAATATCGACGCTCAGTGGATAAGGTGTATAACTTGAACGCGAAAAGTGTATTGTTGGCGCATCGTGGGCCCGTTGAGTTTGATGAGGTAGCAAAGAATCATATCCTCGACACCGCACCAAGAAGACCTGTGACTCATTGGCGGGTGACGAAGATAAAGCTCAATAGTGTATTGAAATCAATGTGGTCTAAGCGTTAATTGGTTTGCGCTTTGTCATGGTTAGGGTAGATAAGCGACGCAGTATCAAAGCCCGCGTTTTTGGCCAGTTCGACATACTGTTCTAGTTTTTGGCTCTCAATCGTCGGAGTTCTGGACAGGATCCAGAAATAATCCGAGTTATAGCCACTCACTAGGGCTACTGAGTAGTCTTCTTCCAGATAGTAAACCACATAGCTACCGTAGAAAGGTCCGAAGAACGACACTTTGAGGTGAGCGATATCTTGCGCTTCAACAAACTTCGCTTTACCAATCGCCTCTGACCATTCTTTATCCTCGGTATCCCAGCCTCGGTTGAGTACTTTCACAGACCCATCGTCATTCATAGTGTAGGTCGCAGAGACGTTGTCGAGACCACGCTCGAAGCTGTGGTCGAGTCGAGCGACTTCATACCACTTGCCGAGATATCGATCGAGATCGAAGCCTGTTACAGGTTTCACCGTATCTGGCATCCCAGTACAACCCAATAGCATCAAACTCAAAGAAAACAGCATAAATTGTCGAATCAGTTTCATCCTAAAACCTCTTTTTTGGATTGGTTACCTATTGAATATACGTCACTTTATTAGGATAACACCACAAAGATTGCATCTATTGGTTATTGAGCTTAATCTGAGCACGTACTCTGTCTATTTTTGTTAGGTATCACTAAAAACATGTTAGAGATTTTTATTGTTCTTGCCTTGTTGGTTGGCTTCTCCATGGTTGCACTTAAATACTTTGTGAAACAGGAAGATACCAAGTCATATCAATACAAAGTGAAAGGACCAATCTTATCGTCAGCTCAGACCGCGTTTTATAACGCATTAAAAGAAGCAGTTGGCGATCACGGTGTGATCTTAACGAAGGTAAGCATGGCGAATGTTGTGACACCACAGCAGATGAAGAGTAAGAAGCAATGGTTTATCGCAAATAACGTGATAGCGAAAAGCTACTTTGACTTTGTGGTGTGCGACCCACGAACGATGCAGCCTCGTGTCATTATTGAATATGACAATGGACAAAAGCTCCACAAAGGTAAAATAGAACGCCAAAAGCTGATTATGCAGGTATGTAAGTCTGCAAATATTCCGCTTATTGGAGCATCGGTCAAACTGAGCTACCAAGTGGGTAAAATCCGCCGTTTGCTTGCTGCTCACATTGATTTGATTGAGCCAGACAAAGAAGTTCGCTTTTGTAAGCGCTGCGGCAGCCCAATGAACATCAAAACGGCGATGCAAGGGGAGTTTAAAGGACGACGCTTTTTCACATGTAGCCGCCAGCCTTTGTGCCAGTACACAGAAAACTACAATGTGGTATTTGATGACGAAGAATCGGCATAATCAGTCAGTTTCAACGCAGATGAGTTAGGGCAACGATCTGATAGCCTTCACGTTTTTTCAGCAGTAGCGCATAAAAAAGAGTCGAATTGATGGCGAATGCGTCAAACGGCACCAAAAACGCAAAAATGTACTTGCACAGCTAAGTTACTCTGGTTAATATCCTTCTCGTTCCAGAGAGATGGGTCCGTAGCTCAGTTGGTTAGAGTACTACCTTGACATGGTAGGGGTCGGCGATTCGAGTTCGCCCGGACCCACCATCCTTCTCTGAATGCTTATTCAGAATGGAACAAAAATTTGGGTCCGTAGCTCAGTTGGTTAGAGTACTACCTTGACATGGTAGGGGTCGGCGATTCGAGTTCGCCCGGACCCACCAAATTTTCGAAAAAGCCCGCTTTTACAGCGGGCTTTTTTGTATCTGGCCGTTTGGAAATTCCTTTCCACTGTCATGAAGCCCTTCCTTCTTCTCCCAACTTGATGACCATTATTCTCCATTTATCCTCAGATAGAGCATTTCACGCTCCCTATATACCGCTCGTCGCATGCACAAAGGCTTCAGAACTCACCGCTTTATCATAGAGCCCAGAATCAGAGCAGAAGGAAAGCGTCATGAATGGTAAGAACATAAGAATAGTATTGAGATGGGCACACATAGTATTAGCGCTACTTGTAGGTGCAGCATTCTACTCACCTTTAGCAAGCAATGAAGCCTATATGGCAGCGACGCTATGGGGACTCATTCCAGCGCTTGCGTTAACTGGTATTGGTATGTGGAAGCAGTCTTCCTTGATGAAACTTTTAAAGCCAGTGAACAAGAGAGCTCACCAATAGAGGAAAATTGCGCGAGAATTCATAGATCTCGCGTTTACTTTCTTTTGGTTTAGGGACTAAAACGAAGCTAGATGAGTTCGGAGTAATTATCCCACCCAATAACAATGAACTTTTGATATTTACAACGTAAATATCAGAAATAGATTTTGCCCTATAGTTTGTGTGAGTCGAGGCGGTTAGGATTTACACATCACAAAACATGAAGGCAAAACATCATGAAATTAACCTCGATTCAAAAATCTAAACTCCTTTGCTCTGCACTTGCTGTCGCTCTACTTGCCGGTTGCTCATCAAGTGGCGGAAGCTCATCTCCAACAGAACCGCTACCTGAGTTTGATGGTGACCTAGGCTTTGAAAATGTGGATCCTGGCTATGGCAATAGTGCGCCAGAGGGCTCTGAACCAACAGATCCGGACTTTGGTTTTGATCTCGGCTATGTTTACATTCCGGATTTGGGTCGAGGTGTTCCTGTACATCTGCCGGAGTATGAATCACCGGTAAATCCGAATGCGAAGATCTCTACGGTCAAAGAGCGCGAAACGGAAGGTGAGACCCTGTACTCCATTACATACAATGGTCACCGTATCGGAGAAATCTTAGTTCAAGACGATGTGATTACTATCTCTTCGCTGAAAACGGATCACACCATTACGGGCAGCAAAAACGACAATGGCACTTGGACGGTCCGAGACTCTGATGGCAATGTTCGTGGGGATGTGAAGCGTATCGATGACGGTAAGTGGGTCGTTCGAGAGGAGATTAGCCGTGCGTCGTATATCGTTGTTTATCATGAGGGTGAATGGAAAGCCGTTCCAGTGGCAGACATTAAGCCTAAGTTAAAAGAGCAGGTTAACAAAGAGCGTATCGATCGCGTTAAACAACGCGTTAAGATGAGCCGACCAAGTTAATTTGTCCTCATTGTATGATCGAAAAGCCCGCTTCATTTTGAGCGGGCTTAGCTATATGTGATGCTTTAGATGGTCGATGAAACGAAGTCATTAATTGGTTATTACGCAGCACGCTTAGATACCTCGTGACGATAAACGCGCATGCCCGTTTTGGTATTTTCATACACTGCTGCTTCGTTAAGGTATGACCAAGCATGGATATCGGTATTAGTCTGTGCTGCGAGGCGCTCAATGACAGCATCAATGTTACGGCCCGCATAGTCTTTAGTTGGTACAAATAGATTTCTAATTACTGAAAGCATATTAACATTCCTTGTAAGTTTGTTACCAAAATTGGTGTATTAACTATACAATGAAACAAAAGTGTGATCAATGCCCGTAATTAACTTTCATTAAACTTTAATTTTGTGTAATTGATAAGCAGGGGTAAGCGTGGTAGGAAACTACAAGAACGAGTAAAGAGATCAGCTTGTTTAAGAGAGGTGAGACAACAAAAATTGTTGTCTCACTTGCTAGCGTGATTAACCAAACATAAAGCTATATAGATAACCTGCACTGATAGCCATGCCTAGAATAACCATCAAGAATGCTGCAATCATCTGATTTTTAAAGATAGATTTTAGCAAGATGACTTCCGTTAGACTTGCGCCAGCACTACCAATGATCAAAGCCATTACTGAACCTAGCGCCATGCCTTTCTGAACAAGTGCTGCGCTCAATGGGATTACCGCTTCTGCACGAATGTAGAGTGGAATACCAATCACTGCTGCGATAGGAATTGCATACCAAATCCCTTCGCCAGCGTATTGCGCGATAAGGTCAGTTGGAATAAATCCATAAATAAATGACCCCAGAAGAATACCAACCATTAGGTAAGGGAAAACTTGTTTGAAGTCTTTCCACGTAGATTTCCAAATGCGAACCCAACGATTGTCCTCTTTTGGTGTTGCAGCTGTTGTGTCACAGCAAGCCGTCCCGTCAGCATTGATGTTAGTAATAGTCGGCTCTGGCGTTTTCTCCGAGCAGCAAGATGTCGCAGGAGCTGGCGCTGAGCAAGAGCTGTCTGCCGTACAACTAGCTGCTACTGGCTTTAATGACTCAATCTTCGGTGACCCACAGCTTGTAGAGGTTGCACAAGATGATTTTTCATCTTTGGCAGGTTTGCTGTCACCACACGATGTGCCGCATGAACTCGCAGCTTGTGCCTCATACGCCTCAGGTTTTACATAACGTTCAAAGCCTAGTTTCTCTAGTACATAGCCTGCAGTCACAGAAACAAACATAGCAATGGCAAAATAGAAGACAGCGACCTTGATACCAAACGTCACCACAAATAGACCTATGATGACAGGGTTAAGTAGTGGGCTCGCAAATAAGAATACCATCATTGGTCCGAACCCTGCGCGAGCGCGAAGCAGTCCTTTTAAGAAAGGAATGGTCGAGCATGAGCAAAACGGGGTAATAGAACCAAGCAAGGCTGCGACAAAATAGCCTCTGCCATTTTTTGAGCTCAGGATAGATTGGATCTTTTCCGGAGTCAGAAACTCTTGTAGTACACCGACGATGTAGCTAATTGCCAAAAACAGAATGATTAACTCAGTTGCGAGAAAAGCGAACATGTTCGCTGTCTCGGTCGCCATGGAAAGGAATTCAGGGCTCATATTAGTTTCTCCTAATAATTCGATATGTTTCGAATTATAGAAATAACTAGGCGTAGATCAAGCTTTTATTTCGATAAAAATCGAAATAAATATTAACTCATTGAATATAAACAAAAACAGCGCCATCAGGCGCTGTTTTACTCGAAAGGTTTGGTAAGCAGGTTAGGCTTTCGCCTCTTCGAGAGATGCTTCTTTCTTTTTGAGCAGTCGACTTGTGATAGTACCTGCCGTCATTGCGCCAGACACATTTAGAGCGGTACGCGCCATATCAATAAGAGGCTCGATAGAAATTAACAGTGCAGCGATCGTAACAGGCAGTCCCATTGCCGGTAATACGATTAGGGCTGCAAACGTTGCACCACCACCAACACCAGCAATACCAAATGAACTGATGGTAATGATAGCAATCAGAGACAGGATGAAGTTGATGTCCATAGGGTCGATACCTACGGAAGGAGCAACCATTACCGCGAGCATTGCTGGGTAGATGCCCGCACAACCGTTTTGACCGATTGTCGCGCCAAAAGAAGCCGATAGGTTGGCAATCGCTGGTGGTACGTTAAGTTTCGTTACCTGAGCTTCCACGTTAAGCGGAATAGTCGCTGCTGAGCTACGAGATGAGAATGCGAATGTCAACACAGGCCAGATCTTCTGGAAGTACTCTTTTGGGCTAACGCCAACCAGTGATACAAGCACACCGTGTACAACAAACATTAGGAAGATGGCTAGATAAGATGCAACGATAAATCCAAGCAGGTTCAAAATGTCACCAGCGCTTGACGTCGCGACGACTTTTGCCATCAGAGCGGCAATACCGTATGGAGTAAGCGCCATAATCATCTTAACAAGACGCATCACAACAGATTGAGTCGCATCAACAAATGTGCGGATTGGGGATTCGAGTTCTTCTTTTTCTGCCATGACTTTACGGGCAGCAATACCCGTTAGCACGCCGAAGATAACCACAGCGATAATAGAAGTAGAACGAGCGCCAGTTAGGTCAGCAAATGGGTTGGTAGGGATAAAGCTTACTAGCATTTGCGGAATCGTTAGGTCGCTAACACGGTCAACTCGGTTTTCAAGTACTGCAATGCGAGCCGTTTCACGAGCACCTTCTGTGAGTCCTTCTGCGCTTAAGCCAAACGCTTGAGTAACGACAATACCAATGAGTGCAGAAATCGCCGTAGTAGCGAGCAGGACAGATATTGTTAATCCGCTGATTTTGCCTAGTGAACCACCTTTTTCAAGCTTCACTACCGCGGAAATCATAGACACCAATACGAGCGGCATGATGATCATCTTCAGAAGACCAACATAACCACTACCGACTACGTTGACCCACTCTAACGTACCACCGATTGCTGCGTGTCCTTCGCCAAAAATAAGCTGAAGCGATAAACCAAAGGCACTGCCTAATACAAGACCAAAAAGCACAAGACGGGATAGAGTATGGTTTTTTTGCTGTTGCCCATACAAGAAATAGAGAATGCCCAAAAATACCGCTAGCGATGCGATAACTGCAATTGACATGTAAATATCCTTTTTTATTTCAACTGACGTAATCCCTATAAAGAATATGGGGATTGGATGTGTAGACGGCTAAAATACCGTTTGGTGAGAAACGTTCACAATAAGTAAATGTTATGAACTAGAACTGAAAGTTATATTAATGGGCGTGGTTCGTTGGTTTTTGCGAGTTACTTTGTATATTGGTTAAGAAGGTCGCGCATGTTTGCAGAGTTATATGCGACTGACTTAGCATCGCTCGTCTCTAACACACTGTAGAGCATTGCTTTTGCGACATAGTCTGCGGGGATAGGAGCGATAGCACGTAGAGGCCCACGCATTAAAGGTGAAAGTACGGTAAATAGCTTCTGTACAAATACCTCATCTGATCGGATCTCTTCTTCACGCCCTGCCAAAGGACCGGGGCGCATAAATACCACTTTCTCGAAGCCCATTTGATTGACTCGGCGTTCAACTCGACCTTTACATTTAAGATAATGCGATAGAGAGCGAGCTGATGCTCCTAGACTTGAAACCACAGCGATACGTTTAACACCCACCATCTTCATGGTTTGTGCCACGTCGCAGACAAGATCAACATCCACTTTTTCAAGTGCTTGCTTGCTGCCCGCTTTTTTAAGCGTGGTGCCCAAACAGATAAAGCCAAGCGTTGGAGTAGGGCGACTGTCATCCCATTGAGTGACTCTAAGTGCGCCATCCATGATCTGAGCGGTTTTGCTATGTTGATGGTTTAGAGGAGAGCGGCAGAGGGCGTAGATAGACTCGATGTGGTCAGTTTGTTCTAGTAAAGTCAGCAGTCTGCTGCCTACCAGACCAGAAGCGCCAGCGATCATTACTCTAAAGTCATTGTGCATTAAAAAGTCCCACTCATCGAGATGTAGTGGGACTATAGTCAATTATTCGCTAACGTGTTGTGATAGAGGCAAAATTAATCAATTTCTGCGGCGGTAAGATCCTGCTTTCTGAGCTGATCACGCAATGCTTCCATCGCCACTTTTTGAATTTGCCTTACTCGTTCTCTTGTCACACCAACGATTAATCCGACTTCTTCAAGCGTTTTGGGCTCATCATCGAGAAGGCCGAAACGATGGTAGAGGATAGTTTTATGCTTATCCGGCAAGCCATCGACAAGGTTGACCAATGCCTTGTTCATATTTTGCGTGACAATGTCACGTTCTGGTAGTTCGAACACATCATCGTCATCAATAGTTTGAAGGTGATCTTTCTTGTCCCCGTCGTCATCCCAACCATTATCTAGAGATAATGATTGCTCAGAAAGTTTAAGTAGTTTGCTTACTTCCTCTGGTGAGCGCCCGGTTTTTTCGGCGATTTCGGCTGACGTCGGTTCGTGTTTGCCCTCTTTACGGAGTTGGTGCGCCGCTTTACTGCACTCACGAATTTGCTTAGTCACGTGCACTGGAACACGAATCGTGCGACCTTGATTCATGATGGCACGATCAATAGATTGCTGAATCCACCACACTGCATAGGTGGAAAAGCGATATCCAAGCTCAGGGTCAAATTTGTCCACGGCTTGTATTAATCCGATGTTACCTTCATTAATAAGGTCGTAGAAATCGAGACCGCGATTAGAATAACGTTTGGCAGTTCTAATAACTAAACGTAAATTCGCGTTAATTAAGCCTTGTCTCGCTTGTGTATCACCCGCACGAGCCTTGCGTGCTAGTAATTTCTCTTCTTCAGCTGTTAACAGGTTGTGGTTAGAAACCTGTTTAAAATAGCTAGTACCAATATTGGCAGCGTCTTCTTTGTTCGTTGAACTATGGTGAGTATGCTTCTCTACTACTTTCAAAATACCCCCTTACCAACTGCTTAATTGGTTATTATTAGATTTATAAACGACATGAATTTCGTTTCCTGTCGAAATATCAAATTACTATATTTTTTTATCGAATGACAGCCCGGGTTAATGAAATTCAAACACGGCGTTAACATTTTTTTAAGCAGCTATTTAGATTAAAGACTCAATAGAAACTGAGTCAGGTGGCTGTTTTAGCAGTCAGGAAAATTTATAAAATTGGATGCATATTTATCTTGTTGATAAATAAGGGTTAATATTATTGATAATGATAATTAATATTGAGGGTAATAATAAGGAGGGAATATAACGATCGCTTGTAAACCATAATTAAAATGCAAGGTTTACAATAATTCGTTAATTGACTAACTGGTCACTAATGCTTGTTCGTTCGCTTTGGGTAACGAAAAGTTCTAAAAACCTACCCTAATTTTGTATTATCTACTTTTTGTTTGTAAGTGTTTGGAAGGTTTTGTCGTATTTTTGTAAGGGCAAAAAAATGTGACATTGTGCCCAAAATACTTTGTAAGAGAGAGAAGTGCAGGTGGTTGTTTTACAAGAATATTACATAAGTGAGTGACTTTATATAATTTATATAAATATGTAGAATATGATAAACCTATCACTTTTAGTTAAGTTATATGTCGAAACGGCACAACGACTTAAACTTTAGTCTAAGCTAACGATAGAATGCTTAGTTTCTAGTTTGGATACAGTTACAATGAATGAACAATTACAACAAAAACTCGAAGAGCTACTACTGCTCGCTAAATCACAAGGTGTTTCTATCGTAGGGGTCGTAGATATTCCAGGCGCAGAAGAATGCCATATATTTAAGAACATAGAAGCTGACTGCAAGGCAGGCACACGCAACTTAGACAGCGTGTTGATGAGTCAGCATTGCACACCAGGGCAAAAAAACTGTCAATCTTGTCATCTAACAAAGTCAGGAGTCTCTGATGATGGACTGGCACTTCTGTTCACTGAGTTGAATGCAAACGAACCCGCTTAATCGGGTTGAAACCCACACCTATAATTTATAGCGGCACATATAGTGTTGGTTTGTCGCACTGACATGCGTACACTACGTCTTAAGGATTAAATACATGCAGAAGTGCATGTATTTTTGTAAGTATTGCCACCTGGCACTCTTTAAGAACGGAAACCATGTTAGACACACAATTCGATGCTCAAATTCAAAACCATATCGACCAAAAAACGAAACCCCTGGGCGCGCTTGGGCAACTCGAGACGATTGCTGCTCAGCTTGCTCGGATCCAGAGCCAAGCATCAGGCTCTTTTCCCGCTTCGATAGATATCTCTTCTCCAAAGGTCATCGTTTTTGCTGGTGACCATGGCATCAGTGAGCAGGGTGTGAGTATCGCTCCGAGCGCAGTTACCCAGCAGATGGTAATGAACTTCTTAGCGGGTGGGGCGGCGATTAACTGTTTTTGCCGTGCCAATAATATTGACTTTCAAGTAGTGGATTGTGGCATGGTTGCTGCGGTTGAATCTGATTCTGACCAGTTAGTATTGAGTAGGCTTGGAGAAGGCACGAAGGATTTTTCAGCCTACCCAGCGATGACTGCGGCTCAATTGGAACAAGGCCTGAGCGCTGGCTCAAAGATTGCTACTCAAGCGATTAAAAACGGAACGAACGTTTTGATGTTTGGTGAGATGGGGATCGGTAATACCAGTTCAGCCTCTGCCATACTGTCAGCTTTGACACCGTTAGCTATCGAACAAAGTGTTGGTCGCGGCACAGGCATAGATGCGCAGCAATTGGCTAAGAAACAAGATCTAATTGCAACGGCACTAAATCGATTTGACCAACGCGATGTGAAAACGGTTTTGCAGCAGTTAGGTGGCTTCGAAATCGTTCATATGGTTGGCGCGTTTCTAGCCGCTTATGAGCAGAAAATACCCGTATTGGTGGATGGTTTCATCGTATCTATCGCCGCCCTTGCTGCCTGCGAAATCGAGCCAAACGTCAGAGATTATTTGATATTTGCCCACGTCTCCAACGAGGGTGCCCATCGCTTTGTTCTAGAGATACTCAATGCGACCCCGTTGCTCGATTTGTCGCTGCGTCTTGGTGAAGGAACGGGTGCAGCGTTGGCGTATCCACTTCTGAAATGTGCTGCTGAGTTCTATAACTCAATGGCGAGTTTTGAAAGCGCTGGAGTCACCGTGTGATTAATTCGGAATCAACATCAGGCTGGCGATATCAGTGGCAGCTATTCTGCCTTGCCGTGAGTTTTTTCTCTCGTCTACCGATTCCAAGTAATACGCCATATTCATCAGAACGAATGAACCGTGCTGGGCGGTATTTTGCTCTAGTCGGTCTATTGCTTGGCGCACTGTGTGGCGCCGTCTTCACTGTTGCTGACTGGATGCTACCAACCAGCGTTGCTGTCATTCTAACAATGATCTTTAGCTTACTGTTAACTGGCGCATTCCATGAGGATGGGCTAGCAGATATGGCTGATGGGATCGGCGGTGGAATGACTCAAGAAAAACGCTTGTTGATCATGAAAGATAGTCGACTTGGTACCTATGGTGTCGTCACGATTGTATCCGCGTTAATACTAAAGTATGCAGCGCTTACTGAGCTTGCTGTTGGCAAACCCCTGTTTCTAATTTTCATCATCGCCTATTCATTTAGCCGAGCGGTTGCCGCATCGTTGATATCTGCGATGCCCTATGTCTCTGACCCTGAAGGTAGCAAAAGTAAGCCACTAGCCAACACTCAAACCCAAACGGAGCTTGTGATTTTGGCAGTGTGTGGTCTTGCACCTGCTTTGCTGTTGGGGCTTGATTTCACCATCGCGTTGATAGTGACAGGTTTGATATTTCGCGTATTTTTTACTAAGTGGCTTACCGCTCGTCTTGGTGGGTTCACTGGGGATTGTTTGGGCGCAGCTCAGCAAATTGTTGAGATGTTAACTTACCTCCTCATGCTCTTTTTCTTAGTAAACTAATAGGGTGGCGGAATGTCGATTGAACTGGTATTGGGTGGAGCGCGTTCAGGTAAGTCTCGGTTTGCTGAGCAGCGCATCAAGCAGCTTTGCGACATGCTCCCAAATGTGACCAAGCACTATGTCGCCACATCGGAGCCTCTTGATGATGAAATGAGAGCGCGTATTTCTCATCATCGTCAACAAAGGGGTGACGGCTGGAACGAGTGGGAAGTGCCTGTTGAGCTTGTCGATACTTTGTCCAAGTTTGATAAGTCAGATGTCGTATTAGTCGATTGCTTAACTCTTTGGCTGAATAACGTGATTTATTATTTAGGTGATTCAGCAGGTAACGATGACATTGAGCAGGCAGTGTCGAAGCTAGCGGAAACTTTAATTCACAGCGACGCGCACATCGTGCTGGTGTCTAATGAGGTGGGGCTTGGTGTCGTCCCTTTAGGTGAGGTCTCTCGTATGTTTGTTGACAACGCGGGGCGCATGAACCAAGAAATCGCAAAAGTTTCTGATAACGTCACCTTAGTTGCAGCGGGATTACCTCTGGTGCTCAAGGGGAGCGAGCGATGAAAGTGAACATCTTGCTTCTTCGTCACGGTAAAGTTAACGGACCTGCCGCGCTATACGGTCATACCAATGTGCTTGTTGAGCCGAAGTTCGATAACCAAACAACCGCTGCCTTGGTTTCCAAGACGCTGCGTCTTAGCAAGATTGTGAGCTCACCTTTATCGCGATGTTCTAATCTCGCCAAGCAACTGAGTTGTGAGCTTGGGATAACACTAAATATCAACCCTGACCTAGCCGAAATGAATTTTGGCAGATTTGATGGTGTGGCATTCGATTCAATGTCTTCGGAGGATTGGCAGCAGCTTGCACCTTTTTGGGATAGTCCCGCAGAGTGTGCGTTGCAAGGTGGTGAGCGATTGGTTGGTTTTCATCAGCGAGTCGTTTCAGCGTGGAGAGAAGTACTCGAAACCGAACAAAATACCCTAGTGGTTTGCCATGGTGGTGTGATCCGTCAATTATTGGCAGATGTCCTCGGCCTTGATTGGAGAAACCCAAAACTCTATTCGTCATTAGCGATCAACAACTCGACCATTACACAGATCCAATTTGATACCGACTACCCAGAAAACCTGGTGGTGAAGGTTATCGGGCAGCCTGCGCAAGATTTTAACTTAGTACCATAATGCGATAAGCAAAAGCACCGACAGTACGAGAGAAATTCGTTGCCAAAACAGCACGGGGTTTCTCTCGACAATCGGTAATTTGCCACGCTTTTGACTTTTTGGATTCGGTACTTTTAGGTCGAAGAGAAACTCTGAGACTTCTTGATAACGTTTTTCGGGTTCAATTCTGACCGCATTTTTAAGGGCATAGTCGATCCAGTGTGGTACCTTTTGATTGATGCTTGTAGCGGGGATATAGCGAAGTTTGCCTTGTGCTTTTACGGTAAGTGATTTCGCAACATCTGTACCATACGGAAAGCGCCCAGTTAGCATGAAGTAGGTCATGACACCCAGAGAATAAATATCGGACCGAGTGGTTCCGAAGTAGCCAAGCAGATACTCAGGCGCGGTAAACAGCGCTGTACCAGGAACCGTTGGCTCCATAGGTGCCATTTCCTCTAACCCTTTTACCTGTGTTGCCCCAAAGTCGATGATGGTGACGTGTTCATTCGCGTCAATCATGACGTTTTCTGGGCGCAGATCTTGATGAATCATTTCATGTCGATGCATGGTCTGCAGCCCCTTACATAGCTGACCAATTATATGCCGAATCTTGCTAAGTGGTGGGTTTGGGTTGTCTTTCACCCATTGCGCCAGTGTTATCCCTTCGACAAAAGAAGCCACACTGTAGGTATAAGAGTGGCGTAAACTTGGTTTGTAGGCCTTGAGCAGGTGAGGGCTGTTTAGTCGGCTCGCTATCCAGCTCTCCATCAAAATAGATTCAACGTGTTGGGGATCATGGCGGCTCTCCGCGGAAGGCGTCTTTAAAGCAACTTGCTCATTATTGCTGAGGTCTTTTGCCAAGAATACGTGGCTTCGGCTGGTGATTTGAAGAGGGCGAAGGATTTCAAAGTTGTCGATGCAACGACCTTCTTCAAGCTCTGGTGGCAGCGGCAGCGTAAACAGTGACTCTTTCCAATCTTGGAGTGGATTATCTGGCAGAGCCTCGATAGCTAAAACGATAGCCGAGACATTATCGTGACTACCGTTTTCCAACGCGAGGTTAACCAGGGCATCTGCTTTTGTCTGCTCACAAATCGACTCTTGGTTGAGGATCTCTGATATTTCATGTTCGGTGACGTAGTCATACAGCCCGTCGGTGGCCAGAAGTAATTTGTCTCCAACTGACAGCTCTATCGCAACATGCTCTATATCAACAGACGTATCCATACCAAGAGCGCGAGTGAGGTAACTCGTCGTTGGGTCTATGAAATGCTGATGGTCGTGGGTGAGTTGTTCGAAGTCATCATTGCTTTGGCAATAAACCCGCGAATCACCGCAATGAAACACATAGGCAGTGCGGGATTTGATAATGACAGCGCTGGCGGTGCACACATAGCCCTCGTTGAAATCAAATCGATATTCGCTGTTTTTGGTTTGCGCGAACAGCCAATGGTTTATCGATTTCAATACACGCGTTGCCGAGTTCTTTACTGACCAAGCATCTGAGGTGGCGTAATAGTCTTTGATGAATCCGGTGACCGTTGCCTCACTAGCAACCTGACTCACTGAACTTGAGCTTATGCCATCACAGATAATGGCAGCAAGCCCTTTACTTTCCAGCTCTAGATTAGATGGAATAAGGCATCCGATAGCGTCTTGGTTGACAGGCTTCCGTCCAGCGACGGAAGCCTGACTAACGCTCACTTTTAGTTTGCGTTGCACAGTAATTAATCCGAGCTAACTAGTTAGCTGTGCTTTTAGATAGCGACATCTTACGCTCTGGGTTGGTACGCACGTGTGTTAGGTAAAGCGGAAGACCAACCATCAAGAAACCACCGACTAAGTTACCTAATGCTGTTGGAATTTCGTTCCATATCATGTAATCCATAATCGTGAATTCACCACCCATGATCATTGAAAATGGGAATAGGAACATATTAACGATCGAGTGCTCAAAGCCCATAAAGAAGAACAGCATAATTGGCATCCACATTGCCATCATTTTGCCACTTGCAGACGTCGAGATCATCGCACCAACGACACCCATAGAGACCATCCAGTTACATAGCATGCCGCGAATGAAAATAGTAAACCAACCCGCGGTGCCATGCTCTTGATAGCCTAAGGTACGTGACTCACCTATGGTGCTTACTTTCGCAGCGAGCGTGCCGCCATCAGTGTTATATCCGTAGGTCAGAATAAACGAAGCGAAGAAAGCGACGGTCAGCGCGCCAGCAAAGTTGCCAACGAAGACGAGTCCCCAGTTTCGGAAAAGCTGGTCCATGGTACAACCGCGTCGTTTATCTATTACTGCGAGAGGAACGAGCGTGAACACGCCAGTAAGAAGGTCAAACTTCATTAAATAGAGCATGATAAAGCCGACAGGGAAAAGAATGGATCCAATTAAAGGGCTACCTGTCTTCACGATGACCGTAATAGCAAAAAAGGCAGCAAGTGCCAAAATTGCACCCGCCATGAAGGCTCGTACTAGAGTATCTTTTGTCGACATAAAGACTTTTTGCTCTCCAGCATCGACCATTTTTGTTACGAACTCTTTAGGTTCTACATATGACATACTTTCTCTCCTTAGAATAAAAGTCGTTATCGTTTTAGCGAGTTTCGTGCCATGTCGATAAAGTTGTTAACAATCAGTGTCTTGAAATGTTTTGATACATTCTGTGAGTTAGTAAGTCATTGATTATGATGCAAGGTGCACAACTCAGGTGCGCTCCAGTGTACCTCTAAAGTGGTATTTGGAGGTTGTTCTTGAGAAGTTGTTGAATTAGAAGTCATTGATTTTTATCTGGTCTAGCCCCATGTTATTGATATAGATGGTTTGTCCATCAGTCTTTTCGCCAATCTATTACGCTTGAGTGGCGACTACAGAATTAGGGAAAGCATATGAAAAACGCGGTTTGGGATTTATCTATTGCCTACAAAGGATTGAATGACCCAAAAGTCGAGCAAGACATCGAGCTTATCCAACGCTCTATCTCTCTTCTTAACCTTCACAAAGACGAGCGCCAGCATGTTGTCGCGATGCAAAACGCGATACAGACTATGGAAGCGGCTGGTACCTTGTTAGCGACGGTGAACACACTCGCCAACTGCTACGCTTCGACCAATGCTCAAAACTCACAAGCGAAGCAACTGATTGGTCGTATTGCCCAGCTTAGTTCTGAGCTTGAACAGGCATTTAGCCCGTATGAGGACACGCTATCTTTTGCTGACGTTTCGTTCATAGAGCAAGTGCTAGATCATGACAACCCCTCAGTTGCAGGGCAGGGGTTTCAAATAGAGCTGTTGCAGCGTAAAGCGCAAACACAACTCTCAATTAGTGAAGAGCAGCTTTTGTCGGCCATGCAAGTTGATGGTCGTGACGCGTGGGGTCGTTTATACGACAACATCACGGGTTCATTATTGATCGACATTGAAAGCGAAGATGGCATCGAGCAAGTGGGCTTTTCAACCGCTGCGAGTCTTCTTTATGGTGGAGAGTTCAACAAACAAGAAGCAGCTTGGAAGGGCATTCAAGCAGCAATGAAAGCGAATGAGACTTCGTTTGCGGCGATTGTGAATGCTTTAGCGGGCTGGCGACATAACGAAGGCAAAAAGCGTTCATTACAGCAAGAAGAGCACTTTTTGGATTCAAGCCTACGTGCAAACCGAATCCAGCGCGATACCTTAGATGCCATGATGAATGTGGCAAAGACTAACAAGCATATAGGACAAAAAGTGGGACGCTTAATGGCTAAGGTTCACGGTTTGGAGAGCATGACTCCGTGGAATCACCTCGCCGCGATGCCGCCAATGAACAACAGTGAAGCCAAAGTTTACGAATTTTCCGAAGGTATCGAGGTCATCAAGCAGGCTTTCGAGCAAGTAAACCCAGAAATGGCAGAGTTTGTACAAACCATGGTTGATAATGGCTGGATAGATGCTGCACCTTCTGAGAACCGCCGTTTAGGGGCTTATTGTACCAAGCTCGCCGCAACGCGAACGCCACTTGTGTTTATGACTTGGGGCGGAAGTCGTTCGGATCTGCTGACGTTGGCTCATGAGTTGGGGCACGCTTTCCACAACTGGGTAATGCGCGACTTGCCGCTGTGCCGAACTGAATACCCAATGACGTTAGCGGAGACGGCATCTATCTTTGCAGAAAATATTGTCCGAGACTTCCTATTAGAGCAAGCTCAAACACCGGAAGAAAAATTAGAGATGCTGTGGGAAGAGTTGTCTTCAGCGTATGCACTAACGATCAATATTCCAGTACGATTTGAGTTTGAAAAGGCCTTCTATGAGGCGCGCAAAGAGAGCGAGTTGGATGCGAGCCAGTTGTGTGACTTGATGTCGACCACATGGGCTGATTGGTATGGGGATTCCATGAATGGGACCGACCCGTATTTTTGGGCTAGTAAACTTCACTTTAGTATCTCTGAGTTAAGCTTCTATAACTATCCGTATCTGTTCGGTTACCTGTTTAGCCAAGGCGTTTATGCCCAACGCGAGCAAAAGGGTGAACAGTTCTATGCTGATTACGTTGCTCTGTTGCGTGATACTGGCTCGTATTTAGCTGAGGATGTCGTGGTCAAACATATGAATAAAGACCTGACCGAAGCGACGTTTTGGCAAGAGAGTATGGAGAGACTGTCAGACAAAGTCGATGAGTTTGAAAACCTATTCAATCAATTGAGTAGTTAGGGTTTTCGCCTCTCTGGGTCGTGAGAAATCATGACCCAGAGAAGGGCGCTAGAGGCTCAAAGTTGGGGGTTTTTCAACCAGATTGGAGTTTTTATCTCAAAGAAGCGCGACTTACTTCGATAAACGCGATCATATCCGTATAATTTTCTGTCTTGTTTCATTACCATACCGCTGTTAGATAGGGAGCAGCGCATGACGAAATCGTTTTTTCGCCAATCATTTCTGAAAGATACTTTAGAAACCGAAACTGAATTCACCGCAACATCAATAACCACACCAGACGGTGTGAAGTTAGATCATCGCTACCGTGGCGTTCTTGAAGTCACACCGAGTCACATGGACGAGGACAGCGAGCACATCATCATTTCTTGTGGCATCCACGGCGATGAAACCGCGCCTATGGAACTGGTAGATAAAATGGTCGATGACATCGCATCGGGCTTTTTGAAGCTTAAAGCGCGCTGTCTTTTTATTATTGCTCATCCTGAGGCGACCAACCGCCATACTCGTTTTATCGATGAAAACCTCAACCGACTATTTGGTAACAAAGAGCGTGCGGTTAATCGAGAGGTGGCAATAGCAAAACATCTCAAGCAACTTGTAGAGGCTTTCTATCAAGATACGGCAGTAGCGCGTCGCTGGCACCTTGACCTTCACTGTGCGATTCGTGAGTCTAAGCACTACTCATTTGTTGTGAGCCCTAAAACGCGCCACGCAGTTCGTAGCAAAGCATTATTTGACTATGTAGCAAGCGCTCATATGGATGCTGTTTTGCTCTCTAACGCACCTTCAAGCACGTTTAGTTGGTTCTCTGCAGAAAACTACGGCGCTCAAGCATTAACTATGGAACTTGGTCGTGTGGCGAGAATTGGTGAGAACGATCTAGAGAAACTGCTTGCCTTTGACTTAGCAACGCGTGATTTGCTCGCAGCGGAGCAGCCAGAGCACCTAGCAAAAGCACCAATCATGTATCGCGTCTCTCGCACGATAGTGCGCCATCACGATGACTTCGACTTCCTATTTGATGATAACGTTGAGAACTTCACCGAGTTTAAACATGGTGAAGTTTTTGGTCACGATGGTGATAAACCTCTAATGGCGAAGAATGATCACGAGGCGATCGTATTCCCAAATCGTAAAGTTACGATTGGTCAACGCGCTGCACTTATGGTGGTTAATGTCGCAACTCGCTATGAGGATGACCAACTGGTCTACGATTAATCGAAAAGCAGTGGCGTTCTCTCGCGCTGCTGTTATGCTTCTCTAATGGAATTCAATCAGTTACTGAATCAAAACCAGAGGCGCTGGCACACGCTTATGCTCGTGATGTTTGGCGTCTTAATAGGTTGCGCTTTTCTTCATCTCTCCGTGGGTGAGATACTCATCAATCCTTTCTCACCGCAAACTGCACTTGAGTCTCGGCTTCTTTACGACTTGCGTTTACCAAGGCTACTCGCGGCCGCTGCAATTGGCGCGGCGCTCGCTCTCTCAGGGGCATCTTTGCAAGTGCTGTTAGGTAACGTCCTTGCCGAGCCAGGTGTGCTTGGTATTTCGGGTGGGGCAAGTCTAGGTATGGTATTGATCCTATTCGCCTTTCCCGCCGCCGCAACTCCGCTAGGGTTTATGCTGGCTGGCGTGGCAGGTGCGTTAGGCTTTACTTTAATTTTGGTATCGATGGCGAGAACCCTCAGGTTGACAACGACTCGTTTGCTGCTGGTGGGCGTGGCGCTTGGGATACTATCGGGTGCAGTGGTCACTTGGGCATTTTACTTTAGTGATGATTTGAGTATTCGTCAGCTCATGTACTGGCTAATGGGAAGCGTCGGGGGCGTCAGTTGGTATCAACATATTCTCACTCTGGTGATGATACCCGTTGGGATTTGGCTGTGTCTGAAGGGGACGATACTCGATAAACTCATGGTTGGCGAGATCCATGCGAAACAGCTTGGCGTCGATGTTATGCGCATACGGTGGCAGCTGATTTTAGCGGTTTCATTGCTCGTGGGCGGCTCCGTTGCTCTTGGCGGAGTGATTAGTTTTGTTGGTCTTGTTGTACCACACTTGCTTCGTTTGTCTTTTGGAACAGAGAATCGGTATTTGCTGCCGCTGTCTGCATTGACGGGCGCAGCACTGCTAGTTGTTTCAGATATCTTGGCGCGCACTGTTCTTGATTCAGCTGAACTCCCTGTTGGCGTTATGACGACGACTATCGGTGCGCCCGTGTTTATTTGGATGCTATTGAGAAGCCATGATACAAGCTCATAACTTATCGGTTGGAACTCGCTTATTACCCGTTAGCCTCTCATTACCCGAAGGGAAGCTTACTCACATCATTGGTCCGAATGGCAGCGGAAAAAGCACCTTGCTCGCTGCGTTATCCGGTGTGATGAGCTATCAAGGCTCCATTAAAGTGGGCGACTTGGATTTGGCTCAAATGTCACTCCCCGATATCGCTTTACTGCGTGCTTATCTTGCTCAGTCCGCGCGACCTGCGTTTAACATGCCCGTTTACCAATTTCTGTCGTTGTCGATCCCTAGCAATAAGCAGTGTTCAGATGAGGCTCTCAATCAAGCGATAGCGGAGATCACTGAGCTACTCAATATCAACACTATGTTGTCTAGAACGGTCCATCACTTATCGGGTGGGGAATGGCAGCGTGTTCGGCTAGCCGCATGCTGTTTACAGGTTTGGCGTCCGATCAACCCTCTGGCTCGAGTTCTGATTCTAGACGAACCCGCAGCACCATTGGATATTGGTCAAGAAAAATACTTAAATGAGCTGATAGATATCGTTACTCGCCAAGGAACATCGGTCATTGTGGCTAATCACGACCTTAATACCACTCTGAGACGTGCCGATTACGTAGTATTGCTCGCAAATGGGGTAATGGAGGCAGTAGGGACGAGCGAAGAAGTGCTGACGGAAGAGAACATCAGTTCGGTTTACAAGACCACGGCCAAAAAGATTGAGTTTGAGGGAAAGCCCTTGCTTATCTTCAATGAATAGAAATGAAAAACGGTCTCTAATATAGAGACCGTTTTGCTATTTTTTTAGCTGACTCGCTGATTGCAGCTCAACTCACACTAGCAATTAAACCAGTGGCGAAAGATCAGCAGGGCGGTAGTAGACCGACTTCAAAACCTTACCTTTGCGAATAGTCTTCGCTTCAGACACAAAGTCTTCTGCACACTTCGCGATGATGTACTCACCCTTTGTCACCGCCATTAGTTTGATACCTTGCTCAGCGTAGTGCGCTTCTGTTTCTTGGTATTCGCTTTCGTTACGGCATACTTTACTCATGTTGCTGGAGTGAATCTCATCCCAGCATTTGATGAAGTCGATATCGCGGTTGGCAGCCACGTGCAAAAGCAGTTCAATCAGATAGCTAATTGCAACGTTATCTTCGACTTTGCTATCGCCTAGGTGAACCAAACGACCCATCAAAACATAGACTGAATCGATGATAGCGTCCGCTTGTTCTACTTTACTGTCCGCTTCTGCCAGTTCGGTCATCTCTTCGATAGCCAGCGAGCTGTGTAGAGTGTCAGCGGCATCATCTAGCGACTCTGCATCATTCACAGGCAAATCAAATGTAGTACGGAACTCAGTAATGTCGCGGTATAGGTGATCGAAGATCGGTTGGGTAAGTTTGGTTAGTTTCATCGATTTTGCTGTTTGATAATTGGTGACAAGATCCTATCAGAGCGGGAAGCCATTCGCTACACCGATGAGCATTTTCTTGGCGTTTGGATATTGAACTACACTGATTAGCGGCGTCAGATATTGTTTTAAAGTCGGAATACGGTTAATATTTCCAAACAATTCAAATGGTTGAGTGGATAATATCTCACCATTGATACGAATATTGATGAGATGGGAGGCGTTAGGGCTGACCATCTTATTCCCAGTTTCAAAAGGTACACGTACTTTTTGGAAAACGACGTTTCGGATTAGGGTCCCGAGTCGTCGTATTTAAAGGCCACCTTTCGAGGTGGCCTTTTAACCTTCTTGGAACTCTTGATAAAAACTATCAAAATTTCCCCACATCTCCAGTAGTTGCCCAACGTATTTAGCGTCGATAAACTTACTATCTATATGATCGTTACCTTCCAAAAGAACAAGGTAGTGCAGGGTGACTTCTTTTGCTCGAGGAATCTTGTCCCATACTTCTAGTACATGTGATGAAGAAGGGGCTTGGTAACTCGCCAACTCAACACCGTTATCACCGATATTAGTAAAAATAGTGAGCGCTAGACCCATTGGTAATTCTTATTGATGGTCATTAATGATTTGTGAAGATTATCAATTGAACTGGCGTTAGGGAAGGGAAGGAATGTAAGAGTTCCGTCTGATCTCTGAAGTCCGATAGGTAATCCCGACGATTAATAGCAGTTACTTTGTTTGTTCGATGACAGTTTGCTGTGAAGCCGGTTGGCTGTGATTGTACTGGTCGACAACGTCATAAATAATCACGTAGCTAACTAAAAGGCAAAGCGGAATAAACTTGATCCAAGGTTTCATAATGATGCTCAAAGTCGGATAGATGCCACTACCTTAGCAGTGGCATTGCCTATTGAGTATCTACATTATCGCAACCTAATATTGACGCTATCTATTGCAAGTAGAAGATAAACGCAACTATGACGGATCGTGCCTAGGAGAATAAGTAAGGGAACAATCGTTTTCGCTCGTGTTCGTCGAGTTCACTGACACGTGCAATGTTGTTGTCAGGGATCGCCTCTGGATCGGGATAGTGTTTAAGTACTCGCTCCATACTTTCTTCGCGAATAAGGTGGAAAATGGGGTATGGTGAACGGTTGGTGAGGTTTTCTGGATCCTCAGGTTCAGCGCCACCAAAACAGTAGTTAGGATGGAAGGTCGCGACTTGATAAATGCCTTCCCAGCCATTTTGTTTTATCAAGGCTTCAACCCAGTCGATGAAGAAGTTGTAATCGACAAAATCATGCAGCATCTTAGGCACGACAACTAATGTTGTTTCTAGATCTCGCGCATCTGTTTGCTCTAGCAGCATCAGTTCACTAAGAATGTCTTCTAGTAACCCTTCCTCTTTGTCTGCAAGGCTAACAAAGGTCTTAATTTGCTTATTGCGTTCAGGTTTAGCGGCGAAAGGGCATAGGTTTAACCCGATCACGACCTCTTTTAACCATTGCTGAACTTGTTGCTCGATCTTTACTACTTCTTCACGTAACGACATAACACTTACCACTCTTAACACTATGGCAATTATATGCTGCTAAGCGGTCGATAGCGAACGTTTCTCGCGGCTGGCGCCATTATCAAGCGTGCTTGATGGGCTTCTCTGAGAGCGTATTACGTTGATCGACGTGATATAACCTGTAGCAGAGCCCGAACAATGCGGCGTAGAGTAAAGCACCTCCCTCAACGACGCTTGGCCAGCGACCGACTTGCCAGCAATAGAGTAGGAAAAATCCGCCTAAGCTTCCGCCGATATAGTAGTGGACCAAGTAAAGCGCTGTTGCTGTCGCTTTCGCATGTGTCGCCTTTTGGCTTACCCATGCATAGGCGAGGGTGTGAGTAAAGAATGCACCACCACTAATGAGGAGTAACCCTAACAACATGGCAGGAATGGATTCAAATAAAGCGACCAGCATGCCCAGCATGCTTAAGAATGTACCCAATACCATCCCTGGAATAGGTGGGTATCGCTTGCGCCAGTTTGCACTTAGTTTTGATGATAGCGTTCCCGCCAAATAGCACAGAAAAATTAGCGAGCTAAGGGCGAGAGGAAGGTTGTGTGGCGCCTCAACCAAGCGGAATCCCATAACTGAATACAGGTTAACGAACAAAGCGAAGTTGATGCCTCCAATCAGCATAGCTACCCAAACGGTAGGGTTTGAGATATGTGCCACTAAACTTCGATTGTGATGATAGAAAAGCCCTCTGGCCGGCTTAAAGTGCTGCTGTTTTGGCAGTATCGTGACGACAATTAACGCCGACACTAAGGTAAACGTAGCGATAACAAACACCGCGGTTTTCCAGTCAAAGTAGCCGGTTAACACGCCGCCAGCGACTCGTCCGGCAATACCACCAAGGGAGTTCGCTGCGATGTAACCGCCAATAGCCTTGGTGAAGGCGTCGGGTGAGAGTTCTTCTACCATGTAGGCAACGGCGACTGACGCAAATGCCGCTAAAGCGACCCCCATTGCAGCTCTCAAAAAGACGATCGCGGTTAGGCTTTCAGTCAGCATCATCGCATAACCGATGACAGGCAGAGCCAGTAATCCCCCTAGCATTACCGAGCGACGCCCGATACTTTCAGAGGTGATTGCCCAAGGCACAAGGCATAAAGATAGTGCGAGCGTAGAGGCTGCAAATACCCAGTTGATCTCGGTTTCAGACACACCGAAATGAACACTTAACTGTGGCAAGATTGGCTGGAAAATATACAAATTGCAAAACACCAGAAACGAACCCAAAGCGAGTGCGAGAGTAATTCGTCGATATTGAGGGGAGTGCAATTCAATCACGGTGAAGCCTTACTGCTAAATGGTGAACTATGTGATCAAATTAGCATTGCAGTTTGGATTAATGAAATATATTAAAAATATGGTTTGAATATATTTTATCAATAATGGACGTTAAGCAGATCACGCATTTCCTCGCCGTTGTCGATCATCAGAATTTTACCCGCGCTGCGCAAGCCGTGATGATTGCCCAGCCTGCACTGAGTATTTCAATTCGCAAGTTCGAGCAGCAACTCGGTATTCAACTATTTACCCGACTCGACAAACAAGTTCGCCTGACACAAGAAGGTCGAGCACTTGAACCACATGCAAGAAAGATCTTGCAGCAGGTCGAAGATGCGAAGCTTGCAGTGGATGAGATGAAGGGACTTTTGAAAGGCGAAGTACGCCTAGGCACGCCCAGTATGATGGGGTCGTACTTTTTCCCAGAGATTGTGATGGCATTTAAGACGGCTTATCCCCATCTTAAAATGACGGTTGTCGAAGCGGGCACGCAAGATATACGCAGAATGCTACTCAGTGGTGAGATTGACCTTGGGGTGATTAGAAACAAAGAGGTGCCTGATGATTTAGAAGTTGACCAGATATTTCGTTCCGAAATGGTGACAGTCGTCAGCCAACATCATGCTTTTGCTCAAAGAGATTCGTTGGATTTTGATGAGTTTTTTGACGAAGAACTGGTGATGTTTAAACCAGGTTATTTCCATCGAGACTTTATTGACGAAGAGTGTAAAAGAAGGCAAATAGAAGCTAAGTTCTCATTTGAAACCAATCTACTACCCATGATTCTCTCGATTGTTAAACATGAGTACGCGATTACCGCTTTGCTGGAACTGGTCACCGAGCATGAACCCGAAACTCGCGGTATTTCATTTGAGCCGCCAGTTTTTGTCGACTTGGCGCTAGCGTGGCGAAAAGACGGTTATTTGTCTCGTGCCGACCGAAGCTTTATCGACTTTATTAAAAAGCAGATGTAGCGCAGAGCTGCTGGGGTGTTAATCGTCGTAAAGCGGGCTCTATTGATGTCACCTGATAGCGTATGAGTCCATCGGCGTGGCCTTGGTCTGTAACTAATCCAACTAACGTCGTTTTCGCTCCGATTAAGCTAAGAATTGGGGTTCCAGAGACAACCTCACTCAGCTCATCGCATTCGGTTAGCCAAAGCTTCCCATTGCTTTCGGAATCCAATAAGCACGTCTCAACAGACAGTACATCGCGCGCTGTATCGAGAACAGCGATTTGAACGGGCTCAGCGTCCCATTTCTTGCCTGCCATATTGATTAAAGTTGGCAGGTTCTGGTGGCAGCCTAACTCAGCGTCTACTTCTAATATAGCCCAGTCCTCGTTTGCGCTGACGTTAGATAGTTTCTGATGATCCGTGGTTACGGATACGACAGATGCGTAGGTGTACCTGTCATCCTGAGAAAACAGCGGCGTAAGCCTTAGGTGTCGCAATGGGTAGAATGTTGAGTCAGAGCTTGAGAACACACAATGAGCGGGCACTAGTAAGGTTTGATTGCCTACTTGTGTCGCTAAGCAGTTTAATGGTGGGTACTCGGCCTCTGTGAGCTGTAGGTTGTAGAGCCGCTGATTGGTAATTCTTGCTTCGTCGAGAGGGAGAGTTGCGTTTGCTGTCTTGCTTATTAGCAGCGCCGATATGAGGGTAGTGAAGGTGACGGCTAAGCGCCCGTAAAAGCAGTTTGGCATAGTTCGCCCCCATCTCAGTTAAGAATAACTATCACATGATAGGGGCAGTATAGGAAATAAAGCGTTAATTGCTGTTATACATACGCTCAAAGTTTTTTGGGTTCCAGCCGATCATATAGCGGTCACCAATTTTTAGAACAGGTAATGAGCGAGCGCCGATTGCGTCAAGTTCCTTTCTGCCACGTTGCATCTTGGCGTTAGTTAATCTGTATTTGTAACCTTTGCTGTCTAGGTATCGTTGTGCGTCTTTGCAGTGAGGGCACTTGTCACTTACGTATAGGACTAACCGTTTCATAGTAGATTTATAGCTGGTGGATTTGGGGTAGGAGGATAACTCATTTTTGAGACATTAGGTTAGTTGTTCCGTTGCTTATGTAAATATAGACAGTGCACATGTTGTGTCCGTTTTATGAACTTGGTACAATAGCTGTGTAGTTGAGATGGCTATTTGGGATTTGTGTTGGAAGCCATTATCCCCAATTGACACGAACTTAGGTGACTGCCGAAACAATAATACTAAGTGTAGGCACCTTGCTAACATAGCTAAAAGGAGGGCAATTGGATGGAAAATCCTCTTGTTCTTTCACTTGTCTATCTAGAGATAGTTCTGACAGTGTTAGAAATTGCTGAAAAGCTACTCTAGTTTCAATGTGAGCCTAATCTGAACCACCTGTAAAAGGGTGGTTTTTTTATGCCAGTAAGAAACGACAAACCCCCACCGATGAAGTTGGGGGCAGGGCTGTTTTCCGCTGTTGTTATTGAAGTCGAACATGACAGATACCTTCTATGCCTTGAAGATTTTTTCAGCTAGGTTGTCTAATGCTCTTTCGAGAGTGGAGCCGTGACCTTCAATGATGTTGCCGTTCTTAAGGGTGACGAAGGCAGTGGTTAAGCTGTCACGTGTTCCGAATTTGATGTCACTGTTAACTGTGGGATGATTGATGATTAGGAGAGCGTCTGTAGTAGCTAGTTGGTTTAGAGTTTGCATGAGCGTGTTCTCTTTAGTGGTTAAAGTTGAAGTTTCACACACTAGATAACTGAGGTTTTGTCATTTTACGCCAGAGCTAAACAATGTGTGGAACTGAACTTTATCCTTTACGTCGAGAACAAGTCGTTTCATGTTGAGCGCACTGTAATGAATAAGTGGCCATTTGGTGCGTAGTTAACTCTAGAAGCTCAAGCCACTTTCGATCTCAATGGTTTTAATCAAGAACCGTGTTTCGCTAAGTTTTGCAGTTTATGGTGTTTGGCGGCTTGAATGGTCTGAGGAACGAGTGACATTACGATCATACCCATCATTAGCGCGTATTGGGTTTGAGTAAACGACTCACCAAGCAGAACCATACCGCAAAGGATACCTGCAATAGGATTTGCAATACCGCCAAAGGTGAAATCAACCACACTCATGCGTTGCAGTAACCAAACGTACATCCCATAGCTCAGTGCTGTATTCAGACCGACAACCCAAAGCAGACCAACGAGGTTTTGTGTTGAGAAGTTAGCTACCACCGATTGATAAACCTGTGGCTCAAACGATGCGTGAACGCCTGATACAATGCTTAGTACGGCACCGCCTAAAATCAGCTGCCAAGTGAGAATGGTCCACCAGTGAATACGACTGCCCAATGCCTTAGTAATTCCGCTGCCCGCTACGATACACATTATGGCGGCGAGCATAGCCCCTAAGCCAATAGGATTGAGCGAAATAGTGCCCGGTGAAAACAAGAAGAACGCAAACAATACTAGCGCCAATCCACTCAGCGTTTGTACCCAACTTGGACGCTTTTTATTGACTAACCATTGGTACAACATAGCGAATACAGGAACAGACACCATACCGACGCCGGATATGGTGGAAGGTAGAGTCTGCGCCATAACGAAGATAAGACCGAAGAAGGTCGCGATGTTGACCGTCCCTAAGATGAACAAGACTTGCCATTCACCTTTTTTAGGTAACGACGGTCTAACTAATAGCAATAGCAAGCCAGCCGGAAGTGCTCGGAGCGCTCCCAGTAGGATTGGTGGCCAGTCTGGAAGCGTGAACTTCGTGACGGCGTAGGTTGTGCCCCAGAAAAATGCAGGGATCATTGCTAGAAGTATGTTCATATAATTTATCTTTACATTAAGATATCTGCCGCCACTTTAACGATCTTTGGGCTGTCTGTAAAGTATCTTTATGTTAAGCTAGTTTGAACAGACATAAGACAGTGGGAAATTATTGGAATGGATGCGATTGATCGAGTGGTCGAGCAGTGGGCAAAACAGAAGCCAGAGTTGGATACCGACCCAATGGCGATGATGGGACGACTCATGCGGATCGCTAAGTACATGGAAACGAAAGTTGCTGATTTACATAAGAAGTATGACCTAAAACTCGGAGAGTTTGACGTACTTGCGACGCTACGTCGTAGCGGTAAACCTTATCGATTAACACCATCTGAACTTATTGACACCATGATGTTGACCTCGGGTGCAATGACAAACCGTCTTGATAAGCTTGAAACTAAGGGGCTTATTTTGCGCGAGCACAGCAAAGAGGACCGTCGTAGCGTTACCGTGCAACTCACAAAAGATGGACTCATACTGATTGATAAGTTGATTGAAGAGCATGCGGATGTGCAAAAAAGTCTCGTTAAATCCATGACGTCTGCACAAAAAAAGCAGGCAAACCAGTTACTGAAGGTGTGGTTAAGTCAATACGAGTAGTTTAGGTCAATAGAAATAGTGGTTGAGCCTCGTTTCCTAGAATAGCGCTCGTGCCTGTCTAGGAAACGAAGAAGTACATCCGTTATGCTGCTAGCTCATCACTAAATAGATCGGCAGCGGCAATACCTATCAATGCGCAGCGTTCGTCAGCATCGGAGAGATCCCCACTCACGCCAATTGCACCGATCACCTGTTGCTCTTTGTCCCGAATGAGCAAACCTCCTGGTACTGGTACCATATTTCCATGTGCCAATACATTGACTGCTGAGATAAACGCAGGTCTTGCATCGGCATCTTGCGCTAATTTTCTAGACGAGCAACCAAGCGCTAGTGCTCCCCATGCCTTTGCGATGGCAATATCGGGTCTCATCATACTCGAACCATCTTGGCGCTGAAGAGAGATGAGCTTGCCACCGCTATCGAGAACCGCTGCAGTTAACGGTGCGCATTCGTCGATTTTTCCTGCCTGGAAGGTGGCGTTAATAATCGTTAGTGCTTGGTTAAGAGTTAAACTTCCCATGTTGTTTCCTCGTCGTCTAGTCGCTTGCGCTAAATCTTCTAGGAGGATTAGCCAACGTTGTTTACGTTGGCTAAACGGCAAAACCTAAAGAAGGGAATAGCTTGGAAGGGTCAGGAAGCTAGCAAACTGTTTCGATGTAGACAGCTCGTAGAAAAGGTCAGCGGTTTCGTCAAAGCGTCCAGCAAAGTAACGAGTATCACCCACTTCCTGTTGAATAGTACTAAGCTCCTCGTAGAGCCAAGTGTGAAAGAGTTCGGCAGTAAATACCTGACCGTCATCGAGCGTGACACCATGATGTATCCACTGCCAGATATTGGCTCGAGAGATCTCTGCCGTTGCGGCATCTTCCATCAATCCGTAAATAGGCACGCAGCCGTAACCTTGGATCCACGCTTCAATGTAGTAAAGCGCGATACGTATGTTCTTGCGAACGCCCGCTTCATCGCGAGTTCCATCACATGGTTTTAGCAGGGTTTCAGCAGTAATCTCAGTATCCGGACTAACAAAGTCGAGCTGATTCGTTTTGCCACCAAGATGCTTATCAAAGGTAGACATTGCCAAGTCGACAAGTGCAGGGTGCGCGACCCAAGTGCCATCATGACCGTTTTGGGACTCACGTTGCTTGTCTTCAATAACTTTTGCTGTAACGCGTGCCATTTCTTGTGGATCTTTCGCTGGGATAAACGCAGACATGCCGCCCATCGCCAGTGCACCTCGAGCGTGGCACGTTTTAACCAGAAGTTGGCTGTACGCATTGAGGAAAGCTTTATCCATGCCTACACCGTGGCGGTCGGGCAGGATACGATCTTTATGATTCTTTAGGGTTTTGATGTAGCTAAAGATGTAATCCCAACGACCGCAGTTCATGGCAACAATATGGTCTTTCATTGCATACAGGATTTCATCCATTTGAAATACAGCGGGTAACGTCTCGATGAGTACAGTCGCTCGAATCGTCCCTGTTGGCACACTAAAGTAGTTTTCAGTGAAGGAGAATACATCATCCCACCACTTAGCTTCTTCCATACTCTCAAGCTTTGGAATGTAGTAATAAACACCGAGCCCTTTGTCCGCACGTGTTTGGTAGTTATGGAAAAAGTACAGCGCGAAGTCCATCAAACACCCGGCGATAGGCTGGCCATTAATAAGAATCGATTTTTCAGGTAGGTGAAGACCCCTTGGACGAGCGATAAGCAGTGCAGGGTTTGCATTCAGCGTGTAGTGCTTGTCTTTGTTTTCATCGTAATGGCTGATAGTACCTTGATTAGCATCTCTTAGGTTTATTTGGCCATCAACCATATTGCTCCAGGTCGGCGCAGACGCGTCTTCAAAACAACACATGAATACTTTAGCACCAGAGTTTAGTGCGTTTATCACCATCTTACGGTCTACAGGACCGGTAATCTCAACACGGCGGTCGAGCAACGGTTCTGGAATCGGGCGTACTCGCCAGTTTTTGTCGTCCCGAATTGATTGCGTGTCTGTACGAAAGTCAGGTAATTCTCCAGCATCAAATGCGGCTTGTTTGACTTCTCTCTGCTTTAACAACGCGTCTCTTCGGCTGCCGAATTGATTGACTAGCGCATTGAGGAAAGCCAACGCCTCTTTACTTAATATTGATTCGTAGTCACTGTTGCATATTGAGCCGATGATATTCAATTGATTCGCCGGTGCGATTTTCGTTCCTTCGATTTCGGTCATTACCTGTCTCCTTTATACAATATTTTTATTTTTTGTATACAAAACTGTATTGCATATCTACTTATATGAGAAAAAATACAAATAATCAAAGACTATTTATCATTAATTTAACGAAGGGAAATTTGGAAATTATTTTTACGTAAAGATAGTTTATGTAAAGTATTTGTTTTCAGTGTTTATGGGGTTAGTGGTTGCTTAGTGTATCTGCTCTATGTGAATGAAATGTGAAATTATTGCTTGCCAATGCTCCATTTTGGTTCATAGTACACAAAGTGATCGAAAATTGTACACAATCCAATGGAGGGGTTGGAATGGCAAGAATGAAAGCAATAGAAGCAGCAGTAGCGGTACTAAAAAAAGAAGGGGTGCACATTGCGTTTGGTGTCCCAGGAGCGGCAATCAATCCTATGTATGCGGCAATGAAAGCACTAGGTGGCATTGAGCATGTACTTGCTCGTCACGTCGAGGGTGCTTCTCATATGGCAGAAGGGTTTACACGCACAGAACAAGATAGCATTGGAGTATGTATAGGAACATCGGGTCCTGCTGGTACGGATATGATCACTGGCCTTTATTCCGCATCGGCGGACTCGATCCCTATTTTATGCATCACAGGCCAAGCGCCGCGAGCTCGTCTTCATAAAGAAGATTTTCAAGCGGTTGATATAGAGTCAATTGCCAAGCCTGTCACTAAATGGGCTACGACCGTATTAGAACCCGCTCAAGTACCGCGTGCGTTTCAAAAGGCGTTTCATATCATGCGCTCGGGACGTCCGGGTCCAGTATTGATTGATTTGCCACTCGATGTGCAGTTGGCAGAAATTGAGTTTGATATTGATACTTACGAACCATTGGATGCTTATAAGCCGTCAGCAAGTCGTGAGCAAATAGAGAAAGCGCTCGATATGTTAAGTGCTGCGGAAAAGCCGGTCATTGTTTCTGGTGGTGGTGTCATTAACGCAGGGGCTTCTGATTTGCTTCAGCAGTTTGCGGAAATCACTGGGATTCCTGTCATCCCGACTTTGATGGGGTGGGGGTCTATTCCCGACGACCACGAGCTAATGGCCGGCATGGTAGGTCTGCAAACGGCGCACCGCTATGGTAATGAAACCTTACTTGAATCCGACTTTGTATTTGGTGTTGGAAATCGATTCGCCAATCGACACACCGGTTCGCTCGACGTCTATACCCAAGGTCGTAAGTTCGTTCATATTGATATTGAACCGACTCAGATTGGCCGAGTGTTCTGCCCTGATCTTGGCATTGTTTCAGATGCTAAAGCGGCATTAGAGCTAATGGTAGAAGTCGCGAAAGAGCGAGCGGCGAAAGATCTGTTACCAGATCGAGCTCATTGGGTAGGCACATGTCAGCAACGCAAAGCAACCATGCTTCGTAAAACCCATTTCACCGGCACCCCGATTAAACCAATGCGCGTCTATGAAGAAATGAACAAGGCATTTGGTCCGGAGACATGCTATGTCAGCACGATTGGACTATCGCAAATCGCGGCGGCTCAGTTCCTCCATGTCTATAAACCAAGACATTGGATTAACTGCGGACAGGCGGGTCCATTAGGTTGGACGATACCTGCAGCTCTTGGTGTGAAAGTCGCCGACCCACAACGTGATGTTGTGGCCGTCTCTGGTGACTATGACTTCCAATTCATGATTGAAGAGTTGGCGGTTGGGGCTCAGTTCAATCTTCCTTACATACATGTGGTCGTGAATAACTCTTACCTAGGCCTCATTCGTCAAGCCCAGCGCCAATTTGACATTGATTACTGCGTGCAATTGGCATTTGAAAACCAGAACTCGCCGGAGGTTGAAGGCTATGGCGTCGACCATGTGAAGGTCGTTGAAGGTTTGGGTTGTAAGGCGATTCGCGTTACCGATCCTTCCAATATTCAAAGTGCATTTTCTGAAGCGCGAGCATTGATGGCGGCGCACCAAGTACCTGTTGTGGTTGAGATTATTCTAGAGCGTGTCACTAACATCTCAATGGGGGTTGAAATCAATGCTATCAATGAATTTGAACCGCTAGCTGAGAGTGCAACGGATGCGCCAACTGCACTGTCGTCGATAAACACCACAAACTCAACGTCTTAAGGAGAAGATAATGCCAAAGTTCGCAGCTAACCTATCGATGCTGTTTAATGAAGTCGACTTTCTCAGTCGATTTGAAAAAGCGGCAAACGCAGGATTCCACGGAGTCGAGTATCTGTTTCCTTACGATTTCACCGCAGAGACCATTAAGTCGCTATTGGATGACAATAATCTAGAGCAGGTTCTGTTTAACCTTCCTGCAGGTGACTGGAATGCGGGAGATCGCGGTATCGCGGTCGACCCAAGCCGTATTGAAGAGTTTCAACAAGGGGTGAGCAAAGCGATAAGCTACGCACAGATCTTAGGTTGTAAGCAAATCAACTGCTTGGCGGGCATTGTTCCAGCAAGTGTAACGGGACAAGATGCGAGAACCACGTTCGTAATCAACCTTCGTTATGCTGCGCAGCAACTTGAAGCAGCAGGCATCAAGTTGGTGATTGAAGCGATTAATACACGTGACATTCCAGGCTTCTTCTTGAACACCACAGAACAAGCCAAGTCCATTATTGAAGAAGTTGGTAGTGCGAATCTATCGGTGCAATACGATATCTATCACATGCAAATCATGGAAGGTGACTTAGTTCCGACTATCAGTAGCAACCTATCGCAAATCTCCCATATTCAATTGGCTGACAACCCCGGGCGTCATGAGCCGGGTACTGGAGAAATCAATTATGACTTTGTGTTGAGAGAGCTTGATGCGATGGGATATCAAGGTTGGGTGGGTTGTGAATACAAACCGAAAACAACCACTGAAGACGGTCTGTCTTGGTTAAACGCTTTTCAATAATTCGACACGTTAAGGAGAACACATCATGAAAATTGCATTTATCGGTACTGGGATTATGGGTTTGCCAATGGCTAAAAACCTGCAAACGGCAGGTTATGAATTGGTATTGTCGGATCATTTCAATGCACCACCGGCCGAACTGGTCACTCGCGGGGCAACCGTATGTCACTCGCCGAAAGAAGCGACGGAAATCGCAGATGTTACGATTCTAATGTTGCCTAATACACCGCAAGTTGAAGAAGTGCTGTTTGACGCTGACGGTGTTGAACAAGGTTTAGCGAGCGGTAACTGCAAGCTGGTAATTGACATGAGTTCTATCTCGCCGATGGCTACTCAATCATTTGCTAAGCGTATCAAAGAGAGTGGTGCTCAGTACCTCGATGCTCCAGTGTCGGGTGGTGAAGTTGGAGCGGTGAACGCGACACTCAGCATTATGGTGGGTGGTGAACAGAAAGCGTTTGATAAGGCTAGACCATTGTTTGAAGTGTTAGGCAAAAACATCACGCTGGTGGGTGATAGTGGGGCAGGACAAACTTGTAAAGTCGCCAACCAGATTATCGTAGCACTTAATATTGAAGCGGTATCAGAGGCATTGGTGTTTGCATCGAAGGCTGGCGCTGATCCTGCACGCGTGCGTCAGGCACTGCTCGGAGGCTTTGCGAGCTCGAAGATACTCGAAGTACACGGTGAGAGAATGATTGAAGGCAGTTTCAATCCTGGCTTTAAGATTGCGCTTCACCAGAAAGATCTCAACCTAGCCTTAACGGGCGCAAAAGAACTGGGTGTCGCGCTGCCGAATACAGAAAATGCACAGAACTTGTTTGACGAGTGTGCTGACCAAGGTGGAGAGAATTGGGACCATTCTGCGCTAATTAAAGCGCTTGAAATGCGTTCTAGTCACTCGATTCGCAATGATTGAGTCTCATTTAGTCAGAGGCCGCTGTTACCTTTAGTTTCCGCATAAATCGCGTAGTTTTGTCTCCTTTTATACGCGTTCCCGAAGTTATACAAACTGCGCAGAAGTTTTCGGCTTCAAACTTCACTAACCAGGCGCAGAACGTATTGGCTTCGGGATTTTTTATCTTCTTGTGCTTGCTCAGAATTCAACACCTCACGCTTTGTACTTAGTGTTTAAATTCATTAAGATGAACCAAGCATGAGTAACGACAGTAAGGACAAGCATGTCGCGCATTAGACGGAAGAATCAAGATCTTATCATTGAAGTGGCCAGTGAGCAGTTTGCTACACATGGCTATGCTGCCACAAAGATGGTGGACATCGCTAAGGCGGCAGAGATTCCTAAACCTAATGTGTTCTATTACTTCAGTTCAAAAGATAAGTTGTACTATGCGGTTCTTGAAAC
This sequence comes from Vibrio sp. KUL80, assembly GCF_059725495.1. NCBI lineage: Bacteria > Pseudomonadati > Pseudomonadota > Gammaproteobacteria > Vibrionales > Vibrionaceae > Vibrio > Vibrio sp. KUL80. The sequence continues at coordinate 1,482,244 of NZ_AP045841.1, forward strand.
TGTAACCCAGCCGCTGCTAGAAGCATCATTACCTATTGAAGAGCTTGATGACCCTGTTGAAGCACTCACACAATACATTCGAACAAAACTCATGATTTCCAGAGATCACCCTCACGCCTCTCGCGTATTCGCTAGTGAAGTGATGTCTGGAGCCAAAGTGCTGCCCGAGGGTATTCGAACCAAACTATTTCAACAGTCACAGCTTATACTAGAAAAATTTGCGAACTGGGCAGAGCAGGGGTTAATGGACGATGTGCCACCACATCATTTAATGTTTGCCATATGGTCGGCAACTCAAACCTATGCCGATTTTAGTTGGCAGATCTGCAGTGTAATGGATAAGCCAGAGTTAACAGACAGCGATTTTGATGAAGCTGCAGCGTTTCTGACCAAGATGGTGATTCAAGGGTGTGGTGTAAAGAGTCGGGTATAAGCTCATGTTTGAAAGGAAACAGTGATACACAGCTGCTCTATTGGTGTGAATAGAATAAGAGCAGCAGTGTCCTTATATTTATCGTTTTAGCTCTATGAGTAAGCTACATACTCAGTGCTTTTTGTCTTAAACGAAGTGCGGCGGCTTTATGTCGCTCAATAAGCTGCGGCATATCCACACCCATGACGGCACCATCGTGAACTCGCCATTGACCAGCCACCATCACACGGTCGGCCTGTTGAGCCCCACACAATAGAAGAGCTGCGAGTGGGTCGTGACTGCCAGAGAAGCGAATATCATCGAGCTTAAACATGGCAATGTCTGCTTGCTTGCCGACGGAGAGTTCACCTATATCCGTGCGACCCATAGCGCGAGCTGATCCTGATGTTGCCCAGCGAAGCGCGTCAAAGTGTGTCACGTTGTTAGAGCCGTAGCGAAGGCGCTGCAAATACATTGCCATACGAACCTCAGCTATTAGGTTGGAGCCGTCGTTGGAAGCTGAACCGTCTACCCCCAAGCCTACTTTCACGCCCGCTTTCTCAAGCTCGTTATTTTTACAGATACCAGAAGCTAGCATCATATTAGAAGTAGGGCAGTGACTTATTCCTACCTCTGCTTTACCAAGTCTTCGAATCTCTTCACTGTTAAAATGGATACCATGAGCTAACCAAGTGCGCTCGTTAAGCCAACCAACGTCTTCAAGATAATCCACCGGACGCAGGCCAAATTTCTCAAGACAGAAATCTTCTTCGTCCAACGTTTCACAGAGATGCGTATGCGTCATCACCGATTCATTCTTGGCGATTCGCGCCGTCTCTTTCATTAAATCCGTGGTCACAGAAAATGGCGAACAAGGTGCGAGGGCGATTTGAGTCATCGCGCCATCCTCACGTTGATGATAGCTATTAATTAAGCGCAAGCTATCGTCAACGATGGTTTGTTCCGTTTGTATTGTGTGACGCGGTGGCAGTCCGCCATCATCTTCTCCTAGACTCATCGAACCGCGAGTAAATATGGCTCGTATTCCTAGCTTTTGCGCCGCTTCAACTTGCAAATCTATCGCATGTTCAAGGCCTGTTGGGATTAAATAGTGATGATCTGAGGCTGTCGTACAACCCGAGAGTAATAGCTCAACAAGTGCCAGTTCGGTGGCGACACTCATCATCTCCTCGTCGAGATTGGCCCATACGGGATACAAGCTTTTCAACCAATGGAACAGCTCTTTATTAAGCGCATCGGGGTAAGCTCTGGTTAGCGTTTGATAAAAGTGATGATGGGCATTAACAAGCCCTGGCGTGACGACATGTTGTGACGCGTCGATAACTGAAGTAATGGTTGTGGTGGGTTCTTGGTTGCTTGCTACTAGTTCGACAATTCGACTGCCAATTACGACGATACCGCCGCCAGCGTCTTCTGTCGTGCCAGTGTAAATAGCAAGTGGATTCTTAATCCATACGGTTTCCATTCATAATAATCCTTAGCCATCTCAGCCTTTTCAGGGAAGAGGGTCTTTTTTGAGTTTTTAGTTGATGAAAAGTGCTCTATATCATTGATTAAGCCATGTATTAGAGCACAAGGGTTATAGCCACTTTGTTGTTAGTAAGCGTTAATTATTGCCTTTTGCAGACAGTTCTGTCTGTGATACTTCTTGGTTTTCTTCTTGTTGCTGAAGCTCATGAATTTCTTGCTTAACCATAGCGCGGCTCTCTTCGTGCGCTTCTTGCTCTTCAAGCTTGCTTGATTTTGGTAAGAACTGATGCAAAAGCACGGTAACGATCGTTCCGGTAGTAATCCCTGAATGAAGGAAATTTGAGAGCTCATGAGGGAAGTGTTGAAGCAAGCGAGGTTCAAACGTGACCGCCAGACCTGATGCCAAACCAACGCAGATGACGAGGGCGTTACGTTTAGTATCAGCCGCTTTAATGAGCATACGAATACCCGCGTAAGCTATCATGCCAAACATGACAAAACCTACACCACCTAACACGGGTTTTGGAATCGTGACTGCAATCGCCGCCAATTTCGGAAACAATCCGCCCAAGATGAGTAATCCACCCGTTGCTGCTACAACGTAACGGCTAGCGACACCGGTAATGCCCACGATGCCCACGTTTTGACTGAATGATGCCAACGGCATTGCCGTTAAACAGGATGCTAGGGTGCTGCCTAGACCATCGCCAAGCAATCCGCGCTTAAGGTCTTTACCATCGATCTTAGTGTGACAGTTGTTTGCGAGAGCCATGAAATCACCCGTTGCTTCCGCGATGACAACAATATAAACCAAGCTCATACTGACAATGGCGCTGGCCGAAAACGTGAGACCATACTTAAACGGCTCAGGACCACCTACCCATGCAGCAGTGCTTATTTGATTAAGGTCGACCATGCCCATAGAAAGAGCGACGATGTATCCACCTGCAAGCCCAATGACAATAGCGGAAGCCGCAACTGCACCTTTACAATAAACCGACACCGCAATCACAATGCCAAGTGATACAGCGGCAAGAAACAGTTTAGGTAAGGTGGCAAACTCACTGCTAACGGCGGGGGCATCACCAACCCAGTTCATGGCAACGGGGAGTATGGTCAGTCCGATTAAGGTAACCACAACACCACTCACAACCGTTGGGAAGAGCTTGCGTACTTTGTCCATGTAGAAGCTCGCCAATATGACGACAAACGAGCCAACTAAGGCAGCCCCCATAATGCCGGATACGCCAGAGTCTTTTCCGATGGAGATAGCAACGCCAAGAAAGGCAAAGCTTGATCCCATAACAACAGGTAGCTTAATTCCGATAGGACCGAAACCGACGCATTGAGCGATGGTGACGATACCAGATGCAAGTAGGGCGGCATTAATGAGCGAGACGATTTCGTCATTCGGTAAGCCAATGGAGGCGCCAACAATGAGTGGTACAGCGACGATACCACCGATAGAGGCCAGCATATGTTGGACGGCCAGTAAAAAGGTCATGCCGTGAGGCGGTTTTTGATTCAGGGTGTACAGAAGTTTCATACTTATTCCTTTAGAGAGCGATGAATCGACTCTTCCTTGGTGGTGACATGGTGACTTCTACAAACTGCGTAGTGATTGTTATCCTGCTCGTCCTTTGCGCTGACCTAAACGACAGGGATGAAAACAAGCGGTAACCGTTAAGCACGATTACCGCTTGAGATTGGTTTAGCCAATGAATACCAGTTTGGCGACGAAGATGGCGCTGAGTAGGTACATTGAAATAGATACATCTTTGGTTTTACCCGTTGCAACTTTAAGAACGGTGTAAGTGATAAAACCAAGGGCGATACCATTAGCGATAGAGAAAGTAAGCGGCATCATTAGCGCTGTAATGGCTGCTGGAGCGCCATTGGTAAAGTCTTTCCAATCGACGTGCTGCATACTGCTCATCATGACGAACGCGACATAGATAAGAGCGCCAGCGGTAGCGTAAGATGGGATCATACCTGCCAATGGAGAAAGGAAGATTGCCGCTAGGAATAGGGCAGCAACGACAATCGCGGATAGTCCGGTTCTAGCACCTGCTGCCACACCCGCCGCGCTTTCTACATAACTAGTCACTGGTGGACAACCTACACATGCACCGGCAACACTAGAAATACTGTCGGCTTTAAGTGCCTTACTCAATCCTTCAATTTTGCCTGTTTCTTTGTTGATTAGGTGAGCTCGCTCAGCGACACCCATCAGAGTACCTGCTGTGTCAAACATGTTCACAAAAAGGAAAGCAAGAATCACACTGACCATAGAAACGTTAAGAGCACCTGAAATGTCCATCGCCATGAAGGTTGGAGCAATGCTTGGTGGCGCAGAGAAGAAACCATTGTATTGAACAAGACCCAACATCATGCCAACAATAGTGACGCTCAGAATGCCGATTAATACCGCTCCGAACACGCGACGCTCACTGAGCACGGCGATGATCAAGAAGGCAATAGCTGCTAGCAGCGCATCGGGCTTAGTGAAGTCACCTAGAGAGACCAAGGTTGCTGGGTTTTCAACAACAATACCTGCGGTTTTTAGGCCGATAAGACCCAAGAAGAGACCGACACCTGCCGTCATAGAGTAGCGTAAGCTTTCAGGAATACTCTCAATGATCCACTGTCGTATCTTGTAGAAACTCATACCCACGAAGAGTACACCTGAAATAAACACTGCCCCGAGTGCGACTTCCCAGCTATAGCCCATCTCACTGACAACAGTAAAAGAGAAAAAAGCATTAAGCCCCATACCAGGTGCTAAGCCTACTGGCCAGTTCGCGAACAGTCCCATGAGTAAACAGCCGATGGCTGCACCGATACATGTCGCAACAAAGACGGCGCCTTGATCCATTCCGGAAGCAGCCATGATGCTCGGGTTAACAAAGATGATATACGCCATAGTAGCGAAGGTAGTGACGCCACCTATCAATTCATTTTTAACGCTAGAACCATGCTGTTTTATCTTAAAAAAGCGCTCTAAGAGTCTGTTTTGGGATGCTTCATTGAGCACTTCTGCTTTGGTTTCATTCATTTTGAGTAAGTCCTTTTCGCATTACCCTGTTTAGTTGAGTGGGTAACATTTCTATTGCTTATCCTTAAATTGAAAACAGCAGTCCCCATGACTCGACGCGTCCCCAAAAGAACGAGTTAAGAGCCATTCCTCACATGAGGTGGTTCATTTCAATTTGTTGGTGATGCGCGATAACGCGCGGCTCATTTAAAGCTGCGTGCGACAACTTCTAAGAGATGGTGAACACCGAGCTAACTGCCTCGGTATGTCGAGAAACTGTATGGTGATACCAACAAAGGGACGTGATAGTGAGCGTCTTTATCATTAAGCCCAAATCGAATCACAACGTCGTCTAAGAATGGAACCGCGTCGAGTTCAACCCCTTTAGCTTGGTAGTAGGAGGCGACATGAAACACGAGTTGATACTTGCCAGACAGAAACTGTTCACCCTCTAGGATAGGGGTGTCGGTGCGTCCGTCTGAGTTAGTTACTACTTCTTTGATGAACTGGATGTCGTTTCCTTCTACTCGAAATAGCTCTACTCGAATCTCTGCACCTGGAACACCGTTGGTCGTATCCAAAACATGTGTAGTCAGTCTTCCCATATTGCTTTCGTACCTAGGTACGCTCCTTGATTAGCTGATTCAATCTTGTATACAACGAGGTCGTATCAAGAACTTTATTGATATTAATATGTACACAATTAAATCGATTAGTAAAGTTTTACGTTACAAATATGTTGAATTAATTCGCTGCTTTGTGATGGTGCAATGCGCACTAAAATGTAGCTAAGCTTGAGGTTTTTGTTTTTAAATTATTGATTTTATTTGCGTTAAATCTAGAAAGTAATTCAACAAACAAAATCTTTACATTAAGATAAATTATTGTATACAATTAAGTTAACGAAATGAGTCGTGAACTTGCGGTGGCAGGTTCATTCAGATGGTTAAGGAGTCTGTGGATGAATAAGGATTATTCACGTAACCTCGTCGGCTATGGAGCCAACCCTCCAAACCCTAAATGGCCGAACAACGCACGAGTTGCGGTCTCTTTTGTATTGAATTACGAAGAAGGGGGAGAGCGTTGTATTTTGCATGGAGACGACGAGTCGGAAGCGTTTCTCTCAGAAATTCCATCGGCAGCACCGATCAAAGGTGAGCGTCACATCAGCATGGAATCCATCTATGAGTATGGCAGCCGTGCAGGTGTATGGCGTGTTCTGCGTTTATTTGAACAATACGATATTCCTCTAACGATATTTGCTGTTGCGATGGCGGTTGAGCGTTATCCAGAGGTGGCGAAAGCCATGAAGGAAGCAGGTCATGAGATATGCAGTCATGGCTATCGCTGGATTGACTATCAGTATATGGATGAATCACAAGAGCGTGACCACATGGCGAAGGCCATCTCTATCATCAAAGAGATCACGGGTGAGCGACCACTTGGCTGGTATACGGGGCGAACGGGTCCCAACACTCGTCGTCTAGTCGCCGAAGAAGGTGGATTCCTCTACGACTCTGATGCTTACGACGATGACTTACCTTATTGGCATACTGAAACAGGTCGACCACAGTTGGTGATTCCGTACACATTAGACGTTAACGATATGCGATTCGCTACCACCCAAGGCTTCAACTCTGGTGAGCAGTTCTATCAGTACCTAAAAGACACTTTTGACACCTTATACGAAGAGGGCGAATACGCACCTAAGATGATGTCAGTAGGGCTTCACTGTCGTTTGATTGGTCGCCCTGGAAGAATCGCTTCTCTTCGACGTTTCTTAGACTATGTCAAACAACATGACGATGTATGGCTTTGTCGAAGAGTGGATATTGCGAAGCACTGGCACGAGCATCATCCATACGACCCGAATCAATAATAACAATCACAAGGAGCAAAGTGATGACGCAATTTAAACACTGTAAGCCAACGGAAATGGTTCGAGACGAGTTTGTCTCTTGCTTTGCTGATATTTATGAACACAGCCCTTGGGTTGCTGAATCGGTGTTTGATTCAGGAATTGAACCTGATGATGACCACATTGAAAACCTGCATTTGAAAATGTCGACGACACTGTTAAATGCAACGGAAGCCAAGCAACTCGACTTGATTAATGCTCACCCTGATTTGGCAGGGCGAGTCGCTATTAATGGCGAACTAACTGCAGCCTCGACAGCTGAACAAGCTGGTGCTGGTATAGATCAGTGTTCTGAGGAAGAGTTTGCCAAATTTACCACCTACAACAACGAATACAAAAGTCGCTTCAACTTCCCTTTTATCATGGCAGTAAAGGGGGCCAATCGTTACCAAATTCTTGAATCGTTCGAGATGCGATTAGGCAATGATAGTGAAACTGAGTTTGTTACAGCACTTAACGAGATCAACAAGATAGCGTTATTTCGCCTAAGAGATATGTAAGTCAGGGAAACGGCAGCTATCTCTCTCATTTTCTTATTAATTGAATAATTGAACTGGATGACAAGAAATGTCTTTGAAAATTGAAAACTACATTAATCTAGCAGATGACAAACTGGGCGCTGAAGCGCTCTACGCCACGGATGACTTTTTCGCTGATAAGAGCCGCTTGCTCAGCCGATTAGACCCGGTATGGAAAGATGACGTCTATGACGACAACGGCAAGTGGATGGACGGCTGGGAAAGTCGTCGTAAGCGTGGAGAAGGTTACGACTACTGTATCGTTAAACTAGGCTTGGCGGGCACAATAGCTGGCGTTGATATCGATACGTCCTTCTTTACGGGCAACTACCCACCATCAGCTTCTATCGATGCTATTTATAGTCCAGAGGTTGATCCAACAAACTCAGAAGAATGGGAAGAAATTCTACCCTCGCAGAGTTTATCTGGAGATAAGCACCACATCAGTGAGATCGACAGTGACAAAGTTTACACCCACGTAAGACTTAACATCTATCCCGACGGTGGTGTTGCACGTTTACGCGTCTACGGCACGCCAAGTGTCGATTGGGATGCCATCGACGAGCTGCAGCAAATTGACCTCGCCGCCGTAGAACATGGTGGAAGAGCGTTAGCATGTAGCGATGAGCACTACGGAAACAAGTCCAACATATTAGGACCAGGTCGTGGTGAAAACATGGGTGATGGCTGGGAAACCGCGCGCCGCAGAACGCCAGGTAATGACTGGGTTATCGTTGCGCTAGGCCATGCGGGTAATGTGGGTCGAGTCGTTGTTGATACTGCACACTTTAAAGGTAATTACCCTGACAGCTGCTCGATTCAAGCTGCTTATGTGAAGGGTGGCACGGATGATCAGGTCGCAACTCAAAGTTTGTTCTGGAAAGAGTTGCTGCCGTCTCAAAAACTCAATGCACACTCGATTCATGAGTTCGTATCAGAGGTTAATGAGATCGGACCGATCACCCATGTACGATTGAACATCTTCCCCGACGGCGGTGTTAGTCGCTTGCGCCTATTTGGCACCAAGGCGGACTAAACTTACTAGAGGGAATGGATATGAGTACTGGTATACGCCGAATTGAAATAGAGCCTCTCAACAAGCATGCGTTTGCTGAGTTTGGTGATGTCATCGAGGTGGAAAATAGCGACTATTTTATGATCAACAACGGATCAACACGTCGTTATCACAAGCTAGCTGAGGCTGACGTGGAAGAGCAGGGTGGTAGAGCCATCATGAGTATCTTTCAGGCGACGCCTTTGCAGTATCCGCTGACTATCAAAATGTTAGAAAGGCACCCGCTTGGCTCACAAGCGTTTATACCATTACTCGGGAAACCGTATCTTATCGTCGTTGCGCCCGAAGGAGACAACCCTTCTTTGGAGCACTGCAGAGCATTTTTGAGCAATGGTCAGCAAGGTGTGAACTATCACAAGGGCGTTTGGCATCATCCAGTTTTAGCGTTAACCGACCAAGACCAGTTTCTAATTGTAGATAGAGCTGGCGATGGGAATAACTGTGATGAGGTGTTCTTTAGTGAGGGACTGGTTCAGCTAAGCCTAGAAGATCTGCCCATTGACCTAGATGAGATACAAAAAGATAAGGATGAGCAGCGAGTTTCTGTCTAAGCTGCTGACGAGGAGTGTGTTATGGATCCACACGTAACAGAATGGCTGAACCTGATTATTCGTTGGGTTCACATGATAGTAGGTATCGCATGGATTGGTGCGTCATTCTACTTTGTATGGTTAGAGAATAACCTTAATCGCACAAATCCCCGTGATGGTCTTTCCGGCGATTTGTGGGCAATTCATGGTGGTGGGATTTACCATCTAGAGAAATACAAGCTTGCGCCACCTAAGATGCCAGAGAATTTGCATTGGTTTAAATGGGAAGCGTATTTCACATGGATAACCGGTGTGCTGCTTTTGGGCGTAGTGTACTACCTCAACGCTGAGATCTATTTGGTTGCTCCGGGCTCGGGTATCGATTCCACTACCGCGATAATGATAGGTGTGGCGTCTCTAGTAGCCGGCTGGGTCATTTATAACGTGCTTTGTAACTCAGCCTTAGGTAAAACACCCATAGTCTTAGGTATTGTGTTGTTTGTCGGCTTAGTGGCTGCAGCCTATGGGCTAACTCAGGTGTTCAGTGGTCGCGGTGCTTACATCCATGTTGGTGCTATTATCGGGACCATTATGGTGGGTAATGTGTTCTTCGTTATCATGCCAGCTCAGCGTAACCTAGTGAAAGCGATTGAAAACAATCAAGAGCCTGATCCTGCGTTACCTGCGAAAGGGTTGCTGCGCTCAAGACACAACAATTATCTGACGTTGCCAGTGCTGTTCATTATGATCAGTAACCACTTTCCAAGTACCTATGGCCATGAATATAACTGGGCGATCTTAGCGGGTTTATCAGTGTTCAGCATCTTAGTGAGACACTATTTCAATACACGTCATGGTAGTCAAAAATTTGCATGGACGATTCCAGCAGCCGCTTTGGGTATGGTGACTCTTGCTTTTGTCTCATCTCCGTATGCGAACAGACCATCGACGCCAGTCGCTAAAGCACCGGTGGCACAAATTCAGGCAAGCTCTGAAGAAGTACAAACGGGCAATGGCCAGATTGCTCAATCTCAAGGTCATGATGGCTCGATTCCGTTTTCACAGATTAATCAGGTCATTCAAGAGCGATGCTCTGTGTGTCATTCCGCAACGCCAACACACGCTGCATTTCAGACTGCGCCTGGTGGAGTCGTATTGGATACGCCAGAAGAGATCAAAGTGAATGTGCCGCGTATTGTCGCTCAGACAGTAACAACAAAAGTGATGCCACTTGGCAACCTCACTCAAATGACCGATGAAGAGCGCACTCTAATTGGAGAGTGGGTAGAGCAGGGTGCTCAGATTCAGTAGCATGTTTATCTAACATAGTTACTTAGCATAGTTAATGAACATTGTTCATAACAAAAGCCGTCCGAACTGGGACGGCTTTTATTTTTTGAATTATCCAGAATATTGCGCTTCGGGGCTTATGCAGCGATCTCGTGCTCTTTGTCTTTATATTGCTTCGCTATGTCGATGAATTGTTGTTCAACAGCCAAAAACGCATCAACAACTTCAGGGTCGAAATGCTGCCCGCGTCCTTCGACGATGATTGCTTTGGCCTTGTCGTGACTAAAGGCGGGTTTATATACGCGTTTCGAAATAAGAGCATCATAGACATCGGCCAATGCCATTAATCGTCCTGACAAAGGAATATCCTCTTTGGCAAGCCCTTTAGGATAGCCACTGCCGTCCCATTTTTCATGATGGGTCAGAGAAATTTCTTTCGCTACTCGCAGGAAGGAGCTACTGCCAAGTTGCTGCTCAGCGATGGAGAGCGCTTCCGCGCCGATCACTGGGTGCGATTTCATGATGTCGAACTCCTCATCAGTGAGTTTTCCTGGTTTGAGTAGAACATCATCGGGGACACCAACTTTGCCAATATCGTGCAAAGGAGCCGACTTGTAGAGAAGATCTATATAGCTAGGTAAAAGCAGGGTGTTGTGCTTCGGGTGCGCTGAGAGCTCGACCGCTAACGCCTTAACATATTCTTGTGTGCGTAGAATATGCGCGCCGGTTTCGTTGTCGCGAGACTCCGCAAGTGCCGATAAGCTAACAATCGCCACATCGCGAGTGACAGCCACTTCGTCTTGGCTATCTTGTAGAGTATCGATCATCGCATTGGTCATCCGAGCCACAGCACCAAACTCATCGTTATTGTAGATCGGCAACCTAGTGTCTATGTGACCAGCGGCAACTTTCTTAAGCGCAGCTTCTTGGTCCGCTAGGATGCGCTTCATTAATTGGCTCCACAGTTTCATGATGTAAATAGAGTAGCCAATGAGCACGCAGGCAATGTAGGCGAACTCTTTGATTATGCTGATCTTGCCACTGCCGTCTAACACACGCTCTGGATTGTGCTCCAACCAGAATACGTCTTTTAAAGCGACCATGCTTAAGGTAATAGTTAGAGTCACTAGCAGCAGCAAAACAAGCGCGATAGCCTGTCCCATCATTGACTGACGTTCATTGGTTTGTAATGTGATAGGAGATGAATCCTGATCGAATTGTTCGACGTTCTCTAACTGCGCTCGAAGGTTGAGAATAAACCCTGTGAGAAACCCGAACATGGTCAAACCAAACACGACCTTGAGGTTACTGTCGATCGGAAACTCATAGCTGAGGGAATAAAACATCGCTAGAGGAATGCTCGCTATCAGGAACAAACCAGCATCCAACTTAGCAAGGTTTGAAAAGCCTAGATACTCTAACCGCGAAGAGATTATGTGTCGCACCGCGAATAACGCAGTAAAAGTAATTCCAGTATGTATTAAGACCTCTGAAAGTGTCAGCGTCTCTAACATAGGGCACACGCGCCCGCCATAAATGCCAAACAAAGTGCCAGCTAACAGGTACAGCCAAAAGGTGAAGGAAAGGTCGTATCGTGGAGTGTTCATTAACGCGCTTTTATAAAGTCCATTTTGAGGCGAATATCAATAACACAAAATTTAACAATTAGTAAGCGGAGTGGTCACAACCCATTGAATTTTTGGAGACTCAATAATTCATTGGGTTGGAGATTGAAAGATAGGGCTCCAGTGAGAAGCGACCCACGCAGGGTCGCAGAGTAGATTAAACGCCCTTGATTTGTCTATTAATGAAGCACAGTTGCTCGTAAAGCGCAGTTGTTTTTGGCATCGTAACGCCATGACTAGCGGCTAAATCAATGGCGTTTTTGTACATATATTGAATCTCAAGCTCTCGATTATTGCGCCTATCTAGCAGCATACTGGTCAAGTAGGGCTTCATTTTAGCTGTGTTGCTAAGCATGGTGTCAATGAGTGACATCGGGATCTCTGTGTCAGTAGTTTGGGCGGCATGCTGAACTTCGATCATAATTGCCTTTGATAAACCTACTAACTCAGCGCAATCCATCATTGTTGCAGTATCTGAATCCAGAACTGTAGACAATCCGTTGAATGGCACATTCCAAAGTAATTTTTTCCAACGCGCATCGATGATTTTGGAGTCTACATCGACTTCGACGCCACCTTGGGTTAAATCATTTGCGAATGCGTGTAATGCGTCGATTCCACTTTGGCCGTATACGCCAATAGTAATGCGTCCGTAATCAATGTGGTCAATATGTCCAGGGCCCACCTTGTTCGAGCAAATAAAACACAAACCACCACCAACGAAAGGCAGGTCGAACGCCTCTGCTACCTCTTGTTCTGCACCGATTCCGTTTTGGAGCAGCATGACTAATGTGTTTGGTTTTAGCAATGGTTGAATGAGGCTTTCGAGTAGATGATTCTGGGTAGTTTTGAGCGCGACGAGTACGACGTCTGCTTTTGGCATGTCAGTAGGCGTGCTGTATGCGTTGAGGTCACTTGAAGGAATAGAAAAATCGCCGTAGTGCGAGTCGACACGTAAACCGTTCTCAACAACATGCTGGTAGTCACTGTTTAATAGGAAGTGGACGTCATGACCTCCATGATGGAGTCTTGCACCGTAGTAACCTCCGATCGCGCCTGTTCCAATTACTGCGAATACCTTTTTGCTCATGTCCTGTCCCTATTTCGAATATGTACTCGTATTACTGTACAGGAAAATAGTTGGGAATGAAGTGCTACGCTTGAAAGAGTGCAGCAATAAGGAAATAAACAGTGGCGAATTTTACGGGCGTGATTTTGGTGTTGCTCAGTGTCATAGTCGGCACCACTTTAGCTTCACAGGCAGGCGTTAATGCACAGCTTCGAACTGGGCTAAGTTCTCCACTTCAGGCCGCGTTTATTTCGTTTGTGATTGGGACCATAGTACTCGGTACATTAGTCGTGCTGGAAGGAAAGCCTTGGTTTCCGACAGGAAGTTTAAAGAATCTTCCTTGGTGGGCGTGGTTGGGTGGTTTTTTAGGGGCCTTTAATATTGCAATGTCGATCTATCTAGCACCTAAGTTAGGGGCTTTAGCGCTTGCGATCTCGATTGTTTGTGGGCAGGTCATCGCGTCTCTTTTTTACGATCAGTACGGGCTTTTGGGCTACCCTAAGATCGAACTATCGCCCCACCGGATTGGAGGGGCGATCTTGATAGTGATCGGCGTGATTCTTGTCGCCAATCACCCTAGCAAAGGCAGTTGACTCTTAAGTCAGATTAGCCTGCAATTGCTACGCGTTTAATGTCCAGCTTAGTGTCTTCGAACGTGTCTTTATCGACCTTACCAGAGATAATTACTGTATCGGTTGGAGACACTTCAACACCACGCCAGTCTTCGTTCTCAACCTCGATAACAATGGTGTTTTGACCGTCAGTGAATTGGTACTTTTCATCACCTAGAGAGTGGGTTATGTTGCCAGTGATTTGAACCGCAGTGTCGTCTTTTGCTTCCAACGCTTGTGCAACAGTCGTTTGCGCGCCAAGGGTAGGACCGTTAAAACCGCCTTGAGCAGGCATTGATTTAGCTGCTGCGAAACCAGACGTTAGGATTAGTGCTGTAGCGATGATAACTTTTTTCATAATAACCTCGATTTAGACATCTTTGTTTAGTTGACGATGTCAGTATGCATCCGTCTAGATTAACTAACCTTGAAATGAATATTCAGAATTCGTTCATGTTTGAAAAAAGGTGAAAAAAGTTGTTGTTTGAGGAAGGAGTTGAGGATGGGCGTGCTTGTAGAAGACCCCTGCCTGCGCAGGGGTGACGATTGTTTTATGTAATACAGTTGACTACCCTTAACTCACCATTCTCTTATCGCGTTGACCTTTCGCATCATACGCTAAATCGCCATAGATATAAGTTTCACAAACCGTTCGGTCATCACCCAGGCTCATCAACACAAACAGCTTTTCTTCAAGCGTTGTTGCTTGATTCATCCTAAAGCGCATCAGTTGCGTCGCATGCAGATCCAGAACCACAAAGTCAGCTTCTTTACCTATTTCTAAGTTACCGATTTTATCTTCTAAGTGCAGAGCCTTCGCACCGCCCAGCGTGGCAAGAAACAGTGATTTGATTGGGTGCAGCTTTTCTTGTTGTAGCTGCATAATCTTATACGCCTCACTCATGGTCTGCAGTATAGAGAAACTGGTGCCTGCTCCCACATCCGTACCCATGCCAACTCGGATGCCAGTGTCTTCCATCTTGTTGAGCTTAAATAAGCCAGAACCAAGGAATAGGTTAGAGGTTGGACAAAAAGCAATGGCGGATTCTGTATCCGCTAGACGTTGACATTCACAATCTGAAAGATGAATACCATGGGCAAATACCGAGCGTTTATGAAGTAGGCCGTAGTGGTCGTAGACATCTAAATAGCTCTCTCGCTCTGGGAACAGGTCGAGAACCCACTCGATCTCTTTCTTGTTTTCTGAAAGGTGAGTGTGCATATAGACGTCAGGGTATTCCTCAAGCAGCTTTCCAACCATAGCGAGTTGCTCAGGTGTGCTAGTAGGAGCAAATCGCGGTGTGACAGCGTAATGCAGACGCCCGCGATGGTGCCACTTTTCGATAAGCTCTTTTGATGCTTGGTAGCCAGATTCTGGTGTATCAGTAAGGTAGTCTGGAGCGTTGCGGTCCATTAACACCTTACCGCAAATCATTCGCAGGTTTCGACGTTCAGCTTCTCCAAAGAAGACATCCACCGATTCTTTGTGCACGGTACCAAACACTAACGCGGTCGTTGTGCCGTTGCTGGCAAGCTCATCCAGAAACAGCTTCGCTACCTTGAGTGCATAGATAGGGTTTTGAAAGCGTCGCTCTTCTGGGAAGGTATAGTTTTCAAGCCAATCAAGAAGCTGTTCCCCATAAGAGGCAATCATACCTGTCTGAGGGTAGTGGATATGAGTATCGATAAAGCCTGAGGTGATAAGCTTGTCTTTATAGGTTTTGATTTTCATTGGCTTGGTGTGTCTAGCCAATATATCGGTTGCGCTGCCGATGTCGACGATGTGACCGTTTTCTACGACGATCATGCCATCTTCAAAAAATTGGTATGAGTTCTCTAGACCCACATCTTTGGGGTCAGCAATGCTATGTAAAATGCTGGCGCGATAGGCCTTGCGTTGTGTTGTCATGACACTTCCTTTCTCTGCCCGAATTCCTCAGGCAGTATTATTATTGTAATCCTTTTGCGGCTTTTTAGCCTGCTTGGTCTAGCTCTTGGCGCGTGTTCGTGGGACGCTTTTGCTCTATCGGGTTACCTTGATAGTGGGAAATCAGCTCACCCGCAACCGAGACCGCAATCTCTGCTGGGTGTTTTCCAGTGACCGCTCCGATGCCTATCGGGCAGGTCATAGTGTTGATCTCATCTTGACTGAAGCCACGTTGCGCCAATCGGAAATCAAACTTCTTACGCTTGGTCAGTGATCCAATCATCCCAAAGTAGGCGCTGTCACTGCGCTTGATAATCGCTTTTGCCAGATCGAAATCGAGTTGATGATTGTGAGTCATTACGAGGTAATAACTGTTTGGTGGCATCTGAGCGATTTCGCCAACTGGATCGTCACTCACAAGCTTATTGACACCTTGCGGTAAGATGTCCGGAAATTCAGCCTCGCGCTCATCAATCCACGTTACTCTAAAGGGCAGAGTAGCGACAATATGAACCAATGCTTTTGCCACATGACCTGCACCAAAAAGTACCAAATGCTTTTGTGAAGTACCGATAGGTTCAAAGCTGAGCGTTGCCATACCACCACAGCATTGTCCTAATCGAGCACCCAAATTAAATCTTTCTACTTTTAGGCTTTGCTCTCCAGAAAGAAGCATTTCTCGTGCCATTTTAGAAGCGACATGCTCTAAATGACCGCCTCCAATGGTCGCGATGATGTTGTCTCGGGTTACCAGCATTTTTGTACCTGCATCTCGCGGCACGGAGCCGCGATCTTCAAGTACGGTCACCATGACACAAGGTTCGTGTTGTTCTTCGAGCCTAGCAAGCTCATGAATCCAGTTATCCTTAAACATAGTGACCTCCTGTTAATTAGTTTCCGTGAAGGATGCCGTGTTAACACTCTGACCTTGTGTCACGGCTTGTACCGCCATTAACACACGTTCTGGTGTTGCTGGGGTATCCAGTTTGGGAATCGCACCATCAACGGCGACATAAGAGATGGCGTCTTTTAGCGCACTCCAAACGGACATGCCGAGCATGAAAGGCGGTTCACCCACCGCTTTGGAGTTGAACACGGTGTCTTCTGGGTTACTTCGGTTTTCGAGAAGATGCGTTCTAAAATCGATCGGCATGTCTGCAATAGCAGGAATCTTGTAGCTTGCAGGGCCATTCGTCATCAAACGTCCTTGCTCATTCCAGACGAGCTCTTCGGTTGTCAACCAACCCACACCTTGAACGAAGCCACCTTCTACCTGACCAATGTCAATGGCAGGGTTAAGCGATGCGCCTACATCATGCAAGATATCCACGCGCAAGATTTTGTATTCACCAGTGAGGGTATCGATGATGACTTCTGAACACGACGCGCCGTAAGCGTAGTAATAGAAAGGGCGGCCACGTGCTTTCTCATGGTCATAGTAGATTTTAGGCGTGCGATAAAAACCTGTGCTTGATAGTGAGATTTGGTTCATCCATGCCAACTGCGCAAAGTCGGCAAATGTCATTATTTGTTCGCGTATTTGGACCATGCCATTTTTAAACAGCACTTCTTCAGGAGTGACTTTAAAGTGAGAAGAAGCAAATTCAATCAGACGCTGTTTAATGGTTATTGCGGCGTTTTGTGCAGCTTTACCGTTGAGATCGGCGCCCGATGAGGCCGCCGTGGGCGAGGTGTTCGGCACCTTGTCGGTGTTGGTAGCGGTGATTTGGATACGGTCAACATCTACTTGAAACTCCTCTGCAACGATTTGCGCCACTTTGATATTCAGACCTTGACCCATCTCAGTCCCCCCGTGGTTTAGGTGGATACTGCCATCGGTATAGATGTGTATAAGAGCGCCAGCTTGGTTTAGGAAGGTGGCGGTAAACGAGATACCAAATTTGACGGGCGTGATAGACAAACCCTTTTTCAAAATTGGACTGTTTTTGTTGAACTCAGCGATCTCTTTGCGCCTTGCGTGGTAATCACTGCTTTGTTCTAACTGCTCAGTGATTTCAGGAAGGAAGTTATCTTCCACTGTTTGGTAGTAGTGGGTAACGTTTCGACCCTCTTCGCCGTAGTAGTTGGCTTTGCGAACTTCTAACGGGTCTTTGTTTAGGTAGCGGGCGATTTCATCCATGATGTGTTCAATGGTCATCATCCCCTGAGGACCACCAAAACCACGGTAAGCGGTATTCGAAGCGGTATTGGTTTTGCAGCGGTGTCCGGTAACGGTCGCATCACCCAAATAGTAAGCATTGTCAGAGTGGAACATGGCACGGTCGACAATCGAGCTCGACAGATCTGGCGAGTAGCCACAGTTACCGGCGACAACAATATCGACACCTTGAATCACACCGTTATCATCAAACCCAATCTTATATTGGTTGTAGAATGGGTGACGTTTGCCGGTCATGGTCATATCTTCATTGCGAAGCAGACGCATCTTGGTTGGTCGACCTGTCAAATGGGCGATGACCGCTGCCATACAAGCAGGCGCAGCCGCTTGTGTCTCTTTACCACCAAAACCACCGCCCATGCGGCGCATATCGATAACTACCTTGTGCATCGCAACTCCAAGTACCTCAGAGACCAGCTTTTGCACTTCTGTTGGGTTTTGTGTAGAGGTATAAACAATCATGCCGCCGTCTTCGGTTGGCATTACGCTGCTAACTTGTGTTTCGAGATAGAAATGTTCTTGACCGCCAATTTCGATTTCACCCTCGATGACGTGCTTTGCGCTCGCGAGTGCTTTGGCGGAGTCACCGCGCTTTTGCTGGTGGCTTTCTGTCACGAAATGCTTTTTCGCGAGTGCTTCTTTGACATCCAGAACGGCAGGTAGTGGTTCGTACTCAACGATGGCTGCGTGCGCTGCTTTTCTTGCAGTTTCGAGGTCGCTCGCCGCCACTGCGATGACAGGCTGACCATAGTACTCGACGATGCCATCGGCAAGCAGAGGATCACCGGGAAGGATAGCGCCAATATCAAGCTGTCCTGGCACGTCTTTGGACGTAATCGCAATAGCAACGCCAGCGAAATCATAACAAGGAGAGACGTCTATCTTCGTGATTTTTGCGTGTGCTTGTGTGCTTAGTAGTGCGTAGACATGAAGTTGGTTTGGGAACTCAAGTCTGTCATCGATATAGACAGCCTCACCCGTCACTTGTTTTGGTGCGCTATCGTGCTTTACGCTTTTACCAACACCTGTTTTAAGATCTTGTTTGACGATAGCAACCATCTCTTCGTGAGTCAGCTGCTGATGATTCACATTAGACATAAGATGTTACCCTCGTTTCAATCAGATTGTTGGTGTTATTGGTTTCAATGTAATAGCGTTTGAGCATATTGGCTGCGGTGAGGCTCCGGTAAGTCTGGCTTGCGCGAAAATCTGATAGGGGCTCAAAGTCGTGACTCAGTGCTTCCATTGCCTTGCTAATGGTCTCTTCATTCCAAGGCTGTCCGACTAACGTCTGCTCACAAGATATTGCTCGTTTAGGTGTTGCAGCCATGCCGCCAAAGGCGATACGAGCACTCACTACATGGTTATCTTTCACTTCAATGCTGAAAGCACCGCAAACTGCAGAGATGTCGTCATCGAGACGTTTCGAGAGCTTGTAAGCTCGGAATGTGCTTGATGATGGCTTAGGTATAACGATCTTTTCAATGAACTCGCTAGGCTGCTGAGCAGTGACTTTGTAGCTAATGAAGTAGTCCTCAATAGGCATAACACGTGTTTCATCACCACAGCGTAGTTGGATTTTTGCATCAAGAGCGATGAGCAGCGGTGGGGTGTCTCCGATAGGCGAAGCGTTAGCAATATTGCCACCTATAGTGCCTTGATTTCTAACTTGCAAAGAGGCGAAGCGATGCAACAGTTCACCAAAGTCGGGATAGTGCTTGTTTAGTAGTGTATAGACATCGCTGATTGGAAGGTTTGCGCCAATCTCTAGGCTGTCTTCTGTCTCTTGGCAAACTTTCATCTCTTCGACGAGATTCACGCTGATAAGGGTTTCTATCTCGCGATGGAATTGAGTAACTTCGAGTGCCAAATCTGTACCACCGGCAACCAGTTTGGCCTGTGGATGAGCTTTGTATAGTTTGGCAAGCTCTTCAGTGTTCTTTGGAGAAAATGCGGTAAGGTGTCCAAGACGAAGACTCGCTTCTTCATTTTGGATTTTTTCTAGTTTAGCGATGGTCGCTCGTTCAAGCTCTGAGAATTGGTCAACGATTTGCTCTTCCGAACACAGTGACAAAGCAGAATCTACGATAGGTCGATACCCTGTACAACGGCATAGATTGCCCGCCAATGATTCCATCACATCGGCTTTGTTTGCATTCGGCTTGTTCTTAGTCAGAGCGAACATCGACATGATGAATCCAGGCGTACAGTAGCCGCACTGAGAGCCATGAAACTCGACAATGGCTTGTTGAACTGGGTGAAGTGACTTATCGCGAGCTTGCAGATCTTCTACCGTGATAAGTTGCTTGCCGTGAAGAGCAGAAATAAAAGTGAGGCAGGAGTTAACGCTGCGATACTCAAGCTTACCATCGACGAGCTCACCAAGTACCACGGTACATGCACCGCAATCACCAGAACCGCATCCTTCCTTGGTGCCTGTTTTTTTAACATGAGTGCGCAGATAGTTCAGCACCGTCATGTTTGGGGAGACATTTACTTCCTGTCTGATTTCTTGATTGAGTAAAAAAGTAATCAAGAGACCTCCTTGTACAGTGTATTCATGAATTTATTTTTCTGACCTTCTGGTCAATAATTGGCTAAATTGACCACAAGGTCAACTATTAATTTACAAGTTGGCAACATTTCTAATGGGTTGAGATCGAGGTCAAATTGGGAGTTGTGGCTAGGTTGTTGGTTTGGAAAGTGTTGTGTGGTGGAGAGTACCGCTGTGTGCGATACAAAAAATCATCGTTGAAAACTGACGTTAAGAACTGATTTTTGGGTAAGGGTGCAAATGTAAAAAGACCAGCATTTTGTTTGCTGGTCTTCGTTTTAACTCGCTTTGTTCTTCAAAACATCTGAGAACACGACATGGAGGTCATTAGAGGCAACGCTATCATCAAGGTTAAGCTTAGCTCGAATGTGTTCTAGGTGAACTTTCATCAATGAGACTGCTTTCTCTTTGTCTCGATCTTCGATCGAATCCAATAGCTCTCGGTGTTCGTCTTGCGAACAATGAGCATTGTTAGTTGTTTCGTACATTGCGATAAGTAGAGATGACTGAGAGACTATGCTGCGTTGGAATGTTAATAGTGGCGCGTTCTCAGCCATTTCAGCTAGCTTGATATGAAACTCACCGGATAAACGTAAGCCTTTGCCGTAGTCATTAGTAGCAAAAGCATTATCTTCGTCTTCCACCAATTGACGACACTCTGTAATCTGAGCGCTAGTTGCGTGCTCCACTGCAAGCTCGATAATAGCAAGCTCAAGTACTTCACGCGCTTTGAAGATCTGTTTGGCTTCTTCGACTGAAGGAGCCGCAACGATTGCACCTCGGTTTGGTCTTATATCTACGACCTTTTCCAGTGAAAGCCTTAGTAGTGCACGGCGAATAATCGTTCGGCTTACGCCAAAGATTTCAGCCAATGCTTCCTCACTAAGCTTTGTCGCTGGTGGCAGTCGTTGTTCAAGAATGGCATCAAAAACGTGGCAATAGACCACATCGTCTTGGGTCTGTCCTGCGATTTTGGTTTTCACACCTTTATTCACTGAGCTTTTTAGGTTTCCCATCTGGTTACAGCACTCTACAGTTTTCTTTCCTTGTTAGAACAATAATACTCCACTTTGTATACAAATAGCCACTACGACCAGATTTTGTGAAACAACCAGCAATAATAGGAACAATAAAGGTTAAGAGTCGGTTTGTGTTGGTGAGAAGGAGGAACGTTTCCTCCTTCGATCGATGAGAAGTAAGTTCGAGTTAGATCCCGAAGTCATAGCCTTTGTAAATATCAGAGAGTGTTTTCGGCTTTTTACTGCGTTTTGACTGCGCAGTGTGTTGTTGACTCTGTAGCGCTTCAGCATGAGCTTGCGCAGATTTCATGAATTCAGGATTGGCCATCGCTTTTTTACGCAGCTCGTTGATGCGTTCTAGTCTTTCTTGCAACATAACTACACCTCATGAATTACTGTATGTAAAAACAGTATATGCAGTAACTGTATAAAGATCCAGTATTGATGTGCAATCGTTAGATTTTCTGTTTGTTTAGTCAATTGTTGATGAGTTGATGAGGGAATACCCAGTGCAAATTGACGTGGAAGTTACCATTCTTGACTTACGTATGTGATTTAGATCAAACAATTGTGATTGTCTTGGGGTACAAAATTTGCGCGGTTTAACATAAGTGGTGCGCTTGGTTGCATGTGTTTGGTTATTGAAAAGTAGGTAAAGATTTTTAGGGTTAGCAAGATGTTAAAATCACAAGTCTACGTCCTAACTTCATGTAAATTAAAACAATATAGAGATTAGCTTGTTTTTTGAACATTGTTTTTCATGGTTTATCGTTATGGTTCTAGTATTGCTAATGATGATGAATGTTTAATTATTCATGCACTGTGCGTAAAGATTGTTAAAATTTGTGACAGGCGAGGGTAGTGGGTATAGTCTCGGCCAACTAACAAAATGTGTCTAATTGTTTCAAGAAGACATCAGTTAAGGAGATTTATCGACATGATCACTAATGATGCTGTCATCATGGGTTTGTTAGCCGTTATCCTCGGCGCTGTATTTATCACAGAAAGCAGTAAAAACCCGTTCTGGAAAAAATTCTATTCCGTCGTTCCTGGTCTTTTGCTGTGTTACTTTCTGCCGTCGCTACTTAATACGACTGGTTTGATTGATGGCTCAGCCTCTAACTTGTATTTCGTTGCAAGTCGTTATCTGCTTCCAGGTGCGTTAGTACTACTTATCGTATCTGCTGATCTGAAGAAGATCTTCGGCTTAGGCTCTAAAGCCGTCATCATGTTTTTAACAGGCACCCTTGGTATTATCATTGGCGGCCCAGCGGCGATTATTATTTTAAATTTCGTCAATCCTGACCTTGTCTCTGGTGACGTATGGCGAGGGCTAACTACGGTAGCGGGTTCTTGGATCGGTGGTGGTGCAAACCAAGCGGCGATGAAGGAAGTGTTTGGCGTTGGTGACCAACTGTTCTCCGCAATGATCACTGTTGATGTTATCTGCGCCAACATCTGGATGGCCGTGCTGCTTATCATGGCTGGTCGTCAAAAGAAAATGGATGCTTGGCTAAAAGCAGATACAACGTCCATCGACGAACTTAAAGAGACGGTGGCGAAATACGAAGAGGAAAACTCTCGTCCGATCACGACAACAGATATGATGAAAGTCGTCGCGATTGCGTTTGGTTTGACAGGCTTGGCTCATTTTGGGGCAGACTTAATTGCACCATGGATTGCAACCAACGCACCTGAGCTTGAAAAGTACAGCCTGACTTCAGGATTCTTCTGGCTAATCGTATTGGTTACGACATTCGCTCTTATCGCTTCAATGTTTAAACCTGCTCGCACCCTAGAGCACGCTGGTGCATCAAAAATTGGTTCGGCATTCATCTATATTCTCGTCGCGACGATTGGTATGCAAATGGATGTGACTGCGATTCTAGATAACCCAGGTTACTTCTTTATCGGTATTACATGGTTAACGATTCATGCACTGCTGATGATTGGCGTCGCGAAGCTTATTAGAGCGCCACTATTCTTTATGGCGGTAGGTAGCCAAGCAAACGTGGGTGGCGCAGCATCGGCTCCAGTTGTAGCGGCAGCATTCCACCCATCACTGGCACCCGTTGGTATTTTGATGGCGGTTCTCGGCTATGCATTGGGTACTTATGGCGCGTATATTTGCGGCATATTGATGCAAAGTGTTGTTGGCTTCTAAAACTAGCTGAATACACTCAAAAGAAAGGCATGGTTTTTACACCATGCCTTTTTACGCTTTGAACATCTGCTTCAGTTATTCTGTTGCTTGTTGAAGCTTTTGCCGTTTTTTCATACGCAAAGTTGAGTACACAGAGAACACCGCCAATACGATGAACGCGAGTGCGATCGGTCTTTCATATAAGAATGACCAGCTGTTATCGTACATAAGCAACGCTTTTCGAAGGTTGGTCTCTGCCATCGGTCCCAAGATTATTGCTAGCAGAATTGGTGACGAAGGTATCTCTAGCTTGCTTAGAACAAAACCAAGGAAACCAAAGCCAATCGCAATGCCGACATCAAACATTGAGTTGTTGATGGCATAAGCACCGACGACCGACAAGAAGATGATGATTGGAATCATGAGTATCTTCGGCACCTCAATGATGCGGCAGAAGAATCGAATACCGATCAACCCAACGATAAGCATGACAAGGTTAGCCACCAACATTGAACTGAACACGCCATAAACGACTTCTGGGCTTTGTGCGAACAGCAGAGGACCAGGCGTTAAACCTTGAACAATCAGAGCGCCAAGCAAGACCGCGGCGACCGCATCTCCTGGAACACCAAGAGTAAGCAAAGGCACGAGTGAGCCGCCTGTTACCCCGTTATTACCAGCTTCTGCGGCAGCAAGCCCGCGCACAGACCCTTTACCAAACTCTTCTGGATTCTTCGACGAGCGCTTCGCTTCGTTGTAGCAAACAAACGCTGAGATATCCGCGCCAGCACCGGGCACTGAACCAATAGAAGTTCCTAATAAGCCGCTTTTGACTGCTGTTGGCATCATCTCTTTGAGATCTTGCTTGCTCATTAGGCTTCGATCGAATTTCGGCTTCGCCATTTTCTTTTCTGACGTAATTTTTTCGATTTGATTGAGCGCTTCGGACAGAGCAAATAAACCAATCAGTACAGGAATGACGTTGATACCGCTGTATAGATCCATTACGCCAAAGGTAAACCTAGGGACGCTACTAATAGGGTCTAAACCGACCGTTGAAATAAGAAGTCCAATCGCACCCGCGAGCAGGCCCTTGAGAATATTTTGAGCTGAGACGCTAGCAATGATGGTTAGGCCGAACACAGCCAATGCAAAATATTCAGGAGCATTAAATCTCAGAGCGAAGTCTGCTAAGAGCGGTGAGATACCGATGAGAACTATGGTACTGATTAAGCCACCCGTAAATGAAGCCACAGCAGAGATACTTAACGCACGAGCCGCTTGCCCCTTAGCAGCGAGAGTATGCCCATCTAGAACGGTTGCTGCAGATGCTGGCGTGCCCGGAGTTTTTAGCAAAATAGCAGCAATGGAGCCGCCGTATATTCCACCGATATAAACACCGATTAGCATCACGAGTGCGGCGGTTGGCTCCATTCCAAAGGTAAAAGGTAGCAAGATGGCAACCCCCATGGTGGCTGTTAAGCCGGGTAGGGCACCAAGGATTATGCCCCCAAGGACACCAAACACAAGAACAGGAAGAACGGAGAAACTAAATGCGACCGCTAGGCCATTAACTAAATGTTCAAACATAGCGGTCCCTTAATATAATAAGCCTTCTGGTAAAGCGATGATAAACACCTCACCAAATAGATAGTAAATTCCATAAACAAATGCCCACGCGACGGCATAGTAGAGCGGCTTTTTGACTTTGAATATGACGAGATAAATGGTGAATGCGATAAATGATGCAATGAGATATCCCACTAAATTGATCAATAAAGCGTAGCCACCCAAAAATGCGAGACCGAACACCGATAATTTAGTGAAAATTGGCAGCTCTTCTTTAGTGAGCTTGTTTTGCATGACATGTTGGATGATCAGTAGACCGGATAGAAGAATGATGGCGATGGCGACAACGCTAGGAAAAAATTTGGCATCTACACTCGCGTCTTGAAAGCGAGGCTCTGCAAACTGACTTATGAAATAAAGGCTTAGAGCGCCAAAGATGATCATAAGCGAAGGGAAAATAACATGACGACTTTTCATAGACTCACCTCAACTGCGTGAGAGATGCGGGGGAGAGAAACGCCCCCGCAGGTAATACATACTAGATAATTGAATTAGTTAATAAGTTGACCCAGTGCTTTCGTGTCTTGCTCTACGAACGAGGTGAACTCTTCGGCATTTAGGTTATGGATTGTCATGGCACCTTTTTCCATAAACTCGATAAACTCAGGTGATGCCATAGCTTGGTCAAATGCTTTGCCAAGTGTTTCGATAACTTCATCTGGCGTGTTCTTAGGAGCGCCAATGCCACGCCATGTACCTGTTTGCACGTCTACACCTTGCTCTTTAAGCGTTGGAACGTCAGGAATGTAAGCAATGCGCTCTTCAGACATAACACCTAGCGCTTTTAGTTGACCTGAGCGCAGTTGAGCAATGGCTTCTCCCGGCGTAACCATAGTCACATCAGTATGTTTACCAAGAACCGCAGGGATCGCTTCAGAAGCGCCGTTGTAAGGAATGGCATTGAGCTTAATGCCTTGGTCTTTTTCTAACGCCATCAGATAGAAGTTAGGCGCTGCTGTTGATGCGAACTTAACCGCGCCATCTTCTTTCTTCGCCTCAGCGATCAGATCGTTAATGGTGTTATATGGGCTGTCAGCGGAAACAAGTACAACAGCTGGGTCAAGGTTGACCATACGAATAAGTTTGAAATCATCAGCCGTATGCTGCATCAATCCCATTTGTGGAAGAGAGGCAATCTCGCGAGTGACAACCGTTAGTGTATAGCCATCTGCACGTTGCTGAGCACCAAAGCTCATACCAACAGCGCCAGCACCACCAGTACGGTTCATTACCGCAATGTT
The DNA here is from genome assembly GCF_059725495.1 of Vibrio sp. KUL80. Taxonomy (NCBI): domain Bacteria; kingdom Pseudomonadati; phylum Pseudomonadota; class Gammaproteobacteria; order Vibrionales; family Vibrionaceae; genus Vibrio; species Vibrio sp. KUL80. The sequence goes on from NZ_AP045841.1 coordinate 1,508,509, forward strand.
CTGTCCTAGAACGTCTTTCGCTGAGTTTGCTAGTGTACGACCAACTGCATCGGTACCACCACCTGCACCGAATGGAACAACAAGGCGAATATTTTTAGCTGGGTAGTCGGCAGCGATGACCGATGTCGAAAGGAGAATACCAGCGGTAACAAATAGTTTTTTAAGTAAGTTGCTCATAGTTTTGACCTTAATTATCTAAATTGTTGTGTAGGGGTAGTGTTTTTTATTGATTGATATTCACTGATAGTGAGTTGCTCTATAGCTAGAGCAATCCAACTGCTAATTAGCATGTCGTACCATTGTTCAACGCCACTACATGCGACGACGATATCGCCATAAACAAAGGAGCCATAAAATAAAACGTCGCCTTCACGCAGTGAGGAAGGGTGAACAGACTGCTGATGAATATTTGGAGTGTTGTTCCTCCATGCCTGCTGGGCTTTCTTTCTTGCCAATTTATCGAATTCAATCGTCCATTGAGATGGATTTCCTAGTGAAGACTCGATCAAAATAGACTCTTCAAAGCTGCCTTCCCAAGGCTTGATGGATGGGTCCATAACGACGATGTGTAGCTCTTTGCGATTCGTACGCTCAAACAGTTTTTCAATTGCGGGTTTCACTAATTCGATAGCATCTAATGCGATCTCTTTATTGCTTTTCATAGCACCTCCAATGGCAATGAATTTACTATATTGTAAGACAATAATTTCTCGCCACTTGTCGTCGAACAAAATGATAGAGAGGTCACGGTAGATAGATTTTATTTGCCGACAAGATCAATTTAATTAATTAAAATAGCAATTTAAATGTGATGTGGAATAGGTTTTTACAATTCAAATAAACTGTGAGTTATTAAAATATATTTGTACTAATAAATTACAAAAATATGACGAAATTACCGCCAAAATATTCCATGTTATGAACTGTTTATTAGACCTGATATTCGTCACTAGCTCTCAAAACCTGCAAGTCGATGATCAGGGGGCTTGCCTTAACTGGTGTGTTTGTGACAATCTTTTGAATAGTTATTCATTTTTTAGGCAGGAAGCCCATGAAACCCATTATTAAACCAAGCAATCCTAACTTCTCTTCAGGACCTTGCAGTAAGCGCCCAGGCTATCAACTATCGAATCTCGATACGGCATCTTTGGGGCGCAGTCACCGTTCTTCACTTGGTAAAGCCGTTTTAGCTGAGTCTATCGACAAGACTAAGGCGATTTTAGGCATCCCGGACGACTATCGCGTCGGTATTGTCGCAGGTTCAGATACCGGTGCGATGGAAATGGTGATGTGGTCAATGCTAGGCGCACGACCTGTTGATGTATTTCATTGGGAGTCGTTCGGTTCTGGTTGGTTAACCGATATCACTAAGCAGCTAAAGTTGGATGAGGTAAATAGCTATCTTGCGGAATACGGCGAGTTGCCTGATCTCTCTCAGGCTAATCCAAGTCATGATGCGGTGTTTACGTGGAACGGTACTACCTCTGGTGTGAAAGTCCCTAACGGTGATTGGATCAGTGATGAGCGTGAAGGACTGACTATTTGTGACGCGACTTCGGCAGTATTTGCAATGGATATGCCTTGGGAGAAACTCGATGTTGTGACCTACAGCTGGCAGAAAGTACTTGGTGGAGAGGGTGGTCATGGCGTGATTGTTCTAAGTCCAAAAGCGGTTGAGCGTCTAGAAAGTTACACACCATCTTGGCCACTTCCGAAGATCTTCCGAATGACGAAAGGCGGTAAGCTGATCGAAGGCATTTTCAAAGGGGCGACCATTAATACTCCTTCAATGCTGTGTGTGGTGGATTACATAGACGCTCTAGATTGGGTGGATGGTTTAGGCGGGGTCGACGTGGCAATAGAGAAATCTCAAGCGAACTTAGCCGTGTTAACGAACTTTGTTGATTCTCGCGACTGGATTCACTTCTTAGCGAAAAATCCAGAGCAGCGCTCAAATACCAGTGTGTGCTTAACCTTAGATGCGACGGAAGAGCAGGTTAAAGCCATGATTAAGCTTCTTGATGAAGAGCAAGTTGCGTTTGATATCGGTGCTTATCGTGATGCCCCTGCTGGTTTGAGGATATGGGCGGGAGCGACCGTCGAGGCAACAGACATAGAAGCATTGTTGCCGTGGCTGGATTGGGCTTACGCAGAAGTCACTAAATAAAGAACAAAGCACCTGCTTATCAGGTGCTTTGTTGTCTCTGGCGCAACATAAAAAAGCCAGCATTGGGACGAATAAAGTGCACTGATGGGTAGAAAAGGATTTTCAACTTAAAGTGGAACCAATAATGAAACAAATAAAAACCTACAACGCGATTGCTAATAAAGGACTCGATAAGTTTTCACGTGATCAATACGAAGTCTCAAGCGAGTTTAGTGCGCCTGATGCGATTCTTCTGAGAAGTCAAAAACTGCATGAAGAACCGATAGCCCCGAGCGTTAAAGCCATCGCTCGCTGTGGAGCGGGGGTGAATAATATTCCGATTCAAGCCTGCACAGAAAATGGCATTGTGGTATTCAATACACCTGGCGCTAATGCGAATGCGGTAAAGGAATTAGTATTAACAGGGCTGTTACTCTCGGCGCGCGATGTTTTTGGCGGAATGCAGTACTCCCAGTCGCTTACTGAACTCTCTGATGCAGCCGCAATGGACAAACTACTGGAGAAAGAAAAGAAACGCTTCTCGGGTTCGGAAATCAAAGGTAAAACGCTGGGCGTTATTGGTCTTGGTGCAATTGGTGCGTCTGTCGCGAATACCGCTATCGATTTAGGTATGGAAGTCATCGGTTTCGACTCGGCGCTCAGTGTTGAGGCAGCATGGCGCCTTTCAAGTCGTATCCAGCGAGCGGAGAACTTGCAGTCGTTAATCAGTAAGTGCGACTTCGTTACGGTCCATGTTCCAGCCCTTCCAGCGACCATCGGACTTATCAGCAGTGAACTACTCGCATCGGCTAAGCCGGGTCTGGTGCTGCTTAACTTTGCTCGCAAAGAGATTGTCGATACTGACGCCGTGGTTACGGCACTAGAAAATGGTCAAGTAGGTCAATATGTGACGGACTTTCCAACGCCGTCATTGATAGGCAGAGAAGGCGTTATTCTCATGCCACACATCGGCGCGTCTACGGCAGAAGCAGAAGAAAACTGTGCGGTGATGGGAGCCATGCAGCTTATTGATTTCCTTGAAAACGGCAATATTACCAACTCGGTTAACTTTCCTCAGATCACCCTAGAACGCGCCGAAGGCTATCGAATCACGTTTGCCAACGACAATGTTCCTAAGGTGCTTGGTACGGTTCTTTCTTTACTTGCGGATCTGAATATCAACGTACTTGATATGCTCAACAAAAGTCGAGATGAAGTGGCGTATACAATACTGGACATCGAGCAAGAGCCGAACGCGGAGCTTCTATCTGCAATCAGTGGGGTGGAGCACGTATTCAACGTTAGGGCGCTTTGATTGTCAGTTATTTGCGAGGATTACTAGTACCTTCGTATAACAATGACTAGGTTGGTGACCCGTTTATTGGGTCACCAGTGAATCATTGGTGACAAAGTCATAAATCGAGTTCTTCCCTAACGCCTTGTACCAAAGTGCGGTAAGCACGAGCGAGTTAGTATTGATGTTGTAAGCCGTATTGGTACCACCATTTTCATAGATACCTGTGGGAATACTGCGCGAGCTCAAGCTTGAATTAAGCACAGTTTCGTTTAGCGTAGCGGCGAATTCATCGTCAAAGATTACACTAAGTCCAAAACCTACTTTGTTACTGAAAATCTGCGGATTTTCAATGGGCTTTCCTCCTGGACTGACACTTATCCACGGTTTTCCGTAGTAATAGACATTATTGTAAGCAAACCAAGGGCTTTTATTCATCGCGTCTTCCGCATAGACCTTGAGTTTTCCTGACAAGGCAGACTCACTTTTATGAAGTTCATAAAGAGTGTCTAGCTGATTCCACCAAGTATTCAGATTACCGATTTCAATCGCAAGAAGAACATAAGGATCAGTGGTGAAATAGGGGAGGTTACGCTGGTCAATGAGGAGCTTTTGATTGTCGACTTCTACGGCTTCAATGTGGTTCCAACTGAAACTCTCATCCAAATCATAACCAAACAACACAAAGCCTTGAGCAGCATATTGCAGGTATCCTAAACGCCCTTCTTGACGATAATACTCTTTGCCTTGGTATAGCTTGGTCCCAAATAAGTCTCCATCTTTAACTGCTTTTTCAATCGACCATCGTTGTAGTATTTTTTCAATGTCTCGGTTTAGGTCCGGAAATCTTTCTTGTGTCACTTTGAGCCAGATAAGTAAACGGCCAATGTCGAGTGCCGACCAGCCATTGCCATTGCTATCAGATTCAGAATAACTGCCTGAAGGTAGGCCAGACTCGGTGCTGTACTCTCTATTGGGTAGGGTGTTTTTGTAGAGAGGAAGTTCGGCGAGTGTATTTAGCGTCAGCGTTAGGGTGTCCTTTGTCACTTCACGCGATGCGAGTTCTAAGTCATAGGCCGCAATGGTTGCTGCGATGCCACTGGCCACATCCCACATCGTGGCGTGATGATAGCCTTGTACTGAATCCCAAAGTCCGGTCTCTGGGTGATAGTTGCGATCAAAGTAGTGCTTTGACTTTTTAGCCAATAGCCAGTCGTTGCGATCTAATCGTGAGAGGTCGAGGGTTATTTTTTTAAGGGTAACTTCATTTATCGGGAGGACAGACGACGATTCAAACTCGTTGCGTGGTTCGGCATGAGCTTCGATGATGATCGGTGGAGCTATCGCTCGGCGCTGAAACTCTATCTCACTTTTGGGGCCAGTTGCCTCTCCTTGAGTCATACCCCGTCCGCCATAAAAACTTGGCGACGCCTCTTCAGAAGCAATCACATGAACGCTAAGTATACAACCCAGTATGGGAAACATTACTTTTTGTATACTCACTGTTCGCTTCATCCTTGGTAATTGGCAATCCTAAACTAATGATAATACATGGTTTATGTATTTCGAGAATAATTAATCGGGCGTACATCAAATCTTCGAAAAATCGCAACATTAGGTGTGTATAAAAAATGTACAAATAAATGTCATTCTGCGTTAAGTTTTGCTAATATGTTGGCGTCAACGGACTGTAATGGGTCAACGGATAGGCAGGGCTTCGAAGTCAATAAGGTGCTCCTATGCGAAATTTCATTCAATCGCTCACCCGTTCAGAGAATATTCTTGTCAGAGATTCTGCATTTAAACTTCATCACTTCTTAGATAAAAGTGTTGCTGATTATCGCCTCGACGATACCCAAAAAGCACGCCTTGAAGACTACCTACATTCAAATGAACTCACCCATACCGATTTTGGTGACCCGTTAAAAGCTCATGGGATTATCGCTTTTTCGTTTGGCGATAGTGAAGATGTGAATAAAGAACTTGCCGATGTTAGTGTGTCACTCATGAAAAACAATGCGTTTCTAGACGCACACTTACAACAAGAAGTTGCGGTACACGCATTAGATAAAGTGACAAACATCAATGTGATTCGAAATGATGACTACCAAACAACAGCGGACGTCGCGAGAGTCGCTTTGGAGCATTCCGTTGGTCGCAATGTCATTGTCGTCGCACAATCTTGGCATGCGAAGCGTTGTATCGAAACCTGCCAACAAGCTGGTTTAAACGTGGTTGGATTAAGGACGGTACAGAGCTTTCCAAAAAATGATCCACAGCCTTGGGTGCGTAATCCAATCAACTGGGTACTAAAAGAGAGTAATCGCCGTTTTGCTACTGGCTACGAGATCAGTAAAGAGCTTCAGCTCGCATAAGCTATGGAGCTCTAACATCTTGTTTTAATGCCGAAATTAAACTCGAATTGTGCGACTTGATTACTATACTTCCTTTTATAACGTTATGACTGGGTTTATAGGTATTGCATGGAACGCATCACTGAGGCTTTTAACGAGACCAAAAGAGAAATGTGGGTTGCGGGTTGGTTTAGTTTAGCAATCAATTTTCTGGTTCTTTCTCTGCCCATCTATGGTCTTCAACTCTTTGACCGTGTTTTATCAAGCTACAGTCTCGAGACTATGTTCGCTTTGCTCGCGATTGTACTGTTCTTGGTGACTGCACAGTTTGCTCTTGAGTATATTCGTACTGAGTTGCTTCAGAAATCCGGCTTGAAATTAGATTCAAAACTGAGTGGTATTCTTTTAGCTCGAAGTATTGCTCAATCCTCACAAACCAACAGAATTGAGAAGCAAGGTCTGCATGATCTATCTGAGATCAGAAACTTCCTAGTGACACCTTCGACTTCTGCCATCTTCGATATACCCTGGACGCCATTCTTTCTCCTCATACTATTTATGCTCCATCCCTATATTGGGACTGTAGCGCTGATAGGCAGTGTCATCTTTGTGATGTTGGCATTTGTCATGTTGCTTCAATCTCGAAAGCCCAATGAAGAATCTAGCTTGTATTCCAACAGAACCAACATGGAGCTCAATGATTATCTAAGGAACGCTCCGACGCTCAATGCAATGGGCATGTCAGACAACATCGGCAAAGTTTGGGAAAAGAAAAGCGAGAAGCTCTTAGCCTATCAATGGGAGGTCAACTCTCGCGCGGGTAAGGTGTTGGCCGTTAGCCGCTACTTTCGAACCATTCTTCAAGTTGCGGTTCTATCTGTTGGGGTGTATCTGGTATTGAACCAACAGCTAGGCACTGGCGCTATTATCGCTGCCTCAATCATTATGGGACGAGTACTTTCACCTTTTGAACAAGCTGTCGGTGGATGGAAATCATGGTATGTTGCTTTCAAGGCATGGCAGCGATTGAACTCAGCTCAGAGTTTGAAAGTGCCAGTGGAAAAAACCAGGCTTCCTCGACCGAAAGGGCATATTCATTTCAAAAACGTGGGCCTTAAGCTTCCTAGTGCCAACGAACCGATACTACAAAACATCAGCTTTAAACTTGGTGGCGGACAATCTCTCGCCATATTAGGTAACTCTGGCTCAGGAAAATCCACACTCGCGAAACTCATCATGGGCATCTATCAACCAAGTGTTGGCATGATAGAAGTCGACGGAGCAGCAGTGAGCCAATGGTCTGAGGTTCAATTTGGCGAGCATGTGGGCTACCTACCTCAGCATGTAGGTCTCTTGGCTGGAACGGTAAGGGATAACATAGCCCGCTTTAGCGATGCCAAAGATGAAGATGTAGTCGCGGCCGCGAAACTCGCCTGTATCCATGAGTTGATCATCTCTCTCCCTGATGGTTATCAGACATATTGCGGAGAAGGGGGCGTCCAACTCTCGGGCGGACAAATGCAGCGTATAGGACTGGCTCGCGCTATTTTTTCGAACCCTAAGGTGTTGGTGTTAGACGAGCCAAACTCAAACCTCGATCCTGAAGGTGAGGTGGCGCTGGCTATCGTGCTCCAGCATTGCAAAGAAAATGACATTACTGTGGTGATGATAAGTCACCGTCCGGGCTTTATGCGTCAGATGGACTGGGTCATTTTGCTGAAAGACGGCAAGGTGGAAAGAGCAGGCAAGAGCGAGCAGTTTTTAGGTTTAAGTTCAGATGTCGACAACGAGAACAAGGCAAGCAAGCCGCAAACACGCAGTGCAGGCTAGGGAGTAGTGATGGTATTCGATACGTCAAAAGTCATTCGCAACGGCATCATTCTTACTCTTGTGACAACCGTGGGTTTTATATGGTGGAGTACGTCGGTAGAGCTCAGTTCGGCGTCTATCGCGCGTGGGGTAGTTGTTGTTGAGTCAAAGCGTAAAAAAGTACAGCACTTAGAGGGTGGGTATGTTAAGCAAATCTATGTGAGGGAAGGACAGCATGTCGAGCAAGGGGATGTGCTGGTGGAGTTATCCAACTCGCGAGCGGAAGCAGACTTTCAGCGACTGACCTTAAAATCGATTTCATTGGATTATCAAATTAGACGTCTACGCGCACTACTGGAAGAGCAGCAGACAGTGGATTGGACTTATGATGATCCGGATTCAACGGCCGATACTGTTGAAAAAAACCAAGTGGTTGCCAACATCATTAGCAATGAACAAGTTCAGTTTCAGCAAGCGCTGCTTAAGAATGAGCTAGCGGAAGGTCAGTATTTACAGAAAAAATCACTATTGGATGAGCAAATTCGAGGCGGCACTTTTCAACAGCGAGCAGTAAAACGTCAGCTGTCTTTGGTTAAACAAGAAATTGATATGACCAAGGGGTTAGTGGACAAAGGATATGTCTCCAAAACTAGGATGTTAGAGCTTCAAAGGGCGTTAGCTCGCATCGATGCCGAACTGGCAGAGGTCACGGCAGAAACCGAAGTGGGAATGCGACAACTAAAAACGCTTGAGCAAACTCATAAAGCGGAGCAGTTAGCGCTTAAGCAAACCTATTCTGCTGAACTTACTGATATTCAAAAAGAGGCTCGAGATGTCAGTGAGGCTTTGCGTGCAGCGTCTGACGTACGCTCTCGCGTCACAATTCGAGCTGAGCATGCCGGAACCGTAGTTGGGTTGGGTATTACGGGTGTTGGTATGGTGGTGAATCCTGGCGACGTCATCATGCAAATTGTTCCGGATAGCGATGAACTTATTGTAGAGGCTCTAGTTCCACCACAGGACATTGATGTTGTTAGAATCGGGCAGAATGCCAAGGTTAGATTAACGGCTTACAACATTCGCAAGACGCCACCTGTGGAAGGTGAGGTGACTTATATCGCAGCCGATAGACTCGGTGATGAGAGTGACGGTAAAACGGCCGGGTATACCGTTCAAATCAAGCTAAATGGCGAGAGCCTTGAAAATCTTAAGCACATTGAATTGTACCCAGGCATGCAAACGGAAGTCTTCATTGTGCTCGAAGAGCGTACATTATGGGATTACCTGACTGCGCCGCTAAGCGTCAGTTATTATCGCGCGATGAGGGAAGTGTAGATGGAATCAGAAACGTTATTTTGGCTTTTGTTCTATGCGTCATTCTTAGTGGCGACCAGCATAGTCGGAGCATTAAAAGGGCGCTTAATCGCGGGTGTGCTATTGGGTTATGTATTAGGCCCAATCGGATTTGTAATCATGCTATTTAGTAAGGACAAACGGATGCTACCGTGTCCCCATTGTGGACAGAAGACTCACCGCCATTCGTACCACTGCCAAGTCTGCCACGAGAAGGTTTATGGTTGTTTAAACTAGGTCTAAATAGTGTTAAGCATAAAAATGTTCAGATTGGTGACGAATTTAAAAAAACGTGAAGCCATAGGGCTTCACGTCAGACTGCTGACAAAGGTCTAGCTATTGAGCTAGACCTTTGATCTAATAGGAGTATCGAAATATGGATACTCTGACATGCTCCAAGAACCCTCTCCACAACAGTACGAACTCGAAATGGTGACGATGGAACAACTGGTTCCCAAAGACCATCTTGTACGCAAAATTGATTCTGCTGTCGACTTTGAGTTCATTCGTGACGAAGTTGCCCACCTCTACTGCAAAGACAATGGCCGACCGCCTGTAGACCCTGTCCGCTTATTTAAAATTATCCTACTGGGCTACATCTTCGGCGTAAAAAGTGAGCGTCAACTTGTCAAAGAAATCGAAGTGAATGTCGCGTATCGTTGGTTCCTACGCATGTCTCTCACCGAAAAAGTCATCCATGCTTCGACACTCAGCCAAAACCGTATCCGTCGCTTTAATGGTACGGATGTCTTCGAACGTATCTTTATTAACATCGTTCAACAAGCCATGGCGAAAGGCTTAGTCGCTGGACAAGAGCTTTTTACTGACAGCACTCACCTCAAAGCAAACGCGAACAAAAACAAGTACACCAATAAACAAACGGCGGTTCGAGCTAGTGCCTATTTAGACATGTTAGATGAAGACGTGGTACTATACCCAATCAACTTGAAGATGCAGGCTTGAACACCTGAAAATTATCATTGATTCGAGACGTCAGCGAGCCTGCAATCTCTGGAAGAGTCACCGTAAAGAATTGGGTAATGGCTTCCTTGAAATCCCGTTTACTTTTGAAGTAAACGTTATTCCTTGACTTCTCGTTCATAACCTTCCAAAGCCGCTCTATTGGGTTAAGATTCGGGCTGTAAGGTGGGAGATAATGCAGTTCAATATTAAGGACAAATGCCGCATCTCTGACTAAATCACTGCGGTGATATCCAGCTCCATCTAAGATGACATGGAGCTTGTGATTTAGCGGGTAGCTCTCTCTGAGTTTGCAGAAAAATCGAACCATGTTTTCACTGTTAATGCTGTCGTATTCGCTAACAATGGTCGCTCCAATATCTGATAGGTTCAGAGCACCAACAATGTTCAATCGGCTACGATTACCTGTTGTGTCCAGAACTTTACTTTGACCTGTACGTATCCAACCATGGGAGAGTTTGGTTGACAGTGTGGGGTGAACGGCATCGATAAACACTATCGATTCATCCTCGCCACAGCTTGCTTTCAGTGCTTCATAAGCCTCTATGAACGCTTGCTGTTTTTCCTCATCGAACTTATGTGGAACGCCTTTCGGCTGCTTGTAGCTGAAACCATTGTGATGAAGCCATTTGTTCATGCCAGGAACACTATAGTGAATCTGAAACCTTTCAAACACGTACGCAATAATCTCGGACGAATGGTGGTATGTATTTTCAGTTAGATGCTGAACCAACTCTTGGGTTTGCCGAGCCGATAGATAGCTTTGTGAACCGCCATTTTCAGGCTTGGAGCTTGTTCGACTCTAGGTAATCTTTGATATGTTGTCGAACAGTGGATTCATGAATAAGAAGTGCGTCTGCAATTTCTTCGGGGCACCAACCATTACTCGCATGAATAACCGCTTTTATACGGTCACGAACTCGTCCGTCACGCGTTGTGCTGTGCTGGATTTTTAGTTCCTGCTTTTGTTCATTGGTCAGAGTAATTTTCATAGTTGCTAGCATGATCCTCTATTCAGGAAAAATCAAGCGTCTTCAATGATCACGGGTATAGACCGAGAAAAAGAAGGAAAGAAACCGCTAAAAGAACGACCTTCTGAGCAGAAGACCAAGAATACGAAGAGCAGTACGACTGACCCAGAAAGTGGCTTCATGACCCGCGACAACAAGCCGCAAGGGTTCTTCTATCTCGACCACCGCACGGTCGATGGTCAGCATGGCATCATCGTTGATACCCACGCGACCGCGGGGAATATCAATGACTCCCAACCTTATATCCACCGCCTCGACTACACACTTGAACAGTTTAATCTCAATCCTATCGCCGTTGGCCTTGATGCCGGTTACTTCACTGCCCCTGTCGCAGAATCCCTTGAGCGCAGAGGGATACTTGGTGTGTTCGGCTATCGCCGACCATCACGAACAAAGAATGCCTTCAAGAAGAAGCACTTCATCTATAACAAAGAAAAAGACAGCTATCGTTGTCCTAACGGACAAGAACTTATTTACAAGACAACATCACGCGACGCTTATCGAGAGTATCACTCAGACCCTAAAGAATGCGTGTTCTGCCCAATGCGTGATGAATGTACTCAAAGTAAAAACATGAAGAAGGTCGTTACAAGGCATATCTATACGGAGGCCATGGATAGAGCGAACGTGATGCGAGTCTCCGCTTATGGAAAGAAGACCTACAGGCGTAGAAGTGAAACGGTAGAAAGAAGCTTCGCCGATGCAAAACAGCATCACGGTCATCGTTATGCTCGCTTCCGTGGCCTAGCCAAGGTGCAGATGCAGTGCTGGTTGGCGGCAACTGCTCAAAACATCAAAAAGATAGCGTTGGTGGTGAACTATCTGCGTAAACTCGGCCTAAATCGAAGTGAAATACCGCAAATCCTCGCTTATGTACGCCAACTTAAGAACACTAACGCCCCACAGGTTACTTGACAAAAAATATCGCGATCGCGACCTACGGTCGCTCATAAAAAAGAACCCCACTTTAAAAAGTGGGGTTCGTCATCAATCTGACGTGAAGCCATAGGGCTTCACGTTCTCTTATTTTCTCGGTCTATTGGCCGATTCTACAATCGAAGCTTGCGCCTTCATAGGCGTCGAAATTTAGCTCAAAGATCTTCTCACCAACTTCGTTGAACTGTCCAGTGAAGCGCAGTCCTTCAATCTGATCGGCACAGATATGGGACTCGTCATCACTCGAAGAGGAGAATTGGATGGTGTGGCCAGGAGCCTGAAGACGGAAGTTTTCCGCGTTCTCAAAATCCAAGAACGTCCCTTCTTGAGAGTCAAGTCCAAGTCTGTACTCAAAGTATTGTTGTACCAATTCACGGTTCGAATAAGCGGCATCCGCTTTTACGATTTCAGAGTCGCGAACACCAGGAAGCGGGTTGTCTTCACGTTGACCTTCTGATGCACGGTACGAGTTGGTCATTGCATAAACAACTGCGTCGTCTTCTAGTGGCTTGCCATCATAAAGAATCTCTACCAAGCGATGGTTCTCTTCCACTGGTTCGTATTGACCGTTTGGATAACGCGGTTCAACCGTAACATCTATTGTGTACTGAAGCAGACTGTTGCCTTCATCATCGAAACCACCAAAGAAAACATCGAAGTCAAAACCCATATAGCCTGAGTTTAGGAAGCTTTCGCCTTCAGCCAGTGGAAGTGTGCGGTATTGGTTAGATGCATCCCATTCGATCCACTCTTTAACTGCTTTGCCGGTCATTTTTAGTGCAGCCGGAGTGTTGTTATCAAACACATAAAGGTCTGCAATGCTGCCGTTTGTTAGTTTACCAGTGTTGATATTGGTGTAATCGTCATGCCCATTACGGCCAGACTTAAATGGTGCAGAGAGAGAAAGTACGATGTCGCCACCTTCATATCCTTCAAATGCATCTGGGTCTGACTCAATCCATTGCTCTAACGCATGCAACTGAGCTTGGTTTACTATTTGAACTGAAAGGTCAGGAATCACTTGTGTAAAGAAACTATTGATGTACTGATCCGTTTCAGCAATCTCAATACCCATGTATTCGATCGTACCACGGTGTTCTTCCGCAACCAGTGCTTCGATTACTGGATCAGATTCACGCTCAACGAGTGGGCGAAGTTCAACTGCCGTATCAGCGACGCCCCAAGTTTGGCCGCCATCAAACGAAGTAAGGCTTAAGTCAATAACGCCTAATGCTTCACCCCTTGCTCCAGGCATGGTTGCTGGTACACCGTGAATTAGACCGGCTTCTGCATCAATGCCTTCAAAATCCTCATAAGCACCATCGTAGTTCGGGAAAAATTTATGGTCATGACCGAACATAATCGCGTCGATACCGTCTACTTTTGCTAACTGGTAGGTGGCATTCTCAGCATGCAATGATGATTCTTTATCCAAGCCGGAGTGAGGAACGGCGATAATGATATCGGCGCCTTCCTGCTTCATCTTTGGCACGAAATGCTCTGCAGTTTCAATAATGTCAGATACGACTACCCAGCATTCGAGATGATTTGCATCCCACGCCATGATGTCTGGTGGAGTAAAGCCGATCACGCCAACATTTAGCGTGTAGTACTCACCATTATTCGCAAGGAAGTCTCGTTCTAAGATCACATACGGGTCGTATAAGGTATCGATTTGGTCAAAGATAGGCTTATCGTCTTCGTCGCGAGGTAGATAAACTTCACAGTTCTCGTCCGCGATAGTATTGATGTCGTGACCTTGCTTGGTTTTCCAAACATTTGAACCAACATATGGGAAGTTAGCTCCCTTAATAGCATCATCTAGGAACTTGAGACCGTAGTTGAACTCGTGATTTCCGACATTACCGGCATCGTAATTTAGGTAGTTCATCGCCTTGAACACTGGGTGACGAGCTGTCTCTAAGTATTCCACATCAAGACTTGCAATGTAGTCACCCATAGGACTGCCTTGAATCAGATCACCGTTGTCAATCAATAAGTGGTTATCAACCTCTGATCGAGCATTTTCAATGACAACTGCCGTGCGAGCTAACCCCCACTTTGGCAGATTTTGGCCTGTGTCGTCGTTGTAGCTGTACGGCATGACATTCGCGTGAATGTCGGTTGTTTCAAGTAGTCGCAATTCCATGGATACGACGTCTACTGGACTGTTATCACTGCTATTACAGCCAGCCAGAACCATAGCAATACTAGCTGCTGCTATTGCCTTTTGTGGCAACTTTTTCATCTTGTTTCTCTTTGTTTTGTAGTTGTATGTATTGAGGTTTTCGCGGGAGTAGTCTATTGGCTGGGTTTTTAAATATAAAGTGAGGGTGAGTGTTGCGCAGTCTTTATAAATAGTGCTTATGTTTCTAGAAGGTTAGCAAAAGAGGCGCAAACCTTTGCGTGGCGATAAGTTGATAACGTCTAACCGGTTATTGCAACATAGTAATTGGTGCAATGTCACATTTTTCAATGTAGTAATTGTTATTTAATATTATGATAATGTGATCTGAGTCACTTAAATATTTAAGTCCCCCAAGTTCATCGAGAAAGGTTTTATGTGGTATTAACAAAGCATTTTCAATTTTAACGCTTGTATTGATCACTAACGCTCTCGCTTATTTAGCTAAATGCCAAAAAAAGCCCTCCAATTGGAGGGCAAACAGTCAAGTATACAAGGAAAGGAATTAAGCAATATCAGACGGGAAGTTGATGCTGTCTTGGTCCAGATCACTCCAGATAGTAACTTCTTTACCGTCTGAACTTTCAAGTTTGTAACCATATAGATTTGAGGTATCAAGGTTTTGAGCTTCGTAGGCATCTTTAAGACCTTGGTCCATTTCAGCAACAGTACTCTTAAGCTCCCATCCCCAACCTGTAAGGTCAATGGAATTAGCGCCTGTACATACAAACTGGCCGTTTGCATCGCCCGCTGTGTCATTTACCACAATCTTATCTAGTGAAATAGAGATATCAGTATCAGTAGAGTTTACTTTCACGCCTTCAATCTCTTGGAATGCCGTTTTGGACATGTCGATGGTTTGTCCGTCGCCGTCATTTCCCACTACTAGTACGTCGAAGCCTTCGCCACCACTAAAGTAGACTGAGTTAGCATCTCCCGAAGTCAGCTCCTCGCTATCAAAGATTAAGGTGTCATCGCCGCTACCTGCAAACAGTTGGTCAAGACCCGAACCGCCGTCAAGAGAGTCATTACCTTCTTGACCAAAGACTAAGTCATTGCCAGACCCGCCTCGAAGCGTGTCGTTGCCTACACCACCGTCAACGAAGTCATTGCTGCTACCACCTTCTAGAGTATCGTCACCTTCTTTACCAGAAAGGTTGTCAGCACCTGAGCCACCGTACATCTTATCGTCACCCAGCTCACCGTACATTTGGTCATCGCCTGACTGACCGTACATGGTGTCGTTACCGTCTTGACCAAATAGCGTGTCGTTACCAGAACCACCTTCAAGTCGGTCGTCACCTTCACCGCCAAACAATTGGTCAACACCAGCATCACCTTTCAGCTTATCGTTGCCGACGCCACCGGTTAGTTGGTCGTCGCCGTCGCCACCAAACAGTTGGTCATTACCTGTGCCACCGTCAAGTGTATCGTTGTCGCCATAACCATACAGCTTGTCATCACCGTCGTTGCCTTCAAGGATGTCATGACCCGCGCCAGCGTTCAGTGTATCGTTGCCATCGCCACCATATAGTTTGTCGTGTCCGTCGCCAGAGGATAGGGCATCGTTACCTTCTCCACCGAATAGTTGGTCGTCACCAGCACCTGATGTAATAGTGTCGTTACCTTCATCACCGTATAGAGCGTTGTTACCACCAGAAGCAGCAATAGTATCGTTGCCAAGGCCACCGCGAATAGTATCGTGACCTGCGCCTGACTCGATGACGTCTGCACCTTCACCACCATCTATTGTGTTGTTACCAGAAAGGGCAGTGATTGTGTCATCGCCTTCATCACCAGAGATCGTATTGTTGCCAGCCTCAGCGATGATTTCATCATTACCTAGACCGCCGGACACGGTATCGTTACCTTCACCAGTCTTGATATAATCAGCGCCTTCACCACCGACAATTGAGTCGTTTCCTGTACCGCCAAACAAGATGTCATCACCCGCGCCACCGTCAATCGCGTTGTTACCCGATTCACCAAAGAGTTGGTCAACACCCTCGCCACCGATTAGGGTATCGTCACCTGCACCAGCATAAACAAAGTCATCACCAGCGCCGCCATCTAGGGTATCTTTGCCTGCACCACCCAGCAGTACGTCGGTTTCGTCGCCGCCGAACAGTTGGTCATTGCCATCGCCGCCATCTAGCGTGTCTTCACCTGCGCCACCAGATAGAATATCGGCACCGCCACCACCTGATAGATTATCCTTACCAAGACCACCGATGGCATTGTCGCTACCCGAACCACCAAATAGGGTGTCGTCGCCTTCGCCAAGGTCGATGGTGTTATTACCCGCTTCGCCGTAAACAGTATCGTTGCCTGTACCTGCATTGACAGTGTCTTTGCCGTCGCCTGCGAATAAAGTATCGTCTCCTGCGCCACCGGTGATCGTGTCATCATCTTCGCCGCCGTATAGGGTGTCAGAGGCATCGCTACCGATGAGGGTGTCATTGCCAGAACCACCAAAGATGTTGTGTGAACCGGTTGAGGCTGCAGTCAGTGTGTCGTTACCAGCTTCGCCAAGTAGGGTATCTTGACCATCATCGGTTATGGTGTCATCGCCGGCACCACCTGCTAGGAAGTCGTAACCCTCACCACCGACTAGTACGTCGTTGCCTGCGCCGCCAAAGATGGCATCGTTACCGTCTTCGCCGTATAGTTCATCATTTCCGTCACCACCATCGATATGGTCATCACCGACACCCGCTTTGACAACATCATCGCCTTTGTCTGCAAATACTGCATCGTTGCCCTCGCCAGTGTTCACTGTGTCTGTACCGATACCACCATAGACGGCGTCATTACCTAAACCTGTATTGATGGTGTTATCACCAGCCTCACCAAATACAGTGTCATTACCTTCGCCTGTCTCCACTGTGTCTGTGCCTGAACCTGCAAATACCGTGTCGTCGCCTTTGCCTGAAATGAGCGTGTCGTTGTCCGCTCCGCCAGCAAGGACGTCGCTTTCATCTGAACCCGTTAAGGTGTCATCACCCGAACCGCCGAAAAGCTCACTTCCATTTAGACCAGCAACTAAGGTATCGTCACCGTCTTCACCGAACAGTTTGTTGTTGCCTTCCTGTCCCAGAACCGTATCGTTCCCAGAGCCTGCGAAGATAGCATCATTACCTAATCCCGCCTCGATGGTGTCGTTACCACCGCCGGCAAACACTTCGTCATCTCCAGTACCTGCAATGATATTGTCGTTGCCAGCACCTGCGTACAGCTTGTCGTTTCCTTCGCCACCGTCAATTTGGTTATTACCATCACCTGCATAAATGGTGTCGTTGCCTTGCCCAGCGTTAATGACATCATCCCCACCATCTGCGTAAACGGTGTCATCACCTGTTCCAGTATCTATTTGGTTTTGACCGCCTCCGGCAAAGATAGTGTCGTTATCAGAGCCAGAGTTGATAACGTCGTCACCCGCCTCCGTGTAGATAGTGTCAATACCTTCACCAGAATCGATGACATTGTTACCGCTTTGACCGAACACTAGGTCATCGCCTTGACCAGTGGTAATAACATCATCACCTTCACCAGCGTAGACTTGGTCATTACCTGCGCCTGTATCGATAATGTCTGCACCTTGGTTTGAGTGGATAACGTCGTCGCCTTCGCCACCGACCATAGTGTCAACACCTTCGCCGCCGTATAGTTCGTCGTTACCAGCACCACCTAAAAGGACATCGTCACCAGCGTCGCCAATCAGAACGTCGTTGCCTTCGCCGCCAGCAAGTTGGTCGTTACCGTACTCACCAACAAGAACGTCGTCACCCGCGTCGCCTTGCATGACGTCGTTGCCATCGCCACCAAGAAGAAGGTCGTTGTCATCACCACCATAGATGGTGTCGTCCCCGGCACCGCCCATCGCAAAGTCAGCACCAGCACCACCAGAAATGGTATCCGCGCCTTCTTCACCTTGTAGCTCATCTGCACCTTCACCGCCTTCTAAGTAGTCATCGCCTTTACCACCGAACACTTTGTCGTCGCCAGCGTCGCCATAAAGGGTATCTGTGCCGTCATCACCTATGACAACATCGTTGCCTTCACCGCCGTAGATAACATCATCGCCGAGTTCACCAAGAAGGGTATCATTACCTGCATCACCTTTGAGCGTGTCGTCCCCATCACTACCCAGTAGCGTATCATTACCTTCGCCACCAGAAAGGAAGTCGTTTCCGTTACCACCCACTAGAACGTCATCACCTTCTTCACCGAACAGGCGGTCGTCGTTGATGTCACCATCTAGGAAGTCATTGCCAGTACCGCCGAAAATCGTGTCATCGCCTTGCTGGCCTTTTAGGATATCGTCACCAGCACCACCGTAGATTTGGTCATTGAAGATGTTGTGCACTTGAATATCGACAGTGTTAATGTCAGATACAGGTGCACCGCTGGTGTCTTCCAGTGAGAAAAATAGGGGAGCGTCACCGGAGACTTGCTCTTCCGTGAACTCAAAGTCTACAGAGATATCACCGTTTTCGTCGACGATAGCTTCTTGAGTGTGAACGACAGCGCCTGACTCGTCTTTAATGGTGACAATCACTTTGTCGTAGCTGCCTTCAACATTGAAATTCGCGGTTAGGTTGCCGGTTTGGTCGATAATGTAGTTGCCCAATCGAACACCGTGAGCATCAACATTGGTGTCAGCGCCAGCTTCACCGCCGGAGTATGTGTAAACTGAAGTGCTTGTACCCCAGTTATCATCACCAGACCCGCTGTTTGATTGCTGTGCGTTGTTCTCGTTGTTGTATTCGACATCACCTAAGACAACATCGGCACCTTCTCCTGCTTGAATGTGGTCAGAACCTTCACCACCAGCAACGAAATCATCGCCTTGTTGAGTATGGATTTCATCGTTACCGGATTTCGCATTTACGTTATCAGCTTGCTCTGTGCCTGTAATTAGGTCGTCGTGTTTAGTTCCTTCCATGGTGTCCTCTCTTAAGCCATGTTTTTGCTAGCAGCGTTAGTTAGTGATTTAGGAGGTTTTGACAACTTTTCAACAAAACCGAGTTGCATAGATAAGAGCAGAATGCGTGCCAACTGGAGATACTGTTATTAACGTATTGAATACGCGGAACTTTCTTGTTACCAGAGGGCGATGGTGTTATTTATCTGAACTGTTTTCTTAATTTGAGAATAGATCTGAGATAACGATGTGAGTCATTTTGATTAAAATGCAAATGAGTAGGCAATCATTATAGAACCATCCAGAAAACGGCCCGTGTTTTCAC
The DNA here is from genome assembly GCF_059725495.1 of Vibrio sp. KUL80. Classification (NCBI taxonomy): domain Bacteria; kingdom Pseudomonadati; phylum Pseudomonadota; class Gammaproteobacteria; order Vibrionales; family Vibrionaceae; genus Vibrio; species Vibrio sp. KUL80. Next base: position 1,527,847 of record NZ_AP045841.1, read on the forward strand.
CAGCTTCGCTGGGGTTCCATCGATTTCCAGAGTAGTTGTTATATTGCAAAGTAATTGTACCCGGCCGCCAATCAAAATAACCGAAACCGTAGGTGTAGTCGGGGTTCCAAGGTTGTTGTTGGGATTTGTCAAAATAGTAAAATGCGGTCGCATTTATGTACCAATTGCCAAATATTGCGTATTTACAACCTAACGATGCCGTTCTGTGGTGTGCTTTATAACTACTAGATTCCAAGTCAAAATAAGAAGGCGTCCAGTTGTAGTCAACTTGACAGCCAATGCTCCCATCGTCCGTCATTCTGGTCCATTCGAGTAGTTTGCCTGTGACGGGGAATTTCCAACCGAGAGAGACTGTACCTTCATCAAACTGAGTTCTTGAGCTGTCCGGTTCTGGGCTAAATCGGTTCCCACCATAATTAGAGTAGATAAGACTGAATGTGTATGGACGCCAATCGCTGTAACCGAAGACATAGGTAAAGTCGGGGTTCCATGCCTGCTGTTGCTCTTTGTCAAAGTAGTAATAGAGGGTGCCCGACGCAAACCAGTTCCCTAACAACACATATTTAAGAGAAAGGTTCGCCGTGTAGTTGACATTAGACGGGCCGTTAATGGCGCCGGAGGGTAAGTTTGCATCTGGTGTCTGAATTAAAGGCAAGTTTAAAGAAAAGTTACCACTTAACCCTGACAAACCTTCACGTTCCTTTAGCTCCCCAAAAGGTAAGTCAAATGAACTCTCAACACCTCGCCATATTAAATCAAGCTCACTCTCTTCCTCAGCAGGGATACTTTGTCCGTTACCAGCAGTGATATTGGGTGAGATAGGCTGCGGAGCATGTTGTCTTGTTTTTGAAAGGTATTCGTCCGCTATCGTTGACGATGAAAGTAGCACCAACAACAACGGAATATTAAGGCTTACTTTCATAGAGTTGTGCATCCTTGCATTCACCTCTGAGTATCTGGTTTAAATATAGAACGTCGCTAAGGTGAAGAAAACCAATAAAAATTTGTTTTTTCTCCGACACTTTCTATTCTAGTAAATAGTTGCTCCAAAACTGAGACGTTTTCTCAAAAATGACACAGCCGAGACCTAACTCACAAAACGAAAGCAGAGAAATACTCCTTGTCGAAGACAATAAGACGACGCGTATTCTCATGAGTTCGCTGTTGAAAAAGCGCGGTTACAAGGTAACGGTAGCTGAACATGGCTACGAGGCCTTAGAGGTCTTGCAACAAAGCGAAAATATTCAGTTTGTTTTGAGTGACTGGGTCATGCCTGAAATGGATGGTGTGGAGTTGTGTAAAGCGCTCAAGTCTCACGATTACAACCGCTATATCTTTTTTGTACTTCTTTCCTCTCAAGACGACAAAGACTCCATTGTTTGTGGCATCGACGCAGGAGCTGACGACTTTGTTGCTAAAAATACGCCGATTGATGAGCTAGATGCAAGGATCAGGGCGGGCTTTAGAAACCTCCGGCTTCACAATGAGCTACTTATGAAGAATCTGGCGCTAGACTCGGCCTACGCGACGATGCGCCAAGACTTAGACTACGCGGGAGACTTTATAAGGCAGTTGCTGCCTACCAAAAAAGTATTCGACAAGGTCGCACTCGATTATACCTCGATACCCAGCGCTCAAATTGGGGGAGATATTCTCGGTTACTTTGAACTCGACGAAGAGCATCTAGGCTTCTATTTATTGGATGTATCCGGTCATGGGGTTTCGTCTGCTTTGCTGTCGTTTTCGGTCCAGCAAACCTTGTCTGTAGTCAATGGAGCAAACTCCGTAGTCTTTAAAGATACCCCAAATGGCCGAGAGATTCGTGCCGCTGACGAAGTAGTGACAAAGCTCAATGAGATTTATAGCCAAGATGATTCGAATACGCTCTATTTCACTATGGTCTATGCCGTTTTGAATCGTAAGAGCGGTGAGATGAACTATTGCGTTGCAGGTCACCCACCAGTTATCTGGTTTCAGCATGAGAGCCAATCAACGCAATTTTTGGGGGATGAAAACTTCGTTGTGGGGATGTTTGACTTCGCTGACTACAAGCAAGACTCAATCACACTAGGCCCAAACGACGAAATATGGCTTTACACCGATGGAATCACTGAAGCGAGATATGGTGACGAATTTTATACAGAAGAAGGATTAAAGCTGTTGATCGACAACAGTACAGATCTTGAGCTAAAAGATAAACCAGACGCTGTCGTTTCAGCAGTCAGGAAGTGGCAGCATAATGATGAATTTGAAGACGATATCAGTATGTTGGTCTGCAAATGGACACCGAACCAATAGGAAGGCGATATGAAGTATGAAGTAAAGAACAACGACCTGTTTACCGTCGTTGAAGTTCAAGAGGCGAGATTTGATGCGAAACTGGCTCCGATGTTCCGCCAATCGATCGAGGATATTCAAGTAGATATTAAACCTAATCTGCTTCTCGACTTATCGTCGGTAACTTTTATGGATAGTAGTGGTTTGGGAGCAGTAATGGCGGTTTACAAACTGCTACGTGATCGCCAGATAGCGATTGTAGGCGCACGCCAACCCGTTCGAGAGTTGCTTAAACTGACTCGAATGGACCGATTGGTAAAAACATTCGATACCGTTGAAGATGCGATGACCGCTTCCGCATAACAAGATAAAGGCTAGGGAGGACAGCGATGAAAGGAATGATCTTGGCTGCAGGTAAGGGAACGCGAGTTCGACCAATTACTCAGCAAATACCCAAACCCATGATTCCGATACTGGGAAAACCGGTAATGGAGTCCATGATAGAGCTGTTCGCCCAGCATAACATTACTAAAATTGTTATTAATACTAGCCACTTGTCAGAAGTGATCGAGGGCTACTTTGGTGATGGTCACCATTTTGATGTCCAGTTGTCGTACTCCTGTGAAGGAGAGCTTCGAGATGGTAAGTTTGAAAGTCAAGCGCTTGGCTCTGCCGGGGGTATGAAAAAGATACAAGAGTTTTCCGGATTCTTTGATGAGACTTTTGTCGTTGTCTGCGGAGATGCGTGGATTGACCTCGACCTAAAAGAAGCGGTGCGTAAGCACAAAAAAAATGGCGGTATAGCGACCATTATCACTAAACAAGTATTGGATGATGAAGTCGAAAAATACGGTGTTGTTGTTACCGGCGATAAGGGCATAGTTCGCAGTTTCCAAGAAAAACCTTCAAAAGAAGAAGCGCTGTCTAATCAGGCGAACACCGGTATTTATATCTTTGAACCCGCAATCTTTGACTATATCCCAGCCGATCAAGAGTTCGATATTGGTAGTGAGCTTTTTCCTAAGCTAGTTGAACAGCATGTACCGTTTTATGCGGTGGAAATGAACTTCCAATGGCTTGACGTTGGCAACATTAAGGATATTTGGGGAGTCACCAAAGATGTATTGAGCGGTAAAGTACCCGGCTATCGAGTTCCCGGAACACAGATCAAAGCGGGTGTATGGCTTGGTATCAATACCAGCATCGATTTGAATAACTGCACGATTGTTCCACCTGTTGTTATTGGCAGCGGCTGTCACATAGAAGCTGGTGCAACTATTGTTGGTCCAGCGCTTATTGGTGCTAACTGCCACGTTGAGTCGGGTGCAACCGTTACAAACTCTCTTATTTTTGATTACACCAAGATTCTTAAAGACGTCGAGGTCTCGGAGCAAACCATTTTTGGTGACTATAGTATCGGCCATGACGGCAATTCCGGAACCTCCGAAACATGGACAAATTTGAAACCGTATCCCGTGCTCAACCGTTTATCTGATGCGATTAATAAAATGTGAGGAATGTGATTTTATGACTATGGATAGCCACACATTCTCAAACACTTATATGAGTTCATTAGCTACGTCTCGCAATGTTGCAGATGATCTTAAACGCTTTTGGTCGGGCTGGAATATTCAAGGTACTACAATCGATGAGTTAGAACTGTGTGTGGTTGAACTGGTAAACAACGCTTACGAGCATGCTTACAAAGAGGCGGAAGGAAAACCAATCGAAATAATAAGCCGCTGTCAGAATGCCAAAATTATTGTAGATATAGCCAATTTTGGTGAAGGAATGTCGCAAGATGAGTTCGCTTCAGCGCTAGAAGCTGATTTTATTGAGCCCGACGCCGATGACCCTGATACATGGACGACCTCTGGCAGAGGGTTCATTATCTTAGCAGCCCTAGTTGATAGCGTTGAGCTAGAACACGAGGGGGAAAAAAATATCTTTCGACTCATCAAATCTTGTAAGTCTAGCGTTTAGGCGATGAGCTATGAGGACTCTAGCATGTTTGCTTACCCTTCTAGTTGTCACTGCTTGTGTAAGTGAGCCTGACCCTGTCTATTTATCAGAAAGACATTTACTCAATGGTGATTGGAATATTGAGCTTCTTGATTCTGAAACTCAAACTGAAACAACCATAGAAGTCCCGTCTAATTGGTATTCTCAGGGGATCGAGTATTCAGGTAGTGCACTTTATCAAAAATCCTTTACTGTCAATTCAGAGCCTGACAAACGATATTGGCTAAACTTCGAGGCCGTCGACTATCAAGCGGATGTTGCTCTAAACAATATTCCACTGGGGGGACATACAGGATACTTTGGCGCGTTTGATTTTGAGGTAACCCCTCATCTAGTTTCTGGCGATAACCAATTAGCTGTAGTTGTGACCAGTGAAGATGACCCAAAAGTGAAAGATTGGTCACTAAATAAAAGAGAGATTAAGGGGGTGCTCAATCACCACGATACACGTCCCGGGGGAGCTTGGTCCGATCGAGGTCAAGATGCCAACTCGGGCGGTATTTGGGGCAACGTGTATATTGAATCCACAGGGTCAGTGGCGATAAAACAAGTGCATTTTCTACCGAAGGTTATGAAAGGGGATCAAACCGGTGCACAACTTGAACTCCAACTAGATAGCATGCTAAACGAGAATGTGACACTTATCATTTCGTTGTCTCCTGCTGGGGATAATGTTAGCGATGTTAGAGAGTCTTACACGATCAATAAAAACTTGATAGCCGGTGTGAACCATATTAAATGGTCGCTTCCAACAATGAAAAGAGCTTTATGGTGGCCTTATGATTGGGGGACACCAACGCTCTACGAACTCGCCATAGAAGTGAAAACACAAGATGGAGATCTGTCCCATCAAACCAGTCAACAAGTTGGATTCCGTAGCTTTAGTTATTCCGAAAGCGAGAAGCAGTTCTACGTTAACCATCAGAAGTATTTTGTACGTGGCACCAACTATATTGCTAGTCAATGGCTTGGTGAGGTGTCAGAGCAAGATTATCGTCAAGACCTTGAACTGATGAAAGCCGCCAATATTAATAGCGTACGAGTACACGCCCACGTCGCGGGTAAGTCTTTCTACCAAATGGCAGACCAACTAGGACTTATCGTCTGGCAAGATTTTCCTTTGCAATGGGGATACGAAAACTCAGTCTCGACGGCCGCAGAAGCAGGAAAGCAGGCTAAAGAAATGACGAGTCAGCTCTTTAATCACCCATCTATCGCTTTTTGGAGTGGACACAATGAGCCACCTTGGGATGCGACGTGGATGAAGTATAAGTATCCATCCTACGATAAAACTCACAACCAGCTACTCACGAAGACGGTGTTTGAGGCTTTGAAGGAAGCAGATGATGGTCGCGTTGTAAGAGAGGCTTCTTATACATACGAACACCCTTGGTTTGGCTGGTATTCAGGGCACTATAAAGATTATAGAAATATTCAAGGGCCACCCATTATCAGCGAATTTGGTGCGCAGGCTTTCCCTGACTTTGCCCTTAGTAAAGAGATATTGAGTGGTGATACTCAGTGGCCACCAAGCGAAAAGCAATTAGCAGCACTCGATTACAGAAACTATCAACACCATGAAACTCAGAATCTCGCCAAAGTGGACTTAGGTGAATCTCTTAGTGAGTATATTGATAATACCCAGCAATACCAAAGAACGGTTAATAAATACGCGGCGGAGCAGTTAAGGCTGAAGAAGAATAACGGTATCGCGGTTATATACCAATTTATGTTTGTCGATAGCTGGCCATCAATAACTTGGTCTGTATTAGATGATTCCCGCCAGCCAAAGCCGGCATACTTCGCACTTCAAGAGTCATTTCAGCCAATTTTGGGTGTTGTGAGTGTAAATCCAGATTCTTCGTCTAAGCTTATAAATGTCAGTGTAATCAATGACTCAAGAGATGAACTGCAAAATGTGACGGTTGCCGTGAAATGTGCAGATGAAGCAAAAGTTTCGTCTGCATGTTGGCGTAAAGCCGGCGTAAAAGTAGCGGCTAATAACGTATCGTTTGTTGGCGGTATAGAGAAAAAACTACTTGGCGAAAAATTCATCATAGAGTTGCTTGATGAATCCGGAAAGATTATTTCTAGTAATCACTATCAAGAGGGTGATTACTAGTGGGCTAGCAAGGCAGGCTTTATTACTGCTAGTCATTTACATGTGAATAAAACGCCTTTCGATAGGGAAGTTGGGTAAATGGATAATTATTTTCAGAAGTATGAGCACAGAGTGCCACCCGAACCAGTGCCGCATAGCATACCGCGAGAGTTGCTTTATCAGTATCTGGCAACTTGTAACCTAACTTTAGGTATCTGGTACTTATGGTGGCGATGGACGTATGCGCTCAATATGGATGCGTTGTGGTTCTCGCTGCCGCTTGCATTTGCCGAGTCATGCGCCTTCATAGGCTCAATTCTATTCACAATCAACCTTTGGAAAACCAAGGATGAACCGCGACGCGAGCCACCTTCGAATATCAATCAGTGTGTTAAACAAACCGATGAAGATAGGCCTTTGTCGGTGGATGTATTCTTTCCTAGTTACGACGAAGAACCAGAGCTGGTTCGGCTCAGTATTGAAGATGCCCAGAAGATAACGTATCCACACGAGATCGATATGAAGATATTCATACTCGATGACGGTAAGCGTGATTCAATGAAGGCATTAGCCGAAGAGATGGGTGTTGGTTATATCACTCGTGAGGGTAATGTTGGCTTCAAAGCGGGGAACCTCCGAAATGCAATGGAGCAGACATACGGTGACTTCGTTGTTATCTGTGATGCTGATACCCGACCATTCCCATCGATTCTAGAAAATACATTGGGTTACTTTCGTGACCCTAATGTGGCATGGGTTCAAACACCTCAATGGTTCTTTGATCTTCCGGAGGGCGTGAGGTTACCTGATTGGCTGAAAAGAAAGTTTGGTAATACCGCAGCAAGACTCGGCAAGGGTATAGAAAAGTTCTACGGGCCCGTTACCTTTGGTCAGGACCCCTTCGTGAATGATCCGCAGATGTTCTACGATGTGATTCAGCGCAGACGAAACTGGGTGAATGCTTCGTTTTGTTGTGGTGCTGGTTCTATTCATAGACGAGAAGCGGTAATGGAAGCCGCGCTTCGAGCCTATGCGGAGCAAATCACCAAAGAGCAGCAAGACGTAGAGAAGCAGATTCGTAAACTCACCAAAGAAAAAACGGTGGATCAGTCCATTTCCGACAACTTAAGAAATGAGATCCTGTTTGACACTGAATTTACCCCTTATAAATTCCACGTATCAGAAGACCTTTACACGTCGATCGTTCTGCACTCTGATTCGGAGCGAAACTGGCGTTCAGTGATGCACCCTAAAGTCGAAAGTAAAATGCTATCGCCGCAAGATTTGCAAACGTGGACGGTTCAGAGATTTAAGTATTCAGGCGGCTCGATTGATATTTTTATGAATGACAATCCGATCTTCCGAAAAGGCCTGAAGCTCAAGCAAAAGCTTATGTACGGCGCAAGTTTTTGGTCTAACCTTTCAGCGGTTTGGAATATCATTTTCTTAGCGTGCCCAATTATCTATTTCCTTACGGCTATCGCGCCGGTTAGCGCCTACGATGTGACGTTCTATTTACATTTCCTTCCTTACATTCTCACTGCGGAACTGGCGATGATGGTGGGTACATGGGGAGTCGCGGGTTACAAGGGCAAAACCAACTTCTTGTCTTTCTTCCCCGTTAACCTCAAGGCGCTGTGGACGGTTTTGCGCGGGCAAAGAATTAGCTTCCCGACCACTCCGAAAGAGCGGCAAACAGGTAATTTTGCCAAATTGGTTTGGCCTCAGATTACGGTGTTTGTACTTAGCTTATTCTCCATTTTTTACGCATGGACAGGTTATTACACAGGAAACTGGGGTGAATACTCAGGTGGGGGATTGGTGTTTAACACGTTTTGGATTCTAAACAATATGTTAGCTATGTGGGGAATGATTGCTGCTGCATTCTGGGAACCTCCAAAAGAAGAGCAATTAAAACAAGAAGTGACAGGTACGGAGGATTTGAAATATGAAGTTTAAAGATGCGTTGTTGTCAGCTCGACACCATGTGGTATTCATTTTGGGTCTTTTGACCGCACTTGTTATTGCTTTCAGTATCGAAACGCGAGACTACGGACGTGTGCTTGGCAATATTACCTTTGAAGCACACGAAGAGATCCCCTTAAAAGAGAAGCGTGTATTGTCTCAAGAGGAGTTTACTTGGGCCAACACGGCATGGCGCTACTTTGAAAATAACTATCAGGAAAATACTGGGTTAGTGAACTCAGTAGACGGTTATCCTTCGACAACTATGTGGGATACAGCTTCATACTTAATGGGTCTGATTGCTGCAGAGAAGATCAATGTGATTCCGGATGAAACGTTTAAAATTCGGATGCAAAAAGCGCTACGTTCACTGGCAAGGATTCCGTTAGTCGAGGGTAAGCTTCCAAACAAAGCCTACAACACACAAACGCTCGCTATGGTGGATTATCAAAACAACCCAGTACCTGAAGGTATCGGTTGGTCAGCCATCGATATCGGACGAATTTTGGTGCCTCTTAATATCCTTATTTGGCAGTACCCAGAGTTTAACGCTGACGTGAACAACATCCTTAATCACTGGAAGATCAATGAAATGTTGATTGACGGTTACCTCTATGGATCTCGCCCTAACTCAGAAGGTGGATTTGAACTGGTTCAAGAAGGGCGTATTGGTTATGAGGAATACGCGTCCAAATCGTTATTCTTGATGGGCCGAGATGTCTTTAACTCCATGAAGTACATTGATTATCTGGAGCTTATTGATATTTACGGTATCGAGATCCCAACCGATAAGCGTGATCCAGCGAAGTTCCATGCACACAACTACGTGGTGAGTGAGTCTTATATCTTAGATGGTATTGAGTTTGGTTCTGACAGTGTGTCTCGTATTTTTGCTCACCGGGTATTTAGTGCTCAAGAAAAGCGTTATGAAGATACTGGCACTGTGACTGCAGTGAGTGAGGATAACGTCGATGAGGCGCCTTACTTCGTCTACAACACTGTGTTCTCAGACGGTAAAGAGTGGAACGCTATCTCTGATGATGGCAAAGACCAATCGCATTTGAAAACCCTTTCGACCAAGGCTGCGTTTGGTTGGTATGCGTTATATGAGAATGATTATACCGACTTGCTAATTAATGAAGTATCACCGTTGTTCTCTGAGACTAAAGGCTGGTATTCAGGTCGATACGAAGACGACGGCCGACCAAACCGCGCCATTACGGCTAACACCAATGGAATTGTGTTGGAATCACTAGCATATATAGAAAATGGACCACTGCTTCGAGTAGGTGCAGAGTAAAAGACCGAGCTGTTTTAGGGAGAAGAACATGCGCTATTTGACAACTTTATGTGTCGCTTTGGCAGTGGCTGGTTGCGGGAATAAATACAACCAGTTTTCAGATGACATCATAGAGCGAAAATCTCATTGGAGCGTGCCGCAACCTCGTCAAGGCGAGTTGACGGAAAAAGAAATGGATATGGCACGCATTGCTTGGAAGTATTTTGAAAATAATTACCAAGAATCTACTGGGCTGGTAAACGCGGTAAACAATTATCCATCGGTGACTTGGTGGGATGCAGCCTCATACCTTGCTGGTATGACGAGTGCTTACGAGCTGGGTATTATTGAAAAAGAAGAGATGGACAAGAGGCTTATCGCATTTATCGGTACGCTAAACCGTCTCGATCTTTTCCAGGGTGAGTTGCCAAACAAAGCTTATAATACTCAGTCAGCAGCAAAAGTGGACTATGGTAACCAACCGGGAGAAATCGGCTATTCAGCGCTCGACTTGGGCCGTTTGTTGATTTGGCTTTACATAGTCAAGCATCGTTATCCTGAATATGCAACAGGCATCGATCAGGCTGTTCTGCGTTGGAACTTTTGTAATGTTGTCGATGAGAATGGAACCATGTTTGGGGCTCTACTAGAGAAAGATAAGCCAGTCCAATACTTGCAAGAAGGACGCCTCGGTTACGAAGAATATGCGGCGAAAGGTTTCCAACTATGGGGCTTTGATACTAGCCAAGCGTCGGATCCTGAACCATATGCAACTATAAATTTATATGGCTATGATGTCCCTTACGATACGCGTGACCCTCGCAAGTTAAAGGCGCATAGTTACGTAGTAACCGAAAGTTACGTTCTTGATGGAATCGAGCTGGGTTGGGACTTAACAGAAGATAAAACTGGGCATGACTATAAATACTCAAACGAGTGGATGGCTGAGTTTGCTCTGCAAATCTATCGCGTTCAGGAAGAGCGCTACAAACAAACGGGTATCATTACTGCGCGAACAGAGCACCAGTTAGCAGGGCCACCATACTTCGTATATGACACAATCTACACTGACGGCTTTGCTTGGAACACCATCTCAGAAAATGGTGAATATCTTCCGCAGTTCTCTGCCGTTGCCGTTAAGGGTGCAATCGGTATGTGGGTGCTGTGGGATACAGAATATACAGACCTTCTATTCGACCATATCTCTCATTTGTATGACCGTGAAAAAGGTTTCTATGAAGGTATCTTTGAAAATGGGACAGGTAAGATCAACACATTTACCTCGAATAACAACGGCATCACTCTAGAAATTTTACTGTATAAGCAGCAAGGCAAACTTCTCAGGTATCACGATGATGTCGCACCAAGCTTGTGGGAAAAGGCGTTGGAGACACCATTTGGTTACGAGGGACAATGCCTACCACGCGAAAACTTTAAAAAGAAAAAAGACCAAGCGTAGGAGCTGACTGAATGCGAAAGCTAGTAGTTTTGCTTTTAGCAATGCCGCTTCTATTTTCATGTGGCACTATCGTACAGGGCATTGGCTCTGGGGTAGAGGCTATTAATTCGTCACAGACGTTTAGACAAGGGCGTTACGGTGAACTGACTGAGCAGGAGTTGGCATGGGCAAGTACCGCTTGGAAGTATGTAGAGAACAATACGCAGTTCCAAACGGGTCTTGTCAATGGCATTGATAACTACCCGTCAACCAATATGTCGGGCATCGCTGATTATCTGTTTGCTGTGTTGGCTGCGAAGGAGTTCGAGTTCATTTCGAACAAGCAATATGATGAGCGTTTGACTCTTGTCTTAACATTCCTTAATGACATGAACCTCAGTATGGGGCAAATACCGCATAAGGTGTATCACACCCAAACCGGGCAAATGACCGACTATGGCCTTCAGCCTAAAGACATTGGCTGGTCTTCGCTTGATACAGGTCGGTTGCTCATCGCTCTTGCCATCGTCAAACAGTACTCTCCAGAATTTACTGAATACATCGATAAAGCCGTACTTCGCTGGAACTTCTGTGAGCTCATTAACGAGGAGGGAGAGCTGTTTGGCGGCGCTATCTTCGATGGTAACGTAACGCGCTATAAAGAAGGTCGTTTAGGTGTTGAAGAGTACACCTCTTATGGCTACCTCGACTGGCAAGTTGTCCCATATAAAGCGATGCGAATCGATCCCTATGATGTAGCTACTATTTACGACATAGATTTACTCTTTGATGGCAGAGACCCACGAGACTTCGATGTACTAAGACCGGTTTACAGCACACCTTATCTATGGATGGGGTTAGAGTTCAACTGGGATAAAGTGAGTGATTCGAGCTCTAGCGACGCTAACCACACCGATCCCGTTATGTCAGCCATGGCCGACTCCCTTTATTTAGTGCAACAAGCTAGATGGGATGTGGACCGAATTTATACCGCTCGCGGTGATCATGTCGTGGCAGGAGAGCCATACTTTGTGTATGACGCTGTTTATGCATTAGGGACGCCTTGGATAACGCTAGCCGAGGATGGCAGTTCACACGATCACTTAGCTCTAGTGTCAACGCGAGTTGCGTTTCAGATGTGGGCACTGTGGAAAACCGACTACACAGATAGACTCATGGTACTTGTCAAAGAGCTCTACGATCCCCAACGCGGTTGGTACGAAGGGCGCTATGAAAGAAACAGTAAATACGAAAAGAGTATTACGCTAAAAACCAATGCGGGTGTACTAGAAGCGTTGCTGTATAAGACCAAAGGAAAACTGTACCAGCCTTCAGGCTCGAGAGAGTATCGTGACGTTCAGTTTGATTCTCGTTTTTATCATCCAGGTAAATGCCTAATTAAGACGTTTGATGCTTATGATTAGACTATTGATTCTAATGCTAGTGGTAGCATTTGCACCTGCATCACTAGCCAATGTTCAAAATGTTGAGCTTAGATTGTTCTCCCAACCAACCCTGTTAGCGGGTAATGGTCGCTACAAGCAAGCCGCAGAGCAATACCATAGATTAAGTATTCAGATATTGGCATCAGAGTCTAAGTTGGGTACGTACAAGATGTGGCAGTATGCAGGGCTTGCAGAAGCGCTCGCGACAGTTTGTGCAAACCTGGATAATGACGCAAAAGCCTATGAGTATTGGGCTAACAGTGTAAGGTATTTACTCACGGGCGGCACTGATTGGAGCCAGATGAGGCGACACTTACATCAGCGAAATGAGCAGGCGAATACTCAACTACTTACGCAGATGCAAACATTTGATGTAGCTGGGGGTTATGACCAATCTTGGGAAAATGACGCGGCTGTGTTGCAAGTCTGGCAAGAGAAGTTAAATTTGTTCACGTTCAACGGGCCACGAACAGGGATGAGGACGTCAACTGCCAGTGTTAATACGATCCCCGAACCGGTAGCTCCTGTCGCAATTCCATCCGCAGGCAGTGGCGTTCCCGGACAAAAAAAACTTAAAGGGATTGAGTCTAACTTTTCACAAGCCCCATCTTTTGCTCCAGTACCGGAATCGGCAACACCTAAAGCAAGTGAAAGGGTAAGTGAACCGGCTTCACGGACCACTCCTAATGTCCCGAAAACTAATCGTCACCTCATTCAGACTCAATCTGAATCCTCTGCGACAGGAGGCGTCGTTGCAACCCCTATTGAAGAGTTTGACTATGAATCGATGGAGCGCGACTCAGTCACGGAGTTTTTAGAAAGTAGTGACACAAGTGCTCCCGGTGAAACTCAGATAGAAAGATCTGTACCAAGGGCCAATATTGATGCCGAAAGTACCTCTGGTGTCGAAGCAATTCAGAGGCGTTCGTTTGTTCCCGTGCCCGCGCAAGAAGATTAGCCAAAATGATTCTTACCAAAGGTCCCATCAAATAGAGCCGTAAACGCCAATTTCTGGGCTGCTATATGTTTTTATTTTGTAATAAAATTGAAGTTTTTCTGTTAATTCCTAGTTTGCTTATACCTACAGCAAAAAGGAATATGTCTTATGGCAAGAGAAACGGATTTGCTCAAAGCGTACGAGCTATCTCAGCAAGCAAATGAGCACTTTGATCTAACCGATAATGAACAGCAAAGAACGTTGTTACAGCTCGCCGAGCAGCTAGATGCTCTCGACGCATTATCGGTTGGTGATCTAAAACAGCTGGCGATTGAAGAGCAAGCTCCTCTTGAGTTTCGTTTGGCTGTGAAACTTGTCGATTCAAAACGGTTTGTGAGAACCATAGAGCAACCGATTAAAGTGGGTGTCGTGTTTGCGATGTGGGGTGAGCATAACCGGCTAAATCCAAAGCAAGCACAAAACCCTAATGGTGAGGACTCGTTGAGAGTTAAAGCTGACCAGCTAGCTTGGATTACTAAAGACAGTCAAGTGAGTTGGCAACTCTATCCCGTTGATGACGGATGTCCTCATGATAGTGCGGGCATCGCTTCTGGTATCGTTAAAACGCTTGAACACCCCGAACGGGTTTCTGTGGTTTGTTTAGAAGACTATGTACATACGACTGAAGGTCCTTTAGCCAATTTAATGAGTGTCGATGACTCTCGCAAAGGGGGCGCGATAGTATTGGGTTGCCAAAAAGCCCTTGAAGACGATGCGGAAGTCGTGGTGTATACCGACGCTGATAACTCAGTACACTTAGGTCAACTTGGATTGCTTCTTAAGCCTTACCTGACTGAAAACAAGCAAGTTGCTCTAGGCAATCGCAAACATCCAGAATCGATTCTCGTGAAGCAAGAAGAGAGATGGGGTGTAGGTATTAAGACCCTGCGTCACATGCAGCGCATGATTGGTGAGCAAATCTTTACTCAGGGCATTAAAGACACTCAAGCTGCGTTTAAACTTTACTCGCGCGATGCCCTAGAGGTCATCTTAAGAAATCCGACTGTCTATGACTTTTCATTTGATACAGACTGGATTTTAGCCGCGATGGAGTACAACAAGAGTATCACTACGGTCCCGTTCGCCTTTATTGACTCAGCTGCAGAGTCAGCTTCTATCGTACAAGGCCCAATGACGACGTGGTACACGTTATTAGAAGGGCTGGTCAAAGCGGTGAGGGCGAGACATGCCTCATACAGTCGTGATATGGCCAGAGTCTTCGACGAAGAAATTCACTCACACAAAGATTTGGAGCTTCTCATCGATAAATTGCCTACCGAGTTAGCGAATGTCGATGATAAGTCGCTAGGTGATCCTTCTATTATGTCGCCTAATCAGATGAAAGCTTGGATCAAGCAAGCACGACTGGATGCGGTTCAGAGCTAAATCTATTTTGAGTTATTGGAGTGAATAAAAATCGGCGATGGTCGTTACCATCGCCGATTCAATATCTGATAGGGTATGTCCGAGCGACTAGTTCACGACTTTCACACCTTCGAGGAGTTTTCCACTAGCGAGCATAACAATAGCGGTGTCCTTGGAATGCTCTTGTAGTTTTTGGTCGTGATGCTCGACTTCAACCACTTCGCTGCCTAGTACAATGTGACCATTTCTATAGACACTTGAGTGTCCATTCGCGTTGAGTTTAACGTAGTAGTTTGAGCTATCCATAGCGACTCCTTTTTCGTGACCCTAAATATAACTTAGTCGTAATAAGGGCGAAATCAAACCTTCATTTTAACCTGTGTCGACTTAAGTGAAGGGGAAGGGGAGATCTTTAAAATGACAAGACTTGAAGCGATTCTTCGTTTTCGATTGTTATTTTATACACTTTGGTTAAAATGACCGCTTGCTCTGGATGAGGCATCCGTATTTGCTTCAAAAAGAACAGTTAATGATATGACATCGCGGCAATTTGTTTTCTATAAAGTTGCCAGACATTAATGCATGTCTTGCTTGGTGTGCAAGACCACTGTAAATAGGACTATACATGCCTGTAATTACTCTTCCTGACGGTAGCCAACGTCAATTTGATAACCCAGTATCCACTATGGATGTCGCTCTATCTATCGGCCCTGGTCTTGCGAAAGCAACCATCGCTGGTCGTGTAGATGGTGAGCGCGTTGATGCGTGTGATCTGATTGAAAACGACGCAAGCCTAGAAATCATCACGGCGAAAGACGATGACGGTCTTGAGATTGTTCGCCACTCTTGCGCTCACTTGCTTGGTCATGCGATTAAGCAGCTTTACCCAGACGTTAAAATGGCTATCGGTCCAACGATCGACAGCGGTTTCTACTATGACGTTGATTTAGACCACTCTTTGACAATGGAAGACGTGGAAAAAATCGAAAAGCGCATGAAAGAGCTAGCGAAAACCAAGTATCAAGTTATCAAGAAAAAGGTTAGCTGGCAGGAAGCTCGCGACACATTTGAAAGTCGCGGCGAAACGTACAAGATGGAAATCCTAGACGAGAACGTATCTAAAGACGATCGTCCAGGTCTTTACCATCACGAAGAATACATCGATATGTGTCGTGGCCCTCACGTGCCAAACATGAGCTTCTGTCAGCACTTTAAACTGCTGAACGTAGCGGGCGCATATTGGCGTGGTAACAGTGACAACAAGATGCTTCAACGTATCTACGGTACTGCATTCCACGATAAGAAAGCTCTTAAGGCGCACCTAACTCGCCTAGAAGAAGCGGCAAAGCGTGACCACCGTAAAATTGGTAAGCAACTGGATCTATTCCACATGCAGCAAGAAGCACCGGGTATGGTGTTCTGGCACCACAACGGTTGGTCTGTATTCCGTGACCTAGAAGTATTCATCCGTGAAAAACTGACAGAATACGGTTACCAAGAAGTAAAAGGTCCACTAATGATGGATCGCGTTCTTTGGGAACGTTCTGGTCACTGGGACAAATACGCAGATGCGATGTTCACGACGTCTTCAGAGAACCGTGAGTACGCTATCAAGCCAATGAACTGTCCAGGTCATGTTCAGATCTTTAACCAAGGTCTTAAGTCTTACCGTGATCTACCACTACGTATGGCAGAGTTCGGTTCATGTCACCGTAACGAGCCATCAGGTGCACTTCACGGCATTATGCGTGTTCGTGGCTTTACTCAAGATGACGCTCACGTGTTCTGTACTGAGAGCCAAATTCAGGACGAAGTAACGTCTTGCATCAAGATGGTTTACGATACGTACAACACGTTCGGCTTTGACAACATCGTAGTGAAACTGTCAACTCGCCCAGAAAAGCGTGTTGGTAGTGATGAAATTTGGGATCGCTCTGAAGAAGCACTAAAACAATCTCTTGAAGCAATGGGCATCGCTTATGAAATTCAAGAAGGTGAGGGTGCGTTCTACGGTCCTAAGATCGAATTCACACTATATGACTGCCTAGATCGTGCATGGCAATGTGGTACAGTTCAGCTAGACTTCAACCTACCGGGTCGTCTAGGTGCAACTTACGTGGATGAAAACAACGAACGTCAAGTTCCTGTTATGATTCACCGCGCAATCCTAGGTTCTCTTGAGCGTTTCATCGGTATTCTTATCGAAGAATACGCTGGCTTCTTCCCAACGTGGTTGTCGCCAGAACAGGCAGTTATCATGAATATCACTGACAAACAGTCGGATTATGTTCAAGAAGTAACACAAAAACTGCAAAAAAGTGGAATTAGAGCCAAAGCGGACTTGAGAAATGAGAAGATTGGCTTTAAAATCCGCGAACATACTTTGAAGCGTATCCCGTACATGCTTGTTTGTGGCGACCAAGAAATGGAAGCTGGCGAAATCGCAGTACGTACACGCAAAGGTAAAGACCTCGGCAAATTTAAAGTGGATGACCTCATTTCATACATCCAAGACGAGGTTTCAAGCCGTAAGCTCAATCTGGAGGAATAAGCTATTAAAGGCGGAAGACGTGGCCAACAACCGGCCAAACAAAACCAGCATCGTTTAAACGGTGAAATTCGTGGCGTTCGTGAAGTTCGTCTAACAGGTGCAGATGGTGAATCTGTTGGTGTTGTTTCTATTCAAGAAGCACTAGATGCAGCTGCAGAAGCTGGTATGGATCTCGTAGAGATCAGCCCTAACGCCGAGCCACCAGTTTGTCGTGTGATGGACTATGGCAAGTTCCTCTTCGAGAAGAGCAAAGCTGCGAAAGAGCAGAAGAAGAAGCAAAAGCAGATCCAGATTAAGGAAGTAAAATTCCGTCCTGGAACTGATATTGGAGACTATCAGGTAAAACTACGCAACCTGACGCGTTTCCTAGAAGACGGCAACAAAGTGAAGGTAACAATTCGCTTCCGTGGCCGTGAAATGGCTCACCAAGACATTGGTGTCGACGTTCTTAACCGTCTGAAAGAAGATACTGTAGATTTAGCTGTAGTAGAATCTTTCCCGACTAAGATCGAAGGCCGCCAAATGATCATGGTATTGGCCCCTAAGAAGAAGTAATTAACGGCTTTACAAGTAAGAAAACCTAGCCGTTCTCGAATGGCTAGGTTTTGTTCGCCCTAATTACTATTGTTTAACAACTCAACAATGCGGAGTTATTCATCATGCCTAAGATGAAAACCAACAAAGGTGCTGCTAAGCGTTTTAAGAAAACTGCTGGTGGTATTAAATTTAAGCACGCTACAAAACGTCACATTCTGACTAAGCGTACTACTAAGAACAAGCGTCAGCTTCGTCCAAATGCAATCCTTCCTAAGTGTGAAGTGGCTGCAGTTGTTCGTATGATGCCATACGCTTAATTCTTTTTAGTTTATCAATCGTTTAGTTTAGGAGAGACATAATGCCTCGCGTAAAACGTGGTGTACAAGCTCGTGCACGTCATAAGAAAGTTCTAAAACAAGCTAAAGGTTACTACGGTGCACGTTCACGTGTTTACCGCGTAGCTTTCCAAGCAGTTACTAAAGCTGGTCAATACGCTTACCGTGACCGTCGCAACAAGAAACGTCAATTCCGTCAACTGTGGATTGCACGTATCAACGCGGCATCTCGTCAAAATGGTCTATCTTACAGCCGTTTCATCAACGGTCTTAAGAAAGCATCTATCGAGATCGATCGTAAGATCCTTGCTGATATCGCGGTATTCGACAAAGCTGCATTCGCAGTTCTAGTTGAAAAAGCGAAAGCTGCTCTTTAATTAGCAGTTTAGGTCTATGTAAAAGGGGAGCGCAAGCTCTCCTTTTTTGTATCTAAAGAATGTTCGATAACGGGCTTTTTACGCCACTTGCACCTCGATTAATGACGTGAGTGTAGATCTGAGTGGTTTTAATGTCGGTGTGACCTAGCTGCTCTTGTACTGTTCGAATATCAGCGCCACTTTCCAATAAGTGAGTTGCGAAAGAGTGCCTTAGCGTGTGGCAACTAACACTCTTGGTAATTCTCGCTTTCTTAACCGCAACTTTTAAGGCTTTTTGTACACTGGTCTCGTTTATATGATGACGCCGAGTCAGTGTAGACTGTGGGTCAATCGAAAGCCGAATAGATGGAAAAAGATATTGCCAGTTAAGCGCCTTATTGGCGTTCGGGTATTTCTTCTCTAAAGCGTCAGGAAGCCAAACTCCAGCGTAATCGTCATGTTTTACGTCTTGCCTCCATATCTTCTCAACTTGCTCTTGCTGAAGCTTCAAAGACGGTAAAAGCTCTCTTGCAAGGGTGACTACTCGGTTCTTATTGCCTTTCGCTCTCCAAATTCTTAGCGCACCATAATCAAAGTCGATATCGTGATAACGAAGCCGTAAGCATTCCATCAGCCGTAACCCAGATCCATACATTAACTGAGCAGGTAACAGGAAGTGTGGCGGCATATTGGAAAGCAGACCTGCTACCTCCTTGACGGTGAGTACTGTTGGCAACTTTTTGTTCCTGTTTGACTTTTTAAAGCGCATGTTTACATCGATAGGTTTGTGTATCACGTGCTTGTACAGAAACACCAGCGCATTAAGCGCTTGGTTTTGAGAGCGCATAGCCAGGTTTCGATCAGTCACCAAATGTGAGAGAAACTCTTCTACTTCTCTAGTACCCATTTCACTAGGGTGGCGCTTATTGTGATAAACAATGTACTGAAGTATCCAATATAAGTACGCCTCAATAGTTTTCGTGGCGTAATGCCTCGCCTGCATGAATTCTCGAATGTAGCTCAAAAATGGTGATTTCATACCTAACCTCGATGCTGTTTGTATGTACAGTAGATAGAGCCTAGCGACAGAATTCGAACTTATACGGAATAAATCCGCTTTTTGTGATATGCAACAAATTTAATTGTTACTAAATGTATGATTTTCATCATGTAATCATCTAACATAGTCAGATTCTATAGATTTAGAAGGCGGTAGCGTGGAAGGAAGTACGGAAAAAGTCCGTCTATAAAGCGTTGAACTAAGCCGCTTCGCGGAGATCCGCATTTTCCCCTCATCGATGAGCCAAACTTATGATGTATCCATTGAAAGAGGAATACATCATGACGCCATTAAGACAGCAGTTTATCGATGAAATGACGCTTCGGCGTTTCTCTCCACGCACCCATAAATGTTACCTACGCTGGGTTATTGAGTTATCGAAGTGCTACCAAAGCTCACCCGATCGACTAAGTGATGAACAAATCCGTCAGTATTTACGCTCGTTAACCAATGAAAGACATCTTCGCGCGAGTACTTGCGCGCAGGCGCTTAATGCCATTGTGTTTTTCTATCGAGCGGTACTAAAGAGAGAGTTTAAGGAGCGACTTGTCCCTCCAACTAAGCGGGACAGTAAAATACCACAGCTGTTAAATCGCCACGAAGTAAAGGCTATCATCAGTCACTGTCGCAGTTTGAAATATCAAACGGCACTCGAGCTTTGTTATGGATGTGGATTACGAGTGAGTGAAGTCGTCGCTCTCGATGTAAAAGATATCGATGGTGTGGCGAAACGTCTGCATATTCATCAAGGCAAAGGTAAGAAAGACAGGTTTGTTCCATTGTGTGATAGCCAATTAAACCATTTAAGGAATTATTGGCGTCACTACCACCCAACCATCGCCCTTTTTCCTAGCCGAGAGCCAGAGCAACACCTTGATATCAGCTCAGTGCAGCGGTGTTTTAAGGCGGCAAAGCGTGCTTCGGGTGTTAAAAAGGAGGGAGGCATTCATGCTTTGCGACATGCTTATGCTACCCATCAACTTGAGTCAGGTATGCCACTGAATGTCTTGCAGCGACATCTTGGTCATACGAGCATAAAAACCACCTTGAGATACACACATTGGATTGGTCACTATAGCGAGGGAGAAAGTCATAATGAGTTTGACCTGATTGAGCAGCTATGGAGTGCCGAATGAGTGTCTTATCTCCTTATCAAACTGTGCTCACTCAAGGGTTGGATGAAATTAACAAAGCTAAGATCACGCCAAGGCAGTGGCAAGTGCTTCACCACTTGCGAGACTGTCGGACGGAGCGAATGGGCACCTATGATTGGCGGTGTGAGAAATGTGGTCATGACGTGACTTGGTACTGCTCTTGTCGAGATCGTCATTGTCCCAATTGCCAAGAGCAAATGAGGCAGCAATGGCTTGTGAAACGTAGCCAAGATATTTTACCGGTCGTGTATCACCACTTGGTATTTACCTTGCCTCATGAATTCAATGCGATGATCAAAGCTTACCCTAGAGAAGTTTATCAGTGCTTGTTTCATTCAGTATGGACAACGTTACAAGCCTTTGCCAACCCACGTCATCATCTTAAAGGGCAACTTGGAGCGCTGATGGTTCTACACACTTGGGGCAGAAACCTTAGCCAGCACACTCATGTGCACTGCTTAATCCCAGGTGGTGTATTAACCGAAGATAAGTCTTGGGTTCCAACGAGAAAAGAGGGCTATCTATTTCCAGTAAAAGCACTGTCAGTTCGCTTTAAAAGAGAAATGATGCAGCATGTTCAACAGGTGATAGATACTTATGAAAACATACTCTTAGAAGTGAGTAGGAAAGCATGGGTAGTGTACAGCAAACCGGTCTTACACAGCCCCCTCGCCGTGGTGGGGTATTTGTCTCGGTATTGCAATCGGATCGGGCTTAACCCTCACCAGTTGAGCTATGGTAACAATGGTAGTATCGAGATGACTTATAAAGATCATCAAGCACAGACATTGAAGCGAATGAGTTGTAGCCCGGGAGAAATGCTACGACGGCTACTGCTTCATGTGCTGCCTAAAGGGTTGATGAGGATCCGTTACTATGGGTTTTTAGCCAATGCAGTACGGGCTCGTGCTTTATCAGAAATCAGAAAAAGTATCAGTGAAGTCCCGAATGAAGCCGCAGAGGTACCGAAAGAAAAACCAAGTTGCCCCAAGTGTAAACGCCGATCTATGGTCTTGATAAGATTAGCGATACGGCCGCGAGTCGTTGCTGAAAAGGAACGACTGAGCTAGTTGCTTGATAGCAAGACAAAAAATCGCAGTTGAAGTGCGAGGGAGAGGTATCGTTCGCTTCAAAAATGGTTATGCAACAAGTATAGTTGGCACTATGGAAATGGGTGGCTACGGTGTGAATGGTGGGTGATAGTGGACCTCACTTGGACAGAGTAGCGATGAACGGGCAATGAGCGATAAAAAAGCAAAATCCATAGAAAGAAGCGGCTCAGTCCAACAGGCATTTATCGAGTGTGCTGCGACAATGGATAAATGCTTAAGCGTTATGTTCAAGATGATTTAAATGGAAAAATAGGGAAACAATATGAAAACTAAAGGATACTTTATTTCGATAGTAGGCTCGATTCTATGTATAGCATATCCTCCGTTTTTAAATGGAAGTTATAGTGGTTATGCGTATATATTTCAAACATATGAGACAATATTTGGGACGATGAAAGTTATTGATGCAATCAATTTTCAACAGCTCGGACTCCAACTAATAGCTGTCAATGTGATTGGGCTAGGTTTAGCTATCATAGGGACGCTACAGGAAAAAAGTGAATCTGAAACTAAATCAGATCGTAAAGCGAAAATTGCAGAGTTCGATTTTCTGAAAGAAGAGCTTCTGAATCTCTACGAAACTAACCCAGAGAAGTATGAAAATAACTCTACGTTAATGAAGACGATTGCTCAGTTGAAAACAATGGATAAATATGACTTTGATTTAGAGCTTAATGAGTCAATGAGAACAATGCTATCTGTGTTAAAACCTGCTGAAAGTACAAAGTAAAATAAACATAACAAATAAGGATTAAACGCTGCGAAGCCAGCGCTTAATCCCAAGTGTTGAACAAGCCCGATGCCTCTATATAAGTAAATTGTGCGATCTTTGTCTGCGGTGCTCTCACCTTGATGATTTTTTCAAGGCGAGCGCTGCCATGATAAAGCCAAGAGTATAGCTTTATCAGAAGGTTAGCTGTTGTCCGTCAGTCTCTAGCGTTTACGTTTTCTCCCGGTTTGTACTTCAACATTATCCTTATTCTGTCTGCCTTTCGGCTATCTCGGTCGAGTGACCCCAACACAAGCCATCTCATGCTGGCAGCAAGGGCAGAAGCGTGTTGCTTTATTCTTGGTCACAGGCTCAAGGTTTGGGAGCTGATAAAACAGCCCAAGCAGCAATCGCTGTATACGCCTAAGTGCTTGTCGAGCCTGTCCTCGCAAGAAGCCATAGTCACGAACTCGTTGCAATCCTTTGGGAAGTACATGCTGTAAGATGAGCATCAAGAACTGAAGAGTGGGTAGTGTTCGCAGCTTCCATTGTTGGGTTTGGCTCTCTTTGTATCGGAACGTCACTGTGTTTTCTTCTACCTTGATGATATCGCTATCAGGCAATACGCCTCGGTAAAGATAACGTGATAGATACTCCAGTGCTGGCTGGCCTTTTCCCACACATCGACAGTCAACCACCCATTTGTGGGGGAGGCGCTTGGGGAGCCACAACTGTGGATGTTGCTCTATCACTTCTAACAACCTTGCCCGCCATACCTTAGCCAGAGCGAAGGCATTAAACAGGTATTGCTTGTTATCTTTGTGGCATACTTCTCTTGATGAGTCATACCGCCCACCTGCGACAATCACGTGTAGGTGGGGATGCAGATTTCGCTGCCTGCTGTGAGTATGCAGTACGGCGGTGAATCCGAGCGCGCCTTTGTTCTGTCTTTGGGCAAAGCTTTTGAGCACACTCGATGTCACTTGGAACATGGCACTGTAGAGGGTTTTAGGGGCTCGCCTAGCCAACGGTCTTAACTGGTAAGGTAACGTGAAGGTCACCATAAAGTAATGAACAGGCAGCAACTTCTGTTTTTGGCGCTCTAGCCAATCAGAAGTGGTGCGGTGCTGGCACTGGGGGCAGTGTCGGTGCCCACATGAGAGTGGCAGCCGGTCGTCATGATGGCAGTGAGCACAATACCATTGTGAGCGACCTTGCTGCTCTGTTTTGCAGCGGAGCATGGCTTGGATAGCTGAACGCATGTCAGCTGTGAGTTGGTTGTCGTAATGACGTTCAAAAACATCGAGATGGGCGCGGAGTAGGTCGATAAAGATGCTCATACTTCCTCCCATTGAATGACGAGTGCATCGGTAAGCTGGTTAATTGCCAGCGCTGCATCTTTTTGTTTCAGTTGGGTCATACGGGTATAGCGAGCCGTGGTGTTGAGGCTACCGTGTCCTAGCAAAATCTGCAGAGAGCGTAAATCCAGACCTTGCTCAAGTAAGTGAGTTGCAAAGCAATGTCGAAGCGAGTGCGGTGAGATGGGCTTACTAATACCACAGTCTTTAAGGACCAACTTCATGGCCTTTTGTACGCCACCTCTGTCCATAGGGTTATCAGTCATAAGCTCTTTACCAGGAAAGAGTAGCTGTGGGTGACGGTGAGTCAGCCAGTAGCTACGCAGTGCGTTTAGTGTGCGCTGTGGAAGTGGCACCAACCGGTCTTTGCCTCCTTTTCCATTACGAACATGTACCTGCATGGTGTGGGCATCAATATCTTGCACCTTTAGGCTCAGCCCTTCCCTCAGTCGTAGCCCCATGGAATACAAGGTAAGAAAGAACACCTGATAGCGCCGTTGTCGTGTCATCGTGATTAGCAATGCTACCTGTGGTGGGGTTAAGACATCGGGCAGTTTTTTGGTACGAGGTGGCCTGACAATATCGAGCCACTCCCACTCTTTGGTCAAAGTATAGCGATAGAAGAACTGCAGCCCACAGCGGTCGAGCTTTACGGTACTCCAAGAGTGGGTTTCGATGAGACTTGCGAAGTAATGCTTGAGTTGGTCAGTCGTTAAGGTGTCGGGACAGCAGTCGTAGAACTGGGTAATTCGACGTACTGCACGAGAGTAGGCATCGATGGTGGCAGGCCGTTTACCTTGCAGTTTAAGATTGGTAAGGTGTTGGTCATAAAGGAAGTTGTAGCGTTCAAGTTCAGCGGGTGTCATGATATTTACTCCTATGTTGCCCATTGGGTGATGGGGTTATTAGGAGTATGGTGGGTTGTGCGCTTTACTCTGCCGCAGAGCGGCTTCGTTCAACAAGTGCTTTAAGTGGATTCATAACGCTCGCCGAATTTGATGTCATAGTTGGCTTAGGTGATTATGGTTTCTAATTTTGGTTCGGTGGTGCGTTATTCAACACTTAAGCAAGCGTTATGCGTTTTATCGACTAGAGGATTATCGTGTTTGAGAAATTAATTGTTGTCATTTTAGGCGGTTTGGTCGGTTTTCTTTTAACTATCCTCAAAGAGTCTGTTGCTGCGAAAAAGTCAAAAGCGGCAGAAACGTACTATCTGGCAATTATTGTCACGAGTAGTATCGAGCAGTTTATAGTTGGTTGCCGTGAGGTCGTCACTGATAATGGCACCGAAGATCAGAATGGATACACTTACTATCATTCGCAAACCCCAAGTTTTACTCCGTTAGAACTTGAGGTTGATTGGAAAATACTGCCTCAAGATTTACTCTACGATTTGTTAAACCTACCTCAAATGGTTCACGAAGCTAACTCATATATTTCAGCTGTAAGTGATTACACTGCTACACCTCCTGATTTTGCGGAATTTTATGAGGCGAGAGCAATGAAATATGCTGCTTTAGGTTTATTAGCCATTCAAATGTCTGAGAAACTTAGAGACCTAGGTGGCTTGCCGAAGCGTAAAGTAGAAGAGTGGGGTGATCGTCAGACATTCTTGTTGGCTCTTCATGAGAGCGAAGAAAGAGAAATTATGCGAAAAGAGTTCCAGCAGAAAATGCTAGATTCTTTGAAGCCTCAGGCACACGCATAACAAATAAGGATTAAACGCTGCGAAGCCAGCGCTTAATCCCAAGTGTTGAACAAGCCCGATGCCTCTATATAAGTAAATTGTGCGATCTTTGTCTGCGGTGCTCTCACCTTGATGATTTTTTCAAGGCGAGCGCTGCCATGATAAAGCCAAGAGTATAGCTTTATCAGAAGGTTAGCTGTTGTCCGTCAGTCTCTAGCGTTTACGTTTTCTCCCGGTTTGTACTTCAACATTATCCTTATTCTGTCTGCCTTTCGGCTATCTCGGTCGAGTGACCCCAACACAAGCCATCTCATGCTGGCAGCAAGGGCAGAAGCGTGTTGCTTTATTCTTGGTCACAGGCTCAAGGTTTGGGAGCTGATAAAACAGCCCAAGCAGCAATCGCTGTATACGCCTAAGTGCTTGTCGAGCCTGTCCTCGCAAGAAGCCATAGTCACGAACTCGTTGCAATCCTTTGGGAAGTACATGCTGTAAGATGAGCATCAAGAACTGAAGAGTGGGTAGTGTTCGCAGCTTCCATTGTTGGGTTTGGCTCTCTTTGTATCGGAACGTCACTGTGTTTTCTTCTACCTTGATGATATCGCTATCAGGCAATACGCCTCGGTAAAGATAACGTGATAGATACTCCAGTGCTGGCTGGCCTTTTCCCACACATCGACAGTCAACCACCCATTTGTGGGGGAGGCGCTTGGGGAGCCACAACTGTGGATGTTGCTCTATCACTTCTAACAACCTTGCCCGCCATACCTTAGCCAGAGCGAAGGCATTAAACAGGTATTGCTTGTTATCTTTGTGGCATACTTCTCTTGATGAGTCATACCGCCCACCTGCGACAATCACGTGTAGGTGGGGATGCAGATTTCGCTGCCTGCTGTGAGTATGCAGTACGGCGGTGAATCCGAGCGCGCCTTTGTTCTGTCTTTGGGCAAAGCTTTTGAGCACACTCGATGTCACTTGGAACATGGCACTGTAGAGGGTTTTAGGGGCTCGCCTAGCCAACGGTCTTAACTGGTAAGGTAACGTGAAGGTCACCATAAAGTAATGAACAGGCAGCAACTTCTGTTTTTGGCGCTCTAGCCAATCAGAAGTGGTGCGGTGCTGGCACTGGGGGCAGTGTCGGTGCCCACATGAGAGTGGCAGCCGGTCGTCATGATGGCAGTGAGCACAATACCATTGTGAGCGACCTTGCTGCTCTGTTTTGCAGCGGAGCATGGCTTGGATAGCTGAACGCATGTCAGCTGTGAGTTGGTTGTCGTAATGACGTTCAAAAACATCGAGATGGGCGCGGAGTAGGTCGATAAAGATGCTCATACTTCCTCCCATTGAATGACGAGTGCATCGGTAAGCTGGTTAATTGCCAGCGCTGCATCTTTTTGTTTCAGTTGGGTCATACGGGTATAGCGAGCCGTGGTGTTGAGGCTACCGTGTCCTAGCAAAATCTGCAGAGAGCGTAAATCCAGACCTTGCTCAAGTAAGTGAGTTGCAAAGCAATGTCGAAGCGAGTGCGGTGAGATGGGCTTACTAATACCACAGTCTTTAAGGACCAACTTCATGGCCTTTTGTACGCCACCTCTGTCCATAGGGTTATCAGTCATAAGCTCTTTACCAGGAAAGAGTAGCTGTGGGTGACGGTGAGTCAGCCAGTAGCTACGCAGTGCGTTTAGTGTGCGCTGTGGAAGTGGCACCAACCGGTCTTTGCCTCCTTTTCCATTACGAACATGTACCTGCATGGTGTGGGCATCAATATCTTGCACCTTTAGGCTCAGCCCTTCCCTCAGTCGTAGCCCCATGGAATACAAGGTAAGAAAGAACACCTGATAGCGCCGTTGTCGTGTCATCGTGATTAGCAATGCTACCTGTGGTGGGGTTAAGACATCGGGCAGTTTTTTGGTACGAGGTGGCCTGACAATATCGAGCCACTCCCACTCTTTGGTCAAAGTATAGCGATAGAAGAACTGCAGCCCACAGCGGTCGAGCTTTACGGTACTCCAAGAGTGGGTTTCGATGAGACTTGCGAAGTAATGCTTGAGTTGGTCAGTCGTTAAGGTGTCGGGACAGCAGTCGTAGAACTGGGTAATTCGACGTACTGCACGAGAGTAGGCATCGATGGTGGCAGGCCGTTTACCTTGCAGTTTAAGATTGGTAAGGTGTTGGTCATAAAGGAAGTTGTAGCGTTCAAGTTCAGCGGGTGTCATGATATTTACTCCTATGTTGCCCATTGGGTGATGGGGTTATTAGGAGTATGGTGGGTTGTGCGCTTTACTCTGCCGCAGAGCGGCTTCGTTCAACAAATTGCTTAAGAGTGACCGCTAACCTTTGGCATTTTTAATTCGATTGGGTTTAGTGATTACGGTGGCTTTGCTTGGGTTTCGTGGTATTAGCCGTACTTTAGTAAGGCGTTAAGGTATTAAGGAGTACTATTCGTAGATGGAAGTAAATTGTCCAAGTTGTAAAACAAAAATAAATTCTGAAAATATAAATATTTCAAGAGATATCGCATACTGTGAAAGCTGCGAGAGTCTTACATCTCTGTCTTCATTATTAGAATCTATGGCGATTAGTAACTTTGATGCTACTCAATCTGTTAAAGGAATCCGAGTTTCAGACAATGGCTACAAATGGTCTATTGAAGCTTCAAATCAAAGTTTAATGGCTCTTTTTCTAGTTCCTTTTACGCTTGTTTGGGCTGGAGGTTCGCTGTCTGGTATTTATGGTACTCAATTGGAAAATGGCGAATTTGACCCGAATCTATCTCTCTTGGGGCTGCCTTTCCTTATTGGTAGTATCGTTTTAATAAGTATTACGCTAATGAGCCTTTTTGGTAGAACATATGTTTCTAATGAAAATGGAAAGGCTCTTATTTTTATTGGAATAGGTTCTGTTGGCTGGTATAGAAGGTTTGACTGGAAAAATATAGATAGAGTGAAAGAGAGCGAATCAAGGCAACACACACTTATATCATTGGAAGGCAATAAGAGGTTAAGTTTAGGCTGGGGATTAAGTAGTGAAAAGCTCTACTATATGTCTAACTTCTTAAAAACCAAACTGAAAAAGTAACTTAACAAGGCATTAGTTCTTTAGAGGAAGCAATCAATCCATAGGGAATTTTTGTTTCTGGTGGAGTACACGCATAACCTGGATGATATCACCTTCGATCAAGTAGGAGACAATCATCGAGATCTCAGGAATAATGAGTAATCGTCCGCGAATGCCATCTCGTTTTACACCCATTAAAGGTTGTTCAAGTAAGTTTTCTACTTTTGCTTCAATGAGGTTGTCAGTTTTCTCTGCCGCATCAGGGTTAAAGGCATAGAGAAACTCGAAGATCTTTTCACGATCATTAAGTGACTCCTCTTCCCATAAAATCATTGCTTACCTCGATTACGGATTCTGGCTTTGCGCTCTTCCATTCGAGATTTAGCATTTTGGTGCTCAACGAAAACGGATTTTCCTGAGTCAAACTTCTCAAATGCAAGGTTTACTTGTTCAGTTAGCCATGCATCGTGAGATAATTTTTTTCTTTGTTGTTCAGCGAGTTGCTCAGTGAGTTCTCGGCATGCGTCACTCAAAGTGCGACCTTGGCTCTCAGCCATTTGTTGAGCTAAGCGTTTTGTTTCTTCATCAACACGAAATTGAATTCTAGTGTCCATGATCTATTCCTCTGTTGGTGTGTGTACAAATGTTAGCACTAGCCTTTAAGGTGGGCAACTAAGCATTTAAGAGTGATTCGCTACGCTTGGCACTTTTACTATGCGTTTCGGTTAGTGTTTGAGGTGGTGTTCGGCGACTTCGGTATTACGTTGCCCCAACCTCAACAAAGCTTGCTCCGACCTAAAGGAAATTGAGATTTATGGATAAATTTTCAATGCTTCAGAAAATTGGTGCAGGAGACTTTCAGCACCTAAACGGTTCATTAGAGGCGCACCTAAAAGGCACCGAGCAAATTCTAATTAACTGGGGTAGTAGCGAGTTACTTCAAATCGCTGGTCTTTTCCATGCTGCTTATGGAACAGCGGGGTTCGATGAAAGTATGGTGTCGTTAAGCCAGCGTCAAGAAATAGCAAGAATTATTGGCAGTGATGAAGAAGCATTGGTTTACTTGTATTGCTCATGTGACAGAAATTATGTAATCCCTCAATTTGGCAAAGTGCTAGAAATCCAATTTAAAGACAGATTTACTGGCTCAACATTCAAACTCGACAGTGCAACGGTGAAGTTGTTTTGTGAGTTAACGGTCGCTAATGAGTTAGAGCTTGTTTATGGCAGTGAAGAGTTCAAGCTCAAGTATGGTGCTGAGCTATTTGAACTATTCCAAGGTATGGACAGCTATTTAAGTACCGAGGCTAGGGTGGCGTACAAATCAGCATTGTTCAATTTCGCATAATATGTTGCTAAGGCCGACAGCTAACACTTTGCATTTGAGAGTAGGTTGAGTTTAGTGATTAAGGTAGCTTTGCTTGCTTTTCGTGGTTGCTAGCTGAAACTTAGAGAGGCATTTTGGACTAGGAGAAATTATGTTTCAGTGGACGAAAAAGAACATTATCAAATCTGTTGCAAGAGAACTTCCACCAAGACTTGCGGTTAAGTATGGAAAAAAAGACTGCTACAGCCCCGAGGAAATTGATTGGGCTATAGGGGCTATTGGAAAGTCACAAGACCTTAAATATACAAACTACGCTTACGGTATGTTAACTAGCCATAGTTTCTTTATGTCTTTGGGCTTATCGACATCTTTCGGTACACATCCAGAGTTTCACCGTGAAATAGGGAACATTTTGTTTAAACAAGAGATTGCCCCAGATTTTGAAGCCTACTTGGAATACGCCTCAGTTCATGGTTCCACACTCCAATTCGAAGGTAACTGTACCCAAGGGGGACTAAGCGGCGGGGACTGTGGCGGAAGTGATGATATTGGTGGTTTGTAGTGACATAACGAACAATTTACGCAGACCTCCGTCGCGTGGCATGTTGGGTTACTTAATCGGCGTTATATGTTTTCGAACTAGTAAGATAATATCTGGAGTTGAAATGACGACTTGTCCACATTGCAATAAAACTTGTAACCCGATTAGGTTCATTTTGGTGTCTAGATGGACACCATATAAGTGCCCTCACTGTAAGGGTAAATCCCAGTTTTCTGGTTTTAGTAGTGGGTTTCTAGGTGGCTTATTTGGGATGCTTGGATATGCTTTATATACCTTTCTATCCTCTACCTTCGATAACTCTTTGTACTTAAACCTGTGTATAACAATATTACCCCTGACCAGCATTGCCATATTGTTACAATGGTTATTCTTCAAGTTAAAAGCCGTGTAATCCACATATAACAAATTGCTTAACAAAAACTTCGAACGTTTGACGATCTCAGTCGCAATTTGGTTTCTGTGTTTAAAGCACAAATTTCAAGTTGGGTAGTATGGCGTTACCGCCCGTTGGCAAAGCTTTATGAACCAATACATCATGGAGATATAAATGCTAGATAAGGTAAGGGATATACTGGTACTTAACGATATTCCATTTGATGATCACAAAGACGTAGTTTACTGCAAGTTTCGTCGTGCTGGTTCAAAGGTGAAAATCTCTTACGACAGTTCGAGCAGCAGTTGTAAGGTATCTGCGAACGAACTTATTCAAGCAATCAACACAGCCTTTTCTTTTGCTTTCGCCTTTGCCGTGCCGCATGTTTTTG
Source organism: Vibrio sp. KUL80 (assembly GCF_059725495.1). Lineage (NCBI taxonomy): Bacteria > Pseudomonadati > Pseudomonadota > Gammaproteobacteria > Vibrionales > Vibrionaceae > Vibrio > Vibrio sp. KUL80. The sequence continues at coordinate 1,559,302 of NZ_AP045841.1, forward strand.
TCGGTGTTGAGTGGAACTGGGTAATCTCTGCGCTATTAATCTTTACGGGTACAATTGCTTTCACACAGTTAATTTTCACTCAGTTCAAACTGTTAGATTTAAAACAGCAACTGAGACAGTCTGGCGTTTACTTGCGCTAGGGGCCTAACAGGTTTTATTTACTTTTACAGAAAATCAGAAGCTTATGGATGATAATTCTGAAATTTGGCGCCAGTACTACGAAAAAGCACTTTCTCGCCCGCATTCAAAACGTACTGAGTTTGCCGTACAGCTCAATGAATCAAAGCTCAAAGTTGCCACTGACTGTGGTTGTGGAACAGGCAGTGATATCGAGTATCTAGAGCAGCAAGGTTTTAACGTTCATGGCTTCGATACTAACCCTGACTCGGTCGCTATTTGTAGAGACAGGTTTGGGTCAAAGTCATTAGTGGATATTACTGAGTCTTCGTTTGAAACATTCGACTGCCCAAAATCCGGAGTAGTAATCGCAAACTCAAGTTTGTTCTTTGCAGACCCAAAACAATTTGAAGTGACATGGAACAAGATTAAATCTTCAATCGAAATCGGCGGAGTGTTTGCTGGAGACTTCATGGGTTTCAAAGACAGTTGGGCTAACAACTATCGCAGCCCGACAACACCTTTATCTGAATCTGAGGTAGAGGCTTTGTTTTCAGATTTTGAAATTGTCAGGTTCTTTGAACGTGATGAGGAAGCGAAAACTTCATTGGGGAGAATGAAGCATTGGCATACATTTTCCGTGGTCGCGGTGAAGCGGACATAGTAAGCAGTTCAAGCAAGCGGCTAGCAGTTGATGATTTTTGCTTAATAATTGTGATGGCTTTGTCTGGGTACTGTGGTCGGTTTCTGCTACTTAACTGGGTGTTAGCTAACATGGGGGGAAGTGTGTTTCTACTACGTAATAAGGAATCCAAGTTAGTTTATTGCGTGAAAGCGTCCCTTATGTCATTTTCCGTCGCAGCCGCACTAGTTCTGCTTGTCGATCTTATTTGGGGACTTCCATTTGATGGTCCTGATATAGAAGTATCAATAGTCGATAGCTTTGGTTCAATTTTATTTGGCCCTGCTATAGAGACGTTATTGATGGTTGCGCTGCTATTGTTCATTACAGAATTTACAGACAGGATTATTCTTCCTGCTTTTCTATGCGCATTCATATTTTCGTTAATGCATTCAATGAGCCACCCTCTTTGGGGCGTATTTACGTTCATTCCTTTTGTCATTTTTAGTATCGCATTTCTAGTTTGGCGACAAAATTCAACAAATACAGGCTTCACAGTCGCTCTCTCTACTCATGCACTGCACAACAGCTTTATGGTAAGCGCATCATAAACCCCGCATTCTAATCACCTAGAACGAACAATAAGATCAAATCTCCAACCATAAGGAGATTTGAAATGGGAAAACGACGCACTAACCAAGAATGGCAAACGCTTATCGAGCAATCTGAATCGAGTTCCTTGTCAATACTCGCTTTTTGCAAACTCAAGGAGATCAACCCTTCGACGTTTTATGCCAAGCGCCAGCAGCTCAATAAAATTGAGGTTTCTCAAGGCTTCGTAAAAGCTGAAGTTGTCGAAAAGACAACCAAGTATCAAGCGACAGTGGTAACGGCTAACATGACTCTGCTCGTCAATGATGTTGAGCTGAGCATCCCACAAGGCACGCCAGCCGCTTACTTAGCAGAACTCATCGGAGCGCTATCATGAAACGCATGCTTAGCGCTCCAGAGATTTATTTATATCGTGAGAGTGTCGACTTTAGAAAGTCCATCAACGGCCTCGCCGCGATTATCGAAAGTGACACCGACTTACCTTTAGGAAGTGGCGCACTGTTCCTGTTCACCAATAAACAGCGCGACAAAATCAAGGTATTGTACTGGGATAAAACAGGCTTTGCTCTTTGGTACAAACGCCTCGAAAAAGCCAAGTACAAATGGCCATCAAAAGAGAAAAATGAGGTGTTTACCCTGACTCAATTTGAGCTTGATAGGCTGCTTTCAGGCTTCACGATTATCGGCCATAGACCCGTAAGAATAAACGATTTTACAATGACTTAAACGATAATAAAGCCTTATATACCAAGCGTTAGCGGCATGATTTCAGTATAATAAATGCCATGAAAAAGACGCCAAATATCAACCCAGAAAGTCAAGATGTTGCCGAGCTACAAGCGATGGTGAAAGCGCTCATGGCGTCAGAAAACCGATTGAAACAAGAGCGCCAATCGCTACTTGAACAACTCAAGTTTGCCTTCGACCGCCAGTTCGCTAAACGCTCGGAGGCGTTAAAGCCTTACGATGCATCTCAAGGTGACCTCTTCAACGAAGTGGAATGTGAAGCCGCTAAGGAAGATGAGGTTGAGGTCACGACAACCACCACAACGAAGAAACGTGGTAAGCGTAAGCCACTTCCAAAAACCTTGCCTCGTGAGGTTATCGAACTCGATTTAGACGACCATGAAAAGCAGTGTGCGTGCTGCAAGCATAACCTGCATAAAATCGGTGAAGACCGCAGTGAAAAGCTAGAGTTCTCGCCAGCGGTACTCAAAGTGCTGGAATATGTTCGTCCTAAATATGCTTGTCGTCAGTGCGAGCAAACTGAAGAAAAAAGCCACATCGTTCAAAAACCAGCGCCGCAAAGCATTATCCCTAAAAGCTTCGCGACAGAAAGCCTGCTGGCCAATATCATTCTTGGCAAATATCAATACGCGATGCCGCTGTATCGCCAAGAGTCGCTCTTTACCCAATCGGGTATCGAACTATCGCGCACGACTATGGCAAGGTGGGTTATCCAAGTCAGTGAAAAGTTCGCACCGCTTTACGCGGCCTTGAAAACACACCTACTTGAACAAGTGGTGGTTCAGGCGGATGAAACGCCGCTCAATGTCCTCAAGGAAGATAAGCAATGCTACATGTGGCTATACTGCTCAGGCGCAGACTCGCCAGAAGTCGCACTTCCCAACGTGAAAAATATCGCCTTGTACGACTATCAAAACAGTCGCGCGAGGGCGTGCCCTGTTGCCTTCTTGGGGGATTACAGTGGTTATCTGCAAACCGATGGCTATGGTGCTTATGATGGCCTTCATCAAGTAACCAATGTCGGCTGCTTGGCGCATGCACGTCGTAAGTTCATGGATGCTAAGAAGCTTCAAGGTAAAGGTAAGTCAGGCAAAGCAGATAAAGCGTTGGCCAAAATCCAGAAGCTGTATGGAATAGAATCCCGCTTAAAAGGTGCGTCTGTCGAAACACGAAAAGCTGAACGCCAACAGCATGCCAAGCCAATACTGGATGAGTTGTACGAGTGGATGACAACTCAACAAGTGATAGCGTCTAGCCCGTTGGGTAAAGCGATAAAATACACGCTTGGACAATGGCCGAAGCTCATCCGCTACATTGACGACGGTCACTTATCGATAGACAATAACCGTGCTGAACGCGCAATTAAACCGCTGGTCATTGGCCGAAAAAATTCTTATGACCTTTTTCAAGTTTTTAGGCAAAACCTCTCTCTCCTCTGTGAGATGAGGCATGTTTTCAACGCTAGAATTGCCTGAAAGTGAATCAGCAATTACTTGGGTTATACATACTCTTATTCGGGGATCTTTAGCCCCAACATGGTTTTCGTAATGAGTTTACCTCTATCTGGCTACTAGCATCTAACCAAGTGGTCGCTTAAATTCTTGACGAGGATTACTCACCAGAGCTTCTTCACTTTCAAGCAAATTTTTAAACGTTCTGGTTTCGAGTAGTAACTGCAATGTCCCACATGAATCCAAGCAACTCTCTAGCAACAGCAGTAATTGCTATTTGTGATTTTTTCCCTTTAGCTACCAAGCTTCGGTAACGAAAGCATAACCGCTGTTGAGCTTTCCAGGATATATCTTTGGCTTCTTGGCATACGCTATCTGGTCGATTCGTGATTAGCCAACTACCGACCTTAGCATTGTTTCTATATGCCCATGCAGCCTCATACAGAAGCCGTCTTAACTCAACATTTCCAGCCTTAGTGATCCCAGCTTTACGAGTAATACTACCACTTGAGTGCTCTCCAGGTATTAGACCAAGAAACGCCATTATTTGTTTAGGATTACTAAATCGAGAGAAATCACCCAGCTCAGCCACGACGGAGATTGCAATAGTACGTCCGACACCTTTTTAAAGCTTGCAGTTGATTAACCAGGCTATAAAGCGACCAGTTAGGAAGTAACCTATCAATTTCTTGGTCTAGTTGCTCAATACGATTTTCTATTTGCTCCAAGCTTTGTCGATAGTGTTCGTAAGCTATTTGTTGAGACGCCAAGGGGAAAGATTGGTTGGCTAGCCATACTCGATGGCGCACAGTCCACATTTTCTTTTCGTACTTTTTCCCCGTTCTCAGAAGAATGCTTTGAATTCGCTGCTTTGCAACCTTAGTATCTTTCTTTGCACAACTTCTGGCTCTCACAAGATCACGCATAGCTTCATGTGTCATGTCAGGTACCCAGACATCAACTAACTCGCCCGCTCTCAACAACCTCGCTAAAGCGACGGCATCGCGATGATCGTTTTTGATCTTGTTGGTTGATATCTTAGGTATTCTAGAAGGAGCCACAACGGTACAATCTATGTTCATGCTAAGTAGCAACCTATACAGCCCGTAGCCTGTTGGGCCTGCTTCGTAGCAGACAAGGATCGTACTGTGTAGCTTGATGAGCTTCTTCATTAGACGAATAACGGCATCCTTTGCTGAAGAAATGTTCCCATAAAAGCGAACTTCTCCCTGCCGTTCTGGACTTGCAATCGCAACAGCAATCGTATCCTTGTGCACATCAAGCCCAATATAAGCAGAATAGTTGACGGGTTCCATATTGATGACCTCCAAAAACGCACCATAGGTGAGTCTTAGTATATAAGGTCATACCATCTGGTTATTCTCGGCCAATCCTAACGGGGCTGACGCGAGCGCGATGCTTTACAGTATCGTGGAAACTGCAAAAGCCAACGGCCTTATCCTATACGACTACATGGTCAAGTGCATGAAAGAGCTGGCAAAAGCAGAGCCAGATGTCGATGCGCTCCTACCTTGGAACTTCAAACATTAGTCATATCGCCCCGTGGGTTCATGGGGCGTTTACCAATAACCGTGCTGAACGCGCAATTAAACCGCTGGTCATTGGCCGAAAAAATTCTTATGACCTTTTTCAAGTTTTTAGGCAAAACCTCTCTCTCCTCTGTGAGATGAGGCATGTTTTCAACGCTAGAATTGCCTGAAAGTGAATCAGCAATTACTTGGGTTATACATACTCTTATTCGGGGATCTTTAGCCCCAACATGGTTTTCGTAATGAGTTTACCTCTATCTGGCTACTAGCATCTAACCAAGTGGTCGCTTAAATTCTTGACGAGGATTACTCACCAGAGCTTCTTCACTTTCAAGCAAATTTTTAAACGTTCTGGTTTCGAGTAGTAACTGCAATGTCCCACATGAATCCAAGCAACTCTCTAGCAACAGCAGTAATTGCTATTTGTGATTTTTTCCCTTTAGCTACCAAGCTTCGGTAACGAAAGCATAACCGCTGTTGAGCTTTCCAGGATATATCTTTGGCTTCTTGGCATACGCTATCTGGTCGATTCGTGATTAGCCAACTACCGACCTTAGCATTGTTTCTATATGCCCATGCAGCCTCATACAGAAGCCGTCTTAACTCAACATTTCCAGCCTTAGTGATCCCAGCTTTACGAGTAATACTACCACTTGAGTGCTCTCCAGGTATTAGACCAAGAAACGCCATTATTTGTTTAGGATTACTAAATCGAGAGAAATCACCCAGCTCAGCCACGACGGAGATTGCAATAGTACGTCCGACACCTTTTAAAGCTTGCAGTTGATTAACCAGGCTATAAAGCGACCAGTTAGGAAGTAACCTATCAATTTCTTGGTCTAGTTGCTCAATACGATTTTCTATTTGCTCCAAGCTTTGTCGATAGTGTTCGTAAGCTATTTGTTGAGACGCCAAGGGGAAAGATTGGTTGGCTAGCCATACTCGATGGCGCACAGTCCACATTTTCTTTTCGTACTTTTTCCCCGTTCTCAGAAGAATGCTTTGAATTCGCTGCTTTGCAACCTTAGTATCTTTCTTTGCACAACTTCTGGCTCTCACAAGATCACGCATAGCTTCATGTGTCATGTCAGGTACCCAGACATCAACTAACTCGCCCGCTCTCAACAACCTCGCTAAAGCGACGGCATCGCGATGATCGTTTTTGATCTTGTTGGTTGATATCTTAGGTATTCTAGAAGGAGCCACAACGGTACAATCTATGTTCATGCTAAGTAGCAACCTATACAGCCCGTAGCCTGTTGGGCCTGCTTCGTAGCAGACAAGGATCGTACTGTGTAGCTTGATGAGCTTCTTCATTAGACGAATAACGGCATCCTTTGCTGAAGAAATGTTCCCATAAAAGCGAACTTCTCCCTGCCGTTCTGGACTTGCAATCGCAACAGCAATCGTATCCTTGTGCACATCAAGCCCAATATAAGCAGAATAGTTGACGGGTTCCATATTGATGACCTCCAAAAACGCACCATAGGTGAGTCTTAGTATATAAGGTCATACCATCTGGTTATTCTCGGCCAATCCTAACGGGGCTGACGCGAGCGCGATGCTTTACAGTATCGTGGAAACTGCAAAAGCCAACGGCCTTATCCTATACGACTACATGGTCAAGTGCATGAAAGAGCTGGCAAAAGCAGAGCCAGATGTCGATGCGCTCCTACCTTGGAACTTCAAACATTAGTCATATCGCCCCGTGGGTTCATGGGGCGTTTACGCTTTATGGTTCTCATAGGCTTCTTAACAAAGTAAGCTAACAAGACGTTACAAAGAGGCTTCTCACGCTCGGCTATTTTCATTCAAAATGGGCTCAGTGTTTAGGGTACAAGTGAACTTGTAGTGGTTTGAAGTTGAGTGCGCTAGGTAGAGAGAATAGTTTTCGCCTATCGGCAGGGTGCTATGTGCTTACAAGGAAATGGGAATGGAAATTACAACGGGAAAGTCTATTGAACTCATCGAAAAGGCTCAGGCTATTCGTTATCAGGTATTCACGGTGGAGCAAAGCATTCCGAATGAATTGGACTTTGATGGCTTAGATTGTGTTGCGGAACATGTTCTTGTTACAGAAACGAATCAAGCTGTAGCGACTGCTCGTATAGTTATCAATGCTGATGGCTCTTCAGTTATGGCTAGAGTTGCTGTCCTTGAAGCTTATCGAGGTCGCGGTATTGCCTCCATTGTCGTTAACAAGTTAATTGAGTATGCCAAAGAGCAAGGAGTAATCTCTATCGAGATTCATGCTCACAGCTATTTGCGTGGTTACTATGAAAGACTTGGATTTGAGTTTATCCAAGAAGTAGAGATAGTTGGAGAGCATCAACTCATCGAAATGCGCTATCAATTAGTACTCACATAAACGGCGGTACATGGTTGGAGAGTCTAATGCACCTAAAGTACAAAATTACTGACCCCGGATGTGAAGAGTTTTCAGCGCTGGTACAAGAGCTAAACGTCACACTAAAAGCGATCACGACTGACACGGGCGAAAGCTCATTTGTTCGTGACGAGTTCTGTCCAAGTACGGATGGATGTATAGTGATTTATGACCAAGATATAGCGGTAGCTTGTGGGTTATTCAGAAAACATCACAATGGGTCATGTGAACTAAAGCGTATGTTTTCCAAAGTAAAAGGTGCAGGTAGTTATCTGATTTCACAGCTTGAATCCTATGCTCTCCAAAAAGGTTACGAGCGTGCGGTGCTATCGACACGGAGAGTAAATAAGCGGGCAATCAACTTCTACAAACGCCATGGTTACAGTGAGGTCGAGGCATATGGAAAGTATGTGCATACAGATAGATCGATCTGTTTAGGCAAAGCCTTATGTAACTAGGAGACAATATGGATATAGCGGTTGTAACATTTGATGGATTTAATGAACTAGATTCGTTTATCGCATCGGCAATTTTAAATCGGATGAAAGAACATGGCTGGAATGTTCAGATAACGTGCCCGACAAAGTCGGTGACGTCAATGAATGGTCTTGAGATTGTTGCTCAGCAACCACTAGAGTTTGCTAACAAAGCTGACGCCGTACTTTTTGGTAGCGGAATGCTGACAAGACAAGTAGCTCGGGATGAAGCAATTTTATCGCGATTTTCCTTAAATTCTTCAAAGCAGGTGATAGGGGCGCAGTGCTCAGGAACTCTACTCTTATCTGCATTAGGACTGCTAAACGATGTTCCCGCTTGCACCGACTTAACGACGAAACCTTGGGTGCAGGAGTTAGGGATCGACGTTCTTGACCAACCATTGTATGCCAGCGGGAATATCGCGACATCGGGTGGTTGTTTATCGTCAACGTACTTAGCTGCGTGGACTATTTGTAAGTTGGCCAGCAAAGAAGACGCAATGGCAGCCATCCACTATGTTGCACCAGTAGGGGAAAAAGAAGTATCGCTCGATCATTGTATGTCTGTGATATCAGCTTACATTTAGAGTACTGCCTAGCAAGTTACTAAATGTACTCAGAGTTTACCAACGGAAGGGAATCAATGAAGCTAGCACAATTAAATATAGCATTGTCCAAATATCCATTAGACGCACCGGAAATCAAAGATTTTGTTGATAATTTAGATTTGGTCAATGGCATAGCGGAAGAAAGTGACGGCTTTGTTTGGCGCTTAAAAGATGAAAGTGGTGATGCGACCAGTATCCAGCTATTTGATGACCCAAACATGATTGTAAACATGTCCGTTTGGGAGTCCGTAGATACGTTGAAAAACTTTATGTTCAGAACGCATCATAGAGACTTTATGCGACGTAAGAGCGAATGGTTCCATCGTCTTGATGAAGACAGTTACGTTCTTTGGTGGGTCAGTGATAGCCATATTCCTACCACTGAAGAGGCTCTAGAGCGATTAGAGCATCTGCGTAAGAATGGTGATAGCCCTTATGCGTTTACATTTAAAAGTAACTATACGCCTGATGATGTAAAAGTCTTGGATTAATATTTCCTATTAAAACTATGGCTTTGGAAGATTCTTCTTTAGGGTGAGCACCTAGCTATTCATTCCGTGCAATAGACAATGTGAACAGACTCGCATCGTACTTGAGTAACAGATTTCAATTTTAGCCTTCTATAGAACAATGAAACAGGAGGTTCTATGAAGCGTAAAATTGAGTTCGTGAAGCATCCCCATGCACTAGATGCCTGTAAGTCTTCAGTGATTGTGGGAATAGCAGTACTACTAGCATTACAGTTTGTTTTTTCTTTGGAGCAAAGTGCGTTCACTTATGGTGGTGTGATCGTCGGCGCTGTATTTCAATACATAGCCATTATGCGCAAAAGTGAAAGTAACCTAACTGTCGATACGACCGATGTGTATTTGTTTGGTATTCCCGCGGTATTGAGGTGTCAAAAGTCGATTCTTGGTAAACCGTATATTCGTGTTACGTCTTTAACGCGTCATGGCTACCATAGAGTAAAGGTTTACGAGGACTGGGTAACGGAGTGTGACTGGCAGTTTATGTTGACTAAGTGCTCATGAGATGGCGATGAAGCATAGAGTTTTCATGGTTCAGTACATTTATGTGTAATTCGGATGACAAGTTTGGTGAAATCAATGATTAGCTGTGAACAATATGATTACATTGAAATAGTTTGCTTATATCACTATCCAATAGAATTAACGATGAAATCTGGAGAGCGAATTAACGGTGTTGCCTTGGATACTAAGCGCAACGACCAAAAGCAAGAGTGTATCGAGGTGAAGATCGACGAAACTAAGCAGTTAGTTATTCTAGAGGACATCTCTAAACTTACAGTTAGTGTGAAAAATCCACATTTTAGTGAGGTTACGTTTCAGTAGCACTAACGCGTAGCGCCGTGCCAGGAAGGGGTTAAAAGGACTATGATAGTCGATACAGCCACCAAAAAGGATTTAAGGAGTATTGTTTCCTTAGTGAAACAAGTGGCAAGCTGTGATGTTTTGCCATTGTTAAGCATACAAGGACAAACTGAGTTTACTACAAGAGTACTTAGCGATATTGAGACTACGTTGGATACGACAGCTTTCTGTACACTCAAAGTTGTCATTGATAAGGAAATTGTCGGTTACGGAGCGCTTCGTAACGGTAACTATCTTACTCACCTTTTCATATCTAAACACAGCCAAGGTAAAGGAATAGGCAAAGCCTTGCTTACTCGTCTTTTAGAGACTTCAACAGAGTCTGAAATTGATCTGCGCTCTTCAATCAATGCAGCAAGCTTCTACGAAAACTATGGTTTTAATCGAATAGGCGAAGAGACGGAGTTTAATGGTATTCGATTTGTGCCAATGCGTTTGGTTCGATTTTAGACACCTTACCAGTCATAGAGGATGACATGACATTTAGCGAGATAAAAGCTGGAGACACACAGCTTCAAAAAGATCTGCTTCTTATTGCATTATGGACACCAGACGACGAAGCAGACCATAGTCCAGAGGTATTAGAGCTTCCTCATATCAAAGCATATTATGAAAACTGGGGTAGGGAGGGTGATATTGGTTTCTTTGCAATGTCTCCAGACTCAGCGCCAATGGGCGTCGTGCAGGCACGCTATAAGTCCAGTCAAACGAAAGCCTACTCTGATTACCCGGAAGTCGCGATAGCGGTTCATCCGAACTATCGAGGACGAGGGATTGCGTCTGCGCTAATGGAGCAACTTATCAAATCTGTTCCGTCGGGTCTAAGACTCGGTGTTCATCCAAAAAATACGTCCGCAATCAAGCTGTATGAGAAATATGGTTTTAGAACGTATGAAGTTGCCGAAAGTGGCTACGCACAGATGGTTCGTGAAAATTAAATATCTTAGTGCAGACTTACTGGCGTTGACGCCGTTGCTCTGCGCGAAATAGAGACAAGTTATCAAACTTAATGAGAAGGAAAAGAAGATGTCTATGACTATTAAAGGTAGATGCTTATGTGGCTCTGTTGAGTTTGAGTTAGAAGATAGATTCGAGAACTTCTATTTTTGCTACTGCGAGCAATGTCGAAAAGTGACGGGGTCGTCTCATGCCTCCAACGCGATTACGGATAAGCACAACTTAACTTGGTTAAAGGGAGAGGATTTAGTTGTGCGTTTCGACCACCCTGAAGGAAGCTTTTCCAAGGTATTCTGCTCTCGTTGTGGTTCAGGTTTACCCCATGAATCTCAGAATGGTACCGACCTTGTTGTGCCAGTGGGGAGCCTTGATAGCGCACCCTCATTATCGCCCACAGCCCAAATCTTTAGTGCAGAGAAGACCAAATGGTTCAAAGAAGGCATTACAGCCCCAGAGTATATAGGGTTTAAGACTGACATAGAGTGACCCATTGAAGGGTTGTCTTCCAAGATAGCGTAACTTGCCTCTTGAGGTTTTAACAAGATAACAAGTAAGAATGGAAATGGACATTGCAACAAGCCTTAAACGCTGGCGTAGAATGACTTGGGTAGGAGCTAGTGAATCAAATAATACAACTCATTGAAAATGACAGTGCCAGGCTAGAAGCCATCCATCAGGTCTATCTTCTAGCGCTACCTCAGTGTTATTTAGCGGCGGGGTTTGTTCGAAATCTGGTTTGGGACCATCTGCATAACAAGAAAGACTCAACACCACTCAATGACATCGATGTTGTGTATTTTGATCCAAATGAAACCGATGACTCCACCTATCTTGTTTACGAAAACATTCTGAGCAAGAAAATGCCTCAGTATCATTGGCAAGTTCGAAATCAAGCCATTATGCATGCCCGAAATGGGGATGCGCCTTATACAAGTACCCTAGACGCTATGAGTTATTGGCCAGAAAAAGAGACAGCGGTGGGGATCCGCCAAGTCGCTTTTGGACAGTTTGAATGTATATCTGCATTTGGTTTTGATTCTCTGTTCCAAGCTAAGCTATCGCCTAATCCGAAAAGACCATTGAGCGTTTTCCATAAGCGAGTAGAGTCAAAGCAGTGGTTGCGACAGTGGCCTTTACTGACTGTTGTAGAGCCAAGCTAAAAGTAGTCACTATATGCCCATCCACTATAAACATTTAAAAGTGAAATGAATTTTCTGTTGACCTCAACTTAACATGAGGTTTTAAGCTTACTCTCAGCAGTCAACGGAGGATAAGCTATGCAGAATAATTATGAACCTTTGCTATGGAAGAAAACGTTTCAAGAGGAAGTGGCGAGAGAGGTGGTACAAGCACAAAGGCGAGGGTTGCATTGGCCGAGCTTTTCTTTTGGCGTGGTGTTCGCCGTGTTAATGACGAATCTGATGTGGTGACCCTTTTTGGAACTTGACCACACCAGATTCTAGGTATCACGAGTCTCGGTTATAGTGCAGCTAGAATGGCTTCTGCAGTACTGACCTCAAATTGACTTGGCGCTTCTACATTGAGCTGAGTAACCACGCCATTATCGATAATCATGGCGTAGCGTTGAGAGCGCACGCCACCAAAAGATGCGGTGTCCATATCCAGTCCGATCGCTTTGGTAAACGCCGCATCGCCGTCACCTAACATGAGCAGTTCGCTGGCGTTGTGTACCTCACCCCAAGCTTTCATTACGAACGCATCGTTCACTGACACGCAGCAAATAAGGTCTACACCTTTTGCCTTGATCGTATCAGCATTGACGACAAACCCTGGTAGGTGAGCCTCTGAGCATGTCGGTGTGAATGCGCCGGGAACCGCAAATAACACTACTTTTTTATCAGCAAAAAGTTCAGCCACATTGTGATTTACCATGCCGTCTGCAGTGAGTTGGCTAAGGGTTACATTAGGTAGAGCTTGCCCTTGTTGAATCATGTTTCTTCCTTATTAATTAGCGAATTGACTTACCTACTCAAAGATAGACTATCTGATCGAAGCTTGGCACTAAGGTCGACAGATTTCACGCTTTGGTGCAAAATAGCCCTCAATATTAATAGAAAATTGATGAAGTTATGTCACTCCCTCCTTGCCCAAATTGTCAATCTGAATACGTTTATCAAGACCAGTCTCAATTAATCTGCCCAGAGTGTGCCTATGAGTGGAATCCTGTTGAGGCGGAAGAAAATAGTACGCTGAACATCAAGGATGCCAATGGAACTCGCCTGGAAGAAGGGGATCGTATTACATTGGCAAAAGACCTTAAAGTTAAGGGCAGCTCAATGGTTATGAAGATCGGGACCAAAGCGGTGATCAGAAGAATAGTTGATGGAAAGGACCATCAACTAGACTGCAAGGTCGATGGCGCCGGTGAAATGATGATCACCGCAAAGTTCGTTAAGAAAGCGAACGTATAAATCTTGTCAGGCAAGGGGAGAAGTATGAAGTTAGAAAGCCTTGCCCCTTGTCATTTCGACATGCTGTTCGAGTTTGAACGCGATAACAAAGCTTGGTTCGAACAGTATGTTCCTGCTAGACCCGCGAGTTACTCCCAAAACGCGTCTTTTGTCACCGCTCAACACGCTTTGCTCGAAGAGCAGTGTTGTGAAACGAGCCTTTTTCTCGTTCTAATCGATGAAAATCGTATTGCCGCACGTGTTAACTTCACCAACATCGAAGAAGCTGAATGTGAGTTGGGGTATAGAGTCGGGCATGCTTATGTGAATAGCGGAATTGCGACTCAAGCCGTTCATGATTCGTTACTACTCGCACAGCAAAAGCTCGATCTTCGTTTAGTCTACGCAAAAGCCGCTACTAATAATCCAGCATCGATTCGTGTTCTTGAAAAATCGGGATTTTCCCGCACTAAGCAGCGACCTGAATTGATGCGCCTCAATGAGGATGTATTAAAACTGGCCCATTTTGAACTTTCCCTTAAGTGATAATCAACTATGCCTGCATCTAGCCACTCTTACTTGTTCTCTCTTTACCCTGTCCTCAAAAGCTCCCGTTATGAAGAACAGCTGGTGGCTTTGTTTCAACAAGAATGGTCCGATTTCACTCATGAGTCACTCAATATGGCGAATACTCCTGAAGCGATTGTTGTGGAGCGTAACAATGAGGTCGTGGCAGGTATTGCTTTTACTCGTTATCCAGCACCCGAAGACCCGAATGTACAGGCACTATGGTTAAACGCGGTGTATGTAAAGTCAAAATACAGAGGATTGGGGCTGGCAAGGCGGCTAGTGTTGGCAGCTATACAAGAAGCGTACAACATCAGTGAGCCTGCTTTGTATGCTTATACCAACGTGGGCGGCATGTATGAAAGGTTGAGTTGGGAAAAAGTCGCAAAGGAAGAGGAAAATGAAGTAGGGCACAGCGTTTATCGTTATAAGCTCGACGCTATGCCCAGTTCTGTGCCCTAAGTTCTAAACTCTGTGTTATTTACTCGCCGATTGCGACACCTTCACGGCGAGGGTCAGCTGCACCTTCTAAGCCACTTTCCGTAAAACGAATAGCATGCAGCCCTGAGTTCAACTCACGGCTGTTAACTTTATAGCCCATCTTCTCGAACTGCTGTGCATAGCCTTCCAATGGCGTATCTACCTCAATATCCATCTCCCCAAAACGGTTGATCATGCGTGGTTGATCGATGGCTTCTTGAATGTTCATTCCCCAATCTAGATGAGCGACGAGCGTTTGTGCGACGTAGCCGATAATACGACTACCACCTGGCGAGCCAATTGCCATATAAGGCTTGTCTTCTTTCATCACAATCGTTGGTGACATAGAGGAACGAGGACGTTTGTTTGCTTCTATACGGTTGGCAACAAGTTTATCTCCTTGCTTGGGAACGAATGAGAAGTCAGTAAGCTCATTATTGAGGAGGAATCCGCTTGCCATTACGCGTGAACCAAACACGTTTTCAATAGAGGATGTCATGGAGATGACATTGCCTTTGCCATCGACAACGTTGAAATGCGTCGTTGAAGGAAGCTCAATGGCTTGATCTTTCGCGAGGCGAGCGCTGTTACTTGAAGGAGGACTACCTGCTGACACTTCAGTTAACGCTTTGTTAGGTGTGATGAGTTGGCTACGCTCACGCATATAACTAGAGTCGAGTAGACCATCCGTCGGGACGTTATAGAAATCGCTGTCTGCCATGTAGAGCCCACGGTCCGCAAAGGCTAATCTTGATGCGTCCGCTAACACTTGCCAACTAACAGGGTTGTCCTTACCAAGTTTATCGAGCTCAAAGGGTTCAGAAAGCATCATGATCTGACCGAGAGTCAGAGCACCACTGCTCGGTGGACCCATTCCGCATACCTCATACTGCTTGTATGGGGCGCAAACCGCCTCTCGCTCAACGACTTGATAGCGAGTAAGATCCTCTAGTGACAGCTTACCTGGGTTAGTCTTGGATTCATTACGTACCGCATCGACAATAGATTGAGCCACTGCACCTTTATAGAAGCCATCGCTGCCTTTTTCTGCCATCAGCCTCAGTGTTGCTGCGTACTCTGGGTTTTTCAGCAGTGTTCCTTGTGTTTTGGGTGAGCCATCTGCTTGCAGCAAATAGCTTGCGGTGGTTGGGTGCTTTGCTAGAAATTTAGTGTCGTTGGCAATCAGTTTGGCAAGGCGCGCACTTATCACAAATCCAGATTCGGCTTTCGCTGCTATCGGCTCAACGATCTTAGCCCAATCAAGCTGTCCGTATTTTTGGTGGACATCCCAAAGCAGCTTGACTGTTCCCGGTGTGCCAACAGAACGACCGCCGACGACTGCGTCATAAAACTTCATAGCCTTGCCGTCTTTACCAATAAAGAGATTTTCATCGGCTGCAGAAGGTGCCGTTTCACGCCCGTCAAAGGTGGTCAGTTTTTTGGTTTCATTGTCCCAATAAACTAGGAAGGAGCCGCCTCCAATGCCGCTTGATTGCGGTTCTACCAAGCCAAGCATTAATTGCACAGCGACCATGGCGTCGACGGCGTTACCACCTTGTTTAAGAACATCTGCGCCTGCTTGAGTGGCGGTTGGGTTGGCGGCGGTAACCATCCAGTTTTCCGCTGTGACTAGCGGTTTTGAGGTAAAGCCTGTGGCAATTTCGGGCGCAAAAGCGTCGGTGGCTTGTTGATTCGCTAAGACCGGTACTGAACTGATTAGGGAGATAAGTGGGATAAGCCGAAGCAACGGTGTTGTCATGGGGGTTCCTTATTATTTTTCTGCTTTTTTAATATGAGAGGCTAGGCTGATTATCTATACATGGACATCTATTTGCCAACTAAATGCAACACATATGTAACATATCATCCTCATTATTAGGAGCGAAATATGACAAGCAATGTGTCAATTGCGAAGTTTAGTATAAAAGGAAGTCAAGGTGAGCAATTTCAATAATACCGATGATCAGCGTCCACTTGATCACGAACCAGAGTTCAACAAATTTGTCGACGCAGCGATGTCACGTCGTCGTTTCCTGAAAGGTACGGGAGCGGCAGCGACCGTTGGCTTCTTTGCTGCGACGCCGGTCAGTCAAGCGGTAGCCAACGTAAAGGCGGCGAAATCTGACTTGATGGGCTTCAATGCGATACCTATTTCAACGGCAGATACTGTTCAAGTTCCAGATGGCTATCAGGCGGACGTGCTTATTTCTTGGGGCGACGCAATCAAAAAAGGCGCGCCTGCGTTTAGTCAAAGTAACGATTCTAAAGCGCAAGAGATGCAGTTTGGCGATAACAACGACGGCATGACTTTCTTCTTGATTGAAGATGATCGCGCTGTCTTAGTGGTGAACAACGAATACACTAACAACGAATACTTGTACACGCACCAAGGCAAAAACATATCAGCAGATGACGTTCGTAAAGCACAAGCAGCGCATGGCGTATCTGTTGTTGAATTGAAAAAGAACTTTGGGCAATGGCAGGTAAATCTAGATGGGCGTCTCAATCGACGCGTTACGGCTTTTACTGAGATGGAAATGACGGGAGTTGCTGCTGGTCATGATTTGCTAAAAACAGCGGCTGACAAGTCTGGTAGTAAGATCCTCGGTACCTTTAACAACTGTGCAAATGGTCAGACACCCTGGGGTACATATCTTACCTGTGAAGAGAACTTTAACGGCTACTTTGCCGATACCTCTGGTTCAGAACTGCCAGAAAGTTACGCACGTTATGGTCTAAATAAAAAGGACCGCGGATACGACTGGTACAAGCACGATGCTCGTTTTGATATGGCGAAAGATCCGAACGAACCACATCGTCACGGTTGGGTTGTTGAAATCGATCCGATGAACCCTAACTCGACCCCGAAAAAACGCAGTGCGCTTGGACGCTTCAAGCACGAAAATGCAGCACTCACTATCAATGGTGATGGTCACGTCGTGGTGTATCTTGGTGATGATGAGCGTGGCGAGCACCTCTACAAATATGTGTCTAAGAACAAGTATGTCGAGGGTGCAGACTCTAACCGAGATCTCCTAGAAGAGGGCACGCTTTACGTTGCCAAATTTGATGGAGTACAGGGTGAGCTAAAAGGCAAAGGTGAATGGCTTGAGCTCACTTGGGGCAAGAATGGTCTGACGCCAGAAAATGGCTTCCCAGATGCGGCATCAGTGATGATTTTTGCCCGTATGGCGGCAACTCAAGTCGGTGCGACAACCATGGACCGTCCTGAGTGGGTAGCAGTGCATCCAGACAACAAATCGGTATTCTGCACACTCACAAACAATAAGTATCGTGGTGTCAGAGAGAATCAACCAATCAACGCGGTCAATCCACGTGAGAAAAACCCTTACGGGCATATCGTTCGTTGGAATCCAACGAGTGGTAATCACACATCAGACACCTTCGAATGGGATATTTATGTTATCGCAGGCAACCCTGAGGTGCATGAATCTGGTTTGATGGCGGGTACTGAGAACATCAATAAAGACAATATGTTCAACAGCCCAGATGGTATTGGTTTTGATGCCGCAGGTCGCTTGTGGATTCAAACCGATGGCAAATACTCAAACAAAGGCGATTTTGCTGGTATGGGTAACAACCAAATGCTGTGTAGTGACCCAGAGACGGGAGAGATACGTCGATTCCTAACAGGGCCTATCGCATGTGAAATCACTGGCCTGACATTCTCGCCTGACCACAAAACGATGTTTGTTGGCGTTCAGCACCCAGGTGAAGACCTAGCGCCTTCTCACTTCCCTGAGGGGGGGGATGCGGTGCCTCGCTCATCGGTTATCATGATTAGTCGTAAAGATGGCGGTGTGATTGGTGCTTAGTAGCTTGAATCACCAAAACTGAAAAGGGAGACCGTTTGGTCTCCCTTTTGTTATCTGAGCCTCGAGTATTCACGCGTTTTGAAAGCGAGCATCGAGCTTTTCCATCAAAATATCACGCTTGAAGGGTTTAGGTAGGTAGTCATCCATACCGCTGTCATAACATTTCTTAATATCGTCATCGAGCACAGACGCTGTTAAGGCGTTGATGTGGGTCTGCTTTATCTCCTGCGACTTTTCAAACTCACGGATTGCTTTGGTCGCCTCAAATCCATCAAGAACTGGCATCATGCAGTCCATAAGCACCAATCCAATGGAGCTATGTTGCTGCTGATAGATGTCGACGGCTTCTTGTCCATTGTTGGCTATGACAAAGTCGATGGAGAGCTTTTTCAAGTTTAAGCTCACGATCTGCTGGTTCACTTTATTGTCTTCGACCACGAGGATTTTAAAGTGCTTGCGATCAACGTCATCTTCGACTCTGATATCGGCAGGTTGCTCGCTCTGCTCAACGTTACTTTGTCTCAGGGTATTGATGAGTCGATTACCAAACAAAGGACTGGTGATAAAAGCGGATACATCGATATTGCTGCAATCGAGTGCTGTTTTGTTGTCTCGCAGTAACACGTGAGGTAAATGGTTAGCGCATCGTTTGAGTGATGGCAGTATGCTTGCGTCATCGAAAACCACAATCGTATTTTCGTTGAACTCGTTAAAGCTCTCATCGACATCATGTCGAGTGAATACCTCTAACTTGTAACGCTTGAACTCATCCATTAGAAGCGGGTTAGGGGAGTGAGTGACGTAGCAGATAGATTTATTGATTTCATTTTTAACCGAATGGCTATCGCGCTCAAAAGTGAGCTCGAAGCTAAATGTCGATCCTTTTCCTTTAGCTGAAGCCAGCGTTATTTTGCCGCCCATCATTTCTACCATCTTTGAACAGATAGCAAGTCCCAGGCCAGTGCCTCCATAATCCTTGGAGGTATCGGAATTCTCTTGTTTAAACTCCTCAAACACGCGCTTTTGTTTTTCTTGGTCAATGCCGATACCAGTATCTGCCACCACAAAACCGAGAGTGACTGTATCTTGGTTTGTATCACTGGCTTTCAGTTTAAAGGCAATATGACCAGCCTCAGTGAATTTAATAGCGTTGGACGCCAAGTTCATAAGTGTCTGGCGTACCTTCTGCTCATCGGCTTGCACGTAATCAGGCACATCGGGGTCAATTTCAATCAGAATATCTAATGACTTTTGTTGAGCTTTTGGAGCGATTAACGCTGCGGTATCGTAGATAGTCTCTTTAATAGCAGTCGTATGTGGGCAAATCTCAAGGTGACCCGATTCTATTTTTGATAGGTCGAGAATGTCATTAATGAGCATCAACAAAGTCTGGGAAGAGGCATTAATCGTTGCAAGGTGGTCCTTTTGACTCGCAGTTAGACGCGTGTCGCCGAGGATCTCTGTCATGCCCAAGATACCGTTAAGCGGTGTGCGAATTTCGTGGGACATATTCGCAAGGAATGCACTCTTCGCTCTATTGGCTTGGATTTCGTGTTCCCTCGCGTTGATAAGCTGTTTCTCAAGCGCAGATATCTGACGAATGATGTATAGCAGAACGAGCAGCACGGCAGCGACGAACGCAATGGTTGCTAAAACGCGATTGTTCTCAACGTCACTCAATTTCTGGGCGATGAGAGGCGGCAGTTCATTGAATAGAGTGTTTAGTGCACCTTCAAGTTGATGAATGGTTGCTCGAAGTTCACCAAGCTCCCCTTGGTTATGGGAGTATCCAAACTCCTCATAAGCGCCTTGAAGCCCATAAAACGCCAAGCGAAACTCTTGAAAACGACTAAACATCTCAAAGCTGAGTTGTTGGTCTGTAATCTCTTGCTCTAGCTGAGACAGATTACGTTCTATTCTTGGTAGGATTTCTGGGTCGAAGGTTGAGAAGAACTGGTACATAAGATCCTTTGTCGACAATGCGACAAAATCCATGCTTCTTGAGTTGGCGTCGATAAGCGCACGCTCAAAAGCCAGTGCTTTGTTTTTGAAGTGTTCAATCAAGCCTTCTTGCTGGTTATCACCATGAATTAATAGCACCAGTTCAGAGAGTTTAAAAAAGCGCTGTGTGTAGTCGTCTACGCGAGAGAGGGCTGTTTGACCGTCGTAATCAATTTCAATGCCCGATGTTGCGACGCCAATATTAATCTGACCTATTTGGGACAATATGCTCAGGTATTCGTCTTCCATTCTTTCTAGATATTTGGTGTCGACACGAGCAATAAAGTCTTTCTCATGACGTCGCATCATCAGCATAGTGTTCGCTGACGCCAATATGTCTTTTTGCAACCCAATCAGTTGCTGTTTGGTACTATCTACAGTGCGCTCGGTGTAGAAGAATACGGCGAGCAAGCCTAGTATCGTGCATGCGCCTATTAAGAGTATCTTTTGAATTGAGCGAGAGGTATTTGATTGGGTCGGAGGCATAGCTCAACATCCTGTTTTTACGGCTAATGGTGTCGAGTTTAACGCATAAAGCTCTGTAACCAAAATGAAACATTATTGTAATGTGAGCCTTTACCCCCTCTAGCTCCCCCTATATAGGCGGAGAACTACGGGCTAGCTCCTATCGTCGCATCGCCTAATTTATACAGGCGGTGCACAGTGAGCCTTTGCTTCTCCAGTTTCCCTCTCAGTAAGTGGGAGAAAGATAAGCAAGCACCTGTCGTTGCGTCGTCATGAAAAGTAGGCTGCGCGATAGCGAGCATGGGGCTCCTCCCCTTGCTAAGGGGAGGTTGGGAGGGGTCACGCCGGACTAGAAAGTGAGTGAGTTTATAAAACTTACCGTTGCAACACCAACTCAAACCCACCATCGCCCCCACGAACCACCACACCCATCGGCGCATCCACATACCCATCCGCCTTCGGCAGCTCTTCTCTCTTAGCATGGCTCAGCACCGCCACCGTCATACAGCCAGCTGCTATCCCCGAGTTCAACCCAGCGACAGCATCTTCAAAACAGACACAATCTTTGGCTTCAAGACCGAGCTCATTAGCTCCGCGAAGGTATGGTTCAGGGTGTGGCTTACCTTGAGAGAGAACTTCAGGTGTGATCAGCACTTTTGGCTTAGGTAAATTTGCAGCTTTGATACGCGCCGTGGCAACTGGCAAAGTGCCTGACGTCACAATCGCCCACGGAATATTCAGCTCCTCCAATCCATTGAGAAGCTCGATAGCGCCTGCAAGCGCGACAGTGCCCTCAGTGTTGGTTGCTTCATAGTGTTCGAGATAATCGAACTCCGCTTTGACTACGTCGGAGGTTGTCGGGGCGTTCATGAGCTCAGCAATAGAGTCAATAGCAGGTCTGCCATGAATGCGAGACATCACGTAGTCTGGGTCGAGTCCTTTAGACTCTGCCCATTTTGACCATGCACGAGTAACGCAGGGGATGGAGTCGACTAAGGTACCATCAAGGTCGAAGAGTAATCCTTTAAAAGAAAGCGTAGTCACAATAAGTGTTCCTATTTTAAATACTGAGAAAGTACATCCACGATTAGCTGGTGGTCCTCGTGTTGAGGCAGACCTGAAACAGTAATCGTACCAATCATACCGGTGTTGATGACACGAATCGGGAATGAGCCGCCGAAAGGGCTGTAATCCTTGGCATCGACGAAAGAGGCTTGGTCAATGGTTTTACCTTTCATCTCTAGGTAATGTTTCATATACCAAGAGCTGCGCTGAAATCGCTGAACCACATTGGATTTGCGTCGAACCCACTCTTGATTATCTAAAGTCGCACCATCTAACGCAGTGTAAAATAGACATTGATTGCCGACTGTGATGTCGATAGCGACTTTAGCTTGCTTACCTACCGCAAGAGCACGAAGTGCAGTACCAATCTGCCAAGCTGTCTCTTTGTTAAAGTGGGGGAATTGCAGTTCCTTTTCTTGAGAAACTAATGAGGCTAAAAGATCTTGAAGTTCAGATGAGGTAGAGGTTGTCATTGTCGGGTCCTTATAAACGAAAAAGGGCGAAGTAACACTGGACACGAATCAAGGTTACTTCGCCAAAACTTGGAACCGAACTAGAGCATCAGTCCAAGCCCGAGGTGAGAAGGTTTTAATTCCTTCCTACTTCCATTTGGAGTGATGGACTAGAGTTCTAACTCCGCCATCAGTTTTTGTTCAATCTCACTGCTTGATTTGGCATTGAAGAGCGCATCACGGAAGTCGGCATGCATGATTTTGCGTGCGAGCTTCGAGAAAATCTTCATATGCTGGTCGCCAGCAGCGTGCTTATTTAACGTGAGCATGATGACGAATTGTGCTTCTTCATCGCCCCATTGAATCGGCTTAGCGAGACGACACACGCTCACCGCTGACTGCTCGATGTGTTCACTCTTGGTATGTGGAATCGCAAAACCAAACCCAAGCCCGGTAGAGAACACATCTTCGCGCGCCCACAAATCATCCGCCAGTTTATTCGGATAACGGCAACGACCTGTAAGGAAGAGGTTATCTGACAGTGTTTTAATCACTTCTTCTTTGCTGCGAAGGTCTAAGTCGAGCTTGATGCAATCCTCTGAAATAAGCGGCGCTTCAGTTTGGGCCATTCGGAACTGCGCAAGCAGGTGTTCTACTTCAAGAGGTGTGCGGCATTGCATCGCTTTATTGAGTAACTGACGGCATTCGCGACTTTCTAGGTTTGAGATACGCTCTTTAGTTGCAGCAATACTTGGCGCACTCATGCTAATTTCATCCAGACCAAGACCGACCAACAGTGGTAGCACTGAGCCTTTCGCACCTAGCTCTCCACAAAGGCCAACCCACTTACCATGGCGATGTACTTCGCTTACCACGTGATCCAGTGTTCTTAGGAAAGCTGGGTTTAAGCTGTTGTAGTGTTTGGTGACTTTAGCGTTGTCTCGATCCACCGCCATCAGATACTGGGTTAGGTCATTAGAGCCAATAGAGAAGAAGTCGACTTCTTCACAGCATTGATCGATGATGAACGCGACAGAAGGCACTTCCATCATGATGCCGAGTGGGATTTTTTCATCAAACGGCACTTGCTCTTTGCGAAGGTCTTGGCGAACTTCTGCGAGAATGTCTTTTACCCAAAGGATCTCTTCCATTGATGAAATCATCGGGATCATGATTTTTAATGGACCATGCGCAGAGGCTCTTAGAATCGCTCTTAGCTGTGTTTTGAACAGTTCAATAAATTCTTCGTAGATTCGAACCGCGCGGTAGCCAAGGAATGGGTTGTTCTCTTTCGGGATGTTGAGGTAATCAACGGGCTTGTCACCACCGATATCAATAGTGCGGACGATGATAGCGCGACCCGCTGCTGCATCAAGTGCTTGGCAGAAGATGTTGTATAGCTCGTCTTCTTTAGGCGCACTCTTACGGTCCATGTACAGCATTTCTGTACGGAATAAGCCAATGGCTTCAGCACCAGATTCAAAGGCAGATTTGGCTTCTACTGAGTGAGCGATGTTGGCTGCCACTTCAAGCTTTTTGCCATCTTCTGTCATGCCTTGCGTGTCTTTAAATGCGGCTTGTCGCTCTCGAACCGTGTTTATGACACGCTGCTCTTGCTGGTAATAGCGAACAACGGGCTCACTTAAGTCAGTCACAATGGCGCCAAGGTTAGCGTCTAGGTAGACCTCACTGCCAATGTTGCTATCCAATGCCCCATCTTTAACGCCAACAACCGTAGGAATGCCAAACGAACGAGCGAGAATAACGGTATGCGAGGTGCTGCCGCCATGGGTCAAAACAAGACCTTTTAGAAGCGCTTTGTCTAGCTCTAAAAACTGACTAGGGGTGAGGTCTTCAGCCATGCAAATCGAGGCTTCAGTCAGTGTAAGTTGGCTGGTGTAGTGCTCATCACCATAGATAGTTTGTAGCAGTTGGAAACATACGTCGCGGATGTCGAGTTCGCGCTCGCGCAGATACTGGCTTGATGATTTTTGCAATTGTTCCGCGTAGTGTTTGGCAGTGGCAATAACAGACTGAGCGCTGCTTCGACCTTCAACTAGGTTAGTGTTTAGCTGCTTGGAAAATTCTTCATCGTTTAGAATAGAAAGGTGCGCCGCGAGGACTTCACTTTCGGTGTCGACCGAGGTTTTCGCTTGTACCTCGATTGACTTCGCCAAGTGGGCAACGCCTGATTTCAATGCTGATTGCTCTTGCGTTAGTGGCTTTGCTTCCGGCATGTAAGGGAGCTGATCAAAATTGATTGCGCCAACTTTTACCACCACACCGCGTCCGACACCAGAACTGACGGAAGTCGCTCTAACCACACCTGAAGTTAGGTTTGCCAGGTTACGAGGCAGTGGTTGCTGTTCTTCATCGGCCTGCGTTTGTTCTAGAGGCGCATCGCAGTGCGGGAACTCATTCGCAATAAAGCTTTGTAGTGCCTCTAATGCTGTTTCTTCGTCCTCACCTTCAATAGTGATCACACATTTGTCGCCAAGCAGGGTATCGGTACCGATAAGAGATAAAACGCTTTTCGCATTTCCAGAAAGCCCGGTACGCTCATTCTGCCATTCAATGCTCGATTGATACTGATTACAAAGGGTTTCTACATGACCCGCTGGTCTCGCGTGAACACCATTCGGCAATTCACAAGAAAACGTAAAACTTCTCATAGGGGCTCATTCCTTAGGTTCGAAATTGTTATTGGTTGTTTATGACTACAACTTTAACAGTTCCAAAAATCGGGGCTATTGGATAAAAGTGCTAAAAACTGGATATTTGTTAGATGCTAGATTAACTGTGATAGCGCTCAAAAATACAGTTAATCTTGTGACTTTTGTCATGTTGATCGTTGTGTTAATAGTGGTTGATATTACGTAAAATCACTCTAAAACAATGCCTTATAAATGATTTGCGTCCTCTCTATCTTGCTGTTACTCAAAGTGTGCTCAAGATCAACATTCATCTCACACCTAACAAATATCCAGTAAAAAGCAGTTTTGTCCTCTAACTGGATAGCACAAATGCTCACTATTATAACCCTGTGCGATAGAGATGGAGTTTCTCTGAAGCTTAATCAAAAACGTGAGCCAATAAATATAAAAGAAGTACTTCCTTTAATAAAAAATTTTAATACTTATGTACTCTAAGGAGAGGTCAATGAATGACTTAATCTCAATTCTTAAAAACACAAGACAACATCTAATGACGGGTGTGTCTCATATGATTCCTTTCGTGGTTGCGGGCGGTATCTTACTTGCGGCTTCGGTCATGCTTTATGGTGAGGGCGCAGTACCAGAAGAGGGAACCTGGCTGCATGATCTGTTCTTCATCGGTGTTGCTGGCTTCCAACTTATGGTTCCCATTCTTGCTGCTTACATCGGTTACTCCATTGCAGACCGTTCGGCGCTAGCCCCTTCTGCTATTGCCGCTTTCATCGGCGCTAATATGTACAACACGGGTTTCTTTGGCGCGATTTTCGCGGGTCTCCTAGGTGGTATCGTTGTCTTCTACCTCAAAAAGATCAAAGTGCCTGCATTTGCTCGCTCTATCATGCCAATCTTTGTCATTCCTATCATAGGTACGTTTATCACTGCAGGCGCCATTGTATGGGGTATCGGTGAGCCAATTGGTGCGGCAACTGAAGGTCTAACTAGCTTCCTTAAAGGCATGCAAGACTCAAGCATTGTGGTACTCGCTATCATCATGGGTCTAATGATTGCTTTCGATATGGGTGGACCGGTCAACAAAGTGGCTTATGCATTCGTCATTCTTTGTGTCGGTGAAGGTATCTACAACGTTGCCGGTATCAGTGCAGTAGCGGTTGCTACGCCATCAGTAGGCATGGGTCTTGCGACTTTCCTAAACAAAAAATTATACGGTTCTGACGAACAAGAAGCAGGTCGTGCATCAATTCTAATGGGCACCATGGGTATCACTGAGGGTGCGATTCCTTTCGCAGCTGCAGACCCACTGCGTGTTCTACCGTCAATCATGATCGGTACGGCAACAGGCGCCGCAACGGCAGCTGTCTTGGGTGTTGAGTGTTTCGCAGCATGGGGTGGTTTGATTGTACTGCCAGTGGTTGAGGGACGATTTGGCTTCCTGATTGCACTCGCTGTGGGCTCTCTTGTTACCGCACTAATGGTTAACTTCCTAAAAGCACGTCGTAAGGTAGAAGAGCCAAAGAAAGAAGAATCCGATGATTTAGACCTAGATATCACTATCGGTTAGTTAGAGATTTCACGGTTAGTTCGAGATATCACGGTTAACTCTTAGAAATTGAAAGATATATCCAATAAAAACAGAACGTTAAAAATAAAAGGTGAGAATTATGACTAGTATCGTAGCAGTAACAGCATGCCCATCTGGCGTAGCACATACCTACATGGCAGCAGAAGCGGTTGAAGCAGCAGCAAAAGCAAAAGGCTGGGACTGTAAAGTTGAAACTCAAGGCTCTATCGGTATCGAGAATGAGCTAAGTGCAGAAGACATTGCTGGCGCTGACATCGTTATCTTGACTAAGGACATTGGTATCAAGAACGAAGATCGATTCAAAGGTAAGACGATTGTTCGTATCGGTGTGAGCGACGCAGTTAAGCGCTCTGAAGCAGTAATGGATAAGATTGCCGCGCATCTAGAGAAAGCGACGGCATAAATAAATATGGCTCCTTCATTCGGAGGAGCCTTCATACCACAGTCACTTGTTCTGCCAGGTTAGCAGAGGTGACTCTGATATGAACTCAATCAGTACCCACATATAAAAATAATGGAGCCTATTGTGAGCACCGAAAGAATAACTCGATTAAAGTCTGCCCTGTTTGAAGCCCAACGAGAAATTTCCCTAGAGCGCGCTCTTCTCTATACCGAGAGTCATCAACAAACGGAAGGCGAGCACACCTTGATCCGCCGTGCTAAGGCCACCGCTCATGTTATGGACAATGTCGCGATATCTATTCGTGATGATGAGCTCATTGCGGGTAACCGAACCGTGAAACCTCGCGCTGGTATTGTGTCCCCAGAAATGGACCCGTACTGGATTGAGAAAGAGCTCGATATTTTCGAGTCACGTCCGCAGGATAAATTCTTTATCTCTGAGGATGATAAGGCGGTCTACAAGGAGACGTTGTTACCTTATTGGTCTGAACGTTCGATGAAAGATTTCATCAATGGGCAGATCCCTGACAACGTCAAAGAGGCTGTGGCTGAGAAAGTCTTTAGTGTGAACCAGACTGATAAAGGCCAGGGGCACATCATCATCGATTTTGATCGATTGCTAGAAAAAGGTCTTGGTGTGTTAACCGATGAAATGTCGACACTGGCGACGGTCAATGCTGACAACGAGTTTTATCAATCTGTTCTGATTCTTTTAGAGGCGTCCACACGTCACATTCGCCGATATGAGGCCCTTGCTAATCAAATGGCAGCAGAGTGTGAGTGCCCAGTACGCGCCGCTGAACTAACCCGTATTGCCAGCATTTCGGCAAACATCGCGACCCAAAAGCCGCAAGGTTTCTATGAAGCGTGCCAGCTGTTCTGGTACATGAACATTATTTTGCAATATGAATCTAATGCGAGCTCGCTTTCACTGGGTCGCTTTGATCAATACATGATGCCGTTCTACCAAGCGTCTATTGGACAAGGTGAATCACCTGCATTGTTACAAGAACTACTCGAGAGTTTGTGGGTTAAGACCAATGACATCGTTCTGCTGCGCTCATCTAGTAGTGCTAAGTTCTTTGCGGGCTTCCCAACGGGATACACCATTTTGCTTGGCGGCTTGACCGAGAATGGGCGCAGCGCGGTGAACACCTTGTCTTCCCTCTGTTTGGATGCGTATCAAAGCGTTCAACTGCCGCAGCCTAACCTTGGTGTGCGCGTGAATGAGTTTATCGATAGAGCGTTCTTGAATAAAACCGCAGAGACGATTCGCCTCGGAACAGGTATCCCACAGATCTTCAACGATGAAGTCGTGGTGCCGGCGTTTCTAAACCGTGGCGTGTCGTTAGAAGATGCTCGTGATTACTCCGTTGTCGGCTGCGTCGAATTGTCTATTCCAGGCAAAACCTATGGATTGCACGATATTGCGATGTTTAACCTGCTCAAAGTGATGGAGCTGGTTCTAAAACGCAATAAAGACAATCAAGAAGTCTCGTTTGACGCCTTAATGTCTGAGATCCGCAGTGATATCTGTGACTACGTTAAGTTAATGGTCGAAGGCTCGAATATTTGCGATGTGGGTCATCGTGATTGGGCTCCGGTACCGCTTCTATCTTCGTTCATCAATGATTGCATCGAGAATGGCAAAGACATCACTTACGGTGGTGGACGCTATAACTTCTCTGGTGTGCAAGGCATTGGTATTGCCAACCTGTCTGACTCTCTTATGGCGCTCAAACGTTTCGTGTTTGAAGAGAAGCGCATGAGCTTTGCCGAGTTTATAGAGGTGTTGGAATCTAACTTCGAAGGCAAAGAAGGTGAGCGCGTTAGAGCTCGCTTGATGAACAGATACGAGAAGTATGGCAACGATATCGATGAGGTCGATGCTATGGGGGCAGACTTACTTCGTTTGTTCTGCAAAGAAGTCGAGACTTACGAAAACCCTCGTGGTGGCTACTTTACACCAGGCTCTTACACAGTGTCAGCACACGTGCCACTCGGCGCAGTCGTTGGTGCAACGCCTGATGGTCGTCTGGCAGGTGAGCAGTTGGCTGATGGTGGTCTCTCGCCGATGTTAGGTAAAGATCAACAGGGCCCAACCGCCGTGCTTAAGTCAGTCAGCAAACTGGATAATTATTTGCTTTCGAATGGCAGTTTGTTGAATGTGAAGTTTACCCCTTCAACGCTTGAGGGCGAACAAGGCATTACTAAACTGGGCGACTTTTTGCGTGCTTTTATGAAGCTCAAACTGCAGCACATCCAGTTTAACGTGCTTAATGCAGAAACCCTTCGCAAAGCACAGGAAAAACCAGAGGACTATGCTGGGTTGGTTGTTCGAGTAGCGGGTTACAGTGCGTTTTTCGTCGAACTGTCTAAAGAGATTCAAGACGACATCATTCGAAGAACTGCCCATGAGCTGTGAGTGTAACACTAGCGGTTCACGCTGCGGAGAACATAAAGGAGAGCGGGGCTCTCCTTCACCAACCGCTCGAGTGTTCAATATTCAACGCTACTCGCTCAATGATGGTGAGGGGATACGTACTGTCGTGTTTTTTAAAGGGTGTCCATTGAAGTGCCCGTGGTGTGCGAACCCCGAATCTCGCTCTATTGAACAAGTAAACATTCGTAGGGAGTCAAAATGTCTTCACTGTGATGTGTGTGAACAGGATGTTGACGAATGTCCTAGCGGTGCTTTTGAACAAGTCGGTTATGACGTCACGGTTGAAGAGCTAATTGCAGAAATCGCCAAGGACGATGTGTTTTATCAAACCTCTGGAGGCGGGGTGACATTATCCGGTGGCGAGGTTTTGGTTCACGGTAAGTTCTGTATTGAACTCCTTAAACAACTCAAAAAGCTTGGTTACAAAACGGCGATCGAGACCTCTGGGCATGGGAACAGCAACCACCTTGTTGAGATGGCGAAATACTGTGACGAGATTTTATTTGATTTCAAAATGATGAACAGAGAGCAAGCCAAAGACGTCATTGGTATTAACTTGGATAAAGTGCTTAAGAGTTTTGATGCGCTAAAGTTGGCACCTTGTAAGTTGATCCCAAGGTTGCCGTTGATTCCAGGCTACACACTCGACCTGATCAATGTCGATAAGGTGCTTCATTTTTTAGCACCTTATTCGTTAGAAGAATTACACCTGCTGCCGTTCCATCAATTTGGTTCCAGCAAATACGAAACACTAGGGATGACGTATTCGATGAAGGATACCCCGGTACCTACAAAACAAGAAGTTGATGCTATTCAGCGCCATGTCGAAGCACATGGATACAAAGTAGTCATAGGAGGCTAGACATGAGCAAGAAGCGAATTTTAATTACTGGTGCGGGTGGTTTCTTCGGAACGCGATTTATTAACCGATATCAAGGTGAGTTCGAGGTTCGAGGCACTGACGTTGCCCAATTAGACATCACGGACGCTGATGCAGTGAACCGCATCTTAGGTGAGTTCAAGCCTGATTTTGTCATCCATGCCGCTGCTATCGCCGTCACTGATTTTTGCAACAAGCATCCAGATGTGGCGCATAAAGTGAACGTTCAAGGAGCGATTAATGTCGCTAAAGCTTGTAAAGATGTGGGGGCGAAGCTGGTGTTTATATCCACTGAGCAAGTGTTCAATGGCAATCCAGAAGAAGGACCATACACAGAAGAATCAACACCTGTACCGGATACGGTCTACGGTCAAAATAAACTGGAGGCCGAGCGTGAGTTAGCGACGATTTTGCCTGAAATGTGGGTACTGAGATTCACCTGGTTGTTTGGTCTTCCTGAGCGCAATACAACGATCAATCCGAATGTGGTTTGGAATGCGGCTCAAGCGTTATTTAACGGCGAGACCATGCACGAACGAGGCAATGAGTTCCGTGGCTTAACGTATGTTCATGAGCTTATTGAGCAGTTTCCAAAAATATTCGAAATTCCTTATGGAACTTACCACACTGGCGCGCACAACGACGCAAGCCGCTATGAGATAGCACAACATATTTTAACTGAGCTTAAGCTCGGAGAACGCATCCAAGAGGTTCTGGTGCAAAGTGACGCACCAAAGATACGTGATGTGAGACTTGATACCAGCAAGCTTGCTGCTCAGGGCATTCAGTTTACTGAGAGCAAACAAGCGATCACTAAGTGTTTGAAAGAATTCGGCTACTAAACATTTGTCTTTTAAAAAACGGTCTTTAAAGAACCAGTCTTTGAAAATAGGCCACACAGTAGCGACCCATATTACCATTGGAGATGTACCCATGATTTATATGCTTGATACCGCCAACCTAGATGCAATTAAAAAAGCGGTAGACTTGTACCCAATAGTCGGTGTCACAACCAACCCGACCATCATAGCTAAAGAGAATCGTCCTTTACGCGATATCATTTTAGATATCCGTGAAATTATTGGTCCAGATCGCATGTTACATGCACAAGTTGTTAGCGATAAAGCGGATGTCATGTTGGAAGAAGCGAAAGCGTTGCGTAAGCTTGATTCAGAAATTATCGTTAAGGTACCCGTGACGCCTCAAGGTATCAAAGCTATGAAGCTTATCAGTGCCGAAGGTATCCGAATTACGGCGACTGCGATTTTAACGCCACAACAAGCCTTGATGGCTGCGATGGCTGGAGCTGAGTTTTTAGCACCGTATGTGAATCGACTGGATAACATCTGTGGTGATGGTACTCAAGTTGCCGCCGAGATGGCAAATCTTATCGATGTCTATCAGCTGGATGCGAAGGTACTCGCCGCGTCGTTTAAGAACGTCCAACAAGTCCATGAAGTTGCCAAAGCAGGGGTGCAATCGGTCACAATCGCACCGGATGTATTTGACCAGTTGCTGGTTCATCCGCTGACTGATTCCGGTGTCGCAGGCTTTATGAGCGATTGGAATCAAGCGTATGGTGAGGGCAAAACGGTTCTTGATTTACTATGATCATGATTAGGAACAAGTTTACATAGAATAGACAAAGACAGGGATGCCTAGTGAGATTATACTCACTAGGCTTTTTGCTATAGAAAGATCTTAGGATAAGAATGAAGTTAGTTGGAGTTACGGCGTGTATTAGCGGTGTTGCGCACACCTATATGGCCGCAGAATTATTAGAGAAGTCTGCTAAGAAAGCTGGTTATAAGATTCAGGTTGAGACTCAAGGTGCTCTGGGGTCAGAGAACGCTATTGATCAAGCATCCATAGACGAAGCGGACGTTGCCTTCATTATTGCGGATATCAACATTGAGGGTGTGGAGCGGTTCGCGCAGTCGCGGCTAATTAAAATGTCGATTTCAGACTTTTTGCGTAATCCAGAACTGGCGATGAGTGCAATCGAGCGCGCGAAACGCGCTCCAGCAGGAACCGTTATCAACGTATAAATCTACTCTACCGTTCCGCTTTGGTAGTGTGCTCGATACTGTGAAGGGGAACGGTCTGTTTGCTGTTTGAACACACGGCAAAAGTAATTACTATCATTGAATCCGCAGCGATGTGCGACTTCCTTAACTTTCGTATCGTATTGTTTTAATAGATATTTTGCTCTTTCCAATCGAATTCTAGTCAGATACTCATTAAATTTAACGTTGCCTTCTTTATGAAAAAGCTGAGACAAGTAGTTCGGTGAAACATAAAAGTGTTTAGCGACCGATTCGCGAGTTAGTGGCTCGTGGTAGTTCTGCTCTAAGTAATCCCTAACCGCATCGAACAGGGCTTTACTCTTAGATGGTGTTTCTGGTGGGTTATGAATCAGGTCATGGATATGACTAAACAAGCTACTCGCGAGTAATCTCAGCGTATTTTGATCTTGTGAGTGCCATGCTAGCTCTTCGATCGCTTGCAAAATAAATGAGCCAGTTCTCGGCCCACGTCTGGCGACATTTTCTTTGATGGCAGAATCAAACTTTTCTCCATCCCAACTGAGCAAGCTCATGCCAAAGCTTTGTTTACCAACCAATATGGTCATAGTGACAACGGGTTTATCCCAATTAGGTTTGTTCCAGCTCTCCGCGGGTAGGTAAAGAACATCTCCTTGCTTTAATACGACACCAGTATCCGTTCCTATGTTATTACCTACGTCCATTTCCAACTCTCCAATAAGTACCATTTCAATGCGTGGGAAATGAACCTGGTAGGCAAGGGGAGGTGGACTTGGCAGGTTGCCCGCGAACTGCAGGGAATGTATTTCTGCGGTTTGCGTAGCATAGTGGTGAAGCGCTTCAATAAGGTATGTTCTGTCTAACATGTTTTATAACATTCTTCTAGAAAATAGTGATGTATTGATTCGAGTTGGCATTATACGTCACTTGATATTTCAAGCGGTTTGAGGTGGTTCACATTTAGATAACGATCTAACAAATGTCCAGTTTATCGTAGATTTTCCCTACAGGATTTAGACGAAAAGAGCAGTAAATTGAGAGGTGAAAAGTCAGCCAATAAGGATAATAAAATGAGTCACGAAACAACACTGACAGGGCTCTACTCCCTCGATGGATTAACGCCGCGCCAATACGATGAATTAGACACTCACGGTTTTACGATTATCCCAGATGTCATTGACCCAGAGTGGTTGCAAGAGCTTAGAGATAAGTTCGACCAACTCGTTAAAAAAGAGGGTGACCAGCTCGCGATTGAGCATCACCAAGAAGAGACAGTTACACGTATCGCGAACCTGATTAATAAAGGCACGGTATGGGAGAAAGTGTGGTCTCATCCATTGGTACTCGATGCGTGCCAACATATTTTCAAAGGCGAGTTCAAGGTCTCTAGCCTAAATGGGAGAGAGGCTCATCCAGGCGGTGGTATGCAGCCACTCCACGGAGACTGGAAAAAGCCAAGACCTGATTTTCCAAAAGTCCATTTGGTAAACTCGATTTGGGCACTGGATGAACTGTGTAAAGAGAATGGTGCACCTAGAATCATTCCTGGCACGCACCTAAGACCCGAGTTGCCTGAGGATGTGTTAGAAGACACCGAGGCTACACATCCCCAAGAGGTGTATTTAGAATGCCCAGCCGGTAGCATTATGATATTCAATGCCCACACATGGCATGGAGGTACCATCAATTACATCGGCTCTCGCCGACGTGTTTTGCATGGCTTGTATGTTTCAGCGGATGGTGTACAACAACAAGATCAGAAAAAGTGGTTACGCCCAGAAACAGCACTTAGATTAAATCAAGCTCAGAGAAAGTTGCTTGGGGTATAGTTTTAACCGAAAACTGTACCATATTGAAAATTGCGACTATTCTCAAGAGTTTTCCCTTCACATCACCTTGTCTTTTGTAGGTGAATCTGCTCACGTTATTCTGCAAATCCCTATGATGAGTCGTGCCTTGACTCATTATAGGGAGGTTGTTTTGCTTGTGTTGATCGTTGTTATTATTGTGTTAGATAATAGGTGTCTTGCACTATTTTAATATTGAGTAATTTCAGCAAGTTAATACGATATATATATCATTTAGTTCCGGACATATGTGTAATTGTAACCCCTTATTTCCTATTGTGTTGCACCTAAATAGTGCGCGTAAATAAGTGTTGAATTAATAACAAATCTATTATTTATCGGATTAATATAAAATATTCAGTTAGTTACAGGTTTGTTGTGGAGGTTTTTTGCAAAAATAAGTCAATAAGCATGATTACATACCACTTTGTGATAGTGATCAACATTATAACGCCTTTCTGAAATATTCGATGGTCAAATATTAAGATTCCTTTAAATTTGTATTTAAAACTTAAAGCGTAACAAAAGCTGTGTAATTTCAATAATAAGAGTCAGCTACGGATAGAAGCGCACTAGGTCGTCAAGTTTTAATTTTAATAAAATAGCTAATAAAGCTAGTTGCTAGGAATGGAGTCACCAATGAAAAAGCTCGCAATAATCACAGGATCGAAAGGTGGAATTGGATCTGCTATCTCTACTAAACTCGTTGAGGAAAACTATCGTCTAATCGCTACGTACAGCACAGGTAATTACGAGTGTGCTAAACGTTGGTTTGATGAAAAGGGCTTCACCGAAGATCAGGTTCGTCTATTTGAACTTGATGTTACTGATACTGAAGAGTGCAGAGAAAAGCTAGGTTTATTACAGCAAGAGGAAGGTACGTTTGACCTAGTGGTAAACAATGCCGGAATTACTCGAGACGGCCAATTTAAGAAAATGTCATCGAACAACTGGTTCGATGTTATTAATACCAACCTAAATAGTGTGTTCAACGTGACACAACCTCTCTTCGCGGCAATGTGTGAAAAAGGCAATGGCCGCGTCATCAATATCTCATCAGTCAATGGCCAGAAAGGTCAGTTTGGTCAAACCAACTACGCTGCAGCAAAAGCAGGCATGATTGGATTCACTAAAGCGTTGGCAGCAGAAGGCGCGCGAGCTGGGGTTACGGCTAACGTAGTTGCTCCTGGCTATACAGGTACGCCAATGGTTGAAGCAATGCGTGAAGATGTATTGGACTCAATCAAAAGCACAATTCCACTGAAACGTTTAGCTAAACCAGAAGAGATTGCATCGTCGGTTGCTTTCTTAGCGAGTGAAGAGGCGGGATATATTACAGGCGAAACGATCGCTATTAACGGCGGCTTATACATGGCTTAACAGCTTAAAGGGATAACGATGGGAAAAGTATTTATTGTTGCAGCGAAGCGAACTGCAATTGGTAGTTTTGGTGGTACCCTTAAAAATATTTCGGCAGGTGACTTAGCTGCCACAGCAATTAAAGGCGCGTTAGATTCAACACCTATTTCAGTTGAAGATATTGATGAAGTTATTGTTGGTAATGTTGTCAGTGCAAATCAAGGCATGGGCATCGGTCGTCAAGCTTCAATTAAAGCGGGTATCCCTGCAGAAGTCCCAGCCTATACACTCAATATGGTGTGTGGTAGTGGTATGAAAACATTAATGGATGCCGCGTCACATATTAAGGCAGGCGAAGCAGAAATAGTCGTTGCTGCAGGTGTTGAAGTCATGTCGCAAATTCCATTCGCAATGCCAGCTACAGCACGTAGTGGACATAAAATGGGTGACATGACCGCGAAAGACTTATTAGTCGCTGATGGTTTGACCGATGTATTTAATGCTTACCATATGGGTGTGACCGCAGAGAATATTGCTAAACAAGTCGATATCTCTCGCGATGACCAGGATGCTTATGCCTTAAGCAGCCAACAAAAAGCAGTTGCTGCGATTGAAGCAGGTAAGTTCAAAGAAGAAATCGTTCCTGTTGAAGTCAAGGTTCGTCGTAATGTTGTTGAGTTTGCGACTGATGAGTATCCAAAAGTGGATGCAACAATGGAAGGTTTAGCGAAGCTGCGCCCAGCATTTGACCGAGAAGGTAGTGTGACCGCTGGTAATGCATCTGGGATCAATGATGGTGCAAGTGCTTTGATTGTTGCCTCTGAATCAGCCGTTACTCGACTCGGCTTAACGCCACTTTGTGAGCTGGTGGCGAGTGCTCAGACTGGTCTTGATCCTCAAATCATGGGTCTTGGTCCTGTTCAAGCTGTCACTAATGCTTTATCTAAAGCTGAAGTCGCGATTTCTGATGTGAATGTATTTGAGTTAAACGAAGCGTTTGCTGCGCAAGCCCTTGGTGTAATTCGTAATTTAGCCTCTGAGCATGGCGTATCTGCAGAGTCAATTCTGCAAAAAGCTAACCCTAATGGTGGTGCTATTGCTCTGGGTCATCCTCTAGGTGCATCAGGTAACCGAATCATCGTTACCCTGATTCACGAAATGCTTCGAGAGAAGAAAGACCTAGGTGTCGCCTCACTGTGTGTCGGTGGTGGCATGGGAACTGCAGTCGTTGTTAAGCGCTGTTAATTGAGTTGTCGGAAGCCCAAGTAACTGGGATAGATTTTAGTTAGAAACTGGAATGTTTATTTCTTAGGAGAAATGATTATGTACACGGATATTTTCAAAGTGATCAACGAGCAGTCTGAAAAAACGTTTGAACCATACACTAAGTTCAACAAACTGATGACAAAGAACGTAGAGACGTTGACAGATCTTCAACTTAACGCAATGCGCGCATACAGCGAGCTTGGTGTAAATCAAATGAAAGCGGCAACAGAGATCAAAGATGTTTCTTCTCTAGCGGTTTTCAATAGCCAACAGCTGAATACGCTATCTCGTCTGTCTCAACAGATGATGGATGATAGCAATAAGCTTCAGCAAGTAGCGAAAGAGTTCAAAGAAGACCTAGAAGCGATCACTACTGAAGCTGTTAAAGCAAGTACACCTGCTTAACTTCGGCAATACTTTATATATAGAGGGTTGCGGGGGCACTCGTTCCCGCAACCTTTTTTTGTTTCCAAGAAAAGGGTTTTAGCTATGTTCCAAAACTTCTTTTCGGACTACCTTGTGAAACTGCAGGAGAGCAACCAGCAATGGTGGAAAGACTTCGAGCAAGGCAAGGCAGCCGTAAATAGCCCACTGACAAAAGCGATGCAGGAACTCAATGCTGAGGATACTGCAGAGTTTATGGACAAGGCATCCAAGCAACCCGCCGCTATGTTAGATATGCAAACTAAGTGGTGGATGCAACAACTAGAAATTTGGCAACGTGTTGCTTTGCAAGCGAGCAATGAACAAGTTGTCGACGTTGAGAAAGGCGACCGTCGCTTTGAAGACGATGCATGGAAAGAAGAAGCGTTTTACAACTTTATTAAGCAGTCGTATGTGCTGTTCAGTAAAACCTATCTAGACACGATCAATTCCGTTGAGGGTGTCGATGAAAAAATCAAAGAACGATTGACCTTCTTTTCTCGCCAGACGCTAAATGCGCTATCTCCAACCAATTTCATTGCCACCAACCCTGAGCTGCTAAAGCTGACACTAGAGCAAAATGGTGAAAACTTGCTTGCCGGATTGCAGCAGTTCCAAGAAGACATGGAAGCAAGTGCGGATGTATTAAAAATCCGTATGACCAATACCGAAGCGTTCCAAATTGGTGAGCATGTCGCTAACACTCCTGGCGATGTTGTGTTTAAGAATGAGTTATTCGAGCTGATTCAATATCGACCTGTGACAGAAAAGGTCAACGCTACACCATTACTTATCGTCCCGCCATTTATCAATAAGTATTACATCCTTGACCTGAGAGAGAAAAACTCAATGGTTAAGTGGCTGCTCGAGCAAGGACACTCAGTGTTCATGATGTCTTGGCGCAACCCGGGGCCATCTCAAGCTAAAGTAGAGTTTGGCGACTATGTTACTGAAGGCGTTGTTAAAGCGGTTGCGGCGATCGAGTCTATTACTGGCAAAGATCAGATTAACGCAGCAGGCTACTGTATTGGTGGTACGGTCCTCGCCTCGACAGTTGCGTATTATGCGGCGAAGCGAATGAAGAAGCGTATCGTATCAGCTTCCTTCTTTACTACACTGCTCGATTTTAGTCAGCCGGGTGAGGTAGGGGCGTATATTAACGACACTATTATCCGAGCTATCGAGGTTCAGAACAACTCGCTAGGTTATATGGATGGTCGCTCACTGAGCGTAACATTCAGCCTCCTGCGTGAGAACAGCCTGTACTGGAACTACTACATCGATAACTACCTCAAAGGTAATAGCCCAGTAGACTTCGATTTACTCTACTGGAACAGTGACAGCACCAACGTTGCAGCAGCGACACACAACTTCTTACTGCGTCAACTGTATCTAGAGAACAAGCTAGTTCAGGATAAGGGCGTTAAGATTGGTGGTGTTTGGATTGATCTCGATAAGATTCGTATTCCAAGCTACTTTATCTCTACTAAAGAAGATCATATTGCACTTTGGCAAGGCACTTACCGTGGCGCATTGAAGATGGGCGGTAATAAGACCTTCGTTCTTGGTGAGTCGGGTCACATTGCAGGTATCGTTAATCATCCTGCTAAAGAGAAATATGGTTTCTGGACTAACTCAACGCTCGATGAATCAGCTGAAGAGTGGATTAACAATGCAGACCACAACAAAGGTTCGTGGTGGCTGCATTGGAACGAGTGGTTGCATCAATATATTGCAGACGAACAGGTAGATCCGTTCCCAGTTGGAAATGAGGATTACCCTGTACTGTCTCAAGCACCAGGGGAGTTTGTGTTGCAGACCCTGCCGGTCATAGAACCGATAGACGTCGCACCTCAACCAGAGTCTGAATCCAAAGAATCAGCGTAAATATTCTTAAGGGCCATTCATTGGCCCTTTTTATCAACCATCCACACTTTTAGCCGAAGTATCAACGCACTTCGAGTATCCGTAACATACTTTTTTTTTCTCTAATGATACGTATGATGAATCCATAGCTAGAATCCAAGAGGTTGTTATGGAAATTGAAACACTAGAACAAAAAGTCAGCTACATCTACGGGCGAGAAATCGCTAAAGAGTTGGCACAAAAGTCATTTCCAAAAATGAACATCAAGATTATTCAAGAGGCGATCATGGAAGCGTTTATGCAAAAACCATGGCCTTTTGACCCAAGTGAAGCTGAAGAACTTAAGAAAGAGATGGAAGAGCAGCGCAAGCGAGCGCAAGCAGAGCATCTCGAGCAGAAGCAACAGTTCGAAGCGACATTTTTTGAGCGAAACGGCGCTCGAGAGGAAGTGAATATTCATAGCTCTGGTATCCAATATGAGATTATTCATGCCGGAGAGGGCGAGAGCGAATCGGATGCCAATAGCCAGTTTGTTGTGCGTCATAAAACATGGCTGTTGAATGGTCAGCAAGTGGATGGTTCGGCCCACTTACCTGAACCGATGCGAGTAACTTTGCACCAAGCTCCTGTTTCATGGTTAGTGGCTCTTAAAGAAATGCCAATCGGAGCCACGTGGCGTTTATACGTCCCTGCACATCTTGCTTACAAAGAAGACGCTCACCCTACCGTTCCAGCAGAAACTGCGGTGATCTTTGACCTCAAGCTGGAAGCCGTTGAATCCAAGTAGTCGTAAATTTCCAATATACCAAAAAGACCAGCATTTAATGCTGGTCTTTTTGGTTTGGGTGATATCGTATTTGGATGTTGAGAACAGCCATTAATAAAACTTATCTGAAGCTTAAAAGAATATAATGCTCAATAAATCGCCTAAAGTTTATATTTGTGCTTTTATGTGTCGTTTATGTGGCTGATTTGTTTTTATGAACAGTGTTTTAATAACATTTGGGGTGATCTCTGTCACGCCACGGGATCGGGAAACAAATTTATGATTCTAATCAACTAGTTTGTGCTGCTAATCTGCTCCGGCTTTTGATGACTCCATCAAGAAGCGTTATAAAAATAAGGAGTAATTATGACTAACGCCAAGAAACCAATGTCACTGACATCTCGAGTGATCATCGGTATGGTTGCAGGTATTTTGACAGGCTTCGCTATTCGAGGTCTATTTGCTGAGAACGGATTTGTAGACGCATACATTGTAAACGGTCTTTTCGAGGTTGGTGGTCAAGTCTTTATCGCCAGCTTGAAAATGCTCGTTGTCCCACTGGTATTTGTATCACTAGTTTGCGGTACCAGCTCTCTTAAAGACGTCACCACGCTCGGCCGTTTAGGTGGTAAAACCGTTCTGTTTTACGTCGCGACAACTGCAGTCGCTATCACGCTAGCCCTAACAATGGGTACTGTGTTCCAACCAG
This sequence comes from Vibrio sp. KUL80, assembly GCF_059725495.1. Taxonomy (NCBI): domain Bacteria; kingdom Pseudomonadati; phylum Pseudomonadota; class Gammaproteobacteria; order Vibrionales; family Vibrionaceae; genus Vibrio; species Vibrio sp. KUL80. The sequence continues at coordinate 1,599,756 of NZ_AP045841.1, forward strand.
GTGCCGGTGCTGACCTAACCGCGGCAAGTTCATTCGCTGCTGCTGAAGCCCCATCTCTGGGACAAGTTATTATCGATATGTTCCCAACCAACCCGATCAGTGCGATGGCTGAAGGTAAAACCCTTCAGGTAATCGTGTTCGCGGTTCTGTTTGGTATCGCTATCAGTGCAGCCGGTGAGCCTGGTGAGCGCATCGCATCAGTTTTCCGTGACCTCAATGAAGTGATCATGAAACTGGTCGCTTTGCTGATGAACATCGCACCTTACGGTGTGTTCTTCCTAATGGCGAAGCTATTCACAGGTCTTGGTCTAAGTGCCATCTTTAACCTAGCAGAGTACTTCTTAGTACTTACAGCAACGCTGCTTCTACACGGTCTAGTGACATACAGCGTGATGCTTAAGTCGTTCACAGGTCTAAGCCCAATTACGTTCCTGAAGAAGATGGAAGATGCAGTAATGTTTGCTTTCTCAACGGCTTCTTCAAACGCAACAATTCCTGTGACGATGGAAACGGCTCAAAACCGTCTTGGTGTTGATAACAAGGTTTCTTCGTTCACTATCCCACTCGGTGCGACCATCAACATGGATGGTACGGCTATCATGCAGGGTGTCGCGACGGCGTTTATTGCTCAGGCATTTAACATTGACCTCACTATGGGTGATTACCTGACGGTTATCTTGACCGCTACGTTGGCGTCTATCGGTACAGCGGGTGTTCCTGGTGTTGGTCTCATCATGCTGGCGATGGTACTAAACCAAGTAGGTCTGCCACTAGAAGGTATCGCTCTTATCATGGGTGTTGACCGTCTACTTGATATGATCCGTACTGCGGTTAACATCACTGGTGATAGCGCGGTAACGTGTATCGTGGCTAAGTCTGAGGGTTCTCTAGATGTAGAGAAGTTCAACGACCCAGCAGCTGGTGAGAAAGAAGAAAAAGTTGAGCTAGTGCATATACCCGTGATCATTGAAGATGCTTGATTTTTCTTGAAATGAGGATCATGCTACGCACCATGAAAATAATACTGACTCCCCAACAGAAGCTACAACTCGAAGAGATGCACGATTCCACTCGTGATGGTCGAGTGCGTGACCGCATCAAAGCGGTTTTACTTGCGTCTGAAGGTTGGAGTCAGGCGATGATTTCTCAAGCTCTTCGCATTCACGAATCGACTGTTGCACGTCACCTAAGCGACTACGTGCTCTCTGAAAAACTCAAGCCTGAAAATGGTGGAAGCCAAAGCAAGCTTTCTGCTGCTCACACCATCCGCCTAACCGAGCATTTGGCTGAGAACACTTACTTTCATACTCATCAAATCGTCGCCTATGTAGAAGCAGAATTTGGTATTCACTACAGCGTAGCAGGTATGAATAAATGGTTACATCACAATGGATTTTCATACAAGAAACCCAAGGGTGTGCCTCATAAGTTCTGCCCAGAAATGCAGCAAGCCTTTGTCGAGTATTACAATAACGTTCTTAAGCCGAGCGAAGCCCCTGTATTGTTTATGGATGCTGTCCATCCAACTCAGTCGACAAAGCTCAGCTATGGCTGGATTCGAAAAGGTCAGGACAAGCTCATCGAAACAACGGGTAGCCGCACACGCCTGAATCTAATCGGTGCTCTGCCACTGGAAGACATTGGCGCAACAGTCACTGAGACGTATGACACCATCAACAGTGAGAGCATTGTTCACTTTTTCTGGAAACTAAAGAAAGAGCACTATCCACTAGAGCAGAAGATACACCTTGTCTTAGATGGAGCAGCCTATCACCGAACCGAATTAGTGAAAGACGCTGCGAAAGTACTCAACATCGACCTTCATTACTTACCCCCATATAGCCCAAACTTAAACCCAATAGAGCGGCTTTGGAAAGTGATGAATGAGCATGTGAGGAATAACATTTACTTCCCCACAAAAGCGACATTCACATCTGCGATTAAAGAGTTTTTCAATGTGACTTTACCAAAGGTTGCAGGCTCACTCACATCCAGAATTACGGATAACTTTCAGTTACTGGAACCTGCATCTTCAAGTTGAACGGGTATAGCTAATTTAGACTTCTACTTAGCAGATAACAAATCAGCAGATAAAGAAAGGGCCAGTGGATATTCACTGGCCCTTTTGCTTATGTTATCAATTGTTGTCGATGACTCATTGAAGGTGCTATCAATCTACTGCACTGTACCGGCATTTCTTGAAGCACCAAGCTGCAAGCGCTCCCCAAACAACGGTAAGCACCCAAAGCTGCGTCCAATCACCTCGAATCTGAGTCCAATCTGCTCCCATTTGATTTAGCTTCAAGAACCCGCTGATAGCCGCTTGAGTAGGGAAGGCTGCTGCGAACCATTGCATTGGTACTGGAAGCATTTCAGTGGGCCAGATAAAGCCTGCAGAAAAGATTAAAGGCATAGAGCTAATCAACACAAGGACAGTCACCAACTCTCTGCGAGGCGTTAGCGCTCCTAGGAAAATCCCAATAAAGCATGACGTTAAAAAGAACGGTAGCATTAAAGTGAGAATTTCGAATGGATTGGCGAGCGTGCTAATCCCATACATACTAAAGCTGGCACCAAAATAGAACATACCCAGCAGATAGTAGATGACGGTGAGTACAAAGCTTCTAACTGCGATAACAGACAATACAGACTGTGAGCTCCAATAGCCTTTGCCTTGACGTTGCGTCCCACCAACCAGTCCAGATGCCATGGCCAGCGTCTGTTGCAGTATCAACACAAATACCGCTGGGACGACATAATCTACATACCCCATACGAGGGTTAAATGTGGGTTTTGCATTGAGCCGAGTTGCCGAGTATTGCTGACTCGCTAACTCAAGCGGTACACCATCAATCAAAAGCTTTGAAACCTTAGCCTTTGCCGCTAATGTCCCGCCCGCTTGCGCTAACCCTTCGACCACAGTGCCGTAAACCAAGAACAACGATGCATCGCCCGCATATGCTAATACCGGACTCTTACCCAACATAAGATCTTTGTAGAAATGCTCAGGGATAACCAGAAATCCTGTGATTTCACCGTTGATGAAAGCTTGCTTTGCTTGTTCGATAGTGTGGTCGCGCTGTACCACTTGGACATTCGGAGTGGCGTCGACCATGCGCTCGAGTTGGAAACTCGTTTGGCTTTGGTCGAGATTGACGACTGAAATTGGTTGCTCTCTTGGTGTCTGCTGACTGTAAGGAAGAGGGTAGAGAAACGAATAGAATATGACTCCGCCAAATACCGTCAAAACAACCACGGGATTAGTGAGAACTGCTTTGAGTTCAAGTTTAATGTGTTCTAACAAGGTCATGCTGATAACTCCTTAGCTAGATGCTTTTTGATCAGCATAACGGTGAGCGCGAGTGGAATAATGTAGCCAATTAAAGGTACTAGATGGGCCAGCGATTGCGCCGCATGAACACCGTAACTTGCTTGACTCACCTGAACCTCAATGTAGTGACTAATAGGCAACAGCTCGCGCCAAAAAACAGCGAGCGGACCCATATCAGTAGCAGGGAAGGTGATGCCCATAAACGCGAAACTAGGTGCAGTGAAGGCGCCAGCGAAGCTCATGGCCCTAGCAGCATCACAAGTTAAGAAAAAGAACAGCGCCCCCATGATCATACAAGCTACAGTCGTGACCAGCTGAGCAAAAATCAACACTGTCCAGCTTCCTTCCATTGGCCAGCCAATTAAGTCATAGAACCAGATGAGAAACGCTAACCCTAGCAATGCAAACCAAACAAAGTAGGGAAACAACGTATTACTGAGGTTTCTAACAATACTCCCTTTACCTAACCACGGAGCAATGCCTGCTACTCGATAATTTGCACTTAACGCGAGCACGGTAAATGACACGATGGCTATCTGCCAAATGGCAGGGACAATCGCGGTCACCAGAAACTGAGCGTAGTTGGTACCCTTGTTAAACAGGGGCGTTATCTGCGTTCTGACGGAAACGGCTTTGCCGAAGGCAGCCGCGCCCGTCGTGTTGCCTTTTGAGAGTGCTTTCACAACTTCTACTTGGGCATTAAATGTCCCTTGGGCTTGCAATGCTGCAGAGTTAATTAGTCGTCCGACAAGTATGTACTGACTGTTGTAGAACAGAGTGACCTGAGGAGATACGGATCTCACTATCGCCTTATCGAAACCCGGTGGCACGTACAAAATGGCATAGATGTCGCCCTCGACTAAAGCCTGCCTCGCCTGACCAATATCTTCATATTGGTGGTCAACACTGAGCATTGATGTCGCATCATAATTTCGAATGAGCTTTTGCGACAAGGTGCTTTTGCTCTGATCGACAACACCAATCGGAAGGTTGCTTGCTATCCCTTGAGAGAAGATCCAGTAAATAGACAAGCAGAGCAAAATGGGCACCCATGTAAGACATGACAATAACCATTTGTCATGTCTGAGTAGGTGCCACTGGCTACGAAAGTGACTCTTTACTAGCTTTCTGCGAGAAGCAATAGAGAGAGTAGGTGAAGTTTGAGACATAACCGAGCCTTACAGTTCTACGACCAAACTCATACCCATACGAAGCTTCACGTTATCTAACGGTCGAGCTTCAACCTCAAATGTGCGCAGATCAAAGCCTTGCGTCGCATCAGTAGAACGCCAGGTTGCAAAATCACCCATCACTGCAACGTGTGTGACTTTGAACGTGACTGACTCATCGAGTGCTGGGACGTACGCTTCAAACTCGCTGCCTTTCTCGAACCGGTTTAATGCGTCTTCACGTACATTCAGCACGGCCCAGGTATCTTTCGTATCAATAACAGTCACCACAGGGAATCCTTGTGGTGCGAGTTCACCGCTGTGAAGTAACACTTGAGATACTTCACCATCAAACCAAGAATGGATTTGGGTATCGGCAGCATACGCTTCTACTTCTGCCACGGCACCCGCGGCCATACGTGCTTTTTCTGCGGCTGCTAGCTTAGTTTCGTCACGTGCACCTTCTTTCGTCATCTGGAACATCTGATATGCTGCGCTTTCGGTATATTTTGCTGCTTGCCACTGCGTTAGTGCTTCGTCACGCTTTTGCTCAGCAACGACGCCATCTTTATAAAGGTTATTGACGCGCAGATAAGTTTTTTCCATCAATGCAGCAGCCGCTTTCGCTTTACGCCATTGATCTTCTGCCGCTTGAATCTGCTGTTGTCTTGCGCCAATTTCTGCCTCTTTCGCTAATGCGCCAGCTGCTTTTTGGCCAGCAACCGCTTGCTCAAGCTTGGCTTCAATTTCTGGGCTGTGAATCGTAAAGATAAGCTGTCCTTCAGACACATTATCGCCTTTACGTACCATCACCTCATCGATACGACCAGGTACCTTAGATGAGATGCTGTACTGCTGTGATTCTATTTGACCTTGAATACGAAGAGGTGGTGTTTGGTAAGCATCAAAGAACTTGTAGCCAACCCAGCCAATTACAGCTACAGCGCCTAATGTCACTAGTGCCGGTTTTACCTTGTTCATGATGCGTCCTCAGTTCTTAGTTGTGCAGGGGTAACTGCGTTATGTTTGTACGTAGCAAAGTTGTTCATCTCACTAGAAAGTGCGAGAAGTTTGTTGAGTGATAATAGGTATTGGAAGCTTGCAGCATCCTGTTGAGTTTTTATACTGGCGAGATACAGCTCTGCATCAACTACGTCGAGCGAACGGCCTAGGCCTTGTGAAAAGGCCTTTTGACGCAGTTTTAGGTTTTCCTGCGCCAGTTGGATGCTTGAGTTTAACCCCTGAACTTCGTCTAAAGCTTGCTGCGCTTCTAGGTAGGTTTTCTCAACGAGCACGCTAAGATCTTGACGTGCTTGTTTACGCAAAAACTGCACTTGAGAAACCGCGCTGTTTGCCGCTTTCATTTGTTCACTGCGACCCGTGTTTTCAAGCAGAGGAACGCTAACGCCAATACCTACAAGCCAATCGGGTTTAAGCTGACTGGTTAGGGAGTCTCCGTGATATAGACTGTAGTCACCGTAGGCATAGACTTCAGGATAGTATTTGCCTTTCTCTGCCTTCATCAAGCTGCTTGCTTGTTTCTCTTTTGCATCAAGAATGGCAAGACCAGGGTAGGTGTCCAGAGTTTGATCGACAAATGCATCTAGAGGTGGCAGGTTTCGATTGATAAATAACTCATCACGGGGTTCAACGGTTTCGGTCTGGCCCAAAACTTGTGTAAGCGCGGCCTGTGCGATGTTTAGGCTGTGTTCGGCTTTTTTACGCTCGACTACCGCCTTATCAAGGGATGCCTCGGCTTGTAAACGCTCGACACGTGCGATTTGACCTTGCTCTTCAAGCTTGATCGCGAAATCACGGTGCTTGGTTAGTCCTTTTTCCACCGCCATACGAGTATCGACGACGTTTTTTGCCAAGATGACACTGAAGTAGTATTTGCTGAGATCTTCATAGCGCGCTTGTACTTCCATCGCGAGTTGGCTTTGCGCCTCTTCTTTTTTACCTTCAGCCGCGGTTTGCGCCGCCGTAATACGACCACCAGTGAATATAGGCCAGACGGCACGAATAGAGGAGCTGAAAATATCTTTGTGCTCAAGTGTAGAAGTCACGCCACCAAGCAAGTTACCAAGAGCTTGTCCTAAACCAGGAATATTGGGTACACCACTCAAACTATCTGCAAATTGCTGACCGTTTAGCGTGACGTCTTGATCGAGGCGAGTATAGTTTGCTCCTACCGTTACTTTAGGAAGGTTGAGACTGCTTGAAGCGTCTTTTAAGTGGCCATATCGCTCTACGTTCGCGCGCTGCGCTGCTAGTGAATTGTTGTTCTGCTGAAGCAGTTGCCATGCTTCATCAAAAGAGACTTCTGCAGCTAAGCTGCTAAGTGAAAGCGTTCCTAGCAAAGCGCCCAAAGCCAATGGCAGGGACTTGATCTTCATGAATGCTCCAAACCGATGTTAAAAAATTATCTAGAGTATATGCTCTAATAAAATGGTGTGCAATAACCTAAATATAGTTGGTATTTCACTAATAGCGTGTGTATGTCTCTGTTTTTTCGCATTTATTGAAGGAGAAAATTAGAACGAAAAAAAGCAAAGCCAGGAGAGACTTTGCTTTTTGCTAGCGAATTAAACAATTAATCGTGGGAGGGACAGACATAACCGGCCCGCCACAATAAGTGTTTTGATTTAAGAAGTGCTTTTAACACTTCGCTACCCGACATTTGAGGAGAAGCGAACGAGACTTGAACGTCTTGATCTAAGTCGTCCTCAGGCGAGTTAGTGGTTTGGTAAGCCCTCACATGCGTAAAGGTTGCACGTCGATTGCGCGACAGCAAAGCCCTATCTAGGCAAATTCCAAAACAGTCACGTTCCATAATCTATTCCCTTATCATAGTTCTAGTAATTATTGGTTACGGTTATTACTGCTTCATTGCTATTTTATTTTTATTGTCTGGCCCGATGGCCTACGACTAGTAACATCTTATTAACGCGTCCAGAATCTCAGAGTTCGGGGCAGCCGAGATTCAACCTAGTCAACTGACACCTCATACTATACGAAAGTGGTAGACGATAGTTCTAAAATTAATCTAAAAATGATGTGATCTTGATCGGGTTAAAGAGTGAACAGCCATGAAACGATTTGAGTGTGTAACTTGATGTTAACGTACGTTGAGAATCATTAATCATTCGAAAATAGCCTAGGAGTTCACAGAACCACATTCGCAGAGATGCCGTCATGTTACGGCACTGTTACAGTGTTTGTCTCAGGGAGAGTGAACATGAAATGGAACCAGATAAGTTTTCGATACCGAATGCTGATTATCATGACAGTGTCGGGATTGCTGCAGTTGCTTGTCTTGACGTTAGCGGGATTTAGTTACATTAAACAATCTCAAGAAGAGGAAATGGGGCTTAAGGCTAAAGGCGTTGCCACATTTCTCGCCCAATCCTCTTCCGTAATCCACATGATTCAGTACGACACATCGTCCCTGATGCAAGCACGCTATCGAGGCCTTACCGAGATGATTGGTGCAGCCTTTATTGTGATTGGTGACAAAGATGGTATTCGTCTAATTCACCCTATTGATGAGCGAATTGGTCTACCGATGAAAGGGGGAGATAATGATCTTGCGCTTATCCATGGAAAGTCTTACGTCTCGTTCGCAGAAGGCTCCCTTGGTAAATCGGTTCGAGGCAAAGCCGCCGTTTTCGACGAAGATGGTAATGTTATCGGTGTTGTCTCTGTAGGTTATTTGCTCGACCGATTGCAAGATAGAATCGAGCCATATCTGCTGTTCTTGATAGGCATGGCAATACTCGTTTTGATTGCCAACGCTATCATCTCTTATTTCATCTCACGACGTTTCCAAAAAGCTATTCTTGGTTTCGAACCAGAGGAGATTGGTCGACTCTATGGTGAGCTTGATGTCACCATGAGCACCATTAAAGAGGGTGTGATCAGTATTGATACCCATGGTGTACTTCGTTCCATTAATACCAGTGCTTGTGAGATCTTGGGACTCACAAAAGAAAAGGTGATGAATCAGCCTTTAACCCGCGTTCTACCGAACTCAGACCTTCAGTCTTTGATCGACAGTCAAGAAACTGACCACGATATTGAGTTGTACTTAAATCAGCAGCGAATTGTTGCGAACCGCAGTCCGATTCTTGTTGACGGTAAAGTAATAGGAGCCGTGTCGAGCTTCCGGCTAAGAGATGAGATTAGCGAACTAACCGACCAGCTCTCTCAGACTAAAGCCTATGCAGAGATGCTGCGTTCACAAACGCACGAACATCGCAATAAGCTCAATACCATTAGTGGTTTAGTACAAATGGGTGAAGTCGAAGCGGTTCAAAGCTTGATAGGTCAAGAAACTGAGCACTATCAGCAGCTTATTGAGTTTTTGAGAGAAACAGTAAAAGACCCGCTTATTGCAGGTATGTTGCTTGGTAAAACAGAGCGGGCTCGAGAGATTGGCTTGTCATTGCTTGTTGACGAAGAGTCTAGGCTTGAGCCTTTACCAGAAAGCATTAATGCTGATGACCTCGTCACTATTTTGGGTAACTTGATCGACAATTCGTTCGAAGCCACACAATCGGCAATAAAAGCCGCGCCTAATGAGCGTTTTGAGCGCGCTCATATAGAGGTGTCGATCAGTGATTTTGGCAACGAGATTATATTAGAAGTATCAGACAAGGGATGTGGTTTACCCAAACACCTTGATGTTGATGCATTGACGACGCGAGGTGTATCGAGTAAATCGGCACACAATCGTGGTGTAGGGCTGTTCTTGGTCAAACAACTCACAGAAAGATACCAAGGGCAGCTAGAAATGATAGAAAACGACACCATGGGCACGCGCGTGACCATTTATATTCCGAAGGATGGATTAGCATGAGTGACTTAACTCGAGTCATGATAATAGAAGACGATCTTAAGATCGCAGAACTACATCGCCGTTATCTAGAACAGATGGGTGGTTTTGAAGTGGTTGGTATTGCGACCTCGAAAGCCGACGCAGAAATGCAACTAGAGGTTCTAGAACCCGAACTTGTGATGTTAGACGTCTATTTACCAGATGGAACAGGCATTGAAATTTTGACCCATATTCGTTCGCTGAACCAAGAGTGCGATGTGATACTGATTACCGCTGCACGCGATGTCGAGACATTGCAACATGCTATGCGTGGTGGTGTGATTGATTATCTACTGAAACCAGTGATGTTTCCACGGTTAGAAGCTGCTCTTAAAAAATACCAGAAGAGGACGGCAAAGCTGCATGACGCTGACGGTCTTAACCAGTCTTTAGTTGATGAGATGATGCAAGCGAATAGCTCTGAATCGAGCTCCGAGCAGCGTTTACCAAAAGGAATCGACGGCGTTACCCTAGAGAAAATACGAGCACTTTTCAAAGAAGACAACCTATATACAGCCGATGAAGCAGGGGAGTGTATTGGTGCCAGCCGTACTACCGCGAGACGCTACCTGGAGTTCTTAATTGGTACTGGGGAGCTTGAAGCTGACGTAAATTACGGGTCGGTAGGCAGACCGGAGCGTTGTTATCGGAGGCAGCATTAACAGGAGCTTGCTGTTTATCACTCAACAAAAATAGGCGATGCGACGTTAGGAGCTAGCCTTTAGTTCTCCCCCTTAATAAGGGGGAGTTAGAGGGGGTAAAGCGGACCTACAATTAGCGCCTGTAACTCGGTTTGGCGTCCGCGTTCCCACCCCTCCCAGCCTCCCCTTAGCAAGGGGAGGAGCCAGTGCTCGCTGTCGCGTAGCTAACTAAAAAGGCGATGTGACGATAGGAGCTAGCCTATTGTTCTCCCCCTTGATAAGGGGGAGCTAGAGGGGGTAAAGCGGACTTACAACTTGCGCCTGCAGCTCGATTTAGCCTTCGTGTTTCCTCTCCACCTAGTCTCCCCTTAGTTAGGGAAGGAGCAAACAGTAACCACTTCTCTATGACTCAACCTTCTTCGGCTGATTGAACCACTTCTTAACCACAGACAGCAGCGCTGGACCCACAAGTACCAATACCGCAAGTACCGTAAACGTCATCGTTATAGGACGTTCCCACAAGAAGCTCAGCTCACCATCACTAATCATAAGTGCACGTCGAAGGTTCTCTTCCATCAAGCCACCTAGGATAAAGCCGAGCAGTAGCGGGGCAAGTGGGAAGTTCGCGAGTCGTAATGCTATCGCACCCATTGCAATCAACAACATGATAAATACATCCATAGTGTTGAATGAAACTAGGTAAACACCCGTGATCGAGAAGAACAAAATCATTGGTAGCAGGACAGTTCTCGGAACCGCCAACAGTTTAGAGATATAAGGAATCAGCGGTAGATTCAAAATCACTAGGACAATGTTACCAAAGTACATCGAAATGATGACCGACCAAAAGACATCAGGGTGTTCGACAAACAGACGTGGACCTGGTTGGATGCCATAAGCAATCAACGCACCCAGCATGATTGCTGTAGTACCAGAACCCGGAATACCCAGTGTTAGCAGTGGTACGAATGAGCCACTTGATGCGGCATTGTTAGCTGATTCTGGGGCAACCAAGCCTCGAATGCTACCCTTACCAAACTCTTCACGCTTATCTTTTGGTGCAAGGTTGCGCTCCATACCATAAGAGAGGAAAGCGGCAATTGTCGCACCCGCGCCAGGGAGTACGCCAGTGAAGAAACCAAGAATAGAAGAGCGAATAGAAACAGGCGCCACTTCTTTGACTTCTTCTTTGGTTACTTTCATGCTGCCGATATCACTCAGCTTTTTCTGTTCATCTTGGCGAGTATCTTGTTGTGGCTTGAGTATGCCCATTAAGGTTTCACCCAGAGCGAAGGTAGCCATCGCTAGTAGCAGGAAGCTAAATCCATCCATTAGGTCGGTGAGACCAAAGGTGAAACGCTCAACGCCAACCCCTTTATCAATACCAACGGTAGAGAGCATGAGTCCAAGTACTACCATCATCCATGCTTTCAGCACCTGACCTTTACCTGCAAAAGCGGCAACCGCAGATAAACCAAGAAGCATCAGTGCAAAATAGTCAGAAGATTGGAAGCTAAGCGACACTTTTGCCAGTGCTGGAGCTGCAAACAACAGCATGATCGCTGACAACGTACCACCGGTAAACGATGAGTAAGCTGCGAGGGCTAGGGCTTTACCTGCTTGACCTTTCTGAGCCATAGGGTAGCCATCAAAAGCGGTAACTACCGTTGAAGAACAGCCCGGTGCATTAATTAAAATTGATGAGGTCGAGCCTCCAAAAACGGCACCGTAATACACACCTGCCATCAATATAAGACCTGATGAAGGATCAAGCCCGTACGTAATAGGGATCATCAGAGCAATAGCTGAAATCGGACCAAGCCCTGGAAGCATGCCGATAAATGTACCCACAAAGCAACCAACGATGACCATCATGATGTTCATCGGCATGACCGCCGTCGAGAGACCTTGTAAAATTCCGTCTAACATAATGGTGTCCTACCAAATCGTGAAGATGAGTCCAGGTTCTAGATAGATATCCAGACCTTGAGTGAGTAAAAGATAAAAGCCGATGACAAATGGGAACGATGCGCCAAACAAAATGGGTTTTCTGCGCTCACCTAATAAATAGAATCCCGCCAATAGGAAAAAGCTGGTTGACAATACAAAGCCAAGGTAGCTGAGACCTAATCCATAACCCGCCATTAGAACCAAGAAACCAATGAGTAGTTTCCAGTTAAAAGAGGCTTCGACCGCACTTTTCTGATCAGGCTGACCAGTAATCAATAACAAAACAGACAGACCAATACCAACAAAGGTCAATATGGTTGGCAGAGTTCGAGCAGTAAAGGGTTCGTACTCATCCCCAGGGAACATGGGAATTAACGATGTTTGGTATCCATAGCACAAGCACAGAATCAAAAATATCATCGCACCTACACGATCACGAGACAGCAGGTTCTCTTTCGTGAACAGCTTTGAGGTGAAATCAGACATAACTCACTCCAAATAGTGAATAGAGAAAAGACCGTATATAAGGGGTCGTTGAGTGGCGACCAAGCGGATAAACAAACTCAGGACAAAGTGGGTCTACCCAGATAAACCTATCCCCAGGAGATTAAGGGGGCAGTACTGCAAGTGTGGACAATTGTGAACTGAAGGATTCAAAACTGCCTCTTATATACGGCAAAATTGGTAATAGGAGGAGCGATGCTCCTCCACTAAGCTTAAGTACTTAAGCGGTTTACTTGTTTAAGAAGCCAAGCTCGGTCATCAATGCACCCATCTGTTTCTCTTGGTCTTCGAGGAACTTATAGAAATCTTGATCAGGCTTGTAGTTGTCGATCCAGCCATTGCGGTCACGAACAACAGCCCATTCATCAGTGGTGTACATTTTCGACAGTGCGGCAGTCCACTCTTTCACTTTCTCTTCGCTAGCGTTAGGCGCAGCGAAGAAACCACGCCAGTTGGCAAATACGGTTTCATTGCCGTATTCCGTTAGCGTTGGAATATCTGGAGCTGCCTCTAAGCGTTTAGGAGCGGTAACCGCAAGAACTTTAACTTGTCCAGATTTCGACATCTCAAGAACTTCACCCAGACCTGTCGACAGTAGTTGTGTCTCGCCAGATAGTAGAGCAGCCATCGCTTTGCCGCCCGCATCATAGGCAATGTAGCGAACTTTTTTAGCGTCAAACCCTTCGCCTTTAAAGGCTGCTGCAACGACAAGGTGGTCCATACTACCTCGTGCTGAACCACCAGCGATCTTCACTTTACGTGGGTTCTCTTTGAAATCTGCAACCACATCTTCCCATGTGTTATACGGGGAATCTGCAGGTGCAACGATCGCACCATAGTCCGCAATAGTAGCGGCTACTGGAGTTAGATCTCGGAATGACTGTGGAAATACACCGGTCAGAGAGCGAACGACGATAGGAGTAGAGTTGACCATTAGCGTGTCTTCTTGACGCTCGGCCGTTTCAATCAGGTGAGCAATGGCTTTACCGCCGCCGCCACCAGATAGATTTTGGAAAGAGACATTGTCGACAATATCTGCTTTCACCAAAACGTCACCAGTACCGCGTGCAGTCATATCCCAACCACCACCAGCACCACCCGGAATCAAGAAGTGAATCTTCTCGAGATCAGCGGCATAGCTGCCAAATGAAAGGGTAGCTGCAACGATTGACGCTGCGAGGGTAGGTTTTAGTGCCTTAAACATGTTCACGTTCCTTATGTTGACTTTGTTGTCCGCCAGTATGAGGGAGCTGGCGTGACCTCTTTGGGTTAGTCAAAGGTTATGCAAATGTTAATGTCGCCTCAATAAAGTGCAGATATTGAGGATAAAGCGCATTAGCTGAATATTGTTCATAAAGTTCACAGGTTGACGTTAACGTTAGACATTAGTCTATATTGTCGACAATATGATTGAAATTTGAACTTGGGGCTGCTTAAATAGTCATTACTTAGTAATTATTGTCAACAATGTTGTTGGCGGCGTAGGTAAGTGTCGAAATGAGCGTTGAACTAGCAATGAATGATGAACTCCCGTTAAAAGAGGGGACGAAGTCAGAAAATTTAACAGAACGATTGATTGAAGAGATCGTAGAGGGACGCATTGAGTCAGGCAGTAAAATCTCTGAGCCTGAGCTTGCAAAGCGATTTGAGGTAAGTCGTGGCCCTTTGCGCGAGGCAATCATGAGATTGGAAGGGCTCGGGCTAATAGAGCGAATCCCACATGTCGGAGCTCGAGTGATCACCCTATCGCAGCAAAAGTTGGTCGAGCTTTACTCTGTGCGCGAGGCCCTTGAGGGAATGGCGGCAAGATTAGCAGCGACACATATCAGTGACAAGGAAGTCGCCGAGCTAGAAAAGCTTCTTGGCAGACACTCTGAACATATTGATGAAGTGTCAGGGGCTTCTTATTTTCATCAACACGGCGATTTTGACTTTCATTATCGAATTATTAAAGCCAGTCAAAATAGCCAGTTGGTTCATTTGTTGTGCAATGAGCTCTATCACTTGCTTCGAATGTATCGCTATCAATCACCTAGGACTCAATCGAGACCAGAGGCTGCTTTAAAAGAGCACTTATTCATCTTGGATGCGATAAAAAACCGTGACCAAGAGTTGGCTGAGTTATTAATGAGAAGACATATCTCACGCAGCAAAGCCTTGATAGAACAAAACCTTAACTAGATAACGTGAATGTCGACATACGTGAAATGAATGCCGACAACAAAAAGGACAAGGAGACAAGCATGTCAGCTTCACCAGGTCAATTATTTCGTGACGCCGTCACTAATGGAAGCCCTTTACAAGTTGTAGGTACAGTCAATCCGTACTGCGCCATGATGGCTAAAAACGTCGGTCATCAAGCCATTTACCTCTCTGGGGGTGGTATCGCCAATGCTTCGTACGGTTTGCCAGATTTAGGTATTACAACTCTCAACGATGTACTGGTAGATGTAGAGCGAATTACTAATGCTTGCGATTTACCACTACTTGTTGATATCGACACCGGATTTGGTGGTGCTTTTAATATTGCACGCACGATCAAAGCGATGGAGAAAGCAGGGGCGGCCGCTGTCCATATTGAAGACCAGGTCGCTCAGAAACGATGTGGTCATCGACCCAATAAAGCCATCGTGTCGCAGCAGGAAATGGTCGACCGTGTAAAAGCGGCGGTCGATGCGAAAACCGATCAGAGTTTTGTAATCATGGCGCGTACAGATGCGCTTGCCGTCGAAGGGATGGATAAAGCGATTGAGCGTGCTATTGCCTGCGTTGAAGCAGGGGCAGATATGATTTTCCCAGAAGCTATGACCTCGCTCGATCATTACAAGCAGTTCAAATCGGCATTGTCACAAGCGACGGGAAAAGATGTTCCTATTCTCGCCAACATCACTGAGTTTGGTCAGACACCGCTATTTGGCTGTGAAGAATTAGCAAGTGTTGGTGTTGATATGGTGCTCTATCCATTGTCAGCGTTCAGAGCAATGAACAAAGCGGCGGAAAATGTGTATCAACATTTGTTATCTGTGGGTAATCAAGAGGCGTTGACGTCACAAATGCAGACGCGAGCTGAGCTTTATGAACATCTCAACTATCACAGCTACGAGGATAAATTGGATCAGCTCTTTGCTGATAACAAGTCCTAATTAGCTGATTTCAAAAATGAGCAACAAGTCGGAAGTCCAAGAAAAATAATTTAAACCTACTTTTTAATCCAATAACGAAACACCGCATTAAAAGACCCAAGAAGGGCAAACGCGGGAAAAGGAGTTCAACATGCCTAATTCAGCCATCGGTGGAGCAGGTCTACGAGGTCAAAGTGCAGGTACGACATCACTGTGTACTGTGGGTAAATCTGGAACGGGGTTAACCTATCGTGGTTACGACATTACCGATCTAGCCAACAACGCGCAGTTTGAAGAGGTTGCGCACTTGCTATTGCGCGGACATCTCCCCAACCAAAAAGAACTGGACGATTACAAGACGATTCTAGTCGGATTGCGTGGCTTACCTGAGCCGCTTAAACAGGCACTGGAGTTAATTCCTGCTGACGCGCATCCGATGGATGTAATGCGAACAGGTTGTTCCGTGTTGGGTAATCTAGAGCAGGAGCTTGATTTCTCAGACCAAGAGAAAGCAACTGAGCGCATGTTGGCGCTGTTTCCTGCCATTATCTGTTATTGGTATCGTTTTAGTCATGACGGTGTGCGTATTGATACCGCTGACCAAAGTGAAGATTGTATCGGCGGTTATTTCCTAAAAATGCTCACTGACAAAGCGCCTTCAGAAACGCACAAGAAGGTGATGCACTGCTCACTGATCTTGTATGCAGAACATGAGTTTAATGCCTCTACATTCGCGGCGCGCGTTTGCGCATCAACCTTGTCTGACATTCACTCCTGTATCACTGCCGCTATTGGCACTTTGCGTGGTCCTTTGCATGGTGGAGCAAACGAAGCGGCTATGGATATGATTCAAGATTGGCGAAGCGCGGATGAAGCAGAAGCGAACATCATGCAGATGCTTGCTAACAAGGACAAAATCATGGGATTCGGACACGCTATCTACCGCGAAAGCGATCCCCGAAATGCTCTGATTAAGCGTTGGTCAAAAGCACTATCCCAAGAAGTCGGCGATACCTATCTGTATGACGTTTCTGTGCGCGTAGAAGCCGTGATGAAACGTGAAAAAGGACTGTTTTGTAACGCGGATTTCTTCCATGCTTCTGCTTATCACTTCATGGATATCCCAACTAAGTTGTTTACGCCGATTTTCGTGATGAGTCGACTCACAGGTTGGGCTGCACATGTTTACGAGCAGCGTGCGAACAATCGAATCATTCGTCCGAGTGCAGACTATGATGGTCCAGAAGCAAGAGAGTGGACACCAATCGAGGCGCGTGACTAGCACGGTGTGAGGATGTGAGCATGTCGAAAAACACTATAAATTACCAATATCGAAAACCGCTACCTGGTACGCAACTCGATTACTTTGATGCCCAGGCTGCCGTTAATGATATAGAAGCAGGCGCGTATGAACGCCTGCCTTACACGGCGAAAATCCTTGCTGAAAACTTAGTTCATCGCTGTGAACCGTCTGAGCTTGAGGCATGCTTGTCTCAGCTCATCTATAGGAAAAGAGACAAGGATTTTCCTTGGTATCCGGCGCGAGTCGTTTGTCACGATATATTAGGACAAACCGCGCTGGTTGATTTAGCTGGCCTGCGTGATGCCATAGCAAGTCAAGGAGGCGATCCAGCTGCCGTCAACCCAGTGGTTGAAACGCAGCTAATCGTAGACCATTCGCTAGCGGTCGAGCACGCGGGTTTTGACCCCGATGCGTTTGAGAAAAACCGAGCGGTTGAAGAGCGCCGAAACGAAGATCGATTCCACTTTATTGAATGGTGTAAAACCGCGTTTGAAAACGTGAGTGTCGTTCCTGCGGGTAATGGCATTATGCACCAGATTAATTTAGAAAAGCTCTCTCCAGTAGTTCAGGTCAAAAATGGGGTGGCATACCCAGATACGTGTGTCGGCACCGACAGCCATACGCCTCACGTAGACGCGCTTGGTGTTATCGCAATTGGTGTTGGTGGGCTAGAAGCTGAAACCGTGATGTTGGGTAGACCTTCAATGATGCGCTTGCCTGATATTGTGGGGGTAAAACTCACCGGCGAACGTCAACCGGGTATCACGGCGACCGATATCGTTTTGGCCCTGACTGAGTTTTTGAGATCCCAAAAAGTCGTCTCCAGTTACTTGGAGTTCTTTGGAGAAGGCACTAAGCAGCTCACGATTGGTGACCGAGCAACGATTTCTAACATGACGCCTGAGTATGGCGCGTCAGCGGGTATGTTCTATATCGACGAGCAAACTATTAACTATCTGAAGTTAACGGGTAGAGATGACGAACAAGTTAAACTTGTCGAGCAATACGCAAAGCAAACTGGGCTGTGGGCTGGTGAGTTAGAAAACGCTGAGTATGAGCGAGTCCTAGAGTTTGATTTGTCTAAGGTAGAGCGCACTTTAGCTGGTCCGTCTAATCCTCATCGACGATTGCCAACCGCTGAGCTCAATCAACAAGGCATCGCAGGCGAGTGGCAGCTACAAGACGATAAGATGCCAGACGGCGCGGTAATTATCGCAGCCATTACGTCTTGCACGAATACCAGTAATCCCCGCAACGTTGTCGCTGCTGGATTGATTGCGAAGAAGGCAAATCAGCTCGGCTTGTTACGCAAACCTTGGGTTAAATCGTCCTTTGCTCCGGGCTCTAAGGTGGCAAAACTTTACTTACAAGAGTCTGGCTTGTTGCCTGAATTGGAGAAGCTAGGCTTCGGGATAGTCGCTTACGCCTGTACGACTTGTAATGGTATGAGCGGTGCATTGGACCCGAAAATTCAGCAAGAAATCATAGATAACGACCTATATACGACGGCAGTCCTCTCTGGCAACCGTAACTTTGACGGACGCATTCACCCTTATGCAAAACAAGCGTTTTTAGCGTCGCCACCTTTGGTTGTGGCCTATGCCATTGCGGGCACCATCCGCTTTGACATTGAACGCGATGCGCTCGGTTTCGATGCGTCTGGTAAGCCGATATACCTCAATGATATTTGGCCAAGCGATGAAGAGATTGACGCGGTTGTGAATACTCACGTTAAGCCTGAGCAATTTAATCAAGTCTACTTGCAGATGTTTAAGGTTAATGATGAGCAAGCCAACTCAGAACCACTATACGACTGGCGTGAAAAGAGCACCTATATTCGCCGCCCACCATACTGGGAAGGGGCACTTGCCAAGCCTAGAACGTTAAGTGGCATGAGACCGCTGGCCATTCTTGGAGATAACATTACCACTGACCATTTGTCGCCATCTAACGCTATCTTAGCGTCCAGTGCAGCGGGTGAATATCTCACAAGTATGGGGGTGCCTGAAGAAGACTATAACTCTTATGCCACTCACCGAGGTGACCACTTGACTGCGCAGCGCGCAACGTTCGCTAACCCGAAACTGTTTAATGAAATGGTGCGTGAGAATGGAGAAACCGTCCAAGGCTCTTTAGCTCGAGTTGAGCCTGAGGGCAAAGTGACGCGGATGTGGGAAGCGATAGAAACCTATATGACGCGCAAGCAACCACTCATCATTGTTGCGGGGGCAGATTATGGTCAGGGTTCTTCAAGAGATTGGGCTGCAAAAGGTGTACGACTGGCTGGTGTAGAAGCGATAGTCGCCGAAGGCTTTGAACGTATCCATCGCACTAATCTAGTCGGCATGGGTGTGCTCCCTCTGCAATTTAAAGAGGGTACGGATCGCAATACCTTAGGGTTAGACGGAACTGAAACCTACGATGTGGTTGGTGATATCGCTCCTGGCTGTGATTTAGCGCTGGTGGTTACAAGATCTAACGGTGAAAAGTTAGACATTGCCGTCACTTGTCGTCTTGATACAGCAGATGAAGTAGCGGTGTATTCATCTGGCGGCGTACTGCAGCGTTTCGCGCAAGACTTTCTCGCGAAATAGGAGGGACTTAATGATGACGAAACAAATCAGAGTTCCTGCAACTTACATGCGAGGTGGCACCAGCAAAGGTGTTTTCTTCAACCTAACGGACTTACCTGAAGAGGCGCAAGTATCAGGAGCGGCGAGAGATCAGTTACTCATGCGCGTCATTGGTAGTCCTGATCCTTATGCGAAACAGATTGATGGCATGGGCGGCGCAACCTCCAGTACTAGCAAAACTGTGATCATCTCAAAAAGCAGTAAAGAGGGTCACGATATTGACTATCTATTTGGGCAGGTTGCAATAGACAAAGCCTTTGTTGATTGGAGCGGTAACTGCGGCAATCTATCCGCCGCAGTAGGCCCTTTTGCGATACACAGCGGCCTTATCAGTAAAGACAAGCTCCCGGAAAACGGTTTAGCCGAAGTGAGAATCTGGCAGGCGAACATCCAGAAGACCATAGTCGCGAAAGTCCCTATGGTTGATGGTGAGGTGCAAGAGCTTGGTGATTTCTTGCTAGATGGTGTGACATTTCCTGCAGCAGAAATTGCCGTAGAGTTTATCGACCCTAGTAGCAGTGAAGGTTCCATGTTCCCGACGGGTAATTTAATCGATGACCTAGATGTGCCAGATATTGGGACGTTTAATGCCACCATGATAAGTGCAGGTATCCCAACCATTTTCATTGATGCATCTGAGTTGGGTCTTAAAGGAACAGAGCTACAAGAAGATATCAATGGTTCGGATGATTGGCTTAAAAAGTTTGAAACCATCCGTGCTCATGGAGCGTTGAAAATGGGGCTAATCGATTCGCTGGAGGAGGCGGCAACAAGGCAACATACACCAAAAATTGCGTTTGTGTCTAAGCCGAAAAATTACACATCCTCAAGTAATAAACCTATCCAAGTAGACGACGTCGACCTATTAGTAAGAGCCATGTCGATGGGAAAATTACACCATGCCATGATGGGTACCGCAGCGGTTGCCATTGCCTGTGCCGCTGCTGTCGAGGGTACGGTGGTTAATATCGCCGCTGGTGGCGGCGTACGTGATGGTGTCACGTTTGGGCATCCCTCAGGGACACTTAAAGTAGGTGCGGTGGCATCGAAGTCTAATGACAGTTGGTCAGTAGACAGAGCAATCATGAGCAGAAGTGCAAGGATCCTTATGGAAGGTTGGGTTCGTGTACCGTCAGATACGTTTTGAGTGAAAAGACGTTTACTAATTTAGAGACATACTGGAGGACGCATTATGTCTGCATACCAAAAAGAGTATCAATGGGCAGAGCAGCAACCTGAGTCATTTTGGGAGCACCAAGCAAGCAAAATTGATTGGTTTGAAGCGCCAAAAACGATCTTAGCGAAAGATGATAACGGTATCGACCGTTGGTATCCCGATGGCGTTATGAATACGTCTTGGCTAGCACTTGACTATCACTGTGAGCAGGGGCGAGGTGATAACACTGCACTCATTTATGATTCACCGGTAACAGGGACGAAACAGCGCTATAGCTACCAAGAAATGCGCGATAAGGTCGCCAAAATAGCGGGTATGCTTGCTGCTCAAGGTGTGGTGAAAGGTGACCGCGTTATTATATACATGCCTATGATTCCAGAAGCGGCGATGGCGATGCTGGCATGTGCACGCCTGGGGGCTATCCACTCTGTTGTGTTTGGAGGCTTTGCTCCGAACGAACTCGCGGTGCGAATCGAAGATGCGGAGCCGAAGGTCATCATGACGGCGTCTTGTGGTATCGAAATCAATAAGGTGCTGCCGTACAAGCCACTTGTCGACCAAGCCATTATGGATAGTCGATGGAAGCCAGAAAAAGTGTTTGTCTTGCAAAGACCTCAATGTGTTGCTGAGCTAAATCAGGAGCGCGATCTAGATTGGGGAGATGAATATCAAAAGGCACTTCCACACGATTGTGTACCCGTGTTGGCAACCGATCCACTCTACATACTCTACACTTCTGGCACCACAGGTAAGCCGAAAGGCGTGGTGCGTGATAACGGTGGCCACGCGGTTGCCATGAAGTACTCTATGAGTGCGATTTACAATATGCCGACTGATGGTGTCTTTTGGGCAGCGTCGGATGTCGGTTGGGTAGTAGGGCACTCATACATTGTTTACGCACCTTTGATTCATGGTTGTACTTCAATTCTGTTTGAAGGTAAGCCGGTTCGAACGCCCGATCCCGGTGCTTTCTGGCGAGTGTGTGAAGAATACAAGGTTAAGGTACTTTTCTCTGCACCAACGGCATTTCGAGCCATCAAGAAAGAGGACCCTGAGGGTGCCGAGCTAGATAAGTACGACTTAAGCTCTCTAGAAAGTATCTTTATGGCGGGGGAAAGGCTCGATCCTCCAACGCTTGAATGGGTTCAGCATCACACCCAAAAACCGGTTATTGACCATTGGTGGCAAACGGAAACGGGTTGGGCCATTTCTTCTAATCCGGTAGGTATCGAGTCAATGCCGATTAAAGCAGGTTCTTCAACGAAACCGAGCCCAGGCTTTAAAGTGGAGATCTTGAACGAGTTAGGGGAGCCAGTTGGACCTAACCAACAGGGCTTTGTCTCGCTTAAGCGACCATTGCCACCGAGCTGTTTAACTACGGTGTGGCGCAACCACGATCGATTTGAATCCGGATATCTAAGCCAATTTGAAGGCTACTACGTTTCGGGTGATGGTGGTTACCTCGATGACCAAGGTTATTTGTTTATTATGGGGCGCGTCGACGACGTTATTAACGTGGCTGGGCATCGCCTATCGACTGGTGAGATGGAAGAAATTGTCGGTGGGCACCCTGCAATTGCCGAGTGTGCGGTGGTGGGTGTACACGATGACCTCAAAGGGCAACTTCCGCTTGGTTTAGTGGTACTTAAAGATGGTGTGAAAGTAGATAGTCATGACCTTGAAAGTGAACTGGTTGGTAAAGTTCGTTCTGAAATCGGTGCCGTTGCTTGCTTTAAACATGCTCTAGTGGTGGATAGGTTACCGAAAACACGTTCAGGTAAGATATTGCGCCGCGTAATCAGGCAGATTGCCGATGGTGAAAGCTACACCGTACCGTCGACAATCGATGATCCAGCGAGTCTATCTGAAATAGAAAAAGCGCTACATACCAACTAGCGTTGGTCCATCTTAACCGAACTCATGTGCCACATTTTAAGCACATGGTTCGGTTCTTCGCAGGTACCAAACAACATCTGATATTTCGGAATGAATGGTTCTCCGATATAAGTGGTACGACTAAACTTACCTGTCTTAAGATCGACTTGTGTAACGACTCTGCCTTTGAAGTTTTGAAAAATGACAAACTGACTGCTTTTAAACACCAATTGCTCTTGGTAGAACCAAAACTGGTCGGCAGTAGTATTTAGCTGGCATTTTAGCGGGAGCTCAGCGTGAGCTATGCCACTTCCGAATGTTGCGACGAAAATCAATAAAGACAAAGGCATAAAGCGCAGAAACTTCATAACAATCCCCTATAATTTTCTTTAAGTATAGCGATATTTTCCCCAAGGTTTTTTTCAGACGATATCCTTAGTTTTTTTATTTGCACATCCCTGACAAAACCCTCACACTATGCGCACATTTGTGACTGGCATATTAATCAAGTTAACTCGAGCGTGTGGCTATGGATTCCAACAGCATTACTCTTCGATCTGCGACGGAAAAAGACCTTTATACGCTCAATGATCTGATGTTCGAATTACACGACCATCACCATAAAGCAGTCCCTAATGACTTTAAGTCTGCCAATGAAGTCCAAGAAGAAAAGAGTATTGCTCGTTACCTAGATTCACCGGAGTGCTTGGTGCTGGTAGCGACGATTACCTCCCATAATAATCCAATCATTGTCGGCTTTGTCACGGCTCAATTTTGTGAATTAACATCTCCAATTAGCAAGCCGAGTCTAGTGGGGAATGTTGATGAGTTATATGTCGTGCCCAAGTGGCGTCAACATGGTGTCGCAGCTGCCTTACTAACAGAAGCCGAAACAAGGTTACAGCAGCTCGGAGCAACCCAGATTATGGTAGAAGTTTGGGACTTTAACCAATCAGCGCTGAATCTGTATAAGAAGCAGGGATTTTTCCCTCATATTCACTGTCTTAGAAAAAAAATATAAATTAGGAATGTTTGTGACTCAGTTTTTGAGCCATTGGTTTTATTTGTGCTTGCTTGCGCTTTTTACTGCAAACCTAAGTTTTGCATCACAACCTAAGGTTAATTCAAATACCTCACAAGAAGTGGCGTCGAAAGATCTTGCCGCCTCTATACAAAATCAGAGTGACACGGCACTCGAACCACTCGATCCTTCAATTCGAGGGTCGCTATGTCTTGTACGCAGCGATAATCGAATCTTACTGGTTCATGAAATTATTACGGGTAAATGGTCACTTCCTGGCGGCACAATCGAAAACAACGAAGACCCGAGACTCACTGCGCAGCGCGAGACGTGGGAAGAAGCTGGACTTGTAGTCGATGTGGGACAAGAGCTTGGCAGAACAGACAAAGCGGTCTTTTTCGAATGTCATGTCGAGTCGGCGATTATTGCCTATGAGGCGAGCAGCTACACTAACGGCCTCGAACTTCCCATATACTTTGCACCACATTTTGGCGTAGAAGTAAGAAGTGCCTCTCTTGTGCAGCCTAAAGCGGTTCCGATTAGCGAATATCGTTATCCTAGTCAGTGGCCACTAGTGCAAGAGATGTATAGCCATGCATCCAATCAACCGCTGCAGTTTGTAGATAATCTCATTGATGCCGCACCACAGATTCACCAAATAGAACTAGGCTGGTTAGCAAGTGCTCAAGATATGATGGCTCAAGCATCCGACAGTGTTCGAGACGTCGTTATCTTTGGCGGAAGAATACTGTATGTACTTGTTCAGCCGCTATTCTTGATTGCATTTTTACCCCTGTTTATTTGGTTGTGGGGACGCCATTTTACCGCTCAGTTAATGTTCGCGGTTACGGCAACTTCTCTGTTCATTCTGGTAGCCAAACAAGGCTTTGGGTTCCCAGTACCTCATGCGTATCTTCCGTCAATCAATTATACCGAGCGAAGTGGTTATAGCTTCCCAGATCTACTTATCGCAAACTGGGTGTCGATTTCTGCAATTGTGATCAGCCAAATTCAAGCGCGTTATCGAGCAGCTTTTATTACTGTATTCGTCGTAATTAGCTTCATTTTGGTGTTCTACCAGTTTATCAGTGGCGGAGCGTTTCTATCCGACATGTTGGCTGGCGCATTCCTTGGCTCACTCGTGGGCTGGCACTTTGTTCGTCATGCACTGAGCCTTGCTGTGAGCGAAGACTATACATTTACGCGCACTAGGGTGTGGTTCATTTTGACGGTGGTAGCAGTGGCTCTTGTGTTTATTTGGCCTTTCCCGTCATTTTTAAGCTGGTTAGCTCTGTGTCTCGGCATGCTGCTGTTTGCTTTGGCGAGCAGTGTCTGTTCACCTCGCTCAAAGATGTGTTTGCGCGAATTACTAACGTCATTGTTTATTATTCTCGGCGTGTTATTGGTCTATTTTCAGTTAGAATCGGCGGTATCACACAGTGGGATCGGATCTCTGCTTTTGCACGTTCTCGTTATCCCAGTACTGATTATTGTGCCTGCGGTCGTGATGATTTTGTTTAGAAAAAGAGAAAGCGTTTCTGGCGTAAAAAGGTAACTAGTAGAGCGAGTGGAGGCTTAACATAGCAGCGTCCAAATAACGGAGTTCATTATGATTATTGCTATGATCGCAGCGTGTTCTGCTTTTCTTTCTAGTTTAGGCATGCAGCTCAATGGTGCTGTCGATGCAGCGATGGATACCATCGCCGATATTATGTTTATCTAGCCCACAATCGAGATACGAAAAAGGTCTGCATCTGCAGACCTTTTTCGTTTAATGGAGAGGTATTAAGCGTTACGCTGCGGTAGCGACACTCGATGTGTTCGACTTCGCTGCGAAGTAAAGCTTAGTTTCTTCAATGACGACTCCGCGCAACAACACAAGACCAATCAGGTTTGGTACCGCCATGAGACCATTAACGATATCGGCAATTAGCCAAATCATATCTAGGTGTAAGAAAGCACCTGATGCGACAAGACCGACGAAGATGATCTTGTACGGTAGTACTGCTTTGGTACCCATTAGGAATACTACACAGCGCTCGCCATAGTAGTTCCAGCCCAAGATAGTGGTGAATGCGAAAAAGATAAGCCCAATCGATACCAACATAGGACCGAAGTACTCTGCGTTAAGACCTGTCGCAAATGCATGTGTAGTCATGGCTGCACCAGCAAACTCACTCTGCCACGCACCTGTAAGGATTAACGCGAGACCTGTCATCGTACAGATAATGATGGTATCGATAAATGTACCTGTCATCGAGATCAGGCCTTGACGTACACAGCTATCCGTTTTCGCTGCAGCTGCTGCCATTGGCGCACTTCCAAGACCGCTCTCGTTTGAGAATACGCCGCGTGCAATACCAGATTGAATCGCGAGCATAATGCTTGCGCCAACAAAGCCACCTGTTGCTGCTGTGCTCGTAAAGGCAGACACGACAACAAGCTGAACCGCGTCTGCAAGCTTATCCGCGTTCATGATAATGACGCTTAAACACGCCAGCACATAGAACACCGCCATAGTCGGTACTACTTTACCCGCGACTTTAGCAATGGATTTGATGCCTCCTAGTGTTACAAAAGCAACAAGCAGAGTTAGAACGGCAGCGGAAAGTTCGCGTGAAACACCAAATGAAATTTCACTCGCATCAAGGATGGCATTGACCTGTGGGAAAGTACCGATACCAAAGCAAGCGACACCTAGAGCGAAAACTGCAAACATAGTTGCAAGGAACTTAGAGCCAACACCATCACGCAAGTAATACATTGGACCGCCAAGCATCTGACCTTTGTCGTCAACTTTACGGTATTTCACCGCCAACAAGCACTCTGCGTATTTGGTCGCCATTCCAAACAAAGCGGCGAGCCACATCCAGAATAAAGCACCTGGGCCACCAAGTTTGATTGCTGTAGCTACACCTACGATATTACCTGTACCTATGGTCGCTGATAGTGCCGTACATAAGGCTGCAAAGCTAGAAACGTCACCATGCCCAGATTTGTCTTTGGTAAAGACAAGCTTTAAAGCAGTTGGAAGATGGCGGAACTGCAAAAGTCCAAGCTTAAAAGTAAAGTAGACACCCGTACCAACGAGCAAAATGAGCAGCGGTGGACCCCAAACAAATGAGTCGATGGTTTGCAGTAAAGATTGAAGATTGTTCATGATTTCCCCTTAATAAAACAAAACTTAAGGAGAAGAGAGAAAGGGCAGTTTGTCACAAACGCATTCGCAACGCGCTAATGACGGTAACTAATCCGTGTCGCTAAACCTGGCAAAAAGCCAGATACTGAATTTAATGTTTTCAATGTTGCTATTCTCTCCTCTGTCCTTTTGCCTGAGAGTTTCACTCATCATTAGAAATGAGCTTGCTCCTTCGGCGACCGCTATCTACAAAAGTAGTGCGATTCTCTCCAGAGGTTCCTCCAACTACAGTCCTCACTTTATCCTTATCAATTGATAAGCTCTGAT
Organism: Vibrio sp. KUL80; assembly: GCF_059725495.1. Taxonomy (NCBI): domain Bacteria; kingdom Pseudomonadati; phylum Pseudomonadota; class Gammaproteobacteria; order Vibrionales; family Vibrionaceae; genus Vibrio; species Vibrio sp. KUL80. The sequence goes on from NZ_AP045841.1 coordinate 1,626,824, forward strand.
TTCTCAGAATAAAGCACCTGAAAGATTTACTTCTTCGGCGGGTAGTTTTAACCAAACGTTAAATTTTGGTTAATTACCACTCTCCTGCAGTCTTCATCGGAACAAATATCTAGATACTAGATAATCTGTGACGGCAATCCTAGCGTAATTTATTGGCGATGTCATGAATAATTTTACAATTTTATTTGAGTAAATAGGGTAGCAAAGTCAACCATTTGGTATATTTGAAGTGTTTCTGACTTTAAACCTGTCGTTATGGGGTAGAGTAGTGATTTGTACAGTGCATTTTTGGAACACGTACCTTCCTACCTACTGGATTACCCTTAGTGCAAGGAGGTATCTATGACTCGATTACTAGCAATCGCTTTTCTTGTGGTATTGGCGTTTATGCTATTTCGTTATCGAACTAACGAGAAAGTACAGAAAGGTGTCGTCATCACCGTCGTGTCGGCGTTTCTGATATACACAGCAACGCTCGTTGTTTCCGAATTGATTCGATAAAAAGATTTCGCTCCCAGGAGTATAAGTGGATAAGTATTCAGAAAACCAACAGGTTGATAACGAAGAAGTAGTCGTTATCGAGCAAAAAGATAATAAAGCTCGTCTGTACATAGGGATCGCCGCGGTACTTGGTATTGCAACTGGCGGGCTTATTGGTGCATCGATTACGCAGAATGATTGGCAAAAGCGCTACACCGAGCTTGAAACGCGCTATCAGCAAACCCTAACACAGACTCAAAACCATGAGGCAACGCTTTCAGAGCAGCTATCGATGGCGGAGTCTGAATCTCAGCTTAAGCTTCGTAAAGCTGTAGAAGAGAAGGTGGCTGAGCATCAAGAGCAAGTCGAGGAGTTAAACTCACAAATTGCTCAGCTAGAGCAGGACAAAACAGATCTTGCAAACCAACTCTCGAGTCAAAAGAAGCAATTGGTAAAAGAAGAGAAAAAGAATACTCAGTTGGCTCGTAAGAATGATATTCAAAGCTCTATGTTTGAGCAGTCGCAAGAGCTGTTCAAACGTGAAGCTGAATTAAAGGCAGAGGTCGCGAAGCTAGAACAAGAGCGCGCCCAGATTACCCCTAACCTTGATAGACTTAAAAAAGACTGCGACTTGTACCTTGAAGGGACGTCTTGGGACGCTAAGTCTGATTCTTGCGAGCGATACGACTCTGCAACGGCATCGCTCAGTCAAATCGAACAAATGCTCAAGGTTCACAATATGGATCTTAACCATATCGCAACGCTTAAAACAGAGCTTGGTATTCAATAAGCACTGCCTCTTATACTCCTCTTTTTGCCCGATTTATCAATAGGTTGATAGACTGGATTTAAAGAGGAGTCGTTTGACATAACCTCGATTTACATCAAATCTAGATGTAACTGATACGTCACTCTGTGGATCTTCTTCTCTCCTAACTCGAAGATCTCATCTCAATATCTACTTCTCTAAATCTCTCGATCTAGACTGGTCAAAACCGTGATGAGAGGGGATAACCGTGTCTATAACATTTAATCGGGTGTCGACCATTTTTGCACTTATGGCAATATCAGCCACCGTAAACGCAGAGGGTCATCAATATCTACCGAAGCCGCCGAGTGTGACTAACGCACTGGAATATGATCAAGACGTTGATCTAGAGAATTACTACGTCAGTGAGAAGTTAGACGGAGTGCGAGCAATCTGGACGGGAACAGAACTGGTAACGCGTTCAGGGAGAGTATTGAACGCGCCCAACTGGTTTGTTCAAGCGTTACCAAATATATCGGTAGAGGGAGAACTTTGGGCTGGGAGAGGGGCTTTTAGCCAAGTTCAAAAGACGGTGCTGGATAAAACACCAAACGATGAGCAGTGGCAAGGCATTACGTTTATGTTGTTCGATGTGCCGGGTCACTTGGGTACTTTTGAACAGCGTTACGAATATCTCACAACTTACTGTGACTCATTACCATACACACACATCCAATGCGTCGAGCAAATGCTTATCGCCACACATAAAGAGTTGGCATCGGTCCTTGCGGATGTCACTGAGCAGGAAGCAGAAGGTCTAATGTTAAAGGCGCGGCATGAAATCTACCATCCCGGAAGAAATAGCTCGTTAATCAAGGTAAAAACGGTTCAAGATACTGAAGGCATTGTTGTCGGATACAAGCCCGGGAAGGGGAAGTTTAATGGTGTAATGGGTGCACTGCTTATTGAGATAAAGGGTGGCGTGCGACTGTATGTTGGAACAGGGTTCACCGATGAAGAGAGAAAGCGACCTCCAGAGATTGGTAAAATCGTTACTATCAAACACAACGGATGGACTGATAATGGCGTACCTAGGTTTGCTAGATTTCATCGCATTAGAGAGCACGAGTAGCAGGAGCTAGTTATTTCGAATGGATGACAGAGAGCGCCCGCAGCGTTCAAACAACCCTTTCCAATATTTAACGTGCTCTCTACTGGTCTCCTTAAATTCAAGGTGTCGCTGGTGAAGGCTATAGACATTAGCGTCGCTTTGAGAGAGCAAGGCGGAAACGAACTGCGTTTCCTGAGCGATAGCTTGATACTCAGAGTCAACATAGGATAAATACGGCTGTACTTCTTCGACAAACACATTGTTGAAAACATTAACGAGGTACTTAAATCGAGATGAATCTCTGTTCTTACCACAAATAATCTGGTCATCGTATGTGTTGAGCTGGTTGGTAATGGTGCGCATCCAATGTGCGCTCGCCTCTAATGAAAAGGCTAGGCGACCGATGACATTACTCTTCTCTAATTGTTCTTGGTAAGGTGTGAGCAGCGGAGGGCGCTCAATCGTTGCCCGGTCGCCTGTCGCAATGAACTGAGCCACTTGATTAAATGCAGTTAATGACTCGCGCACTTGGAGCGCCGCACTCCCTTTATTGGCTACTAACCAATCATGCCCGTTGAGTTGTGATCGCATAGCATCACTTGTATAAACGAGGTTGAAGAAATAGTCCGGCAGGTACTGATACTTAACACTTAAAATATCTTGTAAGCTCGTTTTGAGCTCTAATTCGATTTGGTTCGAGGCTAGGCATCGTTCTAATCCATCAATGAGCTTTAATTGATAGTCAAAATTTCGAAACTGGTCCTGCACCTTACCTAATACGGAGTTTCGCTCCGCAATAAGTCCGAACAGCTGACATTTACGAAGTTGGTAGCTGTCAACAAGTCCCAGCGTTGTCCTAGGTATCTCTTTAGTGAGCTCTCTTTTCGATGGGAGTTCGACCAGAGTCAACTCGGGAGGAGGGAGTAAGTCACTCTCTTGAACATTCGCTATTCTCTCTTGATAGTCAATAAACTTAGCTGATGGGCTATCGTTGAAACAACCAGCTAGCATAACCGGTGCAAGCAAAAGGCTTACGCGCGTCATAATGGCAGCTGAAAGAGAGTCGCGTTCAGTTCTCATAATGGTTTCTAATTAAACTCTAGCAGTTGTATGTTTTTACAACGGTTTGTACGTAAGGATAGAGCATTTATGGTCATAGCGGGCGTGGAATAACTCAGTTGTAGCATTGGGCAAACTGCATTACCTCTCACAACCCCAACAATGAATATCCGCTACTATGATAAACAGAATGAAGAAATAAGGAGCCGTGATGAGCGATCAAGTAAAACTAGACTATGTAGAGTTTGCAGCCCAAGACCTAATAAAGACAAAGCAGTTCTTCACCGATGCGTTTGGATGGGACTTTCAAGACTATGGCGATGAATACAGTGCTTTTTCTAATCAGGGGCTTAATGGCGGTTTTTATAAAGCAGACATGTGCTCTGAGGCAAGCAAAGGCGGCGCGCTGTTGGTCTTTTACAGCCCCTCGATTGAAACAACCTACGATAAGGTCGTAAAGAGCGGTGGTGTGATTGTGAGAGAGATCTTTGACTTTCCAGGTGGGTGCCGCTTTCACTTTAGTGAACCAAGCGGTAATGAGTTCGCCGTTTGGTCGGAGTCGCGATAATAAAAAAGCTCTGGCGATAAACCAGAGCCTTGCAATTATGAGTGTTTAGAAGGTTAGTAAACGACTTTTACCTTCTTTGCACACTCTACCGCTTCGTCGATAGCGGTCTCTAAAGATTTACGCTTTGTCAAAATGACACCTAGGCGACGGCGACCATCGATGTCTGGTTTACCGAACAAACGAATCTGTGTTTGTGGCAGTGATACTGCCTCTTCAATGCCCTCAAAGCGAATGTTGTTTGAAGTCCCTTGACCCAAGATAACGGCTGATGCTGCTGGACCATATTGAGTGATACCATTTACCGGTAAACCAGTAAACGCACGTACGTGAAGCGCAAACTCAGACATGTCTTGAGAAATCAGTGTGACCAATCCCGTGTCGTGTGGGCGAGGAGACACTTCATTGAAGATAACCTTGTCGCCTTTAACGAACAGTTCAACACCAAAGATACCGTAACCACCCAGTGCGTTTACAACTTGCTCAGCGGTGTATTCTGCCGCTTTTCGCGCGTTCTCAGACATGACTTGTGGCTGCCATGACTCTCGGTAGTCACCGTCTTCTTGACGATGCCCTACAGGTGCACAGAAATGAACGCCATCAATCGCTCGAACGGTAAGCAAGGTGATTTCGTAGTCGAAGTCGATAAAGCCTTCAACGATAACGCGTCCTGCGCCAGTACGGCCGCCTTCTTGAGCATAAGTCCATGCAGACTCAATATCCGCCTCAGTCTTGATGACACTTTGCCCTTTGCCAGAAGAACTCATCACCGGCTTCACAACACATGGTACGCCAACGTGAGCAACTGCTGCTTTAAAGTCGTCATAGTTGTCAGCAAATTGGTAAGGTGATGTATTAAGGCCCAGCTCTTCTGCTGCTAGACGACGGATACCTTCACGGTTCATCGTCAGCTTGGTTGCATTAGCCGTTGGTACGACATTCAGGCCTTTTTTCTCAAGCTCAACTAGCTTGTCAGTCGCGATGGCTTCGATTTCTGGTACGACGTACGCAGGCTGCTCTTTTTCGATGATAGCTTCGAGTGCTTCCCCGTCGAGCATATCTAGTACATAGCTGCGGTGAGCAACTTGCATAGCAGGGGCATCTGCATAGCGGTCACAAGCAATGACTTCGAGACCGAGACGCTGACATTCGATGGCAACTTCTTTACCAAGTTCACCTGAGCCCAACAGTAATACACGCGTAGCATTTTCACGAGTAGCAGTACCAAACATATAATATCCTTGATCGTTCATGAGGAAGAATTGCGGTGGATCATACTGGAATTAACCAAGAAAGCAATCGTTTGCGCGGGAAATTACCATTCCTTTTCAATAGACATATAAAAACAGCCCCGCAACTAAGCGGGGCTAATAAAAAGGTTCGAATTCATATCATTACAACGAGATGTACTCGAGTGGAATGTCTGGATCAATGGCCTCAAGAGTTGCTTGAGTGTCTGCAAGGTGGCTAATTTTCCCAGATGCCATCTCAGCAAGTGCGACTAAACGAATAGATTCGAATGATTCACCATCAAGTAATAGCTGCATAAATGCCACTTGAAGTGGAGGAAGGCTCGGGTTGAACGCCGCGTTTTCAGCATAAGCACCCTGGTATACCTTTCCGCTTTCAGTCGCAATAGCAACGCCACTTAAGTTTTGTGTGTAAGGAGAGTGACTTCTATTGAGGGCATCAACTGCCGACAAGATCAATGCGTCTGTCTCTTCAGTCGATAAACCGTGCTGTTTTGGGCTCATCAGCGCATCAGTAATGCCAAGATCTTTAGGACCAAAAGACTCAGGTAGATACTCTTGAAGTGTCATTGCGTCACGTTGAGGCAACTGAACGACTAGGGTATCTGCTGTCGTGAGTTCATTCATAAACTGACGACAATGACCACATGGACTGTAGTTAATGGTTATGTCTGTAAGACCTGTTTCACCCTTCATCCAAGCGTGGCTGATCGCAGACTGTTCAGCGTGAACGGTTTGGCCTAATTGCGCGCCGATGATTTCCATGTTGGCACCGAAATATAACCGACCGGACAAGCCACGGACGATGGCACCGACATAAAATTCAGAGATCGGCGCGTAGGAATAAGCGGCAGCAAACGGGAGCAAGGTAACACGGAGTTCATCGTCTTCGAGTCCAGAGATCGCTAAAAGCTCATCAAATTGTTGCTTGGAAATTGTCGCGTCGAAATCAGACGCAGTAACAATAGGCTTTAGAAAATTTGCAATCTGTTCTGGGATTTCGGCCAACGCAGAATCAAAACGATCGGTCATGCGGTTTCCTATGTAATTGGACGTTTTCTTACATTCTAAGCAAGTTTTAAAGATATAAAGGTGATCATAATCACAAATAAAAATGTAATAAATGCAATGGTTCTACAGTAAGAGTGATGTCACACAAATTATGGATTGTAGGTCTCTACCAATCCATAAGCATGCATAGACAAGTCTAGGTTAAGAGATGAGGTGCGTAAGCCAAATTGAAAATGCGAACATTGATGGCGCTAGAATGGACGTAATGACACCACAAATTACCAATGCCAATGAACTAAAAGCGGCGTCTCGCGGATCTTTTTCTGCACTTGTCGCAGTCCCAAGTGCGTGCGATACCGTTCCCATCGTTAAACCCTTGGCAATGGGGTGGGTGACACCAAATATGTTGTAAATTGGATAGGCCATTATGGCGCCAAATAGGCCGACCAAAAGTACTAGGATAGCTGCAATAGATGGTTCTCCACCCAAATGACTGGAGACCTCCATAGCAATTGGTGTGGTAACAGATTTACCAAGTAAACTCGCAATTAGGTCCATATCTGCGCCCAGCAAGACCGCGATGATTGATGCTGTAAACATTGAGGCAATACTACCTACACCACAAGCGAGCGCTATGATACGCCAGTTCTGACGAATCTGAGGAAGCTGTTCGTAAAGTGGGTAAGCCAATGCAACGACGGCGGGTTGCAGTAAATAACTGATCCATTCATTGTCCGCGTAATAGGTATCAAACGATACGTCGAACCAGACTAAAACGGGGATTAAAATCGCGATACTGATGAGTAGCGGGTTGAAAATTGGGTTTTTCACTTTCATTGCGACGAAGCGCGCGAAGAAAAATACCGCAACGGTAATAGGAAGCCACATATTATTTGTCTCCCTTTTTTAGGAAGCGATCGAGAAACACAGAAAGTGCAATCAATACGATAAAAGAGCCCCCGACAGCACTTGCTAAAATTGGCAGGGCATTCTCTACTAACATTTCAAAATGGTTCATTAATCCCACGCTGATAGGCACGAACAGCAGGATCATATAACGAATAAACACATGAGCACCTGGCTGAACGATGGACACAGGCATGGCACCAGTAGCAAGTGCAGTGAATAGGATGAGCATTCCGAAAACACTGCCAGGGATTGAAACACCTAATAAGCTTTGAATCGCATTGCCTAGCCATAGAGAAATGAAAATGACAGCAAAAGACAGTAAATAGCGAAGCACGGTTTTGAGCATGGCTTCCTCTTAGTGATGAATAGTATCGCAAAACATATTGCAGCCACACAGGTAGAGAGTCGGCGGCTGCTTTTTTAACTACGAGGATGAAGATGTTAAGAAACGAGACGCTCCACGTAGCGGTAGACGGATTTTAGTATGGCGAGCTTCTTCTCGTCAGACTCATGTTCGTGAACTAAGTTTTCCATATTTAGCATGTAGTCTTCAATACGACTTTCGAAAAATTCACGACAATGATTTGCCCACTTCTGTTGCTCCGTCTCATCAAGGGTCCACGCAAAATGGCGGGCTCTATATCTAAACAGCAGAGGTTCAATACGAGAGTCACTAAAACTAATGTCTAATGCGGACAGGTTGTTTGGGTCCGTATCTCGAATGATATCCATCGCACTGCGATCTGCTGGTGTAAAGAAACCACTGTAGAGCTGAGTATCAACGTCACCATCGTTTTCAAACTCCCTTTCGATACTATATAACCCAATTAGCTTTTCTCGAATTTCAGGGTTCTGCTTGATGAGCGCGAGATTCTTCAAACATTGTTCTCTATCGATGCCGATCACTCCTGCATTTTCTGCTGTTAGCGTTTTAGCTGGAGCAAGAATAGGGCATTTATTTAGATGAATAAGCTTAAGTGGAACAGGCAGTTCACCTTCTGCTAGCTCATCGCGTCTGGTGTAGAGTCTCTTGTGAAGTGCCTCGACATCTAAATCTAGTAAAGGTTGAGGATCTTTGGCGAGATCGGCAACAATCACTGCATTTTGGTTTGTAGGGTGCCATGCAATTGGTACGACCCAGCTCGTGTATTGGCACTCTTTACCGAGCATTCCAGATACGTGCATAAGTGGAGTCATATTAACGATATCCACCAGTTCATTAAGCTTACGTTTGGTTCGCATAGAGTAAAAGTAGTCGAACAGCTTAGGTTGTGCTGCCTTAACTTTCTTAGCAAGCTCAATGGTTGCAATGACGTCCGCCATCGCATCGTGTGCGTTTTCGTGCTCAATACCGTTCGCAACAGAAAGGTGTTCTAACTTGAAACTGGTAAAACCTTCCTCGTTCTCAGGCCACTCAATACCTTCTGGGCGAAGCGCATGGCAGGCTCTCATTACATCGAGCAAGTCCCAGCGAGAATTGCCATTTTGCCAGCTCCATGCATATGGATCGATGAAGTTGCGATAGCAGGTGTATCGAGTTACTTCATCGTCGAAGCGAATACTATTATAGCCAAGACTTGTGGTATTTGGCGTCGCTAATTGCTCATGGATCTTCGCGATAAATTCTGGCTCTGGAAGCCCTTTTTCCTGACAAAGTTGAGGCGTGATTCCGGTAATCAACGCAGCTTCTGGCGAAGGCAGATAATCAGCAGGTGGCTGGCAATAAATGACTAAAGGGTCGCCAATGATATTAAAGTCAGCATCTGTCCTAACGCCCGCAAATTGACAAGGTCTGTCTTTCGCTGGGCTAACACCCCAAGTCTCGTAATCAAAGAAGAAAAAAGTGGGTTGGTGTTGGGACATTCGAAGTGCTTCCTTAAGTCGTAAAGTCAGCCGTGTAATCAAGGCTTTCCAGTAGTCTCTTATTAGACCATTGCTGCTATTACAAGGCAATGAACAAAGAAAAATACCCCTATACTCGCTGCTTTAATCGCCAAACCACCATCAAATTCGAATAAAGATACAATACGGCGATTTGTTTACTATATTGAAAAGAAAATGCCGAGGTAGATCGCATGGTTAGAGTGCCATTTATCATCGCTTGCGTATCCTTGCTTTTTGGTTGCGGCGACAAAGACGTTGACTCACAGTTGCGGAAAGAACTGCTCATTGTGACAGGCCTGCAACCTGGAGCTGGACTGTTACATCTAGCAAATGATGCAAACCAGTTCGAAGACGTTAACCTCATGGTCTCTATCAAATCAAAGCCGAGTGGCAAGTTAGCGATAAAATCAGTAATCAATGAGGATTTAGATGCTGATGTAATAACGGCAGCTGATATTGCTTACCTCGCTCATCAGCATTTGCTACCTGATTACCGCGTTGTTGCAACCGTGTACGACTCAGATAATGCAAACGGAATTGCCAGCCTAGAACCATTTTTAAGTATTTCAAACATCGAAAATAAAGTTCTATGTACTCAATATTTGTCAGCTCTTCATTTTTTCGGACAATCGCTTGTCGAGCGCAGTGGAGCAAAGAACGTCCGATTTGAGTTTGTCAACGTTGCAGAACTTAATCAAAAACTCATCGATGGAGAGTGTGATTACATCACAACTCGTGAGCCTCTCATTACCGACTTAACTGCGAAGAGGAATGGGAAGATATATGTGAAACACTTTCCTGGTACCTACCTTCAATATGAACTGGTGTTAGTGCACAATCGAGTTCCTGATGAAGTTGTAAGTAGGTTTTTGAAGGCGTTGATTCAAGCTGAGTCTGTGATTGAAGAGCGCTCTGAATACGCTCAAGCTGTACTGATCGAGAATCTGAAAACAGATCCTGAACAACTAGAATTAATTCTGAAGGAGAGTGTGCTTTCCGTTTCTCTATACCAGCCATTGGTGACTCTTTTTAATCGTGAGCTTGTATGGCTAAATTCTCACGGCTTGTATGAAGAAGCTATTGTAAATACACGTGACATGTTGCGCCCAGAACCTCTCCGAGATGCAGCTCCTTTGAGGCAAACGATAATCGACTATGAAAATTAGCATTAAACAAATACTGACGCTTTTTGTTGTCATCGTGGCTGGTTTCATGGTCGCGATGTTTTATCTGTCAGAGAAACAAGATGATGTAAAAGATGTGGTGCTCAAACTCGATGAAAAAGCGTTTAGAATTGGGCAACAGGCATCGCAGTTGAACGTAATCGTCGCTGATTACAACTTATACCGTTCGCCAACATCACTTGTTCAATGGTCAGCGACTTTAGATAAAATCGAACGTCAGTCGGTCCATCTTCTCAATATCACACACCTTGAGGAGAAAGTGCTGGCGAAACGACTGGACACGGATATATCTCGAATAAGAATGCAGTTTGAGTTACTGCGAGATGCGACGATTGACACGGATATTCAATGGATAACGATTAATCTCAATACGTACAGTCAAAACTTAATAACACAGTTACATAACTTGAGCCATGAAGCGAGGCAGATTGCGTCACAAGACCTATCTAAGCTTTCTTACTATCAGTATATCGTCGTGACCATTACCGCTGTGTTCTCGATTGTGTTACTGGTCATTTTATATAGTGCTTTAATACTGCCTTTAAAGGCTGTGAAGTCTGAGCTAAAAAGAATTGGTGAGTGTTATGATCAATACGATCATCACTCATTTAAGAAATCACGTATCAACGAATGGCACGAGTTGACGCTTGATTTAGAGGAAATGTATCAGCAACTAAAAACAACAACGGTTAGTAAAAAGGCTCTCTTAGACGAAGTAGAAATGAGAAAGGAGGCCGAAGGTAATGCAAACTTGCAAGCTAGGACGGACTTTCTTACCGGGCTACCTAATCGAAGAAGTTTTTTTGAGCACTTTGAAGCCCTGTTGGAGCGACGAAATAAGCGAGCGTTCCTGTTGTTTTTGGACATCGATAATTTTAAATCTTACAACGATAACCTAGGTCACATTGCCGGTGATGCGATTCTCAATAAGGTGAGCGCTGCTGTCTCAGAAGTAATTAGTGTCAATGATAAAGTTGCCAGACTCGGCGGTGATGAGTTTGCTATTTTGCATTTTGCGGACTCTGACGAAGGGGCACATGAGTTTGCTCGCTTGTTGCAACAAAAGATTCGAATGCCTATCGATTTGGGAACTACCCAATTACGCATCGATTGCTCAATAGGCATAGCCTGTTTCCCCGATGATAGCCTTGAGTTAAAACAGCTTCTATCTTGCGCTGACACGGCTATGTACTTTGCTAAGCGAAACCCTGTGACAACGTCCGGAATTCAACGCTTTACTCGTGAAATTGGAACGGAAAGCAAGACCAACTTTAATTTGTACCAGCAATTGAGAAAGTCAGTAGAACAGAAAGACTTTGAAGTATGGTTTCAGCCTCAGATTGATATGACAACATTATCGGTAAGTGGCTTTGAAGCGTTGCTCCGTTGGAAAAAAGCTGACGGCAGCTATGTTAGTCCTAGTGAGTTCGTTCCTATGTTAGAGCGGACCGTCGATATAGTGAGAGTTGGGGAGTTAGTGTTTGAAAAGAGTATTGCGTTTCAGAGAAAGCTAGCAGCTCTTGGAATGGATCACTACGTATCAGTGAACATCTCAGCGGTTCAACTGGAACGGTCAGATTTTGTTGATTATCTACGAGCGCTGATCATAAATCAGGGGTTAGAAGCGAGTAAGTTCCCACTTGAACTCACCGAAACCGCGATTTTTCAGAATAAAAATGCGACGCTGAATTCTCTCAAAAAACTCAATGATCTTGGCTTTTCATTACAGCTAGACGACTTTGGTACAGGAAATGCCTCTTTGGATCTTTTGAAGAACTTTCCATTCTCAATCATAAAAATAGATAAATCATTTACGCAAGAAGCGTTGAACAAGCCGGAGACTCGAGCAGTCGTGAAAGCCATCACGGGATTGTCTAAAGACCTGAACTTCGATGTGATTATTGAAGGCGTTGAGACAGCGAAGCAACAAGCATTGGCGAGAGAGTTCGGGATTAAGTTTGCTCAAGGCTACTTCTATGCGCAAGCCATGCCAATGGATGAGGCGATCGAATGGCGTGAAAATTATCAGCAGTTCTCGGCAGCTTTGTAACATCAATCTTCTCTAGAATGGACATTTAGACGTCTAGACATTGACAAGTCTAGGCGATCTCTTTAGTCTGCACGCCTTCCTGTTATCCATACCGCTGTTCAAATGTTAGAAAACAATAAAAACCATCAATCTATTTCGCCATCTTTAGTGGCACTATTGCCTTTGGCGCTGTTCTTACTCCTATTTATCGGAGTAGGAAGTTACCTTACGTATCAAGGTGTCGATTTTGCGTTTTATCAACTGCCAGCACCAATCGCAGCTTTACCTGCAGTTGTGCTAGCTGTTTTATTGAGTAAAGAAAAACTGAATAAAGCCATCGAGCAGTTTTTGCGTGGTGTTGGTCATCAAGACATCGTTGCCATGTGTATGATCTACTTGCTTGCCGGTGCATTTGCCGCAGTAGCAAAAGCATCAGGTGGCGTTGACGCGACAGTCAACTTGGGGCTCTCTGCAATCCCAACCAGTATGATTCTTCCTGGCATCTTTTTGATTTCTGCGTTCATCGCTACAGCAATGGGCACATCAATGGGAACAATTGCTGCTGTTGCGCCAGTCGCCTTAGGCATTGCTCAGTCAGCAGGAATGAGCATACCTCTCACCGCAGGTGTTGTCCTTAGTGGCGCAATGTTTGGAGATAACCTATCGATCATTTCAGACACAACCATTGCTGCAACTCGCTCTCAAGGTTGTGAGATGAAAGACAAGTTCAAAGAGAATGTACGAATTGCGATTCCTGCTGCACTGGTTGCTATTGTGATTTTTGCATTCAACAGCTCGGCGACACAGTTGCCAGAAACGGGTCCGATCGAGTGGTTTAAAGTCTTGCCATATCTTGCCATTCTTGTCTTGGCTGTTTCGGGTCTGAACGTGTTTGTCGTGTTGACAGTCGGGATTTTGTTAGCAGGTTTCGTTAGCCTTACATCAGTCGCAGATTATGAATTGACGAACTTTGGGCAAGATATATACGCGGGTTTCGGAAACATGCAGGAAATCTTTTTGCTCTCGATGCTTATCGGTGGCTTGAGCGAACTCATGCGTCAGCAGGGTGGTTTGGCTTACTTAACCAAGTTAGTGAGTAAGATGATTCGTACTTTTGGTTCTAAGCATGATAACACATCGAGTCGTCGAGCGAGTCAATTTGGTATTGCTGGTCTGGTTTCAATGGTAAACCTATGTACTGCTAACAACACGGTAGCGATTATCGTCTCAGGCAGCGTGGCAAAAGAGGTCGCAGATGAATATCAGGTAGCGCCACGTCGTTCCGCCAGCCTTCTTGATATTTACTCTTGTGTAATTCAAGGCATCTTGCCTTATGGTGCTCAAGTGCTTTTGTTAGGCTCAGTATTTGAGTTGTCACCTTTTGAGGTTGTTGGTCATTCCTACTATTGCTTTGCATTAGCCATAACCGCCGTTTTTGCCATCATGATTAAGCAGCAGAGTGGGACTCAATCAGCAGTAGAGAGCGCTGATGCCTAACTTCGATTAGGTTATGTTGGGCGATGTTCAAGCCTACTGCATATGTTTGATTGCTTTGGATTAGTATTAATGTTACTTACTATCTATATCAATTTAATGTACTTAAATTGGGTGACAGTACGTAAGAACGGATTGTGTCCATTAGTTTGCAATGAGGAAGTAGTATGTCAGAACTGAAAATCATAAAAGCGGATTACTCAGCAGTACCAGAACTGTGCGCAATGTTTCTAGATGCTTATGCCGATAACGAGGCTATGCAAGCCGCATTAAGACAAGATGAAGTTGCAGACTTTGCCCACGATTGCTACTGGCGTTGGGCAGTAGGTGAATGGGGTTTGGGCGGCGGTGAAGTCTACACTACGCCAGATAGAGACGGTTGCGTTATTATGCGCGCACCTGGTCAGCACCAGCCAGATGTGATGCAAAAAATGGAAATCCTATCTATTGTGACTCGAATGATGGGGTCTAACCGAATCGAGATTGCTAAAGAGGTATGTGAACAGATGCTCGCGGTTCCACCATTACAAGATTGTTACTGGTTGTGGGGTCTTGGTGTATCACCAAAAGCAGGCGGTAAAGGTCTAGCAAGTGCGCTGATCAAGACGGTGACTGACCAAGCTGATGAGGCAGGTAAGCCTACTTATGTAGTCGCTTCCAGTGAAAAAGTCGTGAAGACGTTTGAGCGACGTGGCTTTGAAGTGCTTTCGAAAAGTGAGAACTTCCCTTACTGGTTTATGCTGCGTCCAGCACAAGGCTAATCCAATTATCGTAAAAACGCGCTAGAGCATGCTCTAGCGCGTTTTTTTATAGCTCGTTTTCGATATTGATAGCTCGATACAACTTATCAAATACTTTGCTTGCCCCACCGTAGTTTGGCTCTTTGTTTTTAAGCTGAGTGCCACGGCGCCACTCTAGTTTGCCGTCATCATTTCTGTCTACTTTCCAATACAAACTCTTATCTCCGAGGAGATAATGTTGTAATTGCTGAGCAAACGCTTCGCTCTCAATCATAATGCCGAACTCAAGATTCAAAAAATCTGAGCGCGGGTCAAAGTTTGATGAGCCTATATAGCTCAACTTGCTATCTAGGATAAACGCTTTGTTATGATAGTGCCCTTTACTGGTATGCACATTCTTTAGGTGTATCGCGTGAGTATCGTACTCATAGATGTTCACACCCTTATCAAGAAGTTCATCTCTATGTTTCTCATAGTAAGCTGGAACAAAACCTGAATCATTTGATGCCATCGAGTTGGTGACTAAAGTGATGTCAGCTTCGTGGCTAGCAAAGTCATTGACAACTTTAAAGCCGTCCTCGTTTGGCAGCATGTAAGGCGTTGAGATCAACAGCTCCTTTTTCGCGCTAGGGTAGCGGTATACGAAATGCTCGATACGATGACGGAAGTAGGGCATCGAATCATCGAGTTTTTTAGCAGAGTCAAAAATGGGAGTTAACTTAGCTTCAATATAGTTTGGCTCTTGCAATACTCGAATTCTGGTTTCAATGTCTGCGATAATGTCCTGTTTGTTCTTGGTGACATTAGTTAGCGTGCGCTTGAATGACTCCAGCGGCTGCTTATCCTTAGGGTCTATTAGGTACGCGATATCTGAGGTGTAGTGAGCAACCCAATGCTCTTCGAAATTTCGTTCGAAATCCTCAGCTACGTCTCCTTGAATCAGTATGTCTAAGTCAAAAAAGTTATTTTTTGGCTTATAGCTAAAGTAGTCATCTCCTATGTTCCTTCCTCCAAGCACTAAAGTTTCTCCATCGATATTCATATACTTTTCGTGTAGGCGATGGTCTAGGTTTTTCTGATGCTTCTGAAAATCAAAGGCACGAGTTAACCAGCCCGCTTTTCGAGCGTTGAATGGATTAAAGATTTGGATATCGAGATTTTTGTGAGTTGCCGCGGATGCTAACCATTTTTCATTAAAGACCAGTAGATCATCTAGAATGATTCGGACCTTTACACCGCGTTCCGCCGCTGCGACAAGTTCCTCCAAAAATAGAAGGCCTGTAGTGTCCTTATTCCACGAAAAATATTCGATATCTATGCTTGTTTTCGCATTGCGTACCAACTCAATACGCCTTGCGATTGCCTCTGGCGCGCTTTCAACCAAGGATACATTGCCTTTGACTGTTTTGAATTCATAGTCTTGCTGAAACTGGTCAGAAACTTCTGGTTGTGGTGCAGCGCAGCCAGCCAGTGCTAGTAAAGTTAGGGTGATAAACGCGAGTTTTGATTTGAAAAGTGGCATGGTTCAATACCTTTATTAAGGGTTGAATCCATTCAACGATCGGCGAATTATTGGATGTCTTTCCATCTTCTAGGGACTTTTAGCGACGGCTTTTTAACTTGTTTAGGTGGTTCAATATCACCAATCGCTTCGTGTTCACAAGGTTCGGCTTTTCGCTGAACCACGTAGAATCGCACGTCATTGGTTTGGTACGTGCAGTACCTAAGCTTGCCTTTGATATACCAGTTTTCTAAAGGTGCATGGATACGCCAGGCAGCATCGCTAACAGCATGGACAGACAACGGGAATCCAATCGCCAAAATAACTAAGAGTTTCGTATAAAATTGAGTGTTCATTTTGGGATGGGGCGCCCTGCATTAGCAGGGCTAGTATTCAATTATTTGTACTCAATCACTTTCGCTACATACTCAACCATGTCTGAGTTACCCACCATATTCTGGTAAAAATCAACAGAGAAGTATTTTGGTGCATCGCGCTCGATGTGTTTTGCGATATTTTTCGAAAGCTGGTTTGGATTCATTGCGCTGTAAACGTGGAATTTTTTAGTCTGCTCTAAACCCATTTCTTTTGCTTCTTCACGGGTGATATAAACTTCTTTGAAGTCTTCCAGTAGCGTGCCTGTGTATGTAACATATTCAAAGTTTGGTGTTTCTTCAGTTACGACGTACATATCTACAGTACTGTCAATTTGTTGCAGTTGACCCATTTGGTGGTTAATAATGTCCAAGTTAGTTTCGTGAGAATGGTGTGGCTGAGCAAATGCCGAAGCAGAAACGGCAGCGATCATTGCAGGGACTAGTAGTTTCTTCATGTTTTCCTCTCGAAGGGGCGTGTTGTTTCGTTGGAGAGGATATTAATGGGGAATTGATGATACGGTTTAATCGCGTTTGAAGGATTGAACCCTCTAATGAGGGTTCATAGGGTCTAATTAGACATTCCGTTGTTATCTTTAGCTGCCTTGTTTACACGTTCAACATAACGAACCAATGTGCTGACTATTTCGGAATGAATTTGACGCAAGTGTTTTGAGTGAGGGGACCATACTGAGACAGGGACTCTAAAATGTTCGTGAATAGCTTTTGTTTCTACTTCAATTAAGCCTTCTGCATCGAAATCTGTATAGATTATAAGCCTAGGCAATAACCCCCAGCCGACATTATCTTTAACCAACTGAATAGCTAAAGTCATTTGATCTACCGTTTCAGAGTTTGAAGATAAAACAATGTTATCTTCCATTTTATCGTCTACCATTCCATTTAGGATTATTTGCTTACTTGATTTTAACGCTCCCCACCTTTCTTCAACAGGAAGATTAAATATTTCATGTTCTTTAGAAGCAAATATTCCAAAAGTGATATTGTTTACCAATGTACCGTCTATGCTACTGATCACCTTAATATCGTGTGTATTAACAATGCCAAATTGAATTTTGTCGTCTAAAATACCTTCCCTTATTTCCTCTCTACTTCTGACAATAAGATTAACTATCATATTCGGATGAAGTTCGAGAAGCTTTCTACGTACCGCACTTATCGCTTTTGGGGGGAGAAAGCTTGTATAAGCGATAGTGATCGACTCGAGTTCTCCAAATGATAAACTAAGTGCAAGCTTGTCAAACGACTTAGCTTGTTCAATCACCTGTTTGGCATATCTATAAAGCAGTGTAGCATCTTCAGTGGGTTGCGCTGTTCGACCGACACGCTCAAAAAGTTCAACGGCTAACTCGTCTTCTAAGTTGGTAATCACTTGACCGATTGTCGTTCTATGTTTGTCAAGCGCTTGAGCCGCTTTACTGAACGAACCCTGTTCGTATACCGCAACAAAACTCTGTAATTGTTCAATACTGAAATTCATAAACATCTCTATCTTGTGGTCGCACTTGCAAAGTTTAGCATCTGTGCAATGCGATTAAAGTGGTAAATTATTGAATTCTTTGCAAGACGTTGTTTCAGTATAGATGTGAGGATTCAGTCCTTCAAACGCGATTAATGGATTTATCGATAGTGGGTAATAATTCTCCTCGTTGAGACAGCGACCCCAGAAAAATTTAGCACTCATTTTGTTTATCTTTTTGTGCCTCTGGTATTAAGCAGCTCGACCGTTCCCGTGACAACAAGGAGTTACACACGCAATCTGAATACTGGCGACGGTTTATAGACTTGGACCCGCCTAACTAGGTTATTCACAATGCTAAAGCTTAAAACACTATCCCGCGCTACTGCGATGCTACTATTGCCACTTGCTATCTCTACGAATACTTTCGCTAAGGAGACTGCGACTACTTCTGATAATGAAGAAGTAGGTATTTTAGAGCAGTATGGCGTACCTAAATACTTACCAAAACTTGCGATCAGTTCGATGCTTCAGGGCGACCACGTTGTTGAACACGCGAAAAAAACTGAAACGCTGGATGGTGTAAGTGTACAGAGCGAAGTGTATCTTGTTCAAACAACAGATACGAAAGGCAATATCGATCTTCGTATTAAATATGACCCTTCAAAAGTCGATGAAAAAACCGACCTTATAGAAAATATAGAAAGAATTACTAAGGCAGAATATAAGCTTCGCCAATATGCAGAGATGTATGATAAAAACTCTGTTGTAGTCACTGAATTAGATAACGGAGATCTTGAGATCGAGTTTGATTACTCGAAATATACCTTGCCTCAGGACATTGCGTATTTCCGTTTTATGCGCGGTAAATTGTTACTATCTGATGGCTATCCTGTCTCTTTAATTGTCACTAACAATTCACCATACACTCAAGATGGTGTTGCAGTAGAAACCTATAAGCAAACGACGTTTTTTGACAATTTACCGAACGGTCGTGTTGTGGTTAATAAAAAGACTATCACGGCAGAGGGCAAGAAGAAAAAGCAAGATATGAAGTTAGAGCTCGAGCTGACTCCGGTTGTTTATTACGATGATGAGCTAGGTGCTGTCGTTCAAGATGAACTATTGCTTTCTGAAGTATCAGATCCACGTATGCGTGAAGAATATGTAAAGTTAGATAGAACGTTTCCACTAATGGCAGATATGGTACGTCGTCAAGGTATTGATGTTCCATTACCGTTCGGTATCTCTGCTTCTTATCGTCGTCAAGACATGGATTTTAATTTTACAGACTTCAACATCGGTGGTTTGCAACTAGAGGGTATTGTTGATCCTGAAAATACCATTGCACATGTTACAGCAGAGTCGTACACAGTTCGTGGTGACGTGAATATTTTACCATTTTGGAACGTGTTTGGTTACGTTGGTCAAATTGATGTCGATGCAATTGTTGATGCTCAAACACAGCCAATCAATATTGGCCCGATCGGCATTGACCCCATCAATTTTAGTGTTCCCGTCAAACTACAGTATGACTTAATTGGTGTAGGTACAACGCTATCTATGGGCTATAAACAGTTATTCGCCTCTGTAACAGGGACTTATTCAAAAACTCGACTAAAAGGGTCAACGGCGGATTGGGGCGATGGAATCACAACTGTTCAACCGATGCTTGGATATCAGTTTGCGGATATACGAGCGCAGTTTTTTGTCGGGGCTGAATACCAGGCATTAAAGCCAAGTATGACGGGAGACCTAGGTCCAGCACTAGGCCTTGATACAAGTATTGAATATGACGTAGGTGTGAACCTAAATAAATGGGCATACATGGTCGGTTTCAACAAACAGATCGGTAAGCACTACAACATGACTTTCCTTTACAACAAAGGTGAGACCCGTGACTCATTCACAGTTAACCTCGGGTACCGTTTCTAATCGAGCTTAGACCAACGTTTATTTAAGAGATATCGCAATGACAACTAAAAAATATTCGATTGTGCTTCTAGCACTGGTTTTGAGCGCTTGCTCTTCACAGCATGCTTTAGAAGACCGAGTAACAAAAGAGAATTACACCGAGGTTAATCTTCAGCACTCAGAGCAGTTTAAAGGCGAAGAACCTTACCGATTTTGGGGTAACGAAGGCCCAGAGTTTTTATTAGAGAGCAAATACCACCCATCATCAATTACCGTGAGCGGCGAGCGAATGAATATTCTCGCGCTATCAGGCGGTGGTGCTAATGGAGCGTTTGGTGCTGGTGTAATTAATGGCCTTTATGATGCGGGTAAGCTTCCAGATTATTCGATTGTCACCGGCGTTAGTGCTGGTGCGCTTATTGCGCCGTTTGTTTTCACTGGCGGAGAAGATATTCATAAACTTCGTGACGTAATGCTAAGCCTCGATGATCGAGAAGTTTTGGGCAAAAAGAACTTTCTGAATACGATTTTTAAAGATGCCTTTACTAACGGCAAAAGCTTGTTCGAGCTGATGGAAACGACCTACGGCGATGACATGATTGCAAAGATCGCCGAGCAGCATCGCTTGGGTAAGCGCCTATTCATTGGCACGACTCATTTCGACTCAGGCAAGCAGATTACTTGGAACTTAGGTGAAATTGCTGCAAGTGATTTACCGAACAAAGCGGAGTTAATTCACCAAATCTTGGCAGCTAGTGCTTCGATACCAGGAGTGTTTCCTCCACAGTTCATTAACGTGGAGTACGAAGGCGAAACGCTCGAGGAGTTGCATGTTGATGGTGGTCTAACGTTCCAAATGTTCTTTGATCCATCAAACTTTGACTACGGCCAGTTGAGTGAGGCTATGGGTTTAGAACAGCCACCTCAAGTTCACGTAATTCGAAACGGTACGCTTGAGCCAGGTTACAAGCAAGTAAAAGACAAAGGCATGGATCTGTTATCGCGCAGTATTAGCAACTTGACGCTTCAACAAACGCGTGGAGACATGTATCGCATGCTCTATATGAGTGAGCGCAATGATTATGACATCGCGTTTACCTATGTGGATACATCATTTAAAGCTCATAAAAAAGGTAAGAAGATGTTCGATGCTGAATACATGAACAACCTTTACAACTATGGCTACCGCAAAGCGCAAGGTGAAACCTTGTGGGTGACAGAAGCACCTTAACGGACAAAAAATAACAACACTTCAACTTTGGCTCGATTAATACCAAACGGGAACAGTTTGAGCGGTATTAATCGGGTCTTTTTTATTTGGCGATTTTTCCATGATTAAAATCAATACACCTTTTTCGACAGCGGCGCTATTTGCATTGTCCATTTTTGCTAGTCCTTTTAGTAGTGCGATGATTGATCCGCAAGACGGATATCTGGATATGGGCGATTACCTGGCAAACAATGCCTATGGTTTTTTGCCAGTTCCCATTGTGATTACTGAACCTGCCATTGGTGTGGGTGGCGGTATGCTTGGAATGTTCCTTCACGAATCAGACGATGAACGCGAAAAGCGCAAGCAGCATGCATTGACATCACTCGATGGGGGGGCACAACTACTGGCCCCAGCGATTACCGTGGCTGGTGGTGCGTATACCGACAATGGTACTTGGATGGCACTCATTGGCCACCGACATACCTGGAATGAAGACAGTATTCGTTATATTGGTGGGGCAGGGTATGGCCATGCCAACATCGATGTCTATAAAAGATTTCAGGGAGATGGTTTACCCGGCTTTATTGACCCTTATGCTGGCACCCTAGGTATGGGAACCGAAAGTGAAGGCTTTTTGATGAAGCAGCGAGTTTCGTTCCGAATTCCTAACAGCGACTTGTTCTTGGGAGTATCGCAGACCTATTCGAGCTTCAGTACAACCATTGATTCTCTCTCATTGGCTGTGAATGACTATAATCTCGAAATGTCCAATCTCGGAGCCAAGTTTGACAGTTCACTATCCGCGATTGGTTTGGTAGCAGAGTACGATACGAGAAACAACCTATTTTTTCCAACTAAGGGCTCGTCAGTCGTTGCTGAATACCTGGTTTACGATGCAGCTTTGGGAAGCGACTTTGATTACGCGACATTTGAGGTTGATGCCTACCAATACCTGCCGGTTAATAAGCATTTGACCTTGGCATTTGCAGGTTCATACAGTTCTCTAAACACCGACGAAAGCTACCTACCACCTTTGGCAAAACCTTATATTAATATGCGTGGTGTAGCGGCGTATAAATATCAAGGTGACGAAGTGAGTACGTTACAAGCTCAGGCGATGTGGCATTTAAACCATCGTTGGACCATCAATGCTTTTTATGGGGTTGGATCGACAGCAGAAGAACATAATGAGTTGTTTGAAGACACTGTTGATGCTTATGGTGTCGGTTTTCGCTATCAGATAGCGAGGCGCTACGGTATTCATGTGGGTATCGATGTAGCGTTCAGTGAAGATCAAGGCACAGCCTACTTCCAAGTCGGAACAGGGTTCTAAACGATGGATATGAATAGCTTTTTAATAACGGCAGCATTAGCGTTCCTGATCATAGGCTGCTGCGTTGCAATTTCTGTCAGGCTTAATATTGGTTCGGTAGTAGGCTTCATTATTGCTGGTGTGATTTTAGGACCAAACACACCAGGCCTTGTTGCGTCCAACAATGTTGAAACGTTGCAATCCATTGCTGATTTTGGTGTTGTGTTATTCCTGTTTACCTTGGGGCTTGAGATGCGTCCAAAACAACTCTGGAGTATGCGTAAAACGCTAGCGCTTCAGGGTATGGGCCAAGTCGCGCTTACGGGGGCATGCTTTACCATTGTTGCGGTACTTTTTAACGTATCTTGGGAAATAGGACTGGTACTAGGCTTGATCCTCGCCCAGTCATCAACTGCTGTAGTCGTGAGTATGCTTGCCGACAAACGCGAATTGGGAACGTCGCACGGGAAAAACATCTTTGCTAATTTGATGGGGCAAGACATGAGTATTGTTTTGGTTATGGGTGTTATTCCCATACTCGCCCATAGCAAAGTCGAAGCTCAGGTGGGGCTACTCGAAAAAAGCTTGGTCTTTGTAGGCGTTGTAACTTTGATAGTGCTCATGGCAAGATTTGTGTTGCCCAAGTTACTCGTATGGAGTGCAAAACTGCGAAGTAAAGAAGCCTTTGTACTGATGCTAGCCAGTGCCATCCTGTTGACAGTTCTGTGTTCACAACAAGCGGGATTATCTGAAACCATGGGTGTTTTCTTGTTAGGTATGCTGCTCTCTGATTCGGAATTTAAGCACATACTGGAGGAGGTTGTTGCGCCAATAAAAGGCATCTTGATGTCTCTGTTCTTCTTGGCGGTAGGCATGTCGATTGACCCAAATATAATTGCCGGACACCCCGTCCTGATTTTGGGGCTGCTGGTCACTACCATCCTAGTGAAGTTCTTAGTGTTCTTTGGGCTTGCACTCATGGACCGCAAAGGCAAATTAGTGGCAACCAAAACCGCTTTCGCCCTTGCTCAAGTTGGTGAGTTTGCGTTTGTACTGTTTGGCGTCGCGCAAGCGTTTGAGCTTCTTTCTCCCCAAACTGTCTCAATTGGTTTTGTTGTGATTAGTTTGAGCATGATAGCAACTCCTTGGTTGTACGAGTTTGGAAAGCGAATTTGTGATGCGCTGATTACTAAGCAAGATCTAAAGTATCAAGACGGTTCTGCGAACTGCGAACTTGTTGTTGTCGGTTTAGATGAGGTTGGCAGGTTAGTTTGTATGATGGCTGAAAAAGCGGGAATCAGCTATGTGGGTTATGACTTGGACTACGACCGTGTAAGCCGTTCGAAAGCCTTAAATATCAACGCTCATTTTGGTGATATTCTTTCGATTAAAACGCAGCAGCGCTCGGGCCTTAAGTTTGCTCAAGCATCCTTTATTTCAGTTACTGAATCTTCAAGATTAAGAAAAATCGCTCAGGTACTTCTTCGATATAAAGGGATTGAAATCTATGCAAGAACTAACTCTAAACTCGACGAGCAGTTTTTGAAAAAAATCGGTGTGACTCATGCGAGCTCGGTATATATCGAAAGCACGATTAGCAAAGGACGTGAGCTATTGAGTGATTTTAATATTGACGAGAAAGAAATTGCTAATATTGCCAGGGAGTTAAGAACAGAACTCGTTGGATAGATAAATGTGACAACCTAGGTAGTGATGATTACGTCCTTCAAACGCGATTAACTCAGATTTTAGGCTGATTATAAAATGACCGCACTTAGAGAGGGTGATGTGACGTAGCCCTCTTCCATAATCCATTAAAAATACATTAAGTAAGGTTAATCATGCGTAAGTCTGTTCGTACTGTTCTATCTCTCGCTATTCCTTTAGCACTTGCTGCTTGTGGCGGCAGCAATAATTCTACAACCAAACCGAGCGAGCCAAAACCTGTTGAACCAGGTCTAAGTTACCCAGTTGAAACTGAAATTGGAGATGTCACTTTGGTTGGTACTAGCGAGTCTGTTGTTGTACGCGACACCGCCGGTGCACAACAAAAGGTTCGAATTGAAAGCTTTAAGGGTATCCCTTATGCAGAAGCAACTCGCTTTAATCACAGTAATACGATTTCTCTCGAAGATGGTTATGCTACGGAGTTTGGCGCTGTATGTCCGCAAACAGCCTTAACCGAAATTCGTCAATCAGAAGATTGCCTAAATCTAAATATCTGGCGCCCAAGTGACCTAGAGACTGATCAACGAGTACCTGTATACGTGTTCATTCACGGAGGTAACTTTGAAAATGGTTCTGGTTCGGACCCACATATTCACGGTGACAATGTTGTCGCTCAAGGACAACTCGACGGACAGCCTTTTATCGCAGTCACATTTAACTACCGTCTGGGGCTACTTGGTTCAGCATACACTTCTGACAGCAAAGCTGGAAACTTTGGCATCGGTGACCAAAAGCGCGCTCTAGAGTGGGTGAACGCCAATATTGATAAGTTCGGTGGCGATGCTGGTAACGTGACAGTTATGGGCCAGGGTGCTGGCGCTATGTCAATCGGTATCCTACAGCAAGATAGCAGCGATGAGTTTATTGCTGGCGAATACTTTCAGCGCGCGATTATGCAAAGTAACCCTTATGGCTTTGAGTACAAAAGCAGCAGCAATGCGGAAACTTTTGCGACTGTCTCTGAGATGGAGAACATGTCGTTGAAAGAAATTATGGACAAGCAACAATCAATGTCTAAGGCGACATCTAAGATTGTGGATTGGGTAGTAACTAGTGCAGCTACAATAAACCCAATCAGTTCAAACGCGACACCAATGGCGACGCTTATGCCATTTGCGCCTTACATCGAGTACCGTAAAAAACTGATTGGGTCAGAAAAAGGTTATCACTTGAAGTCGCAGCCTTTTGGAACTGATTTGACGGTACAAACGGTTGCTGGTTATAACGCTTCCGATGAGCGAGGGTTTGGTTCTCTAGCGGATATTACCTTCTTGATTCCGATGGTAGTTGATTTGATCATGGACAATGACCCAGACCTTTTGACCGAAGAAGATGCAGCGCAAGCACCGGAAATCATTGCCACTTGGTTAACGGAAGATGACAATGTAGAGTTGTTGCGAGCGGAATTGGCGAGTATCGATGGCAATGATGTCAACGCTCAACTGGAGTTGGGAGATATCATCGACCTTCTGCCGGAAACTGCTTACGAAGCTGTAGTTACTCTGTTATATGGGCTTGGTAATTCAAGCCAAACTGACACTCTAATCGGTTTTGAAGATTACACAGCGAACTCTGAAAAGGAGCTTAGTGGTGCGTTTGATAACATGAAGCAGTTTAACCAAATGACCAGCGATATGATGTTTGCAGGCCCTATTCGAGCTAAGGTCGCGTCAGCTGATGATTCTCAAATTCAAGCGACTATGTATGAGTTCAACTATCGCGGTAGTTTTAACTCAGTACCAAAAGGCAACTTATTTAGTGAGAAAGAAACCGATCTCATTCAAGTGGTTAAATCGTTGAGCTGCAGTTTCGGAACGCCATGTTTTGGTTCAGAGCTTCCTTTCGTTTTTAACAAAGCTGTGCGCTCTGATGGAACAACGTTCAGTGTTTCTAGCCAAGATGAAGCCATGATGAGCAAGATGTCTCGCGTTTGGTTTAGTGATGAGTTGTTCGACAAAGAGCACTACCAGAAAGGTTCAGATAGCGTTTGGGTAATCGACAGCAACGAGATAGATGGACCAACATACGACTGGGATCGCATGACGAAAATTGGTAAAGATGAATCACTCCAAGATGGCCGTTTACAAGGTCTAGAAGATCAGAACCTTATTGGTTACTACTTAGTCGATTAATTCGATATACTGTAACTTAATAATTTCTTAGGAAAAGGACGTCCTAATGACCACTTTAATATGGTCTCTCCTCATTGCAACAGTCTTGCCTTACGTTGCCAAGGTACCCGTTGCGGTAGCGATGAAAAACGCTGGTGGTTACGACAACCGTCATCCAAGAGCGCAGCAATCAAGCTTAACTGGATTCGGGGCGAGGGCATTAGCCGCGCATCAAAATAGTTTTGAGTCATTGGCTGTGTTCGCACCTGCTGTTCTTTTGGCTTTGGTGACAGGCAACACGTCGGAGACGGTTCAGGTTCTCGCTCTTGTGCACATTGGAGCGAGAATTTTCTATAACGTTTTATATTTAATCAATAAAGATATACTGCGCTCTCTATCTTGGGCGGTCGCAATAGGTTGCTCTTTCGCTATTATCTGGCACTGTATTCCTAGTTAACGTAACAGGTGCGAGTATTAGCGGTATGAAAAGTTTTAGCTGCGAAGCTTATGAAGATGCGATGATCGATTTCATTGCCAATGAGATGAACCAAGACCTTGCTCATGACATCAACCATGTATTTCGAGTCGTAAAAACAGCCAAACAACTCTGCAAAGCAGAAGGTGCAATGTTGGAGGTGGTGCTCCCAGCAGCCTATCTCCATGACTGTTTCTCATTCCCTAAAAATCATCCTGAACGATCACAAAGCTCCACAATAGCCGCCGATAAAGCGGTCGCCTTTCTCAACGACATTGGATATCACGCCAAATACCATAAAGCGATACATCACAGTATCGTTGCTCATAGCTTTAGCGCGAATATTCAGCCCCAAACTCTCGAAGCGCAGATAGTTCAAGATGCTGATAGACTCGATGCATTGGGTGCTATTGGAGTAGCAAGGTGTTTGCAAGTCAGCTCGCAGTTAGGTGTGAGCTTGTACAACGCAAATGATCCCTTTTGCACATCAAGAGAGCCAGACGATAAGTCTTATTCCGTTGATCACTACTATACAAAGCTGTTTCGCCTCCCAGAGATGATGCAGACCGCATCAGCAAAACGAGAAGCAGAACAAAGAGCCGACTTCATGCGCGCATTTTTGACTCAATTAGGGCAGGAGATTAACGCCTAAGCGTGTGTGAACTTTCAAAATTACTTCTGCGTAGTACAGGTTTTATATTGCGCAGAGAATGTATCGATGGAAATAACAGAAGCGATGGAATCGAGAATTATTGAGATGGCCTGGGAAGATCGAACACCCTTCGAAGCCATTGAGTTGCAGTTCGGGTTGAGTGAATCACAACTCATACGGTTTATGCGGGTTCGGCTAAAAAAGGGCAGTTTCCAACTGTGGCGTGAACGCGTTTCAGGAAGAGCGACTAAGCATGGCAAGTTACGTAATGGAAACGCAAGTCGGGGTCATTGCCCAACTCAGTATAAGCACAGATAACAGACGTCACCTGTTAGCGTGAGCTGTCAGGTGATATCTGTGTGTAAATGAGTCGATGAGGTGTACTTGTACTTACTAAAAAGTACTTCTTAAATCACTACGTGAATACTTTCAAAGCTTGCGGTGGTGGCATCAGCAGACACTACCTTAAGCAAATCTGAAGTCTGCTTGTCACGAATAGGGCTATCTAACCAATCTTGATAGGCCTGTTTGTTTTCCCATGTACACATTACTAGTACTTTCGCTGGGTCATCGGCAGATAGCATAGTTTCTCCGCGCAAAAAACCTGTGATGTTTTCACTGGCCTCTTCCACACATCTTCTTGCTATATGTAGGCTGGCAAGTTTTTTTCCATCGCCATGATGATCTGTCAAAGTAAGCATGGTTATAAATGACATAATAAAGTTCTCGTTTTATATTAGTTTAGACTGCACTGACATGGCGCCGTCACGTGTTTCAGTTTATGGCGCCAAGTGGTATTTTTATTACTGGTTGTTAAAGGCCGTTACTCAATGCAGGCCATTAGCCCTGTTTCTAGAGCATCTTTATTTAAAGAGCCCTTAGGGCCGATAAAGACTAGGCTCGTATGACGTTGTTCATTACCCCACGGTTCTGAAGCTGTGTAAGAACCTCTTTTTCCAACGCGCTGATAAACCACTTTGTTAGTGGGTTGGTCTTTTACGTCAATAACCCCTTTTACTCTAAGAATCGAGTCAGGAAGGCACTTGAGAAACTCATCAAGTTTCGTTTTGTCTAGGCTTTCCTCGATGGTAAAGCTTACACTTGCAAAGTCGTGTTTGTGGTTTGTCGGTAATGCTTGATCTTCTTCAGAAGAAATCGAAGTTTCAATCCCAAGAATGATCTCAGGTGGAACATTGCCATTGATACATTCAATCATTTTTTTGCTCGGGTAGGTCGCTTCTAACCACTCTCGAGCCGTTGCCAATTCTTGCTCACCAACTAAATCAACTTTTGTTAATACAATCAGGTCAGCAGCCAATATTTGGTTATGGAACAGACGACTGGTTAGTGTATCTTGTGCGAGCGTAAACATAGTCTCAGCATCGACAACAGCGAGCCCACCATCAAGTCGAATTGCAGGAACGGCATGGGCGACCTGTACGATTCCATTTGGGTCAGCTACGCCACTCGCCTCAAGTACAATGGCGTCTGGCAGTTCGTTACGCTCAGCAAGTTGAACAAGGCTATCGGTTAGATCCGCTGATACCGAGCAGCACGCACACCCATTTGACAGATTGATCATGTCATCTGTTTGAGAGGAGATAAGCTCTGCATCAATGTTAACTTTGCCGAAATCGTTAACGAGTACCACCAGACGTTTCCCATGGGGTGCAGTAAGCAACTTATTCAGAAGCGTGGTTTTACCCGAGCCTAAGAAGCCACCAATGATCGTTAAAGGTAGTGAGGCTACATCAGCATCGTTTACGTTCTTGTTGACTTTATAGGCGGACATAAGCATACCCATGATGCCTTGGTGAGCGTCGTTAAAACGCTCTTCCACAGACTTGCTATCCGTTGCATTGATAATATTCGCCATATTCAGTGGCGGTGTGTTTATCTGATTGCGATGGCTCATGGTTAGATCTCCTCAGCTTTGAATTTCTTACCACCCATAACCGTTCCCCAAACGTTGATATTCTCAATCTGTTTTGCATCAACTTCGTAAGGGTCTTCATCTAAGATGGTGAAATCCGCAAACTTGCCCTGTTCGATGCTACCGACTTTATCTTCTAGACCAAGAACATAGGCGGCATCGATGGTGACTGCTCGCAGTGCGCGGTCAACGCCAATGGCTTCATGAGGTGCAATAACCGTCTCACCATCTTCAGCAATACGAGTGACAGCACCAGACACTGCGGATAGTGGCTGCATTGGAACGACGACTTGCGGGTAATCAGAATGCATCGCAAATGGCACACCTTCACGTTCCAAAGAACCTAAGCGAGCGACAGTTTCAGCGCGGTCAGGTCCATACGCATGAGTTCTGTGAAGCAGACTACGGTGGTGGATGAAATACGCATTAACACTAGCAACGCCCCCAAGGGACTGAAGGCGACGAGCCTGCATTGGTGTCGTCATTGAGTAATGCTCAATAGCAAATCGATGGTCGAAACGTGGTTGAATCTTTTGCAATTCGGCAAGCGCATTCAATGTTATGTCGGTTGCATGGTCACCATTTGCGTGACAGTGCAATTGCATGCCTGCTTTCCAATAAGGCTTCATGAGTTCAATAAGATCATCATCACCAGCTTGACCTTGAGAACCGTCTAAGTAGCCAGGGAAGCCAACAAGAGAGCCTTGAAGAGGATATGAGCCATCGCTAAAGAATTTCACACCACGAATAAAGAACTTGTCCGATTCCATAGTTTGTAGACGTTTAATCTCTTCAATCGCCCCTTCAACGCCATGAGACTTTGCCATGGCAGCGCCGTAAGGTGTCAGTCTCATTCGTACGGGAAAGTTAGGATCTTCTGTCGCAGCAATGTGATCCGCGAGCTCAGATTTCTCATCTAGCGTTCCATATAGCAAGTCGGCTATTGTGGTGATGCCTGCACGGTTTGCAATGGATGCCATAAAGTGCAATCCGTTAACGCCACCCCCAGCTACAACTTCACCCAGTATTGGCGCCAGTGCCATCTGAACCGCTCCAGCTTCAGCAAGAACGCCATTTAAACGGCCATCTGCATACTTTTGGATATGTGGATCGGATGAATCGGCAGGAATTTTTGACAATGCCAAAGCTGCAGAGTTTGCGTATACAAAATGAGGGGCCCACGCCAAGATGTAAATAGGACGCGTGCTACTTATTTGGTCTAAGATGTCTCTGTCTAATACACCGTCTTGCTTAGCCGCATCATAACCCCAAGCGATAATAGGTTTGTTAGGATCGGTTTCCTTACGATCCACCTCTTTTAGGTGTTCAATGATACTCGCAACGTCTTTGATTGGTTGCTGCATACCATAACGTCCAGGCCATTTAATTGGGCCAATAAACTCAAGCGCCATGAAGCCTGCTGACATCCAACAGTGAGAGTGTGCTTCGATAAACCCAGGCATAATGATGCGGTCTTTAAATGACTCATCAATGGTGACATCGTATCGTGACAGCCAAGGTTCCATTGACTCGATTGTGCCTGTAGATAATACACGCCCATCTAAAATGGCAACCGCATCAGCTGCAGGGCGACCTGGGTCCATGGTGTATACTTTCTTTGCTGTATAAACAGTGACTTGCTTTTTAGACATGGTAGTCTCTCCGATTATTTGTTAACTATCTTTGATAGTGAAAATTAATGCTTTGTGAGTGATATTGACGTATCCATGTCATTGTGTTTTTCGGCCTAAAATGGCCCATTCAGGAACTGAAATTTGTTTGCTGATAGACAGGTGACGTAAGTACACAGAAAAACAAACTGAAACTACAGCACCTATTTCCGAGTGTTGTGGAATAAAAATGAGGAATGTCGTGTACACCATACATCCGAGTGTGACGGGTATTGCATAGAGCTCTTTGCTCAGAAGTAGAGAGGGTTTTTCTAGAAGAACATCTCTGACAATGCCGCCACCAACAGCCGTGATAACGCCCAGGAATATAGGTGCTAAAGGTAATCCAAACCCTAGGCCCCAGGCTTTATCAGTGCCTTGTATAGCAAACAATGACGCTGCAATTGCATCAACATATAGGTAGATGCGATTGACACGCTTCATTTGAATTAAAGGAAAAAACAAAAAACCGAACAAGCTAGCGACGACGCCTATAACGGCATAGTAAATGTCAACCGACCAAAACACTGGGACATTGAGTGTCCAGTCTCGGATAGTCCCTCCGCCAATAGCGGTCATCAGCCCGAGAACGACAACCGTAAAAATATCGACTTTTTTATCCAAGGCAGCCAGCACTGCAGATAACGCAAATGCAGCGGTGCCTAGAATAGTAATGGCTTGAATAAACAGTTCTGCAGTAGACATAAGTGCTTCCGTTAGTTTTTAGTTTTGACTCATCACATTCATGAATGTGTTTTAACCAATAAGCGTTTGGTGTTTCTTAATGTCGTTGAACTAACTCCGAACGCTTAGTGTCCACACATTCTACATACTGATTGTCGACACAATAACTCCCTATGGTAGGTTAAGATCATACCTATGTTTCAAGGGTGGATTGAGTTAGCCAACATTGTGGTGGGATTGGTCGGAGTAAAAAGTTTGTCATGTTGAGTCGCGTACTTAATTGCTAGGTATATCTCGCGAAATTTGAAGAGGTTTGTGTTTGAGGTAAAAGTGGGCTTGATAGCCCACAGTTTTGAGAGGAGGTGAGTGCTTTGTTTTAGTTGAAGAAGATGCCGGTCGAAATCAATTGCAGCGCGTTGCGGTCAGCTGAAGTACGATGAGATCGACTGTATAAGCTTAGTTTTAAAGGGAGCAATTTTCACTGAATATGGGCACCATAGCGCCACTGGCACAACCATGTCACTGAGGGCTGCCGGTAGCTCTATTCTTCTAATTTGGTTGTGACACTCTGGCTCTTCTAAGGTGTATTTGGGTAAAAGCGACCATCCTTCGCCTTCACTTGTAAGCTTTTTCAACAAAGTCATGTCGGCGATTTGATCATGCTGAGAAGAGATGATCATCCTAGTGGCTAAATCATCTTCAATAAATGACTGAACGATGAGTTGTCTAGTCGAGCGCATAGTTGAGTAGCGGTCTTTGTCTTGCAAGTTATGAACTGGGTGCTGTGTACCAGCAACAGGAACCAGTGAGAGGTGACCTAAGAGCGTGGAATCGAAGCTATGAATCATTTGAGACTGATGCACGTTCATCAGAGCAAAGTGAATACTGCCGTTTTCTATTCCGTGTTTAGCTTCTTTCTTACTACATATCTCAAGGTTGATATGCACGCTAGGAAAGCTTTCTGATAGTGCCTGATACATAGCGAGGACAATCGTGTGTGGGACAAAGCTGCCATAGGCGATAGTGACAGTCTCTAACCCATTCTCAGCAAGACTAAGCGCTATCTTATCGAGACTTTTCGCTTGCTCGAGTGTTTGCTTAGCATAGTGATAAAGCAGCTTTCCCTCTTCCGTTATTTGCACTGAACGGGCCGAACGATCGAACAGTGTCACCCCCCATTGTATTTCTAGGTTGGTGATCACTTGTCCGACGGTTGTGCGATGTTTGTTGAGTTTGATGCCCGCTTTTTGAAAAGAGTTGAGTTCGTAAGCAGCGATGAATGTTTGCAGTTGTTCAAGACTGTATTGCATGAATGGGGACCCTTACCATTATTCCGGATAGTTAGCTCGTACACTTGGGTTCCGAAGTCTATTTATCAAAACGTATCTAAATAGTAGACCATGTTTTCATGACGATTAACATAAATAAAATTAAAATGAGTACGGTGTCGAACAATTATTTATAGGTAACGCTATTATAAAATATTGATGGATTTAGTCCTACGTGAGCGATTTTCTGTCTGCTTTCATCTGTGCATAATCATCGAAATTAGACATTGGAGTGGAGTCTAATTTAGAACGAAGGAATGATTGCTTAATAAAGACTAATATGAACGTTAAACACAACGGCAAAGCGCTAGTTTTTTTAGTGGTTGCACTCGCGTCAACTCATTTATTTGCTAAAGATAAGGAACCTGATCCGGCTGACCTAACTGAAACAAATACCTCGGCTTATTTTTCGATGAGTAATCAAGGTGACCTTAAAGGCTCTATTTCAGGAGATTTCTCGTTCTCGGAGCGTCAGACTGGCATGTTGACTATTGAAGGAACAATGAACAAGGAAGGGAAATACTCAGATAGTCGCTTGCAGTACTTTCATGTGTTTTCAACAGCCAATTCTGTAGTACCGAGAGCAGCGGTTTCTTTGGATGTTATTGATAACGATATGTTCACTTCCGCATCAATTGGTACAACGCTTGCGATTAATGCAGGTGTCAAAGGTTTGAATTTGTTTCCCCGCGTTGGAGCACTAGCAGGCAAGTTCTCTCAGGCGACCATAGATGAGTTTAACGTAAGCAATGATGAGGCTTATGGTGGCTCAGCGGCAATGTATGTCATTTATAACATCGGTAAAGATGGCACGTACATTGGTTTTTGGCCAGAGTACAACTATTTGTCTGGTGATGTCGACGCTTCAGTCCTAAAGTCAACATTTATGATTGCTACACCATTTTCAAATGACAAAACCCGTTGGGGCAATATACGTGTTGAAAATACGGATGTAAAACTTTCGACCGCCACTAAAAACGTAACGAGTAATGACACTGTAGTTTGGGCTAGCTACAAGTTCTATTTCTAAAATTACGCTTTTTAATTTGATAGAAAGCCTCACTGATGTGAGGCTTTTTTTGTAATAATTAATGTAACTTAAATCTGTGGTTATAATTTTAACTAATGGTAGGTTTTAGTCATCTCATGAGTAGTTGGTCGTAAAAAGGCAGTGATACATAATGTATCTATTATTTATCACTGCCTGGCTCAGCCATGCTAATTAATATTTAAGGTATATTATGAAATTTAAGCCGCTATTATGTTCTCTTGCCATTTCGGCAAGTCTTTTTGGTTTGACTGCACCAGCAGAGGCTTGTACTGGTATACGTTTGATTGCTGATGACGGTGCGCCTGTATTTGGGCGTACAATGGAGTTTGGTGATGACATGATCGACTTTAACTGGTTCACGTACCCACGTGGTTATCAGTTTGAGGGTGTCACATCAGAAGGCCTTAATGGCATGACGTGGGATGTAAAACATGGTTTTGCAGCCGCAATGACGTTCGATACCTCAGCAATCGCAGAAGGTACCAATGAAGAGGGGCTCAACGTTGGGGTGTTCTTCTTCCAGCCATATGAAAAAGCAAGCTACCAGAGCTACGATGTGTCGCAAGCTGACAACACGATCGCCGGGTGGCAGGCGGCAACTTATGTTATATCGCAAGCCTCTAACGTAGAAGAAGCGATTGAACTTCTCAAAAACGTAAGAGTAGTGGACGCAACGCTCTATCCTGAACAAGACGGATGGAATTTCTCGCCTATGGTTCACTTCGCTGTAAATGATGCTGAAGGCAATTCTATTGTCGTTGAGTATTTAGATGGTGAACTTCGAGTGTTTGATAACCCACTTGGTACAATAACCAATGCACCGAGCTTTGATTGGCATCAAGAGAACTTGAAGCGTTTTACTTCACTACCGATTGATAAAGCGGCGCCATTTGGCGACGATATTGAAGAAGTCACCGCTGGTGGTCTAGATGTGGGTCGTTTAGAGAGCTTACCGGGTGAAATCACCGCGCCAAATCGCTTTGTTCGTGCTGCTATCTTTAGCCAAACGGCAGATCAATTTGCTAACGGAGACGAAGGCGTTCATGCCGTGTTTAACATTTTGAACAACTTCGACATACCTAAAGGCATCAAACAATATCGCCACGCCGACGGCAACGATTATTCGCAGTTTGTTCAGTGGACAACCGTGTCTGATCTACAAGCACAGAAAATCTACATTCGTTCATTCTACAGCCCATCGGTGAAGATGATCGATCTAAATGATATTGATTTTACCGATGGTAAAGTACACTCATTTGAGATCCCACACTCATTTGAGTTCGATCGAATCGAATTGAACTAACTTCCTACAAGTATTCGTTGTGCCCCTACTGTGGTTATGAGCCTTGGCGGGGGCTAGCGAAATTTTCAGTATCCGACCGCAGCAGGAAGAGTTTATGCAACCTACGGAGGGGTATACATATTCGTCGCAATCTTTTGATTATGGCTAGTTGATGGGATAAAGCCAACTATTTGGGATATTGTCGGTACCTTGGTTGCAATGCTCGGTATGGCAATCATCATGTTTGCTCCAAGAAGTGCATAGTTCGCTAATTAATCTGCAGTGGGTGGCCGTGTATTCTGTTACACTCCCGCCCGATTATTTAATTTAGGTACACAACATGAGTCAAGAGCAGCCAAACAACCCATTACACGGCCTAACACTAGAAAAAATCTTAGTGCGTCTTCAAGAACATTACGGCTGGGAAGGCTTGGACGCGGAAATCCAAATCAACTGTTTTTATAACAACCCTTCTATTAAATCCTCACTCAAGTTCTTACGTCGAACTCAGTGGGCAAGAGATAAAGTAGAAGCGCTTTATATCGATACTTTCTGTAAGTAACAATCTCATTGCTCCGTGGGTTTGTTGAGAGTAGACTGTTTTTAAAATCAATGTGTTAATGGAGTGCGTGTTGAAAGTCTATCTATCAGGTGAAATTCATACCGATTGGCGAGAGCAGATCATTCAAGGCTGTAAAGCCAAGAACCTTAACATCAGCTTTACCTCTGCCAATACTGATCACGAATCAAGTGATGCAGCAGGTGATGGTTTGGGTGCTGAATCTCAGCAGTTTTGGCGCGATCACAAATCTGCGAAGGTGAACGCGATTCGAATTCAAACCGCTATCAAAGCTTGTGATGTCGCGATTATTCGTTTTGGCGATAAATATAAACAGTGGAATGCTGCTTTTGATGCTGGCTACTGTGCGGCGCTCGGCAAACCCTACATTACTCTCCACGATGAAAACCTAGTACATGCTCTGAAAGAGGTTGATGGCGCTGCACAGGCGTGGGCAACGTCGCCAGAACAGGTTGTTGATTTGTTAGCTTACATAGTTTGTTAGTTTTGCTAAAAATACTAACGCAGGGGCAGGGCAATATATGCAATACAAAGTAATAAAGGATTACACAGATACGCCTGTACAACCGATTGTTGTTACACAAGGTGAGCTACTGACTGTAGTTGAAGAGTCGGATCCTCAAGGTGATTGGCCAAATTGGGTTCTTTGTCGCGGTGAAGAAAAGAAAGGGTGGGTACCTAAACAGATACTCGCGATAAATGCTGATACCGCGATAGTGCAAAGTGACTACCGGGCGGTCGAGCATCGGTTATCAGTAGGCGAAATACTGGTGGCTGAATTTGAACTCAATGGTTGGATTTGGTGTGAGAAATCAAATGATAAAGGTGTTATGGGTTGGTCGCCTCTAAATCACCTTGCTCGAGTTTGATTAGACGTTTCCAAAGGCCCAAGGAGCAAACCATGTTTCGTGAAATGATGAGAAACGATTCCTGTAGCCTATAACCATAGCCACCAGGGTATGTTGACAGTTTCGTGATGTATAAAGGGTTAGTGGAAGAGTAGAAAAAATTGGGAATCCCTTCCCAAAGCTGGGTTGCCCCAAACGCCATGTTAATCCTTTTGAGTTCAATTACAGTACCAAGGAGCATTACGCCTTGACCTCTGTATAGTATCTTGGCTCGCTGATTAGGCCCAATCGCGTGTGAAGGATCTAATCCTACATAGCATAATTCGGTTCCATAAGGGGTCTTAGTTCAGCACATAGTAGCCACGACCTTGCATGCAGTGTCTTACCACTTGGTCTTTTTGCACCTGATATTCTTCTGCTTGATGTCTCTTCTGCGCGCTGTGTTTTAAGGCACCACCAATCAAACCGATACCAGCACCTACCTGTGCGCCTTTTGTACCACTTCCTCCAGAAATTGCGCCTCCTGCAGCACCAAGAGCTGCGCCTTTTGCTGTTGAACCCAACATATCTGAACCGAGGGAGCTAGATTGTCCGCTCTCGACATTTTGACTATATTGCTGACACTCATACATGTCGGCGTGATACTGCTCTTGATCGACATTTTTGGTGTCGATGATGATGTTTGCGCTGGCGACTGTGCTCAAACAAACAAATGTCGCTGCAATAAATGCTTTTTTCATAGATGAATCCTTACGCGAGCTGACTGGCACAGAAACGATCTTTAGGGTCAACGAGGCTCTGCTGGGCAGCCACAGTTTGAAGTTCCCATTCGTTACGTCTGTGTGTTTCTCGTAATACGCCATAACATGCGTTATTCGCATGTTCAAACGCTTTAACTGGCGAAAGTTCGCTTAATAGTCCAGCTGTAAAGAGAGCTGAGATAAGGTCACCAACGCCCACGGGTTCACGTTCGAAATCTAGAAAAGGACGCTGAACCATATAGCAATGTTCTTCTGTCGCGAGCATCATGGTGAAGATATTGTTTGAAATACCATGAAGGTGTTTCACCAGTACGACCTTTGGTCCCATGGTCAGCGCTTTTCGACAGGCTCTAACTGCTTCTTGGAGAGAAGTGATTTCAATACCTGTGAATTGAGTAAGCTCAAATTGATTGGGAATAATTACATCTGCTGCTGGCATGAGATGCGTGATCAATTCATCCGTTATTTCAGGTTCTAAAATGCAGCCTTTTTCTGAATCTCCCATAACAGGGTCACATACGTAAAGCGCATTTGGGTTCTCTGTTTTTACTTTGTTTACTAGCTTTAAGACTTCGTGCGCTTGTGCTGCGCTACCTAAGTAACCTGATAAAATGGCGTCACAATCTTTTAAAGCACCAATCTTGTTGAGCCCGAGAGTAAGCTCACCAATGATACTTGGGTGAAATGCGTATCCAGTCCAACCTTGTTTGTATTGTGTATGGTTTGAGAATTGAACAGTGTGGATTGGCCATACTTCAAAGCCAAGTCTTTGTAGCGGGAAAACAGCGGCACTGTTCCCAGCACGCCCATAAACAACGTGCGATTGAATAGAAATAATACCTTTCATAGCGTACTTCTTCTTTTGGTTGAAAAGCCAACTGAGTGCTTTTCTTTATGAGGGAAAAATAAAGCCCCGCTGAGCGAGGCTTAAGTCTGATTACTGAGCCATAAACTCTTGGAAGTACTCATCAAGTACACGGCGAGTTTCGCGGCCAATCAACTCATACTCGTGGTGGGTTAGGTTAGCGAGTGATACACGTACAGACGCGTGCACAACATCAAAACCTTTACCTGGCAGCAAGATGACACCGGTTTCGTGAGCAAGGCGGAACAAGAAGTCTTTGCCTTTGCCGCTTTCTTTAAACCATTGAACAAATTCGTCGCCGTAAAGCTTGCCACCTAGGGTGTCTAGCTCAAGTAGTGTGTAGTAATCCACGCGGTCTTTGTCTTCTTCGACAGTAATACCCATGTTTTCGTAAAGCGTGTTGAAGCGCTCACGGATGATGCGTTTACATGCGTCTTTGTACTTGTCTTCTAGGTCCATGAGGCAGTTCAGAGAGAACATCGCCATTTGAACTTGTTGTGGTAGCGAAAGACCCGCAGTGTGGTTAAGGGCTACTGCACGGCTGTCTGCAACAATGCGGTCGATGAATTTAATGTCGCGCGGTGTTGGAGTCAGTGTTTTGTAACGGTCATCAAGCTGAAGCTGTTGTGCTTCTGGTAGTGCACGCATCGCATCATCAAACACGTTGTTGTCTTGAATGGCGATAGTGCCTAGACGCCAGCCTGTTGCACCGAAGTATTTTGAGAATGAGTACACACAAAGTGTGTTGTATGGCAGTTTGGCAAATAGCGATACGAAGTTATCTGCGAATGTGCCGTATACGTCATCCGTAATGATGAATAGGTCTTTACGCTGCTGTTCTACAAATGAAGTTAGACGGTCTAGCGTGTCGTCAGAGAACTTCACAGACGCAGGGTTTGCTGGGTTTACCACACAAAGCAGCTTGATTTGCTCATCTGCTAGCTTTTCAATCTCAGATTGAGGAAGCTGCCAAGTTTTCTCGTCTAGACGAATTTCTACGATTTCCAGTTCGTACTCAGAAAGCTCAGGGATTTCTAGGTACGGAGTGAAGATAGGCGTAGTCAGTGCAACCTTGTCACCTTTCTTCAGCAGACCATTGTGGAACATGGTTTGGAAGGTGTACGTCATTGACGCAGTGCCGCCTTCAGTTGCGAATAGGTCAAAGTTAGTCGTCGTTGGCATTGGGCCGTACATCTCTTCAGCGATGTATTGCTTAACCACTTTTTCGATGTTCACAAGCATGCGAGGAGGAACAGGGTAGTTACAGCCAAGGAATGCGAGAACGAGTTCGTTTAGGAACTCTTGCTTGTCAATACCTAGGCGGTCTTTTGCGTAGCTCAGCGCTTTTTCTAGGAAACGAACACCTTCAGAGTCACCGGCTTTACCTACGAACGTATCGAAACGCTCAACGATGCCTTTACCATCTGGGATGCCGCCGAAGCCTGCATCTAGGTAAGCGTAGTTGCGTTCAGCTTCTTGCATTGCGAAGTCACCTAAGCGAAGGAAAGCGTGACGAGGTAGCGTTGCTAGGAAGTTAGGGTTACCACGACCTGCATCCATCAGCATGCGGTCTGGAGTGGTTTTTGCCACTTCGATAAGTTTGTCTTTAAGTTCGAACGGGCTTAGGTTTTCGAATTGTGAGAAGTCGATGTTAGACATAATAAATTACCTTGAATTTTTTGAATCGTTAGCAAACGAACAGGTTCGTTTGGCTGAAATTTGGTTGAAAAGGCGGGACGGAACACTCCCGCTCATTTCGATTAATGCGTTACGTTGGGACTTGGTTACATCGGAACATTGGTAGTAATGATGCCAACGATGATAGGTCCCCAAAGGGTTAGCAGTACGTTTGCTACTGCGTAAGTCACGGTGAAGGCGAATACTGGAGATGAGTTACCTGCTTTCTCTAGTAGCGCAGCAAATGCTGGATTTGCGCTTCGACCACCACTTACGGCTGCTAGGCCTTCAATTGGATTGCGAATTTTCAGTACGTAGTAAGACACGAAGAAACCGATGAACTGAGGAATCAATGTCACACCAAACCCTAGGAATAGAAGTGACAAGCCGTGTTCTTGGATTGTGCTTACTGCTTGTGGGCCCGCTTCTAGACCTACGATGCCGACGAAAATAGCCAGACCGAAGTCACGAAGGAAGTTAGACGCACCAACAGGGAACGAGGCCACACTTGGTTTTTTGCTGCGTAGCCAGCCCATCATTAGGCCAGAGATCAAACAGCCAGCACCTGAGCCGATAGTGACCGGGATACCTGCAATCTTAAAGCTGATCATGCCGATAAGGACACCTAGCGCCATACCAAGACCGAACATGACGTAGTCAGTCACAACACTTGAGCCAAGGCGTTTACCAATGTTGCTTTCAACTTTGTTGATGTCTGTTGGCTTACCTGTCAACTGAATGATGTCGTTTTTCTGAACAACAAGGTTTTCAGTCACTTCAATAGAGTTGCCGCCGCGAATGTAGTCTGTAACGTATACGCCGCGAAGTGCATCTGCATTAGACTCTTGTTTAACCTGTTTAAGGGTTTTACCGATAAGCTTTTTGTCTGTCGCAATGAGCTGACGGTTTTCTTCGATAAGCGTGAATTTCTCGTCTAGGTCGACAACTTCTTGACCTAGGTGTTTCGCGAACTTGTTCACTGCTTTACGACGACCAGTCACAACGATGACGTCACCTTCATTGATAGCTGTGAATTTCTCTAGCTCGATCTCTTTACCGTCACGTTCGATAACTTCAATCGCAACGTCTACAAGTTTTTCGTTTACTTGTGCGATGGTTTTGCCATATACGCTACAAGAGTTAGTCACTTGGAATGCGCGAGACTCTAGTTGTGAAATCGCGTTAAACTCACCTGGGTTGAGCTCAGGTTTGCCGCCAGACATTTTCTCAGCGAGTTTGATAGCTTCGCCGCGGATGTCCCATTTCATCATGGTTGGGATAATCCAAGTCACCATTAAGATTGGACCTAGAGAACCGAAGATGTATGTTACCGCGTAACCTACTGCTACGTTGGTTTGCATGATGTGCTTCGCTTCTTCAGTCACACCAGCAAGTTTGCTGATTGCGTCACCAGCGGTACCGATGATTGCTGACTGAGTTAGACCACCGGCTGCAAGACCTGCTGCTGTACCTCGGTCAAGGTCAAAGAACCACGCTGCCGCCAGAACACATAGAAGGCCTGAGACCGTCATTACAACAGCCGACATCAAAATGTTGATGGTTCTGAAGTTCAGTGCGCTAAAGAATTGCGGACCGCCTTGGAAACCTACGGCATAAATAAATAGTGCGAAGAAAATACTCTTAACACCTGGGTCGATATGAACACCAAATTGACCAATTAATACGCCCATTAATAGTGTGCCTGCGACACCACCAAGAACAAAGCGACCAATTGTTATCTTACCTACCAAATAACCTAGTGATAGGGTAATGAATAGTGCAATAAATGGTGAGCTTTGAATTAAAGTATGAACAAAGTCCATAATATAGCTCCAGTTGAGTTTATATAATTAATTAAGAGTCTTCCGTGAAAGCTGAGTTGCAGTCTTTGCTAATCAAGTGTCGTTGTTGTCTTGATGTGATAATAATAAAGTGACTTGTCAGATTGAATAAATCACGTTTGTAGGATGAAGTCATCGTCAGTAGAGTTATAGTGGTTTTTTAATGATCAAATCTAGCTAAGTTGTTGATTTTGTGGTGC
The DNA here is from genome assembly GCF_059725495.1 of Vibrio sp. KUL80. Classification (NCBI taxonomy): domain Bacteria; kingdom Pseudomonadati; phylum Pseudomonadota; class Gammaproteobacteria; order Vibrionales; family Vibrionaceae; genus Vibrio; species Vibrio sp. KUL80. The sequence goes on from NZ_AP045841.1 coordinate 1,668,768, forward strand.
TATCTTGACTATCTAACGGTGGGTCTAATTTTTGAGAAATATAAATTTAATTTAAAAAAGTTAGTAGGTGTTGTTTGTGCAGGGAATAAATCGGGTGTATGTGCGCTAGTTGGAATTTAGTTGGAATTTAGTTGGAATTTAGTTGGAATTTAGTTGGAATTTAGTTGGAATTTGGTTGGTGTTATATTATTAATGCGCTAGGTATAAAAACGCCTCGCTAAATAGCGAGGCGTTGTCTGTGGGGTAAAATTAGCTAGCGATGAACTCTGCATAGTACTCATCAAGTACGCGGCGAGTTTCACGACCAATCAATTCATACTCGTGGTGAGTTAGGTTAGCGAGTGACACACGTACAGATGCGTGTACCACATCGAAGCCTTTACCAGGAAGCAAGATAACACCTGTTTCATGAGCAAGGCGGAACAAGAAGTCTTTACCTTTGTTGCTTTCTTTAAACCATTGAACAAATTCGTCGCCGTAAAGCTTGCCACCTAGGGTGTCTAGCTCAAGTAGTGTGTAGTAATCCACGCGGTCTTTGTCTTCTTCGACAGTAATACCCATGTTTTCGTAAAGCGTGTTGAAGCGCTCACGGATGATGCGTTTACATGCGTCTTTGTACTTGTCTTCTAGATCCATTAGGCAGTTCAGAGAGAACATCGCCATTTGAACCTGTTGTGGTAGCGAAAGACCCGCAGTGTGGTTAAGGGCTACTGCACGGCTGTCTGCAACGATGCGGTCGATGAACTTAATGTCACGCGGCGTTGGGGTCAGTGTTTTGTAGCGGTCATCAAGCTGAAGCTGTTGTGCTTCTGGTAGTGCACGCATCGCGTCATCAAACACGTTGTTGTCTTGAATGGCGATAGTGCCTAGACGCCAGCCTGTAGCACCGAAGTATTTTGAGAATGAGTACACACAAAGCGTGTTGTATGGCAGTTTTGCAAATAGCGATACAAAGTTATCTGCGAATGTGCCGTATACGTCATCAGTAATGATGAATAGGTCTTTACGCTGCTGTTCTACAAATGAAGTTAGTCGGTCTAGCGTGTCGTCAGAGAACTTCACAGACGCAGGGTTTGCCGGGTTTACCACACAAAGCAGCTTGATTTGCTCGTCTGCTAGCTTTTCAATCTCAGATTGAGGTAGCTGCCAAGTTTTCTCGTCTAGACGAATTTCTACGATTTCCAGTTCGTACTCAGAAAGCTCAGGGATTTCTAGGTACGGAGTGAAGATAGGCGTAGTCAGTGCAACCTTGTCACCTTTCTTCAGCAGACCATTGTGGAACATGGTTTGGAAGGTGTACGTCATTGACGCAGTGCCGCCTTCAGTTGCGAATAGGTCAAAGTTAGTCGTCGTTGGCATTGGGCCGTACATCTCTTCAGCGATGTATTGCTTAACCACTTTTTCGATGTTCACAAGCATGCGAGGAGGAACAGGGTAGTTACAGCCAAGGAATGCTAGAACGAGTTCGTTTAGGAACTCTTGCTTGTCGATACCTAGGCGGTCTTTTGCGTAGCTCAGCGCTTTTTCTAGGAAACGAACACCTTCAGAGTCACCGGCTTTACCTACGAACGTATCGAAACGCTCAACGATGCCTTTACCATCTGGGATGCCGCCGAAGCCTGCATCTAGGTAAGCGTAGTTGCGCTCAGCTTCTTGCATTGCGAAGTCACCTAAGCGAAGGAAAGCGTGACGAGGTAGCGTTGCTAGGAAGTTAGGGTTACCACGACCCGCATCCATCAGCATGCGGTCAGGAGTGGTTTTTGCCACTTCGATAAGTTTGTCTTTAAGTTCAAATGGGCTTAGGTTTTCGAATTGTGAGAAGTCGATGTTAGACATAGTTAATAACCTATAATTCAGTCTGTACGTAGATAGTTAATCTTGATGATGGTGGCACTATTCCACTCACCATTATTTGTTACATTCCTATGCGGGTAACGAGTACCTTGTCCTGATGACGGAATAATAAGGTAAGAGTAAAAAATGAATAAATCGCTTTTGTAGGGTGAGTTCATCGGGTACAAAAATCGGTAAAAAAAAGCTGCCATGTGGCAGCTATTCAATATTAATCGTTATGTATTAGGTCTATATAAAACTTGCCGAGTGCTAAAGATAGAAAGACAAAGATCACCATGATGAGTGGCGTCTGTATATCGAAGCTTGGCGTTAAATGTAATGGTCCATTGGTAAGGACAACAAGCATTTGTGGTCCTATCATTTTTTGGAGAGGCTGTTTAAGTACGTCACAACCGATCGACATAACCATCAAGTTGGCAAAATAGAAGATGGCTAACTGCCAAGCTTCTGTGAGCGACGGTAGAATCAACACAAACTGTAACAAGACGAACGTTGCAAAAATAATGAACCCTAAAATGACATTATTAATATAGGCTTTCGGCATCGAAGTCATCGCACTAGCCATGACGCACGCAAGCATCGGAAAGACAGTTCCACCGGGAATTGCCAAATATATCCAAAGAAGAAACGCCGAGATGAACACGCAGACGTTTTGGGCGGCGACAACAAGCCTTTGCTGATAGTTAGTGAATAATGTCAGACTACGTTTAGTCGCTTTATATAGCGTTTCATCATCCCATGCAGAATCTAGCAATAGGGTATGCAAATCGTCGAAGCTAAGCTGATCGATACTGTTTTTGTTGACAGTACTATTCAGTTCAGCACATCGATGGCTGTGCCAGTCTAGGTCAAATAACTCTGGTTGTTCTAGTCTATCGACTGACTCGATAAAAGACGCCAATACGATGCGATACTTATCAACATTGCTTTTCAGGTCATAACTTCCGTGAAGTGGGAGCGCAAGCAGTGATTTTGTGCGTTCAATGTTCGTTTTAAGAGTATCCAATTCTAGCTTCTTACTGTGCTCGAATCGATAATCGACGATAGTTTTTCGGTATTGTTTTACCAAAGTGGCAAACTGCTCGAAAATTAAGTCTTCCGTTTTTTGTGGCCACAGAAAGCTATAGACAAAGGTGAACACCAATACACCGAGAATCGTCTCCTGGACTCGCGTAATTGCCATATTGAATGTCGTGACATTGTCGAAATTGCCCACAAAGGCAATAAGAGTACAAACGACGAATGCCATTTTGAATAAGTAACCGTGGTGCAGACAACCGCCTAAATAGATAAGGATCGCGGCGACTGTTACAAACGCTGTGATAAAGAGAGCTGGGTCTTGTGGAAATAAAGACACCAATATGAACGCTAGAATCGCACCTATGCCAGCGCCCAGAATACGTTCTCGCCCGGTTTTCAAGGAATGACCAAACGACTCGTTCGTAGAAAGGATAATAACCGTAGTTGCCGCCCAGTATGGCTTTTCCCAACCGAAGGATAACGCTAGCAAAAGAGCTAGCGGTACCGAAATAGCCAATTTTAGAGCATTATGGATATCAATCTTCATGTTCTACTCTGCCTGTTGATGTTTACTCACTAAAACAGATGCCGTCGCACCAACGATCAATTGGATATCTTCTGGCGGATTATCCAGCTTTACCTGCACAGGAATACGTTGCGCTAGACGGATCCATTGGAAGTTTGGGTTTACATTCGGCAGTAGGAACGAGCCCGTGCTGCCATCGGCTTTTGAAATCCCGTAACCCAGGCTTTTAACATGACCAGCCAATGGGCGGTCAGGGTGAGACATAAGCGTTACTTGGGCTAGAGAACCAGTTCGGATATGGCGAAGATCGGTCTCTTCAAAGAAGCCTTCTACCCAAAAGCTGTCATCGTCAATCAGCGCAACAACAGGTTGGTTCGCTACCACTTGCGATCCTTCTTGTAGATTGAGATTAGTGATGTAACCTTCAGTTGGAGCGGTCACCGTAGTGAACTCAAGATTTAACGAAGCAGCTTCATAGCCCGCTTCAGCCGCTTTTAAGTTTGCACGGGAAGTTTGTACATCGTTGGCTAGATTATTGAGAGTCAACACAGGTACAGCGCCAGGTTTACGACGTTCAAGCTCTACAGAACGTCTTTCTTCATTGATAGCACGGTCAAGAAGCGCTTTAGCCTGAAGTAGGTTCGCGTATGCTTGATCTTTTGCTGCCTCAAAAGTGCTCGGATCGATTTTAAATAGTACATCGCCTTTTTTAACGTGACTGTTGTCTTCGACATTGAGCTCGATTACTGGCCCAGTAACTCGTGGGGTAATCTGAATAATATCGGCGCGAATCTGACCGTCCCGTGTCCATGGGTTCTCGATATAACTTGCGTAGTTGTCATAGGTGAAATAACCGACAATAGCTAAAACAGCAATGGTAGTGATGAGTTTCTTTAACACGGGAAAACCTTTCTTTAAATTACGACCAAACGATATATTTGTTGAGCAGAACCACGTAAACAGCTGCAATAGCAATCTCGACCAACGCATAACCAGCGAAGTATCGGTGCCATTTTCTGCGCACGATGAACTTACTTGTTATTAGGGCTAGTAAATAACCGCATGCGCAAGTGAGCAGAAGAGGGGGGAAATAAATCCCGGCAAACTCAAGCTCGTGGGGCATGCTGAACGACAGTTCATTCATAGTGTGATTCGCCTTTTTCAAATAGTAATTTCGTATCAGAAAAGGAAACGGAGAAGGAACTGATACGTTGATGAAGTAAAGGTTAAATGGGAAGTGCCTTTTCAATAAATCGGTTATGTAGGATCGTACCCTCTGTTTTAGCTAACACTCTGTTCAACAAAGGATAGTTTGAGACGAATAAGTTGAAATTTTCGCGGGAACTGAATAGTGTTGATAACAGGGTATTAACAAAGGACGGTTGAGATGAACATTGGAATTTATATCTACAAAGACGTCGAGGTATTGGATTTCGCAGGTCCGTTCGAGGTGTTTTCTACGGCAAATCGATTTTTGCCTGATGAAGATAAGTGGAATGTGAGTTTACTGTCTAGCAGTCATGGTGAAGTAAGTGCCCGTGGAGGTTTTAATGTTCAGTCGGATTACTCAATCCTCAGCCACCCAAAGTTGGATGTGGTAGTCATCCCCGGCGGTATACATGAGCCAGAGATGACCAATGTGAAATCTATGGACTGGATCGCGAAAGTTTCCAAAGAGGCCGATCTAGTCTCTTCAGTGTGTACAGGCGCCTTTTTGCTGGCTCAAGCAGGGGTTATTACCGATCAAACTGTCACCACCCATTGGGAGGATCAAGGTGATTTGAAATCAAAATTTCCTAACTTAACGGTTAAACCCGACGTTCGTTGGGTTGATCTCGGTCGCTTAGTAACATCTGGCGGAATATCAGCCGGTATAGATATGAGCTTGAGGCTCGTGGAAAAACTAAAAGGTAGGGAAATAGCACTAAAAACGGCAAAACAGATGGAGTTTGATTGGAATGAGAACGGGGTTATTTTGTGACTTTAGTTATCAGAAAAGTTGAGATTCCCGTTACCGAGGAGTTAGTTAACCTCTCTGTTGACGAAAGCCAACTCCCTTTTGTCGGCATTACTTCAGAAATTGTCTACGCGAGCTTATCTAAACCCTCAGAGACACAATGGGTCATCTATTCCAATGAAATAGCTGTAGGTTTCTTTTTACTCGACCGAGATTATGCCAACACGATGAAGGATGCGCCCGCTGGTGCGGTCGGCTTACGTGCATACTTTATAGACCAGCGCTATCAGGGGCTTGGTCTTGCGAAGTCGTCACTGAGTTTAATTACTGAGGAGTTCGATTCTTGGCTTAGCATAGCCCCGTGTGACCTGTATTTAACAGTAAATTGCAATAACACGATTGCCTATCAGCTGTACCAAAAGGTAGGTTTTGTGGACACAGGAGAACTGTATTTAGGTGGTGCGGCTGGTCCGCAGCACATTATGTGCTTCAAATCAAAGAAACCACGCTAGATAGGACTATGATGCACGCTTCGTCTTTGACGGTGTGAACTATTTTGTCGTCGTTAACCTGCTTTTTTGTCGTGAGGTACTCACTTGATTTCTAAATTGCCACGTTGGATTGAATCTGGAGCCTTTATTCTTGCGCTGCTAGCAGGGACGGTAAACGCGGTAGGATTGATGGGATTTCAACATCAAGCGATCTCTCATCTATCGGGGACGGCGACACTGCTAGGTACGCAGCTTTTTAATGATTGGTCAGCGGCAGGGTATTTGTTTGCGATCGTCTTAAGCTTTTTGGCTGGTTCCGCTATCTCCGGTCTTTTCATTTCTAATGTATCGCTAAAGCTTGGCCGTCAATACGAATGGCTACTTTGTATCGAAAGCTTGTTTTTATTTATTGCTGCCTATTTTCTCTTCCAAGGTTCGCACATGGGAACCTATTTCGCTTCGGCTGCATGTGGACTACAAAATGCACTTGCGACAACTTTCAGCGGCGCAGTTGTCAGGACGACCCATGTAACTGGGATCGTGACTGACTTGGGCATCATGATTGGTTCTTCACTGCGTGGTGAACCCTTCGATAAACGAAAAGCGAAATTGTTTGTGACCATCGTTTTTGGTTTTGTTTTAGGGGGCATCGCAGGGGCTATGTTGTTCTATAGGTTGGCTTTTCTTTCACTTGCCGTACCTGCAACGGCTTGTATACTACTGGCTATCGTGTACCGAATTTACCGTAAGCGCATTGCTTACACGAACAGAGCGAACTAAGGAAAGAGAATGGCGCTTGAACAATGGATTGTCGATGCTTTTACCGATACACCTTTTCGAGGTAACAGTGCTGCTGTGGTGATTGTAGACAACTACGATGACGTGCAGTGGATGCAAAACGTCGCGATTGAAAATAATCTCTCGGAGACCGCATTCCTAAGAAAGTGTGCTGACAATCATTACTTTATTCGTTGGTTTTCGCCGATAACCGAAATTGATTTTTGTGGTCATGCAACCTTGGCTTCGTCTCATGTTTTGTTCGAGCAACTTGGACTAACTGGCGAGATCAAATTCTCGACACAATCGGTAGGGGATTTACTGGTATCCAAAGATGAAAGTGGAAGGGTAGAAATGAGCTTCCCTATTCGTAAACCACTTAATGTTACTGATATCCCCCAGCAGTTACTCAATGGGTTATCGATCACACCGAAACAGGTTTTGTGTAGCGAACAAGCCTATTTTGCCATTTATGACGATGCGAAACACGTTACTGAATTGGTCACAAACAATGCGGCACTAAAAGAACTTGCCCCTTATGATGTGGTTGCTACGGCGCCAAGCAATGTTTCGGAGTATGACTTTGTCTCTCGTTATTTTTGGCCAGCGAATGGTGGAGATGAAGACCCCGTTACGGGTTCAATTCATGCTGGACTCATGCCTTATTGGTCAGAGCGACTTGGTAAACTCAATTTGACGGCCTTTCAGGCGTCAAAGCGCACAGGTGTTTTATACGGTTTACTAAAAAATGACAGAGTTTTGATATCAGGTGATGCCGTATTATTTGCTAAGTCACTACTATTTGTTTAGTGTGGCGAGCAAAACATAGTCAGGACAATAACAGCGCGTTAGAACCTGCATAGATGAGTAGAAGAGTCATTAAATGAAGCTTTCAAAACGAGAGAGTCGTGTAGTCAATAATGCTATTGATACGTGGTTGGAAGAGGGGGTCATCGATCAAGAAGACCACAATAAGCTCAAAGGCAGCTATGATGTCGCGACGATAGATTGGTCGCTCATTGCGAAATACTCTTTTTGGATAGCAGTACTGTGTATTGTGCTCAGTGTGCTGTCAGTACTTCTTGATAAATGGCTGATCGAACTCATCCAAAACATTTTCAGCGCTCCAGACATCGCCAAAAGCGTCTTTTTTGCCATTGTGTCTGCAGCGTTTTACCTTTTTGGAGTGAGAAGAAAAAAACAATCACCGGACAAAACCTTTAGTAACGAGGCGTTTTTTGTACTCGGAATTGTCAGCACGGCTATATCGATCTATTTCATTGGACAAGTCATTGAAACAGACAGTCTCTCCAAGCTTATTTTGCTTGCGTCCATTGTTTATGGGTTGTTGGGGCTCTGGATTCCATCGCTCTTAGTTTGGGTATGCTCGCTGTTTAGCTTGGGAACCTGGTTTGGTTTCGAAACCTATCAATGGAGTGACAACGGCTATTTTCTCGCGATGAGCATGCCTTTACGATTTGTCGTATTTAGCGCTTTCCTTATTGCTTTGGGAATGTTCGCACAGACCCGATTCAAGTCGAAAGAAGATTTTGCTCTAACCACTCGAGCGTTTGGCTTGATCCTATTTTTCTTGTCGCTTTGGGTTGTTTCCATCTTCGGCAATTATGCAGACTTTGCAGATTGGGGAGATGTAAGCCAGTTCTCATTGATACATTGGTCGCTGTTGTTACTAATAGCCTCAATCGCTGCTCTGTATCATGGAATCAAGTTTGATGATGAGTTGAATCGAGGGTTCGGTCTTATTTTTATCTTCGTCAATTTTTACACCCGTTTTATTGAGTACTTTTGGGAAGGGACGCATAAAGCTTTGTTCTTTGCAGTCTTGGCCGCCAGTTTTTGGCTCTTTGGCACCAGAGCAGAGCATATCTATCGTTTAGGTCAAAAATCACGATTAGAAGAAGGCCCAACAGAATAGCAGGCTTGTTCCAACTCCATAACCTCAGCCCAGTCAGAGGTTATGGAGACCTATGGTTGCTGTTAAGGCTGAGGATCGTGCGTTGATAGAGTTTGGGGGTTAGACCGCTGATTCGTTTAAAAGATCTAGAGAAATGAGATATATCAGAAAAGCCAAGTTGGCTTGCAATATGAGTGAGCGATAGGTCTTCTCCCATCATCTCTACAGCGACAGTAAACACAAGATTGTCTTTTATGTGCCGGAAGTTGGTGCGTTCCTCGTTTAAACGTCTTTGCAAAGTCCTAGGCGACATTTTGAGTAGTTTAGCGGCGTTGTCCAGTGTGAGGTTATGCTCCCTGACATAGGGCATAAGAGCTGTAAACACTTGGTCGGTAAAGTTAGCATGCCATGTAACTAGTGGTGCTTTCGGAGCGGTGTCTTTCGACGATATCATTGGTCGCTGTTCTAGAATCTCATCCTCGATTAGCCACTCAATTCGCTCGTTACTCACGAAGTATTGAGTAGAATTACCGATTATTGCCTTATATAGCTCGATTTCATCATGCTGGACCTTGAGTTGTTTTGGTGTCCAGTTGGTTTTCGTTAATGCCCTAATCATTTCTATCGCATAAACTACCGCCCATACCTCCGACCAAACGAAAGGCTGCGAGGCATCATAATCTCGTTTGCACCAATACCATGTTCGACCGTGCGTTGTTTCTAGGCCGACGCGCACATTTGTTGAGTCGAAGGCGAAAACATCACGCGAACATTCTAGCGCTTCTCTAACTGTCTCACACTCTGCAAACTCACCAAGAAGCCTAGGCAAGGCCTTCTGTTTGATGGCAGTTCTGATGAGTTCACCAAAGTTATTCATCCCTAGCTGATTGCCAAGTAAATACAACAATCGCTTCACGGGTTCTTGAGGCAAAAACTCTTGGTCGAGCTCAAATAAGTCCGGGGGCAAGCCTGAGTCACGAATTGCTTTGTGCGGGTCTTCGTTATATTCGCGAAATAGCTCGAGTAATATTCGAGCGTAACCCGATTTAATCAGGCTCGTCATAGGTTCTTGATTGCTAGACATGGTTTGGCTTTATCAGTGGTTGTTCTCTTAGATTAGTATTTTGGCGTGAAATGGCAACTTTTGGCGAACTTCTAATATACTCTTATCACCGGATGAGAAGTGTTCATCTAATTATGGCTTCCGTCGCTAATCTACTAATTTTTAAAGCAATTAATTTTAAATTACTAGCGATATAGTCTATACCTAAAAGGGTCTAAGTCTCAGAATTGTAAACAAGGGCTGTGTAATGAGCGACAAAACAGAATTAGAACAAAAATCAGACGAGAGTACAGAGCAAGCCGAAACGGATAGGCAGCAAGCTGATGCAAAACAAAACAAGGTAAAAAAGGTCACAAATGGATTAATAGTGCTAATCCTCGCCAGCCTTGGTTTAAGTATTGCCTCTGATCGCATCATACCGTCAACCGACAATGCTCGTGTTCAAGGGTATGTGGTTCCGGTAAAACCTCAGGTATCGGGTCAGGTTATTGATATACAGGTTCAACCAAACCAACTTGTTTCTGAAGGCGATGTACTTGTTAGTCTCAACCCCGTTGATTACCAAATAGCGGTAAAAAAAGCAGAGCAAGATCTTGAGATTGCCGGACAAAACGTAGGTGCACAAACGGCAAGCATAGCATCCGCTCAAGCGAGGTTGACGAGTGCGACCGTTGAACGAGATAACGTCGAGCTACAAACAAGGCGCGTTTTAGGTCTTGCAGATAAGGGCGTAGTGTCAGTATCTGAGGCAGATAAAGCACGTGCTAGCCTTGCCACTGCTCGTGCAAACGTAGCAAACGCACAAGCCGACCTAGATCGCGCGAACAAACAGCTTGGTGCAGAAGGTGAAGAGAATAGCCAGATCAAAGCGGCACTGCTGGCTTTAGAAAAAGCGCAATTGGATCTCGAGCGTACCGTTGTTCGCGCGCCAACCAATGGTGGTGTCTCAAACTTCAGCCTGTCAGAAGGCTTTTACGCGAGTGCGGGTCAGCCCATCATGACATTTGTCTCGACTGACAGTATTTGGATTGAGGCATATTTTCGAGAAAACAGCTTGGGTAACATTCAGCCAGGTAATGAAGTTGAGATCGCTCTGGATTTTGCTCCCGGTAAAGTGGTGAAGGGGACGATATCTAGTGTTGACTGGGGCGTTGACTGGGGGCAGAGCAACCAGGCAGGCAAGCTAGCTCAAGCTAATAATCAAACAGGTTGGTTACGACAAACGCAGATGCTGCCGGTTAGTATTGAGTTTGATACAGCGGATACCACTGGGCTATTAAGAATTGGCGGGCAAGCAGATGTCGTCGTATATACAGATGACAGCACAGTGTTCAATTTGTTAGGAAAGCTTTGGATTCGAGTTGTAAGTTGGATGTCGTATGTCAGGTAAAATACTGAGCGGCCAAGCAACGAAGGTATTGCCAGCAGCGGTTCAAACGCGGATATTGCGTTTCACACTCGGTGTTGCACTCGCTACATTTCTGGCTGCTTGGATAGATTGGCCACTTGCTTTTGTAGCGCCGATTTTCACGGCGAAGTTCTTGTTTGAAAAACGGGTACTTCATGTCGATATCGTTTATGAGTTGCTACTAGCAATGATCGTCACTGTGGCGATTGGCGTGGCACTAAGTCTTGGTTTTTCGCAGTATCCAGTGCCTATGTTAGCGAGTGTCGCCGGTTTGATGATGATCGGTTACTTCTTGTTCTTAGATCCAAAGTGGAACTTGTTCGCAACCATCCTTTTAATGTCTACTTTAATGCTGCCATTTATGGCTATTCAAAGTACTGGGACAACCATCTTTCTCGCCATAGGACTGAGCTTATCTGGGGCTATTTCCGTCGGCATTTTTGCTCTACTCCACATTTACTTACCTGAGCGAGAAGAGCAGCACGCCAGTTATCAAGCGGTGTCACTATCGGATGAATTTCGATGGTTCTCTGCGCTGCGCGCTTTGATTATCGCGTTTCCAGTGGTTAGTGTGTTTTTTATTTTTCAAATCTCCGAAGCCTTGTTATCGATGATTTTTATCGCGCTGCTTTCCCTGATGATCACAGGTGAAAAGTCGGTAAAACTGAGTGCTTTTCTTCTTATCAGTAACGCGATTGGTGGCGTGATTGCGATTGTCGTATTTGGAGTTCTAGCCTTAGTGCCTAATATTGCCTTCTATACATTGTTCATCGCTTTATTGGCGATCACGTTAGGCACCAAAATGTACACAGAGTCAGCAAAAGCGCCGATTTACGCAACAGCACTCAATACGGCTCTTGTATTGATTGGTACCACGCTAATGAGCTCTGGCGTCATCGATGAAAAAATGTGGATACGTTTGGGTTTGCTCGCACTCGTCGCTGTTTACATGGTCGTTGCTGCCTTCTTTATCGAGACTAGGCAGTGGAAAGTACTGGAATTTAAAGGCCAGATGACCAAGAACTAGGTTTTGTCATTTGGTAATAGATAGGTAATTCAGGTCATATTTGACCTTCTAAAATCAAACTCAGGAAAATGATATGTGGAAAGGGATTTCAGTCGCAATTTCATTATTCATCATTGGAGGGTGTGCCTCCAATGCTCACCCGCCCGTTACCTCAAATGACGCTTGGACATCAGAGCTTATGGAGTCTCGACGTTGGCGTGATTCTGATGAGCTGGATCAAGACTATTTGAAGCTTGCCTCCGAGAGTTTATTACCAGTTCAGCCCGCCAAAGTTAAAGTGTTAGGTACTGAGCAAAAGGATGCTATACAGAGCTTAGCAACGAAAATCTATCTGATTGAAAACGCTAAACACACTATTGATATGACGTATTACATTTTTGCTGACGATTTAGCGGGTAAGGCGACGCTTGGTGCATTGTGTAAAGCGGTAGAGCGTGGCGTAGATGTTCGCATCATGGTGGACAGTTTAGGTTCATATAGTCTGAATAATGGAAACTTAAAAGGCTTAATGCAATGTGAAGAGGATGCAGGCTATATCCTAGATAGAGCAGGGATGAAGACAAACCAGAAAGCCCGAGTACAAGCGGTAATATTTAACGCATTAACTGAAGGCGATTCTCGTTGGAACCATCGTTCACATGACAAGCTTTTTATCGTTGATGGGTTTTATAACGAAGATGCTTATGTGATTACCGGTGGCCGCAACATGTCACTGCATTACTATGGGATCAATAGCGATGGCGAGAAGGATCTCTCAGCATTCCGCGATATCGAAATTATGCTCAGACCTTTATCGGATGCCAAAGTCAACGAAAGTCCAAGTCGCTTGAGTGAATACTACTTCACGGTTTTGTTTACTAAACCAGGCAATAAGAAGCTCGATACTTGGTCATCTTACAACCGAGATCGTGAGCTATTGCTACAAGCCTATGCACAATTGAAATCCAACTCGGAGTTCAACCAAGCCTACAGCTCGGTGTCTAACTTTGTTCAAGAAGGGTATCGAACATCAGATACGAAGTTCGCTCATGAACTGGATAACCTAAACGCGGATGATGTTGTTGAGCGCTACAGCACGAATAAAAGCGCTAATGCGAACTCTATTAGTGGAATATTGGCAAAAGTCGCTTATACCGACACCAGTTTAAAAACGATTAAAGTGGTGTCGCCGTATCTCTTTTTACAGTCAGAACTTTTAAAAGATGAAGGTGTCATTGACAAAGATCTAAACACTGCGCTTCGATGGTTGGAGCAAGATCCTGAACGAAACATTGAAATCATCACCAACTCAGTACTGACAAGCGACAATTTCTTCACTCAAGCAGTAATAGACATGCACACTGTCCCAACGCTTATCATGTATGACGATGAGCTTAAAAAAACTTGGCTTGAAGATGACTTAACGAATAACGAACTAAACGCGTCTTTCTTGAACTCAGAAGCTTGGCAAAAGGCGATTAATCATCCAAGGATAAAGTTCTATCAACTGGGTAAGCCAGACTCTGTATTACTCGGTGGTGACCAATTTTATGGAAAGCTTCACGCTAAATTTCTAATCATTGACGACAGTGCATTCGTAGGAACGACTAACCTCGACTTTCGCTCTCTGCTGTACAACAACGAAGTGGGTTTTTTCTTGACTGGCGATGAGATTATCAATGATCTTAATCAGCAGTTTGAGCTTCTTAAGAAAGACTCTCTTCGATGGGGAAGCGAAGAATGGATTTCAATGCGAAATAAACTGCGCGAAGTAGGTGGGACAAAAGGGCGAACATCGGAAAGTCAACGAGAAATCTATGAGCTGTTAGAGTCTACAGGGCTTAAATATCAGTTCTAAATTCGTTGCTGTTTAATTTATTTCACTACTTATCCATCGTTGTGGCGTGTTTTGGCAAACAGAGACCTATCAGAACCTGTATGTTCAAAAACCACACAACGATGGAGATAAACATGATTGTCCACTTTAGAGTCCAAGATATCGAAACGCTCTGGCTACATATTGATTTGGCCACGCATTTACAAACTAGACTGAGATATGTACGGTTTTAAAAACTAAACGCCCAACCGACCATCGGGCCCTGCTGAGTGACATCCACTTGTGTAGTGCCCGAATCGTTTTGAATGTTTAAATACCGATATCCAAACCAAATATTATTCAACTCACTTAAACGGTACATACCAGCAAGGTTTATACCTCGGTTCACGTCGTTGTCACCCGCAATACTACTGTCTACTGTCAGGCTTAGGCCCCAGTCTTGATTAAACCAATGCGCGTATTTGAGACCGACCAACCAATCAAACTGATGACCAGAGGACTTGATGGGGTCAATGGGTGTACCATTGATATTGACACCGACGTTAAAACGACTGTAGGTGTGTCGAACGCCAGTTAAGAGCACTAAGCCGCCAACCACTTCATACCCTCCAAACAAATCATTTAATGACATGGTCGCGTCTACATCGATATTAGCGGTGATATCAGGGATCAGTGGAGAGTTAGGGCTATAGGTAGAGGAGGTATCGCTCTTGATGTGAAGATAATTGGTTCGAAAACCGAACAGCCATTTGTTTTTTTGGGCGTAGAAGTCTCCCATGATGCCAAAATTCAAGTTTTTGACGATATTTGAAAATGGGATATCGATATCGGCTCGTCCATCAGCGTCACCCGCGGTGCCAGAGATACTGGGAGTCCAAATCATTGGGAATACCAAAAGAAACTCCCATTCATCGTCACTACTTGCCCTCTCGTTAGCAGACAAGGGAGGGCAGATAACACTAGATAGTAGGATAGGGTATAGATACTTGGCCTTCATCGTAATTCCTTTACTCAAGCAAGTTTCGATATTGAAAAGTTCACTGAATCAGCAGGTTAACTTAAAGGATAGACTATCCATTAAAGAGTAGGAATTGGTGGGGGCATAAAAAAAAACGAGCTCAGAGCTCGTTTTTCTTTCCATTAAATATGTAACTGTAAACCCTAACCGGCCAACCGTATTCTGTGTATTCTTTTGCTAGGACTTCGGCAACTTCTGGGGTCACCTCAACTCGTATCCAATCGCCAATACCAAGAGGTTGGAACTCTATAACTCTGCTCTTCATTGGCTTCTCCGCGCAATTTATAAATAGTATTTCGTGAGAAATCTAACTGCTATTTAAGAAATTAGCTCGGAATAAAGGTTATTACTTACCTTAAAATGCCAGCTAACGAAGCAAAGCTATAGAATCGATTAATCCTTCAACAAATGTAACCCAGCAGGCAAGGCATCACCGAATAGCTTTTTCGAGTCGGATTCTGAAAGCTCTTTCACCTCGGATACTAGTTCGAGCCAGTTAGTAGGTGCCTTTGAGGTCTTCAACTTGTCCATAACTTGTGTCCGATAATCATCAGAAACGTCTAACGAACGGTCACCAGTCTTACGGCACATAAGAACACAAGCAAACGCCGCCATTGGCTCTTTAATCCAGTTTTGCTCAAGAAGTTTTGGTAGCCATTGCTCGACTTGCTCTCTAGCTATCACGTTATGCTGGCTACCATAAAGCGGTGTTCGTGATGCAAGACGGCCCAGCGCCCACCAGTGTGCTTGTTCGAACTGAGACTGATTAATCGCTTTGCTTAAGTACCAAGTCGCTAGCAGAACTTTGTCGTCAACGTAGAGGTTTTCTAAGCTTGCTGACAGCCTAACCATTGCCTCGTAACCCTTATCCTTGGCACCTTGGAACGTCTTAGCATTCTTCATCGCTCCTGGATGAAGGTACTTAGCAATGTCACCTAGGATAACCTCTTGCTGTTCTTCGTTCAGCCCTCCAGACACACGACGCCAAAATGTCCACCAGTCACTCCAGCCTTGAGAATTTTGGAATTGGATGCCTTGCTGATACAAACCCCATATTTGTTCCATTCTCCAAGAGTCAGTTGCGTCACCAAATCCCGGACGCATACAGAAACCAGTAAGTCGAAGCCAATTCTTTTCATGCTGCTCCGAGCGACGGCGACGTTTGCGACCTAATGAAAAGCTGTCGACAAGTGAGCGAAGGGTGTGAAAATCCCACTCATCTTTTTTGCCTAAGCTCTTTTCTAGCGACTTCGCGAGAATCTTAATCTCTTTACTGTCGGCACTATTCTTATTACCACTGTATAATCGTGAGATAAGCGCTTTACTGGGCTCTAGACCAGGATGAGCTTGAATGGTTTCTTCTTGGGCTTGTTGATTCCTAACCTCAAACTCTAACTCCCATCGCTGCTGCTCATCCTCGACGCTTACACATTCGATCTTTAGTGTCCCGACTTCCGTTAACTGACACGCGAGTTGCACTTCAACACGCTCTTTTTGGTTAGCGTTGAGTTGTTTTTCGTTACCTTGTAACGTACTGATGTAAGGTGGTAGCGGGTTGAACTGATCCGGGTCGATATGGGTCATCAAGCCATTCTGAACCTTTTGATGCTCACCAAAGTAATCATGCGTCGAAGTCAGTAGATTGAATCGGACAGGTTCACCTAAAGTAAGTGCGAAGCGACGGCCTGTAAGTCGAATCTCTTGTCCTTCTTCCGTCCCTTTTGATAATAAACATAGTGCTTGGCCAAGCTTGTTCTTTTCTTGCAGGTGAAGGAAGTAAGAGCGTGCACTACCACCACCAATCTTCAATTGAGCCCCACGGCGTGCTTTGGCAAAGGCGACTGCTCCAAGAGCAACAGACCAATCCGGATGTGGGTTGGAGAGCAGTGTAATAGGGGTGCCTTTCCAGTTTTCTACGATATCAACGATACGTCGTGTAACGAGTTCACTATTGAAAACACCGCCATTGAGCAAAAGGCCTACAGGGATTGCGGGATCTGAACCATCGTTTAATGCTTCTCTAGAAACCTCTTGATGTAAATGCAAGAACTCTGAGACATGTTTGCTAACGGCTGGATCGGAGACATACGGCAAGCCAAACTCCACGACTGCGCTACGCTTCTTATCTGGCAACTCTCCGAATTCGGTTTGAGGGAAGAAACCTTCGAGCGCAATCTGGTGAACTTCGGACTTACTGAGCGCGATGCTTTTGGTGCCGCCAATCAGTCGCGAACCACTACCAAGCATAGTAATTTTCATTTCTGATGGTGCATCTTCAGACAGCAGTGCTTCTTTTGCTTTTCTGGTTTGCTGAATTAGTTTAGTGAGACTTGCAGCGTTCAGTTTCTTCGACTCATTGAATCGTTGCTCAGCCATATGGGCGAGCGCCAAATCAAGGTTGTCGCCACCTAGCATTAAGTGCTCACCCACGCCGATACGGTTCAGCACTAGCTCTTCGTCGTCGTGTTTTGCTTCGATTAAACTGAGGTCAGTAGTACCACCACCTACATCACAGACTAAAATCAATGGCACTTGTGAAAGCTCTTGTGACGCGGTTTCTTTGTGTCGAGCATACCAGTCGTAGCAAACTGCTTGAGGCTCCTCCAGTAAGTGAACTTTTGGAAGGCCGGCGAGCTTTGCCGCTTGAAGTGTGAGTTTTCGAGCAGTTTCATCAAACGAAGCGGGTACTGTGATTACGACGTCTTGGTCTTCAAGCTTGTTGTAATGGTGTCTGTGGTTCCAAGCCTGACGGATATGATTGAGATAACTTGCACTTGCGATAACGGGAGAGACTTTTTCAACATCTTGAGCACCTGCCCAAGGAAGGATGTCGTCTTCACGATCCACGGCAGTGTGTGACAGCCAACTTTTTGCGCTGGAGACCTGACGGCCCTCTACTTTTGCACCTAGCTCTCGCGCCCATTCACCAATGATTAGGTTTTGGATGTCCCCTTTAACTGGTTTGTTTTCCCACGGGAGTGTCAGATCGGAATCCGAAACTTGTTGCTGCGCAGCATGATAGCGGAAGGACGGCAAGAGCGGTTTCCTTACTACTTCGCCCGGACCAACAAGTTGGTCTATTTCAAAGAGTTCAACAGGGGAGTTAGAAAGTTCGTCTTGAATTTCACAGAATGCAACAACCGTGTTGGTTGTCCCTAAATCGATGCCGACCAAATATTGTGCGGATGCCATGACACGCTCCAGTTAGGGTTTTGAAAAGGGAGAGAGTGGAGATAAAAAACGGCACATAGCGTGCCGTTTCATCATAGTTATTATTATGCGTCTTCGCGAACGTCGAACTCAACGTGCCATTTTTGACCGTTGTCTGAAGCGATTGCCTCAAGATAGAGAGTACCAAGCTCAGTTACACGTGATGATAGCGTCACTGGAACAACGTCTCCAATATTACGCCCTTCAGATACTGGCAGAGTAACTTGAATCTCTGGCAGTTCTTCAAGCTCTTCTGGTCTCCAGTAATCTAGGTGGACACCTGCTTCGTCTTCGCGGCGAGTTGTCGAACCAAAGAATTGGAAGTGAACAGGTTGACCGATGACCAAACCAAATTCTTGGCTCGGTACCAGCACGCTGCTGCCTTCTTCCATACCAAAAGGAGCCACGCATAGGGCTTCCATTGGAGGTGCCATGCCCGGAATAGCCGGCATAGCGCTCTCGATACCGATATAGTAGCTAGACGCGATACCACCGCGAATACGAACGCCTTGGCCGCGACGTACGCTGCCGTAATAGGCTGCACCGCTCGCAACCGCAAGGTCAAGATCGAGACCTGAAAGCATTTTCGCTTTTTCTGCATTCGCTGATTCTAACCAGCTGTTAATCGTATTGAACAGGCGATCAGAGAGCAGCTTAGACTTAAGTACACCGCCGTTAAATAGCAGTGCCGTAGGTTTAACAAACTCTGGGGCAGCTTCCATTCCTGGAATACCTGCAAATGCGTTGTCAGTCGCGTTACTTTGATGGCTTAAAAACGCGGCAATGTGACGAGTAATCGCGGCATCTTGAGCGTAGGGTAGACCCATTTGAGTCAGTGCACCGCGAGCACGTTGTACAGGATGCTCTTGAACGCCAACCTGAGGGAAGAAACCGTCAACCAGCGTTTGCTGCACTTCTTGCTGAGTCAATTCCGTTTTTAATGTTGCGCCGAGTAGCTTAGATCCACGGCTTGGAACAACAATTGGTACAGCTTGAAGCTCAGCATCATTGAGCAGCGCTTCTTTTGCGTCACGACAAGCGTGTGTCATCGCCTGTACTTGCCATGGTTGAAGTTCTTTACCATCTTGTGCGAGCTTCATCTTAAGACGATACGCAAGCGCAAGGTCCATGTTGTCGCCACCAAGAAGAATATGCTCACCAACCGCTACTCGTTCTAAGTTTAAGTTACCGTCTTCTTCGGTAACGGCAACAAGAGACAAGTCGGTAGTACCACCACCTACATCGACAACCAAAACAACATCACCGACGTTGACTTCATCACGCCATTTATCGTTACTGTTATCAATCCAGCTATAAAGTGCAGCTTGTGGCTCTTCTAAGAGAGTAAGGTGCGCAAGACCAACATTGCGTGCCGCTTCTGCTGTTAGATCGCGAGCTGCAGGATCAAATGATGCTGGTACCGTGATGGTCACATCTTGCTGTTCTAGAGCATTGTCTGGGTGCATGTGATTCCATGCATCTTTCAGGTGCTCTAAATAAAGTTCTGTCGCACGAAGAGGTGACACTTTGCTCACTTCTTCGGGGCTGCCTTGTGGCAGAAAACTTTCACGACGGTTCACACCACCATGACATAGCCATGATTTAGCACTTGCGACCAAGCGAATCGGTGTTTTTGAGCCAAGGTTACGTGCTACCGCACCAACCAATGCTTTCGGCTCGCTCGTCCAAGGCAGCGTGCGAGAGCCTTGACCCATTTCGTGTTCATGTGGTTGATACAAGAACGAGCCAAGCTGTTTATATGATTCAACTGTCCCTGGGGCAGTTAGCTGAGGAATAGCGACGACTTCAACTTGAGCGTCTTCGTTTTGAGTGTCGATAAACGACATAACACAGTGTGTCGTACCAAGGTCGATACCTACACTGTATTTTGCAATAGTTTGGTCTTGAGTTTGCACTGAAGGTTCCATTATAGCTCCACCTCTGCAGGTGCGATGATTGATGCGTTGTAGTTCTCAGAAAGCTTAGGCAGAGTGACTTTATCTGCCTTCCAGCCTTTATGGACAAGCGTACCATTGAATGGTGCATTGCCAGTGACATTGCCGGTCAGACGCACAGATTGAGGGTCGAAGCCTTCTTCGATTGAAATGCGAGTCTCTTCTTCTTCATTGCGAATCGGAGATAGTTCGAAGTACTCAGTGATCACCTTTTTACCACCAGAGTGAACAACACGTGCCGCAGCGCCAACTTCTTCATCAGAGAATGATGTTAGGTCTTCTTGAAGGAAGTCGACCATACGTGCTTCTTGTTGCATCAGCGATAGTAACTGCATCGCAGAATCGGTTGAAGCGGTTGCAAGTTTGGATTCGACTTCTACAACTTTCTCTATCACTTTTTCGACTTCTACGACTTTTTCAATTTCTACGATTTTTTCTACTGGCTTTTCAACCTCGACAATCTTCTCTACTGGCTTTTCTACCACTTTCTCGACAACTTTGCTCTTGCGAGATACAGCAATAGCGAGTAGTAGGACGCTTGAAGCAGCAAGGCCAGCGTGCAGCATGTCGAAAGTTGTTGGGATAACATTTAGGTCGAAGTTCATAGGGGTTTCTCTATGTGTCAGTCATTAGTAGTTAATTTTGGGGCGAAGTCTAGCATAATCAAGGCTCTTAGCGCGATGCTTTCGCAGCTTTGTCATTGCAAAGTGAGTTTTTCGGTGGATAAATCAGCAGAAGATGGTGTTTTGCTAATTTAAAGTGATCTGTGCTTCATTAATTGAAACTGTAACTTCTTGATAGTTAGACAGTGTGTAAAATCGATTTTGCTACCATTAATAATAAAAATTATCAACATAAATAATACGTTAGTTATATATCAGTTTCACAAATGAGAAGGCTGGCACTTGCATAGTCAGCCAGGACAAAAAATGGTTACAGGCTTAAATCAAAAGGATCGTGGTGTTAAGCGATATGCCGTTTTGGTATTCGTATTTGGCGTTGTGCTTACCGCATTTATTACACATATCGTCTATGGAGGACAAAAACAGCTAGCCGACTCAAATTTTGAATTTTTAACAGAGAATCAAACCGAAAATATAAAAGAGCTCGTCATGCTCGATGTAAGCTTTATAGGAGCAGGAGCTAGCTTTTATCATGCGACCCAACCCAGTGCGTGGGATAATTTCTCGAGTTTCGCGGAGCCTTTGGTAGACAGTTCAAAAAGTCTCATTGCTATGCAATGGATGAAAAAGGTTTATCCAGAGCAGCTAGACACTCATATCAAACGAGTGCGAGAGCGCTTTCCTAGTTATCAAGTGTATACCGTTCCCAAAGATAAGCCGCGTGTTGAAGGTTACATATTAGAAAATGATGAACCTATTTATGTGGCGAGTGATGTCTATCCCGTTAACGAATCAAACCTCAGAGCTTTGGGTTATTACTCTTCCCGAGAGCGTGTTCGTCGCGTTATAAGAAACACCACGGAGACGGGAGAGCCAAGTCTTTCGGACAAGATTCGACTACTCCAGGATGGGTTCGACCGCTCTTTGCCCAAAGAGGGGATGCTAGTTTATGTACCAGTATTTGATGCTGGCACACGCTCCCTTCGTGGTGTCGTGATTGGCGTAATCAGAATCACAGTATATTTTGAGCAAATTGTCAATCGTACAGCGCTAGGAAAAGATGTAGGGATTCGTGTTGTCGATCTTGGGTTTGATGCGGAAGATGACCCAATACTCTATCAAAACGACCTTTGGGATGCTTTGGATGAACCATCAAAAGATGTCATCATCGACCTTTACGATCGTCAGTGGCGCATTCAGTTTAAACACGATGCCGGAATCACAAAGAACGATAAGTTAATTCTCTTCTTTGTGATGACAGGTGGTTTGTTGATTTCACTGTTGCTCGCTTACGTTGTTTATCTGATGCTTAGAGAGCAGCGCAGACTCGCTGTGATTGTGAACCGCCGTACAAGAGATCTTCAATACCTCGTAGAGCGAGACCCTTTAACAGAGGTTTATAACCGACGCGCATTCAATCGTTTGACTGACTACCACGTCTCTTGTAACAAGCCGTTCTCACTGGTGATTATCGATGTCGATCAATTTAAAGGAATCAATGACAAATATGGTCATGTAGCGGGTGACGAGATACTGATGCAGGTTGCAGCGTATATCAAAGATAAGCTGTATCCGGATGACATGTTATTCCGTCTAGGAGGCGATGAGTTTGCCGTTATTAGTCGATGCATCGATTATACGACGCTACAAAAGTATATTGCGGATATTTGCGTGGAAGCCTCTCAGCTAACCTGGAACTCGATAGATCCATCTTTCACTTGTACGCTAAGTATCGGAGCTGCCGTCTATCGTGGTGAAACTATCGAACAGTTGATCAATAGGGCAGACGAGCAGCTGTACATTAGTAAGGCGAATGGTAGAAATCGAGCCAATGTTGCTTGAATAAAGAGCGATCGGTAATGTGCCTGTCGAGCTTTTGTTTTGAATACGCTACAATTTCGCGGTGTTAATTACTGTTTACTAAGTCGCTATGAATTATAACCGAGTCGTTTGTTTTGATCTTGAAATGTGTTGCTGGAACGTCGATGGCGTTGGTACAACAGGTGAAATCATCGAAGTTGGCTTGGCTGAGATCGATTTGGTGAAGCAAGAAGTCGTAAAGCGTGCTCAGTACTATGTAAAACCCGAGAAAGATGAAGTGTCGTTGTTCTGTACAGAGCTGACAGGTATTACCCCGAGAAAAGTTGAGAAACAAGGGCGACCACTTGAGTCAGTGATACAGTCAATGGTTAAGAACTTTGGTGGTCCCAATAAGATCTATGCTTCTTGGGGACGCGATGATGATATTTTGCGTCTTGAGTGTGAAGCTAAAGGGATTGAAATGCCTTTCAAGGAGTTTGTGAACTTAGCCACGTTGTACCGTATTCAAAACCGACTAAAAGACAAGCGTATAGGTCATAAGGCCGCTCAAGAGCAGAAAGGAATTGAGTGGGAAGGGCGTCAGCATTCAGGATACGTCGATGCCTATAATCTCGCCAAGCTTGCTCTGACGATGCTTTAATCTTGTTAGCCTCTTTCTAGCTTTGCAGAAGAGGCTAACCATTAAAATCCTAGTCTTTATCGACAACCTGTATTTTGGCGCGTATGAACTCGCTATGGTCAACATAAAGCAGCTCCGCAACCTTTCTGATAACAGAATCCTCCAACGGATCAATCACACCGTCTGCATTAGCCACTTCCCACATCGCTTTAATTAATTCAAAACGTCGTTCTTGGCTAAGTTCCCTTAAGCTAGAGGTAAAATCATAAAGTGACGCTGAGTTTTGGGCTTGCTCTTGAGCTTGGTCGAGTAGGGTGACGGCTTCTGCATCCGTCAAGCCGAGCATACGCACTACCAACTGACGCTTCGCTTTCTCTTCCTCTGCATCTACTTGATAGTCAGCTTTAGAGACTTCGCACAGCAAGGAAGCAATGGCGAGGTTGGGGCTGACACCCTGAGCTTTGGACAGATCATCCCCTTCAATAAGCTGTTTAAATAAAGAAGTAATTGAGTTGAACATTGGCGTACCTACTTTTAAGGGTGTTACTTAACTACATAGTGCTATGTGCGCGAGATCACAAGTAGTTAGAGTCTAATCTTCTGAATTAGTTTCAGGAAAGACGGTTTCTGAGCCATCCCCATGAAGTACGGCGACGTAAGCAGGTTTGCCAAAAGGGTCTAGCTTCACCAAACCAACGCCAGATTTATTCACTAATCGATTGTGATCGCTTGGCTCTGGCTTACGTTTGAATATCTTCAAGCGTTTACGCTTAGTAAACCAGTTGAGCGGTGAGCGAGGGGTATATAGCCATTTATCTAAGGTGTCACAAACCGTAAGCAATGGTTCTGGAAACTCATTCTTTATACCACTGCATGTAATTTGATAAATATGGGAGTCGGTTTGTTTGAACCTCAGCTTTACGTCATAGACAAACGAATAGTGAACATCGCCAGACAGAATGACAAAATTCTCGGGCGTTTTACTGTGAGTAAAAATCGACAGCAATGTGTTGGCACTTCCTGGGTGCGCCATCCAGTTCTCAGCATCAATGATCAGTGGATTGCCAAGCTTGGTCGCCATAGCTTGTAGCGTCTCAATAAATTTCACACCAAACATTGGGGCTGGAGAAACGACAACGACAGAGTCAAACCCAATCAACTCTTGTTGAAACTCAACCATCGCCTCCCAATCCATAAGCCCTGACGGTTTGTTCATCTTAGACTCGGAGCGCCAGCGCCGAGTACGGGTGTCAATAACGATCACTTTTGGGTGGCTTTCTAAGGTGTAGTGCCATTTTTCGTATCTTAGAAGCTGCTGTATCAATTCATCATGCTGATCGTTATCCAGCATTGCCTCGCTAACCGGATTGTTTGGGAATAAGGTGATTAATTCTTGTTTCCAGTCGGAATGCATCTGTTCTGGATGATTTCCCCATGCTTGGAAAATCAGATAACTCACTAAAGCATTACCTATGATTCGCTTAGAGAAAGCATTTTCATACGCGGCTTTTTCCCAGCCAACCGTTAGGTTCCAGTCATCTGTGACGTCATGGTCGTCGAAAATCATGTAAGTAGGAACATGAGCTAGTAGTCGTCGAACCTTTGATAAATCGGCGACGAACCCCCCTAGTGCTTGTTGCTCTGATAGCCACTGTTCGCGATGCGAGGGGCAGATGTCATTGCCGCTTAACTTTTCGAAACCAACGAGATGCCATAACTCTGGGGACCAAGTAAGAAGGTACATCGCGATGAACTCAGACAGAGTAACCAAATGGTTATCACATTCTCGTGAACTGAAAATGGCGGTTTGTTGGGAGTTTAATAAGTTCTTGAGTCGACTACTGGTATCTTGATACTTAGGTAAGAGTTTATCTCTTTCATAAAGTCCAACTTCGCCACTGTGAAGCAACGAACTGTCTGCAAGCGAGCTTTGGAGAAATTCTTCGTTAGGTAATTCCAGAAGCTTAATGACTTTATGAATACACTGAAGAGTCGGCCCGGCGATGTGGTCAGCGTATATTTGATCACCAGTGAGTAGCAGGATATCGGGACGATCAGTCAATTGACCGTCTTTTACTTTACTTTCAATGCGCTCGTCTAACTTTGCAAGACTATCTGGACTTGGGTGGTGTGGGTTTCTACAGGAGCCATGAATGATATAGTCTGCGGTGTCCGTGAGTTGAACATCGACGCGTTGGTTATCGGCATAAAACATATTCTTGGGAAGAGCGGAACGATTTGATGCCAAGTCGACGATGTCGTAGTGAAGCTTATCGTACGCTTCAAAAGAGTGTTGTAAATAGAATTGGACTATCCAAAGCTTAGGACTTAGCTGCAATATCTGAGGTTCAGGTATCGTGTAGGAATGTTTACCGAACTCACCAGATACAGAAACAGACAAAGACTGCGGTGAAACTGACGTCGCAAACCAAAGTGTCAGCTCACGTTTGTTTGTTCGGCGAAGAACTGGACCTGCAAGAAGATGGGGTAGTGTCGTCATGACTATCCTTGTTACTTTTTGTTTTCTATTTGCGGTTATGCACTTTTGTCGAGTACAGCTTCCTCATTTTCCATTTGCTCTAGTAATTCTATAAAGTCAGAGCTACTTGCCTCATGCCCAATCACAAAGAAACCTGTCAGTGCGTCTAGTAGTTGAGACGTGTTACTACTTTGTTCAACGATTTCTTCCAATCTGCGGCGAAGTAGTTCAACCTCATGCTCAACAAAACCACGCGCCTCTTCATCAGAAGATGCTTCATCAGGAGCGTTGTCAAACTCTAGAAATAACAGTTCGTTATCGAGTTCTGTATTGACTAATCGTTCAGGAAGCCACTTTTCACCAGTAACGACATGAATATCACTGTCAACAGGCAGACTATTAAGGATGTTTTTTAATTTTTCTACTTTCACGATTGGTCTAAATAGTGGAAACTATGCCATTGATAACTGTTGGTTATTTATTGAGCTGTATCGGATAATCACAGTTAGGTGACATAATAAGTGTAATAACAACATAATATAACAACTCTTCTCTTAAGAGATAGCGTTGTAAGCGAAATTGGCATTAGCCTTACAAGTTAGGCTATTTACCATCCCAAACACGTGCTCTCGACCCTTTTTTTACTGATTGATAACATTTCCAGTTGGAGAAACTGCAAGACATGATTAAGAAAAATCTCGCGCTAGCGATTACGGCAACCATGATGGCAACGTCCATTGCACAAGCCGAAGAGTCTGCGCAAGAAGCGGAGTGGGGTATTGCAGCAGTTTGGCGTACAGCCAACATCCCTTTTGATACAAAAGGCGGTGATGCTACTGTAAGTACTTTCATTCCCATGATGTTCTTTAAGAACGACTATGTCTTTCTTGACGGTACCATGGCAGGTGCCCACCTCTATAAAACGGATGATAAACAATTAGAGTTCAACGCGATAACGCGTATGCGATTCATCGATATCCCTGAAGATGAACAAAATGCCGTTGGTGGTGATACCGCTGATTACGGTCTGCAAATGCGTTATAACTTTGACCCTGTGTGGCATTATGACGCGGAGTTGATGACGGATGGTGACAATCGTTTCCATGCTAACTTCCGCCTACAAGGTTTGTTGGACTATGGCGACCTCGAAGTTCGTCCTAATGTCACTTTGCGTTTCAAAGATGCTGACTTTAATACTCAGTACTACGGCACTTACCGTGATACGGTCGACAACCTATCTGGTGGTGTCGATTACGCGATGGGTGTTGATGCGCGTTACCACGTCACATCAAATTTGTACCTATTAGGTGCAACGAATATTCGCATGCTGGATAACGCGGCGTATCACTCCTCAGTGGTCAAAGAGCGCTTTGAAGGCGAAGTCTATGTCGGTTTCGGTTTCTTTAATGAAAAGAAAAAGAGCACGTCTAAAGCCAAGCAAGTAAGCCGTGACATCAGCACTAAGCCTTATGTGAGAGTGGCACACGGTTGGGCTTCACCGTCAGACATGGGTGACATTCTTACTTTTAAAGGTAAACGTGACCCATATAACAACCAGGTGACTTCGGTGTTCTATGGACACCCACTTACTGATGAACTGTTTGGTTTACCTCTTGATATCTACTTGAGTCCGGGTATTGCCCATCACTGGAACTCGGAAGTACAAGACTCAGGTACCGAATTTGTTACGCTTATCAAAGCCTACTACACCATTAACTGGCCAGTGAAGATGCGCTTGGGTGTAGGTAATGGTTTATCGTATATCGATAATATTACGTATATCGAACAGTCAGAGATGGATAAGAAAGAGAAGCGTGCAAGTCATCTGATGAACTACATCGATATCTCCTACGATCTTAGCATTGGTTCTCTGATTCGTAAGCCAGAACTCGAAGACTTGTGGCTTGGTTACTCTTTGCACCACCGCAGCGCTATCTTTGAAGCGTCTTCGCAGTTTGGTCGTATCAAGGGCGGCAGTAACTACAGTACGGTTTACCTGCAGTACCACTTTTAAGAATTATTGAACAATAGCTCCGCGAAATGCGGAGCTTTTTGTATCCGCCCGAGTTAACCCACATCCACTACCTGTGCTACAATCGCGCCAGTTTTAATAAGAAAAAATACTAGGGAATGTTTTGACTTCCTCTCATGATTCCAATCAGCCAGCACAAGCGAAAGCCAACAATGCACAGTCTCTAAAACGAGCACTAAAAGACTGCATGATCCGCGATCGTTTTCGTTTAAGTAAGCGCATCGCTGGCGCATCAAAAATTAAGAAACCAGAAGCTCAAGCCGCCGTATTCGATGAGATCGCTGCGGACATTGCTAAATCGATGATGGACGCAGAGCAGCGTGCTGCGCAATCACGACATATCGAATACCCTGAATTACTGCCTGTTAGCCAGAAAAAAGACGATATCGCAAAAGCGATTGAAGAAAATCAGGTTGTTATCGTAGCGGGTGAGACGGGTTCAGGTAAAACCACCCAGTTACCGAAAATTTGTTCAGAGCTTGGTCGTGGTAAATTCGGGCTTATCGGTCATACACAGCCACGACGACTTGCTGCACGCTCAGTTGCCAACCGTATCGCGGAAGAGATGGAAACCTCGCTAGGCGAGTTTGTGGGTTATAAAGTTCGATTTAACGACCAGATCTCAGGCAACACACAAATTAAACTGATGACGGACGGTATTCTGCTGGCCGAAATTCAGCACGACCGTTTTCTCAATCAATATGACACCATCATTATCGATGAGGCGCACGAACGCAGTCTAAACATCGATTTTATACTTGGTTATTTACGCGAGCTGTTGCCTAAGCGTCCCGATCTTAAAGTCATCATTACCTCGGCAACAATTGACCCAGAACGATTCTCAAAACACTTCAACGATGCACCAATTATTGAAGTGTCCGGTCGTACTTATCCCGTTGAAACTCGCTATCGTCCACTTCGCGGCGATGATGACAGTGACCGAGATCAGTTAGAAGGCATCTTTGAAGCAGTCGACGAGCTGTGTGACGAAGGGCTAGGCGATATCTTGATCTTTATGAATGGTGAACGAGAGATTCGCGATACCGCCGATGCCTTGGGTAAGCGCAACCTTCGTGATACGGAAATCGTACCGCTCTACGCGCGCTTGTCTGCTGGCGAGCAGAACAAGATCTTCCAGCCTCATGCGGGTCGACGAATTGTCCTAGCGACAAACGTGGCTGAAACCTCGTTAACGGTGCCTGGGATTAAATATGTGATTGACCCTGGTACTGCACGCATAAGTCGTTATAGCTACCGTACTAAGGTACAACGTCTTCCAATCGAGCCTGTATCACAAGCAAGTGCAAATCAGCGTAAAGGTCGTTGTGGTCGTGTGGAAGAGGGGATCTGTATTCGCTTGTACTCAGAAGAAGATTTTGAGTCGCGCCCAGAATTTACCGACCCAGAAATTCTGCGTACCAACTTGGCCTCTGTTATTTTGCAGATGACGGCGCTTGGATTAGGCGATATCGAGGCGTTTCCTTTTGTGGAAGCACCAGACAAGCGTAACATCCAAGATGGTGTTCGTTTGCTTGAAGAGCTCGGCGCGATCAACGATAAAGCCAAAGATCCTAAAAAGCGTCTCACGCAGATAGGTCGCAAGCTAGCGCGCCTGCCTATTGATCCTCGTCTGGCGCGAATGGTCATTGAAGCACCGCGTTTGGGTTGTTTGAAAGAAGTCATGGTTATCGCGTCGGCACTGTCGATTCAGGACCCGCGTGAGCGTCCGAGTGACAAACAGCAGTCTTCTGATGATAAACATCGTCGTTTCTTCGATAAAGAATCGGATTTTCTAACGTTTGTAAATCTATGGGACTACATCCAAAAACAACAAAAAGCGTTATCAGGCAATCAGTTCCGTAAGCAGTGCAAACAAGACTATTTGAACTATTTGCGTGTTCGTGAATGGCAAGATGTCTATTTCCAAATCCACCAGGCTATGCGCGAAATGGATGCCAAGCTAAACCAAGAGCCGGGCAGCTACCAAGCAGTACATAGCGCATTACTGGTTGGCTTGTTATCGCATATTGGTGTTAAAGACCAAGAGAAGAATGAGTATCAAGGCGCTCGTAACGCACGTTTTCACATCTTCCCTGCCTCTGGTTTGTTTAAGAAGCAACCTAAGTGGATTATGTCTGCGGAACTGGTGGAGACCTCTAAGCTTTGGGGTCGAATTATCGCTAAGATCCAACCGGAATGGATTGAGCCTCTAGCAAAACACTTAATTAAGCGAAGCTACAGCGAACCTCATTGGTCTAAAAAACGCGCTGCAGTAATGGCTCATGAAAAAGTGATGCTTTATGGAGTGCCAATTGTACCGAAGCGCTTGGTCAGCTATGGCGCAATTGATCCTGTCATCAGTCGTGAGCTGTTTGTGCGTAGTGCTCTGGTAGAAGGTGACTGGGAAACAAAACACGCATTCTTTAAACAAAACCGAAAACTTCTACAAGAAGTCGAAGAGTTAGAACATAAGTCTCGCCGTCGAGATATCTTGGTCGATGACGATGAGCTGTTTGATTTTTACGATCAGCGTGTTGGAACCGAAGTGGTATCCGGGCGACACTTTGATACTTGGTGGAAGAAAGCGAGCCAAGCCAATAAAGAGCTGCTTAATTTCGAGAAAGAGATGCTGTTTAAAGGTGACGCTAGCCATGTTACCGATCTCGACTATCCAAACTTCTGGCATCAAGCTGGTTTCAAACTCAAGCTGAGTTATCAGTTTGAGCCTGGAGAAGATAACGATGGTGTCACTGTTCACATACCACTGCCGATTTTAAATCAGATCGATCAAGATGGATTTGACTGGCAAATCCCTGGCCTGCGGCATGAATTGGTGGTCAGTCTTATTAAAGCGCTACCTAAGACACTTCGTAAGAATTTCGTTCCAGCACCAAACTACGCCGACGCGTTTTTGGCAAGAGCGAAGCCAATGGAAGCGCCACTGCTTGATTCTCTGGAGAAAGAACTTCGTCGTATGACCGGAGTTGAAGTGTTACGTGATGACTGGAATCTAGACCAGTTACCTGAACACTTGCGCGTTACGTTCAGAGCGGTCGATCACCGTAACCGCAAGCTTAAGGAAAATCGCGATCTTTACGAGCTAAAAGAGGGTTTAAAAGACAAGGTTCAAGCGACGCTTTCTAAAGTTGCTGATGACGATATTGAACAGCAAGGTCTGCACACATGGAGCTTTGGTGAACTGCCGAAAGTCTATTCTCAAAAGCGTGGTGGGTTTGATGTCAAAGCTTATCCAGCGCTAGTTGATAACAAAGACAGTGTTGAGATCAAGCTGTTCGAAACAGAAGCAGAGCAAGAGCAGGTGATGAAAGAAGGGCAACGTAGGTTGTTACTTCTGAACGTGCCATCACCGATCAAGTACCTGCACACCAATTTACCGAATAAGTCGAAACTTGGTCTGTACTTTAACCCTTACGGCAAAGTACTCGATCTGATTGATGACTGTATAGATTGCGGTATCGATAAGCTTATAGAAGGTCAGGGCGGACTTGTTTGGGATTCAGATAAGTTTGAAGCATTAAAAGAGCATGTAAGAGGTGAGTTAGGTGATACGGTGGTTGATATTGCTCAGCAAGTTGAAACCATTCTAACTACCGCATTCAACATAAATAAAAAGCTTAAGGGGCGTGTAGACTTCTCGATGGCGTTTGCACTGTCTGACATTAAGGCGCAAATAGAAGGTTTGATCTTCAAAGGTTTTGCGACTGAATGTGGCTGGAAACGACTTCCAGACATTCTGCGCTACTTGAAAGCGATTGAAAAACGGATGGAAAAACTGCCGATCGACCCGAATCGAGATCGCATGCACATGCTTAAAGTTGAATCGGTAACACAAGATTACAAAGAATTGCTGAACAAGATCCCGAAAGGTATGAAAATACCAGAGAACGTTAAAGAGATTCGCTGGATGCTCGAAGAGTTGCGTGTCAGTTATTTCGCTCAACAACTCGGTACCCCGTACCCGGTATCAGACAAGCGTGTACTAAATGCGATAGACGCGTGTTAAGCCGGAATTGTTGAGTTTACTCAAAATTTTTGATCTATGTCTCTGAGAAACATGAAGGTTTTACCAAAAATTAAAACTTATCGGTTTCTCACGAGATATAGTGTGTGATATATAAGGCTCCGCGGTGGCTTTGATTGGATTCGCCGCATTCTATTAAACAAGAAGGTTACAAATGAAAAAGACACTTTTAGCGCTTGCGCTTGTTGGTGCCTCAACATCTGCGTTCGCTGATGCTTGGTTGTACGGTGGTGTTTCAGCTGGTCGTGCTGAATACAATGGTAATAGCGATACACCAATGGGTTTCCATGTTGGTACTGGTATCCTACCAATCATCGGTATTGAAGGTGGTTACTGGAAGCACGGTAATTACGATATGACAGCTAACGACGGTGCGACTGGTTACGCTGAACTGGGTTCTTGGTACGCAGCGCTTAAGCCAAGTATCGATATTGGTCCAATCCAGCTTTATGCGAAAGGTGGTCTTCACTACTACAACGCAGACTACAAAGGCAGCTTGAACGGCAGCGATAGCGGTACTGACATCATGTACGGTGTGGGTGCTGAGTACTTTGTAACTGACATGCTTTCAATCGGTGCAAGCTGGCAGCGTTTTAACGGCGTTAAAACGACGTTCTCTGGAGACAAAGATCTAGATAGCTTTACTATTAACGCGACTCTTCACATCTTCTAATCATTGTCAGATGAGTTATTGAAAGCGACCTTTTAGGTCGCTTTTTTCGTTTTGGAGCAATTATTTGCTTGTGTTAGTTGGAATCATGAGTGGCACCAAATAAGCCACTACAGATAGCGCGAACGCAGATGCGCCTCGAAGAATTTGGCGTCCAAGACGTCTCCGGTCGCTTGTTTGACCAATGAGTCGGTTGATAACAAGCTCGCTTTACTCCAGATGTTTTCAGACAACCAAGTAAATATCGGTGTGAGGTCTCCAGATTTAATGGCGTCATCAACATTCACAGTTTGTTTCATCGCTGCCATAAATTGAGCAGCATACATCGCACCCAGTGTGTATGACGGGAAGTAACCGAACGCGCCATCTGTCCAGTGAACACTATACCCAATCAACTTGAAGATGCAGGCTTGAACACCTGAAAATTATCATTGATTCGAGACGTCAGCGAGCCTGCAATCTCTGGAAGAGTCACCGTAAAGAATTGGGTAATGGCTTCCTTGAAATCCCGTTTACTTTTGAAGTAAACGTTATTCCTTGACTTCTCGTTCATAACCTTCCAAAGCCGCTCTATTGGGTTAAGATTCGGGCTGTAAGGTGGGAGATAATGCAGTTCAATATTAAGGACAAATGCCGCATCTCTGACTAAATCACTGCGGTGATATCCAGCTCCATCTAAGATGACATGGAGCTTGTGATTTAGCGGGTAGCTCTCTCTGAGTTTGCAGAAAAATCGAACCATGTTTTCACTGTTAATGCTGTCGTATTCGCTAACAATGGTCGCTCCAATATCTGATAGGTTCAGAGCACCAACAATGTTCAATCGGCTACGATTACCTGTTGTGTCCAGAACTTTACTTTGACCTGTACGTATCCAACCATGGGAGAGTTTGGTTGACAGTGTGGGGTGAACGGCATCGATAAACACTATCGATTCATCCTCGCCACAGCTTGCTTTCAGTGCTTCATAAGCCTCTATGAACGCTTGCTGTTTTTCCTCATCGAACTTATGTGGAACGCCTTTCGGCTGCTTGTAGCTGAAACCATTGTGATGAAGCCATTTGTTCATGCCAGGAACACTATAGTGAATCTGAAACCTTTCAAACACGTACGCAATAATCTCGGACGAATGGTGGTATGTATTTTCAGTTAGATGCTGAACCAACTCTTGGGTTTGCCGAGCCGATAGATAGCTTTGTGAACCGCCATTTTCAGGCTTGAGCTTGTTCGACTCTAGGTAATCTTTGATATGTTGTCGAACAGTGGATTCATGAATAAGAAGTGCGTCTGCAATTTCTTCGGGGCACCAACCATTACTCGCATGAATAACCGCTTTTATACGGTCACGAACTCGTCCGTCACGCGTTGTGCTGTGCTGGATTTTTAGTTCCTGCTTTTGTTCATTGGTCAGAGTAATTTTCATAGTTGCTAGCATGATCCTCTATTCAGGAAAAATCAAGCGTCTTCAATGATCACGGGTATAAACACTAATTCCTTTCATTTTATTCTGCGTGGCTTACGGAATCTCGGCCACAAATGAGAAATTACTTTTTCTTGAAAAGTTCAGTATTTGCACGGAACTTTAATTGATGGAAGTGTGCAAATGGGCAGCTAACTGCGTTTGCTTTAGATATTCTCTGAAAGCCAGTTAAAGATGGATGAAAGATCACCACTGCGAATAGCAGCACCCACATAAACAGTTGCTTTCATTGATGCCATAAACTGAGCCGCATATATAGCGACTAGAGTGTAGAGTGGGAAATATCCGAATGCGCCTCTACAGTGTAAAATGTCAGTTGTACATTAAGACGTTGATTGCTTTGGAGTAAGTGGCTTTAATCGACAATCAGAACACGCTAAGCTTACCTGGCAAGGCAGTGGGGATTTGTGTGTTATCGTATACAGTTATATTTACATGGTAGTGCGAGAAGCCACGTTTTCTACTATGAATTTATCACAGGGTAGGTAGTAACATCATGGATGAACTTAGTGCTCTAGATCAGAAGATATCGGCTCTTAAATCAGAGCTGGCACTGCTTGAGAATAAACGGAAACAGCTTATTGCCTCGAAGAGTACCGAGTCTTCAGACTTTTGCAATACTATGTCACCTGAGCTAAAGATTGAGCTATTTCAACGCTACTTTCGTGGAAATTCCAGTTGCTATGGGGTTCGCTGGCAAAATAAACAAGGGCGTTCGGGGTATTCGCTTGCGTGCAATAATGAATGGCAGCAAGGGTTATGCAACAAGCCCAAAGTCAAATGTCTCGAATGTCCGAACCAATCATTCAAGCCTCTTGATAAAAAAGCCATATATGATCATTTATCGGGAAAATCTATTATTGGTATTTACCCTATGGATGCTGACAGTAACTGCTGGTTTCTAGCCGTTGATTTCGATAAGAAAGACTGGAAAGAAGCTTCACTGGCCTATGCTGAGGCATGCCGACGAAATGAGATAGACTTCCTGCTTGAGCGCTCTCGTTCAGGAAATGGTGCTCATGTATGGATTTTCTTCGACACTAGAGTGGATGCAGCCAGTGCGCGAAAGCTGGGCTTTATGCTACTTGATCAAGCTATGCAAATCCATGGTGCATTGTCGTTTGACTCCTACGACCGTCTTTTCCCCAATCAAGATGTATTGCCTGTAGCTGGAATAGGTAACTTGATAGCTCTGCCGCTTCAGAAGGGTGCAAGAGCAGATGGTAATTCTGAATTTATTGATGGAGAGGCTTCATCTTATCAAGATCAATGGCAAATACTGGCCTCAACCGAAAAGTTGACAGTTGCTGCCCTGACAAAGCTCGTAACGTCTTATGATTCAAATCAGTCTTCTGATAATGATACAGCGGATTCCACACAGCCGCCGTGGGAGAGAAACTTACCAGCAACTTCTTCGGTTGTATCAGGATGCCCAGACAGTATTAATATAACGTTGGCGAACAGAATCTATATCCCTATCGAAACATTGCCAAATGCTCTGATTGCCAGGTTAAAAAAGCTGGCATCTTTTTCGAATCCTAAGTTTTTCAAAGCTCAGGGACTACGACTGTCTACGAACGGAATATCCAGATATATATCGCTGGCAGAAATCGATGGTGAATACCTTGTACTGCCAAGAGGCTGCGTTGATGATATTTGCGAATTACTCGAACAGTATGACATCAGTTTATTTGTTGATGATAAAAGAAGATCAGGAAGTCGACTTAGCAGCATCAAGTTCAGTGGCGAACTTAGGAAGGAGCAAAAGAAAGCGGTGGAAACGGTTTCTAAGTTTGATATTGGCGTTTTGCATGCGCCTACAGCATTTGGCAAGACCGTAACAGCAATCGGCCTGTTGTGTAAAAGAAAGGTCAATACTTTAATTCTTGTTCACAATAAGCAACTCGTAGAGCAATGGCAGGAAAGGCTAAGGGCATTTACGACAGGTGTTGAGGTAGGGGTGATTACAGGCTCAAAGAAAAAGCCGACAAAGGCTGTTGACGTGGCAACCTATCAAAGTCTGCTTAACCGCAGTGACAATACGGTGAATCCTGTTGTCCATGTATATGGCCAGATCATCATAGACGAATGCCACCACCTGTCTGCACCGCAGTATGAAAGACTATTGGGTGAGGTTCACGCTAAATACGTATTGGGAATTAGTGCGACGCTGGAGCGTAGAGATGGTCATCAGCCAATAATTTTTATGCAGGCAGGGAGGGTAAGACATACCATTGCTTCGTCCAGTTCAGTGAAGTTTATTCAATCCCTTCAAAAGAAGGAGGTTCTTTTCGAACCACCGCTTCAACTAACAACTCAAGACCCTCGGCCACATATCGCGGATGTGTATAGATGGTTGATTGAGCATGAAATGAGAAATCTGCAAATCGTCAGTGACATTGAAGCAGAAGTGGAACAAGAGCGCGTTCCTATCGTTCTTACAGAACGTCGAGAGCATGCGAAATTGCTCAGTGAGATGCTAACCCAGAGGAAAATTCAGAATGAGGTGTTAGTTGGAGCAATGAAAAAGAAAGATCGCGATGAGGTTAATCAAAAGCTAGCGACGACTCAGGTTTTGGTAGCAACTGGGCGGTTTATCGGGGAGGGTTTTGACCTACCTAGACTTGACACTTTAGTACTGGCATTGCCAGTATCCTGGAAAGGAGCGCTTGTTCAGTATGTCGGTAGAATACAGCGGGAGTATGATGGTAAGGCGGAAATCCGCGTTATCGATTATGTAGATATGAAAGTCCCAATGTTGGCAAAAATGTATACCAGGCGCAGTCGTGGATACAAGGCATTGGGTTTCGATGAGGGTGTGTTTGATGTACAAGAGAAACTGTTTACTGAGTAAAGCACGCTTATTCTAAGGGTATTTAAAGGAGTCCCTGTGTATAGTGATGAAAAACTAGCCGAACTGATCTGCCATGAAGAGATGATAATGGAAGGATTGGATAAGAGTTTCTGGCGTTTTATTAAGCTGCCTTCACCCCAGATATGGGAGCACACAACCGAAAACGTGGAGGAGTATTCATGGGTGCTCGCGATTGTCGGTCAACACTGTATTTATTTTGATGGTGAGAACTGTAACTATTCTATTGCCCAGTTCAATAACTACTGGGAGATTGGTAAAGTAAAGCGAGAAGATGAAAATCTCCATGAACTCATAACAGGGATAGTACGGTCCCGATTTGCACGACTCTAGAAGAACCAGAGCAGAAATATACTGATCTTAAACGGTTGCGCATTACTGCAAAAAATTCACTACCAACACAGAGCCAATGATGAACATCCAACACATATTTGACGAGCTGGAATCAGCCACAGATTTCGAGCTGTTTCGGTTAAAATCAGCAATTGAAAAAGTGCTTGAAGACCCAGAGAGGACGACTGTTTTAAAAAGAAAAATTCAAGTGGGGATGGCTGTTGAATATTTTTGCACTGAGCGTAACAAAGCGGTGCTTTGTACAGTTCTGAAGGTAGGACGCAGCCGAGTATCAGTCCGTGAGCAAGATACTGGGCAGCAATGGTCGCTTCCTTTTTATTTCCTCAATCTAGACCATGTTGAAACAACCTTGGTATCCAATAAAGCAGTGGGACTGTCAAAAGCTGAGTTAGCGATTGGTGAAACGGTAGGTTTTATCAATAATAAAGACAACCAAGAGTACATTGGTCAGGTGTCGAAGTTAAATCCGAAGAGGGCAGTTGTATTGGTAAACAATACTGCCTGGACTGTTCCTTACTCAATGCTGTTTCCCGTATTGACTTCTGAAGCAGGTGAATCAAAGCAAACGCTATTGTTGGCTGAACGAGATTAGCTATGTTGGTTTTTAACTGCACAAAAGCGGCGGCAGAGCACTTTTCTTTCGTCTTTGATAGGAAAAAGAGGTCTTGTTTGGAGCCAGCTCCTCACAGAACTATTGAGGAGTCAGTCCTGTTTCCTGTTTTTCCTGATGATGTAGATCCCAGAATCAATGATGGATTTCAATGGCAGTGGGTGGTGGACTGCGCCTCAATTAAAAAGAAAAAGTATATGCTCGTGATGGATTACGCTTCCCGATATTGCGTGATATTTCCAGCAGAAGCCCAAGGAAATGAGATGGGATTTTTAGATGCGTTTGAAAATCAGTTGAAGGCGAATTTCCGTTATTGGGCTGATAAGCATCAGATGACAGTTGAACAGGGCAGCGATTACATCCAAGGCTATGATATGCAGTGCCAGACCAGCTGGTTTCATCAAAGAGGTGATAGAAGTGTGCAAGCTCATTTAAAAGAGGTGAAGTGGCACCTTGAAGCTGTGTGCGCTAAAGAAGGAGCGATTACCAAACCTATCGATTGCGTGTACTTTAGTGTAACTGCATCGGGTATACCTAGAACTTGCAAAGGTGAGAAAAATCATTTTTTTGCTCATGAGCGCTTTTTCTCTTTTTGGCTGGCTAATTTTAATCTTGATGCGATTATTGAATCGTGTGATGGTGAAGTTGTACTACATTGATAGCGACAGAGATATCCTACATGCAAGGCTTCTATAAAATATCGGATAGTGCCTATGATGTTACCCGATCGCTTGCATTCCTCCCTCTTATGTTTGGAAGGCCTGAATTCGATAGTTTCCTTCTAGGAAAAAGACATGTACTCAGTGTAAAAACAGAGTACATGTAAGTAACCTAATTAGAGGTAACGACTTTTTAAGTGAGCTTTAAAGTGTTCAGGATTTAACGTTTCACCAGTGGCGGACATGACCAGTTCATTGGTTGTTAGTAAGCTGCCTTTACTCCAGATCTTGTCATGCAACCATTTGAAAATTGGTGATAAATCACCATCTCTAATATTTTTTTCTACATCCAAAGCTTGCTTCATTGATGCCATGAACTGAGCAGCATACATAGCCCCTAACGTATAGCTTGGGAAATATCCGTAACTTCCATCTGTCCAGTGGATATCTTGCATGCAGCCATCTTTGTAATTGTCTTTAGTAGAAAGACCAAGATATTGCTGCATCTTTTTATCCCATAGCTCTGGAATATCTTTGAAGGAAATCTTGCCGTTCATAAGGTCACGCTCGATTTCATAACGTAAGATAACGTGAGCAGGGTAGGTCAACTCATCGGCATCTACACGAATGTAGCCTGGTTGTACGCGTGTGTAGACCTTTTGAAGGTTTTCTGGTTGAAATACCTGCGCATCATTCGACGTAAAGTGTTTTTGTGCGAGTGGAGAAAGGTGAGCAATGAAGCCCTCACTACGACCTAACTGCATTTCAAAAAATAGCGATTGAGATTCATGAATACCCATCGAGCGTGCTTCACCTGCAGGTAACCCAGAAAGCTCGGCTGGTAGCCCTTGCTCATAACGCGCGTGACCGGTTTCGTGTACGATTCCCATCAGTGATTGAACGAAATCAGATTCATCGTACCTCGTTGTAATCCTGACGTCTTGAGGGACACCTCCGCAGAATGGGTGTGAGCTAATATCGAGGCGACCATGGTCGAAATCGAAGTTAAGCAACTTCATTACATCCAAACCAAGCGCGTTCTGTTCTGCCGTCGCGTAGCGCTCGTTTGGCAAATAGACGGACTCGGATTTTTGCTTCTCAATGACTTGTTGAGTAAGGCTAGGCAGCCATGATATTAAGTCACCAAACAAGGTATCGAGCTGTTTAGAATTGACTCCGGGCTCATAAATATCAAGCATGGCATCATAAGGCGTTAATCCAGACTGCTCAGCTCGAATCTGCGCTTCTTGCTGAGATAGATTGACGACTTCTTCAAAGTTCTTACAAAACCCCGTCCAGTCGTTCTCACCACGCTGCGTCCGCCATGCATGCTCGCATTTCGATCCAGCGAGAGACTTAGCTTTCACTAGATCTTCCGGGACAACTGTTTTTAAGCGCCACTGACGTTTCATCTCTGCCAAGCTTGCCTGCTGCTTGGCATCTAAGTTGTCTGATTCTGCTTTATCAAACCATTCGCCTAATTGAGGAGCCGTCGATAATTGATGGATATGAAGAGAAAGTTGCGCCATCGCTTCTGAACGTGCCTGGTTGCCACCTGATGGCATCATCGCGGCAGCGTCCCAGCCGCAGATAGCCGAAAGATGACCAAAATTGGCAATGGTTTTAAAGTGCTCAACGAGTTTATTGTAGTTTTCCATGTCTGTGACCTGTCGTTAGAACTATGGCTATACGTTAACATTAACAATAGGTTGCGAAAAGAATAATGCTATCAAGTTGTAAAATGTTGATGGCTTTTTAATACGCATTGGAGCAGAATCAGACTATTGTTCTACTTTTGCCCTTATCCATATGCATATTCTCAATTTCGAAGCCTTTTTAATCGCGATCACGATTCTTACTCTCACCCCCGGTCTTGATACGGCTTTGGTGATCAGAAATACCACAAGAGGTGGTTTTCATGATGGTGCGGTGACGAGCTTAGGGATTTGTCTCGGTCTATTTGTCCACGCAAGCTTTTCGGCGCTCGGAATCTCGGTGATACTGACTCAGTCTGCGGAGTTATTCACCTTGGTGAAAAGTGTAGGGGCGGCATACTTAATTTGGTTGGGTATTTCGAGTCTTCGATCGTTAAAAAATGCCTCTGCAATGTCAATCAGCGAAGGGCGTGAGCAACGAGTTCAAGGAAAGCGTTCTTTGAGAGAGGGTTTTCTTTCTAATGTTTTGAACCCGAAAACAGCCGTGTTCTACTTAGCGTTCTTGCCGCAGTTCATTAACCCAGAGTACTCACCGCTTGTACAATCAATGGTTATGGCGAGTATTCATTTTATCATCGCGATGGCATGGCAGTGTGGTCTGTCAGGAATGCTTAATTCAGCTAAATCGTTATTGAAAAGCTCTAAATTCATCCGTTGGATGGAAGCAACGACGGGCTTGGTTTTGGTTGGACTAGGGGTAAAACTGTTGTTGGAAGAGCCGACTATTTAACGTCTAGACAGTCGGCTAGGAAGCTTAGCTTGATCGAGTATCGATAGCCTGCTCAAGTGAGCGCTTAGTGCGCAAAAATTGATGCATGGTGACAGAAGAGCCTTTTAACAGGTATCTATCGAAACATTGATAGTAGTGGTCGCCATCTTCCATTTGCTTACAGAAGTTTCTCGCTTCTGTGTTGTGATGGTGTAGATCTTTTTCAGATGCAAACTGATTGTGAGACGCGCAGCCTGCCAAGATAAGTAACATCGCTAGTGAACAAGTGATTCGAAACATTTTAATCCAATAGAAGTTAAACGCTTGTTGTATTGTAAGAATCCAATGATTGTTTAGTTACCATTTCACGACACAAGTTCCATTAAGCCCCAGCTTTTTTTACCCAATGGAGCAAATATTGTGCTAATTCTGTGGGTGAGTCCGCTGGAAGATCATGCGCGTCACTATCAAAGGGAATATGGGCGACTTTCCAAGCTTCAGCGATACGTTTTCCCGCTAAACTATTCACTAATTTATCGTCATTGCTTGTGATAACTTGAGTAGGGCATGACGGAGAGTTTTCCGGTCCCGCAAACCGAGCAGCGGCGAAAAGCTGTCTGAGCGCGTTGGAGAACTTAACGGGATGCTTTTCATTTAAAGCCAGGTGATACGAAAGTATGCTCGGATTGAGAACGTGGTTTGGATAGGTGATATTTAGTATGGTTTTTTCAAATGCCTGAGAACCGCGAAGCTTTGAAATTAGGAGTCTAGGAATCTCTTTTAGATTAAAGCGTTCGTTAATTGGGCTGAATCGAGCGAAACTTGGATTGATAAGAGTTAA
Source organism: Vibrio sp. KUL80 (assembly GCF_059725495.1). NCBI lineage: Bacteria > Pseudomonadati > Pseudomonadota > Gammaproteobacteria > Vibrionales > Vibrionaceae > Vibrio > Vibrio sp. KUL80. The sequence goes on from NZ_AP045841.1 coordinate 1,710,331, forward strand.
GCTAGCCACCTTTTGAGGAACTTGGTGTGCCCAGCATGAACCCAGCATTGATCCCATTGAAATGGCAATGATATGGTAACTGCCTATATCAGGTGGCAATTGCTCTATGACAGCGTCCAACATTTGCTCTATTTGTAGAGGGCTTATTTCCTTATACAGGTCTCCGTTACCGGGTACGTTAGGTGTGTAAATGTGCAAATCCGGCTCAAGCTCCTTTAATGCTCCAACCAAAAAATGCCAGTGTCCTGCTTCCCTGAGCAAGCCTCTAACTAAGACGATGGGTACCATAAATTCGTCGCTTTCCTTGTCAATTTCTCTTGCTGCTTATCTGTAATATTGAGCAAAAGGTCGTTGCTGAGCACCTGCATCAAGTAGTTAAGCAAGGTACTGTGTCGCCTCTCGACACGTTTTATTCTGTGTGGTTTGGTGGGGTGAAATAACTGACTAAAGCTCAGTAATTGCATAGGGTTCTTCTTAACCCAAAGCCATGACCCTAACTCTAGCGTCAGTGGCACAAAGGGGGAGGTGGAGTCTTTGTAATGCTCTAAATGCATCCAATCCCAAAAATCTCCGTGTGTGGTGTATTGATGCCACTGAGGCTCAAACTGATAGAGTTTGTAATGTGGGTAGCTCTTTCTGAACACTGAATAGAGCAGATAAAACTCATGGAGGTTGTTAGGTGGCCGTTTGTGATGCGCAAAAGGAAACCATAAGCGATCTCTGGTACCAAAACCGCTGTGTAGGTCTAGTACGATGGTCGCTGACGACTGTCGTGCAAGGTTGAGTATGCATGTTGATACGGCAGTGAGTTCCCGTTCCATCTCTATTGGATTGCCTCGATACCAAGGAAGCTTAGAGCTTATTGATTGCCCCGCATACAACTGATAGCGAGGGTTGGTAGAGTGGACTGGGGCATTGCGCATCAAATCCACGCCTCTATGGTTTGAGCGATTTTTCAATGCAACACCCCATGGGTTGACGACTGGGATAGAGATGATTTTTATAGTGTCTAAGGTTTCCTGTATTTGCTTGTCCCACTCGACACGCCTTAACAAGCTTTTCAGAAAAGACAGAATGATTTGGCTTCCAATTCGCTCAACGCCGTGAATAGCACCAGTTAAAACAAGGCAAGGTGCAGAAGGCTTGTCTGTGCCCAATGAAAGCATTTGTACTGGAAACTCATGTTGACCATGCTTGATGTACGCGAGCGTTGTCAGCGACAATTCATCGTAGCGCTCAGCGTACGTTTCAATGTGTTCTAGTTCTTTAGGCGTTGCGACAAACATAAATAAACTCAGTGTTTTAAGCTAAGTTTAGAGAGTTTTGTTGCTACTAATGTGAACAATTCATGTCAATCGCGCGTCGTCGTAATCATCCAATAAAAAAACACCGAGCTTCATGCTCTAATGCCGTTCACTTAAGGTGAGCGGCATTGTTTTTTCTAGGGTATCGGCATGGTTTTTTCTTCACTACTCTAGGGAAGGATCTTTCCCGTCTTGGCTCTAATATTAAACTCTCGCTTATTGAGTAAAAGTTCTGGAGTTGCCTAGGTATTGCTCCTGGTGACGAATATGGAAGGCCTACTAGTAAGCGCATAATATGGGCTAATGCACCGTTGAAGCTTAGTTGGTATGGCAGGTAATCTCCATTCAACGTGTGACACATTTGAACCATTTGATACCTGACCAAGTTATACGTTAGCAAGATCCCCCATAGCTCCTGCTTCACTAATTCTGGAAGTCGACTTCTTAGTGTAAGTCGGTTGCCAAGCATATATTGTTTTTGTTCTCTGTATCCGAGCTCAATTTCCCAGCGGTATCCATAAAGACCAACTATGTCTGACTTTGGGTAAAGCATCGGGTCGGTCATTGAGGTAAGAACATCATATGACTTGCCATTCTTGACCTTCGTGATTAGACGGACAACAACTTCTCGTTCTAGCGTTGGCCATTTCTTGCGAGCTTGCGGATTACTCTTCAGTTTAATGAGTTTATCTTGTCGACCAAGGGACTGAACGACTTCGTAATTTAATCCCTTTTTCATTGGGATGAGCCAATGTCGATTTACACCTTTAGCGCTCCACTCTTGAAGTAACCCAAGAGAGTAAAAGCCTTTATCGAAAAGGGTTAGACTGTTATCGGGAGTCGTTTCTATTAGTTGCTCGGCCAGCGTCATTTCATTCACGGTATAACAGCCGAAAGCGCTGCCTGTTATTAGATGACTGCTTAGTTCCATCTGGCACACCATACGTAGCTGAGGGTACTGTGTTTCTTTACCATCACGATTGGTAGGCTTTGCAAAAGCCTCGGCGTTATCATTAGTATCTTCTGTTCGCCACAAAACCCCATCAACACCAAGCAGTGTGAGTCCGTTCCAGTTGGGTAGTCTTGCATGCTCAAACCAATGCCTTTGCGTACACTTAAATAGGGCTTTAGCCGCGGATTCACCGAGATTTTTTCTACGCTGTGTCAATGCACTCGGGGCAACAAACGGTTTACCTGAACGGTCGACAATATCAAGCATATTGGCGATATCAGCCATAGATTTGTGGTTATAAATAGCCATTCCGACCAAAAGCCATGCCATCGATTCCAAAGTCAGTTTTCGCTTTCTAAGAGTGACTGTGTCTGTCAGCTCATAGGCATCTTTGATTAGCTCAATCGGTAGGAGGTCTGCGAGAGTTTCGACTTGATTCGGTTTGTAGTTATTTATGATATCGAGGGCTTGAGAAACGTGCATAAAAAAATCCGATAAACAGGGTCTATCGGATTTTTACACACTGGAGGGATCATTCAATTGATCTGCCGATTAATGTTTAACTGATCGGCATTAGAGCTTCATGCTCGGTGTTTTTTTATTGATGTTTTTACATTGGCTTTTTACCAACACCAAAATTCTCTTTTGGTTTAAGCGTGATCTTACCAAAACCAAGCTTTTTGAAGTGATTGTCGCGATAGTTGCGAACCGCCTTGGTGTCAGAAATGGCTTCGATTTGCTGTTCCATTTTAAGGAACTCTGTCAGGTCGATACCTTCTGCTTCTGCTACCGCCTCATGGATATTACGGTGCTGTTGATAAGAAAACGTTAGTGTTTTCTCTTCGTTTTTGTATTCGTAGATGATGGTACGCGCCATGGTGTTACCTATTGTATTTGATGCCTGACAAATCTAAGCGCTAGATTCTGCCTTGAAGCGGGATGATTGTCACGCTTTCACCGGGTTTTACTGTATCGATGTGTGGAGCTATCTCTATCAGACAGTTTGCTTCGCTCATCGAACGCAAGATGCCTGAGCCTTGCTTGCCTGTCGTTTTAACCGAAAGTTGCCCGCTCTCTTGGTCCACTTCGTACACGCCACGACTGAACTCAGTTCGCCCCTGGCGAGAACGCAACGATTCTGTCGCAATGGCTTGAACTTTAAGTGGAGCGAAGTTATGTACACCTTGCATCTTCTTAATTGCAGGCTCAACAAAGTTAATAAATGAAACCATTACCGCAACAGGATTACCTGGAAGTCCAAAGAACGGAACCCCATTAATATCGCCAAACGCAAGAGGACGACCTGGGCGCATATTGATTCGCCAAAAATCTACGCTGCCGCGCTTCTCTAATACGTTCTTAATAAAGTCCGCGTCACCAACCGACACGCCACCAGAAGTAATCACTAAATCAGCGCTCTCACTGGCTTCGACAATAGCATGCTCCATCACACTCTCGTCATCCTCTAAAATGCCGAGATCAACGATATCGCAGCCTAGCTTTTTAAGCATAGCCATGATGGTGAATCGGTTCGAGTCGTAGATAGAGTTTGCCTGTAACGGTGTACCTGGAGCTTGAACTTCATCTCCAGTAGAAAAAACAGCGACACGAAGCGCTCGTTTAACCGTCACCGAATCCATACCCAAAGAGGCTATCATGCCTAATTCAGGCGCTTGAAGTAAGGTTCCGGAAGTAAACACAGCTTGTCCAACGGCTAAGTCTTCACCAGCTTGTCTCACGTTCTGACCTGTTTTGATCGCTGCATCGCCAAAGCCAACTGAATTACCATCTACCAGTGCTTGTTCTCTCATCACGACCGTGTCAGCGCCAACTGGCATAGGAGCCCCGGTCATGATCTGCACTGCTTGACCTGGCTCTAACGCTTTGTCATATCCGTGTCCTGCCATCACACTTGCTACAACCTCGAACTGGGTACGATGGTTGTCAGCGCCAATAATCGCATAGCCATCCATCGCCGAGTTGGTATAAGCCGGTACATTGATTGGTGAACTAATGTCATCGAGCAAGACTCGTCCGTATGCCTCTGTGATTGTCACTGTTTCTGACGCACTAATCGCTTCGACTGCATTTAGGATTTTCTCTTGCCCTTGTACAACAGAAAGAAACGCTGGAGATAAAGTATCGCAGCATTCGGCAGCATTTGCTTTTGGTGTTTCTTGCTTTTGCACATAACCCAGAATGAAGGTCTTAATCGCATTGAGATCATTGATACTCATGGTTGGAAGTTCAACATCGAGTTCACTGTCTGATGCAATAGCAATAATGTTGTCGTCACTAGGGTGAAGCCAAGGTTTACCCACTTCTTGTCGGTTTAATTCAATCTTTGGAAACGCGATGTTTTTGCATCCTTCCACTAGGATCAAATCGAGTGCCTTATGGTCAAATCGAGATAATAAGTATTCGAAGCCAGCTTCGGAATCTGGTGTTTCCGTCATAAGCGCGTGGCGATAGCGTGAAGAGATCAACATTTGGCTCGCGCCCGCTTTGCGAAGGCGGTAACTGTCTTTACCGGGTTTATCCACGTCAAAGTTGTGATGAGCATGTTTTAGTACGCCAATACGTAATCCTGTCTCAGTTAACATGGGCAGCAACGCTTCGAGTAAGGTCGTTTTTCCGGTACCACTGTATGCAGCAAAGCCGAGTAGGGGGACGTTTTTGATGGACTTGATAGTCATAAATAGGCTCTTTACTGTTGATCGTTGGCAATCGCTAATTTAGCGAGTTCTTCTGGCGTATTCAGGTTTACAAAGCATTCTGGATTATCAGAGAAATCGACGTACTCTGTATGACATTCTTTATAGAGTAGAATGATCTTACGATCTCCTCGCTCGAGAAAGGCTTCCAGCTTTGGCAACACCCGCTTATGGAACATAGTAAATACTGGTTGATGGAAGTCTCCATCGTGAGCGACCAGTATGTCACTGTCTTGTTTGACCGCTTGGCAGAATTTTTCAACCACAGACTGGTCTACGAAAGGACTATCGCAAGGGACAAATCCGACCCAGTCTGTTTTTGCTGAGGCGAGACCAGCATGGATACCACCAAGTGGACCCGGAAAATCCGGGTAAGTATCGCTGATGACAGGGGCATAGTGCCCATATTTATCTTGATTGCGGTTAGCATTGATGGTGATGGATTGAGTTTGTGTAGCCAATCGCTCTAACACATGTTCAATGAGTGGCTTACCATTAAACTCGATAAGACCTTTATCATTGCCACCCATACGAGAGGCTTGTCCTCCAGCAAGAATGACCCAACTAGTCTGAGTTGGATGCAACATAGTTATTCTCTTTATCTTTATGTTTTTTATCGATGATTTGTAGCAATGGTGATTCTATCAAGGTGCAGTCTTTAATCCACCATTGTTTTCGACACAACCGAGTTAACGCGTTGGTTTGGTGGCTTGTAATGACGATACTTGAGCCATGCTCTAGTAAATCTTGAGCCATAAAGACAAGACGTTCGATAGACTCTTGGTCGAGAGAGGCGCTTGGTTCGTCCATTAGTAAAATCGAAGGTTTTAGCACCCATGCTCGCGCCATCGCAACGCGCTGCTTTTCACCACCAGACAGTACAGAGACGTGCTCGTCAGCGAGCGTTTCAAGCCCGACAAGGCGTAAGGCTGAGATCACCTCAGCACGTTTGTCATGAAGATCTAAATTCTTGTGTTTGATACCGTACACAACATTCTGAAATACTGAACCATCGAACAGATAAGGCGATTGGTGCAAATAAATAACGTCTTTTCGTCCTGGCCCGCGAAACAAGCCAGTAAACAGCGATTGATGGCGAGGCAGCACATCACCTGATGTCGGCTTGAGCAGTCCGGCAAGTATTTTCAGTAATGTTGTCTTACCAACGCCATTGTCTCCCTTCAGATAAACGGCTTCATTTGGACCAATTGTGAGGCTGGAGATATGAAAAAGGACGCGATCTTTAAATCGCATTGAAACCTGCTTTGCTTGTAGCTGTATTGTCATTGTTGTCCCTTAAGCAGAGTCTTGGGTTAATTATAGTGGTTAGTATCAAAAACAGTGGAGCTATATCAGGTTCTCAGCACACCCTTACCGCGCATTGATGAAAGAAGGAAGTTGAGCACGAGTGCTAACACAAGTAGAACAATTCCAAGGGCGACACCTTGAGCGAATGCGCCTTTATGGCTCTCCATTGCGATAGCGGTTGGGATATTTCGAGTTAACCCCCATAATGTTACCGCCGACCATCATTGAACAGCCCACCTCTGTCACGATCCTCGAGAACCCAGCAACGACAGCGGCCATAAGAGGGAAGCGAGACTCCCAAATCAACGTCATTAGAGTTCGAAAGCGTGATACGCCGAGGGTGACGGACGTTTCAAGTGCGCGTCTATCGGTGCTTTGAAGTGCGCCATGCATCATTGAAACGAGTACAGGAAAGCAGATCAGTATTTGACCTACAATCATTGCGCGTTGCGTGAATAGCATCTCCCAATTACCAAGTGGTCCCGAGCGAGAAAGCAGCATGTAAAGCAACAAACCAATGACGACCGTCGGAATCGCTTGCATCGTGTTAACCAACGACAGCAAAAACCACTTTCCGGGAAAGTTCGTGTAGGCGAGAAGATATGAGACGATGATTGCGGGTAGCACAACCAGTGAGACAGCAGATATCGAAACGCTGAAGGAAACCGCCACAATGCGCCACAGATCTTTGTCTAAGCTAAATAGGAGGCCTAAGGCCTCCATTGTCGTTTCGGTGATACTCATTAACTGTTGTTTTTCTCTGCATCCGCAACAAACAACTGCTCACCCATTTTACGGTAACTGTTAATCATCGATTGACCTTTCTCCGATACAAGCCAGTCACTCAGGGCACGGGCGCCTTTAGTATTAAGAGTAGGGTAACGCTGTGGATTCACCACGATAACTTGGTATGGGTTGAACAGCTGCTTGTCACCCTCAAATAACACTTTTAGGTCAAGCTTCGCTTGGTAAGCGAGCCAAGTACCACGGTCAGTCATCGTGTAACCTTGCATCTCTGATGCCATATTCAGTGTCGGCCCCATACCTTGACCTACTGAGCGGTAGCCACCGAAATCGGGCTCAATCTTGGTTTGCTTCCAAATCTGCAGCTCTTTCTTGTGTGTTCCCGAGTCATCTCCGCGCGAAATGAAGATAGCGTTTGTCTTTGCAATGTGATCAAAAACTTGTTCGATGCTTTTTTGATCGTGGATGTGAGCAGGATCTTTGTCTGGGCCAACAATCACAAAATCGTTGTACATCACACTGCGTGGTTCGATGCCGTAGCCTGCTTCAACGAAGCTAGCTTCGGCTTTAGGCGCGTGCGTCATTACTACGTCCACATCGCCATTTTCACCCATTTTTAGCGATTTACCAGTACCTGCTGCGATGATATCAACTTGATAACCAGTTTCTTGGGTAAATTCTGGGAGAAGGTAATCGAGTAAGCCTGAATGGTAAGTGCTAGTAGTCGTTGCAAGTCTGACGCGCGGTTGCTCCGTGCTGTCTGCATAAGCCGAAACAGATAGCGTAGCTAGGGATACCGCCGTAACCATTAATCGAGGGAATGTCATAGTGTTTTCCATTTTTGTTTTTATCGTAAAACCATGTGCTCATTGCGAGCTCTATCCTTAAGCAAAGACAATGCCATAATTTCCTTAGAAAAAAAGAGGCAAAGTGCGACATTTTGCTAAAAATTTCAGAGAGTAAACTACAATTAATTTGAGCTGGGACAAAATGTCGCAATATTAACCATGATGTTTCTCCACAGATTGGTACACTCTGTCTCAAATAGGAACAATAACAATTATCTATGACTTTCTTCCAAACATCTGATATCCCAAATCAACAGTCTTCTCCCTATCTTGCGTTTTCTGTGCTTGTCGTCGATGACGAAGTCGGTATGCAAACCGTCCTGAAAAAAGCGCTTAGCAAAGGCTTCGGTCATGTTGAAACCGCAAGCAGTGTCGAGCAGGCGGAAGAGATGCGTCTAGCTAACCATTACGATCTGATTATTCTCGATATCAACCTTCCTGGTCGCTCAGGTATCGAATGGGAGGAAGCGTTTAATGATCAAGAGCGAAAAGCCGACATTATCTTCATGACTGGCTACGCAGACCTAGAAGTCGCAATCAGTGCGTTAAAACTGGGAGCATCAGACTTTATCCTTAAGCCATTTAACCTTGAGCAAATGCTACAAGCCGTTAAGCGCTGTATGGATAAACGCCTCGCTGAACGAATGAATCTCGCGCTAAGTCACGATATCAGCCGCAGGGTAAGTAAAGATCTCATCGGCAACTCTGAAAAAACAAAGCAGTTAAAACAACTCATTGCTCAGTTCGCACCGTCACGAGCGTCTGTTCTTATCGAAGGCGAGTCAGGGACAGGTAAAGAGCTGGTGGCTAGAGGTATTCATGCGGCGAGCAAAAGGCAGGGACCTTTTGTCGCAGTGAACTGCGGAGCACTAGCTCCCGAACTGTTAGAGAGTGAGTTGTTTGGCCATTCCGCAGGCGCTTTTACTGGAGCTAAGAAAAACCGAGAAGGCCTATTCAGAGTGGCGAGCGGCGGAACGCTGTTTTTAGATGAGATAGGCGAAATGCCACTGGCGATGCAAGCGTCACTACTTCGCGTTCTTGAGCAACGTACAGTTCGTCCCGTAGGTACTGAAAAAGAGATCAGTATCGATGTAAGAGTCGTTGCCGCCACGAATCGAAATTTACGAGACCAAGTAAACAAAGGAGAGTTTCGAGAGGATTTGTTCTATCGGCTGAACGTACTAAAAATTGATGTGCCCGCACTACGAGAGCGATTGGCGGATCTTTCTGACCTAGTCCCGTTTTTCACGCGTTATCTTGCTAAAGAGCTCGGTGTTCCAGAGCCTAAATGGGCGCACGAAGATATGCACATGATGCAAGACTATGACTGGCCAGGCAACGTTCGTGAGCTTAAGAACATGCTGGAGCGCTGTATCTTGCTCAATAAACCACCAGCACACCATTTCGTTGAGATGAAAGGTGGTGCAGTCAATACAGCGATAACTATGTCGGTCAATGATCTTACTATCATGCCAAGTACCACAACGCCGATTGAAGCAGAGTTTGGCTATCCAAATTCCTGGTCGTTAAAAGATGTAGAAAAGTCTCATATTCAACAGGTGGTTGACTATCACTCAGGTAACAAGTCTGCTGCATCACGAGACCTTGGTGTCGCTCGTAAAACCCTAGAACGCAAGTACAAAGAGTGGGACGAGAACAGTTCTGATGAATAAGGAAAATCGTTTTATTAGCAAATGGCGGTATCGAATGTCATCGATGGTTCGCTATCGCCTGCTGTTTCTCACTTCCGCACCAATTGTACTTACGTTAATCGCCCTGTTTGGCATTACGGCTTATTGGTCAATACACTACACGTGGCAGAGCGCGCTGGTAGATGTGTCTGAACGCCTAAATATCGTCGAAGATAAGATCCATCGCCTTCAAGATCGACAGTATGATCATTTGGAAGCATTCTCGTCTTCATATGAGTTCCGAACACGCCTTGATCATCTTCAGACCCATGACGAGTTTGACACTTGGATAAGCTCACAGAGAGCGAGATACGGCTTAGACTTTCTACGTTGGAACCCAAAATCTCAAATAGCGGATATGAGTCGTTATCAAGAAATGGCGGGCGCTCGAAGCTTTTTTGACGTGTTAACCAGTTCAGAAGCGACCGACATCGAACCTACGCTTACTGATCACTCAGAAGTATGGCATCAAGACAGACAAATTGTAGAGACTCGCTCATTAGTCAGCCGTTCAGTCATCCCGGTTTTCGATCGTGAAAGTAATCTACTTGGTTATCTCGACGGTGGTGTATTGATGAACAATAACCTTCAACTCGTCGATGAAATCAAAAGCACGATTTATCCTAGCGGCACCCACCAACGTACAGTGTCGGGAACCGTCACTCTGTTTTTGGATGATTTACGTATTGCCACTAATGTACCTATGGATGACTCCTACGAAGGTCGACGTGCTATCGGAACGGTAGTTTCAGACGAAGTGAAGCAGGCGGTTCTCGTTAGGGGAGAAAGCTGGATAGACAAGGCTTTTGTCTATGATTCCTGGTATATCGCTGGCTACAATCCCATCGTCGACCTTCATGGCAAGACGGTGGGTATTACTTATACCGGTTACTTAATTTGGCCACTTATCAAAACCTATATCACTAACCTCGGTGAAGTAACAGCTATCATACTGACACTGCTACTTATCTCCGGGCTAATCGTTTACCGTGGTGCTCGAGATCTGTTTCGCCCAGTTGAGCAGATTCACCGTGTCGTAAAAATGGTGCAACTGGGTAAAGACGAAGAGCGCATAGGTGGACTTGGGCTGAATGCCAATCATGAACTAAGTCAGCTGGCCACTCAGTTCGATAACATGCTAAACCAACTTCAATACCGCAACGAGCAAATTCAAGAGGCGGCGCATGAGCTAGAAGCAAAGGTTCATTCCCGAACGGCAAGCTTAAAAGAAAAAACCGAGCAGCTTGAGCTACATATTCAGCTCTTAAACCAAACTCGCGATAAACTCGTCACCAATGAAAAGCTCGCCGCTCTCGGTGAGTTAACGGCCGGTATTGCTCATGAGATTAACAACCCAACAGCGGTAATACTCGGAAACGTCGAACTGATCAAATTTGAGCTCGGCTCAGATATGACGCGTGTAGAGGAAGAGGTCGATACCATACTTGCTCAAATCGATCGTATTCGAAACATCACACGAAGCCTACTTCAATACAGTCGCCAGGGTGGAGTACAAGATGAGATAACGTGGCAGCATGTTAATCCGATTGTGGACGAGAGCGTCACCTTAGTTAGAACAGGTTCTAAGAAACGTGATATTGAATTTATCGTCGACTTACATGCTAAAACACCGGTCGAGGTTAATCGTCATCAGCTATTACAGATCCTCGTGAACCTGCAAATGAATGCCATCCATGCAATGAGCGGTAAGGGCAGGTTAACCGTACTGACCGAAGATTGGATTGTGGGTAAAGAGAGCGTTGGTGCTCTGGTGCATGTTATCGATGAAGGGTGTGGAATCTCTGAACTCAATCTGAAACGTATCTTTGACCCGTTTTTTACGACAAAGCGTGATGGAACCGGACTCGGTCTATCAGTCTCACAGAGCATTCTCAGCCAAACTGGTGGTGAGATTAAGGTGCAATCTACGGTAGGTAAAGGGAGCCAATTTACGTTGTATCTTCCTAATAAAGCTGATCATCATTTACTCGTAAGTGCATAAAAACGTGAAGAAAGAGTTTGTCCCAAACTTACCTCTGATGAAGTAAGACTGTCATTTCACATAACAAACACTTCGTGTTGACTAAGATTAAGTTAGATTAATTTGGTCATTAAATGAAGGAAGCAAGATGAAAACAATGACATGTAAACAGCTCGGAGGGGCTTGTGACCGTGAGTTTCATGGAGATACGTTTGAAGAGATTGCTGAGCTCAGTAAACAACACGGTATGGAGATGTACCAACAGCAAGAGCCTGCTCATCTCGATGCTATGGCGAAGATGCAAGAGTTGATGAAAGATCCTGCTGCAATGCAGGTTTGGTACAACAATAAAAAGCGCGAATTTGACGAGAGTTAAACTCGCGCTACTCATCACCGACAGGCATCACGCCATGCAGATGTAGATAGTACCTAGTACCATGACAGAAATAAGACCGTACCAAATCTTTTGGGAGCGAGTATCAGCGACATTCACGCGGATGTAGTTCATCTCCTCGTTAGCCATCACCTCAAAATCGGCAAAACTTAGTGTACATTCTTTACTTGCTGCAGAGATGTCTTTTTGCAGTTTATTGAAGGTCGCTTCTACAAACTGTTTAGCTTCTCCTAGTGGCGCGCTTGCGAGAGATATCGCATCCCAGATTGCCATTCTTGATTCAAATTCACGGTCAGTTACGCGGTTGAGCATTAGTAAATCATGCTCACGTTTCAAACGTTCTTTGCCCAATTTATTGGAATTCATATCAGAGAACTTATTCAAGTGTACTACTCCAGAGTTTTCATAGTTACGCCGCCTCAGGGGAATGAGAGCGGCGTTATGTGCCGAAGATAGTAGGTAGGGCTCGAACGCCCTTCAACTTGATGTTTTTGTTTGAACGACAAATTTTTTTGGTTAGTAAAACCAATAATAGTGTGCCGTGGATTACTGTTGCGATCTTTCTAGGCTAGGGTAGCCGCCTAATTGAGTGCATTTGGTAATCAGCATGTTGCCCTCGTAATTGCCATCCACCCAACAAGGAACGGTGGGTGTTCCCCCCGTATTTCCTCCGGCAAAAGCGACGCTACTTACGCCAAGCGCTAAAATACATAACAATTTCATAGGAACCTCCAAAAATAGACTATGTATTTAAAAGGACTGAAAGATTCTACTTAGATGTCCTGTCTACTATTGCTGTTACGTATCCAAAACAAGGAGAGACCATGAAACTATTTAGATTAGCGCTACCAGTATTTTTATGGCTCGCATTGACGGCAACTGCACATGCAGTAGAGCCTGTCTACAGTGATTTCTTTGGAAAGGCGATTCGAGGCTACGATCCCGTCGCTTATTTTACAGAGGGAAAACCAGTAAAAGGCGATAGCGACTATACCTACAGCTGGAACGACGCTGAGTGGTACTTTTCATCGCAAGAAAATCTCTCTTTGTTTACCGCAAACCCAGAAAAGTACGCTCCTCAGTATGGAGGATACTGTGCATGGGCCGTGAGCAAAGGCTATACCGCGAAAATCGATCCCAATGCATGGTACATACATAACGACAAACTGTACCTTAATTATAGTCGTTCTGTTCAAAGTACATGGCAGCAAGACATTCCCGGCAACATAGCAAGCGCCGACAAAAACTGGCCGCAACTATTAAATAACTGATTACGACAAAGACATTACTCTTAACTTGAGTGCACAGCGATTTGCGGTGGATTAATACCATGTTTCTTGAACTCACTCATAACACGAAGGGTAATGTCAGTCTCAAACAGTTTTTCATAAGCGGTGTCCACCACATATGCCTTACACGTTAACTGAATCGCCAAGTAGTTATCGGTGATGGTTTGCTTAACCAAAACGGTAACGGGTTTCGGTAGGTGAATATAGCGGCTCGATGACGCTGCTTCTTGTATAAGATTACGAGCTAAAACAATATCTTCGTTCATTCCTACATAGAAAGGGATGACAACCTGCATATCGAGTGCCCCATAGTTACCACTAACCGTTACCTCGTTTAGAAACTTATTATTAGGAATGGTGATAATGTCATCGTTTAGGGTGCGCATACGAACTGAGCGTAAACCTATGGTCAGTATGTCACCATAGTTACCTTCAAACGTGACTCGGTCACCCACCTGAAACGGCCTATCGATCATGACGGTAAGGCCAGCGATAAACGAAGCAGCGAGATCCTTCATCGCGAAACCGACAGAGACGGCGAGAGTACCGCCAATTAAAGCGAGAATATGGTCGTTGATTCGAAAGCTGAGCATGAATACCACGATACCAGCCGTCATATAGATGAAGAACTGCAAGAATGACTGAAGCTTTTGAAGCAGCATTCGATACTGAACAAACTGACCGCCAATACTCTCGACCATCGAGTTCATAAATTTTATGAGCAGCCAAGTACCCATAATGATAAATATACTGAGTAGCACACCGGACCAACGAATCAGTGTTGCAAACTGAGTGATGCTATCGACGTTTGCAATCTCCTCGCTCGCCAATGAACAGAGAGGGAACAACAAAAGCAGAGTGAAAGCGAAAAACTTTGTCATTTCGGCTCCTTACTTAACGAGTAAATGTTGGCGATCTAGAACGTTGGTGATGTGTCTAAACCAGTGGTCCGAAATACGAGCTTTATCCTCGTTCCAATCAATGTAGCCACGACTTTGGAAGTACCTTAGCGTGCCGATCACTTCGGAGATGGTCAACTGAGTGCAATCAGACACATCCTCTGGAGAGGCTGACTCAAGCTGAACGATGGAACGAAGTATGGCGAGCATGGGTTTAGGCATCTTGTCTAGCTCTTCAGACTCTGGCGCATGAAACAACCTTACAACGACATTGTCTGTCTCTTTGTTACGCTTGAGAGAGAAACGAAAGAATCGCAGCGCAACCGTTGGGTTACCATCTGAATAGTGCCAAAGGATTCGATAAAAGCCTTGCTTGGCACGGTCTTCTTCCGATTCACTGTCATTATCCCACTGCTTAGGTACGGTGAGTCCTTCAAAGCTGACGATGTAGTTTTCATCCTGATTAATTCTGCTATCCAGCAGCCCAGCAATTTGCTCTTCACTCCATCTAGGGAGAAATGCGACCCAATCAAATAGCAGACGTTCTCCTCGCGCTCTGTCTACAAAGCGCCAACTGGCTTTTTCGATAGAGAATACCGCACGATGGCTTTGTTTCGATCGGCGCAATAGGTTGGTAAAGCGAATAAGGTCATTCAGTCCGCCTACTTTAGGTTTCACCAACCTCTGACAGTTATCGATGGCAATTAAATAGTGGGTGTCACTTTTTCTGAGATGGTTAAGAATTTTGACCTCACTTGTTTCTTCCTCAAGGCTTAAGCTGACAGCGAGGTGAACAAGGAGTTCTTGATATCCCGCAATTGGGCAGTTTATATAAATAGGCTCAGCGTTTTTCGCTTTGTGAAGTATTTGCGTGAGCAACCTCGTCGCACCAACACCACGCTCACCAGTGACGACGCAAATTGCGGGGCTGTTGGTAAGAAGATATTTTGAAAGCTGCTGCATTTCATCTTTTGCGTATGAAATCAATGGGCTTGAATCATCACCTGGCTGAACATAATCAAACGTGGAATCGCCTTTTACTCTCACGAGGTTGTCATCGGCATTACTACCAGTTTGTTTAGCAACCTCAATCTTAAACAAGTAAGTTAGGGCCTGATTAAAGAAGGTGTAATGGGATAGAAGCCCAATAAGGCGATTCTTAAGATGATGGAACGCGATCCACATTGTTGCGATCGCAGTCGCGATAAGACCAACAATAAACACATCTTTTTTGGTCGAAGCCCAATGGATGAGCATAGGCTTGTCTGAGATCTTATCGAGCGATTCAAACACCACCTTTTTCCACATAATAATCATGCTGAGCGTAATGAGCGCAAACCAAAGGGAGAATAAGGTGGTTATCCAGTAGTAAATGGTGCCTTTTCCTAGGGTTTGAGAGGCGATTTGCAGCACTAACCCAACAACAATAAAACTCCAGACGTAACGACGCACCGTAGAGAGTCTTAGGGCTGCTACCGTTTTGTTGGTCGCTAAACTGTTACGCTGGACGAACTCGAGGATGAAAGAGATGGCAATCGAACCACCCAGTATCCACCACGTAAAGAGCTCGATGTAATAGAGCTGAGAAAGGGCGTCAATGCTGCTTAACACCCGTAAGGAGACGGTAATTGCAACCAACCACGCAATCGCCTTGCTCGCGCGACCTATATACCAAATTAATCGAACCCAAATAGGTGGTTTCGTCATTGCAGCGGCGACGTGCGCTTTGAACTGTTCAAACAGTCGTTTCTCGTTCGCTAACCACCACATTAGAATTGAGTAGATAAAGAAGACTTGAACACCAACCCAGATAACGGGAACAGGAGAGATAAAGATCTCCTTGATTAAGGTTTTTAAGCTTCTTAGCTGGAAGAACACAAAGTATTCAGCGTTAAGCCGTGTTATTTCGAATTCTTGCTTAAATTGGGTAACGCCGTCGGGGCCAAATCCGGTCAATTGCTCGAAGGTTTTATCAGATGCAAGCTCCAACAGTCTCTGTTTACTATGGCTTAGACTATTCAAGGTCAGGTACTGAGTTTGAACATCAAACCAATGTTCTTCATCTGCCTCATCACGATAGACCGCCAACGCTTCGTTAAAGGCAATAATTTCACGGTCTTGCTGATCCAAGGTATAAGCGAGCAAACGACGTACTTTGTTAGAATCCGACGGTGTCATAAACAGTTTGGATGGAAGTCGACTAATCTCTGACTCTAGAGATAGCGCATCTTCAGATGGAGTTGGCAGGTTGTCATCCTGATAGTCCCAACGAGCGGATGCCGGGAAACTAAGAATGAGAGTTACCACCACTAACCAGAAAGTGTGTTTAATCATTGTTGTCATACTGTCCGTAACTGGTTGAGTCTATTTGATTTCTTATTTAGTGTAGTTGCACTCTTAGACATCTGCTGGGATGAAGCGAAAAAAGCTCAAGTGAGCTTGCTTTAGAAATTAGCGACAAGGACGTGAACGGCAAGAAAGCAGAGTTTTGGTAGTAAGAATTTTAGTGGGAAAGTGGTTCTTGCTTGCATCTCAGACCAAGAGACTGTAGGGTTGCGCAGTTTTGTTAATTCACAAAGGTAACGCTCGTGCTATCGACCGCAAATATCACTCAACAGTTTGGTGCTAAACCACTGTTTGAAAACATCTCTATTAAGTTTGGCGAAGGCAACCGTTATGGCCTTATTGGCGCAAACGGCTGTGGTAAATCGACATTCATGAAGATTTTGAGCGGTGAGTTAGAACCTACGAGCGGTAACGTTTCTTACGATCCGAACGAGCGCGTTGCAAAACTGAACCAGGACCAGTTCGCTTATGAAGAGTTTACGGTAGTAGACACTGTTATCATGGGCCACAAAGAGCTATGGGCTATCAAGCAAGAGCGTGACCGTATCTACTCACTGCCAGAAATGAGTGAAGAAGATGGCATGAAAGTAGCGGATCTTGAAGTTCAGTTCGCAGAACTTGATGGTTACATGGCGGAAGCGAAAGCAGGTGAACTACTGCTAGCGGTAGGTATCCCAGAAGAGCAGCACTTTGGCTTGATGAGCGAAGTCGCTCCAGGTTGGAAGCTGCGTGTGCTGTTGGCGCAGGTTCTTTTCGCTGACCCGCACATCATGCTACTCGACGAACCAACCAACAACTTGGACATGGACACCATTCGTTGGCTAGAAGAAACGTTGAACCAGCGTAACTGCACCATGATTATTATCTCGCACGACCGTCACTTCCTAAACTCAGTGTGTACCCACATGGCTGACTTAGATTACGGTGAGCTTCGTTTATTCCCTGGTAACTATGATGAGTACATGGTTGCGGCAACTCAGGCACGCGAACGTCTACTAGCAGACAACGCGAAGAAGAAAGCTCAAATTGCTGAGCTAAACACCTTCGTAGCGCGATTCTCTGCAAACGCATCTAAAGCGAAGCAAGCAACATCTCGTGCTAAGCAAATTGATAAGATTCAGCTAGAAGAAGTGAAGCCTTCAAGCCGTCAAAACCCATTTATCCGTTTTGACCAAGAAAAAGAACTCTTCCGTAACGCGCTTAACGTAGAAAACCTAAGCCAAGGTTTCGAAGATGATTTGTTCTCAGGCTTTAACGCAATTTTCGAAGTCGGTGAGCGTGTTGCAATCATCGGTGAAAACGGTGTGGGTAAAACAACACTGCTTAACACGCTAGCGGGCGTTCTAGAGCCTCGTACTGGTGAATACAAGTGGTCTGAAAATAGTAACATTGGCTACTATGCACAGGACCATGCTCATGACTTCGAAGAAGACATGAATCTTATGGACTGGATGGGTCAATGGCGCCAAGAAGGTGATGACGAGCAAGTTATCCGTAGCTTCCTAGGTCGCATGCTATTTGGTCAGGACGACATTAAGAAGTCAGTAAAAGTCCTGTCTGGTGGTGAGCAAGGTCGTATGCTGCTAGGTAAGATTATGATGCACAAACCAAACATGCTATTGATGGACGAACCGACGAACCACATGGACATGGAATCTATCGAGTCATTGAACAGTGCGCTAGAACAGTACAAAGGTACATTGTTCTTCGTATCTCATGACCGCGTGTTCGTAGATTCTCTTGCGACTCGAATTCTAGAGATCAAAGACGGTAAGATTAATGACTTCCGTGGTACATACGCTGAGTTCTTGAGATCGAAAGGGATTGATGGATAATCGGTTAGATACCTGAATGAAGCCTCGCGTAAGCGGGGCTTTTTTGTATGTGAGAGAAAACTAGTGTTCAAAAGTGGGCGATGCGACGTTAGGAGCTAGCCTGCAGTTCTCCCCATTTATAACGGGGCGCGCAGCTGGGGGAGCTAGAGGGGGTAAGCTCTTGATCTTTAGAATTAAACCACAACCACATTCCGTACCCAAACCATCAACAACAAATACGCAAACATCACCCACACCAACACTGCCGACAGTAGTGTACCCATTACAGACAAATGATAACTAAAATAATAAACAGCAATCAGATAAGCGGCGTAAGGCATTAACGAGTACAGTCCAAACAGTGCGGTCATGCGAAGCGCCTCCATGTTTCGTTCGGTTGCCACAATATAGTGTGCAATCAGCGCAAAGCTCGGGAACAGTGGAACAAGACCGGCGATAAAAAAGTCCTTACTCTTGGATAGAATCGCAATCAACATAACGGCTGCTGCGCCAATCAAACACTTTAGAAAAAGAGTGACCATCTCAACCGCTACGCCAAGTTGAACAGCAGTTCGTCGTCTGTCATGTATTTATGTTTGCTACCCAGATTGCGAACATGCATAAACATAAAACTCGGAAACGCAGGGGCTAAAAGGTTGTTGGGTTCCCACATCTCACCACCGACAAACACATAACGACCTTGTTTTTCGTCATCATGATAAGGATTGTTGATCTCAGTCGAAAGCTCAGCTCGGACACCTTCTATTACGCAAACAATCTGACCTTTGGCGACCCCAACAATACGTGTAACAAGGTTTGCTTTCATTCCACATTTCCAGGCTTGACGTGTTGCCCATTTAAACCCGAGTTTCCGAACGCCTTTGTGCACATTAACGATAAGATTCATGCTGACTCTGCAGTGGTTAAGTAATAACCGAGAGAGTAGTTGGTAATACAGAGTGACACGAGCAATCAATAACAATGAGTTCTTACTTGGTGAAAAAACAATGAAAAAAGCCTCCCATTAATAGAGAGGCTTAAGAACTCATTCAGAGGTGGCAAAGGCTAGCTGTTACCTTTGACATCGAAGTCGACTTTCTCCCCGCCAGTAAACACTTGGAAACGAAGTCCCTTAGCTCGCGCAATTGTAGTGATACCAAACTGTTTCGCTAAGTCTAAGCCCATTTGAGTCACCCCAGAGCGTGATAAAAGTACTGGGATACCCATTTGGGCAACTTTGATAACCATTTCTGATGTTAATCGTCCGGTGGTGTAGAAGATCTTGTCGTCACCTGTTTCCTCGTTGATCCACATTTCACCTGCGAGCGTGTCGACCGCATTGTGGCGACCGACATCTTCCACGAACGATAATACCTCATCGCCTTTACAGATAGCACAACCATGGACTGCACCGGCTTTTTTGTAGGTATCGTTATAGTGAGTTAATGCCTCGAGTGTTGCATAAATCTGAGATTGTTTAAGTGGCGTTTGTGGGACCTGATAGCCTTCTAACTGCTTCATCACATTGCCATACATGGTGCCTTGGCCACAGCCAGATGTGACGGTTTTCTTTTTTAAAGCTTCTTCTAGGAAATCCGTGTTTTCTTTAGTGATAACCGCAGCAGAATGGGTCTCCCAATCGATAATTAGTGACTCGATGGCAGCAGGGTCTGAGAGAAACCCTTGGTTTTTTAGATAGCCCAAGACTAAAGAGTCGGGTCTGGAGCCTAATGTCATCAGAGTAACGATTTCTTTCCAGTTGAGCATCACCGTTAAAGGTCGCTCGCAAGCAATTTGTTTAGTTAGTTTTTCACCGTACTCGTCATAGACGTCAACTTCGATAGTTTGAAGGGGATTTTCGCTTGTTCTAATAATGTTGGGTTTAACCACGCGTATATCCTTTTGGTCGGGCAGTAGCACTGGGCTATTGGCTTGATAATTGCTTAGTTTTCACTAATGCTTAAACGATTATTACCAATAAAGTTTTGGCACGCAAATAACTTACGCTAATTTAGGGATATGAAATGCAGTCAGAAACTCCTGAATCCATTCCTACTCAAACTTCTAATTTTGATGTCCTCCAAGTTGAGAAAAACGAACATCAATGGCCAATTCAAATCGACTTATCTATCGTTGACAAGCAGGTAGGGCGCTGGACGAGCACTCAACGCGAGCTTGAAGGCTTTGAATTAGAAGTGACTGATCAGAGCAAACCCCATGCCATCTTAGAGCTTTATAGAGATGAACGTACCGACTATAGATTCAACCTAAGTTCGCAAAACCCTATGCTGTTCGTCGTGTTAGATAACCACGACGAGCTCAGCTTAAAACCAATAATGGTGACAGCGTCACAGGCTGTTGCTGGTTCTTTTATGGATGGAGATTACCTCGTGCTCTCAAAGCCTATTCCGCTACCTATTCAAGCATGGATGGAGGCTTTTATAGGTCGACATGGTGAACTTCTTGAAGTAAGGCGTAAGAAACGTAAAGGGGCGGGACGATCGAGTGGCAAATAATTTTTTATCTCGCTGGTCACAGCGAAAATTAGAGGAGCGATCCCTAGACAAAACGGAGCAGGAAAGTGCTTCGCTAGAGAAAGTGCAGGAAGAAGAGCACTCTCTCGACGAAAGCGTTGCTGAACTAGAAGGTGAGCAAGAGGACACGGCTTCTGAATCAGAACCAGAGGTTGAGGGTGAAGAACTTTCTATATCTCAGCTGCTTGCAAATACAGAAGTCGATAAGGCGGTAAAAAAAGCAGCACTACGAAAGCTTTTTATGCAACCAGAGTTTAATGTTGTCGATGGTCTAAATGATTACGACCACGACTACTCAGCCGTCAAGCCACTTGCTACAGAGGTAGCGGAAACACTCAGAGGTTGGGTTAAAGACGTTGAAGAACATCTTGAAGAATCCGAGGGCTCTGACGATTCGGCTCTAGCAACCTCGAATCCAGTTGAAACTGAGGTTGAAGAGGAGCAAATAGAAAGAAATGAAACGCTAAGTGGCGATGAAGAGTCTGACTCAAAATTATCGTAATAGATTGATATAGGGACAAAATTTACCACATAGAAAGTAGGTACATTTTGTCCCAAGTTCTTTTCTCAGCGAGTGAGACAAAATGTCTCACGAGACAAATAGCCCCATATAACTGAGGGTAATTTGTGATAACTATCTAATAGTTAAACTTTTTTTCCAGTATTTATAGTTGGAACAATTATTGCAAAACGTGTGTAAATGGTTCAAACGAAACCAAAAACGGAGCGTGAAGACTCCAACACTGGAAATAGGCGATGATAAAACAACTATTACAACAAGCGACATCTCAAAATGGACGTGCACGCTCATACGCGTTTGAAAATACCGTTGAGTTATCCAACTTAATACCGCCAACTGTAAGCTACGAAAGTCATGGCGACACCCTAATAGTCGGCCCTACCGCGATTATCACCAGTACAGCCGAGCAATTGACAAGCATGCATTCCGTTACTTTGCTGTCCACCGATGGTGAACCTTCTGAGCATGACAACCTTTATTACGCTGATAGTATTGAAATCACTGGTTTCTTGGGGACCTTCAGTGTCCATATCAATAATAAGAATACTCACAGCAATCTAGCTGAAGTCTCAGTGGGTAGGGACTGTTTCGATATTGTTCTCGACCATTCTCTTAATGGTTGTATGTCTGAGGAAGTACCCGTCCCTGGTTATTATCCTGTTGGTCGTGGCTATCCTACGCTTGCCGATGCACTAGAAGAAATACCCGGCTTAATGGGCACCTTTGATAAACCTAAATTCTTTCGTCTAGACAACGATATGTGTGCTCACAGTTCGCGCGGTGTTAAAGGGTGCGAGCGCTGTGTGGATGCATGTCCTGCAGGTGCACTGAGTAGCCAAGGCAATGACAAAATCGGACACAAAATCGAGATAAATCCATACCTTTGTCAGGGTGTGGGCACTTGTGCGACCGCTTGTCCGACAGAGGCAATTCACTATGCATTGCCGACACCACAAGAAACGCAAAAGTTTATTGAGCGTACGCTTGCGAATTATCATCAACAAGGTGGCGAAAATGCCATCATTTTGATCTGTAGCTCGCGTCACGAGAGTTATAACGCCATGGCACTTAATGCTCTCCCAGAAAACGTCATTCCTGTCGTGGTTGAAGAGCTTCCTTCAGTGGGTATCGATACTTGGTTCGCAGCCTTAGTCAACGGCGCAACTCAAGTTTTGTTTGCTGCCAGCCGTCATATGCCTGAGACCATCCAAACGGTTCTTAATAGTGAAGTCGGTATGGCACAGCAGCTTTTAGAGAATCTCGGTCTAGCTCGTGAAATGATAGATATTTTGTACCTAGAGTCGCTTCGCGAAGGCTTACCAACGTTAGTTGAAAAAGACCTTGAACTTCGTATTGGCGACGTAGAGGGAAGCAAGCGTGAGCGCCTTTTCCATTCATTAGACGTGCTGTCTGCCAAGCAGGGTGTCACTGACACAATCCAGCCACTACCAACGACGGCGCCATACGGCACAGTTACTTGTGATACTGACAAATGCACATTGTGCATGGGTTGTGTTGCGGTGTGTCCAACAAAAGCGCTTTATAACAAAGGTGACAGACCCGCGCTAGATTTTGTTGAGCAAGACTGTGTGCAATGTGGCATGTGTGAAAAAGCGTGCCCCGAATCTGCACTGTCTCTCACTCAACAAATCAACTGGGACAAAGAATCTCGAACTCAAGTTATTGCGCTTCATGAAGAGAAAGCTGCGGAGTGTCTAAGCTGTGGCAAGCCTTTCGCACCCCAATCTATGATCACTATGCTGCAAGATAAGTTACGCGGTCACTCTCATTTTGACAACGAAGCGGCACTGCGTCGTATCGCGATGTGTGAAGACTGCCGTGTCGTCGATATGTTTGAAAACATGGCAGAAAACCCAGAACAGCAACTCAAGTATTAGGAACGTATGTCAATGGAAAACGAGAACAACGAACTACGAAGTGACATCTACCTGCTTATTTCGACTCTGTGCCGTGGAGCCCCTGAACGAGAGCTCCTCGATTTTCTATCTTCTCTCGAAATCGAGTCCGGCATTAATCAAATGACAAGTGCGTGGCAGGGTCTTGCTGCAGCTGCAAACGTTGCTGAGGTCAGCGCTCTGGAAGACGAGTACCAAGATTTGTTTATAGGTATTGGCAAAGGGGAAGTGATTCCGTTTGCATCTTGGCACTTGACAGGATCACTGATGGATAAACCGCTTGCTGCACTTCGACATGACCTAGGCCACTTGGGTCTAGAGCGCGAAGAGTCAGTGAAAGAACCTGAAGATCATATTTCCGCAGTGTGTGAAGTTCTCGCGCACTTAATAGATCAGCAAAAGGAGAGCGAAGCGAAAGCTTTCTTTAATCAACACCTCTCTCCTTGGTACTCAGATTTGTGTCGTCAGATTGAAACCGCACCAAGTGCGCAGTTTTATCCTTCTGTCGCGGCACTAATGCAAGCATTTTTCGATGTGGAGCAGGTGAGCTATGCGCAAAACCCAGGCTCTACGCAGACGAAAATGAAAATAGACGTAAAAAACATAACCACTAAGTAATGTCAGCTAACTAGAGATGCCACCAAAAGGATAGGTATCCACTCAGGGAGCAAACTATGAGTAAACAAACCAAACGTGACGATAAAAGTGAATTTAACGAGAATCGTCGAAACCTACTAAAGGGCTTGACCACCGCAGCTGTTGCCGGAGCGGTTATTTCAGGTACCGCGCATGCTGCTACTAACACCGAGTTAGTTGATGTGAAACCCGATGACGAGAAGAAAACAGGTTATCGCGAAACCCAGCATGTTAAAGACTATTACGACACACTCTAGGAGCAAAGCATGAAACTAACTAAACGCTCCGACAATGTGAGCAAAAACGAAAACAAGCTAGGACTCAGCCGCCGTGCATTTATGCGCAACTCCTCTATTGCGGCGGGTGGTCTGGCAGCAGGTGCGTATACGTTCGCGCCCGGAATGATCAAAAAGGCACAGGCAGAATCTGTACCGGTTGATGCCAAAACTGAAGTAAAACGTACCATCTGTTCCCACTGTTCAGTGGGTTGCGGTATTTATGCTGAAGTACAAAACGGTGTATGGACGGGGCAAGAGCCTGCGTTCGACCATCCTTTTAATGCTGGTGGACACTGCGCGAAAGGTGCCGCTTTGCGTGAGCATGGTCATGGTGAACGTCGTCTTAAATATCCAATGAAGCTCGAAGGCGGTAAGTGGAAGAAACTGAGTTGGGAAGATGCGATTGAAGAGATCGGCAACAAAGTTTTAGAGATCCGCAAAGAGTCAGGTCCAGATTCTGTTTACTGGTTGGGTAGTGCGAAGCACAGTAACGAACAGGCGTACATGTTCCGTAAGATGGCGTCGCTTTGGGGCACTAACAACGTAGACCACCAAGCACGTATTTGTCACTCAACCACGGTTTCTGGTGTAGCGAACACTTGGGGCTATGGTGCGATGACAAACTCTTTTAATGACATGCACAACTGTAAGTCGATGCTGTTCATCGGCTCTAACCCCGCAGAAGCGCACCCAGTTGCGATGCAGCATATCTTGATTGCCAAAGAAAAGAACCGCTGCCAAATTGTTGTGGCGGATCCTCGTCGTACTCGTACAGCAGCAAAAGCAAACCACTACTGTTCATTGCGCCCTGGTACTGACGTTGCCTTTATCTGGGGTCTACTATGGCACATCTTCGCAAATAAATGGGAAGATCAAGAGTTCATTCGTCAGCGTGTTTACGGTATGGATGAGATCCGTGCTGAAGTTGCCAAATGGAATCCAGAGGAAGTGGAGCGCGTTACTGGCGTTAGTGAAGCTGACGTATACAAAGCGGCTAAGATCCTATCTGAGAATCGCCCAGGCAGTATCATTTGGTGTATGGGTGGTACGCAACACACCACTGGTAACAACAATACTCGTGCATACTGTGTACTTGAACTTGCATTGGGTAACATCGGTAAGTCGGGCGGTGGTGCAAACATCTTCCGTGGACACGACAACGTACAGGGTGCAACTGACCTTGGCGTACTATCTCATACATTACCTGGTTATTATGGTCTGGCAGACGGCTCATGGAAGCACTGGGCAAAAGTGTGGGATGTCGACTATGAGTGGATCAAAGAGCGATTTGACCAAAACGAGTATCGTGGCAAGAAACCAATGAACAACATGGGTATTCCTGTCTCACGTTGGATTGATGGGGTTTTAGAAAACAAAGACAACATCGAGCAGAACGATAACATTCGTGCCATGTTCTACTGGGGTCACGCGGTTAACTCGCAAACGCGTGGCGTTGAAATGCAAAAAGCGATGCAGAAGCTGGACATGATGGTCATCGTCGATCCATATCCAACTCACGCTGCGGTAATGAACAACCGTACTGATGGCGTGTATCTACTGCCAGCAACCACGCAATTCGAAACCTACGGTTCGGTAACAGCTTCGAATCGCTCTCTTCAATGGCGAGACAAGGTCGTTGAACCATTGTTCGATTCAAAACCTGACCACGAGATCATGTATCTTCTTACTAAGAAGCTTGGTTTTGAGAAAGAGTTGTTTAAAAACATTAAAGTTGAGAACAACGAGCCAAATATCGAAGACATTACTCGCGAGTTCAACAAGGGTATGTGGACGATTGGTTACACCGGTCAAAGCCCAGAGCGTATCAAAGCGCACCAACAGAACTGGCATACCTTCCACAAGACCTCTTTGGTTGCCGAAGGCGGTCCAATCAATGGTGAAACCTACGGTCTACCTTGGCCATGCTGGGGCACACCTGAGATGAAACACCCAGGCACACACATTCTCTACGATACATCAAAAACTGTTGCTGATGGTGGTGGTAACTTCCGAGCTCGTTTTGGTGTTGAGTTTGAAGGTGACAACATTCTCGCTGAAGACAGTTACTCATTGGGCTGTGAACTGGAAGACGGTTACCCAGAGTTCACTGACAAGCTTTTAAAACAGCTTGGATGGTGGGACGACCTCACTGCAGAAGAAAAAGCCTCTGCCGAAGGTAAAAACTGGAAGACCGACCTATCGGGCGGTATTCAGCGTGTGGCTATCAAGCACGGCTGTATCCCATTTGGTAATGCGAAAGCACGCGCCATCGTATGGACATTCCCAGACAGAGTACCGCTACACCGCGAGCCGCTTTACACGCCGAGACGTGATCTAGTCGCAGACTATCCAACATGGGATGACAGCGAGTCGATTTATCGTCTGCCAACTATGTACAAGTCAATCCAGGATAAAGACGTATCTGGCGAGTACCCAATCGTTCTTACTTCTGGCCGATTAGTGGAGTACGAGGGTGGTGGTGAAGAGACCCGTTCTAACCCTTGGCTTGCTGAACTACAACGCGAAATGTTCGTTGAAGTTAACCCGAAAGACGCTAATGACATCGGCTTTAAAGACGGCGACATGGTCTGGGTTGAGGGTGCAGAGAAAGGGCGCATCAAGGTGAAAGCCATGGTGACACCTCGTGTGAAACCGGGTCTAGCGTTTATCCCATTCCACTTTGGCGGAAAGTTCCAAGGTGAGGACCTCACCAACAAGTATCCGGAGGGCACTGTGCCTTACGTTATTGGTGAAGCGGCCAACACTGCGACCACTTATGGTTATGACCCAGTGACCCAGATGCAGGAAACTAAAGTCACTCTCTGTAACATCAAGAAAGCGTAAGGAGTCACCTAATGGCTAATATGAAATTCCTATGTGACACCAAGCGTTGTATTGAATGTAACGGCTGTGTGACCGCATGTAAAAATGAAAATGACGATGCGCTGCAATGGGGTATCCAACGCCGTCGTGTCGTCACGTTAAACGACGGTCTTCCGGGTGAGAACTCGATCTCTGTAGCTTGTATGCACTGTACCGATGCGCCTTGTATGGCGGTGTGTCCTGCAGACTGTTTCGAGCGTACAGAGGATGGCATTGTACTTCACAACAAAGATCTTTGTATCGGTTGTGGCTACTGCTTATTTGCGTGTCCGTTTGGTGCTCCTCAGTTCCCGAAACAGGCAGCATTTGGTGAGCGTGGCAAAATGGACAAATGTACTTTCTGTGCTGGCGGCCCGGAAACGGAAGACAATTCAGAAGAAGAGCGTGCTAAATACGGTGCGAACCGTATTGCAGAAGGTAAATTGCCGATGTGTGCCGAGCTTTGCTCAACCAAGGCTCTTCTAGCAGGTGACGCAGCGAAAGTGTCGGACATTTTCCGCCAACGTGTTGTGGAACGTGGTGCTAAAGATGCTGGCTGGACAGACGGTAATGACCTAGCGTATGACGCAACGAAAAGCTAATGGAGAGAGCAATGGCTATTTTGTCTAAACAACAAGGTTTGCTTGGCTCTATCTTCCAATTACTGCTGCCGCTATTGGCAGCAGTGGTTCTAGTGATGTCGTTTGGTGTTCACGCTGAAGAAAGCAAGAGCAATAAAGTTGTTCAAGGTGAGATGACACAGCTCGCTGGAGCAGACTATTGGCGCATGGTAAAGGAAGGAGTAGAGGGTACAACGACCTCCGCTTCTCCTGAACACGGTGTGTTGATTAGTACTCCGGGTGAGACGTGGTACATCTTAAAAGAGAAGTGGATGTCGCCTGCGGGAGCAGTTGCCATTTTTGGTAGCATCACCCTCGTTATGCTGGCGTATTTCATCGGTGGCCCGATGAAACTGTCAGGTGCTAGAACGGGACGTAAACTGCAAAGATGGAGTCGAATGGACCGAGCGCTTCACTGGAGTATGGCGTTTGTATTTCTGACGCTTGCATTCAGTGGTCTTATGCTGGTTTATGGTAAGCACTTTATGAAACCTTATGTCCCAACTGACCTATGGGGCTGGACCGTATACCTAGCGAAACAATACCACAACTACATGGGACCTATGTTCCTCGTACTGCTAGTTGCACTATTAATCAAATGGTGGAGTAAATCTATTTTCACCAAAGTGGATGTACAGTGGTTTATGAAGCTTGGTGGCATGGCTGGGAAACACAAAGGCAGTCACCCGTCTGCGGGCTTCTCCAATGCCGGGGAAAAAGTACTCTTCTGGATGTTGATCATTGTTGGCGCTGTTGTTGCAGCGAGTGGGTTGATTCTTGATTTCCCTATCTTTGGTCAGACCCGTCGAGATATGGAATGGTCAAACCTAATCCACATGCTCGCCGCGCTGATCCTTATTTGTGGCTTTATCTTCCACATTTATATCGGTCTATTCGGTATGGAAGGGGCGCTTGAAGGTATGGTAACGGGTGAGGTTGATGAGACTTGGGCTAAAGAGCATCATGACTTATGGTATGAGGAAGTCAAACACGAGTTAGACAACCCTAAGCCTAAGGAAGAGAAAGCCCAACCCAGTGTTGACGCCAAAACACGTAGCGACCTGACTTAAGGAGAGTATTAGGATATGCAAGAACAACACAAAGGTATTTGGATAGCATATATTCTCAGCCTCTTTACGCCTTTCACTCTACTGATTTCAGGCGTGATTGCTATCGTCTATGCGGGCTATCGCCTTGATAAAGGCGAAGATAGTGACGTAGTCAATTCGCACTACTACGGGTTGATTAGGACCTTCTTCCTGAATCTAACTTTCTTTGTCGTTTTAATCGTAACAGTAGCGACTTCTAACGGACTGCTAAAAGGCGTAACGCACTACTGGTATCAGGCGACTTGGATAGATCAGATTGCTAACTTTATCCCGTACGTGGGGATGTTGTTCGCATCAGTAGCGATTGTAGTCTGGATCATTCGAATGTTTGCTGGTATGAGTAAGCTTAAGCAAGACATCCCGATGACATTTGGTAAAGACGCGAAGCCAATTCAACAGCTTCCTTAATCCGTTTCAAGATCGACCAAAAGGGTTTGCAGTGTTTCTGCAAACCCTTTTTTATTGATTTATTTACAAACAGTTACATTATTGAAACATGATGGTGCACGCCAATTTGGTGCGAATTCACTTATATGGTGCATTTGTGGGTTGGCTTGACTTTACTTACAAATAGCGACTTAAAATAAAAGCATTATTAATCAATAAAATAGACTAATTCTTCTCTCAATAAATAAATTGGAACGTTCTTTGCTCTATCAGTCGTTCAGATAAAAACGCAATCACCAAAATGGTGTATCGCAAAATGATGCAGCACGATTTTGGTGCGCACATTCAATCATCGATAAAGGAGTGATCGACACATGACCCCCTCGGTAGAGCACGTACACGGTGCCGTACAAACACTAACTCAAAGCTCAGATACGCTTTTCTTATTGCTGGGCGCCATTATGGTGTTCTTAATGCACGCTGGTTTTGCATTTCTTGAAGTGGGGACTGTCAGGCATAAAAACCAAGTAAACGCTTTGGTTAAAATATTAGCTGATTTCGGCGTGTCCGCTATCGCTTATTTCTTTATCGGATATTGGGTCGCTTACGGAGGCACCTTCTTCGCAGACGCAGAAACGCTTTCTCAAGGAAATGGCTACGAACTCGTTAAGTTCTTCTTCTTGCTTACCTTTGCCGCGGCTATACCAGCTATTGTCTCTGGTGGTATTGCTGAACGCGCTCGATTTTATCCCATTCTTCTTGCAACGTTCTTCACCGTTGGATTAGTTTATCCATTATTTGAGGGCATGATTTGGAACGGTAACTTCGGGTTCCAAGGTTGGTTAGAATCGACATTTGGTGCGGGCTTCCACGACTTTGCCGGCTCAATCGTTGTTCACGGAGTGGGTGGCTGGATTGCATTAGTGGCGGTTGTCTTTCTTGGTATTAGAAAAGGGCGCATTCGTGCCGGTAAACACACTAACTTTGCTCCTTCGAATATTCCATTCTTAGCGTTAGGTGCGTGGATTCTGAGTGTAGGTTGGTTTGGTTTTAATGTCATGTCAGCCCAAACGTTAGAAGGTATTAGTGGTTTAGTTGCCATGAACTCGCTGATGGCAATGGTAGGCGGTATTCTTGCTTCTCTCGTCGTTGGTCGTAATGACCCAGGGTTTATTCACAATGGACCATTGGCTGGCCTCGTTGCCGTATGTGCGGGCTCTGATCTTATGCATCCAATTGGTGCTCTAATTACTGGCGGTGTTGCAGGTGCATTGTTTGTTTGGGTATTTACCTATCTTCAAAACAAAACCAAGATTGATGACGTATTAGGTGTTTGGCCTTTGCACGGTTTGTGTGGTGCTTGGGGTGGTATTGCCGCAGGTATCTTTGGTCAACAGGCATTGGGCGGTTTAGGTGGTGTTAGCCTTATGTCTCAAATTGTGGGCACAATTGCGGGCATCTCAGTAGCGGTTATTGGTGCGGGTCTTGTATACGGCATTCTCGATAAGCTAACAGGATTGCGCCTATCAGAAGAAGATGAGTTCAAAGGTGCTGATTTAGCCATTCATAAAATCTCATCAACAAACGAAGACTGATTGATTACAAGAGCTAGCGATGAGTTCGTTAGCTCTTGTTCCTTTTACCTATTAACCTATTGAAGAACCGAAACTTCCTCCCAATTAGACTATCGTCTAATCCCCAAAACTATTGATGTTATTCGTTACGTGTTACTCTTGTGATAACAATAATAAGTTAGCACAAGGAAGGTCTATGAAGTTTCCCTACAAAAATGTCGTTGTTTTGACTGGTGCTGGTATCTCTGCGGAATCAGGCATTCAAACATTCCGCGCTCAGGACGGTCTTTGGGAAAACCACAGGATTGAAGATGTCGCTACGCCAGAGGGTTTTGTTCGTGATCCTGATCTGGTGCAACACTTTTACAATCAACGTCGCCGAAAACTGCAGCAAGAAAACATCTTGCCCAATGCAGCACATATCGCCCTAGGTCAATTAGAGAAAGAGCTAGAGGGGAGTGTCACTGTTATCACTCAAAATATCGATAACTTGCATGAGAGAGGTGGTAGTGAAAATATCATCCACATGCACGGTGAACTGCTTAAAGCACGCTGTGAAGAGTCTGGCCAGGTTGTAGAAATGAAAGACGACATTATGACGGGTGATCTTTGCCATTGTTGCCAAATTCCTTCGCAAATGCGCCCTCATATTGTTTGGTTCGGTGAAATGCCTTTACGCATGGGCGATATCTACGCTGCCATTGAGCAAGCAGATCTGTTTATTTCTATCGGTACGTCGGGCGTTGTATATCCAGCAGCCGGATTTGTTCATGATGCCAAAATGCATGGTGCTCATACCATAGAAATTAACCTAGAACCGAGTGCAGTAGAAAGTGAATTTGAAGAAAAACGATATGGCAAAGCGAGTCTTGAAGTGCCAAAGCTAGTTAAGGAAATACTCGCTCTGCAAACACAAGACCACGCGGTATAACCTATAAATTTCATCGATTGACAAAAAAAAGCCCTCCTGTGGAGGGCTTCAGATTGCTGACAAAGGTCTAGCCATCAGGCTAGACCTTTGATCTAATAGAGGTATCGAAATATGGATATCTCAATATGCTTCAAGAGCCTTCACCTCAACAATATGAACTCGAAATGGTCACTATGGAACAGCTCGTTCCTCAGAATCATTTAGTTCGTAAAATAGATAGGGCCATCGACTTCGAATTTATCCGTGATGAAGTCGCTCACCTCTACTGTAAAGATAATGGTCGCCCACCTGTTGACCCTGTGCGCCTGTTTAAAATCATCCTGCTTGGCTATCTCTTCGGAATCAAAAGCGAGCGACAACTCGTGAAAGAGATTGAAGTCAATGTCGCGTATCGATGGTTCTTGCGTATGTCACTGACAGAGAAAGTTATCCATGCGTCGACACTCAGCCAAAACCGTATTCGCCGCTTTAATGGTACCGATGTGTTTGAACGTATCTTTATCAATGTCGTGGAGCAGGCTATGGCGAAAGGCTTGGTTGCTGGCCAGGAGCTCTTTACTGACAGCACGCACCTAAAAGCCAATGCCAATAAGAATAAGCACACGAACAAAGTGACTAAGGTTCGCGCCAGTGCCTATCTTGATATGCTCGATGAAGATGTCGCGCTAGACCGAGAGAAAGAGGGTAAGAAACCTTTAAAAGCACGTGCCTCAGAGCCTAAAACTAAGAATACAAAAACAAGTACGACCGACCCGGAAAGTGGCTTCATGACTCGAGATAATAAGCCTCAAGGCTTCTTCTATCTCGACCACCGTACAGTGGATGGGCAGCATGGCATTATCTTAGATACCCATGTCACTGCAGGTAATATCAATGACTCTCAACCTTATGTTAAGCGTCTGGACTCTACCCTAAAGCAATTTAACCTTAATCCAATCGCCGTTGGACTCGATGCGGGCTACTTCACTGCGCCAGTCGCTGAGTCATTAGAGCGTCGAAACATCTTGGGCGTGTTCGGTTATCGCAGACCGTCCAGAACAAAGAATGCATTCAAGAAAAAACACTTTATCTACAGCAAAGAGCGAGACAGTTACCGCTGTCCTAACGGTCAAGAGCTCATCTATAAAACAACGTCTAGAGATGCGTATCGTGAGTATCACTCCGACCCGAAAGAGTGTGCTCTCTGCCCAATGCGAGATGACTGTACGCAAAGTAAAAACATGAAGAAAGTCATTACAAGACACATCTATACAGACGCGGTGGATAGAGCAAACCAAATGCGGCTCTCACCTTATGGAAAAAAGACATACAGACGAAGAAGTGAGACGGTAGAGCGGAGCTTCGCCGACGCTAAGCAGCACCATGGTCACCGTTATGCCCGCTTCCGTGGATTATCCAAAGTGCAGATGCAGTGTTGGCTGGCTGCTGCCGCTCAAAACATCAAGAAGATAGCGTTGGTGGTGAGCTATTTACGAAAAATAGGGCTAAATATGTCCCAAATACGTCAAATTATGGCGTCTAGATACCAAATTAAGCCTTGTGCTTTTCTAAACTTGGCATGACCAAAAATATCGCGATCGCGGCCTACGGCCGCTCATAAAGAGAACCCCACTTCGAAAAGTGGGGTTCGTCAGCAGTCTGAAGCCCTCCTGTGGAGGGCTTATTTGTGTATGAAACAGTAGTTGGATTAGTTATCTACTTTTAGCTTTTGGAAGTACTCTTCATAAAGCGTACCTGCCTCGCCAACTTCATCTTGCCATGTGCCCGAATCCATGACTTCTTGAGGAGGGAAGACGTTAGGATCTTCAGCAAACTCTTTCGGAAGTAGCGGATATGCGGATTTAACAGGAGTTGGGTAACCAATCTCTAAAGCAATCTTTGCAGCGTTTTCTGGGCGAAGTAGGAAGTCGATCATCTTGTGTGCCGCATCAATGTTCTTAGCGCCAGAAGGAATCGCTAGGCTGTCCATCCAGAAGATCGCACCTTTCTCAGGCCATACGATATCAATTGAAGCGCCTTCCTGACGAGCCATGTACGCAGAGCCATTCCAAAGCATACCAAGTGACACTTCACCTGCTAGGTAAGGGTTAGCAGGGAAATCTGAGTTAAATACTAGAACGTTAGGTACGAGTTTTCTCAGCTCTTCATAAGCGGCTTTGATTTCTTCTGGGTTAGTGGTGTTTGGAGAGTAACCCAGCTTCGTCAATGCGATATGGAATACTTCACGAGAGTCGTCCATCATCATCAACTGACCTTCCCATTGCGGGTCCCATAAGTCGCCCCAAGAGCTAACTGCTGAACGGTCGAGCATGTCAGTATTAATACCGATGCCCGTCGCACCCCAGATGTATGGGATTGAATATTTATTGTCTGGATCAAAAGGTTTGTCTAGATAGTTAGGATCCAAATCTTGGTAGTGTGATAGCTTCTCTTTGTCGATTTCTTGAAGCATACCTTCTTTACGCATTTTAGAGACAAAGTACGTAGAAGGTACCACTAAGTCGTAACCAGAGCCTTGCGTCTTAAGTTTCGCATACATGCTCTCGTTAGATTCGTAAGTGGAGTAGATGACTTTAATACCAGTTTCTTTGGTAAAGTCTTCTAGTACTTCGTTAGGAATGTATTCAGACCAGTTGTAGAAGTAAAGTTCTTCGTTGGCTGCAAACGCCGGGGTAGTGAAGAGAGTCGCCGCACAAAGTGCGCCTGCATACAATTTGCTTTTCATTACTTTTCCGTTTGTATTGGTAAACAAAGAGTCTCTTAGAGACATGACAATATGAGAACGTAGGGTTTCTCACACTACTTTGCACGCCACCATTATTTGATGTGCATCACAACATTATATCAGTCATTGATTAAATACTCTATGTAGGAATTTACAAAAATTAAACGTTTAGAATGATATAGGGTGACAGCCATAAAAAAAGGTGGCAATTGCCACCTTTAAAAATATCAATAAAACGAGTTACTGACCGGCTTTTAGCTTCAAGAAATAATCTTCGTAGATAACTGTACTATCGCCTACAGCATCTTGCCACTCCACGCGGTCTAGATCTTCTTGTGACGGGAAAAGGGCTGGGCTGTCTTTAAACTTCTCATTCGATTCTTTAACCGCAGTTAAATAACCCGTGTCACGAGAAATTTGTTCAGCAATTTCCGGGCGCAGTAAGAAATCAATCATCTTGTGCGCCGCGTCAACGTTTTTAGCACCAGAGCTAATAGCAAAGTTGTCTACCCAACCAATGCCACCTTCTTTAGGGAAGACAAGTTTAATTGGCAAACCCTCGTTTTGCGCTGCTGCAGCTGAGCCGTTCCAAAGCATACCTAGACCAACTTCACCAGACATATAAGGTGCACCTGGGTTGTCAGAATTGAAAACCAACACGTTTGGCATAAGTTTTTGAAGCTCGGCGTAAGCTTCGTCAATTTGAGCTTTGTCCGTTGTATTACCAGAGTAGCCAAGTTTGCGAAGTGCGATATGGAATACTTCTCGAGTATCGTCCATCATCATCAATTGACCTTCTAGCTCAGGCTTCCATAGATCAGCCCAGCTTGTGAACTCGTCCGGGTCATACATATCGGTATTGACAGCGAGACCTGTAATAGCAACAACGTGTGGAATAGAGTAGTCATTGTTTGGATCGTAAGGCTTATCCAAGTAGTTTGGGTCTAGATTGCTGAAGTTTGATAGTTTTGATTTATCAATTTTCTGAAGCATGCCTTCATCACGCATCTTTGCGACAAAGTAAGTTGACGGCACAACAAGGTCATAACCTTTATTGTGCGTCTTTAGCTTTGCATACAATGTTTCGTTCGACTCATAAGTAGAGTAGATAACCTTGATACCGGTCTCTTTGGTGAACTGCTCAAGGAGATTACTGTTGATGTAAGGTCCCCAGTTCATGAACACGAGTTCTTTATCTTCTTCTGCACTAACTGCTCCAGAGAGAAGAGAAAGTGCACATGCACTACCAGCTAAAAAAGTAGCCCATTTTTTCATTGACGTTAGCTCCAAAACAAACGCTGCCGTTATGGCATAGATATAAAAAGAGCAGAATGACAACGCCATTCTGCTCCAGTCGGTAAAATAGCGGATTATTTCACTTTTTCTCTGGCAAGTAGTTGCGATGCAACAACAAGTACCAAAGATACAATCAACATAAGTGTAGCCAATGCATTCACTTCTGGCGAAATGCCGACTTTAACCATCGAATAAATCTTCAATGGAAGGATTTCATAAGTAGGCCCGGTTACGAAAGAGCTCACAATGACATCGTCTAGAGATAGCGTAAACGAAAGCAACCAACCTGCTGCTACAGCGGGTTTTGCTAGTGGCAGGATAATCTGCTTTAAGATCGTCCATTCACCTGCGCCCAAGTCTTTCGCAGCCTCAAGCATCTTCACATCAAAGCCTTTCAAGCGGCTATATACTGTGACGACCACGAAAGGTAGACAGAAAGTGATGTGGGCAATTAGCAAACTAAAGAAGCCAAGCTGAGCACCAAGTACCAAGAAAATCGCAAGCAGTGAAATTGCCATCACGATATCTGGTGACATCATCACGATGAACAGCAAACCACTGACCGCACCTTTGCCTTTAAACTGATAGCGGAATAGGGCAACTGCCGTCAAACTACCAATAATTGTTGCCGCGGTAGCAGAGAAAACCGCTACGTTGAGAGAATGCCATGCCGCTTGCATCAAACTGTCGTTGTTAACGAGTGCGTCGTACCACTTGGTTGTAAATCCGCCCCATTTCATACCAAATTTGTTGGCATTAAAGGAGTTAGCAATCAAAACAATGATTGGTAGATACAAGAACGCGTACACTACCGTCATAAAACTAAATCTTACAGCGCGACCCATTATTCGAGCTCCACTTTACGGTTTAAGAGCTTGCCTGCTCGGTAGTAGGCGTACAGCATGACAGCCATCGCTGCCGTAAGCGCGATACTTGTCGCAGCACCGAACGGCCAATCTCGAGCATTGAGTATTTGACTCTTAATCACGTTACCAATGAGAAGGTTCTTCGCGCCGCCCAATAGGTCGGCAATATAGAACATTCCAAGTGCTGGTAGTAGCACCAACAAACACCCACCGATGATTCCCGGCATGGTCAATGGAAGAATGACTCGAGTCAATGTTTGCCATTTGTTGGCACCTAGATCTCTAGCAGCTTCGATATACGTACCATCAAGTTTCTCAATCGCTGAATAAAGCGGAAGAATCATAAATGGCAACAGAATATAGACCAAACCGATCATTACCGCTGTTTCTGTGTACATGATACGCAGTGGTTTATCGATAATATCGAGTGCTAGTAAGCTCTTATTTAAGATGCCTTGTGTACCCAGTACAATCTTTAATCCGTAGGTGCGGATTAGAGAGTTGGTCCAAAATGGCACAATAACCAAGAACAGCATAAATGGTCGCCACTTTTCAGGCATTTTCGCCACGATATACGCAAATGGGTAACCAACAACCAAGCAGATAAGCGTCGCCACAATCGCCATATAGAACGAGTGGAACAACACTTTCGCATAAAGAGGATCGAGTAAACGCGCATAGTTCTCGAGTGTAAACGTCATCTCAATTAAGTTAGCTTCATCTCGAGTTAGGAAGCTAGTACCGATGATCATCACGTTCGGAATTAGCACAAATAGTACTAACCAACCAACAATCAGCGTAATGATGGCGTTTTGTAGATTAAATTTCTTGCTCATCTTTTAGCACCACTTCCCAGCTTTCAACCCAAGTTACGGCTACTTTTTGACCTAGCGAGTGGTCTACATCTGGGTCATCTTCATTGAAGAATTCGCTGACCATGACACGCATGCCAGACTCAAGTTCCACAACAGAATCCAAAGTCATACCTTTATAAGTACGCTCTGCCACGTGACCAACGATACCCTTATTTTCAGACTCTTTGATCTCTTCGATACGCAAGTCTTCTGGTCGGAGTAGAACTTGTAGTTTCTCGCCAGACTCAAAGGCTTTATCGTAGTAAACAATACTCTTCTGACCTTCGATTTCTGCATTGATACGTTTGTCATCGATACGGTCGATCGCAGTCGCGTTAAACACGTTAATTTCGCCAATGAAGCGTGCAACAAACAAGTTTTTAGGTTCTTCGTAGATCTCACGAGGAGAACCATCTTGCTCAATAACACCATCACGCATCACGATGATACGGTCAGACATAGACAAAGCTTCTTCTTGGTCGTGCGTTACGAAGATAAAGGTGATGCCTAGCTGTCTTTGTAACTGCTTAAGCTCGATCTGCATCTGCTTACGGAGTTTGTAGTCCAGTGCAGACAGTGATTCGTCCAAAAGCAGAACCTTTGGTTTATTAACAACTGCACGAGCGATAGCGATACGCTGTTGTTGACCGCCCGAAAGTTGGTGCGGTTTACGTTGAGCCATTTTCTCTAGGCGAACCATTTTCAACGCTTCTAGAACACGTGGTTCTATTTCTGCATTTGGTACTTTTTGCATACGCAAACCAAATGCCACGTTTTCGAAAACGGTCATATGAGGGAATAGGGCATAGCTCTGGAAAACTGTGTTGACGTGTCTCTGTTCAGCAGGGACTTCCGTTACATCTTGACCGTCGAGGTTGAGTCTTCCACTGTCGACGGTTTCGAAACCGGCGATCATTCTAAGTACTGTGGTTTTTCCGCAACCTGAAGGACCCAATATAGTGAGAAACTCACCATGATTAACGTTTAAGTTAAGATTTGCGATGATTTCCTTACCATCGAAACTTTTACTCACACCAGCTAGCTGTACGACTGGTGTTCCTTCTGAATGTTTAGCGTTCAACGTCTGTTTTTCTCCACCTTGGCCAAAAATATAGCGGCCAGTTGCTATACACATTTAAGGCGCGCATCATAATCACCAATTGGGTGAAATCAAAGCATTTTCTTATCTCGAAACAGAAAAAATTTTGCAGGTAAAACTAAACATTATTTACCATACTAGGTTTATAGTGTAACGAGTTGAATGTTTTGCCTTATCAATTGGTTAATTATCACCCAAAAAGACTAGAAAGCAAGGTGATAACAGTGATAAAACAATCTCGTTACCGCTATAATGTCGCAGCCTTTTCAACGAAGAACACACGTTAACAAGACGTGTAACTTGGAAAACTTATGAATAAAGATTTTGAAAGAGACTTCAATTTAGGTGGGACAATAGAGCGCGCCATTTCAGGGAAATACGAACTCAAAGCGGGTGCTGTGTTTCATGAAGCATGGCAACAAACGATGAAGCATTTTTTATCTTTCTCACCTGCGATTGTTGCTCTGATTGTTGTACAGCTTGGTATTTTCTATATCGCTCTCAAGCTGCAACTTGGTGACCCTTCCGTAATACTGCAAGGGTTCCAAGACCCAAGTTTGCTTAACGAGGGTATTTTTCAAGCTATTTTCGTCGCGAACTTCAGCTATGAAGTTGTCAGCGCTCCGGTTTATGCCGGTATCTCTTTAATGGCGATGAGCCATGCCGCTGGCCTTACGACCAAACCAAGACATATCGCGAAAGGGCTTCAATATACGGTTCCCGTGATCATCGCGACTCTATTTAGCCTTATGTTGCAAGGCATCGTGAGTATGATTTTACCATTCTTGTCGATGTACCTTTCTTTGGCGTTCAGTCAGTCTATTCTGCTCATCTGTGAGAAGAAAGTGCCACCGCTGCAATCTTTGTTGTTATCGCTTCGTGCAGTAAATAAGAAGATTTTCGTGCTTTCGGGTATTTATCTACTCCTCGTACTCATGTTTATCGTCGGTGCTATGTTCTACGGAATCGGTTTGATTTTCGTTTTGCCATTCTTCTTCCACGTCAAAGGAATCCTTTATCGTGAAATGTTTGGCATTACGTTGAAGATCGTTGCTACCGAAGACAATGGCTCTAGCGACCAAGATGGGGATGATAACGACCCAACGCCACCAAGTAATGACGACAAGCCAAACAAAAACCCAGAGGTATTTGATGCGTAAGTCGCATAAGTTTCTGTCTCTAGCCGCTCTCCTCACGGGGAGCGCTTTTTTATTCTTCTACGAAAAACACTCTGACGATGCTGATGACGAGATGATATCGCTACCCGCGATCACCGAAGATAAGCCCGATATCGCAAGCATCACAGACGTGAACGAGAAAAAAGAGACCTTCTTTAATTATCTACGTCCTGGCATTGCCATTGAAAATGCTCGAATTGAAAAAGAAAGAAGACGACTACTTGCCATTAAAAACGCCCTGGATGAACAAGCTTTGACGAGCGAACAAGAGGCGACAGCGAAGCGACTAGGTAAGCTATATAATCTAGAACCTACAAACGTTGATTATGAGTGGCTAGACGCAATGCTAGCGCGCGTTGATGTTCTTCCTGAAGCACTTGTGTTGACTCAAGCAGCCAACGAGTCTGCATGGGGAACATCGCGATTCGCGCAAGAAGCAAATAACTACTTTGGTCAGTGGTGTTACTCTAAAGGGTGCGGGCTGGTACCACTTCAACGTACGGAAGGCATGACACACGAAGTTGCCAAATTTAGCTCTCCTCAAGGGTCTATTCACGGCTATTTTATGAATGTAAATCGTAATAGAGCGTATCAAGAGCTTAGAGACATACGCGCATCTATTCGCGAGCAAGGTGCTGATCCCACCTCGGAGCAAGCTGCGTTAGAGTTAACAAATGGATTACTTCGATATTCAGAGCGAGGTGAGGCATACGTCAAAGAC
This sequence comes from Vibrio sp. KUL80, assembly GCF_059725495.1. Taxonomy (NCBI): domain Bacteria; kingdom Pseudomonadati; phylum Pseudomonadota; class Gammaproteobacteria; order Vibrionales; family Vibrionaceae; genus Vibrio; species Vibrio sp. KUL80. Next base: position 1,750,721 of record NZ_AP045841.1, read on the forward strand.
CTACAAGCGATGATTCGACATAATGAGCGATTCTGGACAACACAATAATAATCAAAGCATAAGCACAATATGAAAGTAGTAAAATTAGCCCTTTTAGGACTGGCCGCATCAACCTTTGCGGTTCCGACTCTAGCTCAAGAGTATATGTTCACCTATTCAAAGTTGTATTCTCAAATGAAGAACAACGCCAAAGAAGGCCATGAAGATGTCAAAGTGGCCTTCTTCTTCGTTGATGCCGACTCAAAAAACCTTTGTCCTATTGAAAAAGCATGGATGGAGAAAGAGGAGCATTATGAAGAATTGCCAGCAAGGCCAATCAACGAGCTTGTCGTACCGTTAGATAACAACCTTAAGTCTGCGAATCCGTTAGTGTTTGTTCATACTCCTGAAGAGCAGCGCTGTGATTTTTCAATGGTAGTCATGACCACCGAACCTATGTCTGGCGAGGTTTCGTATGGCGAAGTTGAAACACTGTTACCCCAAATGCAAGTTATGTTAGAAGACTTAGGTGGCATGTTCGCTAGCTGGTTCACTCCGGATGTCGAAGGTATTACTTTAGAGTTTGCGCCTAATATAGAGGGTAAGGTTTCGTTCTCAAATGGTGGCTCTGTAGCATTACAAAATGGTAAAGCTCAAGTTCGCCTTAGCGACATAGGAGAGGGCGGCTATATGACCCTACCAGGAGAAACGATTCGAATCCTTCCTTATCTACCTGGCGCTGAGTAAACCATACGCTCATCTCATCATACCCCTATCTCATATTGTTTGACTCCCAACCTAAAGGGGGTCAAACAACCATTTAATCTTTCTCAAAAAGCTCGTATAATCCACGCCCCAGATAATTCCTAGTAGGAAATCCTATCGTCGACTTTGTCGGCAATGTGAGAGCACGTGATGAATCAGACAGATACAAGAAAAGAAACCCTAGAGTTCAACAAGCTTCAGAAGCGTCTTAGAAGAAATGTTGGCAACGCAATTATCGACTACAACATGATTGAAGAAAATGATGTGGTGATGGCGTGTATCAGTGGTGGTAAAGATTCGTTCGCGATGCTTGATATCCTATTGAACCTTCAAAAAGCAGCACCGATCAAGTTTGATGTGGTTGCGGTAAACCTTGACCAAAAACAACCAGGTTTCCCAGAGCACATTCTGCCAGACTATTTCGAAACTCTGAACATTCCTTACTACATCGTAGATAAGGATACTTACTCAGTGGTTAAAGAGAAAATTCCAGAAGGTAAAACGACATGCGGCCTATGTTCGCGACTTCGTCGTGGTACGCTTTATTCTTTTGCTGAGAAGATTGGCGCTACAAAAATTGCCCTTGGTCATCACCTAGATGATATTGTGGAAACCATGTTCCTAAACATGTTCCACGGCTCTCGCCTAAAAGCGATGCCACCGAAACTTCGTTCAGATGATGGGCGTAATGTGGTCATTCGTCCACTTACGTATTGCCGTGAAAAAGACCTGATTAAATACGCAGAGCACAAAGAATTCCCAATCATTCCATGTAACCTATGTGGTTCTCAAGAGAACCTGCAGCGTCAGTCAATTAAAGCGATGCTGATTGATTGGGATAAGAAGACGCCTGGGCGTGTTGAAGCTATCTTCAAATCCATTCAAAACGTGAGCCCAAGCCAGTTGGCTGACCGTGAACTGTTCGATTTCGTGAACCTTCCACTGGATCGTGAAGGCTCACGTGAAGAGTATGAGTTTAGTGAGGCGACGGTTTCGTCGACAAACATTGATGAGTCTATGTTTATTGATGTGACTAACGTTTAGTCCACAGCTAGATTGACGAAAACGCCCCTCATTGAGGGGCGTTTTTTTATTTACGTAACACAGCTGTTAAGCTTCGCTTGGGTCAAGCGGGCTGATGTAACCGTCAGGCTTAAGTGCCATTACATCACAGTTAATTTTATCGATTACATGCTCCGCTGTGTTACCAATGAATACGGCGGATAGGCCCGTTCGTCCAGTCGTCCCAAGGATCACCATACCCGCATCGAGTTGTCGTGCGACATCTGGGATGATGTCTTCAGGTAGACCCTGTTCGACAATGGTTTGCTCTTCTGAATAACCGTGTTTTTGACGCAGTGCTTTCATCGCCGTTAAATGGTGTCCTCTAACAGCGTCTGTATAGGTTGCTGGGTCAAATTCAGGAAGTTCAATAGTGATGTTTGCAGGGGTAACAGGGTAGGCATTGACCAAATAGCCAGTCGCCCCCAAACGCTCGGTTAAACTATCAAGCTGTTTGACCATGCAGTCATTGAGATCAATGTGCGTGGGGTTTTCTGAACCGACATGTACAGAGGCAACGATATTTGCTTTCTCTGGCCAGTCTGCATTTTTAACGAGAAGAACAGGCACCGGACATTTACGAAGTAAGTGCCAGTCCGTTGGGGTGAAGATAACAGACTCCAAAATATCGTGCTTACGTGTCGCTTTAATAACGATATCTTTTTGACCTTCAAACACTTCTTCAACAATCGCCACATAAGGGCGGTTGTGCCAAACAACTTTAACATCAAGATCAAAACTGTCATCGAGGAATGGCTTTGCCACGTTCCTCATCCACTCTTCCCGCTGGTGAATTACGCCACGTCTCATTGCGTCACGTTCTTCGTGAGACAACATAGAGGTCATGTCATAGGAAAAGTCGTAGATAGATAAGAAGAAAGAAATGTGGCTCCTAGATTTACTCTTCTTAGCAAGTTGAACCGCACGAGCAAGGGCAGGTTGCTCATCGCTATTAAGGTTCGCAACGACGAGGATTTTACTGTAGATGCTCATAGATACTCCCTACCTATATGGGCTATTACCTATAGATAACTTTAGCGCAAATCTATGAATCTTTGAATCTTTTTAGAAAAATTCGAAAACGGGGAGGGAGAAATTTGAAGTGGCTCATTATAGAGCCACTTAGGAAAGGATTATGAGTTTGAAATGAATAACGTATCTATTCTTTAGAAACGCCAGCCATTTCCATCAAAGCATCATGATCAATGATAGTGATGTATTTACCTTTTACACTCAGCACTTCTGACTTTTGAAAGCGACCCAGTAGGCGGCTGATAGTTTCAACCGTTAAACCTAGGTAGTTACCGATATCACCACGTGTCATCGTTAAGCGGAACTCTCTTGGGCTGAAACCGCGCTGAGAGAAACGCGTTGAAAGGTTGTATAGGAATGCCGCTAAACGTTCTTCTGCATTCTTCTTAGAAAGAAGCAGAATCATTTCTTGGTCACCCTTAATCTCATTCGACATCAGACGCATGATCTGTTGGCGAAGCTTTGGCATTTTTCCAGATAGGTCGTCTAAAATCTCGTAAGGGATTTCACACACCATCGATGTCTCAAGCGCTTGAGCGAAGCTAGGGTGCTCATCACCAGTAATTGCGTCGAAGCCCACTAAATCACCTGCTAGGTGGAATGCAGTAATCTGCTCATCACCTTGCTCTGTGATTGTGTAACTCTTAATTGTCCCTGAGCGAATGGCGTACAAAGATTTTAGTTCATCACCAGCTTTAAATAGCTCCTGACCTTTTTGAATTGGTTTCTTACGCTCAATGATTTGATCGAGTTGATCAAGTTCAGATTCGTTGAGAGTAAAGGGGATGCAAAGCTGACTGATACTACAATCTTGGCAATGAATGGCACAGCCACCAGACTGAATACGTTTTGCTACAGGCTTTTCAGAAATCATAACAACCTTTCACTATTTGATGTACATCAAGATTTTATCATTCATTACCCCCAAAGGGTAGCTAAAAAATCAATGATAAAACAATCATCTATTAGTTTGCGCTAAAAATCATCACTGATTCGTAACCTGTATATATGCCATAAACAAGTATCGAAACAGCAGCAATGTTGCGAAAAATGAGTGAATTTTGCAGGGATTTTAATTTTGTAGCACTAGTGCCAACAAGCAGCATAGCGGGTAGGGTACCCAAGCCAAACGCCAGCATTGTGGCCGCTCCACCGAACGCGCTTCCAGACACTGCCGCCCAAGTTAAAACGGAGTATACAAGGCCGCAAGGCAGCCAGCCCCACAGAATACCAAAAGGTATCGCGTAGGCACTATGTTTTAGAGGAAGTAGTTTGTTCGCAATGGGTGAGACTCGCTTCCATAGCGACTGTCCCAATTTTTCAACCATGAGCAAACCGTTCCACCATCGCCCGACATAAAATGCCAGCAGCACCATAAATAATGCGGCGATGATACGAACAAATGCAAGTGCATGATTAAACTGAGAAAGCGATGCAATCCCTGCAATCGTTCCGCCTACCACACTACCTATGAATGCATAACTTAGCAAACGGCCAAGGTTGTAATTCACAATAAGTGCAGCAGGGGTTTTATTCGATTGTCCTATGGAAAGGAGCGAAGCTATACCACCACACATCCCCATACAATGACCAGCACCTAGAAGGCCGACAGTAAAAGCACCGACGAGATCAAGATTCACTCTCGTTTCCTTCTTTGGTCTTCTCTTTCTTACGCTGTTGATGCGTAGCCTCAGTCTCTTCATCAAACAAGATGTTGTGACCCTGGCGTTCTAAATCTTCAAACTGCTCGCTTTTCACTGCCCACAAGAAGATCGCGACCGCTACGCACACTAGTACAATAGCAATGGGGATGAGGATATAGATACTTTCCACGTTACTTACCTTCTTCTTTTAGCAAGCGTAGCGAGTTTGACACCACGATAATTGAACTACCAGACATACCGACTACGGCAATGTAAGGTGCAACCAGGCCGGCAACCGCGAGCGGTAGAATGAGAAGATTATACCCTAGAGACCACGCAAGGTTCTCTCGAATAATCTTGCGAGTTCTTAAAGCAAGTTCGCGGGCTGTCAAAATCTTATCGAGTCGGTCGCCTAGTAGTACCAAATCGGCAGACGCTTTTGCTACGTCCGTACCACCACCCATCGCAATAGAGAGGTGAGCCCCGGCTAAAGTAGGCGCATCGTTAATGCCATCACCAATCATCATTGTTACGTCTGAGCTATCCAAAGACTTCAAATAATCAAGCTTGTCGCTCGGAGAAGCACTAGCAACAACATTGTCAATACCAACACTATCAGCTACAGGCTTGGCATTTGCTAACGTGTCACCGGTTAATAGCGTTGTCTTAACGCCAGCTGCACGCATTTTGTTGATAAAGTCTGCCGCTTCTTTACGAATGGGATCGCGATACTCGAAGGTTGCAACGTGTGTATTATTTATTGACATATAAACACTGTTTCGAGCGTCATCTGCTCTGCCTAACACAAAAAGCGCATTACCTATCTTCACAGAGTCAGAATCCACCATTCCTTTAAGACCGGAGCCGATAACATTCTCGACGTCGCTGACTTCTACATTTCGGTCTAGATAAGGTTTGAATGCACGCGCAATAGGGTGGTTTGCATGGCTCTCAATGGAGGCAGCAATTTTCAGCAACTGACTTTCTTCAAACTCACCCAGAACAGTCGTTTTAGCAATCTCAATATCACCATGCGTCAATGTACCGGTTTTATCGACCACCAAATGATTTACCTTACACAGCGTTTCGAAGACATGACCGCGTCGCGACAAGATCCCTAAGGTGCCCATTCTCGAGCTCGAACACGTAATTGCGGTAGGGGTCGCAAGAGATAAGGCACAAGGGCACGTCGCGACCAATACAGATAGCATTACCCAGAATGCATCATCTGGTTTGCTTTGATGCCAGAAGAACCAGGTACCGGCCGCTATGATTAGGATAATGGCAACGAAGTAGCGGGCAACAATGTCCGCGATCTCAGCGATTTTAGGCTTACTAAGCTGAGCTTCATCTTGCAAGCGAACGATGCTGGAGATCATCGAATTTGCTTTGGTCGAACGCACCTCTAAATCAAATGCTTCGTCTCCATTGAGCGTACCTGCATAAACAAAGTCGTCTTTGTTTTTTACGACAGGTAGCGACTCACCCGTAAGCATAGATTCATCAATATGAATACGACCATTAAGCACAACGCCGTCTGCTGGAATATATTCTCCGGGTAGGACTTTAATCTGATCACCAATCTGTAGAGATTTTACCGGAACTTGGTCGCCATTAAGTTTATTGGCGATAGCGGGAATAAGCTTTAATAAGTTCCCACTTGCCGCCGCAGCTTTACGGCGAGCACGCATTTCCAAATAACGTCCAACCAATAAGAAAAAGGTGAACATAGAAATCGATTCAAAGAACACTTCGCCTTTTTCTGCCACCGTCGCAACAAGGCTAGCGACGTAAGCGAGGATCAACGCAATGGAGACGGGGACATCCATCCCAAGCGTACGGCCTTTAATACTGCGCCATGCATTGATGTAGAAGGGTAGCGCAGAATATAAAAGAACCGGCGTAGCAAAGATCAAACTAACCCAACGGAAGTAGTTTTTGAATTCAGGTTCTAAATCACCGAACACTTCAAGATACAGGGCAACGGCAAGCATCATGACCTGCATGGTTGCAAGGCCCGCAATACCTAATCGATATAGATATTGTTTCATGGTCGCATGGTAAGCCGCTTCTTGCTTATCTGCCTCGAAAGGTGCGGCTTTATAGCCAAGGGCGTGAATAGAAGCGAGGAGTTGGCTAAGTTGCGTCTTGGTTTTATCCCACTGAAGCAAAGCCCGATTAGTCGTGGTGTTTACGCGTATAGAGACAACACCCGGCTCTACTGTCATTCGTTTTTCAATCAACCAAGCACAGGCCGCACAAGAAACGCCTTCCAGTGACAACGTCACTTCTTTTGTATCCTCGTGGTTCCTTACAAACTCGGCTTGTACGTCCTCGTTGTCGTAATGAATTAATGACCGCAATTGTTCTGGAACGAGATCTGCTTTCTCGGCAGGTGCCGTTCGATATTGATAGTAGGACACAAGGCCGCTATCAACGATGGTTTGAGCCACGCTTTCGCAGCCAGGACAACACATGTCCCGCTGCTCTCCTAAGATATCTACGCTGAAGTTCGTGTTGGCTGGTACATCTTCACCGCAGTGATAACACGTCTTACACATAATCTAATCTAACAACACTACATCGGTTTCAGTTGGGAAAGTGACTCGTCCTTGCACCATCCATGCTTGGTCATGTGGCTGAAGCTCTACAAACCATGGCCCTTGCACTTCATGATCAAGCGCAAGACGATACGTACCTCGAGCATCGGCAGTAAGCAGTTTTTCGAAGTCTCTATCTGGCAATGTGCGGTGTGTAAACGTTGCAGTAAGGGCAGGAAAGTGGGGCAGCTGACCTTTTTGAAGAGTAATAAGAATCGTGTCGCCAGAGGATGATACGGTCGCATTTAACCCCATTTCTTTAGCGACATTAATCTTGGTTAGGTCGACGTTAATTCCCTTACCTTTTTTATAATAATCCTCAGCAACAAGGTTAACTTTGTTGTCCATCAACAGGGAAATCCTGTAGAAGGTAGCAATCACAACGACTAGCGGCAACGCGATCAGGAACCACGGCCAAAATTGTTTATACCAAGGCTTTATCATAAAAAAGTTCTCAACAGCTGACTAAGAAAGAAATTATAATTTTTCTAGAAAAGACAGCCCCTTACAAGGGGCTGTTATTGAAATGTTACTTATTTGTCGGAATTACTTAGGCTCCAAACGTACGCTGATACTAGCTGTACTTTTTCTTCACCTAGAATGTCTTTCCATGCTGGCATGACACCAGAACGACCGTTCATTACAGTCTCTGTAACAGCGGCACGAGAGTCGCCAAACAGCCAAACTTGGTCAGTAAGATCAGGGGCACCAACGGCAGGGTTACCTTTACCATCAGTACCGTGACACGCAGCACAAACGACAAAGCGTGCTTTACCCGCTTCAGCTTCACGCGCGTTCACTTTACGACCAGATAGGCTGAGTGTGTAGCTAACTACTTCACGAACACCATCTTCACCTAGCGCTTCTTTCCACGCAGGCATCTGACCAATGCGACCTTGCATAACCGTTGTGACGATAGCTTCAGGCTCACCGCCGTACAACCAAGCGTCATCCGTTAGGTTAGGGAAGCCAGTTTGACCACGAGCATCAGAACCGTGACACTGTGAGCAGTTTTGTAGGAACAGACGTTGACCTACTTTAATCGCTTCACTGTCAGCTGCAATTTCAGGGATAGGGCGCAGTGCACCATCCGATGTCTTCGCTAGACGGTTAAATGCTTCACCAAAGTATGCTTCTGCATCATCAAGTTCCTTCGCGTACTGAACAAGCGTTTTGTTTTGCTGCGCAGCGGCGATTGAGGCTTTTGACTCTTCAATTGAGCGTACTGTTTGGTCAGAACTTTGCCAGCCTAGTAAACCTTTGTAATTTCCCAGACCTGGGTACATTGCAAGGTAAATAGCTGCGAACACAAATGTGCCGACAAACAAATAAGTCCACCACTTAGGTAGTGGGTTGTTCAGCTCACGAATACCATCGTACTCGTGCCCCATATCTTCGCCTTCTTCGACACCCATCTTGTCGCGAACACACCAATATAGGATGGCTGCACAACCAAGCAACGTACCGACAGTGATGACAATAATCCATAGACTCCAGAATGTAGTCATTACTTAGTCACTCCTTTTTCTTCGGAGGTAGGTTCTTTTTGCTCGTCGGCAAACACTAAGTTTGCATCTTCTTCAAATCGTGCTTTGCGGCTTTTGCCAAAGGCCCACCACACAACACCAAAAAAGCTAACGAACAAAACTATGGTCCAAATACTGTGAATAGTACCGATATCCATAAGCCCCTCCTTATTTCATCGCATGGCCTAAAGATTGAAGATAAGCAATGATGGCATCCATCTCAGTCTTACCTTCTACGTCTTTAGATGCGTTTGCGATTTGCTCATCCGTGTATGGAACGCCAAATTGGTTACGGAAGATCTCAAGTTTCTTCTGTGTCAATTTGCCATCCAGTACGTTTTCCTCTAGCCAAGGGAAACCTGGCATGTTTGATTCAGGAACCAACTCGCGAGGATCGATCAGGTGAACACGGTGCCACTCATCAGAGTAACGTCCACCTACACGGGCGAGGTCTGGACCAGTACGCTTAGAACCCCATAGGAACGGGTGTTCCCAAACGCTTTCACCAGCCACAGAGTAGTGACCGTAACGCTCAGTTTCTGAACGGAAAGGACGGATCATTTGGCTGTGACATACGTTACAACCTTCACGAATATAGATATCGCGACCTTCCATTTCCAGTGCACTGTACGCACGTAGGTTTTTCACAGGTTCAGTAGTTTGCTTTTGGAAAATCAATGGAGTGATTTCAACAAGTGCACCTAAACTGATTGCAAATACAATTAAGATAGCCAGTAAGCCAACGTTACGTTCAACGACTTCATGGCGATTGTTAGAGTTTGAGCTCATCTTTAATCTCCTTAAGCCGGTTGAGGGGTAGCTTTCAAGCTACCTTTGGTTGCCGTTACTGTCTTATACGTGTTGTATGCCATTAAGAACATACCCGCTAAGAAGATGAAGCCGCCAACAAAACGTACGAAGTAGAACGGGTAAGACGCTTGAACAGATTCAACGAAGCTGTATGTTAGCGTACCGTCTGAGTTAACTGCACGCCACATCAGACCTTGCATTACACCAGAAATCCACATCGCAACGATGTACAGAACGGTACCAATAGTTGCTAGCCAGAAGTGGGTGTTAATGAGACCGACAGAGTACATACGCTCTTGACCGAACAGACGAGGTACTAGGTGGTATACAGAACCGATAGATACCATCGCAACCCAACCAAGTGCACCTGAGTGTACGTGACCAATTGTCCAGTCCGTGTAGTGAGATAGTGCGTTAACCGTCTTAATAGACATCATCGGGCCTTCGAACGTTGACATACCGTAGAACGATAGAGAAACGATCAAGAAACGAAGAATTGGGTCGTAACGCAGTTTATGCCAAGCACCTGACAGCGTCATGATACCGTTGATCATACCACCCCAAGACGGAGCGAATAGAACCAAAGACATCACCATACCTAGAGACTGAGTCCAGTCTGGTAGAGCTGTATAGTGTAGGTGGTGAGGACCAGCCCAGATATACAGAGAGACAAGCGCCCAGAAGTGAACGATCGATAGACGGTAAGAGTAAACAGGACGTTCAGCTTGCTTTGGTACGAAGTAGTACATCATACCCAAGAAACCGGCTGTAAGAAGGAAACCTACCGCGTTATGGCCGTACCACCATTGAACCATCGCATCGACAGCGCCTGAATAGACGGAGTAAGATTTACCCATCGATACAGGAATCGCCATGCTGTTCACAATGTGAAGAACAGCGACAGTGATGATGAACGCACCAAAGAACCAGTTCGCTACATAGATATGTGACGTTTTACGCTTGATGAGCGTTCCGAAGAACACAATAGCGTAAGACACCCATACCACTGCAATAGCGATATCGATTGGCCATTCTAATTCTGCATACTCTTTACCTGAGGTAAAACCTAACGGCAGAGTAATTGCAGCGGCTAAAATAATTGCTTGCCATCCCCAAAAGGTGAATGCGACAAGAGGGCCTCCAAATAATCTCGTTTGACAGGTACGCTGCACAACATAATAAGACGTTGCAAACAGAGCACTGGTACCAAACGCAAAGATTACCGCATTAGTATGCAAAGGACGTAAACGACTGTACGTCAACCACGGCGTATCAAAGTTGAGCTGTGGCCAAACTAATTGAGCGGCAATCAAAACACCTACTGCCATACCAACAATACCCCAGAGAATCGTCACTAATGTGAACTGGCGTACGACGGTATAGTTGTAGACTTGTTCAAGCTGCTTTTCTTGGCTCATTAACATGCTTCCAATTTTCTAATTAACTACACTTTACTTCCAACACGACACATGTCGTAATGCTACCCAACCCATCAAAAGAACTAACGCTTAATCAAAACGTTACTTCTCTTGCCGGATTTAACAAAAAGTAGCATTTTCAAGCGACAATAATACTTCAATTAACAAATCAAGAACAGGGTAGTAACCTTACCCTTGGTTGGGTTTTTGACCATTTATTTCAAAACTTTGAAGTTTGTTACACGGAGAACTCGTAACAATGGCAGCTCAGAAGCTAACAAAAGCAAGGCTTGTACAAATAATCGTCATGATGACGGTGTTAATTGCGGCATTTAGCTACCGCACCATAACCCACTCTGATGGGAAAGTAGTCAACTGTGAGGCAAATAAGCCTTGCGCGGTAAGTGTTGGGGAAAAAACCATCACATTTTTGTATCAAGGTGATTCAAAAGTGCTAAGCGTCACAAAATCAAAAGATTTAACAATTGACGTCCAAAATATTGAGACTGTGTTAAATGAATCGTCTAAAGAATCGACAATTCAGGGGTTAAATCTTCCAGCAGAGATCAAAGTTACCGACAGAAATGGGGAATCTGTCCTAGTTCAATATCAGTAACCAGGTCGGATATCTCTTGCAATCTTTAGCCCATGGTAGCCATGACTTTGTCTGGGAGGCCAAAGTACTTTTGGTTACCATCGGGTTCAAGTAGCAGACAATGAGTAGAGCTTGTGATCAACGCCGGATCCATTGTGGTATAAACCACCGTCTTGTCCTTGAGTGCACCACTAAATAGCCTATTCAGATAACTCGCATGTTCATTCTCTACGCCGACAAAAGGCTCATCGATAATAAACAAGTTCTGAGACATATCTCCTAGTCCTATCGCAATTCTCAGGCGCTGAATAACGCCGCTCGGCATATTCTTTAGTACTTCGGTATTGAGGTTGCTATCTAGCCCATCAGGGAACCACTTGTGAAGTTCTAATAGATTAAAGGTGTAGAGCATTTGGTCGGTGGAGACGACGCCGTTATGCAAAACATAGTTAGAACGAATTGAACCCTCAAACAAGTGCATATCAAATGGGATGAAGTTGATGGCTTTTCGATATCGAAAGTTATTGAACTGCTTGATGTTGTAGCCATCTATGTAGACAGCGCCTTGATAACGCTCTTCTAATCCTGCGATCACCATTAGTAACGTCGTTTTTCCGCTACCGGCAGGACCCGAGATGGCGGTTTTACTGCCAGGCGCAAGCTTGAACCCAAGATTCGTCAAACCTGTCTGAGCACCTTGATAACGATGGGTAATCCCGCTGCCAACCACCTCACCATAAAATTTGCGAATAGGTGGGCTTTTCTCAAGCGAAGTCTTGTCGTCGTTTAGTGACATCAACGCATTAATTTGCGCTGCAGAGGATTTAATTGTTTGGAACTTGGTGATTGAGTTGTATATACCCATGATAGGTCCCAGCGCCTTCCAAACCAGTATGACTGTCGCTAACATAGCGCCAGCATCTGAATTCCCATCCATCACTGTAATAACGGCTGTCACAATAGAGGCGGTACCGATTGCTTGAATAAGCCCGCCACCAATAGCTTGAATCTTACTGTTGGTCATCGCGACGTGAGCGGCGTCATTTGAGCTTTGCTCGTGCGACGCGTTAAAGCGCGACTGGATAACTCTCAGAAGCGGAAGACCTTGAATTGTATTGATGCCTCTTAGTAACTCATTCCACTGATAAGAGACCATCGCATTGGCTCGAGAACTATTCGCGGTTGCTTGAGAGTAGATGTAACGTGAATAGATACAGAACACGATCATTAACAATATGCCCGCAAGCACTGTTAGCGCGGCGTAACCTGATAGGATCGTCACGGCCAATATGAATATGACGATAAACGGCATATCAAAGTAACTTAACGTTGCCTCTGCTGTGACCAGTTTTCGGAACTGGTCTATATCCTTAAGACGCGCTAACTGGGACGATACGCCGGCAGAGGAAGTCATAGAGTAGGGAAGCCACAATAGTTTAGATATGACGTTACGTGATATGTGTACTGCTAAGTCTTGTCCTGAAGTGGCAAGGATATTCATCCGTACCTTTTTAACCGCATACTCAGCAAAACCGAGAAACACGGCAAATAAGGTTAGCCAATATAGCGTTGGCTCAGAGCTAGACGCTAGAGCGAAATTGTATACGCTCATGATAAAGAAGGGCTGCAACGCACCAAAGATATTGATCACCAAGGATAGAAAGACAAGACTCTTAAACTCATCGTTATAGCGATAGAAAGCGTACTTTATCCAGTTCGACTTATCTTGAGACTCCGGCGGTGGTTCACGAAACAGTTTTGAGTACTCGGAGATCACCGTTGTGGAGAACGCTTTTCCCTCCAAAGGGATGGTCACACTGTTATTGTTTTTATAGTCGAACAGGGTGCCTTGTCCATTTTCAACAGACATCAATACAGCTTCAAGTTTATCTAGCTCTATAAAGCAAGGTAGATGAAGGGAGCCGATATCCTCCAGCGTCGCTTTATCTTGTTTTGTGGTCCTGCATTGATAACCCAATCGAGTCAGCGTCGATTCAAACCCCTCTACGTCCTTCTCTCCAGGTATAAACGCATCAGATAATAGTTCTGGTGTTCCTTCCCATTCCATAGCGATCAGGGTGTAGGCTAATCCTCTTAATAGAGGAGAATGACTGTATCGTTCCTGAAATTGAGCAGACTCAAAATCATGCAACCGTTCAGAGATGTTGTTAAAGTCGACAAGTATACTCATGCAGCCACCATCTCGTTGGTCAGGCGAATCGATTTGAGACCGTATTTCTTACTATCTAGTTTATTACTGACAATCAGAAGAAACTGCTGATTCGATTTCGGTACCAGACTTGATATCACTCGCTCTCCGAATGCAGAGTCGAACACGGTGTCGATATCATCAAGAATCAAGACTTGCTTTTGGCTCAGCATGGCGCGGACAATGAGCAAGGCGTATTGAACCTGACGAGAGACCGGCGCATTCTTATGACCTGTTAACTGGGTATAGAAACCGTCGGTCAATGCATCAATTTCACTCTTGATACCGAGGTTTTTACACAAGGTAAACGCTGCGCTATTTAGGATAGGTCGAAAGCAAGTAAGGTTATCTATGATGGTTCCCTCAACAAATGTGCTGTGTGAATCGACACGATGCACTGCCTCTCGCCATAGGTGATAGTGAAGGCTTTCCAGCGGCCTACCACTCACTAATATTTTCGAAGAGTCGCATACAATATCGCGTGTCAGACAACGAGTGATATGACTCTTGCCTGTTCCAGAGTTGCCTTTAATGACCGTTGGTTTTCCCAATTCGAACAGCATCCTCTGTCCAGAAGCAAGCTTGACCTCGATATTATCCCCAACGCTCTGGATAGGCATGAGTTTAGAATCTAATTCAGTGGGCGTGTTCACATCTCTTTGCTGTTTGTACTCTAGCTCTAAAAGCTCAGTGACATTCTCGATATGTAGTTTATTGAGTTTCCAACGGCCTATGGTTCTCATTACTTGCTGATAGGGAGCAAAGTATCGGTTTGTCAGCATAATGATGGCGGCCATCACACCTTGACTGGCCTCGAGGTTTATCACGGAAACCGCGAGCAGGACGACGACACACGCTATTGAGAGTTGTTGAATAAGGGCGAGTACTAGGTTGAACTCTGACTCTAAGTTTTCATACTCGATGTTTTTCTTTTCTCGAACCCGAACCATTTCTGTCATCAGGCTTTCGAGGCGGTATTCCATAGTTCGACTTTTGTTGTCCAATGGACTAGAGACAATCTCAATGATCTTTGAGTTGGTGAGTCCTTCTATTTCTGACTTTTCATCCAAAGTCAGAATCTTTTTGTCTGAGATTCGACGTGCAGCGTAGTAGAGCACAAGCGATGCCACTATAAGAGTTAAACCGGCTCCTAAGTTAATGAGTCCAATGATGATGATTGTGATAACACTGACAACCGCATTAATAGCAGCTCGTACAGTTTCGCCACCAAAGAAACTTTTGATTTCAGGGATCGTAGAAATACGCTCAAGATACTGACCTGGCTCTAAACGATTAAACTTACTAATTTCGGCTAAACAGACGGATTTAAACACTCGATTCGTTAAATCACTTTCAAAGTCTTTCATTAATGTTGAGGTAATGACTTCCTCTTGTTTTTTGAGCAAATAATCGAGAAATATCGCTACGAGTATTATCGCGAATAGCAGGGATAGCGTGTCCTTGGCTTGATTGGGAAGCACTCGGTCGAAAATAATCAAGATTGAGAACGGCAGCACTAACGCAAATAACGTCGACATTACCGTCGAAAACGTCAGATACAAGGTATCGGCTGCGGTAATTCTCTGTTTGAAGTGTTCGTTGCTCATGCTAGTCGTTTCCTAAATCAGTTCTTTAGGTGCTCGGGTATTACGTCGCTCTCACGAATTGTCGAGGCATTCACCATAAGATCCATGATTTTCTCAATACTTAATGGAGATAGATTCCCGACGGTCTTATCCAACCGTATTGACTCAATAACATAATCGTACTTTGCACTCTCATAATCCCTTATGGCGTTAAATAGCTTACTCTCTGCCGCTAAGAGATCGGTTAGGGTACGAGTCCCCAATTCGTAGGCTCTCTTGATCCCATTGTAGGAAGAATAATTAGCTCGAATAATATTTTCGAAGGTGAAGATGGATTGAGAAAAGTCGTTGATGTTAAGAACGGACGTTTCTAAATCGTTTTTAACGGTGTTTCTGGTATCTAACAGAAGTAACTCATTCCGCTCTATCGTCTTTTCGTTCTTTTTATAGGCATAGTAATCCGAACCGCCCGTAGTAATCGGTACTGTAAGCGTCAAACCGAGTGATTTAGAATCACTGATACCCGTAGCACCTGGCGTAGTGATCGGATCGAAGTTGTTGGTATCGTCATGTCGGTAACTGGCATTGGCTGCTACGCTAGGGGCGAAATTAGAACCTGTTTCTTTTAAGGTTCGGAAACTACGCTCAAGCGTTTTTTCTGACACTATGATGTCGTTGTTGTATTGCATCGCTTGAGTGAGCAGGTCATTGCGCTTATCGAGCGTAATCTCTGCCAACAATAGACTGCGCTGCAGATCTTGTGTAGGGATAACAGGATATTGAGTTAAAAGCTCTAGAGTATTCAGTATCACATCTTTATCTTTGCCGAGAGTTCGAAGTCGGTTGGCAATCCCTTCCTTTTGCGCAACGACTTCATATAACTCGCTCGCGGCTACATTTCCTAACTCAACGTTTCGTTGCATTTGTTTGAGTCTTGCAAGAGAGGAGTCTAGCTCTGCTTTGGTAGCACGAGTTTGGGCACCATTCTTTAAAAACTCAAAGTATTGAATGGCGATCTCTTGGATGATTTCTTGCGTTTTGGCTTCGTTTTTTATCTCTTCGATATTAAAGTCGAGCTTCGCTGTACCGTACTTATAGATGTCGGCGAGATTGAAGAGACTTTGACTAAGCGAGACACTATAGCCATGATCGTTATAGCTATTCGTAGTGTCATCAGTACCACTCAATACAGTACGGTTTCCGCTCCACGTGCTCGTCGCGTTCGCAGAGATTGTAGGAAGAAACTTCGAACGACTGACATCAATGTTGTACGCGTTCTCTTCAACGCCTTTTCTACTAGCGATGAGAGACACATTATTATTAAGGCCAATCTGAACGGCCTCTAAAAGGGTTAGCGCATATCCATTAAAGGGTAAGAGACTAACCAGAGCGATATTAACTGATCTTCTGATAGGCCACATACTTCTTGATCACCTTCAATATTTCATCACTTTTATATGGCTTACTAATAACGTAATCCATACCTGCTTCAATACACGCCTTGTGTTCTGCCACACTGGTTAATGCAGTCGCACCAATAATGGTAGAAGGCGTTGATACGTCGGTTTCTTTTTCATGTTCACGAATAAGTTTGGTCGCTTGAATGCCTCCCATGCCGGGCATGATACAGTCCATAAAGATGATATCGGCACGCTGACTTTTCACCCATTCCACCGCTTCTGAGCCATCGCCAACCGTGTCTGCGTTGTACTCCTGCTTCATCAAGATACGTTTCAGCAAGAACTGTTGAACCTTGTCATCCTCAACGATCAAGAATGAGCTGTTCTCTAAGGTCTCCTCCACGGACTCTGCTTCAAGGGCTTCACGGAGGTTAGGGATAAATTCATGAGGCAGAATTGGACTAAAGAAGACCTTGTCGACAAACTCATGTGTGCTCTGAGCAAGCTCAGAGGTACTCGATAGCAAAAATAGTTTTGTGCCAGTCGCTTTAAGGCGAGAGCTCAGTGTTTTGCTGAATGGCGCTATTTGGATACCTTCGATTGCATCGGTGATAATAATCCCATCGACTTTGCTTTCTTTTGGATTGAGTCTAAATAAATCATTCGGATCTTCACTGATTTCAAATGTCGCGCCAGCAGTGGTTAAGGTAGTTGAAAGAATATCCAGCGATAGGGCACCAGAACTACAAATCACCAAGTGTTTACCCTCTAATGTACTTGAATTAGGGGCATAGTAGCTCTGCGCTTCTAAATCGATATCAACTTGAAACAGACGCTGTTTACCAGATTCAAACCATTTGGAAGTAAAGTGGCCGACATTTCCAAGTATAGACTTGGTCCACTCATCATTGCTCCCCACAGAATCCGCACGCTCTGTCCAATGAAGGGAGTCAACCTTTATCATTTTTACATTAGTGGTAGTCAGAAAGAAGAGTGACAACGTAACCCTAGATTTATCAACATCTTCAGAATTTCCCGTCTCGATTTTCAAAAGAACGTTGCGCCCACTTTGAACTTGAATCGCATTTGAGAGTTTTAGGAACAACATCCAAAACAGGCTCGTTTGGTGACCAAGAACTAAATTAGGGATGCTGCCAATAAAGGCACATTCCAAAGTGAGGTCTTCACGCTGCAGTTTGGATTTAACATGAATCGTTAACTCAGACACCACATCAAGAAAGGAGAAAGCGCTACTGCTCTTGTCACGCCCCTGAGACAGCAATCTATTGTAGTTCTCAGCTAACTCAGAAAGCGTATTGGCAGCAGAAGTGATATCTTGCGCAAGCACCGCTGTATTCTCATCTGCATCTTGCACTAGGTAATGAATACCGCCTTTGATGGTATTGGTAATGCCGCGAATCTCATAACCGATGAGGCCGTAGAGCTGCTGATTTAGGTCTGCATCTTGTTGCTGTTTGTCCACTTTCTCATGCAAAACACGCAGTTTCGAATAGATGCTTCTTTCGACAGGATCGATATCGGTGGTATTTAGTATTTGGTCAATTTTAGGCGAGTCTAACTCGTCAAGCCTGTCGGCTAACGACTCAAAACTGTCATTCACAGACTTGCGGGCTCGCACCGTCTTCTTGAGTCGATTCCACCCGCCAAGGACGACTGAGATCGCGATAACAGAGAGCAGAGGGAAAATAGCGATGATCACGTTGACTGACGTTTTCATTGTGTCCAAAACGTGTTGATGTTCCACAAAAAATAGATCATCGAAGCGGTTACGGATTTCCACATAATTCGTATTTAGAGCTTGCTTTAGTTGTCTATACTCGAGCTCACCAACATCCAATTTAGAGAAGAAACGATTAATCGCCACTTGCAAATTACTATACTCAACAGCGCCCACAAGGCTCACTTGCTTTTTATCTAGCGCTGCTATCGCTTTGAATGAATTCAGCTCTAACAGGACATCATTTAGGTTTGCGCGTACCTCTTCACATTGCTGAGTATCAAGGCAAGAATCTAATATCAAAATAGTACGCTCTAGCTGCAAATTAAGCTGTTCGGTCTGACGAATGAGCGGAGTTGAAAAAATGGATTCGTTGTTCGAGGCAGTCAAGTATTGAAAAGAAAACCATGCCCCAATGGCAGAAAGGCATAGTAGAAATACTATGCCGAGTTTAATGATTGGGAAAGTATAAACTTTATATGGTTTCTTCATGCATCACCGCTCATCGAATGCATCCTCAATCGCTGACATTACTGGTTTAGCTGCGTATTCAATGACTCGTCGGTCGCCAGTTTTAATGTCGGCTGTAAACTCCATGAAGGGCGATAGGCTATATTTTGTCCCTGAACGCTCTAAGAAATCATGCTCAATGGTAATTTTTGCTAGATAGTATTCTGTTTCCTCCTCTTCATAAGACGATCGACTAATCGAAGTAATCGTACCTGGCATAAAGCCATACTTAGCAAAGTTGTAGGTATCAAACTTAAGCTTCACCTCTTGTCCGACTTCAACAAACCCCATTTCCTTTCTAGGTATTTTCGCTTCACCATGCAGACGATTATTGAGTGGGGCGATGTCAGCGATACTCTCACCAGGAGGGACTACCGCCGAGCGGAAGTTAAAATGCACCTTATCTACGACGCCGTCTACTGGAGAGTAAACAATCAAACGATCAACTTTGTCGGAGTGCTGAGGTTGTTGGATTCTTTTAATTTCTAGGTCTTTGTTCGCCTGAATGATCTGAGACTGGTACTCGGAGTTTCGATTGACGATAAGGTCAGTGAGTTGCTTACTTAGTCGAGCGAGTTGAAAGTCTTCATTCATTAAAGATTCGTCTAAGTTCTCAATCTCACGAACCATATTAGATTCCTGAACTTTCATATTCAGCACATCAACATATGACGCCATTTCTTCTTTATAGAGCGTTTCTTTGATATCTAGCTGCTTTCTGATGAGCTTCAATTGATTGAGAGAGCTTATACGCCGCTTTTTCATCGACGCGATTAACGTCTCTTTGTGCTCAATGTCATGCTGAATCAATACTTCAGCAGATACGTTCTTATCATTTTCATGTCGCCATGTGGTTTGGTTTACGCGCACCAAATCAGGAAAATTACTGTACTCACTAAAATCAGGCTCTGTTTGCGATATAAGATGCTGATATCGTAAACGGTCCATCTCAAGTTGGGCTATTTCAGTATTGGCAGTCGTTAATTGAGAGTTACGCTCGATAGCTCGGAGTCGAGCTATAGGTTGTCCTTCATAAACAATATCTCCTGGTTTAACGAGCATAGAGTCTAAGATCCCTCCCTCAAGGTGCTGCACCTTCTCAATATCGGACTCAAGAAGCAATTCCCCTCGCGAAGAAACGACGATGTCGATCCTAGCCTGAGATGCGATGATAAGTAACACGAGAACGATAACGAATGTGAGCAGTAAGGTCTTATGCACCGTCGTCATTGCACTTTTGATTTCAACAGCTTCAACGTAATCTGACTCAGACTTTTCGCTGTTTTTTATCAGCGCGTTCTTAATGTGATGCTCGATGTTACTTTTACTCACGATCGCCCCCCACTGATAGAAAACTAAACTTTCCTACTAGAATATACGCTGCATCAGTTGGTTAGATTAGTTTTGTGTACAAATATTGTTCATCAATAGCTAAGTATATAAATGGTCACTTTTCAAAAAAATTTCCTTGTTTATCTGTAGTTTGTGGGACCATCCCAAAAGCCTCAAAGAAGCTTAAATATAAGGTTCGTGATCAACGTCTGAACTTTTCTCTAATTTTTACCTCAGAAATTCTTGTCTTTTGTTTCTCATTTCCTTTACTGCCTAACATGAAAGTGTCTGATTTATAAGCTCGCGTGGCAATGGAGGCAACATGGCTGACAATAACGAAAACAACCCTCTCAATGATGCAGTCGAACAGGTCGAGACGGGTAATGATGGGACAGAGCAGCAGCAGGCTCAACAAAACCAACAAAACACCATTGCAACAACAATCGCGACAGGGGCAGATGCGGCTGATGCTGCCGACGATGCGAATCAGGCCATGGAGGATAACCCGAGCGGAGCAGGGTCATCAGACGACCCCGATGCCACCGGGGGAGCTCAGTCAGCACAGCCAGTAGATAGTGAAGCAGCTTCTTCCGAGGGGGCTCAATCGGGTGTTGTCGATAGCCAAATGGCAGACTCCGGAGTAGGTGCTGATTCTGGAGCTGGCGGCGGCGCGGCCTCTGGAGCCGGAGCACAAAGCGTTGGCGGGCAACAATCTGAGGGGTCTGATGGTGGCGCTGATGCAGAGGGACAAACACAACAGGCAGGATCCGCACCGCAAGCAGCTGCCGCGTCTCCTGCTGCTGGTGGCGCTGCAGATGATGGATTTGACACTCAAACAGACAGCGAAACATTTGAAGTCAATGTCTTAGATGATGCCGAGCAAGCAAATCTAGCTCAAGAACGTCAAGATGATGACTTCGACTCAGAAACAGTTTCTCAAACCTTCGAAATTCAAGTAGAAGACGTCAATGATGATGCAGAAGTAGAAGACGTTGCTTATACGATTCAAGAAGATGGCTCGTTGACCTTTACTGATGAGCAGCTTCTTGCTGGCGCTTCTGATATCGATGGGGATGATCTATCTATTGCCGATGTCAGCTACTCTGGCACAGATGGTGTGTTCACCGATAATGGGGACGGCACCTATACCTTCTCACCAAATGAGAATTTCAATGGCGAAGTCGACATTAGTTTTTCCGTAAGCGATGGGACTTCGACAACGGAAGCAAATATTGATGTTACGGTCGAAGAAGTTAACGACATTCCTGTAGCGGGTTCAACCTCATACTCTGTAAACGAAGATGGCATCATCACCATTTCTGACGACCAATTGCTTGCCAACTCAAGTGACGTCGAAGGCGAGGTGAGTGTTAGCGATGTGTCTTACTCAGGCACGGATGGTATCTTCACTGATAATGGTGATGGTACTTACAGCTTTGCTCCAAATGAAAACTTCAACGGTGATGTCTCTCTAGATGTGACAGTCGTTGATGAAGATGGCGCGACAGCAGAAACGACTGCCGGTATTGATGTCATCGCAGTTAACGATGCACCGGTCTCTGGTGACTTAGCTTACTCAGTCGACGAAGACGGTTCGATCACACTGTCTCAAGACCAGTTGTTGTCTCAAGCTTCTGATGTCGACGGTGATGACTTAACCGCTGCCAACTTGTCAGCAGGCGATAACGCGACGGTGACGGCTAATGAGGATGGTTCATTCACCATCACGCCAGATGCCGACTTCAATGGTGATATCGACCTAAGCTTTGACATCTCAGATGGCACCGACACTATCGTCGCGAACGCTGACCTCACTGTTAACCCTGTAAATGACGCTGCAGTAGTGGAAGATGTGGGTTACACCATCCAAGAAGATGGCTCGTTGACTTTTACGGATGAGCAGCTTCTAGCAGGCGCATCAGATATTGATGGTGATGACCTATCCGTCGCTGATGTCAGCTACTCTGGCACGGAAGGTGTGTTCACTGACAACGGTGACGGCACTTATACCTTTGCGCCAAACGAGAACTTCAATGGTGAAGTCGACTTAAGCTTCTCAGTGAGCGATGGTACGACCACCACAGAAGCCAATATCGATGTGACGGTTGAGTCCGTTAATGATATTCCAGTTGCGGGGTCAACAACGTACTCCGTACAAGAAGATAACTCCATCACCATTACTGACGAGCAGTTATTGGCTAACAGCTCTGATGTAGAAGGCGATATTTCCGTTCAAGACGTATCTTACTCTGGAACGGATGGTGTCTTTGCGGACAATGGTGATGGTACGTATACCTTCTCTCCAAACGAGAACTTCTCAGGTGAAGTCAGCTTTGATGTCGTTGTAGCCGACGAAGACGGTGCGACTGCGGAAACATCCGCTGGCTTAACCGTTATCGAAGTCAATGACCCACCAATCGCAGGACCAACGTCTTACACCATCGATGAAGACAGCGTACTGACATTCAGTGAATCTCAAGTACTTGCCAATGCTTCTGATATCGAAGGTGATGTGTCTCTAGTTGGCATCAGCTACGACGGACCTGATGGTATCTTCTCAGTCAATGGTGATGGTACCTGTAGCTTTGCCCCGAATGAAAACTTCAATGGCGAAGTTCAGTTGAACGTCACCATTCAAGATGAGGATGGTGCCACGGTTGATACGGTCATTAACGTAGATGTGCTTCCAATTAACGATGCACCAGTCTCTGGTGATCTTGCATACAGTGTTGATGAAGATGGAAGTGTGACATTGTCACAAGAACAGCTTCTATCACAAGCATCAGACGTAGAAGGTGATGACCTCACAGCAGCCAACCTAAGTGCTGGCGATAACGCCACCGTCACTGCTAACGAAGATGGTTCATTCACCATTACGCCAGATGCTGACTTCAATGGCGACATTGATCTAAGCTTCGATATCTCCGATGGCACCGACACCATCGTGGCAAACGCTGACCTCACTGTAAACCCAGTGAATGACGCGGCTGTTGTGGAAAATGTGGGTTACACCATCCAAGAAGATGGCTCGTTAACCTTTACGGATGAGCAGCTTCTTGCTGGGGCTTCTGATATTGATGGTGATGACTTGTCAGTAGCAGATGTTAGCTACTCAGGCACTGAAGGTGTGTTCACCGATAATGGAGACGGTACCTATACCTTCGCACCAAATGAAAACTTCAATGGTGAAGTGGACTTGAGCTTCTCAGTGAGCGACGGTACGACTACGACTGAAGCCAACATCGATGTCACCGTTGAGTCTGTCAACGACATTCCAGTAGCAGGTTCAACCACATACTCAGTCGATGAAGATGGCATCATCACTATCTCGGATGAGCAACTTCTAGCGAACAGCTCGGATGTGGAAGGTGAAGTAGCGGTTGAGGACGTGTCTTACTCAGGTACAGACGGTATCTTTACTGATAATGGCGATGGTACCTACAGCTTCGCTCCAAACGAAAACTTCAACGGTAACGTATCTCTTGATGTGACTGTTGTTGACGAAGACGGTGCAACGGCAGAGACCACAGCCGGCATTGACGTTATTGCAGTCAATGACGCACCGGTTTCAGGTGATTTGGCTTACTCAGTCGACGAAGACGGCTCTATCACGCTGACCCAAGAACAATTGCTATCGCAAGCGAGTGATGTGGACGGTGATGATCTAACTGCTGCTAACCTAAGCGCAGGCGATAACGCAACAGTAACGGCCAACGAAGATGGCTCATTCACCATTACTCCAGATACGGACTTCAATGGTGACATTGACCTCAGCTTCGACATCTCAGATGGCACCGACACTATCGTCGCGAACGCTGACCTCACTGTGAACCCAGTGAATGATGCAGCAGTTGTGGAAGATGTGGGTTACACCATCCAAGAAGATGGATCACTAACCTTCACTGATGAGCAGCTTCTAGCCGGTGCATCCGATATTGATGGCGATGACCTTTCAGTAGCGGATGTCAGCTACTCAGGCAGCGAAGGTGTGTTCACCGACAACGGCGATGGTACTTATACCTTCGCTCCAAACGAGAACTTCAACGGTGAAGTAGACCTAAGCTTCTCAGTGAGCGATGGCACGACTACCACAGAAGCCAATATTGATGTGACGGTTGAGTCGGTCAACGACATTCCAGTTGCAGGTTCAACCACGTACTCAGTCGATGAAGATGGCATCATCACCATTTCGGATGACCAACTACTTGCCAACTCAAGTGACGTAGAAGGCGAGGTGAATGTTAGTGATGTGTCGTACTCCGGCACGGACGGTATCTTTACTGATAACGGCGATGGCACCTACAGCTTCGCACCAAATGAAAACTTCAACGGCAATGTATCACTAGATGTCACTGTTGTTGACGAAGAAGGCGCTACAGCAGATACCACTGCCGGTATTGATGTTATAGCGGTTAATGACGCACCAGTCTCGGGTGACCTGGCTTACTCAGTTGACGAAGATGGTTCAATTACTCTGACTCAAGACCAACTATTGTCTCAAGCATCAGATGTAGACGGAGATGATCTGACTGCCGCTAACTTAAGCGCGGGCGATAATGCCACGGTAACAGCAAACGAAGATGGTTCATTCACCATCACACCGGACGCGGACTTCAATGGTGACATTGACCTTAGCTTCGATATTTCTGATGGCACCGACACCATCGTTGCTAACGCAGATTTGACTGTGAACCCAGTAAATGACGCAGCAGTTGTGGAAGATGTGGGTTATACCATCCAAGAAGATGGCTCGTTGACCTTTACTGACGAGCAGCTTCTTACGGGTGCGTCAGATATTGATGGCGATGACTTGTCAGTCGCAGATGTCAGCTACTCAGGCACCGAAGGTGTGTTCACGGATAACGGTGACGGCACCTATACCTTCGCACCAAACGAAAACTTCAACGGTGAAGTCGACTTAAGCTTCTCAGTAAGCGACGGTACAACCACCACAGAAGCCAACATTGATGTGACCGTTGAGTCTGTCAATGACATTCCAGTGGCCGGTTCAACGACTTACTCCGTTAATGAAGACGGTATTATCACTATCTCTGACGACCAGTTGCTTGCTAACTCAAGTGACGTAGAGGGTGAAGTAAGTGTCAGTGACGTATCTTACGCAGGCACTGACGGTATCTTCACGGACAACGGTGACGGCACTTACAGCTTTGCGCCAAATGAAAACTTCAACGGCGACGTCTCTCTAGATGTGACAGTCGTTGATGAAGACGGTGCTACAGCAGACACGACAGCTGGTATTGATGTTATTGCCGTCAACGATGCGCCTGTCTCTGGTGACTTAGCGTACTCCGTTGACGAAGACGGTTCGATCACACTGTCTCAAGACCAACTACTGTCTCAAGCATCTGATGTAGATGGCGATGACCTCACTGCAGCTAACCTAAGCGCAGGTGATAATGCCACGGTTACGGCTAACGAAGACGGTTCATTCACCATCACACCGGATGCGGACTTCAATGGCGACATTGAGCTCAGCTTCGACATCTCTGATGGCACCGACACCATCGTCGCGAATGCAGACCTCACTGTTAACCCTGTCAATGACGCGGCGGTTGTTGAAGATGTGGGTTACACCATCCAGGAAGATGGCTCGTTGATCTTTACGGATGAGCAGCTTCTAGCTGGCGCATCAGATATTGATGGTGATGACCTATCCGTCGCTGATGTCAGCTACTCAGGTACAGAAGGTGTGTTCACCGACAACGGTGACGGCACTTATACCTTTGCGCCAAACGAGAACTTCAATGGTGAAGTCGACTTAAGCTTTTCAGTAAACGATGGCACAACCACAACAGAAGCCAACATTGACGTGACCGTTGAGTCGGTCAACGATATTCCGGTTGCCGGTTCAACGACTTATACAGTGCAAGAAGACAACTCGATTACCATTACTGACGAGCAGTTATTGGCTAACAGTTCCGATGTTGAGGGTGATGTTTCCGTTCAAGATGTCTCTTATTCAGGTACTGATGGCGTCTTTGCGGACAATGGTGATGGTACTTATACCTTCTCACCAAACGATAACTTCAATGGTGAAGTCAGCTTTGATGTAGTTGTAGCCGACGAAGACGGTGCCACAGTCGAAACAACGGCTGGCCTAACCGTTATAGAGGTAAACGACCCACCAGTTGCAGGACCAACGTCTTACACTATTGATGAAGACAGCGTGCTGACATTCAGTGAATCTCAAGTACTTGCCAATGCTTCTGATATTGAAGGTGATGTTTCGTTAGTGGGTATCAGCTACGATGGTCCGCACGGTATCTTCTCCGTCAATGGTGATGGTACTTGTAGCTTTGCGCCAAATGAAAACTTCAATGGCGAAGTTCAATTGAACGTCACCATCCAAGATGAAGATGGCGCCACCGTCGATACAGTGATTAACGTGGACGTCCTTCCAATCAACGACGCCCCGGTGTCAGGCGACCTGGCTTACAGTGTTGATGAAGATGGAAGTGTGACATTGTCACAAGAACAGCTTCTTGCTCAGGCTTCAGATATCGAAGGTGACGACCTGACTGCTGCCAACTTATCAGCAGGCGATAACGCTACGGTGACGGCTAACGAAGATGGCTCATTTACTATCACGCCAGATGCCGACTTCAATGGTGATATCGACCTCAGCTTCGACATCTCCGATGGCACCGACACCATCGTGGCCAACGCTGACCTGGCGGTTAATCCAGTGAATGACGCAGCGGTTGTTGAGGATGTGGGTTACACCATCCAAGAAGATGGCTCGTTGACCTTCACTGATGAACAGCTTCTTACAGGCGCATCAGATATAGACGGCGATGACCTGTCAGTAGCAGATGTTAGCTACTCTG
Organism: Vibrio sp. KUL80; assembly: GCF_059725495.1. NCBI lineage: Bacteria > Pseudomonadati > Pseudomonadota > Gammaproteobacteria > Vibrionales > Vibrionaceae > Vibrio > Vibrio sp. KUL80. The sequence goes on from NZ_AP045841.1 coordinate 1,777,774, forward strand.
GCACTGAAGGTGTGTTCACTGACAACGGTGATGGTACCTATACCTTCGCGCCAAACGAGAATTTCAATGGCGAAGTCGACCTAAGCTTCTCAGTGAGCGATGGCACGACCACCACAGAAGCCAATATTGATGTGACGGTTGAGTCGGTCAATGACATTCCAGTCGCTGGTTCAACGACTTACTCAGTCGATGAAGACGGCATCATCACTATTTCTGATGACCAACTACTCGCGAACAGCTCAGACGTTGAAGGCGAGGTCAGTGTCAGTGATGTGTCTTACTCAGGCACGGATGGTATTTTTACCGACAACGGTGATGGTACGTATAGCTTTGCTCCTAATGAAAACTTCAACGGCGACGTATCTCTAGATGTTGTCGTTATTGATGAAGACGGCGCAACGGCATACACCACGGCAGGCATCGACGTTATTGCAGATAACGATGCTCCAGTGTCAGGTGACTTAGCATACTCCGTAGACGAAGACGGCTCAATTACGCTGTCTCAAGACCAACTACTGTCTCAAGCGTCTGATGTAGATGGCGATGATCTCACTGCTGCTAATTTATCAGCAGGCGACAATGCCACGGTCACCGAAAACGAAGATGGTTCATTCACTATCACGCCAGATGCAGACTTCAACGGTGCGATTGACCTCAGCTTTGATATCTCTGATGGCACTGAAACTGTTGCAGTTAATGTTGATTTGACGGTTGACCCAGTCAATGACGCGGCCGTTGTGGAAGATGTGGGTTACACCATCCAAGAAGATGGATCGTTGACCTTTACGGATGAGCAGCTTCTAGCAGGCGCATCAGATATTGACGGCGATGATCTATCTGTCGCGGATGTCAGCTACTCTGGCACGGAAGGTGTGTTCACTGACAACGGTGACGGCACTTATACCTTTGCGCCAAACGAAAACTTCAATGGTGAAGTTGACCTAAGCTTCTCCGTAAGCGACGGTACGACTACGACTGAAGCCAATATTGATGTGACAGTTGAGTCTGTCAACGACCTTCCAGTGGCCGGTTCAACCACATACTCAGTGAACGAAGACGGCATCATCACTATCTCAGATGATCAGCTTCTAGCGAATAGCTCTGATGTGGAAGGCGAGGTGAGTGTCAGCGATGTCTCTTACTCGGGCACTGACGGTATCTTCACTGATAACGGTGATGGTACTTATAGCTTTGCTCCAAATGAAAACTTCAACGGTGACGTATCACTAGATGTTGTCGTTGTTGATGAAGATGGCGCTACAGCAGACACGACAGCAGGCATCGAAGTGATTGCCGTTAACGACGCGCCAATCGCTGGCTTCACCTCATATTCAATGGATGCCAATGGCACTATCACGATTACGGAAGAGCAGCTACTAGCAAACAGTTCAGACATAGAGGGAGATGTTTCCCTTGAGAGTGTTAGCTATACCGGTAGTTTTGGTGAACTAACGGCTAATGATAATGGAACCTACACGTTTGAACCTGCAGAGGATTTTGCAGGTAACTTACTACTCGATGTAACCGTTGTCGATGAAGATGGGGCTACAGCAGACACTAAAGCAGGTATCGAGGTCTTCCCAGCAGCTCCAGCGCCTGGTCCGGTAGATCCTGTCGACCCGGTTGATCCTGTCGATCCAGAAGAACCGGGTGTTGAACCACATCCACCTGAAGAGCCAGAAAACCAAGCTCCAGAAGCCGATGTCATTAACTACACCATGAACGAAGATGGCACCCTAACATTTAGCGAAGCTGACTTGCTGCAACATGCTACGGATGCCGACGGTGATGACCTAACGCTCATGGTAGACAACTACTATGGTAGTGACGGCATCTTTACTCACAATGATGATGGTACATTTACCTTCGCTCCAAATGAGAACTTCAATGGTGACCTAAGCATTAACTATGCTGTAACCGATGGTGAAGCTATTTCAGAGTCGCGAATAAACATTACTGTTGAGGAAGTCAATGATCCTCCTGTAGTGGGTAGTACGTCCTACAGTGTGAATGAAGACGGTGAAATCACAATAAGCCAAGAGCAGCTCCTAGCAAACGCGACTGACATTGAAGGCGACGATCTCACTGCGAGTAACCTGACTGTATCAGGAAATGCGAATGTTGTAGAAAACGATGATGGTTCGTTCACCATTGTACCGGATACTGATTTCAATGGTGATATTGATATCTCGTTTGATGTAACTGACGGTACCGATACAGTCCAAGCAACAGCCGACCTCACTGTCAACCCAGTGAATGACTTGCCTCAACCACAAGATCAATCTTTCACCATTCAGGAAGACGGTTATCTCACATTCACTGACAGTGATCTGCTTGAGAATGCAGTCGATATTGATGGTGACGACTTAACGGTAGAGGATGTCACGTACACAGGCACCGACGGTATTTTGACCGACAACGGAGATGGTACCTACAGCTTTGCACCAAATGAAAACTTCAATGGCGACGTAAATTTCTCATTCGATGTGAGCGACGGTACTGAAACGGTATCCGCAAATGTCGCTGTGGAAGTCACGCCTGTTGATGATGCACCAACGGTTGAAGGCAACCTTGCTTACACCGTCGACGAAGATGGTGAAATCACGCTTAGCCAAGAACAGCTTCTTTCGCATGCGAGTGATATCGAAGGCGATGAACTCACAGCGACCAACCTTAGCGTTGATGGTAATGCTACAGTCACAGCCAATGATGATGGCACATTTACTATCACGCCTGATGCGGATTGGAATGGTGATATCGACCTCAGCTTTGATATTACTGATGGCAACAACGTTATTCAATCCACTGCAGACCTTACGGTCAACCCAATAAATGACGCACCAGACGCTGGTGACGAAATCTATGTTCAAGCAGAAGAAGACCAAACTGTTGGTGTCACTCTAAGAGATGAGCCAACCATACGTCTCGATCAGGCACCTGAGAACGGGTTTATTGAGGCTAACCTAAATGACGAATGGGTCGCATTGGATGTCGGTGTTGAGATCCCAGCGGATACTGAAGTTCGCTTCGTGGCCGACGACGATGCTATTGCTGCAGGTACTCATACTTCTCAGATTGGTACATTTGATGATAATGCGAGTGTTGATGATTGGGGCACTGAAGTTGACCCATATACTCGTGAGTTCGTAGATGGCGACTTGACTGTTACAGTCCAAAGTAACGATGATCCACTAGGAGCCTGGAACGGCAACACCCACATCGGTCACGGTATTGGTGACACGGATCGCCAGGGTCTAAGTGGCGATGAAAAGCTTACAGTCACAGTTGAAGGTCAGGATATCAACGAAATCAGCTTCCACCTTGATGGACTAGGTGGCTGGTTTATGGAGGACTCGAAGCACTTTACTGAAGTCGAAATCAAAGCGTTCAATGAAAATGGCGATTTGATTGATTCGATGACTTACCACAAAGAGGATCGAGGTTCGTACGAGACAGATTACACGCTAACCGTCGACCAACCTGTATCTTACTTTGAGCTAGGTACCATCCAGGGTAACGGTACTTATGTTGTCCAAAACATGACAGTGTCACAAACTGTCCATGATGAAGCGGTGTTCACATCACTTGGCGTCGATGGTACTGAAATCACAGAAACAGTCTCGCTTAACCTAAGACAAGGTGATAGTGAGATAGACCTAACCGCAGAGCTACCAAACCTAGCTATCGACTCAGAGGGAGCGACACAATTTGCTTCTGTCGTTATCACTGAAGAGCAATTGCTAGCACAAGCGAGCGATATCGACAGTGAAAACCTAGACATTCAAAATCTAGAACTCGTTGGGGAGAATGCCGAAAATGCAACGCTCGTCGACAATGGTGATGGCACGTGGACAGTGACACCAGATGAAAACTTCAACGGGGAAATAGAGGTAGGTTACCAAGTCACAGACGGCGAACTCGTTGATGACAACATCATCAACATCAACTTTGAAGCCGTGAACGACGCGCCAATTGTCTCTGGTCCAATTGTACTTTCTACTGACGAAGACGTTGGTATTACTTTCAGTGCCGACGATCTGCTCGCTAACGCCAGCGATATCGAAGGCGATGACCTGACTATCTCTGATATCACATACAATGGTGACGACGGCGAACTTGTTGATAATGGCGATGGTACATACACCTTCATGCCGGATGAAAATTTCAACGGTGACATTGATATCAACTACAGCGTTTCCGACGGTCAAGACACAACAGAAACGCACTTAGATCTTACTGTTGTTCCCGTCAACGATGTTCCTGTGCCGGGTGCTCCGCTACAGACTCAAATGCTCGAGAATGGCTCTATTGTCATTGAAGCAAAAGACTTGTTGTCTGGAGCGAGTGATGTAGACGGCGACATTCTCCATATTGAGAACTTACTGCTTGCCGACCAGACTCAAGGTACGTTGACCGACAATGGCGATAACACCTTTACCTTCGAACCAGCAACGGATTTTCATGGTGAAGTGAACCTTACGTTCGATATTAGCGACGGACAAGCAAGCGCACCTAGCACCGCTTCAATTGATGTTGAAATGGTTAATGAAGGTCCTGAAGTGTCTGGACCTCTGGATGCAAATGTCGATGAAGATGGCTCAATCACTATCACACAAGAGGAATTACTAGCGAATGCTTCTGATGTTGATGGCGACTCGCTAGAAGCGACAAATCTTCAAACCAACGACCTTAACGCGACAATTGTAGAAAACTCAGACGGCAGTTTCACCATTACACCAAGCCAAGATTTCAATGGCGAGATTGAGTTCACCTATGATGTCACGGATGCGATAGAGACGGTCTCGACAGGTCTGAACTTGACCGTCAACCCAGTCAACGATCTTCCTGATGTTCCTGACCTAAGCTTCGCTACTCAAGACGGCGAATCTATTACGTTGACGCAAGAGCAGTTGTTAGAGCAAGCAACCGACATTAATGGTGATGCGCTTACCGCTATAAACGTTACCAGCCAGAATGACAGTGTTGAAGTGGTTGATAATGGAGACGGTACGTTCACTGTAACTACCGACCAAGGCTACTTTGGTGATGCAGATCTCACGTTTGATGTCAGTGATGGTACAGACGTTGTTAGCGCTAATATCGATCTAAAAGTTGAGTTCGTTAATGATGCGCCTGAGGCGGACGCCGTATCGGCGACTATCGATGAAGATGGCAGTATTGTCGTCACCCAAGAAATGTTGCTAGAAAACGCTAGCGATATTGATGGCGATGACTTGTTCGCGACAGGACTTACAACCAACGACCCTAACGCGACTATCGTAGATAATGGCGATGGTACCTATACCGTTACACCTTCAGAAGACTTCAACGGCCAGATCCAGTTCGATTATGAAGTCAACGATGGTGAACTGAGTACAACAACTCAGTTGAACCTCGAAGTAACCCCTGTTAATGATGCACCTGAGGTACAAGCCGCCAACTATTCAATTGATGAAGACGGCACGATCACCTTCACTCAAGAGGATCTATTAAGTGGAGCTACCGATGTTGATGGTGATGACTTAACGGTCACCGACGTTGCCTACAGTGGCTCTGATGGCACTATGGTAGCTAATGATGACGGTTCATTTACCTTTACGCCGAATGAACACTTTAGCGGTGAACTTCAATTTGACTTCACGGTGTCAGATGGCACAACAGAAGTGCAACAAACTATTGATCTTAATGTCGAAGCAGTGGCTGATGCACCAGATTTAACGGTGACCGATGGCGATGGTCAGAGCGTTATGGATTCGACCATTGTTACAGCGCCAGGTGAGGTTGTAGAACTCAACATTGGTGCAAGCCTCGTCGACCAAGATCTGTCCGAAACGCTCACTGTTGATATCGATGGCGTACCAGAAGGCACCGTCATTCGCTACGACAATGAAGCGGTTCTTAATGATCAAGACAACGGTATTACCAGTTACAACGACTCTGAAATTACTGTGACCTTTGAGGGTGAGACAGCTGGCTTCCAAAATGCAGCGGGTTATTACAAAGTTGATGACGAAGGTAACATCACTGGAGTCGAGGTTGTTTACGAGAATGCGTCACAAGTAGGAGGTGGTGGTGACCTTGTACCAGGACAGGACTCTTTTACTTTCCAAGTAGATGAAGGTGAAAGCTTCAACCTATTCTTGATACCTAACGGCTTTAATTACAATGACTTTGACTCAATGCAAGACGGTAGTTTTGAGTTTAGAGCAGCTGACGGTTCTCCAGCTACAATGGACACTGTCGATCCTCAGTTAGTCTTTGTCGATGCCAACGGTGACACTACAGTAATACAAGGTCAGTTCGGTGATACCGTGTTCCACGGTGGTTCAAGCGCTCAACTCAACCAAGATGGCATGGAGCACACCCGCACAACCGTCAATGAAGATGGTGAGTTAGTCTATGGATTTGAAGATCTATATGGCGGGGGCGATGCCGACTTCAGTGATTTCAACTTTACGATTGATGTCGGTGAAGTGAACAGTCAGATTTATAGTGGTGAGATAGTTGTAGGCGAGGATGGTAATGTTGTTGTACCGACTGTAGCGATTGATCAGACGCTCGAGTTCACACTGCCAGAAGAGGTCGTTGATCCGTTTGACATCACGGTAAGTGCAACCGCGACAGAGCTATCCAATGATGATTCCGAGACAGTCTCGACAACCATTACTATCGATGTAGAACACGCCCCTGAAGCAACCGGTGTCCAAGCGACGGTTGACGAGGACGGTTCTATTACAATTACTCAAGGAGAGTTACTAGCTAACGCGAGCGATCTTGATGGTGACGACTTAACGGCGTTGAATCTGTCGACTGACGACGAAAACATAACGATTACGGCCAACGAAGATGGCTCGTACACACTTACACCAGATGCAGACTTCAATGGTGATGTTCAATTTACCTTTGATGTATCCGACGGTGACCAAATCGTCACAACGAATCTGGATCTTACTGTCTCACCAGTTAACGATGGTCCCGTGGCACAAGACCTCGCTTATACTGTCGAAGAAGATGGTTCTCTCACCTTTACCGATGCACAGCTACTTGCCAATGCAACTGATGTCGATGGCGACGCGCTTACTGTTGAATCTGTTGACTACAACGGCGCCGAAGGGGTCTTTACTAACAACGGTGACGGCACCTATACCTTTGCGCCAAATGAGAACTTCTCTGGCGATGTTGATCTATCATTCCAAGTTTCAGATGGTACAGAGACAGTCACTGCCAATATCGATATCACCGTCACCGAAGTGAATGATGCGCCTGTCGCTGGTTCGACATCCTATTCGGTTCTTGAAGATAATTCGATCACTATTAATGATGGTCAGCTCCTTGCGAACTCAAGCGATGTAGAGGGAGGAGTGTCTGTTTCAGAGGTAACATACAGTGGCACCGATGGCGTGTTTGCCGATAACGGTGATGGCACTTATACCTTCACGCCAAACGAAAACTTCTCCGGTGATATCAGCCTAGATGTCAAAGTGGCAGATGAAACTGGTGAAGTGGTAGAAACAAGCGCTGGTATTAACGTTATAGAAGTTAATGATCCTCCAATAGCAGGTCCAACTTCATACACCATCAACGAAGATAGTGTCTTAACATTTAACGAGTCTCAGGTTCTTGCGAATGCTTCAGATATTGAAGGCGAAGTATCGCTCGTTGGCGTGAGTTATGACGGTCCAGATGGTATCTTCTCGGTCAACGATGATGGTACTTGTAGCTTTGCTCCGAACGAAAACTTCAACGGTGAAGTCCAGCTTAATGTTACGATTCAAGATGAAGACGGCGCCACGGTCGATACAGTCATTAATGTTGATGTACTGCCTATTAACGATGCACCAGTTTCTGGAGATTTGGCTTACTCAGTAGATGAAGATGGCAGTGTTACATTGTCACAAGAACAGCTTCTGTCACAAGCATCTGACGTAGAAGGTGATGATTTAACCGCTTCAAATCTCACCGCTGGCGATAATGCAACCGTCACCGTGAACGAAGACGGCTCATTTACCATTACACCTGACGCCGACTTCAATGGCGATATCGACCTAAGCTTCGATATTTCTGACGGCACTGATACAACCGTTGCGACTGCTGATCTGACTGTTAATCCGGTTAATGATGCGGCCGTGGTAGAAAATGTCGGCTACACCATCCAAGAAGATGGTTCATTGACGTTTACTGATGAGCAACTCCTCGCTGGCGCCTCGGATATTGACGGCGATGATTTATCCGTAGCCGATGTTTCATACACAGGTACAGACGGTGTGTTCACCGACAATGGTGACGGTACCTACACATTCTCACCAAACGAAAACTTCAATGGTGACGTAGACTTAAGCTTCTCCGTTAGCGATGGCACAACAACCACCGAAGCAAACATTGATGTCACTGTAGAATCGGTGAATGACGTTCCGGTTGCAGGCTCAACGTCATATTCAGTAGACGAAGATGGCATCATCACACTGTCTGATGACCAGCTTCTTGCCAATAGTTCCGATGTTGAGGGCGACGTGAGCGTTAGTGACGTCTCATACTCTGGAGCGGATGGTATCTTCACGGATAACGGCGATGGTACCTATAGTTTTGCACCAAACGAAAACTTCAATGGAAATGTAGCACTCGATGTAACCATCGTCGATGAAGATGGTGCAACGGCAGAGACGACCGCAGGCATTGACGTTATCGCTGTAAATGATGCGCCAGTATCGGGCAATTTAGCCTACAGCGTTGATGAAGATGGTTCGATAACCATCAGTCAAGAACAGCTATTGGCACAAGCATCGGATGTCGAAGGTGACGTACTTACTGCCGCGAACCTTGAAGCAGGAGACAATGCGACAGTTACGGCGAATGATGATGGCTCATTTACCATCACACCGGATGCAGATTTTAACGGCGATATCGACCTGACTTTTGATATCTCGGATGGTACAGACACCATCGTGGCTAACGCTGATCTCACAGTCAACCCGATGAACGATGCGGCTGTTGTAGAAGATGTTGGCTATACGATTCAAGAGGATGGGTCGCTTACCTTTACAGACGAACAGCTATTGGCTGGCGCTTCGGATATAGATGGCGATGACCTGTCTGTGGCCGATGTGTATTATACCGGCGCTGATGGTGTCTTCACTGATAATGGCGACGGCACCTATACCTTCTCACCAAACGAAAACTTCAATGGCGAAGTGGACCTAAACTTCTCAGTAAGTGATGGCACGACTACGACTGAAGCTAATATCGATGTGACTGTTGAGTCGGTAAACGATATCCCTGTGGCAGGTTCAACATCTTACTCTGTAAATGAAGATGGTGTTATTACCATCTCTGACGACCAGCTTCTTGCAAACAGCTCCGATGTCGAAGGAGAGGTCGCGGTTGATGATGTCTCTTACTCAGGTTCTGATGGTATCTTCACCGATAACGGCGATGGTACATACAGCTTCGCACCTAACGAGAACTTTAACGGTAATGTGAGCTTAGACGTCGTCGTGGTCGATGAAGACGGCGCATCGGTCAGTACCTCTGCGGGTATAGAAGTCATTGCTGTCAATGATGCTCCGGTCTCCGGTGACTTAGCGTATAGCATTGAAGAAGATGGTTCTATCACGCTATCGCAAGAGCAGCTATTGTCACAAGCAAGCGATGTCGATGGTGATGAACTGACGGCTGCAAACCTAAGTGCAGGAGCAAACGCTACAGTCACTGAAAATGAAGATGGGTCATTTACCATCACGCCAGATGCGAACTTCAATGGCAGCATCGACCTAAGCTTCGATATCTCTGACGGCACTGAAACCATCAATGCGGGCGTGGATTTAACTGTCGATCCTGTCAATGATCTACCAACTACTTCCGATACATCGGCTAGGGTAGATGAAGACCACTCAATTACTATCACTCAAGAGCAGTTGTTGGCGAACGCGGCTGATATCGATGGTGATGATTTAACAGCTTATGATCTCACGGCTGAGAATGCGACTATCGCCGATAATGGCGACGGTATGTTCACTATTACACCGGATGAAAACTTCAATGGATACATCGATGTAGGTTACAGCATTAGCGATGGTGATACTCCAATCGCTGCTAATTTAGGTCTAACCGTCGATCCGGTTAACGACGCACCAATAGTCTCTGCCGATGTAGCCATCACCATTGAAGAAGATGGCTCGTACACCATCACCCAAGAAGAGCTACTGCAGTTTGCGACTGATATCGAAGACGATGATATGACCGCAATCATCGGCGAGCAGGGTGATGACACGACTGTCACTGGTACTGTATTGGATGCTGAAACCAGTAATCCAATAGTTGGAGCAGAAGTAACGCTCACAGATTCGGCAGGCAACAGCTATACCACAGTGACGGATGAATCAGGTAACTACTCAGTTAGCGGCTCTGTCGTCGACCAAGGTACCGTATCCATTGAACAAGAAGGTTCTATCAGCACCAGCTTTATTGTCCCTGCAGGTGAAGACACTAACGGTGGTGTGACTGCACTATCGGAAGTGTTAGAAGAAACTGATATGCGTGTTGTTGTCACCTGGGGTCAGCAGCCAACGGATATGGATAACCACCTATGGCTATATGACACCGAGACAGGCGCAGAGCTTGACCACATCTTCTGGGCGGACATGAGCCATGACCTAGGCGAGGGTAACGTTGTCCAACAAGACGTTGACGACGTGAATGGGCATGGTCCAGAAACCATTACTATCCCTAACTATCAAGATGCCAATATGCACTATTCGGTGCATAACTACTCTGACCGCAGTTGGGATGTCGATGGCGTTGAAGATGTACAGGTACAGATCTTTGTAGGTGATACACTTGTCCAAACCTTTACCCCAGATCTTCCTGATAATCCTACCGGTGATCACTGGCACGTATTCGACATCGTCGATGGCGTAATCATCCCAAGCCAAGATGTAGGGTCGATGTCTAGCTTCGAACTCCCTACGTCAGAAGAAGCAGCGAATGCCGAAAACGGCATCGATATTTCTGAAGTAATGTCGCCAGAGAGTGATGACGACAGTTCTGCAAGCGAAGAAGGTGGCAACGAACAGAGTATCAGCGACATTGCCATTGAGAACGCACTAATCACCGACAACGGTGATGGCACCTATACCATTACCCCAGAAGAAAACTTCAATGGTGAGTTCTCGATAAGCTACAACGTGGATGACGGCAATGGTGGTGTTACACCAGCAGAACTAGACGTCACAGTTACAGCGGCCAATGATGAATCGATAATCTACGATCATGACTACACCATTAACGAAGACGGCTCACTCACCTTTACCGATGAGCAGCTTCTTCAAGGTGCAACGGATATTGATGGTGATGTCCTGACCGTAGAATCCGTCAACTACGATGGCGCGGAAGGTGTGTTTACCGACAACGGAGATGGCACTTATACCTTCGCTCCAAACGAGAACTTCAACGGTAGCGTTGACCTAAGCTATAGCGTTAGCGATGGTACAGACACAGTCACTGCAAACATTGATGTCCAAGTAGTGCCTATTAATGATGTGCCAGTTGCAGGTTCAACCACTTACTCGGTTGAAGAAGACAACTCGATCACTATTTCAGACGAGCAATTACTGGCAAATAGCTCTGACGTCGAGGGCGAAGTATCCGTTCAAGATGTCTCTTACTCAGGAACAGATGGCGTCTTTGCCGACAATGGAGATGGAACCTATACCTTCACACCAAATGAGAACTTCTCTGGCGATGTCAGTTTCGATGTCACTATTGAGGACTCAGAAGGCGCGACGGCAACCACTACTGCTGGGCTAGATGTCATAGAAGTTAACGACCCACCAATCGCTGGACCAACGTCTTACACCGTAAACGAAGATAGCGTGTTGACCTTCAATGAGTCTCAAGTACTGGCAAATGCTTCTGACATCGAGGGAGATGTATCGCTCGTCGGTATTAGCTATGACGGGCCAGATGGTATTTTCTCTGTAAACGGTGATGGTACCTGCAGTTTTGCTCCCAATGAAAATTTCAATGGAGAAGTGCAGCTTAACGTCACCATTCAAGATGAAGATGGCGCAACGGTAGACACTGTAATCAATGTCGACGTATTGCCGGTTAATGACCTACCAATCGCAGGCACGACTTCATATTCGGTTGATGAAGATGGCGTAATCACATTAAGCGAAGATCAGCTACTAGCGAACAGTACTGATGTTGAGGGCGAGCTTTCAGTCAGCGACTTATCATACTCTGGAGACAACGGTACGCTAACTGCCAATGATGACGGTACCTATAGTTTTGCGCCGAGCGAAAACTTCAGTGGTGACCTCACACTTGATATGACCGTTGTAGATTCAGACGGAGCAACGGCAGAAGCCAGCGTCGGTATTGAAGTTCAATCCATTGTTGATATGCCTGAACTGTCTATCACGCCAGATCTCTCTATTACACCGGATCTTATCCTTGCAACCGACAACTTTGAGTCTGGATCTGAGGGTTGGAACACGGGCACTGAGAGCTCTCAAGGCTTTGATAGTGGCGATATGCTCGGTCGAATAGGTGGCACGGACGGCGAAGAAGCGGTCAGTAAAACCTATAATATTCCGACTGATGTCGATGAGGTCGATATTTCATTCAGTTTCTATGAAATAGATTCTTGGGATGGTGAATCATTCCAGATCTTCGTTGGGGGTGAAGAGCTAACATCGTTCGATAATTCTGCATTTAGAACACAAGATGGCACCACAACACTTTATGACTCAGATGGAAATGAAGTAGGCGAAGTCGTGCATGGCACTTCACAAGGCGAAGGTTTCAGTGGTTGGAATGAACAAGCGCATGAGGTTCACCTCACAGTGCCAATTGAAGACGGACAACTTCAACTCGGGTTTGGTTCGACACTCAACCAAGAGCTAAGAGATGAATCCTTCGGTATCGATAATATCGAGATTTCAGTCGCTAATGCCGACTTCCAAATCATTGGTGTTGAAGACTCGAGTATTCCTATCGAGATTAACGCGAATCTAACCGACACAGATGGCTCCGAAGCACTATCAATCCTCATTGAAAACGTTCCAGAGGATGGCGCGCTTTCCGCAGGTACTGATAACGGTGATGGAACATGGTCGCTTGAGCCCGGAGAGCTTGAAGGGTTGGAATTCACGCCAGCGGCTGATTTCAGTGGCAGCGTTTCTCTGACAGTGAATGCAACCTCAACAGATCTTAATACCGGGGATACCGCCACTGCCACGGAAGAAGTAAATATTTATGTATCTCCAATCAATGATGGCCCAGAAGCTGAGGATAAGGCTTACACCATAGAAGAGGATGGCTCGCTTACCTTTACCAATGAGCAATTGCTGGTTGGAGCCACCGATATCGAAGGGGATGACCTGTCTATCGCCGATGTTTCTTATTCGGGAACAGATGGTGTGTTTACCGACAATGGTGATGGAACCTATACCTTCTCTCCAAACGAGAACTTTAATGGCGAAGTCGACATCAGCTTCTCTGTCAGTGATGGTACTGACACGACCCAAGCTAACATCGATATTACCGTTGACGCGGTGAACGATATACCAGTCGCTGGGTCTACAACGTATTCTGTCAATGAAGATGGCATCATAACCATTTCGGACGCTCAGCTTCTCGCTAATAGTTCAGATGTCGAAGGTGAGGTGAGTGTAAGCGATGTCTCTTACTCAGGTACGGACGGTATCTTTACCGACAATGGTGACGGCACGTATAGCTTCGCTCCAAATGAAAACTTCAACAGAGATGTCTCTCTCGACGTAACAATTGTTGATGAAGATGGTGCCACAGCCGATACAACGGCCGGGATTGAAGTCATTGCTATCAATGATGCACCGGTCTCCGGAGACTTGGCTTACTCTGTCGATGAAGACGGTTCAATCACACTATCTCAAGAACAATTGCTGTCCCAAGCATCGGATGTTGATGGTGATGATCTTACGGCCTCTAATCTAAATGCAGGCGACAACGCCACAGTGACGCAAAATGAAGATGGTTCATTCACTATCACACCAAATGCGGATTTCAATGGCGATATCGATTTAAGCTTCGAAATCTCAGACGGTACAGACACCATCGTTGCTAACGCTGATCTCACAGTTAATCCTGTCAATGATGCTGCTGTGGTAGAAGATGTCGGTTATACCATCGAAGAGGATGGCTCACTTACGTTTACTGACGAGCAATTGCTTGCTGGAGCCTCAGATGTAGACGGTGATGACCTGACTGTGGCTGACGTGTCGTATACCGGCACTGACGGTATCTTCACTGACAACGGAGACGGTACTTACACCTTTGCACCAAACGAGAACTTCAATGGTGAAGTCGACCTAAGTTTCTCGGTCAGCGACGGCACGACAACGACTGATGCAAACATCGATGTTACTGTTAATTCGGTGAATGATCTTCCAATAGCGGGGTCAACGACGTATTCAGTTGATGAAGACGGCGTCATTACCTTAAGTGAAGCGCAACTACTCGCGAATAGTTCGGATGTAGAAGGGGAGCTCTCTGTCAGTGATGTGTCTTATAGCGGTGATAATGGAACCTTAACGCCAAACGATGATGGCAGCTATAGTTTCGCGCCGAGCGAAAACTTCAGCGGCGACTTGACGTTGAACATGACAGTGGTTGACTCTGACGGTGCCACTGCTGAAACGACAGTGGGTATTGAAGTTCAGTCCGTAGTGGATATGCCGGAGCTATCGGTAACACCAGACTTGTCTATCACTCCAGATTTAATTTTGGCAACCGACAATTTTGAATCAGGCTCTGAAGGGTGGAATGCTGGCACCGAAAGTTCTCAGGGCTTTGATAGCGGAGACATGTTGGGTCGAATTGGTGGTACAGACGGCGAAGAGGCCGTCAGTAAAACCTACAACATTCCTACCGATGTCGATGAAGTCGATATCTCGTTCAGCTTCTATGAGATAGATTCTTGGGATGGTGAATCATTCCAGATATTTGTTGGCGGTGAACCACTAACTTCTTTCGATAACTCCGCATTTAACACGCAAGACGGAACGACCACACTGTATGACTCTGAAGGCAACCAAGTCGGCGAAGTCATTCATGGAGGCACACAAGGTGAAGGGTTCAGTCAATGGAACGAGCAATCTCATGAAGTACACCTCACTGTTCCAATCGAGGATGGCCAGTTGCAATTGGGCTTTGGCTCAACGCTAAATCAAGAACTTAGCGATGAGTCATTTGGCATCGATAACATCGAGATATCTGTCGCTAACGCTGACTTCCAGATCATCGGTGTTGAAGACTCGACAATTCCAATCGAAATCAACGCAAACCT
The DNA here is from genome assembly GCF_059725495.1 of Vibrio sp. KUL80. Classification (NCBI taxonomy): domain Bacteria; kingdom Pseudomonadati; phylum Pseudomonadota; class Gammaproteobacteria; order Vibrionales; family Vibrionaceae; genus Vibrio; species Vibrio sp. KUL80. The sequence goes on from NZ_AP045841.1 coordinate 1,793,099, forward strand.
TACCGATACAGATGGCTCTGAAGCTCTGTCGATTCTCATTGAAAATGTACCTGAAGATGGCGAGCTATCAGCTGGTATCAATAATGGAGACGGAACTTGGTCGCTGGAACCACAAGATCTAGCCGGACTTGAATTTACGCCTGCGAGTGACTTTAGCGGTAGCGTTTCACTCACTGTAAATGCCACATCTACTGACCTAAACACAGGTGACACAGCAACTGCGACCGAAGAGGTCAATATCTATGTGTCTCCAATCAACGATGGTCCAGAAGCAGAAGACAAAACATACACTATCGAAGAGGATGGTTCGCTTACCTTTACCAATGAACAGCTATTAGTAGGGGCGACGGACATCGAAGGTGACGATTTGTCTATCGCTGATGTTTCGTATTCTGGCACTGATGGTGTGTTTACCGATAATGGCGACGGCACCTATACCTTCGCACCAAATGAGAACTTCAGTGGCAACGTTGAACTGCTGTTCGAGGTATCGGATGGTGAAGATGTTACTCCTGCAACCATTGACGTCACCGTGACTGAAGTTAACGATGCGCCTGTTGCCGGCTCGACGTCTTACAGCGTTGACGAAGATAATGTGCTCACTTTCAGTAACGAACAGCTTCTCGCCAACAGCTCTGATATCGAAGGCGAGGTAGCGGTAAGTGACGTAAGTTACTCCGGCTCAGATGGCATATTCACCGACAATGGTGATGGCACCTACAGTTTTGCACCGAACGAAAACTTCAATGGAGATGTGTCTCTCGATGTTAGCGTTGTTGATGAAAGCGGAGAAGTCGTCAATACAAGCGCAAACATAGAAGTGATCGCGGTGAATGATGCTCCGGTCACTGGAGATTTGTCTTACTCAGTCAGTGAAGATGGCGCGATTACTCTGTCGCAAGAACAGCTCCTATCTCAAGCATCTGATATCGACGGAGATGACTTAACAGCAACCGACCTAAGTGCCGGCGGTAATGCGACTATAACCGCAAATGAAGATGGTTCATTTACCGTTACTCCAGATGCGGATTTCAACGGCAATATTGACTTAACCTTCAATATCTCAGACGGCACGGATACGATCGTAGCGAATGCAGATCTCACTGTTAATCCAGAGAATGACGCAGCGGTTGTTGAAGATGTGGGTTACACCATTCAAGAAGATGGCTCGTTAACCTTTACTGATGAACAACTACTTGCTGGCGCGTCAGATATTGATGGTGATGACTTGTCTGTCGCTGACGTCAGTTATTCTGGTACAGAGGGTGTGTTCACCGACAATGGTGACGGTACCTATACCTTTGCTCCTAACGAGAACTTCAATGGCGAGGTAGACCTAAGCTTCTCGGTAAGTGACGGTACTACCACTACTGAAGCCAACATTGATGTAACTGTTGAATCGGTGAATGATATCCCAGTTGCTGGGCCAACTTCATACACCGTCAATGAAGACAGTGTGCTGACATTCAGTGAGTCTCAAGTACTTGCCAATGCATCTGACATAGAAGGCGATGTATCTCTAGTCGGTATCAGCTACGATGGACCACACGGAATCTTCTCAGTCAATGGTGATGGAACTTGTAGCTTTGCGCCAAATGAAAACTTCAATGGCGAGGTTCAATTAAACGTCACCATTCAAGATGAAGATGGTGCTACTGTTGATACTGTGATTAACGTAGATGTGCTTCCAATCAACGACGCACCGGTATCAGGTGATCTAGCGTACAGTGTTGATGAAGATGGAAGTGTGACATTGTCACAAGAACAGCTTCTATCACAAGCGAGTGATGTAGAAGGTGATGACCTCACAGCAGCCAACCTAAGTGCTGGCGACAACGCTACGGTGATGGCTAACGAAGACGGCTCATTCACCATTACACCGGATGCGGACTTCAATGGCGACATTGACCTAAGCTTCGACATCTCTGATGGTACAGATACCATCGTGGCGAATGCTGACCTCACTGTGAATCCGGTGAACGATGCAACAGTTGTCGAAGATGTGGGTTACACCATCCAAGAAGACGGTTCATTGACCTTCACTGATGAGCAGCTTCTTGCTGGCGCGTCAGATATTGATGGCGATGACCTATCTGTAGCGGATGTTAGCTACTCAGGTACAGAAGGTGTGTTTACCGACAATGGTGATGGCACGTATACCTTCGCTCCAAATGAAAACTTCAATGGCGAAGTCGACTTAAGTTTCTCCGTAAGTGACGGAACAACCACCACAGAAGCCAACATCGATGTCACAGTTGAGTCTGTTAATGACATTCCAGTTGCAGGTTCGACCACGTACTCAGTCGATGAAGACGGCATCATCACTATTTCTGATGACCAACTCCTCGCGAACAGCTCAGACGTTGAAGGTGAAGTCGCGGTTGATGATGTTTCTTACTCAGGTACAGACGGTATCTTTACGGACAACGGTGATGGCACCTACAGCTTCGCACCAAACGAAAACTTCAACGGCAATGTCTCGCTTGATGTCACTGTTGCTGACGAAGATGGGGCAACGGCAGAGACCACAGCGGGTATTGACGTCATCGCAGTGAACGACGCACCAGTATCAGGTGACCTAGCTTACTCAGTTGATGAAGATGGCTCGATTACTCTGACTCAAGAGCAATTGTTATCGCAAGCGAGTGATGTGGACGGCGATGATCTCACTGCGGCTAACCTAAGCGCAGGTGATAACGCCACGGTCACGGCTAACGAAGACGGCTCATTCACCATCACACCGGATACGGATTTCAATGGTGACATTGACCTCAGAATCGATATCTCTGATGGCACCGACACCATCGTCGCCAATGCAGATTTGACTGTGAATCCAGTGAATGACGCAGCGGTTGTTGAAGATGTGGGTTACACCATCCAAGAAGATGGCTCGTTGACCTTTACTGATGAGCAACTTTTAGCAGGTGCATCCGATATTGATGGAGACGACCTATCAGTTGCTGATGTTAGCTACTCAGGCACAGAAGGTGTGTTCACCGACAATGGTGATGGCACTTATACCTTTGCGCCAAACGAGAACTTCAATGGTGACGTGGACTTGAGCTTCTCAGTAAGTGATGGCACGACCACCACAGAAGCTAACATTGGTGTGACCGTAGAGTCTGTCAATGACATTCCAGTTGCTGGCTCAACCACGTACTCAGTCGATGAAGATGGCATCATCACCATCTCTGACGACCAATTGCTTGCTAACTCAAGTGATGTTGAAGGCGAGGTGAGTGTCAGTGATGTGTCGTACTCAGGCACTGATGGTATCTTCACTGACAACGGTGACGGTACCTACAGCTTCGCACCAAACGAGAATTTCAACGGCAACGTTTCTCTTGACGTGACCATTGCTGATGAAGATGGTGCAACGGCAGAAACTACGGCAGGTATTGACGTCATCGCAGTGAACGATGCACCAGTCTCAGGTGACTTAGCTTACTCGGTTGACGAAGACGGCTCTATCACGCTGACTCAAGAGCAACTTCTGTCACAAGCAAGTGATGTGGACGGTGATGATCTGACGGCCGCTAACTTGTCAGCAGGTGACAATGCTACAGTTACCGCCAACGAAGACGGATCATTCACTATTACTCCCGATGCGGACTTCAATGGTGACATTGACCTCAGCTTCGACATTTCTGATGGCACCGATACCATCGTCGCCAATGCAGATTTGACTGTGAATCCAGTTAATGACGCAGCAGTCGTGGAAGATGTCGGTTACACCATCCAAGAAGATGGCTCGTTGACCTTTACTGACGAGCAACTCCTTGCGGGTGCGTCTGATATTGATGGCGACGAGCTATCTGTTGCGGATGTTAGCTACTCAGGCACGGAAGGTGTGTTCACTGACAACGGTGATGGCACTTATACCTTTGCACCAAACGAGAACTTCAACGGTGAAGTGGACCTAAGCTTCTCAGTAAGTGACGGTACAACCACCACAGAAGCTAACATTGATGTGACGGTTGAGTCGGTAAACGACATTCCTGTGGCCGGTTCTACCACATACTCAGTCAATGAAGACGGCATTATCACTATCTCAGATGATCAGCTTCTAGCGAACAGCTCAGACGTTGAAGGCGAGGTGAGTGTCAGTGATGTGTCTTACTCAGGCACAGACGGTATCTTCACTGATAATGGTGATGGTACGTATAGCTTCGCGCCAAACGAAAACTTCAACGGCAACGTATCGCTTGATGTGACTATTGTTGACGAAGACGGTGCAACGGCAGATACCACTGCGGGTATTGATGTCATCGCAGTGAACGATGCGCCAGTCTCAGGTGACTTAGCTTACTCAGTTGATGAAGATGGCTCGATTACTCTGACTCAAGAGCAATTACTATCACAAGCGAGTGATGTAGACGGTGATGACCTCACAGCGGCCAACCTGAGCGCGGGTGACAACGCCACAGTCACTGCCAACGAAGATGGGTCATTTACCATCACACCAGATGCAGACTTCAATGGCGACATTGACTTAAGCTTCGATATCTCTGATGGCACCGACACCATCGTCGCCAATGCTGACCTCACTGTGAACCCAGTGAATGACGCAGCGGTTGTTGAAGATGTGGGTTACACCATCCAGGAGGATGGTTCATTGACGTTTACTGACGAACAGCTTCTTGCTGGCGCGTCAGATATTGATGGCGATGACCTATCTGTAGCGGATGTTAGCTACTCAGGAACAGAGGGTGTGTTTACCGACAACGGTGACGGCACATATACCTTCGCTCCAAATGAAAACTTCAACGGTGACGTGGACTTGAGCTTCTCCGTAAGTGACGGAACAACCACCACAGAGGCCAACATTGATGTGACTGTAGAGTCGGTCAACGATATTCCGGTGGCGGGCTCAACCACATACTCAGTCAATGAAGACGGCATTATCACTATCTCAGATGATCAGCTTCTAGCGAACAGCTCAGACGTTGAAGGCGAGGTGAGCGTAAGTGATGTGTCTTACTCAGGCACTGACGGAATCTTCACAGACAACGGCGACGGCACCTACAGCTTCGCGCCAAACGAAAACTTCAACGGCAATGTCTCGCTTGATGTCACTGTTGCTGACGAAGATGGGGCAACGGCAGAGACCACCGCGGGTATTGATGTTATCGCTGTAAACGATGCTCCGGTATCAGGCGATTTAGCATACTCGGTCGATGAAGATGGTTCTATTACGCTGACTCAAGATCAATTGCTCGCTCAAGCAGGGGACGTCGATGGAGATGCGCTAACTGCATCGAACCTCAGTGCGGGAGACAACGCAACAGTAACGGACAATGGCGATGGTAGCTTTACTATTACGCCAGATGCCAATTTCAACGGAGATATCGACCTTAACTTTGATATCTCTGACGGAGCAGAAACGATCGTTGCAAACGCTGATCTTACGGTCAATCCGGTAAATGACGCTGCAACATCGGATCCTGTGAGTCTTGAAGGTGTAGAAGACAACGCCATCATCATTTCTCAAGAAGATTTGTTGAAGCATGCTCAAGACATTGATGGAGACGACCTAACCGCGAAAGATCTATCTATCGATGAATCGTTTGGTTCACTGGTTGATAATACTGATGGCACTTGGACATTCACACCAACGGAAAACTTCAACGGCGACGTTCCATTCAACTTTAACGTTGATGACGGTACTGAGCTGACACCGGTTCAAGGCAATATCGACATTGCTGCTGTTAACGATGAACCTCAGGCTCCTGCAATCGAAATGCAGGGAGAGGAAGACCAAGTTATGGTCATCGATCCTGAATTCATCTTGGCACAAGCAAGTGACTTAGATGGCGACGAACTCACACTTGAAAGTATCAGTGTTAAGTCACCACAAAATGCGCAGTTGCAACAGCAACCGGATGGTATGTATCACCTCGTTACTTCACAAGATTTCAACGGATTAGTTGAACTGGCTTACGAAATCACAGATGGAGAAGCGACGGCAGAAGGCTCGTTAAATGTTGATGTCATTCCTGTAAATGATGCTCCATTTGCAGATGGAAACGCCTTCTTAACGACCAATGAGGATGGGGCATTTACCTTCGATTCATCCGATATGCTCGACCTGTTTGGCGATATAGACACCGAGAACCTAGTTATTTCACGCATCATCATGCCAGATGGTGAGGATGCCGGTGATCTGAATGACAACGGTGATGGTACCTGGACATTCACACCAACGGGTGATTTCGCCGGAACGTCAGGGCTTCAGGTTATCGCTTCAGATGGAGAGTTTGAAACCTCACTCGATGTCCCTGTATTTGTTCGTCCAGTAGCGGATGGAGCCGTTATTACAACCGATCATGACGGACCATTGGTGTTCTCTGAAGATTCAACCGGTCACTTAGGGCTTAACGTTGACCTCATTGATGATTCGGAAATGCTCAGCAACTTGGTTATGACTGGTTTCCCTGTCGGGTTTGAAGTAAGCGACGGTGAAAATACTGTCATTATTACAGAACCTGGACAAATGATCAGTATCACCAATTGGAATATAGATGATCTACAGTTAACACCACCTGAAGACTTCTCTGGAAACTTCTTCGTGACTGTCAGTGCAACCACGGTTGACTATGGTGATGAACCGTTGCCAGAACCAGAAGGTAGTGAAATTGCAGGCGACTTTGATACAACGCTAGGCGAACCAATTATCCTCACAGAAGAAGACTTAATTGGCATGGCACAAAACATCGACGCTAATGATGATGACGCTATCCAGATGGTTCACTTGGTTGATCCTAACCAAGGTTCGATGGTTGACAATGGTGACGGTACCTGGACCTTCAGCCCGGCCGATGGCTTTACAGGCGAAGTAGACTTTGCGTATGTCGTTGAACGTGATGGCATTCTTCATGATGAACAAAGCACTATTGGTGTTCACGAAAATGAAGAACAAATCAACGATGGACCGCAGATTGAATCAATCGCTTCTGCTAATGTTGAAGAAAGTGAACCACTTAACTTCACAGATAGCGATATGCTAAGCACCTTAAGCTCCGACACTGGAGAAATGAGCATTGAATCCGTTACATTGCTTGAAGGTGAAGGGCTAATTGAATCTGACGGGCAGGGTGGTTATCAGTTCACCCCGGCTGAAGGATACACTGGAAGTGCTCAAATCGGCTTTGTCGCGAGTGATGGTGAGAACAGTGTCGAAAGCCACTTCAATATCAATGTTGACGAGCAAGAACCTTCAACGGTTGAAGCGCTAAGTCAAGCGGATGATGGTTCGGTTAGCATCAGTGGCGAACAAGTGCTTTCAAGTCTTGATGTCGCGGACGATGTAAGCTTATCTGACCTAAGCTATACAGGCGACGAAGGCGCACTAGTTCCTGCTGGAGAAGATCAATGGACATTCTGGCCAGACTCTGAGTTTAGCGGTGATATTCCGCTGGAAGCAACCGTTCAATCTGGTGGCGAAGAGCAAACTCTAACTACAACAATGAACGTTGAGACTGCACCTGAATCGACAGAAGCAGCTACTGAGCAAGCGACGGCTGAAACAGAAACTATACAAGAATCTGTAGAAGCTTCAGCAAGCGACGATTCAGCCACACAAGATGACGAAGCCGCTGACGTGACAGCTGCGCCAGGCGATGATGTCAGTCTATCAATTCCTGATGAGGTAGCGTCAGTTGAAGGTGTTGAACAGGTTGAACTATCGGGTATTCCAGATGGTGCATCTGTGAGTGGAGCGCTAGATAATGGCGATGGTACTTACACGGTATCTGGTGACTTGTCACAACCGGTCACGATGTCGCTGGGTGATTCGTTTGAAGGTGAAGCAGAGATCTCGTTCCAAGGTGTGGATGAACTTGATACTCCAATAGATGGCGCTTCGGCAACAACAACAATTGAAGTTGATGACCAGTATGCGATGCAAGCAAGTAGCCAAAGTCCGGCAGATACGTCAGGTCTACAAGATGCAGGCGGCAACGGCGATTGGACATCTGGAGACAACACTGATACTGGTGTTGACTTTACAGATGACTCCGGAAGCTTCGGTCATGATGATCAATCATCAGGAGGCAGTCAACACGACTTTGACGATAACAACTTCTAGTGAGTAGTTGATAAGAACTAGAGTTATAAAGCCCATGTGAATTATTGAAATGATCATGGGCTTTTTCTAATGGTCACAGTTACTAATCTCTGATTAAGTAATGTGATTATTAGGTATTTTATGGTAAATCATGATTATCGTTAAATACGATGATGAAACGAGGGAATAGTGGCTAGAACAAAATATATTTCAATCTCACACAAACACAGCTTATTTAACATAAGATAGATAATACGCACTTAATGTGGGAGCAAAGTAGAAATGTCCTAATCAACTAAAAACGCCTTCGAATACTGGACTCAAAGGCGTTTTGTTCGACACTCACAAAACTTAAAAGCAAGAGCGGCCTAGCAGGATGAAGGTTTTCGATTCAATCAAAATCATCGAATGCTAACCGCGCCCATTAGCAACAGTGACCAAATTAGATTATGTGCGGGGCTTGGTGCCTCGGTCGCGCACACGCTCCCTTATATCGCTACGCGATTCTAGTCTAGCAATCGCCTTTTCTAAGTCGCAAAGCCGCAAATACAAATCATACGTTGGCCTCTGCATGTACTTTGCGCGAACATAATAAAGATCACGATACAAATTATTAACCATTGTACTTTTTACATTACACATCAAATCCCCATCATATCGACAATACCTTTGTTGGTATCTGCCATCTGCTTACATGTAATAATCGTTTCGTTACTATCCCATATTAACTTAAAGACACATTCAGATAGCATCTCTATTTTATAACCAACGCTTGATAGTTGTATGTTATCGCTACTAAATAAAAGCTCACTACCTTTGTAGATATCGACATATACTTTGAAAAACGTCAAATCACTAACCAATTCTCCAGACCCAGATCCTCGATTTGTCATTGCGAGCTGCTTTGCGTAACCTGTTACGTAAAACTGTACATCTCCCAACGGACCCAATTTACCACCGCTCCTTCTGCCAACAGTTCTCTTTGTAACCTCCTCTACGACTACTTTGGTTTCAGTTCTATTAGACGTCTCAGGGATAATTGGATCTTTAAACGTGATCGCAAGTGCTACTAGCCCAACAGGTACCAAAACAGCACTGCCAATCACCGGCCAACGTTTCCAAAACGGTACTATGTCCTTTCCTTGAGCCTCCATAACCGCATTGTTAGATTGTGAATGGCTTTTATAAAACGGAAAATAAACCTTCTCATACTTTCTGATAGATTCATTCACGACGTCGCCAGAGGAACCATCACGAACCTTACGAACATAGCGATTTGAGCTACCCAACGCAGTTGCTTTAGTACACTGATAAGTAACCTCAATCATATCCTTAATATCACGGTTCAACTTTCTAAGGTTTTGGGTAATGACCACAATATCTAAGCCGTAATGACGGTGCATTGAATACCATTCAAGTATCTCTGCATTTGTTTGCCTACCCAAAGGCAAGTGGGCCTCATCAATTAAATATAAAGGCCCTTGCCCCTTTTCATTTCTCCAGTCATCTTGATAATCTTCGATTGCACTGAAAGGCCGCGTTCTGCTACCAAACTCCTCTAATTTTCCATCTACAATTTTTATCAGTGACTTTATATCCTCCCCGAAGAACTTTACAAAATGGTCTATGTTCAACGTTAAATTTGTTATGACTTTTCTACCATCCTTTAGCGCTGGAATAACATGATAAGCAACTGCCTCGTAACTTTTCCCCCGCCGGGCCTTCCCACTATCGCGTATATCATGACCCCAACCTCGTAAACGGTATTAATTGCATCAACAATCTTATCCCTATTGCAGACATCACTATAACCAAACATTGTGGAATCCCGATTGCAGATAACATCCATGATACAGAAGGAGGAAATCCCGTTAAATATTGACTTATATCTATAGGCTCAAACATCGCTAACACTAAACCTAAAATTGAATCCAAAGCGTTAAAAACTTGCTCAATCGCCCATAGAAAAACGTCCTTAATCATATCAACCAAAGACAAGATCAACTTATAAAGAAATTCCAATAGATAATTAAATAAATCAACAACCCATCCCATAATCAACCTCCAAATATCAACTTTCTTGCAGTCATCGCAGCATAGAAAAGCATACAAACCCTTATAAATGAAAATATAAATGATAAGTCTATATAATCTTCAATATTGAACACCCCAAAATCAAGTATTGGGAACTCAAAACTAGGTCTAGCCGCATTGCTCACGTCTAACGTACCAAATGAACTAACGAATTTATCTACAACATTTACTTGCAAATTAGACATATGCTCATTCAACAAGCCCGTTAAACCTTCAGGATACTTACTATCGTAGAAACCTTCACAGTTTCCATTAGTGATACAACTACCTTCAATACCAACGTTACTCGTATCTACGCTTACCAAACTCTCTATTCTATCGCCAAGCTCCCCAATTGCTTCCACATTGCTATCCCCAGATTCAATAGAGCCTATAGCACTTACAATGCGGTCTGCACTATTATGTATTGCGGATTCAGTAGAAACACGATTCGAATCTATTGCGTTAACCATATTGCTATCGTCACTATCCTTGTTTACTAACTTATTAACGTATTCTGTGTTTTGTCGAACATTTGCATTTAATAACCGTAACTGATAGTCGTTATTACCCTTAAACCTCACAAAATTCTCATTTAGCGCATACAGTTGATTCGTATTGTCAAAATAAAAATCAGCTAACAAACCAGCCATAACATCGTCGGGTAATTGAGTACCAGGACGACCTGGGGGATCTGTAGGATCTATAACTGGGGGCGGAACATCTATATCTGGTACTTCATTACCACCACCACCTTCTTCTTTGCTCACGAAATCAGTGCAAGTTGCATCCTTGCAAAAACTATCGTCACTACTCTCTGATAAATTGCACTCTGGGCCAATCACTGTGTATTTTGCAATACAATCGTATTGACCAACAGAAACTGTACCGCAAAAATGCGTACCCGCGTTATAAGCCGCAATACAACCACCGCCACTAGACGCACACCAATAGTTAGATACCAAATCTTTACCGTAAACAGTTGAGAACCAACCTACATCTAAATCCGTCCCTGTCACCGCGCCACATTGTGAAGGATTAGGACCTGTATATTCACAATAATCATCCTCCTTTCCGTTACATCCTTCTCTCGACACCACGTACGTTCCCGTCGTATAACAAATACCCGCTTCTGTGCACCGCTCATATACGTATCTGGTTTCTGTCTGACTTTTTATTTGTACTGAAAAACAACTAGATTGGTCGCCACAACGTAGCATCGCTACGGCAAAAGATGTGGAAGCATTGAATCCGCCACTTGTCCAATAATAACCTTGAACTTGCGTTTTATCGTCATCTTCGCCATATGCACGAGTGGATGAAAGCATAATTACGAGCAATATTAATTTAATTATATCCGTGTATTTTTTCATAATAGGCCTACAAAAAAAGGAGGGTAATACCCTCCTCCTCCATTACCTGAAATTTTGCGTTGCTACGTAACCAGCTAAGCCACCTAACAACACAAATATCATCAACTGAACGTCATGCAATACTATTAACATTAGGCTTTATTAACGGCTTTCTTACCAATAGTAATTGCTTTAAACGCCATCGCGATACCGATAATAATAATACCTAGAGCGATGATCTTTGCGGAAAGCCCACTCAAATCAATAGCATCGAATATGGCATCTGTTGGGTCACCTTCTGTTGAAGCAAAAGTAGGCAAACTAACCATACAACACGCTAAAACATAAAAATAAACACTTTTAATTTTCTTAAACATAGACAATGTCCTTATATTAATCTTATAAGTTTAAGGGCAACTTTCACCCCATACGTTGAGAGGTAGCCAATACCAAAGACTAATGCAAAACCTAAGCTAAAATATTCAGCTGCCTCAGAACCCGTTAAGCGTGTATAATCCATCAAAAAAATTGTATTCGTCATAAGTAACTAATATATAACTTTGACAATCTTCTAACTCGACTTGTGAAGGTACTAATAAGTATCCTTCGTCATCAATTAATACACACTTTGGCATCTTGATATCTCCTTAACCTTTCGATTTTAAAGATGTTTCAAAATGCTTTTTGATTTCGTCGTCAACTGGAATAAGCTCGACAACCTTTGCACCTGCAAGTGGGTCCTCATAGTCAAGTTGAGTATCTACCTCATACTCGCGCCTAGGAACTAGTGCCCCCGTATCACGCAACTTAGCCGCGTAGTCGTAATCAATAACAAGAGGATTATCGAATTGCATATTCACCTCACCAGATTCACCATAAACTTCACGTTTAAAATTCTCAGTATCGATTGGGCGAAGTGGACGAGATATATTAAGCACTGCCGTTTTTCCGCGCTTCCCATCCATGAAGGTAATACCAAGAACAAATAAGCCTTTTTTCATTTTATGTTTCCTCAATAAGAACTTAAGATTTCATCAACCAAGTGGTTGTAAGTGTCAGGGAATCCGATTTTCGGACTACCACGGCAAAGCATCCCTAATGCTTTTTCAGCATCCCCATTACAAACGTCGAGAACATCATTAACTACCCGTCCCCACTGACGACGGAGCCAGTAAGTAGAAGACAGAACATCTAACGCCGCACGTTTTTCGGGTTTGGGTTTTGTATCGAAAGGTTCAGAGCTAACGATTGAAGCGGCAAAATCATTGATGGCCGCAAAAGCCCCTTCAATATCTTTGAGGACATCGACAGTCCATTTTTTCAATTCAACTTCAGAGCGATACCAGCTCAACGAAGTATCAGAAAGATTCTGTTCGAGCGCTTTGTTGTAAATACGCCAGTAGATTTGAGATTGACGAGAGCCAACAGAAACTTGTTCCTTACAAAATTCTTTAGAACCATCAGCAAGAATGTTGTATTCGAAATCCTCTTTGACTTTCGGATTACGTCCACGAACGGAAGGCTTGAAAGCACCCTCATAGGCAGCAATCAGGGCATATTTACAAGTAAATAGCCCGTGAAAATCGTCAAAGGCCAAGTCACAGCGAGACAGAGAAGTGCAGTGAAGGACATTGTTAAGCCAGTGATATAAAGAGAATAGAGAACGCCTAGCAAGAACATGCTTACAGCCAACGCCGTTGATAGAAATATGTACAGTATCATTTTGCCCACCGATACCAATTTTGCCGCAGTGACTTTCGCCGCAAGGGGAAACCAAGTTAAAGGAATCGTCGTAAAACTGAAATGATTTACCGGTGGGAGCAGAGAGGGAAAGACCAAGAACCTTAGTAATGAAAACCTTAAGGCATTCTTCCAAATACTGACGCATCACAGCATCAGTGTAAGCTTTGTAATCTTCAAAACTTTGACCGTCACGGATAAGCTGACGATGAATTTTTGGAGCCTTAGGGAAGTAAGGCTGAGTCTTACTGGTAAAGCCCATAAAACCAGCTTTTTCGCAGTGACGCAGGTCTTTAAGCTTAATGGTGAAAGCTAACCAGTCGAGCTTAACAGATTCAGAGTTACCCTCACCTGTTAAGTTAGCTTGAATCTGTTGTGCACTATTCATCAGCTAACCCCATGATGGCCAAACGCTCATCGAGTGTTGTGTTAGTCACCGAAACAAGCTCGAAATCGTCGTAACTATCCTCACAGTAACTAATCAGATTTTGGTACGAAGCAAAGAAATCCCAATGACCATCTAGGTAAACCGAGACGGTGTAATCAGGTTGCATGTCGTAGTAAATCGTTACCATTTCAAAATCTGTCAAGTTCAATTTATAGTGATACGATATACCAATTTTTTGTGATTGAAAAGTAATGTTCAAAAAAACAGGGATTATAATGTGCAGGAAATCATACCTAAGTAAGGGTTTTACGATGTTCACATCAAAAATTAGGGAACTGAGGCTCAAAAAGGACTTAAGCCAAGAGGACGTAGCAAATGGAATTGGAGTAGGTAAAAACACCTATCTTGCATATGAAAAAGGGACACAGTCGCCAAAACTAGAGACCATTAAAAAAAATCGCCATGTTCTATGGAGTACCAGTTTTCGAACTAGTTTGCGAAGAGGAGGCAGATTTAGACGAAGCGTTAAAATCAAAGCTACATATGATCAAAAACCTAGGGGAAAAAGAAAAAGAATCCTTACTGATCATTATGGAAAGTTTGTTCATGAGAAACCAAAACTTAGCAATACACGAACAGTTTAAAGAGACTCGCTAACGCTCAAACACTGGCGCACTACGTTTGCGGATACATGGGGAAAGCCCATAGTATGGTGGAATAAACCCCCGTATTACTAGACGGGGGTTTTCTCCGTTTCGGGGCCCTCCCGACGAAACGGGCCCCTCCCAAAACGGAAGAAAACGCGCATTTAATATGAATGCGTTTATAAGGAGATAAACACATGTCTACAGTACTTACAAAAACAACAATCATCCTATTGCTTTTAGTTATCGGATGGATCAATTGGGAAGGTCAAAGAAACAAAATCATACTATCTGCAATAGTGATACTGATGCTACTAGTCGCTAAAGCTTAAGAAAACACCTCAAGTGCGTATTGTCAGAATTATGTTACGGGCTTCGTTTCTAAAGCGATTCTCCCTCCTAACATGTACGGCTATGCAGCCGACAATGAGTAAGGCACTCGCCCACCCTTTAGTTCTCTCAGGCCTACGGCAAACCTCAACATAACTCTTACTGATAATACGCACTTAATGTGGGAGCAAAGTAGAAATGTCCTAATCAACTAAAAACGCCTTCGAATACTGGACTCAAAGGCGTTTTGTTCGACACTCACAAAACTTAAAAGCAAGAGCGGCCTAGCAGGATGAAGGTTTTCGATTCAATCAAAATCATCGAATGCTAACCGCGCCCATTAGCAACAGTGACCAAATTAGATTATGTGCGGGGCTTGGTGCCTCGGTCGCGCACACGCTCCCTTATATCGCTACGCGATTCTAGTCTAGCAATCGCCTTTTCTAAGTCGCAAAGCCGCAAATACAAATCATACGTTGGCCTCTGCATGTACTTTGCGCGAACATAATAAAGATCACGATACAAATTATTAACCATTGTACTTTTTACATTACACATCAAATCCCCATCATATCGACAATACCTTTGTTGGTATCTGCCATCTGCTTACATGTAATAATCGTTTCGTTACTATCCCATATTAACTTAAAGACACATTCAGATAGCATCTCTATTTTATAACCAACGCTTGATAGTTGTATGTTATCGCTACTAAATAAAAGCTCACTACCTTTGTAGATATCGACATATACTTTGAAAAACGTCAAATCACTAACCAATTCTCCAGACCCAGATCCTCGATTTGTCATTGCGAGCTGCTTTGCGTAACCTGTTACGTAAAACTGTACATCTCCCAACGGACCCAATTTACCACCGCTCCTTCTGCCAACAGTTCTCTTTGTAACCTCCTCTACGACTACTTTGGTTTCAGTTCTATTAGACGTCTCAGGGATAATTGGATCTTTAAACGTGATCGCAAGTGCTACTAGCCCAACAGGTACCAAAACAGCACTGCCAATCACCGGCCAACGTTTCCAAAACGGTACTATGTCCTTTCCTTGAGCCTCCATAACCGCATTGTTAGATTGTGAATGGCTTTTATAAAACGGAAAATAAACCTTCTCATACTTTCTGATAGATTCATTCACGACGTCGCCAGAGGAACCATCACGAACCTTACGAACATAGCGATTTGAGCTACCCAACGCAGTTGCTTTAGTACACTGATAAGTAACCTCAATCATATCCTTAATATCACGGTTCAACTTTCTAAGGTTTTGGGTAATGACCACAATATCTAAGCCGTAATGACGGTGCATTGAATACCATTCAAGTATCTCTGCATTTGTTTGCCTACCCAAAGGCAAGTGGGCCTCATCAATTAAATATAAAGGCCCTTGCCCCTTTTCATTTCTCCAGTCATCTTGATAATCTTCGATTGCACTGAAAGGCCGCGTTCTGCTACCAAACTCCTCTAATTTTCCATCTACAATTTTTATCAGTGACTTTATATCCTCCCCGAAGAACTTTACAAAATGGTCTATGTTCAACGTTAAATTTGTTATGACTTTTCTACCATCCTTTAGCGCTGGAATAACATGATAAGCAACTGCCTCGTAACTTTTCCCCCCGCCGGGCCTTCCCACTATCGCGTATATCATGACCCCAACCTCGTAAACGGTATTAATTGCATCAACAATCTTATCCCTATTGCAGACATCACTATAACCAAACATTGTGGAATCCCGATTGCAGATAACATCCATGATACAGAAGGAGGAAATCCCGTTAAATATTGACTTATATCTATAGGCTCAAACATCGCTAACACTAAACCTAAAATTGAATCCAAAGCGTTAAAAACTTGCTCAATCGCCCATAGAAAAACGTCCTTAATCATATCAACCAAAGACAAGATCAACTTATAAAGAAATTCCAATAGATAATTAAATAAATCAACAACCCATCCCATAATCAACCTCCAAATATCAACTTTCTTGCAGTCATCGCAGCATAGAAAAGCATACAAACCCTTATAAATGAAAATATAAATGATAAGTCTATATAATCTTCAATATTGAACACCCCAAAATCAAGTATTGGGAACTCAAAACTAGGTCTAGCCGCATTGCTCACGTCTAACGTACCAAATGAACTAACGAATTTATCTACAACATTTACTTGCAAATTAGACATATGCTCATTCAACAAGCCCGTTAAACCTTCAGGATACTTACTATCGTAGAAACCTTCACAGTTTCCATTAGTGATACAACTACCTTCAATACCAACGTTACTCGTATCTACGCTTACCAAACTCTCTATTCTATCGCCAAGCTCCCCAATTGCTTCCACATTGCTATCCCCAGATTCAATAGAGCCTATAGCACTTACAATGCGGTCTGCACTATTATGTATTGCGGATTCAGTAGAAACACGATTCGAATCTATTGCGTTAACCATATTGCTATCGTCACTATCCTTGTTTACTAACTTATTAACGTATTCTGTGTTTTGTCGAACATTTGCATTTAATAACCGTAACTGATAGTCGTTATTACCCTTAAACCTCACAAAATTCTCATTTAGCGCATACAGTTGATTCGTATTGTCAAAATAAAAATCAGCTAACAAACCAGCCATAACATCGTCGGGTAATTGAGTACCAGGACGACCTGGGGGATCTGTAGGATCTATAACTGGGGGCGGAACATCTATATCTGGTACTTCATTACCACCACCACCTTCTTCTTTGCTCACGAAATCAGTGCAAGTTGCATCCTTGCAAAAACTATCGTCACTACTCTCTGATAAATTGCACTCTGGGCCAATCACTGTGTATTTTGCAATACAATCGTATTGACCAACAGAAACTGTACCGCAAAAATGCGTACCCGCGTTATAAGCCGCAATACAACCACCGCCACTAGACGCACACCAATAGTTAGATACCAAATCTTTACCGTAAACAGTTGAGAACCAACCTACATCTAAATCCGTCCCTGTCACCGCGCCACATTGTGAAGGATTAGGACCTGTATATTCACAATAATCATCCTCCTTTCCGTTACATCCTTCTCTCGACACCACGTACGTTCCCGTCGTATAACAAATACCCGCTTCTGTGCACCGCTCATATACGTATCTGGTTTCTGTCTGACTTTTTATTTGTACTGAAAAACAACTAGATTGGTCGCCACAACGTAGCATCGCTACGGCAAAAGATGTGGAAGCATTGAATCCGCCACTTGTCCAATAATAACCTTGAACTTGCGTTTTATCGTCATCTTCGCCATATGCACGAGTGGATGAAAGCATAATTACGAGCAATATTAATTTAATTATATCCGTGTATTTTTTCATAATAGGCCTACAAAAAAAAGGAGGGTAATACCCTCCTCCTCCATTACCTGAAATTTTGCGTTGCTACGTAACCAGCTAAGCCACCTAACAACACAAATATCATCAACTGAACGTCATGCAATACTATTAACATTAGGCTTTATTAACGGCTTTCTTACCAATAGTAATTGCTTTAAACGCCATCGCGATACCGATAATAATAATACCTAGAGCGATGATCTTTGCGGAAAGCCCACTCAAATCAATAGCATCGAATATGGCATCTGTTGGGTCACCTTCTGTTGAAGCAAAAGTAGGCAAACTAACCATACAACACGCTAAAACATAAAAATAAACACTTTTAATTTTCTTAAACATAGACAATGTCCTTATATTAATCTTATAAGTTTAAGGGCAACTTTCACCCCATACGTTGAGAGGTAGCCAATACCAAAGACTAATGCAAAACCTAAGCTAAAATATTCAGCTGCCTCAGAACCCGTTAAGCGTGTATAATCCATCAAAAAATTGTATTCGTCATAAGTAACTAATATATAACTTTGACAATCTTCTAACTCGACTTGTGAAGGTACTAATAAGTATCCTTCGTCATCAATTAATACACACTTTGGCATCTTGATATCTCCTTAACCTTTCGATTTTAAAGATGTTTCAAAATGCTTTTTGATTTCGTCGTCAACTGGAATAAGCTCGACAACCTTTGCACCTGCAAGTGGGTCCTCATAGTCAAGTTGAGTATCTACCTCATACTCGCGCCTAGGAACTAGTGCCCCCGTATCACGCAACTTAGCCGCGTAGTCGTAATCAATAACAAGAGGATTATCGAATTGCATATTCACCTCACCAGATTCACCATAAACTTCACGTTTAAAATTCTCAGTATCGATTGGGCGAAGTGGACGAGATATATTAAGCACTGCCGTTTTTCCGCGCTTCCCATCCATGAAGGTAATACCAAGAACAAATAAGCCTTTTTCATTTTATGTTTCCTCAATAAGAACTTAAGATTTCATCAACCAAGTGGTTGTAAGTGTCAGGGAATCCGATTTTCGGACTACCACGGCAAAGCATCCCTAATGCTTTTTCAGCATCCCCATTACAAACGTCGAGAACATCATTAACTACCCGTCCCCACTGACGACGGAGCCAGTAAGTAGAAGACAGAACATCTAACGCCGCACGTTTTTCGGGTTTGGGTTTTGTATCGAAAGGTTCAGAGCTAACGATTGAAGCGGCAAAATCATTGATGGCCGCAAAAGCCCCTTCAATATCTTTGAGGACATCGACAGTCCATTTTTTCAATTCAACTTCAGAGCGATACCAGCTCAACGAAGTATCAGAAAGATTCTGTTCGAGCGCTTTGTTGTAAATACGCCAGTAGATTTGAGATTGACGAGAGCCAACAGAAACTTGTTCCTTACAAAATTCTTTAGAACCATCAGCAAGAATGTTGTATTCGAAATCCTCTTTGACTTTCGGATTACGTCCACGAACGGAAGGCTTGAAAGCACCCTCATAGGCAGCAATCAGGGCATATTTACAAGTAAATAGCCCGTGAAAATCGTCAAAGGCCAAGTCACAGCGAGACAGAGAAGTGCAGTGAAGGACATTGTT
Organism: Vibrio sp. KUL80; assembly: GCF_059725495.1. Classification (NCBI taxonomy): domain Bacteria; kingdom Pseudomonadati; phylum Pseudomonadota; class Gammaproteobacteria; order Vibrionales; family Vibrionaceae; genus Vibrio; species Vibrio sp. KUL80. The sequence goes on from NZ_AP045841.1 coordinate 1,812,668, forward strand.
AAGCCAGTGATATAAAGAGAATAGAGAACGCCTAGCAAGAACATGCTTACAGCCAACGCCGTTGATAGAAATATGTACAGTATCATTTTGCCCACCGATACCAATTTTGCCGCAGTGACTTTCGCCGCAAGGGGAAACCAAGTTAAAGGAATCGTCGTAAAACTGAAATGATTTACCGGTGGGAGCAGAGAGGGAAAGACCAAGAACCTTAGTAATGAAAACCTTAAGGCATTCTTCCAAATACTGACGCATCACAGCATCAGTGTAAGCTTTGTAATCTTCAAAACTTTGACCGTCACGGATAAGCTGACGATGAATTTTTGGAGCCTTAGGGAAGTAAGGCTGAGTCTTACTGGTAAAGCCCATAAAACCAGCTTTTTCGCAGTGACGCAGGTCTTTAAGCTTAATGGTGAAAGCTAACCAGTCGAGCTTAACAGATTCAGAGTTACCCTCACCTGTTAAGTTAGCTTGAATCTGTTGTGCACTATTCATCAGCTAACCCCATGATGGCCAAACGCTCATCGAGTGTTGTGTTAGTCACCGAAACAAGCTCGAAATCGTCGTAACTATCCTCACAGTAACTAATCAGATTTTGGTACGAAGCAAAGAAATCCCAATGACCATCTAGGTAAACCGAGACGGTGTAATCAGGTTGCATGTCGTAGTAAATCGTTACCATTTCAAAATCTGTCAAGTTCAATTTATAGTGATACGATATACCAATTTTTTGTGATTGAAAAGTAATGTTCAAAAAAACAGGGATTATAATGTGCAGGAAATCATACCTAAGTAAGGGTTTTACGATGTTCACATCAAAAATTAGGGAACTGAGGCTCAAAAAGGACTTAAGCCAAGAGGACGTAGCAAATGGAATTGGAGTAGGTAAAAACACCTATCTTGCATATGAAAAAGGGACACAGTCGCCAAAACTAGAGACCATTAAAAAAATCGCCATGTTCTATGGAGTACCAGTTTTCGAACTAGTTTGCGAAGAGGAGGCAGATTTAGACGAAGCGTTAAAATCAAAGCTACATATGATCAAAAACCTAGGGGAAAAAGAAAAAGAATCCTTACTGATCATTATGGAAAGTTTGTTCATGAGAAACCAAAACTTAGCAATACACGAACAGTTTAAAGAGACTCGCTAACGCTCAAACACTGGCGCACTACGTTTGCGGATACATGGGGAAAGCCCATAGTATGGTGGAATAAACCCCCGTATTACTAGACGGGGGTTTTCTCCGTTTCGGGGCCCTCCCGACGAAACGGGCCCCTCCCAAAACGGAAGAAAACGCGCATTTAATATGAATGCGTTTATAAGGAGATAAACACATGTCTACAGTACTTACAAAAACAACAATCATCCTATTGCTTTTAGTTATCGGATGGATCAATTGGGAAGGTCAAAGAAACAAAATCATACTATCTGCAATAGTGATACTGATGCTACTAGTCGCTAAAGCTTAAGAAAACACCTCAAGTGCGTATTGTCAGAATTATGTTACGGGCTTCGTTTCTAAAGCGATTCTCCCTCCTAACATGTACGGCTATGCAGCCGACAATGAGTAAGGCACTCGCCCACCCTTTAGTTCTCTCAGGCCTACGGCAAACCCTCAACATAACTCTTACTGATAATACGCACTTAATGTGGGAGCAAAGTAGAAATGTCCTAATCAACTAAAAACGCCTTCGAATACTGGACTCAAAGGCGTTTTGTTCGACACTCACAAAACTTAAAAGCAAGAGCGGCCTAGCAGGATGAAGGTTTTCGATTCAATCAAAATCATCGAATGCTAACCGCGCCCATTAGCAACAGTGACCAAATTAGATTATGTGCGGGGCTTGGTGCCTCGGTCGCGCACACGCTCCCTTATATCGCTACGCGATTCTAGTCTAGCAATCGCCTTTTCTAAGTCGCAAAGCCGCAAATACAAATCATACGTTGGCCTCTGCATGTACTTTGCGCGAACATAATAAAGATCACGATACAAATTATTAACCATTGTACTTTTTACATTACACATCAAATCCCCATCATATCGACAATACCTTTGTTGGTATCTGCCATCTGCTTACATGTAATAATCGTTTCGTTACTATCCCATATTAACTTAAAGACACATTCAGATAGCATCTCTATTTTATAACCAACGCTTGATAGTTGTATGTTATCGCTACTAAATAAAAGCTCACTACCTTTGTAGATATCGACATATACTTTGAAAAACGTCAAATCACTAACCAATTCTCCAGACCCAGATCCTCGATTTGTCATTGCGAGCTGCTTTGCGTAACCTGTTACGTAAAACTGTACATCTCCCAACGGACCCAATTTACCACCGCTCCTTCTGCCAACAGTTCTCTTTTGTAACCTCCTCTACGACTACTTTGGTTTCAGTTCTATTAGACGTCTCAGGGATAATTGGATCTTTAAACGTGATCGCAAGTGCTACTAGCCCAACAGGTACCAAAACAGCACTGCCAATCACCGGCCAACGTTTCCAAAACGGTACTATGTCCTTTCCTTGAGCCTCCATAACCGCATTGTTAGATTGTGAATGGCTTTTATAAAACGGAAAATAAACCTTCTCATACTTTCTGATAGATTCATTCACGACGTCGCCAGAGGAACCATCACGAACCTTACGAACATAGCGATTTGAGCTACCCAACGCAGTTGCTTTAGTACACTGATAAGTAACCTCAATCATATCCTTAATATCACGGTTCAACTTTCTAAGGTTTTGGGTAATGACCACAATATCTAAGCCGTAATGACGGTGCATTGAATACCATTCAAGTATCTCTGCATTTGTTTGCCTACCCAAAGGCAAGTGGGCCTCATCAATTAAATATAAAGGCCCTTGCCCTTTTCATTTCTCCAGTCATCTTGATAATCTTCGATTGCACTGAAAGGCCGCGTTCTGCTACCAAACTCCTCTAATTTTCCATCTACAATTTTTATCAGTGACTTTATATCCTCCCCGAAGAACTTTACAAAATGGTCTATGTTCAACGTTAAATTTGTTATGACTTTTCTACCATCCTTTAGCGCTGGAATAACATGATAAGCAACTGCCTCGTAACTTTTCCCCCGCCGGGCCTTCCCACTATCGCGTATATCATGACCCCAACCTCGTAAACGGTATTAATTGCATCAACAATCTTATCCCTATTGCAGACATCACTATAACCAAACATTGTGGAATCCCGATTGCAGATAACATCCATGATACAGAAGGAGGAAATCCCGTTAAATATTGACTTATATCTATAGGCTCAAACATCGCTAACACTAAACCTAAAATTGAATCCAAAGCGTTAAAAACTTGCTCAATCGCCCATAGAAAAACGTCCTTAATCATATCAACCAAAGACAAGATCAACTTATAAAGAAATTCCAATAGATAATTAAATAAATCAACAACCCATCCCATAATCAACCTCCAAATATCAACTTTCTTGCAGTCATCGCAGCATAGAAAAGCATACAAACCCTTATAAATGAAAATATAAATGATAAGTCTATATAATCTTCAATATTGAACACCCCAAAATCAAGTATTGGGAACTCAAAACTAGGTCTAGCCGCATTGCTCACGTCTAACGTACCAAATGAACTAACGAATTTATCTACAACATTTACTTGCAAATTAGACATATGCTCATTCAACAAGCCCGTTAAACCTTCAGGATACTTACTATCGTAGAAACCTTCACAGTTTCCATTAGTGATACAACTACCTTCAATACCAACGTTACTCGTATCTACGCTTACCAAACTCTCTATTCTATCGCCAAGCTCCCCAATTGCTTCCACATTGCTATCCCCAGATTCAATAGAGCCTATAGCACTTACAATGCGGTCTGCACTATTATGTATTGCGGATTCAGTAGAAACACGATTCGAATCTATTGCGTTAACCATATTGCTATCGTCACTATCCTTGTTTACTAACTTATTAACGTATTCTGTGTTTTGTCGAACATTTGCATTTAATAACCGTAACTGATAGTCGTTATTACCCTTAAACCTCACAAAATTCTCATTTAGCGCATACAGTTGATTCGTATTGTCAAAATAAAAATCAGCTAACAAACCAGCCATAACATCGTCGGGTAATTGAGTACCAGGACGACCTGGGGGATCTGTAGGATCTATAACTGGGGGCGGAACATCTATATCTGGTACTTCATTACCACCACCACCTTCTTCTTTGCTCACGAAATCAGTGCAAGTTGCATCCTTGCAAAAACTATCGTCACTACTCTCTGATAAATTGCACTCTGGGCCAATCACTGTGTATTTTGCAATACAATCGTATTGACCAACAGAAACTGTACCGCAAAAATGCGTACCCGCGTTATAAGCCGCAATACAACCACCGCCACTAGACGCACACCAATAGTTAGATACCAAATCTTTACCGTAAACAGTTGAGAACCAACCTACATCTAAATCCGTCCCTGTCACCGCGCCACATTGTGAAGGATTAGGACCTGTATATTCACAATAATCATCCTCCTTTCCGTTACATCCTTCTCTCGACACCACGTACGTTCCCGTCGTATAACAAATACCCGCTTCTGTGCACCGCTCATATACGTATCTGGTTTCTGTCTGACTTTTTATTTGTACTGAAAAACAACTAGATTGGTCGCCACAACGTAGCATCGCTACGGCAAAAGATGTGGAAGCATTGAATCCGCCACTTGTCCAATAATAACCTTGAACTTGCGTTTTATCGTCATCTTCGCCATATGCACGAGTGGATGAAAGCATAATTACGAGCAATATTAATTTAATTATATCCGTGTATTTTTTCATAATAGGCCTACAAAAAAAAAGGAGGGTAATACCCTCCTCCTCCATTACCTGAAATTTTGCGTTGCTACGTAACCAGCTAAGCCACCTAACAACACAAATATCATCAACTGAACGTCATGCAATACTATTAACATTAGGCTTTATTAACGGCTTTCTTACCAATAGTAATTGCTTTAAACGCCATCGCGATACCGATAATAATAATACCTAGAGCGATGATCTTTTGCGGAAAGCCCACTCAAATCAATAGCATCGAATATGGCATCTGTTGGGTCACCTTCTGTTGAAGCAAAAGTAGGCAAACTAACCATACAACACGCTAAAACATAAAAATAAACACTTTTAATTTTCTTAAACATAGACAATGTCCTTATATTAATCTTATAAGTTTAAGGGCAACTTTCACCCCATACGTTGAGAGGTAGCCAATACCAAAGACTAATGCAAAACCTAAGCTAAAATATTCAGCTGCCTCAGAACCCGTTAAGCGTGTATAATCCATCAAAAAATTGTATTCGTCATAAGTAACTAATATATAACTTTGACAATCTTCTAACTCGACTTGTGAAGGTACTAATAAGTATCCTTCGTCATCAATTAATACACACTTTGGCATCTTGATATCTCCTTAACCTTTCGATTTTAAAGATGTTTCAAAATGCTTTTTGATTTCGTCGTCAACTGGAATAAGCTCGACAACCTTTGCACCTGCAAGTGGGTCCTCATAGTCAAGTTGAGTATCTACCTCATACTCGCGCCTAGGAACTAGTGCCCCCGTATCACGCAACTTAGCCGCGTAGTCGTAATCAATAACAAGAGGATTATCGAATTGCATATTCACCTCACCAGATTCACCATAAACTTCACGTTTAAAATTCTCAGTATCGATTGGGCGAAGTGGACGAGATATATTAAGCACTGCCGTTTTTCCGCGCTTCCCATCCATGAAGGTAATACCAAGAACAAATAAGCCTTTTTTCATTTTATGTTTCCTCAATAAGAACTTAAGATTTCATCAACCAAGTGGTTGTAAGTGTCAGGGAATCCGATTTTCGGACTACCACGGCAAAGCATCCCTAATGCTTTTTCAGCATCCCCATTACAAACGTCGAGAACATCATTAACTACCCGTCCCCACTGACGACGGAGCCAGTAAGTAGAAGACAGAACATCTAACGCCGCACGTTTTTCGGGTTTGGGTTTTGTATCGAAAGGTTCAGAGCTAACGATTGAAGCGGCAAAATCATTGATGGCCGCAAAAGCCCCTTCAATATCTTTGAGGACATCGACAGTCCATTTTTTCAATTCAACTTCAGAGCGATACCAGCTCAACGAAGTATCAGAAAGATTCTGTTCGAGCGCTTTGTTGTAAATACGCCAGTAGATTTGAGATTGACGAGAGCCAACAGAAACTTGTTCCTTACAAAATTCTTTAGAACCATCAGCAAGAATGTTGTATTCGAAATCCTCTTTGACTTTCGGATTACGTCCACGAACGGAAGGCTTGAAAGCACCCTCATAGGCAGCAATCAGGGCATATTTACAAGTAAATAGCCCGTGAAAATCGTCAAAGGCCAAGTCACAGCGAGACAGAGAAGTGCAGTGAAGGACATTGTTAAGCCAGTGATATAAAGAGAATAGAGAACGCCTAGCAAGAACATGCTTACAGCCAACGCCGTTGATAGAAATATGTACAGTATCATTTTGCCCACCGATACCAATTTTGCCGCAGTGACTTTCGCCGCAAGGGGAAACCAAGTTAAAGGAATCGTCGTAAAACTGAAATGATTTACCGGTGGGAGCAGAGAGGGAAAGACCAAGAACCTTAGTAATGAAAACCTTAAGGCATTCTTCCAAATACTGACGCATCACAGCATCAGTGTAAGCTTTGTAATCTTCAAAACTTTGACCGTCACGGATAAGCTGACGATGAATTTTTGGAGCCTTAGGGAAGTAAGGCTGAGTCTTACTGGTAAAGCCCATAAAACCAGCTTTTTCGCAGTGACGCAGGTCTTTAAGCTTAATGGTGAAAGCTAACCAGTCGAGCTTAACAGATTCAGAGTTACCCTCACCTGTTAAGTTAGCTTGAATCTGTTGTGCACTATTCATCAGCTAACCCCATGATGGCCAAACGCTCATCGAGTGTTGTGTTAGTCACCGAAACAAGCTCGAAATCGTCGTAACTATCCTCACAGTAACTAATCAGATTTTGGTACGAAGCAAAGAAATCCCAATGACCATCTAGGTAAACCGAGACGGTGTAATCAGGTTGCATGTCGTAGTAAATCGTTACCATTTCCAAAATCTGTCAAGTTCAATTTATAGTGATACGATATACCAATTTTTTGTGATTGAAAAGTAATGTTCAAAAAAACAGGGATTATAATGTGCAGGAAATCATACCTAAGTAAGGGTTTTACGATGTTCACATCAAAAATTAGGGAACTGAGGCTCAAAAAGGACTTAAGCCAAGAGGACGTAGCAAATGGAATTGGAGTAGGTAAAAACACCTATCTTGCATATGAAAAAGGGACACAGTCGCCAAAACTAGAGACCATTAAAAAAAATCGCCATGTTCTATGGAGTACCAGTTTTCGAACTAGTTTGCGAAGAGGAGGCAGATTTAGACGAAGCGTTAAAATCAAAGCTACATATGATCAAAAACCTAGGGGAAAAAGAAAAAGAATCCTTACTGATCATTATGGAAAGTTTGTTCATGAGAAACCAAAACTTAGCAATACACGAACAGTTTAAAGAGACTCGCTAACGCTCAAACACTGGCGCACTACGTTTGCGGATACATGGGGAAAGCCCATAGTATGGTGGAATAAACCCCCGTATTACTAGACGGGGGTTTTCTCCGTTTCGGGGCCCTCCCGACGAAACGGGCCCCTCCCAAAACGGAAGAAAACGCGCATTTAATATGAATGCGTTTATAAGGAGATAAACACATGTCTACAGTACTTACAAAAACAACAATCATCCTATTGCTTTTAGTTATCGGATGGATCAATTGGGAAGGTCAAAGAAACAAAATCATACTATCTGCAATAGTGATACTGATGCTACTAGTCGCTAAAGCTTAAGAAAACACCTCAAGTGCGTATTGTCAGAATTATGTTACGGGCTTCGTTTCTAAAGCGATTCTCCCTCCTAACATGTACGGCTATGCAGCCGACAATGAGTAAGGCACTCGCCCACCCTTTAGTTCTCTCAGGCCTACGGCAAACCCTCAACATAACTCTTACTGATAATACGCACTTAATGTGGGAGCAAAGTAGAAATGTCCTAATCAACTAAAAACGCCTTCGAATACTGGACTCAAAGGCGTTTTGTTCGACACTCACAAAACTTAAAAGCAAGAGCGGCCTAGCAGGATGAAGGTTTTCGATTCAATCAAAATCATCGAATGCTAACCGCGCCCATTAGCAACAGTGACCAAATTAGATTATGTGCGGGGCTTGGTGCCTCGGTCGCGCACACGCTCCCTTATATCGCTACGCGATTCTAGTCTAGCAATCGCCTTTTCTAAGTCGCAAAGCCGCAAATACAAATCATACGTTGGCCTCTGCATGTACTTTGCGCGAACATAATAAAGATCACGATACAAATTATTAACCATTGTACTTTTTACATTACACATCAAATCCCCATCATATCGACAATACCTTTGTTGGTATCTGCCATCTGCTTACATGTAATAATCGTTTCGTTACTATCCCATATTAACTTAAAGACACATTCAGATAGCATCTCTATTTTATAACCAACGCTTGATAGTTGTATGTTATCGCTACTAAATAAAAGCTCACTACCTTTGTAGATATCGACATATACTTTGAAAAACGTCAAATCACTAACCAATTCTCCAGACCCAGATCCTCGATTTGTCATTGCGAGCTGCTTTGCGTAACCTGTTACGTAAAACTGTACATCTCCCAACGGACCCAATTTACCACCGCTCCTTCTGCCAACAGTTCTCTTTGTAACCTCCTCTACGACTACTTTGGTTTCAGTTCTATTAGACGTCTCAGGGATAATTGGATCTTTAAACGTGATCGCAAGTGCTACTAGCCCAACAGGTACCAAAACAGCACTGCCAATCACCGGCCAACGTTTCCAAAACGGTACTATGTCCTTTCCTTGAGCCTCCATAACCGCATTGTTAGATTGTGAATGGCTTTTATAAAACGGAAAATAAACCTTCTCATACTTTCTGATAGATTCATTCACGACGTCGCCAGAGGAACCATCACGAACCTTACGAACATAGCGATTTGAGCTACCCAACGCAGTTGCTTTAGTACACTGATAAGTAACCTCAATCATATCCTTAATATCACGGTTCAACTTTCTAAGGTTTTGGGTAATGACCACAATATCTAAGCCGTAATGACGGTGCATTGAATACCATTCAAGTATCTCTGCATTTGTTTGCCTACCCAAAGGCAAGTGGGCCTCATCAATTAAATATAAAGGCCCTTGCCCCTTTTCATTTCTCCAGTCATCTTGATAATCTTCGATTGCACTGAAAGGCCGCGTTCTGCTACCAAACTCCTCTAATTTTCCATCTACAATTTTTATCAGTGACTTTATATCCTCCCCGAAGAACTTTACAAAATGGTCTATGTTCAACGTTAAATTTGTTATGACTTTTCTACCATCCTTTAGCGCTGGAATAACATGATAAGCAACTGCCTCGTAACTTTTCCCCCGCCGGGCCTTCCCACTATCGCGTATATCATGACCCCAACCTCGTAAACGGTATTAATTGCATCAACAATCTTATCCCTATTGCAGACATCACTATAACCAAACATTGTGGAATCCCGATTGCAGATAACATCCATGATACAGAAGGAGGAAATCCCGTTAAATATTGACTTATATCTATAGGCTCAAACATCGCTAACACTAAACCTAAAATTGAATCCAAAGCGTTAAAAACTTGCTCAATCGCCCATAGAAAAACGTCCTTAATCATATCAACCAAAGACAAGATCAACTTATAAAGAAATTCCAATAGATAATTAAATAAATCAACAACCCATCCCATAATCAACCTCCAAATATCAACTTTCTTGCAGTCATCGCAGCATAGAAAAGCATACAAACCCTTATAAATGAAAATATAAATGATAAGTCTATATAATCTTCAATATTGAACACCCCAAAATCAAGTATTGGGAACTCAAAACTAGGTCTAGCCGCATTGCTCACGTCTAACGTACCAAATGAACTAACGAATTTATCTACAACATTTACTTGCAAATTAGACATATGCTCATTCAACAAGCCCGTTAAACCTTCAGGATACTTACTATCGTAGAAACCTTCACAGTTTCCATTAGTGATACAACTACCTTCAATACCAACGTTACTCGTATCTACGCTTACCAAACTCTCTATTCTATCGCCAAGCTCCCCAATTGCTTCCACATTGCTATCCCCAGATTCAATAGAGCCTATAGCACTTACAATGCGGTCTGCACTATTATGTATTGCGGATTCAGTAGAAACACGATTCGAATCTATTGCGTTAACCATATTGCTATCGTCACTATCCTTGTTTACTAACTTATTAACGTATTCTGTGTTTTGTCGAACATTTGCATTTAATAACCGTAACTGATAGTCGTTATTACCCTTAAACCTCACAAAATTCTCATTTAGCGCATACAGTTGATTCGTATTGTCAAAATAAAAATCAGCTAACAAACCAGCCATAACATCGTCGGGTAATTGAGTACCAGGACGACCTGGGGGATCTGTAGGATCTATAACTGGGGGCGGAACATCTATATCTGGTACTTCATTACCACCACCACCTTCTTCTTTGCTCACGAAATCAGTGCAAGTTGCATCCTTGCAAAAACTATCGTCACTACTCTCTGATAAATTGCACTCTGGGCCAATCACTGTGTATTTTGCAATACAATCGTATTGACCAACAGAAACTGTACCGCAAAAATGCGTACCCGCGTTATAAGCCGCAATACAACCACCGCCACTAGACGCACACCAATAGTTAGATACCAAATCTTTACCGTAAACAGTTGAGAACCAACCTACATCTAAATCCGTCCCTGTCACCGCGCCACATTGTGAAGGATTAGGACCTGTATATTCACAATAATCATCCTCCTTTCCGTTACATCCTTCTCTCGACACCACGTACGTTCCCGTCGTATAACAAATACCCGCTTCTGTGCACCGCTCATATACGTATCTGGTTTCTGTCTGACTTTTTATTTGTACTGAAAAACAACTAGATTGGTCGCCACAACGTAGCATCGCTACGGCAAAAGATGTGGAAGCATTGAATCCGCCACTTGTCCAATAATAACCTTGAACTTGCGTTTTATCGTCATCTTCGCCATATGCACGAGTGGATGAAAGCATAATTACGAGCAATATTAATTTAATTATATCCGTGTATTTTTTCATAATAGGCCTACAAAAAAAAGGAGGGTAATACCCTCCTCCTCCATTACCTGAAATTTTGCGTTGCTACGTAACCAGCTAAGCCACCTAACAACACAAATATCATCAACTGAACGTCATGCAATACTATTAACATTAGGCTTTATTAACGGCTTTCTTACCAATAGTAATTGCTTTAAACGCCATCGCGATACCGATAATAATAATACCTAGAGCGATGATCTTTGCGGAAAGCCCACTCAAATCAATAGCATCGAATATGGCATCTGTTGGGTCACCTTCTGTTGAAGCAAAAGTAGGCAAACTAACCATACAACACGCTAAAACATAAAAATAAACACTTTTAATTTTCTTAAACATAGACAATGTCCTTATATTAATCTTATAAGTTTAAGGGCAACTTTCACCCCATACGTTGAGAGGTAGCCAATACCAAAGACTAATGCAAAACCTAAGCTAAAATATTCAGCTGCCTCAGAACCCGTTAAGCGTGTATAATCCATCAAAAAATTGTATTCGTCATAAGTAACTAATATATAACTTTGACAATCTTCTAACTCGACTTGTGAAGGTACTAATAAGTATCCTTCGTCATCAATTAATACACACTTTGGCATCTTGATATCTCCTTAACCTTTCGATTTTAAAGATGTTTCAAAATGCTTTTTGATTTCGTCGTCAACTGGAATAAGCTCGACAACCTTTGCACCTGCAAGTGGGTCCTCATAGTCAAGTTGAGTATCTACCTCATACTCGCGCCTAGGAACTAGTGCCCCCGTATCACGCAACTTAGCCGCGTAGTCGTAATCAATAACAAGAGGATTATCGAATTGCATATTCACCTCACCAGATTCACCATAAACTTCACGTTTAAAATTCTCAGTATCGATTGGGCGAAGTGGACGAGATATATTAAGCACTGCCGTTTTTCCGCGCTTCCCATCCATGAAGGTAATACCAAGAACAAATAAGCCTTTTTTCATTTTATGTTTCCTCAATAAGAACTTAAGATTTCATCAACCAAGTGGTTGTAAGTGTCAGGGAATCCGATTTTCGGACTACCACGGCAAAGCATCCCTAATGCTTTTTCAGCATCCCCATTACAAACGTCGAGAACATCATTAACTACCCGTCCCCACTGACGACGGAGCCAGTAAGTAGAAGACAGAACATCTAACGCCGCACGTTTTTCGGGTTTGGGTTTTGTATCGAAAGGTTCAGAGCTAACGATTGAAGCGGCAAAATCATTGATGGCCGCAAAAGCCCCTTCAATATCTTTGAGGACATCGACAGTCCATTTTTTCAATTCAACTTCAGAGCGATACCAGCTCAACGAAGTATCAGAAAGATTCTGTTCGAGCGCTTTGTTGTAAATACGCCAGTAGATTTGAGATTGACGAGAGCCAACAGAAACTTGTTCCTTACAAAATTCTTTAGAACCATCAGCAAGAATGTTGTATTCGAAATCCTCTTTGACTTTCGGATTACGTCCACGAACGGAAGGCTTGAAAGCACCCTCATAGGCAGCAATCAGGGCATATTTACAAGTAAATAGCCCGTGAAAATCGTCAAAGGCCAAGTCACAGCGAGACAGAGAAGTGCAGTGAAGGACATTGTTAAGCCAGTGATATAAAGAGAATAGAGAACGCCTAGCAAGAACATGCTTACAGCCAACGCCGTTGATAGAAATATGTACAGTATCATTTTGCCCACCGATACCAATTTTGCCGCAGTGACTTTCGCCGCAAGGGGAAACCAAGTTAAAGGAATCGTCGTAAAACTGAAATGATTTACCGGTGGGAGCAGAGAGGGAAAGACCAAGAACCTTAGTAATGAAAACCTTAAGGCATTCTTCCAAATACTGACGCATCACAGCATCAGTGTAAGCTTTGTAATCTTCAAAACTTTGACCGTCACGGATAAGCTGACGATGAATTTTTGGAGCCTTAGGGAAGTAAGGCTGAGTCTTACTGGTAAAGCCCATAAAACCAGCTTTTTCGCAGTGACGCAGGTCTTTAAGCTTAATGGTGAAAGCTAACCAGTCGAGCTTAACAGATTCAGAGTTACCCTCACCTGTTAAGTTAGCTTGAATCTGTTGTGCACTATTCATCAGCTAACCCCATGATGGCCAAACGCTCATCGAGTGTTGTGTTAGTCACCGAAACAAGCTCGAAATCGTCGTAACTATCCTCACAGTAACTAATCAGATTTTGGTACGAAGCAAAGAAATCCCAATGACCATCTAGGTAAACCGAGACGGTGTAATCAGGTTGCATGTCGTAGTAAATCGTTACCATTTCAAAATCTGTCAAGTTCAATTTATAGTGATACGATATACCAATTTTTTTGTGATTGAAAAGTAATGTTCAAAAAAACAGGGATTATAATGTGCAGGAAATCATACCTAAGTAAGGGTTTTACGATGTTCACATCAAAAATTAGGGAACTGAGGCTCAAAAAGGACTTAAGCCAAGAGGACGTAGCAAATGGAATTGGAGTAGGTAAAAACACCTATCTTGCATATGAAAAAGGGACACAGTCGCCAAAACTAGAGACCATTAAAAAAAATCGCCATGTTCTATGGAGTACCAGTTTTCGAACTAGTTTGCGAAGAGGAGGCAGATTTAGACGAAGCGTTAAAATCAAAGCTACATATGATCAAAAACCTAGGGGAAAAAGAAAAAGAATCCTTACTGATCATTATGGAAAGTTTGTTCATGAGAAACCAAAACTTAGCAATACACGAACAGTTTAAAGAGACTCGCTAACGCTCAAACACTGGCGCACTACGTTTGCGGATACATGGGGAAAGCCCATAGTATGGTGGAATAAACCCCCGTATTACTAGACGGGGGTTTTCTCCGTTTCGGGGCCCTCCCGACGAAACGGGCCCCTCCCAAAACGGAAGAAAACGCGCATTTAATATGAATGCGTTTATAAGGAGATAAACACATGTCTACAGTACTTACAAAAACAACAATCATCCTATTGCTTTTAGTTATCGGATGGATCAATTGGGAAGGTCAAAGAAACAAAATCATACTATCTGCAATAGTGATACTGATGCTACTAGTCGCTAAAGCTTAAGAAAACACCTCAAGTGCGTATTGTCAGAATTATGTTACGGGCTTCGTTTCTAAAGCGATTCTCCCTCCTAACATGTACGGCTATGCAGCCGACAATGAGTAAGGCACTCGCCCACCCTTTAGTTCTCTCAGGCCTACGGCAAACCCTCAACATAACTCTTACTGATAATACGCACTTAATGTGGGAGCAAAGTAGAAATGTCCTAATCAACTAAAAACGCCTTCGAATACTGGACTCAAAGGCGTTTTGTTCGACACTCACAAAACTTAAAAGCAAGAGCGGCCTAGCAGGATGAAGGTTTTCGATTCAATCAAAATCATCGAATGCTAACCGCGCCCATTAGCAACAGTGACCAAATTAGATTATGTGCGGGGCTTGGTGCCTCGGTCGCGCACACGCTCCCTTATATCGCTACGCGATTCTAGTCTAGCAATCGCCTTTTCTAAGTCGCAAAGCCGCAAATACAAATCATACGTTGGCCTCTGCATGTACTTTGCGCGAACATAATAAAGATCACGATACAAATTATTAACCATTGTACTTTTTACATTACACATCAAATCCCCATCATATCGACAATACCTTTGTTGGTATCTGCCATCTGCTTACATGTAATAATCGTTTCGTTACTATCCCATATTAACTTAAAGACACATTCAGATAGCATCTCTATTTTATAACCAACGCTTGATAGTTGTATGTTATCGCTACTAAATAAAAGCTCACTACCTTTGTAGATATCGACATATACTTTGAAAAACGTCAAATCACTAACCAATTCTCCAGACCCAGATCCTCGATTTGTCATTGCGAGCTGCTTTGCGTAACCTGTTACGTAAAACTGTACATCTCCCAACGGACCCAATTTACCACCGCTCCTTCTGCCAACAGTTCTCTTTGTAACCTCCTCTACGACTACTTTGGTTTCAGTTCTATTAGACGTCTCAGGGATAATTGGATCTTTAAACGTGATCGCAAGTGCTACTAGCCCAACAGGTACCAAAACAGCACTGCCAATCACCGGCCAACGTTTCCAAAACGGTACTATGTCCTTTCCTTGAGCCTCCATAACCGCATTGTTAGATTGTGAATGGCTTTTATAAAACGGAAAATAAACCTTCTCATACTTTCTGATAGATTCATTCACGACGTCGCCAGAGGAACCATCACGAACCTTACGAACATAGCGATTTGAGCTACCCAACGCAGTTGCTTTAGTACACTGATAAGTAACCTCAATCATATCCTTAATATCACGGTTCAACTTTCTAAGGTTTTGGGTAATGACCACAATATCTAAGCCGTAATGACGGTGCATTGAATACCATTCAAGTATCTCTGCATTTGTTTGCCTACCCAAAGGCAAGTGGGCCTCATCAATTAAATATAAAGGCCCTTGCCCCTTTTCATTTCTCCAGTCATCTTGATAATCTTCGATTGCACTGAAAGGCCGCGTTCTGCTACCAAACTCCTCTAATTTTCCATCTACAATTTTTATCAGTGACTTTATATCCTCCCCGAAGAACTTTACAAAATGGTCTATGTTCAACGTTAAATTTGTTATGACTTTTCTACCATCCTTTAGCGCTGGAATAACATGATAAGCAACTGCCTCGTAACTTTTCCCCCCGCCGGGCCTTCCCACTATCGCGTATATCATGACCCCAACCTCGTAAACGGTATTAATTGCATCAACAATCTTATCCCTATTGCAGACATCACTATAACCAAACATTGTGGAATCCCGATTGCAGATAACATCCATGATACAGAAGGAGGAAATCCCGTTAAATATTGACTTATATCTATAGGCTCAAACATCGCTAACACTAAACCTAAAATTGAATCCAAAGCGTTAAAAACTTGCTCAATCGCCCATAGAAAAACGTCCTTAATCATATCAACCAAAGACAAGATCAACTTATAAAGAAATTCCAATAGATAATTAAATAAATCAACAACCCATCCCATAATCAACCTCCAAATATCAACTTTCTTGCAGTCATCGCAGCATAGAAAAGCATACAAACCCTTATAAATGAAAATATAAATGATAAGTCTATATAATCTTCAATATTGAACACCCCAAAATCAAGTATTGGGAACTCAAAACTAGGTCTAGCCGCATTGCTCACGTCTAACGTACCAAATGAACTAACGAATTTATCTACAACATTTACTTGCAAATTAGACATATGCTCATTCAACAAGCCCGTTAAACCTTCAGGATACTTACTATCGTAGAAACCTTCACAGTTTCCATTAGTGATACAACTACCTTCAATACCAACGTTACTCGTATCTACGCTTACCAAACTCTCTATTCTATCGCCAAGCTCCCCAATTGCTTCCACATTGCTATCCCCAGATTCAATAGAGCCTATAGCACTTACAATGCGGTCTGCACTATTATGTATTGCGGATTCAGTAGAAACACGATTCGAATCTATTGCGTTAACCATATTGCTATCGTCACTATCCTTGTTTACTAACTTATTAACGTATTCTGTGTTTTGTCGAACATTTGCATTTAATAACCGTAACTGATAGTCGTTATTACCCTTAAACCTCACAAAATTCTCATTTAGCGCATACAGTTGATTCGTATTGTCAAAATAAAAATCAGCTAACAAACCAGCCATAACATCGTCGGGTAATTGAGTACCAGGACGACCTGGGGGATCTGTAGGATCTATAACTGGGGGCGGAACATCTATATCTGGTACTTCATTACCACCACCACCTTCTTCTTTGCTCACGAAATCAGTGCAAGTTGCATCCTTGCAAAAACTATCGTCACTACTCTCTGATAAATTGCACTCTGGGCCAATCACTGTGTATTTTGCAATACAATCGTATTGACCAACAGAAACTGTACCGCAAAAATGCGTACCCGCGTTATAAGCCGCAATACAACCACCGCCACTAGACGCACACCAATAGTTAGATACCAAATCTTTACCGTAAACAGTTGAGAACCAACCTACATCTAAATCCGTCCCTGTCACCGCGCCACATTGTGAAGGATTAGGACCTGTATATTCACAATAATCATCCTCCTTTCCGTTACATCCTTCTCTCGACACCACGTACGTTCCCGTCGTATAACAAATACCCGCTTCTGTGCACCGCTCATATACGTATCTGGTTTCTGTCTGACTTTTTATTTGTACTGAAAAACAACTAGATTGGTCGCCACAACGTAGCATCGCTACGGCAAAAGATGTGGAAGCATTGAATCCGCCACTTGTCCAATAATAACCTTGAACTTGCGTTTTATCGTCATCTTCGCCATATGCACGAGTGGATGAAAGCATAATTACGAGCAATATTAATTTAATTATATCCGTGTATTTTTTCATAATAGGCCTACAAAAAAAAGGAGGGTAATACCCTCCTCCTCCATTACCTGAAATTTTGCGTTGCTACGTAACCAGCTAAGCCACCTAACAACACAAATATCATCAACTGAACGTCATGCAATACTATTAACATTAGGCTTTATTAACGGCTTTCTTACCAATAGTAATTGCTTTAAACGCCATCGCGATACCGATAATAATAATACCTAGAGCGATGATCTTTTGCGGAAAGCCCACTCAAATCAATAGCATCGAATATGGCATCTGTTGGGTCACCTTCTGTTGAAGCAAAAGTAGGCAAACTAACCATACAACACGCTAAAACATAAAAATAAACACTTTTAATTTTCTTAAACATAGACAATGTCCTTATATTAATCTTATAAGTTTAAGGGCAACTTTCACCCCATACGTTGAGAGGTAGCCAATACCAAAGACTAATGCAAAACCTAAGCTAAAATATTCAGCTGCCTCAGAACCCGTTAAGCGTGTATAATCCATCAAAAAATTGTATTCGTCATAAGTAACTAATATATAACTTTGACAATCTTCTAACTCGACTTGTGAAGGTACTAATAAGTATCCTTCGTCATCAATTAATACACACTTTGGCATCTTGATATCTCCTTAACCTTTCGATTTTAAAGATGTTTCAAAATGCTTTTTGATTTCGTCGTCAACTGGAATAAGCTCGACAACCTTTGCACCTGCAAGTGGGTCCTCATAGTCAAGTTGAGTATCTACCTCATACTCGCGCCTAGGAACTAGTGCCCCGTATCACGCAACTTAGCCGCGTAGTCGTAATCAATAACAAGAGGATTATCGAATTGCATATTCACCTCACCAGATTCACCATAAACTTCACGTTTAAAATTCTCAGTATCGATTGGGCGAAGTGGACGAGATATATTAAGCACTGCCGTTTTTCCGCGCTTCCCATCCATGAAGGTAATACCAAGAACAAATAAGCCTTTTTTCATTTTATGTTTCCTCAATAAGAACTTAAGATTTCATCAACCAAGTGGTTGTAAGTGTCAGGGAATCCGATTTTCGGACTACCACGGCAAAGCATCCCTAATGCTTTTTCAGCATCCCCATTACAAACGTCGAGAACATCATTAACTACCCGTCCCCACTGACGACGGAGCCAGTAAGTAGAAGACAGAACATCTAACGCCGCACGTTTTTCGGGTTTGGGTTTTGTATCGAAAGGTTCAGAGCTAACGATTGAAGCGGCAAAATCATTGATGGCCGCAAAAGCCCCTTCAATATCTTTGAGGACATCGACAGTCCATTTTTTCAATTCAACTTCAGAGCGATACCAGCTCAACGAAGTATCAGAAAGATTCTGTTCGAGCGCTTTGTTGTAAATACGCCAGTAGATTTGAGATTGACGAGAGCCAACAGAAACTTGTTCCTTACAAAATTCTTTAGAACCATCAGCAAGAATGTTGTATTCGAAATCCTCTTTGACTTTCGGATTACGTCCACGAACGGAAGGCTTGAAAGCACCCTCATAGGCAGCAATCAGGGCATATTTACAAGTAAATAGCCCGTGAAAATCGTCAAAGGCCAAGTCACAGCGAGACAGAGAAGTGCAGTGAAGGACATTGTTAAGCCAGTGATATAAAGAGAATAGAGAACGCCTAGCAAGAACATGCTTACAGCCAACGCCGTTGATAGAAATATGTACAGTATCATTTTGCCCACCGATACCAATTTTGCCGCAGTGACTTTCGCCGCAAGGGGAAACCAAGTTAAAGGAATCGTCGTAAAACTGAAATGATTTACCGGTGGGAGCAGAGAGGGAAAGACCAAGAACCTTAGTAATGAAAACCTTAAGGCATTCTTCCAAATACTGACGCATCACAGCATCAGTGTAAGCTTTGTAATCTTCAAAACTTTGACCGTCACGGATAAGCTGACGATGAATTTTTGGAGCCTTAGGGAAGTAAGGCTGAGTCTTACTGGTAAAGCCCATAAAACCAGCTTTTTCGCAGTGACGCAGGTCTTTAAGCTTAATGGTGAAAGCTAACCAGTCGAGCTTAACAGATTCAGAGTTACCCTCACCTGTTAAGTTAGCTTGAATCTGTTGTGCACTATTCATCAGCTAACCCCATGATGGCCAAACGCTCATCGAGTGTTGTGTTAGTCACCGAAACAAGCTCGAAATCGTCGTAACTATCCTCACAGTAACTAATCAGATTTTGGTACGAAGCAAAGAAATCCCAATGACCATCTAGGTAAACCGAGACGGTGTAATCAGGTTGCATGTCGTAGTAAATCGTTACCATTTCAAAATCTGTCAAGTTCAATTTATAGTGATACGATATACCAATTTTTTGTGATTGAAAAGTAATGTTCAAAAAAAACAGGGATTATAATGTGCAGGAAATCATACCTAAGTAAGGGTTTTACGATGTTCACATCAAAAATTAGGGAACTGAGGCTCAAAAAGGACTTAAGCCAAGAGGACGTAGCAAATGGAATTGGAGTAGGTAAAAACACCTATCTTGCATATGAAAAAGGGACACAGTCGCCAAAACTAGAGACCATTAAAAAAAATCGCCATGTTCTATGGAGTACCAGTTTTCGAACTAGTTTGCGAAGAGGAGGCAGATTTAGACGAAGCGTTAAAATCAAAGCTACATATGATCAAAAACCTAGGGGAAAAAGAAAAAGAATCCTTACTGATCATTATGGAAAGTTTGTTCATGAGAAACCAAAACTTAGCAATACACGAACAGTTTAAAGAGACTCGCTAACGCTCAAACACTGGCGCACTACGTTTGCGGATACATGGGGAAAGCCCATAGTATGGTGGAATAAACCCCCGTATTACTAGACGGGGGTTTTCTCCGTTTCGGGGCCCTCCCGACGAAACGGGCCCCTCCCAAAACGGAAGAAAACGCGCATTTAATATGAATGCGTTTATAAGGAGATAAACACATGTCTACAGTACTTACAAAAACAACAATCATCCTATTGCTTTTAGTTATCGGATGGATCAATTGGGAAGGTCAAAGAAACAAAATCATACTATCTGCAATAGTGATACTGATGCTACTAGTCGCTAAAGCTTAAGAAAACACCTCAAGTGCGTATTGTCAGAATTATGTTACGGGCTTCGTTTCTAAAGCGATTCTCCCTCCTAACATGTACGGCTATGCAGCCGACAATGAGTAAGGCACTCGCCCACCCTTTAGTTCTCTCAGGCCTACGGCAAACCCTCAACATAACTCTTACTGATAATACGCACTAAAGATATTAAATGTTAACAATCAAAGAGCTAGATTTGAAGCCGCCAAATCCGCAACCCACCAGACAAAAAAAAGCCAGCCACGTCGTGACTGGCTTATTCCTTCAATTTCAGCGGTTTTGTTATTCGGCTTTCATGAACAAATCTTTTGAATAGATTCGTCCTTCAACGTTATTCATTGGAAAGCCTCCAACAGTTGGCCTCACTAAGCGCGCTTGCATGTAATAATAAATCGGTGCGATTGGCATATCTTCTGCCAACAAAGTTTCAGCTTGATCATAAAACTTGGCGCGCTCCTCGTCACTGGTTGCTCCAAGCGCATTCACGATGATTTTATCGTACGCGTCGCTCTTGTAGAACGCTCGGTTGCCGGCGTTGTCTGATGTCATTAGGCTCAAGAATGTTGATGCTTCATTATAGTCACCACACCATGATGTTCTTAACACATCAAAGTTGCCTTCACGACGCGCGACCAAATACGATTTCCATTCTTGATTCTCCAACTCGACTTTCGCTCCTAAGTTCTTACCAAGCATTGACGCTACTGCCACCGCAATAGCCTTATTGCTTTCACTAGTGTTATACAGCAGTTTAATATCTAATGGATTCTCTTCGTTGTAGCCGGCCTCAGAGAGTAACTTTTTAGCTTCCTCATCACGTTGTTTCTGACTCATCGCACTGTATTTTGGTTGGCTTGCTTCAAATCCGGCAACGTATTTGTGTGCGAAGGTATATGCAGGTAGATTACCTACCTGAGTAACACCGTTTGTAATAACATCCCGCATTATCGTATAAGACACCGCCTTGCGAACACGCGGATCGTCAAATGGTGCCTTTGTCGTGTTGAATGCATAGTAATACGTACACAGCAGTGGAACTACAGTATAAGACTCTGGTCGCTCTTTCTTTAGCTTCGGTGCCATCGCTGTCGGCACATCGGAAGTAATATCCACTTCGCCCGTTGCAAAACGGTTCATTGCAGCCGTTTGGCTTTCAAATGGAATGTAAGTGACTTGGTTTAATACGGTATTATCGTTATCCCAATATTGCTGGTTTCTAATAAGCTCAATCCGCTCATTAATAACCCAATTTTCTAATGTAAACGCGCCGTTTGATACCATATTGCCTGGTCGAGTCCACTTGTCTCCATATTCCGCTAGGGCCTCTTTATGAACAGGCATCATGGATGAATGAGCAGTCATCGCAACAAAGTACGGAACCTGACTCTCTAGTTCATACTGTAAAGTATGATCATCAAGTGCCCTAACCCCAAGTGAATCTAGAGAAGCCTTCCCATCTATAATAGATTCAATATTCTTAATTTTAGTAAGTTTCAAATACCAACCATTCGCTGATGCAAAATTGGGATCGGCAGCTCTTTTGATACTGTAGACGAAGTCGTGAGCGGTAACCGGGTCTCCATTTGACCATTTCGCATCTTTTCTTAACTCGAACGTGAAAGTTTTGTTGTCTTTTGTACTCCAAGATTTTGCGACGCCTGGTATTACATTGCCGTCCTTGTCTTGGATAACTAGTCCTTCAAACAAATCCCTGAGCACGTGCATCTCAGGGAGACCTTCTGCATTTGCTGGATCTAAGGTTGCTACTTCTGCGTCGTTACCGCGTACCAGTTTCTGAACCTCGGCTAAACGTGCGTTTTCCGGTATCACTGCAGCTGATACAGAGAACGCCGCAGAGACCATTGCTGTAAGTAGCGAGACTTTCCATGAAATATGATGCTTCATCCTAAACCGCCTGATTGGTATAAAGTAATAGATGCCCTACTGTATTCTTAACAAGCAAACACTCTTAAAGAATACGAGAGCTGTAATATATTAATACTGTTTTAGTTATGGCATATATGCATCTAGAATGCCGTGAGGAAAGACAAGAAGTTGATAGTAAGTTATGAACAATGCAAATCAAAACAGGCCTATATTGCGACCAAGACCCGAAAGAGCAGAGTTTCAACAGAAACCCTCAACTTACGGGCATTCAGTCTTGGGTGCACCTCTACTTTACTTTGAAGGTTGTTCACCTGAGGAAGAGCGTGGCCTTATCCTCGCTGGCACGCATGGGGACGAAATAGCATCGACTGTCGCTTTATCTTGTGCATTACGTTCGCTTCCTTCCGAGTATCTTAAACACGATGTCATACTTTCCATGAACCCAGACGCTAACCAACTGGGAACTCGTGCCAATGCCAACCAAGTCGATCTTAATCGAGCGTTTCCGACTAAAACTTGGACCGATAAAGAGACTGTGTATAGATGGAGCTCTTCTGCGCGTGAGCGAGATGTAAAAGTAAAAACGGGAAACGCAGGTTCTTTGGAACCGGAGGTTGCTGCTCTAATTGAGCTAATCGAAACACGAAAGCCACGCTTTATTGTGTCACTGCATGAACCCCTAGCCTGCGTCGACGACCCGGAGGACTCAAAACTTGGGAACTGGCTATCACAACAATTTTCGCTGCCGCTAGTGAAACAGATCGGTTATGAAACACCAGGTTCATTTGGGAGTTGGTGTAACGAGAATGAGTTACTTTGCATCACTCTTGAACTTCCCGCGATTTCTGCTGATGCCGCCATTGATAAATATCTCAGTGCGCTCGTCGATTTATTAAGTCTAGACTACAACAACACAATATATTAACGTCACTTATCTGATTTAGATAAATATTACAATCGACTCAGCTCAGAGAAATTAATAAAAGGAACGCAATACATTCACAGAACTTCTCGGTTGGAATAATACGCTCCGTAACAATTAAAAAACTTAAAAGCACTACCCCTATAAATTTTCAAGCCTCAGCCCAAAAGCATTCACAGAAATCAACTGAAGCCTCACGTTGCATTGATGTGCTGTATGACATGTAACTGTCCATACCCTTGAACTTGGTTGTCACCCATACGCGCATCATTTTTCAACTAAATAACTTCCATAAAACCAATAAGCAAAAAGCCAGCCTGAGCGATATAAAGCACACCCAGAAATTCACAGTGAAAATACTAAATTACTTTTATAAATTTTTATTGTGTTTATTTCATTTTTAACTTTACACGATAAAGAAAATATTCAATCCTTATCCCAACGCAAAGACACGATGTCTTTTAATGAAATACTAATTAAGCTTGTAGAAAAGGAGATTTCTATGACTCTACCAATTGAATGGTTCAAAAATAGCTACGTACGTGTGCAGAAGTGGGATGCGGAAGGACTTTCGTTGATTGAAGCAGAATCAGCACTGGAGACCTACTTAACGGATAACAACCCTATTTCCCTAGAAATGGCTGATTACATTGCTGAGAATTGGACATGCCGTCGTATTCAAATGCTAGACTCAGAATCCCGAAGGACACTAATGAAGATTTGGGATGAGCGGGAAATTGCCGCTAAAGCATAGTCATTTATTGATCACACCTGCTTTAGTTATAGTGCATTAGAGAATCTAAAAAAAGGGCATCAATGCCCTTTCTTTTTCTACGTTAACGGCTCTTTTTTCGACCTTTAGATTTGAAGCTTTGGTGAGGGAATATGTTTCTAATTCTTTGTTGTATGTTCTTGGAAATCGTTTTACTGAACTTGAGTTTCATCCCGCTTCGAGTCTGGTATACCTTCAACTCTCCGCTTGTTTTATCTCTTTCTACGATCTCTCTTAAATTGTGCTTAAATGTTGGCGGTAAGTGCCCTTTCGTATGGGTGATCTCACCTTGGTCCATCTTTACGACTAAAGACGGTCTATCTATGGCAACAAGCCAAAAGACTAATATGGCACCAACTAAAACGACATACAGCATCCTTAACCCCTATTTTAATCACCGAGTAACTTACTCAAGTCCTCTTTCAAACTACTAACCTTTTGCGTCGCCTTTTCACTTCTAGATGCTTCGCTCAGCAAGTATTCGATCGCCTCTGATAGTGTACATCCCAGATCATTGGCTCGATGAGAAAGCTTTTCCCATACACGGAAATCCAAATCGATTGACTTCTTTTTGGTATGCACTTGTTCGGCATTGTAATGACGCTTTCGCTTTGCCCTAATAGCTTGCTTTAGCTTGTTGTCTAACTCAACCGACATGTGTTCATTGATCCAATCAAGGACGAGAGTAGGTTCATGCTCAAGTTGCTTAAGCTTTGATACGGCGTGTTCAATTTCACTAGTATCGACATAACGAGTGATGTTCTCGCCTTCACGCCACTTCTTTGTTAAATACTGCCACTTCCAACCACATTCTAAGTTTTCAAGTTGTTGGTATTTCATTGGTTTGCATCCCTACTCTGTTTACAGTGACAGCGTAACCCAAGTTACTAAACTTCTCAATAATAAAGGTTGTTTTATGAGATTTTGCTCGCTTTACGTCAGTTCGAAAAACTAACGTTACAGCCCTATTCATTGTATACTTCGTGCAAATCTAAATTAAGTAAAGACATAATGAATCAAGTCTCTTGGCAAGAAGTTTGCCCCCTGTACAACGATTTTAGCGATCTCTTAGACACTGCTTCCATTCTCCCTTCGGTTGAGCCCATTGAGTTACAACCGCGTCTCAAAGCTGCACTGTCTTACTTCGTTTCAGACAACTGCCCTTCAAAAGTGCTAGTGATTAAAGATGGAGATAACTTAGCTTATCGACAACTGGTTAGCGCTTCGATCGAAAAGCTTGGTCACAGTACAATTATTGGTGTTGATGCGAACCCAAACCTACTTTTTGACCGCTATAAAAATGTGCAAGGCGAAAACCACATTTCTAAGGGCCTTGTCTCACAAGCCAATAAAGGTGTTTTGGTATGCTCGGCGCAGAGCGCACTGGCAAATCTTGGTGTATGGACCAATCTAAAGTCTCTGTTGCAAGGTGCTAAGCTTGAGTGTCTTGCGGTGGACTCAGAGAATGTGTCAGTACAACCACCAACGTTTAGCTCTGATTTCAAACTGGTGATTATCGGTGATCGTGAACAACTTTCAGATTTAGACCTGATAGATAGCGATTACCGTTCTGGATTTATGCAGTACACCGAAGTCGAAAGCGATTTAAAAGTGACCGAAACAAGCGCAGAACAATACCTATCGCTCGTAAATTATGTGGTTCACTCTTGTCTCGAGGAAAAGCAACTTGACCGTTCAGCTTATCTCAAACTACTGCAAGCCGGTGCGCGTGAGACTGAGGATAAGCAATACTGGCCACTGTCACTTGATTGGCACAAAGCGTTATTATGCGAAGCATCATCCTACAGTCACACTTCCGTGATATCTTGCGAGCATATCGAGTCAGCAATCAACGCAAAACGAAATCGTGAGTCGTATTTACCTGAGCGTGCTATCGATGACATTTTAGAAGGCCAAGTCGTTATCGAAACCCAAGGAAAGCAAGTCGGTCAAGTTAATGGACTGACCGTCATTGATATTCCTGGCCATCCTATATCTTATGGTGAGCCGGCACGTATTTCCTGTGTCGTCCACTTTGGCGATGGTGACATTTCAGACGTGGAACGCAAAGTAGACCTAGGAGGCAATATCCACGCCAAAGGCATGATGATCATGCAAGCATTTGTCTCATCTGAGCTCGACTTGGATGCACCTCTGCCTTACTCTGCTTCAATTGTATTTGAGCAATCATATTGTGAAGTTGACGGAGACAGCGCCTCACTTGCAGAGCTTTGCTCTTTAGTCAGTGCCTTGTCAGGTTATCCTATCGACCAACAAATCGCTGTAACCGGTGCGGTCGATCAGTTTGGTCGCGTCCAAGCCGTAGGTGGACTCAATGAAAAAGTTGAAGGCTTTTACAACGTGTGTAAGCACCAAGGCCTCACGGGCAAACAAGGTGTCATTTTGCCCAAGACAAATGTACAGCACTTGGCATTGAACAAAGAGCTTGTTGAGAGCATCAAGAACGGAGAGTTTCACATCTGGTCAGCGACACACGTTGATGAAGTCATCCCACTTTTACTTGGTAAACCCTTCAATAGTGAAAGTGAAGAAAGTGTGATCGGCAAGATTGCTGAACGTATTGAAAACTTTGAAAAACATGAGATGCCAGATTCAATTGTGACAAGGATTAAAAACTGGTTTGTCTAGTCGTGGTCGGACTTGTCTAGCGTACACCTGTTCACTAAGATGGCCTAACGAAAATTTGGAGTAATTATATAATGCAAAACAGACGTGATTCTTATAGCCGTGAAGACCTTCTAGCCTCTAGCCGTGGAGAACTATTCGGCGAGGGCTATCCTCAACTTCCAGCACCTAACATGCTGATGATGGACCGTGTGACAAAAATGTCGGAAACTGAAGGTGACTTTGGCAAAGGTTTGATCGTTGCGGAACTCGATATTACTCCTGACCTATGGTTCTTCGATTGTCACTTCATCGGTGATCCGGTTATGCCAGGCTGTCTTGGCCTTGATGCAATGTGGCAACTTGTTGGCTTCTACCTAGGTTGGATTGGCGGTGAAGGCAAAGGTCGTGCACTAGGTGTTGGTGAGCTTAAGTTTACTGGTCAAGTACTACCTACGGCTAAGAAAGTAACGTACGAGCTGCACATGAAGCGCGTTGTGAATCGTAAGCTAGTCATGGGTATTGCTGACGGTCGTGTACTCGTTGATGGTAAAGAAATCTACGTAGCAAAAGATCTGAAAGTTGGTCTGTTTAAAGACACTTCTGCTTTCTAAGATAGAATTTCAGCAAGCGACTCTTCGGAGTCGTTTATTTTTAATAAAGTTCATTAGTTATAGTGCGTTAGAGTGTTCATTAAAAGGCCTCTTTTGAGGCCCTTTGTTACTTCAATTTCGCTCCCGACTACTTGAAGAGTCCTGATTGTTTATCATCTCTCGCGTCACGCCAACCGCCAAGCCAATATGACTTTGCATCCATTTGTTGATAGGGACAGGCTTCCATCGATCGCCCATTCAATCCAGCTTTGTAACCCTGTGATTGAGCTCGTTCTAGACGATCACGCTTTTGTCTCTTCATAGTACGGTCCTCGCTATACAAAATCGGTTTCCCGACTTTCTATCATTAAAGATTTGTGGAGTTTTTGTGACTCCTCTTTAATAATTGCGCATTTTTCCGCTGATCTCAAGATACAAAAAATCCCAGATTCAGAACTGTGAACCTGGGATTTTCGTCACTTGTGACTACTTGTTACGACGTAACCCGAAGAATCCAAGAAGAATCAATGCCATCCAACCTAGGCTTCCGCCTTTACGCTGGACAGGTGGAGCTTCAACACCTCGTGTCTGGATTGAACGTTCCGCTTCATTTGCGATCGGGATCAACTTAACCGCTACGACACGCTCACGTTTTTGACCATTACCGCAGTAAGAGTTATGGCTAGTCGTGTCATAACCACCTTCACATTTCAATGCAGAAGCGACTATTATACCATCATCATTTATGTCAGCCGCATCTACGATTCGATACTGATTATTCCCATCTAGCTTGCCATCATTCGTAAGATCATCCAGCAGCCATGGTCGGTTTTGAAATATTTCACGTCTCTCAACCATATCTGGGTCGTTTGAGTCAGCGACATTATATGGGTAGATAAAGCCTCGTTGTCGACGTTTTTTACCAAAGTATTCTGTTGACTGCTCAGCATCCACTGCACCAACTATTTCATTGAAATTGTTAATTGCACCTGTTTTACCACCAGCTCCGCGGAAGAAAATACCACTATTCCCATTAAGCTCATCAAAATACTGCGCAGACCCAACGTTACCACTTGAATCGATCGATGCCAAAAACATGCGGTTTGGAGCTGCACCGTTTTCTCGTTTATCTCCTCGACGTTTAGCCTCACCTATTACGACTAAGTTCTGGTTGATGTCAGTAGCAACCGAATTACTGTAAACGAAGTCATCTCCGCTTTTGACCGTCGCTCGGGAAATAACTCGAGAAGTAACCTTATCGAGATTACCAGTAGAAAAGTCATCGTTCGGCGTAAATACAGTAGCTTGCATAAATAAGTTGCTACCATCTTGAGTACTATTGATGCCAACGAATACCGGTTTCCCTGAATATGCGGTCGCAGAAGAAATTGCTACACCACGAATACTACCTTGGCTCGCTTTTCTATCGACATTAGAGTTCCCAGTGTTTTGCCAACCATAGAAGGTATCAGGTTGAATTTCCGCTGTACCACTCGCTCCCGTTACCCTCCAGATAGTCGCTTGAGTCGCAAACGCAAAATTCTGACAATCAGCATAAGCCGCAGGGTCTGCATTAATCGTGCTGTTGTTAATACAGTTGGCAACGGAGCCACGGTAGTTTTTGTTAGAATCTCCATAGTCAAATGGACCTACAGAGGCACTTCCGACGACATAATCCTCACCATCGAGATTAAAAGAGTCAAACGCCATTGTCCGCCCCATCTTCTCTGTGATGTCCCCGTCTTGTTTAGGAAGTAGGATTGAAGGTGTGTCGCTATTTCCCCAGAACCCTCGATGACGATAAATCAGTGCACTGTTAGAGCCATTACTGTAATAACCGCTGCTAGTATTACCGATAGCAACATTGTTCTCATCTAGCCCGTTAACCACTGCGTTACTCGAGGTCGGAGAGTAGGTAAACCCGCTAGGTGAATAATTAGCTGCAGACGGCTGCCCTAAAGAAAAGACCTGCCCATCTTGGAACACTTGGGCATTTGACCTATAACTGTCTATCAACCAAGCATCTCTTTCTCTGCGCAATCCCCCGTGATCACTGTAACCGTGCCACATCTTGTCAGCCCAACCTGGATCACACGTTTGATAGCCGAGTTCGTTGCGGCAATAATCTCTGTTTCTCCCCCAAGTGGTATAGTAAAACGATGAATCATAGTTGAAGGGTACTTCTTGTCGGTATGAGTGCCCTTCTGATCCCGCACGCGAATCTCCGAACGTGGTTACAATGGTTGAAGAGCAGTCTTCCCCAAAACAACCTTTACTAGAACTTGTTTGTATGGACTTATCAACGGCTGATCCATAAAACTCTGTAACATCAACGTTATTAGCGAAACCAGCTTCATAACCATTAGTCGGGCTTATCTCAACAACTTGATATAAAGCCGCGTGGCCTGAAGTCGCAGCAAGTACACTTGCTGCAATCAATGAAATTTTAAAATTATTACGACTCATCAAAACTAACTTTCCTGTTGCATTGCTTCTAGCTCTTCCCATCGCTCAAAAGCAACGTCTAGCTCCTGCTCTTTTGCAGACAAACTATCTAAAATGGGTTGTGTCTCATCCACAGGTTTAGCGAAAAACGCTGGGTCATTAACCGTTTCCTGTAGTTGTTCAATCTCTTGTTCCAGCTGTTCCAACAACGCTGGTAACGCCTCTAATTCCCTTTGTAGCTTATAGGACAGCTTCTTAGGCTTAGAGTTCACAGTAGTTGCTTTCTTATCTTGTTCAACTGGCTGTTTTTTATTCTCTTTTACTGGTTCATAGGCTTTACGTGCATCGAGCACCTGTTGCCTTTGCTGTTGAGCATCATGATACCCACCAACGAACTCTTCGATAACCCCATTTCCTTCAAAAATCCAGCTAGCCGTCACAGTATTATCAACAAACTGACGGTCGTGACTTACTAGAAGCAGCGTTCCTTGGTAGTTGCCTAAAAGTTCTTCTAGTAATTCTAGCGTCTCAATATCAAGATCGTTAGTTGGTTCATCGAGAACCAACAAGTTGTTTGGCTTAAGGAAGATTCTCGCTAGCAGTAAACGGTTCTTTTCACCACCAGATAGAGCTTTCACTGGTGTACGAGCGCGTTTAGGAGCAAATAAGAAATCTTGTAGATAGCTAAGTGCGTGACGCTCTCGACCACCTACCATGACTTCTTGCTTACCGTCTGCCAAGTTATCGATGACACTTTTCTCTGGGTCCAAAGCTTCACGGTATTGGTCAAAATACGCTACCTCTAGCTTGGTACCACACTTTAGCTTACCTGAGCTTGGTGTTAGTTGGTCTAGCAACAGCTTGATGAGCGTACTCTTACCGCAACCATTAGGACCGATAAGCGCAATGCGATCTCCACGCTGAATGTTGAACGAGAAGTTACTGATGATGGTCTTACCTTCAATCTGATAACTAAGATCGGTAGCTTCAAACACGATCTTTCCAGAGCGGCTTGTATCATCAAGTTTAAGGTTGACTTTACCTTGCACTTCACGGCGCCCTTTACGTTCTTCTCTCAATTTCTTGAGTGCGCGAACGCGACCTTCGTTACGAGTACGGCGAGCTTTGATGCCCTGTCTAATCCAGACTTCTTCTTGGGCAAGCTTTTTGTCGAATTCCGCATTTTGCATCTCTTCAACACGTAACGCTTCTTCTTTCTCAACTAAATACTTCTCATAGTCACCTGGGAATGACACTAACTGGCCACGATCAAGATCTACGATACGTGTTGCCATTGAACGAATAAAAGCACGGTCGTGTGAAATAAAGATGATAGAACCGCGGAAATCCTTTAAGAATGTTTCCAACCATTCGATAGTCGTCACATCTAAATGGTTAGTTGGCTCATCAAGCAACAAGACATCAGGGTCACACACTAGTGCACGAGCTAACGCCGCTTTGCGTTGCCAGCCGCCAGAGAGGTCGGTTAACAATGTGTTTCCATCAAGCTTGAGTGCACCGAGAATGTTTTTTATACGATCCTCAAAACGCCATGCACCCGACACCTCTAGGCTTTCTTGTACTTTTGCTAGACGATTGATATGGGACTCACTTGGGTCTTGTGCCACCAGCTCAAGTAGCGTGTGATACTGCTTAAGTTGTTCACCGACTTCAGCAAGGCCTTCAGCAACATAATCAGCAACCGTACCTGCTTGATCACGTGGTGGATCTTGCTCCAAACACGAAACAACCACATCTTGAGTAATTTGCAGCTTGCCGTCATCCATGATGATGTCGCCAGCTAGCACCTTCATTAAGGTCGATTTGCCTGCACCGTTGCGTCCGACAAGACACACACGTTCATTTTCTTGCAGAGCAAAGTCGGTTTTATCGAGTAGCGGGTGATCGCCAAACGCTAGTTGCCCATTATGGATGGTAAGTAATGCCATTGACTTTTAACCATTGTTGAAGTTGAGAGAGATCGAAGGGCCAGTTGATTTCTGATTGATCAACTTTAATGACGGGAATAGTGACACCGTAACGAGAAAACAAAGCATCGTCGAAAGCAATATCAACGATACTAACCTTTTCTTCCAGCCCAACCTGTTGCAGGAGTTCAAGAGCCATCTCGCAGAGATGGCATCCTTCTGTGCTATATAAAATCAGTTCCTTTGCCATAGTCCATCTTTAGCTTTTGTGAGAGATAACCCAGCAGTTATGAATATGCTTATTACGCGAGAAGTCCAACGGTAGCGTTTTATCTGAGATGTTCTTAGCCGTTAATCCGATTTCTTCTAGCGCCGCCATATCCATCTTGAAATGGCGTTTGTTATTAGAGAATACGATTGTGCCATCGGCACTCAATAGTCGTTTTAGATCGCGCATTAACGTGACGTGGTCACGTTGAACATCGAAGGACTGCTCCATTCTCTTAGAGTTAGAGAACGTCGGTGGATCAATAAAGATAAGGTCGTAACTACCCGTTGCTTTAGCCAACCACTGAAGACAATCCGCTTGAATATATTGATGCTGACGACCCACTTGGCCGTTAAGCTTCATATTATCTTTTGCCCACTCTAGGTAAGTGTTCGACATGTCTACAGTCGTCGTAGATTTGGCACCACCAAGCGCCGCGTGCACTGTCGCCGAACCTGTATAAGCAAATAGGTTTAAGAAGTCTCTACCCTGTGCCATCTCGCCTAACTTTCGACGAGTAATTTTATGATCTAGGAATAAACCAGTATCTAGGTAGTCATGAAGGTTTACGATTAACTGTGCACCATACTCATTTACCGTCATAGTCGATGACTTTTGAGCAAGCTTATTGTACTGAGATGACCCTTTCTTCCTCTCGCGCACTTTAAGGACGACATTATTCGTATCGACGCCTGTTACTTTAATCGACGCACGAATAATATCCGTTAGACGTCGTTTGGCTGTTTCTTCCGGGATGCTCTTCGGTGCAGCGTACTCTTGAATAACTAATGAGTCTTGATAAACGTCTACTGCAACATTGTACTCCGGAAGGTCGGCATCATAGATACGGTAACAATCAAGCCCTTCTTTCTTGGCCCATTTACCGATCTTAGCAATGTTCTTTTTCAATCGATTTGAGAAATCTGGCGCGATAACTTGCAGATCATTGTTACCAGAAATCTGTTCCGCACTACGTTGAGAAATCGAATAATTTTTCTGGTGACACTGTAACGCACCATTATTCAATTTGAATTGTTTGTCTGCACGCATGCGTAGACAGCTAAGTAAATCGTCAGAACTTGAGAAAATAGATGCTTGGCAACCGCCAAATTCTGTTTTTAGCTGATTACCAAATTCAGTGTATAGCGCAATAAGCCCAGGCTCGGTACCCAATCTTTCACCGTAAGGTGGGTTACATACGATAACACCTTCCCCAAACTCTACCGGTTTAGTTACTTTACTCGCATCACCTAACTCAAACGTAATTAGGTCATTGACACCCGCTCGTTTAGCATTTTTTCTTGCTGTGCGAAGAACTTTAGGGTCATTATCAAAGCCCCAAAACCTACTGTCAGTCTTTTTGACACCGCGTCGAGCTTGTACGTTCGCTTCTGATTTCACTTCAGCCCAAACTTCAGGTTCAAAGTCTTCAAGCGCTTCAAAGCACCAAGATTTACGCTTAACACCAGGCGCCATATTCGCAGCAAGCATAGCCGCTTCAATCAGTAATGTGCCCGAGCCACACATAGGGTCGAGCATATTCTTACCTTGCTCCCACCCACTACGAGAAACGATAGCTGCAGCCAATGTTTCGCGCAAAGGCGCACGTCCCGATTCCGTACGATAACCACGTTGATGAAGGCCTGAGCCAACCATATCAAGGCCTATTAACGCTTTATCTCTGTGTAGCCTAACGTGAACTCGCACATCAGCACGGTCTTTACTGATATTTGGTCGAGGCAAGCTCTTCTTAGTAAAGACGTCTACAACAGCGTCCTTCACTTTCATTGCGCCATATTGGCTATTGCGGATTTCTCGGTTAGTACCATTGAAATCGACAATGAACTTCTTCGAGCTGTGGAAGTGGTTCACCCAATTGATAGATGAAGCAGCCAGATAGAGATCCATATCATCTTGGCAAGTGAACTCCGACAGTACTTTCACAAAGCGAGAAGCGTAACGGCTCCATAAACAAGCGCGATAAATCTGCTCGTTGCTCGCTTTAAATTTAACTCCTGCTTGAACTGGCTTTACAGAAGTTAAACCCATTTGCTCAAGCTCTTGAGCAAGAAGGTTTTCAAGACCGTTGGAAGTGACGGCAAGATATTGGTTCATAGTGTTCATCTAGCTGTGAAAAATGGTGTTGATTATACCTGACAATCCCTGTTGTCACTAAATAAACCTGCACAATCTTCGTCTCCACTTGTTTGTTCGAACAAGGTTTAACCGTCATAAACCTTCTACATCTTTCCAATCAATACATAAGCAGTAGCTAATTTAAATAACGTAAAATTAGGTACTATAGCGATAGTGAATACTTATTCGCTACAATTTTGGTATATACCAATGCGCATTTTTAGCTGTAATTTACTTACAAAATGCAGTGAAAGGAGGAATTTTGGAGTGAATGCCCCCTAAATTTGGGGAACAAATACGTCACTTTCTGGTGATAAAAAAAGCAAATTATTTGCACTGCAACAGAGATGTAGTAGCAAACATGTCAGTTAATGGGGTGACTATTGAGGATTGGGGTTGGCTATTGGGGATAGTTGAGACAAAAAAAATCGGCCACTAGGACCGATAAATTCTACGAGAAATGGAAGTTAGAACTTCTTATTGTAATTGCTAAGCTGCCACTGCTTTTTCTTATAAGGCGCGTTATCGCGCTCTATGCCACGCTCTTAACCAACTAGAGCAATAGGCTGGTTTAATGCCATAAATTGATGTGCGCAGGCCATCCTGTCGTGCATAACCTTAATACTTTGACCAAACACCACTTCTTTGTTTGAAGACAAACTGAATGACTCTAGGTCTACCAACGCACACAAACTCGCACTTTCCCCTACTTCCAACACGATAAAGAAACCCTCAGAGTGTTGGTTGATTAAGCGAACTAAGTCACCCTCTTGAGGCTGGTACGTGCCATCTTGATGATCGAAGAACCAGCTCTTAGGCTGAACAGGCTTATGGAAACGTTTTGCGGCCACACAATAGAGCGTAAGCTCTGCTTGTCTTGGTTCAGAAAGTCCCAATAGGCTTATTTGGTCTTTAAAGGTTTGAAACGCGGATGCGTCATCGACTGTGAAGTTGTTCTGACCCATCGCGCATTCAACAAGGAGCTTTCGGGAAAGATTGGTTTTGAAAACCATATCATCTCCCAAATCCAGCATAAGAGAGTTCTCACTCTCGTCCATATACCAGATCCATGTATCGCTGGGTTTAAGCATCGTTCCGTCTCTATATTTGAAGAATAATCAGACTGTTAGGTAAAACGCTTAATTACCTTTTTGGTCAGTTGTTACTAATTCTACAAACGAATAAACAAAAAAAAAGGGGAAAACTATTTCCCCCTTTCATGATTCAAACCTAGTCACTCTGACAGAATTTGCTTAAAGATTTTTGACGATGTCTTTTACAAGTTTAGGACCGTGATAAATGAAGCCAGAGTAAACTTGAACCAGAGAAGCGCCAGCCATGAGTTTCTCTTTTGCAGAAACAAAAGAGTCGATCCCACCTACGCCAATGATTGGAAGCTTACCATCAAGGTTTTTGGCAAGTAAACGAACAACTTCAGTACTACGAGACTGTACAGGTCGGCCACTTAGGCCACCAGCTTCGTTTGCATGCTTCATACCTTCAACAACAGAGCGATCCAGCGTCGTATTCGTCGCGATCACACCGTCAATCTTATTTTTGATCAATGAGTCACAAATCTGGCCGATCTCATCATCACTCAGATCCGGAGCGATCTTCAGAGCTAATGGCACATATTTACCATGTTTTTCAGCAAGTTCTGCTTGTTTCGCCTTCAGTTCAGCAAGGAGTTCATCCAATGCTTCTCCGTACTGGAGTGAACGTAACCCTGGAGTGTTTGGCGAAGAGATATTTACAGCGATATATCCCGCATGCTCATACACCTTCTCCATACAGATAATGTAATCTTCAGCACCCTTTTCAATCGGCGTATCTTTATTCTTGCCTATGTTGATACCGATAATGCCGTCAAAGTTCGCTTTCTTTACGTTTTCAACGAGATTATCTACACCGAGGTTGTTAAAGCCCATTCGGTTGATGATGCCCTCTGCTTCCACTAGACGGAATAGACGTGGTTTGTCGTTCCCTGGTTGAGGACGAGGTGTTACCGTACCAACTTCTACAAAACCGAAGCCCATCGCACCGAATGCTTCAATACACTCACCATTTTTATCAAGGCCAGCAGCCAAGCCAACAGGGTTCTTGAAGGTTAAACCCATACATTCTACTGGTCGATTAGGTAGTTGTTGGCGATAAGCGAGATCAAGTGGAGTGCCGGTGAAGCGTTTAAAGTTTTGAATAGCGAGATCGTGAGCCTTTTCGGCATCAAGTTGGAAAAAGCCAGTTCTGGCAAGACGGTAAAGCATTGTGCCTCCGATAGAAAACCCGTGTAAACGGGGTGGTATTATTTACTGATTCCCCCAAACATGCAACGAAGATTTTCGTTTATCTAACAAAACGCAAACGTTTTGCAGAATAATGCGCCGATTTAGTGTGACGCCGTCACTAAAGCAGTCTTTTGAGACTAAAAAAGGCGCTCCGAAGAGCGCCTAATTGTTAACATTGTGGTGTCATTGTCTAAAGATTATTTGCACAGTTCAGATTAAGTAGACTTAGCTCGCGAAGTGCAACAGAGAACTTAGCAAACTCATGGACATTCCCCACCTTAAATTCGTTGAGAATATTTTCCCAACGCTGGAGGCTGTTTTCATTTGTCGCCATCCAGTTATCAAGTGACAGGATCACGTCTTCACTGTCTCCCCCACAACCACATTTCAGTACTTGTGCCGTCAACAAGCGTTGCTGCCAATCAAGATCTTCACGGAACGCTGCTCTCGCAAGTGCTTGCCAGTTGTTGTCTACCGCTTGACCGTTAATTTGGTTCAAGAACCAGTGAAGTGATAATCGATCACCTAAGTGGAAGTAAAGTTTCGATGCTCTCTCAACATCAAAGCTTGCTTCAGTTGCAATCTCAGAGATGTCGACAGCAGAAAGCAAACTTGATAGACGAGCAACATAATTCGCCAAATCACTTTCAACACCTTGCCCTACCCAAATATCAGCTTGAGCGTTGTGTTCAGATACCTCTTCAGCAACCAAACACTTCTCTAGCGTTTGCTCTACCTTGATTACGTCATCACGGTAGCGAGCAACTAACTGCTCTACTGACTGCTTGCCAGGACGATTACGAAGAATCCAACGAGCTAGTCTACGAAGTGTTCGGCGAACAATGAACAACAACTCATACTGAGCTTCTGAGCTCGCCACATTATCAAGCTTTCTGATTTGCTCAAATGTGTAGGCAAAACCGTAAATCTCACGAGATGCCGCATAAGCATTAGCAATATCAACCACAGTTGCGCCGGTTTCTTCTTGCAAACGAGTCACAAAGTTACAACCCATCTCGTTAACCATCTGATTTGCAAGCATAGTAGAGATAATTTCTGCTCGCAGTGGATGGTTTGGCATACTTTCCATATAGTTACGGCGTAACTCAGATGGGAAGTATTGGGTGAGTTGTTGCTGATGATAAGGGTCATTCGCGATCTCATCCGAGACTAACTCTTCTTTCAGCACCATCTTACCGTATGCAACTAATACCGAAAGCTCCGGACGAGTCATGCCAATACCCTGCTTTTCACGCTCAAGTAGATCTTCATCCGAAGGAATGTACTCTAGAGCGCGATCTAGGTGACCTGCTTTCTCTAAGGTGTGAATAAAGCGAATCTGTTCTTTGACCAAAGAGACACCCTGGAATTCGGTCACTGAAATTGACTCAGACTGACAGTAAGCGTCGTCCAATACAATCTCACCCACTTCGTCTTCCATGGACTCTAGAATCTGGTTGCGCTGTTTTACCGTCAGATCGCCATTAGATACTAGACCATTAAGGAAGATCTTAATGTTTACTTCGTTATCAGAGCAATCTACACCACCTACGTTATCAACAAAGTCGGTATTTACCCGTCCACCAGCGAGCGCGTATTCAATACGACCAAGCTGAGTCATACCCAGGTTACCGCCTTCACCAACAACTTTGGCTTTTAACTCGCTACCATTGATTCGCAGCACATCATTGGCTCGGTCTCCAACATCTGTGTGTGTTTCAGAGCTCGATTTCACATACGTACCGATACCACCATTCCAAAGGAGATCGACTTCCATCGACAAAATCATTTTAATAAGATCATTTGGCGCCATTGATGCTTTTTTAGTGCCAAGCATCTTTTGGATCTCTGGAGTCAATGTGATCGATTTTGCTCGACGAGCAAATACACCACCGCCTTTAGAGATCAACTTAGGATCGTAATCCTCCCAGCTTGAACGCGGAAGATCGAATAGGCGTTTACGTTCCTCCCAGCTTTTCGCTGATGACTCTGGATTTGGATCAATAAAGATGTGCATATGGTTAAACGCAGCTTGGAGCCTAATATGCTTAGAAAGTAGCATACCGTTACCAAATACATCCCCTGCCATGTCACCTACACCGATAGCGGTGAAGTCTTCGTTTTGACAATCTATTCCCATCTCACGGAAGTGACGTTTAACTGACTCCCAGCCACCTTTGGCTGTAATACCCATAGCCTTATGATCATAACCATTGGAGCCACCCGATGCGAATGCATCACCAAGCCAGAAGTTGTATTCGTCAGACACTGAGTTTGCTAAGTCAGAAAACGTTGCCGTCCCCTTATCTGCAGCAACCACCAAGTATGGATCATCTTCGTCATGTCTCACGACACTTTTCGGCGGAATAACTTCCCCTTCGATGATGTTGTCAGAGACATCTAATAGCGCACGGATAAATTGCTTATAGCAACGTTGGCCCTCTGCAAAGATCTCATCACGACTCGATAGCTGAGGTTGACGCTTACAGACAAATCCACCCTTTGCTCCCACAGGAACGATAACGGTGTTTTTAACCTGCTGCGCTTTTACCAAACCTAAGATCTCGGTTCGGAAATCCTCTTGTCGATCCGACCAACGCAAACCACCACGCGCGACTTTACCGCCTCGTAGGTGAACACCCTCAATGTCTGGGGCATAGACAAAAATCTCAAACGCTGGAACAGGAGCTGGAATCTCTGGAATATTCTTAGGTTCAAGCTTTAATGATAGCCATGGCTTATTGTCCCCGGCTTTATCTTTCTGATAGTAGTTAGTGCGAAGCGT
Source organism: Vibrio sp. KUL80 (assembly GCF_059725495.1). Lineage (NCBI taxonomy): Bacteria > Pseudomonadati > Pseudomonadota > Gammaproteobacteria > Vibrionales > Vibrionaceae > Vibrio > Vibrio sp. KUL80. Next base: position 1,852,134 of record NZ_AP045841.1, read on the forward strand.
CGCAGAGATCATTTCCACGTAACGGCGAATGATACGGTCATCATCCAGGCTATCCACTTTATCCAGCTGCTTGTGAATCTTTTCAATGACGCGTTGCTGTCCCTTCTTACTGCCTTTAAGAGACGGCATAAATCGCTGAGTAAACAACTCAACCAAATCTTTAGCAAGGTCTGGGTAGTGATTAAGCGTGTCTTCAATATAGTGTTGGCTGAACGGGAAGCCGACTTGGCGCATATAGCGTGCATAAGCACGAAGGATGGAGACCTCACGCCCTGTCAAACCTGAACCCAGTACCAGTCTGTTAAAGCCGTCGCTTTCTAGATCACCTGACCAAATCGCAGCGAACGCTTGTTGGAATCGATCGCGTGCCTCACGAAGATCCACAACCGTTTCACTCTTATGCAGCATGGCAAAATCTAGGATCCAGTAGGTGCCACCATCACTTTTAACGATCTCATATGGTGACTCACCGATAACTCTAAGGCCTAAGTTTTCCAGCATAGGCATTACGTCAGATAAGTGAATAGGCTCATCACGATGATAGAGCTTTAATTTCACCTCTTTGGAATCTGCAGCCGCTTCTTGAGGACGATAGAACAGCATTCCAAGCTTGTTGTCTTCATCCAATGCTTCAAGACGCTCAATGTCAGCAACCGAAGAAGTCGGCATCATGTCTTCTTTATAAGAACGTGGGAATGCTCTCGAGTAGACTTTAGACAGTGGAAGACCTTTACTTTCACCGAAGTTAGCCACAATAGCTTCAGACAGGCGGTCATCCCACGATGCTGATACTTCCATTAGATTACGTTCAATCGCCTTCACATCTACATCCATGTTGTTATTGTCTACCCTCACAATGTAGTGAGTTCGCGCTAATGGGCTTTCTGAGAAATAGGTCGTAAATTCAACCTCTTGGTCAATGCCAAAATAATTCTGAAGGATCCGTTGAGTATCTTTTCTAAGCTGAGTGTTATAACGATCTTTACTTACGTACACCATACAACTGAAGAAGCGACCGAACGGATCTTTACGAATGAATAAACGGATCAAATCACGATCTTGCATTTGAACCACACCCATACCTACTTCAAGCAGTTCTTCTTCTTTCGCTTGAAGCAGTTCATCACGTGGGTAGTTTTCAAGAATGTTTCTTAACGCTTTGTAAGAATATGAACCATCACGATAACCGCTCGATGCCAATATACGTTCAACTTTCTCACGAATCAGAGGAATCGTTGATACGCTTTGGTTGTACACTGCCGATGTGTACAGACCGGTAAAGCGGTGCTCGCCGATCACCTTACCCTTAGAGTCAAATTTCTTAATTCCAACATAGTCGGTATAAGCTGGGCGGTGAATTCGGCTCGCCTTGTTACCTTTAGTCAGAATCAGTAGGAAAGGTTTCTTTGCTTCGAGACGAGCAGAGTCTGAGAATTCAGAGATTTTTACTGAGCGAACTCTTTCTTCTTTTGAAAACAGACCGAGTCCAGGCTCTTTGGTTGGTTTGAGAACCGAATCCCCTTCTTCACTGATTAGGTCAAACTCTTTATATCCCATGAAGGTAAAGTTGTGATCACCCAACCACTCAAGGTAAGCAATAGTCTCATCAAAGCGGTCGTCTTCCATTGGAAGCTTAGCTTTGTTTTTTACTAAGTCTTTCGTGATCTTTTTGAGCTTGTCGGACATTGCCTCCCACTCATTGACCACTAAACCCGTGTCTTCGAAGATGGTAACAAGCTCATTTTTAAGCTCGTTCATCTCTTCTTTCGCGCTCAGTCTGTCTACCTCAATATGGAAAACCGATTGAAGATGGCCTTTGCCTTCGTTAACAGAAGTAATCTGTCCTTGCTCGTTTCTTTCGAACTGAGTTGGGCCATGAAGCATAATATGGCAGGTAAGATCGATTCGATTCAACGCCATTTTGACTGAATCAACTAAGAACGGGGAATCAGGAACAGCAATCTCGACGATAGTATGTGTCGACTGCCAACCATGACGGCTCACCGTCGGGTTGAACACTCGGACCGAAATTTCATCGTATCTCTTTTCGTTTAAATGATGCCATAAGCTAACAACAGCACCATACAGGTCGGATTCATTTCTTTGCAGCAAATCGTCAGGGGAAACGTTGCTTAAAATATGTTTGGCAAGTTTAGTCACTAGAGGCTGATTGGCTCCTTCTACTTTGGATTCAATCAACTTATAAACTTTCTCCAGTAGAACCGGAACAACAGGTTCGCGCGTGGTCATAGTAACGCTCCACTTTTTTGTTTTTATGAGGGATGTAGGCTTGTCTTTATTGTAAAAGTTTTATTGAAAAAGGGTTAATGAAAAATGGAGGAAGTTTCAGGGAAATGTTTGATTGTGTGACTAATGCACTTATTCATATCACTAGATATGGGCCAAGTTACAGTGATTCTAACCGTAAAAACTTGTTGTTTTGGTCAGTTGTTAATCGAAAGCGCCCTTTTAAGCCTAATTGTGTTAAAAATGGACGAAATCGTGTCGCAGGTAGCTGGATTCTTAGTCCCTGCTCGGTATACACCAAAACACTGGATGCATGACCAGCATAGTGCGTAAGGTAATCGTTATAACTGATATTCAGGGAGAAATAGTACTGTTTCATTAAGTGATTGGTGCATTTATGTTCAGTGATTAGACAAGTAACTAGCAATAAGAAGAAACCCACTACTGTATATTTATTCAGTAGTGGGTTTTTACATTAAGACTCTAGCGCTTTAGTCACCTTTTCAAACAAGTCTTTGGCTAAGTTATCTAATGCTTTTAGCTTTTCAAGCTCTTGTTTGATAAGCGATTGGCGCTCGCTATCGTATTGTTTAAGTTTCAACAACGGATCGATTAAACGAGACGCAACCTGAGGGTTTGACTCATTAAGCTGAGTAAGAATTTCACCCGCAAACTCATAGCCTTTGCCTGATTTATCATGGAATCGGCGCGGGTTCATGTTGAGGAATGAACCAATCAAGCTTCTTGTTCGGTTTGGGTTACTCAAGCTAAATGCTTTATGCGACATACACGCTTTCACATTCTCTAGTGCGTTCACTGACGGGTTACTACCTTGTAGCGCGAACCATTTGTCCATGACCAAACCATCATGGCTCCATTTTTCACTGTAATCAGCCATAATCTCTTCACGAACAGCAAGAGATGCGCTGTTTGCTGCACTCATTGCTGCCATTGTATCGGTCATGTTGTTCGCTGATTCATACTGCTCTTTTACAAGATGCGCATGAGCTTCAACATTGGCTAGGTATTGCAGACACAAGTTTCTTAATGAACGTTTACCAATAGCATCATGCTCAATCGTATATTCTACTTGTGCTAATGTATGGTAAAGCGCCGACAGTTCATCTTGCAAAGCATCAGCAAGTCCAAGTTTGATCCCTTTCAGCACATCACATACGGCGTCTACATCTACGGTTTCATACCAACCAGCTACTTCATTAAAGCTTGGCAATGACAGTGCTTCGGCAATGAATGCAGGCTCAAGCTCTTTGTTTAACAGCACACCGCGGAAGGCATCAACAACCAAATCAGGTAGCTCAACCTTCAAACCCTTTTGTACCGCTTCAACATTCAACTTGATGTACTTCGCAAGAAGCATTTGTCCTGCATCCCACTTGGCAAAATCATTGCGTGCGTGGACCATCAAAAATGCCAGCTGCTCATCACTGTATTCGAAGTTCAAACGAACAGGTGCAGAGAACTCGCGAAGCATGGATGGAATTGGCTTGCTTTCAATATTTTCAAACACAAAGCTCTGCTCAGATTCCGTTACATTCAATACATTTGAAGACGGCATGCCGTTACGGCGTAACTCGATAACTTTTCCTTGCTCGTCATACAGTTCCACGTCAAATGGAATGTGTAACGCCTGCTTTTCAGTTTGATCTTGAGTCGATGGCGTGTGTTGTTTGACCGTCAGCGTGTATGTCTTATTGGCTTCGTCATAAGTGTCGGTAACGGTCAGACTTGGTGTGCCGGACTGGCTGTACCAAAGTCGGAACTGTTTAAGATCAATACCAGAAGCATCTTCCATTGCTGCCACAAAATCTTCACACGTCGCAGCGGTACCATCGTGACGCTCAAAGTACAACTTCATGCCCGCTTGGAACTTATCTTCGCCAAGTAGCGTGTGCATCATGCGGATGACTTCGCTGCCCTTTTCGTACACTGTGAGCGTGTAGAAGTTATTCATTTCGATAACTTTCTCTGGGCGAATCGGGTGAGACATCGGGCTCGCATCTTCAGCAAACTGAGGACCACGGATAATTCGCACGTTGTTAATACGATTAACTGAACGTGAGCCTAAATCAGATGAGAACTCTTGATCACGGAAAACCGTCAAGCCTTCTTTCAAACTTAACTGGAACCAGTCGCGACAAGTCACGCGGTTACCAGTCCAGTTATGAAAATATTCGTGGCCAATTACCGCTTCAATACCAAGATAATCAGTGTCGGTTGCAGTTTGATCATTCGCGAGAACAAACTTAGAGTTAAAGACGTTCAGCCCTTTATTTTCCATCGCACCCATGTTGAAGAAATCAACGGCCACGATCATGTAGATATCGAGGTCATACTCCAGACCAAAGCGCTCTTCATCCCACTTCATTGAGTTAATCAAAGAAACCATTGCATGGTTCGCACGATCTAGATTGCCTTTATCGACAAAAATTTCCAATGCGACATTGCGTCCAGAGCGCGTAGTGTAACTATCGCGAAGCACATCAAAATCACCAGCAACGAGAGCAAACAGATAGGATGGTTTTGGGTGTGGATCTTCCCAAGACACAAAATGCTTACCGTCCTCTAACTCTCCTTCGTCAACTTTATTGCCGTTGCTTAGTAAGAATGGAAAGCTCGCTTTGTCGGCAATAACTTTAGTTGTGTACTTTGCCAGAACATCAGGTCGGTCAAGGAAGTATGTGATACGACGAAAGCCTTCTGCTTCACATTGTGTGCAGTACGCGCCATCTGAAATATACAGACCTTCCAATGCCGTGTTCGTTGAAGGAGAAATAGTATTTTCGATTTTCAGTTCGCATTCTGATGGAAGGTTGTGAATCTCAAGACCGGTTTCGGTCTGTGTATAATCCGTCCAACCTTCTCCATTAATTGATATCTGAACGAGCTCAATGCCTTCACCATCCAAAGAGATAGTGGTTTCACTACCTTGTTGCTTAACCTTAGAAATGGCCGTAACACGAGTCTTCGTCTCATGAAGATCGAAAGTGAGGTTTACATCTGTGATAGTATGCGAAGGTGATTGATAATCACTTCGGTATTTGGCTTTAGGTGCTGACTCCGTCATCCTTTAGTCCTTGTCTTTATTATTGTTAGCAGAATATACCTGCAACTATAGTCGCGTATACGCTGAATCGGAAATGATTATAACCTTATGGGACAAAGGATTGCAGAGAATGACATAAAAAAAGCGCCAACTTGGGTTGGCGCTCAAAGCTTTGATGCAAATTTTGCTTAGCGGATTCGGTTTAGTACCGCGAACATATCGCCATCTTCGACCTCTAAAGTCAGTTCATCTTTATCAAGCGTATAGGTCGCATCATGTTCACCATCTTGATAGAGTAATACGATATGATCGTCTTCGGTGTAGTAAACACCGCTATGGATCGCTTCTTCACCTTCACTGGAACTCACACGAAAAGTAAACACGAAGTCTGGTTGGAGAATTAAATCCATGCGCGCTATTTCTTGAGCGTGTTTGTCGTCACCAGACACACTCACTGACGACCAAATGCCTGCGAGCGCGTTGGGCAACGCTTTTGTAAATACGACACCATTGAGATTGAGCATATTGTGATTTCCACTGTATGCGTAAACCTGGGGTTCGTCAGAGTTCAAACCTAGGATGATAGTATCGTCATTAGCGGTGAACAAACCCTCCCAATGCTCGATACTGTAGTCTTGTTTCTGTATGTCGATACTAAAAGAGTAGTTAGATTGCAGAGTCAGTTTTATCGCGAGAAAAGCGTCCGGAGCTTCACCTGGACTTGGGTTGACTAAGTACCAATCACCAAGCAGAAACGGCTGATCAAACTGGGTTAAATCATTATTGTCTTTGCGCGTTTCCGACATCACTCCAAACGAAAAAACACATAGAATTAGCGTTATCCATCTCATATGTATCCCCCTCACAATTACTTAAAGCTTAGGTGGGTTAATACGAGATTGCGAAATATTTTGATCTAAATCACGGTTTTTAATTTTAAGTATCAGAATTGAGGCAGGTTTCATCAGAATGAAAAAAACGAGCGTTACCGCTCGTTTTTTCTTAGTTGCATCGAAAAATATTAACCTTTCGAGTTGACCATATCCACTGTGATGGCAACCGCTTCATCTAAGTAAGCGTCCGGCACTTCATAGTCTTTCGGGATATCATCCAAAGCCTCAAATGGTTCTTCGCCCGCCGCCTTTTGACGCTGATTCACGCGCTCAAGTCGACGAGTATCATTATCATCACTTTCCTGCTTACGAGCAGCTTCGCTCAGTGATAATGTCTTATCGTCTTTTTCAGCTTTGTACTTGGCGATGTCTTCAGCAATGAAGCCGAATTCCATATCCGTCGCAATGCGTTTTTCATGTGCTTCTGTCAACTTGGCAATGAGCTCATCGTTACGTTGTAACACAGAGTACTTCGCTTTATCGATGCTATCCCATGGCAACGCGTTGTCTTCAACACTCTCCCCTGTTTCAGCAGGATCGACCGCGGTTGGGAATGCGATATCAGGTACTACACCCTTGTTCTGAGTACTGCCACCGTCAATACGATAGAACTTCTGAATCGTATATTGAACGTAGCCCAACTCTTTATCGAACAAGTCATAGATATGATTCAAAGAACGGTGCTGCTGAACGGTACCTTTACCAAATGAGTTTTCACCCAGAACAATGGCGCGACCATAATCTTGCATCGCTGCGGCAAAAATCTCAGAGGCAGACGCACTGTATCGGTTAACCAACACAGTCAATGGACCTTGATAGCTGATCTTGCCATCAGTATCACTGTTGACATTAACTCGGCCGTAGCTATCACGAACCTGTACTACCGGGCCGCTTTCAATAAAGAGGCCAGACATTGCGGTTGCTTCAGTTAATGCACCACCACCGTTGTTGCGAAGATCGACGATAATACCATCAACGCCTTTCTCTTTTAGCTCAGTAATGAGTTTATCCGTATCCTTAGAAAGACCGACATAGAAACTTGGTACCTCAAGTACACCAATCTTCTTACCGTCTTTTTCAAAGACTTCAGATTTCACAGCACGATCTTCGAGTCTGATCTTATCACGAACAATCTCAACCACTGTGGCTTTCGCATCTTTACCGTCCGGCAAGATTTGAAGCTTAACTTTGGTACCTTTTGGCCCTTTTATAAGCTGGACAACATCATCAAGGCGCCAACCAATAACGTCGACAATATCTTCGCCATCTTGACCAACACCGATGATCTTATCGCCTTCGCCAAGCTGTTTGCTCTTAGATGCCGGTCCGCCAGCAACTAATGAACGAATAACGGTATAGTCGTCAGTCAATTGCAGCACAGCACCGATTCCCTCTAACGAGAGGTTCATTTCTGATTGGAATTGTTCTGCTGATCGAGGTGATAAATAGCTGGTATGTGGATCCACTTCTCGAGCGAAAGCGTTCATGTAAATTTGAAACGCGTCTTCGTTGTGAGACTGGGTGAGCCGTTTGATAGCGTTGTTGTAACGCTTGCCAAGTGTCTCTTTAATTTCATCCCAGTCTTTGCCCGTAAGCTTTAGGTTCAAAGCATCGTATTTAACGCGTTTGCGCCAAAGCTCATCGAGCTCCGCCTCGTCTTTCGGCCATGCAGCTTCAGAACGATCAAGCGTGATAGCCTCATCCACATCGAATTTCATCTCTTTGTCTAGCAACGACAGCGCATAAGCAAAACGGTCGTAACGCTTTTGCATAGAGAGGTTGTAAACATCAAATGCGATTTGGTTGTTGCCCGCTTTTAGTTGGTCATCGAGTTTTGTTGACCAAGCATCGAACTTATCAATGTCTGCTTGCGTGAAAATATTGCGATTGTAGTCGAGCATCTCCAAGTAGCGCGTGAATATCGCTTTTGAAAACTCATCGTCTAAGGTGAAATGTTTATAGTGAGAACGAGTGAATCGAGAGGTCACACGCTTGCTGGCAGTCTCATGCTGGACTTCAGGAGCCAAAGTAGGAATTTCTGACTTTTCATACTTTGCTTCGAGGGCGTGAGCCGAAGAAGCTGCTAGCCAGAGGCTAGCAGCAATTACAGATACTTTTGAACGGCACTTCATGCGTAGGAATTTCTCCTTTATGCGCGCAGGTGCTCCGCTTTAACAACCATTTGTAGGCCATTTACTAGCTGAACGCGCACATCTTCCTTATTGATTTCAACAATGGTCGCAGCCATGTTCCCTTTGCCCATGTTTACGTTTACTTGCTTACCGATGATCATTTCATCTGCATTCAAAGCGCGCGTCTCAACTGGCTTATTTACTTTCGTTGTTTTCTTTGTAGTCTGTGGCTTACGTGCACCTTGAGGCTTCTTAGCCTTAGGTTTCGCTTTGCCCTCTTCACGAGCTTTTTGAGCTTGTTCTTTACGGCGCTCAGCAACTTTTGCTTTGCTTTCTGCCAGTGTCGCTTTTGCGTGTTCTACGTGTTCTTCTTCTAGTACACCACAATCGTTGCCATCTAGGTCAACACGTACTGCACCAGGTTTAACGCCGTGTAGGTAACGCCAAGAAGAAGTGTATTGTCTTAACGCTGCACGTAGCTGAGTCTTGCTCACTTTCTCGTCATCTTTTAGACGTTCAGCAAGATCTTGAAAGATACCAATTTTAAGTGGTTTCGCTTCACCTTCTACAGTAAAGCATTTAGGGAAACATTCAGCAATATACGCGATAATTTCTTTGCTGTTCTTCAACTTCTCAGTGTTTTCCATGTGGGTTCCTGGTTAATGCGGTTATCCGCGAAGCATTAAGAAAAATATTCTTGGTATTATAGTGACCTGCAATAGAAAAACCACAGGCAAATGTGATTTTAGACCACGTTTGTATGGGAATTGAGCAGCTTTTCCACGGATTCCATGAACTTTGTTAGGCCAGTTTCATCAATTTCGCTGAAACGACCGACACTTGGACTATCGATGTCTAAAACACCAGCAATCTCACCATTAATGGAAAAAGGAATCACAATCTCAGAATTGCTCGCCGCATCGCACGCAATATGACCTTCAAAGGCATGAACATCGTATACACGTTGTACCGTATTCGTCGCGGCAGCAGTGCCACAAACACCACGACCTACTGGGATACGCACACAAGCAGGTTTACCTTGAAATGGACCAAGAACCAACTCGCCTTGTTTCATCAAGTAAAAACCAGCCCAATTGAGGTCTTCTAACTCCATGAAAAGAAGTGCACTAATATTAGATAGGTTAGCGATCAAATCAGTTTCGGATTCAATGAGTGCGACAGCTTGCTTGGTTAAGCGCTCATAGTTCTCTAAATTCATGATATTTCCATTAATAACTTTAAAATTCTAACAATACACGTACAATGCCAGCCAATCGTAATAGGAATTATTCTCACAAACATGACGTATAGTAAAGACACTATTAGCCGTTCCTGGTTGATAACACAAGTAAAAAATCACAAGTCTCGGTTGATCGTTGCCAATATCATCGCAATCATCGCAACACTCATTAGCGTCCCTATCCCACTATTAATGCCGGTGATGGTAGATGAAGTGTTGCTAAACCAACCCGCTGGTGGTCTCGAAGCAATGAACACCATCATGTTTGACAGTTGGCAAACACCGATTGGTTATATCGCGATGACTCTGCTTCTGGTTGTCCTGATGAGAACCTTTAGCCAAGGGCTTAATATCCTGCAAGGGCGACAGTTTACCCTCGTCTCTAAAACAATTACCTATCAAATTCGATGCAAAATGATCGACAAGCTTGGTCGTATCAGTATTCAGCAGTATGAAACACGCGGTAGTGGAGGAATCAACGCTCACCTAATTACCGACATCGAAACCATTGATCAGTTTGTGGGCTCTACGCTTAGCAAGTTCATTATCAGCTTTCTTACCGTTTTGGGGACTGCCGTCGTTTTACTATGGATCGACTGGCGTTTGGGGTTATTCATTTTATTGGTCAACCCCATCGTCGTCTACTTTTCCAAAAAGCTTGGTGGCATGGTCAAACACCTAAAGAAAAGAGAGAACCAAGCTTTTGAAAAGTTCCAAAACCGATTGGTCGAGACTCTAGATGGCATTTATCAGCTTCGCGCAGCTAACCGTGAGAGAGATTTTCTGGCACAACTTAAAGAGCAAGCCAATGAAGTGCGAACCAATGCTGACAAGTACGCTTGGCAGTCCGAAGCTGCAGGACGTCTCTCCTTCTTACTTTTTCTAATCGGGTTTGAACTCTTTCGCGCCATCGCAATGGTGATGGTTTTATTCAGTGATCTCACCATTGGACAGATATTCGCAGTGTTTGGTTACCTTTGGTTCATGCTCGGTCCGGTTCAAGAACTGCTGAGCATTCAGTTTTCTTGGTACAGTGCCAAAGCCGCCCTAGGTCGCATCAACACCCTACTCGATTTAGAGGAAGAGCCTCAGGTCGTGAGCAAAACCAACCCGTTTAGCATCAACAAGCAAGTTGATGTCGCTATTGAAGATGTCGTTTTCTCCTATGACTCTGACAAAGATGTATTGAACAAACTGAACCTAGAAATACCTGCTGGTAAGAAAGTTGCGCTCGTGGGCGCTAGCGGTGGCGGCAAGTCTACACTGATTCAATTGCTTATCGGCGTGTATAAACAACGTGATGGCATTATCAAATTCAATGGAGTTGACACTAATGACATAGGTTTTGACATTATTAGAGATAAAATTGCCGTTGTTTTACAGCAACCTATACTCTTTAATGACAGCTTAAGGCATAATTTGACGCTTGGAAAAGAGTATGATGACTTCTCTATCTGGAATGCACTGAAAGTCGCTCAGCTACAAGATGTGACTGACAAGCTCGTTGATGGTCTAGAAACGCAAATCGGTAAGAACGGCATTCGGTTGTCTGGCGGCCAAAGGCAGCGCCTCGCAATCGCTCGTATGATTCTAAGCGATCCACAGTTCGTGATCTTAGATGAAGCGACCTCGGCATTAGATACAGCAACTGAGGCTGCGCTTCACACCGCACTGGGTGAGTTTCTTAAAGGCAGAACCACGCTCATCGTCGCGCATCGCCTTTCTGCGGTGAAACAAGCGGACCTTATCTACGTGCTCGAAGATGGACAAGTAACACAATCAGGAACCCATATTGAACTGGTCGAGAAAGAAGGACTGTACCAAACGCTTTACGGTACGGTGCAATCTGCAAGTTAGTTTTGTGACAATATCACTGAGTACCGAGAGGTCTCAGTGATGAAGGCTTGCGCTCATTCTTCGCCATCATCGCTAGTTCGTCTTTGTGAAAACTGCGAACTGCCCGTCGATCGTGTTAAGTTACTACCTGGTCAGACAGCAAATTGCCCTCGCTGCGGCACGACTCTTTACCGCAGCGATAATGCATCCCTTAATGGCAACCTCGCTCTCGCGATTACCTGCTTGCTGCTCTTTATTCCTTCCCACTATTTTGACTTCATTACCATTCGCCTAGTTGGAGTCATGATCGAAGGTACTCTCATTGAAGGCGTACAAGCCCTAATAAAAGAGGGGTATCCCGGACTCGCATTGCTAACACTGTTTTGTCACACCATAGTGCCGCTCGCAATGTGTATCGCCATTCTCACCGCTCACCTCTCGGTGAAGCGCAGATGGTTCTATCCTCTCAAAGGATCGCTTTGGATACTGGAACATAGCAAGCACTGGGTGATGTTGGACGTGTTCCTTATCAGTGTTGCAATATCTTGCTTCAAGCTACAAGACTACTCGGATATTTTTGTTGGTAACGCACTATACAGCCTTGTGATTCTGCAAGTTATCACTATTTTGCTTATCAGCCGCGTGAGCACTCGACGCTATTGGGAGCTTTGGCGTCCAGAAAACAGCCTGTCTATTACTGACAAACACATACACTGCCACAGTTGTCATCTATCACAACAAGAAGCCGCTCAGTGCATTCGCTGCGAAAGTCCTCTGCATCATAGGAAGCCCAACTCGATGCAAAAAACCTGGGCGCTACTCATTGCAGCAACCATCGCTATCTTCCCAGCGAACTTAATTCCAATTTCGATATTGATAACCAATGGTCAGTTGCTAGAAGACACCATATTTTCCGGGGTTGCGTCGCTGATTAACAACGACATGCTCGGTATCGCTATTATTATATTTGTTGCCAGTATCGTTGTCCCTGTGGCAAAGATACTGGGATTAGCCTATCTACTAATCTGTATTCAATTCAACATGGTAAGAAACCATCGTCATGCGTTGATGATATATCGAGCCATTAAGTGGATAGGAAAGTGGTCAATGACCGACTTGTTTGTTATTTCAATCATGTTGACTTTAGTTGACCGTGGCCAAATCTTGAACTTTACGCCAGGATTTGGCGCCGTAGCATTTGGCATTGTCGTGGTATTAACCATGTTAGCTGCCGAATCAATCGATCCGAGGTTGTTGTGGGATAAGCACGCATCACTACAACAAGCAGAATCAGCAAAACCAGTGAGTAGTAGCATTAATGAGTAATGACAATCAGCCACAACCCTCTTATGCACCAGAGGTAAAAAAATCCAGGCGTATCTCTCCGCTCTGGATCCTGCCTATATTAACCATCGCACTTGCTGGTTGGTTGCTCGCAAAGGCTGTTCATGATGCCGGACAGCGCGTTCAAATTTACTTCTCGGATGCTCAGGGCCTTATCGCTGGCAGAACGACAATCAGATATCAAGGACTCGAAGTTGGTATGGTTCGAGATATCAACTTGTCTGACGATCTGTCTAATATCTACGTCGACGCAGATATCTACCCAGAAGCGGCAAAACTGCTCGGCGAAGACACCAAGTTCTGGTTAGTTAAACCCTCTGCCTCTCTGTCTGGAATTTCGGGTCTTGATGCACTGGTCTCGGGTAACTATATCGCCATTCATCCAGCCTCCAAGTCCAGCAGTTCTAGCACTAAGTTCAATGCGCTAGCCTCAGTTCCCACTGAACTTGCTATCAATGAAGGCCTAACCGTCACCTTACGCGCAAAAGACCTTGGCGGTATTTCCGTTGGCTCTAAGATTGTTTACAAGAAAATCCCTATCGGTGAAGTCTATAACTTCAAATTAGATGAAGATGCAGAGACCGTCGTGATTCAAGCTTCGATTCAAGAAGAGTTTCGACACATCATTACCAATAAAAGCCGCTTTTGGAATGTGAGTGGCATTGGTGCTAGCGTTGGCTTCCAAGGCGTAGATATACGGCTTGAAAGTCTGGCTGCTATTTTGGCAGGTGCGATTGCTGTAGATTCCCCGGATGGTGGCGCACCCGTCGAAGATGGTTCGGATTTTACGCTCTACAAAGATCTCAAAACAGCGGGTCGAGGTATTCCTGTTAAGATTACCTTGCCTGATAACAGTAACCTAAAGGCCAACGGTTCCCCAATTGTTTATCGAGGCCTCGAAATTGGTCGTATCAACAACCTCGCGCTTAACGATGAACGAGACTCTATCGTCGCATCGGCTTCTATTGAACCGGCTTTCAGTGACATGCTCACTCAAGGTACGTTATTCCTATTGGAAGAAGCAAAGGTATCCCTCTCCGGTGTTGAAAACCTATCTAACCTGATTACAGGTAACTTCCTTACTTTAGTACCGGGTAATGGCCCACAGACTCGTGAATTTGTCGCTATCCAACAAGAAGAGCTAGACCGAGTTCAAGCAAAATCGGTCTCATTACGTCTATTAGCAAACAACTCATTTGGCCTAGAGCCCGGCGTCAACGTGCTTTATCGAGGGATCCCAGTGGGTAGCGTGTTAAGTGTCGAACTGGTTGACGACCAAGTCGCAATGGACATCGCTATTGACGTTGAATATAAAAACCTTATTCGTTCCCAAAACCGTTTCTTTGTTACCGGTAGTGCTACGGCAGAACTCACTGAAGCAGGCCTCAACGTCACTGTTCCTCCGGCTAAACAGCTTTTAACTGGCTCGATTAGTTTTGTTAGTGAAGGCAAGGCGACGGAACGTGCAGAGTTTCCTCTTTTCCAAACAAAAGCGCTAGCCGAGCTTGCGCAGCACAACCAGTCTGGCACAATGACATTACGATTATTCGCCAACGAACTTCCTCCTGTTAAAGAAGGTAGCCCACTGCTGTATCGAAACATGCAAGTCGGCAGTGTTTCTAATTACGAACTCACTGATGGCGGGGTTTACATCAATGTCACTATCGACAACAAATACAAATATCTCGTCACTAATCAGACTGTATTTTGGAACCGCTCAGGTGTAGAAGTGGAAGCGTCTCTTTCTGGCGTCAGTGTGAAGGCCGCACCGCTGAAAACCCTCATTGATGGTGGTATCGCCTTTGACAGTCTGCCTGGGATTGAAAACAAGACCGGTAAAAACTGGAAGCTATACGAAGACTTCGGCTCCGCCCGAAAATTCGGACAATCCATCACCCTTTATACAACGACAGCAGACCAAGAAGTTTCTAAAGGTATGCCAATCAAGTATCAAGGTGTGAAAGTAGGCGAAGTTATGCTGACACTGCCAGACTTCGACAAACAACGAGTTGAAATTGTTGCTCGAATTCTTCCTGAGTATGTCAAACAATTGACGAATGACGGTGCCTACTTCTGGATTGTAAAGCCAAAAATTGGACTCAATGGTGTTAAAAACCTTAATGCTCTGGTCTCTCAATATATTGCCGTGGAGCCTGGTGTAGGTAAAGCTACTAAAGCGTTTGAGCTGCATGATTTTGCCAAGGTAGATAACGGTGTTGAGTTTATTCTACAAAGCGAAAACCGTGGCTCCATTAAGCCAGGCACACCGATTCTGTATCGTGATATTGAAGTCGGCAGTGTCACTATGGTCGAACTGGGTCCTTTTGCAGATCGCGTTATCTCTACTATCGAAATCGATCCTGATTATGCCTATCTTGTCAGAGCAAACAGTGTGTTCTGGAATGTTTCTGGTGTTAACGTACAGTTTGGCCTTTCTGGTGCGAACATCAAAGCAGGCACAGTCGATAGCTTAATTCGAGGTGGAATCACCTTCTCTACACCAGAAGGGTCACAGTTGCAACCTAAGGCAGAAGAGGGACAAACCTTTTACCTTAATAAAGAAGCAGATGCTAGTTGGACGCAGTGGCGAACCGCAATCCCAGCGCCCTAGCCTGTCATTTAGAACGCCTTCTAATAGCCCGCTCTGCGGGCTATTTTTTTATGGCTGCACCTAAGGTGCTTTGTTTCATTACCAATGAGGTACGTATATAATTCAACGCAATTCCCTAACGCATAAATAGGCTTCACTTTGCATTCTAACGTCTACCTTCCCGAAGATTTCCTTAGCCACGTCGAAACTTTTCTTCCTGAGAATCTGTCAATGACAGATTTTGTCGAAGCTTGTCGTAAGCCACTACGCAAAAGCATTCGTGTCAACACACTGAAGACGACCGTTGATGCCTTTAAAATCAATGCGCAAAATAAAGGCTGGATACTTAATCCTATTCCTTGGTGCCAAGAAGGATTCTGGATCGAGGCAGATGAATCCGAGGTTCCGCTAGGTAACACCGCAGAACACATGGCAGGTTTATTTTATATTCAAGAAGCGAGTTCTATGTTGCCACCGAGCGCACTCTACGCAGGTGAAGATAACGATTATGAAGCTGTGTTAGATATGGCCGCAGCACCTGGCTCTAAGACCACTCAATTAGCAGCGCTAATGGAGAACTCAGGTGTTTTGGTGGCAAACGAGTTTGCAGCAAGCCGAGTGAAAGTGTTACACGCTAATATTGAACGTTGCGGCGTTCGAAACGCAGCCCTTAGTAATTACGACGCTCGTGTTTTTGGCGGCTGGCTACCTGAACAGTTTGATGCGATTTTGCTTGATGCACCATGCTCAGGTGAAGGTACTGTTAGGAAAGATCCTGATGCGATGAAAAACTGGAGTCTCAACTCGACCGCTGAAATCGCCTCTACCCAAAAAGACCTCATTGAAAGTGCCTTCCACGCACTAAAAGTTGGTGGCAACCTTGTTTATTCAACCTGCGCGTTGAGCCCAGAGGAGAATCAGCAGGTCGCGGAGTATCTACTAGAGACATTTGGTGATGCCGTACAAGTACAAAGCTTACAGACCCTTTTTGAAGGTGCGGAGAAAGCAACGACGCCAGAAGGCTATTTACACGTTTTCCCCCAAACTTATGATAGCGAAGGCTTTTTCATTGCCAAGTTTACAAAGCTCGCTCCAGTGACCGCACCTACTGTTAAGAAAAAGCTCGGAAAATTTCCTTTTAGTAAACTAACCAACAAGGAATCAAGTGACGTTGTCACTAGCCTTAAGCAATCATTTTCGATCGAACTCCCCTCAGACGGCGTGTTATGGAAGCGTGATAATGATATTTGGCTGTTCCCTAGCGCCTTAGAGCCAATGCTTGGTGAGTTTCGTTTCTCTCGCATGGGCATCAAAATTGCTGAGCAACATAAGAAAGGCTACAAATGGCAACATCAAGTGGCGACAGCGCTCGCCAACAACAATACGGACACAGTAGCGCTTGAAACTGCAGATGCTCGAGAGTGGTTTATGGGACGCGATGTGAGACCAGAGGGTCTATCAGGCAAGGGAGAAGTGCTTGTCAGCTACAACGGGTTTATTATTGGGTTGGGTAAATGGGTAGGAAACCGAGTTAAAAATGGCCTGCCAAGAGAGCTTGTACGCGACAAAAACCTGTTTTAACCCAAATGGATAGCGAATTGGGCTAGTAAAAACCGCACCCAACATCGCTTTTTTACTGTTCTGTACTACACTTTAAAGGTTATCGAGACATAGGCAATTCAGCAATATCCGTTTAAATGGCGAACGAGAACGGCTGTTCGCAAAAGGTGTGAAGCTTGATTTTCTCTAACAAGCTTGTTTAAAACAGTTAGCGTAGGCTCTCCATGAGCCATTCCCCTAGGCCCAAATCAGGATCAGTTTTGGGCCTCTTTTTGTACCTGACATTTATGTCTGAGTTTTCTGTGTCACAACTTTCCTCTAGCTAGGGAACGTCTTTTAACTAAGAGAAAACTTTTAGTCGGATTTTAGGTGAATACCGTCTTTTTCGATGGAGATTTTACCTTGCTTGTAAAGACCACCAATACTTTTCTTGAACGTACCTTTGCTGGTTTTGAAAGCGGCAAAAATAGCTTCAGGCGTAGACTTGTCGCTCAACGGCAAAAAGCCCCCTTTCTTCTCAAGTAGGCTTAAGATTTTTTCACTCAAATCATCCATCTTAGCAACGCCTACTTTTTGCAATGACAAATCAATCTTGCCATCTTCACGAATCTGTTTGATGAAGCCTTTGAGCTTTTTACCTACGAATAGTTTGCCGATGACATCTGATGGGAAAATCATGCCCCAGTGCTGACCATTTACTATGGCCTTGTATCCTAGGTCACTGCGCTCTGCAATAAGCAGGTCTACCTGCTCATTTCTTTGATAGCGAGCTGGCGTTTTATCAAGCAGCTTGTTGAATTTTGTCGTACCAACGATTCGGCCAGAGGCTTTATCTGTATAGACATACACTAGAATTGTCTTGCCTTCAGATAGACGACCACGCTGCTCACTAAACGGAATAAGCAGGTCTTTTTCTTTAATACCCCAATTAGCAAAGGCGCCGACACTGTTAATGCCTTCCACCTTCATCAAGCCCCACTCGCCCACTTGTGCAATAGGAGTATCCGTCGTGGCCACAACCTGGTTATCAGCATCGAAATAAATAAACACATCAACCTTGTCACCAATCGCCACACCTTCAGGCGCATGCTTTTTGGAAAGTAAGATAGAGCCATAGTCCTCTCCGTCCAAGAACCAGCCAAAGTCTGCTTCTTTAATTACTTCCAATTGGTTAGTACGACCTATGTTAATCATGTTTTTTATCTCTAATGTAGTAGTTGGCGCGATTATACCTAACTCCCTTTAAGATGCTAGTTTACCTTGGTTCTGATATGCTTAGAGCAATCTCAGCACACGGAGAGAGTTGGTTGATCACCGTAGACAAACAAGATGCCATTACCTTAAAAATAGCGCATGTAATGGCCAATACTAAAAAACTCGACTTGGACGTATTCTTATTTATTCCTAATGAACTAGGAATGAAGTCTCATCTCATTTCCGAGTCAGATTTCTATCACGAGTCTATTTCGCAAAAGCGCGCTTACTATAGTAACGAAACACTACTTCCCTTGGTCCACTCTCGTCTCGCCAAACGAGGCAGGCTTTCAAATACTCAGTACCGAGTCAGCTTAAGTCTTTTCGCATATCAATATGTAATAGCACTAGACAAAGCAGTAGCGACATTCAAAGAGACAGCGCAAGACGAAATCACCGCTGATGAGGTCGACGAAGTTATTGAACTTGCTCTAGACATACTTCGTAAGATGCGCCGCTCGGTACCTTACGACGACAGCCTTAAGCGCCACTATGCAAATATCGATAACTATCTTTCTTGGTACACCGGACAGAAGCTTCTCGAATTGGTTGTGTATATTCCGAATAGCAAAGCATACACCCCTCTTAAAGAACGTTTGATTACCATTGTGGAAAAGGAGCAAGCACATCGTAATCTAAACAATTACAACTCCGATAAGGTTAAGAGTGACCCGACGCGACTGGCGAACAAGATGCGACTTTTGCGCCGCTTGATTGAACACCCTATTGTACTTCAATCAAAATCTACCAGTATGGGTAACAACACAAAACGGATGATCAAAGGATCCGCAACGGGCTTAGTTATGCTATTCGTTACCTCAGCCGTAATTCTCGCTCGTGACTATCTTGGCGAAATCACAGCGTCGTTTATCCTCGTGTTATCTGTCATTTATGCACTGAGAGAGGTTTTTAAAGACGACCTACGTGACATCATGTGGCGCTGGATACAAAGGGGAAAGCCTAAATGGCGTCGCCGATTTATCGATGCCACGACCAAAAAAGAGGTCGGCAAGAAAATTGAGTGGCTTGACTACAGCTCATTTGACCAACTGCCAGACCGCATTAAGAGCATCCGTAAAAAACGATCTGTCCAGCGCGAAGAAGAAGTATTGCACTATCGTGCACATACGGAGATGGCGACATCTCGATTTACCAGTGGATACGAGCAAACACGCGAAATACTGAACATTAATTTTCGTGCTTTGACTCGATTGATGGATAAATCCAGCAACCGAATCTATAGGCTTCAAGAGGGACAAGTCGTTAAAGAATCACTCGAAAAACGACACCTTTTGAACCTAATTGTTAAAGAAAACAATCAGGGTGAAGAGCCGACCTACTATCGATGGAAGATAGTCCTCAATCGCTCCAAGATAGTCGATATTGAAAGAATACCGGTCTAGCACTACCTAGCTTTTAACGATAACACGAGCGAGAACTCAGCCATGGGTTCATCGCCGTGTAAACTTGGACACGTAGCAATAATGCGGACAGGTTGGTTGACTCGCTCACCTGAACGAAGCGTTTCATCCAGCATGTCATCAATCAATTGGCCATCTTTGCAGATAAAATGGACGTCCGCTTCTGGGCGTTTAAGAAACTTCCCTTCCACCTCTTTGAAAGCAAGAGAAACACGCTTGCCGCGTTGCTGTGCTTTACTCATGGCCATAAATCCACCCGCTACATCAGCACCCACTGCTAAAACGCCAAAGTACATGCTGTTAAGGTGGTTCTTAGTTCTGCGTTTCAATGGAATTCTGAGCTCTACTTCATTTTCATCCAGCTTGAGTAGTTTTGGACGGCAGAGCCAAATCAAAGGCACCTTAAAAAAACCAAACGTTCCTAGATAAAAATTCGCCTTTTGTAATGCGCTAAACATGTCAGATTCCTTTAAAAAACTCCTCTGACCAGTAAGCCAAAAACCATTCCACTTGTCAAAATAATGTTACTAAAACGTATCTTTATTTGATCAAAACCACAAACTATGCGGTGAGGTCTCTATTATTAGAACGCTTTAAATAGAAATGAAAAGGCCTGCTCATTAAAAGTGAGCAGGCCTTAGTTACAGCGTCACATTAAATTCTATTTTAACTAACAGGAAAAACCGTCACGCCACTTTCATCTTGAAGTAGCTCAGCAAGTAGAGGCAATTCTGCCAAGTTATCCAGCAGCACTGCAGCTGGCTTGTTTACATCTTTACATGCGTTTACGGCTTGCTTTACTAGCGCTAACACAGCTTCATTTTGTGGGTCATACAAATGCGCCAGTTCTTCGTGCATGAGATCTACGCCCAAAGTTAGCTGAGTTAAGCTCTCAAGCTTGATCACAAGTCCATCAAAGTAATGAAGTAAACGCTCTGAGAGCAGCACGGCGGAAGGTGTATCACACGCAAACATCACTTTGAGCCCATTCAAACCACGTGGTAGTCCGCGTTCGGCTAAACGATCAATGATTTTAGCAGCGTCACTCAGTGCTCGAACACATGGGACTACAATCTCAACGCTGTAGCCTTCGCTGCGCAGTGCCTTAATGACTTCACACTCCAAAGCAAAGCTCGCTTGATAAGCTTCGGAAGTAAGACGCGAGACACCTCTTAATCCCAGTTGAGGATTAATTTCATCACTCTCAACCTTGCCACCAAGTAATGCACTCATTTCGTAACTGGTCGCGTCATTTAACTCAACAGAAATAACCTTGTGTTCTGGAGTAACTGCTGCTTTGATTTCATTGACTAAAGTAGAGACAAAGAATTCGTCGCTCGATTGCTCACCTAGCAGTGCTTGAATCGCGTCTTTTTCAACAGCGTCAAGCTCTTGCTCAGACGCTGGAAACCCTGGGTGAAAAAACACCTTTTCCATGATGAGTTCTGAAATACACACATAAAGTGATGACGACGATGCTTGTTCTGAAAAACTAGGCAACACATTTCCGACATTCAGGCCCGATACGGCTTTCGTTTGATCTGATTGTTGTTGATGACTCATTGCTGCTCCGTGCTCTAATAATTGCTTCTTCAGGCAAAATACCGACTCCCTACATGGAATACAAGAGCATCAGAGCATTTTCTGATTATTCCGCTTGCTTCAGTAGTTTACCATCGACAAATGATGCAATTTTAGTCAGTAATCTGGTGTTCAAATAAGTGAAATGGCAAATGATTGCGTTGCGGCTATATTAGTGGTTTATTCTACTGGCTATTTCCGTTATCTTAACCGCTTCGAAATTATTTGCAGGCTGCACCATCATGCCATTAAAGACCGATGAACTAAGAACACAGGCATTAGGTCCAATGCCGACTCCATCAGAACTGAGTGCTAATCACCCTATTACTGATGACGTAGCAGAGCGCATTGCTCATTCTCGCCGACAAATCGAAAGCATTCTTACGGGAGACGATGACCGTCTACTGTGTATCGTAGGACCATGCTCGGTACACGACACCGACGCAGCGCTGGACTACGCTAAACGTCTCGCAGACATTCAAGAGCAGTATAAAGATCAGCTGTTTATCGTAATGCGCACTTACTTTGAAAAGCCACGTACGGTCGTAGGTTGGAAAGGCCTCATTACCGACCCTAACCTAGACGGTTCGTACGCGTTAGAGGCTGGACTAAACAAAGCACGTGGTCTGCTCCTTGATATCAACAAGCTTGGTCTTGCGACAGCAACTGAGTTTCTCGATATGATCACTGGTCAATACATTGCTGACCTGATTACTTGGGGCGCGATTGGTGCGCGTACTACTGAGTCTCAGATTCACCGTGAAATGGCTTCAGCGCTGTCATGCCCTGTCGGCTTTAAAAACGGTACCAACGGTAGCGTGAAAATTGCTATTGATGCAGTTCGCGCGTCGCAAGCTTCTCACTACTTTTACTCACCGGATAAGCACGGCCGTATGACGGTATATCGCACTAGTGGTAACCCTTATGGTCACGTAATCCTTCGAGGTGGTGATACTGGGCCTAACTTCGATGAAGCTTCTATTGATGCAGCATGCGAGCAGCTAGCATCATTCGACCTACCAACAAGATTGGTTGTCGATTTTAGCCACGCTAACTGCCAAAAACAGCATCGTAAGCAGATTGATGTAGCAAAAGAGATCGCTCGTCAAATTATCGCTGGTTCACACAAAGTGTCAGGCATCATGGCAGAAAGTTTTATCGAAGAAGGTAATCAGAGCATGGAGGATATCCATAACCTGACTTACGGTAAATCGATCACGGACCCTTGTTTGAGCTGGAATGATACGGTTCACATGCTCGACATTCTTGCTGACGCTGTTAAACAACGCAACGAAAAGGAAAGCTAACATGCCATCATTTGATATCGTTTCTGAAATCGATACGGTTGAACTTCGCAATGCCGTAGACAACGCTAACCGTGAAATCTCAACACGTTTCGACTTCCGTAATGTTGAGGCTACTTTCACACTAAACGATGAGACTGTGAAGCTATCGTGCGAAGGTGACTTCCAGCTTAAGCAAATGCGTGACATTCTGCGTGGCAATTTGACTAAACGCGGTGTTGATGTGAATGCGATGGAATCTCAAACTCCAGAGCAATCTGGCAAGCTTTGGAACCAAACGGTTTTGTTTAAGCAAGGCATTGAAACACCCATTGCCAAGAAAATCGTTAAGCTCGTCAAAGACTCAAAGATCAAAGTTCAAGTTTCTATCCAGGGTGACAAAGTTCGCGTAACTGGCAAGAAACGCGACGACCTACAAGCGACAATGCAACTGGTTAAGAATGGCGAACTTGGTCAGCCATTCCAGTTCAACAACTTCAGAGATTAATCTCTCAAACTTGGAGCAAAATAAAAGGGCGATTCGCCCTTTTATTTTATCTTAGCTAACTCAATCACTTCGTCGCCTTCTTTCAAAAGCTTGTAGGAAGAAGATTTCGGCCCAACAAATACAACGATTCGTTGTCGATCTGCTTTGCGAGCCATGATATCGGATGAAACATCTGCTACATCATCATACGCGATTCGCTCTGCATCTCTTCGCACAAGATCAACAAACCCAAATGGACAGTTCTTGTCATAAAAAACAATCTCTGCCTCTTGCATGATCCGCATTGCTTTAATCGGCAGTAACTCTGGATCCGTTCCATACTCTATCCATGTACACGAATCTGTAAACTCTGAATCATCATGAATCAATGTTTGATACGCCCTTTCAAGCTCTTGATTATCTTTACAATTAATCACCATAGGCTGTTTAAAAAACAGCTCCCAAAACTTTCTTCTTTCATCAACGGAAGAAAAGTGACGTTTAATATCAGAACGCTTACTTGCCGCAAAATCTGCAAGTTGGGCGGTATTCATCGGAAGCACTGATTCTAACTTTTCACGAATCCCGCGAATAAGAACCGGTGAAGAACCACCACTTGAAATCGCTATCTGAACACGACCTCTATTTATTATCGAAGGCGTAATGAAATCACAATATGGCGTATCATCAACAACATTGACTAAAATGCCTTTATTTTTTGCATCTTTATGCACCTGATGATTCAGGTCAGGGTTGTCTGTTGTCGCCCAAACTTGGACAAAGTCTTTGGTCATGAGCTCTTTTTCATAGAAGCGTGGCACCCAAGTACATTTTCCGCTCTCGCTTAACTCGCTAAGATAAGGCTCTACTTTAGGTGACACCACTGTTACGCGAGCACCTGCTCGTACCAGTGTCTCTACTTTACGACAAGCAACTTCTCCGCCGCCAACAACTAAAACAGGTCTTTCTAGTAGGTCCATAAACAGTGGAAAGTAACGCATAATTTTCCTTATTTAAACGATATAACTATTCATTCATAATCACCATATTGGTGCAAAATTGTCACCAAGACATTGATCACAAAACTATTTATTACCAAATTTTTACATTTCTTAAGAGAAATATACTGCATAAATTTCCATCAACAACGATTTGTTTTGAGTTAACGAATATTTAACACACCACTCTCTAATTCCCTTTTTTAGTGCTTAGTTGCACTATTTACAAAGTCATCACACTTGGCCATTCTAACAATTGTTTAGCGTCGCGTGGCAACTCAAAAAACCATTTAAATTAATAATTTGAGAAATCACGGTTCATTATCTACGCTTTAAACGGCTGTGACAACTTGCACCAAATCGGTTCAAAATCAACAGCTCAGAATGCAACACAACAACAATTAGCACATTGTATTCAGGCAGGACCTGACTTACACGGATCTAACAGGAAGGATACACAATGGCAAATAAACTCACTCTTATCGCTTCTTTAGTGGCGGCATCTGCTGCGATGATGAGCACATCAGCGTCTGCTGCTGACTCTACGCTAGACAAGGTCACTAAAGCAGGTGTTTTATCATGTGGCGTTAGTACTGGTCTACCAGGTTTCTCTAACCCTAACTCAAAAGGTGAGTGGGAAGGTATTGACGTAGAATACTGTCAAGCTCTTGCTGCTGCGGTACTTGGCGATAAATCTAAAGTTAAATACGTTCCATTAACGGCGAAAGAACGTTTTACTGCGCTTCAATCTGGTGAGATTGACGTACTTTCTCGAAACACAACTTGGACTCTACACCGAGATTCAGCTCTAGGTCTTAACTTTGTAGGTGTTAACTACTACGACGGTCAAGGCTTCATGGTCAAGAAAGAGCTTGGTCTAACAAGCGCGAAAGAGCTTGATGGCGCGTCTGTTTGTGTTCAGTCAGGTACAACAACTGAGCTTAACCTTGCAGACTACTTCCGTAACAACGGTATGGAATACAAGCCAGTTGTATTCGATACAGCAGCACAAACCGCAAAAGGTTTCGATTCTGGTCGCTGTGACGTACTAACTACTGACCAATCTGGTCTATACGGACTGAGACTAAACCTCACAGATCCTAAATCAGCTGAAGTACTACCAGAGATCATATCTAAAGAGCCACTAGGCCCTGTAGTTCGTCAAGGTGATGACCAGTGGTTTAATATCGCCAAATGGACACTAGCTGCGATGGTGAATGCTGAAGAATACGGTATCACATCGAAAAATGCAGACGAAATGCTTAAGTCTAACGATCCAAACATCAAGCGTATCCTTGGTGTTGATGGTCCTAAAGGCAAAGGCCTAGGCATTGCCGATGACTGGGGCTACCAAGTAATCAAACAAGTAGGTAACTACGGTGAAAGCTTCGAGCGTACTGTAGGTGAAGGTTCGCCTCTACAAATTTCTCGCGGTGTTAACGCACTTTGGAATGCAGGTGGCTTCATGTACGCGCCACCAATTCGCTAATCGCGATTTCATGCTCCAACAAGGGCGGTTTTACCGCCCTTTTTCAAAGGATTTGAGGTTATAGCTGTATGAAACCTACTACGACTCAAGTCGCATCGCAGGACAAACCTGCGAAAAGCGCAAATCTACTATACAACCCCACCTTCCGCTCCGTTGTATTTCAGGCACTTGCCCTACTCGCTCTCGGACTATTCTTCTATACCATAGTCGACAACGCACTTAATAACCTAGCTGCGCGCGGTATCGCCACAGGTTTTGACTTCCTGAATCAAGAAGCAGGATTCGGCATCGGTCTCACATTGATCGAGTACGATGAAACCTTCTCTTATGGACGCACCTTTTATGTGGGGCTTTTAAACACGGCTCTGGTATCAGTACTAGGCATTGTGTTTGCTACCGTTCTTGGCTTCGCTATGGGTATCGCAAGACTGTCATCAAACTGGCTGGTTAGCCGTTTTGCCGCAGTGTACATTGAGATATTCCGAAACGTTCCCCTCTTGCTACAAATTTTCTTCTGGTACTTTGCCGTCCTTCAAGCGCTCCCATCCGCTCGTCAGAGTATAAGTTTGGGTGAAGCGATTTTCTTGAACGTTCGAGGCCTCTACTTACCTGCTCCTGTATTTGGAGAAGGCAGTAGCGTCGTCGTTGGCGCACTCATTGTTGGTGTTATTGCGACCATTGTTGTTAATATTTGGGCAAACAATCGTCAGAAGCTAACTGGTCAACAGACTCCGATGTTCCGCATCGCCGCAGGTCTTATTGTCGGTTTGCCTCTCGTTGCGTACTTCATCATGGGCATGCCTATCTCTGCAGAATACCCAGTACTGAAAGGGTTTAACTTCCGCGGCGGTATCAGCATTATCCCAGAACTAGCAGCGCTTACACTTGCGCTGAGTATCTACACGGCGTCGTTCATTGCTGAAATCGTTCGCTCGGGTATTAACGCGGTGAACCATGGTCAGACAGAAGCGGCAATGTCATTAGGCCTGCCTAGGTCCAGAACGCTCAAACTTGTCGTCATTCCGCAGGCACTGCGAATCATCATCCCGCCATTGACAAGTCAATACTTAAACTTGACTAAGAACTCCTCTCTCGCAATGGCGATTGGTTACCCAGACTTGGTATCAGTGTTCGCCGGAACCACTCTAAACCAGGTGGGGCAAGCGATCGAGATTATTGCAATGACGATGGGTGTTTACCTGACATTGAGCCTGCTCACGTCAGCGTTAATGAACATTTATAACAAGAAAGTCGCTTTGGTGGAGAGGTAATATGGAACAGCATCAATTTCAACCAGACCTTCCACCTCCAGCAAATACCGTTGGTGTTGTTGGCTGGCTGCGAAAAAACTTGTTTAACGGCCCTGTTAACTCTGTCGTTACTCTTGTACTGGGTTATTTCGCAATTTCACTAATCTGGTACGTGTTTGATTGGGCAATTTTGAAGGCCGACTGGGTGGGTACGACTCGCGAAGCATGTACACGTGAAGGCGCTTGTTGGGTCTTCATCAGTGTTCGTTGGGAACAGTTCATGTACGGGTTCTACCCACAAGCTGAACTATGGCGTCCTCGCCTGTTCTATGCAACGCTAGCGATTTTCGTGGCACTTCTTGCCTACGAGCGCACACCAAAGCGTCTTTGGATCTGGCTATTCTTCGTGAATATCTATCCTTTCATTGCAGCGGCGCTACTTTACGGTGGTGTGTTTGGTCTTGAAGTCGTCGAGACTCACCGTTGGGGTGGACTACTTGTTACCCTGATTATCGCATTAGTGGGCATCATCGTATCACTTCCAATCGGCGTAGCACTGGCTCTAGGTCGACGTTCTGAAATGCCAATTATCAGAAGTATCTGTACGGTTTACATTGAAGTGTGGCGTGGTGTTCCACTAATTACCGTCCTATTTATGGCTTCTGTTATGCTTCCTCTCTTCTTCTCAGAAGGTGTGGAGACTGATAAGCTGATTCGTGCGCTTATTGGTGTTGTCATGTTTAGTGCAGCCTATATGGCAGAGGTAATTCGTGGTGGTTTACAAGCGATCCCTAAAGGTCAATATGAAGCCGCCGACGCTCTTGGACTGAGTTATTGGAAAAAGATGGGATTAATCGTGCTTCCACAGGCACTAAAAATCACTATCCCGTCGATTGTTAACACCTTTATCGGTCTATTTAAAGATACCAGTCTGGTACTCATCATCGGTATGTTCGATGTATTGGGTATTGGTCAAGCTGCGAACACCGACCCCGAGTGGTTAGGTTTTGCTACGGAAAGTTATGTATTTGTCGCGTTAGTGTTCTGGGTGTTCTGTTTTGGCATGTCGAGATACTCGATCTGGCTAGAGAACAAACTGCATACCGGTCACAAACGATAAACGGAAATTCGAGGACGTATTATGACGCAACAAGAAGATTACATGATCCAACTTAAGGACATGAATAAATGGTACGGCGAGTTTCACGTACTTAAGAATATCAACCTAGACGTTAAGAAAGGCGAAAAAATCGTAATCTGTGGCCCATCTGGCTCTGGTAAATCAACGATGATCCGCTGTATCAACCGTCTTGAAGAACACCAAGCAGGACATATCTTTGTCTCTGGTACAGAGCTTACTGAAGATCTGAAGAATATTGAGGCTGTACGACGTGAGGTCGGTATGTGCTTCCAGCACTTTAACCTCTTCCCTCACCTAACGGTTCTGGAGAACTGTACGCTTGCTCCTATCTGGGTAAAGAAAATGCCTAAAGAGGAAGCGGAAGCCATCGCTATGAAGTATCTAGAGCGCGTTAAGATCCCAGATCAAGCCGACAAGTATCCAGGTCAGCTATCTGGTGGTCAGCAACAACGTGTAGCGATTGCTCGTTCACTGTGTATGAACCCACAAGTCATGCTGTTTGATGAACCTACATCCGCGCTCGATCCAGAAATGGTTCGCGAAGTACTGGACGTAATGGTAGAGCTTGCAGAAGAAGGTATGACCATGCTGTGTGTAACGCACGAGATGGGCTTCGCTAAGGAAGTTGCAGATAGAGTTATCTTTATGGATGCTGGTGAAATTATTGAAGAAAACAATCCTGTCGATTTCTTCGAGAATCCGCAGTCAGACCGTACTCAGAACTTCCTGAGTCAGATTTTGCATCACTAATGACATCAAATGTAACAAAGGCGACGATTATGTCGCCTTTTTCTTTGTAGGTATCTGATGTACACTGGAAATATTGTGTTACATCTTGATATACCCTTAACCAGTTATTTTTATTATGATTTTGTTCAATGACTTTTATAACGGGACTTGATCTTTTGAACATTCAACCCCATAAATAGTCATATAAATAAGTAAATCATCTATGAGGAAGATTATGAACGATCCTATGGTATCTCGCAGTTCTGCTCAAGCGAGTGTACTGCAAACAAACAAGGTATTGCGAAATACTTACGCGCTGCTATCTATGACGCTACTTTGGTCTGCGGTCGTTGCAGCATTCTCAATGGCAATGAACCTACCTCGTCCAGGTCTTATCCTGATGTTGGTTGGTTTCTACGGCCTATTGTTCCTTACAGAGAAAAACCGTAACAACAGCATGGGTCTCGTATTCACGTTCTTGTTCACTGGTTTCCTTGGTTATACAACAGGTCCAATCCTAAACGCCTATGTTGGCGCGGGTATGGGCGATGTTATCGTTACTGCTCTTGGTGGTACTGCTCTAGCCTTCTTAGGCGCCTCAGCTTACGCTCTAACAACTAAGCGTGACCTATCATTCCTAGGCGGCGTACTAATGGCTGGTTTCGTTGTCCTACTTATCGGTATGGTAGCGAACATATTCCTGCAGATGCCAATGATTCACCTAGCGATGAGCGGCATGTTTGTTCTGTTCTCTACTGGTGTGATTTTGTTGACGACTCAACAAATCGTTCGCGGTGGTGAAACAAACTACATCTCAGCAACAGTTAGCCTGTATGTGTCTATCTACAACCTGTTCATCAGCCTACTTTCTATCCTAGGTATCATGAACAACGACTAATAGGTCGAGTTGTTAAACGAATAGGTAAAGCCCGAGACATTGTCTCGGGCTTTTTGCATTTAAATCAGCAAGAGAGCCTTGAAAGTTAGGACGGACCTGAGCTAACCTTCTGACGATTATCCGCCATAAGAATGACTATGATGTTTGAATACAACGGAAAAACTATCGAAACCGATGCTGAAGGATACCTTCTCAATCACCAAGATTGGGAACAAGGAATGATCGAAGCACTCGCCGCTGAAGAAGGTATAGAGCTGACGGACGCTCATATTGAAGTCGTGATGTTTGTGAGAGACTTCTACGAAGAATTTAACACTTCCCCTGCCGTACGCATGCTTGTGAAAGCGATGGAAAAGGCGCACGGCCCAGAGAAAGGCAACAGCAAATATTTATTTAAGCTGTTTAAGAAAGGCCCTGCTAAGCAGGCAACTAAGCTCGCGGGTCTTCCAAAACCAGCTAAGTGCTTGTAGGCCTCTAAAGGATCTTGAAACCTGAATAAACGTTTGTTTGTTCGCAAGGCTCCCTGACTACCGACTCTACCGATGCAGTTCTGGGACCTTGCAAAAGCCAATCACACAGCGCTTCGACTCTCGCCTCATCACCACATGCAACGACCTCTACCGACCCATCATACAAGTTTTTTGCATAACCGGTTAGACCCAGCTTTAGTCCTTCATGACATGTGTGGTAACGAAAACCCACGCCTTGTACGTGTCCAGTTACGATCACTTTCTGGCAATATTGACTCATCATTCAACTCCTAACCAACGACGTCTGCTTAGCTGATTCTAGCTTAGTTCGTGGTGATTTCGCTCCAATGCTCATGCTCAATTTGCATTTGTTTGAAACTTCACACAAAATACCCCACCTTTTCTTTCCAAAACTTCGTAAGGCATACCATGGCAGCAGCTATTCACCTTGTTAAAGGCCGCGACAAATCACTTAGACGTAAACACCCTTGGGTTTTTTCAAGAGGTATCTCTCGTGTCGATGGGACACCTGAGCTTGGTGAAACCGTCGATGTATATGCTCACAACGGCGAATGGTTGGCGAAAGCGGCTTACTCACCTAACTCTCAAATTCGCGCTCGCGTGTGGAGCTTTAAAAAGCAAGACATTAATGTTGAGTTTTTCATCCAACAAATCCAGCAAGCACAACTTCTTCGCGAAGACATTATCGAACGAGACGGCTTAACTGGCTATCGTTTAATCGCGGCTGAATCAGATGGACTACCAGGGGTGACCATTGACCGCTACGGCAGTTTCTTGGTGTGTCAGCTCTTAAGTGCTGGTGCAGAATACCAAAAAGAAACGCTGGTACAGGCTCTTATCCACTGCTTCCCTGAATGCTCTATCTACGAGCGCTCAGATGTGTCGGTACGAAAGAAAGAAGGCTTAGAAGAGCGCACAGGCGTACTTCACGGAGAATCTCCTGACAAGCCAGTCGTGATCGAAGAAAACGGCGTCAAAATCAGCGTCGATATTATCAACGGTCATAAAACTGGTTTTTATCTCGACCAACGCGATAGCCGCTTCCAAGCGCAGAAATATGTGAAAGATAAAGAAGTGCTTAACTGCTTTAGCTACACAGGTGGCTTTGGACTTTACGCGCTTAAAGGCGGCGCTAAGCGCGTTATCAACGCGGACGTTTCACAACTCGCACTCGATACCGCGAAACACAATGCCGAGCTCAACGGCTTCACAGAGAAGAAAAAAGCCGTATTCCTGAACGCTGACGTGTTCAAACTGTTACGTGAGTATCGCGATCAAGGGACGAAGTTTGACGTCGTCATTATGGATCCGCCAAAATTTGCTGAATCTAAAGCACAGCTAAATGGCGCTTGCCGTGGCTATAAAGACATCAACATGCTTGCAATGCAGATTCTAAAACCAGGCGGCACACTGCTAACCTACTCTTGTTCAGGATTAATGGACGGCAATCTGTTCCAGAAAATCATCGCAGACGCTGCGGTCGATGCCAATCGCTCGGTTAAGTTTGTTGAGCGTTTTGAACAAGCAGCAGACCACCCAACCGACACAGCTTACCCGGAAGGGTTCTATTTGAAGGGTTTTGCCTGTAAGGTCCTATAACTATTAGGTTTACCTCTCGAAGCTTCATTATCAAGCCAACTTGACGACTGTTAGGTTGGCTTTTTTACATCTGCTGTCTCAAAAATAAGATTCTATTTCACTCCATTCATTGATTTCATAGTTTTCTCTACTATTTTCAATAGTATGTACAAATTCGTTGCTAACCTTTAAATGTAAATGTAGCGAGTCTTAAATCAGATACATAATCAAGACAAATCCAGATTGAAAAGAGACTTATGCTCGCTATATTTAAAGCTACAGTTATTAACTTTTTGACTTGGTTAGTCTTATTGAAACCAAGTCAGTGGAGGCTATTATGCCGTTTCACAAACCTGAGCGAAGGGAGCGCACGTGTCATGCACGCCGCTCGCTCATTACAGGACCAAGGAGAAAGACTTTGAATAAGCTCACCCTGACCACCACAGCTTGTTTTATGGCTCTTAGCCTTCCTGTTAACAGCCAAACCCTTGAGCAAGCCGTTGCTTTCACACTCAAAACTAACCCAGACATTAAAGCTGCTTACAATGAGTACGTGAGTAAACGATACGATGCTGACGCAGCAGTCGGTGCATACCGTCCTAAAATCGATTTGGATGGCGGTATCGGTTACGAAAGAACCGACTACGACCGTGAAAACGTTATTAACAGCAGAAATGAGAGCCTAACAAGAAAGGAAATCGGGATAACGCTGACCCAGCTAATTTGGGACGGTAACGAAACACTGAACGATATCGACAGAACGGCTGCCGATGCCGAATCGGTCCGATATCAACTCCTTGCTGACGCTTCAGATATCGCTCTAGAAGTCGCTCAAATCTATCTTGACGCGACCAAGGCTTATGAAGTTCTCGCCCTATCTGAGGCCAATCTCGAAGTTCACAAGAAGATTTACTCCGATATCAAAAAACGAGTTGACTCCGGTATCGGCTCCACTGCTGACTTGTCACAGGTTGAAGCGCGTATAGCAAAAGCGCATGGTAATCTTCTCGCCGCTCAAAATAACCTTTTTGATACACACACTCAGTTTAAACGCCTCGTCGGACAGGCTCCTCTCGGACTTAAATATCCGCGAGCGGATGAAGTGGCTATCCCGCTGACTGTCGATGATGCTCTTCAAATGGCGGTAGAGACTCATCCGGTGATAAAAATATCGCAAGTAGACGTTGATTCTGCTCGATTCCAATATCAACAGACTAAAGGCGTAAACTACCCAACGTTCTACATTGATGCTGGCCACAATTGGCGAGATGACGCTAGCGGCAACATTGGCACAGACAACGAAACGCGTGCCATGCTTCGTATGCGCTATAACCTCTACAACGGTGGCTCTGACTCAGATCGAACAGAGTCGGCAGCCTATCAGCTCAATAAAGCGAAAGACTTCCGAGACCGTACCTATCGAATGGTTGAAGAAGGGTTGAAATTATCATGGACGGGTCTTGAGTACACAGTACAGCAAAGAGAGTTCTTGGCAGACCATGTTGACTCAGCATCAGACACCGTTGTTGCCTACCAAAAGCAATTCAAGATCGGTAAGCGTACCTTACTCGATGTACTTAACACCGAAAATGAGCTGTTTGAGGCCCGTAAAGGTTACTTGGATGCAAAATATGCGGAGCAGTTTGCGCGCTATAGGGTGATGAACGCGACTGGCGGTCTATTAGATGCGCTTCGTGTTGATACGCCTGAAGAATGGAACGAGAGAGTGGAGTATTAATCATGAAACTACAGAGTAAACTGATAATCTGTGGCCTGATGGTTGCGCCACTAGTCGCGGTTGCAACGACACCGGAAGAAGACAAGTATGACTATCGCCCTACTCCGGTCGCAGATCAAAAAGCTGACCTGCTCGATGACGATGGAGATGGTGTTATTAATGCGCGAGATCTGTGTATTACCACGCCTCAGGGAGCGGAGCTGGATAACGACGGCTGCGAGCAGTATATCGATGTGTCGAACTCATTAGCATTGCGTATCCTGTTCGACAATAACTCAACCTTCATCAAGCCCGTGTTTCAAAATCAGATCTCCGAAATGGCTGCGTTTCTTAACGAGTATCCAGAGACAAGCATCGAGATACAGGGTTTTGCGAGTATTGTCGGCAACGAAGACAAAAACATGGTGCTTTCTCAAAACCGAGCAGAAGTCGTTAGACAGGCCATTATAAGCAATGGCGTAGACCCTAACCGTCTTACCATCATTGGATTCGGCGAAACCAAGCCCGAGGAACTCGGTAATACTGAGTTTGCTCACGCCATGAACCGTAAAGTGGTTGCATCCGTTGTCGGATACAAAGGCGAAGTGGATATGGAGTGGACTATTTTCACTAAAATTGGAAAATAGATTATTTAAGCATCATCCACATCTAAAGCGCTCTAAATGGGCGCTTTTTTGTTGCGATTTCATTTAGATATTAGCTATCTCATGCTAGTCTTGTAAGCAGTTCTTACTGCGAGTATAAAACAATGAGTAAATTAACGTCTGATATCGAACAGAACCTAAAGCTGTTTATTGAAGAAACAAGCAAAACCCAACTTGTTTGGGGTCTTCGCAACGACGAAGGTTGGTTGGCGGTTGACTCGACTGAGTTCGAAAACAGCGAAGTAATGCCTTTTTGGTCATCTGAAGAAGATGCTAAAACGCATAATGTTGAAGAATGGGCTGACTTCGAAGTGCTGCACATTCCACTCGATATCTTTGTTGAAGACTGGTTGCTAACACTGGATGAAGATGGCGTACTGATCGGAACGAACTGGAACGATCAATTAGAAGGTAAAGAAATGGAGCCTTCTGATGTTGCTAAGCTTTATCTAAAAGCAGATTAATAAAGAAAGAGGCGCTTAAAGCGCCTCTTTTTAGTTGGACTTGTCTTCTAAGGACTTCATTACCGTTTCTTTATTGTCTAGGTACTGATTCAGTCCATTGGCTCTTAGCTCACATGATGGGCAGTCGCCACAACCATCACCAATCACACCGTTATAACAAGTCAGCGTCTCGTTTCTAACTAGCTCAAGTGCATCGTATTTGTCTGCTAACGCCCACGTTTCCGCTTTGTCTAGCCACATTAGTGGCGTCACAATATCGAGCTCTCTATCCATGCCTTGCACCAAAGCGCTGTTCATCGCTTTTATGAAGTCATTACGGCAGTCTGGGTAACCAGAAAAATCAGTTTCGCAGACACCAGTAATCACTGCTTGTGCACCAATCTGGTACGCATAGATACCAGCAAGCGTCAGAAATAGGATATTACGCCCAGGTACAAAAGAGTTCGGCAAACCGTTCTCTTGCAGCTCATGAGACACTGGAATATCGTCTCGAGTCAGCGAGCTGATAGCGAGTTCGTTAAGAAGACCCACATCCATCACTTTATGAGCTTTCACGCCTAGCTTTTTCGCTACCGCTTCTGCTACTTCAATTTCCAGCTTGTGTCGTTGTCCATAATCAAACGTGATCGCATGGACTTCATCGTACTGCTCCAGAGCCTGCACCAAACAGGTTGTGGAATCTTGACCACCACTGAAAACAACTACTGCCTTTTTCATTACTCTCTCCATTTGCGGAATTCTGCGCTATCCAATTAAGCAATATTCAAATATTTGTGGGTCTGAACCGACAAGCGCCAGTTACGAGCAATACAAGTCGACATACACAATTCTGTCGCTCGTGGTTTTTGACTGATCGGTTGAAGTGCGATAACCACGTCATCTTTAAGTGCAACGCCATCTAGCAGTTCATCTAGCTGTTCGATGTTTTTATCTGTCGCTACTGGATGTTTAATCTCGTTCGCACGCTCTAACGCCGATTCTAATACTTCACGTTTACCTTTCATTGCGACTTTAGGTGACACTGTCACCCACGTCGCATCGGTAACTTTGACTTCAGACGTACCGCTGGTCTCAATTTGACATCGAGCACCTATTGCCTCAAATGCTTCACAAAGCGGCGTCAGATCGTACTCACACGGCTCCCCACCTGTGATAACAATATGCTTAGCATTAAAACCCTGCGCGTTATACATATCAACGATGTCTTGAGCACTTACATCGCTCCACGTTGGACTATCGCCTTGCTTCGTGATGATTTCTCCAAACGCTCGCTCATCCTCTGCTTTTGCTTCCCAAGTTTGCTTGGTATCACACCATGCACAACCAACGTTGCAAATCTGAAGCCGGACGAACACCGCGGGAACGCCTGTAAATACGCCTTCACCTTGGATGGTTTCGAACATTTCGTTGATCTTGAATTGTTTACCGCTCATTAAATATTGCCAATTATATAAGATGAGCAGACCTTAAAGGATGCGCATTAGAAATTCAATACAAACCCACCGACAAAATTGCTGGTAGTTCACGACACTTTTCCCTATTCTGGAATCGTTTTGTTTTATTTCTTTTTTTAGGTAAGTCACGTGTACAAACTCATAGCTATCGATATGGATGGCACACTACTCACATCCGAAAAAACCATCTCTCAAAGAACCAAAGAAGCGATTGCCGCTGCCAAAGCGAAAGGTGTCACTGTGGTTCTAGCATCCGGCCATCCACTTAACGGCATGAAGGATGCGCTAGCTGAGCTAGAACTAACGCAGCAAGACGATTTCGTCATTCACTTTAACGGTACCTATGTGGAGAAAGTGGCGAGCGGTGAACGTTTGCACGAGCAAACACTAACGGGTAAAGATGCCAAAGAGGTTGCGCGTTTGGCTCAAAAGCTCGGTCTCGACTGCCACGCCTTCAGTACTGAAATTGGGTTGATTACACCAAGAGCCAACGCATATACCGATCACGAAGCTGAAATCAATAAGCTCGATATCAATATTTATGATTTTGAAAAGCTAGAAGATGATCATCAGATTATTAAAGCTATGATCGTAGGCGAACCTTCCAAGTTAACCGAGCAGATCGCCAACATCGATGCTGATTACCATAACCGCTACACCGTTGTGCAAAGCGCACCTTTCTTTTTAGAGTTCCTTAACCCTCTAAGTAACAAAGGTGAAGGGGTCAAGGTCATTGCAGACCATTTAGGTATCCCATACGAGCAAACCATGTGCTTTGGCGACGCAGAAAACGACCATCATATGATCAAGTTTGCAGGTAAAGGTGTCGCCATGGCCAATGCGATGGAAGAGACCAAAGCCATTGCCGATTACATTACCGACAGCAACAACGAAGATGGCGTTGCGAAAGCTATTGAAAAGTTTGTGCTATAGTTTCAGCTAACTCTCTGTTTTAAGGAAGAAACATGACTACTCGCCTACTACTTAATGGAAAGAAAGCGTCACAAGAAGATATTCGTGAGGCGGTCTATCAACTTAGAGAACAGGGGCACGAGCTGGAAGTTCGTGTCACTTGGGAAGGCGGAGACTTTGAGAGACTAGTAAAAGAAGCCGGAGAGCAAGGTGTCACTCGCCTGATTGCTGGTGGTGGAGACGGAACGGTGAACGAAGTCGTTGATGCCTTAATCAGGTATCAACTGCAGCACATTGAGTTAGCCGTTCTACCTTTAGGCACGGCTAACGACTTCGCCACAGCCTCCGCGATCCCCACAGCGTCACCCTACGACGCCCTTCTTCTCGCAATGACAGGCGACGCTACACCTATCGATGCAGCATCAGCGAATGAACGACATTTCATCAATATTGCAACCGCCGGTTTTGGCGCGCAAGTGACGGCTAATACGCCCGTAGCTCTCAAGAATTTTCTGGGCGGCGGCGCCTATACACTTGCAGGTGTTGTTCAGGCAATCAATTTTCAACCATTTAGCGGCACTGTACTGTTTGATGGCGAGGTGGTCGAAAGTAACGTCGTCGTAGGGGCGGTATGCAATGGCAGAATGGCAGGTGGTGGTCAGCCGCTATCTCCTAACGCTCTACTGAATGACGGCTTATTAAATGTCGTGTCTCTAGAAGAGTTCTCGCCTACCGATATTCCTGCGGTTGTAGACGAACTGCTTCAGGATTCTGATTTCAGTGGTAAATATGTCAAACGTAACCAAGTCAAAACGCTTGAATGGGTCTCAGACAGTATCATGCCCGTAAACTTAGATGGTGAGCCGTTGATGGCAAAACACATAAAATTCCGTGTCTTGCCCAACGAAATCAAACTTGTACTGCCTTCACGTTCGCCCGTGCTCGTTAACGGCTCAAACGGTGGTCTGGGTTAAATTCAAGTTTAACCACCGCTAGCTCCTCTAAGTTGAAAGCTGTGTGTTGTAAGTTGAGTAAACAATTAAACTCTCTAGGCACTATTGTCGAAGGGATTTTTAAGCACAAGCTCATCTCGCTTTCAAGCCACTCATCACCAATCTGGGCAGTGGAAGATGGCGCTGGATCTTCTTGCCAATCGTCAGGTAGATAGCTTTGGTCGAGCTCTATGATCAAAGCTTCATCAATATCTATTCGATAAAGGTCGTAGTCGTTAAGTAATTCGGTATCATTCAAATGAACCAGGACTTCGAGAATCGCAAGCGATTCTGAGGTAGCGAGATAAACACAACGGTTACCCGCTGAATTCCAGCGCCCGCCGTATCGCCTCGCTCCTTCACCATCGAATACTTGCTCGATATTAGTAGCAAATTTCTTTTTGACGATACGATATAAGAACATTAGTTGAATACACCGTGTTCAAGGCGACCGATTACGCTCAACACCTCTTCGGTCTCAGCACTA
Source organism: Vibrio sp. KUL80 (assembly GCF_059725495.1). NCBI lineage: Bacteria > Pseudomonadati > Pseudomonadota > Gammaproteobacteria > Vibrionales > Vibrionaceae > Vibrio > Vibrio sp. KUL80. The sequence goes on from NZ_AP045841.1 coordinate 1,890,331, forward strand.
GTTTTCAGCATATCGCTTGGCGCAACGTACCCGAGAGCTTTAACTGGATTGTGCATCCATTGAAACGCTTTCAACTTATCATCTTCAAATAGTCGCAAAGACGCGTTATACACTTCAGCGTAGCGATAAAGTCTATCACTCTCTTCAGAAGAGAACTTACCGTCCTTCGCTCGTCGACTCAGAGTCGCACTTTTAATGTTGGTGATACGTGCTAGCTCTTTTTTCTCAATGCCTGTAACGTTGGCGAGTTTTTGATAGGTCGCATAATCAAAGCCAGCCTCGATCGCCTCATGCAGTTTGCGACCTCTTGGCGGCACACCAATTTGCGACCAAAATCCGGCAGTCGATCGAGAAGGAACAAATTTTGTTGAGGCAGTCATAAAACCTCCATTTGATAGCCTTTTAATATATCAAATGATATACCAGTTTGATCGTTTTCTCAAACCAGACTCCAGAAACAACAAAGGCGACCACTGCGGTCGCCTTTAGCAAATTCAAGCGTCTTACTTGATGTTCAAGAATGCTGCACCACGAACACCACCTGAATCACCGTGCTTCGCTTTTACAATCTTAGGACACTTAGCCACTGACATTAGGTATTTAGGCACGCGCTTTGGCATCTCTTCGTAGATAAGCTCAAAGTTTGACAGACCACCACCTAGCGTAACGACGTGTGGGTCGTTCGCTGTGAAGATATTTGCAAAGCAGATTGCCAATAGTTCCATGAACATATCAACAAACTCAATCGCATCCGCATCGCCTGCTTCGCGAGCTTTAATGATGTCGATCGCTTTTTTGCTCTCGCCGTAGTAGTTAGCGTAAAGCAACTCGAAACCGCGACCTGAAAGGTAGTTATCTAGACAGCCTTTTTTGCCACAGCCACAATCAAGCAGCGGTGCTTTGTCACCAAGGTGGAACCATGCATCGATAGGTAGACGCATGTGGCCCAACTCACCCGCAACGTTGTTGCGACCAGAGAACACTTTACCTTCGTAAATTAGACCGCCACCAAACCCAGTGCCTAGAATTAGACCCATAACTGATGGAGCATCTTGTAGCTCATCATCCCACGCTTCAGAAAGCGCGAAGCAGTTTGCATCGTTCTCTAGCTTAACTTCGCGACCGATCTTTGCTTCTAGATCACGACGAAGCGGCTTGCCCTTTGCACAACCAATGTTAACGGTCAGTACCGTACCATCGTCTGCATCTTCCATACCCGGAAGACCAAGGCCAACCTTACCCTCTGTACCCAACTCTGCATCGTACTTTGCTACAAGACCAGCAAGTGTGTCTAGTAGTACTTGGTAATCATCAACAGGTGTTGGAACGCGCTCAGTTGCCACACGTTCTAGTTTTTCGTTGAAAGCACCAAACTCAATTTTTGTGCCGCCGACGTCAAAGCCGTAATACATGAAACTCTCCTTGAAACCTCAAACCGAGGCAAAAAAATAGATAATTGATGGCATTATCCATATCCCTACCCCCTCAAACTGTGATGGAGCCCCAATTTATACCTTTGCTTGCACTGCTTGGCTAACAAGTCGTCACCTAACTGAACACAATTAGAGTCAGGTCTCGTTTTTTATTAGACCTATGAAATTATTCAGTGCCGGGCGAGACATATCGGAAGAAAAACGTGTCTTGCTCAACATATAACTTTCACGGAAAACCGCAAACCACTCAGACAAAATCATCGCGTTTCTTGAAGCGCCAAATTGCTCAAAAACCAAACTCGCTACTTCGGCAGTCGCTAGGTGGTCTTCTTTCTCTGATTTTCGCATCATGTAGTTAGATACGGCTTCGGGTTTGATCGAGCAGACTGGAAAACCGTCTAGATATGGAGACTTGCGAAACATTCGTCTCGCCTCGCGCCAACTACCATCAAGCAAAATGAATAGCGGCTTTTTACCTTCCAATGAAACTAATTCCGTCTCAGACAACACGCGCTTTTTGTCGTCTACATACTCTTCTGGAAAGATAATGATAGGTTGTAGGGTCTCATCTTTGAGCAGCGCCAACATCTCAGGATTAGGCTCAGTACGATGCCAAGGAAACGCATAGCCCTGTTCCACCGTATCAAGTATCAAGCGTCCTGTGTTACTCGGCTTTAGGATCTCAGCATCAGAGACAAGAAGCATCACCGCAACATCTGGGCTCGGCTCTGGCTGGTGCTCACAGATACAATATTGCTGTGCAATTTGGCATGTTTTACAGCGCACCACTTTTGCTCCACGAGCATTAAATGGTTTGGTTGCAGCGGCAAGGCGCTCGTCGTACATTGTATGGAAGGCGTGGCGTCTCATGTTGGTGTTACTCTGATAAAAGGTGGCGGGATTCTACTTCGCCCGTCACAGATAGTAAAAGGAAACTCATCATTGATGGAACACAGTGACTCAATTCGATTAGCGATTTTTCTCTCCGTACTAATAATCTGTGCAGTATGGGAATGGTGTGCGCCTCGAAAAACCCGCACTCGCAGTCGCTGGCTGCGTTGGACGAATAACCTGGGCTTGGTTGGGTTTAACTCACTGACACTGGCTTTGGTAATGCCTTTACTCGCCATTGAGTCTGCAATGATCGCCGCCGAGAACAATATTGGTTTATTCCATTGGCTTGAGCTTCCTTTATGGTTCACCATACCTTTATCGGTCGTATTCCTCGATGCGGCTATCTACTTTCAGCACCTCGTTTTTCACCGAGTTTCTCTATTGTGGCGTTTACACCGCATGCACCATGCGGATCGCGACATCGACGTAACGACCGGAGCTCGGTTCCACCCTATCGAAATAGTACTCTCAATGTGGATTAAAGTGGCTATCGTTATGCTATTGGGCGCCCCTGCTCTCGGAGTTTTGGTATTTGAGATCGTATTAAATGCCAGTGCTATGTTTAATCACAGCAATGCCAAACTCCCGCTTGGTGTTGATAGATGGCTTAGAAGGATCGTTGTCACCCCTGATTTTCATCGCGTGCACCACTCTGTCATTCCAAGGGAAACCCACTCCAACTTTGGCTTCTTTTTGTCAGTTTGGGATCGTTGGTTTGGTACCTACCGCGCGCAACCTGAACTCGGTCATGATAGAGTGGAGATTGGCATACCTGAGTTCTCAGCGCCAAACGAACAAAGGCTGGATAAACTACTTACCCAGCCTTTTAGAAACGATTCAAACCTTGATTAGATTCGGTTCAGTTCGTACTTGTGCAACATAGCTTGCTGGTGCCCAGCAATCTCTGCGACCTGCTCGGCACTCTCAACCATAGATTCAAGTTGCATGTTTGAATGCTGCCCCTGGTCTGTTACGTGAACAATAGCGCGCCCTACTTCAGCGGTTGCCCTTTCTTGCTCTTCTGTTGCCACAGAGACCTGCTCAGCGCGTTCGCGGATGTGGTTTACCGATAATGCAATATCGGCAAACGACGCTTTTACTCGTTCACTTGACTCTAACGCGTGATTCATTTCACCTCGTGATTCAGTCACAGATTGTCGAGAATCTTGAGCAGCATGCATTAAATCTGACATCATTTGACGGATGTTCGTGGTTTGCTCCGAGGTATCACTTGCAAGCTTGCGAACTTCATCGGCAACAACCGCAAAACCACGCCCCATCTCGCCAGCTCTTGCTGCCTCTATGGCAGCATTAAGCGCAAGCAAGTTGGTGTTATCGGCGATGCCACTGATCATATCAACCATCTCTTGGATCTGTTTTACTTTGCCGTCCAACTCGTTCATTGACGCTTCGTTATTGCCAAGTGTTGTCTCAAGAGAATGTAAGCGCTCCTGGTTGTCTTCCACAGCTTTAAGACCGAGCGTAGCGAACTCTTCAGCTTGTTGAGAGTCGGCAAATGACGCCGTTGTCACCGTGGCGATCTCTTTAATCGAAGCTTCTAATTGAGTCACGGTTGCCACCATGCTGTCTAGCGACTCATTTTGAGCAAGTAGGCTATTGCGAGTCTCTTCAGCAGCACCATGGCTAATTTCTGCTGTTTGATACAGGGTCTCGCAGTTCCTTGTCACCACTTCAATAGAATCATGAGTCGAAGCGATAACTTGGTTGAGCTTGCGTGCAATATCGCGCATCTCTGATGGACCGGACATGACTACATCGCCCGTCAAGTCATGCTCTACTAGTCGCTTCAACTGGCGTGTAATGTTCTTGAGAGCGCGATTTACCCATCTTCGTAACCCAAAGAATACCGAAAGTACAACAACAACCAAGACCGTTGTTGTGATGACAAGAGTAACAATGTTGGTTTGAATCGTGTCATTAACCACTGACTGACTCTCATCAATCAACTTTGCTGCCGTATCAGATATGTCGGAGAGAAGTTGAGTCGTTTCATTCGCCAACACTGCTGCATTCGCTAACTCCTCTCTCTGAGTCGTCACAAGCTCTAAACGTTCAATGATCTGGCGTACCACACCTGTCGGCTTAAAGCCTTCTTTTACCATCTCGTAAGGTGCTGTGAAGCTTGGGAACTCACTGATTTCTGGATGCCATTCTTCAAATTGATCGTAAGCTAAGTTGATACCTGCGTAGCGGTTGCGCATTTGACGATATTCTGCATTTGCAGTCGTAATGTCTGTTTGCATCATCAGCATAAGAAAGGCACTTTCCATCGAACTAGCCGCAGTGACCACACGCGTTGCTGCATCTGCCGATGATGGATTGTTTTGAGTAAATAGCAGGCTAATGCGACTCATCTCTTGACCTAGTGTGCTTATAGCATAGCGAAATCCCGGTACTTCTTTATCAATGTTCGCATCCATTGCCAAAATATCTGACTGATAAGCAAGAATCGCCTGAGTTGCCCCTTGAAGCTCGAGAATTTTTTGAGCCAATAGGTCGCGCTGCTCTGGCGTTACCGCGTTACCCATTTCAGCAGCTATTAAAAATAGGTTTTGGACTTTACTGTCACTTTGCTCGACAAGCTCATTAATGCGCAATCTGGTCTCGGCCAACTCTTGTGTAGACTCAAGCTGTGTACCGTAATTGAGTAACTTGACCTGCTCTAATACATCTTGCGTCAACGCGGCATTATTTAACGAAAGCGGTAATGCGTTCTCTGACAAATTATCAAATTGCTGCTTTACTTTATTTATACCGTTAGCACTTAACAAACTAACGCCAATAAATATGAGGATAATAGTTAAGAAAATGGCACTTAAAGCGTGCACGAGTGAGATGGAGCGTGTTCCCTTGTTTGGGGATGTCATAATCAGTCCGTTGTCTTGATCAATTAAACTGTAACCAAATCGGTCACTCATTCGTACAAGTTAATGATTTGGTATAGAATTATCGGAAATACTAGAGAGCGTTAATGACGTTTTTATTACATTTAAATGTAAGCAGTGTGACAAATGAAAGTTGTTAAATTATTGATTTCATACAGTATGGTAGCTTTATTGGCAGCGTGTTCTAGCCAACCCCAGCGCGCGCAACACACTCAGCAAAGCTACAACACTCAAGAAAATGCCGCCTTTTTAGCAGAATATAAAAAGTGGCAAGGCGTGCCCTACCGACTCGGTGGAACTAATTATTCTGGCGTAGATTGCTCGGCTTTTGTGCAGGCGGTATATAAAGATGCCTATGCGTTGTCATTGCCAAGAACCACAGCACAGCAAGTAAGAGTAGGCGAGAAAGTCTCTTACAATAATGCACAAAGCGGTGATTTAGTCTTTTTCAAAACGGGAAGAAAGACTCGCCATGTCGGTATTTATTTAGGGGGAAATACCTTCATGCATGCATCAACATCGAAAGGTGTGGTGCTATCGAGATTAGATAACCCATACTGGGCGTCTACGTTTTGGCACTTTAGAAGTGTGCAATAACCTTTCTCTTATCACCTTTGTCGACAAGAGAAAGGTAAATATCATCTAATCGTACTTTGCGACTGCAGTATCAAATAAATTTTTAACCAACGCGATGTACTCATCTAGAAAAGCGATTTGTTCATTCGTCGCTTTTTTATTCCAGACTCCCGCCAATACCTCTTCAAGATCTTGAATGACCAAGTCGACTTCTTTTAGTAACTTGAAGCGAACACTTGAGTGAAGCTCTGGGTTCTGCTCAAAGACCGCCATGATATTAGATGCCACCATATCGGTTGATACATCCTCAATCGTTTCTTCGCCGGTATCCCCGACTTCTGAGGTGAACACACTTAGGTTGAGTGCAAGGTGTTCGATGAGTGCTTGATAGCCGTCAGTATCTACAACCACGACTGCTCTCCTAGCAATTACTTAAATATGACAAGGTGTTAACCATAGCAAACCTAGGTCACGTTTGTAAGAACACAAGTGGAAATTCGGGTGGCATGTCAATGAATCTGTGCGCTGACAGTATGTTATGTAAGCAATATTGTTCTACACTAGCGATAGTGTTGGCAGGCGGGGGTAATCTATGTGGCAAGCAATTTCAGATCAGCTTTCGGAAACGCTCATGTTCGAGTTCAATATTACCGAGCGAATAAAAATGAGCGGCGGAGACATTAATCAGTGCTACATGATTAGTGATGGCGACCAACGCTACTTTGTTAAACTCAACGACAAAGACTTCATAGCGAAATTCGAAATCGAAGCCGACAACCTCACAGCGTTGCGCGAGACCAATACTGTGCACGTCCCTGAGTTGGTATTGATCGGCAAAACCAAAGAATCTGCATTCATCATCCTTAACTATATCCCCGTTAAACCTCTTGATACCGGTCCGGCATGCTACCAGTTTGGAGAAGAACTTGCCAAGCTCCACAAATGGGGCGAGCAGAAAGAATTTGGATTCGATCAAGACAATTACATTGGTGCAACGCTCCAACCTAATCAATGGCATAAGAAATGGTCACGCTTTTTCTCAGAGCAGCGCATTGGTTGGCAACTACAACTACTCAAAGAAAAACAAATCACCTTTACCGACATTGATGACTTCGTTGAGTTGGTCAACGAGCAGCTCTCGGGACACAACCCAAAGCCTTCTCTGTTACACGGTGATTTATGGTACGGAAATGCCGCCAATACGGCATTTGGTCCAATTTGCTACGATCCTGCCAGCTACTGGGGAGACAGAGAGTGCGACCTAGCGATGACTGAATTGTTTGGTGGGTTTAGACAAGAGTTCTATGACGGGTATGAGAGTATTCTCGCGATTGAGCCAATGTACGAATACAGAAAGCACATTTACAACCTTTATCATGTTCTCAACCACTGTAACCTGTTTGGTGGTGAATACTTAGACCAAGCAGAAAAGCTTATCACCACCATCCAATCATCTTAACGGCTTGTTACAACAATCAATCGGCTTTGCTCAGCTTGAAGAATCTCCTCTAGTCTAGCAAAGCCGTTTTCATTGCTGCCCTCATCAGACAAACCTCTAGGATTAAACCAGTTGGCTCTTAATCCAGCCTGCAATGCGGGTTCAATGTCCCTTTGGGTTTGATCACCCGTCATCACCAATCGCTCTGGTGAGACGTTTAGCCTGTTCGCGATAGTTGGGAAGAATTCGGCGTCATCTTTCGTCACACCCAGATTGCTATAACAAAAATATCCAGATAAATCCTGAGCTAACCCAACGCGCTCAAACGCTTTATGAATATCTCTTTCGGCCGAATCCTTGGCATTAGTAGCAACGTAAACCGGACAAAGAGCGGATAGACCTTTTAGTAAAGCAGCCGCACCCTCAACAGCGCGAACTTCAGTCCAATCGCACATTTTTCCTTGTTGCGAAGGGTCGTCAAACATCAAGGTATCTCCCCAGTCGAAGAGATAAATATGATTTTGCAGACGCCATTGCACTTCTAGTACCTTCCATTCCTCGCGCAGAACACCATACTTAACTGAATCGTAGTACTCTCCTTGGTAGTATCTAACTTTACGAAGACGCGCCTCTTGTTGCATCCCCAGTTTTTCAGCGCAGCGCATCATACGAGGGTTTCCAGACCAGGTTGTTAACCCTACACGCTCGATGTCTAGCAAACTGAATAGATGGCTAATCCAAGACACTAGCGCTTTCTTACCGATACTTCTGCCCCACAATGTAGAGTCATAGACCAATACACCAACTTCTAGCCACCGAGTTGCCTTATCTTCCCAATAATAACTGACGGTACCAATCGCTCGTCCCAAATACTCGATGACCAATGCATCTTGGCCTTGTTTCAGTCGCGAAAAGTAGTTGTCCGCAAACTGCGCTTGAGTCGGCCTTTCATAACCAAAGTAAGGTCCGTTAAGTTGAGTCCAGTTTTCATCACCCGTCATAAGATCGTAGATTGCCGATAGGTCTGCGTAGGTAGCTTGTCGAAGAATGACATCTTGAAAGCTTAACTTAATCATATCTTTCGTACCTCGCACTCATCGAGTGTCTGCCAAGAATCTGCACCATCAAAGTATCGAACCTGCAAATTGGCCAAGTTATCTGCAAGTCTGAAATTAATCGCTGTTCGCGAACTATCGGCTTTGCCACTAGAGGTATAATGAGTAACGCATCCACAAATAGAGCAATGTTGGAAGTCGATGTAACCGTCTCCCCATCGATACGCTTTGGTCTTAATTGTTTTGGTTGTCACTTCTACGTCGTCTGGCGAAAAGTAACCCCAAGGCGCTGCATAACGTCGACAGATAGAGCAATTACAACTAGTCACGGACTCAGGTATAGACTCAAAAGAGAGTTGAACATTTCCGCAGTGACAACTAAGCGTGTGCTTTTCATGATGAGTCGCTTTGTGCATGATGATTCCCCTATTTTCCGCCTGACACATCAATAAAGGTACCGGTGACAAAAGACGCATCATCGGAAAGAAGCCATGCGATAGCTTGAGCGACTTCCTCTGCCTCGCCACCTCGTCCAAGTGGGATCTGAGCAGCAAGTCGATTAACTCGCTCGGGTTCTCCACCATCGGCATGCATCTCTGTGTGAATCAGTCCCGGTCTTACTCCGTTTACACGGATATTGCGCGAAGCGAGTTCCAACGATAGCCCCTTGGTTATCGTATCCAAAGCACCTTTACTAGCCGCATAATCGACATACTCAAATGGCGAGCCGGTAACTGCCGCACGTGAAGATACGTTAACGATGCTTCCACTATCTGAGCTCATGTATTTCACTGCCTCGCGACAGCAGATTAGCGCACCTGTCACGTTGGTCATCAAAATCTTGTTGATCCTCTCACTTGTCAGAGCCTCTAACGTGCACTGCTTGCTCAATATGCCGGCATTATTGACGAGTCCATCTATCTCGCCATGCTTTTCATACACCTGACTAAACATGGCGACAACTTCCTCTTCATTGGCGATATCAGCTTGATAACACCAAGCTTGACCACCTTCTTTTCTAATAGACTCAACTGTCTCTTCTGCTCGTGTCTTATTCGCTAGGTAGTTCACGATTACGCGGTGTCCCTGCTCTGCCAATAGCTTTGCCGTCTCACTGCCAATCCCTCGGCTGCCGCCTGTAACAACAATTAAACGCCCCATAAGTACTCCTAAATTCCAACCAGTGAAATGGCAATTGCTAACATAATGCAGCCGACAAGGGCTTCAAGGATCTTCCATGAAATCGGTTTATGAAAAATGGGTGTAAGTAGCCGAGCGCCGTAGCCTAAAGAGAAGAAAAACACGAATGATGCTGTCACAGCACCCAAACCAAAAGAAAGTTGCTCTGGCGCATATTGAGTCGATATCGATCCTAACAGAACGACTGTATCGAGGTAAACATGAGGGTTAAGCCAAGTTAGCGCTATGCAGATAAGCACGGTTTTCGTTAGGCTAGAGTTCGCATCTCCTTCTGGATCAAGTTGATGTGAGCTGGAAATCGCCGACCGAAAACTCTGGAAGCTATAGACAAAAAGAAAAGCAGCACCCGCGTAACGGGCGACCTGTTCAACTTGAGGGTATTTTTCAATCACCACACCGAAGCCACTGACTCCAGCGGTAATCAAAGCGGCGTCAGATATTGCACAAACTGCGCACACAAAAAAGACGTAATGGCGTTTGAGCCCCTGCTTAAGGACAAATGCGTTTTGAGCCCCAATGGCGAGAATCAAAGAAAGACCAAGCGAAAAGCCGGTAAAAAAGACGGCGATATCCAAACTAACTCCAGTTTACATCCATATAACAAGCTAGTTTGTAACGTGTAATTAGTTGAATTTCAATCTAAACATCATTTTCATGCCGTACCGTAACGAAGACATCATCACTGTCTAGCGTCACTTCGAACAAAATAGGGCGGCAGCAAACATAGCAATCTTCTATGTATTCCTGGCTATCGACCGTGCAATCGATAGAGGTCTCGAAAGCCTCTCCACAGTAAGGACAATTTACTCGCCAAGCTCTGATTGCTTCCATGATCTATCCTTTTTGCTTTTTCCATAAGTTTAGAATTGCTATAAGGCATTAACAAATGTTGCGTCTTGTTCCACATACGGCGCTATAAAAAGCTCCGATAGATACTCTAGACTAAAGGATCAGATTCAATTGTCGCGAAGTTATAGAGTTTTCGTCATAAACGTACTATTGGGGTCGAGCACATAATCAGCAAACGGCTCGCATTCAACGAAGCCATGACTCAAATAAAGAGCTCTTGCTGCCGTAAAATAGTCTTCTGTGCCAGTTTCTAGGCTTAAACGAGCGTAACCGTGTTGCTCAGCCTTCTTTTCCAAATGGGCTAACAACGACTTCGCAACACCCTTGCCCCTAGCTTGATGCGATGTACGCATTGATTTTATTTCAGCATGTTTGGCATCTAGTGCTTTAAGCGCGATACAGCCCAATAGGTCCTCGCCACGCCAAGCCGTCCAAAACTCAATATTCGACTGGCGTAACGCCTCTATATCTAACGCATGAACACTCTCTGGTGGGGATGTGGCATACATATCGTCCAAGTGCTCTTGAAGAAGAGCCTTAATCTGAGAACCCTTTAAGTCATCCTTGATAATATCCAATTCTTTTTCCTCGATTTTATTTTTTAAGTATTTCGCAAAGTCTATACTCTATTGCACTTTTCCTCGCAGCGCCTTAGTTTGGCTCTTACGCTTCTTGTTATCCACCCGTCGTTTCTGAGATGCTCTTGTAGGCTTGGTCGCTCTGCGCGCTTTTTGAACGACGGTCGCAGAAAGTATGATCTGCTTGAGCCTCTCTAGGGCGTCTTCACGATTTTGCTCCTGAGTCCGGAACTGTTGAGCTTTTATGATGATGACGCCTTCTTTCGTGACTCTCGAATCGGATAGCGATAGGAGTCTCTCTTTATAGAAATCAGGTAACGTGGAGCGCTTGATATCAAAGCGCAAGTGAATAGCTGAGCTCGTCTTATTGACTTTCTGACCACCAGCCCCCATCGAGCGAATAGCGGTCAGTTCTATTTCCCAATCGGCGAGTGTTACTGTATTTGAGATTTTTAACATAGCTATCTAAAGCGAATAATCAAAGACGACAATGTCTTCTAGAATTGGACGAAACACTGCCTTTAATGCGTCATGCTCTGGATGCGGAAGGTAATTTTGGCGCCCGGCTTCGTCACGGAAGGTCATCAACACAGTATGTGTATAGTGTTTATTCTTACCTTCAGGGCTATCGTTTACGCCCCACTCTACAGCGTCTACTCCTTCCACTTTCGAAGGCATAGCCTCAAACAGTGCCTTTAGCTCACTGATGTTTTGTTCCGTTGCGGTTGGTTTAAACTGAATGAGGAGTATATGGCGTATCATGCTCATCACCTTCTGCGTGCTGTTGGCGCGGTAACTTATTGAATTTAAGTGATGGTACAGAATATATCTTCAAGACTCTAGCATGTTGAGACTAAGTTCAAACAAAATGAACAGGGAAAGATGCTCCTTGCCCTGTCCATTAAAATATTACGAGTTATCAGATGCGGCGTCTTTTACCATATGCAGATGCACATCTTGTTGTGGGAATGGGATCGAGATACCCTCGCGATCAAATCTGAGTTTGACCTCTTTGGTAATATCCCAATACACATCCCAATAGTCATCTGTTTTAACCCAAGGTCTGACGATAAAATCGACGGACGAGGTATTCAACGTATGTACTTTAATATTAGGCTCTGGGGATTTCAGAACGGCTGGATGAGCATGGACGATCTCAGTTAAGACCTGCTCTGCTTTAAGTAAGTCATCGCCGTAGCCAATACCAAATATCATGTCTACGCGTCGAGTACGTTCGTGTGTGACATTCTTGATAACGTCACCCCAAATCTTGCTATTTGGAATGATGATAATCTGGTTGTCGAAGGTTCGAATCGTCGTGTTTACTAGACTCATATGGCTCACCTTGCCATCTACGCCACCCGCAAATACAAAATCCCCCACATCGAAAGGACGGTAGATGAGTAGCATCATACCAGCAGCAAAGTTAGACAACGTATCTTGTAGCGCGAAACCAATAATGACACCCGCAATACCGAAACCGGTTAGGATTGGCGCAAGATTCAAACCGATCTGCGACAGCCCCACCATGATGCCGATAACCCAAACAATGTTACCTGACATCGAAACAAAGAAGTTTTGCATCAGATGGGACAGTTTGAGGTTTTTATTGATTACCGCCTTCGAGACAACCTTTCGTACAAGCCTTACTATCGCTCGGGTTACGAACAAGATGAGTAGAAAGATAAGTACCTGGAACAGCTGCTGTGGTGCATTATCTGCGAGCCAGTCAACAGCTTGACTCCACCAATGGCTTATTAGTGAAAACATTACTTTAGCATCGAGAATATCTTGTGTAATGTTGCCAGTAATAGAGAACACCTGACGCTTATACTCAGACGTATCTAGTCCAACTTCATCACCCAACACAATAAGGTTTCTTAAGCTTTTTGTCTCAATGCTCAGACGCTGTTTAAGAATCAGCTGGCTCGTTTGCAGCCCTGCTTTATCACCTTCGGGGGCCGACGCTATTTGCGTACTGATTGCACTTGCTTGCTGTCCAAAATACTCAATAGACGCTGACGTTAAACGAAGGTTTTTACCAATAAGGACTTCAAACTCTGCTTCTGCTTCCTTGTCTTGTACATCCAGTTTCTCGAGCCATACTAGGTTTTGCCAGCTAGCGTCATAGGCCGAGTTCAAATATTCCTGTAGCTCACTATAAGTGTTGAGAATGGACAGCTTACTCTCGTCTTTAGCCGCGTTAAACTGCTCTGTCACCTCTTCAATCTTCTTCTCGAGGTAAACTTTTGCTCCCGTCGTATATTTCTGTTGGACTCGAACTTGTTCGATCAGCGTGTCTTTCGGCAATGAATCAGCGTCAATGGCATTACCAATCACTTCCCGAAGTTCATTGTTCTTGTTGAATAAGCGAAACTGAATCGCGTCTTTTTGATCACCACTCGTCACTTTCAAAGATTCCGATAAATCACGAATTTCGCCATTCACACGTGCCAACGCAGCTTCCGCTTTAGAGGTTGCAGGCGATGCTGTTTGAGCAGGTTCACTTTCTGCATGTAACAACCCGCTAAAACAAGTCAATGACAGTGACAAAAGTAACGCAGCCCATATACGTCGGGATGGAAAAGAAGAAGGAACACTCATTCAAAACTCCTTGAAGGTGCTAGTTTTTTTATTAGTTACCTAATAATAGAACACTATTGCTCACTGCCTACCATCTCTAAATTGAGATTGTCTATATGATCACCGTCTATCACCAATAGCCTACCTTTAAAAATCTAACCATCGACTATGCTTAAGAAGATTCTCACTTCAAAGGAGTTACACATGGGCATTATCTCATGGATTATTCTAGGACTGATTGCAGGCGCCTTAGCAAAATGGTTGATGCCGGGGAATGATGGTGGTGGCTGGATTGCGACTATGCTTCTCGGAATTGCCGGCGCTTTTGTTGGTGGTTTTATTGGTGGATTTTTGGGATTTGGTGGGGCAAGCGGCATAAATATCGGCAGTATTATTACTGCGACGCTCGGTGCCTTTATCTTACTGTTTGTCTACAACCGATTCTTAAAAAATTAAATATTGACAGAGCGCAGTACGGTTCTAAATCTTTCCTGCGCTCTTTATTTGCGGCTTCAAGAGGCTAGATATCTAAATTGGCAGACGAGTTAAACGAATACATCTTCACTTCCTGACGCACCTCCCACCCCATGGACTTATAAAACATCTGAGCTTGCTCATTCTCAGTGTTTACGAATAGATGGGTTTTACTGATACCAATATGGGCGAAGGCGTCGGTTACTTTTTCAACCAAGGTTTTTCCGATGCGTTTGCCACGATAATCTGCCCCTACCGCAAGATGCTGAAGGTATCCTCGCCGACCGTCAGTACCCGCAAGCACTGCACCAACAATCTTGCCATGAACAATGGCGACAAAACTCATGTTCGGGTTTTTATCGAGATACGAGGTGACATTTTCTCGACTATCAGCCTCACGAATCAACATATGTTCAGTCTCTTGCCATAACGCCAAAACAGCATCATAGTCGGCGACTTGCATTTCACGATACGACACGTTCACTTGAGTAACTCCTTTTTACCTCAACGACTTCAACGGTGTAATTTACATACCACTTATCTTTACCTAGGAGCTGAGCCTTTTTATGTAATGGGTCTTCGCGCCATCGCACGATATCTTGCTCACTAGCCCAGTAAGATATGGCTAACTCTTGATTGCCTTCACAGCTGCTGACAAAGTCTATACATCCGTATTTTGACATCGCGAGATCACGCAGTTGATTGGCGTAGAGAGAATACTCCTTATCCAGAGTTCGAATAGTAGCTTTAAAGATGACGGCAAACAAATCTGGCTCCTTGCTCTGTTTGTCGGTATTGGACGGGATTCAATATTGGGCTGTATCAGGTACAGTCGTACCTAGCTTCCATGACTGATACCACTTTCATGAGAAGATCCTCTAGTGCTGAACGATCAATTTTTTCCAAATTCGTGATGTAAAGACATGACTTAGCGGTTTTTACTTTGCCCAACGCGGCTAACTCTGTCTGAAATTTTTCAAAACCTTGCATTATATAGATAGTCGTGTTGCTCTTTCTAGGAGAGAAACCCGTCATCAACCAAGAATACGTTCCGCGCGTGTTAGTGTATCGGTATTCTCCAAATCCGATAATACTTTCTCCCCACATAACTGGCTTGCGACCCGTAATTTGAGTGAACATTGTGAGTAATGTCTCAGCATCCGCACGGCGCTGCTTATGTTCTACACTTTGGATAAATTCGACAGGGCTTGCGTCTGACGGTCGTGTTTTTAGCGATGACATGGCTTTTCCGATTTTGGTTATTTCTTTATAGCTTAAACCCTTTTGCCTCTGTAACTGAAAGCTTCTTGCCAAGACGGCTACTATCCATAGCAAGCTCAATCAATCGAATAACTTGCAGCGCTTCTTCTGGTTTTACGGGAGGTTCAAGGCCATCCTGAATCGACGTAGCGAGTTGCTTAAAGTAGTCCTCATAAGCCCCAAGTTCAGTTTTTACCACCTCTGAACCGCCCTCTTGGTACAACGTGCCGTAGCTCTCCTGTGTCTCTTCTGACCAATTTAGCGTATTGGGAAGCACGCCAGAGATTAGCTGCGCTTCTTGAGGATCAAAGCCACACTTCTCATAATTCCCTAGCGTTCCTTTGACGGTGAAACGCCGATTAGGTCCAGCATCAAACATATCACCATGCAAAATCGCCAGATGCTCTGGATAATGTAGAATCACATGAAAATAATCGACATTAGTCGAGTTTTCACGTCGCATTTTGCACTCAGCGCTGACATAGTCCGGGACACCAAACAGCTCCACTGCTTGGTCAATAAGATGGGAACCGAGATCGAATAAGATCCCACCACCATCCGTCGTTTGTTCGCGCCAGCGTTGACGGACTTGAGGTCGGAAACGGTCATAGTGGGATTCAAAGTGTTTGATATCCCCTAGCTTCTCGTCGTCAATCAACTTTTTGACTGTTAGGAAATCACCATCCCAACGTCGGTTGTGATAGATGCTCAAAACTCGATTGTGCTTTTTCGCGATTTCAATTAAGGCTTCTCCGTCTTCAATACGGGTCACAAACGGTTTCTCAATAACCACATGTTTACCACTTTCCAGCGCTAGCTTCGCCAACTCAAAATGAACATGGTTTGGGGCGGTAATGATGACTAACTCTGCATCCGTATGCTCGATCATTGAGGTTGCGCTGGTGTAGTGTTTAACATCTGGCAAAGTATTATTGACCTCACCCGCTTTACTGGTGCTGATGGCGGTCAATTCAAATTCAGGCAAAGTGGTGATGAATGGGATCTGGAACGTTTTGGCCGAAAATCCATATCCGATGATGGCTGTTTTAATTCTCTTCTGGGTCATTGAACACTCTCTTCACTTGTTAAGACTGCGGCATCATCAGCATTTCACTTAAGCGAAAGCCTTCATTTTTCAATTAAAGCAACTTAAAAAATGCAAATTAACTTACAAAACCGCATAAACGCGAACCATATTGCACATTAACTTACGCAATTTCAAGCTCAATCACGAACAAAGTGCTAGCTCGGGCTTTTAACAACGAGTTAGCAAGTCAAGATAAGTGGTTTTACGCACATATAAGTATTTATTGATATTCACTTACGCTACAATGACAAGCAGATGCAGCAAAGGATCAGACAATGACTCAAGAAGAACGATTAATAGCGATCGAAGAGCAGATAAAAAACCACGGAAAAGTCACCATCGAAGAGATATGCCAAGCCTATGAAATCTCTTACGATTCAGCTCGGCGAGATTTGGTAAAACTTTCAGAGCGCCCGGGAGTATTGAGAATCCGAGGTGGCGCAATCTTAGATGAGAAAACCGTTAGTCTCTCATTTCATCAAAGGTCTGGTACGGATCCAATCAAGCTGCAGCTTGCCAAGTTTGCCGCTTCCCTAGTAGAAGAGAACGATATTATTTTCCTCGACGCCGGTACGACGTGCACGGCGCTCGCTCAAAACCTCTCAGTCAAATCAACGGTCATTACCAACTCAATTGAGAGCTTGAGTGCCTTAAGTCATAAGCCCAACGTTCGAAAAAGTGTGCTTGGTGGCGCATTCGATGACTTCTCACACGCCATCTTGGGCGATATGACCATTGAGCAGATAAAAAAATATCAGGCTAGCAAGGCGTTTATAGGGATTGGGGCGATATCAGAATCTGGCATCACTACCGATTTAGAGACCGATGCCAACCTGAAACTGGCGATGGCAAAGCAGTCTAAGCAAGTAATTTGTGTCGTGGATAGTACCAAGTTCAACACGCAACTGATGTACCAGTCTTGTACTTGGGCGGATATTGATATTGTCGTCACGAATCAACGACCACCAGAGAACATCATAAAGCAGATTGATCTTCATGGTGTGGAAGTGGTTATCCTTCCTGAGGCATAACAACCAAAACCACAGTACAACTCTTGTACTGTGGTTTTCGAGCAGAAAAGTGCGCTATCGCTCACCCAACACTTCAAACTCATCGTAAGTTAAACGAGATAACCCATCTTCTTGTATCTCCCATAACTCTTTGTGTACCACACCGAACGCTTTATTCATGGTCCAATCGGCACTCAAAATGTAGCCAGTTTCATTCTCTTTTACCCACTTCATATTTGTGTAGTCAACGTCGGCAAATCCCTGATCCATAATGCCTTGCCAAAACGCTTCAATCGCCTTACGACCCTCAAAAGTACCAAATGGTTTAGCGACCATTACCGCATCCTCAGCGTATCGTGCTGCACAGCCTGCTGCGTCTTGGCTATTGAACGCCGATTGCCAACCAGAGATACCTGCTTTTGACTGTTCTAAAACGGATTCACTCATTACTTTTTCCTACTGTTCCCGTTGTTGATAAGCCAATATTAGGCTTACAATTAACAAAGAAAAACAAAGCAATTAGAAATATTTGCTCTGTAAAACAGAACAATAGTGAATGGGTTAATTAAAGCATTTATGAATAAGCTACGTCTAATGTCGATGTTTGTGCAGGTAGTAGAAAGTGGTTCTATTTCCAAAGCAGCAGATAAGCTGGATGTGTCCAAATCAGTGGTCAGTACTGCTCTCAAACAACTTGAGCAAGAGCTCGATACCACACTACTTAAACGCACGACCAGAAAACAGACCCTCACCTCCGCAGGCGAGCGCTTTTATGCAAAGTGTGCCCAGATGAGTGCAATCGCCGAAAGTGCTTGGTTAGAAGCGTCCTCTTCTCTTGAAGCGCCCAAAGGTAGGCTGACCGTTACCGCGCCCCACGCACTAATGAAATCGATTGTCTTGCCAAGCCTAACAGCCAAGTTCAAAGACCACCCACAAGTAAACTTAAACCTGATTGCTGACGACAAACATATCGATATTATTCAAGACGACATCGATCTTGCCATTCGTATAGGAAGCTCAAAAAATTCCAATCTAAAGCAACGTAAACTCGGAGAGTTCGTCGACCGGCTTTGTACTGCTAGCACAAACAATATCGATGTTCTAACATCACCATACATCGCGCAGCATTGGCAGTCGGAGCCAATTACGCATGAGTTAGAAGTCAATGGTCAAAGTGAGACTATTCGCTTCCCTATCTCACATAGAGCCAATACGGTTTTTGATGTAGTTAGTTTGATAGAAACAGGGTTAGGTATTGGATTGGTTCCCGACTTTATTCTTAAAGAACACAAGAGCCTAAGCGCTATCTCAGACGCGCGACCAACTAAAGTGAATCCGATTTATGTACTGCATCCGTATCAAGCGCATGTGCCGCTGGTTGTAACGCTAGCTATCGAAGCTATCGAGCACGCGATAAATACATCCCTAGGCTCAAAGTGATAGGACACCCCTGGAGTGCCCTATTCGTTTATCTTAAAACTTCGCCATATACGACTTATCAAGCGGCATTCTGAAATCCTTACCCATCATGTCGTAAACGTTGAATTGAACCGTATTCCAGTTTTCATCGAAGTTGTACTCGAATACCGTGTCACCTGTTTCAAGACTCTGCGTGATGGTGTACTCCGTTGCGTAACCTGACATACCGTGACCAAAGTCTTTGTATGGCGCATCAACTGGGACTCGGAATGGAACCGTTGACAACTTCATCATGCCATTGGTGACGCTTGTAGGTTGCTCTAGGTGACTCATAAAGTAGTTTGCGTGTAGGAAACGACTGTGAGAGTTGCCGTTGCCGATAGAACCATAGTCTGTATCACGCGTGGCGTCTTTAAAGCGCGGTTCCACTTCTTTAAGTTGCTCAAGTTGAATCTTCATCGATGGGTCATTGGTCATGACCATAGCGTCTTCACCACGGTAGGTATTGATACCGTCTTCATCCATTTCGATGACAAGTCGGTCACCACTCTTATCGGTTACCGACCAATGCAGTTTCATTTCAACTGGCATACCTTCCATATCAATCGATGCGAACTCAATATTTGGTAGAGCTTTCACGACTTCATCAACTGATGCATAGCTCGCCAGTAGATACTCTGCCACCGTAAACTGAGTCACCTCAGAGCCTTTCGTTGCTTTCTTCATAGTCATGTCAGGGTAGAACAGCGCGTTTACCTGCAAACCTTCGCTATTGACTCCATCCGCGACAAGTTCGCCGTAAGCAAGCACGGCAACCATGTCATATTTAACCGTATATTTGTCACCCACGCCGTTACCTTGGATAGCGCGGATGTCGCCTTTGTTGATATTACCCAAGACTGGTTTAGTCGATTCCATCAAATCCATTGTTCTTGAGGTAAAGGTGCCGAGTTCAGTATTCCAAGCTACTGATGTACATGCGTCAGCGATGCCCGAAGCTAAAGTGCCAGCGAGAAGTGCGATAGTTATTGCTTTTAATTTCATGGTAACTCCAAATCACGTTAAGGAACGATATGAAGTGTAAAATGGCAATCGAAAATCAATAACTCTGCAGGAGAGGATTGACTCCTCACCTAAGCTTTAATCGAAAACACTTTTGAGTAAAACTCAATGAGTAACAATGACATAAATAGCATCACGATCATATTGAGCGGCCCTTGAATGTTGAACGAAGGAACCAGTTCAACAGCACTAGCCGGTATGTTCACAAGAATGTTCCCGGCTAGAGCCTTGAGTGGACTCATTTTAAGGATGTCGCACAAGCGCCAAAGCAGCACAGCGTTGCAAAAATAGAGCGCCAGAATCTGCCATGCTTCCGTAAGCGAAGGCATGATAAAGGTGTATTGCAACAATAAAAACGACGCCATAATCGTGTAAAACAACATGATGTATTTCACCGCCTTACCCGGAATCGCCAATATGTTCGCAGCCAAGACACCTGCCAATGTTGGGAAAAGCACGCCGTTAGGCACTGGCATGTAAATCCACAAAGCGAAAGCCGTGATAGTCACACAAGCTGCAATGTTGGCAAAAAATATCCGTTTCTCCCTAGATAGAGACATTTTCGGCAACGCAGACAAACTTCTTTTATTAATGTGATCCAGTGGAACATCGCCTTTACTTTCAAGAAAACCTCTGACTTTTTCGGTCAATTCATCAAGAACTTGCAGATCGAGTTCAGATACATTCGCCATCTCTCTTGAACTCGCTTGCTCAACGATCTTGCTTGCGTTGTCGACAGCCGTACTTAGCTCCACCAGCCTCTCTCTATGACGGGATAAAAAGTCACTATCTTCTACCGGAAGAAAAAGCAGTTCCTTTAATCCATTAGAGGTCTTCTTCACACTTGCAGCTAGCTTGCTGATCTCTTCAGAGTCGGGTTTATCGGCCTTAAGCAAGGCCGAAAGCATTTGCAGGTCAGCCAACCCAGTTTGGGCTCGTTTGATGTAAGCTTCATCCGTTGACGTTGGCCAAACTATTCGATACACCAACGAAAAGACCACCACACCAAGTAGCGTATCCTGCATTCTCAATATCGCAGTATTGATAACCGAGGCACTGTCCGCCGAGACGGAGCTAGAAATGATTAAGCAGACAGTAATCGCAATATTGAACATGTAGCCCAACGAGCGGTGGGACTGATAATACACACAGACCCACAAGAAAGCGGTGAGAGACGCGATAAACATCACTCTGTCTTGTGCAAAAAGCCCAATTATCAGAAACGCAACAGCAGTACCTATCACCGTGCCATAGAGACGATTGCGGCTTTTTTGCGCCCAATAGCCATATATCTCTAAGGTTGCGAGCACAGTTACCGTAAGCATCGACCACGATGTTTTTGACCACCCTAACGACATAGAACAAAACATCGCGAGAATTAACGCGAGCCCGTACTTAATGGCCGCTTTCATAGACGGATTTAACATAGCTCACCTCAATCAGACAAGATCTGCACAGAAGCTGTGGCCCCAACGCGCAGTTGAAGGTCAGCTGGAACATGGTCAAGCTTCACTTTTACAGGTAAACGCTGTGCTAGCCTTATCCATTGGAAGTTAGGGTTCACATTTGGAAGTAGCGCATTCCCCGTGCTTCCGTCCGCTTTTTAGATGCCGTAGCCGATGCTTTCTATTTTGCCTTCTAAAACCTGTTTGCTATCGGACAGCAAGGTCACACGCGCATTTTGGTCTAACTTAACATCGCTTAAGTCTGTTTCTTTGAAGAAACCCTCGATCCAAAAACTGTTCTCATCGATCAATGCGACGACAGGTGCGTTAGCTACCACCTGAGAACCTACTCGATAATTAAGGTTGGTGATGTATCCATCGACCGGGGCTTTGACTTCGGTGTATTCAAGCAACAGCTCTGCCTCTTGCGTGTTCGCTTTCGCGGCGGCCACATTTGCCTCTGCGGTCTCTACCGCACTTTCATAGTTGTTCAATGCCAATGTCGACACCGACCCCTGCACCTTATGCTCTAACGCTTCCGCTCTATGCTGCTCATTTTGTGCCTTTCTAAGCAGTGCTTTTGCTTGCTGCTCCGCCGCTTTAGCACTTGCTAACCCCGCCTTGTACTGACTGTCATCAACTTTAAACAAGACATCGCCCGCTTTGACCTCTTGGTTATCGGTCACATGGAATGCAACAACCTGCCCAGTCACGCGTGGTGTTACCTGAACAATGTGTGCACGCACCTGTCCATCTCGTGTCCACGGGTTTTGAACGTTATGTGTGTAGTAAGCGTAAGCGCCAGCACCTGCTGCTATAGCAAGAATCGCGGTAGTAATGGATTTGTGAAACATAAGTCACCTCATACAAAAGGAATGAGCAGACCAATGATCAGGCTCATTAAAATAAATAAACTGATATCTGCGATGGCTGGGTAAGCTAAGTGTTTATAAACATTAAATTTAGCGAACATCGCAGTGACAAAATGCGTAGCTATATAGGAGAGCGAAATCACCAATAGAAAGGGTGGAATGTAAATTTCGCCAATGGTTATTTCATGTGGCATATCGAATCCTCTTCAAGTGAGAATGCATTACACCTCACTAAAGAGAACACGCACACTCTGCAGCAGAGGATTAAAGCCTCACCTATTGATAGGAAATGGATATAGGACGTCTGAACTGCAGAGACACTGCATGAAGGAAAGATATTATGTGAAGAAGCTATGAAAGTGTCGGTCAGATTTATCGCTTACGGTGACAACTTGAGAGACTCGGTTATTGCCAGAACTAGAATCTATCTAGGAGCAACCACAGTTGCTCCTAAGGCTTAGAGCGTTTTTTGCCAGTATCCTACGTCTAGCCAACGATCAAATTTGAAACCAATTTGTTTAAAGTGCCCTACTTGCTCCATGCCCATTTTGTGGTGAAATCTGGTGCTTTGATCGTTAGGTAGTGTAATGACACTCATGACGTTCTTGATACCATCGTCACGTAATCGGCTAAATAGTTGCTCGTAGAGTCTACTGCCTACACCTTTTGTCGGACACTCAGGTGAAAGATAAACAGAGGATTCGGCCGTAAACCTATAAGCGCTTCTCGCGTTCCATTGCTTGGCATAACAGTAACCTATCACTTGTCCTTGATGCTCATACACAAGCCAAGGCATCTGTGAGTCAATTAGCGTCTCAATACGTTCAGCCATTTGCTGCGCTGACACAATTTCTTCTTCAAACGTGCACGTTGAATGGACTATGTAGTGGTTATAAATCGTCGCGATAGCGTCCGCATCCGCTGCGGTGACATTACGAATCAAAGGGCACTCCTTGTGACATTAGCCGCGGTGAAAGATGTGGTCATCATAGGTTTGACCACCAATTTGATAGGCGTCTTTATCAACCTTGGTCAGCACAAAGCCGCATTTCTCTAACACACGCTCTGATCCTCTGTTTCCTTTTGTCACAATCGCGGAAAACTTGTTGAGATCGAGATCGCGCTTCGCCCATTTGATTAAAGCTTCTAGCGATTCAGTACCAATCCCGCGCCCATGAAATTCGGGCAGAAGCAAATACCCCACCTCTGCACAGCCATCAATGACTTTAAAGCCGGTCACTCCAACGGTTTCACTAGTTTGCTTTAGTGAGATAACCAAACAGAGCCACTGTTCTGAGCCTTTGACCCATGTCTGTAGACGCTCATCAAATCTCGCTTGTATCTCTTCATCACTTGGTTTGTCGAAACAAAGCTCAATAACCTTGGCCTCTGTCTGTAAGCGCTTAAACAAGTCGAAATCAGCTTGGGTGATTTGCGCCATAGAAAGACGTTTAGTTTGGATAGTGATACTTTTCATTTAGCTTGGATACACCTTTTTAAAACGCTCTAGCACTAATTCACTTTCGAGCGTAAACACAACTCCAATTTCGTTAGCGTACCATTCAAAAAACTTAATATGCGCCTCTTTCCACCAAGCGTATGTGCGATCGCCTTCGCCCTCTGCATGTGCAAATTCTTCGCTCACTTGATTGAACGGACACACTTCAACAGACGTTAATTGAATCACACATATCGGGTTTTGTTGCCAATCTAAGACAATCGAGTAGCTGCCTACTTGAGGTAATGGCTCGTCTTCGACATCCCAACCTGCTTTTAGCCCACATGATGCGGTTTTGATCCCTTCGTTGATCAGTCTGGCGCATTCGTTAGCGTTGTATTCATCGGCGCAGTAGTGCTCAGCAATGACGTTGTCGATATCGACGCTTTCAGGATTCGGCAGAGTATCGAGAAACTGTTGGAAAAACTCTCGTTGAATAGGTGTCATATTATAGTTCCTTGACCATGACTATCACCTCACAGCCTTTACTATTAGTGTGATGAAGCTTTTTCCATCCGAGTTCTGCGTATAAACCGCCGGACAAATCTTCCGTTTGCAGATAGAGCTTCTCAACCCCAAGGGCTTTGGCTTTTTCGATCACGCTATTGACCACGATTTTCGCAACACCTTGACCTCGATAATCGGAGTCCACATACACACCGCCAAGCCAATCCTCATAGTCAACATAACTGGGTATTTCATGTTTACGAATATGCGCAGTCGCAATCAGTCGCTCGTCATCACAAATAACTATATGCGCTGGAATGGAGCCGTCTTGTAAAAAGCTCTCAAGTTTCTGGGTATAGCTTTCCAACGTATTATTCAGATCTCGCTTGCCCCAAGCATTAAAATACCAATCGATCACTGTCGGCTTGTGCTGAGGCACATCAGTCAACAATACGCTACACCATTCTTTGTTATTGGGGCGGTCAAAACTAGACATAGGATTCGATTCCCTTTTTCTGCATTAGGAACTCCGGCTTTTGAATCGATTGGAATCCAAATTGTTGGTAAAGAGAATGCGCATCGACCGTGCCAAGCATGGTTCTTCTCAAGCCCTGCAGATCAGGATGCTGTTCAATGGTACTTAGTATTAATTTAGCGATACCTTGCCCTTGCTTATCATCGACAACAAAGACATCACTCAGATAAGCAAACGTCGCACGATCTGTAATAACACGCGCAAACCCCACTTGGTTGCCATCGCTGTCATAGGCGCCGAAACACAAAGAGTGTTCAATAGACTTTTCGACCACAAACAAAGGGACACCTTTGGCCCAATAACTGTTAGAGAGATAGCGGTGTATGAGTGTGATATCGAGATGGTTTTTATCAGTAGATACCGAATACGGCATGGCGGCTTATCTCCTTCATCCTTGAACTTGTTATAGAGATAAACAATTTAAGCTTTAATATCAATGGTGTATTTGAATAGAAGCAAGCTATTTGCGGGAATTTCGGCGCATAGTAACAATCATGAAGCCAGCTAACGTCATAGCAAAGGCAACGGGCATCCCCCACAAGAGGATATTTTTACCAGACATAGAGGGTTGATACAGTACATGCTCACCGTAACGATCAACCATATACGCTTTAACTTGTTGATTGCTCTTTCCTGATTTCACCAACTCAAATACTCGCAATCGAATATCCTTTGCCACAGGAGAATTGGACTCGATAAGGTTTTGATTTTGGCACATCGGGCAACGAAGTGTTTTCGCCAAATCAATTGCTTGCTTTTGCTGTTTGGGCGTATCGAACTCAAACAGATCGACAGAGTGCGCTTGTTTGGCGAATGCATGACTGGCACTCAGCAATAATGCAGCTAGCAGAACGACAGCAGAAATAGCTATGCGGAGTTTATCCAACATTGACAGCCTCCCTTAATGAAGAACTTCGTGAAACTAAGGCTGTTTTAGGCTTTCTAAGCAATGCGATGCATGCCGATAGACACACCAATAGCGCACCAAACCAAATCCAACGAACAAAGGCCTTGAATTGAATCCTAACGGCGTAATCCGTCGCATCCACTTTATCACCCAAAGAGATATAAATATCACCATGCCAAAGTGGCGTCATTGAAGGCTCGGTCATAGTCATGACACGCACTGAGTAATGACGCTTCTCAGGGGTCGCGGTCATAGTGCGTTGGTCGTTTTCCTTATCAGCAATCTCAATAACTGCTTGCTCAGCCGTAAAGTTTCGGCCTATGTACAAATTAGTATCAACATAGCTAACTTGGTAATCTCCAAAGTCGGCTTGACTGCCAGGACCGAGCCTTTTCGTGATTTCGTATGAATACTCGGCATTCATAACGCATCCGAACGCGGCTATCGCAATACCAATATGGGCAACCAGTGCCGACAGCGATGTTTTGCCTACCTTAGCGATCGCTGAAACGATATGTGGGATTAGCACCCAAAGGCTTGCCCAAACAGTAAAGAGCGCCCAGTTCGACCACTCAGCACCCACTGGCTCGTAGTGCTTGGTGCTATAGGTAACGATAGCAAAAGCCAAAAGCAGTGAAACAAGCAGCAGGATTACAGGCTTCCCAATGCTTGGCTTCTCGTTTGTCCCAGACCAACCGAGAAATGGCACAGCCCCCATAACGAATAAACTCACTATCGCGATGGGCCCAAAGAGCAAATTAAAGTACGGAGCGCCAACGGAAATATTCCCAAGTCCTGCAAGCTCGTAAACCATGGGATAAAAGGTGCCAAATACGACGACTGCAGTCGCCAGTACAAACAAATTTGCAGAGATCAGCACTAAGAAAGGTTTGGTCACCACACTAGTAATACTTGCCGACTTGATTGCTTCCACCCTGTAAATAAGAGCAACAAAAGCTAGGACAAAGACCAATGTTAAGATCGCTAATAGGCTAAAACCTTTTGTGGGATCAACCGCAAACGCATGAACAGATGTAAGCACCCCAGAGCGCACAATAAAGGTGCCGAGAATACTCAAACAAAACGTGATAAACGCTAACGAATAGGTCCAAAAAATGAGCTGCTTACTGCGGGCGACCATCATGGTGTGCAGTAACGCAGTTGATGTGAGCCAAGGAAGCAATGAAGCATTTTCAACGGGATCCCAAAACCACCAGCCTCCCCAACCTAGCTCGTAGTATGCCCACCAAGAACCTACTGCGATGCCAGCCGTCAAAAACAGCCATGCAATTAAGGTGTAGGAGCGCGCTCTTGGAATCCAATCAAGGTCAACATGGTTTGTAAGCAGCGCACCCAGCGCCATAGCAAGAACTGACGCAAAGCCTACATAACCGATATAGAGCAAAGGCGGATGTATGATAAGTCCGATGTCTTGGAGCATCGGATTTAAGTCACGTCCTTGAAGCGGCATGACCGCGTTTAACTCGAACGGGTTTGATGCAGCCAGAGTAAACCAAGCGAAGATTGCTACGATGCACTGCATAACCCAACTTGCGTGATTCTTCGCTGTGGTGCGATGCTTTGACCAGGCGATGACGACACCCCATAGTGACAGCGTCACAACCCAAAACAGCATCGAGCCTTGGTGCCCACCCCATGTAGCGGCGAGCTTGTAGCCCAGATGGAGTTGGTGATTGGAGTTATCCGAAACATAGCGAATGGAGAAATCGTCAATTGCGAATGCGTAGGCCAATACGAGGATCGCACTCAACGCGAACAAGAAAGATATTGTGCTGAAGAATTGGCTTAGGGTGATTTCACTCGCGGCGAAGCGCTGAGGCTTAGCGTAAGACAACAGTCCATGCAAAACTGCGCATGAGCTCGTTACTGCAACTGCGATTAATGTGAATAGTCCTATGTAGCCGATCATAACACCTCAAACGGGACGGCTTACCATCCCAAAAAACTCAACTCTTTGAAAACACGCGATATCAACACTCAAACAGACATAACATGCTTTCAAAGATCCCCCGCTCAATACGAGGGAACTTAATCAACGACCAGTTCTAAACCACCGTCATCTGCCCCGCATACAACACAAACGTACGCAGCATCAACACCCCGATCAAACTCAAGGTAGTCACCACGAGAATAAAGCCGTGATTCAACTTCACTTCACCCGGGCTGAAGTAGTTTAGCCCCAATGGCAACAACATCCCGATACCAATCACGCCATACCAGAACCAGCTAGACCAAAAGCCACCTCCAATCGCATTCCACGCTGCTACTTCGTTTTGACCACCACTAAAAATAAGACCAGTAAAGAAAGTGACAATCACAAACAGCTCAAACAGCACAACTGGACGCTCAAAGCTGTGAACCCACTTCACACTCGGGCTATGAGAGTCTTCTTTAAAGACCAAAATACCGAAAAGCAAACTTGCCGCAGCGCCTGAGGACAAGCTCGAGAACAAGAACAAGATTGGCAGTACTGGGTTATTTAGCATCGGGTACGTTTTAAGCGCAGACAATAAGAAGCCCGTGTACGCCGCCAAAACGATAGCTAAGAAACCTAAAAACAGCTCTAATCCGTTTTCAATTTTCTCCAGCTTAAGCAAGATAGTCTCAACAAAATCGAACTTACTACCCAACACATCCATGATCGGTTTTCTGAAGATCATACCAATCCAGACAAACAACACCGCCATATAGACTTGGAATAAGATGACCCCCATCGACATCACCGATGACGGGTTGTAGTAAATCATGATTTTCCAGAACTCAAGCGGCTTGGTCAGGTGGAATACCAGGATAAGCAAACCAACAATAATGCCGAATGGCGCTAGCCAAGCCATTGCCTTCATGATGCCATTTTGCGCTGGGTCGCCTTCGATAACCTTACGCTTGAGGTAAATGGCAATTAGAGCGGAGCCTGCTGACATCCCTGCTAAGAAGAGGTAGATCGCAATGATCCAGTCCCAAACAAGGGAGTCGAAATGAAAGGCTGTTTCCCACGTACTCATACTACACCTCCCCCTTGTGGAATGCGGCTTTGAACAGCTTAGGTTTGGTACCCAGATGTTCCTTATCGCGATAAATCACTTTAATACTCAGCATTTTGTTGATGTCGCTATTGGGATCGTTCAAATCGCCGAACACTAGTGCTTTGGTTGGGCAGCTCTCTACACATGCTGGCAGTTTGCCCTGCGCCAAATTGGTATCGCGGCAGAAATTACATTTGTCCGCTGAGTGGTTCTCAGGATGGAAAAAGCGCACTTGATAAGGGCAAGCAGCCAAACAGTAACCACAACCGACACACTTTTCTTTGTGCAC
Organism: Vibrio sp. KUL80; assembly: GCF_059725495.1. Taxonomy (NCBI): domain Bacteria; kingdom Pseudomonadati; phylum Pseudomonadota; class Gammaproteobacteria; order Vibrionales; family Vibrionaceae; genus Vibrio; species Vibrio sp. KUL80. The sequence goes on from NZ_AP045841.1 coordinate 1,919,192, forward strand.
GTCGATAATGCCTGTCTTCTCATCTTTGTATGCAGCGCCTGTTGGACACACATAAACACAAGGTGGGTTCTCACAATGCTGACATGACTCTCGAGTGAATCGATATTCGACATCAGGATACTCACCAATAGGCTCTGAGCGATGTATCTCCAGCCTAGATACGCCTTCGGGTACTTTATTCACTTCACGACACGCATCGGTACAGGCCGTACAGCCAATACAGGCATTCTCGTCGTGAAGCATACCGTAACGCACTGTTTTTTCGGTATCGTCACTTGCGACTGAGTTACGTGTTGTTAGCACTGAGGTCGTTGCCACACCTGTGGTAAATATTACAGCCCCAGTCCCGGCAAGGAAGTTTCGTCTAGAACAACTCATATTACTTGCCCTCCTCTTCACGTTTTTCATTGAAGTCTTTATGGCAATCGACACACATCTTGATTTTTGCTTTGTGGTCGTAAGAGAGCACTTTCGCTTTTTCTGCGTGAACCGAGTGACAGTTGGTACACGTTAGATTCTTCGCGTGCACATCATGAGTCCAGCTGTCCTCACGCAAGTATTGCGGCTGGTGACAGTCAGTACATCGGCTGTTTGCTTTGAGAATGGCTTCGGGATCTAGCCATGTTTTATCTGTGCCCGGCTGTGACTGAGCAGCATGATATTTAACAACGGTTGAGGCGCCATCACGATGATCAGTTCCGATATTACTGTGACAGTCCGTACAGCTTGGTGCCGCACCTCTGATCTCAACCACATTCTCGCCGTGCGAGCCTGCCAGAGTCTGTTTGGAGTCTTTGTGACATTGAATACATTTGTAGTCCTTATCACGTATCAACTCCACCTTATGCCTTGTAGAGTCCCCTTCTTTAATGAGGGCTGCATCGTCGGCTAAGGCATTGAGTGAGTAACCACAGAGAATGAATGCTAGGAGGGTCTGAAGCATCATCACCATGGTCAATTTTACATTGCCCATTGTATCCTTTCCTTAAACCCAATATTGCGAACCTATACATTCACCTATCAGGTTAATAACCAATGACTTTTCCTTTCAATAAACAAACCAATAACCGCCAGCCTGTTATTTACACGGAAATGAAATCAATTCTTATTTAGGATGAGCCACAACGCTTCACGAATAAATAGTAGTACGACACCGCTTAAACCCCTAGCACTCAACGTTCAATTAGTGAGCAATATCACCAATATTTGTGTGTGAACTTTTACATAAGCCATTGTTTTTAATGAGAATCAATTTCACCTAAAAAGCCCCGCTACTACCCCTTTAGGGTTAGTTAAAAATAGATGTGAACTCAATCACTTAGATAAATTGATCTAAAACAGTAAATAGCGCGAGTTGTAATCAAATATTACGAACTATGAGTTAGTATAAATATGTCTATATAAGTTAGACATCTCCAAGTCTTGTTTAGGAAATTCGCCCCACAACGCATTTCAAAAATTAGAATATGGAGATACCATCGTGAACAAGCACTGGATTATTAGTTCCGTTGCTGCATTAGCTATATTAGGCGCCGCGAGTGTGCCCGCTTTTGCTGCCTCTGAAAAAGAGTTAATGGACCCGAGAAATCAGGCCTACGAACAAGACCACCCTGACCAATACCACTCTTGGAAGCAAACCAGTGAGAGCGTCGAGATCGAAGACGCACTCGCTCATGACCCGAATATGGTGATCCTGTGGGCAGGTTACGGTTTCGCGAAAGACTACAACAAAGCGCGCGGGCACTTCTACGCCCTTGACGACGTGCGCCAAACCTTAAGAACTGGCGGTCCAACTGATCCGAAATCTGGCCCAATGCCTATGGCATGTTGGAGCTGTAAAAGCCCTGATGTTGGTCGCGTGATTGATGAACGTGGCGAGGATGGCTATTTCGAAGGAAAATGGGCAAGACTCGGCTCACAAATCGCAAACCCAATCGGTTGTGCAGACTGTCACGATACACGCAGTGATGCGTTTAAAAACGGTGAACCTGCTCTAGCCGTTGCAAAACCCTATGTTGAGCGTGCGTTTGAAGCCATTGGTAAAAAGTTTGACGAGCAATCACGCCTCGACCAGCAAGCGACGGTCTGTGCTCAGTGTCACGTAGAGTACTACTTCACAGGTCCAACGAAGGCTGTGAAATTCCCATGGGATATGGGCACCTCAGTAACAGAAATGGAGCAATACTACGACGCGCTTAACTTTAAAGACTGGCAACATGCCGTTTCTAAAGCACCAATGCTAAAAGCACAGCACCCGGGCTATGAAACATGGCGTGACGGTATCCATGGCAAAAACGGTGTAGTTTGTGTTGATTGTCACATGCCGAAAGTAACGAAAGAAGATGGTACGGTTTACACAGACCATAAAGTAGGCAACCCATTTGACCGCTTCGAAGATACGTGTGCAAACTGCCACACTCAAAGTAAAGAGCAGCTACAAGGCATCGTATCTACCCGCAAAGCGCAAGTGCTAAACATGAAACTGACTGCTGAGAAACAAATCGTTGCTGCGCACTTTGAAGCTGGCGCAGCATGGGATGCAGGCGCAACAGAAGAAGAGATGAAACCAATCCTAATGGATATTCGTCACGCACAATGGCGTTGGGACTACGCAATCGCTTCTCATGGTGTCCACATGCATGCCCCTGAAGTTGCACTTGAAGTACTCGGTACCTCAGTAGACAAAGCGGCAGATGCTCGTGCGAAACTGATTCGTTTGCTTGCGAAGAAAGGCATTACTGACCCGATCGAAATTCCTGACATCTCTACTAAAGAGAAAGCGCAACAAGCTCTTGGAATGGATATGGACAAGATGAACGCTGAGAAAAAACACTTCCTTGAAACTGTGGTACCAGAATGGGACAAAGAAGCAGCGGCTCGCGAGGCTGATTACTAATGTTATTGGCTATCTACTCGCTTTGTTAAAGAATGAATGTGTGATCCATTCGAGATAACTGTAAGCCCCAACCCATTGGTTGGGGCTTTTTGCTAGAATGTTTAGTACGTAAGTATCTGAAACCGCTTTGTGTTTCGAAAGGCATGAGTCATTCATACTCTAAAGGAACCCCATGAAAAGACGTCTTTTGATCAGTTTATGTTTAGCTTCGTCGTTCTCTTTTGCGGGCACCTACAACAGTGTCTCTGTCGGCACGACGAGCGAAGGTGGTTTTGGCGTCGGTTTGTATTACGACAGAAACCTAAGTTACGGTTTCTACGCCAACCTCGCCGGTGGCACTGGTCCCAACAATGACGACTTTGGTCTCAACGTGGGTCTGGTTAAGTCTCTAAGCGATAACTTTGTGGGCTACGCGGGTATCGGGGTTGCCAACCGAAGTGAAGAGAAGATTTCAGATCTGCCTTTTAAAACTTATGAATCAAACCTACGCTTCAACGGCAACATAGGTCTGTTAATTAAAACGGGGGTCACAGGCTTCACAGCAGACGTTGGTTACAACACAGGTCTAGAGGCAGCCTACTTTGGACTAGGCTACACCTACTAGTATTACCAATAATTCTCACTAGAGAAGTGCCCTGGTTTTTTGCGCAGATGTTTGTTTAAACCAAGCTCTGTTAACGCGGAGCTCGTGTCTTTGACCATCGCCGGATTACCACACATAAACACGAAACTTTCTGGTGCCTGTAAATTCATCCCTACTTTTGTCTGTAGCTCACCGCTCAACAGAAGCTCTGGTATCCGCCCTGACAAACTCTGCTCGTGATGCTCACGGGATACAATCGAAACAAACTTAAATTTTTCCCCCAACCTAGATAAGGCATCCTTAATGGTGTCAGCATAAACCAATTCGTCTGCAGTTCTGACTGCATGAGCCAGCACCACATTGTCAAACCGGCTTGTTAGTGTTTCGTCATCTAGCATAGACAGAAAAGGACCGATCGCCGTACCTGTAGAGAGCATCCACAAATCTCGCGCGTAGTCAGGTACTTCTTCAATAGTCATAAACCCCGAAGGCTGTTTTCCTACAAAGACTGGATCACCAGAATCAAGCTGATTAAGTTTTGGCGACAATTGTCCGTCGCTATCGGCAATAATTAAGAATTCCAGATGCTGATAGCCATATTCATGGTTAGGGTGATTTACCATAGAGTAGGCTCGGCGCACCCACTCGCCCTCTTCATTACGCAGACCCAGTTTTGTAAACTGACCTGCTACGTACTGTTCTATGGGCGCTGAAACTTCAAGACTGAACAAATTGTGAGTCCACTGCTTTTTCGCAAGTACTCGTCCTTCGACTAAACCGTTGGGAATGTCTGTCATATCTCATCTCCGATATAGGAACGCATAAAGCCCTTTCATCATAGAAGTAAACTCAGTAAAAATTAACTACATTATGTCTAGGGACTTATTCAACGATTAGGCAAAAACTTTGCGATTTTAAGGAAAGAAATCGAGCGGACTCCGGTCTACGTATAGTGTGTGTTGTAAAAAGGATTTTGAGAGTGCCCATGAAGCCATGTTTTCCGTCTGTTCCATTTGAAGGTGTAAGTGAGAGCCCTGTGAAGTACTGGCTCCATGAATATCGTGATACAAGGTTAGAGTTCACGGATTCTCAGAAAACCGCCCTTTCACGTCTTCTTCCCTTGCTAGTCTGTGGCGAACAAAGCTCACAGTGGGTGTTCTATAACGAATCTCAGCGTGAGTTGCCTGAATCACTTGCCTCTGCTCGTGACGACTTTGAGCGAATTGTTGCCGATGAACAGTATCATGAGGATGCGCTTGAGTTGGTGCAGTCACAGTTAGCGTTACCCGAAGACGTTGTTGCGATAAAGCGACGCAGCCAACGCTTTTTCGCGTCGCTTGGTTCAAGGAAGACATTTGAAGAACATTTCGCGCAGATCGCTTGTCTTGATGCCTTGGTCTGCAAAATAATGTTGTATCTAGAAAAAGGCCGATTAGACCCACATCATCCGTTTGTGCTCTTGTGTCGTTCCATTAAACAAGATGAAGCACGACACGTTACCGCAGCCAGACAGCATGCTTTAGCGCTAGGCTACGACCGCTCAGAATGGAAAGCCCTCAACACACTCATTTCCGAGAAGTTATACAAACTATTGAATAGCGAGCGAGAAGCCTTCGAAGAGCTAGGCATTACTATCGAGCATATCTTTGATTCTAGGGAGAGTTAATCAATGAGCGCGACTTTCTTACCGGGCAGTGTGTCGCTGCTCGCAGCAAACCATTTGTTTCCAGATCAGCACCTTACCAACGCACAACTGCTTGACGCACTCGAACGTCTATCAGGCAAAAGATACGCGAAAGTTGCAGCTCGTATCGCACCATTCTTAGGAATTGAAGGTCGTCACTTTTCACGAAGTATTTATTCCCACACCAGCGTCCCTACGCCAAGTAACTCCGATCTTGTAGTGAGTGTGATAGGCAATCTACTTGAGCAATCCAATACCCGTTTGGACGCCATCGATTATCTGATAGGACACACTACCACCCCAGACACACAGCTCCCGCCTAGCATCGCTTGGGTAGCGGAAAAGCTTCGCTATCATGGCCCGTTTATGGAATTAAGGCAGGCGTGCACCGGTTTTTCTAGTGGATTGCAAATCGCTATCCCACGTCTCGCTATGCTCCAAAAACCAGTGATGATCGTTGGCAGTGAAACAGGGTCAGTCTACTTTGACTATAACGAAGACTTTCTCGACCAGTCACAGCTCGTTAATTACATGCAAATGGGCGATGGTGCTGGCGGTGTTATTATTGCTCCGGAAAGTGAGCAAGGAATGGGTAAGATTTCTGACTGTTTCACCGGACAGATTGGTGTTGAGCAGTCACCCGGTTTATCTCTCGATGGCGGTTCTATATCGGTGTATACCCAAGAGGGCAAAGCGCGCTTTCATCACGATGCCACGAATGTGAGAAAAAGTGGCGAAGCGCTATTTCAAGCCAGTATTTTGGCTTTAAGAAGTCGAGGCTACGAGCTGAATGACTTTGACTATATTATTCCCCACCAAGCCAGTGGACGAATAGACATCATGCTAGCCGAGGCGCTAGACATCGATCCAAATAAGATCGTCAACGATGCCAAACATTGGGGTAACCTCGGCTCAGCCGCGATTTGGTGCAGTTTCTCTAAACTCGTAAACGGCGGGAAGCTATCCCAAGGAAGCAAAGTGGTTATCTTAGGGGCGGAAGCCACTAAGTATATGTATGGTGGGTTTGTCTACACCCACGGCTAGAACTTGCTAGACACGGTAGCCACTTCCTATATGGTGGTTACCGCATTCCCTTGGCTTGATTGATCTTCTCGATGATTGTAGCCCTATCGATACCCACTCTGTTCGAATCTAAAATCTGAGTCCACACACGAATCGCCTCATCGTAATCCGCATTCAAAAAGTAATCCGAAGCGATAAGTTGCAACGCTGTGTCGTTGTCACTGTCTAGTTCTAGTGCCTTATCTAGGTAACGCTGAATATCCGGTGTAATAGACTGAGAAGACTGGTAATACAGCGCGGTTGCTAACGCAGCATATTGACCAGCATAAGACATACTAGAGAGGCGAATGGAATAATTGAAACAGGTAGCCGCGGAATCAAACTCCAAGCTTTGCATATAAAGCTGACCTAGCTTAAACCACGATTCAGAATCGTTAGGAGACTCAGTTAGAGAGTTTTGCAGGTCAATCATGGCACTTTGATGGTTGGGACGCTCTTGTTGCATTTCTTGTTGAGGCAGTGGCATTCGCCATTGGCTCCAAATCAAAAAAGACAAACCGACAATCACCAAGCTTGAGAGGATTGAATAACCAATCCGACTTTTAAAGCTCGCTATTTTAGTCAGACATAGATAGGCGACAACAGAGACGACAACGCAGCTCAACAACACAAAACTCAACATGTTAAAACTATATTCTTAATTGGATTAATCTGAGTACATTGTATCGGTTAGCGAAGAACAGCGCTGTGAGTTAGTACTCTGTTCTTCACCAGTGACGACTCAAGTTGAGGATTTTAGATTCATTTCGAAGCGAAGCTTATCCACACACTACTGAATACGCCTACCCGAGTTTGCATCCAGTCTACAGCTAGAACACTCGACGTTTCAACCCAGCGCGTTCAAGTACCCGAGTCGAGATCTCTTCGACTGACAGCGATGTGGTGTTGATATAAGGGATAGCTTCGCGCCTAAACAAAGCTTCGACACTCGCTAGCTCCTGTAAACACTGCTCTGTGCTCGCATACTCGCTACCCGCCAATCGATTTTCGCGGATTTCGGTCAGGCGCTCAGGGTTGATCGTTAAGCCAAACAGTTTATGCCTATGGATCTCAAACTCTGGCATTAGACGCAGTCGCTTGATGTCGTCGTCGATAAATGGGTAGTTAACGACTCGAAGACCAAACTGCATCGCTAGATAAAGACTTGTTGGCGTTTTGCCACTACGCGACACACCCAGAAGTATTAAGTCTGCCTGCTCTAGGTTTTTCAGTGAAACGCCATCATCGTGCGCTAAGGTGTATTCGACAGCGGCAATGCGGTCGAAATACTTAGCGGAATCTTTCCCTACACTGTGTGAACGCTGCAATTTTGGCTTTGGTTCCAGTTGTAAATCACTTTTAACTTGAGCTACCAAACTTTCTAACACATCGTAACAAAACGCTTGCGAAGCAAGTAATCCTGCTCGAATTTCAGGCACCACAATCGAGAAAAACACTAAAGGTTTCACACCGTTACGTTCATAAGATTGATTAATTTCTCTAATGAGTTCATCGAGCTTATGCGTGCTCTCTACGAAGGGGAATGTCTTTTCTTTGGCTTTGAATGGAAATTGACCTAGGACTACGTGTCCCAATGTCTCACAAGTAATCGCTGTACCGTCAGAAACGTAGAATACGTCACGACTTTGACTATCATTTTTCATTTTTTATTTAATTTTTCAAATTAATTTAAGTAGGATGCATTACATAATATCGATAACAAACCCTAGCATTCAATAACGTTCCCCCACAGTTTGTAAAAATAGTTAACTATTTTTTCACTGAATACGTAATCGTTTGCTATATCCTACAGCTGCAATGTTTCTGGAGAAAGACATGCAAAACAACACCCTTTGGTTCAATGGTCTGTCCATGGACGATGTCGATAAGGTCGGCGGCAAAAATGCTTCGCTTGGCGAGATGGTATCTAATCTTGCTAACGCGGGTGTTTCAGTGCCAAATGGCTTTGCGACTACGTCCTATGCCTTCAACCAATTCCTCGATTTCGAAGGATTGGATGAGCGCATTCACGGACTATTAGACGAACTTGATGTTGATGATGTTGACGCACTGCGTAAGACAGGCGCGACCATCCGTCAATGGGTATTAGAAGCCCCCTTCCCTGCTGACCTAGAGCAGGATATTCGAACTAACTATCAAGAACTCATCGAAGGCAATGAAGAACTTTCTGTCGCAGTGCGCTCCTCCGCAACTGCTGAAGATCTTCCTGATGCCTCCTTTGCGGGTCAACAAGAAACCTTTTTGAACGTAAAAGGCATTGATGCAGTACTTGAAGCCACTAAGCATGTCTACGCGTCTCTGTTTAACGACAGAGCGATTTCCTATCGTGTACACCAAGGATTTGACCATCGTGGTATCTCGCTATCAGCGGGTATTCAACGAATGGTTCGATCAGACAAAGCGTCTTCGGGCGTGATGTTTACGTTAGACACTGAATCTGGCTTCGACCAAGTGGTATTTATCACTTCGGCTTGGGGTCTAGGTGAGATGGTAGTACAAGGCGCCGTGAACCCTGACGAGTTCTACGTTCACAAGCCGCTATTAGAGCAAGGTCAAGCGCCTATCGTTAAGAAGACGTTTGGCTCTAAACTCATCAAGATGGTTTACTCTGACAACCAAGAGATTGGCAAACAGGTAGATATCATCGATACGTCTGATGAAGAACGTAACCAGTTCTCTCTGAACGACGAGGAGATCAAAGAGCTTGCGAAACAAGCAATGATCATCGAGAAGCACTATCAGCGTCCAATGGACATTGAATGGGCGAAAGATGGCATCGACGGCAAGCTATACATCGTACAGGCTCGTCCTGAAACGGTATGTTCTCAAAGCGAGCAAAACGTGATTGAACGCTTCCAGCTAAACAACAAAGCGGATGTGTTGGTTGAAGGTCGTGCGATTGGTCAACGTATCGGTACGGGTACCGTTCGCCTAGTAGATTCCCTAGACCAGATGTCACTTGTTCAAGAAGGCGATGTGCTTGTCACTGACATGACAGACCCGGACTGGGAACCAGTAATGAAGAAAGCGGCAGCGATTGTGACCAACCGCGGCGGCCGTACTTGTCACGCAGCGATCATCGCTCGTGAACTTGGCATTCCAGCTATCGTGGGTTGTGGTAACGCTACCGACAGTCTAGAAGACGGTGCAGTGGTTACTGTGTCATGTTCTGAAGGTGAAACAGGCTACGTGTATCAAGGTGAATTGGACTTTGAGATCCGCCGCTCTGCTGTTGACGAGCTGCCACTGCTGCCTACAAAAGTGATGATGAACGTGGGTAACCCAGACCGTGCGTTCGACTTCGCTCAAATCCCTAACGAAGGTGTGGGCCTTGCGCGTCTTGAGTTCATCATTAACAAGATGATTGGTATTCACCCGAAAGCGCTACTGAACTTTGACCAGCAATCTCCTGAGCTGCAGGCTGAGATCACTCAGCGTATTCGCGGTTATAAAGATCCGATCGATTTCTATGTCAGCAAGCTGACTGAAGGCATTTCAACGATCGCAGCCGCTTTCTGGCCTAAGCGTGTCATCGTCCGTATGTCTGACTTTAAGTCAAACGAGTACAGCAACCTAGTGGGTGGTAAAGAGTTTGAACCACACGAGGAAAACCCAATGCTTGGTTTCCGTGGTGCTTCTCGTTATATCTCACCCGTATTTGAAGACTGCTTTGAGCTTGAAACCCAAGCGATTAAACGCGTTCGTAATGAGATGGGACTGAAGAACGTTGAAATCATGATCCCATTTGTTCGCACGCCTAGCGAAGCCGCTCAAGTTATCGACCTACTTGCGAAGTTTGAGCTTCGTCGTGGTGAACAAGGCCTTAAAGTCATCATGATGTGTGAGCTACCATCAAATGCGGTTCTTGCAGAAGAGTTCTTGAAGTACTTCGATGGCTTCTCAATTGGCTCAAACGACATGACTCAGCTAACGCTCGGTCTTGACCGTGACTCTGGCGACGTGGCGCATCTCTTTGATGAGCGCAACCCAGCAGTAAAAGCGATGCTGAAGATGGCTATTGATGCTGCCACCAAAGCAGGCAAATACGTTGGTATTTGTGGCCAAGGTCCATCGGATCACGATGATCTTGCAGAGTGGTTAATGGAACAAGGTATTAGCTCTGTATCACTAAACCCAGATACGGTGATTGATACTTGGTTGAAACTAGGCAACGTAGCGAAATAATCAGACTGAGTAGCTCCACTATTTAAGCTGATTACAAACTAACAGTAAACCAAATGCCAGGGTGTAAACTCTAATGCCGATCAGTTAAACATTAATCGGCAGATCAATTGAATGATCCCCCCAGTGTGTAAAAATCCGATAGACCCTGTTTATCGGATTTTTTTATGCACGTTTCTCAAGCCCTCGATATCATAAATAGCTACAAACCTAATCAAGTCGAAACTCTCGCAGACCTCCTACCGATTGAGCTCATCAAAGATGCCTATGAGCTGACAGATACAGTCACTCTTAGAAAGCGAAAACTGACTTTGGAATCGATGGCATGGCTGTTGGTCGGGATGGCTATTTATAACGACAAATCTATGGCCGATATCATCAATATGCTCGATATTGTCGACCGCTCAGGTAAGCCGTTTGTTGCCCCGAGTGCATTAACACAGCGTAGAAAAAATCTCGGCGAAGCAGCGACTAAAGCCCTATTTAAGTGTACGCAAAGACATTGGTTTGAGCATGCAAGACTACCCAACTGGAACGGACTCACACTGCTTGGTGTTGATGGAGTTTTGTGGCGAACAGAGGATACTAATGATAATGCCGAGGCTTTTGCAAAGCCTACCAATCGTGATGGTAAAGAAACACAGTACCCTCAGCTACGTATGGTGTGCCAGATGGAACTAAGCAGTCATCTAATCACAGGCAGCGCTTTCGACTGCTATACCGTGAATGAAATGACGCTGGCCGAGCAACTAATAGAAACGACTCCCGACAACAGTCTAACCCTTTTCGATAAAGGCTTTTACTCTCTTGGGTTACTTCAGGAGTGGAGCGCTAAAGGTGTAAATCGACATTGGCTTATCCCAATGAAAAAGGGATTAAATTATGAAGTCGTTCAGTCCCTTGGTCGACAAGATAAACTCATTAAACTGAAGAGTAACCCGCAAGCTCGCAAGAAATGGCCAACGCTAGAACATGAAGTTGTTGTCCGTCTAATCACGAGGGTCAAGAATGGCAAGTCATATGATGTTCTTACCTCAATGACCGACCCGATGCTTTACCCAAAATCAGACATAGTTGGTCTTTATGGATACCGCTGGGAAATTGAGCTCGGATACAGAGAACAAAAACAATATATGCTTGGCAACCGCCTTACACTAAGAAGTCGACTTCCAGAATTAGTGAAGCAAGAGCTATGGGGAATCTTGCTAACGTATAACTTGGTCAGGTATCAAATGGTTCAAATGTGTCACACGTTGAATGGAGATTACCTGCCATACCAACTAAGCTTCAACGGTGCATTAGCCCATATTATGCGCTTACTAGTCGGCCTTCCATATTCGTCACCAGGAGCAATACCTAGGCAACTCCAGAACTTTTACTCAATAAGCGAGAGTTTAATATTAGAGCCAAGACGGGAAAGATCCTTCCCTAGAGTAGTGAAGAAAAAACCAAGCCGATATCCTAGAAAAAACAATGCCGCTCACCTTAAGTGAACGGCATTAGGGTGTAAACTCTGGCATTTTTTCATTTACCACTTGTTCATCAAGCGAACGCGCGCATCGTTTTACATCAACATCGCTTGCAGGGTGCGATCCTACATAGGCGAGTTAGGCGTCACTAGCATCTCTTCTAAAATACCGGCCTCTATTTCCAACCTTAAGAAGCCAACTATGTGGAACAAGCTAAACAAATCCATGATGGTCTGCCAGATGCTATTTGGTCTATCGTTCTATGGCGTTTTAGTCAGCCTGACGCGATTCTTTCTAGAAGACCTTAACTACAGTGAAGCCGATACCATGATGGTAGTTGGCGCTTTCGCCGCTATTGGTCCCCTATTTGCCATCGCTGGCGGGTTTATTGCCGATAAGTTACTAGGCGCCTACCGCTCGCTCACCATCAGCTATGCTGCATTTACACTAGGTTATCTACTTTTGGTCCTAGGCGCTACGACGCTTCATGTTCCTATGGCGATGGCAGGTATCGCGCTGGCAAGTTACGGACGTGGCTTGATGTCTCCGTCTTACCCTAGCCTTTACAAGCGCACGTTTGCCACTCAAAAAGAATTTGAGCATGGCTTTCCGATTAACTACTCGGTCAACAATATCGGTGCATTCTTAGGACAATACCTGTTCCCAATGATCACGCTCTATATCGGATTTAGCGGCGGATTTGCGCTATCTGCTCTGATGGCTGTTGTTGCTTTGTTCGTGCTGATAACACTGAACAAAAAGTTCAAACCACTTGGAAAGCCAATTGATACCGAACACGTATCGCTGAGAGCTTGGGGGATCTTTTTTGCTCTATCGGCCGCTATGATTGCATTGGTGTTCTTTATGTTCTCCAACATGGATGTCGGCCAGAACATTGTGTATGCCATTGGAGTCGCTGCCATTGGATACTTTGTGTTTTTGATGTTTAAGGTGACGCGCTCTGAGCGACTAAAAATGGGCACCATCCTCATTATGACATTTCTGACGACATGCTTTTTCGTCTACTACGGTCAAATGATGACATCGATGAACATTGTTGCCATGAACACACTTAAAGGTGAGTTGTTTGGTTTCATTCCACTCGAACCAGAAGCCGCAATGGCAATGAACCCATTGTGGTGTATGGTAGGTGGTCCGATTATCGCGACCCTATTTAGCCGCCTAGAAAAAAACAATATTCACTTGTCGACATCGACCAAGATCGCCGCAGCGTTTGTCTTTACTGCGATTGCATTTGGTATCTTAACCTACTTTATCTCAACCGTTGGCGAAGACGTTGCCATCAGACCTGAAGTTTTCCTCGCAGTTCACTTCTTCCAAGCGATGGCTGAAGTCGTGGTTGGCTCTATGGTTGTGGCCTTTATCTTGTCGGTTGCACCACATCACATCGAGAACTTCTCTGTGAGTTTGTTCTCTGTCGCGATCGCTTTAAGCGGTATTGTTGGAGCAGCGCTATCGACCAATATCGCTCTAGAAAAGGGGCAACAACTTACCCAACATATCGCTCAAACTGTGTACGGGGAATACTTTCAGTTGCTAACTGTTATGGCGGTTGTCATGATTGGTGTAGCGCTCGTTGCATCGAAAGTCATCCACAACATGTTGAAAGCTGCGGTGGAGGCTGAACTGGGAGCAGGAGAATTAGTGAAGCAGTAAAAGAGTAGAGACAAGAGCGGCAATCAGAGTGTTATTGCCGCTCACATAAAGATTAACCTTGATGTGTGATCAACCAAACCTCTTCAGCAAAGCGGGTCAATCCTTGCTGAATTCGACGGTGATTACTATCTGCTTCTTCACGCTCTAGAAGTGTCACTTCAAACTCATCGCCGAAGTGCTGCGCCACTTCTGAGTTTGGTACGCTGTAAGGAGGGCCCGCCATTTCACTTTGAACATAATCAAGCGTGATAAGAAGAATGCGACCACCCGGTTTCAGAGACTGTTTAAGTTTCTCAACGTACTGTGTTCGTAACTCTTCCGGCATTGCGATGAGAGCAGCGCGGTCATAGATAAGCTCTACAGGTTGAATCGGTGCGGTAAAGTAGTCGCCGACATAGATGTTAAGCTCATCAAACTGATACAACTCAAACTGACCGTTTATCGGTGTCACCATCGGTGTGTAGAAATGTTCAGCGAAAAATGAACGTACGGCGATTTGGCTAAGTTCAACACCTTGAACATCTTCATGGCGTTGGGCAAGCCAGACAAGATCTTCGGATTTGCCACAAAGTGGGACAAAAACCTTGTCTTCGCGTTTTGGGGATAAACGCTCCCAATACTTGATGAGTAACGGGTTTACATCTTCCAAGTGGAAGCCAATTTTATTAGCTGCCCATTTGTCGTGCCAAAGTTCAAAATCGTTCATTTATGGTTCATGTTCGCTGTAGATAATGGTTAACGTAGAGTTTACAGAGTGCAGACAAAATGTCACACCCAATCGCGTAGATTTTTATTAGCGATAGGCATCACAGTTTACAAACTCTGTTACACAGTTTGTGTTGGGTTTTCCTATGGGAACCCCATATTATTACTAGCAACACTCCTGCGCGTTAACGCCTTTTTTGTACCCGTTTTTGTAACGTAACTAGGAGAGAGAATGAGCACGTTTCTTCGTACTGCAGCACTAATGCTATTGGTACTCAGCCGCGCACCTGCATTTGCGGCTACGCTTAATCAATCCGATTCCACCCCAACAAAAGGAAAGCAAGAGCAAAACGAAGTTTGTCCATCTGTATTCAAACACAGTCTTAGTGGCTTGTACGGCATCGATGCTGTTCAAGGCGCTGCCTTCCAACCCCATAACGATTTTGACATCTTGTACAGCAAAGCCCACCAAGCTCAACATGAACTAGAAGCGCTTTGTAAAACGACCGCCCTACTGACTGACACCGACGCGTACTTCGCAGGCGTAAAATCTGCTGAGCGTGCAAAGGTGAAGATCGATACTGAACTTAATGGTCAGGTAAACCAAATCACAGACCTAGCTCGTGGCACTATCGTCGCTAAAGACGTGGAGAGCCTTGTAGGCGCCTATGAAGCGCTTAGCCGTGAAGCGCAAGTCGTGCGTGTAAAAAACCGCTTTAAAAACCCTGCAGCGTCCGGATACCGTGACCTGAATATGTTGGTGAAACTGCCTAAAACCGGGATTATTGCTGAAGTCCAACTTCACCTTAAAGACATCGCCGACGTGAAAAGTGGCCCTGAACACGATCTATATGAAATCGTCCAAGGTATTGAACGACGAGCGGCTGCTGAAAAACGCGAGCTCAACGAGTTTGAAACCGCACAGATTGCCAGCCTAAGACGTCAATCGATGGAGCTGTATCAGAACGCGTGGCAACCATACATCACAACGAATATTCGAGCAGCGTAATAAACTCGACAGGGACTTTAAACAACCAATAGAAAAACAAAAAGACCACGCTAGGTGGTCTTTTTGTTTAACAGTAGGACATTAATCTACTTTGATGTTCTCGACTCGAGCCTTCAGTTTCTGACCCGGACGGAATGTCACTACGCGTCGAGCGGAAATGGGAATGTCTTCACCAGTTTTAGGATTTCGACCTGGACGCTCATTTTTATCGCGCAAATCAAAATTACCAAAACCCGACAGTTTTACCTGTTCGCCACTTTCGAGTGATTTTCTAATCTCTTCGAAAAACACTTCTACCGTTTCCTTGGCATCCCTTTTACTGAATCCGAGTTTCTCAAATAGGTTCTCAGCCAGATCGGCTTTTGTGAGCGCCATAAAACTCCCCTCAAAGCTAATTCATACCTTGTTATCATAGTGATAACGCTAAAGATTTCGTTCGACCAATCAACAACATAACGGCCTAACTTTGAAAAGTGTAAGCCAACCTTCTGATTTTCGCCAACTTTTTTATTTCAGAGTAATGTCAGGATTTTGCGTTAACTTTTAGCAAGTTATCGTAAAATCAGCATATTATGGATGCATAATTTACCACAAAACCCTACGGCAATATTTATCACTAATATGGAGCCATAAGTTAGACAAAAATAAATTACAAACAAAGTACAAAATAGTGATATTGATACAGTGTAGACGAAAATTATGCCTTAAAAACAGTGAGTTGCGAAGATTATAGGATATGAAACCAGTTTGTTTTCGCTGGTTATATTAGATATAAAAAAAGCGAGTTACTTTTCAGTAACTCGCTTTTTCAGGCAAATTGCGTTAATGCGCTAACCGCGATTAGTCACGCAGTGATGCACCAAATTTCTCAGAAACATGGGCAACGATTGCGTCTACTGCACCCGCGATATCAGCATCTTCAAGCGTACGCTCAACAGATTGCAGAGTAAGTGCAATTGCTAGGCTCTTCTTACCTTCTTCAACGCCCTTACCAACGTAAACGTCAAACAGTTTCGCGTCTTTCAGGAACTCGCCGCCTTGTTCTAGACAAGCTGCAACGATGTCGCCAGAAGCTACTGCTTCATCAACAACAACAGCGATGTCGCGACGGTTAGCTGGGAACTTAGAAAGCCCTGCTGCTTCTGGAATCACTTTCGTGTTGATCGCTGACCATTCTACTTCGAATACGATAGTGCGACCGTTTAGACCGAACTTACGCTCAAGCTCTGGGTGAACCGTACCAATCACACCCACTTCTTTGCCATCTACAACGATTGCTGCAGATTGACCTGGGTGAAGTGCTGGATGTTTCGCTGCAGCAAATGAGTAGGCTTTCTCGTTTGCAGACAGTTCTAGAATCGCTTCTAGGTCACCTTTTAGGTCAAAGAAATCAACGGTGTTGGTTTCAATGTCCCAATGCTCTTCACTGCGTGTACCTGCAATCACACCTGCAAGCATAGGCTCTTGGCGCATACCGTTTTCAGCGTTCTCACAAGGGATAAAACGTAGGCCGTATTCGAATAGACGAACACGTGGCTGCTGACGCTTCTGGTTGTGAACAACCGTATTGAGAAGACCTTGGATAAGACCAAGACGCATTGCTGACATTTCCGCAGAGATTGGGAAAGGCAGAATCAATGGCTCAACGTCTGGCACAACAAGTTTTTGTTGCTCTGGCTCAACAAAGCTGTAAGTAATCGCTTCATGGTAGCCACGATCAACAAGCAGATCGCGTACACGTTTCAGCGGAAGATCCGCTTCAACGTGGTTGTGCATCTTAAGTGTTGCAGCAGGGTGTTGATTTGGAATGTTGTCGTAACCGTAGATACGACCCACTTCTTCAATCAGGTCTTGTTCGATTGCGATGTCAAAACGCCATGTTGGCGCAACGCCCGTCCAACCTGTATCCGTTTTCGTAACTGTTAGACCTAGACGCTCTAGGATCTCAACAACTTCAGAGTCAGCGATGTGGTGACCAAGAAGTGAATCTAGCTTAGTGCGGCGTAGTTCAACGGTGTTCGGCTTAGGCAGGTCTGCGTCAGACTCAACAGTAACCACAGGTGCCACTTCACCGCCACAGATCTCAACTAGAAGCTCTGTTGCACGCTCCATTGCGCTGGCTTGTAGTGCATAGTCAACACCACGCTCGAAACGCATTGAAGAATCCGTGTGAAGACCGTAGCTACGTGCGCGGCCACGAATGTGGTCTGGTGCGAAGAACGCACACTCTAGAAGTACGTCTTTAGTCTCAGTTGTTACGCCAGACTCTTCACCGCCAAAGATACCAGCAATCGCTAGCGCTTTGTTGTGGTCTGCAACAACAAGTGTGTCAGCATTTAGTTCAGCTTCAGTACCGTCTAGAAGAGTCAGTTTTTCACCCTGCTCTGCCATACGAACAACGATGCCACCTTCAATCTTATCAAGATCGAACGCGTGCATTGGCTGGCCTTGCTCTAGAAGTACATAGTTAGTGATGTCTACAACAGGATCGATTGAGCGAATGCCACAGCGACGCAGTTTCTCCTGCATCCATAGTGGTGTTTCTGCTTGAACGTTCACGTTCTTAACGATACGACCTAGGTAACGAGGACATGCTTCTGTTGCTTTAACTTCGATCGAAGCCACGTCAGCAATAGATGCTTCAACAGGGTTAACCGCTGGTGCAGTTACGTCAGCACGGTTTAGAACGCCTACTTCACGAGCAAGACCACGGATGCTGAAACAGTCAGCGCGGTTTGCTGTTAGGTCAACGTCAACAGTCACGTCATCAAGACCTAGGAAGTCACGGAAATCAGTACCGATAACAGCGTCTTCAGCAAGTTCCATGATGCCGTCAGATTCAACATCGATACCTAGCTCAGTAAACGAGCACAGCATACCGTGTGAAGGTTGACCACGTAGTTTTGCTTTCTTGATTTTGAAATCGCCTGGAAGAACAGCACCAACTGTTGCTACTGCTACTTTCAGACCTTCACGGCAGTTAGGCGCGCCACAAACGATGTCTAGCAGTTCTTCTGCGCCAACATCAACTTTAGTTACGCGTAGTTTGTCTGCGTCTGGGTGCTGACCGCACTCAACCACTTTACCTACTTTAACGCCAGTGAAAGAGCCCGCTACAGGTAGTACGTCGTCCACCTCTAGGCCAGCCATTGTAATTTGGTGCGTAAGCTCGTCAGTAGAAACTGAAGGGTTTACCCACTCACGAAGCCATGATTCGCTGAATTTCATTGTGATGAACCCTCTGGATTACTTGAACTGTTTTAGGAAACGTAGGTCGTTCTCGAAGAACGAACGTAGGTCATTTACGCCGTAACGAAGCATAGCTAGACGCTCGATACCGATACCGAATGCAAAACCAGAGTATTTTTCAGGGTCGATGCCTACGCTGCGAAGTACATTTGGGTGCACCATACCACAGCCTAAGATTTCTAGCCATTTGCCATCTTTGCGCTTAACGTCCACTTCCATTGAAGGTTCAGTGAATGGGAAGTATGACGGACGGTAACGAACTTCAAGATCTTCTTCGAAGAAGTTAGTTAGGAAATCGTGCAGGATACCTTTCAGCTGTGCGAAGTTAACATTTTCGTCAACCAGCATGCCTTCCACTTGGTGGAACATTGGCGTGTGTGTTTGGTCGTAGTCGTTACGGTAAACACGGCCCGGTGCGATGAAGCGGAATGGTGGTTTGCCATTTTCCATCGTACGGATCTGTACGCCAGACGTGTGGGTACGTAGCATCAGATCTGGGTTAAAGAAGAAGGTGTCGTGGTCAGTACGAGCTGGGTGATCTTCTGCAATGTTCAGTGCATCAAAGTTGTGGAATGCATCTTCAATTTCAGGACCAGACTCAGTGCTAAAGCCTAACTCACCAAAGAACTTTTCAATACGCTCAACAGTACGAGTAACTGGGTGTAGACCGCCGTTCTCGATACGACGACCTGGCAGGGTTACGTCGATAGTTTCTGCCGCTAGCTTCGCTTCAAGCTCTGCACGTTGTAGTGCGTCTTTGCGTGCTGCGATCGCTTGCTGAACCACGCCTTTTGCTTTGTTGATCTCTTGACCAGCACTGCGGCGCTCTTCTGGTGGTAGTTTACCTAGGCTTTGAAGTTGAGCCGTTAGCTCACCTTTTTTACCTAGATACTGAACACGCACTTCGTCAAGTGCGACTAGCGAGTCTGCAGCGTCAATCGCTGTGCCCGCGTTAGCAATGATCTCTTCTAGATGTTGCATCGTTTCCTCGTCTACCGTCCGGTAGTATCCATAAGGGTGTTTTTTGATAGCTGTACATACTAATAAAACCCGCCGCCAATGCCAAATTGATTTGTAAATTGAACGGGTTATTGGGCAAAAAAAACACGTTTTTTGCCCTTTTGATGAAAATCTAGCAGGAAACGATGACTATTTAGTGTTAACTCAAGAGAGTTAATTGGCTTTAGCGCGGATAAAGATGAAGTTTGGTCGGCGCGACAATCTTTCAAACGTTTCAGGTGACTCGGTTTTCATCTCTGGATCTGGTTTACCCTCTGAAAACTTGTCCAACACGAATCCCCCTTCGGAGAGACTCTCAAACAAATTGGTAAATGAACGTCGATAGAAGGAGACCTCTACCGGCTCACCAACGGTATTCCACTCTTCGGTCAGCAGCTCAACATCAAAGTAGTTATTAAACGCGTTCTCTTCAAAGTCAACGAGAGGATGATGGGTCGAGAAAACAAACAATCCACCCGATTTAAGCACACGGTGAACTTCTTTGAACAGCGGGACGAGATCTTCTAAATAATGCAGCATCAACGGGCAGACGACGATATCAAACGCATCGTCTTGCTCTTTAGGCAGTCCGTTAATCAGATCTTGCGCATAACATGTGACATTGTCACCTAAGCGTTCTCTTGTAATTGCCACCATTTCTTCAGCTAGGTCGATTGCCGTCACCTGTGCACCAGCCTTAACAAAATGCTCGGCATAAGCGCCAGGACCACAACCTAGATCAAGTACCTTCTTATTTGTCACATCACCAATTAACGCTAGTGTTGAAGGACGCTCGTAAAGTGCATTGTACGCATTGTTCTCAATGGCATCTGCGTACTTTTTCGCGTGCTTGGTATACATCTCACCCATAAAAAACCTCCAACTATCAGACTATTAATTCACCGTTTTCGGGAGAGGGAATCTACCGTTCAACTAAGCATGCGTCAATCCAAAGATGCGCTTAGAAGGACCACATCCTTCAAAGTGGAGTTTGGCGTTCCAATGATTGCGCCTAATATCCGCACACTACCGCAGTCTCACGATTTGAGACACTCATGATAACCAACAGCAAGTCACCATTATGTCTGACATTACCTTGAACAGCGTACAATCCTTGCTTCTTGCCCTTTTGATACTCTGGGTTGGCGCAAGACTGTTAAGCAACATTAAAACTCTCAGTAAATACCACATTCCCTCCCCTATCATAGGTGGTATTTTGATGTCATTGATCACGATGGCGCTGCACTATTCTGATATCAACATCACGTTTGATTTGCCACTCAAAGACACCTTGATGCTCATGTTCTTCGCCAGTGTCGGCTTATCTGCGGATCTTCGACTTCTTAAACACGGTGGCAGTGCCCTAGTCAGTTTTCTGTTTTGTGCAGCGCTTTTTATTGTGTTTCAAGACATTCTAGGCGTCACGCTTTCTAGTTTGCTCAACCTCGATCCTCTGCTGGGATTGATGGCGGGTTCTATTACTCTGTCCGGTGGGCATGGTACAGGTGCGGCTTGGGCATCCGTCTACAATGAACAGCTTCATATTCCCGACGCTCTCGAGATAGCGATGGCATGTGCGACGTTTGGCTTGGTAGCGGGAGGCGTCTTCGGCGGCCCCTTAGGAACTCGACTAGTGGAGCGCTATCGACTGACACCTTCAATAAATCAAAACCCTCATGTACATACAACAGATGCAAATCATAAGTCATACGCAGGACTAAGTAACATTTCCAGCTACCTCATTGCTGTTGTCGTGTTACTGCTCTGTGCGGTTTTAAGTGGCCATATACACCAAGCGATCCAGTCATCTGGTATTCACGCGCTTACATTAGTACCAAACTTCGTCTATGCGATTGTACTTGGCATCATTATCGGGCACGTACCAATGGTACGACACAAGCTAGATACGATTCGATTTGAAGTAGACAAGAGCGCAAACCTTTCACTAGGTCTGTTCCTAGCAATGGCGTTGATGGACTTAAAACTGTGGAACCTGTTCGACCTAGCACTGCCTCTGCTAATAATTTTAGTTGCGCAGCTTATGCTAACTATCGGGTTTGTTTACTGGATTACTTTCCGCATCATGGGTAAGTCTTACGATGCTGCCGTTCTTGCCGCGGGACATGTGGGCTTTGGGATGGGAGCGACACCGACAGCAATGATGAACCTAAAAGCAATCACCGGCTCTTATGGCCCCTCGCCACAGGCTTATTTTATCGTACCTCTCGTAGGTGCCTTCTTTATCGACATAATCAATCTGATCGTCATCCAAGGTTATATCGCATTTTTAACCTAGCGACATGCTCACACTAACTATTGGTCTTTGCTGCGCCATATCAGGCGCAGCATGTCTTTGTGTTGAATACCGTGCTCGAATATAGGCTCATCGTAGTTATCTAGAAAGAAGTTCTTCACCACTGAATCGACCCTAAAACCATGTTTCTGATAGAAAGAAAGCTGATAGCCAAATGTCCCTGTCCCAAGTTCGACCGTGTTGATACCTTTTTGCGAAAGCAACGCTAAGGTCTCACTGAGCAAAACACCACCAAATCCCTTTCCTTGGAACTCATCATAAATGGCGATATTGAATAGCTCTGCAGAGCGCTGCTCAACATCAACCTCCACCAGCAATGCACCCACCAATGCTCCCTGCATATAGACAGCAAAACCGATGCATCGCTCGCGATAAGCATTAATCGCCGCTTCTTCTGGGTCAGCAATCAATAATATATCGAGCGGTAACTCAGTCTGCTTTACTTCACGGACATCAAACATACTAGAGCTCATTATCAAGTGACCTTTCCATTAAAAAATTATTGAGCACGACGCCTCGTATTTCCGCTTCGTTAGGGCGCACGACCGTAAAACCGAAGTGTAGATAAAAAGGTTTAGCTGTAATACTCACAAAGGAATACAACCTCTCGAGCTTAGCTTGCTTTGCTTTGTCGAGAATAGTGTTCATTAACAAAGACCCCACTCCTCTCCGCTGAGCTTGATGATGACAATAAAAATGATCAATTAATCCATCGGGTTGTAGGTCGCTATAACCTAGGATCTCATCGCCTTCTACGACGACAAACGGGCTACATCTTGAAATATATCCCTCAAATACCTCTTTAGTAAGATCTATAGGGGCCCATGCATCAATCTGCATCTTATTGTAATCATTACAATTTACAGTGCGAATTGTTTGCCGATAAAGCTCTAGCAATTGCTCTGAATCTTGTTCTTTTGCGGGTCTTACTGATAACGACACTGAAAATACTCCCTATGATTCAGCAACTTGAAAACAGAGTTAATATTATCACGTAGTGAAAAAACACTGAAAGTTGTATAGGTCACTAGATGGTAACCAATTGAAAAATATCTTTTTGTGTACTAGATATTAAGACTCACAGACAAAGCTATCCGGAAGCGATTATGCCCGAAAATAACAATAAAGTTCTTGTGCTCTATGCACACCCTTCTCAGCGGCGCTCCGAAGTCAATGCGCCCATGTTCCGAGATGCCGCCTCCATCAAAGGCGTTACAGCAGTTGACCTATATTATGAGTATCCGACCTACAACATCAATATCGACCAGGAGCAGCAGCGCCTGATCGATCATGATGTGATCATTTTTCAGTTTCCTCTTTATTGGTACTCAACACCATCGATTCTCAAAGAGTGGCAGGACCTCGTTTTGGAGTATGGGTTTGCTTATGGTCAAGATGGCACCGCGTTGCACGGGAAAACGTTCTTGTGTGCAATTTCTGCTGGAGGAAAGGCGGAGGCTTACCAAACTGATGGCTACAACCACTTTACGATCAGAGAACTCTTGCAGCCTTTGGAACAAACCGCAACGCTAACGGGTATGACTTATTTACCACCGTTTTGCTTATTTGGTTCGCGCACCGCGCAAGAAGAGCATCGTATCCCAGAACACAGAGAGCGGTGGAGAGAGTTGCTCAGTCTATTGGCCAGCGGCGATTTTGACATAGAGCGTGCAAAACCTATGGACAAGCTCAATCACTACTGGCCATCGGAACAAGTAGTTCAATCGGATGAGGGAACATCATGACAGGCTATTTTCTTCAGGCATTCATATACTTAGTCGCTGCCGTTATCGCCGTGCCGATTGCCAAACGACTTGGACTTGGCTCTGTTCTTGGCTACTTAATCGCAGGTGTTGTCATTGGACCAATCATTGGTCTCGTCGGTGAAGAGACCACGACTATTCAGCACTTTGCTGAGTTTGGTGTCGTGATGATGCTATTTTTGGTTGGTCTCGAGCTAGAACCCAAAATGCTATGGAACATGCGTCACAAGCTGATTGGCTTGGGTGGCATTCAAGTAGGTGGTACCGCGGCGGCGGTTATGGGTATTGCCCTTGTTTTCGGCCAGACATGGAGCATCGCGCTTACCATTGGTCTGATTTTTGCCCTATCGTCGACCGCTATCGTCCTGCAAACCTTTCATGAAAAAGGCCTCGCCAAGACAGAGGGCGGGCAGAGTTCGTTCTCAGTGCTCTTATTCCAAGATATTGCCGTCATCCCTATGTTGGCATTTATCCCGCTATTGGCCATACCTGAGTTAGTTGAACAGGCTCAAAATGCCGTTGAACATGCCGCCGACCACCATGAAGAATTAAGCTTGGTCGCAGGTTTACCTGGATGGGCTTACGGTTTGGTGATCACAGCCTCTATTGCAGTTGTTGTCGTCGGCGGACATTATTTAAGTCGGCCATTGTTCAGGTTCGTTGCATCGTCCGGTCTTCGCGAAATATTCACTGCCACCGCCCTAATGTTGGTTATCGGTATCGCGGCCTTGATGAGTCTGGTGGGTCTGTCCCCTGCTCTCGGTACGTTCTTGGCTGGTGTCGTATTAGCGAACAGTGAGTTTAGGCATGAGCTCGAATCAAACATCGACCCATTTAAAGGGCTGCTACTTGGTCTGTTCTTTATTACGGTCGGTGCTGGCATTAACTTTGGCATCTTATTCAATGACTTCTTTGTCATTATCGGTTTGACTCTAGGTGTCATGCTCTTGAAAGCTGCGGTGCTTTACGGACTTGCCATCATCTTTAAGATTCGAGACAGTGCAAGATGGCTATTCACGCTCAGCCTAGCTCAAGCCGGTGAATTTGGTTTCGTTCTTCTTAGTTTCTCGGTTCAAAATCATGTGCTACCGAATGATATCGCGCAAACGCTATCCCTTGTTGTCGCGCTATCTATGTTCCTGACCCCTGGCTTATTTATCTTGTTTGATAAGGTTATTTTGCCGCGTTATGAGAAACAGAGTAACGATCGAGAAGCAGACACTGTGGATGAGCGTGGCACCGTGATGATCGCAGGTATGGGACGATTTGGACAAATTGTTAATCGCCTATTAGTTGCTAACGAAGTAAAAACAGTGGCGCTTGATGTCCGAGCAGATCAAGTCGATAACATGCGTCAGATTGGTACCAAAGCCTTCTTTGGTGATGCATCTAAACCTGACATACTACACACTGCAGGTATTGAAGAAACTAAGCTGTTAGTCGTGGCTATTGATAATCAAGAAGCCAGTATCGAGCTTGTAAAATACGTCAAACATACGTACCCTCACGTCAAAATTCTTACCAGAGCATTTGACCGTGGTCATGGTTACCAATTGAGGCAGGCTGGTGCAGACTATATTGAATCTGAGACCTATCACTCTGCTCTTGAGCTAGGTGCGAAAACCATGAACTGCCTAGGCTTCCATCCTTTCTTTGTCGAACAGCAGAAAGCCACCTACAAGTCGATTGAGGACAAACAGTCTGATCGTTTGTACGAGGGCTGGAAAGGAGGCGCTGAAGGTGAACGCTTCGACAACAACTACCGAGACCTGTTTATTGAACTAGAGGGGCTCATTCGCGACGCCATGCAAATCGACCGCAATGACAAGCACTCGCGCGAACGCGGCTGGACACCGCCGCCAAAAGGTTATGCAGACAAGTTCGAAGAATAGCTTCTTAGGTTTGGTCACGTGCTAAGGAATAGCCGTAATTCAATCAAGGACGGGCTCGCTGCCCGTCCTTCCTATTTTTTAGCCATCGTTCGTGACGACAAGTCGGAACACAAAATAAGAGAACAACGTGGATAAAGATTCTAAACAGTTAGCCAAGCAATTGTTCAACATGACCTTACCTATGGTACTGGGTGTGCTTTCGCTAATGAGTTTCCAATTGGTAGACAGTGCCTTCATTGGTCAACTCGGCGTACTGCCTTTGGCAGCGCAAGGCTTTACCTTGCCAATGCAGATGGTAATCATCGGGATTCAAGTAGGCTTGGGCATCGCAACGACAGCCATTATTTCTCGAGCACTCGGCGCTAACAATGAAGAGTATGCTAAACAGCTCGGCGGATTAATCCTCGTGTTCGGTAGTTTAGGCGTCGCCATTATTGGTGTGGTAATTTGGTTTATTAGGCACCCTATCCTCGCAATGCTGAGCGCCCCAGAATCTGTTTACCCTGTCATTGATAGCTACTGGCCTTATTGGTTGTTAAGCTCTTGGGTAGGGGCTGTACTCTATTTCTACTACAGCGTGTGCCGAGCAAACGGTAATACTGTTCTTCCTGGCATGATGATGGTCATCACTAGCATTATTAACCTGGCCCTAGACCCACTGTTTATCTTTACCTTTGATATGGGGATTAATGGTGCCGCTATCGCCACGGTAGTGGCGTTTGGTATTGGTATTTTGGTTGTTGCGCCTAAAGTTGTCTCTAAAAGCTGGGCGTCATTCAATTGGTCTAACGTGGATATTGCAGAGAGCTTAAGATCGATATGGAAGATCATGGCACCCGCTATGGTGAGCCAGTTATTACCGCCCCTCTCCTCTATGCTAGCGACAAAACTGCTGGCGACATTTGGCACCGCTGCGGTTGCGGCTTGGGCTCTTGGCTCTCGTTATGAGTTCTTTGCTATCGTAACCGTGCTTGCACTGACCATGTCGATGCCACCTATGGTGGGTAAACTTTTGGGTGCGAAGAATCTAGTCGATATTAAGAAGCTCGTCAACATCGCCGTTGCTTATATTTTGGGCTTTCAGTTTGTTGTGGCACTCATCACGCTGCTGTTTGCTAACCAGCTCTCTGCGCTGATGACCAGTGAAGATAACGTATATCAGATATTGAACTACCACCTTATTTTGGTGCCGTTCAGCCTAGGTCCTCTCGGTGTCTGTATGTTGATGGTGTCAATATCTAACGCACTAGGTAAAGCTAAGACGGCATTGACCATCTCTACACTACGCTTGTTTGCCTTCTTTTTACCTTGTTTGTGGGTTGGCGCACAACTTGGAGGTATCCAAGGGCTGTTCTACGGAGCACTAATCGGGAACGTCCTTGCCGGAGTAAGCGCTTGGTTCACATACAGTTATTCTGTGAAGCAGCTTGAAAAAGCGCTTTCAAACTAACCTTATGAAATAAAAAGAAAAGCCTTCTTATTTTTGTCAAACGCCCTCTCCTTTGCTACGTTTAAAATACGTAGTGAAAGGAGAGGTGCAATTAATGAAAATAAACATTCAGACCCATCACGTATCTATCGGTGACGACTCAAGAGAAGAGATAGAAAGCAAGTTTGAGAAAATTGCGGCTCATTTCCCGCAACTAATTAGCAGCGACATCATCATTAGAAAAGAGCACGACCAACACGAAGTCGAAATATTCACTAACTACGAAGGTGTACGAGTCTCTGCTAAAGCGACCCATGACGTCATGTACCCAGCGATCGCAGCATCGCTTAAGAAACTCGAAGCAGGACTTCGCAGCCGTAAAGGACATCTAAAGTCCGGCGCCCATTAATAAGAATACTGACCACTGTATAGTTTCAGCGGTCCATGCCCTCACTAGATTTCAAAGCCGACACTCTGTCGGCTTTTTTAGTGCTCTACTTTTCCCTACAAAACAATACTGAAATATTTCTTACCGTGATATTGAACAATCAAATAGCTGCTTTATCGCGCCCTATATCGCTCATCACTCCCCTCTCAGATAGTCTCATCGGCTTTTCAACGCCTGTGGCACAAAATGGCAACTTTACAATTTTTATCCCGCTACTATGTGCTCCAGATAAAGAGGAGCAGACACGATGACCTATAGAGAATTTCAACATACCGACGCCTACAAACTGATGGTAGGCACTGGCGACCTAATCACTTCCATCGCCAATTTTACGTTCACGGTAATCAAAGCAGTGGCCAAAGCTGGCTACTGGATTACACGCAAAACCTACTTGTGGATCGCCCAGCGATAATCCTGAATCCAACTAACTCTTGAGAAAGCGAATGAAAAGCAAATTAGCACTTGTTTTAGCATTGGCAATTGGAACTGCCTCTCCCATTACAACTTTGGCTTCGGACAGCGTATCCTCAACCGACAACCCTTTATTAACGCAGTCAGAGGCATTGATTCTAGACGTTGAACGCCTCAGCGCGAGCGCTGAGCTAAACCGTTTTGAAGAGAGCATTATCGATCGTAAGAATGACGCCTTAAGACAATCACTGTCCGAGCGTTTAACCAGCAATAAAGATGCAGAAATCAACAAGCAGATTGTCGAGAGTCAACTAAGGTTGATGCAGGACCTTCTCGCCGCTAATGAGCAAGATCTCAAACGCTTATCAAAAGAGTCAAAGCAAGCAAGTGATGCAGCGAAAGACGAAGTTCAGTTCGCTATGCAAAAACGCATCACCACAATGGATGAATACTATTCGGATCTCTCCACGACGCTAGTATGGGCGTCAGATCTAGGCATAGACACTACAAAGGCACGCACCATTCTAGAACGTGACCTTAAGGAACGAGCAGATTTTCTCTATAATTCGGTTCTGTATCTCGACAGCCAACTGAATGATGTCAATGACAGACTCGCTTACTTGCCTGAAGAAGAGAAAGCGGCACTACAGGAGGATGCCATTAGGATCACCGGTCAGATAAATCTGTTGATCTTAAGTCTCGAATCGAGCATTACCTTGCTTGAGCAATATGGTGTCGACACGACCGATTACAAACAGCTGTTATTTACAATTACTGGTGATATTAGCACCGACGTTCTCGATGTGAGTGTCATGATGGGGCTACTCACCGAATGGCTAGGTGCTTTCAAAGATTGGGCAATGGAACACACACCATCGCTAATCGTTAAGATCTTTGTCTTTGGTATCATTCTTTGGTTATCGCGTTCATTTGCAAAAATTGTTGGTAAAGCGGTACGCAAGAGTGTCAGTCACTCAACCATGAAATTCAGTGTATTGATGCAAGATTTCTTTGTCTCAATGGCTCAGAAAGGGGTTACCGCACTCGGTCTGTTGATCGCATTATCACAATTAGGGATCGAGCTTGGTCCACTGCTTACTGGTTTCGGTGTTGCGGGTGTTATCATCGGTTTTGCATTGCAAGATACCCTGTCGAACTTTGCATCGGGCATGATGATTCTAATCTATCGTCCATTTGATGTTGGGGACCTAGTAAAAGTGGCTGGAATATCGGGTACCGTTAGCCACATGAGCCTGGTCTCTACTACAATACGAACCGTAGATAACCAGCGCCTCGTTATTCCAAACAATAAGATCTGGGGCGACACCATAAACAACATCACAGCAGAGAAAACTCGTCGAGTAGATATGACGTTTGGTATTGGCTACGGTGATGATATAGATAAAGCAAAACAGGTATTTGCAGACATTCTTGCAGCACACCCGAAAGTACTAAAGTCACCTGAACCGATGATTTATGTCCATACCTTGAACGAAAGTTCAGTGGATTTCATCGTCAGACCTTGGGTGAAAACGGAAGACTACTGGGATGTTTACTGGGAAGTCACCGAAGAAGTGAAGAAACAACTTGATCGCAATGGCATCAGTATTCCATTCCCGCAACGTGATGTTCACGTGTACCAGCATGCAGCAGCGACAGAAGTCGACTTGCTAACGGTCGCTCAAGCTGGGGCGAAGTAACCAAATGCGAGCATTCACACCTTGAATGCTCGCATTACTTTTTCTAATCAATAACTGAAATTTTTATCGTGATTAATATCACGCTTTGTTATTGATGAAAGTCCAAACTGACTCTAATATCTGCGCCCTAATACTGACAGGGCTATTCCTAGGCAGGTTTAATCACTTCCTATTGTTTAAGAGATATTTGAGAAATGTCATCCAAGTTTCCATTAGCTAAGCTGACCTTTTTAATCGCTATTTTGACCGCGGTCGGTCAAATGACCCAGACGATGTACGTGCCTTCAATTGGTCAGATGGCAAAAGAGTTCCACGTTAATCCTGCTATCCTGCAAGCTGTTATGGCGTGTTACTTGATTCCCTATGGTCTTTCACAATTTATATACGGACCATTGTCGGACAAGCTCGGGCGCAAACCTATCATTATCTCGGGACTTGCGCTTTACCTAGTTGGTGCGCTAATCAGCTTATTTGCTCATTCATTCGAACTGTTTTTGCTAGGAAGTTTTGTCCAAGGCGCAGGTATCGGCAGCGGTGGTGCAATGTCTCGCACCCTATCTCGCGATTGTTTCTCTGGTGAAGAACTGCATCGTGCAAACAGCATCATTAGTATGTGCGTGATCTTTTCGCCTCTGCTGGCACCAGTACTTGGTGGCCTGCTTACAGAGACTTTAGGCTGGCGTTCAAGCTACTTATTTTTGACGCTCTTCGCTGTTGCAGTGGTCATCGTAATGTCATCGAAGTTGGTCGAAACACTGCCTGAAGAGCGTCGTACGAAAAGCTCGGCAGTGGACAACTATCGATTTGTCCTATCCGATCGCCGCTTCCAAGGTTACGTGATTTGTCTTGTGGCGACGTTTGCTGGAGTCGCAGTGTTTGAAGCAGCAGCTGGTGTGCTATTTGGCGGTGTATTGAAGCTTTCTGCGCTTACGGTGAGTATTTTGTTTGTCATGCCAATCCCAGGGTATTTACTCGGGGCCGGATTTTCGTCGCTCATCGCAAAACGATTTGGAAATGCAGCGGCGTTTAAGTTCGGTCTAGTTGCTATTGTTGTAGGCTCTGTGATCGTCCTTATTCCAGGTTTAGAGGGCAGCACAGATGCATGGACACTCACCATCGGCTCAACGGTTTATTTCTTGGGTGCTGGCGTACTCTTTCCAGCTGCAACCACTGGTGCGCTGACCCCGTTTCCGAATCATGCTGGTACTGGTGGTGCAGTTCTCGGTGGGATGCAGAACCTCGGTGCGGGTCTTGCGACGCTCGCTGCATCAGTCATACCAGCGAGCAGTCAACTACCGCTTGGCGTCATAATGTTAGTCATGGCTCTTCTTGCTATGTGGGGACTGCATATTGCTAAGCGCGATCGTGGTCGTGATAACACTGGTGGTGCCGTCGCAGTGTAAAGCACTTGGTCATGCATTCACTTATGCATTCACTTATGCAGCGCGTCTTGAAGACGAAGGCGCACTGCTTGATAAAGATCATGGAAGTCCCCTTCTTCGCAATAAACTCAGGCACAAGTTTGATTTTGCGCTGACATTTCTCTAAGATGCGCCACCCTGAGCAATTGAGTAATCACTCAAATCTGTTACTAAACCGCTTTGGTTGTTATGGCTAATATCCAAACTAAGTGGTCTTCAAGTAACTCGTCTCGATGAGGATCGGACTCTCATCACGCTCACATCATTTAGGGGAAATGCCCCTCGACTTTTTGAGAAGCCCGCCAACTATGGCGCTCTCTATTCAGGCTCGGTGACCGGCTTTGTTTGCCCGAACCCCACTGACCAAATACACAATATGATTGAGTAGCGATTTAGCTACTTATGCTCGCCTAGCGAGCAATAAACTATTATAACGATAGGAGTTTTTATGCCTAACGGATTAATGCTGTCCGATCTAGCGATCGCTGGCGGACTGCTACTTTTAGGGAAAGTACTTCGAGTACACCTTACTGTTTTCCAAAGAATGTACTTGCCCTCGGCTGTTATTGCCGGGCTTCTTGGTTTGGCGCTCGGTCCTGCAGGCGCTGACATTCTGCCGTGGACAGACACCTTTGCAAGCAACGCTGGTCTTTTAACTGCTGCACTTTTCTCAGCACTTGGTCTTGCAACCGATGTTCCGTCACCTTCAGTCGTAGCAAAACGTGCTGGTAGTATGTGGGCGTTCAACCAAGTCGCCTCTGTATCTCAGTGGTTGTTTGCTGCGATGTTTGGCCTGTTTTTAGCGTCTTTTGTATTCTCTGACTTAACGCCAGCGTTTGGGATCCCTATGGCGGCAGGCTTTATGGGCGGTCACGGCACCTCGGCGGTTGTCGGTGATATCTTCACAAACCTTGGCTGGGAAGATGCGTTTACGCTAAGCCTTACGTTTGCCACCGCAGGTATTTTTATCTCTATCTCTGTTGGCATGATCATTTTACAAGTTGCCCTCAAGCTTGGCTTAATCAAACGCTTTAACAGCTTTCAAAAGATGAATGATCACGAACGTAAAGGTCTTATTGAAGAGGGTGAGCAACGCTGGGCGATGAAATCAACCATGTCGTCGTTGTCCGTTGACTCCTTTGCGATTCATGCTGCTTTGGTGGTTGTCGTGACCGCTTTTTCTTATGTGGCAGCGGATTTTTTGTCTTCTTTTCATGACAAAGTTCAAATCCCAACCTTTGTAACGGGTTTTCTAGGCGGAATGTTTGTGCGTATGGTGGCTCAACGTACTGGCGCATCTCAATACCTGTGTGACGGCGCATTCAATCATGCCTCGGGCATTAGTACTGACTACCTCATCGTGTTTGGTATTTCAGCCATAAAAATTACAGTACTCGTGCAGTATCTGCTACCAATGACTCTACTTGCCATCGGCGGTATCTGTTTCACTCTGTTCCTTATTTTCTGGGTGGCACCCCGTATACTTGGCGATAACTGGTTTGAGAAAGGCATCTTTTCTTGGGGATGGCTAACGGGTACAGTCGCAATGGGTATTGCGCTACTTCGCATCGTCGATCCAAATATGAAAAGCAAAGTATTGGACGACTATGCTATTGCTTATGTTCCAGGGTCCATCACCGATATATTTATTATTTCTCTGATGCCAATTGCTATGTATTCCGGTTACCATTGGGAAGCGTTAGCCGTTGGTCTTAGCTACATCGCGTTTGTTCTTTTTGTTTGGCGCTTTGTATTCCAAAAGTCAGGACAACTCGTGACAGAATAGACCCACAAGGCGGCGACACTTGCCGCCTTTTTTCAACCAAACCAGCCGCCATAACCGACACAACAATGCTCACCCTTACCAAACCACGACTTTTATTTTGATTTCAGTCAGTTAACATTGCATTATGGTTAATAGAGACTAGAATAAAAAACGTGTCTCGCCCCCAAGCCATGGAAGGAGTAGTTGGAGTTGAGAATTCGCTGTATACATAACATGTTTGTATTTCTTGTCTTCGCTGCTTTTCTTTTCTCCGGAGCGCCTTCTAACGCACTTGCAGACACATCAGACAATAAGACGTACTACATCTCTGCTCATGAGCGTGACTTCTTAGCGCGATTTATTTTCTCGACGATAGAGAAAGAAGCGAATATTGCCTTTAAATATGTAGACTACCCCGATTTCAGTGAGCGACTTAATGCGATAGAAAGTGGTCAATTGGACTTTATTGCCAACATTACTTTCACCAAAGCGCGTGCGCAGCGATTTATCTTCTCGCCACCTATCAATATTGAACCGACTTACTTGTTCACCGAAACAGACAAGAGTTTTGATGATATCCATGTGGTCGGTACTACGATGGGAACAGCGTTTAACGATATTATTCAGCGCTATTATCCAGAGAAACGTGTATTGGGCTTTCTCGACAATGAGGTGGCCTTTGAGAGTATACGAAGTGGTGATATCGACGGTTACATCGGTACATTCTTGCAGCTCGAATGGTTTTTGAGTGCAGGTTTTAAAGCGACACTCATCAACGATAAAGTGTCTATACCACCAGTTTCGATCATCACTAATAAATCCGAAAATGCTCCGCTCCTTGCAAAGTTCAGTCGCATCATCGCTCAGGAATCAGTACAGAAACAGATCCGCAGCTATATTGAAAGCTACATTACTGAGATAGCGATTAAACAGCTCAAGAATGATATTGAGTCTTCTGGCCTAAACTTGGAAGACCCTATCGATGTCTACCTTAACCCTCGTAAGCCGTATGTTTTTGCCGATAAAAACGGTATCGTGACAGGAGTCGCGGTAGATCTAGTCAATGAGATCTGCCGTCTTAGTTCTCTTGAATGCCGATTGGTATTCCAGCCTGATGAACCGTGGGCAGCGTCTTTGCAGAAACTCATGCTCGGCGAACATGAGATCATGACTCCGATTGCTGATCTTAATCACCGTAAAGAACGCCTTATTTTCAGCGACCCGTACGCATCTATTGATGGTGTTATCGCTAAACGAGTCGGATACAAAGAAGAAGTATATCGCCATATCTCGGAGCTGTTTGCTGAGCGTGTCGGTGTGGTCGAGAACGGTGTCTTTGCGACCGTTACTCGTCGCCTCCTTCCCAACAAAGAACTGGTCTACTTCAAAGATACTGAAGCTTTGGTGCGCGGGCTAATAGGTAAAACCATCGACTATGCGGTGACCAACCGAGTCACTCTCAATACGTTACTTTATGAACAGTCATTGTCTGAGATTACCGAGGATCGCTATTTTAAGCCTTTCTATCGTTCTCAGTTGACGTTTGGTTTTCCAAAAACAGAACGTGGTGCAACACTATCGAAACTCTTTAATCGAACGCTCGACTTTGTAGACACTGAAACGATTCATCATCGCTATCAACCTCCAGCGAATTGGCGAGAATTGAACGAGAAAGAGCTCGATAAACAGCGACTGAACGTCATCAATATTTTACTTGGTCTATTTATTTTAGTGACGATCACCTTTGGTTATTTGACTAATCACCGAGCTAATCATGACGTTTTGACCAGGTTAAAAAACCGCTATGCTCTAAACCGTATTCGCAAGCAACCCTTGGGTAAAGGTAACGGCCTAATCTTTATTGACCTAAATGGGTTTAAGCAAATTAATGACACCTACGGCCACGCCGTTGGTGATCAGGTACTACGCTGTTACGCCAAATTACTTCGCCAGACAGTTAAAGGGACGAGCTACCGAATCGGTGGCGACGAGTTTGTTGTTATCACACCCATGAATAATGAGATACTTCGAGAACTCTTGCCCAAATTGGAGAGTTTTCAATTCGGTGTTCGTGGGCATGATCTGACCTTGGACCTAAACGCGGCAATTGGTGTATTCCTACCTGATAGTAGTGATTTGAGTATCAGGCAGTTACTAATTTATACCGATTTTGCTATGTATGAAGCCAAGCGCAATAAAGGCCTAGGGAGCGTGATTGTCGACAAAGCTAAGCTAAAAGAGTTAATAGCAAAAAACAACGTAGCCAATCCCGTCGATTAAATAAGAAAAGGGAGAGGCCAGTTATAGTCACTCCCTTTTATTGAGCCGTCTTTTACCGCGACTACCCTATACTTCGAAACGACCAACCAATTGATCTAGCCTTGATATCGAGTTTTGCATTAGTGCGGTTCGGCGCGCCAATTGCTTTGATTGATACTGCAAAGAGCCCGTCGAATCGGCTGCTAATTCTGCCGTTTGAGAGTTAGTGTTACTCATACTTGCCAAGCCAGTGATGGCATCAAAAAGCGAGTTCACCGATTCTTGTAATCGAGCGTTTTGTTTCGAGTTATCTGCAAGATAGGCATTACTTTCTACGTTATCAATACCGGCTCTCATCGTCGTCACCGCTTTTTCAGACTGGTGACGAAGCTGCTCCATCAAGTCACCAATGTCTTTAGCTGCTGCCGCCGTTCTATCAGCAAGTGTTCTGACCTCATCGGCAACCACAGAGAACCCACGTCCGTGCTCTCCCGCTCTCGCGGCCTCTATGGCTGCATTAAGTGCAAGCAGGTTCGTTTGTGCAGTGATATCCGTAATCAGTGTGACAATGTCACTAATCTTTTCCATCTCACTGTTAACATCGTTCACACTCGCTGATGAAGATTGGACGATCGCCTTGATTGTCTCGGCACTGTTACGCGCCGTCTCATACTCGTTTCTCGCTTGTTCGACAGACTCTGTCATCAATACGTGCATTTCACGTGCGTTGTCATTGGCTGAGCTGATTTCGCCAACCTGCTTTTGAGAAAGGTCGATCAGCTGTGAGATGGATTCCGAGGTGCTTTCACTCGATTTAGAAAGTCGCTGACTGCATCGAAACATCGATTCCGATACGTTGTTCACTTCTCGACTGGCGAAGACTAACTCGGAAACCACGGTTTCGAGGTTATCGATAAAGCTATTGGTCCAACGGCCTAGATCGCCGGTTTCATCTGCCTTAAACTTCGATGAGTCCAGTCGCTGTTTAAGGTTTCCATCCCCCTCTGCCAAAACCTTCATCACACCTGTCATCTGTTCGAGACTACGCGACAACGGCTTGGCCGTTCTCGCTCGGAACAACACAGTAAGTAAGCATGCAAATAAGAAAGACAAACCAGCGCTTGTGTATGCGTCTAGGCTTAGAAAGTGTTGTAGCATCACCGGTAACAAAGTAACGGCTATAGCGGATGCCATAAAGCGCCTTGTTAGTCGGCCAACCAGAGAACGGTGTCGATGTACTTCTTCTAAGTCGGATTCACACATCATACCCCAGGTATCAATTGAGCCCGGCAGTCTGAACGTGACGCCTTTGCCTATTACCGGAATATGGCGGTAGTCTGAGTAACCTGGATAATCGACATACAAATTGCTGCCATTTTTAATGGTCTCTCGAACACCCGGGTGAAGTTGATTGGTCGCTGGATCATTAAACACAACCTCAAACTCAGTATGTTTTTGGATCTTCACGGTTCCCCAGTCTGTTTGCACACCTTGTTTTAGGTTCTCTCCGTGTGAAAAAGTATTGTCCTCAAAACGCGAACGAGATAACGCAACACCCTGCGCTATTGACGGGTCAAAGTTAGACTCAACCATAAACAGATAGTTGTCACCCGATTCACTATAGATATGCCCTGCTTCTCGTTGAATCAAATCTCCCAATACGTCATTTGGCACACGACCGCAGAGGATCGGTGCATCAGCATCATCAATATTGAGGGGCTGGTAGAACATCAAGGTCACAGCATCATGAAACTTGGAGGATGACGGACCTACATCTAAGGTCTTTTTATCGACATACGGGCCATGCAGAAACGGCTTGTTCCTCGCAAGGTCAAGAGCTTTCTTCGATGCGCTCTGATGACCAATATATTCTCTACTGGTCGAACTTAAAACTGCACCATGTACATCGACTAAAAACAGCTCAGTAAAGTCCTTACCTCTACGTAGCAATAAATCAAGCGCTTCTGCTCGCTCGTCTTCCGCCTTGGAGGAGAGGTAAAACGCGGCATCTTCTAGAAAACGCCACTGGTTTTGAGTCCATGCTTCCAGCAGTTTGACCCTAGTTTGTGCAATGCTCTCGAACGTTTGCTCTAGTTCGGTGATTCTATCTCGATTGGAGAAACACGCCTTCCGCATGGCGATTTTTCCGGTACTACCTAGCCAAGGTAACCAACGTTTTTCTTCAGAAGTTAAGTTCATTTTCATTCCTTTGAATCTACTTTATTGTCTATTTTATTGATTATATTGCAATTTATATACCCGTACTTTGTGTGGTTTAAACCTCTTCTGTAACAAGAAGGCTGTTCAAACAAAGAGCCAAAAATGGCAATGCGCATCAAGATAGTCACCATCTTAGTGCGTTCAATGCACCAATATAGTGACTCGAGCATTACACTTTCTAACACTATGTTGATCTAGGTAACAGTCTGATTTACTGAACAAATTCGCTATCCGTTTATTTGCTAGTACAATAAGGAAGACCCCAACAATAATTCCTCTTAGGAGACTCTATGACTGAGAATCGTAACGCCAGCCAAATCGTTTCCATTATTTCCACTATTCTTGTTATCGGACTTGCGATTTACCTGGGTACCTTGGTGAAATCTGTCGATACCATTGAAGAGAAACTGAGCCACCAGGCACAACAAATTGAACGCGTAACAATCGCATCAAACGGCAGTGACGCCACCAGCGCCTATGTACCGGCCTATTCACATATCTACACCGATGGTGGTAAAGCCGTGCTGCTTGAAACAACGCTAGTGGTGAGAAATACCGACCCGAAGAACAGCATTAATATCCATAGCATTGACTACTTCGATACCAACGGTAACTTGGTCAGACAGTTTTTAGAGGAAGGTTATGAACTGAGCCCATTATCAAGCTCTGAGTACTTGGTTGAGAAAAGAGAAACCAGTGGCGGTGTTGGGGCAAACTTTATCGTGAACTGGTCAAATCCGAATCAAGCATCGAAACCTATTTTTGAAGCGGTGATGATTGGTGCTGGTCAAGGTAAAGATATCTCGTTTACTAGCCGTGCTCCTCAATAACACACTATTTAGCTCCCATTAAAAAGCCCTGCGCAGAGACGCAGGGCTTTCTAGTTAATCTGAAGCCTATTGAGCTTGCTCGTTCAGATAAGCTTGCAACGAAATATTAGTCCACTCGCGCATTTTGGTTAAATAGTTGGCTTGCGAGTCCAAGATCTCTTTTGCTAGTTCATCGTTTGAAGCCTGCGCTTTCAATAGTTCGCCATTTGCTTGTTTCAGTGCATTGATGACTTCAGGTGGGAAGCTGCGAACCTTGATGTCCGGGTACTCTGAGCTCATCTTAGACCAGCTGTCGGCATTCTCATGCAACGCTTGCGTATACATGTCAAAAGCAGCGACACGGAAAGAAGTTTCGAGGATTATCTTAAGGTCGCCCGGCAGTTTCTCCCATACCTTTTTGTTTACGAGAAATTGTGTCTCGGAACCAGGCTCATGCCATGCTGTGTAGTAGTAAGGTGCGATTTTCTGAAAACCCATTCGAAGGTCAAAAGCAGGGCCTACCCACTCAAGCGCATCAATGGTTCCACGCTCAAGGGATGTGTAAAGCTCACCAGGAGCAATATTGGTTGGTTTCGCCCCTACTTGCGCCAAGACTTCACCCGCAAAACCTGGGATACGCATTTTCAGACCTTTTAGGTCCTCAACAGAGTTAATCTCTTTCTTAAACCAGCCTCCCATTTGGATGTCAGAGTTTCCGCCTGGGAAAGAAAGTAGGTTATGTGGAGAATAGACTTTTTGCATCAGCTCTAGACCACCACCATGATAGAACCACGAATATTGCTCCATCGTCGTCATGCCAAAGGGCATCGAGGAGAAATACAGGGTGTTTGGCACTTTACCTTTCCAGTAATAGGAGCTTGAGTGTCCGAGATCGTATTGTCCCGATTTCACCATATCAAACACACCTAGCGGTGCTTTATGTTTATTGGCAGAATCGATGCGAATGATTAAGCGTCCATTAGACATCTCTTTCGCAAGCTTAGCCATATTCTTACTGGCATCTCCCAAGATAGGCGTATTTGGTCCCCATGTCTCAGCAAGTTTTAGTCGATAGACTTTATCTTCCGCATTAGCATTTACTGCGGCAAGGGTGGTAAGAGAGGCGACGATGAGGGTACTAACTCGGCGAATGGTTTTTTTGAAGTCCATTTCTTTGATTCCTGTGTACGTTGTTGGATTGCACCCTTACAATGAATGTAAATACCTTGTATGTCAAAGTGTTAAAATTAGGTATTTCAAACCTTAGGCAGTGTAATTGACCAACATTTAACCAGCCATCAATACACCATGCTTTAAACCAACAACCTGCTTTATTTAACTCCATCCGAGTGCATAAGATAAACATTCCATTCTGTTTAACAAACTGATAGTTCTGTCACGAAATGTCTGCTATTAATACGAAATCGTTCAATATTCTAAAAACAGTAACTATGGACTGGGCAACACTTTCACTATTCATCCCCACCTTCTTTTTCGTCTCGATCACGCCAGGGATGTGCATGACACTTGCTCTCACTATGGGAATGAGTATCGGCTACAAACGAACCCTTTGGATGATGGTTGGAGAGTTGTTAGGCGTTGCTCTTGTTGCCTTAGCTGCCATTCTAGGTATCGCTGCGGTTATGCTCAAATACCCAGATATCTTTTTTGCCTTTAAAGCTATAGGCGCAGCGTATCTGTTCTATCTCGGCATTCAGATGTGGCGTTCTAAAGGCAAGCTCGCTATCTCATCAGATATGGAACATCAACCCAAGCACAATGATTGGGATTTGGTCGCTCAAGGTTTTATTACCGCGATCGCCAATCCTAAGGGTTGGGCATTTATGATCTCTCTGCTCCCTCCTTTCATCGATCAGTCGAAACCAATGACGCTTCAAGTCTCAATAATGTTGGGAATTATTTTACTCAGTGAATTTATTTGTATGACTATTTATGCCACGGGCGGTAAGGGCCTGAAACGCACACTGGGTCAGGCTCAGAACGTCAAAACCATGAATCGCATTGCAGGCACATTAATGTGTGGCGTCGGTATCTGGCTGTTTATTGGTTAATTCTATCAATATAGAGTGATTTATCACTATCATTCCCTGCCATTAACATTTATTCATAATTAGACCACCCGAGGTGGTCTAAACTTTCAATTTCGTAATTCAATTGCTTTTGTATTACAAAACAGAAAGTGCACAGCAAGAGCCATTTACACAACTCATCACCATTAGCAACCATTTGCCTACAATCCATTTACGCATCATTATATTTTCCGATAGGTTTTGTAGGAAAATATAGTGATGTACGATATCTACCCACCCCACCTACCCCTTTAGGATAGTTTAATTCTGTAATTGATTTACATCATGTTTTAATTTTCTTTCACATTTAACAATGCGCGTAGATTCGATAATAACCCTTAGGTATTAATAATGAGCAAGATGAAGCTTGTCGTAGTAGGAAACGGCATGGTTGGTCATCGCTATCTCGAGGACCTCGTCGAGAAAGCGGATATGGCGAACTATGAAGTCACCGTTTTCTGCGAAGAACCCCGCGTTGCGTACGACCGTGTGCACCTCTCTTCTTACTTTTCGCACCACACTGCTGACGAGCTTTCACTCGTCAAAGAAGGTTTTTACGAAAAACACGGCATCAACGTATTGATTGGCGAACGCGCTATCAACATCAACCGTGAAAACCACATCGTATACTCTAGCACTGGTCGTGAAATCAAATACGACAAACTCATCCTAGCGACTGGCTCTTTCCCATTTGTACCGCCTATCAAAGGCAACGAAAGCAAAGACTGTTTTGTTTACCGTACTATCGAAGATCTGAAAGCTATCGAAGCAACCGCTAAGAAAAGTAAGAGCGGCGTTGTTATCGGTGGTGGTCTGCTAGGTCTTGAAGCTGCTGGTGCACTGAAAGCACTGGGTGTAGAAACTCACGTTGTAGAGTTCGCACCAAAGCTAATGGCAGAGCAGCTAGACCAAGCTGGCGGTAATCAGCTTCGTTCAAAAATTGAAAGCATGGGCGTGAACGTTCACACCAGCAAGAACACGCTAGAAATCGCTCCTGAAGGCAAAACAGCACGTAACGTGATGCGCTTTGCTGACGGTACTGAGCTAGAAACTGACTTCATCGTGTTCTCTGCAGGCATCCGTCCTCAAGACAAACTTGCTCGCGAAATGAAGCTAGATATCGCACCTCGTGGCGGTATTGCTATCAACGACTTCTGCCAAACGTCAGATGAAAACATCTACGCAATTGGTGAGTGTGCGTCTTGGAACGAAATGTTCTACGGCCTAGTAGCGCCTGGCTACAAGATGGCAACGGTTGCGGTTGACCACATCGTTGGTAACGACAGCAAATTCGAAGGTGCCGACATGTCAGCGAAGCTTAAGCTTCTTGGCGTGAAGGTAGGCTCAATTGGTGACGCTAACGGTCGCACTCCTGGCTGTAAGAGCTACGTTTACCAAAACGAAGAGCAAGAAGTGTATAAGCGTCTTATCGTTTCTGAGGACAATAAGAAGCTTCTTGGTGCGGTAATGGTTGGGGATACTTCTGACTACGGCGACCTACTTCAGCTAATGTTGAACGAAATCGACCTACCAGAGCACCCAGATGCACTTATTCTTCCAGCACACGCCGGCGCTGAAAAGCCGACGCTAGGTGCAGACTCACTTCCAGAGTCAGCAGTTATCTGTTCTTGTTTTGACGTAACGAAAGGCAAGATTGCAGAGGCGGTTGCTCAAGGTCACCACACCATTGGCGACATTAAAGCAGTGACTGGCGCAGGCACGGGCTGTGGTGGTTGTATCCCTCTTGTGACCTCAGTTCTGAATGCTGAACTTGCGAAGTCTGGTATCGAAGTTAAGAACGATGTGTGTGAGCACTTTGCTTACTCTCGTCAAGAACTGTTCCACCTAGTACGTATCGGTGAGATCAAGACGTTCGAAGAGCTGCTTGAGAAACACGGTACAGGCTACGGCTGTGAAGTATGTAAGCCACTAGCAGGCTCGATCTTAGCGTCTTGCTGGGGTGACCACATCCTTAAGCCAGAGCTAGTGAAGCTGCACGATACCAACGATAACTTCCTAGGTAACATCCAAAAAGACGGGACTTACTCAGTAATCCCACGTATGGCTGGCGGTGAAGTGACACCTCAAGCACTAAAAGTGCTGGCTGAAGTGGCTGCAGAATACAACCTTTACACTAAAGTCACAGGTGCACAACGTATCGGTCTGTTCGGCGCGCAAAAAGACGACCTTCCAGCTATCTGGAAGAAGCTAATTGAAGCGGGTTACGAGACAGGCCAAGCGTATGCGAAAGCACTTCGCATGGCGAAAACGTGTGTAGGCTCTACTTGGTGTCGTTACGGCGTTCAGGACTCTGTTGGTCTGGGCTCTCGCATCGAGAACCGTTACAAAGGCATCCGTACTCCTCATAAGATGAAGTTTGGTGTGTCTGGTTGTACTCGTGAGTGTGCAGAAGCACAAGGTAAAGACCTTGGCATCATCGCAACTGACGCAGGTTGGAACATGTACGTGTGTGGTAACGGCGGTATGAAACCTCGTCACGCAGACCTACTGGCTTCTGATCTAGACGAAGCAACGCTGATTCAATACATCGACCGCTTCATGATGTTCTACATCCGCACTGCTGCGCCACTACAACGCACCTCTGTATGGATGGAAAACATGGAAGGTGGTGTGGACTACCTACGTGAAGTTATCGTTGAAGACAAACTTGGCATCAACGAGCAGCTTGAAGCTGACGTTCAACGTCTAGTGGGCGATTACAGCTGTGAGTGGAAGAACACGATTGAAGACGAGTCGCAGCTTACACGCTTTGCTCACTTCATTAACAGTGACCTACGCGACGACAATGTGGTTTTCGTTCAAGAGCGTGACCAACACCGTCCAGCAACATTCACTGAGAAGCACCCTGAAGCGAAAGGCGACATCCTACACGTTGAGCTGGAGAAGTAATCATGGCATTTCAAAAAGTATGTGACATCCAAGATATCGTCCCAGGCACAGGTGTTTGTGCATTGATTGACGGTCAGCAGGTTGCGGTTTTCCGCCCAAGTGCTGAAGAAAAAGTACACGCTATCAGCAATATGGACCCGTTCTATCAATCTAACGTGCTATCACGTGGTTTGATTGTTGAACACCAAGGTGAACTTTGGGTTGCGAGCCCGCTTAAGAAGCAGCGCTTTAACCTAACAACTGGCGCATGTATGGAAGATGAGCGCTTTAGCGTGAAGGCTTACAAAGCTCGCGTGACCAAAGGTGCGGTAGAGATTTCTGCATAGAGTATTGATCGTCATTGCCATCGCACTACGGCATTGGTCGCTAACATAGACTCTACAAAATCCGTCATCCTCGTGAAAACGAGGATCTCATGAAGCGAGTGACTCGTTGTAGAAGATCCCCTTTTTCAAGGGGATGACGGAAGTAAAGAGGATTACGATGGTTGATTCGATGACGCAAATACTCAAAGAGAATGAATAGCCTATAGGGGTTAGCCACCCTAGCCCCTATCACTATTCAATCTTAACTTTTATATTTAAACTTTGTTGGAGAGACATGATGTCTACTGATTTTAAACCAGCACAATTCGTGCAAACTATGATCGACGTTGGTGAAGCAAAAACCAAAACCAGCACTCGCGATCTACTACTACGCGGTACGATGGCAGGTGTGATACTGTCACTGGCGGTTGTAGTAGCTATCACGACTATCGTTCAAACAGGTATGGGCGTTGTTGGCGCACTCGTGTTCCCAGTTGGTTTCGTAATTCTAAGCGTGATGGGTTATGACCTTGTGACAGGTGTTTTCGGTCTTGCTCCACTAGCAAAATTTGAAAACCGTCCTGGTATCACATGGGGCCGTATCTTGCGCTGCTGGGGTCTAGTAGGCCTTGGTAACCTTATCGGTTCTCTGATTGTTGCTTACCTAGTGGCTGTGTCATTAACTGGTAACTTCTCTCTTGAGCTAAACGCGGTAGCGCAGAAATTCATTGCCGTATCTACCGCTCGTAGCCTTGGCTTTGAGAACATGGGTATGGACGGATGGATCACCTGTTTCGTTCGCG
Organism: Vibrio sp. KUL80; assembly: GCF_059725495.1. Classification (NCBI taxonomy): domain Bacteria; kingdom Pseudomonadati; phylum Pseudomonadota; class Gammaproteobacteria; order Vibrionales; family Vibrionaceae; genus Vibrio; species Vibrio sp. KUL80. The sequence continues at coordinate 1,963,267 of NZ_AP045841.1, forward strand.
GCATCTTCTGTAACCTAATGGTTTGTCTAGGTGTAATCGGCAACATGACGGCGCGCACTGTTGCTGGTCGTGTGGCTATGATGTGGTTCCCAATCTTCATCTTCTTCGCTCTAGTATTTGAGCACACAGTAGTAAACATGTTCCTATTCCCACTAGGCATGATTCTAGGTGCGGACTTCGGTGTAATGACATGGTTGAACTTCAACCTTATCCCTACCATCCTAGGTAACATCGTTGGCGGTCTAATCATGACTTGTATCCCGCTTTACCTAACTCACGCTAAAACGGCACCTTCAATCTCTGCTGAAACAGAAGAACAAGTGCAAGCTGAACCAGCTCTTAGCGCGAAATAATATTAATAAGACCTCACCTTTAAGGTGAGGTCTTATGCCTCTTTGGCTATAAAAAGTCGTACTGTCGAGTGCTACTCTTTATATCCAAATTTTGATTTGATAGGCGCAGCTTATGACCACTAATCACACATCTTTAAATGCCGGCTTTGTTTCATTAGTCGGTGCGGGACCTGGAGACCCTGATCTTTTGACAGTGAAAGGATATCGCGTGATTCAGTCTGCGGATGTAGTCGTTTTCGATAGACTCGTATCCAAAGATATCCTTTCGCTGGCAAAACCTGATGCAGAGATGATCTATGTGGGTAAGAAGCTCGACTATCACTGTGTTCCACAAGATCAGATCAACCAGATCTTGGTAGAGAAAGCCAAAGAAGGTCATAAGGTGGTTCGCCTTAAGGGTGGTGATTCATTTATCTTTGGCCGTGGCGGCGAAGAGCTGGAAACACTGGCAGAAAACGGCATCAGCTTCGAGGTAGTTCCGGGCATCACTGCAGCTGCCGGAGCAACAGCGTATGCTGGCATTCCCCTTACTCACCGTGACCATGCGCAAAGCGTACAGTTTATTACTGGTCATGTGCAAAAAGATGGCCGCGAGATTGAGTGGAGCTCACTGGCTCAATCAAACAATACGCTTGTATTCTACATGGGTTTAAAACAAAGCGGTCGCATCACTGACAAGCTGATTACCCATGGTCTTGATGAAAACACGCCGTGTGCGGTCATCGAGAATGGAACGCGCAAAGAGCAACGTGTGTTCCAGGGAGCACTTAATACACTGCCGCAGATGGCCAATGAAGCAGAAAGCCCTGCATTGATTGTGGTTGGTAGCGTGACTCAGCTGCACGACAAGCTTAAGTGGTTTTAACTGAATCAAGCCTCACGTAAGGCTGAAATCATTCAGCTCACATACTAAAGCGGGAACACAATGTGTTCCCGCTTTGCTAACTCGATAGTTCAACCTCTACAGAATTGGTGTAATGTCCTGCTCTGTAAACTCGCCTTCCTTAACCTCAACAGGCACATAGTGTTGATAGATCAAGAAGCCATCTTCTGCAGTTTCTTCTGTTTCTGGTTGGTCAATATAAGCGGTACAGGTGTAGCCGATTGAATAGCTACCTGGACCAACGTAACCAAACTCGTACTCATAGACAGTGTTGTTGTCTTGGTCGACACTTTCGTTAACGTTTGCGACTGATACAGGTGCTACACGCTCGCTTTCTGAACCTACATCCCCCATAGTAGTACGATCCATCTCACCCGCATACAGGTAAACCGCGTGGACCGGCTCAGCGCCACCGATCGCGTTATAGGATGCACTATCCGCTTCACACGCTTGATACTGCATAGTTTCCACTTTGCCGCGAATGTGTCCTGATTCTGAAGCATTGACTAGTGCGACACCATTTCGGTTCATCAACATATGCTCTTTACCTGTAGGGTCAGTCAGCGCTTTTCGCAAATCAAACTCAACAATATAGCTATTAAAGCCAGCCATGATTTCAATCGATTCACTTGGCTTTGCGAAAACTAACGTGCCCTGGTCTTTATCATCTGGCTTATAACCTAAACAACTGCCTTTGTTTGGAACCACCAGCCCCTTTAAATTGCCATCAGTCTTTCGCACATAAGAGGTCGTGTCATCAGGCGTTAATCCGTCTTTTGCATACAGGCACAATGCGTAATGACCCGTCGGGATTTCATAATCTCTGATAATGGTCTCCGCATTGCTACCTTGATACTCCATCAAGTCAATCTGACGAAGCTCTTCATCTTCACCGCTCACGTCCAGCGCAATTGGGTCACCTGTTTTCGCACCACTTTGTGGGTCAATCGGTACAAGTACCACATCTTTGAAACCCAAAACCACTTCCATCGCATCATCAACTGGTGCGTCAGACACACCTAGGTTTAGTTTGCCAGTGGTTGCTGTAGGTGGTGTTGCAGTTGTCTCTTCAGATCCACAACCGACCAATAACGTTGAAGTAAGCACAGCAAGCGCTGTTAGACGTGTTTTCATTTTTTTTCCTGTGATTCTGTCAGTGATTTTCTTACTGACGGATTTAACGATTAATTCAGAGAAGCTATGTCAAAGCAGAGTGATGGAAATTCAAATTATTAGTTTTAACGTCATATTTGCTTACTCGCTTCCAAATATGCTCACTAAGCTATGTAACCACAGTCATAACAACACGTGAAGGGTACAAAGTAAGTGTCTCATTTGTGGTATTCGACAATTGGCGATGACGCTTCTCCCGAGCAGTTAGTTTATTCACAACTAAACTAAAGGATGACAACTGCAATGATGCATTTTACTAACGACAGGTAGGTTCGAATGAAAACACTTCTCCCCTTATCCCTAGCCCTTTTGTTTTCACTTCCCATGGCTCACGCTGACGTCACCATCAAAGGCGATCGAATGGAGATCAGCGAGGATTGCCGAAAGATAGAGGGTGAGGTAATGACACTGCGCTCTGAGGATTGCGAGTCTGATTCAAAAGGCTCTCACAAAGGCAAAGGTGAAAACCGCAGCGTACACGGTGATGACAACCCAGGCAAAGGACACGACAAAAAGAATAAAGGCAAAGACGACGACTAACCTCAATGGAGTTTTTCATTGAATAGCTAAGGACTAAAGTTATGAAGACCTTACAAATTAGTGCAATTGCTGGCTTGGTATCGCTAGCTCTTGTCAGCTGCGGTGGCGATTCAGGGTCTGGCACCGCTACTGCACCTTTGACGTTGAGTGTCACTGATGCCCCTGTTGACGACGTTAAAGAAGTTGTCGTCACCTTCGGAAAAGTAGCCCTACTCTCTCAAGGCAGTGACGCGCCACGAGTATTCGATGTTTATCTCACTGATGACGAAGGCAACCCCGTTGACGAGGAAGGCAACCCTATCCCCGATGGGGAAGATCCCGTGCCAATTAGCGTCAATCTGCTCGATTATCAAGGAGACAACGTCATGCCTCTCTTAGAGGATGAAATTGTCAACGTAGGCGAGTATCAGATGTGTGTGTTTGCCAATGACGGTGACCATCCGACTCACCCTTCATACGTGATTAAAGATGATCCAGACAGCGATGATGACCTAACGTTAGAATTAACTGTGAAAGGCGAAGGTACGTGTCCTCAGGGAGTCGGGAGAGAAGCAAACGCTGGTGTCCTGTTCTTCAATAAGTCCTTTACTATCAACCAGCAAACCAACAATTATGCAATTGAGTTCGATTTGCGTCGAGGTCTCAAAAACCAATCTACTTTCCCAAATTACACCATCCAAAGAACATCCATCACCCTCATCAACACCGCTGAAACCGGCAACATTAAAGGAACGATCACAGCCGACAAGTTTACTAGCTGTAATGACCCTGTATCAGATGCGGCGGTTCAATCGGTGTATCTATATGAGAGTGGAACAACCCTCGAAAACATGGCACCTATTGGCGGCACTGACTTAGTCAAACCTATTACCTCAGCATCTGTCGGCGATAAGAACGCTCAGGATGTCTATGAATTTGCGTTTGGTTTCCTTGATGCTGGCAGTTACAATTTAGGCTACACCTGTACTGCGCAGCATGATGATGGTGAGGAGGATTCTGATCCCGTTGCTGCTGGCTTCGTGATGTTCGATACGAAAAGCAATGTTCAAGTGATCGTCAACCAAGATACTAATGTGGTGTTTGGCGAATAAAACACATCTTACTCATCTATATCGAGCTTGATGCGACATCAAGCTCGTTTTTTATGGCTCTAGAACGGTTTGCCGTAACTTAAAGTAATTAACAATATCAACAGCGATTGGCGAAGTTTTACCTTCTTTCACACGGGTCTCGTCTCCATCCAGAATCACTTCGACATTTTCGTTGTCACACCGTAAAGATGTTAACGTACGATCATCTCCTCGACGATGCACTGCGCATCGGGCTGAGGTTGGATTCTCGATAGGTAGAAAACTACCTTGAACATCGCCAAAACAAGCTTCACCGCTCTTTGCATTGATAATACTTGTTAACAGGTCGGATTGTTGCAAAGTGGCTGGAATTGTCGCTTTACTCTCATTCCATACAATAAAAGCAGGCACCTTTGCCGAAGCCATCACGCCATCACGCCATCACGCCATCACTCTCTAGTTCATGCTAGACAGTTTGATGTCTTGGTGAAGAAGTCACCCACAGACTTACCTTATTACTGACGTTAAAAGTGACAATCTTCAGGTATTACAGAGAATCGCCACAGAGTATTCAGATCTAATAACAAGAGTAATACCTCAAATCTATGACCCAGCTAGTTTCGAACAAGTCAAAAGAATGAATGTTGACTCCGTGATTTGGACGCTTTATCGTTTTGGGGAACCCAGCAAGAGGTAATATACCGCCTCTCTAAACTGTGGGGCAAAGTGGCAGTAACCATGCCAATGAACGAGGTATTAGACGGGCTGGCCTGCAAACTGAAAGAACACAATATCACGGTGTTTACGCATACAATAAATAGCGAAAAAGTGGCCAGAATGTTCCATCGTTCTCATGGAATCGATGAGATCTATACCAATACTTTATATCCGACGCGCCTTAGTATGAACGCTAACTCAATACCGATTCGAACGGTCTGTGGCAAACCTCTTAAAGTAGAAAATCATCCAAAAAAGAAAAGCGGCCACGCATCCATGCGCGTACCACTTTGATTAATCGTTTTCTACTCGAGTAAGACTAGTTGTTGGAAATTATCACTTCTTTATTGCGTACTTCAGAAAGGGCACGGTCGAGGTTATCGTTGGCCAATTTGTAGTATGAAGGTTTAGCATCTATTGCCTGTTGAAAATAAGGAATAGCGCGCTCAGGTTTACCTTTTAGCATCAAGAAATAGCCGACGTTGTTTAGAGCCTCAGGTCTTTCAAGGTGACGGCTAAACATGTTCAATGCACGATTTTCATAACCTTGAGCTAGGTAAATGAGAGCCATGTTGTTTTGGGCTTTTTCACTATCGGGCTCTCTGTTCAGTGCTCGCTGGGTAAACTCAGTGGCTTTGGTGTAATCTCCAGACATGTAGTAGGAGTAACCCATATTCAGAAGGACCTTGTTTTCAAATGGCAAGATAGAGCCCGCTTTATCGTAAAAGGCACGTGCAATGTCGTATTCGTTATCAACATCAGAAAGTACCCCTAACCCCATGTAAGCGTAACCCGGTGATGTTCGGTCTGTGCTAAGCGACTCAATAAGAGTGACACTCACATCCTCTCGTTTAATCGTTTTTGGTGACGTGAATCTCAATTGGTCTGCATTTACTGCTCTTAAAAAGAAACTCTCACTCTCTGGTACACGGCCTGTACTCGCATAAAACATTCCTAACTGCTCCAACGACTTACTGTTGTTTGGGTTAGCATTGATCGACATGTTCAGTGCGCGCTCAGCCAAGTCATTATTACCTCGAGAAAGGTGTATCTTACCAATCGTATACAAAGTCTGATCCTTGTAGGCGAGGTTCTCGAAGGATAGTGAACGAATGTATTCGTACAGCGCAAGGTCAATGTTCCCTGCATTCAGTGCAGCGTCACCCCTCTGGATGGCTTCAACCTCTGATTGAGGTGGAGGATCTTGAGTCAGGGTGTCAATCGGTCTTCCTTGGTACAAAGAAGTGTCATATTTGGGACCCGTATCGGTAGACGAGCAACCAAAAATAACGAACGTTAAAGCTAACATCAAAAGTGAGGTGAGTCGTTTCATCGTATTTTCCTTATTCGAATGCCGACACTATCGTTATAACCGCAGGTCCTATCGCCACAATAAAGAAGCAAGGCCAGATAAATAGCAACATCGGGAACAGCATTTTAGTCGGTATTTTCGCTGCAATTTCCTCTGCAGCCTGGTTTCTTCTGTCCCGATAATCTTCATTATAGTCCCTTAAAGTATCGGATAGGCTGCCACCAATCCTAGAGGCGTGTGATAACATACTCACTAGCCCTTTAAGCTCACTCAAACCGGTTCTAATGACCAACTCATCGAAAGCTCTAGGTAACTCAACACCAGCTTTCACTTTGGCGCAGATCGTTTCGAGCTCATCAGCTAATTCAGGGTGCGAGATATATGTCTCAGTCGCGACTCGTTTCATCGCAGCTAAAAACCCTAGACCGGACTCTGTACATACCACCAGCAAATCTAATGTGTCGGGAATTCCTGCTCTTATTCTTCTTTGTCTCTTCGATGCTATGCGTGCCAATATAAAATTGGGCGCGAATAATCCAATAAATACCAACAGTGCCGCATATAGGATGCTTTGACTACCGTTAGAGCTCAAAACAAACACTGCCACTGCTAAAACTGCACCTATCGTGAATGACAACATTTTCAACGCATAAAAGTTAGCAATTGCATTTTTATTGTGGAAGCCAGCATGCATCAGCTTTAGCCGAACGCTTTGCTGCTCTTTTTCGGAGCTAGGTACATAGGAAGGAGCCAAGGACTCTAGTGTATCAATCACTTTGCTTTTTTCCTGTTTTTGCTCAGGAGAGGCAAGATTATGAACTCTCCTATCTAACGCAGATTTGGCACCAACAAACATGAAGCCGATACCAAACACGAGTATGGTCACCGCCAACATTAGGACGGCCAAAAATACCCATTCACGCGGTATATCTAGAGTTGCAAGCACGTCCATGTTACACCTCGATGTTCACTACTTTCTTAATCCAAATAGCGCCAATCAGTAAACTCACCATTCCAAAAATCACTGATTTTATGCCTCGCGGATCTGTCCACAATGGCTCCACGAACTCTCTATTACCCAAATAAAGAGCCATGAATAGCACAAATGGAGCCAAGACCAATATCCATGCGCCCATACGACTTTCTGCGGACAGTGTTTTGATTTTCCTTGCAAGCTTAAATCGAGCTCGTAAAACCACTGACACCTTCTGTAAGTTCTCCGCTAAGTTACCACCTGTGTCTTTTTGCAATAACACGGCTGATGAAAAAGCCAACATGGAGACGGTGGGAACTCTATCTGCCATTGAAAGAATGGCAATCTTCAGGTCATAACCAAAATTGAGAAGATTAAAAGTGTGTTTAAACTCTTCCCCTGCAGGATTTGGCAGCTCATCTCCTACTTCTCGAAAAGCTTGAGTCAAAGGTTGTCCTGCTTGCAACATTCGGCGCATGATATCTAGCGCTTCAGGAAGTTGTTCCTCGAATTTCTCTAATCGACTGTTTATCTTCCAGTTGATATAAAAAATCACACCAGAAATAATAATAACACTCGCTACTAACCCTAAATACCAAGGGTAATCCGTCAACAACAAAGCAACGGTTATCAACAAACAGAACAATATTGTGCGTGCCAATATGTCCCCTAGCCCCATTTTTACACCTGCTAACTCAAGCATTTTCTTCATGTTTGCGAAATACTTGATTGAAACTAGTCTTCTATCAATAGGTGATAGGGATTTATTGTAGTAATCATTAAGCAGTGTGATACTTTCACTATCAAGCTGGCCTTTTGCTTTATTTAGCCGCTTCGTGAGCTCTATATGTTTTACTTTTTTACCAGCCGCTGGAAGAATGAGAGCCTGTGAGATAATGAATACAGCGGTAAAAATCAATACAAAAAACAGTGTCATACTCATGGTCAATTTCCCCTAACACTCACTTTAAATCATTAAAAAGTTCAAACGGCACATCGATGCCCCGTTTCGTTAGGTGAGAATGGCAATCGGGTACCACTCCAGTCGCTACATACTTCCCCTTTACGTTGCCTTCGCTGTCGATGCCCTCTCGCTCAAACCTAAAGATCTCTGACATGGTAATAATTTCTCCCTCCATGCCATTGATTTCTTGAATTGACACCATTCTTCGCTTGCCATCTTCCTGACGTTCCATTTGAACGACAATGTGAATTGCAGAAGCAATTTGTGACCTCAAGTTTTTAGCCGATATCGTCCAACCTGCCATAGCAAACATGTTTTCAACGCGGCTCAATGCATCGCGAGGTGTATTGGCGTGAATAGTAGCGAGTGAGCCATCATGACCTGTGTTCATCGCAGACAACATATCTACGGCCTCACTCCCCCTCACCTCACCAACAACAATACGGTCGGGTCGCATACGTAGTGAGTTTTTAACTAACTCGCGCTGAGTAATTTCGCCTTTACCTTCTAAGTTAGCCGGTCTGGTTTCCAAGCGAATGACATGGGGTTGTTGAAGCTGAAGTTCTGCTGAGTCTTCAATCGTAATGATGCGTTGATCGGATGGAATGAAGCCAGAAAAAATATTAAGAGTCGTTGTCTTACCAGAGCCTGTACCTCCGGAAATCAATACGTTAAGCTCTCCTTTCACGGCTCCTTCGACAAACTTTGCCATTTCAGGAGATACCGAATCCAGCTCCAACAAATTGTCCATGGTGAGCCTATCAACGGCAAATCGACGTATCGACACTGACGGGCCATCAATAGCAAGAGGTGGGATGATCGCATTGACCCTAGAGCCATCGGTCAAGCGAGCGTCGACCATAGGTGATGCTTCATCAATTCTACGGCCCACAAGGCTTACAATTCGGTCAATAATATTACGTAAATGTCGGTCATCTAAAAACGTGTAAGGTGTTTTCTCAAGTCGACCAAAGCGTTCGACATAAACGTTTTTGGCACCATTGACCAAGATATCCGACACCGAGGTATCTTTTAGCAGTGGTTCTAGGGGACCTAAGCCAAACACTTCATCTTCGATCTGAGATAAGACGCGCTGCCTACCTTCCAGACTCAAGGGATGCTCGTTATCGTCGTCCATCAATTGGCAAACTGCATTATGAAGCTCAGTTCTCGCCGTTTTCTCTTCCAAAGACGCCAATAAACCCAAGTCCAGCGTGTCCATTAATTTTCGATGGAAGTAGTGCTTAACAGCAAGATCTTGTTCCAACTGCTTTCTTGTGTCTTCAATCGCTTTTTGTTTAAGACTAACAACGTCATGGATGTCTTCTGTGTCTGACGTTGTCTCGACCTCGGTGATCGTTTTGGCACTATCCGCCGAAGTAGAGTCCCGACTCCCTTTTACACGGCTTTCGATATCATTGTTTGGACTGCTATTCTTCCTAAAAAACATACTATCCCTCCTTGGATTAGCTGAATAAGCGCGCTAGCCATCCTTTCTGTTTAGTCTCTTCAGGCATCAGATCTGAACAGAGCTTATGGATCGCTTTGCCAATGGCACTTTTTCTGCGGTACTCGACGACCGGTTTGCCAAGGTTGGCGCTTTCATTTGCGTTCTTAAAGTCATTGGGGATAACGTCCACTTTAATATTAGGAACCGTCGTCTCTACATCCTTGATGGAGATAGACTGACCTTTATCAAAACGGTTAATCACAACACTCAAACTATCGGTAACAACACCAAACTCTAGCTTTAGGCTCTTGACGAGATGACTGGTATTTTTAAGTGACATGTAGTTTTGCTGTAGTACCAAAAATATCTTAGTTGCAGGCGTTACTAGTGGTGAAAATATCGGATCAATCCCCCTTGAAAAGTCAATAATCACGTATTTGTAGTACTGTCTCAGCATAGGTATTAATTTTTGAACATCGGTTGACTTCGCTATCGCGATACTACCTTGTCCCCTAGTGAAACCGATGGTGTGCAGCTTACCGCCATACTTAGTCACAAGACTGCTTATCGAGGATTCATCCATATCTTGGAGCGTCTCAATCGCTTCAACCAAACCATATTTGGGAGAGATATCTAAGTACTCATTGAGTAGCCCAAACTGGGTGTCAATATCGATTAGGAGCACTTGATTAGGAAATTTCTCTGCGAGCGCGACAGCGGAGTTTAATGCGAGAGTGGAAGCTCCATTACCACCTTTCGCATTCATAAACAGAAAAAGCTCTCCCATTTTCCTGTTTGCGATTTTGTGCTCTGCTATCTCTCGTAAAAATGGGACGAAGACCTCTATCTCAGCATGACGGGAATAGTAGTCCGCGGCTCCGAGTTTAAGTGCTAACTTGAGATTTCCACTGTCATTGTCATCACCGAAGACCAACAACGAGACCTCGTTTTCACCGAAAGGTAGGTTGTATTTTTGCAGGTCCGCAATCTTCTCTGCCCAGTCTTCGCTCGCTTCTACAATGATGATGTCTGGTTCATGAAAACTGGATAACCCTTCCTCGCTCACAGCGGAAAGTGAAATATACTCAACCACTGTGTTTTTGCTGCGGGCAAGTTCACTACGGATGTGACTTTTAAACTCGTTCGAACTGTGTAAGGTCCAAATATGAAGGTTGGTCTTCAACGAAAATTGAACTCCAACACCAATATTGTTATTGATCGGCACCGCTTCTCCCATGATCGCCTCCTAGCAGTCTTCGGTTGCACCGGATGGGGAACTTTGAGTTGGTCTTACAACACCAAGGCTTTCCGCCGGTATAACCGTCTGGTAATTAGGTACTTTTATGCTTCCTGCATCACCTAAAAACGATAAAAATCGGACAAACTGGAACTTATAGTCATCCGACACGAACGCTTGTACATATCTTACTTGCGAGAGCACATCATCTTTGTCATCGGTTGACATAGAGCTGTAGCCATCAACCGTTACTTCACTGCCATCTCGATCTAAGTAGGCTATTTCCAGATCATCGGCGGTAAAACCATACGGACGGTTTTCGACAATCTCCGCGAGATCCTTAATATCATCACGATCGCCAATGGAGCAGACCGCCGCCAGTCGTGCCGCTTTTCTCGTCATTTCGTTTAGCATTTGCATCGAGTAGACATAGCGACCAAACTCAAATGCAGAGAGAACGAGAAGCATTGAAACCAACACTGTCAAGGTGAATTCTAGAATCGTTAACCCTTTTGAAGACTTTCGGCTACGGTCTCTGCTATACCTATTCATCTCTTTTCTCCATAATCGCTGAAGCTGACATAGTGACGCTCAACGCCTGAGTTAAGAACGGTATAGTCGAGTAGAGCGGTGAATAGGTGTAGCTCGCACTCACAGTGACAACACTACCTGCTTCTACGACCGTCACATCGTCTACAGTTACGCCTTCGAGCAAAGATTCTGTGCCGCCTGACCTAACGCCATATACGACCAAATTTTTAACCTCATCTGAATCTGCAATGCCACCCCCTACGGTTCCGTAGACCTCTGTAACCGCATGACGAGCACCATTGCGAACCATTTTATTGAGTGTTTGATGGTCAATAAAAAAACTGCCCACCTCTAAAAAAAGAGCCATAAAAATGATGATAAGCGGTGTTACTAACACTAACTCTATGACCGCAAGACCATGCTGTTTATCTGATGCTTTGTATCTCATGATTCACCACTCCCTGGATCTTTATAGAGCTGAATCTTAAACAAGCCTTCAGAACCCGGAACCGACCCAAAAGCACCGTTCTCAACTGTACAGTCTTCTATAAACTCTCCAAATACCCCATCCTTTGCACCATTATTATTCGGTGCTTTCTGCAGCAAGAAAAAACAACCAATGGAGGTAATTGGTAGCGTCGTCGCCCCGCCACCAGCCCCGGTACAATCAACCATGGGGATGGGTAAGATGCGTCGACCTTTGTTTCCTGAAGTACAATCGCCACTGACCGAACCGTCACAAGTAGCAACACCATTCAAGTAATCCGAGTATAGGAATGCGTTGTCGTAGACCACATTGCCCGCATCGTCCGTGGTTGCTCCTGTAATTGGCTCCCTGACATATATATCCGGTGGGAAGTCAGCAGCGCTCACACCACCACCCGAGTAATCGCCAAATCGCGTATTTAGCCCCTGACCTACTGGGCCTATGGTATTACCCGGTTTGGTCGTCGCATTCTCAGTAATATCAACACAGCCGTCAAAACCGCCGGCCAACGCATCTCTCACCGTGTTAGCACCAGAACCAAAATCCAATAGCTGGAAATTACCTGGCCCCATGTCAGAAGCGTTTTGATCCGCGACTTTTAGTTCATAAACTTGATGGAAATTAAACCCCAAGAAATCATTAGCACCGCTAGTCGTAGCCGCACATACGGCGATCGGTACGATATTACACGCAAAGTTCAGTGAAGAACTTGGCCCTGCGACTGCACTGGCAGCGCCCTGTTTGGAAGAACCAAAAAACCCGATGAAGAAACTCGTCAGCGGAACATCCGCCACAGATACTCGAACAAAGGTCACCAAGGTTGAATCGTAGCCACCAGAAAAATCTTGAGGGTCATTGGAGTACTCGACGGTAATCGATGAATCAGGAACCGTCACCTCGGTATTCCCAGAGGCAGAAAATAGAGTCGCTATGGCCGCTTTAGCTGCTGCCGTCGCCACTGTAGTGTCAGAACCATCACTGACTTTGACCGCAGCAGCAAGCGCCGCTGCGTCAACACTGTTTTGTAATCGCGTTTTGTTTAAGGTGGCATGATTAAAATCGAAAGCCAAACCGGCGAAAAACATAAAAACAATAAACACCAAGGTAAAAAGGATCAGCGTTAACCCTCTTTGCCGTTTTGTTGATTTCGTCATTTTCCGAGCGCGATTCATACATCACCTCTATCTAGAACTTCTTCTCTGTTGTACTAAGTCTTTTCCAAGAACTTTTTCCGCTTTACCATCATAAGCGGACTGACCAGCATACTCGTCATAAGCCACTTGCATCCTAGCCCCAGTGCCAGTTGGCACAACGCCTAAGTTGTTGGCTGTCGCGTTGTGGTCGTATGTTTGTTCATATTTGAGCTTCGCAACCGACTGCCCCAGTGGCGCATCATTTGCACACCCAAAGAGAACAAATGTCGCTAAAATAATTCCCAATGTTTGTCTGTTCATTGCATGTCCCTTATAACGAGTGTCCAAATGAACCTTCAGATCCACCTTGATTAGATGGAACGGTTGTCGTCGTTTGGCTTTGTTGGTTAGCGTTGCTTGCGTCATCCATCTCAGCGATGTATGAACCCTGCCCGAGTAGATAGAATTCAACATCATTAGGTTTAACAAACGCGTCCGTTGGCAAAAGCAATTTTGAACGGTCCACAGGCGTCGCCAATCTCGGCGTTACAAGGATGACCAGCTCTGTTTCACCCGATATAAACTCCTGGCTATTGAAAAGCTGCCCGAGTACCGGCACATCGCCAACGCCAGGAAGCTTGCTAGAAACATCTCTCACATTTTCACTAAGTAGGCCCGCAATCCCGATAGTTTGCCCGTCAGCCAGCTCCAATGTTGATGCAGCTGTGCGTTTCGTAATAGGTGGGATAATGTAGGTCGCGTTGGTCTCTATTGGATCAAGGGTGAGTGACCCAGAGTTGGCGATTTCACTCACATCGACAGATAAAACTAGATTAATCTTTTGATCAGAAAGAATGGTTGGGACGAACTTGAGGCCAACACCATACTCTTTATACTCGACCGTGATGCCATCTCTGTTGGGAACCGGAATTGGAAACTCACCACCTGCCAAGAACTCAGCCTTAGAGCCACTCAATGCTGTTAAGTTTGGCTCTGCTAGTACCTTGGCCACACCGTTCTCTTTGGCAATATCGAGCGCGAGCGTGAATAACGTGTTTCCATCCAAGAAGGTCGCCAGCAAGCCTGTTTCTTCGATATTCGGTACGTTAAAGATTGGCCCAACGCCACCTCCAATCTCATCAATCACGGCACCACCACTCGTTGCTCCCCAACCGAAGTTGCCATTTTGGTTGAAGAAATGGAAATCTGAATCAAAGCGTCGAACCAGACTGCGCTGCACTTCAGCTACCGTCACTTCGAGCATGACTTGCTGAGCGCCGCCTATCGACATTAGATTGATAACCTTGGTATCGGCTACTGTCTCATCTTTAGATTCTGTCCCCTCGTCAGCAGGTGCACCTGCGGTAAACGTTTCGGCGACTTTAACGGCCATGTTCATAACAGCTTGGTTGCTCACCTGCCCGCTGAGTATCAGCTTGTCTTGAGAACTATGAACTTCAATGGTTTCGTTTGGCAGGAACTCATAGAGTTTTGACTTCACACCATTAAGATCGTGAGTCACCTCAATGTTAATGGACTCAATCAATCTTCCTCTAGAATCCCATGCCATCAGATTTGTTGAACCAAGCTTTTTGCCGATCAGAAACACTTCATTAGAGCGCAGCATGACAATATCAAGTACATCTGGATCTCCAAGAGAGACACGCTTCGCCTTGCCTGCAAGGATGACGTTCTTAGACTTGTGGTGAGGCACACTAACTAATTTTCCAGCTTGAGTTGCTGCTAACGAAACTGTGCTAAAAAGATAAGCGATGAGTATACTGACAATCCATTTCATAGTATTACCTTAGTCCCTTACTCTTATATTTGAGGATTGAGTTCCTTTAATGATCGTTACACTTGGTTGTGGAACGTAAGTTCTTTTCGCAACTGGCTTGTCTTTTTGGTGAGGATTTCGCAGCGCCAGTTGTATTTCGCCATTGCTTTTTGCGGTTAGAAGCTTTTCAGCTTCTTTTGGTGTCACTTCCAGCGTCACCGCTCTTACAATGACAGGCTTGTTATCATTAGTTCTGGCTGTCTGGTCTACTGCTAGCACTTTAATGTTTTTCAACACGGTATCTGTCTTAGACCGAGTTTGATTGAACTTAACCGTGTTTAGAACGTCTACTTTATTCCCCGGAAGCAAAAAGCCTGCAACACCGATGACATCATTGACTCGTATCGTCACAGCTCGTTTATCGTCCTCAATCACAGCCGCAAGAGTAGAGCCCTCACCCGGAACAGAGAGTCGGTAAGAATGAACGATTTCACCCGGAAACAACGATGTGCTGGCAACTTTTCCGACAACATCATCGACAGTAGAGAAGTGATCTTCGTCGTCGACCCAATCAGTTTCTAACAACTTAACCGACAGATGTTTGCTCTCTATTATCGTACCTGCGATGATTTCTTGTTCAACAAAGACCACCGGCTCTCTTTCAACCGTTTCTGTCACAACCTGCGGCTGATTCTGTTCTTCCATCCATTGCTTGGCGATATAAACGGCAGCCAAGCCTAATACAGCAGAGATCAACATCAACAAAAAGACTTGCGATTTACTCATTATTTCCTCCCATTCCATCGGAAGTGCAATATAATCGCCATGCTGACTCCAATATAGATGGCGTAATTACGTTAGACTCTTGATTAAATTTAATAATGTCACTACATATCCCAATAATGTCTTTTGGGATACAAGGGTAAAATGGTATTCTATCTGTACTATGCAGTCGTAATACCATTTCCCTAAACTCTGAATTTATAATTAGCCCTCTCTTTTCTGATACTTCTTCTATCAGAGTCATGTAATCTTCTTGACTCAAAGGGTAGAACTCTATTTTGTACCCTAAACGACGTAAAAAAGCAGGGTCACCTATATCAAGTGGATTTAAATTTGTTGAGAAAGCTAAATTAAGCGTAAACGGGATAGCCGCCTGTTGTCCATTAGGCAATTGAAGATAATCGACACAATATTCCATCGGCACAATCCAGCGATTGAGCAATGCTCCAACTGATATTTTTTGTCTACCTAAGTCATCAATAATAAGCAGTCCATTGTTAGCCAGCATTTGAAGTGGTGCTAACCAAACACGGTTGTGTTGAGAGTGATTAACCTCCAACATCTCCATGGTAAGTTCACCACCCACTTGAATATTTGGCCGCTCACACAGTGCCCATCGTTTGTCGTACTGCTCATTAAAGTGAATACGATTGGCCGTTGAGTTGTTGTCCAACATTTTATGGTGTGCATCTGAAAAGACTCTAATAATGCTACCGGATGTGTAAACCGAAAATGGAATATAGACAGACGATTCAAATGAGTTAATAAGTTGTGCTGCTACAAAGCTTTTACCGGTACCAGAGTTTCCATACAACAACAGCGCTCGGCCAGAATTAAGTGCTGGACCGAGGATGTCTATCATTTTTTCCGCGCCATAAACGCCTCTAAGAGCCCCCGCAATTTGCTCATAACCAATACTGTTTACTCTGACGTCTTGTAAAGCCACAACTCTACTGTAGTCATCCAACGATACTGGAGCTGGGCCAACGTAAGCGTCTTTCATAAATGCTAAATCGGCCTCTTGCTCGCCAGAGGCTGACAACCCATAGCGCACCTGATTGTTACCATGGTCAGTTGAGCCACTCAGTCCAATAGGTTGGAACACTTCCAGCAGCGAACGCTTTCTAAGATGATTGAGAAGCTCGTCAACAATATGGGTGCTCACTCCCATTGCGTCTGCCAGTTCAAGGACCGTCGCTTTGGTCAGGTGCGCAATGTGCTTTAATACCAAGTTTTCCAACACAACCACAGGTATATCAAGCTCCTTCAAAACAGAAGGCATTGGTGGAGGATCAATCTGAGGTGAAAGCAAAGGTTTGTTTGCTAACGACGTAATGGCATTCATAAAGTGTCCTTAAACCCACATCGGGTATAGCGCAAATCCAGTAATGATCGCAGGAGCGAATGGAAGGCGGATCTTGTCAGAAATTCTGGTCGCTAAATGACGCCTCAAAACGATCTGCTCCCGAAGGTACGCAACAGCTTGGTCCTTCAAGGTTAGATGAGAGCGAGAGATATAACTAAAAAGATAAAAAAGACCGTATACTGCACCACACAGCACAGTCACCATTAAAAATGTTGTCAAGTGTTCAAGCCCTGTCCCAAGTGCTAACACGGCCATCAATTTAACGTCGCCGCCCGCCATTACTCGCATACTAAACAAAGCAAAACCCAACGATAACATCACGAAAAAAGCGATAAGGTTGGATGCTGGAACATTTGTTATTCCTTGATATCTAAAGGCAAGAGCCGCTACCATTGAAATAAGAGACAGAATTACCCAATTATTTGGGATTCGATTATCTCTAATATCAAACACCGCTACCGTTAGAAGTGGAAGCCACAACGCATACTCGATAAAATCCATTTTACCCCCCCAAGCCTTATGACCATGACCTAAATGTGAGGTCATGGTCACTGGCTTCAGACTTATAACGCCTCGACTTTGTCAATTTGTGAATCAAGCTCTGTTTTCAAATCTCCCCAAATACCGCCGCCTGCGATAACGAAGACCGTAATAATCAGTGCTGCACCAATGACATACTCTAAAATAGTTAAACCTTCTTCATCCTTGATGAAATCTTTACATAGTTTAGTTAGCGTCGACATAACAATCTCCTTTTGGTCTCTGTTTGCTTAACGCTCTTTCAAGTTAGGGGAATATATGTCGATTAGTTAGGACTTTCTTATTCAATTTGTGTAACTATTTTGATATCAACTACGCTAAAGTAATCCTATTTTATTAAACTTAAGTTAATCCACGAGTAAACTTCTGTATTAGAAAAAGCACAAACTAGTCGATCTAGACTTAAACATAAAAGCAATTGGTTGACTAAAAACCATAACTTTCATGATGTCCTACTGCTAGAATTCTAAATCAAGAGGTCTTCAAAAACGCCCCAACCAGAAATAAATCATAGCGTTAACTGCGTTGAGTGTATTAACAATGAGATTATTTTAAGTTTAGATGTCACTTTTATGATGTTTTTTGGTAAAAAAAACCTGCTCTACTAGACTAATAATATAGTTTAAGCGTGTTGTCGCAGATTTGAGAGAGAAGAAATGGCGTATTGGATGGGAAAGCCGACTATTTTGCTTCCAAAGGTTGTACGAGACTATTTGAGTGACAAGATCAGCTTGATTGAAGTTGAGGATGATGTTTCTGTTATCACCCAGCCCTCTCAACGGTTTTGCTTCTACTTTTCAGAAGGTTATGAAAACGACACTACACTACTAACCCTGCTGAAGATCTGCCACAACCTCTCTAAAACCTTGGTGCTGTTTCACGACTCGAGTGTTCCTGAGGCTTATTTAAAGAGTGGACTCGTCAAAGCTCATGTTGATATCACCTCCCCTCAAGCACTTAAAAAAACCGCACTCGCAGTTGAACACGTTACGTCTTTGCTGGGAAACAACGGAGACGCTCAACCTACCGTATCGCGCGTAAGTGAAACACACATAACAACGGAGCTTAATCAGCAACAAACAAACCCAGAGCCCAATACCATTGATGCAGCGTTGCACTACATAGAGAAGCACTATAAAGAAAACCTGAGAGAGGTTGATGTGGCTGCACACTGTCATCTATCTACCCAGCACTTCTCCCGCATCTTCCATAAAAGAGTCGGTCGAAGCTTCAGAGATCATGTAAGCCAGTTGAGACTCGAACATGCCAAACGTTTATTGCTCGCAAATGAAGTCAAACAAATCTCTGCCATCGCTTATCAAAGCGGTTTTAAAGATGTCTCTTACTTCTCGAGATTTTTTAAGAAGAAAACAGGCATGAGCCCCGGAACTTTTCGAAATTTTAAAGGGATACTTAAGATTAACTGAGCGATGCAGAACAAATCTTCACGATCCAAAGAAGGCTTATAGAGGAAACCATCAACTAAAAGGCCCGACTCCGATAAAGTATCGAAATCAGGCCTGTAAAGTCACAAAACCGTTGTGGCCATTCTTTTGTTCTCTTCTCTAGCAGGGATAGCAAGCTCGAGAAAAAACCTCTAGTTCATGCTCACCATACAAATAAAGCGGTTAGTGTCGAAGGTCTTATCAAACACATCTTTCTTCTGTGACGAGTAAACTCTACCCTGATCTGTCCAGTAGTCACCCGGTTTTAGATCCGCATAAAGTTCCAAGTACTTGTAAGCCGCAGGTGTCGGCAACTTAGAGGATAACTTCTGCTCGCAGTACTGGGTCGCATCATCACGACTCAAGAATACTTCTGCAGATTTGTTGTTACCGCGATAGACTGGATACAGGTAGGTAAACACCTCATCTTTATAAACAACAGTGTTTGAAAACGTACCTGTCTCTAAGCTATTTCCTTTTTTAGGTGCGTTCAAAACCGTTTTCGTGATTTGCGCAGCTTTATTGGTTTTCTCACTTTTTGCAACCACAACTGAAGACTGTTGTTTCTTAGGTTGTGACTTTTGAGCTTTCTTAGTAAACGGGAAGAAGTAATCTCCATCATTCTTAAGGTTTAAACGTAAAGATTGGGTTGTACCTTTATTGACGGCACGCACGTTATAAACACCTACATAATTACCAGATAGTTCGATAGCATCACCACTTCCTACTTTCTCATCATTTATAAAATACTCTGTTTCACTGGAGTTAGAACGGAATACAAAACGGATTTTATCTAGGTTAAGTGCTTTACGAATTTCACCATCCAAGTTTGAATTAAAGGCGTTTTTGTACTCAGCAGATACTGTATAAGTCAGCTCACCATTCAGCTTTTGCGTCGCATCTAAAACTTTGTAGGAAGTCAGCTGGATTCTTTCTTTACCACCTTTCTCTAGAGCAAATGCATTCTTCATATATGGTAGGTTTCTATTCACACATGCAGAGAGACTTTCTGTAACCTTACACTCTAACTTGCCTGAGTAATCTTCACGATGAATGACGTTAGACTCTTTTGCGTGACGATCTTTAATATTTCTATAAAGAGCAAGTAACTGCTCATTTTTATCGCGTTCGATCTGAGTAACGCTAGACTGGCTAGAAGCAATAGTCTTGTTAAGCTCGACAAGCTTAGCCTCAGCTTCCGCAAGCTCTTGATTTAGCTTATGGATTGACGATGAGACACCACGAAGAGCGACTGCGATACCTTCATCGTACTCACCCAATACCAGCTTCTCTTGGAAAACCTTTGAGTCGGCTTTAACGATATCGATGCTGTTAAGCAGCTTGATTTTGTTTGCTTCTATATTTGAGGAGGTTTGATTATAAAGTGTAACGGTGTCATCTAAGCCGACTTCGCGATATCTGGAGGAATACTCGCTATTAATCGTTTCTAGTTGTGCCTGTTCACTACTATTAACCAGATCAGAAGCCCAAGCGCTCGACATAACGGTCACGCTTGCAAGCGTTATCCATGTTTTCGCTTTCAAGTGTGGTAATACTTTTTCTAGATTCACAACAACCTCATAATCCTTCTTAAATGCCAACGCATTTCCATGTGCGGCTTTTTCTTATCGCGAAGGTTTCATTCTGAAATAAGTGTCCATTCTATCAAAGCCCCAGTGCAGTGTCGCTACAATGGAGCATATTTGTGTGATCTTATTCATCAATTAAGAGGGAGTTCAAGTAATGTAGCCCTACGCCCTAGTTACCTGTAACAACCATAATTTCAGCGCGGCGATTAATTGCTCGATTCTTGCTCGAGTTATTTGGCTCAAGAGGTTGCGTTTCACCTAATGTACGAACCGTAATATTTTGCTTATCGACACCTTGATAACGTAATATATCATATACTGACAGAGCACGCTGCAACCCTAACGCTTGGTTGTACTCATTTATTCCTAAATTGTCGGTATGCCCTTCAATCACTATTTGATGATCCGGATCTATAGATTGAGCAAGTTTGTGGAGCGAGTCACGCGCCATTGGCGACAGCGTCGCTTGGTCAAAGCCAAAGTTGACCCTTGCTACTTTTACCTCATTGACTATCCTTGTATTAACGTAACTATCACAGCCTGAGTTGTTGGCCAACAATTCAGATGCAGTCAAAGTCAAGCTCTTCGCATATGGCGGTTGAGTAACTCGCTCTAATTGCAACGCACCCCGACGATATTGCGCCAATCCTACGACCTTGCCTGTAGAAACACTATGATTCATTTCAAACCCTGCATTACTACAGTAGATATTGCCTGGTGTGCTTGCCATTAGTGAAGTACTGACAAGAAACAGAAAAGTAGATAGATATTTGTTCATTTTTACACCTAGTACAACTTAGTGAAGCCATTGGATTTGGAACCGTTTTTGATTAGCTCTTCGATTTTTGCAATAAGATCATTAAGGTTACCTACTTTAATGATGTCTTGTTCAGGATTGTTAACACATTGCCGGAAAGCATCAATTAGGTCTGCATCAAAATCTATTCCAATAAAGCCTATGTACAGCCCCGGTATTAGCGTCCTCGCATGATTGCACATATCATTCGCAACGAGCTTTTCAAGTATTTTGGGATGTGGAGACTCCTGACCATCACTGAAAATCAATAGCATCTTTACTTTAGAAAGGTAAGCATCCTGCTCATCTTTGTCGGGTGAATTAGGGTTTCCTTTAGCTAATAGCTGTGCTCCCGTAAGTATTCCTTGGAAAGCTGCCGTCGCGCCATCAGCTTTCATTTGGTTTATACGATTTATAGACGTTAATGAATTAGTAAGTGGGATATTATAGAATTGAGTATTGCTATCATACCCATAGCCTGCATATAGATTTACATCATTCACACGGTACATTGTCGAATATTGCGGAAATTTGTCACTTAACATATCTGCGACAGTTTCTGTATAGTCAATATAAGCATTTACATCTGGGTAGTTTGAGCCTGAATACTGATATCCCCACCACCTCCAGCGTCTTGAAATGTTAAGAGCATCCTTTATTGTTGCAGCCTCAAGCTGCCTTGATAGTGAAGAGCCAACACACTGTTCTTTGTTTGAAGCGCACAAATAGACTTCTCGAAAGCTTCTAGTTCGCCACCAATCCCAGTCTACTGATTCATAATTACCCTTATATCGAAGTTGACTTACTGAATATGCATAACTTCCATCAACCTCTCTTGTCCTTGTATTGAACGGTGCGAGCGCGATACGGTTGTCTAACTTATCCGCCATATCAGCTTGAGTAGAATCCAAACAGACCTTAGTTTCCTTACCGTCCACTACCTCGTCACCAATTTTTTCACACAATATCTTTGCAGATACTTCACTAATAGCAAGCTGTAAATCTTTTATCTTCGTGTTCTGACTACCTTTCCAACTTGAGCGCATTGAGCCTGAAAAATCCGCAACAAACACAATATCAATATTATTATCACCCAAGTACGCAGAGTACTTTTTGGCCACTGCCCTGCCGCCTAAGTTCACTTGCTCACCGAAAGAAGGAATAAATGTGCTGGAAAACCATGACTTATGCGATGTTACGGTATCAACCGAATATTGAACAAACTCATCTTGCCCAGCATCCCTATCTTGCTCTTGGAAAGTTCTTCTATAATCGACAGACATAGAATCGATATCGCGCACATAGCTTTGCAAGTAATCTTTTGCCAACTGTTCAGCAGAAGCAGGGTTATCTTGAATGGTCATAGCCATAGCCGCTGCTTCATTCGCATCACCTAGGCGATTGTACTCCTGAACATAGCGGGTACCTTCAACAGCCCAAAACGTAAATCCCATGATAGGAACTAGAGTAAAACCGAGCCAAATACCTGCTACGCCCTTTTGCCGTTTGATAGAAGCTGTAGCTAACTGCTTACGTCTAGACATACATTACCTCCCAGGCATCACGGATGATGAGTGGATGGTGACACTTTCAATATCACCATCTACAAAAGGGTCAAACCATGACTCGTGTTGCTCACAGATGGTCACTCGATACAATGGAAACTGAACAGAACCTTCTTGTGGAACTAGGTGACGTTCGGACACAATAGATCCCGAACTACAGCCTAGGCTTTTAAACCTATTGCTCGCCAGCTGCGTTTCAAACTGTGCATCAATCAGTGATTCAATTTGAATTGCAACCTGATCCGCATTGATATCAAGAAGCCTGGCAGCAACTTGACGCATTTCGTCCAGCTCTGTTTCCGTGACTTCTAAGTTCACTTTGTTTGTAATGTCACCGTCAAAATAGCGATACCTTTCCTTTAGAATGTTCACCAAGGCAAAACTGGTACGATCGAGCTTGGCTCGGACCAATAATTTGTGGCTCAAATCGGTGGCAAACATAAAAATGGCACAAAGCGTAAATATGATAAATGCCAGCTCGATCGCGAACACGCCTCTCTGCTTCGATAGTTTATTCATCTTCACCCCAGCCCTGATGTTCAAGATTTAGCACCATGGTTCGAGAAATGGTTACGGTATCGGTGCCAAACATACTTATCATCGGCTGATATTGATACTCGACGGTTATCTCCGCTAAGTCATAATAGAAGCCAATACTCTGAGAGGAATCCCCTACTCCTGCAACAAAGTCATCATAGTTACGATAGTACTTGCCCTGAATAGTGAACTTGTTGTCATCGATTAAGAAATGCCAAATTTTATTGTTATCGGAGATAAGTGAACGAAAATAGTTCTCATAGTGAGTATTCAAGTTCTCGGGAGTGTCATCTATGCCTTGATCGACTTTTGTATTACGTATCGTTTCTCGTAGCGAGAACTCCGTCATGTTGACGACATAAACTTGATAGCACGACTCAAAAATAGCGAATGTCGCAAACATTAAAACCATTCCGCCAAGTGCAAACTCGACCGAGGTTGTTCCAAGTTGCCTGCGCCAGCTTCGAATCGCGTTCATCTCTGAACCTCAGCATTTTGTATCTGCTGAGTTACCAACGCTATTTCTCTATCGCTAAATGAATCACCCAATAGCATCTTTGCACTTTCAAGCTCTCCGCTACGAATAAGTGCAATAGCTAAGTTGGAACGAACCTTTTTACGCTCTGGTTGAACTTCCAATAGGCGACTTAATATAGGTATCGCTTTACTGTCGTTACCTTGTGCGATATACACAACAGCAAGGTTGTTCTTAATCGTGAGATCATCAAACCCCTTTAAGCGAGCGGTATTAAATGCCGAAATAGCTTCTTCAAATTTGTCTTGCTTGCTCAGTTCTACACCTAAGTCGTTGTACACTTCTCCAGATGTATTTCCCAAAAGAATAGACTCATTGAACGCTTCGACTGCATGAGCAGCATCGTCTTCTTGTGAATAGATTTTTCCGCGTAAAGCCAGCAACTTGCTGGTTTTATATTGCCTCTCAAAAAGGTAGTCGGTGTAAAACTGTGCCGACTCATTGTCACCTTTCTCAAAGTAGATAAGCGCGATTTGCTCATAAGCGGTTAAGTCATCCGGGTTATTATCAACCTTTGTTTGATAATAACTTATCAAACCATCATAATTATTAACCTTTGTCATGCTTTCTACGGGGTCTTCTTTATGGACGGATGTCGTCTCACACCCAAACATAAAAAGACTGCACAACAATAACCAATACCGAGAATACATCTGCTAGCCTCCGATATTTGCTGACATTTGGATGACTGCGGGTGCCAGAATAAGCACCACGATTGGAAACATGATAAATAGAATCAATGGCACGCCCATTTTAGAGGAAAGCTTGCCCACTTTTTCTTCAATAGTAAGCAGTTGAATCTTACGCATATCCTCTGCGAGATCGCTGAGAACTTGTGCAATTGAAGTTCCGTACTGTAAGTTTTGTATTACTGTCAATACAAAACTTCTGACTTCTGGGGTAGGTAGCCTATCACTCAAATCATTGAGCGCACTTTCCAGCCCTTTAATCTTCGACGACTCTGCTGTTCTTTTAACCTGATAGCACAAATCCTTATCAAAAGAATCTAACTCTTTACTCAAATAATCAAAAGATGCTTCAATTGTCATGCCGGTTTGAACACAAACTGACAGCATGTCTAGCAAATACGGTAGCTTTGAGGAAGTGCTAGAAATTAACGTTTTTCTTTTCAGGTCCAACAATATATCTGGGACGACGATCACTGCAACTAACCCAAACAGGATCGTTAACATCTTTGACTGCCACTCCATCTCCGTGACCATGCTTGCGGCTACTAGTACACCAACCGCAATCAATTTAATCGGGAAGTAGAATTTTGCTAACTCTTTATTATAAAATCCAGCTTCGAGGAATTTGTTTTCAAGCTCTTTTCTGTGTTTGTTACCAAACCTAAGCAACAACATACTTACTTTAGAGGGAGGTCTAAAATCCTCTTCTTTAAGATATTGCTCAACTCTTGCCGTTCTTTTTTGTCGTTGGTATGAATCGACAACAAAAAACACGGAAGCACCAACAAAAACGACAATGGCGATAAAAGTGATCATTATCGTACCCCTTTAAGTAGTAACCAAATCACAAACAATCCGAGCAACTCACTTCCAATCACGTAATACAGAATGCTCTGGCCTTGCGGGTCATAAAGAATGAAATCTATTTTTTCAGGGCTGATGGCATTGAGTAAAAAACAAAAGCCTAGTGGGATGGCTGCTACGATCTTGGCCGAAATTCGCGCCTCAGAGGTCATTGCTAATTTTTTCTTCTCCATCGTTCTCGAATCGACCAACACTCTAATCAACCGAGCAAGCACCCCTTTCAACTGGCCGCCTCGACTAATGTTGGCTTTTAACGTCAATGTAAAGAAAACAAATTCTGGATATGGATAGACTTTACATGCCCTTTGTAAAACGACTTCAGGTGTTTCGCCCATCTTTAGGCGGTTACCCATATACTTAAAGTCTCGGCCAATACTATTTTCCATTGTATTGCCAACATAAGTTATCGCCTGCATAAGGCTGTCACCGGCGGTAACTGCACTCATCATGATGTTTAACGCATCCGGAAACGTTCGTTCAAAGTCTTTCCGACGCTTATCTACTAAAAAGCGGTAGCCAATAATCATAAGAAATATTGTCGAACCAATGAACAACCAACCGTTATAAATCGCTAACACACGATGCAGAACGTACCATGACAAAAATACACTAGCTGCAAAATAGGCAACGATGTAAATGACAAACCTAGGCCCCAGAATACCTAGATTGTGTTTAATGTGGTCTAGTGTCCTTTGCCAACCTTTTTTGGCAACGAGATCCTTAACATTGATCGCATCAAATGACTCGTTTGCAACTTCTTCCATTTGAAAAAAGTAATCGACTTTCTTTTTCCTACCGTTTTGCATCAGTAGTAGAGCCAAGGCAAACAAAATCAGAGACAGCCAAATCATGATCATATGCCTCGGAAGGAATTCATAAGGTCATCATACAATCCGAAGAACTGTGATTTTTTGACCAGTTCTGAGCGCTGCATGATGCCGTTTGTTACATAAGATCCTTTTACCGCTTCACCATAATGAGCATCGTCATACTGGAATCGATATATTTCTTCCATGACAACGTTGTCTCCTTCTAGGCCGACCACCTCTGAAATGCTCGTTACTTTACGTGAACCATCCCTAAGGCGGTTAATTTGGACAATTAATTGCACGGCGCTTACGATGGTTCGTCGAATCGCATCCAAAGGTTGATTGAGGTTTGCCATCATTACCATCGACTCTACGCGCGCTATCGCATCTCGAGGGGTGTTAGCATGGAGCGTGGACATTGAGCCATCATGGCCGGTGTTCATAGCCTGTAGCATTTCAAACGCTTCAGAGCCACGACACTCACCCAAGATGATTCGGTCTGGTCGCATACGCAAAGCGTTTATCACCAAGTCCCGTTGAGTAACTTTGCCAGTTTGCTCAATACTCGCCGTACGAGTTTCTAATCGCACGAGGTTGGGCTGTCCCAGTTGCAATTCCGCCGCATCTTCTATGGTTACAATACGCTCGTCTTCAGCAATATAGTGAGACATGGCATTGAGAAGCGTGGTCTTACCCGAACCGGTACCACCAGAGATGAGTACATTCATTCGACAGCGTGCCGCTATCATAAGCACTCTTGCCATATCGGGTGACATCGAACCAAAACCGACCAAATCCTCAAATGCTATTTTTTGTTCCCTAAACTTACGAATAGATATGGATGTACCATCTAATGCAATGGGAGGGATGACAATATTGACACGGCTACCATCTTCTAGTCGTGCGTCCACCGTTGGTGAAAGCTCATCGACTCGACGGCCAACTCTAGATGCTATTCGTTTTGCAATTGAAAGAAGCTGCTCTTCATTTACGAACGTCAGATCTGACTTTTGCACTTTTCCATGACGCTCAAAGAAAATATTACTTGGGCCGTTCACCATGATGTCGGTGATCGATTGATCTTCTACTAATGGTTGAAGCGGTCCCAGTCCAAACAGTTCATCGACCAAACTTTTTACTAAACCCGACTTCATCATCGCAGTAATTGGACGTCGATAGTTGGCAGCCAACAGATCTACTGCACTGGCGATCTGTGCTTCAAGATCTTTACGTTCCATCTTCTGAACGGCTTCGGCGTCAAGCGCTTCAAAAATTTGGCTTCGAAACGCCAAATATAACTCTTTATTTGAACTCATTTCTTAGCGCCTTTTTTAAACCACGTTTTTAATCCTCTTTCTTCGATGGATTGACCATTAATGAGCTTAATCAACTGACCTAAAGACCTACTAATTTGGCGATCATGTTTATGAGCACTTTTACCATCAATAATGATGTGCTCAAGGTGCTTGCTGTATGGCATTTCGAGATCCACGTTGGCACCTAGATAGCGATTAAGCTCACTTTTTTGGATAACAAAAGATGCAGGCGGTCGATGATAGTTTACCAACGTAATAAGACGCGTTTTCTTCGAGAGAGTAAGCTGTATGTTCCTAATTCGCTCCTGCAGGCGTTTCGCACTGCGCATTGCGGCTACCGAGGGGTCAATAATCATAACGACCACATCAAAGTTGTCGACGAGCATTTGTGGTTCGAGCTTAAAGTTCACGCTTCCTGAAAAATCTTCGACAATAAAATTCGTGTTTCTCGACAGTAGATCACAGAGGGTCTGATTATAAGTAAGGATATTTTCCTGACTCATATCACTGTCAAGCGCCAACAGTCTGAGGTTTTTACGTACGGAGTGTAAGTAGCTTAGAGCACCCTCTTCATCCATTTCGTGTAAAGGCGCGGCAAACTCGTCAATAACCCTTGGCTTGAACCCTTTAAGTGCAAGCAATACGTCAACATCTGAGTTGCTATATTGATGATCGACTAACAGGGAGTCTGTTCCTTGGGCGGCAAGCATCGAAGTCAATTCTCCCGCAATGAAAGAATTTCCAACACCACCCTTCGCTCCTACGACCGCGACTCTTTTCGCCTTCCGCTTTTGGCTAACGCCTGAAAAGGTTTGTAGGTTTTTGTTTACGTGGGTGAGAAAATCTGCGAACTCTGTTTTGTTGACGGGCCAGAAAACATAATAAAAGCCGAGCTCCTTAAGGGCACGAAGCGTAGAGATCGCATCCTCTTTACCAATAACAACAACCCCTTTGTGAGTTGGAAGGCGTCTGGCAAACTCTGTCGCATCACGTACTACATCCTCTGACTCATTCAGTTCCAAAACGACAATGTGGCTACTCTGCTCGGTCGTCAGCTTAGTCACTTTTTGGTTAAACCGAATACAGTCAGGGTCGTTCCAGCCTTCAAAACGAAAGATCTCACGTACTAACTCAAGACACTCTGAGGATTGATAAAAAAGTGTGCAGCCAGCTACCCCTGTTGGATTTTGCTGTTGGGTAACTTTAGCTTTGCTGCTTAACGCTTTGGTTAGATCAAACATCTTTACTCTCCAACCAGCCTATTTTTGTTGACGACCTGTTGCATACGAGATGACTCGACGAAACAATTTCTTTTATAAGTTTCCAGCATTACTTGTGAAGGCTTACAACTTTCGGCTTTTACTTTGTGCAACGTGATATTGACGACCAAATCTGCTTTTTCCTTTGCGTGATACTCATAGTCGACACGATGATTATTCAAAGTCAGCTCTGGAAAACGCTTCATTACATCCTTGGCGAGCTGTTTCATGCCTTTGGTTCGATAAACGATTGAGTAATGCGCCGTGGCATTTTGCTTTTCCGCAGCTTGAACAAGTTGGACTAACTGACTTTTTACTGAAGCTGGCTGTTTCACAGTAAACTCAAAGCGATGGTTCTCTTGATAAACCAAAGCTTCTACTCCGTCACCGACAAAATAACGCTCTGCCGTACATCCAAATAGCATAACGCTAGCTAATAAGGCTAAGATTCTACTTCTCATTGAATAAAGCCTCCTTCAGACAATAATCGAATGGTTGCATCTGAAGCTGGTGCTTGACTAGCCTCACCTTCCAGGTTTAGCCATCGTGACAATGTTGGCGTTTTGCGCATATAAGGAAGTTGGATATCCGTTGAACGAGTGGGCTTAACAAGGTTTACCGTCGCAACGATGACCAACTCGGTACGTCTGCGCTCTGTAATAGACTTTCTAAACGCGGCACCAATAATGGGAATATCGCCCACAAGAGGAAGTTTTTGTAGCTCTTCATAATCGGCACTGCTCATCAAACCGCCGAGAATAAAACTCTCTCCGTCACCTAACTCAACGGTGGTCATCGCCCTGCGTGATGCCAGTTGTGGAACATCAATATTGGCAGACTTAACGTACCCATCAATTTCACTTACTTCAGGGAAAAGCTGCATCTTTATTTTGTCTTCACTAAGCACTTTTGCAGTCAGGTCTAGCTTAATGCCAAACTCTTTGTAGGTGATATTGACGTTGCTATTGGTAGTAATAACAACAGGTACCTCACCTCCGACTAAGAAGCTCGCAGATTCACCGGATAGAACGGTTAGATTCGGCTCTGCGAGAATTTGAGCAACACTGTCATTGCCTAATGCAGAAATAATTGTTGTCAAATCCGCAGCTTCAAATTGATTGAACACGAATTGCCCGACACTTGAGCCAACACTTTGCCAATCTACCCCGATGGTTTCACCGAAATTTTCAGTCACTTGAGCAACGGAAATCTTTACATTCACTTGTTGTGACGTGGCGACTTCGAGACGCTCAATAATGCCTTCCCAAGTCATATTGCGTGCAAAAACCATGCTCTCAGGTTCTTCTATATCCAAGTATTCAGATTTAAACTTCAGTTTTTCTGATTTCTCCCAACGTTCAGTTTTCTCGCGACCTAACAACGTAGCTACCATACGATAAATATCATCTCGCTCTTGCTCTGAACTGACAACACCACTTACCGCAACCTGAGTTCCAATAGATTGAACCTTGACCTCAACATCAGGAAAGTGGAACGACAGTTGCTTCCTAACTTGACTAAGATCTAAATCGACGACTATGCGATCAGACAATAAAACATCCTGCTCAGTACCATATACAATGAGTCGCGCTTGCCCCGCACTATTGGCAAAAACAACCAGTGTACTGTCATCGATCACTTTATAGTCAGCGACCGCTGGATTACTGATAAACACTTTACCAATGGTAGAAGATAGATTGATATGAGTTCCTTCGTTAAGAGTGATATAGCGCTCTGCGGCCTGCACACACTGTGTTGCCGAAATCAATAGCAATATCGTACTCAGCAGCC
The DNA here is from genome assembly GCF_059725495.1 of Vibrio sp. KUL80. Taxonomy (NCBI): domain Bacteria; kingdom Pseudomonadati; phylum Pseudomonadota; class Gammaproteobacteria; order Vibrionales; family Vibrionaceae; genus Vibrio; species Vibrio sp. KUL80. The sequence continues at coordinate 1,993,751 of NZ_AP045841.1, forward strand.
GTGGCACACATAAGTTAACTAACCGCATCAGTAGCCACCTCCTGATTTGGTTATGCTCTCTGGACCCCGCAGTTCTTCTACACCTGTGAAGTTGTCAATGATGTTTCTAACTTCAACATGCATGGCTTGTTTATAAGTTTGACTGCGGTATACCTCGATATGCATGGTGCGCTGTGCTAAAGCTAAACGTGAAATTTGATCGGGCTCGACTTCTATAATAATGGTCGCCATATCATCACCGGAGTTTGAAGTAATTGCACGAACATTATCTGTACCAATGGCAACACCGCCTAAGTCCAGTACCTTAACGCGCTTAAGAAACATATCTGCTTTCACACCAGTGAAATGGCGTGGCTTGTCTGAAGTAGATGCAAGGTTAACCGTTGGAGAGCTGACGGTAAGTATGTCAATGTAGGTTCCTGGTCGAATATAATCGTTAACCATATTGCTTGCATTCACGCGAAGTGGGTATACCGTCATACCTTCAGTGATTAACAAATCAACATAACCTGGTTCACCGTGTTTTGTTTGATATTCGGGCAATATTAGCTCACCGTTTTTCAAACTACGATTGAGCAAAGTTGACGGATTGAAACTTAGCTTAACGTCCGTTTTAACGCCCTGCTCGCGAGCGAGATTTAACGAGAGCTGTTCTTTTTTTACTAAAACGGTATCAAGCGGTTGCCCTTTTTTGAGGTCAACGGTAGCGCGCCATACGGACACGTACTCATCCTCTACTTGAGGGGCTACTGTTATTGTAGGACTTCCCAAGCTTGTGGGTTTGTCGAGCAATCCCATAAAACCAACGACTCCCGTAACGAGCGCAAGCAACGCTACGACAAAAACTATCTTTTGTCTCATTGTAGTATCCAATTAGGATGCCAAAAACGGCATCAAATGGTCATAAATCGTGATATAGAAACCCAAGCTAATTGCAATGCCATATGGAAGCTGACGGTAATTAATAGGATTAGGTCGACGTCGTGTAAGCCAACCCAACAGCACTGCAAGCACCGCCAATCCCCCGCCAAACAAAGCAGTCAATGTCAGAGCAACACTAAGTGAGCTTATAGGCAACGAAAGGGCCGCCAGGGCACAGAACTTTACATCGCCGGCACCACATATGCCTACAGAATAGGCCAACATACCCAAGACGAGAATGAGAATGGAGCTAACAATAAAGAAATTACTAAAGTAAACACCTGTAAACTGAACAAGCAAAAGTACAGCAAGCAAATTGTTAGGTATTTTGCGCCAGCTAAGATCACAAAAGCAAACTAATATATATATGACTGCTGATAGTATTAAATAGAACTCTAAAATCATCACTACCTTAGCGAGCCTTTTAACTAAAAAAGGCTCGTTTGCGAAGATTATTAGGTATTAGTTCCGCCTATAGCAGAAACTACTTTTGTGAAGATCGCTTTAAGTGGGGCTACAATATCGCCACTACTACCAAAAGTTACCGCCAATGCGGCAGCCATAGCTGCAGCAATCAAGCCATACTCAATAGCCGTTACACCGCGTTCATCACGCTTAAATTCGTTTAAAAAAGTCGCTGCTTTTACATATAGCTTAGTAATCATATTTTTATTCCCTTGAACGTTATTCAACAATAAGCATGTAACATTTTAGTTTATAGGGATAAAGTGAAGAAAATAGCTGCTATCGATATTATCGATAGAGAGACTCGTGTTTCGATATTGTTATCACAATTGCATAATGGTGTAGTTTTTATAAGTCCTTACTTTACAGTAAGTTAGAGTTTTAGAAATCTTCTAACTGAGAGCGTAGGAAGGTACGATGAGTCATATATGTATGGCACAGATCACACTTTGTCGCAATTTAAGTATAATTTGCGGAACGGCATTCAAGTTTTATAAGTAACTCTGAATTTTATTAAACCACCCTTTACTTGATGCTTTAGTAAGCAGAAGTCTTACTTTGGAAAAAGAGGAGATACTCTACTGTTGTCATCGTTTCATTAGCAGGTTACTGTATGTCATTAGAATGTAAATTATATAATTATAAGTAGATAATGCTCTCGCTAGGTTGGTTTATTCATGAAACTGCAATTTGAAAGTTTAATCACGTTTGTTGCTGTGGTAGACACAGGGTCGTTTAGTTCTGCGGCACGTAAAATGGGTAAATCCCAGTCAACAGTGAGTACCGCAGTACAAAATTTGGAATCTGATTTAGGGTTTCTACTTTTTATCAGGGAAAATGGCAAAATCTCATTAACTGAAAAAGGTAAGCGCTTTTTTCACCTATCTACGCCTTTGGTTTCCCGATATCGAGATTTACTAGGCATCGCTAAACAAATGAGTTCATCGGAAAACACAGTCTTCCGTATTGGCATCGATCCTCTAGTATTCAATGAGAATGTAAAAAAGACACTATTCGATTTTTCAGAAGCGTTTCCAAATATCGACCTCGTTGTTGTCACTAAACCAAGCTTTGTATTGAGTAACTATATCAGCGAAGGGAAAATTGACCTCGCCCTAGGTAACCCATACCACAAGACAAACAATGAGTTTAATACTGACGAATTGTACAAAGTTAATTGTTGGTGGGTAGGTCATCCAGAACTTGTGCATGGCGTCGATTGTAACCAGTGGCGAGTGTTACTAATGGATGGGTTTGATGAACTGCTCAATCTCTCTGATATCGCGCTACGCTGCTCATGGCGCTTTGATGATCTTTCGACCATTGTTGACTTATGCGCTGAAAAAAAAGGAATTGCTTTCTTGCCAGAGCATATAATTCAGCCGCTAGCTGACAAAAGCAAACTCGTTACTATCACAAACAACACTGAGTTCTTTGGAAGAAAGGTGGTCGCTTCTCTATTTTGGCCAGTCCACTCCGAGTTTGGGCTGTATAACCAATGGATAAAGAACAAACTTAAAACTGCAGTTGGTGTAAAACGAACCTTCGTTGCCGACCTTGCCAATTAATCACTTTTTGTGACGTTAACCGGGTAACGAGGCCCTTTCGTTACCCAAAACGTGCCCAAGATCTCTCACCCCTTTATCTCATCCTAAATGAATTCAATGAAGGATGATTTATAAGCAATCATTCCATTAAATAATCCAAGATGCTCTACTTATAATCATAAAAAGGACATCTTGTGACATTCGTTAAATCCCTTATTTCTATTTCTGTCGGAGCCGCTATGCTGTGGGGCTGCTCCGGCGAATCGACATCACCTGCTGACCAAGGCGGCACAACAAGTTATGCGTGTAGTGCTCACGTCGCAACAGCCTCTGACGACCTTCGCATCTATCAAGTCATGGTTGAAAGTTTCGTTAATGGAAATCCTGATATTGGACATGATATTGGCTACGGCACCAGTCATCACATGGGTGATATCCAAGGCATTATTGACTCTCTCGATTACATTCAGGATTTAGGTATGAATGCCGTCTGGCTCACACCAATCTTTGATTCTGTGCCCGTCGATGGACAAGACCACTGGGCTGATCGTCTCGATGCAACGGGATACTTTGCGACTAACTATTTCGCTATCGACCCGCGCTTTGGAACTATGGACGACGCTAGGAAATTGGTAGAGGAAGCGCACAAGCGCGGTTTATATGTCTTCTTCGACGGCGTATTCGGACACCACAAGAACAACGTAGTCGCCTCCCCTTCTGGTAATCTACCAGTAGGCAGTAGTAACCCTGTCAGTTATCCAGAGAGCCTTCCTTTCTATAAAGAAGTGGCTGAATACTGGATTAAAGAACTCAAAATTGACGGCTGGCGCTTAGACCAGGCGTATCAAGTTCCTACCGATGCATGGGCCGAAATCCGTAAAGCGGTGGATGAAACCTCTAAAACCGTCACCTATACAAATTCTGACGGCGATTTAGTTAACCCGCTTGGCTACATGGTTGCCGAAATTTGGGATGGTGACAGCAGTAACATTACGAAAACTGGATATGGCAGTGAAGACAAGCCTGCTTTATGTTCAGCATTCGACTTCCCAATGCGTTATAGATTAGTACAAACTTTTGCCGTTGAAGAAAGTGGTGATAGTTCAGACCAAGGTGGCTTGAAGCTCGCTGAGGGTATGCAAACCCATGCTGCATATCCTTCTCATGCAAAACCTAATCTAATGATAGGCAATCATGACCTAGTGCGCTTTGGTGATCTAATTCAACGTGGAAACCTAGCAGAGCCCTCCGATGATGGCTATTGGCAGCGACACAAAGCAGCTATCTCGTTTCTAGCGGCATACACAGGTCCAATTACACTCTACTATGGCGAGGAGATCGGTGACGAGCTAGAGGGTTTCGCACAGCAAGTGGACAATAATGTATGCGCATTACAAGGTAAGTGTGATGATCACGTCGCTCGTATGAGCGGAATCATCGAGGGTGTAACTGGCGACAATATCCTCACCGTTAACCAAACGGATCTCAAAGCCTATGTGAAAGAGCTAATGACACTGAGATCTCAGTACTCATCGCTTTCACAAGGTGAACGTACCAACGTTGTCGCAACCACATCTACTTACGCCGATCTGAAAACAACTTCGGATGAATCTGTATTCTATGTGGTCAACACCACTGATAGCAATCAGACGATTGCGGTTCCAGAGAGCAGTATTAGCTTTAGCGGCGAACTAAAAGACTTACAGTCCAATGAGACCGTGGCGTTAACGTCTGGTCACTTTAATATTGACCTAGCGCCTTTTGAAGCTCGCTTCTTACTGCTAAGCCAATAATCACTGGTATACGCCCATTAAAAAAGCCGCCTTCGAAATACAAGGCGGCTTTTCAATTTGTTTAACTGGTATTAAGCAAGTGCTGGGTAAGTCTTATACTTCACACCCATCATTTGCTCCATACAGTGCACAACTTGGCAGCTGTAACCAAACTCGTTGTCGTACCATATATAAAGTACACAGCGGTTATCTTGAGCAATCGTTGCTTCACCATCGACGATACCTGGGTGGCGAGCGCCAACCAAATCAGTCGATACAATCTCAGTGGAATCTGTGTAGTCGATTTGAGCTGACAGCGATGACGTCAATGAAACCTCACGAAGATAAGCATTCAACTCTTCTTTTGTCGTGTTGTTTTCAAGGTTTAGATTCGCAACCGCCATAGATACATTCGGTGTTGGAACACGAATCGCATTACCACTTAGTTTGCCAGCAAGTTCTGGAAGCGCTTTAGCCACCGCTTTTGCCGCGCCTGTCGACGTCAGTACCATATTCAACGATGCTGAACGACCACGACGGTCACCTTTGTGGTAGTTGTCGATTAGGTTTTGGTCGTTCGTGTAAGAGTGAACAGTCTCAATGTGACCAGAGATGATGCCATACTTGTCGTTCACTGCTTTTAGTGTTGGGGTAATAGCGTTCGTTGTACAGCTGGCTGCTGAAACAATAGTATCGTCTGCCAAAATCGTATCGTGGTTAACACCAAACACGATGTTCTTGATATCGCCTTTACCAGGTGCAGTAAGCAGTACTTTTGAAGCGCCGTTACATGCTACATGCTGACCTAGACCTTCAGCATCACGCCATACACCCGTGTTATCAACAACAAGCGCGTTGTTAATGCCGTACTGAGTGTAATCAACATCTTGTGGGCTGTTTGCATAGATGATTTGGATGTAGTTGCCGTTAACGATCAACGCTTTGTTATCTTCATCAACAAGAATGCTACCATTGAACTGACCGTGTACCGAGTCACGGCGCAGTAAGCTCGCACGTTTTTGAAGATCGCCGTCACGACCTCCACGAACAACGATTGCTCGTAGTCGTAGCGGGTAACCAGGGCCACTCTTTTCTACCAAGATACGCGTCAACAAACGGCCGATTCGACCAAAGCCGTAAAGCACAACATCACGGGCCTCCACAGACTCTGAGCTATCGATGCTCTCAGTAAGCGCCGTCATCAAAAAATCACCAATGTTATGGTGAGTTTCATTCGTTGCCCAATATTGGCTCGCAAGTTGGCCAACATCGATACAGCATGGCGACAGCTCAAGCTCGATCAGTTTCTCGATGATTGGGGCAGTTTGAGTGATGTTGACAGTGGTTGTGCTGTGGTGACGTGATAGTCGGTGAGTTTTGATGATGTCGATTGTGGTGGCGTTGACGAGCGTCTTACCAAACAGAAGAACTTCGACGCCCTTCTCTCTGTACAATCGGCCAAGAAGCGGCATGATTGACTCAGCGAGTGTTTGATTTAATTGCCATTGATTTTGGTGGATTTCAGTTTGCGAGATGTTGCTATTACTCATAGTAACCTGGGGGCCTCTCTAGATTAAAGGCTCGCTATTTCTCGTATGTAGGGTACAAGATATATTGAGCAGAACGGGGATGTAATCGTGTTGTTATTTTTTATGCGACGCAGTGTAACAAACAGGCACTTAATCTGCTAGTAAAAATAAATCAGAGGAAATGAATAAAAAAGTGTGACTTGGATAGAATATTTAGCGGCGAGAGACTCGACCTTAGTCGTAAAAAATAGTGACCAAGGCCGAGGTTATTTTATGAAACCAATCAAGAAATAGCAGCAGTTAATTGGCAAACCATATTCATTAATAATGGTTAAGCGGATTCAAACTCGTCATTATCTTGTTTTTTGATGGCTTTATGACCATCTTCAGATACCCCACGTTTCCAGTAGCTGCTGATGTAGATATCTTGACGCGGGATCTCTTTTTCATTTCTGAAATATTGACGTAATGCGCGCATCTCATCGAACTCGCTGGCACACCAAACAAAAGGTTCGCCCTCAAGCCAAGATAGAGTTTTGGCTTTATCCGACAGTGAGCCTGTTGTCCAAATGACATCGATTCCCTTTGGAACGTCGATATCCTGCTTGTCTGCCATGTCCTCAAGCTGAACGACCGCATAACCTCTAGCATTTGACGGTAACAACGAGAGCTTTACAGATAACGCTGGCAAAGCCGTCATATCGGCATTAAAAAAGAACCAATCTTTTGCAGTATCGACTTCTTGCAATGTACCTGGACCGACAATGGAAATCGTGTCACCAACTTGCGCTGCCATAGCCCAACGCGCGCCAAATCCACAAAGCTTGTCTTCCGTCACGTGAGTAACAAAGTCTACATCCACTTCACCCGCTTGCTGATCAAGACGGCGAATAGTGTAGGTACGCATCTTAGGACGGTTATCCATAGATAAACCTGCCACGTCAGTGCCACCTTCTTCATTAAATAGCAGCTTAATATAGCCCCCAATGCTTTCACTTGGGAACGCGGTAAACGCATCAGACTGTAATGTGATACGAAGCATGTTAGGTGTCAGTGTTTCGACACGAGACACTGAGGCAGTTTTCGGCGACGGCTTTTTCATGCTGTTCTCTTAATGATTATTGTTTTCATTAAGTCTAACACATACTCAAGGAGTAGGAGTTATGATTTTGAGTAGTTTAGTCCTGAATTTACAGACTGTTACCTTTGTCAGTCTGGGTAAAACGTACCTTTTATGGCACCTATATTGGGGTGCTAACTTTGTAACACGCAGATTCCGCGTACCACTCTTAAGTTTATTTTTCTACAAAGCACTGTTCATAATTTGACCAGCATCAGATTAACTCCTATGTTTGATAAACCGCTCACAACAATGGAGGTAAAACATGAAAAAAATGAGCAAGGCGTATCGCATGCAAATCATCAAAGAAGTTGCTGAGAGAAAACGTCGAGATCAGTTCGACGACCCGATGGCGGTGTACATCAAACATCTATTAGATGAGCGTCCACAAGCCGACAATGTCGTAGAGTACAAACAAGAATTTAGCGGAAGCTACTTTGATGAAAGTATTGGGGGATGGATCAGCAAGACTTGGCAGAGCAAATAACAATTACAGATTATATGACCACCTATAAGACACCCGTCTAGATAACTGGGAAAGAGCTACGAGCTCACGATAAGGCGCCGCATTTAAGGCGCCCCCATAACAAACACTACCCTCTTACCGCTATCACCTCTATCTCAACTTTTGCATCCATCGGTAGCCTCGCTACTTCAACACAAGAGCGCGCAGGAAATGACGCCTCGTTATCAATAAAGAACTGCTCGTAGGCTTGGTTGACTCGACCAAAATCATTGAGATCTTTTACAAACACTGTTGTTTTAACAATATTACTGGCTACTAGACCATCAGCTTTAAGAATAGCCAACGCGTTATTCAAAGACTGTGTCGCTTGCTCGGCAACATCATCCGGCATCGCTTTCGTCTCTGGGTTAATGGGTAGCTGTCCGGACGTGATAACCATGTTTCCGAAAGTGACACCTTGTACATAAGGTCCAATTGCTAGTGGAGCATTTTCTGTAGAGATAGATTTCATTGCACTATTCCTAGTAAATCGTTTTTATCCTGATATTTGAGATGCTGACTGCGCACTAAAAAGCGCGAGTCAGCGGTTTGTTTTTGATGATTATTGAGTGAGGTCTATCCTAAAAAACTTGGTAACATGCCCATCATTGAAAGGACATGGAAGATAGCGGTAAGCACACCAAAGCCAATCACAATCGTGATCATGGCGTTACCGCCAGGTGCTTTGAACCCCTCGCCACCTGTATGTACAACACGCGTTTTACGCGCGAGAAGCGCTGGAATAATACATGCCCATACGGTGGCAGCCGCACCGGCATAACCAATGGCAATAACGAACCCAAATGGGAACAGTAATGACAAAATTAATGGTGGGAAGAAGGTCACTAACCACGTTTTGGTGCGTCCCGCTTTATCGTCGCCGAACTTAAAAAAGTCCGCTAAGAAATCAAAAACGCCTAACCCTACGCCGATAAAAGAAGAAAGAATGGCGGCCATAGAGAACGTATTAATTGCATTCGCGACCTGCTCTGATTCAATCACAGAGCCCAGTGCTTTTAAAAGTGCATCCACATTACCGCCCTGCTCTATCACAGGTCCGAAGTTGGCACGTGGTAAGTTTCCGAAGATGCTAAACAACCAAAGAAAATACAGGCTAAGAGCGATCACTGTACCGCCAAGAATGGCATACTTGGCTTTAGTTTCATCGCCGTAATAAGCTCGCATCGATGATACTGAGTGGTGATAACCAAAAGAGGTAAGCGCAACAGGCAGCATCGCCATGGCATACGGTGCGTATGCATTCTCTTCGCTAATAGTATCAAATAGTACTGCCATATCGACCTTGACCGCCAAACCTGAAACCCCAAAGACAAAGCTGAGGATCATAAAGGCGATTAGCACCACTGAAATTCGGTCAACCGCACGAGTCGAGTGCCAAACAAAGGCAGAAAAGACCAATACGAACAGCGCAGAAGCGATCTTCGCATTCAATCCCAACACATCTTGTAAAATAAGACCTGAAGAAGTGATATAGGCGTAAAGTAAAATTCCGCCGACGAAATAGACAGTAATATTGTTCAACAGGTTTACCTTACTGCCTAGAAGATCTTTGGTCACCGTATCGAACGATACTTTTAGTTCATAATGTTTGAATGCCTCAAGTAACATCCATCCTGATATAGTCATCACAACCATGGTAATCGCGATTGCCAACATAGACCAAACTGTCCATGCTCCTGCGCCCGCACTGGGTAGTCCAAGCATCCCTGCGCCCACACAGACGCTGGCGATGATGCATGCGCCACCAATTAGCGACGGATTCTTTTTCATCATACTGCTCTCTTTGATTCACGTTATTGGATTAGGGTGATGCACCCTTAACTATTATTTTTATTGTTTTAAAGGAAAAGAACGCAACCAAATGGCTGCGTTCCTAAGAGGCTATTATGCTTCTTCGAGCACTTTAGCTTCTGCTTTTGGGGTAACGACTTCGACTTCTTTTAGTCTTGCCGTAAAGTGACGAAGCACTTCTGGTTCATAGGTAAAATCGAGACCTTTCACTTTATGCGCGTTCTCTTTCACTTTTTCGAACGCTTCAATAACGTAGTCCATATGCGTTTGCGTATAAGTCGCACGAGGAATCGTTAAACGAAGCAGTTCAGCTGGACAAGGATGCTGTTTACCCGTTGCTGGATCGCGACCCAATAGCAAAGAGCCAATCTCTACTGCACGGATACCGGCCACTTTATACAGCTCACAAGCCAAGGCATGCGCTGGGAACTGCTCTGCTGGAATGTGTGGAAGCAGTTTACCTGCATCAACAAACGCAGCGTGTCCACCAGCCTGCTGACAAACCACACCAATCGCTTCTAAGCCATCTACCAAGTATTGAACTTGCTTGATGCGGTACTCTAGCCAATCTTGGCGCATACCATCATAAAGTCCGACAGCCAAACGCTCCATAGCGCCGCCTTCAAGACCACCGTAGGTTGGGAAGCCTTCTTGGACAACACATAGCGTACGGCACTCAGTGTAGACATCCATCATGGACTCATCTTTAAAGCAAAGCAGGCCGCCCATTTGTACCATGGCATCTTTCTTCGCAGACATAGCAAGGCCGTCAGCATACTTATACGACTCGCGAGTGATTTGCTCAATGGTCCAATCTTGATAACCAGGCTCACGCTGTTGCACGAAGTACGCGTTTTCTGCGTAACGAGCTGAGTCCATAATTACAGGGATGTCATATTTCTGTGCAATTTCATATACAGCTTTTAGGTTCGCGATAGAAACAGGCTGACCACCGGCAGAGTTACAAGTAATCGTGCTCACGATATAAGGAACGTTTGCAGGACCCGCTTCAATAATTGCAGCTTCGAGCTTCTCTAGGTCAAAGTTACCTTTGAAATCTGCATTTACCGCTGTATCAAACGCGTCCTTGGTGTAGACGTTTTTCGCCACACAACAGTTGACCTGAGTGTGGCCTTGAGTGGTATCGAAGAAGTAGTTAGACAACGCCACCATCTTGGTACGGTCTAGCCCCTTCTCTTTCTCACGCTTTTTAATCAGCACAGGAATATAAATCTGCTCAGCACCACGACCTTGGTGAGTGGGGATTGTCAGTTCATAACCGAAGATGTCTTTTACTGCATTCGAAAGAGCGTAATAACTGCGACTGCCACTGTATGCTTCATCACCACGAAGCATCGCTGCTTGCATCTCTTGTGTGATAGAGCCGGTACCACTATCGGTTAGAAGATCAATAAATACATCTTCACTGTCCAACAAGAATGGGTTCATACCCGCTTTAATGATTGCTTGCTCACGGTATTCACGAGTCGTACGTTTTACTGGTTCAACAACACGAATGCGGAATGGTTCTGGTAGATGCTTGAAGTTTTCCATTTTAATTTTCCTACTATTTAATTCACCTTGCCAAGCGTTATTAATTATTAATTGACAAGATAAATTTTATTTACAGATAACCCTATCTAGAAATATATCCAGATACGATTTGATTTTTATTTTGAGTTGTACTGAAATACCGAATTCGAAAACACCTAAAACTAGGATTGCAACACGTAAAGCATGCGCTGTGATTGCAAGCTAGAATCAAGACAGGGTTGCCAACGGTAGCCGTTCAGCTAGACGCACTGGACAGTGCGAGAGAAAGGGTTATCTCGAAGGAAAGAAGAAAGCGATTTTGTAGTCTAGTGTGAACCAGCTACTGATTGAGTTGAACTTATTCATGGTTTTACCTACTTACAATATTCGAAGCTTTGATATTAAGCTTTTCGAAGTAACTGTGTGTATTATCTATAACTTACCGTACAAGTCATTACTATAGGATATAATTTGAGAAGTCGCTAACAAAACCGATATTCCGCAGCCAATTTAGGAATAAACCGCTTCATACAGTGCGCCAAGAAGCTTGAGCAGCCGAATCTGATGCTCTTGAATGCCCGTGATGAAGTTTTGACCGCCAAACTCGAGTGTGTCGATACCTTCGAATTTTAAGAATACCCAACGAGCCGTCGGTTTGGTTGTCGTTTTGTTCTTCACCATGCTAGGAAAGAACTCTTCGGTCTTAGTGAGACTCTCTCGGATTTTGTGCTCTAAGCTTGCGTAAACGAGTAGGCTAAGCGTCATGATCATCAACAGTGCCTCAATTCGCTGAGGTTTCTTCAGGAAAATTGATGATGTTAGGAACTCAGGGCTTTTCAAGAAGCGAAATCCGCGCTCTACCTTTTGCTGTGACTTGTAATGCTCAAGCAACTCAGCCATTGTTAGATCGGCGCAGTCAGTATCGTTGGTTGCGAGAATAAACATACCTGCTTTAAGCTTGGCCAGCTTCACTCTTTCTAGATCGGTATAAGGCGTAGCATCTATAACATAATGGTAACCCGCTGGCTTTGCGCCTTTCTTCGGCCGACCGCGACCTGAATAGATTGGCTCTTTAACGATGGTTGGTTGCGCAAAGCCAAGCAAATGACACTGGCTGACGAAGTCGCTCATTGCTTGCTCGGCATCCACTGCGCAAGCAAACTTCTTTTTCATTAGTTGTCCCAGTACTTTCAGCTCTTTGGTGATATTTTTATCTAAGTTCTTATAGAACGTTGCCTCTTCTCGTTTGGTTGCTTGTTCACTATGAACCAACAGCCATTTCTGAGATACTGAGCCATAGTCAGCGTCAATCCAACAACCCGAGTAACCATTACCGATAGGACTCAACTGCTTTAGTTCAAGGTTCATTAAGGCTTCTTTGGCCGACTTAATGGTCATTGGAACACGCGTAATAAACTTCTGTTGTTGCTCATCCAGTGAACGAATGCTTTCCTCGGTGTATAGAGCGGCATCGGCGATGAAGTAGCGACTGTTTTGAGCAGCCTTAAGGCAATGAATATGCCGTTTAGTGACCTCTGAAAATGCCTTAGCGTCATTGGTGTTGCCACTGAGCGCTTGCATGTAAACAGGTAGGCCTGCTTGATTTTCACAAATCAGTTCAAGAACCACTTGATTTAGCTCTGGACGGTGGTCTCGGCTGTAGCCTTTTACCAGTTTGATGGCATTAAGATCTTCGTTTTGGGCGTATTCACCATCGACATGAAAACTCGTGATATCGAGGTGGACAGAGTCTGTTTTAAGTCCAAGCTTATCAACGACATGCTCTGCAATCGCTTGATAAACTGCGGACACATCTGCTTCATATAAAGCATCTAACGTGCGTCCGAGTACATCGTCAGTTAAATGGTGCGCTTCAATGTCTTTAGCGAGTAACTTGGCAACAGGCTTCGTCTCGAAGAAGTCAGAGAACATATGCAGTGTTCTACTGTGAAAGCCAAGACCATTCAGAATCATAGCTAAGACTGCATCGCCATGTGAGACGTTGTGATCCGAGTACTTGGGAATGATGCGATCAATAATGCCTGGTAAACCGACTTCATGACAGAAAGCAGCGATTAGCCCTAAGTGGTCCAGGCGTTTAATGACAGGTTGAACAGCAGACATAATAAGTGACCGTTAAATAACAGTAATAGATCAAAACTGGGGATCGCGGTCAAGAGGCCTATCGCACTAACCGTTGTAAATGATCACTGGATCACATTATTTTAATTCTGAAATTGGCTGCGGAATGACGGGCAAAAAAGTTGATTATCTCGAATGCACTAAATGTATACCCAATCAACTTGAAGATGCAGGCTTGAACACCTGAAAATTATCATTAATTCGAGACGTCAGCGAGCCTGCAATCTCTGGAAGAGTCACAGTAAAGAATTGGGTAATGGCTTCCTTGAAATCCCGTTTACTTTTGAAGTAAACGTTATTCCTTGACTTCTCATTCATAACCTTCCAAAGCCGCTCTATTGGGTTAAGATTCGGGCTGTAAGGTGGGAGATAATGCAGTTCAATATTAAGGACAAATGCCGCATCTCTGACTAAATCACTGCGGTGATATCCAGCTCCATCTAAGATGACATGGAGCTTGTGATTTAACGGGTAGCTCTCTCTGAGTTTACAGAAAAATCGAACCATGTTTTCACTGTTAATGCTGTCGTATTCGCTAACAATGGTCGCTCCAATATCTGATAGGTTCAAAGCACCAACAATGTTCAATCGGCTACGATTACCTGTTGTTTCCAGAACTTTACTTTGACCTGTACGTATCCAACCATGGGAGAGTTTGGTTGACAGTGTGGGGTGAACGGCATCGATAAACACTATCGATTCATCCTCGCCACAGCTTGCTTTCAGTGCTTCATAAGCCTCTATGAACGCTTGCTGTTTTTCCTCATCGAACTTATGTGGAACGCCTTTCGGCTGTTTGTAGCTGAAACCATTGTGATGAAGCCATTTGTTCATGCCAGGAACACTATAGTGAATCTGAAACCTTTCAAATACGTACGCAATAATCTCGGACGAATGGTGGTATGTATTTTCAGTTAGATGCTGAACCAACTCTTGGGTTTGCTGAGCCGATAGATAGCTTTGTGAACCGCCATTTTCAGGCTTGAGCTTGTTCGACTCTAGGTAATCTTTGATATGTTGACGAACAGTGGATTCATGAATAAGAAGTGCGTCTGCAATTTCTTCGGGGCACCAACCATTACTCGCATGAATAACCGCTTTTATACGGTCACGAACTCGTCCGTCACGCGTTGTGCTGTGCTGGATTTTTAGTTCCTGCTTCTGTTCATTGGTCAGAGTAATTTTCATAGTTGCTAGCATGATCCTCTATTCAGGAAAAATCAAGCGTCTTCAATGATCACTGGTATATACCAATAAATACTTTGAAGCAGATCAACATAGCGTACTAGTTAATAAGCGCAGCGATAACACCTAACACTTTAATTATTAAATGGAACTCAGATTTTGACTCCTGCAATCTATTGCAGGAATGTCTGAACTAAAAATGACACTACTATTTTACTACCCCATCATTTTTCATAAATTTAATCACTCTCGACATCATAGCGTCGAAGTAAGGGTTCCAACTCAGACGCGCACTTACCTTGTCTTGTTCAAATAACCCCCACGCAGTGTAGGTGAGTGTTGGCATTCCAACGCAATCAACGGTGTAAACCTCCCCCTTGGCCTCTCCTCCACACTGACGCATTAAGCCTCGTTCGCCATAAAGAGGATTATCTCTTCGATAAAGTACAGAAATATGGGAGCCACTCTCTATGCTCATCTCAGGCAGCGTCATTGAACTTTGAATCACACGTGCATCTGGGTAGGACTTTTCCCCATACCACACCAATCGGCTATTGGGGTGCACGAACTCAGTCCGAAACAGTGAATAAACAGACTCGGTATCGATAAGTTCGTCGTTTTCGGTCACCATTAAGAGTGCGGGTATGGTGAGTTGATTAGACTCAAGTGTCTCTTTCACTTCTTTTGTAGTTTGGTAGTAAAGCGATGCACCATGCATCGCCAGAGAGTCGTATCGAGTGTAGTTTTGCTCTTTTGCAATATTGACCCAGTCGACAAACACACTGGCGGCACCAGCAAATCTGACAATAAAATCATCCGGGCTATAGGCAGGAGAAAACAACACAAGCCCTTCAATAGCATCTGGGTTGTTTGCCGCATAGGTGGTCACTAAGTTAGTGCCGGTAGAGAATCCACCCAACCAAACTGTGTCAACATCGTTTTGGAGTATGGCGATCTGATTTGCAACCGACTTTTGCCAATCTTCCAGCGTTGGTGACATGAGATCGGCGGGTCTAGATCCATGCCCAGGGAGCAGCATCACGTGTACTAGATAACCTTCCTCAGCCAATACGGGTGCAATATCAATGAAAGAGTAAGGAGAGTCCCCCAGCCCATGTACCAGCAAGATACCTTTACCATTGGGACTTTCTGGCTCAAGACGATAAGGACTTACCGCCGCCATTTCTGCATCATATCCCGCACCGTGAAAGACACGAGTTTTATCGAGCCATTGATAAGTATCATCGACATAGGCGTCGAATGTAGATTGTGAGTAAGGGGCAATCGAGCCAGAAACGGTGTACATTTCTGGCTCTTGCTTGATGATGGGATTGGTACAGCCAGCGAGTGCTAAAACTAAAGTTCCTAAAAGGACTTTACTCAAACTCGTTGTTTCTAAGCGTTTATTCAGATTAGCCACCAGCACCGGTCATTTGATGATCTCGGAAATACTCCTCTGCATCCATCACTTTGCCATCAGGTAACGCACACTCTTTGGTGTCTGGCATATAGCCGCCACCCATTGCCTCGCAAAAACGAGCTGCGCTATCGGGGCCTTCTTTATGATGCTCACGAAAGTACTCCCAAGCATCCACTTCTTCGCCCGAAGAGAGTTTGCACATTCCTGTATCTAGGTTGTACATACCATGCTTTTCACAGTAAACCGCCGCAGGATTTGCCATACCAACAGGCTCTGGTTTTGGTTCAGATTTTGCGCAGCCAATCAGCATTGCAGGTCCTATTGCTAGCACACCGATACAACGAATTAGTGTACGACTATTCATAGTTGTTCTCCTTGTTCGCCCTACATTCATAAACTTAGATGAACTTAGGCAAACTTCAACCACGTTTATGATTGCGCCTCCACTAATAACTTAATAGCTGTTCAAGTTCGAATTCCGAATCGAAGCAGGTAACACATGTTCGATTGTGAGAGGGTAACGCGGAGTATGTTACTTGTATCTTTGGGCGGATACTTGAAAATTCATGAGTAAATTATTAGTAAAAAGGTCGCAGATATGAACGGTGTTCGTTTATGGCATTTCGCCCAAGCTTCACTTGGTATCGTACAATGGGTTGGGATCGCCATCCTTATCAACCCAATCATAATTGAAAGAACCGCAAGTGGCGCACTGCTTGGGCAAGTAATGGCGCTCATTGGAGGCGCAGGTTTACTCGCCCCTCTTATTGGCGGTATCGCGGATAAGTACTCTTGTCACCGAATGATGCAGCGCATGGCTCTTTTTACTCACTTTATCGCCCTGCTTATTCTCTATTTTGCTGAAACCTCAACCACTATTTACTGGACAGTCGGTGCCCTAATCGGTATTGGCAGTGTTGCTCTACTGGTACTCAATCCAACCTTCGTCATTGCATCAAGCAAAAATCAGCAAGAGGAAGGACGCGGACTCGCCAATCTGTATCAATGCCAATTTTTCGGGATTGTCGTGACTGGGCTATTGGTCGCCCTAGCTGACTATCTGTCTGTCAGCACGGATAACCAATTGCTGATCCTTATGGGTCTCGTGCTAGTTGTACTAACCATGGTTACAATTACCCCTCCACCTAAAGTAGAGGTTGCTTCAGGTACAGAGCACGCGAGTAGCGAGTTGGAGCACAAGTCAACATCAGCAAAGAAAGCCCTACCGTGGTTTTTGTTTCTGCTTGCGGTTTTCTTCTCTATGTTCCTGTCATCCAACCTTATGGAGCTAGGCCCCCTTCTTATCAAGGAAGTATATAAAGTTGAAATTGGTAACTCGGCACTAGGCATGGCTATCTCAGCCGTTATCAGCATATTCATGCTTGAATCCGCTGGTCGCTGGATGCAGAAAAGCGGTCCATTCAAGGTCTGGTACGCAGCACAGGCTGCCTACCTTGTCGTAGGTTCTCTATTCTGGGTGACATCAGGTCACGATGTTGGCGCAGTATTACCGATCGCTTTATTGGTTGTTCTAATGCAGGCGATGTCTTGGAACGACATGATCATTCCAGCGATAGCTGGGCGATTAAGCCCAAATTCACCAGCGCTTACTCAAGGTCTTTTGATGCTGTGTATGGCGGGAGGTTTCGGTGTTGGCGCTATGTTGGCTGGACTATCCATCGACAAGTTTGGCTATGCGTCTGTATTTACCTTATCGCTTGTTGGTATCTTGATTGCACTCACTTGTGTTGCGGGTTTGGTCATGGTGTCTAGACCAAAAATAACCAACGTTGCTTCTGCCTAACATTACGAGATTAGACGATGGAGCATCACCGCGGTTTTATGAGACCGCTGCTTTATCGTCTTGCATTCGTGAAGAAAAAAGCAGCATTTGTTGTCTTATATGATACGTCTCTCCAATCAATCTATTAAATTCCCGTCAGTTATGTCATTTTTCTTACTGGATGGACCATTCAACTCTTTTCCTAATATATAATCCCGAACAATTGAGTTAAATCTAAGAGTATTATGTTTTTAGCGCCATACGTATCAAGTAACAACGAACAGTTTGAATTCACTCGCCAACAAGCAAGCCATTTTGCTAAAAAAGTCGCGGGCGACTTCAACCCAATCCATGACGAAGACAACAAGCGCTTCTGCGTGCCTGGCGATCTGCTTTTCGCAGTGCTACTTCAAAAAGAAGGCATCAGCCAAAAAATGCGTTTTGACTTCTCTGGCATGGTGGGTGACGGTGTTGCGCTTAATGTTGTTGAGAAAGGCGAGCATGAGAGTGCGGTTGTCGATGCGTCTGGCAAAGAATACCTTCAAATGACTCACACAGGCGAAGTAAGCCAAAACCAAGATTTCATCGAACATGTAGTAACAAACTACGTTCAGTTTTCTGGCATGAACTTCCCTCACATCATGGTTCCTCTGATGCAGGAGCAACAAATGATGATCAACTGCCAACGTCCTCTAGTGATTTACGAGAGCATGGAAGTAGAGTTCGATCGTCTCGACCTATCCCACCCTGAAGTTGAGTTTACAGGCGCGACATTTGACGTTGATGGTAAACGTGGCGTCGTTACTCTTAACTTCGCATTCAAAGAAGACGGTGCGGTTGTTGGTAAAGGCATTAAGCGTATGGTAGCAAGTGGTCTAAAGCCTTATGACAATGACGCGGTAGACGATCTTGTCGCGCGCTTCAATGAGCGTAAAACTCAGTTTCTAGAGCTACTCAATAACGCAGCATAATTTAAAAGCCCCGTCATCTGACGGGGCTTTTACTTTGAATATCAATTAAATCCAGCGTCGCACCTTAACCTTATAGGTACGGTAGTCTTCTCCAAACATAGCTTCTAGCGCTCGCTCCTCAGGGCGTATCTGGAAACGATTCATATACGGTACAAACAGACAAGCCAGTGCGATTGCCAGTCCATCTTCAAGCCAAAATCCCCAACTAAGCAGCAATGTAAACAGCGCCACATACATAGGATTTCGAGTTTTAGAGAAGATCCCGCTATCTACGATACAACTCGCTTTATCTGGCTTGGTAGGATCAACGGTTGTCTTGGCTCGTTTAAATTCAAGAACTCCCGAAATACCCACATAACCGCTTAGTGAAAACAGCCCCAACACCCAAATGCTTTTTAATGGGATATGCATGTAGAGCCAACCATTATCGAACTCAGCAAGTAGGTACATGGCAGCAGCTAAAATAAGAAAAACCAAGACAGGTGGAACCTTAAGCTCTAGCGCTTTCACTATTAACTCCTTTATCAAGATCAAAAAAAGCGCCCAGTGGGCGCTCTTTGATGTTACTGACTCAGTAATTGCAGTACCGCTTGCAACGGGTGCTTGGTAGCGGTTTGTTCAAATCGTTTTACCTGGCTTCGGCATGAATAACCTGTCACTAAGCAGCGCTCTTTTGGCAGTTGGTCTAATTTCGGTGCCCAGCTCAAGCCGTAGATATCTTTTGACATCTGTAGCTTGTCCGACTCGTGACCAAAGGTACCCGCCATGCCGCAGCAGCCAACGGGTACTGTCGTCAAACGGCCGCCAAAGTGACTGAATATGGCACCCCACTCTTTCTCTGCGTTTGGCATCTTAGTTTTCTCTGTACAGTGCGCAAACAGATACCATTCTTCTGCATCAGCTATGGCTTTTGGCTCAGATTCGGCGAGAAGTGGAGTCATCCACTCGTGCACGGTTAGTACATCGAAATCGCCACGTTCTGAACCGAGGATTTCGTCATATTCATCGCGATAACAAAGAACCAACGCAGGATCGACGCCAACAAGAGGCATGCCCAAAGCCGCAACTTGCTCTAAGAACTCTGCGGTGCTCTTCGCTGATTTGGCAAACTTCGCCAAGAAACCCTTGATGTGTGTAGCCTTACCGTTCGGCTTAAACGGCAACATCACAGGCTTTTTACCAAGCTTGAGAATCAATTTAGCGAAATCTTCCACCACCTGCGCATCATAAAAGCTGGTAAACGGGTCTTGAACAATACACACATAGTCTTGACGTCGCCCTTGCGGAATCGCTTGTAGCTGTTCCAAGTTAAACTCAGAAATTGGCTGCTTTTTAATACGAGATTTCAGTGTCGGAACCGACAATAACGGCGCATCCACATAACCGACCGTTTTTGCTGTTAAGCTTTGTACTAGGTTTTGCTTGAGAGCAAAGTTGACCACTTTTGGCACCTTTGCCATGTACGGCAACATAGTCTCTATATTGGCAACCAAATAGTCTTTCGCCGGGCGCTGATAACGCGTGTAATACAGGTTGAGGAAACGCGCTCTAAAGCTTGGGACATCGACTTTGATAGGACATTGGCTCGCACACGCTTTACACGCTAGGCAGCCATTCATCGCTTCGTAGACCTCGTGTGAGAAGTCATACTCATGACGCTTATTGAAGGTGTTACACCACTTTTCTATCAGACCTTTGGCGCTAGAGCTTTGCTTGGTCTCATTTTCTAAATCCAGAACGTCAAAGCCTTGCTCAGATAACTGTCTTAGCCACTCTCGGACTAAGCCTGCACGTCCTTTCGGTGAGTGTCGACGATCAGCGGTCACTTTCATCGACGGGCACATAGGCGATGCGGTGTCATAGTTAAAGCACAGACCGTTACCATTACATTCCATCGCTTGCGAAAAGCTATCACGAATTTGAACCGGGATTTGACGGTCATAAGTACCGCGCTTCACATCCGACACCTTCACGAGCTCATCTTCACTCTCAAGCGGTGTACAGATCTTACCTGGGTTCATCTTATTGAGAGGATCACATGCGGACTTGATACGACGAAGCTCACCAAACAACTCTTCACCGAAAAACTCTGGTCCATATTCAGAGCGGAAACCTTTACCGTGTTCGCCCCACATTAAGCCGCCATACTTAGCGACTAATGCCACCACCTCGTCTGAGATTTGGTGCATCAAAGATTCTTGTTCAGGATCGCACATGTCCAGTGCCGGACGCACATGCAGTACACCTGCGTCAACGTGCCCAAACATGCCGTAATTGAGTTTGTGACCATCAAGCAATGTGCGGAACTCAGCGATAAAATCAGCAAGGTTTTCTGGTGGAACACAGGTATCTTCTGCAAAGGCAATTGGCTTCGCACTACCTTTCACTGCGCCTAGCAAGCCTACCGCTTTCTTGCGCATGTTGTAGATACGACCGATACTGCCAACATCATTGGTCACCTGATAGCCGATGATTCCGTCTTGTTCTGTTTTAAGCTTTTCATCAAGGCTGTCAGTCAAGGCTTTAACCGCTTGCGCTACTTCTTCTTCATCTTGTCCAGCGTATTCCACCATGTTAAGACCAAGCATCTCTTTGCCTGGGACATCACTGATCAGGTCACTAACGGTATGCCAAACGATGTCTTGCTTCGCAAAATTTAACACGCGTGAGTCAACCGTTTCCACAGATAGCGCGTTCGCTTCGACCATAAACGGGGCATTACGCAGCGCAGAGTCGAAGCTGTTGTATTTCACATTGATAAGCGTTCGAGCTTTTGGAATTGGAGTAAGGTTGAGTTTAGCCTCAGTAATGAATGCTAAAGAGCCCTCAGCGCCACATAGAATGCGCGTG
The DNA here is from genome assembly GCF_059725495.1 of Vibrio sp. KUL80. Taxonomy (NCBI): domain Bacteria; kingdom Pseudomonadati; phylum Pseudomonadota; class Gammaproteobacteria; order Vibrionales; family Vibrionaceae; genus Vibrio; species Vibrio sp. KUL80. The sequence continues at coordinate 2,015,306 of NZ_AP045841.1, forward strand.
AAGTCGAACGAATCGTCGTCCGCTTGGTAGGCATTTTTTAGATCGTAGCCGGTTAGAAAGCGGTTTAATGGTGGAAACTTTTCGTTAATAAGTGCTTGCTTCGAAGCACAGACCTGTCTTGCAATTTCAACGGCCTGCTTGGCAAACGTGCCTTCATTCAACACATCAACAGATTCACTACTTTCAAGCAGTGAGCCATCGGCAAAAACCGCTTGAAGTGACAAAACGTGATCTGAGGTTTTACCGTATTTAAGCGAGCCTTGTCCGGATGCATCGGTATTTACCATTCCACCTAAGGTTGCGCGATTACTGGTTGATAGATCTGGCGAAAAGAAATAACCAAACGGGCGCACAGCATCGTTTAGGGCATCTTTAACGATACCAGTTTGCACTCTCACCCAACCTTCATCTTCGTTGATTTCAAGCACTTTGTTCATATGGCGTGACAAGTCGATGACCACACCAGATGTTAACGATTGACCGTTAGTACCTGTACCTCCTCCACGAGGGGAAAATGTGACGTTGCTGAACTTATCTTGGTTCGCAAGCTGACCAATCAACTGAACATCGTGCGTTGTTTTCGGATGGACAACGGCTTGTGGCAGTTTTTGGTAGACACTGTTATCGGTCGCGACTGCTAATCGGCTTGAATATTGAGTTTCGATATCACCGGTGAAGCCATTGGCTTCAAGTTGCTGTAAAAAGACCAGCACTGTGGGATGTATATCAGATTGTGAGTGTAATCTTGGTAACATTAGCTTCCTGCCCCTTAAGTCTGCCGATCCACTCGGCAAAGGAGTAAATTGTGAGAATTGCCCTGCGTCGCAGACGTCTTAGAATTGCATACTCAATTGCTGAAAATCCCGCACCTTGAGTTCACTTGATTATATACGTCGCTGAAAGCACATCGATTTTACTTATCCCGTCACTTTACAACAATTAAAAATGTGATCAAATCGGAAACTCACAGTCATTACCTATGTTTTATACCTTTTCAACACCAGAGCTTCGTGACACACTCCTAAGACTAAGGAAGACACCATAAGATCAAGCGGTCCGCAATGAAGAAAACAAAAGTAATCACTACAGAAGATATTCTATTAAAACTTTGCCAATCGGTTTCCACTGTCCTGACATCTGCAACAGAATCTAGCGTTACCTATTCGGCCATGGTTCAGAAGATAACAAAAACCACACTTAAGCCGGACTACGGTTGCTTTGTTTTATTTGATGGCGGATTTTCGGGATTGGTGGTGATTAACTTTACTTCCAAAGCCGCCCTAGAGCTTTATACCAACTACATGCGCAACATGGGCATGCCTGAAGAGGAGCTGGCCATTCACCACAACTCTGACGAAGTGGGCGATGTGCTCGGTGAGTTGATGAACCAACTGGTCGGTGATTTCACGAATAAAGTGCGTAAAGAGCTGCAAACCAACATTACTCAAAACCAACCAAAGATGCTGTCTATCAACAAGCAAGTGGTGCTCTCTGTAGACACTAACTTGGAGCGCCCACAAGCGAGACGCGTTACCTTCTCGACAGAAAACAACAATATCTTCTATCTTGAGTTTGCGATGGATAAGACGGAATTTATTCAAATGGAAGAGTTTGAAATTCAGCCAGACGAGTGTCCGGACGCTATAATTGAGAAAGCTCGAACGGCTCAATCTGAGAAAGCCAAACCCAAAGCAGAAGCAGTCGACGACAACCAAGATCTCCTCGATCAACTCGGGCTGTAAAACGCACCTTCTTTGAATTTCTGTATGGCTGTGTGAAGTTTCATAGCCATACACACCTATTGTAACACCCTTCCACTTTTGCATAAAAGTCGCTAAAATATCCCCCCTTTTTCTTCCACGGTTGAGAAACTTCAGGTTGTCGATGGATAAACAAAAAGCCCTCAAAAAGATCGCTAAATGTCTAGAGCTAGGCAACTCAGCGAACGTCAATGAAGCCGCAAACGCCATCAAAATGGCGCACAGGCTTATGTTGAAATATGGTCTCGATAAAGATGATATCGAGTTCATCAAGATGGGTAAGACGCAATCCACTCACCTGCTTCCGACCAACATCAGCTCAACCTTGCTGCGTGTTATTCGTGGTATCAACACCAAGTTTGGTGTTGAAGCTGTCCTACTAAATCACAAAGGGCTAAAACGCGTCGAGTTTATCGGCGAGGCGGATCGCGCTATCTTTGCGGCCTTTGCGTTTGACATCATTTACCGCGAAATGAACGAGCAGACAGGTCAGTTTAGAAATAGTTTTGCCGGCTCTGGCACGTCTACAACCGAAGTAACACGCCGTGTGAACTCTTTTGTCTCTGGTTGGATTGAGGGAGCGCTTGAAAAGCTGCCAGTCATCACACCAGATGACGAGTCAGCAAACAAGATCAATAACTACATAGATAAAGAGTTTAAAAACATCGACCGTGAAACCTTCAAACAGCAATTAAAAGAAGCGATGAAGAACATCACAGCGGACTATGAAGTCGGTCTCAAAAAAGGTCGAAAGGTGTCAGTTAACCGCCCTATTGACGGTGCGCAGGCTCCAAAACTACTGAAATAAACACCTATCTAACTTGCCAATGGAGTGCAGAATAGATGCTTAAAAGCTTGGCGACTCACCAACGTAGCATGCTGCTTTTTCTCGTATTATTCTGCCTTCCATACTCCGCCCTAGCGTCTACGGAGGCGCTCGAAAAACAAGCCTTACTTAACAATGCCGATGCCCAATATCAACTAGGTCTGGCCTACGAAACAGGTGAAGGTGTTAAACGCGACCTGACAAAAGCAGCACACTGGTATCAACAAGCCAGTGAGAATGAACATCCCGCCGCGACTTTTAACTACGCTCAAGCGCTAGAGTTTGGTCGAGGTGTTCAAGCCAATCCATCAAAAGCCGCGCTACTCTATACTAAGCTCGCGGTTCAAGGTGACGTTTCTGCACTCGGAAAAGTCGCGAAACTCTATCAACAAGCTGCGGTAGACATTCCTAACGAAGACCAAGCGGTTTTGTGGTACTCCCTTGCGAAAGATGCTTCGCCTAGCTATCAAGAAGCTTATGACGCCGCGCTTCAAGCGCAGTTCAATGCTCAGCAGTTGCGACAGATAGAGGCACTGAAACAGCAAGAGCAAGCAAACACACCTCAAACGTTTACTCACATACCCTCGTCGGAGGCGATCTCTTCAGATTGGCGTTGGTTAATCCACGCGAGCTACCTTGTCTTGATCGGAGCAATCATAGCTATTGGAGTTTATCTACAAAGACAAACAATGCGTGCGTCCAATGATCATGAATTGAACCTCGGACAGCTAAAACAAAACCTCGCTAAACAACAACAGATCATCAAAACATTGCAAAAACAACTTAAATCGGCAACCGAACAACTGCGCAGTCGCTCGACTGATTCCCAAAACTCAAGCTCCCAAAGCCCACATTCAACAGTAAGGGATGCCTACCTTCGCTTCGGGCTCAACATAAATGAACCACCTACTGCAAGACAGATCAAGGCGCGCTACAAACAGTTGAGCCGTATCTATCACCCAGATGCCCAAGGTAGTGAAGAAGAGATGAAGCAGCTTAACCTTGCACTGAACACGCTTACCAACCATCTAAAGAGTCGATAATCGCTATTTAAACTGGCGGTTTTATAACCAAATCTGCACAATGCCGCTTTTTATGAAACATATATTTAACATTCCTATTGGTTTTGTGTCATAATACTCCGCGAAAATAACACCCAGACAGATAAGGGTGGGGAGTAATAATGTACGTATTCACTAAAGAAGGTATCTGTGACTGGTGCCACACACCAAGTTATGTCACTAAACATGAGTATATTGACGGCAAGTGCCATCACTCTTGCGAGCAATGTTTAAGTTTTGCCGTTATGGATGTCAGGCAGTTTAATCTCGCAGAAATCGAGCTTCGCAACAAAATGACCGCTCAACCATAAATGAAATGCCATGCGCCTCTGTTAACAGAGGCGTTTTAGTCTCTAGCCCCTCAAACTCCCTACACCCCGCTCATTTCATTGCTTGCCAACAGACGCACTATACAGTGGTTATACAGTACTTTTACTCCAAACTACTGTTGTTACATCATCTCACGCTAAAAACTCACGATAACCTAAAATTTAAATTCATTAAAATTCAGACACTTAAATTTAACTGAGTTTTTAATGAACAAAAAATGCTTGATCTTTCCCCTGCAAAAAACTACTGTATAACCATACAGCATGTATAAAGGAACAGGGTTATGTTACTCAACAATCAAATTCGCTCTCAATACAATGTTTCACGTACTTACAACGCATTCGGTAGCAACATCGCGTCACAAGGCATTCAGGATGAGGTTCTTGAAAAGTTATCGAAGCTAACGTCTAGACCACAGTGGATTTTGATGACAGCGGAATGCCCTCGCCCTTCTGCAGGACAAGCACTTCATTTTCATAAGTTGGGTAAACATATGGTTCAAATGAAACCTTCTGCTAGTTTGACGCAATATCAAGTTGTCGAAAAAGCAATCCGCTCTGGAAACGCATGCGCCATTATCGCCAACGGTCAGTTCAGTACCCAAGAGCAAGCGACTTTGAATGCACTCGCATTAAGCCAGCAATGTGAAGTTGTCTTTTTATCTGGCGAACGTTACCTGCATTAATACGCCTCTTTTCAGACTCGAGGCAGTGAATCTGCCTCGAGACGTACGTACATTACCGCTCACACAATCCCCCTTTACACCAACCTAAAGCCGTCTTTTTAAACAATTGACTCTATAACATAAACAAATTGCGCAAACGTTTGCTTTTTCTCTGGCAGGATCAACCAGTTCTGGTATGATGCGTGGCAATAATGAGTGTTACCACTCTTCCACTTGTTGTCGCTGTTGTCGCGACCTTACATTAGATAGGAATGTCTCCATGAGTCTTGCTGATCAAGTTCTTGCCGTAAACGACGATCTCCCAATTCGCACTAACAAACCAGTTCATAGTGGTAAAGTGCGTTCTGTATATTGGCTGACTGAAGAAGATAGCCGCCGACTTATCAAAGAGAAAGGCTACGACGTAGCAGAAGACGCACCACTTGCGATTATGGTTATCAGTGACCGAATTTCAGCTTTTGATTGCATTTGGCACGGCGAAGGGGATCTTCGAGGTGTTCCTGGTAAAGGCGCAGCGCTTAATGCGATTTCAAATCACTGGTTCCAACTTTTCAAAGATAACGGTTTAGCGGATAGCCATATCCTGGACATCCCTCACCCATTTGTTTGGATCGTTCAAAAAGCTAAACCAGTCATGATTGAAGCTATTTGTCGTCAATACATCACTGGCTCAATGTGGCGTGCCTATGAGAAAGGCGAGCGAGAGTTTTGCGGTATTACGCTACCAGAGGGTCTAGAGAAAGACTCGAAGCTGGAAGATATTCTTATTACACCGTCCACAAAAGGTATCTTGCGCGGTATTCCAGGCGTTCCTGAAGCAGATGATGTCAACATCACTCGCCAGAACATTGTCGACAACTTCGAATCATTCAACTTTAGCAATGCAGCTGACATTGATGGCTATGAGAAGTTGCTTAAAGAAGGCTTTGGCGTTATCAGTAATGCACTTGAAGCGATTGACCAAACGTTTGTTGATACCAAGTTTGAATTCGGCTACGTAACGGATTCAAAGGGCAAAGAAAAGCTAATCTATATGGATGAAGTGGGCACACCTGACTCATCACGTATCTGGGATACGAAAGCCTACGAAACAGGAAGCATCGTTGAAAACTCAAAGGAAGGCTTCCGTCAGTTCCTGCTAAACCACTTCCCAGATCCTGATATCCTTCTAAATAAAGAGCGCATGCCAGAGCGCGAAGCACTTGCGAAAGACAATGCATTGCCGCTAGAAGCACTAATGGATGTATCACGTACTTATACTGGTATCGCAGAAAAGATTACGGGTCGTGAGATCAAGCTAAGCGAAAATCCAAAACAAGAGATCATCGATATCTTGCGTGCCGAATACGACTTAATTGCAGACTAGTACCGCCTCACTGTAAAGAAATTCAGCACCAAAAAGGGGGAGCATAGCGCTCTAATGCCGTTCACTTAAGGTGAGCGGCATTGTTTTTTCTAGGGTATCGGCATGGTTTTTTCTTCACTACTCTAGGGAAGGATCTTTCCCGTCTTGGCTCTAATATTAAACTCTCGCTTATTGAGTAAAAGTTCTGGAGTTGCCTAGGTATTGCTCCTGGTGACGAATATGGAAGGCCTACTAGTAAGCGCATAATATGGGCTAATGCACCGTTGAAGCTTAGTTGGTATGGCAGGTAATCTCCATTCAACGTGTGACACATTTGAACCATTTGATACCTGACCAAGTTATACGTTAGCAAGATCCCCCATAGCTCCTGCTTCACTAATTCTGGAAGTCGACTTCTTAGTGTAAGTCGGTTGCCAAGCATATATTGTTTTTGTTCTCTGTATCCGAGCTCAATTTCCCAGCGGTATCCATAAAGACCAACTATGTCTGACTTTGGGTAAAGCATCGGGTCGGTCATTGAGGTAAGAACATCATATGACTTGCCATTCTTGACCTTCGTGATTAGACGGACAACAACTTCTCGTTCTAGCGTTGGCCATTTCTTGCGAGCTTGCGGATTACTCTTCAGTTTAATGAGTTTATCTTGTCGACCAAGGGACTGAACGACTTCGTAATTTAATCCCTTTTTCATTGGGATGAGCCAATGTCGATTTACACCTTTAGCGCTCCACTCTTGAAGTAACCCAAGAGAGTAAAAGCCTTTATCGAAAAGGGTTAGACTGTTATCGGGAGTCGTTTCTATTAGTTGCTCGGCCAGCGTCATTTCATTCACGGTATAACAGCCGAAAGCGCTGCCTGTTATTAGATGACTGCTTAGTTCCATCTGGCACACCATACGTAGCTGAGGGTACTGTGTTTCTTTACCATCACGATTGGTAGGCTTTGCAAAAGCCTCGGCGTTATCATTAGTATCTTCTGTTCGCCACAAAACCCCATCAACACCAAGCAGTGTGAGTCCGTTCCAGTTGGGTAGTCTTGCATGCTCAAACCAATGCCTTTGCGTACACTTAAATAGGGCTTTAGCCGCGGATTCACCGAGATTTTTTCTACGCTGTGTCAATGCACTCGGGGCAACAAACGGTTTACCTGAACGGTCGACAATATCAAGCATATTGGCGATATCAGCCATAGATTTGTGGTTATAAATAGCCATTCCGACCAAAAGCCATGCCATCGATTCCAAAGTCAGTTTTCGCTTTCTAAGAGTGACTGTGTCTGTCAGCTCATAGGCATCTTTGATTAGCTCAATCGGTAGGAGGTCTGCGAGAGTTTCGACTTGATTCGGTTTGTAGTTATTTATGATATCGAGGGCTTGAGAAACGTGCATAAAAAAATCCGATAAACAGGGTCTATCGGATTTTTACACACTGGAGGGATCATTCAATTGATCTGCCGATTAATGTTTAACTGATCGGCATTAGAGCATAGCGCTCCCCCTTTTCATTGGTTCGAACATTGTTAACTACGCGCATATTGGGGTATTTACATGGCTAACTAAGTCTCAATTTAGCATCGACGAAGCTAATGCTAAGCATGGATCACTGCGATCAGTAGATCTTCATCGGGCACCGCAGTAATACTCGCATTCCCTTTGGCTTGTATCGTCTCTATTTGATCGGCATCGAGTGAATAAGGCATTATCACTTGTAGGCAATCAATATGCTCATCTCGAGCAAGTCGAATTAACGACACTAGGTTGGATTCATCACTACGACTGGTTGATAAAGACTGAAGCGCCATCTCCCATAAGCGGCTGTCTGGGTCACTATCTTGTTTGGTGGTCTCTTTCCAAGCCTCACCGAACACTGGAGCCACAGAAGCTAACGCCTCTAGGAAAGTCCATTTTTTACTGCACGATTCGCCGAGAAAACTGGTGTAATCAAACTCCACTGGCGATTTTTTATCATCACACATCTTCACTCCCGATTGCAGAATGCTACTTGATTACTATCATTCAAGCTTGCTTATATAGCAATAGGATATATAAAAACGGTCTTTTATAGCCCTTTTGCGATGTGAAAAGTGATATAAAAACCCAATACGCAACATCTTCTGAACATTCGCTCAGCAATAGGCAAATTGTTGTGTAACCTGCCTTGACACCTCGCTAACGGACACTACCTCAAGTCTAGCACTCTGCTTGCTTTTCGGTACTTCACTCGCCATCCCGACCAAGCAGGCAGCTCTTTGCGTTTAGGGTCATCTTTTCTTGATCCCGAATGATGACTGACTTCAACTAGTTTACCTTTACCGAAGTACTCAACCGTCAGTGTCAAACCACTCAATTGAATAACAAGCGGATACTTAGCGGCGAAGTCGGCATACTTCCATTCAGGAATGCCTTCAAACTCAAAGTCATTCGCATCGATAAGTTCAAGATCGTCGAAGCTTTCAACGCCAAGTTTGTCAAGTCTACTTTGTAACCAGAGAGACAGCTCTCCAGTCTCATAGCTCTGCCCTTGCCCCAACCCTAGTTCAAGATACAGTTTCCAATGCGCCATTTTTGTCGATAATTCTTGTGCTAACCCAGGGAATAGTTGTCCACTCATTATCGCATCAGCAATAACCGCAAGTGCGGCTTCTCCCTGAGGTTCACTTTCTCGTTTAGCAATTGTTCTTCCTGCATAAACTAGGGTTTCAGTGGTAATGAGGCCTGCTTCCGTCTCAACGGTCTCTCCAGCAACCCACTCACCTATCGAAAGCTCACGTAGCAAGGAGAGTTCAACCGGAACTAGCAAGGTTCCCAAGGTCATCGTCTGTTTCACACCGCGCCCTGGTAGGGAGTGCGTTGATAACACCAACGCAGATTCTGCATTACTCTTGAGTCGACTAGAGCGACCCAACAAGACCTCAATCAACCCATTACCAAGCGCCTCGCGTCGTCTCTCTCGACGCACAAACAACAACGTTGGATTGGCATTGATCATCTGCTTGATCCATTCACTTCGATCGTATCGCGATGCGACTTCTAGACTCGGCAGCTCAAATACCGATCGCATTTGCTCAGACAAACCTTGCGCTTCGCGCAGAGCATCTTGATCTGCGCTGACGCCAGAGAAGCTCTCGCCACGCAGTAAACCAACCATGATTTGCGCATCGCATCCAAACGGCTCTTCGATATCCAAGCGTTCAAGTGCTTCTTCGTTAGATGTCAGTTGATACAACTTGCCCGTGGTGCAGATTGCTGCGGTCAGATCAATCATGACCTCTTTCAGCGCCTTAGTTGGCATCTTAGTGACAAGGTCGGCATAGATAGCATCAATTGGCAGTGGAGCAAGATTTCGCCCATGCTCGGTAATGCCATTATCATCAATCGCCCCTAGCTCTTTGAGCTGCATTTTTGCCGAGGCTAACGATTTGTCCGGTATAGTATCGATAAAACTCAGAGTCTCTAACTCGTGCCCACAAACCGCGGAAGCCAGCATTGGCTCCACGATAGACTCGCGTTGCAACTCCGGTGGCGTTACCGACTCTAATGCTGCATGCTCTCCATACAAACGTACACAAATACCATTCATCACGCGTCCTGCGCGGCCCGACCGCTGCGACGCGCTCACTTTTGAAATGTGAGTGAGCATGAGCGTCGTTTGACCATTTCGCTGGACATTACGACGCTCTAACCCTGAATCTATCACTAGCCCGATATTGGGAATGGTCAGCGACGTCTCAGCAACATTAGTAGCCAGTACCACTTTGCGCTTGTCTTGTGTGGTCATGGCTAAGCTCCGCTCATAATCCGTCACTGAGGCATGCAGCGGCGCTACAAGGATGTCGTCAGTATCACAGAGAGGAGCCAACGCAGTTCTAACTTGTTGTATCTCTTTTCTGCCAGGTAGAAACACCAAGATATCACCCGATGTTTCACCAAGTTGCTCTATCACTTCTTGCTTAATTCGCGTTTCTAGATGACTGCTGTCAGGCAACTGTCGACTGTCATCGCGTCGATGTTGAATATCCACGTCATAAACACGACCACTTGCCACCAGCCGCTCGGCATTGAAGTAACGTGCTAACTTCTCCCCCTCGATTGTCGCAGAGGTAATAATGGTTCGGTGTGACTGCTTCTGTTTGAGTAATGCCACCAACAGATCGGTATCCCAGCGACGCTCATGAAACTCATCCACGATAACAACCGAATATTCAGCTAACTCGTTCTCCGCGTACCAACGTAGTGCCACCCCAGGCGTTACGAATACTACCTGAGATTCCGCGGTAAAACGGTTTTCTAGCTTGATGGCGTACCCTATTTTTTCTCCGACTTTCTCTCCTAGAGACTCAGCTAAAAATTCGGCAAGTGAGGTGCAAGCGATTCGACGCGGCTCAACGACGAGGACTTTACCCAGCTCCATTGCCCAAAGCGGAAGTCTTGTAGACTTGCCCGACCCTGTCTCTGCTTCAACAATAAGGTGGGAATGTGCCAGCGTTTGCTTCACATCTTGTTCAATAGAATCAATAGGTAAGGTCATTGTACTTTCTGAAATCTCGGTCGGATGTCGAGAGTATACCTGTTGCTGCCGCAAGGTGCAGTACAACCTCAGTCAGCGATAGGATTTTTACGTGATATTTTCTACAATTAGTTAACATTTGCACTTCGCTTAATCTCTTAATTTGTGTTAAATTAGCGCGCTAATTGTTCCTATTTCCCGAATGACTGTTCCCATATCAGGTAACCTAATGAACAACAACAAACGACCGCTTTACATCCCTTACGCAGGTCCTGCGCTTCTTAGTACTCCATTACTCAATAAAGGCAGTGCTTTCACTTCAGAAGAGAGAATGTCTTTTAACCTAGAAGGTCTTCTTCCAGAAACGACAGAGACCATTCAAGAGCAAGTAGACCGTGCTTACAAGCAGTACACTAGCTTTGAAAATGACATGGATAAGCACATCTATCTGCGCAATATCCAAGACACGAACGAAACCCTTTTCTACCGTTTAGTTCAGAATCACATCTCGGAAATGATGCCAATCATTTACACCCCAACTGTAGGTGCAGCATGTGAGAACTTCTCGAACATTTATCGTCGTGGTCGTGGCCTGTTCATCTCTTATCCAAATCGTGATCGCATCGATGACCTACTCAACAACGCACGTAACCACAATGTTAAAGTCATTGTTGTAACCGACGGTGAACGTATCCTCGGTCTTGGTGACCAAGGTATCGGTGGTATGGGGATTCCAATTGGTAAGTTGGCACTGTACACCGCATGTGGTGGTATCAGCCCAGCTTATACACTGCCAATCGTTCTTGATGTGGGTACGAACAACCCGCAACGCTTAGCAGACCCAATGTACATGGGCTGGCGTCATCCTCGTATCACGGGTGATGAGTATCGCGCGTTCGTTGAAGACTTCATCCAAGCTGTACAGCGTCGCTGGCCAGATGCACTGGTTCAATTCGAAGACTTTGCTCAGAAAAATGCAATGCCACTTCTTGAGCGCTACAAAGATCGAATCTGCTGCTTCAACGATGACATCCAAGGTACCGCTGCTGTCACTGTTGGTTCGCTATTAGCAGCTTGTAAAGCGGCTGGCAGTAAACTGTCAGAGCAACGTGTAACGTTCCTTGGTGCAGGCTCTGCTGGTTGCGGTATTGCTGAAGCAATTGTGGCGCAAATGGTGTCTGAAGGCATTAGTGACGAGCAAGCTCGCTCACAGGTCTTCATGGTTGACCGCTGGGGTCTATTACAAGAAGGCATGCCAAACCTGTTGGACTTCCAGCAGCGTCTGGTACAAAAACATGAGCACACGCAAAACTGGGAATCAGAGAACTCTGGTTTCTCGCTTCATGACGTAATCAAAAATGCTAAGCCAACTGTGCTTATCGGTGTATCAGGTGCACCTGGCCTATTTAGCAAAGAGATCATTCAGGAGATGCATCAGCATTGTGAGCGTCCGATTGTGTTCCCACTGTCGAACCCAACAAGCCGTGTTGAAGCGACGCCGAACGACATCCTTCGTTGGACTAACGGCCAAGCACTCGTGGCAACAGGTAGTCCATTTGACCCTGTTGTCGTCGAAGGTAAAACCTACCCAATCGCACAGTGCAACAACAGCTACATTTTCCCTGGAATTGGCTTAGGTGTCCTTGCTGCTCAAGCATCTCGCGTAACCGACGAAATGCTAATGGAATCTAGTCGTGCACTGGCTGAGTGCTCTCCACTGGCACAAAAAGGCACTGGTCAGCTACTTCCGCCTCTAGAAGAGATTCATCTGGTCTCTAAGCGCATCGCTTTCGCTGTCGCTAAAAAAGCCATTGAACAAGGCGTGGCGAAAGAGTGTTCAGATGAAACACTACGCAAAGCCATCGAAGAAAACTTCTGGCAGCCAGTTTATCGTAAATATAAGCGTTCAGCGTTCTAACCTGAATCAATGTCACATGAAGGCTCTTGTTATCAAGAGCCTTTTTTTTGTTTAATGAGCCGCTAATTATGAAAAAGGAACCCTTCAATGTTGGATCTATTCGCTCCAGGTGGCAAGTTACTCTCTCCTTACCTTCTTGAAATCTCTACCGCGCTAGTAGCCTGTGCGCTGGTTGTCCTCGGTGCTGACATTAATCGTTTGATGCGTAACGTATTACGTGATACTAATTTCGTTATTCGGACAGGCTGTTTTATACTTCTTAACGCGTTTGGTTATGGATTGATCATCATAAAAGCCACGCCAGTATTAAAGAGTACTCTCAATAATATCGAACCCGGTTTGATGTTTTCCATCGTGGTTCTAAGCTTTGTAGGTATCGGCATTTGGGCTCAAAGGAATCGACAGATTTAGTGACCTTAAGATTTAACAAGGAATCTTGGCAATTAGGTAATGTTCTCCCGTTTTTGAAACGGTGCGTTCGCGTGCTTGCCATCACCTTGGTGTTATTTGTTGTTTTGGTTGTCACCGTCGATCGCTGGGTGAGCTGGCAAGCCGAAGATCACTTGGTGACATCTATTGAAGAAGTGGACAATGTGCAAGTCGCTGTCGTGCTTGGAACCAGTAAATACTTAGGCCGCACACTCAACGAATACTACTCACATAGGATAGATGCCGCGATCAATCTGTATAACGAAGGCAAGGTGTCCCACTTTTTGTTGAGTGGCGATAACGCCCATCGCTCTTACAATGAGCCATGGACCATGAAGAGAGACCTCCTTAGAGCAAATGTGCCAGAGCCTGCAATTCACCTAGACTACGCCGGTTTCAGAACCCTAGACTCTATTGTTCGTGCCAAAAAAATCTTCGACACCGATAACTTTCTTATCATTACTCAGAAATTTCACTGTGAGCGTGCATTGGTGATTGCGCAGCACTATGACATTAATGCCAAGTGTTTAGCGGTCTCAGGTCCTGTTTCGAAAACAGGCTACTCAGTACGACTTCGCGAAGTATTTGCGCGCACGAAGGCGATGCTTGATCTGTATGTCATGAACACTCAGCCTAAGTTTCTTGGTCCCAAAGAGCCTATCGTTACGAGCGATGAGTTTATTGGACCGCTGCTTCCTAGTGAGCAAAACGAAGCCAACTAGTTTCTATACCCCGTTGATATAAGGATTTTTTAGCTTGAATTTGCTAGCATGACAGTACAATCAAAATAAAGAGTAATGTCATGTCACTACTAGCTTCAGGGACGCTGTCTAAAATGCGCGCTTCCCTAGAATCCACTGTTCAATACCGACTTCCGGTTGGTGATGAAGAGGTTGACCTTTCACCATTGATCGGTAAGACCATCACCCTAAACCACACGGGCAATATCTTTTGCGCCTCTTGCGGCAAAAAAACCAAAAAGAGCTATTCACAAGGGCATTGTTTTGTCTGCATGAAGAAGCTAGCAAGCTGCGACATGTGCATCATGAAGCCGGAAACCTGTCACTATGATGAAGGGACTTGTCGTGAACCTGAATGGGGCGAAGCCAACTGCATGGTTGACCATTTTGTTTACCTTTCAAACACGTCGAGTCTAAAGGTTGGTATTACGCGTCACACTCAAATCCCAACGCGTTGGATTGATCAAGGGGCGACACAAGGTCTACCTATCCTAAAGGTCAAAACGCGCCAGATCTCTGGCTTAATTGAAGTAGAGCTGGCGAAGCACATCGCAGACAAAACAAACTGGCGTACACTGCTTAAACAAGATGGTGAGCCATTAGAGTTAGTTGACCAAGCGAAAGCACTTTTGCCACTTGTTGCGGATAAAATTGAAGAGATTCGTGCAAAATACGGTGAAGACGCTGTAGTTGTGCTCGATGAGTGTATTACTCCACTGAGTTATCCGGTAAACACCTATCCGACCAAAATTACATCGCATAACTTTGATAAGCAGCCGTTAGTGACGGGCTTGCTACAAGGCATCAAGGGGCAGTACCTGATCCTTGATACTGGTGTGATTAACATTCGTAAATTCACATCTTACGAAGTAGAAGTCAGCGCTGAGTAACACTTATCACTCGTAACGCTAAAAAACAGCCCGTGTAATGCGGGCTGTTTTTTTTAATTAAAGACTTTCAAGCGTATCGAAGAACCGGTCTACTTCTTCCAACGTGTTGTAGTGCATAAATCCAACACGAAGTACGCCACCTTTATCTTCCAGTCCTAGTTGTCTCACCAAACCTAGAGCATAGAAATGCCCATTCCACACGCAAAGGTTATGCTCACCTAGTGTTTTGGCAAGCAGCTCTGGTGAGTGCGTAGAAGATCGCAGAGCAAAGGTTGGAGTGCGCTTAAGATGATCGCAATTCTCTGTTCCATAAAGCGAGAGTGATTCAACCTTTTGTAATCGCTGTAAGAAATAGCGGCTTAATTGCTCTTCATGAGCGCTAATATCCTTCATGGCGCTGACTAACTTCTGTCGGAGTGAATCCCCTTCTCCCCAAGACACCAGATAGTTCACAGCGGCAATAAATCCTGCGAGTGCTTCAAAGTTCTGAGTACCCGTTTCAAACCTTCCCGGACCAATATCTGTCGCTGGTTCAACCTTGTATGGACGAAGAGATTGCAACCAATCAGAGGCTACGAACGCCACGCCCAAGTGAGGACCAAAGAACTTGTATGCCGAGCATACAAGAAAGTCGCAACCTAGTGCCTCTACATCCACAAGGCCGTGCGGTGTATAGTGAACGGCATCAACATAAACAGCAGCGCCATAGCGCTTTGCCATCTCAACGACGCGACGAATATCCGTGATAGTGCCTGTTGTGTTTGAGGCATAAGTAATGGCAATCAAGCGCGTCTTTTCATTGAGTAGTGATTCAAGGTGAGCTAAGTCCACTGAGCAGTCTTTTGGATCCACTTTCGCTTGCTTAACTGTTGCCCCTTTATCTTCTGCCGCTTGCTCCCAACTCGACACATTAGAGTAGTGATCAAGTGCGGTTACGATCACTTCATCTCCAGCTTGCCAATCACGAGAAATAGCGCGGCTCAACTGGAATGTTAGTGACGTCATATTGGCGCCGAACACAATATTGTCCGCCGTCGGTGCATTGAGAAGCGCACGAGCGTGTTCTCTCGCATCAGCAACCAACTCAACGGTACGTTTGCTCGAAAAGTAATGACCACCGAGGTTTGAATTATAGAAGCCCAAGTACTCGTTCATGGCTGTCAGCACGCTTTGAGGAACCTGCGAGCCTCCTGGACCATCGAGAAAAACCACAGGCTTATTGTTATGAGTTTGACTCAGAGCGGTAAACTGAGCGCGAGCAGTATTAGGAGTGAAGCGCATTTTTCGGACCTTTTGCAGTAAGAACGAAGACATCCATGTAGCCTTCATGTTGCTCATCAACACAGCGAATTGGCGTCGCGTTATGCCATAAACGAGAATCATCCAAAATAGCGACTTCACCAGCGGCCAGCACTTTCTTAAAGAATGGCGCTTCCTTGTGACTGCTATAAAGCATGATGTCGCCACCAACAATGTTTTGGCGCCCGACTCCAACTAAAGCAATATGGTCAAAACCGTCTTGGTGCACGCCCTCTGGCGCTACCTCTGTTTCGTCATAAACCGCTGCGATTCGAATCTGATGGATTTCAATTTCCTGCCCATTCGGCAGGTCATTAGTGCGCACAAATAGAGACACAAGTTCTTTCATCGCATCGCTTTGCAATGTCGATGCTAGAACTGGCTCAAACTGCCTGACGACATCGCCTTGAAAGTGATTGTAGTGCTCTGATTGCACAAAGCTGCTATCTCCCGTATCTAGGATCTCACCATCGCGGTAGTTAATAACAGAGTATCGACGCAAGCGATATTGACCATCTGCATGTTGAGTATTAGGTAAGGTTGCAAAAGTCGGTGCTAACTGTTCGATTGCTCGTCCACTAAGACTAGTGAGATGTAAGGTACTTTCGCTCGAGTGCAGCATCATTAACTCCATTTAATGTTATGTTGAATTCCGATATTTCACACTTTATTTACATATCATTAAATATCACTAATCCTGCAAGATCAACTTTTGACAGCACCAAACTCCACCAAAACCTACATTTAAGATGATATAACCGGAATTTGCACCCTATGTAGGATTACCCTCCAATTTCAGTTCTAGCTACACTCGAAATCTAGAACAGTTCACTAGCATAATAACCACATATATTTTATCGGGTTATTCAAAACCCAACGCAAAATAGCGTCAAGATCACAAAACCAGCAACAACCACTATATCTTCACTATATGGTAGTGATTACGACTTTCGCTATTGGATTATTGAACAACAGAAATGAATCAACTGTGGCAGCTCTGCTTTGGTTTGTGACCAATCGACCAAAATATCACCGTTCATTGCAAATCTAGTATTGATTCTTAACCCTCAACCCCAATATATTAGGTAGCAAAGCCTCACCCACCCGTGGTGTTGATAAGAATAGAGAAAGTGAGAAAAACTATGGCTGACACAAAACACTGTAAATTGCTGATCTTAGGATCTGGTCCTGCGGGTTATACAGCCGCTGTCTACGCAGCGCGAGCGAATCTAGAACCTGTACTAGTGACTGGGATGCAGCAAGGTGGCCAGCTAACCACCACCACGGAAGTTGAGAACTGGCCAGGCGATGCCGAAGGTCTAACCGGTCCACTGTTGATGGAGCGCATGCAAGCTCACGCAGAAAAGTTCGAGACTGAGATCATTTTTGATCACATTAATGAAGTCGATTTTAGCGAGCGTCCATTTAAGTTAACTGGCGATAGCCAGAGTTATACTGCCGATGCTGTCATTATCTCAACAGGAGCGTCTGCGAAGTACCTTGGTCTTGATTCAGAAGAAGCATTTAAAGGTCGCGGTGTTTCAGCATGTGCTACCTGTGACGGTTTCTTCTACCGCAACCAAAAAGTAGCGGTAGTGGGTGGTGGTAACACGGCTGTTGAAGAGGCACTGTACCTTTCAAATATCGCCTCTGAAGTACACCTTGTTCACCGTCGTGACAGTTTCCGTGCTGAAAAGATCCTAGTTAAGCGTCTAATGGACAAAGTCGAGAGCGGCAATATTGTCTTACACACAGATCGCACTCTAGAAGAAGTGGTCGGCGACGACATGGGTGTTACTGGTATTCGCATTAAAGACACACAATCCGATCTCGTTGAGCAAGTCGACGTAATGGGTGCCTTCATTGCGATTGGTCACCAGCCAAACACCTCTCTATTTGAAGGTCAGCTAGAGATGAACAACGGCTATATCGTTGTACAATCAGGATTAGAAGGCAATGCAACCCAAACTAGCATTCCTGGTGTTTATGCCGCTGGTGATGTTATGGATCACAACTACCGTCAAGCCATCACCTCAGCAGGTACTGGTTGTATGGCAGCGCTGGATGCAGAACGCTTCCTTGACGCCCAAGACTCTTAAGAGACTTGCTCTTTTCACCAGCAGCTCATCAATATTGAAAATTGAAAACCCATAGGTATAACCTCTGGGTTTTCTTTTGTATAATTGCTGGTTCTATTAATAATAATACTCATTAAGCCTTCTACATGGATAAGAAAAAACAACGGAGCTTGAATAAGTGGCTCAAAGAGCAAAGTAAGCTAGCAAAGCGCTGGCTTATGATTGCGATAGGGCTCGGCGTTCTTTCAAGTCTGTTCCTTCTCGCGCAAGCCGCGCTTATCGCCACCATTCTTCATCAACTTATTATCGAACATGTCGATAAATATGAACTAATCCCCCACTTTGGCGGACTTGTTGTCGCCGTTGCAGGACGTGCTGCCTGTGCTTGGGGTCGTGAGATTGCTGGCTTCAAATGCGGCGAACAAGTTCGTATTTACATAAGGCAGCTAATACTCGACAAGCTTAGAGAACTCGGTCCAACGTACATCAAGGGCAAACCTGCCGGTACTTGGGCGACTCTAGTACTTGAGCAAGTCGAAGAGATGCAAGAGTTCTTCTCCAAGTATCTTCCTCAAATGTCACTTGCTGTTGCCGTTCCTATTATTATTTTGGTCGTTGTATTTCCAATTAACTGGGCAGCGGGTCTTATCTTCCTTGTGACGGCTCCTCTAGTTCCTATCTTTATGGCTTTGGTGGGCATGAAGGCGGCTGATGCCAACCGCAAGAACTTCAAAGCGCTACAGCGCCTTTCTGGTCACTTTTATGACCGATTGCAATCTATGACGACAATTCGTCTTTTCAATCGCACCAACGCAGAAACGGAAGTGCTGCATGGCGCATCTGAAGTATTTCGTAAGCGAACCATGGACGTTCTGAGACTGGCGTTCTTATCTTCCGCTGTGCTTGAGTTTTTCACCTCTATCTCGATTGCAATCACCGCTGTTTACTTCGGCTTTAGTTACATTGGCGAACTTAACTTCGGTCACTACGGCGTCGGCGTTACCCTCTTTGCTGGTTTGTTTATTCTTATCTTGGCACCAGAGTTCTATCAACCACTGAGAGACTTGGGCACCTTCTATCATGCCAAGGCACAAGCGGTAGGTGCTGCGGAGAGTATTGTAGAGTTTCTTGATCTTGAAGTTGCAGACCTACCCAATGGTCAACAACCATTAAACAAGGATGCAATAACCATCAGTGCAGATAACCTCGAAGTCTACAGTCCTGACGGAACGAAGCTCGTAGGTCCTGTGAGCTTTAACCTTGATGCCAACAAAGCCACGGCGTTGGTCGGTCCTAGCGGTGCTGGCAAAACCAGTTTAATCAACGCTATTCTCGGCTTCATGCCATACGAAGGCTCGCTCAAGATAAATGGTGTTGAGCTCAAATCTTTAGACCAGCATTCATGGCGTCAAGCTATCAGCTGGGTGGGACAGAACCCATTGCTTCTGCACGGCACCATTTTGGATAACGTGACGCTTGGCAATCCTGACGTCAGCGAAGCCCGCGTTAATGACGCTCTGCTCGCTTCGTTTTCAGCTGAGTTTGTCGAAAAGCATGGCCTCAACTATCAAATTACCGACCGCTCTGGTGGTTTGTCTGTTGGCCAAGCTCAGCGCCTGGCACTGGCTCGAGCTATGGTCCAAAACGGCCAATTCTGGTTACTCGATGAACCAACGGCGAGTTTAGATGCTAAGAGTGAACGCTTGGTTACTCAAGGACTACACACCTCAACAGCGGGCAAAACGACCTTAATGGTGACGCACCAGCTTTCACAGCTTAAAGAGGTCGACAATATCCTTGTGATGAACAAAGGCCAAATTGAGCAGCATGGTGACTACACCTTGTTAGCCTCAAATGATGGTCTCTTCAGAACCATGCTTTCCGCACAACAATCTGCAAAAGCCCAAGATAAGGGGAACCTAGATGCGTGAACTTCTCCCTTACCTGAAACTGTATAAGAAGCATTGGTTTGGTCTCTCTCTCGGTATGGTACTCGCGTTCTGTACCCTGTTTGCTTCTATTGGTTTGCTGACGCTTTCCGGTTGGTTCATCTCGGCTTCGGCTGTCGCTGGTCTGACGATTGCTCGCGAAACATTTAACTACATGCTTCCCGGTGCCGGCGTGCGTGGCGCCGCTATGGCAAGAACCGCTGGCCGCTGGGGTGAGCGTGTTGTCAGCCACAATGCGACATTCAAACTACTGACTGACCTGCGCATTTTCTTCTTTAGGAAGCTGGCACCGCTTATTCCAGGTAAAGCGGTTAACATTCGCGATGCAGATATGCTTAACCGACTGGTTGCCGACGTCGATGCCATGGACCACGTCTATCTAAGACTAGTGAGCCCTATCATCGTTGGTGCTTTTGGCATCCTGTGTTTGACGGCCGTACTTTGTTGGTTTGATATGACACTGGGCTTAACACTGGGCGCTATCTTGATGCTGCTTCTCGTGCTTTGGCCAGTTATCTTCTACCGCCTTGGTAGAAGCAATGGTGAAGCACTGACTCTGAACAAAGCCGATCTCAGAATCAAAACGCTAGACTGGCTGCAAGGTTATAGCGAGTTAACTCTGTTTGGCGCTGAGTCGCGCTATCGTCAATCCATCATAGATGCCCAAAACAAGCTGCTATCGAACCAGTTTGTCCACGCTAAGATTTCTGGCATGGCTCAAGGTCTACTGATTCTGGCTAACGGCTGGTTGCTGATTCTTATGCTGTGGCTAGCGGCTGATGGTGTGGGCGGTAATCAACCTGATCCACTTATTGCGCTTATGGCATTTGCCACCATGGCGAGCTTTGAACTGCTCATGCCTATCGCAGGCGCATTCCAATACCTAGGCCAAACGCTGACGTCAGCGAAGCGTCTGAACGAAGTTATTTTGGCTGAGCCTGATGTCACCTTCCCTGCGGAGTCTGTCTCTCACGATAATGCGTTCTCAATTAAGGTGAACAACGCAACATTTCGCTATCCAGATGCGAATCAACCCGCACTAAGAGAGTTGAATCTCGATATTCCTGCTGGTCACAAGCTTGCTGTCGTTGGTCAAACGGGCTCTGGTAAATCAACATTACTGCAGCTGATTACCCGCTACTGGGACGTTAATGAGGGTTCTGTCGAGCTCGCAGGTCACGATATTCGCTCATGGAGTGAAGCTCAGCTTCGTCAATCCACCAGCATTGTGAGCCAGAAAGTCGATATCTTGAACGGAACACTACGCGACAACTTGTCGATGGCGAAACCTGACGCATCCGATGAGGAGCTCGCACAAGTGCTTGCTCAAGTTGGGCTGGAACACCTCAACCAAGACTCAGGCTTAGATGCATGGCTTGGCGAAGGCGGTCGACAGCTATCCGGAGGCGAGAAGCGTCGAGTTGGGATTGCCCGAGCCCTGCTGCATGATGCACCGATATTGCTTCTTGATGAACCTACTGAAGGCTTAGATAAGAAGACAGAGCAACAAATCATGTCGTTGTTTGAGTCGAAGTTTGCAGGTAAGACAGTGATCTTCATTACGCACCGTCTAGTGAACCTGGATACCTTTGATAAAGTTTGCCTGTTAGAAGATGGCGAGGTGCTCGAGCTTGGTCATCATGACGAGCTATTAGCTGCACAAGGACGCTACTTCGAACTGCATCAAACTCTATAGCGCACTTACCTTCACTACCAATAAAAATCCCCGTTCAAATAACGGGGATTTTTATTTTCGCTAGACCGACCATTAGTGATCGTTTGCTTGCTCAATCACTACTTCATGTACCCTAACCTGTGTAATCCGATTGTTCTTTACAGTAACAACCTCGAAAACAAATCGCTGGTAGTAAATAGCCTCACCCTCTTCGGGCAAACGACCTGATAGCCAAGTAAGGAAGCCATTTAAGGTTTGAAAACCTTCCGTTTCTTCCCCTTCAAGGACGTCTAGGTTTAGCTTGGTCTTGAATACTGAAATAGGAATCAGACCATCAAACTGCCAGCTGCCGTCTTTCCCCTTTCGTGCCGACATATGTTGTGTGGTCATGGCTAACTCACCCGCTATCGACGTTAACAGGTCATAATGAGTAACCAGACCTTGAATGTCACCATACTCATCGACCAAAAACGTCATCTCACTACTGGTCTGCTGCATATAGCTAAGTAGAGACAGTCCTTTCATCGATTCAGGAACAAACCTCGGCTTACGCAATAGCTTCACTAAGCGCTCAATGGATAGCTCGCTATATTCATCTAGTAATACCTTAGAGGAGATGGTACCGATAAGGTTATCTAACCCGCCACGACAAACCGGCCACACCGAGTGTTTAGTTTGACGAAGGTTTTTCAGTATCTCGGCTAATGGCTGCTCTATATCTAGATATTGGATCTCACATCTTGGTGTCATCAAGGACGTCGCCATTCTATCGTTGAGCTGCAATAAATTGGCGATCATCTCTTGCTCTTGAAGTTCAATAACCCCAGTTTCTGAGCCTTCCTTTACCAAAGCGACAATGTCTTCTTCAGTGACAGCGTCACCATTAGTGTCCTTTTGTCCCAACAGTTTCAACATGAGATTGGTGGAGAATGTCAGTAGAAGGACAAAAGGCTTAGTGGCGATTGAGAGCCAATAGATCGGATAGGCAACCACCACGGCAATGCGCTCAGCATTGTTCTGAGCGATTCGTTTCGGTACTAACTCGCCCACCACTATCGCAAAATAGGTGATCACCAAAACCACCCCTGTCGTTGCTAACACCGTTGCCAACTCGCGTTCCATGCCCATGCTAACAAGCCATTGCAAAATTGGCGCTGACAGAACCGCTTCACCCCAGATACCACTTAAGATACCAATAGCGGTAATGCCAATTTGAATCGTTGAAAGAAACAAGGTGGGGTCGTCTTTCAGTTTCAGTGCAGTCTGCGCAGAACCAAACTGTTCTGCGAGTTTTCTGAGTCGACCACCTTTGGCCGCCACCAGCGCAATCTCAGACATTGCAAACAAGCCGTTAAGAGCAATCAAACCAAATAAAATCAATATGTCCATAATGCCATCCGATCATCAACACACTCTCAGCATATAGAGGAATGCGAGAGAAGAGTGTGAATAATCGCATGTTCACCAGATTCTTTGATATCGAGTTTACTATGGTTACGATAAGCTTTGATTATTCAGACAAAAAAAAGGTTCATCGCGGATTAGCGGGGACTTAAAACAAAAACGGTAGTAAGTGATAAGGTTACATCGCCAAATACAACCTTGCACAAACTACCGTTTTCATGCCGAATAATACTTTCCTATCATCGTTCTGGGAAGGCTTTCATGTCGTAAAGTCTGTACAAACGTCTTCTCTTATCACGATTACTCTCAAACCCAGTACGACTGCTCGATGTGCATGTGGGCAACATGTTCAAGCCATACATGATTATCAGTGGCGCACCATTAAGGAAGCGATGATTCTTGGCGTACCTGTCGAGCTGCACCTACAAACAAGGCGTATCAAGTGCCCTGACTGCGGTATCAAAACCGAATCTATTTCTTGGCTTGAACCTTTTTGCCCGTCTTACTAACCGCTTGCGTAGTTATATTGAACAGTTGCTGCCTCTTCTCCCTATCAAACATATTTCCCAAATGACGGGTGTTCATTGGCATACCGTCAAGGAGATAGATAAGCGCCGGCTGCAAAATGTAGTGCCAGAGGTTAACTGGGCGGAGCTGCGACAGCTTGTTATGGATGAGTTTGCCCTCTTCAAGGGACATCGTTATGCCACTGTTATCGCGGATGCAAAGACGCATCAAGTACTTTGGATAGGCGTCGGACGCAGCCGAAAAGATATCCGTCCTTTTTTCGAGTTACTCGGTAAGCATGGCCAGAACATAGAAGCGGTTGCGATGGATATGAATACGGCTTTCGACCTCGAAGTGCAGCAGCATTGTCCTAACGCCCGCATTGTGTACGACTTATTCCATGTAGTCGCCAAATTTGGACGAGAAGTGATGGATAGAGTCAGAGTTGACCAAGCTAATCGACTTAAACAAGACAGGAAAGCACGTCAATGGATTAAACGTTCACGCTGGGTTCTCCTCAAAAACAGAGGCAATTTAGACAGTAAGCAGGAGAGTTATCTAAATGAGATACTGAGTATGAACAAGGACTTAATGGTGACGTATTTACTTGGCTCTCAGCTTAAAGAGTTATGGCGGTGCCAGTCAGAGAGCGAAGCGGAAGGCTTGTGGGACATATGGTGGGAGCAAGTTCAAGAAAGCGGGATCAAACCACTAATGGACTTCGCGAGAAAGCTCAAACCGTACCTTCATGGCATAGTTGCTTCTGCAAGGTACCCACTCAACACCTGTACGCTAGAAGGGATAAACAACAAGATAAAGTTAATCAAACGAATGGGCTACGGTTACCGAGATATCGATTACTTCTTTCTAAAGATAAAAGCGGCTTTCCCCGGAAAGCCGCGATGAACCAAAAAAAAGGTTCATCGCGGATTAGCGGGGACTTAAAACAAAAACGGTAGTAAGTGATAAGGTTACATCGCCAAATACAACCTTGCACAAACTACCGTTTTCATGCCGAATAATACTTTCCTATCATCGTTCTGGGAAGGCTTTCATGTCGTAAAGTCTGTACAAACGTCTTCTCTTATCACGATTACTCTCAAACCCAGTACGACTGCTCGATGTGCATGTGGGCAACATGTTCAAGCCATACATGATTATCAGTGGCGCACCATTAAGGAAGCGATGATTCTTGGCGTACCTGTCGAGCTGCACCTACAAACAAGGCGTATCAAGTGCCCTGACTGCGGTATCAAAACCGAATCTATTTCTTGGCTTGAACCTTTTGCCCGTCTTACTAACCGCTTGCGTAGTTATATTGAACAGTTGCTGCCTCTTCTCCCTATCAAACATATTTCCCAAATGACGGGTGTTCATTGGCATACCGTCAAGGAGATAGATAAGCGCCGGCTGCAAAATGTAGTGCCAGAGGTTAACTGGGCGGAGCTGCGACAGCTTGTTATGGATGAGTTTGCCCTCTTCAAGGGACATCGTTATGCCACTGTTATCGCGGATGCAAAGACGCATCAAGTACTTTGGATAGGCGTCGGACGCAGCCGAAAAGATATCCGTCCTTTTTTCGAGTTACTCGGTAAGCATGGCCAGAACATAGAAGCGGTTGCGATGGATATGAATACGGCTTTCGACCTCGAAGTGCAGCAGCATTGTCCTAACGCCCGCATTGTGTACGACTTATTCCATGTAGTCGCCAAATTTGGACGAGAAGTGATGGATAGAGTCAGAGTTGACCAAGCTAATCGACTTAAACAAGACAGGAAAGCACGTCAATGGATTAAACGTTCACGCTGGGTTCTCCTCAAAAACAGAGGCAATTTAGACAGTAAGCAGGAGAGTTATCTAAATGAGATACTGAGTATGAACAAGGACTTAATGGTGACGTATTTACTTGGCTCTCAGCTTAAAGAGTTATGGCGGTGCCAGTCAGAGAGCGAAGCGGAAGGCTTGTGGGACATATGGTGGGAGCAAGTTCAAGAAAGCGGGATCAAACCACTAATGGACTTCGCGAGAAAGCTCAAACCGTACCTTCATGGCATAGTTGCTTCTGCAAGGTACCCACTCAACACCTGTACGCTAGAAGGGATAAACAACAAGATAAAGTTAATCAAACGAATGGGCTACGGTTACCGAGATATCGATTACTTCTTTCTAAAGATAAAAGCGGCTTTCCCCGGAAAGCCGCGATGAAAAAAAAAAGCCGCGAGTAATCGCGGCTTCGAGCAAAATCGAGAGTTGAGTTTATGCGTACTCAGCTTCAAATTCTTTCATGAAGGAAACAAGTGCTTGAACGCCTTCTACTGGCATCGCATTGTAAATTGATGCGCGCATACCACCGACAGCACGGTGACCTTTCAACGCGCGAAGACCGCGTTCATCCGCAAGCTCTAAGAACTTAGCATCAAGCTCTGGCTTCGCTAGCTGGAATGGTACATTCATAAGAGAACGGTTGTCCGCATGAACATTATTGTTGTAGAAAGGCGACGCATCAATATAGTCGTAAAGGATAGCTGCCTTCTCGCGGTTGATACGCTCAATCGCTTGTACGCCACCTAGCTCTTTTAGCCATTTGAATACCAAGCCAGAGAGATACCAAGCAAACGTTGGTGGCGTGTTGTACATCGACTCTTTTTCTGCCAACACTTTGTAGTTTAGAAACGTTGGTAGTACATCGCTTGCAAGCTCCAGTAAGTCGTCACGTACAATCGCGATACAGATACCTGCAGGACCGATATTCTTCTGAGCACCAGCGTAGATCACACCGTATTTCGACACGTCAATTTGACGAGAAAGGATGGTCGAAGACATATCTGCCACGATTGGCAAATCAGTTTCTGGAAGCTCATTAATTTCGATACCGTCAATCGTTTCATTCGGGCAGAAATGCACGTAAGCAGAGTCAGGGTCAATGAACCATTCACTTGCCGGCTGTACTGCTACCTTACCCTCAATTTCCGTCTTTGCTTGATAGACAACTGGTGTACAGTATTTTTCCGCTTCATCTACTGCGCTTTGTGCCCAGTAACCGGCATCAATGTAAGTCGCTTTGTCTTTACCGCCAAGTAGGTTTAATGGCACTGCCGAGAACTGGGCTCGTGCGCCACCCTGGCAAAATAGGACCTTGTAGTTTGAGGGGATGTTCAGAAGATCTCGTAGATCTTGTTCAGCCTCATCGGCAACCTGAATAAACTGCTTGCTTCGGTGACTGATCTCCATAACCGACGTACCCAAGTCATTCCAATCAAGTAGCTCGGACTGTGCTTTTTTAAGCACATCTCTTGGCAACCCTGCTGGACCTGCACTGAAATTAAATACGTTATCTGACATCGGCTCCATGACCCTACTACTCCTAACAAAATACTTAAAGAAGCCATCAGTAATATCACGTTTTCAAAGAGATAAAAAGCAAGAAAAGAGGCTGGAAGCCTCTTTTCTATTGGGGGATGAAAATTTGATCAATCTAGGCGCTATTGCCCCATTGATTGTCCCATCAGTAATGGGAGAAACAACGCAATCAAAGGGATTTGTTGACCGTTTTCAAACACCAATTGTCCGCCCTCAATATTGGCATCCAACTCGTACCCAGCATCTTTCTCTTTGATCATATCCATCACAACCAGCTCATCGACACCCTGCGCGAGCATTGGGTGGGCAAGTGCCATACCTTGAGACATATACGCATTCATGTTTCCTTGCAGCGCCGGCAATACAACACTTGGATCACGAGATACGTTTTCAGTCCCTTCCGGCACTTCAACTAGCCACTTTGACTTGAACTCTTCTTCAGCAATTTTGAAGTGCATGTCATTCATCGACACTTGGAAGCCACGAGCAAACAAGTTTTCGATAAGTGGAGCAATCTCGTTGATATCGGCATGCGCTAAAGATGGATTAGAGCGGTACAGAGAGACTAAACCCTCAAACGCCGAACGGTCGAGTGAGTTCATCGCAAAATCAACTTTTAGGTCGCTCAACTGAGCGCCCTCTGGATAAGTCAGTTGAGTCATATCGAAGATATGTTGAGTATCGATACGATCACTCTCAGCATTCAGAGACGACTTGAAGGTATATCCGATCGTGTCGATATCAAACAAACTATCATGGTTTTGATCAAGGATACTGAACTGCTTCATCGATGCGCTCTGTTCACCGAGCCAGAAACCATTTTCTTGTTTACCTTCGCCTTTAGCAGAGACTTGGTTAATCACTAATTGCTCGCCATTCTCGAAATCGAGCTGAACAGAAGGCACGTTTAGTTGGAATGATACCTGACCAAGCACGGTTGCTGTGCCGGTCGCGACAGACGGCGAAATCGACATACTCACGGTTTGGTCATCACTGCCTTGATAGCTCCAGCTATCCAATGACAACTCAAACTCTGTATTGCCATTGAGTTGAGTGACGGTTTTCAGAAGTAACGGAAAGTCCGGGAAGTTCTTTAGAACCGAGTTCGCGGTCAAACTCATCAAACCGTGGCTGATATCGCTTTTCACCACTAACTCTGTTGGCAACCCATCGACTTCAAGCTGCTCTTTAAGGATTGGGTCTTGGACTTGATAGCGAGTTTCTACTACCGATGAGAGATAGCCGCGATCATAAGAAACGATTTCTGCTGCCACGCCTTCATTGTTGAGCTGCGCCACGCCATCTTCAATAACTTTCTGACCAATGTGGCCAACCGCTAGGGGCCAACACAGCACAAGAGCGACTGCGCCACCAATTGCGCCATACTTCTTAAGTTGATTCATAGAGATAATTAAAACGTTTTGTGAGGTGTATTTCATTCAGTCTAACTCAAGTCGTTAGGATCTCCAATCTCATACCTACTTCTCATAACCCTCTGCTTTTTATTGATATATTAAATTCACGTACGACACGAGAGACTCATGTATCAATGACCCAAAATAACCGTTATGCCGTGCTCTGTTTAGATAGTGATTTAGCGAGCTTAGATAAGCTCGATACTGAGCTTTCTTTGTACCAATCGCATTTCGATATTCATTTGGCGACCTCCATCCTCGAAGGGCATGAGTTGATTCAACAGATCGGTCGACAAGGACAACATCTCGCACTAGTGATCGCAAGACATAGCAGACTGTTTGATGGTGGAGAGTTCTTAGTTCAGCTTGAGCAAATGGCCCACGCTCAATCGGCTAGAAAAGTGCTCATCAGTAAAACAGATGCCCATGACATCACTGCGATTCTCAATGCGGTGAATGAAGGACGACTTGACCACTGTCTGACCTACCCGATCGAACAAAGTAGCCTGCATAAAACAGTGGTGAAAGAGCTCACGCAATATGTAGTGCAACATGAGACAGAACATCTACTGCATTTTGGAAAAGTACTCGATCAGCAAAAAATACTCAGAGCACATATAGAAAACAAAATGCATTCCTATCGTGCGAGCTTTATTCATGATTTTCATGAAATTTCAGACAATCAACTCGCAGTACAAGTCATAGAAGCCTTGCTCGCCTTCTTTGCAGAAAAAGATGAGACTCGAGCCGTTCGAGCCTACTCTGCTGAGCACCTACTCACGGCCGAAGGGCAGCCTAATCAGTTCTTATGGTTTATCGTCGAGGGGCACGTTGCACTTTATAAGAAAGATGACATTGGCCAACAGCGAGAAGTAGTAAGACATGGTAGAGGTGGCATTGTCGGTGGTATGTCTTTCGTGACGGGCGAGCAGTCGTTCTCCACAGCAATGACCCTAACCCCAACTCAGGTCATCAAGCTTGATCGAACGGTATTTACTCAGGTGATGCATTCCAACACAGATTTGCTTCCACTGTTTACCAACCTTTTGCTCCGTCACTTTAACCGGCGATTACAGCGAAGCATCAATACCAAGCTCGAACTACAGAAAACTCTCGAATCACTCGAGTCCGCACATCAGCAGTTAATCGAACAAGAGAAAATGGCCATGTTAGGTCAACTCGTGGCAGGTGTCGCCCATGAATTGAATAACCCCGTTTCGGCCATTCTGCGCGGTTCAGAAACCGTTTCTGACAAGATTGACTCGATTTTAAATGCTAATCATGACGCTAACACCTTTCAATTGGGTTTGGATGTTCTGCAAAGGTCTCGACTCTCTTCGCCACTCTCAACCTCAGAGCTGAGAGAGCGCACCAAGCAGCTTCAAGAAAGAATCAAAGACCGCCGATTGTCTAAGCGTTTGGTGAGCCTGGACCTTCATAATCACTCCACATTGGTCGAGCAAGCCTTAAAACAGCCAGAGCAACTTGCCGACACGCTCTCGAAACTCGAGAGCTTCCAAGTGACGGGGGCAACACTGCGCTCGATTCAAGTTTGCGCCCAGCGCATTGCGGACATGGTGAAAAGCCTTAAAGGTTATTCGAGACAGGATAATGAATCTTATGAGTTCGTTGACCTTCATGAAGGCATCGAAGACACCTTGGTGATATTTGAAAATCGCTTAAAGCGACATAAGCTCATCAAGGAATACGGCGCCCTTCCCTCTATTTTCTGTAAACCTATCGCCCTGCAGCAGGTTTGGACTAACCTCGTGTCCAACGCTTTAGACGCCTTGCCTGAAAAAGGCACCCTAACGATTCGAAGCAGCCAAGTTAATCGAGATGGCGACACTTACAACCTATATGAGTTTATCGACAACGGTTGTGGTATACCTGCTGAACAATTAGAGAGTATCTTTGAGCTTAACTACACCACCAAAAAAGAAGGCAATTTTGGCCTAGGCATTGGCTTGTCGATTTGCCAACAGATACTGGCTCAGCACAAGGGCTGGATTGAAGCCCATTCTGAGTGTGGACAGTACACCAATATGGCAGTGTTTATTCCTGTCACCCAAGAAGAACTGATAAAGGAGCACAACCATGACTGAATATCTAATTTTGTGTGTGGATGACGAAAGAGAAGTCCTTGATAGTGTCTTGCAAGATTTGGATGATTTCGAGGAGCACTTTATCGTCGAAGGTGCGGAGTCGGTTGATGAAGCTCGCTCTGTGATTGCTGACCATACTCGAGAAGGGGCAAAGCTGGCACTCATTCTCTGTGACCATATTATGCCAGAGCAAACTGGCGTGAGCTTTCTTATCGAACTCAGCGAAAACGAAGAACTAAAGGCATGTAGAAAGGTTCTACTTACTGGGCAAGCGGGTCATGAAGACACTATCGAGGCGGTTAATCACGCCTGTTTGGATTTCTATATTAGTAAGCCTTGGAAAGGCGATGAGCTTCGTTCCATTGTTAAGCAACAGCTCACTGATTACATGATAAACAATGTCAAAGATTTGATGCCCTGGGGACGAGTGCTTGATACTGAACGCATCTTCAACGCCATTGCCGACAATAGAATAAACTTTGGTGACTAGTGAATTATGTGCCTTAACGCCTATTCCTGACAACTTGGCTTAGAAAACTCACACTTCCTAGGGCGTTAGTGTGCTACATCTCTCACTTTTGATTACGATTTTCTTACACAAAGCGTCCATATTGCTTGAATTATGTATGGCATTGTAAATTTTTGGGAATTTGCACCCGATAAAGGCACTTTTTGTTGGAGAACCAAGGACAAATTGATTTATCATAGCGAGATACTTTAAGTCACCATAAGCATCTTGCTACGCGCACTCTTATGGTCAAGGAATTGAGTTCAAACAAAAAGGTTTAGAGACACTATGCGCAAAACTCTATTAGCTGCTCTGATGGTTATCACTTCGCAGCAGGCATTTGCCAACCAGGACGAGCAACGAGCGACGATGAGTAACTTCAATTACGATTATGCTGAAGCTCGTATTGGTGCAAGCCCAATGACCTTCGGTGCTGCTATCAGCAAATCAATCCACCCAAATGCTCACATCGTAGGTAGCATCGACTCAAAATTTGAGGGTGACTACGACTTCTCTGGTGGTGTTGGCTTCCACGCACCAGTAAACAACTGGGCAGATTTTACAGGTGAGATGCTAGCTCACATTCACGACAGTGGCGATCACCACAAAACTGACACTGGTATGGAAGTAAACCTAGGTGTGCGTCAATGGCTTGGTCCACAACTTGAAATTGGTGGTAAAGCAGGTTACCTAAACGTTGGTGATAAAGACCGCTGGATGGGTTCTGTATATGGTCGCTTCCACTCAACAGAGCTTTTCTCTCTGGGTCTTGAAGGTCGTATCAACCATATCTATGGTGACCAGTTGATGTTCACTGCTCGCTTTGCATTCTAATCTAACACCTATTTGTAGATTACGCTGATTAGCAAACGAATAAAAACACAAAGACCGTGCTTAGCACGGTCTCAGATTGATGACGAACCCCACTTTTTAAAGTGGGGTTCTTTTTATGAGCGACCGTAGGTCGCGATCGCGATATTTTTTGTCAAGTAACCTGTGGGGCGTTAGTGTTCTTAAGTTGGCGTACATTAGCGAGGATTTGCGATATTTCACTTCGATTTAGGCCGAGTTTACGCAGATAGTTCACCACCAACGCTATCTTTTTGATGTTTTGAGCAGTTGCCGCCAACCAGCACTGCATCTGTACCTTGGCTAGGCCACGGAAGCGAGCATAACGATGACCGTGATGCTGTTTTGCATCGGCGAAGCTTCTTTCTACCGTTTCACTTCTACGCCTGTAGGTCTTCTTTCCATAAGCGGAGACTCGCATCATGTTCGCTCTATCCATGGCCTCCGTATAGATATGCCTTGTAACGACCTTCTTCATGTTTTTACTTTGAGTACATTCATCACGCATTGGGCAGAACACGCATTCTTTAGGGTCTGAGTGATACTCTCGATAAGCGTCGCGTGATGTTGTCTTGTAAATAAGTTCTTGTCCGTTAGGGCAACGATAGCTGTCTTTTTCTTTGTTATAGATGAAGTGCTTCTTCTTGAAGGCATTCTTTGTTCGTGATGGTCGGCGATAGCCGAACACACCAAGTATCCCTCTGCGCTCAAGGGATTCTGCGACAGGGGCAGTGAAGTAACCGGCATCAAGGCCAACGGCGATAGGATTGAGATTAAACTGTTCAAGTGTGTAGTCGAGGCGGTGGATATAAGGTTGGGAGTCATTGATATTCCCCGCGGTCGCGTGGGTATCAACGATGATGCCATGCTGACCATCGACCGTGCGGTGGTCGAGATAGAAGAACCCTTGCGGCTTGTTGTCGCGGGTCATGAAGCCACTTTCTGGGTCAGTCGTACTGCTCTTCGTATTCTTGGTCTTCTGCTCAGAAGGTCGTTCTTTTAGCGGTTTCTTTCCTTCTTTTTCTCGGTCTAGTACCACGTCTTCATCTAACATGTCTAAATAGGCACTAGCTCGAACCGCCGTTTGTTTATTGGTGTACTTGTTTTTGTTCGCGTTTGCTTTGAGGTGAGTGCTGTCAGTAAAAAGCTCTTGTCCAGCGACTAAGCCTTTCGCCATGGCTTGTTGAACGATGTTAATAAAGATACGTTCGAAGACATCCGTACCATTAAAGCGGCGGATACGGTTTTGGCTGAGTGTCGAAGCATGGATGACTTTTTCGGTGAGAGACATGCGTAGGAACCAACGATACGCGACATTCACTTCGATTTCTTTGACAAGTTGACGCTCACTTTTTACGCCGAAGATGTAGCCCAGTAGGATAATTTTGAATAAGCGGACAGGGTCTACAGGCGGTCGGCCATTGTCTTTGCAGTAGAGGTGGGCAACTTCGTCACGAATGAACTCAAAGTCGATAGCAGAATCAATTTTGCGTACAAGATGGTCTTTGGGAACCAGTTGTTCCATCGTCACCATTTCGAGTTCGTACTGTTGTGGAGAGGGTTCTTGGAGCATGTCAGAGTATCCATATTTCGATACTCCTATTAGATCAAAGGTCTAGCTCAATAGCTAGACCTTTGTCAGCAGTCTGAGACCGTGCTTAGCACGGTCTTTTTCAATGCTGATCTAGTGAACTACTGTTTTAACTTCGAATCTACTACTCTATCTTCGAGCAATGCTCCAAAAGTCTCTGTTTCATTGGATCTTGAATCAGTTTCCAATGCACGCCATCGACTGCACCCGCAAACTTCCATAACAGTTTAAGGTCAACATCGTTGCCATACGTGCGTTTCACTCTATTGAAAACACGTGGCGCTCCTAACTCTAAGAACGTCTTAACATCCTGAATCCCCGACTTTTTCACCATGCGCTCTAATGTGAGTTGCATGTTAGGCAAGTCCCTCAATCGTCTATTCTCGACTGAATTCTTACTACAGTGCTGATCGACTGAGTTTTCGATGGACTGTCTAACCAAATCTTTGAGCACAGGAGCTTGCTGGTTGTACAGATTCGTTATGTCGTAATAGTTTACCGTTGCTGTTGATTGTTTTTTTACATGACGAAATTTCTCGCATTGCAGCTCGTGCAACTGAGCATCCAGTCCTTTTCCACCGCGGATGAACACTTTGTCGTTACTGATCAGTGCGTACATGGCGCCTTCCTTGAAGAGCCCTGTGCCACCAAACATCGAACGTTTTTGCGATTCGCCAAATTGAGTCGTGTAGTCGTAAAAAGATTGCTCTATCATTTCCTTTGATCCTTAATCTTTACCCCGATTAATCGATCACCAGAAATAGCAGCTGAAAAAATGAAAAATGTTATTAGCAGGGTCAATTTATAGCAGTATAAAATGCCTCGCTTTTTTATATGTTTTTATAATAGTTCACTATGCAAATTAAGTCTGGCTCAATGTCACAGTTGTGCGAGTTGGTCACAATTCATTTGCGAGTCACTTCACAATAACGCTCATACACAACCAGTTTCAAATCTAGTTACAATTGAATGATGTTCTAAACGCCATTTAGGCGACATTCGCCAATTTAAATCACTAATGTTATTGTCAATGACTGACCCACAAAGGTACACTTGCGCAATCGCTTCACCTGTCGAATGTTTATGAATCACTTATCATTTTATTGGCTTCCAGAGAATCAACAACTCTTCATCAAAAGCCTCGAAACGGAATTTGCAGACTTAGTCGAGCAATCAATCAACACCGGAAAGATTTCCCTTCCTCCTATTTCTGAAGTTGTACTAAAAATACAAGCCTTATGTAATGATGAAGCTACAGGTATCTCCGACATCGCGGACTGTCTATTAGAAGACCCAGGTCTTGCTGCTACCGTCCTTAAAGTCGCAAACTCTGTGATATTCAATCGCAGAAATATCACATGTAACGACCTGAACACCGCGGTCTCCCGTCTTGGTATTTTCCGTGTTCGCGACATAGTCACAGCTCAATCCATCGAACTGCTCAAACACTCCGTCAATTTATCGAAAGAGTGCCATGAAGTACTGATAAACAGTGCCATGGTATCTCGAGAGCTGGCTGCTGTTATGGTCATGGTTACCCGCAGTTTCCAAGAGCTTTCTGTTGATGATTACACCCATCTCGAACAAGAAAAGTCGCTTTTGGTTGGCTTTCTCGCAGATATCGGTCTTTTCTGTTTGGTCAACGAGTACCACCTTTATTTAGAGAAAGGAAACTACCTAGACCCTGATCTCGCGATGCAAATCTTCCAATCTCGCTGTGCACTTACCAGTGAGCAAGTCCTAAACACTTGGGGATTTGATAAAGATTTTATCGAAGTTGCATCAAACCAAGTTAAACAGATTGAGCGACCTGAGGTTTCTTACCTAGACATTGCCCGTATCGCTAACCACATACTTCTTTTCCGAAAGAAAGATCATGACGCACTTGAAGAACACGAAGTGGAAATCAACGTTGATGGTGCAGAAGTCATGTATCAACTTACCTCACTGAGCGAAGTTGAATTCCAGGAAAAAATCAAAGACGTTCTTCGCTCTGCAGGCATGTAATTAGCCGCGAGCCGCTCATTGCTCAAATAATATTTTTACGAGGCACACGGAAATGTTTTCAGGGATGTTGTTCATTTTTACTCCGCTAGTGATTGGGTATTTATTCCCAGTTTCCAACGCGGCGTACCTTAACACCATTAACCGAGCAACATCCTGGTTAATATACGTCATCCTTTTCTTGATGGGATTAAGTTTGGCAGCTCTCGACAATTTCGGGAGTCACCTAAAGACCATCATTACAATGACCGCGACATTTTTTGTCGTCATTGGTGGATGTAATCTATTGTGCCTTCCGATGATTGATAAACTGATGCCTCTTGAAACAGAGCAGCTCAAGAATCAATTGCCGTTGTCTTCGATGGCGCTTGAATCACTCAAGCTCATCGGTGTTGTAGGCTCTGGTCTCATCTTGGGCTTAATGCTGCCAATCGGTCTTGGCTGGGTCGAAGCAGCCAGCGAATGGATTCTGTTTGCCCTCCTCTTCTTTATTGGTATCCAACTAAGAAACAGTGGCCTCACACTCAAGCAAATACTGGTCAACAAACAAGGCATGACCATAGCGACTGTCATTGTGGCGAGTTCTCTTATTGGGGGCATAATCGCAGCGCTTATTCTAGACATCTCTATTTATAAGGGACTAGCCATCGCTTCGGGTTTTGGTTGGTATTCATTGGCTGGTATTTTGATAGGTGATGCGTTCGGCCCCGTTTTTGGCGGCACCTCCTTTATGATAGAGCTACTAAGAGAGCTTGTTGCTTTGGTCATAATACCGATGCTCATTGCCAAACGACCATGCACCGCAATCGGTTATGCCGGCGCGACTGCAATGGACTTTACGCTGCCAATAATTCAAAGCAGCGGCGGTGTTAGATGTGTACCCGTAGCGATAGTTAGTGGCTTTATCCTGAGCTTGCTGGTACCGGTTTTAATGCTGTTTTTTGTTTCTCTTGCTGCGTAGATCTCAGGAATGATTTTCTCATTCCTGTATTCTTGCCCCTCAAACATTACAATAAAGAAAAACGCTCGTTAGCCCACGAAAGGATACAATAATGAAAAAATGGCTCGCCGCTGCGGCAATTTTAAGCACCTCTTTTTCCGCAATGTCTGCAGACTCTACTCAATGTTTCGAGAACAAGTACGATGCGTACATTGATGCGTCTATTCAGTGGTATGAAGATTTGGTTCAAATGACGACCAGCGAATACCCAGAATTGAACGAAGTCAGTAACTGGTTTTTGGAAGGCCGCAAGCACCACTTCGAACTAAACCGTGAAGCCGTGCGCTATTACTTGAAAAATGAACCGCAGAAAGTAGCGACTGAGCAATCTATCGAGACCTGGTTGCAGCTTGAGCAACAAGACGTAAAAGCCTTGGCTCAAAGAAACGATGAGCTTGGACAAATCGCTGCAAAAAGCTTTGCTGACCGTCAAGCTAAGCCACACCCTCAAAACTACGAGCTACGTAGCGCGTTTGCCGATCTATTGAGTCACCCTAAGAAAATCGAGACGGCATTAAATAGATACAATGAATCTATTCAGGAAGTTGAGGCAACCACTTGTAATTAGTGTACTAACTCTTCTCGTTCCAAAAGACGGACAACTCTTAAACAAAAGCTGGCTGATACGCCAGCTTTTGCATTTTTAGTAACCAAATACAGGGACAATACGCTGTGGCACGGCAAAAAATCGGTGCTGTGCTACATTTTTGCGAGACATTCGGACTCAATTGGTTTAGATTGTGCCGCTTGCAGTAACGGAATAATAGTAGATAACGATATGGTATCTGAGCAAAAAATTGCTGATGTCAGCTTTGAGAGCCTCCTTCGAATATTCACTATCCCTGAAGGACCTGACTCGACACTAACGCAAATTGAAGAGAGTTTATCCAAAAACTTGAACCAGTTTTTGCGAGAGCATATTGTTGCGGAAGAAAAACCACTTCACGAAATCGAAAAAGACTTCTCTAGTGCAGCAATTCCAGAGCAGCCAGAGTTCGTCTCTGCTCATACAGAACATCTGTTAGATACTTTAGTTTCGCACTCCGTTCACACCTCATCGCCAAGCTTTATTGGTCATATGACATCGGCACTTCCCTACTTTTTAATGCCTCTGTCTAAGATCATGATCGCTCTTAACCAAAATTTGGTGAAGATTGAGACTTCAAAGGCATTCACACCACTAGAACGCCAAGTTCTAGGAATGCTTCATAAACTGATTTATACCGAGCAAGACAGCTTCTACCAAAAATGGATGCACAGCGCAGAGCATTCTTTGGGCGCGTTTTGCTCTGGTGGCACCATTGCCAACATTACCGCTTTATGGGTCGCAAGAAACCGTGCGTTGAAAGCGCAAGGCGATTTTCTTGGTGTAGAAAAGGAAGGACTTTTCAAAGCGATGAAGCACTATGGCTATGAAGGTTTAGCTATATTGGTATCTGAGCGAGGTCACTACTCACTTAAGAAAGCCGCTGATTTGCTAGGAATTGGTCAACAAGGTCTTGTCGCTGTTAGAACAGACGAAAATAATCGAATCTGCCCTCTAGACCTTGAACGAAAATTCAAAGAGCTGAAACAGCAAAAAATCCACCCATTCGCGGTTATTGGTGTTGCTGGTACCACGGAAACCGGTAACGTTGATCCTCTTCGTGAGATTGCTGCTATCTGTGAACGAGAAGCCTGTCACTTCCACGTTGATGCAGCTTGGGGCGGCGCGACATTGATGTCCGACAAGTACCGCTCCATCCTCGATGGTATTGAGCTTGCTGACTCTGTCACGATTGATGCTCACAAGCAGCTCTACATCCCTATGGGTGCGGGTATGGTACTGTTTAAAGATCCCGATGCCATGAAAAGCATCAAACATCATGCTCAGTATATTCTTCGCAAAGGCTCAAAAGACTTGGGCCGCCACACGTTAGAAGGCTCTCGCTCAGGTATGGCAATGCTTGTGTATGCGGCAATGCATATCATCAGTCGACCAGGGTATGAGCTGCTGATCAACCAAAGTATTGAGAAAGCCCGTTACTTCGCTGATCTTATCGAACAGCAAAATGATTTCGAGCTGGTCAGTAAGCCTGAACTTTGTCTGCTCACGTATCGCTATGTACCAGAGAATGTGCAACAAGCACTAGAGCTTGCATCTGATAGCCAGAAAGATGAGCTGCATGAACTGCTCAATCAATTGACTAAGCTCATCCAGAAGAAACAGCGTGAGACGGGTTTGTCATTTGTATCTCGTACCCAACTTAATCCGACAATTTGGTCTGGTCGTGATACGATTGTTTTTCGCGTGGTGCTAGCAAATCCACTGACTTCAACAGAAGTATTAAGCAGTGTGCTAGAGGAACAGCGACAAATAGCAAACACTTCACCTGAAATACTGACCAAACTAACCAGCTTGGCAGACCAAATTCTGGCTTAACGATACCTCATTATTCGAGAATGAAATCAATTTCACTTCCCCAGTTATGAAACTTTCTTTCTGTTTTGTGGGAGTGATACGGTAAAACTGCGCTAGAAAGAAGCAAAAAGCGAACAATTTTCGCTCTATTGTTTTTTTCTTCCAGTTTTTTGTTTGATGCCTGTCATATTCTAAAGATTTCATGTGAGCTTTTGTTACAGATGACAAGAAGCATCGTTTATACTGAGGTTATGGAGTTGGCGTTAATCGACCTATTATAAAAACTCGACATCACGGACTCCGATTATAACAAACCCTTTTTTACTATCGTGTTGGTTATTTTTCGGACCTGATTAATTACGCCAGCAAGTTGTTCTCTTTACCCTGTGAACACTATGAATACACTAGAGAAAGTCCAAAAAAATTTAGAGAACTTCAGTAAGTCTGAACGCAAGGTTGCTGAAGTTATTATGGCGTCCCCCCAAACCGCCATTCATTCCAGTATTGCTACGCTAGCTAAAATGGCTGACGTTAGCGAACCGACTGTGAATCGCTTCTGCCGCAGACTCGACACTAAAGGCTTCCCTGACTTTAAACTGCACTTAGCGCAAAGTCTTGCTAACGGGACACCTTATGTGAACCGAAACGTCGAAGAGGACGATGGTCCTGATGCTTACACCCATAAGATTTTCGAATCAACGATGGCGTGTTTAGACGTGGCGAAAAACAGCTTAGACTCAATGCAGATCAACCGTGCCGTTGACTTGTTGACTCAGGCGAAGCGTATCTCATTTTTCGGTTTGGGTGCATCATCGTCAGTTGCTCGCGATGCTCAAAACAAGTTTATCCGATTTAACATCCCTATTTCTTGCTACGAAGATGTCGTAATGCAACGAATGAGCTGTATTAACTGCTCAGATAACGATGTTATCGTGCTTATCTCTCATACTGGTCGTACTAAGAGCCAAGTAGAGGTTGCTCACCTTGCTCGTGAAAACGGCGCAACGGTTATCGCCATTACTGCGAAAGACTCGCCGCTTGATAAAGCAAGTTCACTGTCTATTACTGTCGACGTTCCAGAAGACACTGACGTTTACATGCCAATGGCAAGTCGTGTGGTGCAGATGACTATTATCGACGTACTAGCAACAGGCTTTACTCTGCGTCGTGGAAGCGGCTTCCGCGATAACCTTAAGCGTGTGAAAGAAGCACTTAAGGACTCTCGCTACAACAAAGTGCCGAATTACTAATCGAGCCATTTGTATAGCGCTAGATATTTAAAGGAGGTCAATATTGACCTCCTTTTTGATTTTTACGAACCCACCTCAATAAGGCATTAGTCAGTCTCGATAGGATTGTTGCGATATTCTACCTGCATACTGTCATCCCTGTTTTCCGCGCTGCCATCGCAATTACACTGACAGACTTGGTTGAGGATGTAGATGAGGCGGTCCTCGGTTAATGGAATTGGATTGCCTTTTATTGCCATTGACTTCATCGCGTCAGCTGCGACTTGCTCAAACGATGTCCCGCACACACCAAATTCCGACAGTTGTGGAAGCGCTAAGCGCTCTAAGATCATGTTTACCCACTGAATGCTGTCTTCGATAGACGCATCATTTCGCCCAGTCAGTATCTGAGCCATAGTGCGATAGCGGTTTAGTACATCACTGCGACCCGCCCTTTTCGCGGCTTTGATGTTTTCCATCATTACATGTGGAGCCAGCCTTGCAGTGATCACACTGTGAGGCGCGGAGATCTTACCACCAAGCGCAGAGGCTAAGCCGTGTGCTGCTCCCAATTTAGCATTGGTAATCGCCATACCGCCGAGCATAGCGGCAAAAGATAGATCTGCACGAGACTTAGGGTTGTCTTGCTTACACCCAGGAATGATGGAATAGCTCAGCCGTCTTAGCCCCTCCTCACACACCATGTCAGTCAATGGGTTGGGTTCACCACAAACGTATGCCTCCATAAGGTGAGTGAAAGCATCCATGGCACCACGCCCGGAAGTGTATACATTGGTACCGTAAGTTAAGACGGGATCGACAATGGCAACATCAGGAAGCATATCAGGGTTTCGTAGACTGACTTTTACCTTATCCTGCCCTGATTTAAGAACTGCGTTCTTGGTGACTTCGGCCCCGGTGCTTGCGGTGGTTGGAATGGCAATCATTGGAATGGGTTTGGTTTTTAACG
Source organism: Vibrio sp. KUL80 (assembly GCF_059725495.1). Lineage (NCBI taxonomy): Bacteria > Pseudomonadati > Pseudomonadota > Gammaproteobacteria > Vibrionales > Vibrionaceae > Vibrio > Vibrio sp. KUL80. Next base: position 2,056,160 of record NZ_AP045841.1, read on the forward strand.
GAACATTTCGGCCAACAACTTCTACGTAATCATAGACATCGCCTTGATTAGGAATGATAGCGGCAAGTGCCTTACCCATATCCAACACACTGCCACCGCCAATCGCCACCACCATGTCGGGTTTAAAGCGACGTCCCATGATGGCGGTTTCTTCCACCATGGTAATATTTGGCTCGCCACGGATCGCTACGTGTTGATAACGCATTTTTTGATTATGGAGATAGTGAATAACGGGCTCTGCTCGTTGTCGATCTTGCCCGGTTACTAAGAGAACGCTGTAACCAAATTGATTGATGATAGAAAGAGAAGACTGAAGCGCCCCCTCACCAAAGATAATGCGACTCGACGTCATAAACTGAAACATACCAGACTCCTTTAGGTATACCGTAAACTCACCAGTCGAAACATTGCCAAGACCGCCAGCAATACGAAAAACAAACCATCAGTGAGTGTTATCGGTAGAGCAAACATACAAAGCTGTACTCAGAATGCTATCTCAAAGGACGACAGTTTTTGATTTAAGCCAAGCAATTAGCGCATGTCGCCCGTTTAAATTCGTAACTTTTGCACATCATCACACACTAGATAGGGTCATTGTTACGACGATTTGCCCAACTTCTGCTCTGATAGGTTTTACCTATCGCACCAAGAGACAAATGACACTTTATTTCCTCTTCATCTTAAGGCATAGTGGATTTCAACAAGATGAAAGAACCACAACCATTATTACTCGTGGTTCAAAGAAAAGTTTAGTCTTCAAGGAGAAATTGAATGTTCGTTGTTATTTTTGGTCGCCCTGGTTGTCCTTATTGTGTTCGTGCAAAAGAGCATGCTGAAACGCTAAAAGCAAAACGCGACGATTTTAACTATCGTTACGTTGACATCCATGCAGAAGGCATTTCAAAAGCTGACCTAGAAAAAACCGTTGGTAAGCCTGTTGAAACTGTTCCTCAGATCTTCATCGACCAAGAGCACGTTGGCGGCTGTACTGAGTTTGAAGCTTACGCGAAAGAGAACCTAGGTCTATTCGACTAATTAGCCTCTGCAATCAACTCAAGTATAGTTGACGATAGAATTGAATAAGCCAGCGTTTTACGTTGGCTTTGTTTTTTGCGAGGTAACCCACCTTCGGTACATACTTTCACCAACGGCACAAATAACCCTCTGTTTTTCCTAAGCTAAGGCACTCAAGCTGAACTAATGCAAAAAGGGAAAAAAATTCACTTATCTTTTTGAAAATTTCCGCTACAATCGCCACACTTTATTTATTCTCCACTACTGTCTGTTTGAGTCGTACTAGTGAACATCGACGTCGTCAATTTGCTTGACCAAAACCCTATCCTCCTTATCTTTGTCGTTCTCGCGATCGGCCTCGCCTTTGGCAAAATTCGCTTCGGAAATCTGCAATTAGGTAATTCAATTGGTGTGCTGATCACCTCATTGATCATGGGTCACCTCGGCTTCACATTTAATGCTGAAGCGCTGACTATCGGGTTCATGCTGTTTATCTACTGTGTAGGTATCGAAGCGGGTCCTAACTTCTTTGGTATTTTCTTCAGAGACGGTAAGCACTATCTAATACTCAGCCTCACAGTGCTGGTCACCGCTTTGATGGTGACCTATTTCGCCAGTCACTACCTTGGCTTGGACTACGGCTTATCAGCAGGTGTCATGGCAGGTGCTCTAACCGCAACACCAGTACTCGTAGGCGCGCAAGATGCACTGAATTCAGGACTGGCAACTATTCCGCGCGGTATGGATTTCTCTCTAGTTATTGAGAACCTGTCCGTCGGTTATGCGATGGCCTATCTCATTGGTCTTATTAGTATGATTATGCTCGCCAAGCTACTACCTAAGCTTCAAAAGCAAAATCTACACGACTCTGCGCAGCAGATAGCCCAAGAGCGTGGATTGGGTGGCAGTGGTCAACGTAAGGTCTATCTACCCATTATTCGTGCCTATCGTGTCGGACAGGAGCTTATAGACTGGACTGATGGTAAAAACCTGCGTGAGCTAGGTATCTATCGACAAACGGGCTGCTACATTGAACGTATTCGACGCAACGGCATTCTAGCCCACCCTGATGGTGATGCTATCTTGCAAGAAGGTGATGAAATTGCACTCGTGGGTTTCCCTGATAGCCACGCTCGACTCGATCCAAGCTTTCGTAACGGTAAAGAGGTGTTCGACCGTAACCTTCTTGACCTTCGAATCGTTGAAGAAGAGATCGTTGTTAAGAGTGACAATATCGCAGGAAAAAGCCTGTCCGATTTAAACTTGTCTGAATATGGCTGTTTCTTGAACCGCGTAGTTCGAGCTCAGATTGAGATGCCAATGGACGCTAACATCGTACTTGCCAAAGGTGATATTTTGCAGGTCAGTGGTGAAAAGAGTCGCGTTCATGGTCTTGCTGAAAAAATCGGTTTCATCTCGATTCACAGTCAAATGGCAGACCTGCTCGCTTTCTGTAGCTTCTTTATTCTGGGCATTATGTTCGGTCTGATTACCATGTCATTCGGTCAAGTCTCATTCGGTCTTGGTAATGCGGTGGGCTTACTTTTATCAGGTATCACGCTTGGCTTCCTGCGTGCCAACCACCCCACGTTTGGCTATGTGCCTCAGGGCGCGCTGAATATGGTCAAAGACCTAGGGCTAATGTTCTTTATGGTTGGTATCGGACTGAGTGCCGGTGGCAAGATGTTTGAGCACCTAACCCAAGTTGGTCCTCAAGTAATATTGATTGCCTTCTTGGTCAGTGTACTGCCTGTCGTGCTGGCGTACTTGGTTGGTAACTATGTATTAAAGATGAACCGAGCACTCCTTATCGGTGCAATCGTCGGCGCTAGAACTTGTGCACCTGCGATGGATGTTATCAACGAACATGCGCGCTCAACTATCCCTGCTCTGGGGTATGCGGGTACTTATGCGATAGCCAATATATTAATGACGTTGGCTGGTACGATTCTGATTATCCTCTCTTAGTAGACAGGGTTAAACGCAGACAAAAAAAGGGGCGCTTGCATAGCGCCCCTTTCCTTTGTTACTCAGTTTTTTGTCACTCAGATATTTAGTATCTGAAAGACTGTATCGATTTATAGGTCGATAACATCAAACTCAACTAGTGGAGAAACATCCGCTTCGTAGTCTACGCCTTCAACACCAAAGCCGAACAGTTTCAAGAACTCTTCTTTGTACTCAACGTAGTCAGTCAGTTCTTTTAGGTTTTCAGTCGTGATTTGTGGCCATAGCTCAGCACAGTGCTTCTGGATATCGTCACGAAGCTCCCAGTCATCAAGACGTAGACGATTCTTATCATCGACTTCCGCAGCACTGCCGTCTGCTTTGTATAGACGCTGAGAGAACATGCGGAAGATCTGCTCCATACAGCCTTCATGAATGCCTTCTTCACGCATCTTTTTAAATACCATTGCAATATACAGTGGCATTACTGGGATGGCTGAGCTCGCCTGTGTGACTACAGACTTAAGTACTGCAACGTTTGCGCTACCACCAGTTTCTGACAGTTTAGCGTTTAGCTCAGTTGCTGCGCGGTCTAGGTCCATTTTCGCTTTACCTAGTGCACCTTCCCAGTAGATTGGCCACGTTAGCTCTGTACCGATGTACGAGTAAGCAACAGTCTTACAGCCGTCAGCAAGCACGCCAGCTTCAGATAGCGCGTTGATCCACAGTTCCCAATCTTGACCGCCCATAACAGTCACTGTATCTGCAATTTCTTCTTCAGTCGCAGGCTCTACGCTTGCTTCAATGATCTTGTCAGAGTTAGTGTCTACTGCTGTCGATGTGTAGGTTTCACCAATTGGCTTAAGAGAAGAACGTACAAGCTCACCAGTTTCAGGAAGCTTACGTACTGGAGATGCCAGTGAGTAAACAACCATATCGATCTGACCTAGATCTTCTTTGATTAGGTCGATAACTTTCTGCTTCGCTTCGTTAGAGAACGCATCGCCGTTAATGCTCTTAGAGTACAAGCCTTCTTCTTTCGCTAGCTTGTCGAATGCAGCAGAGTTGTAAAAACCTGCTGTACCAGGTTTTCTTTCTGTCCCTGGTTTTTCGAAAAATACGCCGATTGTTGCTGCACCACCACCGAACGCCGCAGCGATACGAGAAGAAAGGCCGTAACCGCTAGAAGAACCAACCACAAGTACACGTTTTGGTGCGTTTGCGATTGGACCCTGAGCTTTGGTGTAAGCGATTTGTTCTTTTACGTTAGCTTCACAACCAACTGGGTGTGTAGTAGTACAAATAAATCCACGAATTCTTGGTTTGATGATCATATTCAGTTCCTCAAAAAATCCCTAGTAGGATAAGAGTTTCACACCCAGTTCGCATCCTATTTCTGTCAATTTCTCTGATTTTTCTAAGTGGTTGGAGCACTTTCATTCTCTATGAACACAAAAAAAGCGCTCTAGAAACTAGAGCGCTTCAGACTGCTGACAAAGGTCTAGCTATTGAGCTAGACCTTTGATCTAATAGGAGTATCGAAATATGGATACTCTGACATGCTCCAAGAACCCTCTCCACAACAGTACGAACTCGAAATGGTGACGATGGAACAACTGGTTCCCAAAGACCATCTTGTACGCAAAATTGATTCTGCTATCGACTTTGAGTTCATTCGTGACGAAGTTGCCCACCTCTACTGCAAAGACAATGGCCGACCGCCTGTAGACCCTGTCCGCTTATTCAAAATTATCCTACTGGGCTACATCTTCGGCGTAAAAAGTGAGCGTCAACTTGTCAAAGAAATCGAAGTGAATGTCGCGTATCGCTGGTTCCTACGCATGTCTCTCACCGAAAAAGTCATCCATGCTTCGACACTCAGCCAAAACCGTATCCGTCGCTTTAATGGTACGGATGTCTTCGAACGTATCTTTATTAACATCGTTCAACAAGCCATGGCGAAAGGCTTAGTCGCTGGACAAGAGCTTTTTACTGACAGCACTCACCTCAAAGCTAACGCGAACAAAAACAAGTACACCAATAAACAAACGGCGGTTCGAGCTAGTGCCTATTTAGACATGTTAGATGAAGACGTGGTACTAGACCGAGAAAAAGAAGGAAAGAAACCGCTAAAAGAACGACCTTCTGAGCAGAAGACCAAGAATACGAAGAGCAGTACGACTGACCCAGAAAGTGGCTTCATGACCCGCGACAACAAGCGGCAAGGGTTCTTCTATCTCGACCACCGCACGGTCGATGGTCAGCATGGCATCATCGTTGATACCCACGCGACCGCGGGGAATATCAATGACTCCCAACCTTATATCCACCGCCTCGACTACACACTTGAACAGTTTAATCTCAATCCTATCGCCGTTGGCCTTGATGCCGGTTACTTCACTGCCCCTGTCGCAGAATCCCTTGAGCGCAGAGGGATACTTGGTGTGTTCGGCTATCGCCGACCATCACGAACAAAGAATGCCTTCAAGAAGAAGCACTTCATCTATAACAAAGAAAAAGACAGCTATCGTTGTCCTAACGGACAAGAACTTATTTACAAGACAACATCACGCGACGCTTATCGAGAGTATCACTCAGACCCTAAAGAATGCGTGTTCTGCCCAATGCGTGATGAATGTACTCAAAGTAAAAACATGAAGAAGGTCGTTACAAGGCATATCTATACGGAGGCCATGGATAGAGCGAACGTGATGCGAGTCTCCGCTTATGGAAAGAAGACCTACAGGCGTAGAAGTGAAACGGTAGAAAGAAGCTTCGCCGATGCAAAACAGCATCATGGTCATCGTTATGCTCGCTTCCGTGGCCTAGCCAAGGTACAGATACAGTGCTGGTTGGCGGCAACTGCTCAAAACATCAAAAAGATAGCGTTGGTGGTGAACTATCTGCGTAAACTCGGCCTAAATCGAAGTGAAATATCGCAAATCCTCGCTTATGTACGCCAACTTAAGAACACTAACGCCCCACAGGTTACTTGACAAAAAATATCGCGATCGCGACCTACGGTCGCTCATAAAAAAGAACCCCACTTTAAAAAGTGGGGTTCGTCATCAATCTGAAGCGCTCTAGAAACTAGAGCGCTTTAACCTTTCTATATCTTACTAAGCGACGCTGTTTAACTTCGGTTTATCTACTTCGTCTGTTCTTACTTCAGAGAAATCATGACTGAAGTGATCAACCTGAATCGCTTTGTAGCGTAGTGCATCAGCCGCAAGAATCTTATCTACTTCTTGCTCTGTTAGCACGTTAGCTTCAATCGCTTGCTGTAGGCGCTCTTGAAGAAGACCTTTTCTAGCGATCTTGCCCTCTTTCACGCCAATAAACAGCTTCTTCTCGAGGTCACGGATGTCATACATCGCCAAGAACGCGTTTTCCATCAAACCAATCTTGTCATTTGGAGCATCACCGATGTAACAAAGATGCGTCAAACGATCACGGTGTGCACCTGGTACCATCATGCTCTTCGCTAGATTTAGCGTTAGATCGTCAGACGGTTTTTCGAAGTGATTACCCAGTGGGAACAGCAACCCTTTAAGTGTTACACCGGCCCAGCGAGCTGGGAAGTTCTTATAAGCTTCGTTTAACGACTTCGCTGCGTTATGGAAACAGTGTTGAACTGCATAATGCACATAATCAAGGTCTGATGCCTGACGACCATCGTCTTCGTATTTCTTAAGTGCAGCTGATGCCATAAACAGATACGCTAGGCCATCACCCAATCGAGCTGAGATCATCTCTTTACGCTTAAGATCACCACCTAGAGTTAGCATTGCAAAGTCCGCGCTTACCGCAAGCGCTTTACTCAAGCGCGTAAGGTCTTTGTAGTAGACTTTTGTCGGACCACTCATATGCGCTCCAACAAACTTAGAACCTGTTAGCGCTGCAGTGAACGCGCCGAGAGTATTCTTCGTCGCATGACCAATGTGCTTGAATAGAAGCTTGTCAAAATCAGCCGCACCTTGTCTTGCGTCAGGGTTTGCCGCTGCTTCCATCTCTTGTAGCACGTAAGGGTGACAACGCGTTGCACCTTGACCGAAGATCATGAGGTTACGCGTTAGGATGTTCGCACCCTCAACAGTGATCGCAACTGGGATGCCTAAGTAGCTTGAGGCTAAGTAGTTCATCGGACCATCTTGAATCGCACGACCGGCATGCACATCCATCGAATCGTTGAGAATCGTACGCGCCATTTCAGTCATGTGGTACTTAGCAATCGCCGTCACGATCCCTGGTTTTTCGCCCATGTCTAGTGATGTTGTTGTCAATGTTCGCGTCGCTTCGAGTAGATACGTCAGACCACCAATTCGACCCATTGCCTCTGCAACACCTTCGAACTTACCAATCGACATACCAAACTGTTTACGAACATAAGCGTATGCACCAGTGGTTCTCGTTGTTAAGTGACCGATCGCTGTACCAAGAGCCGGAAGTGAAATACCACGACCTGCTGATAGACACTCAACCAACATACGCCAGCCGCGTCCTGCGTATTCCTGACCACCGATCAACCAGTCCATAGGGATGAACACATCTTTACCGCGCGTTGGACCATTCATGAATGCCAGGTGAAGTGGATCATGTCGCTCACCAATCTCTACGCCTTTATGGTCAGCAGGAATCAGCGCACAGGTAATACCAATATCTTCTTTGTCACCCAGAAGCTGGTCTGGATCATGAAGTTTAAATGCTAAGCCCAGAACCGTTGCTACCGGCGCGAGTGTGATATAACGCTTGTTCCAGTTAAGGCGAATACCCAACACTTCTTTGCCTTCATGCTCACCGTAACAAACAATACCTTTATCTGGGATACCACCAGCATCAGAGCCCGCTTCTGGTCCCGTCAGTGCGAAACATGGGATGTCAGTACCATCTGCAAGTCTTGGTAACCAGTAATCTTTCTGCTCTTTAGTACCATAGTGAGAAAGAAGCTCACCTGGACCAAGAGAGTTAGGTACCATTACCGATACTGCTGCACTAATACTGCGTGTCGCAATCTTGGTCACAATCGTAGAGTTAGCAAGTGGTGAAAACTCACGTCCACCGAACTCTTTAGAGATGATTAGCGAGAAAAAACGCTCTTTGCGTAGATAGTCCCAAACCTCTTTTGGTAGGTCACGATCTTCTTTGACGATCTTGTTGTCATCAAGCATTGCAAGCAAGGTTTCTAGCTCATTATCCATGAACGACTGCTCTTCGGCGGTCAGAACGGGTTTAGGATACTGATGCAGCGTCTTGAAGTTTGGCTTACCCGAGAACAGCTCACCGTCCCACCAAACACTACCCGCTTCCATCGCTTCACGCTCAGTGGCGGACAACGGCGGTAGAACCTTTTTGAACAGTTTAAACGCTGGGTCGCTGATCCATTTTCTTCGTAGAGAGCTCATGATACCTATCCTTTTGTTCAGGTGTATTTTTATTATTGGTTTCGTATTTTGTTTTGATTAAAAGCGTTACTCTGCAGCGACACCCGCTGCAAGGTAAGGAATGATTTGGTCAATAATCGCTTCGGCGCTAATTTCTTTCTCAAACGAGCTCAACGCGATTTCAGACAGTGCTTGGCTAGAAGCCATAGTAAATACGCAAGTACCTAGTGTTAGGTGCAAGCGCCAGAACAGTGTCTCTGCATCTAAATTAGGGTTTGCTCGCATCACTGACTGGGTAAACATTGCTAATGCTTCGGTGTAACGCGTCGTGATGAACCAGCGTAAGTGACCTTGTACGTCGGTATACCCTCTTCCGACCAATGACATAAAGCGGCTTGCACCGTTTGGCTTTAGGTTATTGAGTTCTAGGAGTGGCCCTTTCAGCGATTGGAAGACATCAACCATGTTGTAGTCATCTCGGTCGTTCAACTCGTACAGCGCTTTTTCAACCGCCGGCATAAATGCTTCTAGGTAGCGGTTCAACACCGCTCGTACTAGCGTCTTCTTGTCACCGAAGTGATAGTTTACCGACGCTAAATTAACGTTTGCTTTGCTAGTAATGGTGCGCAACGAGGTGTCATTGAAGCCATGCTCTGCGAACAATACCTCGGCTACATCTAGAATCTTGTCCTTCGTGGTTACTCTCGTCGTCATTTCAATCACCCGTATCAAACATATGTTTGAATATACCTCTGCAACACAGGGATAACAAGTGATTAACATCAAACTTTTTAACTACTGGTCGGACAAGATTCACAATTCATTGTTTTAAAACAAATAAATAATTTTATGAAAAATTCTTCATTCTGATGTGAACTATTTGGTTTTAGGTGGGTCTATTAAAGTGTAATCAGCAAAGAATGAGTTTTCTCAGTTTTCTCTATGCCACTGTTTTATCTATGTTGACTACATGCTGCTTTTTTCTTATTAACTCCTATTTGTATCCGCCCAAACCCTTTGTTGGTTTGGGCTTTTTTTTGCCTATAGAACACCGCAAACGTAAAAAACCCAGCCGTAGCTGGGTTTTTTCTTAGTCACTGCAATACCTGAGTGTTTAATATTGTACTTTTGGCTCAGGAGCCGCTTCCTTTGGAAGGCAGAAGTTCAATAGGATATAACCGAGAACTGCTGCTGTCGTTGAGCCCATCAGGATGCCTAGCCTTGCGTAGGTATCAAACTCTGCACTGACACCCGTAAAGGCAAGTGACGCAATAAAGATAGACATGGTAAAGCCAATACCACACAGCACTGACACTGCAAAAATCTGTTTGAAGTCCACACCCTCAGGCAACTTAGCAACACCCATTTTCACCGCAGCCCAGCTGAATGTGAAGATACCCAAAGGCTTACCAATAAGAAGGCCCGCTGCGATACCAAGTGGCAGCATAGAGGTTAACCCTGACATTGATACGCCTTCAAGCGAGATACCTGCGTTTGCGAATGCAAAGATAGGTAGAATACCAAACGCCACATATGGGTGAAGCGCATGTTCTAGATGTTTAAGTGGCGAATGCTCACCTGGCTTACCATTGAGTGGGATAGCAAAGCCGAGCACAACACCTGCCAGCGTCGCGTGAACACCCGATGCCAGTACACTTACCCAGAGCACAGCACCAACGACTAGGTACACAGGGATGCTCGTAACCTTCTTAGCGTTAAGTACAAACAATATGGCCGTCATTATGAAGCCAAGCGTCAAAGCGATAGTTGATAGGTCACTGCTGTAGAACAGCGCGATAATCACAATAACACCCAAGTCATCGATGATAGCAAGAGCAAGTAGGAATACTTTAAGTGCAACAGGTACACGCTTACCGAGCAGTGCCATGATACCGAGTGCGAACGCGATATCAGTAGCAGCAGGAATCGCCCAACCACTCATCGCTTCCGCGTCACCCGCGTTGAAGAGAACATAGATAAGAGCCGGAGCAACCATACCACCGACCGCTGCAATTGCTGGGAAGATAGCCGTTTCTTTGGATTTCAGTGCGCCTTCAAGCAGCTCTCGCTTTACTTCCAATCCGATCAAGAAAAAGAAGATTGCCATCAAACCATCGTTAATCCAGTGTGAAATAGACAGACCGAAAACGTAGGTATGAAGCACGCCTTGATACAATTCATTCAGTGGAGAGTTGGCGATAAACATCGCAATTGCCGCAGCAATAACGAGGATGATGCCCCCTGCCGATTCCATCTTAAAAAAGTTACGAATGACGTCATTCATAATGTAAAGCCCTTAATATTTATTCACATTGTTTGAATGTTAAAAATTGTATATCTAGTTAAATTCCATAAAAAATCGATTCTACAGATGTTAATTGTAGAAATATCCGAATAATACTCTTGTAAGATTCGAGATATGTATACCATTTTGGCAACATTAGTAAAAGTATAGAGCATAGATTGCGCTGATGAATGAATGGCTTAGCCCAGACTAATCAATGTCAATATCATTCTCGCAAGGGAAGCTTTAAGGAGAGAGTAACAGAGCATTACAGATGTAACTGAATAACAGGCAAGAAAAAAGCGGCTTAGTAGCCGCTTAGTTGCATGAATCCTTGAGCCTTGTGAGAGCCGTTAGCCATTGCTGCCCCTTGCCATTGGGGGACAACGAAGTTGACCCAGTTGTCTCGTTTACGAGCCTTCACAACAAGGTCAATGCCTTGACTCGGAATACGCAAGCTCCAACTCAGTGGAACACGAACTCCTGATTCAAATTCTGTATAACCAAGTGCTTTGAGAGCGATGTGGTCTGTAGGAATATTGGTAACATTGCCTTTTCTATCCACTATCGCAGCACTGGTATAGGGCATATTATCTTTATAGCGGTAACGACTTACCATCAGAGCCTTAGCGTCATCGAGCCATAGAATAAAGTTGTCTTCGCCGACATAATTGGCACCAACCAACTCACTGCCCCACTCCTTGCTCAGCCAAGCTCGACCCTTGACCTTTAGCAATCGACCGTCAGCAAGCGACAAACTTCCCAGAGTTCGCACAAATGGCGTTTCAATGACATAAGAGGCGCGCGGAAGGAGATCGTGTTTAATCTGATAGCCCTTGTCACCCAGAACCGCATAGTTACCAACCGCAGTCAGTTGAAGGTTAATGGCAAACTCTTCTGTCGCGACTTTAAGGTTGCCCGGCAGTGGCTCACTCGATAATGAACGCCATGACCAGTCATCAATCCACACTCGAAATGGACGGCTAAGCCCACCAGCTTGACCAATGCCACCGCGTGCTATGCGTTGGTCGGTAAACATACCCAAATGGCTATTGAGCACGACGTTAGAAATATAGATTTGAGGATCTTGCCAGCCAGTCGCCACGCGATCATCACTCGCATAACGGAAGAAACGAAGGCGTAACCAATAGGTTTGACCCGCCTCATCTTCAAGCTGAGCCACGACCTGCCACCATTCATGTTGAAATTCAGGATGGAAACGAAAATCTCTCGGCAGTGTCACTTCCCTATCAGGGAGTACTGGCTCAAATACTTTCTTGCCTGGGGAGCCGAAGATTGCATTTATCTGGCTTGTCTTCGTCACCTTGATTCGGTTGTTCTCTGGCTTAGCAAGCCATATCACCGTGCCAGCGACAACCACAATCAATAAACAAACGAAGATAAGTTTCTGCATTCGACTCATTTATAGCGCATCCCTTAACGAATGAATCGGACTGTTGCGAATGAGCTTAAGAACAGGCAATGCACCTGCAACTACCAGTGCAGCCAGAGACCACAAACACGTCCCCAAGTACTGCCAAGGTACAATTTGCAGCTGAAGTGACCATCCAAAAGATTGCTTGATAACAATGTCAACAATCAACTGAGCAAGTGCAATACCCAACGGCATGGCAATGGCCGCTGAAATCAAACCAAACACCAAAAGTTGCAAGCCGCCAATTAGGACTAGTTCTTTTCCGGAGACACCAAGACACCGCAAAAGCGAGGTATGCTTTTGACGTGTTATCTCGCCAGCGATAGTTGCAAAGAAGATACCAAACACCGCGATAACTAGAGTAATGTTTCCTAACGTATCAGCAATGGCAAAGGTTCGATCAAACGTCGTCATTGCCTTGTTGTGAATCGACGTATTATCGTAAATACGTTCGCTACTTAGGCGGAACGTCGACTGCAATCTTTGCTCTACAAACAGAGACTGGGACTTATCGTTTAGAACTGCACCAAGTGCAACATCACCGCTACCGGCAAGATTCGCTAACCAACGATTTTGAGACAACAGCACTTGGTCATAGGGATTACCATAGTCGTAGTACACCCCGACAACATGCCAGTTTTTGCCCAGCGGCGCTCCTAGATTGACGTAATCGCCCGGTCGTAGGTCACGCTTCAACGCCATCGACTCACTGATCATCACACTGCGTGAATGATGCAAGTGATACCAATAGTTAGGGACAGCAATTTTCACTGTCAGCGCATCCATCTCGCCATTGGAGTCACCAGTACTCACGACCTGCATTAGCCCTGATTCTGTTGGGATTTCCTCTTCCCAACGCCACCAGACTCTCTCAACTTCAGGCTGAGCTTCAAGCCAACGGCTCATACGAACCGCACTGTTGTTCGTTGGATACACGTAGATATCCGCAGCGAGTCTTTGAGTCAGCCAACGGTCGGTCGTGTCTCTAAAGCTACCCACCATGGTTTCAACACCCATATTGGCCGCCATCGCCAACATAAACGCCATATTGGCAACTCCGCGATAACTCATACTTGCCGCTGCATCAGCAAAGAACCAACGAAGTTTCACCCAGCGCAATGAGTAAGAGAACAGAGTGAAAATCTTCCAAGTAATAAATGGCGTGATTAAGGCGACACTGAGCAGCATTAATACAATGATGGCATAACCCGAGTTTTGCGACTTAGGCGCTTGGTAAATCGCGATAGCAGCGACACACAACCCACACGCAACAAAAGCCTGCCACGTGAACTCTGCGCCTGTAAAGCGCATCAAAGATAAGCGTGCAGACAATCGAATCGGCTGCGTCTTAAGCAAGCGGATTAATGGCCATCCACAAGAAATAATTGCACCCGACAATGCGAGAACTAAGCTGTAGAGGCTCCACTCCCAACTCCAATCGATCGTCAAACCAATATTCGCGTCATAAAGATCGCTCAAGCTCTGCGAAACCGCAGGGATCAATTGATTAGCGAGTACTAAGCCAAATACGTTTCCACATAGCCAGCTTAAGAAAACGAGAACAGCGAGTTCTAAACACAGCGCCTGAGTCAACTGCCAGCCGGAGACACCCACTTGTCTTAGGTTACCTACCAATGGCTGTCTTTGCGCAAGCGAAAGTGACATTGCTTGATAGAAAATAAAGAGGCCCACAACAAACGACAGCATACTCATTGCTGACAAGTTGGTATGGAACGCAGCTGTCAGTGACTCTAGCTCAGACTGCGAGCTGCGCGACAGTGTCATCCCATTAGGAATCAACTTTCTTAGCTTCTCCAATTGAGCTGGGCTCATATCGCCACAAGCAATCACAGAGAGACCAGAAGATCGCTTAATCGCGCGAACCAAAGACATGTCGGCAACCACCTGCATCCCTTTGATGCCGGCTTTCTGGTCAACCTTTACTGGCCCTAAAACAAGCCCACTATCGAGCGTAATGGAGTCACCATCTTTCCAGCCTTTGTGCTCGGCAAGATCTTGGCTAACTAGAATGGTGGTCGGAACTTTAATCAGATCTTGCGAAGCAATGTCACTGATAGTGACTCTGTGCTTTAGTTGCAGTAGCGAGATTGGGTCGGCACCAACAAGATTGAGTTCTATACCATCATTGGTTGTCACTTTTTGGATATCAAACGGGACGCACTGCTTAAAGCCTTCACGTCGAAGTTGAATATAGAAGCCTTGCGGGATCTTAGTTTCCGCATGTTTTGGACGAATGCGATAAGGTACCGGATTAGCAAACAAACGTTCGCCGCTGGCATAGGCTTGTTTGGCGTGGTGATTGATGGCCGTAACGCCCACCAAGAGTGAAACCCCTAGGGTTAAACCAAGCCAGACTAGAAGAATTTGAAGAGGATGGCGACGGTAGTGCCCAAGTAGTGCCTTAACTACGGGCCATAACATGCAATTGCCCCCCTTGAAGGCGAATCGATCCATCCATATGAGACGCCACCTTCTCACTGTGTGTGACGACCAACAAGGTACACTCTAGATGACGAGTCAGTGAGGTAAGAAGGCGCATGACCGCTTCAGCGTTGCGCTCATCGAGGCTTCCAGTTGGCTCATCCGCTAAGAGTATTTTAGGCTCCATATACAATGCACGAGCAATCGCAGCACGCTGCTGCTGTCCACCCGAAATCTCTTCTGGGTAACGACCAAGCAAAGCCATCAAGTCGAGCGCAGACAAAATTTGACGCCAGAGACCACGGTCTTCAGGCAAGCCTTTGATCTGACGACAAAAGCGAATGTTATCGGCGATGTTCAAAGTAGGCAAAAGGTTAAACTGCTGGAAAATATGGCCAATATTGTTGCGGCGATAAGCCGTACGTTGGCTTTCTTTGGCTTCGTGCATGGCAAAATCTGGGTACCAAATTTCACCGGAATCAACCTTATCAATGCCCGCAATCAGGTTCAGCAAAGTACTTTTGCCAGAGCCACTTTCGCCCATTAATGCCAACTGCTCACCTTGCGACAGGGTTAACTCTGCACTTTGCAGTACGGGATGAAACTCACCACCGTCAATGTAGCCTTTGCTAAGGTCAGACAACTTAAGCATTAATACTCTTTAAACAAACGAAAATTTGGACACTGAATCTACACTAAAAACGCCTCACAAGGAAGGGTAATCACGGAGATAACCTGACTATTCTGCCCCTTCACTGCCAAGGCGAAACAAGGCACCAGTTTGTTACTGTTAGACCTGTCGATTATTCGTGTTTCATTTCATTAAATAGCGATGAAATTTACGCCAAGACTTTCTGAAAAGTCTGAAAATTGTGATAAGTTTTAGAGAGATAGTTTTTTGAGGGATACAAATGAAGCGCGTTTTAGTCTTAGGAGCATCCGGTTACGTCGGATCTCAATTAATCCCTATTCTATTAGACCAAGGATACCAAGTCACCGCAGCCGCACGGCAGATTGATTACCTAAAAGCGCGGGTACTCCCCCACTCTCAACTGACATTCGAATATTTGGATCTTGCCGATCGAAAGGCCACCCTTGCGTTGGTGCCTCAGTTCGACATCGTATTTTTTCTTGTCCACGGCATGGCACATGGACATGATTTTCTCGACTACGAGCTCTCTCTGGCACAAAACTTTCGGGACGCCTTGGAGCTAAGCAACGTCCAACACGTGATTTATCTGAGTGCGATTCAGCCACAAACAGGAAACTCTGAGCACTTAGCGGCGCGCAAAGCCACAGGCAAGCTACTTAGAACCAGTAAAGTCCCCATCACCGAGCTTCGTGCAGGCGTTATCATTGGCCCGGGTTCAGCCGCCTACGAAATAATGCGCGACTTTGTTTATAACCTTCCTGTTTTGATTGCGCCTAAATGGGTGGAATCGAAAGCCAACCCCATAGCACTAGAAAATCTTAACCATTACCTCATTGAACTCGCTAAAGAGACGTCCCCTACTACCGAAATCTACGAAGTTGGCGGTCCTGATACTCTCTCCTATCGAGAGCAGTTTGCGACTATCTGCAAACAAATTGGCAAGCCACTGCGATTATGGGCAACGCCTCTTCTTACACCCAAGGTTGCGTCCTATTGGCTCGGCGTCGTCACATCGGTTCCATCCAATATTGGCCGTGCACTCCTCGCAGGGTTAGAGCACGATTTCATCGCAGACTCTTCAGCAATTAGGCAGCGCTTCCCACAGACGTTG
Organism: Vibrio sp. KUL80; assembly: GCF_059725495.1. Lineage (NCBI taxonomy): Bacteria > Pseudomonadati > Pseudomonadota > Gammaproteobacteria > Vibrionales > Vibrionaceae > Vibrio > Vibrio sp. KUL80. The sequence continues at coordinate 2,072,426 of NZ_AP045841.1, forward strand.
ATTTCCTACGAGCAGGCTGTCAAAACCAGTATCGAACAAGACGGTAAGTTTATCCGAAGCAATGTATGGGGATTTGAGCCAGCGGCACTCAGTCGTTGGCAAGCGGGCTACGGATACTACCCTAAGAAAACAGGGGCGAGCTTCACCACCTCCAAAACCGCAGAGCAGCTTTGGGATGTGGTGAAAACCATTGGCGACCCTAAAGACAGTTACTTCTTCGCAAACATTCTGTGGCGTACTCGAGAATGGCTAGACATTTTCTTCGGTGGAGGGAGACCTGTTAGGCGCTCTCCAGAGGGACCTGAGCTTAAAGTGGGAGATTTTATTGACTCGTGGAAAGTCATTCGCTGCGAGCAGCCTTATTTCCTATCACTCTTGTTTGGGATGAAAGGTCCGGGATTGGGTCGACTAGAGTTCACCATCACCGACCACGGAGATAAGAGGGAAATCAACATTAGCGCTTGGTGGCACCCTAAAGGCTTTTTGGGGCTTTTGTATTGGTTTGCCATGATGCCCGCTCACCTGTTTATCTTTAAAGGTATGGTGCGAGCGATTGTTCGCAAGGCGAAATAGTACCTCCCAGTTACGTCTTATCAAAACGAAAAAGCGTAGCCATTTAGCTACGCTTTTCTCGTTAAATCAGTCTACTACGCCTTGAAAGAGAGTGGGATCTCGGCAAGCTGCGTACCTTGATTCAATGGGTATACTAGGTACTCGCCGTGGTACTTCACCTTAGACTTATAATCGGTCACTTTATGAAGCATAAAGCCCGCTTCATACGCCTTGGTAATAAACTCTGCGTGGTTACCGCGGATAAACCAGCTCATAGGCTTAATAAGGTTCTCGCCTTCAAAACAGTCGTCACATTGGTTAGCGCATACCGCAAACGAGTTAGCACCATCGGTAAAGAACTGCACTTTGCTGCCATCCGTCAGCACTTCTGAAGTACATACACCCCAACCTGCCGCTTCCATATCGTCAATGAACTGCTCAATTTTTGCGTCTGTAATTGGTGCAATGTCGCCACCAAAAAAGCCTGCATAGTAAGCAGAGATGCGCTTAAACGTCGGCTCTAGCATGGAGTCATTGCCTTTAGAACGTCCTGTTTTTTGCCATTGAACTAGGTTGGCACTGGTCGCTTTACCAAAACGTTGAGTCTTAATGGCACGAGTCACCCACCTTACAAGGAAGTGATTGTTCGTTACAGGCGAGTTAATCAGCTTACCTGAGGCGTGCTCTGCCGCTAACTCTTCTAAAGCTGAGTTCACGACCATTTGAATTTCTGAATAATATGCAGACATTATGCTTTCTTTCCCAACGTCCAATACAAGGCGGCGGATAATACCGAACAAATTGCCATTAATGCAATCATTGGCCACTCAGTGCCACCTGGTAAAAAGGCAACAATCGCCCCGACAACAGAGCCTGTACCAAATCGTAACGTACCAGCCAGTGACGATGCCGTACCCGCCATAGTTGGATAACCACTTAGTAATAACCCCATAGCGTTACTGCCGATCGTAGACAGGGTGCCGACAAATAGCATCACAAATGGCACAATGCCCCAGATACCAAGTTCGAATACACCGCTCACCAGAAGTCCCATCCCAGCAAATAGCTGAACACCGATACCAAAACGCAGCATTCCATGCAGCCCGACTTTCTTGACCAGACGACCATTGATACTCGTCATGATAATCATAGTCACAATATTAAGGCCAAACAGATAGCCAAACTGATCAGGTGATACACCATAGATATCAATATAGACGAATGACCCGGCGGTTAGGAATGCAAACATCCCGGCAAACGAAAACGCGCCCGAGAAAATAAGCCCCATTGCGACCGGATTTTGACAAAGGCGTAAATAATTCTTGATGGTCGTTCGAAAACGCAGCGGTTGCCTGTTTTCTGGTGCCAGCGTTTCCGGAATTTTCCACAGCACAGCAGCGATCACCACCACCGAAAAGCCCGTCAGTACCCAAAAAATCGAGCGCCAGCCAAACCAAACAGCTAGGTGACCGCCAATCATAGGCGCAACCAAGGGTGCCAGCGTGATAACAAGAGTAACGAACGACATAGTGCGCGCGAAATCTTCTTTATCGAACATATCACGCACGACGGCCTGAATGATCACCGCCGCCACCGCACCTGCAAAACCTTGTGCAGTACGGACCAGCGTCAAAGACTCAATACTGGTTGTCGTCGCACAGACGGCCGACGCAACGCCAAAAAAGAATACGCCAAATAACAGGATTGGTCTTCGACCAAAACTGTCAGCAAGCGGACCATGCAAAAGCTGTCCAATAGCAAACCCAGCGGTATACACAGTTAACGTGATCTGCACAGCACCAGCAGTGACACCCATATCCTGCGCGATCGTTGGCATCGCAGGGAGGTACATGTCAATCGCCAGCGGCGTCAACGCACCTATAGCGCCAAGCACTAAAAACAGTAACAAACCAAGTTGAGGTGTATTGGGCTGCGATGTGGTTTGAGAACTCATATCGCTCCTAACAAAACGTCGATGAGCCGCATTCCTTGCTTTTATGCTCATGTTTTACTCAACTTCCCGTTGAGTGAGAATGGTTGTGAAAAGGGTCGCGAGAATAGGAAGGTTGTCAGCGCAAAACCGAATTGGTGTTAGTGCTGATAAAATTGAAGGCTCGCGACCATTGCATTCACAGGGTGAATCTAAACTTTGTAAATCAAACTATTAGTATTACTTTTTCCAGACTGAGTCAATTTCTTCTTGAGTGAGATAGCGATACTCGCCAGGCTCTAGCATATCATCCAAAACGATGTCACCAACGCTCTCTCGGTGCAAACCTTCAACCTTGTTGCCAAGTGCCGCAAACATGCGCTTAACTTGGTGGTATTTGCCCTCGTGAATCGTCAGTAGGACTTCTTTATCGTCGATAATCTCAAGCTGCGCGGGAAGAGTCGGTGCTTTTTCATTTCTAAGCTCAATCCCCTCTTCAAACGCTTGCTGGTAGTTTGGCTGAACAGGGTCTGCCAACCAGACTCGATAAGTCTTCGCACACTTGTGTTTTGGTGAAGTGATTCTGTGAGACCACTTGCCGTCGTCAGTAATTAAAACCAAACCTGTCGTATCCACATCTAATCGACCGGCAAAGTGAAGGTTTTCCATCTTCACTTCATCGAGCAACATAAAAGCGGTATGGTTAAAGCCATCTTCATGAGAACAAACAAAGCCATCTGGCTTAAATAACATTATGTAGCGAGGGCCTTGCATGCGAACCTCACGATCCTGCCACTCAACACTGCTCTCTTCAGTAACTTTAAATGCACCACTCTTTTGAATCACACCATCTACGGTCACATCACCAGATTTGATGATTTTTGTGGCTTCTTTACGTGTTGCGCCTAACGCGTCACACAAAAACTTATCTAAACGCATGAATACCTCGTTTTCATTTCGTGGGGTATTATAGAGGGGTTTTTCAAAATGTAGAGTAAAACTGAGCCGTATGTACACGCTTCGACCTTATCAAGCCGACTCCGTTAAAGCCGTTATCCATTATTTCCGTAAAAATGACACACCTGCCGTTATCGTGCTCCCAACTGGAGCCGGTAAAAGCTTGGTCATTGCCGAACTCGCGCGTCTCGCTCGTGGCAGAGTATTAGTACTTGCCCACGTGAAAGAACTCGTTGAGCAAAACCACGCTAAATACGAAGGATACGGTCTCAAAGGCTCCATTTTCTCAGCAGGTCTCGGGCGCAAAGAAACCTCTGAGCAGGTTGTCTTTGCTTCGGTACAGTCTGTGGTCCGAAACCTAGATGCGTTTGCTAATCAGTTTTCACTATTAGTGATTGATGAGTGTCACCGCGTACCAGAAACCAAAAGCTCCAGCTACCAGAAGGTAATAAGCCACTTATGCGAGATTAACCCTGGCATTAAGATCCTTGGGCTTACTGCAACGCCTTACCGACTCGGAGTGGGTTGGATCTATCAATACCATACCAAAGGTTTGGTTCGAAGCGACGAGCCCCGCTTCTTTAAAGACTGTATTTTTGAGCTCCCTATTCAATATTTGCTCGACGAAGGTTTTCTAACACCCGCCAAATTGATCGATGCCCCAGTGCTAAGTTATGACTTCTCGCAGTTAAAACCCACCAGCATGGGTAAATACAAAGAATCGGAGATGGACTTGGTCATCGAGCAGTCCAAACGCGCGACCCCACAAATCGTTGAGCAGATCATCCGCTACAGTGAAGATAAACAAGGCGTGATGATTTTCGCCGCAACCGTGCGTCATGCTCAGGAAATCCTTTCTTTACTACCCGAAGATTCCAGTCAGATCGTCATCGGTGACACGCCGACACCTGAACGCGATGACATCATCAATCGATTCAAACAACGAGAGATAAAGTTTTTAGTCAACGTATCGGTACTGACCACAGGCTTTGATGCGCCGCATGTTGATTTAATCGCGATTCTTCGACCAACCGAGTCGGTCAGCCTGTATCAACAGATTGTTGGTCGTGGCCTTCGTCTTTCTGATGGTAAGACCGAGTGTCTGGTACTTGATTATGCGGGCAACACGTATGATCTCTACCAACCCGAAGTCGGAAATCCAAAGCCAGATTCAGACTCAGAAATCATCACGATTCCCTGCCCTGCCTGCGGCTTCAACAACGACTTCTGGGGTAAGCTCGATTCCAACGGCTTTTTGATTGAGCACTTTGGCCGCAAATGTCAGGGCTACTTTACCGATGAAGAGACCGGCGAACGAGAGCACTGCGACTACCGATTTAGAGCCAAGTACTGTAATGAATGCGGGGCTGACAACGACATTGCAGCGAGAATTTGTCACGAGTGCGATGCAACTTTGGTTGACCCAGATAAAAAGCTAAAAGAGGCCCTAAATCTCAAAGATGCTCTGGTGTTCGAATGTGTTGACATGAACCTACAGGTCCACAAAGACGAAAAGGGTAAAAGCAGCCTTCGAGTCAACTATATTGGTGAGAACGATGCACAAGTCAGCGAGTTTTGGTCTTTGACGACGAAGAAGCAAAAACAAACCTTTCTGTCTAAGTTCGTTCGTCCTCATCTGGCCGACAAACATAGAGAGTTTGATGCCACATCGCCGACCAAGGTGGTCAACAACCAGCACAGATTCAGATTACCAGCGTTTGTCATCGCCCGTAAAAGCGGACGTTTTTGGAAAATGCGCGATAAAGTATTTGATGATGAATTAAACTAAACAGCCGTTCAGGTTTGATTCATATTTCACGTTTTATATTAATACCATGTTCGATAATGCTGAGATCTTGCTATGCCTAACCAAGTGAATAAAGCTCTTGCCACACTTGCTATCTTTACCTTAATAGCGACACCGCTGGTTGCTCATGCAAACTTTTTTTCTGACAACCCAAGCGGCCATGAACTCGTTCAAGATGTTGAAACGGGTGATACGCGTATTGAGTTTGAAGAAGATCAGGACGAGGTCTATGAAGCGGTTCAGCAAGGTCTTATTAAACCTTTTTCTGAGCTGTTTGCGACAGTTGAAAACGACCTTAACGGTCGAGTCATCAAGGTCGAACTTGAAGAAGACGATGATGAGTGGATCTACGAGCTAAAGCTTTTACATGACCAGGATATCATTAAGGTCGAATACAACGCGGCAACACTGGAGATGATGGAGATCAAAGGCCATAATCTACAACGAGTTATCAAGAAATAACGTCACCAATAAAAAGAGAAAAATAATGAAAATTCTTGTTGTTGAAGATGACCCTAGGTTGGGCGAACAAATTCTAGAAACTCTTGAAAGTGCCGGCTGGGTGCCTGAACTGGCTCAAGATGGTATTGATGCCCTCTATCGTGCGACTTCTGAAGAGTGGGATGCCATCGTTCTCGATTTGGGTCTGCCAAAGATCGACGGTCTTACGGTACTAAAAGGCATTCGAGATGAAGGCATCAATACACCTGTCGTCATCCTCAGTGCACGCGACACCCTAACACAGCGTGTCGAAGGGCTTAACGCTGGTGCTGATGATTATCTAACCAAACCATTTGAAATGATTGAGCTCATTGCCCGTATTCGCGCACAGTTGCGCCGCGCATCCGGTAATGCTTCACCCCTTATGCAGATTGGCGATCTTAGTTTAGACACGCGCACATCTAAAGTGATGTGGCAAGGCAATGCAGTGAGTCTTACTGCGCTTGAATACAAAGTTGTCGCTTACTTTATGCATAATGCCGACAAAGTCATCTCGCGTACAGAGCTTGTCGAGCATATCTACAAGCAAGATTTTGACCGCGACTCCAACACCATAGAGGTGTTTATCGGACGCATCCGTAAAAAGATTGCCCCAAACGTTATCAAAACCGTTCGAGGCCTTGGGTATCAGTTGAATGCCTAACCTTTCTAAAGAGAAACTACGCCAAGGCGTCAAAAAGCTCAGCCTCAAGACTCGCCTACTCCTTGCTGCAACCCTCTGGTTATCAGCGATGACCATAGCGGCGGGTGTCTCCATACCAGGACTAGTGCGAGATTATTTAATCAGCGATCTCGAGATCCAACTTGGGCATGCGATGGATGAAATCGCTGCTAACTTAGAGGTTGATGACCAAGGTCAACTGGTGCTGGCGACTCGCTTATCTGATCCTCGCTTCAATCAACCCTACAGTGGGCTTTACTGGCAAGTTAACACAAAGAGCGACTCTTTGCGTTCTCGCTCCTTGTGGGATAAGACACTCCAAACCAAAGGTAAAGACAAACGCCCCCACTACTTTGGTGCGAACAATGAAAAGCTCATCGCCATCAAGCGTACTTTGTTCTTACCTGATGTAAGTGACGGCGTCACGATTGTTATTGGACAAGATGAAGACCCTATCGACGATACCCTTGAATCTCTCACTGGAGAATTATGGCTCATTCTCGGCGTTATGGTGATGGGTATACTCGCCCTTATTGTGGGTCAGGTCAGCTGGTCTCTAAGACCACTAGGCAAAATGCAGCGGGAGTTAAAACGGTTACGAACCGCAGAGCAGCATTCATTAGACGAGCAGTATCCAAAAGAAATTGCGCCTTTAGTAAAAGATCTTAATGCTCTGTTATTCCATTACCAAGAGCTATTGGAGCGAGCCAGACACCACGCGGGTAACCTATCTCATGCCCTAAAGACGCCATTGTCTGTACTCAAAAACGAGCTCGAGAGTTTATCAGAAGAAGACAGGGCCAAGCTACAACCTCAAATAACACAAATCCAAGCTCAGATTGACTATCACTTGGGACGTGCACGCATGGCAGGTGCAATGAACATCCTTGCGGTAAAATCGTCACCCAGCGAGCGTGTCGACGCCATTTCTCTCGCGTTTGATAAAGTCTATGCGGAGCGTGAAATTGCTCTAATTAGCGAACTTGATACCGATCTTGAGGTTGCCGTAGAAAAAGCCGACCTAGACGAAATGCTCGGTAACCTACTCGAGAACGCCTACAAATGGAGTGACAGTTTAATCCGAGTTCACTCTAACGATATCGACGACTCTGAGGTAGAACTCATTATCGAAGATGACGGACCGGGCATTCCATTAGAGCAATGCCGTGAGGTAACCAAGCGCGGCGTTCGCCTTGATGAAAGCACCCCAGGCACCGGTCTCGGGTTAAACATTGTCTCTGAAATGGCGCACAGTTATCGTGGCCAACTGGAGCTTGGCGAGAGCAAAATGGGCGGATTGCGTGCAGTTCTTAAGCTAAAGCGTACAAAGGGCGAAAAATAGTAGAGTTATAAGCAATTTGCTATTGCCGAGCCCCACTATGAATGTTAGTATCCGCGCTCGTTTTGAGAGTATCTTTGCGATCACTCAAAACGATTAAAGTTTTGACTAGGTCGCTATGTCAAAACGTATTTGTTAATTTTACTATTTTGAGAGTAAAAACTATGAAATTCGAAGCAGTAGTACGTACTGAACTAGGTAAGGGTGCGAGCCGCCGCCTACGTCACGCTGGTCAATTCCCAGCAATCGTTTACGGTGGTGAAGCAGCACCTGTATCAGTTGCTCTAAACCACGATGACATCGTAAACCAAATGGACAAGCCAGAATTCTACGAAGGCATCACTCTAGTGATCGCTGGCGAAGAAGTTAAGGTTAAGCCACAAGACGTTCAACGTCACGCGTTCAAGCCAAAAGTTGAGCACATGGACTTCATCCGCATCTAATTCCCCTACCAAGGAATTAATCGGATTTAATCCAAACCTTATGCATAGAAAGATTCTCGGCCTTACCAACCAAGAATTTTAAAAAATTCGAAACCCCGATGCTACCAACATCGGGGTTTCACCGTTTTAAAAGGGAGCAAAACCCTCTTAACCTATGGTTAATAAAGACTTTTTACCCTTCTCTCTTCTTCGCACTCCCCTTCACGATCAGTAAAATTACAAAATAATTACAATATACAGTAGTTGTAAACCCCGGTTTCAGCCCCTACCATCAGGCTAGAAAAGTGAATAACCATTCAAAACATTGCCTAGCTCGAAAGCCATTTAGCCAACATATCAACACTCAAAAAAAGTGCCCTTTTTCTTTAAGGGACGTCATTTGGGCTGCTTAATCCGCTTTCCGCTACTTTTTAGTCGCCACAATAAGAGCGAGATGTTTGCTGCTAATGGAGGCGCTTATGAAATATCGGACTTTAAAACCCCAACAATTTCTCGATGAGTTCTATCCCGACTCTGGGATTGGCATCCGCACTGTCTATAACTGGCTCGATCGCGGATTGCTCACCTTCGTCCTGACTCCTACAGGTAAAAGGCTGGTGGTCATCGACGAGTACGTCCTTTCTCTTACCGCTCGCACTGATCTATAAGCCTTGGTAAGACGATATGGGACGCAGACGCACCGAGCGCAATTCAGACCTTCCACCCTATCTGTATCGCTACAGAGATGCGCAAGGTCGAATCCGATTCCAGTTGGAGCTCATCGATAAAACTCGTATCACGCTCCCGCCTGGTGTCTCGCCCCATATCGCCAAGATGCAAGCGACGAACTACAACATCCGTTACCGCGACACATCAGCTATTTTTGACCGAATAAGCGATGACGGCCACGCCAAGAAACCAACCGGGAGCCGCTTCAATGTTCCTTTAAGCGACGCCATCCAGATTGTGGATAAAGAAGTCGTACGAGAAGAGCTCTCCGATGGTTACTTACAGAAGTACCGCAGCACCATGGTTAAGCTTGAAAGCGAACTAGGCGGCGTTCTGACACGTAACCTCAATCTCGAACTGGTCAATGAGTTTCTTGAAGAACACTACCAGTCTACCAGCGCTAAAAACTTCAATAACATTCTTGCTCACATTAAGAAGTTAGCGAGCTATCTCGCGGATAAGACCTACATCTTGGATAACTTCATGCGCAACAAAAAGAACCGAAAAATCACACGCAGCGAAGGCAAGAAGACACGTCAGCCATTAACAATGGAAGACTTCATGGCGATTCATGACGCCGCCCCTACGTTTCTTAAAGTAGCAATGAGACTTGCTTTTGAAACGACTCATGCGGTGAAAGAAATCACCAGAATCAAACACACCATCCCTCGCCCTAAAGAAGGCGTGTGTGGCATTGTTTGGAACGACAAACGCCAACCAATGCACATCAATGGTGTCGAAGTGTATGGCACGCTCTACATCCACAGACAAAAGTCCAGAAACCATGACAGCTCTCGAGTCGCCATCCCTGTGACTCGAGGCATTTATGAAACCATAGAACTAGCAAAAACCGATCGCCTTGTTTGCCCCTACGCAGTTAGACGACGTCCGCGCCAATCACAAAGAGGAACGGCGAAAGGCAACGATCACCCTTTTCAACTGGATAGCCAGTACTTAAGCAAGGCGTTCAGTCGCGTTCGCGATGAAGTAGGTGTAAAAGCTAACCTACCAAAAGCCGAACGCCCGACTTTTCACGAGATACGCGGTTTGTCCGCTAGAGAGTTTGAACGACGCGGCTACAACCCAAGCGCACGAATGGCTCACAGCAATACTAAGACAACCGAAATCTACACAAAACCGGCTGAATTAACCTGGGTAGAGGTCGAACCACTCGATATTTGGGAAAATAATTGTGAAGTTCGTGTGCCTGCTCCCTATAGATAGAGCAGAAAATAAAATTGAGGAGAAAGACATGTCATATTCAATTGGTATTGTCGTAAACGTTGGAACAGGAACCGTTCCTTTTGCTGACATTTTACTGGCAGGTGATACGAGCTCTACTCGCTTCTTCGGAGCAAATACCTCGAGTTTAAAATGCCACGGAAGTGTCTATTTGAATAATATCTATTGGCGCTCCCATAAACCCTTTGCCGAAAACATACTCCCACTTTGGATTCCACTGCCAGAAGGCTACAAAAATAGAATGGCTAGCCTAAATGCCACCTTCATCGATGACTTTCTCAAGCTGAACAGGTTTGTAGAAAAGGTGAACCACCCAGCCTTAACACCCTTCGTAGAAAAACTGCAGCATGACGAAGGCTTGTTGGAAGCATTCATCACCATCCCTGCTAGTATGGGCAATCATCACTCATGTCCACATGGACTGTTAGCACATTCGGTAGAGGTAACCCAGCTTACGTTCGATCGCCTCTCAGCGCTCAATAAGTCTGACGAGGAAGTACAAGTAGGTATCATCGGCGCCCTTTTTCACGATATTGGCAAGTGCTTCCATGCTGCTTGTACAAACGAGCTTAAATACGTGCCAAATAGCCATGAAGAAAAAACCATGGTGATACTTGCGGAAGCAATAAGCGCACTCTACAAGTGGGAACCAAGCTGGCTTGACATTCTAGAGGCTTGCTGGGCGACAAGCGCGAGCGTTAGAAATGTGAGTAGCCCTATCGTAAGCATCGTTCGCAATGCAGATAAGGACTCTGCCTGCGACGACGACTGTGTTAGAAAGTTTGAGGGGATGCCTAGCCGGTTCTGGTTTAAAGTCGTGCGTGATAATGGAAAGGTCACTAGGTTTTTGCGTTCTAGAACGCCACTGAAGCGATTTGGGTAGAACTGGCACGGGGTCGGGCGCAGCTGCATCAGCGTTAATTGATGTTCCATAAATTCGCATTCGTCGAACATCCTAGCGAGATTTGACGTAGCTCTCGCTAGCACGTTTATGGACAGAAACGAGTTTGTATCATTGCCGTAATACCGTGGCTATTGATAAAAATAACTAATGAAAAACAGGGTCATCTTCTAATTGCCATGCTTCAGTATGTGTTAAATTGAGTATAAGTACCTACACACATCACGGAACACTATGAGAACTTAGCAAGAAATTTTTGATGAACTAGAGGTAATTGCTGCCCAAGAAGGTTTCTGGGAAGTTATTGCTTTTTTCTGTTGGAAAGACACTTTTATTCATTTTTCTGGTGAAAAGTTGGACGCTGAAGCCTTCTCACAGGCATTTGATAGAACTCGCTTATCCAGAACTGAGCTTTCAACACTCATTGGTTTACCTTGTAAAAGCGGATTCAGCGATAAGCAACTGAGCTTAGATGAATTAAAAGAAAGAGCGGAACATGTCTGGCATCTTCTCGATGAATTACATCATAGCTTTTATCCACCACTAAATTTTGCTGCCTTGTCTGAAAAATTTGGTTCCAAGGAGGCTTTGTTGCACAAATCGAGTGAACTAAATCAGAATCTCACGCTCAGTTCAGGGAAACTCATTCACTGACTTTGATTTCATGCCGAAGCCTCGTTACAAAACCACCAACTGACGCAAGTACAATAACTCCTTGATCAACAGGGGTTCACTCACGTTCTGGATTGACGTGGAGGCCATAGCTGAGTGGAAACAACCTAAACAGGACAGACGTGGCAGACCAAGACTGTTTAGTGATCTCGCTATCACGACGGCTCTCATGGTTAAACGCATTTATTCCATACCTTTGAGGGCACTACAAGGCTTTATCGACTCAGTTTTTAGATTGGCTAACGTGCCATTGGTTTGTCCGCACTATACCTGTATAAGCCGCCGAGCTATGGGGGTGAGGTTGATTTCAAAGCCTCAACACGAGGTACCATCCAACACCTGGCCATCGATGCAACTGGGCTCAAGGTATACGGTGAGGGAGAATGAAAAGTAAAAAAGCATGGAACTGATGGCAAGCGTCGAGTCTGGCGTAAGCTCCATCTAGCGGTTGATACAGATACACATTGAAATTATCGCTGCTGAGCTGACGCTATTGGGTGTGACTGATGCGGAAGTACTTCCCAACCTACTCAAGCAAACACGCCGAACCATCAAAGAAATCTCGAGGAGATGGAGCATACGATACCAAAGAGTCTCACAGAGCGATTAGGATCACGAAAGCGACACCTCTTGTCCCTGCACGTGAGGGGACAGCTTTCTGGGGAAAAGCTCATCCGCGTAATTTGGCAATGGGCTGTCGAAAGCTCTATGGCTCGAACAAAAAGTGGAGGAAGAAGTATGGTTACCACAAGCAGTCATTGTCGGAGACCGCAATGTATCTCGTAAAACAACGACTAGGCGCTTCACTCACGCTTCGAAATTATAACGGACAAACTGTTGAGGCTTACGCCATGATCAAACTACTCAACAAGCTAACTAGGATAGGTATGCCAGCAAATCAGTATGTTGTTTAAAAAAACGAACTATTTAGCTAGCATTCACTCTTTCGCTAAATTCGACAACAAAGCCTTCCAGCATACCTAAACCCGCAAGATTTTGTAGCACTTTATTAGTAAAACAACCACTTGGGATACGCAATGGTTTGAACATGATTCATTAAACCAGGCTCCCACTCCCTTCAATATTAATAGCTACATCTCTCCTGACGCTATCTTCTCTTGAGCACCAGCTACTGATTCAAGGCCAAAGAGCAAATCTAACATCGTCGTAATGCGCTTACTATCGTTACCCCATTTGCTAGGGTTAGTATTATTTGGTGCTAAAAACTCGACCTCACCTACCTTTGTATTATCCCTGTAAGCTTTCACTTTAGCGTCTGCGATAAATGTCTTAAAGTCCCAGCTCCAACGCGACACGTAACTTAAGGTTAATTCATTCTCATCTGGTGGTGTTCCATCACTCACGACTTTGCATTTATGTGCGGTATCCATACACCACTCCTGCATTGAATCTAAAAAGATGTCTCGCGTTGCATCATCTCTAATTATCGTAACCTTATCACTCTGTTCAGTCGGATCGATTGGAACGACACTGTATCTTGGCGCAGAACACGCAGTTAACAAAATGGTGAACGCGAATATTAGGCAGTTCCGTTTCATAAATCATTCTCTCTTTATGTATTAAATAAGGGGAAGCCTTTCGCTCCCCTAAAGTTTTTATACGTTAAAAAGCTTTCCTATTTTAGTGAGACCACTTTACCTGTTAATGCAACACCAGCGACAAAAGTGCCAGCACCACATTGAAACGTTTCTCTGCTTGATGTTAGGTTATTCTTGTAGTTCGACTTAATATCTACAACCGCATTTGCACCTTCTTTGAGCGCGCGTTCTTGCAACGTAATCATGGCTGATAAAAATACCCACTCACAAGCCTCTTTATCTGATTTGTTAAGTGCATTGGTTTTCTTGTTGGTTTTAAAGGTGCCAAAATCATGCGCCACCTTACCGTAGTCCTGGTCACCAAAGTAAAACTTCACACTGCCACCCAGTTTTGCTATTGCATCTGGAGAACTCAGCGCATTCTTTATTTCATAACTGCCGACATCATCCCTAGCCATTGCAGAGCTGCATAAAAGGGCGCTTGCTATCGCCACTATCGTTGTAATTTTATTCTTCATTCTTATCCCTTTTCAATCAGTTTGCAGCTAGCAACGTGCGTTGAATATCGCTGTTTAGGTTTTTCACCCAGCCGTTATATTTTCTGTGGATCGTGCCATCGGGTTTGTACTTCATATTCTCGCTATCACGATAATCGATATCATAAGTATCTTTGTGGAGAGTAATAAAAACAGAAACATAGTGTTTTCTTACCCAAATATCGGCAATGAGCTTGTTCTCATCGTCAGCTTGCTTCACGACCCAACCACGCTTTGCACCAGCTTTCGCAAAAAGCGATTTCGCCTCATCGAAACTGAATGATGAATGTAATGGTTGTCCCGTAACGGGAATTACTTTTGCAGCATGTGCCATTGGGGCAAAAGCAATCAGCGACAGTAGTAGCAGTTTTACTAGGTTCATGATTTTCATTGTTACCTCTTTTTTATTACAAGTAGTTGTTATAAATCTTTTGCACCACAACAGAAAATTGCTGCAATTCCCCTTGGTTTGGGCGGGCCATTACTTCAAACTGTTGTAGCGTTTCGATAAGTTTCCATGGTACCTCGACTTCATTACCAACAATTTCCGCATGCCCTGCGGCAACCGTAGTAGACTCACTTCGCCTCATGTTATCAACTGATAATTGACTCTGCTCATAAAGTGAGAAAACATAGTCATCTTGCGTGCATTCGCCTGATGAACTATTTAAACGACAAGTGCCATATTCGTCAGTTTTTATTATTAAATGTCGAGAAACCTCCGGTACCAAGTCACCGGGGAAATTAATAAAGTCTGTTTGCGGCGGAATCTGTAGATATTTTTCACCTGTTACTAAATAGCAAATACCATCTATAATTCCAAGCGTTGCTATCCGTAACCATTTAATACCACAGTGTGATGATGCTTCAATACCATTAAAAGGGGCGGACACGGTAACTAACTCTAAATTAGAATGAGTAACGGTTTTTCCATCCTGACGATATGCCATCACCGCCCGGCGAGAAATTAGACCACCTTGGCTATGCCCAATAATAGTCAATTTTTCGTTACCAACAACTGAGCTCAGTTTATTGATACTTTGCGCTAGTTCACCTGAAACCCGCTCGAGACTATCTCGGTCATCATATTCAAAGCAAGCAACCTGTTGGTCTAAGTGCTCATATACACCTGCAAGCGCCTTAAATTGCCCTGCCGAAGCAAAACAACCGTGCACGATAAGCACTAAAGGCTTCTCTCTATTGATATACAGCGGCTGTTTCGAGTTGTCGCAGCGCTTAACTGAATGTTCTGGAAATAACGTAGTTAAGTCGACCATAGCAGAAACATCTTCCGCAGTAGCGTTTATTGAAAATATTAAAGATAAGAAAGCAAGCCAATATTTGAAACTATCCATCGCGCCCTCCATGGCGAGATTCAACACATGCGTTGTTGCAGCCGCAGTATTCACTGTTAGTTAGCGGCTGCTCTGTTCGCTGTTTATATCATTTTGAATATCATTGACGTATTAATACCACCAAAAGCAAAATTATTGGTCATCACGTACTCACATGATATCTGACGACCCTTATCTTTAATGTAATCTAAGTCACCACATCTGTTATCTATTGATTGCAAATTTAGCGTCGGGGCAAACCATTTCTCACGCATCATATTAATAGTAAGCCAAGCCTCAATTGCACCACATGCTCCTAATGTGTGACCAAAGTAGCTTTTCAAGCTTGAAATAGGCATACGTGAACCAAACACATTATAGGTTGCTTGGGTTTCGGCAATATCGCCTAATTCTGTTGCGGTGCCATGACCATTGACGTAGCCAATTTGATCAGCGGTTAGGTTGGCGTCTTGCAGCGCCATTTCCATACAAATCTGCATCGTTTCGGCGCGCGGTTGAGTCACATGAGCCGCATCACAGTTCGAGGCAAAGCCAACCAACTCAGCAATGGGCTTCGCACCGCGAGCCATAGCATGTTGATATTCTTCTAGCACTAAAGCGCCGGCACCCTCACCAATCACCAAGCCGTCGCGGTCGCTATCATACGGACGAGGGCTTAACTCTGGTTGTGAGTTGTATTGACTGGTCGCGAACAAGGTATCAAATACCGCCGCTTCAGTCGGGCAGAGCTCTTCCGCTCCCCCCGCTACCATCGCCTTTTGTATGCCGTGCTTTATCGCCTCATAGGCATAGCCAATTCCTTGAGAGCCGGACGTGCATGCCGATGATGTCGGAATAACGCGCCCACGCAATCCAAAGAACAGCCCGGTGTTTACTGCAGTAGTGTGCGGCATCATCGCCACATAGGTATTGGCATTGATATTACGGGTGCTGTGATCGAGTAACATGGTAGCAAAAGCGGACACTGGTCCGGTACTGCCAGTAGACGAGCCGAAAGCGATACCCGTTGAGCCGTCTGTCAGCGCTGACTCATCGAGAAGACCCGACTGTTGCAGTGCATACTCCGATGCTCTGGTGGAAAGTAGTGATACTCTCCCCATTGAGCGAATTTTCTTTCTGGTGTAATGCTTTGGCAACTCGAAGCTTTGAATCGGTGCAGCAAGACGGGTTTGTAATCCATCATATTTGTCCCATTCATCCATCGTCACTACCGCATTTTTGTACTGTTGCAGGTTTGACCAAACGGTATCGAGGGTCTCACCTAGTGCGGTGACCCCAGCCATACCCGTTACCACTACTCTATTTGTCATTAGTAAAGCCCTCCGTTGACTCCGATAACCTGACGATTAATGTATGCCGCTTTGTCTGACATTAAAAATGCTGCCAGCTCAGCCACTTCCTCGGGCTTGCCCATTCGTTGAACCGGTATTTGAGGCATAACACGATCAACGACGTGAGGCTCTACCATGCCGGTATCAATGAGGCCAGGTGCGATACAGTTGACGGTGATTTGACGACGTTTATTACTGAGTTCGAGCGCCAATGCTTTGGTTGCGCCAATAATCCCCGCCTTTGCCGCTGAATAGTTTACCTGCCCTCTATTGCCAATCTGACCACTAAGTGATGAAAGCGTGATGATACGGCCCTGCTTCAAGGCGATCATCGGCATAATCAATGGGTGGATCACGTTGTAAAACCCATCTAGGTTGGTATGTACCACCCCTTGCCACTCGTCACTGGTCATCGATGGGAACGCATTGTCTCTCGACATCCCGGCATTGTTAACAACACCGTAATAGCCCCCATATTGTTCTATTTGTGATTCAATCTCCTGCTTGCAGGCTTCTCTGTCACTGATATCAAACTGAACCAGTCGGCAGTGACCACCCGACGCCTCGATCATTTGCGCTGTCTGCTCGGCTCCGGCACGATCTCGGCCATAGTGGACCGTGACGCAATAGCCCTCTTCTGCCAGCTTTACCGCAATCGCTTGTCCGATGCCTTTACTGGCGCCCGTTACTAGCACATTTTTCATTGTATCCGTTCTCTCTTTTAATTCTTTTTCGATAGCTCGGCGAGCATTTCGTCGCTCGCGACCACGGTGTTCACTTGGCCGGTACTCATCACGTTTCCGTTAACATCGACGATGTCACATTGATAGACAGCCATATTGTCATCTCTCACCAGTTCATTTGCTGTGATTAGGTAAGTCATACTCTCAACAAAGGGGCCACCTTGGTGTTGATAACGTCTCGCTCCGAGCAAAAAGCCAATCGGTGGTTTTTGCCCTTCATCGCTGGCTTCGATTCCACCCAATGCAGCGATGGTTTGCGCCATGTACTCAATGCCTACCTGCGCTGGCACACTGCTGTGCTGAGGCTCATAAAGAAAACTGTCTGGAGTGATCGTCACCTCACAGCAAATGTGCTTCGCGCTGTGCTCTACCACATTATCAAGCAAGATCAGTGGAGCGTTATGCGGCAACAGTGCCGCAATATCTGGGTATAATTTGTTATTCATCGCCTTGGCCTACTGCGCTTAATACTATTGATGCATTGTTACCGCCAAAGGCAAACGAGTTAGACATCACATGGTTTAGCGCTTCAATCTGGGTATCTTGTACAAGGTGAATGTCTGCTAAGGCAGGATCTGTCTCACGTGGCAAAGGCCACTGTTTCGGAATCGGCTCATTGTTAGCGCGTAACAACAGCGTGCAGACCACCGCCTCGACGGCGCCAGCGGCACCCAAGCAGTGGCCGGTTAATGCTTTGGTAGAACTCACCGCAACCTCGTTACCAAAAAGCTTATGAATCGCTGCGCTCTCCATGGCATCGTTTTGCTGAGTTGATGTACCATGAGCGTTAATGTAACCCACATCACTTGGCGTTACTGCCGCTGTTATCAATGCCCCCTGCATTGCTTGATAGGCCCCGGTACCGCATGGCATTGGACTCGATAGATGGTGAGCATCTGCAGACTCACCAAAACCGCTAAGTTGCACATCACTTTTATCTTTAGTCACGATGAGTAGCGCACCACCTTCGGCAACATTGATCCCGTTGCGCTGCATATCAAACGGACGACAAGGCTCAGCCGACACCTGCTCTAGCGAATCAAAACCGTTCACAGTGAGTTGGCAAAGCGTATCAACGCCCCCGCACACCACGGCATCACAAATACCACTTTGGATAAGCTTACTGGCACTGATCATCGCACGCGTAGATGAAGTACATGCTGTCGACACGGTGTAAACAGGGCCTTTGGCTCCTATAAGCTTCGCCACCACCTGAGAAACATCACCCATATCTTGATGCTGATAGTCATAGGTCAGCGGCATTTCACCCGTTTCGGCCTGCTGCTCGGTAAAGGATTCTGTCGTTTCAATCCCAGAGGTACTGGAACCAATCACCACGCCAATGCGCTCGGCAGCGTAGCGTTGATGTAATGAGGCAACACCCGCTTCTATTTGCTGGCACAAGAAGTGCGCTAGCCGGTTGTTGCGGTTGTAGGCATAGTCTGCTTCACTTACTGTTGGAAGGTCATGGATAACCCTTGCGACATACGCCTCTCTCCCGGAATACAGCGGTTTATCCCATGCCATGAGGCCCGGCGCTTCACCTGCGCGTAAATTGGCAAGCAGTGCTTCGGGCTCAAAACCTAAACTGCAACTGACTGCAATATCTTCTATGTATATCTTTTTATTCACTCACTACCTTCCATTGAAGAGTTTGCAATTGGTAACTCACACCATACTCCGGATAACTCACAGAGATTGATCCATGAGCATGGTGATGATTGTCATACTCGATACTCATCACCAAATCATTGGCTGAGTCATAAAACTGTCGTCGATTTTCGCTGCTGTCTAAGCGCCATTCCTTTGCTGCTAGTAGCGGGGCTAGGCTTGGTGTTGGCCAAACAGCCAGCATCATATCGCTCATAACATTTCGCGGTTCTATCGATGCCTTATCTAAACCCGGCATTGACTCACTTTTCAGCTCAGATCCGTCCCATGTCACGGTAAACAGTGGCACTGACAGCGTTGAGAACCCAGCCAGCTTTACCTCATTGGCATCAACCTGCAATAGAGTGCGAACTCGGTGTTGCTGCTGTTGATAATCCACCGTAAGCAATTGCTGGGTGAACAACGTTCCACCATAAGACTCAGGGGACAACAAAACCTGAGGTGTGGAGACACTCGAGGAACTCATGAGTGAACCACAGCCCGATATCCACATCACACCAATACATAACAATGTCTTAATAAACCCAGCTCGTGTCATGCTTGCTCCCTTGAATACGCATGCTTGGTGCTGTTGGCATTTAACAACACCATTGGTGCTACGAGCCAGCTAGACAAAATGCCTATACCGACCGTGAGACCAAAGCTGGCAATTGCGTAGTTACTTGAAAGGGCCATCAAGCCAAATGACAGCAATGAGCTTATCCCAGCGACAAACACTGCCAATATCGTATGTTCAGAATCGCCATGGCAATGAAGGAATAGACTGTAGTCGATGCCAATGCCAAAGATCAGAAATAGACCCAGTGCGTGGAACAGCGTTAATGGCTGTCCCAGTGCCGCTGGCAATACGGCAGCGATAACGACCGCGAGCAGAGGGGCGGCCATCAATCTAGGCAGAGCACGCCAGCCAAAATAGACCCCAACGATTGCTACGACAGCAGCAATCGCCACAATAAGCAATCGAGAAACACGCTCACGGTAGTGACCTAACATCACGCCAATATCATCCACGTAGTTGATATAGAACTGTCCTTCGTCAAGCATATGACTGTCAATCTCGCCGGTCATGCCAGATAACTGCACTAAGGCGAAGTGACGACCGTCATCAAGCTGGCTAGAGAGCGCAGGGATACCCGTAAGGCGCTGGTGGGCAGTTAAAGGCTCAAATGGATTCACCGTCGGCGTTGTATCTAGCGACGCAATACTTGCTAGCTTATGCCCTTGCTCTGCCACTAATTGTTGGTAGTGTTTCCAGTTACTGGCTTGCTTAGCGATCGATGGGATCCATTGACTCGATGCAACATAGCCTTGCAACTGGCCGTTATCGATCATCTGGTCTAGTTTGCGCGTTAATTGCTCTTCGCTTTGTGCCACACGCTCAGCACTCTCACCAACAACGATCAACCAGTCTGAGCCACCGAAGCTTTGCGTCAATGCCTTAATACGCTGTTCATCGTTGACCAGCGCTGGGTCTGGCGACTGCAGCATCCGCACATCATCATTGGTCTCAACCACGTGCCAAGCGTACACAGCAATACCGCAATAGATCAGCGCTACCCACCATACCCGCTTGGGATGACATAGACGTTGAGTGATCCTCATTAATCCAGAGGCTACACGAAGTGGTCGTGGCGATGTGTTCCACACTCGCATAAATGGATACCAGAACAGCACGGTCGCCAAGGCGCCAAACAGCCCAAACACCGAAAAAACCGCCATCTGATTTAGCACTGGCAGGTTGGCAAATAATAGGAAACTATAGGCTATTGATGAACTCACCACACCGGCCAACAAGGCGGTACGTAGCTTGGTCACTACGCTCTGACCATTCATCACGCTGTCATGGCAAGCGCGATAACTTAGGTAGTGAAACGAATAGTCAAAGGAGAGGCCAATCAGGCTGCTTCCCATTACAATGGCGAGTACATGTATCTCCCCAAACCATGCTAGCGTGGCAGCAAGCCCGAAGATGACCCCGCTAATAATGGATAACAGCGTCATAACGAGGGGCTTGGTATTGGCGAATACCCACATCACGACCACTACCACCAGGAGCAAGGCTCCACCACCAATAATCGATACCTCAGAGGTAGCTTTATTCATTGCACTAGCGGAAAAGAACCCCGCTCCAGTGCGATAAACCACGACCTGATGCTGCTCGGACACCGACGCAAGGATGTCGTTAAGCGTTGCGATTGCCCCAAGTGAGTCACTACTAAAGGCACTGCTGGCTAACGTTAACTGCATCAGTGCTTGGACTTTTTGATCTTGATTGCCGATTAAAAGGTCATCTTGATAGCGAAAGGTATTCTGGTCGACAATCGCTAACATGTAACGCTCAAAGGTTTGCCAAGGATCGTTGACAAATGCTTGGCCACTGATCCCCGCCGGAGAGTAAAGGCGGCGAAGGGAAGACGCGGTCAAAGCATCACTGTTTCCGCGGCTTATCGTCTGGCTATCGGCCTCAGTAAGCAACTGATGGCGATAGCAAAATAGTGTCTCGATAAACTCAAATCGCTGCTCTGCCCCTACCACAGTAACGTCATCGATAGTTGCTGTTAACTCTGTGATTTGCTGAGCCGCTTGCTTAACCTGAGATAATTGCTGTCCCTCGACCACGACCAGTAGGCTATGCTCAAATGCTTTTGAGGCATGCTTGAGCGCAATATCGAGCGCTTCGGTCTGTGTCTCTGAGGGAAACATACTAAACAGACTAGTTTGCACCGCACCGCCGGCAAGCCACCGACCACCACTAAACAGCAGTGCAGCACCTAGCACGGCAGCCCATAACCAAGGGACCAAAGCGCGGCGCATTACTGACCGCCTCGCTGTAACCAAGACGCCAGCGCGTCGCTAGTGGCGGTTGGTAGTAGCTCTACCACCGTATGGTCACCCGTCACCTCATACATGGTGATTTGTTCAATCGCCTGCTCGGTGCCTTGCAGCACCACGAGTGAAAAAATCGCATTTAATGGTGCCGAGGTTGGGGTCATCTCGATGCCCCAACCAGCGGGCGATTTAACACCTTCAGGATTGTCGATAACGGACAGTTCAAAGCTACGTTGTAATGCTTGTTTATCACCCGCAAGCATTGCAGTAAACACCTCAGCCATCAGCGAAGATACACTGGCGGGAACATCCTGCAGCACCAGTTGGTCACCTTGGCCGCCATACAACTTTCCTGCTTTAATCACCAGCAAGTCTTCAAACGGCACTCGCTGTTGCCACACCACACCATTTTCTAGCTCAATGCGGTACGTCCCCTCAGACATCAGTGGCTCGCTAAATCCTTTGATGGATTTACGCTGTTTATAGTGGCCAACTTGTACCGTTTCTCCGCCCAAGGCGGAGAGAACGGCGTCGAGCTGATCCACTGTCTCAGCTGATGTTGGCAGAGCAAGAGCAAGCGCCAGCGCGCCTAGTATCAGTTTACGCATGCTTCGACCTTGTCTAACAGGCACTGCGGTGAGGCAAACAGCATCTCTTGTGTTGTCAAACAGACTGCACATTGAATGGTGTGTGCTTTAATGCTTACCTTTCCCGTGGTGTGGTTAAACACCACAAAATCCATCTTGACTCGATTTTCCCACTCCGTCAGTGTCGCGGTGATCTCAAGCTTATGCGCATGTTGACTCGGAGAGACAAATTTCATTCGCGTGTCAACGATGGGAAAGGCATAACCTGCACGCTGCATGTCCGCATAAGAGAAGTCGATACGATCGAGCAAAGCGCGGCGTGCCTCTTCTAGATAGCGATAATAGTTGCCATGCCACACTACCTGCATCGGATCGCAGTCTTGGAAGGCAACAGTGACAAACGCATTAGAGCTGATCATCTAATACCCCTTAAAATAGCGACCGTTAAGTCGGGTTACACACTCACGCAGTTCTGCTTCTAGCGGGCGATCGTGAGTTAAAAATGGAGAAAACTCTCGCACCTCAGCAATCGTGGTCGCAATCACAGAGCTCAGTTCACCCGATTCCAACTCTTTGCTGCTCAAACGCAGTTCGACCCCTTGCGTAGCCGCAAATAGGCAGGCTGCGGTTACTTGTTCGGTCAGTTCAATCACACGTCGGCAATCACGAGACGCGATAGTGCCCATACTGACTTTGTCTTGGTTGTGACTTTCAGTTGAGCGCGAAAACACCGAGGCTGGCATAGTGTTTTTTAGCGCCTCTGCTGTCCATGCCGAAACACCAATCTGCACCGCTTTAAAACCGTGACTGATTGGCAAGGTAGCCTCGTCAGCACCCGTTAGGTTGTATGGGAGACCGTTGTTAAACTTGTAGTCACATAACTGCGCCAATTGTCGATCTAGCAGATCTGCCACATTCGCCACGGCGGTTTTTAAACTGTCCATTGCCATGGCAATATGCCCACCGTAAAAATGTCCACCGTGCAGCACGGTCTCATCTTCACCATCGATGATTGGGTTATCATTGGCAGAGTTAAGCTCGGTTTCAATCAGCTGTCTGGTCCAGGTTAATGTGTCCTCGAGCACGCCAATAACATGCGGTGCGCAGCGCAGTGAATAGCGATCTTGCAGACGGTCAGAGTTACGTGGTGGACGCTCAGAAGCAAGGTCCTCACGCAACCTTTTGGCGCATTTAACCTGACCAGGGTGAGGCTTAACCGCATGCAGACGCTCGTCATAGTGAAAGGCATTGCCCTTCATCGCTAACGTCGTCATGGCCGTAATACGCGTTGCCATCTGCGCTAGGTAATCGGCTCGTTGCCAGTTGAGGCAGGCAATGGCTGTCATCACAGCGGTGCCGTTCATCAGCGCTAGGCCCTCTTTCGGGCGCAACACAATTGGTGTCATCCCAGTTGCTTGCAGCGCTTGTTTTGCCGGTACCTGCTCACCTTTATAAACAACGTCACGCTCACCAATAAGCGCTGCGGCAACATAAGAGAGCGGGGTTAGATCTCCCGAAGCACCCACCGAGCCCTCCTCCGGTATCAGAGGCATAATGTCATGCTCAAGCAGATGAACTAGGCCCTTGAGTAGATCACCTGAAACGCCAGATTTACCAATGGACAGCGACGCTAAACGCGCCGCGACAATCGCACGCGACTCGACCTGACTAAAATGGTTACCCAATCCACAGCCGTGAAATCGAGTCAGTTGCAGGGGTAGAGACTCAACAAGATGTTGTGGAATGGTGACGGTGCAGCTGTCGCCATAACCCGTAGTCACACCGTAGATTTCGCCGTCTTCTTTCAACAATCGGTCTAAGAAGGCAACCGAACGCTCGATGACATCAACGTACTCTGGTGTACCACAAATAGCTGGCTTCGCGTTACGCTGTGACAAGGCATTAATACATTCAATAGTGATAGGTTGACTGCCAAACATCACTGTCTCTAAACTACTCATTATCTAACTTCCAAAAATCAAAAAAATTAAACCATTGCAAAGGGTAACGCAGCGCATAATG
Organism: Vibrio sp. KUL80; assembly: GCF_059725495.1. Lineage (NCBI taxonomy): Bacteria > Pseudomonadati > Pseudomonadota > Gammaproteobacteria > Vibrionales > Vibrionaceae > Vibrio > Vibrio sp. KUL80. The sequence continues at coordinate 2,096,772 of NZ_AP045841.1, forward strand.
CTCCAAACGCGATACATAGAGATCAACGTTGTGCTGAATATCCTGCTCTCGGTTATGCCGACTCAAAGGCTTGAGAGGCAATGCTTCAAGGTGAACATCAATGCCGTCTTTGTCACTAAATCCAAACATCACATAAGTGGGATGCTTTAGCACTGATGCCAAAATAAAAGGGCCTAAAGGAAATGGGGCTGACTGACCTAAAAAGTCACTCCACACCACTCGCCTGTTCTGCGACACTGGCGTCCGGTCGCCAACGATGACCACCCACTCGCCTTGCGCCAGCTTCTGCTTCAACAGTACCGCAGTGTCTGGACCTAGATCGGTCACCTGTATTAGGTTAAGGGCACTATCTGCATTGACAGATTCCATGACTGCATTGAACTTTTCAGCGTGTTGCGTGAACACGATGGCATTCATTTTAAGTCCGGTATACTGACGACTGAGGGCCCGACATGCCTCTAGATTACCAAGGTGACTGCCAATGATGAGGCAGCCCTGCTGCTGATTTGCAGCTTGATCGAGCAGCGCCCTATCATTGATCGAGATCTGATTGACATCGTACTCCCCCATCCAAGCCGCGAGCTTGTCTAGCATGGATGAGCCAAAATGGTACAGATGGCGATAGCTACTGTGCACCTTGCTCTCACTACGCTCAGCTATCGCTAACTGAAACTGTTTTGAAGCACGACGAGATTTGTGGTCGGCAAGGTAGTAGTAAGCGATAACGGGATGCAAAAGGAGATTAAACGCACCGCGACCAAGCAATCGATACAGCGTAAACAGTAACTTCATCCCCAACACAGTGCCGTTCTCTTTGCGCTTAGACCAGTGGACATGACGACTTAGGTTGCGCAGTAACAGTTGTGGCATTCTTGGCACCATGCCAGTAATCAAACGCGTGTGTAGCCAACTGATGCGAAGGTTATCTTTCACCCCAGAGAAATGACTGAGTCCATCCTCTGGATAATGGACCTGTACCGGCACATAGACAATATCCACTCCGCGCCAGTAAAGACGCACCAAGACTTCGATATCGAAGTCCATTCGTGTACCTAACTTAGTGCTATCAAACAAACGACAACACTCATCCAATGGATAAACTCGAAAGCCAATCATCGAATCTTTGATCTGCAGCGATAGTGTTTCAATCCAAACCGAGATATGGGTCGCATAACGTCCGTAAAGGCGCGCCTTGGGAACCGACTCACCATAAACGGGCATTCCAGAGACCAGTTTGTGAGGGTCTTGCTTGGCTGCAGTTAATAGATTGGGGATTGCCTCCAAATCGTGCTGGCCATCAGCATCAACCTGCACAGCATGGGTAAAGCCCGCTTTATGCAAGTGACGGATTCCAGCCATCACCGCGCCACCCTTACCTGAGTTTACGCTCAGGTGCAGTTTGCCTACCAACAGGTTGTCGCTGGCGAGTCGATCAATGATCTCCGTGGTTTGCTGATCGCTGCCATCATTGACAATAACAATAGGCATCTGCAACGTGACCAGCGATTCGATCACCTTGATCAGCGCCGGACCATGGTTGTAGCAAGGGACAAGGATGGCACTCTTCATCGCAGCTTTACCTTACCTCGAGAATAGGTCTTGGTTGAATCAAAGTAACAAAAGCTAAGCTTGTTGGTCGTAGCATCCAAGGAAAATTCTAGCGTGAGCCGCGTATTGGGTGGCACTGGACTCTGATACTTAATTGCTTCCATTCCAACCAACTCGAGTCTTTGCTGGTACATCAACTGGGCGTAATGAAGCACCCAATCAAGCTGAGACACGCCGGGCAAGATAGGAAAGTGCTCGAAGTGTCCCTCAAAATAGCGCAGGTTAGCGGGCACAAACAGGGTTAACGACCAGCTACCTTGGTGCTGTTGGCTCTGTTCTAGTTGGGGTAATTGCCTTTCCATCGTTAAACAAATAACTCCTCGATTTGCTGAGTATTGATCTTGCCTTGGGTGTTGTATGGGATCTGCTCGATGACCCTCACCTTGCGTGGCAACGCTACAGATTCGATCTCTTTGAGCAGATGTTGTCTTAGCAGCCTCCACCAATCACCGGACTTAAATGAGTGATTGAGTTCAACGCCCACTTCACTCAACACGATAGCGAGGTTAATGGCCTTGCGGGTATCCGTCTCAATAGTAACGGCAACCGCGTGGGCAACTTCTGGCAGCGTCTCTGCCAAGCGTTCGATGGCCGTCAAAGAGATCCTTTTTTCGGCAATCTTAACGACGCGATCACTGCGCCCCAGCAAGCGAAAGCTTCGCTCGTCTATGGCCACAACTCTATCGTCGGTAACGTAGTCTTGCTCTGGTAAAATAAAAGGCGAGCGGACAATCAGTTGTCCTTGCGATGTCGAATAGCTGAGCCCTTGCAACAGTTGCCACGGCTTATCGGCCTCGCTGGCCTGCCGCCATGCGATACCGCCCGTCTCTGAGCTACCAAATACCTCGATTGGCAACAGGCCCGAGAGCGCTCGAAAACCTTGTGACGCGGTATAACTAAGTGGTCCACCAGAGCTGAATACTTTTGCAGCACAAAGCCCAGAGCCCGCTGTATTTAAGTGTTCAATAAACACCGGGCTGGTAACAAACCCTGTTTGCTGGTCACACAATGCGTTCGCCGTGTCCGGGTTGGTTACCATACTGGTGTGAAACGGACGCCCTGAGAGCAGCGGCCAAACCATCAAGAACAGAAACCCGTAGATATGAATGTGTGAAACGCTGCCGACTACCTTGTTTACTGTTCGGCACTGACCAAACTCTTGCTCCAGCACGGCCGCCTCACGCTCAAAGACCAGTAAAGGCTTGGTGATTTTTTTCGGCGTACCAGTGGAACCAGATGTGTATAGCTCAACCTGACAACTTTTCGCGTCAATGGGCTGGAACCTGACGTCAACTTCTTGTCGCGTGGTATCACTCCAGCTCACCAGCAGATCGGGCTTGGTTTCGTGATTGTCTGACATCAACGCTGCATGCTGTTGATACTGAGACAATGTCGCCGGTGCTAGATTATGCGGAAAAACCACCGCTTTACCTGCCTGTTGGCAAGCAAGCATCGACACCAAGTGTAGCCATGGATTATTAAAGGCTAAAACCACACGCTGTTGCTGCAACGAGCGACATTGTAGAAGTAATTCAGCGACCTCTGTTCTGAGATCTAGGACAGTTTTGTTGTTGGTTCTGGACAATGCCAATATTGAATCGTCTTGTGAAGACTCTAATAATTGATGTAGCTTGGACAGCATGCGACTAGCCTAATTTCCTTTTTCGATATATCCATTCACCGCCACCCAACGCGCCAATGAGTAAGTAGCTAATAAAACCGTTATAGAGCATCCACACCTCATGGCTAATGCCTATGGTAATCGCAGCCATTGAGCCGTTAACGAGAAAAAACAGGCTCCATATTTTGGTCAGTTTCCGCGTATACACTAAACCAGCTTGATCCAGTGGCTCACGTAATTGAGCAAGCCGAGTGATGACCGGAACTCCAGAGTTCAGCGAGGAATAAAAGGTGGTAAACAACGCACCATTGATGACCACCGGATAGATCAGCATTCCCAATGCCTGTTCACTCAACAGAGAAAAGACCATCACCGAGAGACCCAGTACTGAAGGCAACCAGTGGTTGATCTCTCGCTCGCCCTGAACATAGTGCGTGAGCAGCTTACAAAGTAATAAAAGCGACATGACGCCCGCTACTAACTGAAGATATCCATTCGACATCGCCCAATACAGTGCAAATGGATAACCCAATGTAGCGAGCAGTAGCAGCGGCTTGATAAGGCTCACTAACACGCCGCGTTATACTTCTGCAATTGCGACGAGCTTAACCACAACGTCGACGATGTCTTTTACCTGACGAACAGACTTAAACTCTTCTGGCTTGATCTTGATTTCCGTTTGACGTTGCAAGTGAACAATCAAATCAACCGCATCAATGCTGTCGAGTTCAAGATCATCAGCAATATTGGCTTCTAAGGTGATCTCTGCTGGGTCAAGCTCAAACAGCTCTACCATCGCGTCTTTGATCAGTTCAAATACTTTCTGTTGGTCCATACTAGGCCTCCGCAGATGCGCTTTGTTGTTCGATCAACGCCGCTAAGCTAGCAACTGAACGAAAGTACTCTTTCGCTTTTGGGTCATCACCGTTGATGACGATGCCAAACTCTTGCTTAATCGCCAAGCCAAGCTCTAACGCGTCGATAGAATCGAGGTTCAGACCAGATTCATCACCAAACAATGGCTCATCAGTACCAATGTCTTCAATAGAGAGGTCCTCAAGGTTTAGCGCATCGATAATGAGTGTCTTAATTTTATTTTGTAAAGTTTCCAAGAACGTAATCCTCTATCGTCATTTGTTCCGGTTTGAGACTCGGCTCAAGCGAAGCCTCAAAGTAGCGAGTTAATCGTCGTGCAGCAATTGGGGTCGAGCGTGAGCAATCGACAAGTGCTTGTGTCGACTCACACTCCAAAATTACTACATCTATTTGTGGCTTGGTTTGCGGGACATCGTACCAAGCGATCCCCTTGTAAAGCGTTGCTGGATTGCTGGTGATCAACACTCGTTGGATATCGGTGTTGCAACGAATAGCAAGTTGAGCAGCGCCTCTTTGGCATTTGACTAGTGAGTTTGGCGTAGTTCGTGTGCCCTCGGGGAACACAAGCAGTTTACGTCCAGACGACATCTTACTCTCACAGATGTCCAGAATGTCTTCTGAGTCATTAGGGATATAACCCGCCATCTGAATAACATGTCGAATAAATGGGTTTTTCCAAAGGGAGGCCTTTACAATGCAATCACATTGACGCAGTTGCCCGATAATGATAACTACATCTATTAATGTCGGATGGTTCGCCACAACCAACGCCCCTTTATTTGTGACAAACCTCTCTTTATGATGCACAGCAATAGAGAGAACACCGACAAAATTCATGAACCACACAAAACCTTGGAATGCTACTGATATCCACCATTGACATAAGTCTTGCCTAGCTAGCTTATTTCTTTCACAGATAAAGATTAAAGGGAAAATGACATAGGAAAGAATTAAGCCACCGAATCCAAATAGTGTGAAGCATATCCCAAAACCTAACTGCCTAAGCTTAATTGATAACTTACTCATTATAAAGCCACTAAGGAAATTCTTAATCGATTCGCCACTAAGTTTGCCGACTGTTTGTTAATTACCTTACTGATAAAATTAACCAGCTGCTGTTGACTTGAATCCGTTAACTGCGAGTTATTATTGTCATCAACAGGTGTTAATCTAAATCGAAAATCAGTTCCTGCAGTTAATATCATAGCCAAGACACCTGCATCATCACGGTTTATGAACGGTTCCAGTTCGGGTGGCGGATATTCGTCGGCTAACACCAAACAAACCGTAGAACCCGGCGACGCACTTAAGTGAGAAACTGCCTCAACCATTGCCATGGAAAATGTATTGTCACTAGCACAAATTGTTGTAAATGAAACATTTTTACTGTTGGCTATAGTGAAAAGACCGGCGGCAGTGCTATGAACAGACTGAGCAAACTGCGTCGGAGATAGTTCCTGATTATGTGCCAGACTTTGCAATAATTTCTGAGTGCGATTGAGTTCCCCATGCTTGGTAGCAAACACAAGGAAGTCAATGTCTGAACCAAAAATAAAATCACTAAACGCCAACACCTCTCTGGTCAAGGTGCTGCTTCGTCGAAGTATTGACTTTGGGATATTCGGTGCTTGCGATGGAATGTAGACGTTATCTAAACTCGTGCATCGTGCTGTAAATCCTTGGCTCATAGCGAGCTTAATCTGTAAATCCATTTCTTACATAAACGCTAAAAGTTATAACATTTGCAATCCTATATAATATATTTGGATCGGTAAAGTGGTTTAGTTAGCAAACCAAACTAGTTGTTTAAAAAACTAACAACATAATCAATATAAATATTTAAAAGCAAGAATCAACAGTAAATACACATTCCTTTAACATATATCGAATTACACTACCAATGTCAGAGCAAAGAAAAATACAACCTATTGCACTAGCAAAGGAATTAAAATAGGCTATATCTTGCAGTTCAATCATTAGATATTAGATAGCAGTAGATGGATTTTTATAGCAACGATACACTGACGGCAGTTCAAGCCAAAGAAGAAGCACAACGACTCGCATTTGCACCAGTCGCATTTCAAGCAGCAAAATCTTTGCGTGATCTTGGTATTCTCAATGCGCTGGCTACATACCGAAAACAAGGCGCATCAGTTGAAACTCTCGAGCAACTAGTAGACGTAGACCACTACGGAATCAAAGTGCTACTAGATATGGGACTATCGGTAGGACTCGTCACTTTACGAGACGGCAACTACGTCTTGACTAAGCTTGGTCATTTCGTCAATCACGACGAGATGACTCGTGTCAATATGGATTTTGTGTCTGATATTTGCTATCAGGGCATGGCTGAGCTAACGGCTTCTATTTTAGAGTCTCGCCCAGCTGGCTTAGAGGCTCTAGGTAATTGGCCAACTGTCTATGAAGGACTATCTAGCCTTCCTGAACGAGAGAAAAAAAGCTGGTTCGAGTTTGACCACTACTATTCTGATCGCAGTTTTCCTACCATCCTTGAGGCGGTCTTCTCTGGATCAGCTAAGTCAATTTGCGACATCGGCGCTAATACCGGTAAATGGACGCTAAAATGTTGCGAGTATAATCCAAACATCTCAGTAACCATGGTTGACCTACCCCAGCAGCTTGCTGTCGCCACTACAAACATTGAAGCTCAGGGTTACAGTAATCGTGTTGCTGCCCATCCTACCAACCTTTTGGACATTAATGCGACGCTACCTGAAAGGCACGATATCTATTGGATGAGTCAGTTCTTAGATTGCTTTAGTCAGGCGGAAGTCGTCAGTATCCTGTCTCGAGTCGTTGAAGCGATGAAGCCAGATTCAGAGGTATACATTTTGGAGCTGTTCCCTGACAGACAGGACTATGAATCAGCGAGCTACACCCTCAACGCCACTAGCCTTTATTTTACCGCAATTGCAAACGGCAATAGCCGTTTCTATATGAGTTATGACTTCCTGCCTTTAATCAAAAAAGCTGGACTGAAGGTCGTATCCATCACAGACAAGATTGGCTTGGGTCACTCGCTTGTCCACTGTGTAAAAGCGTAAACCTAACTAGGAGCAAACTACTATGTATCGTCTGTCTCAGTTTTTGCTCCTAACTTGTTGCCTCTCTACGACAAGCCAAGCAGGTGAGATCCTGTTCGGGTTAGGCGCTGGCCCTCAGTATGGTACTGATGACCACAATCAAGCCGCCTTTGTTGATGCCATCCTTTACGACTACCACCGAAGCTCTAGCCAAATATTGAGCCTAGGAACGAGTATTACCCACCTAAGGACAAACAGTGCATCTGGAAGTAAACAGCTCACAGCGTTTTCTATTTTTCCGGAATTGCGATTGAGCTCGGCATTGGGTGGAAAAGAAGTGTTCTTTCATGTTAGAGCTCTGGGGCCTAGTTATCTGACCAAAACCACACTCGGAAAGCGAGAACAAGCTATGCATTTCGCGTTTCAAGCTCAAGTAGGGGGCGGGATCTATTTAGATCAAGATAAAAAATACCAACTAAGATTTCAATATCGGCACTTTAGCAACGCCAACCTAAAACAGCCGAATGACGGAATAGATGTACCATTTATCGCAAGTTTTGGCGTTCAATTTTAAACTCAAGCAAACAATTTAAGCCAATATAGATTCAATTAACTTTGTTGCCGAAATCAAATTAACTAAGTCAAAATCTTACGATCATAGCTAGGACATTCATTCAGTGACTTTTATTTCATGCCGAAGCCTCTCTATGAAACCACTAACTAGCGCAAGTACAATAACCCCCTAGTCAATCGGGGATCGCTCACGTTTTGGAATCACGAAGAAGTAATAACAGAATGGGAACAATCAACACTCAAACAAGGCGCTGTTTCGTGTATATGACAGCCCCTTCCCAAACATATATCAACCCTTGCGCAACACCTTATAAACTGTAGATCGACTGCACCTCAACTCCCGACTAATCGCATTCTTACTCCAACCACCAGCAGCCAGGTCTTTAATACGCTGATGAAGATCCAAGTTAGGAAAACGCCCAAGGTGCTTTCCTAACGCTCGCGCTCTTTCCCGCCCTTCATTACAGCGTTGCAGAATCCGCGAACGTTCCATTTCCGCAAAAGCACCAATGGTGGTGTAAATCACCCGGCCTACGTCACTGTTAATGTCTAAATCGCCAAGGTCATGACATACAAGTCCTGCGCCACGCGCGCTTAATTGATCAGCGACGCCAAGCGCATCGATGGTGTTTCTAGCGATGCGATCCACTTTTGTCACATGAACTACGTCCCCTTCCCTAGCAAATTCGAGAAGTTGCTTAAGTCCATTGCGCTCAGCGCTCTTACCGCTGGCTTTGTCCTGAAAAATCTTTTCGCAGCCTATTTGGGATAGTTGTTCAATTTGAACATCAAGATTTTGTTCGTCACTGCTGACTCGCGCATAACCTATTAACATGGGAGCCCCTTTTAAGTGTCTGAAAAGTCCCTTTTGTTGCATGTACATGTGCAGTTAGCAATTTGCCGACTTAATACACACAATTTAGGGTACCATTCGGCCAAACCAGCAGAGTCCGAAAAGGTACACCTTTTGGACACGCCAATCGAGAATGTTAGGCCTTTGGTAAATCTCCGATAAGCATCAAAAGCTCACTTAAAGATTGGTGGATCCGATGCGCGTTGCAGAAACTGACGCCAAATCACGTTAATTGCATAGTAATAGTCTCGGCGTGTAGAAGGTGCCAGATGACGATTGTCGCGATAAAACCGGCTGACTTGTTTTCGCCCTATCTGCTCGAGCCCTTTAACCTTCTCTTTTTCGACCATATACCCTATTACGATGCGCATTTTTTGTGCCTGTCGCTTTCGGCTCGTTTTGCCTCCGCTGCACATATAAAGGTGAAGATGTTTTTCAAGTTGAGCTATGGCTTTGTTCATCGCGTTTCCCCCTAATACACATACACTCTCGAAATGCTTGCCCTCTCGTGGCCTAGTTGCTTTGAGATATAACTAAGAGCTTGGAAATTTAGCTCTGATGCCTCTGTAAGGAAGTCATGCACGCAGGGCGACCGCATGAGTGTCTAGTTTTTCGCCATTTGACTAAAACCAGCACTTAATACTGCCTCTAGCATGGACGTATTCATCATACATCGCTTTTGTTTCCCTACTATGCTTAGCTTGGTTGGCTCTTCTCGGAGCATGTTCAAGCTCATATGACGTAGACATGATAGGTTCTCTGCACCGTGCTCTTTGTATATCTGGCACGCATCTTCATTCATGGTGACATCAAGTACCCAGTGCATTGATTCTATGCCCCAATGTTCTCTGACTGCCATAGCTGCTTGCTCTGCACTAAGCTCTTTAGAGCTGATGTAATAACGGTACTCTAGGTCGACAGATTTACCTTTCTCTAGGCGAAAATTTTCAACCATTACAATGCTCTTCAAGCCTTTCCAGCGAGAGAAGTTACCTTCAAGTTCGGTACTGTCAAAAACATAGCATTGGCGAGACTCTATGCGGCCGTGTCCTTGCTCAAGAGAGATGTCATCAGCCATATTAACTCGCTGCGAAGAGAATGCCTTTTCGATTGCTTGTCGGAGTTTTCCTTGGTTGCTTTTTACAGCAAGCAAGTAGTCTCCACCTTGATTTACAATGGCTTTAGCAATCTTGGTTTGACAGGCCATAGCATCAATAGTTACTAGGGCTCCCTTGATATCGAGCATCTTTATCAGTTCAGGGATCGCTGTAATTTCATTGCTTTTTTGTTCAGTCTTTAGCTGTCCTAGTACGAGCTTGTTTGACGACGCATAGGCGCTGATCATATGAATGGTGCTGGTCCTGTCTTCACGATTATATGAGCCGCGAAGTGTTTTGCCGTCAATCGCAATCACTTGACCTTCGGTAAGAGTATGTATTGATGACATCCAGTTAACGAAGCACTCATGAAATTGCTCTGGCTCAACGGTAGAGATGATACGAGCAATAGTGTCATCCGCAGGAATGCCATTCAAAAACAAGTCATTACGCTTAAACCAATCATGATGACCCAGAATGTATTCACGAATATCAAACCAGCCTTTCGCGCCTGCAATTACCGCACATAGTGAGCCAAAAAGGACTTCAAACAGGCAATAAGTGACCTTTGCACCTTGGCGATGGTCGATAATCGTTTGAAAATGTTCTTTGAAGTGGTCAATGTGCATGATGCTCTCCCTTAAAAGGGAGTATATGATCACAGCTAAATGTGATCGTCAAATCGATCGTAATTTTGATTAAAAAACGTTCACGATCTCACCCTGGTCATGCACGCTTCTCAAACGAACATCACTGTAAAGACCGAATGTATCCTGGTAGGCGCAATAGAGTTCATTGGCAATAATGCGAACTTGTTGTTTTCTATCATAATGATTGACGATTGGCGCAATCACTGAGAGCCCCTTTCTAGCAAAGAACAGTTCATATAGCGTCCTAGCAAACTCGCGGCGCTGAGTATGGGTGCGATATCCGATTTTCCCTATTTGTCGGTAATAGAAGCTTCGATACTTTTTGTAGCTGCTATTTTTTAGGATCATCGATTTGTGGTCGCCTTGATATTTAGTTGCATTTTCCAAGGCTTGATATTGAGAGTCACAAAACACGTCAACTCTCCTGGGTTTACCTCCTTTCGTACCGGCAGTGATGGAAATGTATTCATTCCGCTGCGCTTCTCGCAGTGCTCGGTGAGCATTGAGCTTCGCAGCCTCCTCAAATCTCAGCCCAAACGCACGTTGTAGCGAAGCTATGCTGAACTCTCTTCCTCTCAAAAGCCTCTGTAAGCTTTGAAATTCCTCATCAGAGCTGCCTTTAGCTACGCCATATTCAAACTCACGCTTCGATAGCTGAGCTTCCGTTCCAGTGACTCGACATTCACAGTCGCCTCTCGCCTGCGAAAGTATCGTGTTCACCGCAGACAAGTAGTTCTGTGCCCAAGACGCGCTCTTTTGAGTGCTATTAGCGACAGCACGCAAATGCCTTGCATAACCTTCGACATGCTCACGTCTTACTCTGCGCATGTCCTTAATCTGATAGCGTTCTTGCATGTAGTGCACAAAGAACGCAAACCTTTTTACTTGCTGATTACGCGAGCTAAAACCGCATGCGCTGGCAAGGCGTCGCTCCTCCATTGCGTGTTCCGCAGCTTTCAGCATGCAGCGCGCCCTGAGCCCAAAGTTACGAGCATTGGGATTAGCGCGCTCAAAACGATGCCTAGACCGAACTTCATTTCTTGTGGACATACCAACTTCCTGAGTGGTTGCGGAATGGAGACTAGGGAACAGTAATAGTGAGTGTTAGTGGTAGGTGAAATACCTACACGCGCGAATACGTCGCGCAGCGCTGTCTCCTTTTATGTTTTTCGAGGTTTAGTATTAGCCCCACAGCTTAGCGCCCTATCGCGGACTTACTTACCATGATAAGCGAGTCATTTAGCTGCCTACTGCACCTGTTCAGAGCGACATTCGTCGTTTTTCGTCCTAGATACATGGGGATTGTTTAGCTGCTTAGTTCTTGAATAGAAAATAAAAACTACATACGCGAGAAACCGATTTAAGTTGCCTCTATGTTTTTTTCCTATATTCGAACCACACCTCTCTACGAGGAAACCTCGAGCAGCAATTGGGTAAAATTTGTCTACGTATCGGGCGATACGGGCAGATGCGAAGCGCATCTATGGTCGGGCTTTGAGCCCCGAGAGTGTGTAGCACGCATTACTATTGAGTGCTAATTAGATGAAGCAGTGGTCAGTGACATGAGTCTGCTCATATAAAGGTTATATCCCATTTTGCCCTGGGATTGAGGGGGATGTGATGTATTTGTACATCAGAGTCGTTGGCAGCGACCCAGCTGTGCTGGAGATTGGAACAACATAACAATGTGAACCAAATCGCCATTAGAATAGTTAGAGTTCAACAGAGAATGGAGGAAATGCAAGTTGTTTTGGTTTTGATAGTAGTTTTTGGTTGCTTAATCCTTCACCTAGGCCATCTGTAAGCACTGACAAGACCTATTGAAAGCATTTAGAAAATAAGATTACCGAGTCGAATAACGCTGTGGTGATTCCCATAAAAACTTCAAGCAAAACCAGATCGCGATCAATTTTTAACCACCCCATCACACCAGATTGCAATCAGTTTGATATAACTATTCATATAGCCAATGGCAAAGGACACAACGTTGAAAGTACGTTTCATACCAACTTGGACTCGATACCTCCTGCCTGTAGTGGCTATATCGTTTTGGTGTAATCATATATTTGCTGAAGAGACCAGCAGCACTTTTGAACAACTACCTGAAGAAGTAAGTTTTCTCGAGGATGGGAGAACACAAAGCACAAGATGCGCTGGTTATCATAAATTGAACGGTCGTATCAGAGGAGTAAGCGACGCCAAACAGCTCGCCCAGAAAGATGCAATTGAAGCTAACTCAACTTGGATTTTAAGTCAGTTGGAATCAACAACGAAATGTAATAAAAAAAACAGAAGCGCAGAGTGTAGCTATGAGCTAGATAAGATAACGAAAAGTGCTAGCGAAGGCTTTTTAAGTAAAGCTGAAACAAAAATCTACGATTATTCTGAAGACATTGTATGTGTGACTCTTACAGGAAACGTCCGCGTCAACCAAGAAGCAATCAACTCTCCAGAAACTCCTCATAACAAAAACCTAGGGTTCGCCTTACACGAAAACTTGCTTAACAACGGTGATTTTAAAAAGCATTATACGAATGGTTGGAAACTCACAAGCCAAGTCCCTCGTGGGAGTATTGCACGTATAAAAATGCAAGACAGAGGACTTAAGTTAAGCTATCGAGGAAAGGGAACTAGTCAGGTTCAGTGGGCATTAAGCCAGACAGTACCCATTGATGCGAGAAAAAAATTTAAGTTTGACAGTACGTTTAGCACCTCTGATGACATCGATGCTAACTTGTTTCCAGCGATTAAACTGCAGTTCTTAGACAGAGAAGGCGTTGTTATATCAGAACAAGTTTGGTCAGCAGATAATTATTATCCGATATTCCGCAGCCAATTTAGGAATAAACCGCTTCATACAGTGCGCCAAGAAGCTTGAGCAGCCGAATCTGATGCTCTTGAATGCCCGTGATGAAGTTTTGACCGCCAAACTCGAGTGTGTCGATACCTTCGAATTTTAAGAATACCCAACGAGCCGTCGGTTTGGTTGTCGTTTTGTTCTTCACCATGCTAGGAAAGAACTCTTCGGTCTTAGTGAGACTCTCTCGGATTTTGTGCTCTAAGCTTGCGTAAACGAGTAGGCTAAGCGTCATGATCATCAACAGTGCCTCAATTCGCTGAGGTTTCTTCAGGAAAATTGATGATGTTAGGAACTCAGGGCTTTTCAAGAAGCGAAATCCGCGCTCTACCTTTTGCTGTGACTTGTAATGCTCAAGCAACTCAGCCATTGTTAGATCGGCGCAGTCAGTATCGTTGGTTGCGAGAATAAACATACCTGCTTTAAGCTTGGCCAGCTTCACTCTTTCTAGATCGGTATAAGGCGTAGCATCTATAACATAATGGTAACCCGCTGGCTTTGCGCCTTTCTTCGGCCGACCGCGACCTGAATAGATTGGCTCTTTAACGATGGTTGGTTGCGCAAAGCCAAGCAAATGACACTGGCTGACGAAGTCGCTCATTTGCTTGCTCGGCATCCACTGCGCAAGCAAACTTCTTTTTCATTAGTTGTCCCAGTACTTTCAGCTCTTTGGTGATATTTTTATCTAAGTTCTTATAGAACGTTGCCTCTTCTCGTTTGGTTGCTTGTTCACTATGAACCAACAGCCATTTCTGAGATACTGAGCCATAGTCAGCGTCAATCCAACAACCCGAGTAACCATTACCGATAGGACTCAACTGCTTTAGTTCAAGGTTCATTAAGGCTTCTTTGGCCGACTTAATGGTCATTGGAACACGCGTAATAAACTTCTGTTGTTGCTCATCCAGTGAACGAATGCTTTCCTCGGTGTATAGAGCGGCATCGGCGATGAAGTAGCGACTGTTTTGAGCAGCCTTAAGGCAATGAATATGCCGTTTAGTGACCTCTGAAAATGCCTTAGCGTCATTGGTGTTGCCACTGAGCGCTTGCATGTAAACAGGTAGGCCTGCTTGATTTTCACAAATCAGTTCAAGAACCACTTGATTTAGCTCTGGACGGTGGTCTCGGCTGTAGCCTTTTACCAGTTTGATGGCATTAAGATCTTCGTTTTGGGCGTATTCACCATCGACATGAAAACTCGTGATATCGAGGTGGACAGAGTCTGTTTTAAGTCCAAGCTTATCAACGACATGCTCTGCAATCGCTTGATAAACTGCGGACACATCTGCTTCATATAAAGCATCTAACGTGCGTCCGAGTACATCGTCAGTTAAATGGTGCGCTTCAATGTCTTTAGCGAGTAACTTGGCAACAGGCTTCGTCTCGAAGAAGTCAGAGAACATATGCAGTGTTCTACTGTGAAAGCCAAGACCATTCAGAATCATAGCTAAGACTGCATCGCCATGTGAGACGTTGTGATCCGAGTACTTGGGAATGATGCGATCAATAATGCCTGGTAAACCGACTTCATGACAGAAAGCAGCGATTAGCCCTAAGTGGTCCAGGCGTTTAATGACAGGTTGAACAGCAGACATAATAAGTGACCGTTAAATAACAGTAATAGATCAAAACTGGGGATCGCGGTCAAGAGGCCTATCGCACTAACCGTTGTAAATGATCACTGGATCACATTATTTTAATTCTGAAATTGGCTGCGGAATGACGGATTATCAATCAAAATTTAGATTTAAAAGGGTGCCTTTACAATTAGGTCAAGTGGAAGATGTGACTTTTGATAGTAAATTTTTGCCAGAAGAGCTGCCCACGTCTCTAGTAAACCAAATTCATAGCCTAAAGGTATCCTTTGATGTCAGCGCTCCCAAGGAGGAACGTTGCTTAATTTGTGAAATCAACGTTGAACAAGCAAGGATATACTATTACTAATAGGGAAGTTAACATGAAAAGATTTTTACTATTTTCAACGGTACTATTATCGACTTTTTCCAGCAACATTGTTGCAAATGAGGTTCGTCTAAACTGGCAGTTCAAATATGAAGCTGACTACGGGACTGATGCGGGTATAGTCAAGTTTTCAAGAGCAAAGATTCATAGAGACAGCATAGTTTTTGATGCGATACTGCACAACAACCATAAGGACAGATATCAATGTTTTTACATGTCAACCTCTGACAATCAACTCCACTTAGATGATGAGTTGGGTAATGAGTATCCTGGATTTTCTCTAACTTTCAACAATGGACAAAGCAACAAGCTTGCCCTTAATCAGCGAAAAAAAATCAGGATCACTATTCCCAAGCCAGTAAATGATGTGACATTGGTAAATTTACACTTAGGAATGTACTTTCATGACATAGGTTCAGGTAAGCAGTGTGACAAACCAATCGTTAAGTACGGGTTGAATTTTCACAAACTCGATTGGGATGTCTCAGAGTTAATGGCCTCCCCTGAAAGCTAACTGCAAATTATACTTTTTGTTAAGTTCTCTTAATTAAGGCGTTAACAGCCATGTTTGTCTCTTCCGATATCTAGCTAACAACATACCTCATTTTCCTGTGAGCTAGATATCGAAAGTACAGTCATTAATCACCAATCAAGCCATACTCTAGTTTTATCAATATTGCGGGCACCAACGATTCAAAATCTACAACATTATGGCCACCGATTGAATTGTACAAAGGCTCATAATGTCCGCAATGTACTTCTTCCATATAATAATTACCAATCCTAGCGCGAGGACAATAAGAAGTGCGTCAATTGTGCCATTCGATTTAATCGCGGAAGTGATAGATTTCTATCCCTTCTAGCACTTTGTATCGCTCTCTCGATGGCTTTGTTGCTTAAATCGATGAAATTGAATTAAGAAGCAACAATCTGATCCGCTATCCTACCAATGGTCATAGCCTTATTGAAAAACAACTAGCTTAATACAGTCAATTTAGGCTATACCCGTGATCATTGAAGACGCTTGATTTTTCCTGAATAGAGGATCATGCTAGCAACTATGAAAATTACTCTGACCAATGAACAAAAGCAGGAACTAAAAATCCAGCACAGCACAACGCGTGACGGACGAGTTCGTGACCGTATAAAAGCGGTTATTCATGCGAGTAATGGTTGGTGCCCCGAAGAAATTGCAGACGCACTTCTTATTCATGAATCCACTGTTCGACAACATATCAAAGATTACCTAGAGTCGAACAAGCTCAAGCCTGAAAATGGCGGTTCACAAAGCTATCTATCGGCTCGGCAAACCCAAGAGTTGGTTCAGCATCTAACTGAAAATACATACCACCATTCGTCCGAGATTATTGCGTACGTGTTTGAAAGGTTTCAGATTCACTATAGTGTTCCTGGCATGAACAAATGGCTTCATCACAATGGTTTCAGCTACAAGCAGCCGAAAGGCGTTCCACATAAGTTCGATGAGGAAAAACAGCAAGCGTTCATAGAGGCTTATGAAGCACTGAAAGCAAGCTGTGGCGAGGATGAATCGATAGTGTTTATCGATGCCGTTCACCCCACACTGTCAACCAAACTCTCCCATGGTTGGATACGTACAGGTCAAAGTAAAGTTCTGGACACAACAGGTAATCGTAGCCGATTGAACATTGTTGGTGCTCTGAACCTATCAGATATTGGAGCGACCATTGTTAGCGAATACGACAGCATTAACAGTGAAAACATGGTTCGATTTTTCTGCAAACTCAGAGAGAGCTACCCGCTAAATCACAAGCTCCATGTCATCTTAGATGGAGCTGGATATCACCGCAGTGATTTAGTCAGAGATGCGGCATTTGTCCTTAATATTGAACTGCATTATCTCCCACCTTACAGCCCGAATCTTAACCCAATAGAGCGGCTTTGGAAGGTTATGAACGAGAAGTCAAGGAATAACGTTTACTTCAAAAGTAAACGGGATTTCAAGGAAGCCATTACCCAATTCTTTACGGTGACTCTTCCAGAGATTGCAGGCTCGCTGACGTCTCGAATCAATGATAATTTTCAGGTGTTCAAGCCTGCATCTTCAAGTTGATTGGGTATATACGCGGGAGATCTCGCTGATCTAGCAAATAACACTCATATCCTCTACTCAAGACAACAGCTTTTTACGAGACGAGAATATGCTCGAAATCACCTGTTGACGGTCAAAATGGTCTATCATGAGTTAATTTTAAGTGCATGATATTTGGTAAAATTAAATCTGCTTACAGGTTTTATTGTTATATTTGTTCCGGTTTTATACTGATATTGTTGACATTGTTCTCACTACACAAAGTTTGACCTTGTAACCATTTAGTAGAGTGAATATGTTATCTGTTTAGTGTGATATTAATCCCATATGGAATTTCAATTTAATGAAACGGAATCGAATCGCCAGTGGCTTATTGTTAGCACTGTGTCCAACTATTGCTTTCACAGCATCAAGTAATAACCAGTTTGAGTTTTCAAACACACTTCACGGTACCGTTTGCTCTGCGAACCCTGATGTTTGGTTACTTGGTGGAGAGTTAAAAGTTGATGCTCCTATAACAATTAACGGCAATGTAATTACTCGCGAGGGTATAGACCATGCGAGTAATACATTAGCGGCGCTTTCTAGCAATACGGACACCACAGCGCAATACTATATGACAGACGCTATTGGCTGTATTCAAAGTGATGACCCTATCGCTTTGGTTGGCGCAGTTGCTTCTCTTTACGAAAAGCAATTTACCAGTCTAAGCAGTGCAGATATTCCTGCTCCAATACCTGAGCCTGACTTACCTGAGGCGCCAGAAATAGTCAAAGACCAATTTGAAACGAAAGCGCAATTTGAGGAACGTGTTGAGACGATACGTCTTGAGCGTCAGCAAGAAATCGCTGCAATTCAACAAAAATATCGCCAGCAAGTAGAGGCTCGAAATGCAAAAATTCGCGCTCTGCAAAGTAGCATTGATCATCGCAAAGAAAATTTGGACGAGAAAAAGTCTCAGCTTGTTGCTCGTGCGTTCAGAGATGTAATGGGAAAACCTGTAGTCTCAACCAAGAGTTATGATGCTGAAAATCAGAAAATGCATTTGCTGTTCAAAGCCTCTAATCAAGACTACCAACGAGATATCGTACTCAATGTTCCGCTGGGTCAAGCCCGTGAACTCTACAATAACGTCGAACAACTAGATCTGGCTTTAACCTACAGCTATAACCAAGATCAGCTAGATTTGATAAATATTTCAGGCAATTATAAAGGTAGTGAATTCGCTGGAGACATTGCAAAAAGCCAATTTGAGCCCGAAGCTCTTTCTGTCTTACTCGAAGGTAGTTCATCGGTTGTGGTGCCTGGGTTAGAGATGCAAAACCCTAACTTGATTGATAGTTTTGAAGTGGATTCTCGCCTATCTGGCAACGATAATACTACCGCTGATGAATTGAAAGCGCTGCTTGCCGATATTACTCCAGTTGAAGCCAATACATCTACTTGGTTCTTTAATCTTTCTATTGAGGACTATGCTAATTCAGATCAAGTAGCATATGCGCGCAACAGTGGAGAAATTATGTCAGACGTTGCGACTAAGGTACTCGGTGTGCCAGAACGTCACGTTTATGAATTGATTGACCAAGAGGCCACGAGTGGCGCGATTAAAGATAAGTTGAGATTGATGCTCGACAACGTCTCTGAAGGTGACACTGTCTACTTCTACTATAGTGGCCATGGTATTCCAGCTATTCCAGAAAACGAACCTTACATTCTACCTCAAGATAAGATCCCGGATTACGTCACCGATGACCCGTTTTTTAAGCTTGATAACGTCTACAAAACGCTTTCTAGCAGTAAAGCTGGGAAGATCGTTGTCATGGTAGACAGCTGCTTTAGTGGTGCAACAGATGGTGTATCCGTAATTAAAGGTGTGGCCGCATCTCGTCTTGCACCAAAGAAAGTCAGTATCGACCCCGAAAGAATGGTGGTCATGACGGCTGGGCGTGACAAAGAATATTCAAATATGTACCAAGAAAAAGGTCATCGCTTGTTCAGCTACTACCTAATGAAATCCATGATCGAGGGCAACCGTAATATCGATATGCTCTATCAAGATGTCTATGACCAAGTGAAGTCTGCTTCATTTGAGATGGGCGATCTAAAACGTCAGCACCCAACGATCACCGGTAATCAGACTATTTCACTTTAACCTATTTAGAACATTGATTAAGGCTTACATCCATGTTTAAGAAAACACTATTAGCAACTACAGCAGTTCTGTTCGCAACGTCTCCATTTGCTGCTGATGTAGACAACACCAACCTTGATATTGCATTCCAAGGTGCGCACTTTCAGGGCGCTGGTAACCAGATCACTATGCTGCGCGTCCCTGTAACTAATAAAGATACCGGTGAAACTCAACTCTTTGATATGAGTGCGGTTTTCGCTGCGGACAAAAATGGCAACCTGATTTTCAAAGATATTAGTTCTGTTAAGTCCTTAGCTTTTGCTAGTGCTAACAATCTGGTCGCTGGGCACTATTTAGATACCAAAAATTGTAGTTGGTTTATCGAGGGACCATCTGTGACGGCAAATGGTAGAATGAGTTGGAGTCTAATTAGGCCGGTGGACAATGTCGGTTGTAGTCAATATGAAAAAGCAAGGTCGGGCCAAGTACTAAGTGGGCCGTTAGAGGGCAATCAGCTAGCGATTAATCAGAAAAAGATATACAAGAATTTAATTAAAAACCCAGAGAGTAACCTAAATTATGGTTCTTATAGCTCTAGCTATATACTTGCTGCGGTACAAAATGGGAATAGTATTTCTCTATCCCTCTATCATGAAAATGGGATGTATGACAGCTGGGCTATCATAAAGGCACCATACCCTGGTAAAAAAGAAGACTGATGAAGTACTCTGCCATACTCTCTGCTTTGGCTAGTATTTGTGTGAATGCTTCTCCGTCTTGGTACGGGGAAGTACCTTCTGATGCCTCTCTCAGCTATGGTTTCGGCCAAGGAAACACTTACCAGCAAGCGAAAGACCACGCTTATTATGACCTAGCGAGATCTCTCGAGTCTCGCGTGATCAGTAAGTCTAGCTCATCGAAAGAGTTCAAAGACGGCAAGTTAACTAAACATGCATCTTCTGAAAAAACGTCTCTGTCTGACATTGTTTTTCGAAATAACGTTACTATCAGCAAAAGCGAGCAGATTGCCGGAAGGTTCTATCTTGAAGTCCAATATGATCCAACTTCCTTTGCACAAAAGCTCTCAAAGTGGCTACATGGTGCAAAATGCAGCGGTGAACTCCATCCCTATTGGGTAAATACTGCAATGCTCAAAAACTGGGTAGAGCAACATCACTGTTTGCCAAGTATAAATATCGAGCGTTTTGCTGGTGGATGGCAACTAACAAACGGCTCTGGACATTTAGTTTTGCCCGAAGCGCAGTACAACCATCTTTTTTTCACTCACCGCGCTTCTTCTTTAACTCTTGAGTCAACTAGTAATCGATTGAGCGCAGGTGACTACTACTTCATCAACCTATCAACACAGAAAGCAGGTTACCTCTCTTTGTTTCAAGTTTACGAAGACGGTAGTACAGGCGTGTTAGTTGAGAATAAAAAGGTAACTCCAAAAACGCATATCGAGTTTCCAGATAAAAAGAGGTACGACGGAATTGAAGCGCTCTTAAACGATGGCAACGATACTTACGACACTAATATTGCTTTGTTGTGTCCGAATAGAATCGATACATCTAGGTTTGAAAAGCTTGATGAATCGCGCCTGTCAAAAGATACACCAGGATTTAGTCTAATCCTTGATTACATAGAGCAATGCGATTTTGTCATGGAACGACTATCGATTACTAAAACCTAGTCGATTGCGCAAAGGATATGATATGAATAGAAACATTATACGCTTATTGCCACTTTCGCTACTACTTTCTTGTACTCCAGGTTATGCAGAGACTGTACTCGAAGCCTGCCAATTGGATATTACAGAAAATCAATGTACTAGCGTCGATTACTTTGTCAATAGACCCTTTGAAGCTAAAGACGACTTTGAAAAATACAAACTTTGCAGTGAAGCTAAGTTCGACTTGTATCAAGTGCAAAAGAACTGCGAGTTTGACCAATACCTTGCCAATGCTGAGAAGACCTTTAATGAGTTTAAAAAGACCGTAGCGAATAAATGGGATCAGCCCAATTTTAGCGACCAGTACTCATGGGTCAGCTATAGCCCGAATCTTGAGCTCAAGCGAGAGGTGAACTTTGAACAGAATGTTATCAAAGTGACAACTATTGCAGGCGAAGAAACAAGTATTGAAGAGCTAAAGGAAGAAATCATCGCGACCTCTCAACTAACAATAGGAGAGGCACAAAAAGCAGATGTATTCACAGCAACTCTAATTGAAGAAACTAAGGTTAGTGAACTTAGTGATCAGCCATTACTACCTGTTGCTAAAGAACTGACTGTGCAAGCTCAAGAGCTTGAAAAAGCTATTGAAAAAGTAGTCATTACCGAATCGTTGGATAGCAAAGGAAATAAGCTTGTAGAAGCGAAAATTAGCTTTCCACCGACATGGTTAAATCGCAAAGAGAAGCGCTATTTCGATACCGTTGATGCTTACGCTAAAAAGTATGAACTAGAGCCTGAGTTTGTACTTTCTATCATCAAGACAGAGAGCGCATTCGATCCTACTGCGGTTTCGCACATTCCAGCATTCGGTCTGATGCAAATAGTTCCAAGCTCTGCTGGTCTTGATGCAACAAGCTTTCTTTTTGGTGAACAACAGTTATTAAAAAGAGATTACTTGTTTGATCCTGAGAAAAACATAGAGGTGGGCACAGCTTATCTTCATCTTCTTCGCTCGCGTTACTTTAAGGGTATCGAAAATGAAGAGAGCCTAAAATACTGCGTTATCGCAGCTTACAATGGTGGGATGGGCCCAATTTATCGTATGTTTGGTGGCAGGAGGTCTGTCGCGATAGAAAACATAAACCAACTTACGCCTGAGCAAGTCTTTCGTACTATTCAACAAAAACACGCTGCAGCAGAAACACGTAACTATCTAAAAAAAGTACACAAAGCGGAACTCAACTACGAAGAAAACATGATTTAGGGAATGAACATGAACAAGATTTTACTTATTACTTCTACTATCGCTCTTGCTTTTCAAGTATCTGCTAATACTGAGTTTCCTGAGTGGCACATGAACCCTCAAGCAGATCTGGAAGATGGCTTAATCGCAGGTGTTGCATGCGTTGAAAGTATGGGCGACCTAACGCTGGATATGGATGTTGCTGTAATGGAAGCGCGTGCATCCTTAGCAGCGTCTTTAGAAGCTATGGTGCAAAAAGAATTAGAGACCAACAGAACGTCTGAAAAGAAGAAAATTGTTACGGCAGATCGTAAAGACAACGTGGTAACGACCACTATTACGGCATCTTCAAAAACTAAGCAACTGACAAACCAACTAATGAAGTACACATGGTTATCAGAATCTGTTTCGGTTGAAAAAGACGTGGACGAATATCTATGTACTCGCGTCGTTGCTCGCTTACCTCAAATTGTGACCGAGTAAGAGGTATAAATGAAAGATCAAACAGCTCAACTACCAGAGGAACCTTCAGTAGGTTCACCTGAGACGGAACAAGACATCCTCAACAAGTTGAGAGATAAAACCCCAAACCCACTTCTAGCGGTTATCGCTCTCATAATTGCGGCTGGTCAGTTTAATGACGCAATCGATATGACAAGCAAAGGTTGGGATTTACTAGTTTCGAATTTTTCTGACGCGCCATCAAATGATCGTCTGTCTAATGTATATATTCGAGCATCGAGCGGTGTACTTGAAGAAACTTTTGGATCACCTGTCTATACAAAGTTCTCTAATGGTGAAGTCGAAATTAAATACTATAAGGACAATAAATTTATCCTCTCGGCTATCACATCCAATGACACAATAGATGCCTTTCTTGTGTTTCCGAAGCCGGGTTTTGTCCCTGAGATAAAGGCGCACGCTGGTGGCGAAAACTTTCTTCAAACGACATTTGCAAACTCAACAACACCGCTAGAAGCTACCTCAAATCTCGCTAGAAGCGGTAATTACTACATTGAGGAGGCAGAAGGTGGTCGGTATGAACTCCTATACAACTCTATCGGTGGATATAGCGAGTACTTATCGAATCTCAGCAAAAACCAAGTGCAGCTTCTCGCCACTTTTAACGATAAATTAATGATGGAAGAAGATACTTCTTCTGCTTTGATTAAATTACGTCAAGAAATCAAACCTAATTTCTACGGTTATAGCGCCGTGGGTTTGACGGATTTAGCTCCGGCAATCTTAACAAAGCTTGAGTATGAACTGATCACAGACTAGCTCTGATAATCATTCTGTCGCATTTCTTTTAGCCTTCAGCCGAAGGCTAAAAGTTACGAGTAGACAGCTAAACTCTTTAACGTCCCTCGTCATCATGGTTAATTGGAGCCAAATCAAAAAACAGTACGACTCATCCCTAACCCTATGATCTTAAGTGTATGAATTAGATCGATTTTCCTCAAAATCACAGCCATTGCTCCAACCATTTTCAGCTCCTACACTCTATATATCAATTAGTTATAAGCTAGAATATTTTCTTCCTACCAACGTCGGGGTTTCACCTTTTCTAGACCTCATGATAAAAAAACTATTACGAGCACCTCAGCTATTCCTAAATCACTCAATTCCAAAATGCGAACCTTTTCAACTAACTACCTCTATATGTGAATCTAAAAATAGATTTATCTTTTTAACTTAGCTAACCAATCTCACACTTTTCAGATACAAGAACATTCAATTAGGAATATGATCTATATTGATACATATAGTATCAATATGAGATTAAAGGCATGTTAGTCTACAAACGCATCCGAGCCACTATCGGAGAGTCACCAATCTGGTCCGAGCGCAATCAGTCCATCGTTTGGGTTGATGCCGCTGGTCATGATATATACACATGTTCGTCCGTGAGTGGTATCACTCACCGCTATTCGGTGCCGTTCGATGTCACGGCTATCGTTCCAACAGACAATGATTCTTGGATTTGTGCTAGTAAACAAGGTCTGTACCTTTTAAGCAGTGAGTTTGAAGTGACATCGAAGGTCACCGACCCATGCAGCGAGCAAGCTCACCTTCATTTAAATGATGCCGTCGCATCACCAAGCGGCGAGATTTGGTTTGGAACAATGAATAGTGAAGATTTGAAGTCTCCTGATGGAAAGCTATTCATGTTACATCAACGTCAGCTTGTTGAAATGGACCAGGGCTTTAGTGTGGCAAATGGGATTGCGTTTAACGCTGAGCTCAGGCGTGCGTACTGTTCAAATATGTTCCAGCGTAAAGTTTATGAGTATCAATTGGATGACTCTATGACTCGCATAGTGAGTAAGTCCGTTTTCCTGGAGTTCGACGAATCTCAAGGCTATCCCGATGGCTTAACCATCGACAGTTTAGGTAACCTTTATGTCTGTCATTGGGATTGTGGTGTGGTTAGCTATCACGCACCATCTACAAGCCACATCGGAAGAGCAGCAAAGTTGGGCGAATTATCGCTTCCTGTTAAACACGCTACTCGTTGCACGTTTGGCGGACCTAATCTAGAGACTCTCTACGTGACAACTGCCAATTACGAATTATCAGAAGACGAGACCAAGCGCTACCCTCATTCTGGTTGCTTGTTTGCCATATCAGCTCCGACGAAGGGGAACCCTGAACCTTGGGTGAAAAAAGAGGTCACATTGCCCTCACTTCTTGTAGCAGGTTGAAACTCAACGCAGAGTTTGGGAATATAAACGCTTAATGCTCTTAACCTATTACAGGGCATACTTTTTTAAGGGAAGATTAAGGTGTCAGGAAAAGTAAACTCAGTTGACCGCCTCATCGATGTCATTGAGCGAGTCGGTGAAGCAGGAAGCCCGATTGCAGCGTCCGACATAATCTTTGAATCTGGCATTCCTAAACCGACATGTCATCGACTCTTACAGCAACTTGAAGAAGCTAGCTACGTTCAGTCTGACGAACGTGGACACTTTTACCCTGGCTCACAACTGCTTTCTATTGCACTAGACGTGAGATGGACAAATCAGCACAAGTTGCAGCGCCAAGCAATACTTAAAGGGTTATCGGATAAGCTCGAGGAAACCTGTGGATTGGCGCTCGTTAACGAAGATCCTTCCCCACACATGGTTTACTATGACCGAATCCAAACCAACTGGCCACTTCAGATTGTTATCCCTGTAGGCTTCCCTACCCCACTTTGGGCATCCGCCAGTGGAAAGCTATTTTTGAGTACCCTATCAGCAACACAGCTGAGGAGAGTCTTCAATAAAATAGAACTAACTCAATATGCTAAAAACACCATTACTGATGTACAAACTCTTAAAAAAGAGCTGAGTTTGATTCAAAAGCGCGGCTTTAGCGTGGATGATGAGGAGTTTATCGATGGTATGGTTGCGATTGCGCTACCTCTTTATGACCAAGACGATAACTTCATGGCAGCATTATTCTGTCACTGTCCTAAAAGTCGTAAAGACGTTGCTGAGTTAGAGAACTACTTGCCTATCTTGAGAGTCGCACAGCAGAACTTAGAGAAAGTATACCAAGATATGAAATCACAACTCACTAAGTAAAATTAGCTGTCCACAATGTTGCGCTGTGCAAGGGTAAAATCCAAGATTTCTTGAGCCGCGCTCTTCATAGCAGGAATATGTTGCTTCAGGCTTTCTAGCGACATTCGAAAACTTGGCGAGTGGCAAAACAGGTAACCAAAGTTTAGGGCGTCTGAGCCAATCGGCACAGAAACTGCGACCATTCCATCAACAAACTCTTCATTGTCTTCCCCGAAACCTTGTGCCTCAATGCGTTCGAGTTCGGCCAAGAACTGACTTTCGTTAGTAATGGTCTTGGGCGTATGAGCTGTTAACCCCATATGCTGAACAACATTTTCTCTTATCTCTGGCTCTAAACTGGAGAGATATAGCTTGCCCGATGCGGAGGCTGCAATTGGTACAGGACTGCCTTCTGCCAAATTGATTTGCAGTGGCCAGTTGCAGTTCACACGCTCAAAGTAGATCATTTCGATACCATTAGGCACTGAAATTCCGCACGTTTCACCAATCGTGTCAGCAAGGCTTTGTAGAACCGATGTTCTTTGTTCAGAAAAGCGTTGGTTCTTCAAAATATCATGAGATAGAGACTGCAGGTTCGGCCCCGCAATAACGCGACCAATGATATTTTCTTGGAGATGGCCTAAAACGATAAGCTGGTTGATCAGTTTGTTCGCAGACGCAATTGGCATGGACAGTTGTTCGGCAATAGATTCTCTATTGAGTTGGCCACGGCTGTGAGCCACGATGGCGAGCACTTGTAGTACTCGGTCTAGGGTTGAACCTTTAGTAGTATTTGCCGAACTAGAGCTTGCCATAGAGCTACATTCATCCTTGATACGGTATTTAATATGCTTTGAATAGCCTATTGCTTTTACTGATTAAGTGCAACCGTGTACAAAGCCTAAGTGACAGATATTAAAAGGGCTTGCCGGAGCAAGCCCTGTTCAAGTTAGTTTTGCAATAGTTTCGCATCCCCCCAACTCGCGTGGTCATAACCATTGCCATTTCCAGCATCATTCGCCTTAAGTGTAATGGTCGTAGCGTCTACTGGAATATCAACAGAAACGGATTCTGCGTTATCTGAACCGGTCAATGTCGCACTTTGATAGTACAACACGCCATCTAGTTCTACTTGGAATATTACCGAGCCAGAGTTACCCACTTCGTCATCAACACCAACACTCGCAGTAAAGCGACTGTATTGACCGGCAGAGATGGTATAAGTGATAGTTGAGTTCGCATGTACCCCCAATCCTTTGGCGAAGGTTTGCCCGCCTATTGAAATGGTGGTGCCATCTTGCGCTTCTCGCTCGCCATTACTCATATCTTTTTCGATAGGGCCCCAGCCGTTGGTCGAGCTGTCTTCCTGTAAGTCGCTAAGATAAACGCTCGCTGGCGGTGTGGGCGAGCTTCCTGGATCCTCAGTCATAAATAGATTACCCGAACCGTTATCGGCTGGATGAATCCAATTGCTGCCACCGTCTGGGTCATAGGCAAAAGCCAATCCAGTATGAGGTCCGCTGCCACCATTGCCATTACTTAGCCTCAACTCAAACTGATGCCAACCAGGAGATAAGTTTAAGTTGCCAGTCGAGACCCGATCACTCCAGAGGTCACTACTTAGCACCAACTGTCCATCAATCCATAGACGCGTTTTGTCATCATTGTTTTCACTGAAAGAAATCTGACCGTCGGCATCGTAGATATAACCGGTAAACACCTCGGTCGTATTACCCGCAATCGCATCTTCCGTTTCGCTTAATGAGGTTGTTATGGATGTTTTCGGGTTAGCATCGGTTTCATTAATATTGCCCGAAACGGTGCCATAAAACAGCCCAGGAACAGCGGCACCACCCCCTTCACTTGGTGTGCGAAGCTTAGCGTCTCCCCAAGAACCATGGTCACTACCGACTCCGTCACCGGCATCACTCACCACTAGCTTGAGCTCCTGCGCGCTACTTGGAATGTTCACTTGCACGTACTCGGCAACATCACTTCCTCGTAATACGCTACTTTGATAAGCCATCACGCCATCCAACCAAACCTCGAACACGACGGAACCTGAACTCCCCGTCTCATCATCAACACCGATGAAAGCAGTAAACTGATCGTAAGTGCCACCCGTCAGGCTGTACGTCACCTCTGAATGAGCATGAACACCGAGTCCTTTGGTAAATTCACTACCACCAATGGATATCGTTTGACCATCACCCGCAGCGTTTTCACCAACACTGGTGTCTTTTTCAATCGGTCCCCACCCATTGGTTGCGCTGGTTTCTGAAAGATCACTTAGGTAGGTATAGGTTGTTGCTTGCGGTGGTTCGGGTACCACTATATCGGGGCCTTCGTATTCAATCTGTTCTAGATAAGCCACCAATGCAGATCGTTCTGAGTTATCCGCCACGCTATGTTGCGAGCCAATTTGTAACACATCATCCAGCGTTGCCGCTTGACCGTTATGGAAATATGGCGCGCTACCCCAAAGACCAATCAAACTCGGTGTATCAAAACCCGTACCTACTAATGGAGCTCCGATGCCTTGCCCTGAAGAGGCATCAATGGTACCGACATCGTGCCTTTGCATGTCGGTGTAATACACTCCCGCATGACAAGTGTCACACCCTTTCGAGGTGAACAGCGCCTGCCCCGTTAAGGCTTCAGCTGTTAACGCGCCAGAAGAATCTCGGTGTGGACTTTTAGGGAATTGATTTAAGCTACTGACGTAAAACGCGAGGTTATCTAAGTCTTCACTTTTACCTGATTTCGATGTTCCTAATGGGTTTTCTGACAGGCTAAATAAGGCGTCTACCATAAACCCACGACCACCGAACGCGTAGCGAATATCGTTTTCGAAATCCTGTATCTCGTCAAAATTCGCGGTCCAATGCACTCGACCATTGCCTGTGCCTGTCTTACCCAATAACGAGATAGTGTTTCTTAACCCTTCACCACGGTCGGTAAAGTCCCACACCCTATGGTCGCTATCGCCATCTGCGTGGCAGCTGGCACAAGATATGTAGCCATCTTGGGTCATTCTCGCATCGGCTGCGTTGTAGAAGATCTGTTTGCCGCGTAGCACTCGTGGATGCAGTGTTTCATTCGCCACCACAGAGACTTGTGCCAAGGTTGGAATGTCACCTCGATCGGTCAAAAACGCATTGACGTCATGCACAGACACCGTTCTTGACATAAAGTTGTGAACAAATAATGTCGACCCTGATAGTACGAGCCCTCTTGGTGCTAAGCCAGTATCAAAAATCTCCCCAGCTCTGTTTAAGTTGTAGGTATTGCGAATCTCAATGCTATTTTGACCTTCTACCGCAATAAAAATTAGGTCGCCTATATCGCTGAATACGGCCGCTTTGGGCTGTGCACGATCATCAATATCTAAGGCATTATCCATCACTGTTTTCGAATTGAGATCGAGTCGGTTAACCACAGCTCGAATCGTCGTTTCAAACGTCAGCGTTTTGGTTTCATCACCTTCTAAATAGGGACCACGATCAACGTTTGCTTTATTAGATGGCAGCCAAGCACTATATCCATCCGGCGAAATTGCGACGGAACCAAGGTAGTTAGCAATGCCTCGGCTTCTATCTGGGCCATCTATTGTTGTCGTATCTTTAGCGATAAGATAACTCTGGTCGATGGTCATACTGGATGCATCAACCGCGACTACTTCCGCGTTAGTTTGAGGCGAAACAAAGCGTGTCACCAGAACCTGTGATGATGAACTGTCAACCGCAATGCCTCTTGCGCTATGACCAACATCCACTGTTGCCACGATAGCTTTGGTGCTTGGGTCGATCTTGAGCAACTTACCACTTGCCTGCAGCGACACAAAAGCGTTAGTGCTATCTGGGGAGAAAGCGATGCCGTATGGCTGAGACGCTCTTGGCAGCACAATCGTATCCACAAACTGGCCAGTATTTGTCAGCACAGTGATACTAGCATCTGCCTGATTAACCACCCATAAATTGCCATTAGGCGCTACCGCTAGAGTTCTCGGCTGATCACCCACCGCAGCTTCCCATAATTTGCCGTACGGAGCTGTGTTTTCGATAGCACTGACGGTATCGTTGTCTTCGTTAACCACAACAACCTGGCCATTGGCTTCCACTATGGTTGATGACGCCGTTGGCGAGACTGTTGTTGGTTGACGATATACTGTAATGGGTACCGACTTACTACTCTCAAACACGCCATCAGCCGTGGTTTCTTTAATCGTCACCACCGCAGACCAATGGTTAGGCTGATTGTAGGTATAACTCGCGTTTCCGCTGGTCGAAAACGGTGTCGAACCACTACCATCGCCAAAGTTCCAAGAATACTCCAGACTGCCCCCTAACAAAGGTGTCGTAGAAGCAGACACATTAACACTACTACCTAGTGTCACTTTATCATTGGCTGACAAGCTCACATCGTGGCCGACTTGTGATCCCGTCGCAAAGCGATATTCAGTACGAGCCATTGGGTTGCCAGCAAAGTCCTCTATACCTTCCAGTACGACTTCGTAAATACTGTCCGCTTCCAGTGCTTGGGATGGAGTAAAGTGGATGAATCCGAGGTTGGTGCTGTACTCCCCTTGAAGCGGGGTTGAACTACCGATTTTGGTGACAGTAAACGAGCTACTATTGACCGATTCCATCAACACGCTATCTGATAACGCCACACCAATACGGGTCGATAAAGGTTGCAGCGTCGCGTCGATCGCTGGGTTAGCGGCGGATATATAAGGAGGAACATTGTCCGGCATACTTTGATGTGCAATCAAACCACTGCCAGAACCATGGTCGTTTCCAACCCAAACTAGGTTACCAAATGGGAACACCTGACCATGGTCAGTGTTGCTGCTTGTGGCATTCAATGAGCTGCGCCCAAGTTCACGTATATTGTTGATATCACTGACATCTAATACCGCAATATCGTCTTGGTTACCCAGAAACAACTTGTTGTCTTGAACGTTACAATAAAGATTTTCGAATCCAGTCAGTTTTTCATTAACTAACGTCATCGGGTTAGTAGTCGTGTCATAGACACGCAAATAGTCATTGGTGCTTCGCGCTCCGAAATACGCATATTTGCCATCCCAACATGAAGCATATACCCAATCAACTTGAAGATGCAGGCTTGAACACCTGAAAATTATCATTAATTCGAGACGTCAGCGAGCCTGCAATCTCTGGAAGAGTCACAGTAAAGAATTGGGTAATGGCTTCCTTGAAATCCCGTTTACTTTTGAAGTAAACGTTATTCCTTGACTTCTCATTCATAACCTTCCAAAGCCGCTCTATTGGGTTAAGATTCGGGCTGTAAGGTGGGAGATAATGCAGTTCAATATTAAGGACAAATGCCGCATCTCTGACTAAATCACTGCGGTGATATCCAGCTCCATCTAAGATGACATGGAGCTTGTGATTTAACGGGTAGCTCTCTCTGAGTTTACAGAAAAATCGAACCATGTTTTCACTGTTAATGCTGTCGTATTCGCTAACAATGGTCGCTCCAATATCTGATAGGTTCAAAGCACCAACAATGTTCAATCGGCTACGATTACCTGTTGTTTCCAGAACTTTACTTTGACCTGTACGTATCCAACCATGGGAGAGTTTGGTTGACAGTGTGGGGTGAACGGCATCGATAAACACTATCGATTCATCCTCGCCACAGCTTGCTTTCAGTGCTTCATAAGCCTCTATGAACGCTTGCTGTTTTTCCTCATCGAACTTATGTGGAACGCCTTTCGGCTGTTTGTAGCTGAAACCATTGTGATGAAGCCATTTGTTCATGCCAGGAACACTATAGTGAATCTGAAACCTTTCAAATACGTACGCAATAATCTCGGACGAATGGTGGTATGTATTTTCAGTTAGATGCTGAACCAACTCTTGGGTTTGCTGAGCCGATAGATAGCTTTGTGAACCGCCATTTTCAGGCTTGAGCTTGTTCGACTCTAGGTAATCTTTGATATGTTGACGAACAGTGGATTCATGAATAAGAAGTGCGTCTGCAATTTCTTCGGGGCACCAACCATTACTCGCATGAATAACCGCTTTTATACGGTCACGAACTCGTCCGTCACGCGTTGTGCTGTGCTGGATTTTTAGTTCCTGCTTCTGTTCATTGGTCAGAGTAATTTTCATAGTTGCTAGCATGATCCTCTATTCAGGAAAAATCAAGCGTCTTCAATGATCACTGGTATATGCCTACTCGCTCATCGTAGAGAAGAATATCGATATCCAACGTGCGTGAAGCGTATTCTTTAGTTACACGCTGGCGTCCATTCTCTCGTTCAATTTGTTGCAAAACCCTCGCTAATTCTGCGATAGCAAGGTCGCATTCGAACCGAACGACTAAATTCAAAAAATTATCCCCCTCGAATCCAACAGGCTCGCAATCGTAGAATTTAGATATAAGTAGGTTTTCAAAGCGACTATTCAATGCCTTGAGGGATTGCGTAATGTGATATTCTCGGTTGATGTTGCTTCCGATACTGACATAAACATTCGCCATATTATTTTCCCGTTTTTGCCCGTTGAATACGTGCCAGGATTTATGTCGATCAGTGTCGTAGAAGCTGCGTGCTATTTTTTCCCCTTATCTTCTAACTTTATCTGATTAAAAACTCGTTTGAGTACACAGTCAAAGCAGGCCAAAAACGAAGATGCTCCGGACACGAGGAATTGGCAATGGATATCACTCATGCCTTAGGGCACTTTAGATACTAAGGCTTTTTAGGTTAAATGTGGTTGAGCTCTGATGGCTAGAGAGGTTGAAACTAGCGATGTAGTTCTGATTTAGATGGAGAGATAATTGAAAAAAGCCTCAATATTGAGGCTTCTTCGTTTCACGTAAACCTATCACGCAGCATAACTAAACATCAGAGTATAATCGTCACCATTCTTCGCTACATACTCTTTATCTTCATTACTCGCAGCTGGGTGACGCTTTTCATCGCCCTTCACCAAGCTAACCCAGTGGCGTAAGCCCATTTCTTGTGTTGCGCCGAAAGTCGTACAGGTTTCGATTTGAATATCGTCAATTTCCACATACTCAAGACAACCTGTGCCTTTTTTTCGACGTGCTATGGTGATCTCTACGTGAGTGCCGCTTTCGTCGCGGAACAAGATGTTGTCAGGGCTGCATTCGTCACCAGTGTATGCCACAAAGTGTTTGTTGTTGCGAAGACCGCTGTGTTGTCCATTCTTGAAGTAAGCTTGCACGTGACGGTAGTTGATTTCGTAGCTTACTACGTCTTCGTGTGAGCCGTTTTCTAGTGGAAACAGTGTGTCTAGCAGTTGCTTGGACATTTTCTGTTTTTGTGTCATCTCACCAGCGTCGACCATTTCAACGGCAAACACGGCTTGTGCGATAAAGTTTTGTGGATTTTGTTGCTCTGTCTTATCGAATGTTTGCATGTTCATAGTCTATTCCTTCAGCTGCTTTGAGTACTGCATTAACCAAGCCCTGTTACTTCTTTATGACCGTTTGGTTACCGCTTGATTTTTAGAATAGCGCTTTTTTACAAACAATTTCACAACAAAATTTTTACACTGTCAATTTTACAAAAATGCACTTTTACACATTTCGTTTTTCATCTACCTCACGATCAAAAAAAGCGCAAACCATTGGTATGCGCTTTGCTTCTTTACGTTGAATTAGTCAGTTGCTGATTGAATATGTCAAACTTCTTAGTCTAAGCAGCCCCTTTATCCGACAAACGCTCCTCGACCGTTGCGTCATCGCTCTCAGGAGACTCACTCGCATTACTGTCACTCAATACCTCTGCAAGCGTCGACTTCGATAAATGGCCTTGTAGGTCACCATTATCATCAACCACAGGAAGCGGATGGTCACTGTCTAGTGTTTCTGGAATGACTTCTTCAAGCAAAGCATCACTTTGAACAGCGGGTACGTCATCTAGCAAGTCTTCCGGTATCTCTTTGTGATAGTCGTTTTTGTTCACTTGCTCCAACGTTTCTTGAGTAATGACACCTTGGTATCCATCATCGTTGACAACATATCCGTAATCTTCTGAAGATTTACGCATCTGACTGATGGCCTCGCCTAATGTCTCCGCGGTGATACGCAGAACAGGAGGTTGCATGACAGTTTCAACAGTCAGTGCTCGAGCTCGATTCACATCTTTAACAAACGCTTCTACATAATCGTCCGCTGGGTTAAGCAGGATATCGACGGGCTTGTCTTGCTGCACAACGACACCGTCTCGCAAAATGGCAATACGGTCACCGATACGAAGTGCTTCATCCAAATCATGGGTAATGAAAATGATGGTTTTATGGAGCTTTTCCTGAAGTTCGATCAACTGGTCTTGCATCTCACTACGAATAAGCGGATCGAGTGCAGAGAAAGCTTCGTCCATCAGCAGGATCTCAGCATCAGTACACAATGCTCGGGCGAGTCCAACACGCTGTTGTTGTCCACCAGACAACTGGCTAGGATACTGCGCTTCATAGCCTTCTAGACCAACGGTTTTTATCCAAGACTTTGCAGTGTCTAACCGTTTTGCCTTTTCCATCCCTTGGATTTGCAAACCATAAGCGACGTTATCAATCACGGTTTTGTGCGGAAGTAAGCCAAAGCGCTGGAATACCATTGACATCTTGTGGCGTCGAAACTCACGCAGTTCTTTGTCAGAGAGCTTCATGACATCGGAACCGTCAACAATGATCTCCCCTTCACTTGGGTCAATAAGACGGTTGAAGTGTCGAATGAGTGTCGATTTTCCCGAGCCAGATAGCCCCATAATCACAAAGATTTCTCCCGGATAGACATCTAGATTGATGTCTTTAAGACCAAGAGTGTGACCCGTACGCGCTAGCAGGTCATCTTTTGATTCGCCATCCTTCACGGCTTGAAGATAGGACTTATCTTTAGGACCAAATATCTTATACAGATTCTTAATTTGAATCATAGGTTGAGGTTGAGTAGTGCTCATTATTCTCTACCTCCTAAGTGAGCTTGGGTACGTTTTGCATAGCTTTGTGAAACACGGTCAAAAATGATGGCAAGTGCCACAATAGCAAGACCATTAAGTAAACCAAGCGTGAAATATTGGTTGGTAATGGATTTTAGAACTGGCTGCCCTAAACCCTTCACACCGATCATCGATGCAATCACGACCATCGCAAGTGCCATCATGATAGTTTGGTTGATACCCGCCATGATGTTAGGCATTGCCAACGGCACCTGCACACCAAAAAGGCGCTGGGCCGGACTAGCGCCGTATGCGGTTGCGGCCTCTAGTACTTCTTTATCTACGAGTCGAATCCCTAAATCAGTCAAACGTATGACTGGCGGAATCGCGTAGATCACAACGGCGATGACGCCAGGGATTTTACCGATGCCAAGCAGCATGACGACAGGAATCAAATACACAAACGCTGGCATGGTCTGCATTATGTCAAGTATAGGGGTAATGATGGCTCTGGCTTTTTTGGACTGAGCCATGAGGATCCCGGTGGGTATCCCGAGGGCTATTGCGAGCATGGTTGAGACTAAAATGATGCTCATAGTTCGCATCGTATTGTCCCACATGCCGAAGAAGCCGATAACAAAGAAGGCGATACCAACAGAAGCACTGAGTTTCCAAGATCGACTCGCGACATAAGCGAGACCAACCAAAATACCAATGATTAGCCACCATGGGCTAGAAAGCAGTAGCTTCTCGAACCAAATCAAAAAGCTTAATAATGGGTCAAATAGAGATTCGATGGTGTCGCCATATTCTCGAGAGAAGTCTCGATAGGCACCATCTAGCGTTTTTCGTATTTCTAGTAGTTGTTTGCGGTCTAACTGAGGTATTTCACTCAACCACGTGGCATTAGACATCTGTTACTCCTTGATTACTTCTGCCAGAAGCAGCGATCAGCGCTGCTTTGTGTTCGCATTCAAAAAAGGCGAACTTGTATCAATTAATTAAGGGGCTATCCCTCTAGCCCCTTTTACTACCGACTCGGTTTATAGTTCATCTACTGCTTTTTGTACTTTTGCAGCGACATCAGGCGTTAACCATGTAGACCACGTTGACTTGTACTCCTTCATAAAGTGCTCAACAGCGTATTCGCCATCGGCTTGCTCGTCTTCCATCCAAGCCAAAAGACCGTTCATTTGTGCGTTGGTAAACTCACGCTTAGCAAAGTACTCCATCGCCTCTGGAGAGCGCTTAGCGAAGTCCGTGGTAACAACCGTTTCCACGATTGATGGTGGATACATAGTTGCTTTAGGCTCTAGACAAGTTTCTTGAGTGATACACTCTTTAAACATCGTCTCATCAACACCACTACCGAAGTCAACTTTAACCATTTTGTACTTACCGAGAACGGCTGTCGGTGCCCA
This sequence comes from Vibrio sp. KUL80, assembly GCF_059725495.1. Classification (NCBI taxonomy): domain Bacteria; kingdom Pseudomonadati; phylum Pseudomonadota; class Gammaproteobacteria; order Vibrionales; family Vibrionaceae; genus Vibrio; species Vibrio sp. KUL80. The sequence goes on from NZ_AP045841.1 coordinate 2,132,940, forward strand.
GTAGTAACCAAACCACGCTTCTTCGCGCTCATAAGCTTTAGCAATTGAGCCTGAAAGACCCGCACCTGACCCTGGATCGATAACTTCAAATCCTTTTTCTTCCATACCTAGTGCAGTGAATAGATTGCCAGCAGAGATTTGGCAGTTCCAACCAGCAGGACAAGAATAAAATGCTGATTTGCTTGGGTCTTCTGGGTGCTTAAACATTTTAGCGTTGGCTAACACTCCCTCAATCGTTGCCATTGATGGGTCTTTGGCAACCATATACTCAGGAACCCAAAATCCCTCTTCACCACCATCGGTTAGAGTGGTACCTGCGTATTGAATTTGACCTTCTTTCACGCCCATATCCAGTGCTTCACGCATAGAGTTACTCCAAAACTCTGGCGCAATATCTGGCTGGCCTTTGGAGATCATGGAAGCACCCGTTGGTTGAGTATCACCTGGTACGAGCTCAGCGTCGCAATCGAATCCGTGTTGAAGTATGAATTTGTCGACATTCGCGATGAGAGTTGCAGAGTTCCAGTTCATATCCGCAATGGTGACTGCACCACACTCGTCAGCCGAGGCAGTTTGAAGAGAACTTGCAGCGAGAAGAGACGAAAACAATAACGTCCTAGTTAAGTTTTTCATAGTAATTTCCATATTGGTTTTTCAATAAGTGTATGAACAGTGGGTTATTATTACAAATTTCATTTACATTCCGTTTACAACCAAAAGTCTTCGCCTTAACGGCGATGCTTGCGTTGCGCATGATAACTCTGGATGTCAGCACGCCTTTAGCGCTCATGCCTCTATGACAGGTTTCTTCATGGTCGTAGGTAAGGTTAGGTGGAATGTTTTCTGGAAGAACAACCTGCACTACTTTGCCATTTTGAAGACCAATCAGTGCTTTTTGCATTGCGCGTGGGATGAACGGACTCGAAGCCGAAAAAGCCTCATCCGTCGATAGAATATTTGGTTCAGAATCGAGAGCACGAGCTAGACTTACACAACTAGTCATATCGTCCTACTGTTCATCAGAGATTGTTTAAGCGTAAGCATTCCGGTCCGCGTACTCAAATGCAGAAAACGGCGCTCGATTACGTGTGCAACGCTCGTTCTATCAACATCGAGTGCGAGCATCCTTCCTGTGTTATCCCCAAACAATGTGTGTCGTCCCTTAACTTCCAGAATGGGATCCATGTTGAGCTGTCCTTAAAAGCACTTTGTAATGTAACGTTTAGCACTCTAAGTAAACTAGAGCACAAATTCAAGGTATGACATTCTGTTAACAATAAAAAAGCACCCATAAACAGGTGCTTTTGATTGACCATTAAACGTCACCAACACAAGGTAAAACATTGTTAATAATAGAAATTATTAGAAGTGTTATTCCCAAACCTTGATGGACTGCAAATTATTTTAAGTTTTTGATATCAAACGCAACAATTAGCAACCACTTGACAAATGAGTGGTAATGCAAATTACAGCGAAATATTTATTTAGTACTCTAACTTTTTATGTTCAAATCAACATTAAACAAAGCATTAAAACCAACTAACACTAATCGAAATCTAGCGCCTCCACTAGAACCGAAAGAGGATGAACGCAGGACAAACGCGTGTTCTCTTCTATCTGCCAGCGGCAAGTTTCACAGTCAGAAATCGCATAGTCGGCATTCGACTGATTAATTTGTTCGAACAAGTCTTTACCTATTTCCATAGAAACATCGAAGTTCTCTCGCTTATAACCATACGTACCCGCTAGCCCACAACATTCGCTATCCAACACTTTAACCGTCAGCCCTGGGATCATTTTCAGTAGCTCAATTGTGAATATATGATCGCCACTGCGCTCTAGGTGACACGGGGTGTGATACACAATGGTTTTGTTGACGGGTTTCATCGCTGGAATGTTGCCTTCTCTACATTCACTCAGCATAAAGCGGCTAAATAGATGTATCCGATCCACGACTTTTTGATTGTCTACATCTAAAACGTGAGGATACTCCTCTTGTAAGGTGAAAGCGCAGGTAGAAGAGGTGGATATGACCGCTTCAGAACGACCTGTCAGGGCTTTCTCGAGATGTTCCACATTGAGTTTGGCATTCTTCTGCGCCTTACTATGAAATCCATTGGCAATCAAAGGCACACCGCAACACTTCTCACGTTCGAGTAACTGTACGCCAATATTCATGGCATTCATGACACGAATAAAGTTCTGCCCAACACTGTGGTCATTGTAATTAACATAACAACCGTGAAAGTAGCTCACTTGGCGTCGATATTTGCTCTGGTCTGGCACATGCTTCTTGTACCAAGATCGAAACGTTCCGTGGGAGTATTTGGGTAGCGACTTATGATCATGCACTTGAATCGTATGATGCATGACTTTCTTAACAACCGATTGCTCAGTTAGTTTGTTTATCACCGGCGCAAAAGGTGTCGCCAAAGAACCAAACAAATCAGTGTGGCTTAACACGTAGTCGCGTGCGGTAGTCAGGCTAAGCGACTTACGCCCATGCTCTCTTCGAGCGACAGCGATAATGTCACCAATCCTAACCCCGGACGGACATGCTGTTTCGCAGCGTTTGCAGTTAGTGCAGAGCTTTAGCACATCGTCAAAAAACTCAGGACTTTTTAATCTTAGTCTTTCACCATCTGGGCCGCACTGTTTGGGTCCTGGATATTCAGGATTAGCTTTAGCGACAGGGCAATACACGGTACAGACAGTGCATTTAATGCATTTTTCAAATGATGGCGATTGGTGCTCATCACCAATATTAGTTACAGCAATGAGTTCAGCTGGACGTACTGCGGTCATGCCATCTCTCCTTTTCTCTGCTCACTTATCGCTTCGGGAACTGTGTTTACGGATGATTTTGCAATGACATGTTCAGCGACTTTATATCCAGTGCTGATTGCAACGCCACCCCCACAGCCATGTGCAATCGGATCATAGTGGGGCAAAATAGAGCCAGCACAATAAAGGTTTTCCAACGTTCTACCTGCTTTGGTAGGCTGAAAATGTTGGTTTGTCTCAACGCCAAAGCTTAAGAATGGGTGTGAGAATTGTGAGAAAAACCGCTCTGAATACCACTGCTCTCGCGACCCTGGGGTAGCAATATCGAGGTCAAAAATAGGCTCAGTAACCTTGTTGAGGCCTGCAACCAAACCTTTACTGAAGAAACTGCCGGTTGCTAAAACAAAGTACTCGGCATTGATAGGCACTGTCTTTAGTTTTTTGGTATAGATACACGCCAAAGACAGCTGTTCTCCAGATGGTCTAAACACACCGCTTGTCACCTCATCACCGACATGTAACGTCCCCCCAGCTTCGATAAACGCGCGTCTTAACGTGTCTTCTACACGAATTCCCAAGAGTGATGGAGGCATGGTTGGCACTTCGTGAAAACGCAGGTGCGTTTCTTGTGCCAACTTATCCATCAAGGTAAGACCATCTCCATTTCCCAATAGAGAAGGCAAGATGACAAGATCGTTGGGAGTAGCAACGTTTCTTAACTGCGAACAAAATTGAGAGAAATGTTGAGGTTGGCGCAGCAGTCTCGATACGTCTATTGAACGAAACTCATGGCTGTTTCGAGTTTCTAAACCCGCCGCATCAAGGCGGACTTTAACCATCTTCACCTCGATTCCTTCGAGCTCTGGCATAGAAGCGAGCTTGGCCCTGGCAATCTCAGGTTGAAAGTCACGAAACCCCTCTACAGAGACAAGCACGATGCGCTTGATACTAGAGAGTGCAGCATAATCAAAGTCTAAAGGAAACACATAAGGTTGCGACAGCCAAGTCGCTTTGAGCGAACCTAAACTCGCGATTCGATAATGGTTTTCTAGCGACTGATTATGATTCAGTGGTAATCCATGATTGCCAACAAACTGCTTAAACCATTGCAACGATTCAAGAACGCTTGCTCGACCTATTTTGGAATAAGGATGTTCAGGCATCTGTTGAGTCAAACGATCGATCTCATCTAAAGGGGCTCTTACCGCTTTGCCATCGACTGGGGAATGGCTGAGCACATCAATTGAACCTGAGGAAAAGTACATTGCACTTTGCCCATGGCTTACGACAGCGGTTTTCAACCCTTGCTCCAGAAAGCGCAATGCACTGGTGTAGCCAGCAACTCCACCGCCGATAACGACAACGTCATAGTTAATCATTGCAATTCCTCCCCAACTGGGTTGCGAGTCGACTCAGTATTAGTGAGCTCATCAGCACCAAATAACCCTTGATAAATCCAATAGCTAAACTCGGCTTCTCGTAGCGCATCCCCCCACAGAACGGGCTTGGTGCCTTTCCAGCGCTCTTCTAAAAAGTCGGTAAGAATCTCCCCTACCTCGATTCCAGAAAAATTGCCGTACTCTGCCATTAAGCTCGCCGCTCGATAACTACAAAGCTCTCCTTGGCAAGGCCCCATACCTAGCCGAGTTCTCCGTCTAAGGTCGACAAGGTTATGTACATCAAGCGCTTTAATCGCATACTCAATCTCGCCAGCGGTCACCATTTCACATTCGCAAATGACAGATTGGCTTGCTTTGTCGTCAGATAAAAAGCCGAGTGCTCGCTCACCATGGCGATCAATCGCAGACTGATAGACAGGTTTTGCAATGCTTGCTGTGTTTTTCGTCTGTTTAGGAGAGTTAGCCGAGCCTGGCAAGGGAATCGTGTGAGTCGTACAAGGGGTAGTGTTGCCTAGCTTTTGCGCTACGGAATCAGTCGCCATCTCAGCCATTAAGCGGTAAGTCATGAGTTTGCCGCCGGTAATTGTCGTGAAGCCATGTAAGCCATCATGCTGCGCATGATCGACAAGCACGATACCTCGGCTTATGTTGCGACCACTGCTATCTTCACTTAAAGAAACGAGCGGTCTCACTCCCGCATACGCTCTGAGTACTCGGCTATGACTCATAATCGGCGCAAGCTTGGCACCTTCTTCTAACAAGGTATCGACTTCTTCAGCGGTAACGTGGAGGTTATCGATCTGGTCGTAGTCAATATGTTCCGATGTGGTACCAATAAGCGAAATGGTATCCCCAGGTACGAGAATGTCGGCGTCAGATGGTTTACGGCAGCGGTTGATTACTCGATTGTTAATACGATAATCGAGTATCAGTAGTGACCCTTTTGCTGGAAACATCTTCACACTAAGGTCAGCATATTCGCAGATCGTTTGCCCCCAAATACCCGCAGCGTTAATGACCTCTTGCGCGAAAACCTCAAAGGGTAAATTTGTGCGAGTATTGAGTGCATTGACTCCTTTTACGCGATCACCCTCTCGAATCAAAGAAGTCACAATACAGTGACTAAACAAGCGCGCACCGTGCTCTTTAGCATCAAGCACATTGGATGCACAGAGGCGAAAAGGGTCGATAGTACCGTCGGGCACTTGGATAGCACCTAGCATCTTTGGATTCGCATTTGGCTCAAACGCAAGCGCTTCTTTGGTTGTTAGGCGCTTAGTCTCGATTCCGGCAATATCGCACGCTGCAATAAACTCATCCTGAAAGCTCAGTTCATCTTCTGGCAGAGTAATAAAAAGACCGCCCGTATCCTCAACACAATGAGCGGCTATGGACTTGAGTATGCGATTTTCTGCAATACACTCTGAGGCAGATTCATGATCAGTGACAGCATATCTAGCGCCTGAGTGCAGTAGTCCATGATTTCTCCCTGTCGTACCCGACGCGAGATCATCACGCTCAATTAAAATACAGTCGATGCCTCGAAGTGCGCAATCACGCATGATGCCTGAGCCTGTGGCACCGCCCCCTATGATGATGACGTCTGTTTGATAACGAGCTGTTGCTTTCATTGCATTTTACCCACTGAATATACGCACAATTATTGTGGCATTAAAATGCAACCAGTTTCGCGATTTCGCTCACAAATGCTCGTTCGAGCATTTATTTTTGCTCATTTACTTTCGATTTGAAGTGTAGGTACAAAAAAAACCAGCCATATGGCTGGTCATATTGACTAAAAACAAGTTATGAAAAACTAGGCAACTTCGATATTTATATCGTTTTCTTTCAGAACATTGCATATTTCTTGGGGTGGTTTCATATCAGTAATGACCAAGTCGACTTCTTCAATACCACCAAGTTTCACCATTGCGTTTCGACCAAACTTACTATGATCAACGCCCAGTAACACGCTTCGGCTGTTTTCGATAATTGCTCGTTTTACACGTACCTCATGGTAATCGAAATCTAACAGCGAACCATCATAGTCGATGCCGCTTATGCCAAGAATACCAAAGTCCAACCTGAACTGAGCGACGAAGTCGATGGTTGATTCTCCTGTCACGCCACCGTCTTTTCCACGCACTTCACCCCCTGCGAGTATGACTCGAAAGCTTTCTTTGTGCATGAGCATTGAGGCAACGTTTATATTGTTAGTCACAATACGTAAGTCATTGTGTTCATTCAATAAAGATTTGGCAATCGCTTCAGGCGTCGTGCCAATGTCGATGAACAGTGTCGCGCCATTCGGTATGTGTTTGACTAGCTGAGCGGCGATCCTTTCTTTTTCTGCCTGACTCGATACCTTCCTGCTCTGATAGGATGAGTTTTCAGAGCTCGTCACTATGGTTGCACCACCGTGATTACGTTTAATTTTGTTCGCATCCGCTAATTCGTTCAGATCCCTACGAATGGTTTGCGGGCTCACATGAAACTTATCGACCAAATCTTCAGTACTGACGTACCCGTGTGTCGTCACCAATTCGATGATTTCCTGATGTCGCTTTATCGCTTTCAACCACACTCCCTCGCGCTCAAACTATGTTATTACTTGATTTTACTGTGTCTTGCACATGTTTTAAATAGCGCCAAACCGAAATGTATTCCCTCTTCACTAAACGCTCAATCCCCGAGCAAAAATACACATTCAGCTGCATAAAAAACCCTTTAAACGAACATTAAATGTGCTTTAGTTAACATTTATGAACATAATGCGAACATTATTAACTTTCGTACGCACATTTGAGATCTGACCGAGATTTCCATTTTTTTATTTTGGCTACAATCCTCACCGCATTTGATGGCATATGAATCAAGACCAAGGAAAGAACTATGAGTATAAAAAAAGATCCTGCGTTACTCGGTCAGTGTATCGCGGAGTTTATTGGAACTGGCTTGTTGATATTTTGGGGGGTCGGATGTGTGGCGGCTCTGGTATTAACCGGCGCTGAGTTCGGTCAATGGGAAGTCAGTATCGTCTGGGGTTTAGCGGTAGCGCTAGCTGTTTACTGTACGGCGGGTGTCTCCGGAGCACACATTAACCCTGCGGTGACAATTGCGCTAGCAGCGTTCCATGGCTTTGAGAAGCACAAGGTACTGCCTTACATTTTTTCTCAAGTTGCCGGAGCGTTCTGTGCGGCTGCTTTAGTCTACGGCTTGTATAGCAACTTATTTGTCGACTGGGAAGTCGCTAACGGCGTTGCCCGTGATACGCCAGAGGCGCTAACTACCGCGGGCATCTTTTCCACTTACCCTAATGCGTCACTCTCATTTTTCGGTGCCGCTGCGGTCGAGTTTACGATTACTGCAGTACTGATGTTTGGGATCCTAGCCTTTGGTGACAGCAACAATGGCGGTGAGTCAAGAGGTGCAATGGTGCCACTTCTCATTGGCTTGTTGGTTGCAACTATTGGTGGCTCGCTCGGTCCACTAACAGGATTTGCGATGAACCCTGCTCGTGATTTTGGGCCAAAACTGTTCGCTTATTTTGCGGGTTGGGATTACGCGTTAAGCGGCGCTAGAGACATCCCTTACTTTATCGTTCCAATCTTTGCCACCATTGCTGGCGGTCTATTTGGCGGGTGGCTGTACCCGAAAGTGATTGGCGCTTACCTTCCTGCTGCAGGTGGCTGCACTAGCCCAGCTCAATGCGATGATGAAGTGGAGGTGAATGACACCGAAGCTCACGTGTAAACACAACAACTCTATCCCCTACAAATAATGAATAAAAAATGAAAACAGAAGGACACTATTATGACTAAGAAATACATCGTCGCTCTCGATCAAGGGACCACCAGCTCTCGTACCGTTGTTCTCGATCATGATGCAAATATTGTCAGTGTCGCGCAGCGAGAATTTACTCAAATCTATCCAGAAGCAGGCTGGGTTGAACATGATCCACTAGAAATTTACGCGACACAGAGCTCTACATTAATCGAAGCTCTGGGTCAAAAAGGCATTACCTCCGACGAAGTCGCTGCTATCGGTATCACTAACCAGCGTGAAACGACCATCGTTTGGAACAAAGAGACGGGCGCTCCCGTCTACAACGCTATTGTTTGGCAGTGTCGCCGTACCGCAGAAATCTGTGAAGAACTAAAAGCACGCGATGGTCTTGAAGCTTATATTCGAGAAAACACGGGGCTTGTTCTCGACCCTTACTTCTCAGGCACCAAGGTTAAATGGATTTTAGATAACGTAGAGGGCGCTCGCCAGCAAGCCGAGGAAGGCAAGCTGATGTTTGGTACCGTGGACACTTGGCTAGTTTGGAAGATGACCCAAGGTCGCGTTCATGTCACTGACTACACCAATGCATCAAGAACCATGCTATTTAATATCAATACTCTAGAATGGGACGAACGTATTCTTAAAGAGTTTGATATCCCACTTTCCATGATGCCTAAGGTCAAACCTTCGTCAGAGGTTTACGGTCAAACTAACATTGGTGGTAAAGGTGGCACGCGTATACCTATTGCTGGTATCGCTGGAGATCAACAAGCTGCACTATTTGGTCAAATGTGTGTCGAACCAGGTCAGGCGAAGAACACCTATGGCACGGGCTGTTTCATGCTAATGAATACAGGCAAGGAGAAAATCACCTCTAAGAACTCTTTGTTAACGACCATCGCTTGCGGACCAAAAGGCGAACTTGCTTACGCGTTGGAGGGTTCGGTATTTATGGGCGGCGCTTCTATTCAATGGCTACGCGATGAAATGAAGCTGTTGAATGACGCCAAAGACTCTGAATACTTTGCAAACAAGGTCGAATCCAGCAATGGTGTCTATGTGGTTCCAGCCTTTACTGGTCTTGGTGCACCCTACTGGGATGCTTATGCTCGTGGCACCATCATTGGTATGACTCGAGGCACAGGTGCAAACCACATCATTCGCGCAACGCTTGAGAGTATCGCTTATCAAAGCCGCGATGTGATTGATGCGATGCAAGCTGACTCTGGAATCAAGCTCGCTTCTCTGCGCGTTGATGGTGGCGCAGTCGCGAATAACTTCCTGATGCAGTTCCAAGCGGATCTATTGAACACAGAAGTACAGCGACCTCAGGTTGTTGAGGTTACCGCTCTTGGTGCTGCATATCTTGCAGGCATCGCTGTGGGCTTCTGGAGTGGGTTGGAAGAGGTGTCTGATAAAGCCGAAATCGATAGAACCTTCATTCCATCTGACGATGAAGAAAAACGCGAAGCGCGTTACAGCGGTTGGAAACGTGCAGTGCAAGGCGTATTGAGCTGGTCTGAGATCGCGCATGCAGACAAGCGCTAAGTAAAGTTAACGCGTTGATCTAATTAGTTAGCTCTCTTTATCTCAAGGTAGAGAGAGCTAATATCCTCACTTGCTATATAGCGTTCTATCCATCATTTCATTCCCCATGCAAGGTAGAAGTAACCTGCTCCCAAACAAAGACACAGCGGTGAATAAAGCCATGTATCCAATCGAGCGAACTGGCCTTGCTGGTTATTCTTACTAAAACCAACTAGGTTGAAGTCTCCCACTGCCCTGAGAACGAAAATTGCGCCTACGACTAACGCAATCCATTCAATATAATTTTCGAGTGTTTGAGGTGTTGCTATTACGTCAGTCAAACTGAGAGACAACAGAGCGAAAACAGCAAGAGCGGCTGCAACAAGCAAAGTGATCAACGTACCCGGAGTGAATGCCTTGCTACCTTCGACAACCGGAATCGCTAGATCGACGCCTTTCTTGCCGCCAAAAGCCCAATAAACATGTATCAGTGAGATTGCGAATAGAATGCCAGAAATAGTGAAAGCAATGAGTAAAGGCATTGAGTTTCCTCTAGAGTGTGAATGTGGGATTGACTCTCGTTTTACTCTTCCACTATGCACTTTCCAATATCAGCAATAACTTTACGCTCCCTTACACTCATGTTTGTGTCATGAGCTGCATTCACATAAATATCACTTGAAACTTGCTTGTAGCACTTTAAGCGATGCTTAGTAGCCAGTCAGCTCCATGTATCCGCGACCTTGGTGAGTCCCTTCTATGGTAACGGGTCCTTCCCAATAAGGGACGGTCAAAGGCATTTTCGCCAAAGGATTGAGCGCCTCTATCGTTAAAGCAATATTATGGCTAGGTATCTCAAGTTGCCATACCGTGGGATAGTTAGAGCCTTGAATAGAAACGGTCTCTAGTGCTTTGAGCGTAAGCTCTTGCGATGATATTGAAATTCCCGAGCGGTCACGCCGCATCAGTTGACCATAGGCATAACTCGCGTCTCCAGTCTCACTGTCTCTTAACTGGAATACCACCAAGCTCGTATCATTGTCGAGTCTAAGCGCAAACCAATCCCACCCTTGCTGTGAACCAAGCAGAAACTGCGGGCTCCATTCCCTATCAATCCAACCCTGCCCTGTCACCTTATGTTGTTCACCTTTGAAGGTAATCGTGCCTTCGACATCAATAAAAGGCTGGCTATAGTAATGTGAAGCAACTGAACCATCCGCGCTTTTGACACTGTAGCCCTGCTCACCCTGAAGTTGAAACGACGATTCACTAACAAGACTAAGCGAGTAACTGAACTGCTCTGTTGCTACGTTCAATGACGCTGGGAACATCTCCTCAGAGTTGGAGCGCCACTCCCAATCGTCGAGAAAAACACGAAACGGTGACTTAGCCACCCCTGCCATCTTAGGATGAGCACGAGACCATTTTTCGGCAGCTAAATGATGAGTAGAGTTGGTGATCGCGCTGTGCGCCATGTATAGCTGACTGGTTTCCCAGCCTTGATTAGCAGAGCCATTTGACGCCAGCGCAATGCGAAACTGAGTCCACTGAACGCCAAATGCTTCACCCTCAGACGTGACTAAGTTTGCGGTGAAGTACCACCATTCATATCGGTAGTCTTCATGTGCTTGGTGGTCTTCTGGAAAACGGAGTTGCGTTTCAGGTGAGACCTTAGTAAATGCCCCACTAACTTCTCCCAACCAAGAGCCAAAACCTTGTGGTTGACTCTCCTCACAACCGGCTAAGGTCAGCGCTAACAAAGCTACGCTTAATGGTTTCAGCATTACAACACCTCGCTTTGTAGGCTCGACATAGCGGGTTTAGACACTAAGCGCCACAGGGGTAACGCCGTGGCTGCTGATGCGGTAATAATACTCACGAAGCAGAGCATCGCTATATCACTCCAACTCCACACAAATTGCAGACTCCAGCCAAAAGCACGGAGGGTAATGACGTCGGTTAAGACGTAGCCAACTAGAGCGCCAAGCGGTAACGCTAAACAGAGTGTAAAACAGACTAACAGCACCATTTGCATCACGACCATCATCAAAAGCTGGGCGCTTCTAACACCTAACGCATAAAGTCTTGCAATGGCAGCTTTGCGGGCTTTAATCAACATATAACAGGCACTGAACAGCCCAATAACCGCCACCAGTAAAGTCACGCCATTCAACGCTTTGGTTACCGCGAAAGTTTGAGAGAAGATTTGCAATGCGATCGTTTTGATTTCTTGCTGATCATAGAGCTGATTGTCACTCAAGCCAAAGCGCTCGATAAGCTGCTGGCGCATGACATCATTGTCTAGCTCCGTTTGGATCCCTAGACTGGTTGGCACTGATGAAAAACCAGCGTCTCGCCAGAGCGAAGGTGAAATCAAAAGCTCTCCTGTCGGGGAGCCATAGTCGTAGAAAATAGCGCCGATTTGAAGTGGGGTATCCACCACTGATGATAGCTCGGGAACCAGGACTTCATCGCCAAGCGATAAACCGAGCTTCACCGCCATCGGCTCACTGATCGCAACCATCTGGTTTTGGTAAAAGTTCGACCAAAATCCATCAACCATAGACTTCGCGACCATGGTTTGCTCAAGAGTATTGGTGTCTTTTGTACCGAGTTTAGTGGGCAGGCCTTCGATATTAGTATCAGTGTAGCTCTGAGTATAAATAGCAGAGACACCTGGCATTTCACTAAGCGCACCTTGAGTCGCTTCCATTTCACTTTGCGCAGGGCTTATATAGATGTCAGCATGAAGTCTCTGCTCAAGCCACTGTTTCAGGGTGTGCTCAAAGCTCACGACTAAGGTATTCATTGCAAGATTTGCCGTCATCGCAAGTAGCAAAGCCATCATCGCAAGCGACAGTGGAGCAATAAGCTCCTTGAGCTCTGCGACCAAATAGTGTTTCAAGCCAACAGAAAACACCTTTTCCGCCCAATGACTGAGTACCAATAAGCCTTTGGGAAGATACAAAGGCGTCGCGATAATAAGCAAACCAAGCCAAAGCATGGTGACTCGAAAATGGTCACTTAGCCATAAGCCAATGACAGCAAGAAAAGTCAGTATCAGAGCTGCAATAAATAAACGAGTCGTATTTTGGGGTGCGGGTAGCGCGTAAAATCCACTGTGAATAGAAAGTGGCTGCTGAACACTCCCCTTGAAGTGATGCCAACATGCACCGAGCGCTGCGACTAACGTGATTAGCAGTGCTTGGAGTAACCAACTCAGATGCCATGTACCGGGTAACAGCGTTGCCCCATAGAGCTGCTCTAAGGTCAGTGCGACGGTTGGATGAAGCCAATGACTGAGCTGCATTCCCAATACAAACCCAAGCAGTGAACCCACTGACACCATGACCGCAAGCTCTACCAACAGAGCAGAAAACACAGTGTTCGCGGTCACGCCCGCTTGCTGCAACTGTACCAAGAGTCTGCGTCTTTTGAGTAAGCTGTATTTGACGCCATTGTAGGCAATAAATAGCCCTACAAGAAACGCAAGCATGCTCATAGCTGTTAGATTTAAATGAAAACTGTCAGTGAGCGAAGCCAGATCTGAGCTTTGCGTATTCTCTATCCATTGAGCTTGGCTTCCTATTATCGCCAACCATCTATCAAAGTGTTCACGAGAAGCATCAAAAACTGCGATGTAACTCAATTTCCCCTGTTTTTGCAGCAATCGCTCCGTAAAGCTGATATCCACCAGCATCCGATTTCCCAATTGCCAATCATCGGGAACCGCTAAAAGACGCGTCTCAACATTATCGAGTTGCAAAACACTCGGTTTGCCCAGTTGCTCAAAGTGGGCCGAGCTCACCAAAGCGATGGGCTCTCCCATAAGCATGTTCGCTAGCGGTAGATTTCCATCAAACAGAAATACGCCTTGCCTCTGTTCGTGCTCTGAGTCGCTGCTATTCGCTCCCCGGCTCATTGTTGCTGTTACTGCCGCAACAATATCACTGCCCTGCACTGAAAATCGGCGTCCCGTCTCGTCGCGCACTCGACCTTCTAACACCGCTAGAGACTCGCTCATTCCAGCAATGCGCAACGAGAAGTAAAGCTGGCTGTCGATATGCTTTTGACCACTGGGTGGCACTATAAAATGCTGCGCCGGTAGACTGAGCTGCTCTGCTGCATCGGAGTAACTGCGTTTGGCATTGAGATTTATCGCTTGTACCGCGACAAACAACATCACGGCCAGCACTATCCCGATGAGAATAGATGCTGCCTGTAATGGTGCTTGAAAGTAGTGCTTGCTGTATACACGCAGCACAACAAGTAGGTGGTGAACACTAGCTCGCTTCATAGAGCTGCCCGTTAATAAGCTGCAACCGAGACTGCATAAAGCTTGCGCATTCAGCGCTGTGCGTCACCAAAACAACCGCCGTGTTGCCTTGATTTGTGATCGTGGAAAGCAGCTCCATGACCTCTAAGCCAGATTGCTCGTCGAGGTTCCCTGTCGGCTCATCCGCAAGCAGCAGTTTTGGCTGACTCGCCAGTGCTCTCGCGATGGCCACTCTTTGTTGCTGCCCTCCAGACAACGCGGCAACATGTCGGTCAAGCAAGCTCTCCAGCCCTAAAGTCTCAACAAGGTAATCACACCAATCATGCCAGCCTCTGCCCTCTAATGAGAGTGGAAAGGCGATGTTTTGTTTTACATTGAGTGGAGTCAGTAAATTGAACTGTTGAAACACCACCCCAAGCTTATGTATCCGAAAATGGCTCCACTGTTTGTCGCTCCAGTTTGCGGTGTCTTGTCCTTCGAGATAAAGCTGACCAGCATTTAACGGCTCAAAGCCAGCAATAATGTTCATCAAGGTACTTTTACCGCTGCCACTCGCACCCATTAACGCAGTGCTCGCTCCTGCCTCAATCTCTAAACGACAATCACTGAGCACTGAGTGCTCTTCCACACCATCGGTGAACTGCTTAAACGCATTGTTGAGTGACACCAGCGAGTCGATCGCCATACCTTCCCCTTTTATCAAGATGGTCGCTATCTGATACGTAGAAGTTTAGTCTTAAGACCACGTAACTCTATGGTTTTGTTTCACTAATTTGACAGGAAGTGTGACAAAGTCGAAACTCATTTCAAACATTGGTTCAAGCAAAAGCTTAAACCTAGAGATGATTCACTTCAAAAGGCTCTAAGATTTCAAACTTAGAGCCTTTACAGGACGGGATTTACTGTATAAAAACAGCGCGAGTTGTACGCAACAAACTGTGTTAAATAGAGCTAATTCGATATTGGGAACATCTGTGGAAGTTTATTCGCAACTTCCGCTTCCCCATTCCCACATGATACATGACCGAAAGGATGCCCCTCGGTATAGATGATATTATCATCACCGGTTTCCGACACACCGTTTAGCACGTAATCTAACTTAAGCGCATGCCGGGTCTTCCATGCGATGTTGTGATCAGCACAGGAAGTATCACCACTAACACCGATCGCTCCTACTAGTTTTCCATCTTTATCGTATAATGCAAGACCACCGCCAAAGACATTAACACCGCCTGCACGCTGTCCTATCATAGAATCCTCAGTTGAGCCGTATTTCTCTGCCTCTCCTTCGTAGACCACATTAATGTCAATTGGATTACTAAATTGTAAGCCAAACAAACTCCCTCCCGGCTGAGTCGGCGCCCACAGATTAGCAGTCGATAATGCGAGGTTAGGAAGGCTGAAAGCATTGGCCGTGTTTGCTTTTTGAGCAGAAATTGTGCGACTACCAGGCCACTGATCCCCAAAATGCTCGCCGGTGCGAGATACTGCACATACAGTTCCATCCCGAGCAACGATAGTCCCCCACATATTGAGTTCCAATCCACCATTTTTTTCGTCACTTGTCGTTGCAACGGAGCTTTTGAGCGCTTTTGTTAGAGCCTCGTGGTTTGGCAACGCATCGCAAGCCGATGCTTGAACGTATGTGGATAATAAAAATGTTGTTGTGGCAATCGCTATTTTAAAAGTCATTTCTAATTACTCCTAATTAATATAAACGGGCATTTAAGCCAACAGACCTCAAATAGGTATCTAACGGTTTTAGCACCAAAAGTAACTAACGACACTCACAGTGCATACAAATTTTTCTGGGATTAAGAATGGTGTACTTTGTTTTAGTATCCCCAAAAACTATAGCAGCGGTCGAATTAATAATTATCAAATATCATTTGAAAGACAATTAAACTCGATTTGACTCTTCATCGTAGTCGTTGGCAGCTATATCGATAATTTTTGATATACCAGTGATCATTGAAGACGCTTGATTTTTCCTGAATAGAGGATCATGCTAGCAACTATGAAAATTACTCTGACCAATGAACAGAAGCAGGAACTAAAAATCCAGCACAGCACAACGCGTGACGGACGAGTTCGTGACCGTATAAAAGCGGTTATTCATGCGAGTAATGGTTGGTGCCCCGAAGAAATTGCAGACGCACTTCTTATTCATGAATCCACTGTTCGTCAACATATCAAAGATTACCTAGAGTCGAACAAGCTCAAGCCTGAAAATGGCGGTTCACAAAGCTATCTATCGGCTCAGCAAACCCAAGAGTTGGTTCAGCATCTAACTGAAAATACATACCACCATTCGTCCGAGATTATTGCGTACGTATTTGAAAGGTTTCAGATTCACTATAGTGTTCCTGGCATGAACAAATGGCTTCATCACAATGGTTTCAGCTACAAACAGCCGAAAGGCGTTCCACATAAGTTCGATGAGGAAAAACAGCAAGCGTTCATAGAGGCTTATGAAGCACTGAAAGCAAGCTGTGGCGAGGATGAATCGATAGTGTTTATCGATGCCGTTCACCCCACACTGTCAACCAAACTCTCCCATGGTTGGATACGTACAGGTCAAAGTAAAGTTCTGGAAACAACAGGTAATCGTAGCCGATTGAACATTGTTGGTGCTTTGAACCTATCAGATATTGGAGCGACCATTGTTAGCGAATACGACAGCATTAACAGTGAAAACATGGTTCGATTTTTCTGTAAACTCAGAGAGAGCTACCCGTTAAATCACAAGCTCCATGTCATCTTAGATGGAGCTGGATATCACCGCAGTGATTTAGTCAGAGATGCGGCATTTGTCCTTAATATTGAACTGCATTATCTCCCACCTTACAGCCCGAATCTTAACCCAATAGAGCGGCTTTGGAAGGTTATGAATGAGAAGTCAAGGAATAACGTTTACTTCAAAAGTAAACGGGATTTCAAGGAAGCCATTACCCAATTCTTTACTGTGACTCTTCCAGAGATTGCAGGCTCGCTGACGTCTCGAATTAATGATAATTTTCAGGTGTTCAAGCCTGCATCTTCAAGTTGATTGGGTATATAGCCGATTGTCAATTTATTTTTGAAAATCTATCAAAAATAAGTGAACGATAAATATCACGCTTTTGCCTACACTGAATCTGGCGTAAGGGTCACAACACTACAACAGTGTACTCTAGTCATAAATATACTTTACAGAGTATTAGCAATGAGACGCCGCACTGTTGAGCGACTAAAGGATTCAAGACAACCTAGCGAGGAAGACTACATGAAAAATGTTTGTTCAGTGTTAGCAATAGCTGCAACGGCACTACTCAACTCCGCACAAGCTTCTCAATTGGAAATAGTAGCCGAGCTTAATGGTACTAGACCCGGAAACATTACAGTTACAGGGCAAGGTAGAACCTTTCTCTCAATGCAACCGCTTGACTCACCAGAGCTTCGCGTCGTTGAGTTGATGGCTGATGGGTCAATAAAGCCCTTTCCAAACCAAGATTGGGCAGATGGTCCTGAAAAGGGCAGTGTCGGCTTCACTGCAGTTATTGGAATCGATAGTACTGACGATGGTGTTGTCTGGATACTCGATATGGGCAGTGCAAACACACCCACTCAAATCGTGGCTTGGGACACAGTAAACAACAAGCTATTCAAACAAATAGAGATTAGCAAAAATGTTCAAGTAGAAAACTCGTTCCTACAAGACTTTGCATTAGATACACAGCGCAACCAGATGTACATTGCCGATACCACATTGGGTAACCTCGTTGGCCAAGCCGCTCCAGCCTTTATAGTTGTCGACCTGACGACAGGTATAGCTCGTCGAGCTCTTGAGTCTGACAAAACCTTATTGTCACCAAAGCACGACCTTATTATTGATGATTCTTTAATGGCTGCAAAACGTGACGATGGGACGGTAGAAGCGCTTTACCTAGGGCTCAACCCTATTACCATTGATACGCAAAATGAATGGGTGTACTTCGGTACGGTAAATGGCAGTGCCATCTATCGAATACCCGCTGGAGCACTTGCTAACAGCAAGCTAACTGATAGCGAACTGTCGCAATCTATTGAGTTTTATAATGAAAAACGGCCAAGTGATGGGATGAAAATTACCGAAAATGGCGAAATATATGCAGGCGACGTAGAAAAGAACGCGTTGAGTGTAATAACTAAGGATGGCTTTGAGTTAGTTTCACAAGACCACAAGCTGCTATCATGGGTTGATGGGTTCTCGATTCAAGGTGGGTATCTATATATGACCCAAAATTCGCTCCATCTAAATCCGGCATTAAATGAAGGGAAAGAGGGCTCAAGCAAACCCTATCACGTACTTAGACTGAAACTAGATAATTAGAATTATCTAAACAAAATAAAACAGCAACCAAAAATATGATCCGCACCAGCAGTTTTGGACACCAAGTTAAGTGAGTACAATCACTATCGAGGTGAACCATGACAAGCAAGAAAAAACGTATTATCCACTCCCCTGAGTTTAAAGCAGAAGCACTAAGGCTAGCAGAAAAAGTCGGAGTCGCTGCGGCAGCGAGGCAACTGTCGTTACACGAATCCCAGATCTATGGTTGGCGTAAGGCAGCTAAGAGTGACACCAGTACCAGTCAGCGAGAAAAAGATCTAGCCGCTGAAGTAGCCAAACTCAAAAGGCAATTGGCTGAGCAGGCTGAGGAGCTAGATATTGTAAAAAAGGCCGCCACCTACTTCGCGAAAAACCTAAAGTAGATTGCTACGAATTCATGCTCGAACACCTGTTGAGCTTCAGCGTAGCCCGCATGGCTCAGGTGTTCGGCGTTTCACGAAGTGGGTTTTATTACTGGATTAAGCATCGCCACAAGGCGATCCAGCGAGAGGTAACTCGCCAAGAGCTTGATACGAAGGTCAAAGAGGCTTTTGTTAATAGCAAAGGCCGTGATGGCTCAAGGCGCATCCAGAAAGAGCTGGCTGAAAACGGTGACAGTCGTAATGTTAAAACCATAGCCGCCAGTATGAAACGGCAAGATTTAACGCCGAAAGCAGCACGTAAGTTTAAGTGCACGACGGACAGCAAACATACTATGCCAGTTGCGCCGAACCTACTAGCTCAAGATTTTAACGCTGAGGCTCCGAATCAAAAGTGGGCGGGAGATATCACCTATGTCGCGACAAGCGAAGGCTGGCTGTATTTGGCGGTAATTATCGACCTTTATTCAAGGCAAGTAGTCGGTTGGTCTATGGATACCCGAATGACGGCGACTCTGGTCTGTGGTGCGTTATCAATGGCCTTGTTCCGTCGTGGTTTCCCTGAGCAGGTTATCGTTCATAGTGACCGAGGTAGTCAGTATTGCTCAAAAGATTATCGAGACATGATAACCGCTCATAATCTAAAGCAAAGTATGAGTAGGAAAGGAAATTGCTGGGACAATGCTTGTGTTGAGAGCTTTTTCCATTCAATGAAAGTTGAAGCGATCCAGTACGAACCGATCATGACGCGAGACGAGATGCGCCAAACGATCTTTGAATACATAGAGGTTGATTATAATCGTACAAGAAGGCACAGTGCTCTTGGGTATATAAGCCCAGTTAACTTTGAAAATCAAAATGTCGCTTAATGAAGTGTCCAGTCTTGCTGGAGCAGATCAATACATACTCTCCAAAAATTAGAAGTATTAATTACGTGGTATTTACAACTTAATTTATTTTCAATAAACAAGTTAGTTACAACCATATTATTTAAATTCAAACCCTCCCTACAAAAGGTTAAATTATGAACAAGACAATCAAGATGGGTGTTACCGATTTGTCATTTCACCGCACGACTGCATCTCTAGTAGCGAATGTACTCACGAAGATGGGCTTCGAAGTAGAAAGAGTCTTCTCTCCTCACCAAGACAACTTTAAAAAGCTGAAAACTGGTGAAGTGGATATGCTGTCATCGGCTTGGTTGCCATCGAGTCATGGTATCTACAAAGCAGATGTTGAAGAAATTGTGCCATTGACTGAACTCGGCCTCCACTATGAACCATACGCGTTATGGGGCGTGCCTGACTATATTCCTGGCGATGCCTTATCTGAAATAAGCGACTTACTAAAGCCTGAAGTACTCAAAAAAATGAACCTGACTATTCAAGGTATCAATGCTGGAGCAGGCATTACACGGTTTTCGATACAGATGCTAAAAGAGTATGGGCTCAGCGAAGTTGGCTATGAGTTTTTTACCGGCAGCGAGGAAGACTGTTTTGGTGCGTTTGAACAGGCAGTATCAAATAAAGAGTGGGTTATTGTACCCCTTTGGAAACCGCAGTTTCTTCACTATCGTTATGACATCCGTGAGTTACAAGAACCAAAAGGTTTACTAGGTATTGTCGATAGGGCCGTGCTTCTTTTAAGAAATGATAGAAAAAACCTGTTTACTAATGAACAACTTGAGAAGCTGGATTCGCTTCGTTTTTCCAACGACATCATAGCCCAGTTGGATTACAAAGTTTGTCGAGAAGACGCCTCTCAAGATGAAGTGACTTATAACTGGTTAACTGACAAAGGGCTTATTTAGTAACTTCTAAATAGGTCATGCAGAAGCATTTTCGTGTGTTTAAGCCGTTTATAGGAACGTAAACTAACACAGCCACGACAAACTAACTTAGGGAGAAGCGATCATGACCCTACCATCAAAGATGAAAGCGATTGGATTTACTCGGTCACTAAGTATTACAGAACCTGATAGTTTAATTGAATTTGAAACGGACTTACCTGAAGTCAGACAGAATGATCTTTTAGTAAAGCTCAGCGCGACTTCTATGAATGCTGCCGATGCAAAGATTCGTATTCGGAGCGCCAAAGACAAGGTACTAGAAGAACCTAGAGTACTTGGATATGATGCAGTCGGTGAGGTCGTAGAAAAAGGCAAAAATGTTACGGGCTTCGACGTGGGTGACCGTGTGTATTATGCGGGTGATATAAGTCGGATGGGTGCCAATGCGGAGTATCAAGCCGTTGACTACCGTATCACCTCTCAAGCGCCGAGCAGTCTTTCTGATGAATCTGCCGCGGTCATGCCTCTGGTTACTCTCACTGCTTGGGAAGCAATATTTGAGCGCCTCAGAGTTCGTCCTGATGAAAGAAAATCCATTTTGATCATTGGTGGTGCGGGAGGCGTAGGTTCGATCGCTATTCAGTTAGCAAAACAGTTAACCAAGCTAACGGTGATTGCAACCGCATCCAGGCCAGAAACTGAGCAGTGGGTCAAACAAATGGGAGCCGATCACGTGGTTAACCATCGAAATCTCGTTGAATCAGTTCGAGAGCGGGACATACAATATGTCGACTACATCTTTAATGTAGCGGATACAAAAGGGCATTGGGACTCAATGGTAGAACTGATCGCCCCACAAGGTATGATTAGCTCGATTGTAGAGTTTGAGGGCGAGGTTAATTTATCGGCATTACAAGGTAAGTCTGTGGGCTTCATTTGGGAACTGATGTTTACTCGCTCACTCTATCGTACCGAAGATATACAAAAGCAACAAGACATCTTATTTCAGGTTGCTAATCTGATTGATGCGGGTCGCATTAAATCAACGCTAACCACGACCTTGAATGGATTTAGTGCAGAGACCTTGAGGGAAGCACATAAACTCATAGAAAGCTCTGCATCGATTGGTAAGCTCGCTATCAAATACTAAATTTAAACGAGCAATTGGGTTAGGCTATCAAGACAAGTGTTACTTTAAGTCGATCCACTTTCCAAACTAATTCGAATATTCGAACTAAAGCCAGGTACTAGCTATGAGAAACCAGGGAAAGTCACTATTTGAGATTTGCTCCTAATACGATTAAGAGATTTTCTTTATCTCTAGTTTATCTAAATAACTCAGCAATGCTTCTTCAAAGTCCTTTTTGACCAAAGGCTTGGCTATGACGGTGTTCACGCCACTATCTAGAAACTCTTGTTTATTCTCGCTGATTACATCTGCAGTCCAACCAAAAATGAGAATACTGTCGCCGTACTTTCTACGGAGTTCTGCGGCGGTGGTTGGTCCATTCATAACAGGCATATGATTGTCTAGTATCACTAGGTTGAACTTCGACGGGTCGAACATCTCTAAACATTCTGCACCGTTAGAACAGCTTTCTACATCGATCGACAAAGACTGACAGAACTTACCCGCAACGATACGATTTATCGCATTGTCATCAACCAAAAGTACTTTGTAGACAGAAAAATCGGCGTTGATCGGATCAAAGTGAGATAACTGTTCGCTCTGTTCTACAATGGATGAAAGAGGTAGCTTAACGGTGAACGTTGACCCCATGCCAAGTTGACTGGATACGCTTATCTCGCCACCCATTAACAACGTAAGACTTTTCACGATAGAAAGCCCTAACCCAGTGCCGCCAAACTGACGCGTCGTCGACGTCTCTGCTTGCTCGAACTTTTCAAAGACACTATCAATTCGATCGGGTGCGATGCCAATACCAGTATCTTGAACCGTGAGTTCACACTCTCCTTGAAGCGGTGTTGATACCGTTACGGTTATTCTCCCTTTTTGGGTGAACTTTAGCGCATTTCCCACTAAGTTGAGCAATATCTGCCTTAGCCTGACCTGATCGCCAATAAACTGTTTATTTGGATCTGTGTTGTCGACTATCTCGAACAGGAGCCCTTTTTCTGAGCACAAGCTTTGATAGGTATTATTTACTGGAGACAGTATCTCCTGCATCTTAAAATGCGAGTGTTCCAAAACCAACGCTTGATTCTCGATTTTTGAGATATCTAGAATATCATTCAAGATGGATATCAAATGATTTCCCGAGCTAAGAATTAGCTGAAGCGCTTCCCTATGCTTAGGGTCAGTGATCTCTTTTTCGAGTATTTGTGTTAGACCAAGCACACCATTCATAGGTGTACGTATTTCATGACTCATCGTGGCAAGAAAGGCTGACTTGGCTTCGTTAGCGGCGCTCGCCTCTTTCGCAGTAGCCATGAGTTTGCTTTCCAGTTTTTTGTATTCAGTCACGTCTCTTTCGATGGCAATGAACCGGTCAATTGCGCCATCTTGATCCGTTATCGGGGTAATATCTATATCAACCCAGTATTCATTTCCTTTGGAATCATAGTTCAGGATCTCCGCCTTGATTGGTAGGCCCTGCGACAAAGACTTTGCTATCCGAATCACGGTATTGGCATCCGTTTTATCACCTTGTAGAAACTGACCTGGTTTCTTACCTTGAACACTTTCTAAAGCGTACCCCGTCATCTCTTCAAAGGCTCTATTTACCCATTCAATAGCGCCATGTCTATTCGTGATCACCACAGCATCTCGCGCTGCTTTCACCACGGTCGCGAGAATCTTACTTTCTCTCTCTCGTTCAATCAGTTCACTGTTTTTGGTCGCGAGTTCTTTTTGAGATATTTCGAGCTCTCGATGCGGGTTCACAAGCACCTTGTTTCCTGCAAACAGAACAAATAAGAAACTGATACCCATGACCACGGCGATGGCGTCATAGATGTAACTCATAAAGCTATCAGATTGCAGCTTGAGGAAATCGGGATTTATCCCCTGCATCAGCGTCAACCCCGCCGTTGCAATCTGCGTGTTGTTGACCAGCCAGGAATTAAGGTTATTTTGATTAATATAATCCGATACGCTGCCCTGTGTAAGCGCATACCACCGCTCTTTTGGATCAATCAGATCACCAAACAGTTCATCATAATCGACTGGCGTTTCACCAAAAACCATCCCAATAAAGCGACCCTCACTCATTACTGGCATGAAGATCTTAATGCATATATGGTCTGTATCATTGTGAAGCAGGTAGACTGGAGGTGGCGTAATCAAGTCGGAAGCCTGCTGCTTCATGGAATCAAAAATGCGGATCTCATTGGCACGTGAAGGGTGACGAAACTTATCTTCAAAAAGAACCGTTCTCTCTTTGTTAAAAACGGCAAACAGAACAGAGCGACTGTCTCCTTCATATCGATGAAGTGTGGCGTCAATATTTACCTCACGCTTGCCTTCTAACAGAGCGATGATGTCATTATTACTGGAAGCAAGTTTTACACGCGCTTTTGCATTATCCAAATACTCTTCTACGAACAGCTTGGCTGCTTGTAATTCTAACTTTGTGCCTGAGTTTTGAAGATAATCTATGGCATGTTTAGACTCTCGCCCCAGAATAACGATGGATGCGACAGTAAATACACATATCACGAAAACGGTGTAGATGAATACCAGTGTTCTTCCACTTAGCCCCTTGAGTGTTGGCACTTTAAATCCCTTTTTTGAGTCCGCTACTCTCAATCTAGGAGGTTTTACGTGGAAAGAAAGAACCATTTTTCCAAAAAGGCCATCGGAAAATTAACAACAAAGGTCACATTTAGCTAGCATCACACATCCAGTTATACGCTACATCTCATCGAGGCTATGTCGCTGAATTCAGGGCAAGGGTGAACGCTCGTTAAGTCATTTGAGTGTAAAACGATATACTGAAATTCTGGCATACCTATACCAGTTAGCTTATTGAGTGCTTTAATAATTGCGTAATTGCGTAATTGCGTAATTGCAACTTGCGCGTTGCAACTACGAAGTTACACATGATGACAAGCAACTTTTCTCTGCGCATGCTCGATCAATAAAGGTGAAGCTTCACACTGCTTCGTCGCACTCTGACAACGAGTTTTAAATGCGCAGCCCGGCGGGGGCGATAACGGACTTGGCAGCTCACCGGATAGCTTAATTCGCTCTTGCCTATGCTCAGAGTGCAGCTTTGGAGTCGCTGACAACAATGCTTTGGTATACGGATGCTGTGGATTGTCAAAAATTTCTCTTTTGCTGCCCTTCTCAACACATCGACCCAGATACATCACCATCACTTCATCGGCAATGTGCTCGACTACTGACAAGTCGTGAGATATAAACACGTAGGACAGCCCTAGCTCCTCCTGAAGATCCATCATTAAGTTAAGAACCTGAGCTTGAACCGAAACATCGAGAGCAGAAACTGGTTCGTCAGCGATTAGGATCTCAGGCTCTAGCATCAATCCCCTGGCGATGGCGATCCTCTGCCTCTGACCACCGGAAAACATATGTGGGTAGCGATTATAGTGCTCTTCTTTTAGCCCTACTTTACCCATTATTGCTAACGCTTTCTCTTTGCGTTCGGACTTAGACAAAGTAGTGTTTATAAGTAGCGGTTCTTCAAGAATACTGCCTATCTTCTTACGAGGGTTAAGCGACCCATAAGGGTTCTGAAAAATGATTTGGATCTTCTGCCTAATGAGTTTATCAGTCGAAGTCTTGCGGTCGAGTAAGGTCTCTCCCTTGAAGTAGAGATCACCTTCAGTTGGCGATTCTATTTTTGTTAGCAATCGCCCTAATGTCGATTTACCACAGCCAGACTCACCAACCACTGCCAACGTTTTTCCAGCTTGCAACTCAAACGATACGCCATCTAACGCCTTAAGTGTCTTATTGGGCTTGAACACCCCCTGCTTAATTGAGTAATACTTTTTGAGCCCGTTCGCTTGTAGTAGCGGCGCTGCATTTGTGTTTTGGCTTTCCATATATTCACATTCTCTCATCAAGCAAGCGGATAGTGACATTTGACCTGTGTCTCCAGCGGCCCTTGCAGCGAAGGTTCTGTCGTACGACACTGAAAATCAGCGTAACGGCACCTCGGATTTAACAAACAGCCACTTGGACGATCGTATTTTCCGGGCACAACACCTGACAAAGAATCGAGTCGACTTTGACCCACTGATGATTCCGGTAGCGAGTGCAACAGTGCCTGGGTATAAGGGTGTTTAGGACTGGCGAATACCTCTGTTGCTCGTCCTGTTTCTACAACTTGCCCCGCATACATCACGGCGACTCGGTCGCAAGATTCCGCGACTAAAGCTAAGTCGTGAGTTATCAAAATAAGCGCCATATTTTGCTCTTTCTGAAGATCCAACAACAGGTCGATTATCTGGGCCTGTATCGTCACATCTAAAGCCGTGGTTGGCTCATCGGCAATCAGTAGCCTAGGGTTGCAGGCGATTGCCATCGCAATCATGACGCGCTGACTCATACCACCGGATAGTTGGTGCGGATAAATCCCTAAACGAGACTTGGCATCTGGAATACCGACCATATCGAGTAGCTCTATTGTTCTGCGTTTGCGTTCTTTACGATTGCCGCTAGTATGAACTGCCAAGGCTTCCATGATCTGTGCACCCACCGTAAAGCATGGATTCAAACTGGTCATTGGGTCTTGGAATATCATAGAAACTTCAGCGCCGGTTATCTGTTGTCGCTCCTTACTTGAGGTTTTGAGTAAGTCATGATTGGCAAAATGCAGCTCATCGGCTGTCACCTTCCCTGGAAAGTCTATAAGCCCCATAACAGCTAGCGAGCTGACTGATTTACCTGAACCGGACTCTCCAACAATCCCTAAAACCTCACCCTCGTCAACACTAAAGCTGACGTTGTCCACTGCCTTAAACGGATCAACATCATCACCAAAATGCACAGATAGGTTTTTCACTTTTAAAATCGACATATCGAGATTCCTACTGCTTCAGTTTAGGGTCAAGTGCATCACGCAACCCATCACCCATCAAGTTAAACGCGAGTACGGTAAGCAGGATAACAACTCCTGGGAAGGTCACTATCCACCATGCAGTGTTAATAAACTGGCGCGCATCGGCGAGCATCACTCCCCATTCTGGAGTTGGTGGCTGAGCACCAAGGCCTAGAAACCCAAGTGCAGCCATATCTAAAATAGCGGTCGAAAAACCGAGCGTCGCCTGAACAATTAACGGAGCTAAGCAGTTGGGGAGAATCACAACAAACATCAGACGCAACACACCCGCGCCAGCAATACGTGATGCTGTCACATAATCTCGATTAACTTCGGAGAGCACCGAAGCCCTTGTAAGCCGGACATAGTGCGGCAGTGAAACAAATGATATAGCCAGTGACGCATTGAAAATTGAAGGTCCCAAAATAGCGACGATCGCGATCGCAAGAAGGAGACTTGGTAAGGCCAGCATGATATCAACAAGGCGCATGATCATTACTTCGACAACACCACCAAAATAGCCAGCGACCAAACCCAGAAACACTCCAACACACAAAGACAACGACACCACTAAGCAACCGATGAGGAGCGACAGCTGTGCACCATAAATAAGGCGCGATAAGATGTCTCTACCAACATCATCGGTACCCAAAATGTAAAGCCATGAACCTCCCTCTAGCCAGGCGGGAGGGGTCAATAACGCGTCGCGATACTGGTGAGCAGGGTCATGGGGCGCAACAACGTCGGCAAATATTGCCACCAGAACAATGGTAACGATATAAACCATACCAATGATCGCGCCACGATTTTGCGAGAAATAGAACCAGAACTCTGCTAACGGAGACAGGGGTTGTTGTTCCACTGCAGTTTCTTCTAGAGGAATAGTTTCAGACATACAGATCCTTGTAGTTAGCTGAGATTACTCTTTAGCGTGTCGAATTCTTGGGTTAACAATGCCGTATAGCAAATCGACAATAAGATTGACGCAGATGATCATAGTGGCAACCATGAGAATTCCCCCCTGTACGACGGGATAATCTCGTCTACCAATGGATTCGATCAGCCATTTCCCGATACCAGGCCAAGCAAATATTGTCTCCGTCAAAATGGCCCCTGACAGCAATATCCCGACCTGTAATCCAATGACGGTAATAACCGGGATTAAAGCATTTCGTAAGCCGTGTATTAAGATGACTCGCCATGGGAGAAGACCTTTGGCTCGCGCAGTACGAATGTAGTCCTCACCCAGCACCTCAAGCATCGCTGAACGCGTCATACGTGCAATAACAGCCAACGGGATGGTACCTAGCGCCACGGCTGGCAATATCAAGTGGTGAACGGCTGAAGCAAAGGCTCCCTCTTCTCCAGAAATCCACGTATCAATGAGCATAAAGCCCGTTACTTCATCTATCCAAAACTGGGCATCGTTTATCCTTCCTGAGACCGGAGTCAAATCGAGACCAATAGAAAAGAACAGTATCAGTAACAAAGCCCACCAGAAAATCGGCATTGAGTAGCCTGTCAACGATACCGCCATTACGCTGTGGTCAAATACCGTCCCACGTTTTACCGCCGCAATAATCCCCGCAGGAAGACCTACCAAGACGGCAAAGATCGCCGCACACGTCGCAAGCTCGACCGTTGCTGGAAACAAGGAAAGAAACTCACTGATTACCGGTTCACGCGTGATCAAAGAAGTACCTAAATCTCCCTCAAAGATCCCACGAATATAGATGAAATATTGTTCAAGCAGAGGCTTATCTAAACCTAACTCAGCAATTAACTCCGCATGACGCTCAGGAGATAGACCACGCTCACCAGCCATAACCTCCACTGGGTCTCCAGGAATCATTCGTATAAGAGCAAAGGTTAGTAAAGTAATACCTAGGAAAGTTGGAACAACGAGACTCAAGCGTTTAAAAACAAACTGCAGCATATGTTAGTACTCAAATAACAACAGAGTGACCGACGGTACGGTCACTCTATTTGATTACTCTTATTCTTCTAGATCGACGCCATAGAAGACATGTCCACCAAATGGATCTATCTTGTAGTCTTTGACCTCTTTTCTGACTGGCTCATAAACCACTGAGTGTGCAATCGTTACCCACGGTGCTTTTTCCTTAAACACGACTTGTGCCTGTTTATATAAGTCAGTACGTTGAGCAAGATCGGTAGTGGTTTTCGCTTGTTGAATGAGTGTCTCGAACGAGTCATCACACCACATCGCTCGGTTCGCACTTCCTACCGCCGCGCAGCTCAATAGAACGCTCAAGAAGTTATCAGGGTCACCATTGTCCCCAGTCCAGCCAAGTAACACAGTATCGTGTTCACCTTGTTTAGAACGTTTTAGATACTCCCCCCACTCGTACGTCACAATATCGGCTTTCACACCAACTTTCGCCCAATCTGCCTGGATAATCTCCGCCATTCTTCGCGCATTTGGGTTGTATGGACGCTGAACTGGCATTGCCCAGATATTGGTAGTAAACCCATCCGCTAGGCCAGCTTCCGCCAGCAGTGCCTTAGCTTTTTCCAAATCATAGTTGTAATCTACAATGCTATCGTTATACGACCAGATAGTTGGCGGAATTGGGTTCTTAGCCGGTGCGCCAGCACCTTGGAATACGGCATCAATGATCGCAGACTTGTTTACCGCAAGGCTTAAAGCCTGACGAACTTTAACGTCGTTTAGTGGCTCTTTCTGCGTATTGAATGCGAGGTAACCTACGTTCAAGCCTTCTTGCTGCAACAAGTTGACTTCTGGGTCCTCAGCCATCCGCTTAATATCGGCTGGGTTTGGATACGGCATCATATGACACTCGCCTTTTTGCAGCTTAGCGTATCGAACCGAAGCGTCAGGAGTAATAGAGAAGACCAAGCGATCGATTGGCGCTTTGCCTTCATAGTAGTCAGGGTTTGCTTGATAGCGAATCGTTGCATCTTTTTTGTAGCCAACAAACTGGAACGGGCCCGTCCCAACCGGATCATAGTCGACCTTCTCTGGAGTACCTGCTGACATCATCTTATCGGCATACTCGGCTGACATGATCACAGCGAAGTCCATGCCGAGGTTTGCCATAAACGGTGCTTCAACGCGGGTCAAATTGAACTTTACTGTATAGTCGTCGACACGTTCAATTGATGCAATTAGGTCATCCATTTCCATCGAGTCAAAGTACTCGTACGAAGCACCCGATACTTTGTGGTATGGATGCTCAGCATCCTTTTGACGCATAAAAGAGAAGATAACGTCATCAGCATTAAAGTCTCGTGTTGGAGTGAAAGATTTGGTGTTGTGAAACTTAACGCCTTTGCGCAGGTGGAACGTGTAACTTAAACCATCTTCTGAGACGTCCCATGATTCAGCGAGTCGTGGCTCAATCTCTGTAGTGCCTCGTTTAAACCCAACCAAGCCGTTAAAAATATTGCGTGACGTTGCATCGAAGGTGGTGCCAGATGTATAGAACGTCGGATTAAAGCCTTCTGGAGAGCCCTCCGAACAATATACAAGTGTCTTTGCTTGAAGACCTGAAGCAGCCAAAACGGCCAACATGCATGTCAGGGCGACCGCATGAGTGTCTAGTTTTTCGCCATTTGACTAAAACCAGCACTTAATACTGCCTCTAGCATGGACGTATTCATCATACATCGCTTTTGTTTCCCTACTATGCTTAGCTTGGTTGGCTCTTCTCGGAGCATGTTCAAGCTCATATGACGTAGACATGATAGGTTCTCTGCACCGTGCTCTTTGTATATCTGGCACGCATCTTCATTCATGGTGACATCAAGTACCCAGTGCATTGATTCTATGCCCCAATGTTCTCTGACTGCCATAGCTGCTTGCTCTGCACTAAGCTCTTTAGAGCTGATGTAATAACGGTACTCTAGGTCGACAGATTTACCTTTCTCTAGGCGAAAATTTTCAACCATTACAATGCTCTTCAAGCCTTTCCAGCGAGAGAAGTTACCTTCAAGTTCGGTACTGTCAAAAACATAGCATTGGCGAGACTCTATGCGGCCGTGTCCTTGCTCAAGAGAGATGTCATCAGCCATATTAACTCGCTGCGAAGAGAATGCCTTTTCGATTGCTTGTCGGAGTTTTCCTTGGTTGCTTTTTACAGCAAGCAAGTAGTCTCCACCTTGATTTACAATGGCTTTAGCAATCTTGGTTTGACAGGCCATAGCATCAATAGTTACTAGGGCTCCCTTGATATCGAGCATCTTTATCAGTTCAGGGATCGCTGTAATTTCATTGCTTTTTTGTTCAGTCTTTAGCTGTCCTAGTACGAGCTTGTTTGACGACGCATAGGCGCTGATCATATGAATGGTGCTGGTCCTGTCTTCACGATTATATGAGCCGCGAAGTGTTTTGCCGTCAATCGCAATCACTTGACCTTCGGTAAGAGTATGTATTGATGACATCCAGTTAACGAAGCACTCATGAAATTGCTCTGGCTCAACGGTAGAGATGATACGAGCAATAGTGTCATCCGCAGGAATGCCATTCAAAAACAAGTCATTACGCTTAAACCAATCATGATGACCCAGAATGTATTCACGAATATCAAACCAGCCTTTCGCGCCTGCAATTACCGCACATAGTGAGCCAAAAAGGACTTCAAACAGGCAATAAGTGACCTTTGCACCTTGGCGATGGTCGATAATCGTTTGAAAATGTTCTTTGAAGTGGTCAATGTGCATGATGCTCTCCCTTAAAAGGGAGTATATGATCACAGCTAAATGTGATCGTCAAATCGATCGTAATTTTGATTAAAAAACGTTCACGATCTCACCCTGACATGCATGTACTGTACTTCCATATACTACTTTTCATGTTCACTCCATGATTAATATATTCACCTGAGCTAAAAGTAAAAATGTGGTGATTAGATGATTCTCTAAATAATATTTTTATTTTGAATATTATTTACACTGCAATATGATGAACACTAGCCTACTGAGCTTTTTGTGATTATCAAATCCTCAGACATTATGTCTACAGATTTAACTTTTCGCGAGAAACTGAATTAAGCATTTATTTCATAAATAATATGATAATCAGAATAATTACGTTGCAAAGAAATCTCTTGCAGGTCGATCAGCCTAATACCTACTTAACGCTCAAAACTTAAATCTATTATCTAACATTTTTGACAAAATAGGTCGTTTTCACATTTTTGATGATTCTGATCAACGATTAATACAATTAACTCAGTCTTGTTATATTAATTAGTTATTTAATTCCACCTACTAATAATAAAACGCATTCCCCTCTTAAACCACAATCAAGACACGTATTAAAACTAGCACGTAAAATTCGACGAAAACACAGCAAAAGTCTAATACACCACCAACGCGCTTAATTTCACCATTAAGAAACCAGAATTGACCAGATAGAACAAAACAATTATCCACCTTCCAAACTCAAATTAGATATATCCATAAACCATGCGCCATAAGCCATTGATGTGAAAATTATTTTATGTCAATGTCGAGCCACACAATTGACGATTAACAATTGACACTGCAATAGCCCTCAAATAAAAATGTCAGTAAAGAACCCATTAAGTAGATCCCTCTTGCTTTAAAGGAATATTACTATGCATTTTCGCTCTGCCATTAGATATATTAGCATTGTCTTTTTTATCTCAGTTTTTAGCTTCGCTACTCATGCTAAGACATACCGACTTTCTCACAACGTATCTAACACCACTACGTGGCATCAGGGTGCTGAAAAATTTAATGAATTACTTTCAGAAGCTACTGAGGGTGATATGAAAGTCAGAATATTCCCCAACGCAGTACTGACTGGGGGTGACCAAATCAAGCAAGCTGAAATGCTAGGTGCAAACAAGATTGATTTTGTACTTAGCTCGCCGATTAATGTAACGCCACTTATTCCTGAGATGGCAGTTTTTGCACTCCCTTATTTATTTAGTGATTATCAGTCGGTAGACAGCGCACTAAACGGTCCTGGTGTAAAGAAAATAGAGGAAATAGCACTCGAAAAGAACATTATTATTTTAGCTTGGGGTGAAAATGGTTTTCGTGAGCTCACCAACAGTGTCAAGCCGATCACGTCACCAGACGATTTAAAAGGCATGTCGGTACGAGTAGCCGGCCCTATGTACATTGATGTATTTAACGATTTAGGAGCCAACCCACAACAGATGCAATGGGCAGAGACATTCCCTGCACTTCAGCAAGGAGTGGTTGATGGGCAAGAGAATCCAGTTGGTGCCATCATCGTACCTCAACGACTCTACGAGATTCAAAGCAACCTTACCCTATGGCACTATTCTTACGACCCTATTTTCCTCGCAGTGAGTCGTAAAGTGTGGGATAGCCTAGACAGTGAAACTCAAGGAAAAGTAGCGAACGCCGCCAAAGAGGCCATGCAGTACCAAGTTGATATCTCTCGCCAAAAAACAGCTGACGGCGTTCAGATCCTACGCGACAACAATATGAATGTGATTGAGTTAACGCCTGAGCAACTCGACGCGTTTCGACAACAAACCAAGCCATCTTACAACAAGTGGAAAGATCGCATTGGCAAAGACGTCGTTGATTTATTCGAGGGCTAACGCCATCTCGAAACAAGCTTATCTAAGATTAGACATCTACACATAAAAGAACTTAAGTACCAATGGCAAAACTGTTAAACAAAACTTGGGATAACCTTGAAGAAGTGATATGCGTCGCTATCTTCGTGATTATGCTTCTTCTTGGCTTCTCTAATGTTGTGGTGAGGACGGTGACGAACTACTCCCTCGCCTCAACACAAGAAGTAGTCATCAACGGCATGGTGGCTCTGACTCTTTACGGTACCGCAATAGCGATTAAACGCAGCCAGTTGCTCTCTGTCGGCTTTCTTATCGACAACGTAAAGCCAAAGGTGCGCAAAGTACTTCACGTATTTATCTCGCTGGTCATTATCGTGACGTTAGTTGTCATTTTATACTACATGATCGACTTGCTCTCTAACCAATACCAATCGCAGATACTTTCGAGTGCTCTTCAGATTAAAGCTTGGTATTACACCTCTATTTTACCGCTTGCCTTCATTCTCATGATCATCAGGCAGGTTGAATGTTTGGTCCTTCAGCTTAGGCGTCAATAGCTTTCATAAAGAAAGGTGGTATTTATGGATATCTCAACTGGAAGCCAGATGATAATGCTGTTCTTCGCACTGATCATTTTGGGTGTACCGGTCGCATTTTGTTTGGCGCTATCTTCATTGTTTGCAATGTGGCAAATGGACTTCGGGCTTGACATGGTTGCCGACCTAGTCATAGCTAGTAGCTCCAAATATACCCTATTAGCAATCCCGTTTTTCATACTCGCGGGCAACATAATGGGAATCAGCGGTATCGCAGAGCGAATGATTCGATTCTTTCGGGTTCTAGTCGAAAAGCTACCGGGAAATATGGGGTTAGTCGGTACCGTAGTGTGCCTATTTTGGGGTTCGGTCAGTGGTTCAGGACCAGCTTCCGTAGCGGCTATTGGGCCGTTGATCATTAAAGGAATGGTCGAAGATGGCTACAGCAAACCATTCGCAGCAGGGTTAGTCTCTACAGGTGCAGCTTTATCACTTATTATCCCACCATCAATCGGGTTGGTGATATACGGCGTTATCGCTGAGACATCAATCAGTGATCTCTTCTTGGCTACTATTGTTCCTGGAGTCATGCTCGGTGGCTTAATGCTGCTCACCTTACCACTGTCTCGCTTCTACCACTCGAGCGAAGCCAACGACGGCCCTGTGTCCTTTACTCACCAGCACTCCAATGAGCCATACTCAAAACGCCTGTGGCAGGCTTTTGCTCACGCCTTTTGGGGATTATTTACCCCGGTTTTAATTCTTGGCGGTATCTATGGCGGTATCTTTACGCCGACTGAAGCCGCAATTGTAGCGTCGGTATATGCATTGATGGTTGGTGGTCTTATCTATCGAACAATCAACCTTAAGCAGACCTTTGTTGCATTCGGCCATTCTGCTTGCTCCTCCGCGGTCGTTATGATTGTGGTCGCATTCGCGGGACTGTTCGGTTGGGTAATTGAAATAGACGGCTTGGTGGTCGAGTACTCTGAAGTTCTCATTACTCTTAGCGATCATCCGCAAATCATTCTGTTTGTTATTTTAGCGATTTTACTTACCGCCGGGATGTTTATGGATGCGGTAACCATCATGTACATCACGCTGCCGATATTCCTACCAGTAATCCGTGCGTTAGGTATCGATTTGACTTGGTTTGGCGTATTGTTAATGACCGCGCTGTCGATCGGCCTTATTACACCTCCAGTGGGTATCAACTTATTTGTGGCAGCTAATATCACCCACTGCTCGCTTGGATCGATCGCTAAAGGGGTTATGCCTTTCTTGTTGGTATCGATTCTCGGCCTATGTCTGTTGGTTTGGTTTCCGCAGATTTCGCTGTTCATGCTGTGAACGGTATCTACTTATGGTTTGACTTTATCTTTTTTGTCAGCGCACTGCTCTGGATAGTTCATCGCACACAACTAGTGCAAAATGATCAATCTGGCAGTGTGTTGAAGTTAATATCAACGGAAGCCAATGCAGACGCTCAGCCCTTGCCTCAATGATCGAATACTGCCCTTCGACTTCATGCTCGGATAAACCTTCAAATCTACGCTAAACCATACAAATGGTATGGATAATGCATTGCTACTCGTAGTTCTATTTTTTGGGGGTGCAATATGAGAATTGCTATCATAGGTGCAGGTGCTATGGGCTGTTTGTACGGCGCTTACTTAAGCAGACATCACGATGTGTGGATGGTCGATATTCAGAATGAGCAAATCAATGCGATTAACCAATTTGGTATTGTTGTCGAAGATTCAAATGGAGAAGTCTCAACCTACCCTAACCTCAAGGCCTGTCTATCGGGCCAATGCAACCAAGATGTGGATTTGGTTATCCTCTTTGTAAAATCAACCTACACCGAGGGTGCTTTAGAACAGAATAAGAAACTATTCAACGCTGACACCATTGTGGTCACACTCCAAAATGGCGCTGGCAATGACCGTAAGTTGGAAAAGTACGTCTCGAAGCACAACATCATCATTGGCACGAGTAAACACAATGCCGTAAACCAAGGTCGAGGAACTATCAGACATGCAGGAGCGGGTTTAACAACAATTGGCAGTAACCATAGCGAAGAACAGGTCGTCAATGTCGTTGAACACCTTTTTGACTCTTCAGGCATTCGTGTAGAAGTCGCTAAGGATATACAACGCATCATTTGGAGTAAGCTTCTGGTCAACCTGTCTGTCAATACGTTCACTGCCATCACTCAGACACCTATTGGCTACATGGTCGAAAACAAATATGCATGGGATTTTGCCAAAAGGCTAGTTTACGAAGCTATTGAAGTTGCAGAGGCGGATGGTACTTACTTTGATCGTAGAGAGGCATTAAGTATGGTGAAATCCGTTTGTGAGACCGCTAAAGACGGATATTCATCAATGTATCAAGACCGCCAACATCAAGTGAAAATGGAAATCGATGCCATAAACGGTGCAATCGTTGAACAAGCCAAGCTCTACGGTGTACCAACCCCCTACAACACGCTGATTGTTGACCTCATTCACGCTATCGAAGGGGCCTACGATTTTTATGACTAACTCATTAATTAGGACTAGTCGTTACCACTAATTTCAGTCAGTTGAACAATTGGCCTACTATCATCGCCTAAATATCATCGCCTAAATATCCCCGCCTATCAGTTAACCAAAATCAGGTTTTACTCATTTTTTCATTCAACATAGTCGCCTCATCGCATCCAAAAAAATTTTATTATAAATTTCTTGGCCTTACCTCCCTAACCTATTAGATACCGTCTATATTTCTCTAAAGGAAACCTTTGTATTATCAAGGACGATGAATAGCAAAGCGCGATTTGCCACCAAAGTGGCGCTAAGTCTTACTCTCGCCTATCTCATACCTTTTGCTATGGGATGGCCACAAGCTTCTACTGCGGCGACAACCGTTATGCTTATTGCATCGACGGGGAGTCAACGTGAATCATTCGAAAAAGGAACGCTTAGGGTACTTGGAACTATAGTGGGCGCTGTGGTGGGCCTCGTCTTAGTTGGTGCTTTTGCACAAGACCGTTTTCTGTATATGTTTAGCGTTTCTATTGTGGTCTCGTTTATTTTCTATTTCCGAAACGCTTATCAAAGTGACCCTACTCTACTCATGCTCACGGCAGTAATGACCTTGATGATGTCCAACGGCGGCGATGCCGAAGGTGCCTTTCTGTATGGCGTTGATAGAGCGTATATGACGGTATTTGGCGTGGTAACTTATACCTTGGTGGGTGTCTATCTTTTCCCAAGCAAAGCCGAGCAAAACCTATCGGCACTATTAAAAGAGACGCTGTCAATTCAGCAGCAAACCTTTACCAAAATCTCGGAATCACTCCCGGGGATGATCAAGCCCGAGACTTCCGCTGCGACAGATGCGTCTTCCAGTGACAATGAAACTGAACATGAGCCTACCGAAGAAGCGAGCCCTTCACTTGATGAGCTTATTGAAAAGCTATTTGCCGCTCAAAACACACTTGAACAGCGTTTCAGTGTGGTCAAAAAAGAAAGCAGTGAGATCGCGGCTTATCTTCAAGAATGGAGGCTAGTGATTCACCATAGTCAGAAGATAACGCAGCTACTCGCCACTGCCTCTAATGCACGCTTTAACCACAATGACACGGAAAATTACCTCTCTGATTTTCCCGTTTTCATTGAACAAATCGATCACCTTTTGCAGCAAAGCCAACAGTTTTTAGTTTCACCGGAAACCGGAGAGACCTTCCGATTCAGTGAGAATAAATTAAAGGCTAATGAAGAAAAACTATCTGGCAGCGACCACCTGACGCGAGCCTCTGTCTTAACGTTAGGCTACCTGCTAAATCGACTCTACGATAACGCCAGCAAACTTGCTGAAACGATAAGCTGTATTGACTCCATCACTAAGACAGTCTCTTTTAAAGAGCAACTCGCACCCTCTCAAAGTGCTTTTTTATGGTGGGATGCAGAGAACTTTAAAACAGCCATTAAGGTGTTTGTCACTTATTGGGTCGCAGGTGGGCTTTGGATTGCGTTCAACCCTCCTGGTGGTTATAGCTTTGTTATCTTCTCGACGATTTTTATGGCGGTGCTCTCTTTTATGCCGCTGCACCCCAAAGCACTTGGATTTCTGTTTACTTTTGGTTTTCTGTTTGCCATTCCAGCCTATGTGTTTATCTTGCCGCAGTTAGAGCTCGGTGTAGAGTTAGCGCTGTTCTTATTTATCTACACCTTTGTTGGCTTTTATCTGTTCAAAGGACCTATCACCATCTTCTTTATGCTAGGGATGTTTGTGCTAGGCATAGACAACACCATGACCTATCACTTTGGCATCATTCTAACCGTCATGACGCTGTTCTACCTTGTGGTGCTGATGATTGTTTTTTCTCACTACTTCCCGTTTTCCAGCAAGGCAGAACATCTTTTCTTGGCCGTCCGACAGCGACTATTCTTCCACCTATATCGCTTGCTACTAACAATGCAGAACCTTAAACCTACTTGGTTGACGCGCATAACGCTCACACTGCATCTGAAAACCGCCAATGTGGCGTCCAAAAAGCTTTTGCTGTGGGCAAGTAAGATCGATGTCAGTTATTTCAACAACAACACTCAAGAGCAACTAGTTCTCTATGCCAAACGCTGTGGGGTGTTAATGGGACACGCCAACAATCTGGTCGCGGCACAAACAATCCTGAAAAATAACTCATTGATTACTAAGCTTAGAGAGACGCATATCGACACCGTTCTACCTAGCTTGGTAGAAGTTCATAGCAAGGCGAAGCCAGATAGTGGTGACCATTTTGACCACGCTGAACAAGAGTACACAAAAGCCGAACAAGCACTGGAAGCTTTCTTTGAGTCGCTCGATTTGGACCAGGTAAACAAAACTGACATCGCAGGTTTTTATCTCTTTCTTCACCTAAAAAGAAACCTGTATGAGTCACTTAAAAATGTTGAGGAAGCCAGTCAAGGTATCG
The DNA here is from genome assembly GCF_059725495.1 of Vibrio sp. KUL80. NCBI lineage: Bacteria > Pseudomonadati > Pseudomonadota > Gammaproteobacteria > Vibrionales > Vibrionaceae > Vibrio > Vibrio sp. KUL80. The sequence goes on from NZ_AP045841.1 coordinate 2,171,327, forward strand.
ATCTGGACAATCTCAAGATGCATCGATTTTAGGGATAAAATAATGATGACTCATCGGCTAATAATAGCCTCTTTCACAACACTGATAATGACTGCCTGCACGACGCTGGGTCCAGAGTTTGAGCCAGATAATAACGTCGCGCTACCTCAGTCATGGAGTGACAGTGATACGGCATTAAGCATGGCATCTACGGCAAACTGGTGGCAGCAGTTTAATGATCCGACACTTGATCAACTTGTCGAACGCGCGGCTAAACAAAATCTCGATGTTGAAGCTGCCGGACTGAGAATTTTGCAAGCGAGAGCTGTTCTTGGGATTGCTGATGGCTTGCGCTATCCACAGGTACAAACTGTTTCGGGTAATCTAGCAAGAGCTTATGTGAGTGAAAGTTCCTTTAATAATGCGGCACTGACTTTCGATGCAGGTTGGGAAATGGATGTCTGGGGTAAATACGCGCGCGGAATCGAAGCCGCCCAAGCCACTTATTACGCATCTATCGCATCCTACAACGACATACTCGTGACCATCACTTCCGAGGTTGCTCGAAACTACATTAACTATCGCTCGTTCCAAGAGCGCATGTTGCTCTCTGAGAGAAATATTGAGATTCAGGAGCGAGTGGTCAATATCACTCGCGTTCAATTCGAGTCAGGTAATGTCACCGAGCTCGATGTCCAACAAGCGCGAAACCAGCTATTTACCACCAAAGCCGCCCTGCCCGCTCTTGAAATAGCCATGCTACAAGCCAGAAACGCACTTGCCGTATTACTTGGCATACTGCCAGAGCAAGTGGACCCTTTGTTAGAAGATGGCATGACGCAAAGGCTTGCGGAGTATGAGCAACGTTTTCGTTCATCTGGGTCAAAGTCGCTGATCTCCGAGGATGAAGATGGCTCAATCGTACCTGAGGCGCCTGCCCTCAACTCAACGATTGATGCCAGTTTGGTCATGAGGCGCCCTGATCTCCAAGTCGCGCAGCTACAAGCTCACGCACAGAGTGCTCAGATTGGTGTCGCTGAAACGGCCCTTTATCCAAGCTTCTCACTATTTGGCTCTATCGGTATCGATAGTTCGGTGCCATCAGGTTCCAGCTTTAGCTTCAATGACTCGTTGACGCTCGTCGCTGGTCCTGCGTTTAGTTGGAACATTTTTCAATATGGTCGAGTAAAGAACAACATTCGCCTTGAAGATGCACGCTTCCAAGAAACGATGACCAACTACAACAAGAAAGTGCTTCAGGCAGTGCAAGAAGTCACTAATGCGATAGAAGCGTATGAGCTCTATGTAGAACAAAAAGCGCTACGGCTACAATCGGTTAACGCCTCTGTTCGAGCATTCAATATCTCCTTAACGCAATATGAGAACGGTCAAATCTCCTTCGAGCGTCTGCTGAACTCTGTCGAAAAGATGACGCGCAGCGAAGATAGCTACGCCCAAATAAAAGGCAATGTCGCCAATCAGGTCGTCGCCCTATACAAATCACTAGGTGGCGGCTGGCAAATTCAATCGGGTCAAGCGTTTGTCTCGCCCGATAATGTCCAAAAAATGCAAGATCGCACTGACTGGGGTACACAATTAGACGAGGAAAACACGGTACTCCCACCTCTTACCATCAGGACAGGAGCACCCGTCACGACGAACACCAATGAGGAGGGCCAATAAATGCCACATGAACTCGCTTGGGGCGACGTCTATTTCTCCCCCCTGTTACTCGTCGTGTGTATGGCTATTGTTGCCACTTGGATTACTGTCATCATCATGAACAAAACCAAGCTGGCGCGCTTTGTCGCGTTTCCATCACTCACTTTTCTCGCCATCGTCGTGATGTATGTAGTGGCGATCGATCATTTTATTCTCAGGTTTTAGGAGCCGCTTAAATGAAGAAGACTATTATCATCGTCCTAAACCTCATTCTCCTTGGTGGAGCCGCTTGGTTTGGATACCAAAAGTATCAAGACTATTTCAACAACCCATGGACCCGAGATGGCCAAGTTCGAGCCAACATTATTAAAGTGGCACCTCGTGTTTCGGGACCAATAGTCAATGTCGCCATAGTCGATAACCAAAGGGTGAACAAAGGTGACTTACTGTTTGAAATCGACCCAGAAACCTATCAAGTGGCGTTAGCCCAAGCAGAGGTCGCTCTTCAGCAGTCGATTATTAGCTCTAAAGGAAAAAAGATTGAGTACGACCGATTGCTCGATATTCGTAAAAAAGACAAAGGCGCAGTCTCACATAAAGACCTAATTAGACGAGAGATCTCCTATCAAGAGTCGCTTCTAAAAATCAAAGCGTCTGAAGAGAAGCTCAAATCAGCTAAGCTCAATCTGAGCTACACCAAAGTTGTCGCCTCTGTAGATGGTTTTGTTTCAAACCTCGACATACGAACCGGCACTCAAGCCGTGGCCAACCAACCCTTAGTAGCGCTCATTGATGAAAACAGCTTCTGGGTCTTCGGCTTCTTTAGAGAGAACCAACTCCCTCAGATTCAACCAGGAAGCGAGGCTCGAGTCACTTTAATGTCCCACCCTGACACGCCCATTGACGCGACGGTAGACTCAATTGGTTGGGGCATCGCACCTAAAGATGGCACGGTTGGGTACAACTTGCTGCCAAACGTTAATCCAGTATTCCAGTGGATCCGACTGGCTCAGCGTATTCCAGTTCGAATCTCTCTAAATGAACTTCCTGAAGGTGTGCACCTACGATTTGGGCTGTCAGCTTCTATCATGGTGATAGAGGAACAGGACGAATAATGTCATTGAGCAAGGACAGATAAAATGAAAGTGGGAAAACGGCTTGAAAACATCAATGAAGGAAACAACTTCTTCTATTTAACCGTTGCACTCGTCGCTCTACTCATCAGCTCGGGCCTCGCAGAAGTAGTGGGTAGCGGGTGGATAGATCGAGTGCTGCAGATATTTATTATCGTGGTCTTTATCGTCTGTTTTGCTAGCCTGCGCTTTGATAAGAACTGGTCACGACTTTTGAAAACTCTCGCAACATGCTGGGTTATCGCCACCTTAGTAAAACTGATCTTTGATATTCGTGAGATGGATGTCCTTATGCTCGCGCTCACCTTCAGCTTTTTCTTTGGCACCTTTAAGTCGACAGCAAAACAAGTGCTGTTCCATGGTGAAGTGAATACCAATAAAGTGGTGGGCTCAGTCGCATTATTTCTGCTACTCGGTCTAATGTGGGCTATCGTTTATTTAATAATCATTGAATATTCACCCAATGCATTTACTGGACTAGAAGCCATCTCATGGGGAGAAAATTTCTCAAACGCAGCCTATTTCAGTTTCGTAACATTAACAACCTTGGGCTATGGTGATATCAGCCCGATCAGTCCACTGGCACAAGTAGTGGTGTATTTAGAAGCGATCGTCGGCGTATTCTATATGGCCATCGTCGTATCGAGTTTAGTCAGTGCAAATTTGGAACACAGGGAAAAAAACAATGGATAGACAAACCGAACAACGTCAAAGCAAGCTCTTTGTCAATAATATGGTGGAGTCGGCCATTCGGATCGGCTTACTCGTTCTTTTACTCAGTTTTACCTACGACATTATTAAGCCGTTTATTATCCCAGTGCTTTGGGGGGCCATTATTGCCGTTGCATTGTTACCTTTAACGAAAAAGCTTGAACGTTCATTAGGAGGTAAACGCGGTCTAGCCTCAACGCTTGTTGCATTGATTGGTATTTCAGTGTTAGTTATTCCGTTTGTGTTGGTTTCTGGGTCAATCTATGACGGTGTCGCACATACAACAGAAGTTCTTCAGGGCGGTGAAATAAAGATCCCAGGTCCCACTGCGAAAGTTGCCGAGATACCAATTATTGGCGACAAGCTATATAGCATTTGGAACTTGTTCGCGACCAACCTCGAAAAAGGCATTCAGCAATTCTTACCTGAAATAAAAGGCTTCCTTGGTACCATCGCCTCAATTCTTGGCGGCGCACTAACAAGTTTGATCATGTTTATTATTTCACTCGCAATCGCTGGCGGCTTTATGGCGCACGCAGAGAAAATATCGGGGGCACTCGAAACCGTTGCTGTACGAGCGGTGGGTAAAAAGGCCGAACAGTGGGCGAACCTGATGGCAGCGACGATTCGTAGTGTGTTACTTGGTGTGGTAGGTGTCGCCTTTATCCAATCTGCAATCATCGGCGCGGCGATGTTTGTGTTCCAAGTGCCTGCCGCAGGTTTGCTGACACTAGCAACACTCATCCTATGTATCGCGCAACTTCCAGCCCTACTGATTGTTGCCCCAGTCATTTTCTATGTGTATTCCACAGGCGATGGCACCAGTACAACTATCTTCACGATTTGGGCATTAGCAGGTGGCCTGTCGGATAACTTCCTCAAACCAATGTTAATGGGACGAGGTGTCGATGTTCCAATGCCAATCATCCTAATTGGTGCTATTGGCGGCATGTTGTTTGCTGGGATCATCGGTTTGTTCTTAGGTGCTATTGTTCTAGCAATTTGGTACGAATTGTTCTTGTTCTGGATAAACTACGAATCGCAGAGTGAACTTTCAGAAAAGCCAGAGCAAGCCGAAAGCGCTGAGGACTACAGGATATAATCTTACGGTTTAGCGGAGTCGTTCTCCGCTAAACCTCTCTTCCGCTGCAACTGATATTTTTCAGCCAAAATGCGCTTGTGTTGATAGATGTCGATGAGCTCTTGTTGCGTCTTCCCTTCGTTATCGAAAAACAGCGCTCCTTGATCTGCCAATAACGTGAAGTGCTGAGCGATCATCTCGAGAACTGCCTCTGCACGCTTCATTGTCATTGGAGTACAACTCTTACCATGAAGGTCATCTTCTATATCTAAAACGTGGGATCGAAACATCTCAACGAGGTAAAGCTGTTCCAACAAAGCTCGGTCGTCCAGTGCCTGTTAATATCTATTTCTCAATGATTCCGTTAGCGCTATGACCTCATCGCTCCCGTTCTCTTTCTTCAGCCAAGCTAGTTTTGCTTCAAGGGCAATGTAGGCAGCTTGCTTAACCGTTCGAAAGACACTTATCCGGTCTTGATCATTCCCACTGTATTCCAGTACCCAACCAGAAAAAAACCGTGTCTCAAAGCGCTCACAAAACTGAAATAGAGGCGCATTAATACCATCGCTATTAAACTCATGACGCGGCTCAAATGGGTACATGTAACCAAAATCAAAAAGCTTGAGCTGGTTGTTATCGTCTAGCAGCAAGTTACCCGAACACAAATCCCATTCGAAGAGCCCTGCTTGCTCACACGAGGCTAATGTAGAGAATAAGTCGCTAAGGAGCTTTGGCGTAGGTTCAAAAGGAGTGCCTTCAATCCACTCAGATAAGATAATCCCGATCCGATAGTTCGCGTAGACTGTCTCAACGATACAGCGAAAATCATCCGCGGTAGTAGGATCGGTTTTAAGTTTGTGAAAGTCTGCACGGCGCTGGACTTCATTTAGGAAAGAGTATTCACCATCAAGGTTCTGCACTCTGGCTATGGGGCGTTTTTTCTTGAGCGTATAATCTTTACCGTCAATACGTATGTGAAATACTTCAGCGGTGAGCCCACTATCAAACGATTCTACGACATAATCTGAATCTGAAGTCGTTTGTGCCAACTCGCTCGGAGAGATAGGGCAATGACGTTTGTCACCGACAATGAGTGGCTTTTCGCTTTTTTCAAATAGTTGCTGTGCTCTCTGACGCTGATTCATTCCCTTGCCTCCGTTCACCTATGAGTGTCTTACCATACACGTACCTTGAACAGTTCATATCATCCTCAGGTGACCCAATGGGGGCTTAGTAAAAGGTAGTGCAACAGTACGCCTTCACCAACGTACAAATCATGTATACTTGGTTGCTCCCTTAACTCACCCAGTGCCTAAAGCAACAGCTCAACAACAAAGCCGAGGCCCGAATTGCAACTGACTAACTTCAAGTACCGTACACGAAAAGGTCCCGACTATCGTCACGGAGATCAGATCTCTTTTTTGGATATCAAAGAGACATTTGGTATCGGCAGTATTCGTGTCGGTAAATGGGTAAACAATGAAGAGAAAGATCTTGCTGCCAACCTTATCTTCGATTCATTGGCGGACCTTGCGTTCTTTTTAGCTCTACCTTCAAAGGCGATCGGTTTACGTGGCAACTTGAACCTTGCATATGGAACTGGGGGAAGAAAGGGCGTTCAAGCACACTATGCGCCAAATCAAAGAGAATTAGCCTTAGCAAAGAACGCGGGAGCGGGAGCACTGGCCCACGAATTTTGGCACGCCTATGACCATTACATTGCCGAGAAAGCCTTTGATATTGGCGATCGTTCCGGTCCACAAAAGCGCATTCTATTCGCAAGTGATTGCTGGCTCGCAAATACGACACCCTTCCCTCATCTCTTGAATAATAGATTGATGAAGGTATTTGATTCGGTACTTCTTAGTAGTGATGGGCAAGACAGACATGACTACGTGTCACGAAGTGTGAAAGCAGACAAAGCGGTTGGAACGCATTACTTTTCACAGCCGACCGAAATGATGGCACGTGCGTTTGAGGCAGTGGTCGAGTCTTGTTCAGGCATAGAAAACGCGTATCTAGTCTCTGGTACCACGCATCCCGATAACATTCATATTTACCCTGATGTCGCCCATCGACACATTATCAGCGAGGCACTAAAAGCCTACTTTCACCCACTCGGAGAAGCGCTGAGCCGTTAGATACAACAACGCTGGCTATTTTTTATAACTGTAACGACCAAAAATAACGTCCTCACGATGGTCAAGCCATAACTCCTGCTTTTCCATTACCTTTGAAAACATCGGGCTCTGCAGATAATTATTAAGCCATGTGCGCAGCTTCGGATAAGGCGCATCCCTGAACCATTGCTTATCAATGCGGGCAAATTTGCGCAAAAACGGCACCAACGCAATATCAACAAGACTCTCTTTCTCTCCGAACAGAAAAGTGTGCTGAGACAATCGCGATTCAAGCAAAGCAAGTTGCACTTCACAGTCTTTCCTTAGTGATAACATGTTGGTTTCATGGTAACGCTTCGCACATCCAAACGCGTTTAGTGCAGGGTCGAAATCATGTTCAAAGCTTTCGATTGTTGAGAGCATTCGCTCCAGTGCATAGCTATCTTCTGAATACAACAAGTTGTTTGGGTCGCTCTGTCTCAGCGCCCAAACCATAATGTCTAAACTCTGTTCAATGGCTGGCGTGTTATCTTCGAAAGTCAATACTGGGACGGTTCCTTTTGGAGACACTTCTAGCATCTCAACAGGTTTGTTATCGAGTTTTATTGCTCGGATACGTACCTGTAGTTGAGCCTTCACAATGGCTAAACGAGCTCGTATTGCGAACGGACAGTTGTGTAGCGAATATAAAATAGGGCGTATTTCATTGTCCATTGCCAATCGTTCCTGCACTCGTTGATTTGGAGACGAATAACTCGCTTTTATTCATCCGGCTCTTTGGTATTTCTATCGACGTAAGGCCAATAGTGATGCCCCGCGCGAATAATCAAGGTTGCTGCCGCCAAAATGAATGCCGCAACAGATAACCATACGACGAGCGTAGCATCCATCTCTTTCATTCCTAGCGTGATGTATCGAGCAATTGCCATCATAGCAATGTAGATCGGGTAGCGTACGGGTATCTTACCGTTGACCACAAACTGCTGAACCATGGCGAGTACTTCTAGGTAGATAAACATGAGAAGAATATCGGTCAGTAGCACTCTTCGCTCAGTAAAGACGTGCATAAACTCTTCGGCCATGGCGTAGATGGTCGCCAATGTAATGGCGACAAGCAGCACAGCCTCTAATACATGGAATATTTTTAGAAATGGCTTACTAAACGATTTTGGTAAATGAGAAGGCATAACACTTTAATAAGTTATTGTTAGTTATGTTGTTACTCTAGCACATTTTTATTTCGCCAATGAACCGCTAACGCAACGCATTAGGGAAGCTGATGGCCAAATATCAGCTTGATATCAGGATGCTGTGTTGCGAACATTTTAATAGAAGCGAGGGTTTCTGCGGCTTGCTCACGTAATTCGCCACTTAGCGCTGCCGGTGCATAGTTATTGTCATAGGCATAGCCGAAGTGGCTGGCGTCGCCGACAACAAACTTGATACCTTGTGTCGTGTTGAGTAAGTAGGAAGTATGCCCCTTGGTATGCCCTGGCGTCGATACCGCCCAAACGGCGCCATCTCCAAACACATCAACCACACTTGTAAATGGCGCTATCTTAAAGCCTTTCGTGAAGTCTATGCCGTGCCAATCATAATCCTCAGTAAAGAGCGCAGTATTTGAGAGCCTAGCAATGAAGTCATACTCTTTTTCATCGGCAATGACGGAAGTGCCCGTCGGCAGGTCGCTTATTCCAGAGGAGTGGTCAGGGTGAAAATGAGTGATCATCACACCGTTTATTCGACCAACTTTGTAGTTTAGTTGAAGCTCTAGGGACTTCTCCAAGCTGTTTTCAATACCTGAAAGCGAGGCAATGGTTCGCATCAGCCAGTTATAGTTGCCCCTACTATTATTTTTGAACGACTTGGAAAACCCCGCATCGACGAGATACTCGCCATAGACAGGGTGGCGAATCCAGTGACTCAGTACCGGTAGTGCGGCATGGCGTTGCGGATAAGAATCAGGGGCGCCCTGCATTAGCAGATTACGGTCCATAACAATTCTACCTACCTGAAGTAGTTTGTAGTCGACCACCGCCGCACCTGATAGAGCCGTTTTCCAGTCGGAGAACTGAACTGGCTTGTTTTGCTCTATGGATTTGATCTCTGCGGGGTAACCTGTAAGCCTGTATACATAGCTTGTCAATGTAACAAGTACAATGGCCAAAAGAGCAAATAGTCCTTTTAAAATCTTCATAATCCCTCTTATCTTGATGATGTTTTTTCGGGAGTATAAAGTTTGACGTATACGTCAGAGTCAACAGCTATTATCGATTCTATGTTGAACATCCAACTCTAGCTTATTCAGTCTCTCCAATAATCTTTGTTTCTGAACAATCTCTTGTGACAAGGTCACTTTCTTCTCTGCAATCACCTTTAAGCTCGCTTTGCAGCGCTCGCCTTTTGGTGCATCGAAAAACTGAATGAGCTCACCGATTTCGGCTAAGGTCAAACCGATCTGCTTACAACGACCTATAAAGACCATACGCAAATGAGCGTCCTCATTAAAGACTCGATAGCGCCCTTCCCTCTCTTGCGTCGGGAGTAATCCAATAGACTCATAATGACGAAGTGTTCGCTCGCTCACCTCATGTTGTTTTGCAAAAGTGCCTATACGCATAAATCTTTTCTCGGTTGGTTTCATTGCGGATCACTATATTTCTGCTCTGCACCCCTGCTCTATTTGCGCGGTAAAACTGCGATCAAGTTACCATTTATAATGAAAACGTCAGAGAAACCTCGAATAGCAGCAAATATTTCCTAGATTGTTTGCACGTGGCATCTATCGAGACTTTAAACATGAGTGAAAATCAAAGACAACACTATCGCCTAAATTATCCGACGCCTGAGCGGCCAACACTAAATCTGTCTAAGCAAAGCTTTGAGGTGTTACAAATCGCAGAAAGTAGCATCGTCATTTCGATTGCTGAAAACCGGCTCAACAGTGAGTATATATTTCAGGGTGAAATCTCATTTAATGACGGGACCAGTGACACGATCGCCGGAACGATATTAAAAGATAGCGATGAACAGGCGGTGATTAGCCTGACCGAAACCTTGTCGTTTAAAAGGCTTATGTCTGAGCAGCGGAGAATAAAGGTCAAGTATCCCGCCTTTGACTTTAGCTAAATTCGATAAACCGCTAGTGATGCCACGTATAAAAAAAGCAGTATCGAGAAACCTGAAAAGGAGCCTCAGATACTGCTTAAATGACCTCTTAATAGAGGCTTACCGAGTGTTCATTTCCCAACAACTAAAGTGATGAGAAAACAGACACAGGCAACGACTAATAGTGTTAGTTCTTTTCTACGCATAGGCTCTCCTTGGTTAGACAATAATAAAACTGCTAAGTCTCACAGTGAGGTAGAGAGCGAACCTTTATCGCGAGACGATTACTTCTTTTTTCGCCACATTTTGTAGCCATTCCAATACATGCTTTTGCTCAGCAAATGAGCGGCAACCGGTGCGGTTAGCAAGATAAACAGCATGGTGCCAAGTACACGGGAAACCACGGTAATATCTGGCATTCCAAACGCAACTGCCGCAAGCAGTGCTGTCAGCCCCATAGTGTTAGCCTTGGTCGATGCGTGCATTCGGGTGTAGAGATCGGGCATACGCAATACCCCAATGCTCGCCACCAACACAAAAAACGTACCGATACAGAGTAAGAGTCCAGTGATGAACGTCATGACTTACCTCCTTGCTCTAAGCTTTCGTGGTTTTCTGACTCACTCTGTTGCTGGTTGCGCTTGGCAATAAAGCCTGCAAAAGCGATGGTTCCTAAGAAAGCGACTAAGCCAAGGGTGATCGCCACATCGAGTAGCGATTTTTGACCACTCGCCAAGGTGTGTACCGCGATAAATCCAACCGTAATAAAAGCGATAAGATCGAGCGCGACCACACGGTCCGCAAGCGTGGGACCTTTAATCAAGCGAATAAAGACCAGCACTAGGCTGAGCAGCATCCCGACGTAAGCAAAGTTGATACTAAATGACAGCCAACTATCCACGTGTCACCTCCAAAATTCGTTTTTCCATACCGTTCTTGATTGAGCGAATCACTTCATCGTGATCGGGTGCGAACATGGCGTGCACCACGAGGTGTTTCTTGTCTTCCGTCACATCCAGACTTAAGCTGCCCGGTGTCAGTGACACCATGTTAGCAAGCAAGGTGATCTCAAGATCTGAGGTCACATCAAGCGGGACATAGATGATGTCTGGATCGCTAAGATGCGTCGGCGTGACCACATCCCAGACCACATGGGCTGCCGATATCAGCATCTCGTAGCAGAAGTACAGGAATAGCTTTATAGAAGCACTAAAGCGCTTGAAGTAGCTCGACTTAAGTCCAAATGGCTGACTCAACCTAAGAGCGAAGTAACCCACCACGAAACCAGTAACAAAGCTCAAGCCTGTGTATTCACCATTGAGTAGCATCCATGCGCCACCCAAAAACACATTCAAAAAGAAATAGTTCATGCACCACCTCCTAGAACGGCATGGATATAAGCACTAGGGTCAAGAAGCTGTTCCGCCGCCGTAAAGGCAAACTGGAAGAAAGGCTCAGCCGCAAAACCAATCACTAACGTCATTGAGGTCAACACGACAATGGGTGCGTAGTACAAGGCTCTGGTTTTTTTGCAAAGTTTTTCACCTGAAGTCTGCCCGTCTTGCTTTGACGGTTTTGCCTTCCAGAACACTTCGCTCCAGATCTTGGTCATGGAGAAGATAGTTAATAAACCGACGAATAACGCGACAGCCGCTAGCATGTAGTACTCGTTTTGCAGGCTGTCTTTGATAACCAAAAACTTACCCCAGAATCCTGACAATGGTGGGAAGCCAGCCAAGGAAAATGCCGGTACTAAGAACAAGAAAGCTAGCAATGGTGTCGCTTTGTACATACCACCTAATTCACTCAGCTCACTGGTTTGGTGCTTGCGTTCAACAAGACCACCAATGAGGAAAAGATTCGCTTTGACGATAATGTGGTGAACGATATAGAAAATCGCCCCCGCGAGGGCAAGCGGGGTATACAAGGCAAGACCCATAACCATATAGCCAATTTGACTGATGATGTGGAAAGAAAGGATCTTCTTCACATTGTATTGGCTTGCCGCCCCTAATACGCCCGTTAGCATGGTCAGTGCTGCCACCCAAATCATGAGTGGTTGCCAGCCACTGTCTGCCAGTGGAAACACGAGGGTAAATACGCGCATTAACGCATAGATTCCAACCTTAGTGAGCAGCGCAGCGAAGAGCGCCACCACACCGCTTGGAAGTGTGTGGTAAGACGCCGGAAGCCAGGCAAACAAAGGAAATAGCGCCGACTTAACCGCAAAGCCAAATAGGAACAGCGCAGCTAGCAGAACCTTGGTCTGAGGAGCGATGTCAGCCGCTTTGCTGTGTAAGTCTGCCAAACTAAGTGTGCCAGTTGCACCGTAAAGTAAGCCGATGGCAAGTAAGAACATGAGCGTCGAGATAAAGTTAAGCATCACATACTTAACCGCACCGTCCACTTGTTGACGATTTGCGTCGAGCACCATCAGACCAAATGATGCAATCAGCATGACTTCAAACCAGACATAAAGGTTGAAGATATCTCCGGTCAAGAAGGCACCATATACGCCAGCAAGGAGCACATGAATCAACGAGTGGAACACGCCATATGACGGTTTCTGTTTCAGATCCGCCATCGCATAGAACACACTCACCACACCAATGATAGCCGTGATAACCACCATTGCCGCGGAAAGAAAGTCAGCAACGAATACAATGCCAAATGGCGCAGCCCATTGACCAAACGCCACAGCCTGAGGGCCGTTATCCAGAATACCGTTGATTAAGAACACGCTGCCGAGCAAGGTAAACAGCGCACTCGTGCCGCTTATCGCTTCAGCAAGCTTGTGATTGTGTCTCGTAAAGAACACCAAAACGGCGGTCAAAACAGACATGATAACAGGCAAGGTTAACCACATTGACATTACGCCTGCTCCTCAGAATATTTCATTTCATCGATATCCGCTGATTGCGTCTCTTGGTAAGCGCGGTAGAACAGCACCAAAGTAAAGACTAAGAGTCCGAAGCCAATAACGATTGCCGTCAGAATTAATGCTTGTGGCAACGGGTTAGCCGCGTCGACATGCGGTAGCACGGCATCACCATCAATGAGCGGTGGGTTACCGACCGTTAATCGACCCGCGTTAAAAATGGCTAGGTTGACCGCACTACTCAGTTGGATCAGGCCAAATAAGACTCTAAGCAGATGCCTCTCTAGCATCAGATAGATGCCAGATGCGACAAACACACCAACGACAACACTCCATAACATTTCCATCAGTCCATCTCCTCCGTTACATGGAGGATCATTCCCATCACCCCACCAATGACACCTAGGTAAATACCAATATCGAAAATAAGTGGCGTTCCTAGCGGTAACACGTCTTTCCACCACAGACCTGTCAGGAATGGCAGGTTGAACACTAGACTCACCGCACCAGCAGCGAAACTAATGAAAACCCCCAGCATAGCGATACTAAACGGCGCGTAATGCAGCCTTTCTCGAACATATTGAGGAGACTCAGCGAACATAAGAAGCGATAAGCCTATTACCGCGATAAGTGCGCCAATAAAGCCACCACCCGGTGAGTTATGGCCACGCATCAACAGATACAATGAGAACACCAACATTAGAGCCGCAACAATATGAGACGCCGTGCCCAAGATCAGTGACTTCACTTTTGTGGATGGCACACTTCCTGGCTTAAGCAAGCTCACTGCACATAGACCTGCCAGCGCGACGACTAACACTTCACCGAAGGTATCGAACGCTCGGAAGTCAACCAGAATTACATTAACAATATTGCGACCATGACCGCCTGGCACACTCTGTTCGTTGAAGAACTGAGATACCGACATGTCCATTGGCTCAGCCGTGATCGAAAGCAGCACCATAGTGACTGCGATACCAATACTGCCCGCCACCAAGGCGTGGATAGTGCGGCGTCCTTTTGAGTGTTGTTTAACCGTCGAAAGCTTAGGCACGTGGCGCATCAACAGAACGAGGAAGACAACCATTAGGGTTTCGACTAGAAGCTGAGTCTTTGCGACATCCGGCGCGCTATAGATCATGAATACCAAAGTGGTCATGAAACCAATCATGCCAAGTGCCGCTACCGCTAAGAACTTGGTTCTTGAGATAATCACTACAAACGATGAGACAATCAGCAGTGCCGCGATCACGACTTCATACAGCTTGATGCCTTCTAAACGACCCGCGAACTGACTGAGCGACATTGGGGTTTGACTGATAAGCAGTACCGCTAACGCTCCAAACGATAGCAGCCCATAGACGCTCATGCGCTTGGTTTGCAGCATATTAGTTTGCCACTTAGCAAAGCTCACCATGGCTTCAAGCAAGTTATCAAACACTCGGTTGGCACATGGCAATTTTGGTAGCGTACGTTCTAGCAAGGCGGTAAGCGTTGGGTAGACTTTGTACATCAACACACCAAGCAATAAGGTAATGCCACTCAGAATGAGAGGTGTATTAATGCCATGCCACACTTTCACTGGGTCCGGATCAGACACAGGTGCAATGGTCGTTACCCCTGGGATAATCACTTGCTCATTCAACCAGCCCAATCCAGCAACAGTTGCAATCACACTGACAATTGCGAGCATAAACGGTGGGATCCACAGACCTTTGTTGATCTCCACAGGCTTAACTTTGGTTGGCTCACCTTGATGACGTGTCGTAAATGGCTTAATGAGTAGCACCATGACCAAAGTCACGGTCAACGCGTTCACCAGCACCATCAAAAACACAGCCCAGTTGCTCACTTCTAGCCCCGCCTTATACATGTACTCCTTGCTGAGGAATCCAGGTAGTGGAGGAACACCTGACGTCGATAGAACCGCAATCACCGCGGCAACAAAGCTTATCTTTAATACTGAGCGTAAGCCGCGTAGCTGACTGATCTCACGTGTGCCTGCCGCTTTATCGACATTACCTACCACCATGAAAAGGCCCGCTTTATAGAGCGCATGAGCGACGATAAGCATCAAGGCTGACTTAAGCGCTAAGTCACTACCAATACCCAACAAGAAGGTCAGTTTTCCAAGTACGACTGTGGTGCTGTATGCCAACATCAGCTTGAGGTCGGTCTGCTTGAGTGCCATCAATGCGCACCACAAGGCCGTAAACCCGCCCATGATCGTCAGGGTGTAGAACCAGAGTTCAGTCTGTGCATATATCGGAGAGACAACGGCCAATAAATAGATACCCGCTTTTACCATAGTGGCAGAGTGCAGATAGGCACTCACTGGAGTTGGCGCCGCCATGGCATTGGGTAGCCAGAAGTGGAATGGGAATTGAGCTGATTTTGTCAGCGCACCCAGCAGAATAAGCACCAGAGAAGGCAAAAACAGTGAATGACTAGAAAGCTCACCGGCCTGCGACAAAATGCCAGTTAGCTCGTAGCTGCCCGCCATAGAACCAAGCAGAATAAGTCCAGCAAGCAGAGCCAAACCACCCGCACCGGTAATTAACAATGACTGCAGTGCATTCTTTCTAGACTTAAGCGCCTCATGGTTAAACCCGATTAAGAGATAAGAGGTTACAGTCGTCAGTTCCCAAAAGACAAACAGCAACAACACGTTGTCACTAAGAACAACACCTAGCATCGCCACCATAAACGCCGTTAAGTAGCAGTGAAAGGCAAATCTTTGTTTATGTTCTCTCAGGTACGCTAGCGCATAAATCTGCACCATAGTCCCTATTCCGCTAATCAAGCAGGCAAACAAAAACGACAGCCCATCGAGTCGAAAACTCAATGCTAGTCCCAAACTTGGGACCCAAGGAAGGCTCCAACGGACGCCTTCAGGGCTGTATAGCGACAACACTGCCGCTAAGATCAGTAACGGAAACAACGCAAAAAGACCGAACCATAGAGATGAGCTTGGCTGCTCCGCTCTAGTTATTTGGTCTTGTGCTCCGCTATTAATGACGGCTCTCTCGATACTCAAGGTAACACTCACTTCTCTCTAACTATTGTGCAACGTATGCGGGTTTATTTTTCGTCCAGATTAGGCTCCCTGATATAAACTTCGGAAAATCCGAACCAAAAACCACATATGCACTATAAAAATCGAAGCCAATTCTATCCTTGAGCCGTTCTAAGGTTCTAGGTAGGAACTGTAAAATTCGATGCAAGAGTTAAATAAAGCGTTTCTTTAGATGAGAAAGTTCGACTATTTGCGCCCAAATTTTGCGAATTAGGCAGATTAAATGTCTATTTGTAACGAACTGTCACGAGCAGGCTAGTCATATTACATGACTAAGGTAGGAAGGTTACTAACGAGCGTCAAAAAGCCCGGATTTAAGACTGCTATTCGGGCTTGAAGTTCATTGTTTTACAGAATTATTGAGGGGCTTCAATCTTCATCTCATTCAATCCACCAGCGTTATGAAGCGCTGTAAAGCCTTTGGAAGATAGATATTGCAAGGCTTGACCAGAACGATTGCCGCTGCGGCAATAAAGCACTATCGGTTGCGACTTGTCGAGATTTCCGATGTATTTATCCAATTCCGAAAGTGGATAGTTTACAGCTTGATCGAGATGGCCCTCGCTAAACTCAGCTGGTGTGCGGACATCGATGACCATCGCTCCCTCCTCTATCCACTGCCAACCTTGCTTCGCCCTTTCACTTGCTTGAACAGAGCTAAATGCAAACAAAAGGCTAAGCAGAAAACAGTTAACAAATATCTTCATATTCTCTCCTTGGTAATCACACGGGAAGTCGTCGCAAACTTTGAGTTTAGCGCAGCCTTTCCAGTACGATATTTTGATCTAACTCTTCATGATACGGCTGATAGTCGAAGCCACGATCAAAAATATACGCTGTGACCAAGGAGCGCACACAACTGACCAGCTCTTCTGCCTTCCAAGGTTTCTCGAAATAGTGACTCACGCCTGCAGTGTTAATTGCGGTGATGGTGTCTGAGTGTGTCGCTTGTCCAGTAAGCAACACCTTTTTAGTCTCTTTAAAACGACTGTCGCGTGATAGCTCGGTCAAAAGCTCTACACCTGTCATACCTGGCATCACATGATCAGACACAATCACAGCAATGCTTTCACCATCGGCATCAAGGTCTTCAATGAGATCCAGCACTTCTTCACCAGACTCACAGTCTTCAATGTTTAGCCAGCTTGATAAGGGTTCAAGATCTTGAATGACGGCACTGAGTACCTCTCTTTGGTCATCAACACAGATGACGTTAAGCTTCTCCATATGCTTCTCCTACTGGTAACTTGACACGAAAGATAGTGCGAGTCTCATCGCTTTTAACCGCAATGGTCCCCCCTATCTCGCTGACGATTCGTTTTACAATTGATAGTCCTAACCCCAAACCGAATGAGAGACCACCTTTCTTAGTGGTGAAGTTAGGCTGAAAGATTTTTCTGCGCGTTGGCTCATCGATTTCAGGGCCGTTGTTGGCAATCGTGACCAAAATACGCTGATTAACGAACTTAGTTTGAATATTGATATTGGGTGCATCGGTTTGCTGAAGCGCATCACATGCATTCTTTAGGATGTTGCTCCAGATCTGAACATACTCCGTCGACGCACCTTTGATAAGTGGTAGCACTGCGGGCTGCATCCGTACCGAGACTCTTCTTAAATCACTTTGCAGCAGCGCAAGTGCTTTGTTAATTGTATCGTTGATATCTAGAAGCTCATCCGGTTCGCCATCAGTCCGACCCAGCTGTTTTACTGACTTCACTATACCTACAGTGTGCCTAGCGGCAATTTTGAGATCGTGAAGATCTCTACCCATGCCCCAGTACTTTAGGGCTTTAGAGGGGTCAGAAAGCCAAGATTCTGGCACCGTGTTATCACCCAAAGCTCTGGCGAGCTGCTTAGCAATATCTCTGTCTAAGCGATAGTCTCGTTGAAAGCGCTTCGCAATTCGGCGTACTTCACTCGATGAGACAGCCTGTCCCTGCATAAGTCCTACATCAAAGTAGCCGCTTACTTCAGGGTGAAGCTCTTCAAGCAGTTGAAGCAAATCTTGCTGCATTCGCTCTGTTTTGCTGTTGACCACACCAATAGCGTTATTGAGCTCATGAGCGATACCTGCGGCAAGCTGGCCAAGGGTTGTCATTTGCTCAGCAGTATGAAGACGCTGCAGTGCTTTTTCTTTTGCTAACGCTTCTTGCTTGGCTCTTCTTTGACGCCGTGAGAGCTCATTCACCATCACGGGCATAAACTGCGCACTCAACGGACCGTATTGCTCAGGCTCGACCGGCTCGGTGTGTTTATCAATCCAAGCAAGCGTTACGTCGGTTTTTGCAATAACGGTTGATGACGCCACCCAAGTACCTGAGAAAAAGCTGTGTACACCAATGAATGCCCCTTGCGAGGCATTAAACAGTTTGGTGAGCTTGCCATCTTGGTCGCTTTCGAAATATCCCTCAAGCTCCCCTTCTAACACATAATAGAGTCGGTCATTGTGCGCCTCTTGACGAAGCACAACTTGCTCGGCATCGAAAGAGACCTGACGACTTGGCTCTGAAAAATAGTGGCGAACCAATAGTTCCATTGGCATTTACCCTATATGTCCTACTGCATGGAGTAGCCACACCAACACAAAACTTAGCATCACACCAACCACACCTAAAATCACACCCACACGCGCCATCTGACTACTTTGTACATGCCCTGTTGCGTGTGCAAGTGCGTTTGGCGGCGTACTGATTGGCAAAGACATACCAAGTGACGCTGCAAAAGTTACCACCAAAATCAATGTAAGTTCACCGCCGAGTGGCGTCAGTGATGTCATTGATGTGCCTAGTGCGGCCATAATCGGCATTAACAAGTTTGCCGTCGCTGTGTGCGACATAAAGTTTGCCATTAACAGACAAAGGAAAGCAGCACCAAATAGCACCACATAAGGTGAGAATTCATCAAACGGAATGCTGTGAACAACTAAGCGAGCCAAACCGGTTTTATCGAGCGCTAGACCCAGCGCGATACCACCCGATACCAGCCATAGTACATCCCAAGAGATCTTCTTGAGGTCTTCTTTATTAATGATGCCGGTTAGCGAGAAGATAGCGACAGGAATCAAGGCCACCGTGTAAGAGTTCATGCCATGACTCGAACCCATTAGCCACAAGATAATGGTCAGCGCAAAGGTGATGTAAACCATGATGGCTTTTGGCGTTTTGAGGAACTTGCCTTTAATCGACAACTCAATTTTCTTTTGGTCTGCCGAATAAAGAAAGTTAATCAACATCCACGCTAGCGCCATCATCACAACGACAAACGGTACGCCAAATGCCATCCACTCACCGAAGCTGATGTAGTTATCACCGACCAAGTATTTTAGTGCTATTGCATTAGGCGGTGTGCCAATGGGTGTACCAATACCGCCAATGTTTGCTGCGACAGGGATACACAAAGCAAAGGCGATGCGTCCAGGGTCTTTAGGTCCAAACACCGCTATCACAGGCGTCAGGATCGATAGCATCATCGCTGTGGTGGCCGTGTTCGACATAAACATCGAGAAAATACCGGTGATCAGCATCAGACCAAGCATCACAAACCTTGGATCACTACCAAATGGTTTAAGCAGTACGCGCGCTAAGTTAACGTCTAGGCGATACTTAGTCGCGGCCATCGCAAGAAAGAAGCCACCCAAAAACAGCATGATAATCGGACTGGCAAAGGTCGCCATGATTTCATTGTAATTGAGAAGCTCACCGAAATGCGCTTGCCCTTCTCCTGACCGAAATAGGTATACCCCCTTGTTTGAGACCAACAAGAGTTCGAGAACGATAATGACAACAGACGTGGCGTAAATTGGAATGGGCTCGAATACCCAGCAGAGTGCCGCCAATAGGAAGATGGCAATGACGCGTTGCTGAACTATGGTCAATCCTTCGAAAGGGAATGCGGATAATGGTAGAAGTAGTACGATCAAGGGGATCGATATCGGAATGATATACTTCAGATATTTTTGCATGATACTGCTCGTCCTGAGAATAGATTACTGTGAGCAGTATCACGCCACTATGCAGCCAACGACTTAGCGTAGGATCAAAGTTTCCTCATAAATATCATCAAGTTTCTTGGAATGTGATTTGAGTATCAATTTAGTTCTGGTTGTATTAACCATTCGCCGATTTTGAAAAAACAACGTCATCCCCTTGAAAAAGGGGATCTCATACAACGCGTGAAAAGCCTGATTGGTGTGACTCTGTCACTGGCTGACAATTAGTCATGCGCTTTAGGAGATCCTCGATTTCTCGAGGATGACGTACTTAGCGGGGATATCGGCAATTAATTCAGTTTATTTTTGAGGCTTTCAATCACGGACTGTCTGATTGAGCCAAGTCGCGGTGTTTGTTCCTGTGTAAAAGGGATTGGACGCATTAGGCTGATGGTCTTCAACCCTAGACGAGCCGTCACTAAACCCACACCCAAACCTTGTCCAGCGCGAGCCGATAGTTTTTCAGCCAAATTCATCGACAGTATGTCAGCGCTCGATTCAATGGCCAGTTCACTCGCGCCAGCAATGGCAATGTTCACCAACACCAATTTAAACAGCTTCAACCTTGACCAATAACCCAACTCTACACCGTAGATCTCAGAAATATGGTCGATCATGCGAAAGTTTCGCCACGCGATAAGCAGCATATCAGCAATCGCCAACGGGCTGAGAGCAACGAGTATAGCTGCCTCTCCGGAAAGCTTAGATACCGATGCCATCGCTTTCTTGTCTTGCTCGGTAAGCACCATAGACTGATACATATCCAGCACTTCAGCATCGCTATGGGCGCTATGAACACTGTTTTGCCAACGGTCAAACGCTGGGTTTTCTGCAGGTATCTGCGCTTCTTGAGCCAGTTTTTGGCAGAATTTTTCGCCTTTACCGACTGCGTCATTATCCAATAATGCCTGTGCTTCTTCTTGAACCGAAAAATGGTTCTTGAGCTTGCGAAGCTTATAGAGCTCTTTACCAAACGCGCCGATGCCCATAACGGCAACACCGGTGACCAATGCTGACCAACCTAATGAAAGATAATCACCCGTGGTCGCAGCGGTAATGACGTTGTCGATCGCCTGCCACCCCACAAGACCCGCAAACGCCGTTAGAAAGGTAGTCGCAATCCAACCTTTCTTACTACTACCACGAATGGTCTTTTCCAGCTGTTTTTCATCTTCTTGTTCTACCGAGCTTGCCTCAACAGGAACAAAGGTTTGCTCAGGTTCAAACAGTTTTTGGCTGTTCATGTCCAAAGTTTGTTCAACATTGGACAAATCTTCATTAAAGACTTTTCTGTTTTTCACATCACTCATCGAAGTTTGTCTCCAATCAAATACTGCATCGCTTTATCAAGACGAATATGACCACAAGGAGCATCCTGTGCACTTTCAAGAGGTTTAAATGAGGTAAACTCAAAGCCGTTTTGCTGCCAAAATTCAGGTTTTGGCAACCTAACTGGCACATCACCCGGATACAAGGTTAGCGTTTGATTTTCGAGCGTGGTGCCTCGCAGCGCAGGCGAGCTATCACCACCATTACCAACAAACCCGGCCTCAGTCGCTTGTATTGAAGCAACACTCATACAGCTCATTTCAATATTTTCAAATGCCGTCTCTTGCCACGCAGGGTGAACCATTTGCTGCAACAAACTCACTAAGTTGCCATGCTGGTTCGGTGTCACGTGGTCGGCCTTAGTCGCCGCAAATAGTATTTTGTCGATCCTCGAGGCAAATAGGCGTCTGAGTAGGTTCGACTGACCGTAGCGAAAGCTCTTCATAATCTGCTGAAGCGCTTGCTTCATGTCATTGAATGCTTCGTCTCCAGCCATTAGAGGCTGTAGACAATCCACCAGAACGATTTGACGATCAAAGGTTGCAAAATGCTCTTTATAGAACTGTTTAACCACCTTGGTTTGATACTCTTCATAGCGACGTTTTAGCATCGCGTAGCCGCTGCTTTTTTGAGGCTTATCCGTCGACGGCTTGCACGGAAAGAACTGCAGAACAGGTGCGCCCGCGAGTTCGCCGGGTAATACGAATCGACCCGGCTGCACCCAATGTAATCCTCGGTCTTTACATTCAAACAGGTACTCAGTGAATGTTTGAGAAATCTCCGCGATAACTTTTTCATTGGCTTCCGCCGCACCATCAAAACTATCTAGTGCTTCCAGCCATGGTTGTGCACACTCACTTCGAATGCCGGAGAGATTAGCAAACTGAAGTTCACTCCACTCTTCGAACGTAAGATCGAGCAACGGCAAATCCAGCAGCCACTCCCCTGGGTAATCAATAACATCGATAAAAAGGGTCGACGTCTTACTCAATAAGCGTTTTGCACCTTTAGCTGGCTTGTATTTCACTGCTAGTCGGATTTCGCTGACATCTCGAGTTGGCTGAGGCCATTCAGGTGGCGTCGAGTGCAGTTGCGCCATCGCATCATCATAGGCAAAGCGTGGAACCATTAAATTCGACTGTGGTACTCGCTTCGCGCCGATAAGACGACCGTCCCTCGCACACTCGAGCAGAGGCAAATTATCGTGTGTCGAGGTATGAAGTAGCTGGTTCACCAATGATGTGATAAATGCTGTTTTGCCCGCCCTAGAAAGACCAGTCACAGCAATTCGAACGTGAGAATCTAGGCTTCGATGCAACAAATCTGAGACTTCTTGACCAATGCGGTTCATTCAACTTACTCCAATACAAATAACGAGGAACAGTGTGCACTATACGAGATTAACCAAATATGAACAAAAAACCCCTGATATTATTCAGGGGCTTAGAGTATTCGGACGCTAGAAAATATTAATCGTCTTCGATGAGTTTGTAGATAACAAACAGAGCAATTTCCAGCAATACGGTCAGCACACACGCCATGGTGACGTATTTTTCGTTGAAGATGCTGATCCCGTGTAAAATCAGGTCATAGCCAACAAAGAAACCCACTACTAGTAGTACTGCGATTTGTAATATTTGTATAAATCGAGGCATGTTTGCACTCTCCTTGGTTCTTTTTCTTCAGTATACGCCTGAATTATAGATAAAAAAAAGTGAGTATGTTTTCACACACTCACTTTTTTGAACTCAAACTAGGATGCGCTTTCCGCTTCCGCGATTTTCACTTTCCACGTATCCGGACCGATTTGGTGAGCATTCGCACCACTCGAATCCACCGCGACAGTCACTGGCATGTCTTCGACTTCAAACTCGTAAATCGCTTCCATACCCAAATCTTCAAACGCTACAATTTTCGCCTTCTTGATCGCTTTCGCTACCAAGTATGCAGCACCGCCTACCGCCATTAGATAAACAGCTTTGTGCTCTTTGATTGACTCAATCGCCGCAGGGCCTCGCTCCGCTTTACCAATCATGCCTGTTAGGCCAGTTTCAGACAGCATCATGTCGGTAAACTTATCCATACGAGTCGAGGTTGTTGGACCTGCAGGACCTACTGCTTCATCGCCTACCGCATCTACTGGGCCAACGTAATAGATAAATTTACCTTTAAAGTCGACACCTTCAGGTAGACCTTCACCACTTTCTAACATGCCTTGAATACGCTTATGGGCGGCATCACGACCTGTCAGAATTTTACCCGTAAGCAGCAGCGTCTCGCCTGTTTTCCACTCTTGAACGTCTTCTTTGGTTATCTCATCAAGGTTAACACGGCGCGTGTTCTCACCCGCTTCCCAAGTAATCTCTGGCCACTCTTCCAGTTTTGGTGGCGTGAGTTCAGCAGGACCCGTGCCATCTAGCGTAAAGTGCACATGACGCGTCGCCGCGCAGTTAGGAATCATACAAACAGGCTTTGATGCAGCATGCGTTGGTGCTGTTTTGATTTTGACGTCAACAACCGTTGTTAGGCCACCAAGACCCTGCGCACCGATACCTAGCTTATTCACTCGATTAAAGATGTCTAAACGCAGCTCTTCTTCCGCATTTTGAGGACCACGGTCGATAAGCTCTTGAATGTCGATGTGTTCCATCAGCGATTCTTTTGCCAGTACCGCTGCTTTTTCTGCTGTACCGCCAATGCCAATGCCCAGCATACCCGGTGGACACCACCCCGCCCCCATAGTAGGGAGTGTTTTCTCTACCCACTCAGCGATATCGTCAGATGGGTTTAGCATTACCATCTTAGTTTTATTTTCAGAACCGCCACCTTTCGCTGCGATTTGAATCTCTACCTTGTCACCCGGCACCATGTTGATATGTACGACAGCTGGTGTGTTGTCTTTGGTGTTGATGCGTTTGCCAGCCGGATCTTTCAGTACCGATGCGCGAAGTGGGTTATCTGGGTTGGTATAACCTTGACGAACGCCTTCATCAATCATCTCTTGCACGGTAAGATCGCTGTCCCACTGAACATTCATACCAATGTTCACGAAACACGTCACGATACCCGTGTCTTGGCAGATAGGTCGGTGACCCTCTGCTGACATACGTGAGTTGATTAAGATCTGCGCGATAGCGTCTTTCGCCGCTTGGCTTTCTTCCTTTTGATAAGCTTTGTCTAGGGCTTGAACAAAATCGAGAGGATGGTAATACGAGATGTATTGCAATGCATCAGCAACGGAGCTGATCACATCTTCTTTACGAATAACCGCCATTGAATACCTCTTATAATTTTAGCTTCCAGGGTGCCGCACTGTTTGGCCTGTCAAACCCTATCCGTTTCTCTCGAAACAACGAAGAAGTGAGTAAGTACTGCGATTGCAGCGCTTAGCATCACTCACTTTAACCATAGTTTTATCAGGGCTAAATGTCCGACTTTTTGTTGTGAAAATATGATACTCTTGCTTTCCACTATGCGCCATGAGTGCGACAACGTTTCTGTCACAGTTTAAGCAAATGAACAAAAAAGAAAGCCAATCTATTCAATTCGTTGACCTACTTTACCAACCAGATTTAGCCAAACGATACTTTGCGTCCATCGAGCACCTCCCATGGGCGATGCTCTTAAAGTCCTCGACGCTAGAGCACGAGAACAATCGATTCGATATTTTAGTGGCGAATCCTGTGGCGACCGTGCAAACCTTTGGCGAGCAATCTCAGATTACAGAAGGCGACCTCGTACGCTCTGATGAAGAAGACCCCTTCACTATTATCGATCAACTGGTGAAAACGAAAATTGGCACGCAAGAGCTAACGACTGACTGGCCTTTTATCGGTGGTGCGGTTGGTTACTTTGCTTATGACTTGGGAAGACGCGTTGAACACATCCCGATGATTGCCGATCACGATATCAGTGCGCCCGATATGGCTGTAGGCATTTATGATTGGGCGCTACTCGTCGATCATCAAGAACAAAAGGCAGTCGTTGCTGGGGTTAATGTCGCAGCTCAACTTGCCTGGCTAAAGAGTCAAAAGCCCCGCGAACGCACGCCGTTTAAACTGAGTACCGAATGGCAATCAAACATGACACAAGATGATTACCAACAGCGCTTCAACTCAGTTAAAGAGTACTTGGCGGCCGGCGACAGCTACCAGATTAACCTCGCACAGCGACACTGCGCTGAGTATCAAGGAAGCGAGTGGCACGCCTTTGATGTTCTAGACCAGCACAACCAAGCCCCTTTTAGTGCATTTATCCGAACAGAAGATAGCGCGATTCTCAGTATCTCTCCGGAACGGTTTTTACAGCTTCATCATCGCGATATCGAAACCAAACCGATCAAAGGAACAAGACCACGATTTAGTGACGCTGACAAAGATCGTCTCAGTGCAGGTGAGTTAGCGAACGCGCCTAAAGATCAGGCGGAGAACTTAATGATCGTCGATCTTCTCAGAAACGACATTGGTCGAGTGGCGAAACCCGGCTCAGTAAAGGTTCCTAAACTGTTCGAGATTGAAAGCTTTCCCGCAGTACATCATTTAGTGAGTACGGTCGTTGGTGAGCTTGATAATCAATACAGTGCCACAGATTTACTCCGTGCCTGCTTTCCTGGAGGGTCAATAACAGGTGCACCTAAAGTTCGCGCGATGGAAATCATTGAAGAGCTCGAGCCTCACAGACGAAGTGTCTACTGTGGCAGTATTGGATACATCAGCGCACATGGTGTGATGGATACCAGTATCACCATTCGAACGCTGATTGCTACAAAAGGAAAAGTATACGCATGGGCAGGCGGAGGCATTGTTGCTGACAGTGTTTGTGACGATGAATACCAAGAGACCTATCATAAACTGGGCAAAATTCTGCCTATCTTAGATAGCCTCTAATCCCCAAGAAGGTCCCCACTTCGCCAAAGTCTGAGTAAGGTCTTTGGCGGTATAGGGCTTAGAAAGAATATCGTCCATACCTACGTCGTAACAGTTCTGTCGCTCTTCCGACGTAGTCCCTGCGGTTAGCGCTACAATGGGTTTTACATAGCTCGCATCTCGCAAGCGTTTGGTGGCTTCAAAGCCGTCCATAACAGGCATTCTGCAGTCCATGAAGATAATATCGTATTCCTGATTGGTCGCATGTTCGACCGCCTCAAGACCATTGACGGCTAAATCGGGAGAGATACCCAATTTGCTGAGCATCTTGGTGATAATAACTTGATTCATCTTTATGTCGTCTACGACCAGGACTTTGAGAGATGACAAATCTAGCTCTGCGGCATTATCCGTCTGCACTTGCTCATTGGCCGCTTGTTGAACCATCGTCTTAAGCGGTAAAAGAACATGAAATATCGTACCTTTGCCGAGCTCACTTTCAAGTGAGATAGTTCCCCCCATTAGCTCGACCAATCGACGACAGATGGCAAGACCAAGGCCTGTACCTTCATAGTTTCGCGAACTCGACCTGTCGGCTTGGGTAAACGGCTGGAATAGTTTTTTCTGTGCGGCCGCGCTAATCCCAATGCCCGTATCGGAAACAGAGATATTTAGCCCGTTGTCGCCATTGCTGACTACAACATCTACTCTGCCCTTATCGGTGAACTTAATCGCATTACCAATGAGGTTCACAAAGATTTGCGTTACACGCTCGAGATCGCCTTTTATCAGCCTTTGCTCAAAGCCATTAGACTTAATAACAAATCCTATCTGCTTTTCCTGAGCCTTGTGCTCAAAAATGCTTCGCAGCGTGGATTCTAGACTTTTCCAAGTGAAATCTGACTCAATTAGCTCCAGCATTCCTGCATCAATTTTGCTGAAGTCTAATAGGTCGTTAATGATCGATCGTAACAGCTGCCCCGACTGACTTAGGTTGTGATGCAAATCTTTCTGACTATCACTCAACCCAGTATCAGCAAGGAGTTCAACACTTCCTAGCAAGCCGTTCAGAGGTGTCCGCAACTCGTGATTGATCATCGCTAAAAACTCACGAGTAGAACGCTCAGATGCCTCGGCTCGCTCCTTGGATTCGACCAAACGAATGTTGATGATTTGACGCGTTATCGAGCTAGAGAGCAACTCACAAACTAAAGACATCTGGCTACTGACAAAATCCATATCAAAGGTAGATTCATCTACGGCCAACTCAAGTTTACCGATGACATCTTGCTCGAGTTCAATCGGTATGCAGGACCTGGCGATATCATCTTTTTCACCCAAGGCGAGATAAGACTTGGTTTGATATTGAGATTTTTTGAGTGTGGGTATCGGCTTGTCTGGTAACTCAATAGAACATGCAACATCATCACTGATTTCAGAGAGTTGATTAACTAACTCTATAACCAGAACATCATCAAGATTTGTGCGCAGGAAAGTACGCCCAAAATGGATTAGGATACGTTCTATTTTTTGCTGAAAATCTAAGCGCAAGAAACTCGCTTCAGAGCGAGCTTCCGTCTGTTTTAATGCAACCTCTAACTGCTGATTGGCATTAAAAAGCTCTAAGCTCTTCTGTTCTAGAAGAGCCTCTGCCGCTTTTCTAGCTGCAATCTCGCGCTTCAGCTTTCGTTCTATGGCAGAACTACTAGGCATGTCATCCTCAGGCTAGAGTCAAATTAAAACGGACGACACTGCTATCTTCTGTTTGTGGAGTCATTTCTACTTTCACTGACTCACCAAAATGTTCAGCACAACCTTCAATCAAGCCCAGACAAACATGTGACATGCAACGAGCGCTCTGATAGTCCATTACCATGTCTGTTTCAGTCTCGCTAATAAAGTGAAACTTTGGCGGTTCAGCATCAGAATAGAGTTTCTTCACTTCAACATGAATATAATCCTCTACATGTCGAATAAACTGAAACGTGGACACACTGCTACCAATGCTCGCATTCTCAGGAATCGAGTTAAGTAGTGTTTTAAATACCGTTTGCCCAAAAACTTGCTGCAGTGTAGCGGGGTCAATATTGGTCTTTTTACTCAAGTTAACAATGAGTTTGACGAGATCTTTGTGGTCGTAACTGCCTACAGCCGTATAGACCCCCTCATCCCCAGACATCTCCAGAACTTCGTCCAAGACATCCAAACCAAACTTCTCCTCAACCAATTCCATGAACTCGGTAAAGATAATTCCTTTCATTCACTTTCTCCGTGCCAGCTAAGTATTCTAAATTGAGGTTACCCTTTAACTTAAAGTTTTAGGACAGTTCTCGACTGATTTCAAATATTGTTAGTTTTCAAACAATAAGTTAAGGCTTAAATAGAATTGTAGAGCCCATAGAAAAGATTAAAACTCGCATTATCGTTGAACTTAGTGAATTGAGTCTTTATAGGCGACCCCGCGACTAGGCATAGTAGCCTCAGAATTGGCTCGAGCGTTAATAGCAACGCAAAGGGCGACATGTTCAACCCCATCGCTAACCAAGTAGACATAGGCATCGAGTTCACGGGAGCATTGACTGTTTAGGTCGACAAACGATCCATCTCCTCTGGGCTCCAAGAATTGTTCGTCTTTAAGCGAGTAGACTCGATCAACAAAGGCTATTGGACTCGCTACTCCTGGAATCATCGCTTTGAGTTCACTCTGATGAAAGCGGGTAACTTTGCTGTTTAAGCTCGATCTATCGGTAAAAATGTCATCAAAAATACCAGGCTCAACACAGATACTGGAGTGATGCTCCGACTCCTGTCCTACTTTGCTATATTTGAGTTTTAAATGGCATACAGTATTATTTTTTCGATGTTCATGTGAAGTTCGTGGATACACGATAAGATAACGACTCGTGCGCTCGCAAACATATCCGCTTTCTAACACTGTCGCTGACACAAGTTCCGACAGCCCTAGATTTGCACAAGTATCAGAGGCATGTTTCTTTGCTATCGTTACCGGAATCATTACCGTTCCATCGCTCAGTATGCTATAGCCCAAAACCTCTGGAGGGCTTACCCCGATAGCTAGCTCTTTCGGAAGCTCTAAAGCTTTCGTCACATCTAAATTACAGCAAGTTGTGAAAGAAACATCTCCCCAAATACAGGTCAAAACGAGTTTGTAGCTGGAGGCCGGGGTCGAGATGAACGCGTAAAACCCATTACCAAAGTCTTTAAAAATGCCCTCTGGGTTTTCGCACAGAACTTGCTCGGGAGATAAAGCATTCGGCTCTGTAAGTTGGCTCTTTAAAAACTCGCGGTTAAATAGCAGCGCACCATTGGATAGGCGTATCAGTAGAGCACCATTTTGTCCTTCGCTATCCATGTGAGCTCCAATTAATACGACGAAAAGTTAATGTGTTCGACCCGAAGCAATAAGCTCTTGTTTCAATTGCTTTGAGCTCATCGGACGATAAAAGTAATAACCTTGAATATAATCAACATCGATCAGTTTAAGCGTCTCAAGTTCTCTAGCATGCTCTACCCCTTCAGCCACTACCTTAATGTTGAGATCATGCGACAGTTGCCTCAGCATGTTAACCGCAAAGAATTTTTGCTTTATTTGGTCGATATCGGTGATGAACTTACGATCTATCTTCAACTCATCAAAATGGAAGTCACTAAAATAGGAAAATGACGAGTTACCGGTACCAAAGTCATCTACGGCTATTTTCACACCCGATGAGCGAATCTTCTCTAAGAGATTGGAGTTATTTATGTTTTTTTCGAAGTAGGACGTTTCAGTAATCTCAATTGTCACATCTTTGTTTGAAACCGGTGAAGCGTTGATAAACTCATAGAGCTCATCGAGATGAGGGGAATCTGTATCGGCAATTGAACAGTTTAAAGAAAGCGTTAGTTTCTGCGGGACACTCGCATCCAAAGCGAGAAACTCCTCTATCGCGCGTTCAGCCACCAACATATCAATGGTGTTGATCATCTTTAGCTCTTCCGCCAGATGAATCATTTCTTGAACACAATAATCCAATTCTGAGAATTGGAATCGGCACAGCGCTTCTAACTTCACCACTTCGCCTGACTTGGTATCCACTATCGGTTGAAAATGAACATCGATTTGTTTGTTTTGAATCGCTTCTAAGAGCAAACTCTCTAGCTTTCTTCGACGAATGCTCGCTTGGACTAGCACTTCATCATAGAAGTTGACGCTACTCGACTTTGAATCATGAACAAACATTGCTTGTACAGATTGGGAAATCACCTCATCCATACCGCACTTGTTAAAGCCATGAAGCGCAACACCTATCTGTCCATCGGATATGTCGTTAACTAAGTGGTCTTCTAAATATTTACTAAGTCCAGAGAAAAACTGCTTGATACAAAGATTAATGGTAGCGACATCTTCAACATCATTTTCCCGTATTTTCAGTAACACAACAAAAGTGTTTCTACCTAGGTAACCAAAGCTATCCGCATCATGGAAAGCTTTTAATGCAGCGAACACTTTTTGGCGAGATTCCGCCTCTAGTTCACTGTAGAATCGAGGACGTAAACTTACGACTATGTACTTTCCTCCTTTTGAAGAAAGTCTCCTTGCGTTATTTCGAAACGCGACTTCATCCATGTCGTCCAAATTAGGCGCACTTGTCGGGTTTTGGACTTTGGGGTACGCAGGCTTTTGATGTTCGCCTAAAAATGTATAAATGAAGAAGCACTGATCTTTAGCGATTTCCACTTTCTTGATATAGACCATTTCAAGCGTAGAACGTGCATCTTTTGCTTTAGTTATTAGCGCGCCGCGCCATTTCGCTTCACGCTCAATGCGCTTCTGAAAAGCCTCAATATGTCGTTTATCACTATGGAAAAGGTCAGCATCACTGATATCCCTTCCTAATAGCGAAATCGAAGATACGCCATGGTCTCGACACAGTTTCTCGTTGGCAAATAAAACTCGATGTTTTTGATTGGTGACTAGAATCCCTCGAGTTGGATCATCCAACACGTGTTCCAAAAGTTCAGTGCTGGCTAGGCGTGCTTCCGTATGTGAAAGCACCTCGATACACCCTTTTACGTTATTGTCTAATATCAAATAGATTTCAAACTTAACGATGATTAGCTCACCTAGTGTTGTTTCTAAAGCAATAGGGACAGCAGAAGGCGAACCAGTAAACTGAACATCTCTTATTAGGGTTAAGATATGGTTCACACTGTCGATAGAGGGTGGATTAATATTAGACTGATTGGCATCGTAACCCAGCACATGCTGCCAAAATGCACCCTTCGACACTTCGGTAGTGATGTCGTGTAAATGTTCCGACCAGAACAATTTTTCTGCTTCAGCCTGCTTAGATAGCATCTTGCTCTCTCTATTTTTATCAGCCAACTACGTGTTGCTCAAAGTCTCTCTTTTGGGACTTTGTTGCACAGAAGCAAACTAGGAGAATCAAAGCCAAATTCAAGCCAATCTTTCCTTGAATCTTATTTTTTAGTTTCTAGTTTACTGTCATGTGGCTCACCTATGGAGGATTCAAATGGATTACGTCTACGTTGAAAACATCTATGACGACGAATATCGGATTGCACCTCCAATGCACACGCGGTTAATCGAGGGGGACATCCCAGAAGAAGAGTTTGAAATTAGAGAGGTATTAGAATGTTGGTACGAGGCAGGCTTTGTCCCTTTTATTAACGCCCAAAACACAAAAGTGAACTTCTGGGAGCAAGTAAGCAACTTCAAAAGACTGACTCAAACTCTAGCAGTGTTGATCCGATGTCGAGCATATCAAAGCGCTCTGAGAAGAATTACCTCTCAGTGGCGAAAGGATTCACTCGAGTGTCAGTACCTTCATTACTTGTTAGAAAAGCAAGCTGCATAGCTAAACGGAAAAATAACGAGCGAAAGCTCTAATTTCATATTTATCAATAGAGAAGCGCTTTAGCTTATGATATGTTAACTGAGTCATCACTACCCATTTACATCATGTACAAATACGTAAAGAACAAACTCGATTACTCTTATTGTGAAACTCTACCAAAAGGAGTCGAACTGAGTGAGCAAGAAATACCACTTGAAGAGATAGAGATTAGGGAGATGATTGAAGCATGGTACCAAAGTGGTTACTCACCTCTATTTGGAGAGGACCAAACATTTTGGAATAGCTTTTCACTCGACTCCAAAAGCACGATAAAAGGAGACTGGCTGTCCTCTTCAGAGCAAGAAAAACGCAGCCGGTTAGAACGCCTCGAATCGACAATCCTAACCGTGCTGCGTAGTCACGCGTACTTTGCATCTTTTAGACGTGTCTTAACGACCTTACCGCAATCCCCAACGCATTCTCGGCTCAACAATCTGCTGTTAAAGGCCTCAAACGAAGCTCCATTACAACACTGATTAAAACGTCGCTAATTACTGACCCAGCCATCAAATCGAAGTCTGTTTTGAAGTTTTGCGACCCCTTCTTGCTGTAACTGTCTGACACGCTCTTTAGAAAGCCCATACATCTCACCAAGACAATCTAAAGTGAGCACCTCTTTTCCAAAAAGTCCAAATCGATGTATCACGATATCTCTGTATTTCTCTGGCAGAGATAGCACCACTCTTTCAAGGCTTTTCAATAACATTTCATCATGACAAGTATCGTACGGCTCAGGTATTGCCTCTGATCGGCACGTATCTAAGCTCATGTATTCTTTGTCTACAATATCAACCGATGAACTCGATTCGATGAAACCACTCATGTGAATAAGCTCACTGACGTGCTTTTGCGAGTTTGCAGTCTGCTCCGCGATTTCTTTGACTGACGGGGCTCTTTTTAGATCAGACACCATGTCATTGGTTTGTCTGGACAAGCGGTTGATCTCTTTGATCACATGAACGGGTAGACGAACAGTGCGTCCGGTATTCATTAATGAAGACTCGATACTTTCGCGAATCCACCACACCGCATAAGTACTAAAACGGAAACCTTTTTCAGGTTCAAACTTATCTATCGCTTTGATCAATCCAAGGTTTCCCTCTTCTATGAGATCAAGAATAGTGTGGTTGTTTAAGCCGCGTTTTGTATAGCCTCTTGCAATCTTAACGACGAGACGCAAGTTTGACTCAATAAGTACGTCTCTCGCCGCTTTATCACCGCGACGTGCAAGCGTCGCATAGTGATACTCTTGCTCGGGGGTAAGTAGGTCGATCCCAACAACGTCTTGGATGTACTTGGAGTAAAAGTCGGCCGTGCCGCCATCGAACTCCGTTTTAGTGTTTTCGATCCTTGCGCTCATGTTCATCTCCATTTTTTATGCGCGACCCCAGCCAACTTATTCATTCTATTGTTTCGAGGTGAGTCGCATAATCAAGAATAGTCACGTTTATGCTATGCATCAAAATTTACTTCATACGCATTACTCAAAAAGTGAGCAAATTAGTAGAAAAGTCTTAGATCTCTGGCAAGGTCGAAGATAAAGTTTAGATCTTCTGGATCACTGACTTCTCTTTTTTATAATCTATACTAAGGTTGTTAAGTATCTGAGTTTGGTAACGAAATAGGGCAATCTCTTAACCAAGTATCGGCAAACATGATAAAAGGACAGTAGGATGATAGATTTCGACGTACTTCGTAGCTACATGGATAATGACGAGGACATCATCGCAGCCGTGTTTATGGCGTTTATGGAAGAACATGAGAATGGCGCAGAAAAAATTCAGTCACTCTACGATGAGCAAAACTGGAGCGAACTCTTTATCACCGCGCATTCACTCAAGGGTATTCTAGCCAGTTTTGGCGAAGCAAAAGCAGTAGAAAGATTAGAAGCGATTGAAGGAACGACTCGTAATGGTGAGGCACCTCAAGCTGACGATATTCAATTTGTTATTCAGGAACTCGGCGTGATTAAAGGTCAGATTAACGAATACCTTGCCTCTGTGGTTTGATTCCTGTTTAGCTCTTCAACCACCAATAAACGCGATAAAGGCTGGAGCTTCGAGATTTTTGTGTCCAAGGTCTAGTAGTAGTGAGTTTTTATGACCAAAACCGATTTTTTAGCACGCTTTCAGCTTCTGCAGACTAAGGATTATCACAAGGATACAAAACAGAGAACCGCAAACGTCGATAGACGCTCACTTCGAGAGGCTAGTGTACTGATCGGCTTAGTTGAACGTGAAAGTAGACTTCACGTCATACTGACGAAACGAGCTAGCCACTTGAAGCACCATCCCGGTCAAATAAGCTTCCCTGGGGGAAAAGTCGAACCTACGGACGACAGCCCGGTCTTTACTGCTATTCGTGAAACTGAAGAAGAGATCGGTGTATCTCACGATCACCTTTCGATCATTGGTAACCTTCCGAAACTGGTGACCGTTACCGCTTTTCACGTCACACCCGTGCTAGCTTTTGTTGATGCAAACTACCGGCCTAAAATCGATACCAATGAAGTCGACTATCTTTTTGAGGTCCCTCTTGAGTTTTTAGCTTCTCCTGAAAATCTGTCTTCTGTTGCTTTTCATATTCAAGGTAAGCGCCATCGTGTTCTGTCTATACCTTATAAAGAACATTTTATTTGGGGTGCCACCGCTCAAATCATCGAAAACTTACAAACTCAATTATTGTTAAACTAATTACTATAATTTCAGCCAAACGTTTGCCCTTCTTTCGCATTATTTTTTCTAATCCCTAAACACAACTCAACTTATCAGTAGCACACAAAAAACGTGACTAAAATAACGAAAACATTCGTGCTATTTATATCCCCATCAAAATCATGACCTAGATCTAGTTTTTACCTGCAATTTACGTGCAATATTGCCGCCGACTTATTTCCTGTTCCCAAAAAATGAGTATTAACCTATGACTACCACAACTACTGCGGCAGCGAGCCGCTCTTCGTCTAAGTGGACCTACAAAGATTTCACTTGGGCCCTTTCTCTCTTCGGTACGGCTGTTGGTGCTGGCGTACTTTTCCTTCCAATCAAAGCAGGTGCTGGCGGTTTCTGGCCATTAGTAATCCTAGCCCTAATCGCAGCACCAATGACGTGGTTTGCGCACAAGAGCTTAGCGCGTTTTGTTCTTTCTGCTAAAAACCCAGATGCGGATATCACGGACACTGTTGAAGAACATTTTGGTAAAGCGGGTGCAAACCTTATTACCTTCGCTTACTTTTTCGCTATTTATCCGATTGTTCTTATCTACGGTGTAGGTATCACAAACACAGTGGACTCATTCCTAGTAAACCAAATGGGGATGGAATCTATTCCTCGTTGGCTACTATCTGGCTGTCTGATTGGTGCAATGACATGTGGCGTTGTGTTCGGTAAAGAGCTAATGCTAAAAGCGACGTCAGCAATGGTTTACCCATTGGTGTTCATCCTATTAGCACTGTCTGTATACCTGATTCCAGACTGGAACACCTCAATGATGAGCGTAAGCCCAGACTGGGGTTCAATGCCTGCTATTATCTGGCTTGCTATCCCTATCATCGTGTTCTCATTTAACCACAGCCCAATCATTTCTCAGTTCTCTAAAGAGCAACGTCGCGTTTACGGTGAGGAAGCAGTTAAGAAGACTGATATGATTACTGGCGGCGCGGCAATGATGCTGATGGGCTTTGTTATGTTCTTCGTATTCTCGGTAGTACTTTCTCTGTCTCCAGAGCAGCTTTCTATCGCGCAAGAACAAAACATCTCTGTACTGTCTTACCTTGCAAACGTTCACGAGTCTCCTCTTATCTCTATCCTAGGTCCTGTTGTTGCATTCGCTGCAATCACTTCAAGCTACTTTGGTCACTTCCTAGGTGCTCACGAAGGTCTTGTAGGTCTTGGTAAATCACGCTCTAAAGCACCTATCGGTAAGATTGAGAAAGCATCTCTAGTGTTCATCGTAGTGACGACTTGGATCGTTGCAATCATCAACCCAAGCATCCTAGGTATGATTGAAACCATGGGCGCGCCAATGATTGCTGCAATCCTATTCTTGATGCCTGTTTACGCAATGAAGAAAGTACCAGCAATGGCGAAGTACAAAACTTCTGCACCTGTACAAATCTTTACAGCAATCTGTGGTGTTGCAGCGATTACTTCGGTAATCTACGGCGCTTTTTAATTGACGCAGTCAATTGAACATCTCGATTAAACCGTATCTCGATACACAATAATGATAATTTAAGCCCCTATCACGTTTAGGGGCTTTTCTAGAGGCAAATCAGTATGATCAGTGTTTTTGATATCTACAAGATTGGTGTTGGTCCTTCAAGCTCACACACCGTTGGTCCGATGAAAGCTGGTAAAGAGTTCATCGACGACCTACGTACTATGGGCAAGCTAAGAGATATCACCAAGATCACTGTAGATGTTTATGGATCACTATCGCTGACAGGGAAAGGTCACCACACAGATATTGCTATCATCATGGGCTTGGCAGGAAACTCGCCAGAGAAAGTCGACATCGACTCAATCCCAGGATTCATAGCTCGCGTTGAAGAAACTGAACGTCTACCGGTTGGCATGCATTGCCATACGGTTTCATTCCCACGCGAAGGCGGAATGAACTTCCATACTACCAACTTGGAACTGCACGAAAACGGCATGCAGATCCACGCTTGGATCGACGAAGAGTTGGCTTACTCAAAAACTTACTACTCTATCGGTGGTGGTTTTATCGTTGACGAAGAGAACTTTGGAAAAGAAGAAATCTCTGCACTCAAAGCGCCTTATGAGTTTAATTCAGCTGAAGAGCTCGTTAATCTATGTAAGGACAATGGCCTATCGATTAGTACACTTGTGATGGCAAATGAGCACGCGATCCACTCAGATGAAGAGACGCGCACTTACTTTGCTAACATTTGGCGTACCATGCGCGAGTGTATGGAACGTGGTATGAACACTGAAGGTATTCTGCCAGGTCCACTGCGCGTACCGCGTCGTGCTGCAGCGCTGCGCCAGCAACTTATCACATCAGAGAAAACGACGACGGACCCAATGTCGGTTGTTGACTGGGTTAACATGTTTGCTTTCGCAGTAAACGAAGAAAATGCTGCAGGCGGTCGTGTTGTAACAGCACCAACTAATGGTGCTTGCGGAATTATCCCAGCAGTTCTTGCTTACTACGACAAGTTCATCCAAACCGTGACTGAGAAGGACTACATTCGCTTCTTCGCAGCGTCTGGTGCGATTGGTGGACTGTACAAGCAAAATGCGTCTATCTCTGGCGCTGAAGTCGGCTGCCAAGGTGAAGTCGGTGTTGCATGTTCTATGGCTGCTGCTGGCCTTGCTGAGCTTATGGGCGGTAGCCCAGAGCAGGTGTGTATGGCGGCTGAAATCGCAATGGAACATAACCTAGGCTTGACGTGTGACCCAGTTGCTGGTCAGGTACAGGTACCATGCATCGAACGTAACGGCATTGCTGCAGTAAAAGCGATCAATTCAACTCGCATGGCACTACGCCGAGCTTCGGCTCCTCGCGTATCTCTCGACAAAGTCATCGAAACTATGCTTGAAACCGGCAAAGACATGAACGCTAAATACCGCGAAACTTCTCAAGGTGGTTTGGCAATTAAGGTCGTGTGCTAATCATCGTTAGTATACTTATTAAAAACCGAAGCCAAGGCTTCGGTTTTTTGTTTTCTACACTTTTTTGTTCTTTAAACAGTGAAAAATACGTTTGAATAGAACCCTATCGCAAAAAACGTTGAGAGCACCGCTCCTGCCAGCAAGGTGGGCATTCGGGCTCTAGGGTATTTGTCCAACAGCAGAATTATTGCAAGATAGGTAGGATACAAGCCGAAGATGTACCTCGGCATAGCGTTAACCCCTGATGAAAGAGGAATTAACAGATTAATAAGCATGAACACAGCTTCCGCGTAGCGCTTTTTGGCAAATAGATATCCGTTAAGAGCAAACCCCATCAGCGATACGATGACGAGATAAAGTTTCGCACCACCAGTTTCCACGCCATAAACTAACCACTCAATAGGATTGCTCACCACCCTACCCCATGCAATCTGTATATGGCCAAATGCGAGGGCATCTCCCATATGGAAATGCAAGTACATCATATAGGTAAAGAAGCCTAGTGGAATGAGCCAGATAGCTCCAATGACCGACAGTGCGTTATCTTTTAGCCGATAAAAGCTACTTGCTCCATACGCTTGTACACCGAATATCAGCACTGAAAACACCACCATCACACCTAAATTGCGAGTGATCGCGGCAACAAGACCTAACAGTCCTACCAACCACCAGTTTTGACGATAACACGCGATAAACACCCCGCTTATTAGTGCAATATAGAGTGGCTCTGAATATCCAGACAGAGCGTATACTCCGTATGGCGAGAAGCACATAAGCCAGACAGCGACTTCTTGCATCTCTTCGCGAATAGAAAGCTGTTTAAGCGCCTTTAGAAAGACGACAATGCTAAATACAAACGTTAGATTTGAAACTAAGATCAACGCTAAGTTGGTATCTCCCACCAGCCAAGACATCCATTTTCCTAAATAGGGAGAGACAGGCATAAATGCCCAGTTGGCGGCATTGCCTCCTTTCATGTAAGTTGGCACTAACGCGTAGCCATCGTCTGCGATACGCTGAAACCACATACAATCAAAACGACAGATTTGCTTCCATAGTTCTAGATTAGCGACCGTCTCTGGATTGTAGGCGTGAGTACCAATTAAACCTGTTCCATATAACACAACTCGGCTTACGAATACCGCCACAATAATCAGCATCCACTGTTGTTTGCTGATCGCAAGGCTAGGTTTGTTGTTTTCCATCTTACTAGCCCGCCTTAGAGATTGTTTGCTGTGGTTGGGAGACTGATTGGTATCTTCCATAAACACCCTCTATGAGATAGATGGGGCGCTGTTTTATTTCTCTGTAAATTCTGCTGACATAGCCGCCGATTACACCAAGCGAAATGAGCTGTATTCCGCCCAAAAACAACACCACGCTGATCGTCGATGCGTAGCCGGGTGTCTTAATACCAAAGAACGTCGCCCCGATGATGATCTTCAACATGAAAAGGAACGCTAGACCCGATATACCGCAGCCAACAAAACCCCAAATGCGCAAAGGCCACGCGGTAAAACTAAAAATACCGTCTACGGCAAAGTTCCATAGCTTCCAGTAATTGAACTTAGTTTCACCCGCTGCACGCTCCGGCCGCTCAAATTCAACCCCTGTCGAACGAAATGCCGTCCATGCTAATAGGCCTTTCATGAAACGATTACGCTCAGGAAGCTGACGAATAGCATCAATGACCGTTCTATCAATAATACGAAAATCCCCTGCATTTTCTGGAATCTTAGTTTCAGCAGCGATCCAGTTAAAAAAGCGATAAAAGCCACCAGCAGTGATGCGCTTTACCCAAGTATCTTTGGAACGATCCACTCTTACGCCATACACGGTATCCCAGTCACCTGTCTGCCAAAGTTCAAGAAACTTAAGAATAAATTCGGGAGGGTCTTGCAGGTCCACATCCATGATCACACACGCATCACCTTGAACATGATCCAGCCCTGCTGTCATTGCAGACTCTTTACCAAAGTTTCTGGCCAGATTGACTAGGCTCACTCGAGAATCAACCTCGATAACGGACTCGATAATTCGTTTCGTATCATCACTACTGCCATCATTAACAAAGACAATATCTAACTTATCTTTGATTGAATGGAGGCTCGTTTCTAACGCATCCATAAAGGGCAATATCGACTCTTGCTCGTTATAAACGGGAACCAAAATCGACAACGTATAATTATTTATATTTTTCATTGAGCCACCTCGGTTATCGAAATTTGATTGACGTTAAGGCTTGCGGGAGTCTCAAACTGTATTTGGTGTAGTGAGGCCTCTTTAGAATATTGCGATGCAGGAAGCGTAGCTTCCAACGCATTGAGGTCATGCGGTAGCAACTTCACTTGCTTGTGACCATCGAGGGAGATATACACGGGCTCGGTTATAGAGTGCGTCAACGCTAACTTCACGCGAATGGAATGAGTTGGAGCAGCCCCTAAATTAAAAAATACACTTCCGTTGTGTACTAACTCTCTGCCATGCTGGTCAGGTTTCACAGCCCATCCCTGGCGGCTCAAATAGGGTTGGTTTTCTGAGGTGTCGATGACACCAGAATCTGGCCAAAAGACGTGCGCATTGTCCTTCGCCCAATAGAGTGTTTGTTTATCTATATAATAGGTTCGATAGGCAGTATTGACTTGCGGGTGCGCGGCTAAATATAGAACCCACAAATAGTACATCGATAATAGCGCAAGCAAGACGAATATCGCTAAACGATAGATGCCTTTACTCGACACCTTTAGGTTGGTGTCTTCTTTAAGATCAAAACGTTGTGCAGACATGCTCAATAACATTTGGTTACATATGTTATTGGTTTTACTCTTTGCCTACTATCGATCTGTCAATAGACGGTCAGAAACTGATTAAGTTTCGGTGACCTTCTTATAATCCGCTCGCTACGATTCACTCTTGTTATAACTTGGTAATAAAAGCTTCTGCTGCAGTTTGGATGATTTCTCATAATTGGTTCAGTTTGCACAAAAAACCATGAGCTTTGCGAGGTTTTGCCACAAAATCACTTCCCCGACACCCATTCATTAACTTAATATTCACCCTGTCAGCCCATACAATTAACAATATAATTATGCGACTTACAATAACAAATAAACTCCTACTCGCACTTATTCTGGTTTTTGGCACTGTGGTTATCATTTCCACAACCTATCAATACAACCAACAACGTGATCTTATTTACTCCGTCCTTAGTGAACAATTGCATGATAAAGCAAGCAACTATTTTGATAGCTTAAACATGATGATGATCACCGGCACCATGGTTCAAAAAGAGACACTACGAAATAAAGCACTCGCCCAAGAGAATATTGAGAACGTTCGCGTCCTTCGCGGTGATGCGGTCAGTAAACTCTATGGGGCGGGACTCGACAACCAAATAGCCGTCGATGATATCGACCGCCGCGCCCTAAACGGTGAAACCGTATTAGAACCGTTCAAAGCAGACTGGGGAAATGGTCTTGTTATTGCGCTCCCAATGAAAGCAAGCGCCGATTACCGTGGCACCAACTGTATCGCCTGCCATATGACAGAAGAGGGCGAGGTGCTTGGTGCAATTCGAATTGAATACAATCTTAGCCATGTGAATGGGATGGTGAACAAGCGCACGGCGATTGCAGTCGCTATCATGGCGGCGATCGCGTTCCTTGGTTACCTGTCGACCATTTTTATCGCGCGTCGATTTATTGTTGGACCGGTTCAAACGACATCAAAATTTATGACGCGTGTGAGCGGCAGTAAAGATCTCTCTATCCGTTTATCACAAAAACAAAATGACGAAGTCGGCGATTTAACCAACGATATTAACGCCTTCTTGGATACGGTTTCTGAAAGCCTAATAAAGGTTCAAACCACTGCGCAGACGGTAAGCAGCAATGCCGACAAATTGACGGACATCGCTGAGAACAATGAGTCCACTGCTAAACGTCAGCTCGATGAAACCGCAGCCGTTGAAAGCAATATGCAAATGCTTAAAGAGCAGCAAGCCACGGTCAGTGATGCCACGGAGAGAGCCTTTTTGTTGATGCAAGAAACCTGTGAGCTCACACGAGCTAGTAGCATTGAAGCAAAAGGTGCTAGCGACGATATTGAGCTACTAGTGCAAGACATCACTGAGGTATCCACCCATATCTCCGAGCTTAATGCCCAGACAGAGCAAGTCTCTGCCATTCTCTCGACCATCAAAGGTATCGCCGATCAGACCAACCTACTCGCTCTCAATGCCGCCATTGAAGCAGCACGAGCAGGCGAACAGGGTCGTGGCTTTGCTGTCGTTGCAGACGAAGTTCGATCACTGGCAAGTCGAACGACTGATGCCACTAACGACATAGAAGAGATCATTGCCAAGTTCCAGCAAGGCAGCAGCTTCTCCGTTGAGGCGGTCAACAAAGTATCAGACACTGCTCATCAACGCGCCGACGAAGTTCAAGCACTGGCGAGCAAAATGCAGACAGTCGTTTCGCAAATAGAATCGACCACAGACCTTGCTAGTCAAGTTCAAGAACAGATCCAGGCAAATCGACAAACCAGCGAAAGCGTCGGTGAAAAAACCGCCATCATCACTCAGCATGCGAATGAAACCTCAAGCAGCGCAACGCAGACACATCAAATCAGCATGGACTTACAACAGCTTTCTCATCAGTTGGAGACATTACTTAATCAATTTATGCTTAATAACCACAATAAAGGTTGAACCATGAAAATTGACAGGTAATATGTGCCTTTGAAAAGAAATTTAGTAGCAACCCAATGAGTTGACTAATTATTGGTCAATAATCATTGGGTTGTATTGTTACCTCCATGGAGAAGATTAATAACATGACTTACGCGCCTGTAACTGACGTACTAAGCGGTAAGCTAGCTGTTGACAGTGAAGTAACTGTTCGCGGCTGGATCCGTTCGCGTCGTGATTCCAAAGCTGGAATCTCTTTCCTTGCCATCTACGACGGCTCTTGTTTCGACCCGATTCAGGCCGTGGTCCCAAATAATCTAAATAATTACGAAGAAGAAGTTCTAAAACTGACTACTGGTTGTTCAGTAGAAGTAACGGGCAAAATCGTAGAATCTCCAGCAAAAGGTCAAGACTTTGAGCTTGCAGCGACTGACGTTAAGGTTGTTGGTTGGGTTGAAGACGCAGAGACTTACCCAATGGCTAAGACTCGTCACTCAATCGAATACCTACGTGAAGTAGCGCACCTTCGTCCACGTACTAACGTGATTGGTGCAGTTGCACGTGTTCGTAACTGTCTATCTCAAGCGATTCACCGCTTCTACCACGAGCA
This sequence comes from Vibrio sp. KUL80, assembly GCF_059725495.1. Taxonomy (NCBI): domain Bacteria; kingdom Pseudomonadati; phylum Pseudomonadota; class Gammaproteobacteria; order Vibrionales; family Vibrionaceae; genus Vibrio; species Vibrio sp. KUL80. The sequence continues at coordinate 2,214,117 of NZ_AP045841.1, forward strand.
AGGTTTCTTCTGGACTTCTGCACCACTTATCACAGCGTCTGACGCTGAAGGTGCAGGCGAAATGTTCCGCGTGTCTACTCTAGACCTAGAAAACCTACCTCGCACTGAAAAAGGCGACGTAGACTTTAACGAAGACTTCTTCGGTAAAGAGACATTCCTAACGGTATCAGGTCAGCTAAACGCAGAAGCTTACGCTTGTGCACTAAGCAAGGTTTACACCTTTGGTCCGACGTTCCGAGCAGAAAACTCAAACACCAGCCGCCACCTAGCGGAATTCTGGATGGTTGAGCCTGAAGTCGCGTTCGCAGACCTAGAAGACGTAGCTAAGCTTGCTGAAGACATGCTTAAGTACGTATTTAAGGCAGTACTAGCAGAGCGCCGCGACGACCTTGAGTTCTTCGCTCAACGCATCGACAAGCAAGCAATCACTCGTCTTGAGCAGTTCGTAGATGCTGACTTTGCACAGGTTGACTACACGGACGCAATCCAAATCCTTCTAGATTCTGGTCGTGAGTTCGAATTCCCAGTTGAATGGGGTATCGACATGTCTTCTGAGCACGAGCGTTACCTAGCTGAAGAACACTTCAAAGCGCCAGTTATCGTTAAGAACTACCCGAAAGACATCAAGGCATTCTACATGCGCTTGAACGACGACGGTAAAACAGTTGCGGCAATGGACGTACTAGCACCTGGCATTGGTGAAATCATCGGTGGTGCACAGCGTGAAGAGCGTCTAGACATCCTAGATGACCGCATGCGCGCGATGAACATCGATCCAGAGCACATGAACTGGTACCGCGACCTGCGTCGTTACGGCACAGTGCCTCACGCAGGCTTCGGTCTTGGTTTCGAGCGTCTAGTGTCTTACGTGACTGGCATGGGCAACGTTCGTGACGTTATCCCATTCCCACGTACACCGCGTAGTGCGAACTTCTAATAGACTCTATCTATTCCCTAAAGCCGCTCTTTATGAGCGGCTCAGACTGCTGACAAAGGTCTAGCTTTCGAGCCAGACCTTTGATCTAATAGGAGTATCGAAATATGGATACTCCGATATGCTTCCAAGAACCTTCTCCTCAGCAATACGAACTTGAAATGGTCACTATGGAACAGCTTGTTCCACAAAATCATCTCGTACGAAAAATTGATAATGCCATCGACTTTGAATTCATCAGAGACGAAGTGGCACATCTATACTGCAAAGATAACGGCCGCCCGCCCGTAGACCCTGTTCGTTTATTCAAAATCATTCTGCTTGGCTACCTATTCGGCATCAAAAGTGAGCGCCAACTGGTCAAAGAAATTGAAGTGAACGTCGCCTATCGTTGGTTCTTGCGAATGTCACTGACCGAAAAAGTTATCCATGCTTCGACGTTAAGCCAGAACCGAATTCGACGCTTCAATGGTACTGAAGTCTTTGAGCGCATCTTCAATAACATAGTGCTTCAAGCGATGGAGAAAGGCTTAGTCGCAGGACAGGAGCTCTTCACTGACAGTACACACCTTAAAGCCAATGCTAACAAGAACAAGCACATGAATCGTCTGCGCCCAGTTAGTGCAGGCGCTTATCTTGATATGCTGAATGAAGATGTGGCCGCAGACCGAGAAGCCGAAGGTAAAAATCCATTCAAGGAGACGCCACCAAAGACAGACGTCAAAAACACCAAAGTCAGCACCACCGACCCTGAAAGTGGCTTCATGACCCGGGACAATAAGCCTCAAGGCTTCTTCTATCTTGACCACCGAACCGTGGATGGCAAGCACGGTATAATCATAGACACATACGCAACACCGGGGAATGTGAATGACTCACAGCCCTATATCCGTCGTCTCGACCACACGCTAGAGCAGTTCAACCTCAACCCCATCGCAGTTGGTATCGATGCAGGTTACTTCACAGCGCCTGTTGCTGAATCACTCGAGCGCCGCAGTCTATTAGGTGTGTTCGGGTATCGCCGCCCATCAAGAACTAAGAACAAATTTAAGAAGAAAGACTTCAAATACCAAAAAGAGACCGATACCTATCGCTGTCCAGAAGGGCAGGAGCTCGTCTATAAAACCACAACACGCGCAGGCTATCGCTCATACGCTTCCGACCCGAAGCAATGTGCGTTTTGCCCCGTTCGGGACGACTGCACCAAGAGTGAAAACATGCAGAAGGTCATAACGCGTCACCTCTACAGCGAGGCGGTGGAGCGAGCCAATCAAATGCGACTCTCTTGCTACGGAAAAAGACGTATCGGAGGCGAAGTGAAACGGTAGAACGAAGCTTCGCCGATGCAAAACAACACCATGGTCACCGTTACGCGCGCTACCGTGGTCTCGCAAAAGTGCAGATGCAATGTTGGTTAGCCGCTGCCGCTCAAAACATCAAGAAGATAGCGTTGGTGGTGAGCTATCTGCGAAAAATGGGCTTAAATAGGGCAGAAATACGTCAAATACTGGCCTCTGTATGCCGGTTTAGGCTCAACTCACTTCAGAGCGCTATCTAACAAAAAATATCGCGATCGCGGCCTATGGCCGCTCAGAAAAAAGAACCCCGCTTGAAAAAGCGGGGTTCGTCAGCAATCTGAGCCGCTCTTTATGAGCGGCTTTTTTTATCCTTCAAGGTGCTCTCCCCTGCCTCTCAACTTTGTGTAAAGCTCTGTAAATTCAGTCCACTATTTTCTATCGCTTGATATCGTTGTACTTGTATTACAATAACTAGGGCATGGAAGATGAATCGTACAATTCGAAACACGGTCATATCGTTATCTATTGCAGCAGTAGCATCAGTCGCTATCTATCAAACTTATCCCGTTTTGTGGGGAACGCAAAGCACGCCAACACAGTCTTACAGAACTGAATCAGTATCCATCGGCGATATTAGCAACACTGTGAGTGCAACTGGCACTTTAGCAGCCGTCGATGATGTGGTCGTCGGTGCCCAGCTCTCAGGACAAGTTATCAAGGTCTATGCCGACTTCAACGACAGTGTTGAGGAAGGACAACTGCTCGCCAAATTGGATCCCGCTTCTTTCGCCGCTCAAGTCGACCAAGCACAAGCCCTTGCCGATAAAAGTGCCTCCGACCTTAAATCCCAAGAACTAAGAATTGAGCGCGCAAAGTTAGACTACCAACGCTCGATTCGTGAGCTAAATAGAGCTAAAGAGTTGTATGTTCAGAAAAATGTCTCTGAAGATTCTATTGACGTACTGGAGACCACCAGCCGGCTTCTCAATATTGACTGGCAACAAGCTATCGTAGAGAGGGACATACTCAAAGCGACTCATGACGCTAACATCGCGAGTCTTGCTCAAGCGAAGATTCAATTAGAGCGCACCGATATACGCGCTCCTATAAGCGGCTTTGTTATTAACCGAACGATCGAAGCCGGTCAGACAGTTGCTTCTAGCTACAACACGCCAGAATTATTTACGATCGCACGCGATCTGTCTGAAATGGAAATAGAAGCCTACATCGATGAGTCCGATATTGGTCTTATTAAGGAAGGACAACAAGTCTCCTTCGGTGTCGATGCATTTACCGACAGAGAATTTAGAGGCCACGTGCGACAAATACGTAAAGCACCACAAGATAACTCCGGTGTCGTCAGCTATGTCGTAGTAATTGAAACCCCTAACCCTCGAGGCATGTTACTCCCAGGAATGACCGCTAACTTAGAAGTCTCTATTGAGAATTTGAGGGATGTTCAAAGGGTCAGCAACGCAGCGGTTCGTATCGCGAGTCGCTACGAGGTATCCAATAGCAATCAGCAGAAAGGACCACTAGCGCGGCTTAAATACCTCAACCTGACGCCTGAGCAAGAACGCCAGATCCAACAATCTATGCCAAACCGAGACGCTTCAGGATCACACAACGCTGATCGTCAGCAACGTCAAATGATGTCAAAACGATTAGCCGAAGTACTGACTAAAGAGCAGCGTGCACTACAAAAGCAGATACGAGATGGCAAGATCAAAATGGGTCCGTTGCTTTTGCTGCGTAACAATCAAATTGAGACCGTGTACGCACAACTCGGAGTGGCAGATGACAAATATACCGCTATTATCCATCCCGATCTAAGTAATGAAGTCGTGGTTACCCAATATCGTGGGGGCAACTGATGACTATCGCTATTGAATGTAAATCCATCAGTCATAGTTTTCCGACCGGGGCAGATCGATTCCAAGTTCTCAATGACGTCAGCTTTTCAATCAACAAAGGGGAAATGGTTGCCATCATGGGACCATCAGGAAGCGGAAAGTCGACTTTAATGAATATGATTGGTTGCCTTATGACTCCGGAAACTGGCGAGATCACCATCCTTGATAATTCCATTCAAAACATGGACAAAAATCAATTAGCGGAAGTACGGAGGGACCACATAGGTTTTGTCTTTCAGCAATTTAATCTCCTTGCCCGAACATCAGCCGTCGACAATGTCAAAATGCCCCTCATGTATTTTGACGACCCTATTAAAGATGCCAGCACACGAGCTCAGCAATGCTTAGAACTCGTTGGTTTAGGTGACAAGCTAGACTCGCATCCAAATCAGCTCTCAGGGGGGCAGCAGCAACGAGTTGCGATTGCGCGCGCGCTGGTTAATCAACCTGATATATTGTTAGCAGATGAGCCGACGGGCGCGCTGGACAGCAAGACGGGCGAAGAAATAGTCGAGCTATTCCACCACCTCAATCAACAAGGGCAGACCATTATTATCATCACACACGATGACGAAGTGGCCTCCCAAGCTCAGCGAATTCTCAGAATTCGAGATGGTAAACTCATCGCTGACCTATCTAGTCATGAGTCTAAGGGGGCTGCATGATACTAATATCAACAGCTCTTCTCTCGCTGAGGCGAAACCTACTTCGCTCTATTCTCACTACGTTGGGCATTATAATTGGCATTAGCGCTGTGGTGATCATGTTTGCATTGGGTGAAGGTGCTCAACGTGAAGTGGAACAGCAAATAGAAAGCCTAGGTTCAAACCTATTAATGGTCCGCCCTGGATCCATAAAATCTGGTGGAGCTTCACAAGCTGTAGGAGCCAGCAATCGCCTTACTATGAGCGATGTTGCGATTATTAAAAGCGAAATCCCTGAAGCGATCGCTGTTGGAGGTTCTGTCAATAATCAAGCTCAAGTCGTTTGGGGCAATCAAAACTGGAGTACTTCTGTATACGGAACAGATACTGACTACCTCGTAGCGTCAAACTGGGAAATGAGCCACGGTGAAGCCTTCGAGGACAGCGACGTGCGACGTGGAGCAAAAGTTGCTCTCATTGGTCATACCGTGGCCAGCGAGCTATTTGGTAACATTGAATCAGCATTAGGTGAAACGATCCGTATTAACAAGATTCCGCTTTCGATTTCAGGTGTGCTTGCGTCGAAAGGACAAGACATGCGAGGGCAAGATCAAGATGACATCGTGATTATCCCAATCACGACCGCAAATCGAAAAGTGATTGGCCGCAATAATGGTAAATCGGACCAAATTAAACGCATCACTATCTCGGTCGGAAACAAAGATGATATGGATTTTGTGGCTGACGAAGTAGAACGCTTGCTGATTCAAAAACATCGTATCCCCGCGAATCAAGTTAGTCCATTTAAGATAATGAACCTTACCGCAATGATGAATACTCGGGCAGAAGCCAACAAAGTGTTCTCACTGTTACTATCTGGTGTGGCAGGCGTATCATTACTCGTAGGCGGCATTGGAGTGATGAACATTATGCTGGTGAGCGTAACGGAGCGAACCCGTGAGATTGGACTTAGAATGGCGGTAGGTGCAAAACCCAAACACATCATGAGTCAGTTTCTTATTGAGAGCGTCGTGCTGTGCTTAGTTGGAGCCTTGCTCGGTATCATTATTTCTCTGCTTGTGATTGCCGCGCTTCAATACGGTTTGGGTTGGCAACTTATTGTTTCTCCAATGATCATTGTGCTGAGCATCTCGGCTACAGCCTTTATTGGCGTTGGGTTCGGATTTTACCCAGCCTATAAAGCATCAAGACTCGATCCAATAGAGGCGCTTCGTTTCGAATAGTAACGTCTACTTGGGTGTACCACGTTTTAAAAATAGAGCTACATTTAAGTAATCTCCCCTGAGTTGAGGACAATAAGATGGCTAAATTTTCAAACAGTGATATCGACTACCATGGTGAGTCCAACGGTGTTCACAAATGGGAAACAAAAAGCGGTCAACCCTATTATTGGCACCCAGACTGGCTGCACGTTGCAGAAGATGAAACCGGCCAACGCGTTAAGCAAGCGATTAGTGTTGGCAGCAGTGAAGAAATCACTAAAGAGCACGCCGCCAGTGCGATTTTGAAACACCTTAACGACTGGGCAAAGAGCAAATTTGACCAAAACCCTGACATCGAAACACAAGCCGTTGAGTCAGAGCACGAGCTAAAAGGATTTGATAAATGAGCTTTACTTGAACAGAAAAGCCGCATCCAACAGGTCTTGTTGAATGCGGCTTTTTTAATTAGTTTACAGTGACTGTAACAGGCGTTGAGTAGATGAAGTAAGATTCACCTGTCTCCAAATGATGTTGGTACATTGCCAGCACCTCTGCTTGGCCTGAAGTACTGAAGACTAACTCCCCATCTTCATTTTGTTCGTAATCCGCACTGCTTTGAGTCACGAGGAACTTAACCGCAATAGCCGCTTGCTCACCACCTTTCTGGTCTCTAAGCAAAACATCGAGAGCTAGCGATTGATCAACATCTACATTCATATCCTTAGTAGACACCGATACAGACACCATCTTGTCACTGGACCACTGTGCATAATCCGTAGTCAGTCCATGGATACCCATCGCATAGTGCTTATTCTGATCTTCTTTATTGCGATACGTCCAAGGCCAGAGAGTCATGCCACGATGCTTTGCAATGCCAATTGTCTCCTCAGATAAATTGGCGTAAGACGGGTTATACGTGGTTGATAATGGCTGAACCTTCTTAAGCATTTGAAGTAGCGTCGCTTCTGAATCTCTGCCTTCACTGTGTGACGTCAGTAATCCAACTGGAATTGTCGGCATGATTTCAGCCATTCTTTGCGTCTGCTGTTCGTTGAAAGTAATGACTATTAGCTGATCAGCTACATCATATTCCTCAGTAAGTTTTGCAATCTCATCAACAATTAGCGGATTTGCACTCTTGATCTCGAGGAAATGCGTCATCTCTTCGCCTTTAAACTCCTCGAAGAACTCAGCCAAAGTGGGTACTTTCATCGCAGTTGGCGTTACACCATCAAGGTCTAATATACTGAGTGCCCGTAACTCTTCTAGTGTCATCTCCTCGACTTTACCTGTTCCATCCGTCGTTCTGTCAACCGTTGTGTCATGCATGACGACGACATGATTGTCCGCAGAGAGATAAACATCATACTCATTACCGTCAACACCCAGTTCAAGCGCTTTAATTGCACCTTCTAAAGTATTTTCAGGCACTAATGAAGGGACGCCGCGATGACCTATAATAAGAGGTTTGCGAATCAATGAGTTTGAAGGAAACTTACCCATCAGTTCGGCAAGCACATCAGTGTGTGCCGTCACTAGGCCATGAGCTCCCGTTGTCAACAGGCTCGCCATAGAGCTTACTCCGTCATGTTCAACCCACACCGTAAGCAAGCGACGCTGCAGATAGTCCATTAGCTCTGCAGTCACCTCTGATTGCGGCAAGACCACTATTCGAGATTTAGATGCTGTGACTCTAGAAACAAGGCCATGCCATGCACTGATGTCGGAGCCAACGTCTTCTGCTAGCACTTTCATCGCTGAACGAATGTTACCGTTTCTAGCTCTTAGTTCGGTGAGCTGTGTATGCTCAGTGGAAACAAAAGTAAGGTCGACGGCCTTATAGCTCTCAAGAACCTCTGTCAGCTTATCTAGAGCCACATCATTAGCGAGTTCAAGCACTGGGATAATACTGAGCTCAGCAGCCAACAGCTGCTCGAGCGATGACAAGTACTCACCATCATGAGAGTACACCCCCAGAGAGCTATCAAGTTTCAAGTATGCATTCGATCCGTTGAAATAATTTAAGCTATCAAGTGAGCTAAAGTCAGTACCGATAACACTTGGTGCCATCGCAATCTCAGTTTCTGGCTCATCAACCGAATAGATTTGCTCAAGTTTAGGCAGTGTTTCTATTTGTTCGGTAATTTTGACATCTTGGATTTTCAGTACTGAACCCGCCGCCTGAAAACCAATATTTCCCATTACTGGTAAGATTGCATTGTCATGAAGTAGTTGACCGTTGAGTTTCTGTTGAACACGGTCACCATGAGTAATGATCTCAACCGTATAGATTTGCTCTGGATCGATATCTTGATTAAACGCGCTAGTATCAAGAATCGTCCATTCATTTTGATAGCGAGCGGCAAGTTCAGTGCCGTTATTGCTCGTTGCAGCTTGGCGTATCGCCATCTGATAGTAAGGATCTGACCCAAGGATACGGTATTTAAAGCCTGCCCAACGCGAGCTATTGTTCGCCTCAGGAATGGTAAAATTCACCGTGACTTTGTAATTACCATAGCCAGACAGCTCTTGCGGCAGTTCAACGGCCGTTGCCGTGTAGTTATCAACGGTACCGTCTATGTAGAGATAGCCGTCTTTTACATAAGCCTCACCAAGGTTAGTGACTAGGTCCCATCCCTCTGGTAGCTGACCATTTTCAACGTTCGCAAAGTTTTCCGCTAAAATGACGTTAACGCCTTCCCCTGGAATGATCGTATCGTCATTGTCATCACCACACCCTAATAGTGACACTGTTGCCACCAATCCAAATATCACTCTATAGCTGTTCATTAGCTGCCTCCTGTATTAGATGGAGAAATGCTATTGACCAGAGATGAATGCAAGCTTTCAGTAGCGTGAACCTTAAATGAGATAAAACGTGTTTTTGTTCATTCGAACATTGTCTATTTTACAATCAGTTACAACATAGTTCGCTTGTCTAACAAGACCATTTACACCCGTTTCATATTCGGGCTTTATATTCACTTGAGTTTCATTTGAACTTATTCCGAGATTTTGACATGAAAAGGAAGCAGAGAATTCTTCAACTATTGCAAACAAAAGGGACACTCAAAACGTGTGATATCTCCGAACTATTTAACGTCACTCCTCAAACCGTCTGCCGTGATATCAATGCACTGTGTGTCGAAGGAAAAGCTAGACGAATTCACGGGGGAGTTACATTGCCCGCTACTGCTGACAATTGCCATTTCAATCAACGCGCGCAAAGCAACTCAAGTGGAAAGTTAGCGGCGGCTAGAGTTGCGGCTAAGTTGGTTACGCAAGGACAAACTGTTTTCTTTGGTTATGGCTCAACGATCGCACTCGTTGCCAGCGAGATAGAGCCAGCGCTCCGCTTCAAAGCGATAACCAATAATCTCGATGTTGCGACTGCATTAGAGAACAGTAATGCCGAAGTTTGGCTTGCTGGTGGGCTGGTACGGAATAGGCAGCGCGATGTTACCGGGTATAGCACTGCCAACTTCTTGAACAGCTTTCGCGCGGATATCGCTCTTTGTGGAATCGGGTCCATCAATGACCGTGGAGATTTGTTGGAGTTTCACTATGAAGAGGCCGAGCTTACCCGCTTAATCCTGAGCAATTCTAAACAACGAGTTATTGTTGCAGACCAAACGAAACTAGAACGTCACGCCTCGGTTTTTTGTAGCAAAATCATAGACATTGATACGCTTGTAATTGACGATGCGCCAGCCAACCTAGCGCAGCTTTGTCGCCTAAACTCGGTAAGACTTATGCCAGCAAATGAAAAGAACAGCGAAATCGCTACGCAAACCTCCGAATCAGAGCTTCACTTCAAAGCGTTTGAAAGTTCAGGTGGTTTAGACAGTTAAGTGGAAGGCCTAACTGCTTAAGTTAGGCCTTTAACATTTTACTGGTGTGATACCCAGAAATCATACACAACTACTTCACCATAGTTGTCAGGGTCATCGGTATACGACCCTTCTTTCTCAGGATTACTTTGGGTGTAGTTGCCGATCTTAAAGTAAGCTTCGCCGTAGTCGAGATCCATCAACACAGTACTACTGCCATCTTTAACCAAGTACTGACTTGCGTTGCCCGACGCATAAGCGCTTCCAAGGTTGCCATCTTCACTGTAATAAACGTAGTGCTTACCATCGATAACCTCGAACATCACTTCATGAATCGTTCCTAATGAGTAGTTCGTTTTAATGGTCAAGTCATCACGTAACACGCCGCCATTGAACGATAAGAATAGATGAGAGCCCTCTAGACGAAGTACCAAAGAATCATCAATACCGGCTTCTTTGTTTCCGTGGATCTGAGTCGCAACTAGATGATCTTTGACTATCGGAAGATGAGTAATGGCTTGCTTAGCGTAAACCACATGTTTACCAGTCGTTGTCCAATAGATATCCGAACTACCATCAGCCTCTCGCTCTCGAAGCTCTGATCGGATATAGCTTGAGTTAGGCGTCGTACCATTGTTCGAGCGAACCGGTGCTCTAAACACTATGCCGTTACGATCATCATTGACGTAGAAATACTCATTACTCTTTTGATACAACGTCTTGTCTTCTGTGCCATCCGGATAGGTAATCTTCCATTGATTGTAGTTACTCATCAAATCAGATGGATATTCAGCATTGCCGACCGGCTCGCCACCACCAGATCCACTACCTCCATAGATCTCAACTTCGTTGATATTGGTCCATTCAGTACCGGCCGTATTACTAAATGTTTTGATACGTATCTGCTGCGCCGAGATATCCGTAATATCAAAGACTTCGAATCCATCTACATTGCCGCTACTAACATCATCAAACACCTTAGTCCAAGTGCCACTTGTACCTGGACGGGCATAGATTTCAAATGTATATGCTCTTGAGTCCCCTTGCCCCCAAGCAATACCTACTTCAGATACATCACTGGTTTCTTGGAGTTGAATAGTCAGATTCACAGGTGAACCTGACGCAGCCCAACGAGTGCTCCACGCTGTGCTGCCATCAATTGCGTTGGTTGCTGGATAACTACCATGACCTGTCCCGTCATCAAAAGCAGTGTCAATTGCGAGCTTATTGCCTGACGTGCTATCTATGTTGTTCAACACCCACTGTTGATTGACGTTGCTATCACTGGAATCCCAGAGGTAAAGAAGTTGCCCTTCTGCAGCACCGCCATTTCCATCAATGGAATAGCCCGTCGCATTCCGCTTTTGAAATCGATAAATCTCTGTACCGCGGACAACTTTGACCTTTTGCCAGTGCTGGTTGAAATCGCTCGCATCACAGGTTTGCAAGGTCACGGCCTGTCGCTGCGCACCACCGTCCCCGCCATCCCAACATAAGTTAGTATCTTTCTTTTTGTATGAATAATAACCGTCACCATGATTGATTTGAACCCACTGCTGATTCGCATTAGTCGTGTTAGTTCCCCATAAGTAGAGTTGCTGCCCCTCCTGGGCACCACCGTTACCGTCTATTGAAAAGTCAGTACCATTTTTCTCCATTACGAAGGTAGCAGCGCTGGCAGAAACACTTAAAAATCCAGTAATTACTGATGCTAACGTCAAAAAACGGAAAGTCTTCGGTCTCATGTCATCTCCTGAATAATATTCCATTATGTAACAAGTTGAGGGACCCAGCTTCCATCCTGTACAACACTAACCACGAAATAGTCCAAGTATCTAGCTGAGTTATTTTTGTATTACAATATCAACATTAGCAGATACACCAATATGCCACCTCGGTATATGTAACAAGATGTGATCTAGCACATCTAATTCGAGCTTGAATTACCTTAAGACGTGACGGGACTAATAGATTCATGACGATTCCGTTTCGTTTTGCAACATAGAGTGTGGCAGCTCTCATGTGAAACCATCGTGATATTAATTTCCATTTCGCTATCCATACACTTTTTCACTTTACCTACTACGAAAGCTCATAAACATGTGCCCTTTCCATACATAAATACTGAATTACTGCCATTTTCTGTTTCAAATCAAGATAATTTTTAGTTTTCTTCTTTAATCTGGTTGTCACTGATAGCCTCGAGAGGTATAAATAGGCTGTTGTCACCTAGTAACTGATTCGTTACGAATGGTTTTTCGCCCCCTTCAATTAACATGGATGAAGAATATGTTTGAAAAAGTTGTTGCAGCACCCGCTGACCCTATCCTCGGTCTTACAGAAGAGTTTAAAAAAGACGCTCGCGCTGAGAAGATCAACCTAGGTGTAGGTATCTATAAAAATGAACAAGGTGAGACTCCTGTTCTGGCTACCGTAAAAAAAGCAGAAGCAGCACTTCTAGAAACGGAAAAAACCAAGTCTTATCTGACGATTGAAGGGACGGCTGAGTATGGCCTAGCTGTTCAAAAACTACTATTTGGTACAGATGCTGAAATCGTCGCTGAAAAACGCGCAAAAACAGCTCAAGCGCCAGGTGGTACTGGCGCACTTCGCGTAGCGGGTGAGTTTATCAAACGCCAACTAGGTGAAGTAAAAATCTGGATCAGCAACCCAACATGGGCAAACCACAACGGCGTATTTAGCGCTGCTGGCATCGAAACGGCACAATACCGTTACTACGATGCACAAACTAAAGACAAAGACTTTGCTGGCATGGTTGCAGACCTTGAGCAAGCGTCTGCTGGTGATATCGTATTGCTTCACGGCTGCTGTCATAACCCAACAGGTATCGACCCAACTGCAGACGAGTGGGAGCAACTTGCTAAGCTTGTAGCTGACAAAGGTCTAGTTCCACTATTCGACTTCGCTTACCAAGGTTTTGCAAAGGGTGTTGAAGAAGACGCTCAAGGTCTGCGTACTTTCGCTAAGTACAACAAAGAGATCCTTGTAGCGAGCTCATTCTCTAAAAACTTTGGTTTGTACAATGAGCGTGTGGGTGCGTTTACACTCGTTGCTGAGACAGAAGAGATCGCTACGACTGCCTTCTCTCAAGTGAAGAGCATCATCCGCTCTATCTACTCAAACCCGCCAGCGCACGGCTCTGCGGTTGTTACCTACATTCTAAACGATGCAGCACTGCGCGCAGAATGGGAACAAGAAGTCGCTGAAATGCGCGATCGTATTCAAGAAATGCGTGAACTATTCGTGGCAACACTGAAAGCAGAAGGCGTAGATGCAGACTTTAGCTTCATCGAGCGCCAAAACGGCATGTTCTCTTTCTCTGGTTTGAGCAAAGAGCAAGTAAACCGCCTGAAAGAAGAGTTTGGTATTTACATCGTCGGTTCAGGTCGTATCAGCGTTGCAGGTATGACTAAATCGAACATGGGACCACTGTGTAAAGGTATCGCTGCGGTACTTTAATCTCCAAATATCAAAATATTAACTCAAAGGTCAGCGCAAGCTGACCTTTTTGGTTTCAGCGTGTAGTATTAACAGATACTCCATTTGATAAGGCTCGTCATGGACGCTGAACTGATTGAAATCCAGAACTTTCTGGCCTCTCATCCCCCTTTCGATGAACTCCCTGAAGAAACGCTGATACACGTCTCACAACAAATAGAGATTGGTTACTATCGCGAAGACACCCCCATCATTCATTTTGGCGATGACATTCAAGACCTGTACATGGTTCGCAGTGGTGTTGTCGAGATTTATCGACGCAAAGGCGAGCTTTATAACCGAATTGATGAAGGCGATTTATTCGGTCAAATGGGTCTGCTGACCAATAACAAGGTACGCTTCCCTGCCAAAGCGGTTGAAGATACTTTAGTGTACTGCATCCCTGCGGAAGTGTTTCAGGAACTTTATGATGGCTTCGATTCATTCGCAGACTTTGTTGAAGTCGAAGATACCGTTCGATTGAGACAAACCGTATCGAACAATGAAAATACCAACGACCTGACCACCTCCAAAGTTCGAACGCTACTGACTCGCGATGCACCAACTATTGAACGCAGCAGTACTATTCAAAGCGCCGCTCGCCTCATGGCAGATGAGCAGGTGTCGTCGCTCCTTATCATCGATCCCGAAATCGTAGAGAACGACGAGGAAGATACGTCCCCAGTTGTCGGTATTATTACTGACCGAGACCTATGCACGCGCGTGCTAGCAGAAAGCTTGGACCCGCAAGACGAAGTCTCTACGGTTATGTCCACGGATGTCATCTCTCTTGACCACAATGCGTATGTGTACGAAGCGATGCTCACCATGCTCCGTTACAATGTGCATCATCTTCCAGTGCTTAAGAACAAGAAACCACTTGGAATTATTGAGACGACCGATATCGTTCGTTATGAGTCTCAAAACTCTCTATTACTCGTGAGTAGTATCTTCCAGCAGCAGTCCGTTGAAGAACTGAAGGCGCTATCTGAACAAATTCGAGATAGCTTCGTTCGTTTGGTCAATGAAGACGCGAATGCTCATATGGTAGGCACTGCTATGTCGGTCATTGGCAGAAGTTTCAAGCAGCGTATCATCGAGTTAGCAGAAGAAGAGTTAGGGCAAGCGCCTATCCCCTACTGCTTCTTAGCGCTAGGTTCAATGGGACGAGACGAGCAACTCTTGGTGACCGACCAAGACAACGCCATTATCCTTGATGACAGTTTTAACAAAGAGAAGCACGGCAAATACTTCGAGGCTTTCTCTAAGTTCATTTGCGATGGTCTCGCCGATTGCGGATATACCTACTGTACTGGCGACATCATGGCAACGAACCCTGAATGGCGCATGACCCGCAAAGAGTGGGAAGCGTGCTTTGCCGACTGGATCGACGATCCAAACCCTAAAGCGCTGCTCAATGCCTCGATATTTTTCGACCTCGATGGAGTATACGGAAAACTAAAGTGGGCAGAGCAGCTGAATAGCTTTATCGTCAGACGAGCTAGACGCAATAACCGCTTCTTGGCCTGTTTAGCTCGCAATGCGCTTAATCGCAAACCACCTCTCGGGTTCTTTAAAGACTTCGTAATGGAAAAAGATGGTCGACACAATAACTCCATCAACCTAAAACGACGCGGTACTGCCCCTCTCGTTGACCTTATTCGTGTGCATGCCCTTGCGGTTGGCTCTCGCTCAACCAACTCGTTTGAACGTCTCGACGACATCCACGAAGCGGGGATCCTGCCAAAGGGACGCGCACGAGATCTAAAAGACGCACTCGAGTTCATTTCCATGGTGCGCATTGCTCACCAAGCTCAAGATGTCGAGCAAGGCATCGAGCCAGACAACAATGTCGAGCCAGAAAATCTGTCAGACTTTGAAAGGCGAAATTTGAAAGACGCTTTCCAAATTCTGAGTAACGGTCAGAACTTCCTTAAGTTCCGATATCAAGCAAGCAACAACTTTAAGTAGGTCCTATGATAAAAAAACTACTCAAAGTACCAGCGGTGCAATGGAACAATAAGTTTGACGTTCTGAGTGAACGTTCAAAAGACTCGAGGCTCCAAGCTTTCTATTCGGCAGGATTACCACATGCAGATACACCGCTGCGTGAGGTGCCTTTCGTGGCGCTCGATTTTGAAACAACCGGCTTGAACCCAGAGAAGGATGGTATTTTATCGATTGGTTTAGTGCCTTTTACTCTCTCGCGAATCAAACTTAATCAAGCGGCCCATTGGACCGTTAGACCAAAAGCCAAACTGGAAGAGGAGTCCGTTGTTATACATGGGATTACGCACAACGATCTCATTGATGCCCCTACCCTCAACGAGATCCTTGAAGATGTACTCAACGCACTCGCGGGCAAAGTAATTGTTGTCCACTATCGTCCTATTGAGCGCGGATTCTTGAACTGCGCACTTAAGAAGATGCTCGGTGAAGGCATTGAGTTTCCCGTCGTGGATACCATGCAAATTGAGTCAGACTATCAAGATAAACTGACGGCAGGCCTGCTGAACAAGCTAAAAGGAAAGCGCGCAGACTCTGTTCGCTTGGGTCAAACACGTCGACGCTATGGACTGCCTGATTATCCGCCGCATCATGCACTGATGGATGCCGTGGCAACCGCTGAACTGCTACAAGCGCAAATGGCTTATCACGGGAGTGAAGGAGCTGTATTGGGAGAGTATTGGTTGTAAGGGTACTTCCAAGCGATGTGACGATAGGCACTAGCCTTTGGTTCTCCCCTTAATTTAGGGGGAGTTAGAGCTGTCTTTCATACACAAATAGCGCAAGTTAATCCTTGCGCTATTTTATTAAACTTATTGATTTAACTGCGATCTAAACGATATCTAAAACAACACGGATATCGACATGTTCATCACAGATACTGCAAAATGGGCCAAAGCCACTTTTAATGATGCTCAGCTTGGTGACCCACGACGTACCCGTCGGCTTGTTTCTCTTGCGAGCTCAATAGCCAGCCATATAGGGAAATCTGTGTTGCAATCTCTCTCTAATCCAGCCGATATTGAAGCCGCTTATCGGTTCATTCGAAACGAAGACATCAAAGCAGACGACATTGCAGAAGCAGGTTTCTCTGCGACTGCTGAGTCTGCGAAAGGCTTAGGGACATTGCTTGCCCTTGAAGACACAACCTCGTTAAGCTTTACCCACAAAACTGTATCTAAAGAGCTAGGGCACACGACTCGTTACGAGAAATCGAAAGGTTTTCAAGCTCACTCAGTGTTGCTTTTTTCTCCTAAGCAACACCATGTTGTGGGCTTGATTGAACAGCACCGCTGGACCCGAAATTTAGCTGAGAAAGGAAAAAGTGAAACGCAGCCCAAGCGTCCATATAAAGAGAAAGAAAGCTATAAATGGGAACAAGCCTCTCGCAAAGTAGCAGAACGACTGGGCGATACAATGGAGCACGTCATTTCTGTATGTGATAGAGAAGCAGATCTGTATGAGTACCTGACGTATAAAACAGAAAATAATCAGAGATTTATTGTTCGCTCCATGCAGGCTCGTTGTATAGAGGAGTCAGACGATAAACTCTACTCTTTCGGTTCTTCGCTTAAAAGTGCAGGTGAGCGAACGGTTCCAGTGATGCAGAGAGGTGGGCGAAAAGCACGAGAAGCGATATGTGATATTCGCTACGCACCTGTGACGCTCAAAGTTCCATCGACCAAGAAGGGAGAGCCGGTTCAACTTAATTACGTAAGTTGCATTGAACAAGGTAATAGCAAGGGGTTGTGCTGGCATATTCTGACTTCTGAACCTGTGAGAACCAAAAAACAAGCCATCACCATCCTAGAATATTACGAGCGACGCTGGTTAATTGAAGACTTCCATAAGTCGTGGAAGACAGGAGGAACTCAAGTTGAAAACCTACGTATGCAAAGCAGAGCCAATCTAGAGAAAATGATTGTTTTACTTAGCTTTATAGCATGCCGAATTCAGCAACTTCGATACTTGGGTTTAGAAAAAGATAGAGCTAAGAAAGTGAGTTGCGAACAGATACTAAGCCCCAAGGCTTGGAAATTACTTTGGTTAAAAAGAGAGAAAAAACGTCTCCCAAAGAAGCCACCACACTTACACTGGGCATACCTCAATCTGGGGAAACTGGCCAACTGGCATGACACTAAGCGAACTGGCCGAGTTGGATGGGAACGACTCTGGGAAGGTTGGTTTAGACTGCAAGATATTGTTGAGGGGTATGATCTAGCAAAGTCTCTTGATCCAGACTTGTGATCAAGAGACAGGAGTTAGAGGGGGTATTATGCGACCAAGCTGCCGCTATTAAGTAGTCAAATTATGCGCCCTATATCTTCAAGCACAGTGGGGCACGAAATCGACTTGAGTTTAGCGCATTTACCCCTCCCTGCCTCCCCTTCATAAGGGGAGGAGCATAGGGCTGACTTTGTCTCGCCTGATATGAATAGTGAGACGACACTGCTAGGAAGTTGAGTCTAGCTCTTATCTTGAAAAGCTAATCACCATCAGATCTTAAAGCGACCAATCTCACTTTCAAGCTTCTGAGACAAATCAGACAGCTCTACCGCTTGCTGCGCTGCTTCTTGCGCTTCTTCTGCTAACTCGTCCGATACGTCACGAATACCTTGCGTATTGCGAGTGATCTCAGAGGTCACAGACGCTTGCTCTTCAGCCGCTGTAGCGATTTGTGCAGCCATGTCACTGATCTGCTCTACGGCTGCATGGATTTGTGTCAAACTTACTGCTGCACTGTTCGCGTCATCCACACTGGTTTCCGCCAGACCACGACTGTCACCCATGATACCCACGGCTTTCGCTGTCGTCGCTTGCAGGGTCTCAATCGTGCTCTGGATCTCTTGCGTCGACGCATGTGTACGCTGACTCAATACGCGAACTTCATCAGCAACGACTGCAAAACCTCGCCCTTGTTCACCCGCGCGAGCTGCTTCAATAGCTGCATTAAGTGCTAGCAAGTTTGTCTGCTCTGCAATGTCTTGGATGGTTGATAGGATAGTGTTAATGCTATTGCCATGAATCTCAAGCTCTTGAATAACAGACGTCGCCACGTCTACTTCCGCTGCTAGATTCTGAATTGAGCTTTGAGTTTGAGATACTTGACCGGCACCATGCGTGCTTGCACCAACCGCTTCTGAGGAATTTGAAGCTGTCATATCAGCATTATTTGCGATCTCTTGAGTCGCAGCAGCCATCTCGTTGATCGCTGTCGCGACCATGTTGATCTCATCTTGCTGGGTTTGAATACGCTGGCTTCTAACGCGAGCATGGGTTGCGGTGTCTTTGGCTTGGTCCGAAAGTGCGACAGACACGTCTTTAAGATGCATAACGGTTTCATGCATGTAGCTCACGAAGGTGTTAAAGTTTCGAGCCAACTGCCCTACTTCATCTTTGCTGCGCGGCTCTAGGCGCTGTGTTAAGTCACCTTCACCCGAAGCAATTTCTTTCAACGCTTTCGATACACGGGCAAGTTCGTTAACAAGGAAGCTCATTAGCCACGATGCAATAATTGCGACAAACACCAAGACAATCACAGAGGTGATGATCAACTGTGTCAGTGCGGTTTTATGACCCGCTAGCTCGGTTTCTTTATCCAGCTCGATCGCAAATACCCAGTTAGTGCCCGGAACCTGAGAAAAGAACATCAGCTTTTCTGAGCCACTGAGTGTAACGTCAAGAATGGAGCGATCAGCCACTTTCTGTTGAATGGTTTGGGTATTAAAGTTTTGCCCCAATGCCGTCACAGGCTTAAGAAGCAATGACTTGTTCGGGTGTGCTAAGAATGTGCCATTGGTCAAGTCAATGAGCATCGCACTCGCATTCTTACCAACGTTAAGACTAATAACATCATCAACCAACTGGTCAATGAGTACATCGGCACCAACGATACCAGCCAGACGACCATTCGTTCTTACTGGTTCAGCAATGGTCACCAACAACGCGTTGGTTATTGCGTCTTGATACGCTTCGGTGATGATTTGCTTGTTCGCTGCTTTTGCATCTTGGTACCAAGGGCGGGTTCTTGGGTCATAATCCGCACGATTGCGCTCAGGGTGTGAGCGATGCATTTCACCGCTTGGTGTGCCAAAGAAGATATCATCAAAACCACCAGCAATTCGGGCTTGTTGAAGGTAAGGTACTTTATCTTGCTCACCGGCAAAACCATTGAAGGCACTGGCGATCTTAGTTCGAATATCTACCCAGTTTTTAATGCCTTCCACTGCAGCATAAGAAACATTGTGGGCACGTGCATTAATCGCAGCATTGGTTTGAGAGGATAATTGATTGGCAGCGAGTATGGTTAAAGCGACTGCCATAAGAACAACTGCGCTTAAGGTCGCAGCAATTAGCTTTTGTCGTAATGATAAGTTCATAAATTATTATTCTGTTATTTATAGGATTGAAAAGCCATTCAGTGTAATTATGAATATTTGAAAGGCGGCTGAATAATATACATATTCGACCGCAAAATCGAGAGCCAATATATTGACTTAGTTGAATAAAAACGCGTCACAATATTGACCATTTCAAAGACTAAATCATTGCTTCCAGATATGATTGGTTGATTATTAAGCCGACACAATTATACTCGGCGAAATTACTACTTTCTTGAGACGCCGATATGCAAGTCTGCTGTATTCAACTCGCTCTACCGGTCGTCGTCATCGCATATCTTAAACGACCTTTTATTCACTAGCTGTTCAGTTTGCCTAAACATTCAAATTAAACGCAAATTGGAGACATTAATGTGAATAACAAACATTGGACTCGTTTTGAGCTGCTGCATCAAACCGTCAAAAACAAGAATATCCACATCAAAGGTACGCACAGTTACTACAGCGATGCCTATGATGATGGCTTTGAAAGCTCTGTCGTGCGTTATTTGCACGGCGACGAGGTAACAAAAGACCGTCAACCGCGCTGGGCAGTTGATCAGCTCTACATTGGAGACTATGTCTGTATTGGTGCCGAAGCCGTTATCCTAATGGGGGGCAATCATACGCACCGCGCAGACTGGTTCTCTCTCTATCCCTTTATGGACGTGATCGAAGAAGCATATCAATCTAAAGGTGATACGCACATTCAAGATGGCGTCTGGATAGGTATGAGAGCGATGATTATGCCAGGGATAACTTTGGGAGAAGGCGCAATTGTCGCCGCAAACAGTGTGGTGACAAAGGATGTGCCCGCATACGGGGTTGTTGGTGGTAATCCCGCGAAACTCATCAAGCATCGTTTCGACGATCAAACCATCAAGCGTCTTTTAAAGCTTAATATCTACTCTTGGAGCCCAGATAAGTTTGAAGCGCTAAAGCCACTGATATGCGCTTCTGACATCGATGCGCTAGAGAACGCAAGCCACACCTTCAAAGGATAAAAAAAGAGCGGTCAATGACCGCTCTTTTTAAAACTGCGCTTTTAGTACTTTTCAGTCTTCATACCCATCAATAGGCTGACACACATCATAAGTAGGATTACCGTGAACGGAAGCGCTGATGAAATCGCGCCCGCTTGCAGCGCCGCTATCGCTTCATTACCACCAATCCAGAGCAAGGCAACGGCAATCGCACCTTCCATAAATGCCCAGAAGACGCGTTGAATAACAGGCGCATCCACTTTGCCACCGGCAGTGATGCTGTCGATAACCAGTGAACCTGAGTCTGAAGAGGTAATAAAGAACACCAATACCAAGATTACCGCAATGATAGATAGCATCGTGCCCATAGGCAGTGCATCGAACATTTCAAACATCGCTAACGGTACATCTCGCAGTCCATTCTCACCCAAAGTACCAACTTGGTTGATAACTTGGTCGATAGCCAAACCACCGAATACAGACATCCAGATGATTGTCACGGTAGTAGGCACAATCAGAACCGCAGTAATAAACTCACGTACCGTACGACCTTTCGACACACGCGCGATGAACATACCTACGAATGGTGACCAAGAAATCCACCATGCCCAGTAGAATACCGTCCAACCGTGCATCCACGCTTCGTCTTCACGACCATGCGGGTTACTCAGTGGGATAATGTTCTTGAGGTAAGCGAATAACGTGTCTGGAATTGCGGCAAATGTCACTGCATAACCGATGATCGCAACTAGGATGA
Organism: Vibrio sp. KUL80; assembly: GCF_059725495.1. Lineage (NCBI taxonomy): Bacteria > Pseudomonadati > Pseudomonadota > Gammaproteobacteria > Vibrionales > Vibrionaceae > Vibrio > Vibrio sp. KUL80. The sequence goes on from NZ_AP045841.1 coordinate 2,235,583, forward strand.
GCAGTAGGAACGCCACGATCATATTAATGTTACTGATGACTTTTACACCACCATCAATACCACGCAGAACTGATACAACAGCAAGAAGCGTAACAACCGCGATAACAATCACTTGCATCGTCATGCTGGCCTCAATGCCAAACACATGCTGAATACCACTCGCTGCTTGCTGAGCCCCGAGGCCCAAAGACGTAGCAAGACCAAATAAGGTCGCCAGAACCGCTAGAATATCAACAACGTGACCAGCCCATCCCCACGCTCTATCACCTAAAATTGGATAGAAAATCGAGCGCATTGATAGCGGCAGTCCTTTGTTATATGCGAAGAATGCGAGAGACAGCGCTACAACACCATAGATAGCCCACGGGTGCAGACCCCAGTGGAACATCACAGCACCCATCGCGAGCTCTTTTGCCTGCTCTGTGTTGGCTTCTACGCCGAGCGGAGTCTCATACCAACCGGTAAAATAAGCGACTGGCTCAGCCACACTCCAGAACATCAAGCCGATGCCCATACCAGCAGCGAACAGCATGGCAAGCCATGACATAAACGAATAGTCAGCAACCGCATCAGTACCACCGAGTCGGATTTTACCAAACGGTGTCACGATCAAAGCTAAGCAGAAGACAACAAAAATGTTGCCTGACCACATAAACAACCAATCGAACTTATTGATGATGCTCCACTTGATGCCATCAAGTGCAGACTTCGCTGTATCCGCATCAACGATCACGGTCATTACTAGGAGCAGCGCGATAAAACCCGCGCTGATCCCGAATACAGGGTTATGTACATCAAACCCCCACTTTTGGACATTATCCTGTCCTATGGTGTAGTCAGTACTATCAATACTGTACTTATCAATACCCTTTGTCATTAATCCTCTCTATGACTAAATTGCTTCTAACTCAAAGCATTTAATGTTCTATTTACGGCGATATTGGCGTACAACAATCGCTGAGAACATGCATTAATCTACTTTTCGGCGCGTACTTTACCAAATTATAAGTGTAATTTCACGGTATGTAAGTTTTATGGCGATTTTTCACACAATCCTAGCCACCTAAAAAATAATTAGAGTTCGAATGAGTATGCTTTATAAATGCAAATTTGAAGAAATAAAAAAGCGCATACGAACTCGTATGCGCCAAAAATAGGTAGCGTTAGTTTGATACGTTCAAACAGTAATTTTTGAGCCAACTACGCCTAGTTTTTCGATATATTGCTGTCTAGCTGTAGTACAGGTGCAGCGTCGATATCGTCGGCATTCATCATTAGAGAGATACGCTGAATAGACGAGAGCAGTAGCGTTTGCTCCCAACTTTCTAGTGCTTGAAACTTCTGCACAAAGTTATCCTGTAGTGGCGGCGGTGAGCTCTTTAGGACCTCTTCACCTTTTGGTGTCAGCACCGCATGAACTTTTCTTTTGTCCTGCTGGCTTCTTACCCGCTGCACATACTCTTGCGCCTCTAATCGGTCAATGATGGTTGTCGCGGTGGCCTGACTGATGTTTGTAGAGTTGGAGAGTTCACGAATCGTCACATCATCCATGTCTCGGATGGTGTTCATAAGGATTAACTGTGGTCCCGTTAGGCCACACTCTTTCTTTAGTTTCTTAGAATGTAGGTCGATAGCTCGAATGATTTGACGTAACGCTACTAAGACTTCTTCGTGTTTTTCCAAAACTTGTTCCAAACGTTCACTGATATTGGGCGCACTTTATAACAGAAGTTTGCTATTGATGCGTAGGTTATTTGATAAAAATGCGATGGGAGTACATTGCGGGCGCGCTGTAGTTGGTTACGCAGTTGCTGTGGCTACATCGCACTGTACCCCCTCTAGCTCCCCCTAAATTAGGGGGAGAACCAATGGCTAGTTCCTGTCGTCACTTCGCCCTATTGCTTGGGGTCTTAATCCCCTTTGTGTGAGGGGCAAACGAAAGACTACGACAAACCATTCTCTAACGCGTATTTCGCGAGCTCTGCGGTAGAGTGAAGATCCAACTTGTGTTTGATGTTCTGACGGTGCGTTTCTACCGTTCGATAAGAGATGTTCAGTAGCTGCGCTATCTTTTTACTGCTGCAACCTTGAGCTACGAGCTTAAGCACACTCTCTTCTCTTCTGCTTAATGGATTGGACTTCGCCGCGGTTGGTGTGATCTCTTGCGAGAACAGGGTCTGCGTCACGGACTCGCAGAAGTAGGTTGAACCTTGATGCACTGTTTTTATTGCCTGCACCATCTTCTCGGCGGAGATCTCTTTTAGCATATAGCCTACCGCTCCAGCCTGCATGACTTTCATAATGTACTCGCGATTATCATGCATGGTAAGCATAAGTACGCGCACAAAAGGCAACTCTGTCTTTAGCAGCTCGGTTGCCTCGATACCGTTCATGATGGGCATACTGACATCCATCAATACTACGTCTGGCACTGTTTGCTTGACGACTTCTACCGCCTCTAAGCCATTACTTGCTGTTGCTACAACATGAATGTCGGGCTCTCGCTCTAGTCGAGCCATGAACCCCTCGAGCACAACTTGATGATCATCGACAATAACAACTCTGATTTGGTCGCTCATCACACCGCTCCTTCCAAGTTCAATAACACCGTTATCTCTGTTCCTTTTCCGTATTCGCTAATCAGTTCAAACTCACCGCCGATAAACTCTACCCGCTCTCGCATGTTTCTGAGCCCTATTCCACGACTATTCATGGCATTGCCAACATCGAATCCTATTCCGTCATCGGTAACAATAAGCTGCAAGACATCCCCAAAGTGTTTGAGGAAAACCGTCACATTGGTGGCATTGGCATGTTTCTCAATGTTATTCAGAGATTCCTGAACCACACGGTAAAGTGTAGTCGCCACTTCGGATTTAAGCTTTGGCGTCTTCGCATCCAGCACCAACTCAGTGTTCGCCATAGAATAGGTTTTAAAATCTTGAAGCAAGGTAGTAATCGCCGCTTCAAGACCAATATCATCAAGCGCACTGGGTCTTAAATGATGGGAAATACGACGTACTTCCATGATAGCTTCCGACAACGATGATTGAGACTGCTTAAGGTGCCCCATCGAACGCTCATCGACATCTCGAGTATCGAGTAATTCCAGATGACACTTACTCGATACCAGCAACTGGTTCACACCATCGTGGAGTTCCCTCGCTAGGTGTTTACGCTCATCCTCCTGAAACATTACCGTTTTATGAGCGAGCTCTTTCAAATTCTTATCGGCAAGTTTATGTTCATGCCAGTTGATGGCGAGCGTCAAAACAATAATGACAGCAACAGTCACAGCAAAAATAGTGACGATGGAAAACATGGTAGTTTCGATGTTCTTGTCTATTGCTGCACGCAGCACCGCCACTTCTTGTGCCACGTCCTCAATATACAGCCCAGTTCCTATCATCCACTCCCATTTATCCAGCCATGCAGCATAGCTAAGCTTTGTCACCGTCTCGCCAGTAGACGGTTTTTGCCACAGGTATTGGTGAAAGCCTCCCCCCGCTTGAGCTTGGAATAACAAGGCTTCAATCAGATAGTCACCATCTTGGTCTTGGAGTTTGAGTAAGTTGCGCCCAACCAGCTCAGGAAGAATCGGATGTACTAGATTGGTGCCGTGCTTGTCGTAGGCAAAAAAGTAACCATCAGAGCCATATCGAAGACGGTTGAGTGTCGCTCTGACTTCGTTCTTTGCTTCTTCTTCGGACAAAGTAGGATCATGATAGGCATGGTCAATCGCATCGAAAGCAAGCTCAACGCTGTCCTTGAGCGCCGACTCTTTGGTTCGAATCAAGCTCTCACGAAAGATGCTGATCTCATTCTCACCCAATGCTTTTGCCTGATGAAGGGTTATCCAACTCACACTCGCGGTCACGATTATCAGTGGGATCAAGGTTAGCAGGATGAGCTTGGCTTTTAACGGCATAGAAGTCCTTTACTACGGTCGTCCTGACAATTCTGGTAAGCGCTCACTCAACAGACAAAGCTGCACTATGTGCAGCTTTTCCTTTTCATTAACATTACCAATCAGTTGCAATGAAATGAATCTCTAGACTGAGCTAACGCAGACCTGATCACATTCCATAGAATTCTGGGAACATGAGGATCGAGGCGAGCACCACTATCTGAATCGCAATGAATGGCATAACGCCGCGATAGATGTCTCTGGTTGTAACCCCATTTGGTGCGACCCCTTTTAGATAGAATAGACTAAAGCCAAATGGCGGCGTCAAGAAGGAGGTCTGCAGGTTCATCGCAATCAAAATCGCAAACCAGGTCATATTGATGCCAAGCAACTCCGCAACGGGTGCAATCATCGGCACGATAATGAAACAGATTTCTACGAAGTCGATAAAGAAACCAAGGATTAAGATGACCACCATGGTAATGATCAAGAAGCCCCACTTCTCACCCGGCAACTCTAGCATCCACTCTTCCACCAGCATATCACCGCCAGTATAGGTAAATGCCATTGAGAACGCTGTCGCACCCAGAAGGATAGCAAAGACCATTGCGGTTACTTTTACGGTTTCCTTCGATGCATCGTAAAGCATGCTCCAACTAAACTGTCGATAGACAAGTGACAGTACAATCGCACCAGCGCCACCAAGAGCTGCCGATTCTGTCGGTGTAGCGATACCCGCGAAAATTGAGCCAAGTACGACAACAATCAGCGCAAGCGGAGGAATAATCGCCTTAAGCGCGGTCTTTACCTCTTCTGAGCGAGAAATCGAATCATCGCGAGGAATTGGTTGAGCGCTTTCTGGGTTTAACTTAGCAAAAATCAAAATGTAGAGAACGTAAGCACCAACAAGCACAAAGCCAGGCCACAAGGCAGCTTGGAACAGGTCACCAACAGGCACACCCAATACATCCCCCAATAGGATCAAGACAATCGACGGGGGAATAATCTGTCCTAGGGTGCCCGATGCGCAAATCGTGCCGCACGCGAGCCCTTTGTCGTAGTTATACTTGAGCATAACTGGCAATGAGATAAGCCCCATTGCTACAACGGATGCACCCACAACACCCGTCGAAGCAGCCAGCAGTGCGCCTACCAAAACAGTAGAGATTGCGATACCACCACGCACACCACCAAACAGACGCCCCATAGACTCCAGGAGCTGCTCTGCCAAACGGGTTTTCTGAAGAACGAGCCCCATAAACACGAACAGTGGGACGGCCATCAATACCGTATTCTCCATAATGGATTGAATGCGATAAGGCATAAAGGCGAACATGTCCATGCCTTCCGCCCACACACCGAAGATGAGTGCTATACCACCGAAGGTGAACGCAACTGGAAAACCGAGAAGTAGCGCGAATAAGGCTACAAAAAACATCACAATACCGATCATGAAAATGTCCTTATTCTTTTGAGTCGGAAGATTTAGCGTACATGAGGTGTGGGTTAAACAGTTTGTTCAACGAGTGGAGAACCAAACCACAACCGGCAATCGCCATGAAGAAGAATGAAAGTGGAATCATAGCTTTGATTACCCAGCGATAAGGTAGACCGCCTGGGTCGCCTGACGTCTCGCCCAGCTCAAAACTCTCTTTTGCGAAATCGATACCGAACCAAGCCACCAGTAGGCAAAATGGGAACAAAAATATAAAGGTGCCTAGAAGGTCAATAATGGCTTGAGCTTTCATCGATAAGCGCTCGTAGAACACATCCACGCGTACATGCCCACCCGCTTTTATCGCGTACGGTACACCAAGTAAGAATACTGCCGAGAACAAATGCCACTCCATCTCTTGGAAGGCAATGGATACGTCGTTAAACACGTAGCGCATTACTACGTCATAAACCACGTTCACTAATAAAAGTAAGAAAAGAATACTGGATAACCAACCGAGAACATCGGCTACCTTGTTAAACAGTCTTTCAATGTAAATTAAACTACGCATACAACTTTCCGCCTATCCGCCAAGTTTCGTTAATAGTTATGATTTGGGGCGTATGACTAAGGGTTTGAAAAAAGTGGCGCAGGAGATGCGCCACTTGAAGTGAGACTAGTTGTCGAACTTGTTTAGGTAAGCTTTCGACGCAATGTCTGTCCAAGAACGAACTTGCTCTAGGTAAGCCGCTTGAGAAGCTTGGATTTCTTTTGCCATCTCGTCTTTCTCAGCATGCTCTTTTAGCAGTTTGTCGTTCGCATCACGTAGGGCATCGATAACCTCTTTCGGGAAGTCTTTGACTTTCACGTCTGGGTAGTCAGTCTGGATCGTTGCCCAGTTTTTGCCACTCTCGTGCGTTGATTGGATGTACATGTCATAAGCGGCTGTCTTCATAGCAATTTGAAGAATCGCTTTTAGATCGTCAGGCAGCTTGTTCCAAGTACGCTTGTTCACTAAGAACTGAAGCTCTGTCGCTGGCTCGTGCCAACCTGTGTAGTAGTAAGGTGCGATTTTGTGGAAGCCCATACGAAGGTCAAGAGAAGGACCTACCCACTCTAGAGCATCAATCGTACGACGCTCTAGTGACGTGTAGAGCTCACCAGAGGCAATATTTGTCGGCTTAGCACCTACTTCTGCCAGGATTTCACCTGCGAAACCAGGGATACGCATTTTCAGACCTTGTAGGTCTTCAACACTGTTGATTTCTTTCTGGAACCAACCGCCCATCTGAACGTCAGTGTTACCGCCAGGGAAAGACATTAGGTTGTGTGGTGAGTACACTTTTTCCATTAGCTCCATACCACCGCCGTGATAGAACCAAGCGTACTGTTCAGGTGCCGTCATACCAAAAGGCATAGTCGTAAAGTAGAGGGTATTTGGCACTTTACCTTTCCAGTAGTAAGACGCAGAGTGACCCATGTCGTACTGACCAGATTTCACCATATCAAACACACCAAATGGCGCTTTGTGTTTGTTAGATGAGTCGATACGGATTTGAAGACGACCGTTGGACATCTCTTCGGCCATTTTTGCCATATTCTTTGTGGCATCACCGAAGATAGGGAAGTTTGGCCCCCATGTTTCAGCAAGTTTTAGGCGATAGACTTTGTCATCAGCGTTTGCAGACCCTGCTACAAAAGCTAGGCAAGTCGCTGCTACAATGGCCGTGCTCTTCATGACACGTGATACTGATTTCTTGATTAGACTCATTATTCAGTTCCTTGAGTAGGTTCCTTGTTGAAGCCGCGTATGCGACTCCAAGTTTCACATTCGAGGTAACTATGGATGGAATTCTGAATAACGGGTATTCGTGCGAGCACGCAGTGATAATTAAGTAAATTAGGATGGTTAGACGTTGGTATTACGTAGAACTACGTAGTCCTTTGGACACTAAATATATTTTCTGGTTATTATTCAATCTGTTCTTTTTCTAAAGTCCAATCTAAAAATGGGTAAATACGTACGCATTTATTATCAGGCAGATATTACAGTATGGCTACTTTTGTGATATCAGTCGCTAACATTTGTCGATAAGCGTATCGCTAAGATCAAAAAAACCCCTACACGAGGGGTCTTTTTGAAATTGGGCAAAGTGAACGCTTATAGCGCTTTATAGATCACTTTGTTACCCGCAAGCTGTTCTTTCGCTACTAAGCCTTCTTCAAGAAGTTTCTTTAGAGCGCCAGTTGCCCAAGATGCCGCTTTCGCGTCTTCTTGACCAGCTTCAAGGCCGATGCCTTTCGGGTTGATGCCTTCAGCGTTCTTAACAACGATGTCTAGTACTTGTTGCTGTTTAGGAGTTAGGGCTACATCAACTTTTTTTGTCGCAGTTGCGGTTTCAACTACAGGTGCTTTTGCTACAACAGGCTTTGCTGTTTTTGTTGCAGCGGCTGTGTTCGCAACTACCGCTTTAATACGCTTTTGCAATTTTGATTGCACTTTGCGCTTATGAGCAAGTCTCATCGAGTTTTCTCTCCAATTCACTGCATCGAGGCAGTGGTCAAAATTTGAAGCGCGTTTTATACCAAAATTTTGAATGCTTTTGTAGGGGCTTGACACAAAGTCGAGACAAAAATGCCGTCTTTGGCCATTAATGACTATTATTTAAACAATAAACTTTGTGGTTGTTTTACCAGTATAAAGCCATGTCAGCACTCACTAATGGCAAGCATTATGGATACATTACATCTCAGCAATCATCATTACACATGGGAATCTCCAACAGTTAAGCTGTTCGTCGGAGTGGGCGCGTTAGTCTGCTTTTGCTTCTTGTTACTCTCCCCCTCATGGGAGCACGCATGGCTTTTTATTGCCATTTTCGTCGGTGTGATGGGGTTTGCTTATCTTATGCTGCAAAAAAGCCGCGTTACCTTCACGCTGACCAATACCCACCTACAGCAGCACTTGTTTAAAGGCGGCTGGGTAGTTCAATGGGCGAATGTAGAGCGCATTGGGATCTGTACTCAACATCAAGAAGGCTGGCATAAGCCGCTACCATGGATTGGGATCAGAGTGAAACAGTACGGTCCGTATCTAAACGCTATTTGTCCACGCATCGCCACTGATATCCTACTTAGCCAGCGAGCCCTGCTCTACATCGGGAATCAACAAACCAACCCGGCACAGGCATTCGAAGACATTGTTCTGGATTCTGAGCCCTTCATTGACGAAGATGGTGTGGAATATAAGGGGCTACTTGCCATGCTCGCAAACAGAATGAAGCATCAGCGTGAGTTCTATGGATACGATGTGTTTATTGCAGAAGCGGACTTGGATAGAGCTGGTGAGGACTTTGTGGGACTGGCTCGACGCTATCAAGCAGCGGCGAGCCGTCACGACTTCGCTGAGTCTAAAGACTGCAGGAAGTTAGTATAGTGGCATTTCGTCGGCGACAAACGGGTTTGAAACGCGCTCGCGTCCAAAAGTAGACTCTGGACCGTGACCCGGTACAAACTTAACATCATTACCCAGTGGCCAAAGTTTTGTTTTGATCGAATTGATCAACGTCGCGTGGTCACCTTGCGGGAAGTCAGTACGACCGATACTACCGTTAAACAGCACATCACCCACAAAAGCGAGTTGTGCTTCCTCGTTGAACAAGCACACGTGACCTGGAGTATGACCTGGAGTATGAACTACATTCAGTGATTGATTACCAAATGTCACAACATCCCCTTCGTCCAACCATTGAGTCGGTTCAAACGCTTCTGTCAGCGGCCAGCCGAACATTTGACTTTGACCTTCTAGGCCTTGTAGCCAGAAGTTATCTGCTTTATGTGGACCGACAATATCTACTTTCAATGACTCCGCCATCTCTACCGTGCCACCAACATGGTCCAAATGGCCATGCGTCAATACCAGCTTCTCTACAGATACACCGAGTTGCTCTACCAACATCAGCAGTTGCTTCACGTCACCACCTGGGTCAATCACAATACCTTTCATGGTTTCATCGCACCAAACAATTGAACAGTTTTGGGCGAAAGTAGTGACGGGAACAGTTTGATATTTGAGACTCATGATAAACCCTATATTTCTTTGACTAGCGCGACTATGACATTCTCGCCCGCGAATAACAAGCCCCTACTTATTGAGGTAGTTAAAAACAAAAACCACCGCCCTACCTAAGGTAAGACAATGGCTTTATAGTTCCAGCTCTAAAGGTGTCTGGCTATCAGACTAGGAACTATCTGTTGTTTGAAAGCGCGGCGTCTTCCACATTGTTACGTTTAGCATCGTAGTCATAAACATCACCACGAAAGTGCGCCTTTCCATCAGACAACCATGCGGTTTGATAGATGATATGCACTGGGATGCGCTCTTTGAAGGCGACCGCTTTATTGGGCCTTGTCGACGCCACCTCTTCTAAGCTTTTACCTTGTACCTCAAGCAATACCTGCGCAAACTGATCGGCATGTTCTACCCGTACGCACCCTGAGCTGAAAGCTCTTAAGCTCTCGTTGAAAAGGTGTTTGCTCGGCGTATCGTGCAAGAAAATCGCCTGTGCGTTAGGAGTATTAAATTTATACTGGCCTAAGGCATTCAACTCCCCAGCTTGTTGACGCATTCGGTATGGGAAGCGCTTAGCATTCACTTCTTGCCAATCAATCATCGTTGGGTCAATACGATTCTGATTGGTCCACCCTTCAATAATTTCAAAGCGCTGTGAAAATAGGTAGGTCGGATCCCTTTTCACCTTGGGAATAATGTCTTTAACCATGATTTTCCATGGCACATTCCAGGTAGGGTTGAGTATCAACGAGTCCATTTTGGTCTCAAAGATAGGCGTTTGCCTGCTGGTTTTGCCAACAATCACTCTCGATTCAAAACGTGTTTCTCCTTCATCCCAATACTTAAGTTGGAAACTAGGGACGTTGACTAAGATAATATTCTCACGCTGTTGAGGCCACAAACGAGAGCGCTCAGAATTCAACGCCAGGATTCTTAGTTTGTCATTAGCAGACTTGTTGAGCCATTCGATCGTGTTAGGGCCAATAATGCCGTCATCATTAAGTCCATAGAGCTGCTGAAATTCTCTAACAGCTAAATCCAAGGTATCGTCAAAAAGGTTATCTTCCCTTATATCGACATAGATCTCTGACGCCTGCAATCTCTCAACCAGATGCAAATACTGCTCGGGGGCTAGTACATCACCTCGTCGCAATAGACCCGCTTGTTCATAAGCAGGGAATTCCACCTGTGACTTGGCTAAAAGGTCAATATAGACATTTTCAAAACCGGGCTGCTGAATCATCGGAGAAGCGAGGCTACGAACATAATCCGTCTCTCGCCCAGATTCAAAAGCCGTTACCATTATGTCTACCTCTGTAGCGGATGGTCTTGGCAAAGAATCTTGCAGACTGGTTGTAAAGTACCACTCTTTTCCGCTGTCTGCTGCTGAAGCAACATAGCTCATATAGAGAAGGAAAGTATCTGTGGTCAGTCTGTCGTACCGAGATTTGTCTTGTTGTTGGAACGCATCATGCAGCATCTCAACACGCTCTTGGAATATTGGGCTAAACCCCGCTAAACGAACAACGTCTAGCTGGAGATTTACCTGTGCATTGAGCTCTTGATCACTCCAAAGTTGAATCCGCTGCAGACGAGAATAAAGATACTCCACAAGCTCAGGGTAAAGCAGCTCTTCCTGTGGCAGAGTGTCTACGTTACTTGTCGAATGAGTTTCCTGCTGATTTGACTTCAGAATGGGTTCGATGTGTTTCACCGAATATGACGTCAGTTCACTTGAATCCGAGACGAGTTGGTCTGGAGCAGCCGTGACGGCCACCGAACTTGAGAGTGCCGAGATCAGAATGCTCGGCATGATTAACCAGTTTCGCATCTACCCACCTCCTAAGACAGAGTCTTTAAGTATGGCAGAAATCACACTTCTAAAAGTGTTAATTTAGTTTAAACCAGTTAGCGTCTCATTTATGTGATTGCGCTCCAATGGTTATCCCATTGAATCCCCGAGACAAAGGTTTGTTTGGCGAGATCTGCATTTATTTTTACGACCCTGCCTATCCCTGAGCTCACATGAAACTCACCATTTTTTACTACGACTCCAGACGCATCAGGTAACGCATTGATCTCCAGAAGTTTGCGCGTTGCTTTATCCCAAATACCATAACAGTTACCTCTTGGAGAGGTCGCTAAAATATGGGATTCAGTTGCAGCGATACTCGCGACATAATGATTAAAGCGAGCCCAATCTTCGGGCTCTCCCCCCAGTTCAACAAGTGCCTCTCCTTTACGATGCATCGCGACTAGCGGTACATAATCATCAGGTTCACCTCGATATTGTTGACCGCAAAGGACGGTGTGCTCTCCATCATGGGCTAGGTGGCGGATGCTTTTATGTTTATCTTGCAACGATACTTGCTCAAGCAACTCACCCGATTCTGAGAGATAGCTAAGACTTGGGTTCATCGTATCTAGATTAAGTGGCGAGCGACCTTGGGTATGAACACCACCGACACCAACCACTAACCTTCCATCAGACATGGTGATGATTTCGTGGGGTCCAATTCCAAATCCAGAGAACTCTTCAACCTTACGATAGCCATTTTCAACGTCATACACGCCCACGATTCCATGACTTGTCGAACGCTCCCCTTCTGTGGCGTAAAGCCAACGACCGTCGTTCGAGTACACACCATGCCCATAGAAATGGCGATCGCTCTGGGCTGGTATTAGGGTATGAATATTCCCTGAAACATAGTTAAAGACCATGGCGTAGCTGCCAGGACGACGAGCGAACATAACCGCATGCTCTTGGTTTGGCGCAATAGCCACACCGTGTCCTCTGCCAGGAAGAGGGATCTGATGCCGCACTTGTCCAGTTTCTGAATAGACCACAGCTTCAAACTGTCCTTGCCGACGTATCGCTCCGCCAATTAAAACTTCAGACTTGTTCAACGCACCATGGACATCGGTTACCTTTGAACTGTAATTGTTCGTTGCGCAAGCAGCCAGTAAGGAAGGCGCACAGGTCCCTATCGTTAACGCCTTCGCAAAGTTGCGCTTTGATATATCAATCGCCATCGGTCGCATTAAACCCTATTACCACACCTAGTTTAATTGATGCTTCTTCGTTAATGAGATACTTAAGCTGCTCCAGCTTGTTGAACTGAGCCAGCGCGGTTCTGTAACCCTCTTTGGTCTGTAACATCTCAAATAGGCTCGATTCTTTCGGCCACGTTTCAAGGGTATCTTCGAACTGATGTAGGATGTTGTCGGCAAGCGCGGCCTCACCTTCAGCTCTCAAAATGTCATCTAAGCCCTCGCCTTGCGCGAGATACAAAGACTGCATCGCAATAATGTTCTCTTTTAAGTTCGAGAGAGAGCTGTTTGAACGCCATGACTCAGAAAAGTAAGGGCGTGGCGAGCCTATCCTCGCAAGTGGCCTAGATAGCTTCTTCATGCTGTAGTCGAGCTGATTAGAGAGCATTGCCAAATATTCAGCATGCCAAGCCTTAGTATCCAGTTCAGACCAAGGGCTAATCCTCCAAGCCTCTACAATTGTGTTTGAGCGATCAACCAAAGACTCAGTCACTGCTGCGAGTAGAGAGCATTCTTTATTCCCACCTACACTGATTGTTGATGCGGTGTCATACAATAACCACTCCACTGAGCCTAACCCCTGAACCGTCACACTTTGAGCCTGAACAGACGCCATATCCCAAGAGTCGACCTTAGTTGCTGCCGCCATCTTTCTACCAGTGGTGTTTTTCTTATCAGGCCAAAATTGGATGTTCCAGTTTTGTTCCAATGCGGTGGCAGGGCCTCGTTCTTGTCCCTGAAGGTGCATCCAACTTTCCATTCCCTGTCGCCAAGTGGCTTTCACCTGTTCTAAACTACGATTGGCGCGGCAATATTGAACGCTGTCATCGTGTAGCTGTTGCATTGCATCATTAAAGCGTTTAGCAGAAGCAAACTGGATCTCATATACGCTTTGGCTCTCGTAGCTTGTTGATTGTGGTCGACTTTTCTCGATACCTGCTGATGACTGACAGCCTGCGAGTGAAATCACTGCTGCGATGATGAGTGTTTTTTGAATAATCACAGCCATCTCCTTAAAGCGAGTTCAAGAACGCAAGTAGCGCTTCACGCTCTTTTTTGCTCATCGCCAAAACCTGATTTCTAGAGGCTTCTGCTTCACCACCATGCCACAAAATCGCTTCCGTTAGGTTGCGAGCACGACCATCATGTAAGAAATAAGTGTGACCATTTACCTCCTGGGTATAGCCAATACCCCAAAGAGGTGGCGTGCGCCAATGTGAACCAGATGCTGCGTACTCTGGACGCCCATCAGCCAGCCCTTCTCCCATATCGTGCAGCAATAAGTCTGTGTACGGGTGAATAGTTTGATTCGACAAAGCCGGTAGTTCTGCTCTTTGTGCTGTTTGTATGTTCGTTCTATGACAGTTCTCACAGCCTACTTTTTTAAACAGAGCCTCACCTTGCAAAACCTCTGGATTATCGATGTTACGACGCTGAGGTACCGCGAGATGTTGCGTATAGAATTCAACAAAATTTAAGATCTTGTCACTCACCTCAGGATCACCACCACTCAGGCTATCAGTGCACAAATCTTGCTTATCCGTGCAGTTCTCCTCGGTGAACAAGGAACTTGTTAAACCGACATCACCATTGAATGCCGCAGCATTTTGCTGCATGAGGTTGGGCTGTCCTGCCTTCCAGCCAAAGCGACCTAGTGCCATCTCTTTACTGCGCACATCTAAAACATAGTTAGGGATACCTGCTACCGCTGTGCCGTCGTTTGCCTGCTGCTCAGCAAAGTCGAGAATAGTCGCTTCAGGCACCGATTCTAGTAAGCCAAGACCAATCATAGGTGGCGCAACTCGTGCAGACATCACCACGTCTGGGTGCATATCGCCGTATGCCAGTTCGACAATGTCTAGGTTTGGCTTACGAAGCATCACACTCGTACCGTCTTTAAAACTTACGGCAAGTTCATCGTAAGTAATGTGTATTTGACCTTCTGGGTCCATATCAGGAAGCGCAAAATCTTGTAATTGCCCACCATAAGTTGGTTCTGGGATAACACCCGACACTTTCACCGCTTGCTTTTGCTCTTCAGTCGTCGCAGGAATACTCAAACGAACAAGCATAGATACAGCATGCTGGTCATTTTTTTCAGGTGGGTGTCCTCGACCATCCTTGATATGACAGTTTTGACATCCATTGGTATTAAACAGTGGACCTAATCCATCTCTCGCATCGGTTGACGCTGGCGCTTGAACCCAAGGGTTTCTGAAAAAGCTGTTTCCGACGCTAAAATCTAAGCGCTTACTCATTGGTAAGTTGGCCGCAGGCATCGAATACGCATTGGCTCCGTCTTTCTTAACGGTTGTTTTACCACCAGAGAGGCGGGTTGGTGTTGATTCAGCAGAAACTGAAGTGGCAATTAGGGCTAAAAGCGTAACCCAGATAGTGTTTGATCTAGACATACAGCACTCACAAATAGAACAACAAAGGGGGCAAGCGCCCCCATTTCACTGATTAATTATTATGATTAAAACTCATGGTCAGCAGTGTCTGGGCTTAGGCTATCAATGCCTACAATACCTGCTGCACGCTCGATTGACCCCGTTTGCGCGACTAGCGCAACGATAGTCTCATTAACGAGTTTGTTGCCTTGTGGGTTATTTGATGCAATCAGCTGATCAAAATATTGATTATCTTGCTCTGCAGAAGTGACAAGTTTACGAACTTGAGTACGTGCTATGTCGAACTGCTTTTGGATCTCTTTCGCAGCCGTCTTGTCTTTTTGCTCAACAAGATTGGCGATGCTTGGACCATCTACCAGTGTTCCATCTGCACGAACGTAGGTACCTGTGTATACGTTATAAATACCTTGCTCATTGTAATAGTGAGAATTGTGAGTGTTGTCAGAGAAACAATCGTGCTCATCCTCTGTAGAGTTCGCTTCAAGCGCGACCTTCATGCGCTCACCAGCAAGTTCGCCCAGCGATAGCGACCCCATACCAAAGAGCATCTTACGCAAGCCGTTATCTGCGTTATCAGCAAGAAGCTCCGCACGATAGTTACCTTTCTCAGACGCAGACCACTGCTTCTCCATCCACTCGAGATCTTGAACTAGAAGTGCTGACGCCGCCTTTAGGTATTCTGCGCGACGCTCACAGTTGCCGTTAGTACAGCCTTCTCCGATTACGTAATCAGTATAAGGACGTTCACCCGCACCTGCGTTAGTACCGTTAAGGTCTTGACCCCAAAGTAGGAATTCAATGGCATGATAGCCTGAAGCAACGTTGGCTTCTGAGCCACCAACTTCATTGAGATCGGCAATGGCTTGAGGTGTGATAGTAGACACGTCTAACGTCGTTGCGCCAATTTTTAAGGTTTCGTTCGCGACGATATTTGCCTGAGCACCTTCGTTACCCAGTTCGTACTGATAATCAGCACTAACGTAATCGATCAAACCTTCATCAAGTGGCCAAGCGTTAAGTTGCCCCTCCCAATCGTCAACGATGGCGTTACCGAATCGAAACACTTCTGTTTGCTGATAAGGAACACGCGACGCGAGCCAAGCTTGTTTCACATCCGCAAGCCCTTTCTCCGAAGGATTCGCTAAAAATGTGTTAATAGATATGTCTAACTCTTGCGCCGTAATACGAGCGTCGGCAAATACTGCATGCGCAAGATCGGCGTAATGTTCAACAACTTGGTCTTTAGTGACTGCAGAAAAAGCAGACGTAGATGTGATGAGAAATGAGGCGGCAATTGCACCCTTCACTGCGGTTGTTACATTCATGAAAGCATCCTTGTTGAGCTTAATTCTTATTATTTAGTGCGAATTATTATCATTAACACTATCAACCGCGATAATACCTAGTTACAATTTATTTTCAAGGTCGAATACAAAAAAACCTCACAAATGTGAGGTTTTCGTTTCAAAGAGTTAACAGTCGGTACTAGAGCTCTAAATGATGCTTTCCGTGAGAAACCTTTGCCTTCAGATAATTCTCATTGCCGTCTTTAATATGGGCACTGGTATTAACGACATCTTCGATATTGATACCGTGTTCGCGCAGTTCGCGGATCTTTTTCGGATTATTAGTCACTAATCGAATGGAATAAACGTCCAACGCCTGAAGCATCTGCGCCGCTTCTGTGAAGTCTCGCAGGTCATCGCCAAAACCGAGATGATTGTTCGCTTCGTAGGTATTCATGCCTTCAGACTGAAGCTTGTAGGCATCAAGTTTGTTGTATAAACCAATACCACGACCTTCTTGGCGCAAGTAAAGAATGATTCCACCTTCGCGGCCCATTTTCTGAATAGTTTCCTCTAGTTGTTCCCCACAGTCACAACGCGACGAATGGAAAACGTCCCCAGTTAGACATTCAGAATGCATTCTCACTAATGGTAGTGCTTGGTTTTTATCTGCTGCTTTAAAGATGATAGCAACATGTTCTTTGTCGGTGTTCAAACCGCGAAAAGAGAGCATTTCCGCGTCTATATCACTTTTAGCACCGACTTTTAATTGTATTCTGGCACGTACTTCCGCCATCGTATTTCCTAATAGATTATCTGAGGCTATTAGTGAGCTTATCTCAGCCATAGTCTGTTTCTCCAATATGGGAACTATGGGGGCTATTACTTAACTTTTCAACAATAAGATCACTGCGATAAATGTTATATTATAACATTTTGAATTGAAGTAAAACGAAAAAAGCCCCGAGTATGACACTCAGGGCTTTGAAATTCTTATCTTTTCTAAACTGTTATGCTTGCTTTTGTTTCCAAACCGCAAGTTGTACCCAAACGTTTTCAAGCTCAGCCAACTCTTCCTCGGTCAACAGAGACATGGTTTTTGATGTGCTCGAAGCACTCGTGCCATTAGACGAACGCAGGTGTGCGTAAAAGTCTTTCTTTAACTGGCTGATCACTGCTTCCACTGCTGTTCCACCTTACGTTTGAGCCGCTCCTTTAACTAGGCATCATACCATTCTGATCAGATCGTACAGCTTTTCTCCCCATCTATGGAACTACCATCACAGTTTGGAGTGGTTTTTCTGCCAATTTTCTAAATTTTAACGCTCCTCGGACGATAGCGAACTTTTTGTACTGAACTTTTTTTGGTCCTCTGTACAATATCAGCAAACTTACCAACGAAGTAAAAGCAATGTTGAAAATCATAAGTAACCAAGACTTCGACACGTTTTCTCAAAACGCAAAAGAAGCACCTCGTAAGCGCAGTCATCATAACTTACACGAGCAGTTAGATGCTGGTGTACAACGCCTATTCATTTCAACGGAACCTGATACCTACATGCGCCCTCACCGCCATAGTGAAGAGCACAAATGGGAGTTGTTTTTGGTACTAAAAGGTCAGCTTGACCTACTCATTTTCGATGATGACGGCAATGTTACTCAACGCCATAGCCTGTCACCAGACACAAACCGAGCGATTGAGATCCCACCGGGTACATGGCATGGCTATGCATGCATGGAATCAGGTACGGTCGGTCTAGAAATTAAAGAAGGGGCCTATATTCCAACGCCTCAAGAAGACTTTGCACCTTGGTCGCCAGCAGAGGGTGAAGACGGTGCCAATGAGTACCGAGATTGGATGCGCACGGCTCTTCCTGCATAATCTACTCGTCTTATAAAGCCACTTTGCTGGCTAATGTCCTCAGTCAGTCATGTTTTTGCTGGTAACATCGACCATAATGTTGATAATACTCGCTCCCTAACGCTGACTGAGGATACCTCGTGACCACTCCGGCTTTTTCCACACTAAATCTACCGACTGAATTATTGAGCACATTGGATAGCCTTGGCTATACCAATATGACGCCGATCCAAGCGGACTCTCTACCAAAAATCCTTGATGGTAAAGACATCATAGGTCAAGGCAAAACCGGATCAGGTAAAACAGCGGCATTCTCACTCGGCTTGCTCGCTAACCTCAACGTTAAGCGCTTTCGCGTTCAATCCTTGGTGCTCTGCCCAACTCGTGAACTTGCTGACCAAGTGGCCAAAGAGATCCGTACGCTAGCTCGTGGGATCCACAATATCAAAGTATTGACGCTTTGCGGTGGTATGCCAATGGGTCCTCAAATCGGTTCACTTGAGCACGGCGCACATATCCTCGTCGGTACTCCTGGTCGTATCTTGGACCATCTGGAGAAAGGTCGTATCAATCTTGAAGAACTGAACACCTTGGTGTTAGATGAAGCGGATCGCATGTTGGAAATGGGCTTTAAAGACGCGCTCGACGCTATCATTGGTGAAGCACCACGCGATCGCCAAACACTGCTATTCAGTGCAACCTTCCCCGAGCAAATTCAAGCGATCGCATCAAGCGTGATGAAACAGCCAGAAGTGGTGAAGGTTGAGAGCAAGCACGATCACTCCAGCATCAAGCAGTTCTTCTATCAAACGGAAACGGTCGAAGAGCGCGATAACGCGTTAGAAAACCTTCTGCTGACACATCAACCTGAATCAGCGGTTGTATTCTGTAACACCAAAAAAGAAGTACAAAACGTTGCAGATGAGTTACACCATCGCGGCTTTAGCGTCATTGATATCCACGGTGACCTTGAGCAACGTGACCGTGACCAAGCTTTAGTGCAGTTTGCTAATAAGAGCGTGTCTATCTTAGTTGCAACCGATGTTGCAGCGCGCGGTCTAGACGTCGATAACCTAGACGCGGTCTTCAACTACGAGCTATCTCGCGACCCAGAAGTTCATGTACACCGCATCGGGCGTACAGGTCGTGCTGGTAACAAGGGGCTGGCGTTTAGCTTCTATAGCGAGAAAGAGTTCTATCGCGTGGCACGCATTGACGAATATTTGGATATGCCTATCGAGCCAAGCATCTTACCACCAGCATCATCAAATCGTCCTTACCAAGCTAAGATGACAACAATTCAGATCCAAGGTGGTAAGAAACAGAAGCTTCGCCCTGGCGATATCCTGGGCGCGTTAACGGGTGATAAAACGCTATCGGGCAGTCAGATTGGCAAGATCAATATGTTTCCAATGAGCGCTTATGTGGCGGTAGAGTCATCGATTGCCAAGAAAGCACTCGGCAAGATCACCAACGGTAAGATGAAGGGGCGTAACTTCCGCGCTCGTATTATTAAGGCCTAGCCTAAACGGTATGACCTTATAGAGACAGTGTGACCTTATAGAGACAGTGTGATGGATGAAAAGGGGCAACCTTGTTTGCAGCGTCCGCATCCATCGCACTGCTGCTCATTGACGACAGGCAAGCTGTCGTCCTCAAGTTGAATGGCATTTTGTGGACATGCTTCCTGGCATAGGTAGCAATCGCCAAACAGTGCATTCTGACAGCTTGGCAAAAAGCTTGGCCGCAATCCATTATCAATGGTGCTGCCATGTAGAGCGCCTGTTGGGCAGCTTTTACTGCACTCTCCGCACTGGCTGCAATACCCGTAATCCAGCGTTAGCTGCGCTAATTCACCTTCGATGGCAATAACTTGCTCAGGGCATGCCTTTTGACATTCCCCACAACCATCACAGATTTGTTGAAACAGCACCTCCTCTATGGCTTTCGGAGGTCTTGGCACCAGTCGGACAACCTGCTCAGCACTTAACGTCGCAGTAAGCGAATCGCCAGACTCAGTGGGAGTACGAGTCGCGCCATTTGTCAGAGCACGAAACAAACCACGACGGCTGATCGTCTTGTGTTCCATGTAGGCTTTTACGTATTGCTCATCACGACTCATCATCTTTCCTGTCATCTAGTGTTAGCGGTATAACTTCACAGCTTTAGGCGTTAGCTCTAAAAGCTCTTGCACTGCCTCACACCATTGAGAAACCAACGACGCAAGCTGTTGATAGCTTTTAGTCCTGGCATGTTCTTGTACCAACTCGAAGTAGCGATAGCACCATGTGAGTAAGTGTTCGGCAAATAAGGCCTTCACGGTATCAATATCTTGTTGCTGCTCAATCAATTGACTCACCGCAAACAGCATCAAACCAATCTGGTCCTCAGGTTCTCGCATGCCTGTATCGAGCTCGATGTCGTGCTGGCGCAGGAACTGACGGTAAGCAACGGTGCTATCACCGAAGATCACCTCTTCCTTGTCGGTATACACGGAGCCCCAAGGCGGCGCTAACATGACTTCTCCCCCCTCGAACAGCAGAAAAAAGTCTTGATTGAGCGAGTCAGGGAGTTCGGACTGAACGGTATTGCACCAAGCCTGAATATCACTGTCGGCCAGCGCTACATCTTGCGACAACGCTTGGATCAAGGTTTGGTTGTTACTATCAGTCAGTGGAAAGTACAAAAGTGAGCCGAACACTTTTGCCATGGTTTGCAGGCTTTGAAGATCAATAACGTCTGATTGTGACATGAACTAAGATTACCAAGTTATTCTAAACAATAAAGTTTAGTGTAATAGAGGGCAGGCACAAACGCCTACCCTCCTCACTCATTACATGCCAGCGGTCATGTGAAGACCGAAGAACACGCTGCGACCAATTAGCTCTGCAACCATAACCATTGCAAAACCAATCACCGCGATTGGCATAGAGCGTGATTCTGAGCGCATTGCCCAAACCCAAGCAGCAATACCAGCAAACACCAATACAAAACGTAGATTCTGTATTTCTGCCATGTTTGGCACTAACTCAGCGGCTGATACGATTGCAGAATGAATACTTGGTAGCGAACCCACCATGGAGATCGTCGTCATCACCAACGCTAGGCCTGCAACAGATGCAACAATCGCCGTGATCTTACCAAGCCTAGGACACTCAAGTTTCGCACCGCGCATCAAAATAAGTGACAGCATCACGCCGCACACCACTGCCGTTAGTGCAAAAGATTGACCGGTAAACGGCGTATCCCAAGTTGGAACAGTGTCAATGATATACACATTGGTCATCGCGTACATAAACACTACGCCAATTACCATTGCCGCCACCAGCAAGCCTTTGCGAATCGCTTCGCTGCCTTTGTCGATAACCGACAGCAACCAGTAGATACCACCCAAGCCAAAGAACATAGAGCCAAACAGGATCTCGCGTGATAACCACGAGGTTCCCACTTGATTCAAAGCGTTAATAGCGCGCATCGGGCTACCTAGGTGCATGGTTGAGGCCATAAAGCCAAGTCCCATAAACACCCAGATAAAGAACATATTACGAGTGATGCCCGTTTTCACGTGCGCATCGGCTTTGCCAAACAGTGTGATTAGACCCATCACGATAAACGCACCGACCGCAGTTTGTGCAAATACAGTGAAGAAAATCAAAGGCCATTCATGCCATCCCATCTTAGACCTCCTTAGGGTTTGCTAGGTGACCAGTCGTGTCATTAGTTGGACGCGCATGACGGTTTGGCTTGATCACAATATTAGGTTTCGTCAATGACGATGACGGAAGCGGTGCCACATCGGCGTTGGTACCGTACTTCGCGCGAAGCTCAGCAATTGGGCCAAACTCCAGTGCACGCAGTGGGCAAGAGCCAACACAAATAGGTTCAAACCCTTCTGCTACACGTTCAAAGCAACCGTCACATTTGGTCATATGACCTTTTTCTTTGCTGTATTGTGGTGCGCCGTATGGGCACGCGTTTGCACAGTGTTTACAACCGATACACACCTTTTCATCCACGATAACGAAGCCGTCTTCGCGCTTGTGCATCGCGCCTGACGGACATACTTTCGCACACGCTGGCTCATCGCAATGGTTACAAGCAATAGAGGTGTAGTAAGCAAATACGTCCTGACGATAGGTACCATTCTCTTCTACCCAGTTACCACCAGCGTACTCGTACACGCGGCGAAAGCTGCGGTCGACGCCCAAATCTTTAAAGTCTTTGCAAGACAACTGGCAGGTTTTACAGCCAGTGCACTTACTCGAGTCGATATAAAAACCGTATTGTTTCATGAGTTAGTCCTTACGCCTTTTTAACCAGTTGAACTTCGACAAGGTTGGTATGTTGCGGGTTACCCTTCGCCAATGGACTTGGCTTTTGGGAGGTCAACACGTTGATTGAACCGTTATGGTCCACCTTATTGCCATCTGGTGCGTACCAAGCGCCCTCACCCAGAGCCACAACACCTGGCATCATTCGCGGAGTGACTTTGGCGTTGATTCGAACTTCACCACGGTCGTTATAAATCTTGATGCGATCGCCGTTTTTAATTCCGCGACGCTCAGCGTCCATTGGGTTGATCCACATCTCTTGTTGAGCTGCTTGCTTAAGCACATCAACGTTACCGTAGGTTGAGTGGCAGCGTGCTTTGAAGTGGAAGCCGGTGAGCTGCAGCGGGTACTTTTCGCGCATTGGCGAGTCCCAGCCTTCAGATGTGCTGACATAAATCGGTAGCGGGTGAATCACATCGCCCTCAGGTAGCTCCCATTCCGCCGCCAGTCTTGCTAGCTCTTCAGAATAGATCTCAACCTTGCCAGACGGTGTCGTTAGAGGATTGTTCTCAGGATCTTCACGGAACGCTTGGTAAGCAACGTAATGACCATTCGGGTCGCTACGCTTAACAATGCCCTGCTTGCGAACCGTTTCAAAATCCGGCAGAGAAGCATCTAGCTTCAAGGTTTCAGCGTAAAGATGACGCAGCCAACCTTCTTGGTCGCGGCCTTCTGTGAACTCACGACCCACGCCCATGCGCTCGGCGAGATCAGAACAGATCTGGTAGATGCTGCGTGCTTCAAACTGAGGTTCAATCGCTTTATCTGCAAAGATGAAGTAAGGCATGTTCGCCGCTTTACCATCCATACAGAAGTCCGCCTGCTCTGACGTGGTTAGGTCTGGAAGAATAATGTCCGCATACTTAGCAGAAGACGTCATGTGGTTATCAATCACCACAATCATCTCACACGCCTTGTCATCTTGAAGGATGTCGTGGGTACGGTTGATGTCTGAGTGCTGGTTGATAATACAGTTGCCTGCGTAGTTCCAGATGAACTTGATTGGCACATCTAGCTTATCTTTACCGCGTACACCGTCACGAGTAGCCGTCATCTCTGGGCCACGAACAATAGCATCAGTCCACAAGAACATAGAAATAGAGGTCTTGATTGGGTTTTCAAGCGTAGGGAAACGAACAAACGGAATGTTGTAGTCCGACTCACGTGCACCAGAACCACCACCATGGATGCCTAGGTTACCTGTCAGCAATGCCAGCATAGCGATGGCGCGAGAGGCAATCTCACCATTTTGAGTACGCTGAAGACCCCAACCTTGGTAGATCGCACAAGGTTTGGTTGAGCCAATCTCACGCGCTGTCTTAATGATGATATCGACCGGAATACCCGTGATAGGCGCTGCCCATTCCGGCGTTTTCTCAACGCCATCTTCACCAAGACCAAGGATGTACGACTTATAGTCGCTATTGGCTGGTGCCGATGCAGGCAAGGTCTTCTCGTCGTAGCCGACACAGTATTTGTCTAGGAATTCTTGGTCTACCAAGTCTTCTTTGATCATGACATGAGCCATTGCCGCGATAAAAGCAGCATCTGTACCTGGCTTGATTGGGATCCACTGATCCTCATGACCGGCTGCCGTATCGTTATAACGCGGATCGATCATAATCATGCGCGCATTAGATTTGGCTTTGCTTTCAATCAAGTGGTGAATCAAACCGCCGCCCGACATACGTGTTTCTGCAGGGTTGTTACCGAACTGAACGATAAGCTTGCTGTTTTCAGTATCTGAGAACGAGTTACCGTTTGCCCAGCCGCCGTAGGTGTAACTAAGACCTTTAGCAATCTGTGCAGTTGAGTAGTCACCATAGTGATTCAGGTAACCACCCGTTAGGTTCATTAGGCGTGCAATCAACGACTGACCCGGAGGCCAAGACTTAGTGACTGTGCCGCCCAGTGTGCCCGTACCGTAGTTCAGGTAGATCGCTTCGTTACCGTATTCTTTTTTGATGTTGTCGAGGCTATTAACGATTTCAGTGTAAGCCTCATCCCACGAGATGCGCTTGAACTTACCTTCACCACGCTTGCCGATGCGCTTCATCGGATACTTTAGGCGGTCAGGATTGTAGACTCGGCGACGCATTGAACGACCACGCAAACAAGCACGTACCTGCACATCTTTATTGGCGTAATCATCGTTACCTGTGTTGTCGGCATCGACCCACTTAATCTCACCGTCCACTACGTGCATACGCAGTGGGCATCGGCTACCACAGTTAACGGTACATGCGCTCCAAACGACCTTTTCATCGCCTGGTGCTGATTTGGTTTCTGCGTGTGCAGATTTGAAGGGGAGAGAGATGGCACTTGTTGCCGCTGCGAGACCACCGATGGCCGACGAGGATTTGATAAATCCTCGACGCGTCAACGACGGCGTCAATAATTGCTTCAGTTTATTAGTCATATGGACATGCTCGATTATAGTTATGCATCATCACGTCCATGTTACAAACGAAAAGCCGTGCCACAGTTGACTGAAATCAACTCTACTACTTAATAGGTAATTTCTTACAATTTCTTGTCATTTAGTGGAATATTTTTAGAACACTTATTTATAAAAATTAATAATTTATCACCCCCTCGAAAAGCAGGCATTTATATTGATAATTATCCACTATTAGGAATGCGAATTAATACCAAATTGACGCCTAATTTGTGTGCAAAATTCCCGACCAACTTTCAGTACTTCTCCATTTAATTTGTCTAGACTGAGACACTATTCTGGATACGCTCGATGAGAGAAGTAGTAATCATTGGGTGAGCTTTTCCTCCCGTAAGTAGTGCAATATCAACACTTGGAAGCGGCGGCATATCTGCTAGTTCAACTACACCCGACCCCATCGAAACTCTGCCCATCACACCAATGCCTAACCCGCTCTTTACCATCCCCCTTTGGGCAGATGCAGTATTACAGCACGCGAGCAGCTGATGGGCTTGCCCCTGCTTAGTCAGGGAGTCAATCGCGGCCGCATGATATTTACAATCTGCTTGAAATAAAACCAACGGTAGTACATCGACAGAGAGGTCAAAGTTCTCTGCTGCTATCCATACACCTTGGTCGGAATATAGCCAGTATCCCTCTTCACTATTCGGGGAGCGAGTAACGATGGCTGCGTCTAATTTTCCCTCATCGAGCCACTCTCTCAACACAACACTTGGTTGGCTAAAGACTTGGATGGAACACAAAGGTTCATACTCACGGATCGCACTGATGATCTTAGGAAGTAATGACTCATTGTAGTCTTCAGGGCATCCAAGTCTCAGTGAACGCTTGTTTTGATAGCGTTTGATTTTGTTTAGGCTGCTGTCGTGAAGCTCTAGGATTTGCTTGGCATCTGCTCTTAAGGTAATACCCGCTTCCGTAAGCACCACATTGCGACCTTCTTTCTCAAATAATGGCGCCCCTACTTCAGACTCTAACTTCTTCATTTGCGCACTGAAGGCAGATTGGGTTCGGTTAATTTGTTTGGCGGCTCTTGTGAAACTTCCAGTTTCAGAGAAGGCAAGAAAGCTTCGCAGTGACTCTATATCCATACTGTCGCTACCTATCGATCCTTTGAATGATACCCATCAAAACTTTGCGTTAGTCCTCCATCAAACCATTGATTATGATAAAAATCAAACAAGCATAGGAGGCAAAATGAAACTGTATATTGGAAATCAAAACTACTCGAGCTGGTCACTCAGAGCATGGCTTATTTTTGCCCAAAATAACCTAGACGTTGACGTAGAGAAACTTACACTCTTTACACCGGAGTTTTATCAAACGCTCTCAAAAATCACGCCAACAGCGAAGGTACCCACACTCGTAGACTCAAATGTCACTACGTGGGATTCCCTTGCCATTATGGAATACGTCAATGAGCAATATCTCGATGGCCGCTGCTGGCCAGAGTCACCTTCAGAGAGAGCTAAGGCGCGTGCGTTAGCAAGTGAGATGCATTCTGGATTTATGGCGCTTCGTAACGAACTTCCAATGAACTGCCGCGCACGCCGTCACGTTGAGCTCAGCGAATCAGCGCTTGCGGATATCCAAAGAATCGATGCGATGTGGTCAGAACAAATGCACCTTTTCCCCGAACAATGGCTATTTGGAGAATGGTCTATCGCAGACGCTACGTACGCCCCCGTTGCACTTAGATTTAGAACCTACGGAGTAAAGCTCAGTGAGCCTGCTCAACGCTATCAAGAGAAGGTGCTATCGAGTGCGGCGATCTTGAGGTGGCTAGCAGAAGCCAGTTCGGAAAGCGATATCGTTGCTGAAGATGAAGCTGGTGTGGACGTAGATTAATTAAAGGCATGTAGGAGTCGCGCTGCAATTAAACAGCAGCGACTTCTTTACACCTGAAACACAGTACTGGTTCGGCTGCTAAGTTAACCAAACCATTAAACCACTCGCTAGCAGCAATAGAACTCCTGAAATCCCAACTGAAAACGAAAAGCTTATTTGATGCTGTCTGTCTCTAGTATCCGATTCATAATTTGCAAGATCTCGATGCGTACTTGTATGCATTATATCGTAGCTAATAAAATTAGCACCGTCGTAAGTGATATAAGCAATCACTATTGCAACAACGCCGCAATAGGCAACATAATCCACCAATGTAATCATTGCTAGATAGGGTATTAACCACTTAGCCAAAGCTGCGATAACTAGAATAGATATCAAGGTACAGAGAACGCTGGTTACAAATGATTTCACTCTTCTTCCTTAGGAGATAGCCTGCTTTACGGCGAGCGCCTGATTTTCAAATAGTTTTTTTGACTCGACTTTGCTTGATCCAACGACAGAAACCCATTGAAGCCCTGTTTCATCGATGTGTTCAAATTCGACTTGAAGCTCATATTTGTTAATCGTAAACATACTGAAAGCGACACCAATAACAAAAGCGATGGGCGCCATAATCATACCAAAGCCTTCTGGACAAATAACCCAAACAATGCTCGAGAAAATAGCGCCTATTAAGAAAAGCTTTAACGCGTGATCTTTAAGCGTGTTTAATTTTACTCTTGCGTTCTTAATTTTTGCTAATGGGAACTCATCACCCTTGTATCGAAATGTCGTACTACCTATTTCAAAATCATTCCTAGATATCATTTTTTCTCCATTTAAGTAACAACGGCATCATTAAAAATATGTAGAGCTAGAGTACTCACTCAGTTCTATTCCTGATCTTATAACCTTTAATAGTCATGCGTTCCGTCATATTACTCGTGACTGATCTAGCGCGTTATTTATGTTTATCCCTTTGATTATGAAACTCAATCAATATTATTTAGTTGTGCGACCTAGGTACACATTCCTCAACAAGTATCAAAAGAAGGGGTAGCCGATATTCGTTTACCTCCAACCTTGTAACCACATTTCTTTATCTTTGAGCTCTCGCCAATCCATGTCTATTGCTCGCTTTGACATAATCGCCTCTAGCTGACAACCGATGACCATGCCCTCCTCATCACGATCCACATCCACCACAATGAAGTGCTTTTCTTTCTGTTTTGGGCTCACTGTGGTCCATTTGCTGTTCAGTAACTTATTGGGATTAAACTTGTTTATCTCTGAGTTCATAAGATTCGATACCAGTTGTTTGTCTCTTCCTATTCCACGCAACTGCCAGGGATTCGATCAGTGACTGAAACCCATTTATCACAGCGACTGACCATTTATCTCCGTTAATCACCGTTTATCGCATTTCGTCACACGGCTTATGAACAACACGTAAATTGAAGACAAACCTATCGCAAGGAGTCGACATGATTACGTTTAACCATCTCAGTAAAAGTTACCCATTAGGACAGTCTTCAGTACAAGCACTCAAAGCGCTTTCTGGTGACATTCAAACGGGTGAGATTGTTGCACTTTGTGGACCTTCAGGCTCCGGGAAGAGCACCCTACTTAACATCCTTGGATTACTAGATACACATTACGACGGCGATATTCACTTTGCTGGAAACACCATTAGTAAATGTCCAAAGGTGCTGACACGATTTCGCCGAGAGAACATTGGCTTTGTGTTTCAACGATTCAATCTGATCCCCGTTATGTCAGCATTAGAGAACGTTGCTTATCCGCTAATGCTCAACAAAGTGCCTTACTCAAAACGTATGGAGCAAGCTGAATATTGGCTTGAGCGTGTTGGGCTCAGTCATGTTAAACATCATCGTCCCGACCACCTTTCTGGCGGTCAACAGCAACGAGTCGCTATAGCACGAGCCCTGATCCACAACCCACAACTCGTTATCGCCGATGAGTCGACAGCAAGCTTAGACAGTGAATCAGCAGCGCAAATCGTTGAGTTGATGAAGCAGCTGAGCCACGAGCAAGGTACCACTTTTGTCGTAGCCACCCACGATGTTCGAATGTCGAGTCGCTGTGACAGAACGATCCACCTTGTCGATGGGACTTTGTCTTCCCATGCCATCAACTAAAACCAACATCACTCGTCAGTAAGGAAGCACCATGATTCAGTCTCAACTACAAGGTTTCAAAGCCGCCAGCTTGTATCTGTTCAGAAACAAACGCAGAACCCTACTTTCACTCATTATTGTGGCGATTGCTATTTTTGCGATTACGGCTGCTGCAGGGTTTGGGCTATTTACCTATCAAGCGCTAGAGCGTTCAACCGCGAATGACGTCGGACATATCACTATCAGCCAACCGGGTTACTTTGAGAAAGAAGAAGATATGCCACTGCAAAACGGCATCGATGATTACTTGACGCTAAAACGCTTGCTAGAAGGCTCTATCGATAGCAAGGGCATACAGCCAAGAGTCTATTTCTCTGGCTTGATCTCAAACGGTCGCAAGTCTTCAATCTTCGTTGGCAATGGCGTCGAACCGAGCGAATTTGCTCTGCGAGAGGATTTCATTGGCTTGCAGTCTGGCAGTACGTTATCAACCGAAAGCCAAGACGGGATCATGCTGGCAAATGAACTGGCTAATAACCTGTCAGTGGGCTTTGGTGATTGGGTCACGTTACTTGCAACGACGAGTGACGGCGTACTTAATGCCATGGACTTTGAAGTCGTAGGGCTGTACTCCACTGGCGTCCCGGAACTCGATAAAAGACAGATTCATATTCGATTATCGAGCGCTCAATCGTTACTCGCGTCGACGAAAGTAAGCGCAGTTTCCATTTATCTAGACAACACCCGTTTAACCCCACCAGCAATGCAAGCGGTATCAAATACACTGAAAGACACTTCTGCATTTTCAGGATTACATCTTACACCATGGTATGAACGCGCATTCTTCTACCACAAGGTACGCGGCTTGTATAACAGCATCTTTGGCGTGCTTGGCATCGTACTCAGCCTTGTGGTCTTTGTAGCTCTGTTCAACACCATGTCAATGACAGTATCAGAGCGTACCCGCGAAATCGGTGCCTTGTCTGCTATGGGCAGCTATCCACGTGAAATCATCGCCATGTTCGTTCGAGAGTCTATCGTCATTGGCTTGGTAGGCAGCGTTTTGGGCGCCCTACTCGCCTGGGTAACCACGCAACTGCTAAAGGTTGCCGCTATTCAAATGCCGCCACCACCAGGGCGCAGCGAAGGCTACCCATTAGAGCTGGTCTTTTCTCAGGATGTCGCGGTCAGCGCGGGTGTCGCCGTCATCATTATTTGTGTATTCGCTGCCTTTATCTCAGCCAGAAAAGGCACTAAACGACCTATTACGGAGGCACTGGCTTATGTTTAATTGGATTAAAAAACCACGCATTGTAGCCGCTTCGCTCTTACTGTTTTCATTCAGCGGCAATGCTACTACCAACCAGCAAGCGCTTATTGACGCATCAACTTCTGCAGCCGAGATTCTGGTAATGGCAGATAAGTACCGACTTGAAGACGAAGCCGCAAAAGTCGTGACGGAGGTCTCTCTCTTTCAGGACGGACAACTCGATAAAACACGCCAATATGAAGTTTATTTACGCCCTAACCGCGAGTCACTGGTGTTATTTAAATCTCAAGTCGAGCAAGGTCAAAAGATGCTGATGTTAGGCGACAACTACTGGCTTGTGATGCCTAAAAGCCGACGTCCAATTCGCATCACCCCCATGCAGAAACTGCTTGGTGATGCCTCGGTAGGCGACGTATCTACCCTGACTTGGAGTCAGGATTACACTGGGACCATTGTCTCAGATAGCAAAGCTGGCGACATCTCAGACGTTCCAACGCTCCATCTATCACTCACCGCAAAAACGGCGGGCGCAAGTTACCAGTCGATAGACCTATGGGTCGAGAAAGAGAGCGGATTTCCAGTTCGTGCGGACCTTTACCTCACCTCTGGTAAGCTTGCCAAGAAAGCCGTATTCGAATCAGGTGAACGACAAGGTAGCCGACGAGTCGTCACCATGACACTTCTCGATCAAATCCAAGAGAACAAAAAAACCGTCATCAACTATCAGGATGTCGCGCCTTATGAGTTAGCGGATAAATACTACAACCCAGCTTATCTATCAAAGAATAAGCGAGTAGAACTATGAGAACTTCCAGCGTTCCACTTTTCACAATCAAACCGTCGTTTTTGTGTTGTGGCTGGTTAAAGACGACACTTGTAAGTGGCGCGCTGGTGTTATCTTTGCAATGCCAAGCAAGCTCAAACTCGATATGGGATGATTTAGCTGTAGAGACCGACTATCAAGTTAATCTGCAGTCCATACGTTCAGGTGACAGCGTGTTTGTCCCAAACAATGGTGACTCAAGTCGTGAGCAAATCAACGCGCTACTTGATATCAGCGCGCACTATAAGTCTATTAGCGGCAATGTCGCACTGCTTGGCACTTCGCTCTATGACAATGGACAAGCCCCCCAACGTCAGGTTGAAGCTGTCATCACGTCCCTTACTTACGAAACCAGTGTGACGCTAGGAGGCACCGATTGGGATCTCTTGCTCGGCAAAGCAAGACTTGATTGGGGAGTCGGCTATGGCTACCGCGTATGGGACATTTTCACCCCGTATCGACGAAACCCCGTTGGTATTCAAGTGGAGGAAGGAGCTGGCACCGTTGCGCTTTCACACTATGGCGTGGAATCAGAGTGGACCTTGATTGCCACTGACTCTAGTTGGACGCAACTCGACACCACAGAGTATGGCAAAGCCAACCAGCAGCAAGGGTTTGGCGGTAAGTACTACCGTTTGATGGGTGACCTAGAGGCACAGGTAATCGCTTACTATGACAATGTTCGGGAAGAGCTTGTAGGTGGCAGCCTAGTTAATGTGTTCAACAATGCTTGGTCAGGTCACAGTTCTCTATCCTATTCGCGCTCCTATCAGGGCTACGATTTTGAACCTGGACGCCCTGCGCAGCTTCGTAAACAAAGTCATGCGACGCAGTTTTTGGTGGGAGGCACTTGGTCTCACGCTTCGGGTATCAGCGTTATTGGGGAATACTGGTATGACTCACGCGCATGGCATAAGGACCAATGGCAGCAGGCGCATGACTACGCGAAACAGAATCCAAGTCCAATTTCTGCGTCTTATGCTCTTGGCTACACTCAGCAAAATATGGTCCAACACAACATCATGCTGCATAGCCGCTTGGATCCTCTTTTTTGGAATCAGTGGGATTGGAGTAAAGACAGTCGCATATTACAAAACATGAAACCCCGTCTCGACCTTCTCATTGCGCCAGAGGATGGCGGTGTTATTGCCACACAATGGATCGATTTCGAGCTGATCGATACTGGTGACAGTAACCTCAATCTAGAGTTTGCAGCGCGATTCGTGACTGGTGATTCAAACTCGGTGTATGCAAACCTACCTGATACCTATAACATATTGATTAATCTAAAAGGACGCTTCTAAATGATGATTCCAATATCAGAGAACAGCTGGGCTCGCTCACTATTCATTACGACTCTGTTTTGTGCAGGTATCGCTGTTATCACCGCATCGATTTGGGTAGCCCCCTACTTCGAGAACTTGATGATCAGCCTCGGCTACGGCTATAGTGCCGTGTTCATGTCTTGGCTTATCGAGCGTTTCGTTCCGCAACTAAAAGATAAGCGCACCTTCTCTCTGGCAATCTCGCTCCTGTTAGCGGTCACGCTCGGCACCGCTCATGCCTACCTGTGGGTAAGCAAATACCCCGGATTCGATGTTTGGCAGGGCATTAAACCCATCTTACTGCTTGGCGTCATTTTTACGGCTGTCTGTTTCTACTTCTTCTACATGCAAGAGCAAAAAAATAATCTTCAACAAGCTCTCGAACAGTCAAAACGAGAAAAAGTCGAACAAGAAAAAACGCTGATTGAGTCGGAACTGAAGCAGCTACAAAGCCAGATAGAGCCACATTTTTTGTTCAATACACTCGCCAATGTCAGTGCCTTGGTGGATCAGGAGCCAGCACAGGCAAAGCATATGCTGGATAAACTAACTCAGCTACTTCGAGCATCGATGGCCCGCCATCGAGTCAATCAAGTTTCAGTAAAATCTGAAGTCGACTTAATTGACGCCTATTTATCGATACAGAAAGTCCGTTTGGGTCCTCGACTGAATTTTGAGTTCATTATCGCGGATGCGGTGAAGCAACAACTTATCCCGCCCTACCTATTGCAACCATTGGTCGAAAACGCCATTAAACATGGTATTGAGCCCAGCATTGACGGTGGTACAGTGACGATACGAGCACGCTCTGATGCGCAGCAATGTATCCTAGAGGTGATTGATAACGGATTAGGTCTCTCGTTGGACAACACCGCCAGCACAGGTCATGGGATTGGGATTCAGAACGCCAAATCGCGTCTCAGTGCTTTATATCAAGACAGAGCAACACTGAATATCAGTGAAAACCAAACCGGCGGCGTTACTGCAACGATCAAATTACCATTAGAGCACCCAACACCATAGCGGAGGCGACATGAAAGCACTTATCGCAGATGATGAACCCCTATTGCGATTTCACCTAGACAAAATGTTGGCAGATGTGTGGCCAGAACTTGAGGTAGTGGCTCGATGTGAAAATGGCGAACAAGCCCTTGCCGAGCTTGAGAACGCGTCGATAGATATCGCATTTCTTGATATTCAGATGCCAGGGAAGTCAGGGATAGAGGTGGCACAGATAATCGCTAAGTCTCATCAAGATTCTTCGACGCCAGCGCCTTTGGTCATTTTCATTACCGCATTTGATCACTATGCAGTGAGTGCGTTCGAAGCCAACGCTATCGACTACCTGTTAAAGCCTCTGCAAGAAGATCGCCTCATCGAGGCGTGCAACAAAGCTAAATCACGCCTCAAAGCGAGTGATGAAAGTCCAGACTTAAACGCGATTGTCGCCAATCTAGAAAAGCTTTCGATCAACACAACCCCGCAGTTTGCGAAATGGCTAAAGGGTAGCAAGCAAGACGAGATCCACCTTATCTCTGTTGATGATATTGCCTTCCTCAGGGCAGAAGACAAATACGTTACTCTTGTCACCGCCGACAATCGAGAATACGTGCTACGAAGTACCATCAAAGAACTGGCTACGCAGCTCGACCCAGATAGTTTCTGGCAGATCCATCGCTCAACCATGATTAATCTACACAAACTCGAAAAAGTGAAAAAAGACCTCGCGGGCAAAATGAATGCCTATATTGCCGGGCACAAACTTCCTGTCAGCCGCGCGTTGCAGCACTTGTTTAAATAGTGGTGACCTACTCCTGCCAATCCGAGAAGTGTTTAACTAAATAGTCTATCGCCATTCGCGCCCTTACCGGCAAGAAGCGGCGATTTTGATACACAATCCAACTACTCGATCCTTTACCCCAAAATGGTTCGAGAACTGGCTTTAATTTTCCCGACGCGAGTTTGTTTCCAAAGCTACTACGAGGCAAGTAAGCGATCCCTAAGCCTTCTTCACATGCCTGAAGAATGGCGTTGGAGTTATTGCTTCTCCACCGACCGCTGACCCGAATAGCACTCATCGGCTTGCCCTCTTTTTCGAACTGCCAGTGGTCATTGTTGGCAATGATACAACTGTGCTGTGCAAGATGATTCGGGTGAGTCGGTTCTCCAAATTGATCTAAATACCTTTGACTTGCAGCTGCCGCCATCGGTCTATCCACCAGCTTTCTGGCGACTAAGCCTGAATCACTCAGGCGACCATAGCGAATAGCAAAGTCGACCCCATCTTCAATGAAATTGACCATCCGAGTATTAAAATCCATCTCAACAGAAAGATCAGGATATTGCTTAGCAAATGTCATCAAAGCGGGAGCAACATAGTTCTCTGCAAATGCGCCTGCCGCACTTACACGCAAGGTACCACTCAACTCAATCTGCTGAGATGAGAGTCGCTCATTCGCTTGCTGCAAACCAATGACCAGTTCTCTACACTGCTGGTAATATACCTGCCCAGCGTCAGTCAGGCTGACCATTCGTGTCGAGCGAGCAAGCAGTGCTACCCCTACTCGCTCCTCTAATCTTGAAACTTGGCGGCTCACATGGCTGGTGCTGCAACCAAGCAGCTTGGCCGCAGCGGAAAAGCCATGACTCTCTGCCACAGCAACAAACTCGTTAATCCCTTCAAAACTCTCCATTACCACTCCAACCGCCATTATCTTTGCTATATAGCAATAATGTTTTTCTATTCTAGATGATTATCACTCATTTGATTTGCAATTAATATCAATACGTACAAACAAGAACCCGTCAGCTCAAAGGAAAGAATTATGAAAAAAGTACTCATCCCAGTGACCAACCACGCCACTCTCGGTGACACTGACCAAGCAAACGGCACCTATGCCCCTGAGCTTACTCACGCTCTACGTGAAATTCTCGCGGCAGGTTTCGAGTACGATATTGCTTCTATTCAAGGTGGTAAAGCGCCGCTTTACGGCACAGATATTGAGGGTGATACCGTCAATGCCGAGCTTCTGGCGAATGATGACTTTCAAAACCGGATCAACAACACCATCCCTGTGTCTCAGGTAAACGGCGAAGAGTACGATGCCATCTTCTACCCTGGTGGCTTTGGCTTGCTGTCAGATCTAGCGACCGATGAGTCGTTCGCAAACATTGCTGCAAAGCACTATGAAAATGGCGGCATCATCGCGGCAGTCTGTCACGGACCTGGGGCACTACTGCCAATTACACTAAGCTCAGGGGAAAAGCTTCTCGCTTCAAAATCGGTCACAGGGTTCACGCGAGAGGAAGAAATCGACTTTGGCACTATCGACTCGATTCCTTTTTTACTAGAAGAGTCATTGGCTCGTACAGCCAGTCGTTATAACAAGGTGCAGCCATGGCAAGAGCTGGTCATCGTAGATGAGCGCGTGATTACGGGTCAAAACCCAACGAGCGCACACGGTGTTGGTAAAGCACTGGTTGAAAGCCTTAGCTAATCTAGAAAGCTAATCCTAGAAGTTAAGCTCGCAATTATATCTCAAAGCCCTAAGTAGCCAAACTTAGGGCTTGTTTCTATTACCCGCTAAAGACTTGGGTGTCTGGATAAAACGCATACCAAGCAAACCAAAACAGCAAGGTCGACGCTAACGTCTGACCGTCTTCATCGGTGACCCATGCTGATTGATTTTCACTATCCCAGTGAATCTGGTATGAGGCGTTATCAAATGAATAATCAAACTGCGCCTTACCTTGCTTCTCGAGTTCACTAAATGGGAAGGCAATAGCATTGCCATCGACCAAAAGCCCCAATACCATCTCTTTTTGGTGGTACGCGCTTGGCGCTTGATTTGCCACAGGAAAATAGACATTGGGGTGTTCTGCATAGCCAGCATAAGGATCGCGATTATAATCACGTCGATACCCAGTTTCTGTCGAGAGCACTTGGGTCTCTGGATACCTTTGAAGCCAGTTAGACCAACGTGATAATGTCATTGGGATCTGCTTTAGCTTACTGCCAACCTGCGGCCCCGCCACGGCGTCACCATGAATTTGCGACCACAGCGATTCGGTCTCCCTATCGTACATCAACACATCTGAGCTATACAGAAGCCCTGAAACACCAAACTCCAGCTCTCGTTGACCATCACCCTCTGGTTGGCTTTCAAACGCCATGCCGCTGCCACAAAGTGGACAGTAACTAACGACGACACGCTGACCTCCAACGGTATCATTAACGATTTCGTGCCAATTCAAAATACTCAATGGATAAGCTTTCGCTTCACCGTTGATCACCAAACCAAGTACGATATCTCTTGGTTTCACACTCTGAGCTTTACGCCCTGATTCAAATTTTGGGTCGGTAAGTGCTGGGATACCGTCTCTGGGCGGACCGCCACTTTGGACCAGGTTCAACGGCACAGTTGCATTATCTAGGCTAAATCCATTAAGTGTTTTGGCAACGACTAACGAAGGAGTAAATAGAACTAAGGAAAGGGAAAATAGGGTAAGAATAGAACGCATGTTGCTCTCCTCATAGCAGCCACTTATCAGACAGACCGCTAATGAGGAGAATCGCTTTCAGAGATTAGCCATTTGTTTGTTGAAACGCTTGAACAAACTCGTCATAACGTGCTCGGTTGACACCTGCATCACTGTATCCGGTGCGAGATTGAGAACGATAATGCATCACACCATTGTCGGCATCGAAATAGAGCTCTACGTCGTCATGAAAACGCATCAGAGGTGTTGTAAACACCGCATGAACGTAATCGCCGCTATCCGTTACCACCTCGTTGCGTCCCAACGTTTTTAGCGCTGCCAATGCGCGCGCTTTTGCCGTCGCGAGATCATCAAAGGCAATCGGTTGAACCTGTTTTTCTGGGATTTTAGTCTGCGAGGAGACGGCATTAGGTGTGGAGGGCATGCGCGCCAACTGTCCACCATCCACGCCCAAATACGACGGCATACTATTGTTTTTGTAAAACATGTAACCGATGAGAACCAGGGCTAATGTAGTGATAATTTTGCTAATCATGAACCGTCCTTTTACTGTTGGCTGTGAGAGTTGTCTCTCTATTTTTCCAATTGAATGAATAGATTACACACTATAGTCGATTCTGGTCAAACCAGATCACTTCGTCCTACAAAATCGCTGCCTGAGTCAAAATCCTAGTCAAAGAAATCAATAACCAGCTTGTTGTTCTCAACCGTCACTTTAGGATTCGACGATTTAAGCAGCGACTGCTTAACTGTGCTCTCATCAAGCTGATACACCGGATAACTCGATACTGCATTGCCAATCAAAGATACTGCAGGCTTAATAAGCTGCCTGATTTCAGGCGTCAGTATCGAGCCATCCTCATCAAGCCGCTCTAGACGGAGTGATTTGAGAAACACTTCGCCCGTCTCTTTTTTATACTCTGGGATGGCACTAAACTCGATGTCCAAATCCAAATTCATTTCTGGTTGGCTCATCATTTGAAGCTCCGCTGTGGTGTTGGCGTACACAGCGACTCTGTCTTTGTCAGCACGGCCAATATTCACTTTCAAGTCGTCGACAGAAATTTTGGCGTAAAGGACATCCTCAATACCGACTGCCTGATCAAGCTTTAGGTTTTGATTAAGATAATCCGTCATCTCTTGCTCAGTAACGCTGTAACTCACACACCCAGACAGGCTAAGCAAGAGAGCAAACAGCCCGAAAAACTTGGCAGAGAACAATGTATTCATCAGAAAAGGCTCCTAGAAAAGAGTGAAGCGCATACCGCATATCTTGTTAAAAGATAGGGGCTTATAAAAAAACAGGCAAGCACTAAGTGCCTGCCTGTTTTTTCAATATTCATGTTCTACAACGAGCTAACTTACTGACCACTGAGACAGTGAGCGCTTAAAGTCCTCATAGCCAAACTCGTTGAGTTTCTCGATGTTGCCCGATGAACGTTCGCAATAGATTGATGGCATTTTCAATCCGTTGAACCAGTTCAACTTCACCATGGTATAGCCTGCGCTATCCATAATATGTAGCTGCTGACCTACTTTTAGCGGTTCATCGAAGTTAGCCACGCAGAACTGATCGCCAGCGAGGCAAGAGCAAGATCCAATCACGTATTCATGCTCACCTTCTGAGTTAGCTTCCAGAATGGATGCTGGCTCATCGTAGATCAGCGTATCCAAGCGGTGGGCTTCAGTCGCTGAGTTAACGATCGCCGTCTTCTTCTCATTCTCGACAATATCCACCACGGTCACCACAAGATCGGTGGTTTTCGTGATGATGGCTTCGCCCGGCTCTAAATACATCTGGACACCGTGTTTTTCAGAGAAGGCTTTTAGAGCAGCACCAAGCTTATCAATATCGTAGCCTGGCCAAGTGAAGAATACGCCGCCACCCATACTCACCCAATCAAGCTTGTCGAGGTGATCGCCAAACTGCTCAGAAATCGCATCAAGCAATCCAATAAATGCATCCACGTCTTTGTTTTCACAGTTCATGTGGAACATGACGCCATCGATACTATCAAATACCGCTGGTTCGATATGGTCAGCTTGCACACCAAGACGAGAGTACTTACGCGCTGGGTTCGCCAGATCCTGTCCCGCATAGCTCACGCCTGGGTTAAGTCTAAGCCCCAAAGATGCCTTACCCTCAACAATATGGCGGTAAGCTGCCAGCTGAGACTGAGAGTTAAAAATCATCTTGTCACAGATATCCGCCACTTCGCGCACATCGTCTTCGGTGTAACCCACACTGTAAGCGTGCGTCTCTCCACCAAAGGTTTCATGACCAAGCTTTACCTCAAATGGACCACTACTGGTTGAGCCATCGAGATACGGTTTAATGATGTCGAAAACACCCCAAGTTGAGAAACACTTTAATGCGAGAACCAGCTTAACACCTGAGATCTCTTTGAGGTGTTTGGCCTTTTCTAGGTTTTCGATCAGCTTGGATTCGTTGATCATGAAGTATGGGGTTTTGAGTTGAGATTTGTTCATGGTTTGCGTTCCGGGTGATGATTGGGGATTTTAGCAGGTTTTGGGGATTGGTGGTTTTACCCCTCCTAGCCTCCCCTTATTAAGGGGAGGAACAGATGGCTCGCTGACGCGTCGCCTGATCTAAAGCTAGGCGATGCGACGTTAGGAGCTAGCCTGTAGTTCTCCCCCTTGCGAAGGGGGAGTAAGAGGGGGTAAAGCTCTTAAACCCCTACTTCAAAACCTGAATATCCGGCCCACCTACTTCCAGCTCTTGAACATGCCAATCCAAACCAATCTCTGGCATTGTCTCCAAGAACGGATCTGGGTCTAGCTGTTCCATGTTGAACACGCCAGCCTCTGCCCATTTACCGCGGAAGTACTGAAGTGCCGCAGTAATAGCCGGAACACCGGTAGTGTAAGAGATCGCTTGGTGCTCAACATCTTCGTAAGCGACTTCGTGGTCAGCGTTGTTGTAGATGAAGACTGAACGCTCTTTACCGTCTTTCTTACCTTGAACCCAAGTACCGATACACGTTTTACCTGTGTAGCCCGGAGCTAGAGAGGTTGGATCTGGTAGCAGTGCTTTAAGCACGTGTAATGGTTGTACAACCGTTCCGTCGTGCAGAGTTAGCGGGTCTGGGCTCAGTAGACCAATATCGCGCATGCAATTGAAGTAATTCAGGTAAGTGTCACCGAAGCCCATCCAGAATTCGATACGTTTTGCAGGAATGAATTCTTGCATTGAACGAACTTCATCGTGCGCCATAGAGTAAACCTTGTGCTTACCTACTAGCGGGAAGTCGAACTCAAGCATACGTGAATGACATTCCACTTGCTTCCACTCGCCATTTTCCCAGTAGAAAGAATCGCCTTGGATTTCAAGCATGTTGGTTTCTGGGTCGAAGTTGGTCGCGAACTTCTTACCGTGGTCACCTGCGTTTACGTCCATAACATCGATGGTATCGATCTCATCGAATAAGTGTTTCACTGCGTAAGCAGCAAATACACTTACTACGCCTGGATCAAAGCCAGCACCTAGGATGCCTGTGATACCCGCTTCTTTAAACTTGTCGCGGAAGCCCCACTGCCAGTCGTATGCTTGCGGTACTTGCTGACCTTCAGAACATAGGTCAACAGCAACCGATGTATCTAGGTAAGAC
Source organism: Vibrio sp. KUL80 (assembly GCF_059725495.1). Taxonomy (NCBI): domain Bacteria; kingdom Pseudomonadati; phylum Pseudomonadota; class Gammaproteobacteria; order Vibrionales; family Vibrionaceae; genus Vibrio; species Vibrio sp. KUL80. Next base: position 2,275,907 of record NZ_AP045841.1, read on the forward strand.
ACCTTCGCTTGTAGGCACGCTTCCATGATAGTGATGTTCACCCACGGAGGTCCCGCGTTGATTACAAGATCAGGTTTTACTTCGTTGATCAAAGCTACTAGCGCTTCAACATCGTCCGCATTAACCGCACGAGCTTCTAGTTTTTTACTTGGATCTTTAAGGTTGTTTTTGCCCTTGATTGACTCAATGATTTTTTCGCATTTTGCTACTGTGCGCGAAGCGATTGTGATATCACCAAGTACATCGTTGTTTTGAGCCGCTTTGTGTGCGACTACCCAACCAACACCACCAGCACCAATCTGTAGAATTGCCATTTGTTTGTTCCTTTTTCTCTTAGTGAGATTTAGTTAGCTCAAGGGCTAATTGATGAATATTGTTTAGAAGCGTTTCGAAATCTGATAGCTTCAAGCAAGGGTTCAAGATAGTAAATTTCAGTGCCGAGTGGCCGTTTACTACCGTCTCCCCAAGTACCGCAACACCGCGAGTCAGCGCTTCGATACGAATTGTTTTGTTAAGCTGCTCTAGGTCATCAGCATCACTGTTTACCGCTCTGAATAGAACCGTTGATAGCGACGGCTCTGCCAATAGCTCAAACTGTGGGTGCGCTTTAACAAGCTTAGCCACTTGCTGAGTTTGATCCATCAGATGATCGTACATGTCACCTAGTGCGTCTGGGCCAACGTTTTGCATGGTCATGAAGACCTTCAACGCATCAAAACGCTTAGTCGTCGCGATGGATTTATCGACCAAGTTCGGCAGTTCGTCATGTTCACGATTTAAGTAATCAGCGTGGTGAAGCAAATACTTGAAGTTAGCTCGATCTTTAAGAAGCAGTGAGCCGCAGCTGATTGTTTGATAGAACAGCTTGTGGAAGTCGACACTCACTGAATCGGCTTTTTCGATCCCTTGGAGCTTGTCTTTATGACTACTTAGAATCAGCGCGCCACCGTAAGCACTGTCGACGTGGAACCAAAGACCGAACTGGGAAGAGATATCCGCAAGTGTTGCTAAGTCATCGATCGCGCCGTGATCAGTGGTACCCGCAGTGCCAACTAGTGCGAACGGAATTAACCCTTGTTCATTGAGTGCTGTGATGTCAGCAAGCAAAGCATCCGTTTTTATCGTGCCATTCTCATGAGTCGCCACGCAGTGCACCGCTTTTTCACCAAGACCAAGAAGTGACGCTGACTTCTGAACGGTAAAGTGAGATTTGTCTGAGCAAACAATACGCAGTTTATCGGCGTAGCTTGGCAGGCCAAACTTTTGGATTGAATGACCGTCAGTGACATCAGCAATGTGGTCGCGAGCCAGTAGCAGGCCCATTAAGTTACTTTGTGTACCGCCACTGGTGAAAATGCCGTCCGCATCTTCGCCAAGCTCGTAGCGCTCACATAGCCAATCTAGAACCTTTTGCTCTACATAGGTCGCCGCTGATGCTTGATCCCAAGAGTCCATCGACTGGTTTAGCGCTGCAATCATCGCCTCTGCTGCCACCGCTGGCATCAAAGGAGGGGTATGCAGATGCGCAATACAGTCAGGGTGCTGAGTGAAGATAGAATGCTCAGCAACCAGCCCAGCCGTTTCATCAACGACGCTTTGCAGGTTGCTGTTTTGACTATCAAGATTCACGTCATTGATAAGTGTTTCGAGCGTTTTCGGATCCAAACCAGAATAGGGTTTGCTCACTTTTTCAAACACTTCTTTCATAGCTTGAGTCGTGTGATTCATCACCTGAGCAAACTCAGTCGCACCTTGTTCACCGGTGTGAATGAAGTGCTTGCGCCAGCTAGATTCCTTCGCTTGCTGCTCAGTTTTCTCGCCACCGCCTGCAACAATGATCGCCTCTTCGATAGTGCGTAGGGCAAAGTCAATCTGCTCAAAGCTGATGATAAGAGGTGGTAAGAAGCGAATAACAGAGCCGTCACGACCGCCCTTTTCAACCATCAAACCGCGCTCCAGCGCTGCACGTTGAATCGCCAGCGTTAGTTCGCCATCAGCGACAGGCTCACCAAACTTGTTGTGCTCACCGGTTGGTTTAACGATCTCAACGCCAAGCATCAGACCTTTACCACGAACTTCGGCAATGCAATTCACGCGATCTTTAATTTTGTTTAGACCCAATCGCAGATATTCGCCGGCAATGCTAGCGTGCTCAACTAGGTTATCTCGCTCGATGATCTCAAGTGCTTTTGCTCCAGATACCATGGCTAATTGGTTACCGCGGAATGTGCCCGTATGTTCGCCAGCATTCCATGTATCTACCTTTTTGTTAAATACCAAGATCGACATTGGCAAACCACCGCCAATCGCTTTAGAGAGACAAAGAATATCTGGGCTGATACCGGCCTCTTCGAAGGCAAATCGGTAACCCGTTTTACCCACACCGCACTGAATCTCATCAAGAATCAGCAGGATTTCATGTTCATCACAGATCCTACGTAGCTCTTTGAGCCAAAACGCTGGAGCCGGAATCACACCGCCCTCGCCTTGTACTGGCTCAACGATGATCGCCGCTGGTTTCATGATGCCAGCTTCGTCGTCATTGAGGAGTCGCTCAATGTAGCGAATGCTCTGCTTAGCACCCGCATCACCACCTAATCCAAATGGACAACGTAAGCTATACGGGAAAGGCATAAAGTGCACGTCTGACATGAGACCGGTACGACGCGCTTTAGTGCCGAGGTTACCCATCATGCCCATAGTGCCGTTCGTCATGCCGTGATACGCACCGCGGAATGCAAACATGGTGTTGCGGCCCGTGGTTTGCTTCGCCAACTTGATCGCAGCTTCGACCGCATCGGCACCGGAAGGACCACAGAACTGAATCACAGATTCAGTCGCGAACTGTTCAGGCAAAAAGGCTTTAACGCGTTTGATAAAGCGATCTTTCGCTTCGGTCGTGATATCTAGCGTTTGATACGGTAGACCAGAATCTAGCTGCTCTTTAAGGGCTTGGTTGATCTCCGGATGGTTGTAACCCATCGCCAAGGTACCTGCACCAGCAAGGCAGTCTAAGAATATTTGACCGCGAGTATCTTCCACTAACGCTCCATGGGCTCGTTTGATGGCGATCGGAAGACGACGCGGGTACGAACGTACTTCTGACTCATGCTCGGCTTGGTCTAGTAATACTTGATCTGGGGTCAGATCGTAGGTGCCTTCGACGTGTGGAACTTGGACCGAAATCGAAGACGCGAATTCTTTAGAATCAAATTCGAATGCTGTACTCATTTATTTGTAACCTGATTTTACGCGCACAATATTGACTGTTACGCGAACAACAAAACGAGCCCCATCTGAACAACAGATGTGACGAAGCCCAACGCACTTGCGCTAGGAAAAGAGATCGATTCTGTAAATCAAGGCTCTGTGATACTACGGTTTACGCGCAATACACAGTTTGGAAGTACAAAGCTGATTTTTGAGTGAGAGTTAATGTGTTTCAATGTTGGGTTTCCCATTAATATGCCCTTCTAGGCATCAGTATCCCGTCTACTGATTATTGGCATAATCAGTACCTACCCTACGTCGTATCACAATCAGCTTGAATGGTTACGACGCGTATCCCCCAGATTCATTCCGAGATTGCGTGGGAAAGTAACATAGAACTCATTATCATCGCAACCGTTTTTATCACGTAAAACACGGGTCACTAGTTACGTATTATTGAGCAATATTAAACTGCTGACATAAAAAAACCGCCTCTGCAGAGGCGGTCCATTCTAAAACTAACTATTAGTCTTTTTTGTCGCTCAGACTCTTGGTGGTTGCATGACCAATTGCGTCTACGTCTACACCATTTTGCTCAAGGAATTTTTCGAACATCGGCAGCAGTGGGCCAAGGGTTTCAGCTATGGTATCCCTCACTGTGTCGACGACGACCTGAGTGCCTCGTTCGATCTCAATATTGACGTCATCACCAACACCTTTGCCTTCAAACGTCGTCATACGACGTGTCTCTGGAATAAGCCAGACATCAAACCAGCCCTCTTGCTTATCCACCTCAGAAACCGTCAGACTAGCGCCATTGATCGCAATATAGCCTTTAGGGAACACATAAGGCTTCCACTCTTTTGGCAACTGAAATTTGATTCGGTAGTTATCTTCTTGCTGCTCTACCGATACCAACGGTGTTTTGAAATCAACATGACCAGATAATGGGTGACCGCCAATCTCAGCGCCATCTTTAGCTGCACGTTCTACGTTGATCATCTGGCCTTGCTCAAAAGAGCTTAGCGTTGTGATATTGAGGCTCTGCAACATAACATCAAACGACAAACGCGTGTCCGTTTGTATCTCAGTTACCGTCAAACAAACGCCATCTACAGCGATACTCGCGCCGATTTCAACATCGGTACAAAACCCTTGTTCGAAGTCGATTTCAAAGGTGCGAATGCCGTTTAGGTCTGTAATTTTATCAATAGTGGCGACAGATTGAATAATACCGGTAAACATAGATGCCTCGATTTATCATTAGAGTGCTTATAGTACGGACATCATTGCAAAAAGAATCAGCAAGATAAAGTCAGAAACGGAAAAAGAAATTAGGAAAGTTATAAGCAAGAAAAGCCAAGCATTTCTACTGGGGTTTAAGTGTTTGGAGCGACTCGACCGGATTCGGGCACGAGGTTCACCTCATTCCCAAGCTCAAGCGAGGCTGATATATATCGTTAAAAACAAGAAAGCCCCAGCATTTCTGCTGAGGCTTTAGTGTTTGGAGCGACTCGACCGGATGCGGGCACGAGGTTCACCTCACTCCCGAACCGGGGTCTCAAACGAGGTCAATACAACTTGCACCAACGAAAAAACCCTAGCATTTCTGCTAGGGTTTTCAATTTGGAGCGACACACGAGGTTCGAACTCGTGACCTCAACCTTGGCAAGGTTGCGCTCTACCAACTGAGCTAGTGTCGCATTTGTCTTTTCAGACTAAATTTGAGATGGTGCCCCGGGCCGGACTTGAACCGGCACAACGCGAACGTCGAGGGATTTTAAATCCCTTGTGTCTACCAATTCCACCACCAGGGCACGCAAAATCCTTTGCGATGGAGACACCATCTTGATACCGCCTTCAAGGCCATATCACTATAATTTGGAGCGACACACGAGGTTCGAACTCGTGACCTCAACCTTGGCAAGGTTGCGCTCTACCAACTGAGCTAGTGTCGCATATTCTCAAAGAGAGAATGGAGGCGCCTCCCGGAGTCGAACCGAGGTCCACGGATTTGCAATCCGCTGCATAGCCACTCTGCCAAGGCGCCTTCTTGTTGCTCATGAGGCTTTGCTTTTCACTTTCGTTTTGAGCAGTTCCTCTTGAGTACGGGAGGCATTTTACGCAATCAGGAAAATGAGTCAACACGTTTTTTGATATTTTGAATCGTTTGACCAAGAAATACCCAAAAAGCGCCAATTTGCTCAATTTTCTAGCAAAAACATGCACATTTAAGACTAGAAAACTTGTCAACTTACCAAAATATGCCTAACTGACAAGCCTAATTGAGCTTACCTATCATCGCATTCGCAAGAGCCATATCAAAGATTACGCCGCGCTAAAATGCAAAAAGGCGAGCTTACTGCTCGCCTTAATATTCAATACTATTATTCGTTGCCGCGCTAACTACTTATCAGCGTTAAGCAAATCGTCTTTTGCCGCTGCAAGATATTGCATCATTGACCAATACGTCAAAACCGTCGCGACATACAGTGCCACATAGCCAACCCAAATCATCCAATCGTCATAACGCCAAATCAGCACCCAGAGCGCAAACATTTGAGAGACAGTTTTGACTTTACCAACCCAAGATACGGCCACGCTCGCGCGTTTGCCAATCTCCGCCATCCACTCACGCAGTGCAGAAATAATAATTTCTCGAGCAATCATGGTTACAGCTGGGATGGTCACCCAAATAGAGTGGTAATGTTCGGTGATAAGAATAAGTGCAGTTGCCACGAGGACCTTATCGGCAACAGGATCGATGAAAGCCCCAAAACGGGACGTTTGACCAAGCTTTCTCGCTAACATCCCATCGAGCCAGTCAGTGAAGCCTGCCACCCAGAATATCATAGCGGCTGCAAACGGCGCCCAGCTATACGGAAGATAGAAAGCAACGACGAACACGGGGATGAGAAATAATCTCAACAAAGACAGAATGTTAGGGATGTTTAAACGCATATTATTATCGGCTCTATTTTACTGCCTGTTTATGTTGCGGGATTTTCTCTACTGTTTCAATGCTTGATAGATGTTTTCTGCCAAAGAAATGCTAATTCCTGGGACTTTGGCGATTTCTTCTACACTTGCACGTTTAAGTTCTTGCAAACCACCCATGTATTTTAACAAGGCTTGTCTGCGTTTCGGGCCAATACCCTCGATGCCTTCTAGAGGACTGGTTCGACGCGCTTTGGCGCGTTTCGCTCTATGCCCAGCAATCGCATGATTATGGCTTTCATCACGAATGTGTTGAATTAAGTGTAGTGCCGGTGCATCGCTTGGTAAGTTAAACTCTCTACCTTCTGGAGTGATAAGGGTTTCGAGACCGGGTTTACGGGTTACACCCTTAGCGATACCAATCATTAGTGGGCGTTTTGGCCAATCGTCCCAATACTCAGAAACTATGTCCACCGCACGGTTTAGCTGACCTTTACCACCATCAATAAAGATAATATCCGGAATTTTATCTACATCGATCTGTTTGGAGTAGCGGCGTTCAAGCACTTGTCCCATGGCTGCATAATCATCACCACCGGTAATGCCGGTAATGTTGTAACGTCGATACTCCTGCTTCACAGGCCCTTCTTGATTAAACACAACACATGACGCGATGGTGTTCTCACCCATAGTGTGACTGATATCGAAACATTCCATACGGGCGATGTTTTCGATGTTCAACGCATCTTGAAGCGCTTTGAAGCGTTGGTTGATGGTCATCTTGTGATTGATCTTTGTCGTGATCGCCGTCAACGCATTAGTGTTCGACAGTTTCAGGTAGCGTCCCCTCGCCCCTGTCGGATTGATGTGGAATACGACTTTACGACCCGCAATTTCCGTTAAAGCCTTGGACATGTCATTGACGTCTTCCACCAAGCCATCATTAAGGATGATGCGAGTCGGAATCGTGCGTGACTCAGAGTGGTTGAGGTAGTACTGACTCAAGAAGCTGTAAAACACCTCTGACTGCTCAGTATTGTTCGGTATCTTAGGAAAATGACTGCGACTACCTAAAATCTTGCCTTGTCGAATCATCAAGATATGAACACACGCCACACCGTTTTCCTGAGCAAAACCCAATACGTCCATATCGTCATCACTGTCTTCAGAAACAAACTGCTGTTCTTGAACACGCCTTATCGCCTGGATCTGATCGCGATACTTAGCCGCTTGCTCAAAGGCAAGGTTACGGCTAGCGTCGTCCATTTTCTCCACCAGCATTTGCACCACATTCTTGTCTTTACCTTGTAAGAACAAACGCAGTAAGCCAACCAGTTCCGTATACTCGTCGTCGGAAATAATAGAACTCACACAAGGACCGGCGCAGCGACCAATCTGATACATCAGGCATGGGCGACTTCGATTAGCGTAGACAGAGTCTTCGCACTGTCTAACGGGGAAGATGCGCTGTAACAGGTGAAGTGTTTGTCTTACGGCACCAGAATCTGGATAGGGTCCGAAATACTCCCCTTTTTTGCGCCTTGCTCCGCGATGCATGGATAACCGTGGATGCTTATGACCAGACAAAAAGATGTACGGATAGGATTTATCGTCTCTCAACAGTACGTTGTATTTAGGCAGGTACTGCTTGATATAGTTGTGCTCAAGAATTAACGCTTCCGTTTCGGTATGCGTTACTGTCACGTCTATTTTATTGATGTTACTGACTAACGCGCGCGTTTTTTCACTATCGACACGTTTTCGAAAGTAACTAGAGAGGCGTTTTTTAAGGTCTTTGGCTTTGCCGACGTAGATAACGACCGACTCGGCGTCGTACATACGGTAGACGCCGGGTTGGTTTGTTACGGTTTTGAGGAAGGATGTTGAGTCAAAAATGGGTTCCGACACGCGATGTTCTCAACTACAACGTCTCAGTATCTAGCATTCCATGTCGAATCGCTAAGTGAGTCAGTTCAACATCACCGTTGATATCCAGCTTGCTAAACAAGCGGTATCGATAGCTGTTCACGGTTTTTGGGCTCAGGCTCAACTGCTCTGAGATATCCGTTACCTTTTGCCCTTTAGTAATCATCATCATGATTTGAAGTTCACGTTCAGAAAGATCTTTGAACGGGTTCTCTGATGCTGATGAAAACTGGCTTAGCGCCATCTGCTGAGCGATCTCAGGAGAGATGTAACGCTGACCGCTGTTGACTAGACGAATGGCATTCACCATTTCATCAGGCGCAGCGCCCTTGGTCAGGTAGCCCGCGGCACCTGCCTGCATAACTTTTGTCGGAAATGGATTTTCCGTATGCACAGTTAACACGATGATCTTAATGTCTGGATTATGGCGAAGGATTTTTTTCGTCGCTTCTAGTCCACCAATGCCAGGCATATTCATGTCCATTAAAATGACGTCAACATGGTTGCTACGACACCATTTTACGGCTTCTTCACCACTGTCAGCTTCCCCTGCTACATTCATTCCACGGACGTCTTCGATAATACGTCGTATCCCTGTGCGAACCAGTTCGTGATCATCTACAAGGAAAACATTAATCAAACTTGTATCTCCACACTTATCTATTGGCTCTGCGACCACTTGAGGTTAGTGGATAGCAGCATGGCTGACTATCATACCTCATGTTACGATTAAATGCTCCCATACAAATCGTGCACGGGCGCAAAGTTTGCGAAACACATTACGACGAAGATTCAGCGTCGTCAATCAGAAAAACTTTAAAATCATTAGGTTACAAATCATACAACCATTAGCTATCTCTAACCTAACCCCCCGATTTATGGGCATAAATCCCCTTTACACCCCTATGAAACATCTAGCACACTATACTCTAGATATTTGCAAAATCTCGATATAAATCACTATTCTAGAAACAAAGTGTTACCACTAAAGTTTAGCTCATATTGAGGTACTTTGGCTCTGGATAGACCTTTGTTACACTTGCTCATCACTCAGAGCTATTATTGAGTAAATATTTTGCACAAAATTTACTCAGTCACAGCATACCATGTAGGAATTCGCGTCATTTGGACATTCATCAAGGCTTCTTGTTAACCCGCCAAGCGAGAGACTCTCGTTCAGGTCCACAGATAGAGCTGTGGCTCTCTACCCCACAAGGTCCTGCACAAGTCCTCATAGACGGGCAAAAACCCGTATTTTTCGTACCTACCGCGACTAAAGAGTTGGTGCACAGCGCGGCTAAAGAAGCAGGTCTCGCGATCACGGTTAATGACGTTGAAATGACAAGCTTCGATGGTCAAACCCTTGCTGCGGTATATAGCAACTCGATAGCGGCCGCACGTCAGCTCAACGACAAGCTTATTTCTCTTGATGTCTTAGTATTAGAGGCAGACATAAAACTCGCTGATCGCTTTCTTATGGAGCGGTTTATTCAGGGCAGCTTAGCCGTTGCTGGGAAGAGCGAAGTGGTCAACTCGGGGCTTCCTAATCAATTTTTGAGAATCACCGATGCCAAATGTAAGGCACATGATTATCAACCTGATCTCAACGTAGTTTCTCTCGATATCGAGTGCTCAGAAAAAGGTGTACTTTATTCAATCGGTCTAGACAGTCCAAAAGACAGCAGAGTGATCATGATTGGCGAGCCGCAAGCTTGCGAGACACCGACACAATGGGTCAGTGATGAAAAATCCCTACTGCTGGCCCTCAATGACTGGTTTCAAGCTTTCGACCCGGATGTTGTCGTCGGTTGGAGCGTAATCGACTTCGATTTTAAGCTGCTGAACAAACGTGCCGAGTTCAACAACGTGGTACTGTCACTCGGTAGGAATAGCCAGAAAATCTATTTTCGCACGCTACCGTCGAGTCAACAGAGTTTTATCACCATGCCCGGTAGAGTGGTGTTGGATGGGATTGATACGCTAAAAACAGCGACCTATAACTTTCGTTCTTGGTCGCTCGAATCTGTATCACGTGAGTTATTAGGCGAAGGCAAAGCAATACATAACGTGCACGACCGTATGGATGAAATCAATTCGATGTTCCGTCGTGATAAACCGTCTCTTGCTAAATACAACTTGCAAGACTGTGTGCTCGTAAATCGGATCTTTGACCATACTCATCTACTTCAGTTTGCTATCGAGCGTACCAAGCTGACTGGTGTGGAGCTAGACCGCGTCGGAGGCTCAGTCGCGGCGTTCACCAATCTTTATTTACCAAGGTTACACCGTGCTCACTATGCCGCCCCCAACCTTCACCCAGAAAACTGGGTAGCTAGCCCTGGCGGTTATGTCATGGATTCCATTCCCGGCTTGTATGATTCGGTGCTGGTTTTAGATTTCAAAAGCCTCTATCCATCGATTATTCGCTCTTTTCTCATTGATCCTATGGGACTGATTGAGGGGCTAAAGCAGGAAATAGGCAAAAATAGAGACCAAGCCGTCGCAGGATTTCGAGGGGGTCAATTCCACCGTACACAGCATTTTCTTCCGAATTTGATCCAAGATTTGTGGAAAGCGCGCGACGTTGCAAAAATCAACAATGAAAAGGCATTCTCACAAGCCATTAAAATTATAATGAACTCGTTTTACGGCGTGCTTGGCTCCTCTGGCTGCCGCTTTTTTGATACTCGACTCGCCTCCTCTATCACCATGCGTGGTCACGAGATCATGAAAACCACTAAGAAGCTGATTGAGGCCCAAGGCTACCAGGTGATTTATGGCGATACCGATTCGACGTTTGTCTCTCTAAATGGAGCATTCACACCTGAAGAAGCCGATCAGGTAGGTAACGACTTGGTCACGTCTATCAATCAATGGTGGACCGAGCATCTAGAGCAGGAGTACCAACTAACCTCAATTCTTGAGTTAGAGTACGAAACCCACTATCAACGCTTTTTGATGCCAACAATACGTGGCTCAGAGACTGGCTCGAAGAAGCGATATGCCGGCCTTATCGGTCAAGGTAGCAACGAAAGACTGATTTTCAAAGGGCTTGAAAGTGCCAGAACCGACTGGACAGCCTTATCTCAAGAGTTCCAGCAGACACTCTACATGATGGTGTTTAAGCATCAAGATCCGACGGATTACGTGCGTGAGTTTGTCGAATCAACACTAAGAGGCGAACATGATGACCAGTTGATATATCAAAAACGGCTTCGTAGAAAGTTGCATGAGTATCAAAAGAACGTTCCGCCTCAGGTTCGAGCAGCAAGGATGGCGGATGAGATTAATCAGCAGTTAGGGCGTCCTTTGCAGTATCAGAACCGGGGTCGTATTGAATATGTGATAACGGTTAATGGACCTGAACCAAAAGAGTATCAGCGCTCCCCTATCGACTATCAACACTATATTGATAAGCAGCTACGACCTGTCGCAGAAGCTATCCTGCCATTTATCGGAATGAACTTCGATGATTTAAGTGCGCCTCAAATGGGGTTGTTCTAGCGAAAGACCGTGGAGCCGAAGAATAACGAAAGCGACTAATAGCTGGAAGCCTAGGCCTTGATTAACCTATCTTAAACTCCGTTTTTTGATATTCCTTCACTAGCCATGGTGCAAAGTCATCAAGCAGACCAACAACAGAGCGTTTCGGGATCACTCGCTGCCCTAACAATATTCCAAGACGCTCTATCGTCTGTTGTCGCTCAGGATAATAATCGAGAAACGCTCGGCCACTTTCTAGAGGATCGTCCAGCCAACGTTTGGTTTTATGCAATACCAGACCATATGCAGCGCGAAGTAATTTTTTTGCTAACTGTCGCTGCGCGCTCAATTGTGATTGGGCGTCTTCCGCTAGAGCAACTTCTCTTCTCAGAATGGCAGCGCTCTGCTCAATATCCATATTCCACTGTTTGGCAATTTCCCAACTAGGTACATAGTGACCAAAGCACTCGGATAAGTCCTCACCATAAACGTTGGTGCAACATTGCTTGAGCAAAAAGCCCCAGGTGAACAACGCCGACAATGACGCCACCTCGCTGACCAGCGCAGTGCGTACAGCTAGCCCTTTCACAAACGGAAAATCTTTCTGAAATCGCCAATTGATGGCGTTAAATAATGACTTTTGACCCGCTGCTAACGGTCTGTGCGTGACGAGCACCACATCAAGGTTCGATACATTGGGGATGGCATTACCATTCGCCACCGACCCATAGATATAGACACTGTGTAGATTGTCCTTCAAGCCTGACTTTAGGCAAGCGATAAGATCTTCAACAACAGGAACATAAGTCGGCTGAGGGATAAACTGATTGATTGGCGACTGGATTGGCACGTGGTTACTTTGCAGCGTTGAACATGTCCCTATTCTACGATTGGCGAATTTGGGATTCAACGTTGATTTGTGGCAGGTGAGACACAATTCCCTTCTTGAGCAAACCTAGATTTCGAACGTATAATTGACTGTCTATACAAAAAACGAAGGAAATATTCCATGCCTAAGGCAAGTGAGCTTAAAAAAGGTTTTGCGATTGAGTCAAATGGCAAAACGTTGCTAATCAAAGATATCGAAGTCACCACTCCAGGTGGCCGTGGCGGCGCTAAGATCTACAAGCTACGTTGTACTGATTTGGCAACAGGCTCTAGAGTTGATGAGCGTTTCAAATCAGATGACACACTTGAAACGGTAGAAATGAACAAGCGCAACGTAACTTTCTCTTACGTTGACGGCGATGAGTACATCTTCATGGATAACGAAGACTACAGCCAGTTCACATTCAAGCACGATGAAATCGAAGATGATCTACTGTTCATCAACGAAGACACGCAAGGTGTTCAAGTTATCCTAGTGAACGGCAGCGCGGTTGGCCTTGAGCTACCATCGTCTGTTGAGCTAGTGATCGAAGAGACAGACCCTTCAATCAAAGGGGCTTCAGCGTCTGCGCGTACTAAGCCAGCTCGTCTATCAACAGGCCTGACTGTGCAAGTACCTGAGTACATTGCACAGGGTGACCGCGTAGTGATCAACACTGCAGAACGCAAATACATGAACCGAGCGTAAGTTATGTCAGAACTCATTTCATACGATGACGTGATCGAAGCGGCGTACGATATCTTCCTAGAAATGGCGCCTGATAACCTTGAGGCTGCTGACGTAATCTTATTCACCGCACAGTTCGATGATCGCGGCGCTGCTGAGATTGTAGAGACGGGCGCTGATTGGGTGGAACATGTTGGCTTTGAGGTTGATGAAAGCTATGCGGAGGTTCGCATTGGCCTAGTAAACGAAGAAGACGATGTGTTGGATGATGTGTTCGCGCGCTTACTTGTGAGCCGTGATCCTGACAATAAGTTCTGCCACATTCTTTGGAAGCGCGATTAGCGTCAAACCAAATCGAACAAAGCCCAGCATCGCTGGGCTTTTTGTTGTAATCACCAAACGTACGTTACAGACATGCCTGCTCCGCGTGAACCCGCATACGGAGTTAAATGAACGTTTTCATCAAGCTTATCGGTAAACAGCCAACCGGTGAACACACCAATTGCGGCGCCTGCTGCTACATCACGCCAATAGTGCTTATCCGCTTGAACGCGCCCGACACCGACAAGTGCTGCTACCCCGTATGCAGGAAGGCCTACTTGCCAACCTTGACGAATATGAAGCGTCGTCGCTGCAGCAAAAGCATTGGCGGTATGATTGGAGGGAAAGCTATTGTTGTCGCTACCATCGGGTCGCGGCGCGTCAAACGTGTATTTGCCAACAAGCCCAATGGCAGAAGCTGAGCCGATACTCAAGCCCGCTTGCCAAACCCCTTCCCAATCGTCTTGATAAGCAGGCAATCCAGCAGCAAGGCCCACCAAACCATATGCACCTATGTCGCTGAAGGTATTCCAAGCATCTTTATTGGTTGCGTGGCTGAGCGGAATATAGGTGATAAGAGTGAGAAGTAGAAAAAGACGTGACATAACAAACGGTAAGCAGGGAATGATGAGCAGAGAGTTTACATCATCTTTGTTTTTCTGCATACCGTATGAAATGTCTTATTACGGTTTGAAGCGTGTTTTTGTTAGCGAGCTTTCGCAGACTGTTTCTTTAGTTCAAAATCGAACTCTTCTGGAAACAGCACCACACCCTCTTCATTTTGGTTAGGGAATACCACAACAGCAAGCTCGTCGTCTTCAAGACCGTAAGTCCAACGGCTGTGCCATTTATTGAGTGAAATCGCTTCAGCTTTACAATTATCCCACTCGCCCGTAGCCCACTGCTCAGCCAGCTCTTGATGCGGCCATACAGGAACGCAATCTTCATCTTCCGTATTGAGCATGACACAACCGTGCTCGTCCGTCAGAATCCAGATTTGACGTTCTTGTACCATGGTTTTCACACTGTACTTCAGTCTTTTCTCTTCATCGTAACGAGAGATTTCATCAATTTGATGTTGTTCTAATGCCATTGCAGCGCGCCTTTTAGTTTATTTGTCACTCTAGAAACTAGTGTTAAGTCTAGAATATCGGAATTAAAAAACCCCAGCACCAATGACCTTTTGTCATGGTAACTAGGGCTTTGTAAGACTTAGTGAAAAGTTACACTAGCTCGTTTTGTAGCCAAGGCCAGCCTTGCTTCTTACGGCTCAGTGTGTTTTCCATCATTAGCATGCCGTCTTTTTCATGCTTAACAAGCTTCTCAGCCCACTCACCTTTGTAGATTAGACGAGTTTGAGCGGTTGTGATGTCTGTTAGCATTACAGCAGCGAAAGCAAGACCTTCTTCTTCGCAGCGGCGAGTTAGATCAGCTTCTAGTGCTTCGATCATGCCATCAACTTGCTCAAGTGTCGCAAGCTCAACCTGACCAACTACCACGTCACGACCATTGAATGGGTACGCTTTAAGATCTTTTTCTACTAGTTCAGCAGCAGATAGACCTTCGATGTTTGTTTTAGCGATCAATAGATCTTTGATGAACGCGTCTAGATCTTCAACACCAGCGATTTGTGCTAGTTCTAGAACGGCATCTTTGTCTTTTTGAGTACAAGTTGGAGATGCGAAACCTACTGTGTCAGATAGGATTGCAGACATCATTAGAACCGCTAGTGGGCGAGTGATTTCTGCTTGCTCCATCTTGAATAGGTTAAATAGGATGGTACAAGTACAACCTACAGGCCAGATCCAAGCTTCAAGAGGGTTTACTGTCATCACATCACCTAGACGGTGATGGTCAACAATACCTAGGATTTCTGCTTCGTTGATATCGTCCGGCGCTTGCGCTAGATCTGTGTAGTCTACTAGCCAAACTTTTTCACCAGCAACGCTTGTGCGTAGTTCTGGTTGGTCAACGCCTGCTGTTGCAAGAATGTGTTGCGTCTCACGGTTAATCTCGCCTTGACGAACTGGCGTCGCTTCAAGACCACGAGCCTTTAGAAGTTCTGCAGCAACAAGTGCACCACAAATGCTATCACTATCTGGGTTTTTATGACCGACAACTAAAATCATTTTGCTTCCTAACTAATTCTGATCATTCAGGCGAGATCGCCTGTATTACTCTCACAGGGGCGATACTTTACCTGATTTTCGCGATTTGTCATCGGTTGATGTGCGATTGGGCCGATTCTTTCGTCACCCAGAACCATAAATATTATTGAGAATTATTCTCATAAGGATATACTTGATAATCATTATCATTTACACCTAGTGTCACTTATGTATCTGGCAAAAACACTTGGCTTTAAAGATGGATTGTCCGTCGACCAATTTGCACCTAAGTATAAACGGTTATTGTTGCCGGTAGCTCTCTCGGTGCTGTTGCTCAATACTGGGACTCGTGACGTCACTATGAACGCATTAGCGGATGCATTCTGGGCTGTATCCTGTTACGTTGCCTTCACCCTTGTTGTCTACCATCAAGTCGCACGGATGATCTCGAGCAAAAATCGAGTTGTCGAGTTGTATCATCAGTCTCCCACCTACCAAGTTTTGTTTTCATCAGCATTAGGAGCTTTGCCAGGTTGTGGTGGCGCCATCATTGTCACTACCCAGTTTGTGGCGGGGCGTGTTGGATTTGGTTCCGTCGTCGCCGTGTTAACGGCAACGATGGGTGACGCAGCGTTCTTATTACTCGCCAGTCAACCTAGTATTGGATTTGGGATGATGGCGTTAGGTGTTGTTGTCGGTTCTATCACTGGGCTGATAATCAATCGCCTTCATTGTGAAGACTTCTTGCGTCCGAGCCCTGAAGGTAAAATCAGTTCAATGTTAAGCACCGTCACCTCCTCGGCAAACTGCGGATGTGACACTTGTCTTAGTGGTAGTAACCCTTTACAGAGGAAGGTCATTAACCTCCAAGGGCTATTCTGGTCATGGTTAATCGTGCCAGCAATGCTCATCGCCTTTGCCATGTCTTTTCAAATCGATATCAATGCGGTAATTGGAGTTTCACAAGGCACCATTGAGTGGACAGGCGCGATACTAGCGGTAGTGATGATGTTTCTTTGGGCGTTTACTAAAGAGATTAAGGATTACCAAAGTACGGTCGCAGAAGATAATAAAGCCTCAACATCGCACCCAATGCAAAAAGCCGCACAAGACACCCACTTTGTGAGTGCATGGGTTATTGTCGCTTTTCTAACGTTTGAGCTGTCGGTTCATTTTGCCCACATAAACTTGGGCAATGCTTTATCTGGATATGGCGTTTATATGCCATTTATTGGGATGTTAGTTGGTCTGCTGCCGGGTTGTGGACCTCAAATTTTGGTGACCAGCCTTTACCTGACCGGAGCAATGCCCTTATCTGCGCAAATCTCCAATGCCCTTTCTAACGATGGCGATGCCTTATTCCCGGCGATTGCTCTGGCGCCTAAGGCAGCGCTGGTCGCGACGTTCTATTCTGCTTTACCAGCGCTGATTGCAGGCTACGGATACTATTGGCTGTTCGAAATCTAACTCAGTTTCTAGTCGTCAGAAAGATGTACGATCGACACAATCGCTCGGCTGCTTAGTCCTCGATTTACGGGGACGATTTGAATCTGCATCGGATCATCATTGAGCTTTTCTCCTGTCCAGAAATCGTACCAATCACTTGGAAATTCTGTCGTTAGCGTGTACTCATTGACATCATCATCGTAGTGGAACAAGCAATGCAGTCTTCTCTCTTCTGACAACTTAAGTGTTGAATGATTAAGTGATAATGACGTAAACACAGAGGCGTTATTGGTCTGCTTTTGTCTTGCGACTAAGCGCATTAACGTCTCTTGTGCAAAAGGTGTCAGCTCTGGCAACGGATCGCCCGATAACAACAGTCCACCTGAGGCCAGCAGCACATCACGGTGGAACTCATACGCTTGGCGGTCGGTACCTTGATTTGGTAAAGAGGTAAAGGTGGCACAGTCAGGGTCAATCAACCAAAGGCGTTGATGCTGCCAGCTGCGATAAAACGTTTCTTTCGCTATCTGCTCGAAACGATGAATATTGCGCTCTACATCATCGGAGACGCGCATGGCATCAACAAGCCCCAAGGATGGCCACATAGGCGCGTTACAGCCAAGCACTAAGGCATCGCCTGCACCTTCGTTGATCGCAGCCATACCCAAGCGATACGCTTCGACTCCTGTCGCACCGCGCTGATATCGCGAACCCTTTAGCGTCCCCCAATAGTTGGCATCGAGTTTAAATAACTCTACCCCCCACTCTTCGCGCATTGTTTTTACTACCTTGGTGAGATGCGCCTGAACCTCTGGATGTGTCGCATCCAAAATATACCAAGGGGTACAGCGCCAGCCTCCATAGGTAACATCCTCAGCTTTAAGTAACTCACCAGATGGATGTCTTAAAAACCAATCGGGATGATCTCTAAAGATGTCCGATTCCACCTGAGCAATAAAGGGAGCCATCCAAATCGCAGGTTTTTTGCCCTGCTCTCTAATGCTGGTTATCACTGATTGAACACCACCTTCAAATTTGTCTGAAGGCGATAGCCAATCACCCATAAAGGCTTGGTATCCGTCATCAAGCAGCACCCACTCAAGGTCAGTCATCTGTTCACTCATAACAAGGGTGTTGTCGATGACGTTCTGCTTGGTCACTTCGGCATAATAGGCATACCAAGAGCACCAGCCAATTGGACTGTTTTGACTCACCCCTTGCTTGGCCGGGTGGTGATTCGCTATGCAATCCGCATATTGTGCATAAATGCTTTCTAAGCTGTTACCATGAATCACAACTAGAGACTCTAGTGCATTACTCTCCCAGTGTTGTGGATCACTGTCCTCACCATCGAGGCAGGCAACCACATCTAGGCTGTGACCATTTTGCTCGACCTCAAAAAAACCTGCAAAGCGATGACATGAGGTAAAGCCATAAAGCTGAAAGCCCGTCGACTGCTCAATCACTAGGTAGTTGTAAAATCGCTGCGGTGCATCCGCCGGGTAGATTCGATAGCTTTCATTGTTATCTGGGCAGCGTCCAACATCGACCAGTGCGCCAACTTTACCCGTGGTTTGACACAGCATTTGAAAACCATCACCCAATAGCTGTGCACTGGCCTCAATCTGATTTTCAAATCGCACGAGAGGCGTTCGAGTAGGTAAAGATTGGATAAGAACACTTTGATAATGGAACGTCAGTTCCTTGCCATCAAGGCGCACCTCAATGTGTGGATTTATTGCTAGAGCATCAAGCTCTGGAGAGACAGGAATATACTCGGTCATTATTACTCAATCTTTTTGTCCTATACATATTGAGTATATTGTTAGGTAAAAAAAAACCCATCGTTACCGATGGGTTTTGTGTTCTAGTTGGCACTTCGAGACGTTATACGACCTCGATTGGACCACCAAACGCAGTAACTGGCGGTACCTTGCCAGTGAACTTCTCGAAGTCCACCAAGCAAGTGTTCGCAGATGTTGCCTGTGCTAGCTCAGAAGATGGGATATCTTGCGTAAGCGTGTTTGGATCGCCGTAAGTATCTAGCGCGCCAATCTTCTCGTTTAGCGGGCCATACCAAGCACCTTCCTCGATACGAACCACACCCGCAGCATAGCTATCGGTCACAACCGCACCAGCCAGTAGCTGACCACGATCGTTGAACACGCGTACTAGATCACCATCTTTAATGCCCTTGGACTTCGCATCTTCAGGGTTGATGTAGATAGGCTCACGACCCTGAACCGCGTATGTTGCACGGAATTCTTCCGACTCACACATTTGTGAGTGTAGGCGCTTGTCCGGGTGGCAAGATTGTAGCCAGTATGGGTGTTTGTCAGAGCCTGGTCCACCGTGTGAACGTTCAGACTTTTCAAACCACATTGGGTGTTCTTGGCAATGCTCGTAGTTCATGTTACCGATAGTACGGCTAGTGATCTCGATAAAGCCAGAAGGTGTACCTAGTGCGTTGATCTCTGGATCTTCACGGAAGTCAGCATGACGTACCCAAGGTTTACCTGTACCGAAATCTAGGAAGCCTTTTTCCCAGAACTCTTCAAACTCCGGAAGATCGAACTTACCTTTGTTCGCTTCTTTACAGTTGTTGTAAAGCGTTTTCACCCACTCCATCTCGTTCATGCCACGAGTGTAGTCGTCAGAACGGCCCCAGCGAGCGGTTAGCTCTGTCATGATGTCGAAGTCAGTCTTCGACTGGAACAATGGGTCAACTAGCTTGTGCATCGCAATCAGACCGCGGCCTGAGTATGCACCATAGCCATCAATATCGTTGCGCTCAAACTGAGTACATGCTGGCAGCACGATATCCGCAAAGCGACAGGTTGCCGTCCAAGCGAAGTCGATAGACACAACCGTGTGAAGGTTACGGAACGCTCTCTTCATACGGTTACGGTCTTGGTGGTGATGCCAAGGGTTGTTACCACTAAACACCATCATCTTCACGTCAGGAAGCGTTACCACAGAACCGTTTGAATTGATCTTCTTACCCGGCTCAAGCAGCGCATCCACCCAACGAGCTACTGGGATTACACGGCTGTAACCGTTGAAATCTTGGTTCGTGTGCTTAGGCGTCTGACCTTGATCGATGTTCAACGGGAATGAGCCAGGAGCCGCGAATCCAGTTGACGGTACACCGATACCTGAGTAGTGGTGACCATATGACACGCCGCCACCAGGTAGACCAATTTGGCCGATCATTGCAGCAAGTACCGCACCCATCCAATATGGCTGTTCGCCATGCTCTTGGCGTTGGATACACCAGCCAAACAAGATCTGTGTACGACCTTTAACCAGCATGCGAGCGAATTCGCGGATCTTGTCAGCAGACACGCCACAAATTTCAGCTGCCCATTCTGGCGTTTTCTCAACTTTGTCTTTAGTTTCACCTTGAACGTACTTGATGAAATCATCGAAACCTAGGCAATAAGTATCGATAAATTCCTTGTCGTGAAGATCTTCGTTATACAGTACGTGTGCCATACCTAGCATGAATGCTACGTCTGACTGTGGGTTCACATAAAGATGTTCGTTGCCTAGGTAGCGCTGTGTTTTGTTCTTCACAGGGTCTACAGAGATAACGTTGATTTCTTTTTTGGCTACCTTCTCTTTCAGCTGCTCTAGATACGCGAATGACTCGTGCGTTTCACATGTCCAGCCAACCTGAAGGTTCTTCACAGGGTCGTTTGCCCAGAGAATGATGTTGTCACTGTTCTCTAGGATCAGTTCCCAAGACGTACCTTGTGCATATACTTCGGTTGAACCCAAAACGTATGGCAGGATTGTTTGACCAGCACCTGTTGAGTAGTCACCTACTTTCTTCACAGAATACCCGTGTAAGCCCATAGCGCGTTGCATATGGTTGTTACAGCTATGCATCTGACCGGTTTGACGCCAACCTGTTTGACCTGTGTGAAGTGCCCATGGACCGTAGTCTTTCTGAACACGCTCTAGCTCACGGTAGAACAAGTCTAATGCTTCGTCCCAAGTGACACGCACGAAACGGTTGTTACCACGAGTCTCAGCCGCGTACTTGTGCTTTTTCAGCCAGTCTAGGCGAACCATTGGATAACGAACGCGTGAAGGGCTGTAGATAATACCTTTAATGCCATCCAACATGTCTGTTGGGTATTTATCGACTTCTAGCGGTTTGATTTCTTGAACCTTACCACCCCAAACTCGGGCGCGAAACGCGCCCCAGTGTGAACCAGATACCTTCCAGGTGCCATCGGTTTCAGCGGCGCTTGCAGATGCTGACGCCAACAGGCTAGGACCGATTAGTGTTGCTGCACTCGACCCTGCAACGCCTTTAAGGAAGCTTCTTCTTGTAATTGCCATTTTATAACTCCAATTGACGTCTTATTAGTGGTGACCTTCAGCGTAATCTGAAGAGTGCTTCTGTAGATACTTAAGAACTAAGGCTTCTGTATCTGTATCGAAGTTAACGAATGCGATCATACCGTCTAGCATGCCTACCCAGCCGTTTGCACTAAAGTGCGCTACATCAGGCTGTGTGTGACAAGTAGAACAGTTCGTTACATACGCTTCACCTGCTGCGCTCCAAATTGGAGTGAAGTCAGTAACCATAGATTCTTGTTTCATCCATAGGTCAACCGCCACTTCTTCCCAAGGCAAACCTGTTAGCTCGTCTTCTTTCTTCTCACCAACGGTTACGTCAGCGCTTTGAGAAACTTCACGAGTAAGGATTGCAGTCGAAATGTTTTGACCAAACTCTTCTTGGATAACGCGACCAAAGCCTTTCGCTTTGCGCCAACCGTCAATCTCAACTTTGATCATGTCGCCTTTCACATCCAAGATTTCTACTTTACTCGCAGGGCTCAATAGACCTGCTTCCGTAGTGCCTGTTTCATCTGTGTATAGAGGCAAGTGACGGATAGAAACAACCGAGTTACCTTTTGAGTAAGAAGTGCTGTTTGCTACTTGCTCTAGGTCACCAACGATACCACTCGCTGCAGCCATGTCTTTTGGCAGGTTGTGTGCGATACCTTTATGGCAGTCAACACAGCTTTGGTCACGCTCTGCCGCTGATTTCATTTGAATACGTGCGGTTGGTGACATTAACTCGAAGTCCATCGAGTCATAGTTATGACAGTTTTTACACTCTAGAGATTGGTTCGCAGAGAAACGATCCCATTCGTGACGCGCTAGCTCTAGGCGACGCGCTTCAAATTTCTCAGGTGTATCTAGATCGCCGAAAACTTGCGCGAACACTTCTTTCGAAGCTTGCATTTTACGGGCAATTTTATCGGTCCAGTTGTGGGGGACGTGACAGTCTGGGCACGTTGCACGCACGCCAGAGTGGTTTTTCCAGTGAACCGTCTCTTGCAGCTCTACGTATACGTTGTCACGCATCGTGTGACAGCTAATACAAAACTCTTCGGTGTTGGTTGCTTCTAGCGCAGTGTTAAAACCACCCCAGAACACGATACCCGCAATGAAGCCACCAGCGGTCAACACACCTAGGCTGATATGAACAGCCGGGCGAGTGATAGTGCGCCAAAGTTTAATAAAAAAGGATTTCATGACTAACTCTCTTGAAACTTGCTGATTGAATGTCGATTACGGGATTAGCCGTGAACACCAGGAGGACCAAACACGAACATTTGGAGCATCCAAACAATAAATCCGTAGCCACCCACGATAGCCACACTCAACAGAGGGAAGAATACGGCACAGATGAAGAAAAACGATTTCCACTCCATCCCGTGCTTTTCCGCACTTTCTACTTTGTTAACATCACTCATACATTTGCCTATTTTGTATGTTGTCCAGTACGCGAACATTCCGCTAGGAACGCTCAATTATTTAAAACATCTATGGGAAAATGCTAAACCATACCAATAGTAAGGTTCAATCAATTCCGCTCGCCCACCCCTTGTTATTCAACAGTTTTTTGAGTTCATCCAGACTTGTATTCAATTAAAAATCGATGTGTAAATTTATGAACAGATATGAAAAATTAATACTGTTGCCAATGTGTAACTATAGTCACTTTATCGCAACATTACTTGCTTGTAGCACATAAAAGCCACGCGCAATTAGAAACCGTCGACTTAAGGTTGAAACCAGAAATGTTATATATTTGTTGCATTTAGCATCTATGAATTGCGTGATTGAAAGGGAAAATTTAAGTACACTTCCTCTACCCATTTAGTAGAGGTCAGGGCTTTTCATGCAAGACGTCGTCGACATCACTTGGTGGCAAATATTGCTGTTTGCCACAACGTTAGTTATCCCATTTTCCATAAATCACTACTACAAACTGGGGATTGGCAAAGACGCGAGTGTGGGCTTGATTAGGATGACGGTCCAACTGGCTTTAGTCGGGCTCTATCTAGAATATCTTTTCTATTTGAATAGCTTAGTCGTAAACCTGCTCTGGCTCGCAGTCATGATATTAGTCGGGGCCAATGCTATCGCCACGAAGTCGAAGCTACCGAGAAAACCCATTGTTGGCTTTGTTGTCGTCGGATTAGTAATCGGGTTGCTCCCTGTTCTAGCGCTACTTTGTTTGGTTACAGTGCAACCAGACCCATTTTACAGTGCACAGTATGCGATTCCCCTTTCTGGTATGTTATTGGGAAATAGCTTGGGTGGTAATATCGTCGCCTTGCAAAACTTCTACAGCACGCTTGAGAGTCGCTGGAGTGAGTATCAGGCCGCCATTTCGCTAGGTGCTCCCATACCTATGGCAACCTTACCTTTCATTCGTTTGTCGCTTCAAAAATCTCTAGCACCAATTCTCGCCACCATGGCAACAACCGGGTTAGTTTCACTACCAGGAATGATGACTGGTCAAATATTAGGCGGAGCAAGTCCCGTTGTTGCGATCAAATATCAGCTCGTGATCATGATGGCTATCTGGGTAATGATGAGCATCTCAATTACAGTGTGCCTAAACCTCGTCGTACACCGTGGCTTTGAAGCGAGCGGAAAGCCCAAAATTCGCCCGCTTGATCAGTCATAACAGGGGCTTGATCATGGTTACACACTAACTTTAAACCAGGTTATCCACAGGATATGTGGATAACCAAGTAGTTGAGTTTAGTATTATTTGTCTGTATTTCGGGAATTTGATCCTCAAGATCAAGGTTATCTGAGTGCATCGTCATAAGATTGTCACGCTAAGCGGTTAAATTACCAGCAACTGAGATGCGCAGTAACGGTATGTTCACCGATACTCGCAAACGACTATCACGTCACATCAAGGAAGCAGGTATGTTAGAAATGACGCAAGAGCAGGAAGATGTTGGTCGTAATTGGCTAATCAGTACCCCCGACGCACTGACAGAATCTGGTGAGCGAGTTGGCGATATTATCCCGACCGAGATTTGGTGCGAAGGGTCAACACCACTGACAACGGATTGGCGATAGTAAAAAAGGGCGACTACGCCCTTTTTTTATTATTATCAGAGATTAATCGCGCAAGTAGATAAGCCAGTAAAGCATTCCCACAAATATACCGCCACCAATGATGTTTCCTAGTGTCACGGGGATCAGGTTATTCACCACGAATCCTATCAAGTTAAGGTCGGCAAACTCTGCTGGCGTCGAGCCGATAGACTGCCAAAACTCTGGCGAAGCAAGATTCTTAATGCCAATGGCCATTGGTACTTGGAACATGTTCGCAATACAGTGCTCAAAGCCAGCAGAAACGAACATGGCAACGGGCAAAACCATAACAATAATTTTATCCGTCAGCGTACGACCACTGAACGTCATCCACACCGCCACACAGACCAATACGTTACACATGATGCCTAACGCAACTGCCTGCCAGAAATCATGGTGCAGTTTATGTTGTGCGATATGCATGGTATTTAGACCCACTTGCCCACCATCAAACATATACTGCTTTGCAGTAAGCATGATACCTACCAAGAACAGCGCACCAAGCATATTGCCCAGATAAACCACCAGCCAGTTTTTAAACAGCGAGCCCCAAGTAATTTTGCCGCTAGCTCGCGCAACTAGAGTAAGGACCGAACTGGTGAAAAGCTCGCCACCTGTGATTATAACGAGTACCAGACCTAAGCTAAAAGCAAGTCCACCCAGGAACCGAGTGATGCCCCAAGGTAAATCGCCTGCGCCTGTGGTAATTGTGGTATAGAAAATAAACGCGATACCAATGTGCAAACCGGCGGTAATAGCCAGTAAAAAAGATTTCATTGGATCTTTTGTCGCTTTGCTTACGCCCGCTTCTGCCGCGCGCTCCGCCATTTGAGGTGGCAACAACGCGTCAAATTGATTGATTTCCATCTTGCTCTTACATATCTGGTTACAATTAGAATTGGGCGCGGATAATCACTCCGATCAATCGATAAATCAAGCGTTATTTTCAGGCTAAATGTTATTTCCCATAATTGAGCTGTCTCACTCACCGAGGATTGAGTGAAATGCGCTTCACGCCCTCGTTCTTCACTTGCATAAAGCAAAAAAAAGCGCCGCTATCGCGACGCTTTCTAGGAGGCTGTTTATACGGGGTGGCCGCCTATTCAGCTTTTTCTTGCAAAGCTGAAACGAGCTTTTTCAGCGCTTCAATTTCAGCTCGATTCTCAGCCGCCGTATTTTGAGCAGCTTTAGCTTTCTCAGAAGGCACTGAGCCATCTGATTGCTGTTGCTGCAACAAGGCAATTTGCTGCTTCAACAAGGCATTTTCTTTCTTTAGTGCCTCGGTGTTATCGGCTGCCCTCAATCGCTCAACATCGTGCGCGATTCGATTTGATTGCGCAGAGAGAGACTGATCGCGATAGTCATTGCCTTTTGCAGCAGACGATATCCGATACATTCGAGATTCGGCTTCTAGTACAAATGGCTCGTATTGAGACTTCTCAACATTAATCAGCTTGGTCACCTCTTGTACCACAGACTCTAGACGACGGAACTGAAACTGGATACGGTCCACTTGTTCATCGATTTCAGTAAATGCGCGGGGAGACTGAGTAACAAACTCGGCGAGCTCATTAATACCCTGCTCAACGTACCCATAACTGACAGGAGCAAGAATGTTATACCTAGCACTCGCTAACGTTGCGAGTTGTTCTTGCAACGGTTTCACGTATTTCGCATCAATAACTCGGATCTCGAGCGCTTTTGCGTTCACTAAGAATCGGTCTTGAGCGCTCGAGGCATGTTCGACCTCTGATACGACCAAATGCTCAAACAGGCGCTGATAATCACGATTCATGGTATTCATTGCATGTTTGAAATAGCGGCTTGCTTCAATGCTATTCAAGTAAGCCATTTCTGTCATCGCAGGCGCCAACAACTCGTCCGCTTGCTTCTTCAAGCCTTGGATCGCTTTGTAGTTGTATTCGACTGAATTGATACGATCGCGGAATCCTACCGCATAGGTCTCGCTCGAAAATACTGAATGCTTTGCATCGATCTGATTGGGATCTTTTCTTATTTCAACGAAAAGGGCATGTGCACTTTTCCACGACGACATCATCTCGCGATAGTTTTCTGGTGCGTACACTCTTAGCGACTCGGCACCTTCAAGTGCTTTCGACCAATAATCAAACGTCGCAGATAATTGTTCATATTCCTTACCGCGAGTCTGTTGTAATTCCTCTGGGCTCAGATTTGCCCTAGCGTCGTTTACACTAGGAGTACTTGCACACGAGGCAACACCTAGTGCACACAGCAATACAACCATTGATTTGCGTGTAGACATCTACTCTCCTAAACAGGGACGACTATCCCTTACACTTGCTCGTCAACCAACGACCAGCAAAACATATCACTATATTCAAATTGCGTCGTAAAGAACATGTCAACAAGGTCTAACTGGTTATAATTCATTCACTTAATAGTAAAATATTACGATTCATTACCAGAAGGCGGCGCAAGCTAACACTTTATTCAATCTGCGATTGTCATTAGTGCAAAACAGCACTATGTTGATTGAAGAATCTCAACTAAGAGGCAAATCTATGAAATTCACGCCAGACCATCTCGCAGAGATGAACCTATTACTGCAATTCGATATCAGCAGTGCGGCAACGGGAATTAAAGTTCACCATGACGCGAGTGAAGACATGCAAAAAGCAGTCCAAAGACTCTATGACAAAGGACTATGCACATTGCCTGATGGTGGATACTTGACGGATGAAGGGATTGAAGTAGCAGAGTGCGCGGACAAAATTTTACGAGTGCTAAGCTCATAGATAGTTAACCATAGACATAGAAGAGTGGTAGCGGCGACCCGTTGCCACTTTTCATCGGATTCAACGTACCTTGCCTCCTTCCCGACTTGTTGCGCCAACCGCTGACATACCCCCTCTTAGACACTGCCAATTACTAACTACAGAATTACGCAGTAAGTAACCTGTAACATCCTGTTTTAAAATAGTATCTTCTAGTTTGTTACTTATGTATCTACTATAGAAAAAGTAACATAGGTGTCAGTAAATCGTTCGAGGAAGATAAGATGGACAACAATCAATATAATCGTGAAACACTGACTGCTGGTTACTGGGTCTTGCATAACTTTCACTACGGACATGTCGCAGAGGCGCGATGTAACCTTGACCTTGTCAAGAGTATTTCAATCCACAAAGCGCCGAGTGCCGATGTTATTAACGTCTCACTCGACTTTGTCGCTGAACGTGTCAAAGACGCTAACTGCATCGAGATGACCTTTGCTGATGGCAAGCAAATCAATCTATCTGATTATATCGATTATCAATGTAATCGCGGGCTGACCCAACTGGTGCGCTGTCTAATCCCCGTTGAGTATGCATCATCTTTGTTGAATGAAACTGGATTTACCATTCGCGTTGAAGGCAATGAAAGCCACATCGATACCTACAATGCGACGAACATCATCGACAACGCCATTCGTTACGCGCATTAATGATCGCATTGCCCGCCAACTAGTTTGTCGGGCATTTCTTATCTCTTTGCCACCATGACACGCAGTGTCTGTAAGGGGTCCATTTGTCGTACGTCCAGTTAAAGGCAGCCGTAAAAAAGAAGAAAAACACCAAAAAGCCCGCTTCGATAACCAGCGCAGTCAACAAAGAAACCTGTAACAACCAAGCTATTGCAGGGATTGTAAAAATGATCAATCCCCCCTCAAAACCGAGTGCATGACCGACTCTTGTCATCATGCTGCGTTCACTGCGCTCTCCGGGTAGCAACCGATCAAACAGTACGTTATACACGTAGTTCCAGATAACCGTAAAAACACTCATCCCAACACCAATGATCATCATTTGTAGGGATTTTGTCCCTATCGCAATGGAGGCAACAGGAATAATGATAGAAAGTGCAGTTAATTCAAACAGTACTGCATGGAAAAGCCTTTCTTTTACACTCATATACTTAACACCTAACTCAGTATTTAGAACTAGCAATTAGTGCATTATCAATTAAGCTTAAGTTCATAGAAAGTTACGTAACATCAGGATAACTGATATGTTAAGTGTTGAACAAATCGAAGCCTTTATCACCACCGTCGAAGCAGGCTCATTTTCTGGTGCTGCTCGTAAACTTGGCAAAGTACAATCCGCCGTTAGCCAAAATATTATGAACCTTGAGATCGATTGTGGGGTGGAGTTATTCGATCGTCGAGGTCGATATCCAGTGTTAACGGAAGAAGGAGAAAAACTGTTGCCTTATGCCAAGGCTGCCATGGTGCAACATAATCGGCTAACCGAGCGCGTCGACAGTCTCACTCTAAAGGATATCCAACCTATAGTACTCACTATTGATGAAGGTATTCCTTTTGACCGCGTCACGCCCATCATCCGCACCTTATCTGAGGAGTTCCCTAGGCTTGAGCTTGAGGTTCTTTTTGCCTCAAGTAACGACGCGATAGAGATGGTACAAACTGGGAGGGCGACATCGGCACTAGTCCACGAAGACTTGTCTATACCATTCGCGTTAGATTTTGAAAGCATTGGGTCAATGGAGTTTGATATTTATATTGCGACCGACCACCCTCTCGCTAAGACGGTAGCTCCTCATCTAGAGATACTCAGCCTCCACCGCCAGCTTTGTATTAGCTCAAGAAACTCAAAATCAAGTAATGTACAACAAGCACTGAGCCCAGATATTTGGTACTCGGACAGCTATCAAATGCTCCTAGAGTGGTGCATTGCCGGGTTTGGTTGGACTTATATTCCGAGTTACCTGGCAAAAAGTGCCATTGAGCAAGGAAAAATTATCCCAGTACCTGTAGAGTTTGAGAAGGTATCAGCAATCATTAACGTCAGCATTATTCAACACTCAAGTAAGAGTAAGGATCTTGGTCATCGGAGATTAAGAGAACTACTCAAACAAAATTTCCAGGAGGGCTAGCATGAATGAGAATAAAGTACTAATTGTTGGCGCAGGCTGGTTAGGGCTCCCACTCGCCAAGTCACTCATCAATAAAGGCTATGACGTTACCGCTACACGCACGACGGCTGAAGGGGTTAATGAACTGGAACAAGCTGATTTAAACGCAATTGCGCTAAACCTTTCAGAGCTCAGCAGCGAAGACAAACAGCTTGCGGTCACCAATCAACTTATCAATCTTGATGTCGATACCATCATCGGTTGTTTCCCGCCCGGATTTCGCACAGGTGGCGGTGCCTTGTACGCCTCCCAATGGGAAA
Source organism: Vibrio sp. KUL80 (assembly GCF_059725495.1). NCBI lineage: Bacteria > Pseudomonadati > Pseudomonadota > Gammaproteobacteria > Vibrionales > Vibrionaceae > Vibrio > Vibrio sp. KUL80. Next base: position 2,305,531 of record NZ_AP045841.1, read on the forward strand.
CGCTCTGCAAGATGGCGAAAAGTGCTGGCGTCAAAAAGCTAGTCATGGTCAGTTCAACCTCTGTGTACCCAGATCGCGCTGAGATAATGACCGAGGATATGGCTCGTCTTCCGACTGCGAAAGGCAGAGAGGACTTTAGTGCCAAGGCTATTATCATGCTGACCGCAGAAGAATACGTCCGCAATTCAACACTCGATTATGCGATTGTTCGTTGCAGTGGCTTGTTTGGTCCTAACAGACACCCTTCAAGGTTTGCATCCAAACTCAAGAGCGTGAGCGACCAAGCAACAGCAAACATGCTGCATTTAGACGATGCCATTGGATCAGTCGTGTTTGCGCTAGAACATATCGACGCAAGCGTCGTCAATGCCACGACTCCACGCTCTTGCGACAAGGTCACTTTCTATCGAGCAGCATTGAGAGCGGTAGGACTCGACACGTCTCTCAACTTGGTCAACTCGGTACCTGATAAGACGATTTCCAGCGACAAACTACAAAGTCTTGGCTACCACTTTAAGTACCAAAGTACCTTAGACGCCCTTTGATTGCAGTGTCCTAATACGCTTTTGCAGATAAGAAAAGGGAGCCTATCACCGGCTCCGTTTTCAATTACTGTGGAAAGTTACTTACCAAGCGCTTCTTTATAGTGCTGACGGCAAACAGAGACATATTTATCGTTGCCACCAATCGCAACCTGATCACCTTCGGCGATAGCTTTACCGTGCTCGTCAGTTCGAATCACCATGTTGGCCTTGCGACCGCAGTGACAAATGGTTTTAAGCTCAATTAATTTATCCGCCCAAGCAAGAAGGTGTTTGCTACCTTCAAATAACTCGCCCAAAAAGTCAGTTCTCAAGCCGTAGCAAAGCACTGGGATGTTGAGTTTGTCGACCACTTCGGTAAGCTGATACACCTGTTCTTTACTTAGGAACTGGCATTCGTCAACCAAGATACAATGTCGTGGGGTCTCTGCATTAATAGCGGCGATCTCATCAAACAGGTTTGAATCCGATTTAAACAGTTGCGCTTCGGATTGCAAGCCAATACGAGAGCTCACTTTACCGACGCCGTAGCGATCATCTAGTGCTGCTGTATAAATAAGTGGCGTCATGCCACGCTCTTGATAGTTAAACGAAGATTGAAGAAGTGTTGTCGATTTACCCGCATTCATTGCCGAGTAATAGAAGTACATCTGAGCCAAAGTGTTACACCAAATCTGAAACTAAAAAGAAGCCCTTGCAAGCAAGGGCTAGATAACAATTATTTACGACGCCAAGTCGTGCCTTCTGGACCATCTTCAAGGATGATACCCAACTCGTTCAGTTTGTCGCGAGCCAGATCGGCATTCGCCCAATCTTTAGAAGCACGAGAGTCATTACGTAGTTTGATCAACGCTTCGATCTCAGCCACTTCATCGTCATTACCCGCATCGCCTTTCAGGAAAGACTCAGGGTCTTGGTGAAGGATACCGATCACATCAGCCAGCTCACGCATTAGCGCACCAAGTTGACTTGCTTCTGCCAGATCAACCGTCTTCAGGCGGTTAATTTCACGAGCCATGTCGAACAGCACTGAGTACGCTTCTGGGGTATTGAAGTCATCGTTCATCGCGGTCGTAAAGCGAGTCACATATTCTTCACCGCCTGTAGGCTCAGCCTTTGTATCAAGGCCGCGTAGCGACGTGTACAGACGCTCTAGTGCTGAGCGCGCTTGGTTTAGGTTGTCTTCACTGTAGTTAAGCTGGCTGCGGTAATGGCCAGACATTAGGAAATAACGAACCGTCTCTGCATCGTAGTGACCTAGCACGTCGCGAATTGTGAAGAAGTTGCCTAGCGACTTAGACATTTTTTCTTTGTCGACCATCACCATGCCACTGTGCATCCAAGTGTTCACGTACTGAGTATCGTGTGCACAGCATGACTGAGCAATTTCGTTTTCGTGGTGCGGGAACTGAAGATCCGAACCGCCGCCATGAATATCGAAGTGGTCACCAAGAATAGAAGAGTTCATCGCTGAACACTCGATATGCCAACCTGGACGACCAGCGCCCCATGGTGATTCCCAAGTAGGCTCACCTGGCTTAGACATTTTCCAAAGCACGAAGTCAAGCGGACTGCGTTTCGCGCTTTCAACGTCTACGCGAGCACCAGCTTGCAGTTGGTCAAGATCCTGCTTAGATAGCTTGCCATACTCGTCAAACTTACCCACTTCAAACATGACATCGCCATTGCTCGCCACGTAAGCAAAACCACGCTCGATCAACTTTTCAACCAATGCGATGATCTCTGCGATAAATTCTGTTGCGCGAGGTTCAACGTCTGGGCGCTTCATGTTCAGTGCATCGAAATCAGCGTGCATTTCACCGATAAGGCGCTCTGTCAGTGAATCACATGACTCACCGTTTTCGTTTGCACGTTTGATAATTTTGTCATCGATATCGGTAATGTTGCGCACGAACGTGAGATCGTAGCCTACGTAACGAAGGTAGCGAGATACCACGTCGAAAGAAACAAATGTACGACCATGACCGATGTGACAGAGATCGTAAATAGTGACCCCACAGACATACATGCCGACTTTACCAGCATGAATAGGTTTGAATTCCTCTTTTTGTCGCGTCAGTGTGTTGTATATTTTTAACATGATCTCTATCTGAACTATTACGTTTAAAATGTATCGGCGATTATAACCATAAAGCTTCACAGAATGGAGCGATTAAGCGAAGAAATCTTAGGTTTTCGAGGGAGTTTTTTGCCAACTTAGGCCAGACTGAACAAAAAGCATTCCTTTTATTCGCGATATGCGTATTTCAACTATTGCTTGTACAGTGAGTTAGGCTAGAATCATGGCTTCAAACATAAAAACACGAATAGGTATTCATCATGATCACCCTTCACACTAATTTCGGCGACATCAAGATTCAATTGAACGAAGAGAAAGCACCTGAAACAAGTGCAAACTTCCTACAATACTGCCGCGATGGTTTCTACGACAACACGCTATTCCACCGTGTTATCGACGGTTTCATGATCCAAGGTGGTGGCATGACATCTGGCCTTAAAGAGAAGGCAACTCGTGCACCAATCAAAAACGAAGCAAACAACGGTCTTAGCAACAAAGTGGGTACTTTGGCTATGGCGCGTACTATGGAACCGCACTCAGCGAGCTCTCAATTCTTCATTAACGTAAACGACAACACTTTCCTAGACTTCCGCTCAGAGAGCCTGGACGGTTGGGGTTACTGTGTATTTGCTGAAGTTGTTGAAGGTATGGACATCGTTAACAAGATTAAAGGTGTGAGCACTGGCTCAATGGGCATGCACCAAGATGTTCCTCTTGAAGAAGTGATCATCACTGGCTCTACGATTCACGAGTAATCGTTATAAGGGAGGGCTCGCCCTCCCTTTTAGTAAATTATGACAACACTATTCATTTCTGACTTACACCTCTCGCCTCAGTTACCTCAAACAACGGAATGCTTTGTCAATTTCATGCGCAATGAAGCGGTACATGCTGACGCCTTGTATGTGCTTGGCGACTTATTTGAATTCTGGATTGGCGATGATGATCCCTCCGATTTCGCAGCGACAATCAAACAAGAATTTCGCCAACTAACCGACAAAGGTGTTCCCACTTACTTCATTCAAGGTAACCGAGACTTTCTCCTAAGCCATCGCTTCTGCAAAGAAACAGGAATGACGCTGCTCGATGAGCATACAGTGATTGACTTGTACGGCAGAAAAGCCGTGATCTTGCATGGTGATACCCTGTGCACTGACGATATCAAGTACCAGAAATTTAGAGCTAAAGTTCATATGCCTTGGTTGCAATGGATATTTAATCGCCTTCCGTTCTTTACAAGACGACGTATTGTTAATAAGATCCAGGGCGATATCCGTGAGGTCAAGACCACTAAGTCACTTGATATTATGGATGTAAACCAAGATGAAGTGGTTGCGTTGATGAATACCACAGAGACAGACTTGATGATTCATGGGCACACCCATAGACCAGGCACACACCATTTCGAATCCAACAGCCAAGCAATGACACGAATAGTTCTTGGGGATTGGTATGAACAAGGCTCTGTTTTAGTCTGCGAGCCCCAATCACAACGCTTAGAGACACGTTTTTTCAACAAACCATGAACTAACGCTCGAAAATTCGATAGTTTCATAGTCAAACAAAGCAATTAAACGTTACTATGTGTGAACGTTTTTGAGATACCGATGCAGAATTTGAAATACTCATACATCGCTAGACAGCCTATTCTGGATAGCGACCAAAAAACTGTTGGCTATGAGCTGCTATTTAGGGATGGGCCCAATAACACCTTCCCAGATATCGACCCAGAACTCGCGACAAATAGACTCCTGTCTGAACACTTCCTTGCTACACATTACAGTACGATAGGCGATAAATTAGGCTTTGTTAACTTCCCTTATCAAAGCTTGGTTAACATGGTCCCGACACTGTTTCCTAAGGATAATCTTGTCATCGAAATTCTCGAAAGCTGTGAGCCTACCGCTGAGTTACTTTCTGCTATCAAAAAAATGTCTCAAGCAGGGTATACCATTGCACTCGATGATTTTGTGCCAAAGAAAGAGTGGCTGCCATTCTTACCGTACACTTCGATCATAAAGATCGACATACGACAGTATTCGCTGAAAAAAGCGCAAACACTGATTGAAAGGCTCAAGCCACACAACATCACTTTCTTAGCCGAAAAAGTAGAGACGTACGAAGAGTTCGAGCTTGCAAAAGAAGTCGGATTTAATCAGTTCCAGGGCTACTTTTTCAGTCGACCGCAATTAATCCGCCGCAAACAGATCAAACCTTCTTTCTTGACTGTGGTTCAACTGTGTAAGGAAATTGCTAACTCAGATATCAATTATGATGAGCTTGAGCGTTTGATTTCATTAGACGTAACCTTGTCATATAAACTGCTGACGTTTGTGAATGCATCGTACCTCATCCGCTCTGAGATCAAATCTTTCAAGCAAGCACTCGTCTACTTAGGTGAAGAGCGTTTACGAAAGTTTATTTCACTGGTTGCGATTACTTCTACACAAGATGACAAACCCGACAGCCTGTATAGCTTGTCGATTCAACGTGCGCGTTTCTGCGAACTGCTATTAAAAGACATCAATAGCAATATTGATGAGGGGTTAGGCTTTCTAACCGGCATGTTCTCGCTGCTCGACTCGTTATTTGATCAGCCGCTTGAAGAGCTAGTTGAAAAAATGCCTATCGACAACCTAGTGAAAGCAGCGCTCGTCACTAAGCAAGGCACTCTTGGTAATATCCTATCGCTAGTAAAAGCGTATGAGAGCGCAGACTGGACGACGGTTATCGCTCTACGAGATAAGCTGGAGATCAGTGACGATAAGCTTGCTCGATACTACGATGACGCCATTAAGTGGACTGAAGACTTACTCGCTATCGAGTCAGCATACAATACGCACCTATAAACTCATTTGATTCTAGACCTACCATGAAGCCATGTTACTGTGGCAGCAACTTGAATTATCAAGAATGCTGCCAACCTATACACAACGATGTCACTCTCGCTAAAAAGCCAGAGCAACTTATGCGCGCTCGCTATAGCGCTCACCTTACCAAGAATGTTGATTTTGTCGTCGCTACCTATCACCCAAGCTGCAACGCCGAACAAGACCGACAAGCCATCGCGGATTCCGTCAACAGTGACTGGGCAAGACTCGAAGTCATTAACAGCGAAGATGGACTTCACGAGAACGAAGGCTATGTGAGCTTTCGCGCCTTCCTGCGTGAAAACGGCATGGAGTACTGTCTTGCAGAGCGTTCTCGTTTCCTGTTTGAAAACGGACAGTGGTTTTATGTCGATGGGGAGATCGACGACTCCATACCCCCGAAGCAGTTGACCGCTGAATCCAGCAAGGTGGGTAGAAATGACCCTTGCCCCTGCGGAAGCGGCAAGAAGCACAAAAAGTGCTGCGGTTGAGTACAGTCGTTAATTGAAAAAGGTCGCTCATTGCGACCTTTTTTAGTGGTATCTGGTTTTAGCGCTCGTAAGCTTTAAATTGATTGGTGAGAGGATCATATTGGTAGCCCAACATATCGAGTTTACCGACCACGCCTTCTACATCCATTTCATACATGCTCACCAACTCTTCAAACGAGTCACATTCTAAACGCAACTTTTCGTTGACGATACCAAGCAAAATAATACTGTCAAAACGGCTCGCATTACTTAGATCCATAATCGTACTCCATAAAAAAAGCTAGCCTTTAAAGACTAGCTGTTAATTACGGAATAGAAAGTGATTTGGTTTGCAAATTAGGCAAGCCAATATAGCTGTAGCAAACCTACATTGGTCACCATTAAGCTTAAGAAGGCCACCACTAGCTGACCTTTCGCCGGTGTACTGTGTTTAATGATATGCCAACTCCAAATCACCACACCTAGCATTAACATCACTAATGAACTGATCACAGCAGGCGTGTACTCAGCGACAATGTTCGGCTCCCATTGATAGGCATTAAATACAAAGCTCAGGGCGAGCAGCATAGCAAAAACCACGCCCGCAACTGGCAGAATTCGGTGAAACGCCTGAAGACGAGTTTTGGCGATGGTCAACAATAGGTGTGAAAAGGCTGTGCCTAATAGTAACCCCGCACAAGCTAGCGATAATGACTGCGCTAAATTGGGCTGCTGGACCACGATAATGGCGGCAAACGAGCCCGCCAAACCATTGGCTAAATGTAAAACCCAAAACGGCCCCTGTTGACGCGTCTTGCCAGTCTGAACCTTGGAGTAAAAATAAAAAATAGCAAACACCACCAAAAACGCTTCGACTTTAAGTGACGCAATCGCCAGCCAAAGTATGCCAATGGCAGGAAGAAGCTTGTGGATACGTCCTCTTTGACCCGGACAAATATCGCCCTTTGCTAAAATAAGGGTAAGGACAAGCATCGCAACCGCTAAGGCAGGAGCGAGAAGAGTCAAAACTGCTGTAATCATGGATGTGGTGTCATTGCAAAAAACATTGGCGCTGATGATATATCAGCTCAAGAAGGAATGCTATCCAGTCGTAATACCCACAATTTGTTTGGGCTTTGAAGTCACTGGAATTGAAGTATATAATGCCCGCCTCCAAAACCAGAGGTCAAAATATGTACAACGACGTTAACCCAATCCATGAGCACAAAAAATACTGGGCTGAATGCTTCGGTACCGCTCCTTTTTTGCCAACTAGCAGAAAAGAGATGGACGCCCTTGGATGGGATAGCTGTGACATCATCATCGTTACAGGTGATGCTTATGTTGACCACCCGAGTTTTGGTATGGCTATCATTGGTCGACTGCTTGAAGCGCAAGGCTTTCGTGTTGGTATTATTGCCCAGCCAGATTGGAGTAATAAAAACGACTTCATGACGCTAGGGAAACCAAATTTGTTCTTCGGGATCACCGCGGGCAACATGGACTCTATGATCAACCGTTACACCGCTGATCGCAAATTGCGTCACGACGATGCTTACACCCCTAACAATGAAGGTGGTAAACGTCCCGACCGCGCGACTCTCGTCTATTCACAGCGTTGCCGCGAAGCCTACAAAGGTACACCTATTGTTCTGGGTGGTATTGAGGCGAGCCTTCGCCGCATCGCCCACTATGACTACTGGTCAGATAAAGTTCGTCGATCTGTACTCTTTGATGCCAAAGCAGACATTCTGCTATTTGGTAATGCAGAGCGTGCACTGGTCGAAGTCGCACATCGCCTCGCAGACGGTGAAGATATCCGCACTATGACTGATATTCGTGGTACCGCCGTCAATCTGCCAGCGGCACCTGAACACTACCGCGTCATCGACTCATCTCGCATCGAGAAGCCGGGTAAAGCGTTTGTTCCGCAAAACCCTTATGAGGTCGAGTCGAACTGCGACACCAACAAAACCGAGTCTGCACCAGAAGCGAAGCCAATCACCATTCGTCCTTCACGACACGATGCTGCGACTACCGCTGTGCGCTTACCGCCGTTCGAGAAGCTGAACAACGACAGAATTCTTTATGCTCACGCAAGCCGCGTGATGCACCTTGAGACTAACCCTTATTCTGGGCGAGCGCTGATCCAGCGTCATGGTGACCGTGAGCTTTGGGTAAACCAAGCGCCGATTCCTCTTAGTACAGAGGAGATGGACTATGTATTTGGTCTGCCATATGCGCGTGTGCCGCACCCTATGTACGGTAAAGCAAAAATTCCAGCTTACGACATGATCAAGACCTCGGTAAACATTATGCGAGGTTGTTTTGGTGGCTGCTCGTTCTGTTCTATTACTGAGCACGAAGGTCGTATTATTCAAAACCGGTCGCAAGAGTCGATCATTGGCGAGCTAGAAGAGATCCGCGACAAGGTACCTGGTTTTACAGGTACAATTTCCGACTTGGGCGGACCAACGGCAAACATGTATCGTCTCGGTTGTTCAGATCCAAAAGCAGAAGCCAATTGCCGCCGACCTTCTTGTGTGTTCCCAGGTATCTGCAACAAGCTCAATACCGACCACAAACATACCATCGACCTTTACCGCGCTGCGCGTAAAGTAAAAGGCGTGAAGAAGGTCATGATCGCCTCTGGCGTTCGCTACGATCTTGCGATCGAGTCACCAGAGTATGTTCGCGAGTTGGTCACTCACCATGTCGGTGGCTATTTGAAGATTGCTCCTGAGCACACAGAGAAAGGTCCACTCGATTTGATGATGAAGCCGGGTATGGGTACCTACGATCGCTTCAAAGAGATGTTCGAGAAATACAGTGCTGAAGCTGGCAAGAAACAGTACTTGATCCCTTACTTCATATCCGCTCACCCGGGTACCGAAGATGAGGACATGCTCAATCTTGCGTTGTGGTTAAAGAAGAATAACTTTGAGTGCGACCAGGTTCAGAACTTCTACCCATCGCCGATGTGTAATGCGACCTCGATGTATTACTCTGAGACCAACCCGCTCAAGCGCGTAAAATATAAAAAACGCGAAGACTTACCGGTTGCTAAAGGTGATCGTCAACGTAGGCTACACAAAGCGCTACTGCGCTATCATGATCCCGACAACTGGCCACTTATCCGAGAAGCGCTCGTAAACATGGGCAAGCAATACCTTATCGGTGACAAACCGGGCTGCCTCGTCCCTGCAGAAGATCTTGATGCACGCACGCCTGCGCAAAGACGCAAATCCGGTCGTCATGGCGCAAATCGTTTTGCGACTAAGCACACTAAAGGGCAACCAGACATTCGTACCGATGGTCAGCGTCGTGGTAAACAAGGTCAGCGCTCAGGTAAACCTGGACATAACAGTGGAAAACCTGGAGCAGGAAAGTCATCTCCGGGTCAACAAGGCGCTGGACAGCAAGGAAACCATTCGGGCAAGCCATCTAACCATCGCCCTAGTAATGGCAAGCCTGCTGGCCAACGTCCTGGTAATAAATCTGGCTCAAAAGGCGCTCCGAAGCGACGCTCTCGTCAGTCGTAAGCTAGCTTCATAGCGTCATTTCTATAGCGCACTCGGTTAACCAACCTAGTGCGCTTTTTTTTGCTTCTTAATTCTTTCCTTAATGCCCTTCCAAATTGATTGTCAAAATGAAAAAGACGCGACATCACCCACCCATAAAACGTTAACTCGTTGTATATATTGATTTTATTTTTAGGCATGACGGTTGCAATAACTCTAGCACCTTAGTTTTACTGGAGCGCCACCATGTCTCAAATTGGCTACGTACTTAGTGACTTCCCCGTTCTATCGGAAACCTTTGTCGGAACGGAGATTCGGGCGATGAAAGCGCTTGGGCATTCGATCCAACCGATGGCGTTTAGATTAAACCCCAATGGTGGACAGCCCATTGACGATGAACTAGCGCGCAGTGCCACTGAGTTGAGCGCTGTCTCTACGAAACATGCCATGGTCGAATGGCTTAAAAACCCAGTAAGAAGCATCAAGGCGCTCTCCTTCATCATGCGCCAAAAAAACTTACCTAAAAAGTCACTTATTCGTAGCACGGGACAATTAGCCGCTTCAGCACGCACTACGAAATGTCATCATCTACATGCTCATTTCGCTTTGCACACGGCGGCAACGGCTATCGCTGCCGCTAAACTCACAGGGTGCAACGTCTCTTTCGTTGGGCACGGCTATGATGTCTATTCGCATCCTGCCGATTTAGCGCTAAAACTCTCCAATGTTTCTTTCTCGGTTGCGGTTTGCAAGGAGATGCAATCCAAGTTTCAAACACTGAACCAAAGTAAGAAAGTGCATCTCGTCGAGTGTGGTATCGACCTAGCGCGCTACCCTTTCAACCCCACTTTAAGTCACAACGGTAAGCTGCTATTTATTGGCCGTCTGACTGAAAAGAAAGGGCTCACTGACCTACTCTACGCTTTGAGTTTAATACCAGAAGAATCAAGGCCAAGTTTAGATCTAGTTGGCGATGGTGAGCAAAAGCATGAGTTACTCACGCTTACCAAACAACTCAACCTTAACGATCAGGTGAGTTTTCTTGGTAGCCAACCTTCTGAATGGATCATTGATCACGCTAACCAATATCTGGCGCTCTGCACGCCGTTCTGCGAAGCAAAAAATGGCGATAGAGATACTGGCCCGGTAGTGGTCAAAGAAGCAATGGCGCTGGGTCTTCCCGTAGTCAGCAGCGATTTTATGGGCTGTAAAGAGATGATATCACCTGATACTGGCCTCCTTTTTTCTCCCCACGATATACAGGCGCTAAGCGACGCTATTTCCCAAATTAACCAGCAACCTTCGCAGCAAAGACTCGCTCAACTTAAGCGAGCAAGAGAACGTGTAGAAACCTATTTCAGTGCCCACTCTAGCGCCCAAAAACTCTCTTCTGCTATTCGAGGAGCTGCGCAATGAACATTGCATTCAAACAATCCGTTTATTACGCCGCTGGACTGGTTTTAATGAAAGGCGTGTCATTTGTCATGCTTCCTTTTATCACCGCCTCGCTTTCGACCGATGAGTATGGACGCTTAGATCTATGGGTATCGCTGCTTAATATAGGTAGCATCCTATTGGGCTTCGGCTTAATAGAAGCTCTTTACAAGCAAGCTGGCGAGTCGAAGGGCGATGCCTTCAATACCCTCAACTCAACAGCTACATTACAGCAACTTATCCTTGCCGCCTTTGCCTTGCTCGCCTCGCTGCCGCTTGGCGTTGCGGTATGCGTATTCTGGCCGGAGATAAGCATACTTGATCTCGGCTTGGTCATGAGTACTCTCATTGTCAGTGCAGCCTTCAACATTCCACTGACATGGCTTCGTCTGATTGATGACGCCCGCTCATTCTTCTTGATGACCAGCAGTAAAGCCGTACTGCAAGCCGTACTCACTTATTGGTTTCTACAGCAAGGATTTGGGGTGACAGGCATATTGCTGTCGGGGTTACTCTCTGCGTTGTATTTATCGTGCAGCCTACTCTACCGCCAATGGCGCCAGCTCCCGTTTCAATGGGACGCGGCAGTTGCCAAAGATATGCGCCGTTACGGGGTACCGATCGTCGCATCGGGTATCTTACTTTTCATCGCTGCTGGCGCTGAGCGCTGGATACTGGCTGCGACTATCGGCTTGGAGTCACTCGCGATTTATGCGCTCGCAATGCAATTTGCACTCATCATTGTGTTTGTGTGTGAGCCTCTCGCGCTCTGGTGGTATCCAAAGCGATTTCAGATACTCAACCAACCGAACGGAAAACAAACGACTGCACGTATTGCAGAGACTTTAAGCCATGCGACCCTTTTTTGTGCCGTTGGCCTTTCGGTCGTCGCTCCGTTGATCATTGAGTGGTGGTTTCCAACTCGCTATTCCGAGGCTGCTACCTGGATACCTTGGCTTGCATTAGGCATCGCGTTCAAGCAACTTTCTCACATCTTAACTACGGGCTGCTATGTCGAGAAACAGCCTAGAGTCGTGTTGAACATTAACATCATCATCGCCATCACTGCGCTTGCTCTCTTTTTAGTGGCCAGCTTGACCTATGGGTTAGCAGGTGTTGTTGGCGCGTTTATCACTGTCTACGCATTACGCGCCGTGCTTTTTGACCGTGCAAGCCAAAAACGCATTGCACTACCACATCATTACTTGCCCTTAATCGCTCACATCTGTTGGGCGGTTGGGTGCATCATCGTAAGTACCTTCACATACACTGCCCTGCTGATCGGCTGGGCAACTCAATCCCTCTTCATCGCAGGCTGGATGGGCCACTACTGGTTACACAACAGCAAAGCAAATGAATCGATTCTAGGAGCGAAACAATGAACAGCCAACATCTACCGTTAGTCAGTATTGTGATTCCAAACTTCAACTGCTTGGATTATTTACCCCAATGCTTGCAAAGCATCGAACAACAAACCTTTGTCGACTACGAGATAATCTTTGTCGACGATGGTTCAACCGATGGCTCTCGGGAATATCTGGCTGAGCTTGCAGCATTAAGACCTTACGTCTCTGTTTGGCATAGCGACCGAATTGGTCCTGGTGCAGCAAGAAATCTAGCCGTACGCCAGGCAAAAGGAGATTACATCGCCTTTCTCGATGCTGACGATACCTGGACTCATAGTAAACTTGCTGAGCAAGTAGCATTTATGCGCGCCAACAAAAACTGCGTGATGAGCTTTACCAACTACCAGCACATCGATGAGCAAGATAGAGAAATCATTCCATGTTTCGATTACTGGCCCGATTTTAAACGTTATCTCGATAACCAAGCGCCAACTAAAGGCTACCAAGTCGTTAGCCATGCAAGCGCTGCACTGTTCAAAGAAAACATTGTCGGAACGTCATCCGTTATGTGCCGCCGCGATGTCTATCTTGACGTTGAAGGATTCGATACCGAGCTACCTAGCGCTAGTGACTGGGACTTATGGCTCAAGTTGAGTACAGCAGGTGACGTCGCCTTTACTACTGAAATTAGAATGTACTATTTAATGCGAGCAGGAAGCGTTTCTTCAAATGTCGAAAAACGCATAGCGGCCATGAAGACCATTGCGGCTCGATACGAACATCACGCGCAGCAGCAGTGCGCGAACTCTAAGCGTTTTGTTGATGCAAGGCTGATGGACGCATTGTGCGAACACGCCAGCGCAAATCTCGGCTACCTAAAAAGAAACATCATCCACGTCCAGACCTTTGCTGCGTTTCCAAATGCCCGACGCTTTAAGGCGATGATGAAGACTGCCCTATGTGTCTAGCTATCCTCGGCGTTCCGGCACCACGATCATTTTGAATCCACTTTCATTTTGAGAATGGTGCCGTGCTTTCGAGTATTAGCCTCGTTGATTCTCAATATGAGAAACCCCTCTTCATTTTGAAAAAACCTCCTCAGACCAAATATAAACTATTGTTATTAAGAGAGATTATTTTTGGCACGCTATCTGCAATCTATTCTGTGACACCTAAATTGAGACATTAATTGTCTTGAAACACAAAGAGGACACGGTCATGGAACTACTAAGAGCAGAAATGAGCAACCACACCCTTCAAGTAAAAGTTTATGGTGATTTCGACGCGCGAGGCAGTCGCAATGCTCAACCAGAAATTGATGACATCATTCACAATGATCAGCATTCAGAGATCGAAATCGACCTAGAGGAAGTGCGCTTTATGGATTCTTCAGGCATCGGTGCTATTGTTTATTTGTATAAGCGACTGGTTGAACGCGAGCGCAAGATGCGTCTAGAGAATGTCACTGGACAGCCCCTACAAATCATAAAGTTACTACGAATTGGACAGGCTATCCCAGTGAACACACATGCCAGTAACGAGTATTTATAATCGCAACAAAAGAACGCTTACAAACACAAAATGATGTTGGCAAATAGGTGGTAACTGCATGGATGTAAACTTGGGTGTAAAAAGCATTATAACTTGTCTTTCAGCGAGCCTTCTTTTGGCTTGTACCAGCTACCCTGAAAACGGGTCAGGAGGCATCGCTGAGCAGTATACTGGTTCTGATTTTTCCCCTGTCATGCCAGACGAACCACTTGGACCTGAACACGGTTTACGATTCGATTGGAAGCTGACCAAGCTTCATTTGGATGCGCTTATCCAAGAGGGCGCACCATGGTGTTTCCCTGCTGCGGTACTACAAGCCCAGCAACGTCAAGATCGAATCGCACGAGAACTTGAAGGCGGACTCTGGATTGACGCAGCGAACGACATCGTCATTCAGAGAAAAAAACTTAACGATCTCGAACTCAGATTAGACTACGTGTTAACTCAGGCAACCTGTGCTCCACCAACAAATCGAACTGAGTTTGAAAAACAAATGTCGATTGTAGAGAAAGTCTACAACCTACTTAATGTCGATAATCAGTTCGCGTTCGACTCTATTGAAGTAAACCCTAAATACATGGGACATCTCGCTGAAGCGGCTAACCTGTTGAAACCTTACCCGGAGATTCGTCTCTCGGTCACAGGACATGCTGATGCCAGTGGGGGCAAAGAATACAATGAGCGAATTGCCAAAGGGCGAGCTCAACAAGTCAAACGCTATCTAACCATATTTGGCTTAGCACCAAACAGAATTGATACCCACTCGCTTGGGGAAGAGCTGCCTCTTTACGAGGGTAATACGCCTGGCGTAATGCTCACTAACCGTCGAGTCAGCATTGATGTTATCGCGGATGGACACAGCACAGCAAACCAAGGAGTGGAGCAATGAAATGGATATCGCTTATCTTCACCCTAACACTGACACTTATTTCTTTGTCACTGTCGCCTCATGGCATTGCTCAGGACAAGACCGTACAAGTCGGTGACCTTATCCAGGTCGATTTGCCGGGAGAATCGAGCCTTAACCGTGGCTTTCAAGTCGACAAAAGAGGACGAATCAATTTGCCTGAGGTGGGACAGGTATTCGTTGCTGGCTATGATGAAGAACAATTGAAGACAACAGTTACTCAAGCGCTTAGCCAAGTGTTCCGAGACACCAGTAACATAAAAGTGTTCATCGCTGAGAGGCAGATCCTCATCTCAGTTCAAGGTTACGTAAAAGCGCCAGGCGAGTATACGATTCCATACAATGCGAATGTCCAAATGGCACTTCAAGCGGCTGGAGGATTACGCGCGGGTGCTCAGCTCAACAAGATGCTCCACCGTCGCGGCGCTGACCGTACAGAATTTGATTACAAGCGCTTCCTTGATTCAGGTGATGACGACGGGCTGCCTACCCTACAATCTCTCGACATTCTGTTTGTTCCTGCCTCTCCCCTAGTCGGGAACATAGAACAGGAGTTTGATGCAGCTAAACTTGCCGACTCGGGTGACAGCGCCGATGCAAGACAAGCGATCAAGGTATTTGGTGAGGTTAATGCACCCGGTTCGTTCTCATACAAAGAAAACACTGACCTGGTTGATGTGGTCATGCGAGCGGGCGGTGTGACTCGCTATGCAGCCGTGGAGCAGATCCGCGTTATCAGCAACAACACACCAATCTTGTTCAACCTCAAACGTTATTTAGACAGCGGTGATGCATCACTGCTACCTCCTCTTCAGCCTGGTGCGACTATCTTTGTCCCAAAACAAGAAGAAGAGATCAAATCTGGATCAAACACCGTTTATGTCATGGGTGAAGTAGCAGCGCCGGGCGCTTTTGAAGGAAAACCGGGGGCGACTTTTATGGATATTCTCGCCAATGCAGGCGGTCCTACTCGCTTTGCCGAATCGAGACAAATAAGAGTGATCAAATCAGATGGTACTGTTATTCCTTTCGATATGACAGCGTATACAGAGGGACTTAGTCGCTCTTCTGCACCTGCTATTGAAGCTGGAGACGCCATTTTTGTTCCTGAAAAGACGGACATTAATGAAAAATCGTGGCTGAAGATCTCCCCTGACCGAGCCGTAAATGTCATCGGCGAAGTTGAACGTCCAGGCCGTATAGAGTGGTCAGACGAAATGGATTTTATGGATCTGCTAGCGCACGTCGGCGGGCCAAAAGGTCGAGCAGACACCTCTAAGATTGAGGTAGCGAACGGCCAAAATACCGTCGTGTTCAACCTTGATGAGTTCATCAAAAACGGGGCGCCCCAATCAGAACTGCCACTCGTGCAAGCCGGCACCGTTATTCGAGTACATGATCTACCTCAAGACCCGAGTGATAACAAATCGCAGTGGGTGAGACAGAGTTCGGATGCATCAATTTATGTTTTTGGACAAGTCAAAGCGCCAGGTCGCTATCGATTTACCGACGAAATGCACTTCCTTGATATTTTGTCTGCCGCGGATGGTCCAACTAAAGATGCAGACATCCACAACATCCGAGTGACGCATCGTGACAAGCCTTATGCCAAAGTAAGTAAACTCAATCTATCGATGTATTTCGAAACCGGTGATGAGAGTATCCTTCCCTTGGTCAAGCCTGGTGACACCATCTACATTCCTGAAAAAAATAAAAACTGGTTAGACAGCCCTAAAGAGAAAACAGTTCGTGTTCTTGGCGCCGTTAAAAATCCGGGTCGCTATGTCTTTAATGACACCATGACCATTTTGGATATCTTAGCGGTAGCGGGTGGTCCTGATGACCGCGCGTACGTCAAGAAGATAAGCGTCGTTAATATGTCTTGCTGCCAAGGGCAGGCACGTACCTTCGACTTGGTTGAATTTAGTAAAACCGCGGATATAAGAATGCTGCCTGTGCTTCGAGCGGGCGATACGATTTATGTACCAGATCGTCGTAATAGTTTTGCTGAGCAAGCACGACTGGGACTCACCGATGTGTTCCGCATTGTCTCGACGATTGCCATTATAGGAGCCTTATGATGACGATTCCTGCAACCCATGCTGAAATTGAAGAGCTCTACCTAAAGGCAGAATTACAGCAGTGTCGTACGGTCTGCATGACGGCCTGTAATAGCGGTGAAGGCACCACAGCCCTTGCTAAAGCCTTGACTGAGCGTTATTTACTCGCTGGCTATAAGACCTTATTAGTCGACCTTAATTTATACCGACCAGGTTTAGCGCCTCTTAGCTTCTCTGACACTGAGGAAAGGAATGGTTTAGAAACACAATTGTTGTGTGAGCAAAATAGCGCAGACATCTCGCCAAAGGTATTTTTGGGTATTAGTGTTCCCAACGACCCCAAGACTCGCCTTCAATTCAAAGACCCGCGTCAACTCAGTGAGATTATCTATCACTGGTTAGAGGACTATGATCGTATCGTATTCGATACCTCACCTCTTTTGAACGTAAACCATAACAACATCCCAGCTCCTGTCGTAGCAAACGCCTGTGATGGCACATTTCTGGTGGTGTTAAGTGGTATCACAATGACTAATCAGGTAGAAGAAGCAACCCAACAGCTCAATGAGGGAACATCCACTAACCTTCTTGGCTCAGTCTTAAACTGTCGAGACCAACCGTCGCTGGCAAACGAAATTTGTCGCGAAATAGACAGACTGTCATGGATGCCTGATCGCATCACTGGTTGGATGAAGAGCAAAATACGCAACAACTCGTTCTTATCGCAATCGATCTAAGAACCGTGAGCCAAGTTGTTATTATTCAGTGTGTTATCGCGATTGTTTTTAACTCGCAGCCCATTCTGTACTATCCTTTAGTTTATAGTGAGAAAACTAACAAAGGATTGTAAGTATGACACCCAAAGTACTCTTGGTGGAGGACTCCTCTTCACTCGCCGTCCTCTACAAGCAATACTTGAAGAACGAGCCTTTTGACTTGCTTCATGCCGCCACTGGTGCAGAGGCGAAGCGCATACTTGAACGTACTATCCCGTCGTTGATTATTCTTGATCTCCAACTTCCAGACATGCAGGGAGACGAGATCTTAGAATGGCTAGAACTCAAAAATATTAGTATTCCTGTCGTCGTGGTTACCGCCCATGGCAGCGTAGATATTGCCGTCACCCTAATTCAAAAAGGGGCGAAAGACTTCCTAGAAAAACCAATCCGCGCGGATAGACTCAAAACCTCAATTCGGATTCATCTCAAGCAAGCTGAGCTAGAAACCATGCTCGATGATATTCAGCAAAAGATGGATCGCGAGCGCTTTCACGACTTTATTGGTGCTAGCATTCCTATGCAGGGGGTCTACAAGATCATCGATGCTGTCTCCAATACCAATGCCAGTGTGTTCATTATTGGTGAAAGCGGCACGGGTAAAGAAGTTTGTGCCAATGCGATTCACAACGAGAGTAATCGCAAGGATAAGGCATTTGTCGCCATTAACTGTGGCGCCATTCCAAAAGACCTCATGGAAAGTGAAGTTTTCGGACATGTTAAAGGCGCCTTCACCGGCGCTGCGACCGACCGAAAAGGCGCCGCATCTCTAGCCGATGGGGGAACCTTATTTCTCGATGAGCTTTGCGAAATGGACTTAGAAATGCAGAAGAAGTTACTACGCTTCTTACAGACAGGTACTTTCACCCCGTTAGGCGCAACCAAAGAGCAGAAGGTTGATGTCCGCATCATTTGCGCAACCAACCGAGATCCGTTACTAGAAGTGCAAGAAGGACGATTCAGAGAAGATCTCTATTATCGCGTGCATGTGGTCCCAATCCATATGCCACCTCTTAGAGATCGTGATGGTGACATCGTGACTTTGGCTGAGCACTTTCTTCGAATCTATTCAAAGCAAGATGGTCGTAAATTTGAGTCGATATCGAAAGATGCACAGCGCCTTCTTAAGCGATATGCATGGCCAGGAAACGTACGTCAGTTGCAAAACATTATTCGCAATATTGTCGTGCTTAACGATGAGAAATCATTGGGTTCGCAACACCTTCCACCAGAGGTAATGGCTTCAACTCAGAAAAGTGCTCCACCAGCGAGTTCCGTGAATACTCGCGTACTTTCGGTGGTTCAAGAGCCTAATGCTGCGCAACAGACAATCGCGGAACCGTCTCAGCCTGTGACAACAACCAGCAGCGATTCATCTTTGTTAGAACCTAGCATGTCCATAAACCCAGACAGCGAAAGGCCAACCTCTATTCGTCCAATGTGGCAAATTGAGCGCGAAGCTATCCAGCAAGCTATTGATTACTGCGACGGCAATGTTCTCAATGCGGCGGTATTATTGGAGCTCAGCCCTTCTACCGTCTATCGCAAAAAACAAGCTTGGGAGGCAGAAGACAGTGCCTCTTAGCCCTGTGATATGGCTACTTTTGGACAGTCGCTCATTTGGCGGTATAGAAACGCACGTGTTGGAGCTGGCCAAAGGCTTGGTAGCACACAACTACCAAGTCACCGTGGTATTTTCGACCGAATACACCCCGGCAGCCCCTCTTGTAGCAGCGTTGCAGGGCGAGAAAATTCAAACCATGACACTTAGCGGTGAATATGGCAACGTCTCCGCAATGTTTCGACTACGAGAGGCCATTGCCGCTTCAAAGCAGCAAGACCGTATCCCAAGCGTTATCCATGCGCATGGTTACAAAGCCAATTTAATGCTGAGATTCACTCGTCTTATTGGAGGCACGGACTCGATACGTCTTGTGTCCAGTTTCCATGCTGGTGAAACACCAACAGGTCGCGTCAGAATTTATGATGCAATCGACCGTTTTAGTGCCTTTCTTAGTGAGCAACGAGTATGTGTCAGTCGCGCCATTCAATCTAAGGTTCCCTACTCAAGTGTTTTGGTTAAGAACTTCGTCCCCAGAGCCGAATTAGTCAGCATCAGCGAGCGAAACGTTGCCTTCGTTGGTCGACTCAGTGAGGAGAAGGGACCGGACACCTTTGTTAAGATCGCCCAACATTTTCCAGAACGTCAGTTTCATATCTATGGTTCGGGGCCTTTAGAGTCATCACTTCAACAACAAGCCGGTGACAATATCCAATTTCATGGTCATCAAAATAATATGAACAAAGTTTGGTCGAACGTCGATTTATTGTTAATTACTTCCCGCTATGAGGGATTACCGATGGCAGCCCTTGAAGCTATGTCGCGAGGCATACCCGTTATCAGCTTTGAGCTCGGCGAGTTACCCAATGTCATTGATAGCGGCAGCAATGGATGGATAGCCTCTGATCAACAAGAGATGGTTTCCATTTTAAATGAGTGGTTTACGCTTTCTGATTCAAAAAGAGCACAGATCAAGTATCAAGCTCAACAAACCATCGAACTCAATTACTCAACAGAGGTGGTTATTCCGACCATGCTAGATATTTATGGTATTACCGGCTAGCTACAGTCTCTCAAGACCAGTCCACAATTTGATTCTCATATTGAGAAACCAGATATTACTGAATAAAAAAATATTAAATAACAATCACTTAGAATTTAGTTAAGTTTGGCACTCTAATTGCTCCTTCTTTACCTACTGAAACAGAGATTGGTAAAGTCGATGCACTACTCTCCCGCACAGCAACATCAAACCAAGCACAGCAAACACATCTTGCTGAGTCTGAGCTTGTGCGTTTTAGTGGGAGCGATTTGGCTGTTTGTACCTCACCCAGTCGTCGGCATCGTCATTGCGCTACTGCCAATAGGAATACTCGTAGTACTGAGTCAAACCTTTTGGCTGGTCACTCTCTTTATTGTGTTTTCTTTCTTTCGAATTCACGAGGTCTTCCCGGTACTCTATCCGTTGAAGATCCCTCTCATGCTCTCGGCGGGTGCACTGTCTGCTTTGCTGTGGCACACGCTCGTTAGTCAAAAGATAAAACTCTACTGGCACCCAACTTACACCTGGCTTCTGATTTTCTGGGGTATTGTCATCATTGGTGTTCCCTTTGCCTCAAACAAAGGGGTTGCCGTCGCCATGTTTACGGGTAGCTATATAAAGATCATCATCATGACGCTCGCCGTCTCATGGCTGATAACCTCGTCGAAAGAGCTCTCTCGTTTCGCTTTTCTCGTTATAGTGGCAGGTCTCACTGTCGGCTGCATGGCCATCTACAACTCAGTCAATGGAATTGGCCTTGTCGAGGGGTCTAGGGTAACGATAGGCAGGAGCTTTGGATCCATGCTCGGCGACCCAAATGACCTCGCGCTAGTCCTGATGTTTCCGATGGCGTTTACCGTCGCAATGACCACAACACGTGGTATCGGCTGGTTTATGCGCTTGCTCGCTATCGTAACTTCACTCGTCCTATTTATGGCACTGCTGGCGACGCAAAGCCGAGGGGGCCTGTTGGGCGCATTAGCGGTTTTTGGCTTCTTCGCTTGGCGACTCATACCGAGCAAAACTCTGTTCTTTGTCGTTGGGTCAATAGCTGCCATAGCCTTATACGCAATGGCCGGGATTTCCGGGCGATCCTCTGGGGGGGCGGCAGAGGCTGGCATAGATGCGTCAGCGATGGGACGCATCTATGCGTGGGAAGCCGCGGTTAAAATGGCTCTGGACAACCCGCTCCTGGGTGTTGGATTAGATAACTTCTACTACAACTACTTCTTCTACAGCCCCCATTGGGATGGACTAAATCATGCCGTTCACAGTACTTGGTTTGGCGTGCTGGCTGAGTCAGGCTTTGTCGGGCTGATCATTTTTGTCATTTTCATATGCAGTCTGCTTAAGTGCGCACGAAAAACCTTACTCGTCGTGGACAAGCACACTCATGCTCCCCCTTATCTCAAAGCAATGGCGCTCGCTGTCTACAGCGGCCTCATCGGTACCTTTGTCTCAGGCACCTTTCTTACTCAAGGCTTTATCTGGCCAATTTACATCCTTGCGGCTTTGACCATCGCCGTTTCACAAATCGCTTCTCAATTTGAGAAATCAATGTCAACGTAAAAGATACAAACATAACTTATTGTTTTTATTAAACTTAAATTATGGCTCAGTTCTTGTAAGTACTAGGTGTACATCTTAAACATGCTTTGATTGTCACGCCGGTTAACCCAATACGTTGTGACACAGCGATAAGGAATAGCGCTATGAGTACTGCCACATCATTTGATTTTAAATCATGGCTACGCAGCCACCCTAATCCTAAAATGAGAAACCTTTTTGTCTTTTTGAAAAAGGTGAGAGCGGCGGGACTGCCAACACCTCGTTTCTACAACAAGCTGGCCTATCGTCTTGTCACGCTGTTACGAATGGGCGTGGAGACTACCTCAAGGCTGCTAATCTACACACCCGCATTCAAAGGAAGAGTAGAAGCCTGCGGCCACTCTCTATACCTGTATAGCGGTTTACCGCTTGTTACCGGTCCACTGGCCATCACACTGGGTAATGAATGTCGGATTTCAGGCCATACGACCTTCAGTGCTCGCACCGCCCCTCACCCTGACCCAAGTATTCAACCTACATTAAAAGTCGGCAGCAACGTCGATATTGGCTGGCAAGTCTCGATCGCCGTTGCTGGACTCGTAGACATTCAAGATAACGTTCGCATCGCCGGTCGCTGTCAGCTTTTTGGCTACTCTGGTCATCCTCTAAATGCCAGCGAGCGAGCGCTCGGTGCACCGGATGAAGATCATCGAATCGGTAACATTGTACTGGAGAAAGACGTGTGGCTCGCGACAGGTGTCACCGTTCAACCTGGCGTCACTATTGGTCAAGGAACCATTGTCGCCGCTGGTAGCGTGGTCACCCACGACCTACCTGCAAACGTCATCGCCGCGGGTTCTCCGGCAAAAGTTGTCAAACAGATTCAGCAGTGAGGCGTGAGCTATGAGAGATCTAATTGTATTCGGTGAAGATTTTGGTGCGCTGCCTTCTAGTACCCAGCACCTAGTGAAGCGCCTGGCTAAGAAAAGACAGGTGTTGTGGATTAACTCCATCGGTCTTCGCAAACCAAACTTCAACCTTAAAGATGCAAAGCGCGCGCTTGATAAGCTGCTCGGTAAGGGAAAGAGCCAAACATTTGTAAAGGGCGAGGTCATCAAACCCGCGTCAATGACAGTGGCTACCATTAAAACGTTTCCAGCTCCCAAGTCGCATTGGGCTCGAACACTCACAGCCAAAGCCATGCTACGTCAGCTTAGGCCAATGATTGAAAAGCTTAACTTACACGACCCAATCGTTTGGACATCGTTGCCAACCGCAGCAGATGTTTGCAGATTGCTCGATAAGCGCTCAACTGTTTATTATTGCGGCGATGATTTTGGATCATTAGCCGGAGTTGATCACGAGACGGTCTTAGAGCATGAAAAATCCTTAGTGGAGCACGCCAGTCTGGTAATCACGGCTAGCGACAAACTATACGGTAAGTTTCCATTGGACAAAACCTGCTTACTCACTCACGGTGTCGATAGTGTTCAGTTCTCAAGTCCCACTCAACCCGCGTCAGATTTACCCAATCGAGGAAGACCAACTGCGGGGTTTTATGGCAGCCTCTCTGACTGGCTTGACTACGACCTAATCAATCAAACCATCGCTGCAATGCCAGATTGGGACTTTGTGTTCATTGGACAATGTGAGCTAGCAAAACGTCCGATCATCGAGGCAGACAACGTCTTTTGCCTTGGACCAAAACCACATCACGAGCTACCTCGTTACAGTCAACATTGGACCGTGAGTTTATTGCCATTTGTGTTGAACCAACAAATCAAGGCCTGCAACCCACTAAAACTCAAAGAGTATCTCGCGGCGCGCCGTCCTATTGTCACCACAGACTTCCCTGCTCTTGATGGCTACCGACAGCATGTGAACGTCATTTCAGATGTCCCTTCGATGGTCACGACCTTGAAGGCGCTTGCTGCAACAGATTCAAAGCTACCAAAAGGCTTGGTGGATAACGAGAGTTGGGACTACCGCGCCAATGCACTAGAAACGTATTTGGAGGCTCTATGAGCGATCTAAAACTGCGTCTACTCATCATAATGACTGCGGCATGGCGACGTCGCTACGCCATTGTCATTCCCATGTTGATTATGCCTATTATCGCCTACGCAATAGGTGCAATGACGCCGCCAAAGTACAAATCCCATACCAGCATGCTGATTCAAGAGACGGCAAAAATGAACCCGTTCTTAGAAGACTTAGCCGTATCAACCATGCTCAAGGAGCGTTTGTCAGCACTTAAAACCCTACTCAACAGCCGCCATGTACTGTTGTCAGTGGCTGAAGACCTAGCGCTAATTGATGACACCATGAGTCCCTATGAACAAGACAAGGTCATCGCCGATATATCCTCTAACCTAACTGTTAGCCAGCTTGGCAAAGACTTCATCAAGATTGAGCACACTGCCTCATCACCAGAAGGAATGAAACCTCTGCTAGAGTCAGTAAGCGTGCACTTCATCGAAGAACTGCTCGCACCCGAGCGTTCATCTATTCGCGACTCCAGTGAGTTTTTAACCATTCATATCAATAAGCGTCGTGAGGCGCTAGAGCAAGCAGAGCAGGCCTTAGCGGATTACTACAATGCGCATTCTGCTGCTACACCCGAAATGCAAAGTGAAAACTTAAGTCGCCTTGCCAAGCTCAAACAAAAACTGGCAGAGAAAAAAGCAGAGTTAGCCGGGGTTGAGAAAAGCTTGGGAACCCTAGATCAACAGCTATCGAAAACCAACCCAATTGTTGGCCGACTCGAAGAGCAAATTATTGAAATTCGAAGCGAGCTGACACTGCTTAAAGCAAAGTACACAACCTCTCACAGTGCTGTTCAAGCCAAAGTTCGTGAGCTAAAACGACTCGAGCAAGAGCGAGCAGTGCTACTAAACAGCGAACAAGCTGGAATCAATTCGGAGCAGCTTTGGGATATCGCTAGCGCAACCAACAGCAGCAACCGTGAGCTGCAGCCATTGCTCATCACTCAACTACAAAACTTACAAATCGTTCGCGGGCGTTACGAGTCGCTTAAGCAAGAAACCGCTAGCCTAGAATCTATGATCAAAGAGCTTACCGACAATGCCCAAAACTACGGTAGCAATGCCAAACAGCTGCTTCAACTTCAGCGTGACGTTTCCCTTAAAAGAGAACTCTACGATGATTTAGTAGAGCGATACGAGATGGCTGAACTGACCGGCTCACTCGGTGTATTCGAAGAGAATAAGCGCGTCAAGGTCATCGATCGTCCCTTCACACCGAGCAGCTCAACGAATCTGCCACCGGCTATTTTTGCCGTTTTAGGGTTAGTTGCGGGGATTGCACTAGGGATCGGTACGGCAATATTTCTCGAGCTCTTCGATACAACTGTCCGTCGTCGCCAGCAGTTAGAAACCGCAGCCAAAGCTCCTGTCATCACGGCGATTCCGCGAATTGTTCAATCCGATTACTAATTTGAGAATCATTTCGACAACCCCAAAAAAAACCATCGTAAACCATTGTTAAATTGAGATTTTTAAACCTGGCATACAAGCTGCAAACAGACAAAAGCAGAAAGAGCGAATCTCAAGGAGAGAACCATGAAAACCAATAACACAAAGGCTAAACAAGGTGGAGATATTCAAAAGCCGACGCTAACGACAGTTCACATCGTTCAGCACTTAGCGCCAGGTGGGTTAGAAACCATGGTTATCGAGCTTCTTAAGCAAACCCCCTCTAACGAGGCGTGCTTCATCATCAGCTTAGAGGGCGATATACAGCAAGCGTTAGAATGCTGGCCTATCTTAAGACATTATCAAACCAGTCTGGTTTTTTTGAGCAAATCTGATGGTCTACAACTCTCTCTATTCAATCAAATCAAGCACGAGTTAAACCGACTCAACGCTGACGTGGTTCATACTCACCACATTGGTCCACTTATCTACGGTGGACTCGCTGCCAAACTGAGCCGAGCACGTACTCGTATCCACACTGAACATGATATGTGGCACTTACAAAACAACAAGCGACGTTTGGTGGAGAAACTCGCCCTGAAAGTCGTAAACCCGATACTCGTCGCAGATGCGGACGAAGTCAGCAAGCAACTCAATGAAATGTTTCCGTTTACTCACTCAACCGTCATCAAAAATGGCATCGACTGTAATCGATTTGTCCCTTCGAATCGCGCTGCAGCAAGACGAATTCTGGGTCTACCTAACGATACCATCGTCATTGGCACCGCGGGACGATTAGTGCCAGTTAAATCGCATACCACGCTTATCAAGGCAGTATCTCGTTTGCCAAATAATACCCACCTCGCGATTGCAGGGGCTGGACCGCTTGAAAACGAACTAAAGCAACTCTGCCACCAGCTCGGCATCAGTCACAAGGTTCACTTTCTAGGTCTTGTAAACGATATGCCAAGTTTTTATCAAGCTTTAGACCTATTTTGCCTGCCTTCAAGCTGTGAGGGCTTTCCTCTTTCCCCGCTTGAAGCGCAAGCCTGCAACATCCCGGTGGTAGTGACGGATGTGGGTGCAGCCAAAGAAACCTTATGCCCTATGTCTGGCATTGCAACAAAGTCCAAACGAGTGTTCAGCCTTCTCAAAGCGTTGGAACAAGCGCTCGCGACAAAACACCGATTTTCACCACGCGATTTCGTGGTCGCAAACAACGATGTGCGAGCGATGAGTCAAGCATATCGCCAATTGACTATCAGAGCCTAAATTCAAGGCATCAGCAACTCAAGGAGCAGATATGCAAGTATTATTGATGGGCTTATTTTGGACGAGCGCTTTCTTAATCGTCTATCATCACGCGATTTACCCTCTCATTCTGCGATGGTGGGCAAAGCGTCACCCACTTCCTGAGATTGAAGACTGTAGTGCTACTTTGTACCGCACTACTGACAACAGTGAGCTACCGTCCATCACGATCATCATTCCAGCTTATAACGAAGCAGAGTGGATTGCTGACAAGATTAGAAACTGCGCGTCACTTGACTACCCCAGAGACAAGCTCAGTGTCGTGATCATCAATGATGGCAGTACCGATGACACTGCCGCGATTGCCGAATCAACGATACAGGAAGCGATTTGTAGTGACACCTTGTTCACCATCGTTAATCACAAAGACAACAAAGGAAAGATATGTCGACTCAATGAATCTTTACCCGTTGTCGATAGCGCTATTACCTGCATCTCAGATGTCTCGGCACTTATTTCAATCGATGCACTTAAGCTCGCAGCCACGCATTTTGAAGACTCGAAGGTCGGCGTGGTGAACTCTACTTACCAACTGCTTGATCAGCAAGAAAGGGGCGAGTCTCTGTATTGGCGCTATCAAAACCAATTGAAATACAGTGAATCGACATTGGGCTCTACCATAGGCGCACACGGTGCACTCTATTTCATCAGAACGGGACTGTTTGAAGCTCTACCGTTTAATACGATTAACGACGATTTCATCATCCCTATGAACGTGGTTCGTGCAGGCTACCAAGCAGTCTACGAGCCAAACATGAATGCCATCGAGATGGAGCCGACTGAGGCAGCGCAAGATTTCAAACGTCGTTTGCGTATCTCTGCGGGCAATATGCAACAACTTCTTGTTTTACTACCTCTGTTCTCACCTCAATACAAAGGAACAGCACTAACCTTCTTCTCAGGCAAGGGACTCAGAGTGTTAACGCCCTACTTAATGCTGATATGCCTTGTAACCTCAGCAATCCTCGCAACAAGCTCTACCCTGTTTTTGGGACTGCTAGTGATACAGGGGAGCATCTATTTTACTGCTGCAGCTAGTGTACTAGTACCAGTACTTCAATCATTTACCGCAATACGAGCGCTCACGTATCTAGTCGTTGGGCATACCGCAAACCTAATTGGTGGTCTTCGTTATCTTATTGGGTTGGAAAACGGAGCTTGGAAACGCACACCACAACAGGAGAATCATCATGAAAAAGGTTAATTTAGAAAAATCACTCATTCGCACCTCTAAGCGCATCTTTGATCTCATTGGCGCGAGTGTCGGCATGATTATCCTTGGTATCTTTTTTGTGCCTGTTGCTATCGCTATTAAGGCAACATCACGTGGCCCAATATTTTATCAGCAGCTTCGCGTTGGTAAGTGGAGCCCAACCAAAATGGACTTCATTCATGTCCTTAAGTTTAGAACCATGTACATCGATGCAGAGTCTCGAACTGGTGCTACTTGGGCGACGGAAAACGACCCGCGTATTACTCCTGTCGGGCGTTTTCTTCGTAAGACTCGCTTAGATGAATTACCTCAGTTCATTAATGTACTGCGCGGCGATATGTCGTTGATTGGCCCACGACCAGAGCGACCTGACTTTTATCAGAAGCTTGAAAACGACATCCCGTTTTTTGTTGAGCGTACCTACGATGTACTACCTGGAATCACAGGTTTAGCCCAAGTCAATCAAGGTTACGACACCTGTATTGAAGATGTGCGTAGCAAAGTGGGTTTTGATCACAGCTATGCTTTATCGCTTTCTTCTTTTAAGACATGGTTGGTAACCGATGTTCATATCGTATTGAAAACACTTAAGATCATGGTTGACGGGCGAGGACGCTAACCAGCGGCGACAATGCGCCTATACGTTGGCAAGGAGAATAACGATGAAAACGACACCTTTACTTCCACTGGAAAGCCCAGGTAAGCCACGAAGAGTAGTATTGATCGTACAGCACTTGGTGCGTGGTGAAATCGAGTTTCAAGTGCTTGAGCAGTTAAAACACGCTAACGCAAATGAGAGGATCTTCATCATCAGCTTGGAGGGCAATATAGAGCAAGCGATTATGTTATGGCCAGAGCTAGAAACCTATCGACAGCAGCTGTTTTTCTTACGTAAAGAGCCTGGCGTGCACCCCTCATTATTCGTTGCTCTATATAGACTACTAAAAGTACTAAAGCCTCAAGTGGTTCATACTCATCATATAGGCCCCCTACTTTATGGCGGAATTGCGGCAAGACTTAGTGGAGTTCGCAATAGAACGCACACAGAGCACTGCACGAAACACTTAGAATATACTCGGCTTGCACGCATTGAAGATGCTGCATTTAAAGCAGCCAGACCCGATATTATCGCTGCGACTCCAACAGTAAAACGCTCCCTAGCGAGCCTATTTCCAAAAGTAACTGCAAAAGTCATTAGACCTGGCATCGATTGCAATAGCTTTTCAAAAGGAGAACTATTGGTCGCACGAGAGCAGCTCAACTTACCCAATGAGGTTGTACTGCTTGGCGCCGATTGTCATGTCGGGGACTCTCCGGGGCTGCTGAGCTTGATGCGAGCACTTTATTATCTGCCAGAGAACGTACATCTTGTGCTAAACAACTCAGCGGGCTTATCGAGTTCCATCAGAGTGTTATCAGAAAAATTGGGAGTCGGCTTACGAGTGCATCAGTTCCAGCACATAATTGACGAGCCATATTTTTATCAGGCACTAGACTTGTACTTCCAGCTTGGTTCGGGAGGCATACATGCGCTATCTGCTTTACGTGCCCAAGCCTGTGGCATTCGTGTGATAGCTATGGAGAGTTGTACGAATAGAGATGCGCTTTGCCCAAGTACTAGTATCCTGACTTCAGGACATCTATTTGCGCTACTAAAACAGATAGAGATCGCGCTCAACTCTCACGTTTCGCCTTCTCCTCGCACGTACACTACAGAAAAGTTTGATATTCAACGAGCTTGCGAAGAGTACCGCTCATTAGTGACGAGACTCACCATATGAAAACTGCAATCAAGAATGAGCAATAAAAAATCCAGCCTAATCGCTGGATTTTTTTGCAGTAAATATAAGCGCAAGTCCGACAAGAATACACGCTATACCTGATAATTTAGTTAAGCTAAACGGTTCATCTAGCCAAGGCAAGGTAACCGCGAGTACATACACCAAAACATAGCTCAAGCTTAACAAGGGATAGGCGACGCCCAATGGTAAATGCTTCAATGCCATTACCCAACATGCCATGGATAATGCATAGCAGCCTAACCCCAAGGCAACACACAATAGTGCAGGCCATGCCGTGGAAAGCAGAGGCGTCACATCCAGTGTATAGAGGAGTGGTTCAATGACCTCCCACTGTTTCGACAGATTGCCCATCCCCCATTTCATAGCGAGTTGAGCAACTGAAATCAAACAAACACTAAGAAGCGCAACGGGAAGACCAGCCTTGATATCTTTCAACACCATTAGTGGGCGCCTCCCAGTATACCAACACCCACCATAATCATCATCACACCTAGCCATTGCTTAGGGACAATAACTTCGCCAAAGGCAAACTTAGAAACCAATAGCATGATGACAAAATTAACGCTGAGTAAGGGGTAGGCCACTGACACATCCCATTGCGTTAGCACACCAAGCCAAGTCAGTGCACTTGTGCCTAAAAAGCCAATGCCTAGGATCATAGGGAAACTTAACAGTTTGCTAATGGCACTCAGCTCTGGGTTTTCTTCAAAATACATTGCAGCCCGCTTTTGCCAATATTGGCTAAGCGAGCTAGCAAGTACAGAAATGATGTACAGTAGGACCGTCATTACTCAGCCGAAACTTGATTGAAGATCAGCGCATGGTAGCGACCACGATCGACGTGTTCATCCGCAACAGGGAAATCGTCTGGTAATGGTGGCAAGTTTCTAAAGTGAAGCAGTACTGGTGCTGTTTTTTGCTTCTCTTTAATAAACGCACTAATGTTTTCAAACGGAATCCAGCGATGGTTAGCATCATCGTAGTTCAAACCGTAATCAACCTCACCCATACCCTTAGTTAGGTATACGTCGGTACGCTTCAAGTACCAATTCAGTGCCGACATCGTGTCAGGGTAATCAGCAATCAACACCATCTCGTCTGTGACTTTTGGAGCAAGCTCTTCCATAAAGCGAGCTGGCATTTTTGAATCGATCGTGCTGTTTGGCACCACTGTTGAGAACAGTGCAAATAGCGCCAGCGGCGACACCATGTAAGCCATGAACTTGTGCTCAAATGCACTCGCTTTCGCTGCGTAAAATGCACATGCCGCCCAGAACCCAAGAATAAACAGTGCAATCCAAGGGCGGTAAGACTCAGTCTCATCCAATGGCAGCTTGCCCATAAAGAACATAACCATCAGCGTCACTGCTACGAGAGCAAAAAAGGCACCATTGATTAACGAGCCAATCGTCAAACCTTTCGCCTTGCTGTTATAGGCTTTGATAATACCGTGTGTAAGCAAAATCGCGATTGGAGCCATACAGGGAAGGATGTAAGTCGCTAATTTACCGCTCGCATAAGAGAACAACAGGAAAGGCATGACTGCCCACCAAATCGAATAACGAATAAGTGGCTTACTAAACTCACCCTTAAGTTGTACGAGCGCTGACGGTACCCAGAAAACCCAAGGTAACGTGCCTAAGAAAAGGAATGGGATGTAATACCAAGCCGGTGCAGCATGTTGAGCGTCTTCTGCAGAGAATCGGTGGATGTGCTCTTCCCAGAAGAAGTAATTCCAGTAATCTGGTTCCGCCGCGTGAATCGCTAAAGACCAAGGTAAGCAAGTGATAAATGCCACCAGCATTACCCACCAACCCCAGCGAAGGATCTCTAAGAACTGCTTCTGCATAATCATGTATGGTACAACGACTATCACAGGCAATGCTAAGGCTAAGAAGCCTTTTGTGAGAACCGCACAACCACAGAAAAAGCCCGCTAAGCCATAGTAAAGCCAACGCTGTTTGGTGGTCGTCGATTCGGTTGCAAAGAAGAAGGCGGCATAACAAGCTGTCAACCAAAACGCCAACATGCCATCAAGTACGCTATAAGTACCGATCGCTGCGACCATAAACATGCTCAAGAATACGCCCGCAGTAAGCCAACCTTGTCTACGATCTGTCATTCGACCAACCAAGGAGACAAGGAATAAAGCACCACCTAAGGATGCAAGTGCAGAGGCGATTCTGACTGCAAAGTTGGTGTCACCGAATAGCACCTGTGCTATCGCGTTAAACCAATAGCCCATGATCGGCTTTTCGAAATAACGAAGGTCGTTAAATGTAGGTACTATCCAGTTACCTGACTCGACCATCTCGCGCGAGATCTCACCGTAACGCAGTTCATCTGGCGACCATAGCGGACGCAAATCTAGCGGGAGTATATACAGTGCAATAAAAAACAGCGGTACCCATACCGCCCAGTTAATTCGTGATTGTTGCATTCTTCATCCAGTTGAATAAAAGCCCATGCATTCATGGGCTCTGATTGATGGCACGTGATAGCGTTGTTGTGCGATTTCTTCGCGCGCTGTTTTACCCCTCCCAGCCTCCCCTTATCAAGGGGAGGAGCAAAAACACAGGCTATGCCTGTCTAGTTCTCCCCTTAATAAGCAGAGGAGAAAAACACAGACGTTGCCTGCCTGGTTCTCCCCTTAATAAGCAGAGGAGCAAAATCAACAGGCTATGCCTGTCTGGTTCTCCCCCTTGATAAGGGGGAGTTAGAGGGGGTAAAACAGCGCGCACGAACCTAACCCAACTCACCGATAACTAAAGCCCCATACGCTCCACAAAAGACGCTTGGTGCGTTAGCCACCCTTCTCGCCCTTCCATTTCGATATTTTTAATCGAGTCTATAGGAAGTGGGGTTTCTGCTTCATTAAGCAGATCTATCATCGGCACGAATTCTATATTTTGTTGCTTAGCTCTGACAATCAATTCTTCAAACATATCAGCACAAACAATACCTTCCACCTCTGCATGGATGGTATACACATTCAGACCATCACGCTTGATGAGCTTAAGAATCGCGTCGTTATAGTTACTGTTATCGACACCATCTTGACCGACTAACTCATCGTAAGTTGGAAGTGTTACAGGAATTTGCGGAGCCATTCCCTCACCCGGAGAGAAGATATGATCGCCGCGGCAATCACTATTATATTTGAAAGGAAATGCGTCTTTTTCTACCAGTGTTTGATCGGTACAACGCCAACCAGCTACCGCACTGCAAGGTAAATCACGACCAGTGATCTCCTTAAGCATCGAATAGCCTTTTGTGATTTCACCACGCAGCTGTTCGGCCGTCATAGTGTCCGTTTTCATCTGCCACTTATGATGATCCCAGGCATGAAGTCCGATTTCATGACCTGCCGTGTCGGTCGCCTCGATAATGTGGCGCAGTTTCTTACCGATCACTGGACCTGGCCAGATCGTTCCACGAATCAGGATATCGTAACCATATAAACTGGCGGCTTTTGAGCGAAGCATCTTCTTCAAAAATGCAGGACGCAAAAGGCGCCAAATATGGCGCCCCATGTTATCAGGTCCAACAGTAAAGAAGAATGAAGCCTTCACTCCGTGCTTCTCGAAAATCTCGAGTAGCTTAGGTACACCTAACTTGGTACCTCGGAAAGTGTCTACATCGATACGAAGACCGACTTTAGTGACTTCATTCTGTTCCATTACTTCTCTTCTGCTACTGCACCTTTAAGGAAGAAATCTAGTGTCTCTTCGATGGTATCGTTCATGTGAACTTTTGGTTCCCAATCAAGCAGCTTCTTCGCGTTTGCGATGCTTGGTTTACGGTGTTGAACGTCTTGATAGCCGTCACCGTAGAACGCTTTACTCTCAACTAGGTTGTAGCCAGCGAATGGAGGGAACTGATCACGAAGTGGGTGGTTCTCAAACTTCTCTACCAGCGTCTCAGCAAGCTCTTTGATACTTGCTTCGTTTTCTGGCGCACCAATGTTGATGATTTGACCGTCACACAGACCTTCTTTGTTTTCGATGATGCGGAATAGCGCTTCGATCGCTTCAGAGATGTCAGTGAAACAACGCTTCTGCTCACCACCGTCGATAAGCTTGATCGGCGTACCTTCAACTAGGTTTAGGATAAGCTGAGTGATCGCACGGCTCGAACCGATACGCGCAGAGTTTAGGCTGTCTAGACGTGGACCCATCCAGTTGAACGGACGGAATAGCGTAAACTTAAGACCGTCTTTCTTACCGTAAGCCCAGATCACACGGTCTAGTAGTTGCTTAGATACTGAGTAGATCCAGCGCTGACGGTTGATTGGACCAACAATCAGTGGCGAGGTATCTTCATTGAACTCAGAGTCTGTAGACATGCCGTAAACTTCAGACGTTGACGGGAAGATAATGCGCTTGTTGTATTTCACACATGCACGAACGATCTTCAGGTTCTCTTCGAAGTCCAACTCAAATACGCGAAGAGGGTTACGCGTGTATTCGATAGGCGTTGCGATAGCCACTAGCGGAAGAATGATGTCACACTTCTTAACGTGGTATTCGATCCACTCGTTGTGGATAGTGATATCACCTTCAACGAAGTGGAAATCAGGGTGGCTTAGGTGCTCTTCGATCTGGTTCGAGTTCATGTCCATTGCATACACTTCGTAACCACCGTCGTCTAGAAGACGCTTAGTTAGGTGAGTACCGATGAAGCCGTTTGCACCAAGGATAAGTACCTTTTGACGCTTCTTAGCGTTAATAAGTGCACTTGCTTGAGGACCGAAACGCATACCTTCAACAAGGTGAAGTTCTGCAGCTAGCTGCTCGCCACCTAGGTAAAGACCGTTTTCAGCCTCACCAGACTTAACAATCAATGAGCCTTGAGCACAAGCGATGGTTAGTGGAGATGTAGCAACGATAGTACCCGGAGTCACGTCGTAAGTTTTATCACTCGCTTCCGCACCCCAGATAATAAGTTTGCGCTCACCTAGGAAAGTGAATGCACCTGGGAATGGTTCAGTCACAGCACGTACTAGGTTAAATACGGTGCGAGAATCATTTGACCACTTAATTTCACCGTCAGCTGGCGTGCGACGACCGAAGTAAGTCGCTTTGCTTTCGTCTTGAGCCGTTGCAGTGAACGAACCATCAACGATAGTTGGCAGCACTTTACTTAGAAGATCGCTTGAAGCCGCGTTCATGCGCTTATGCAGTGTTTCTGCAGTATCTTCATCAGTGATAGCGATCTTTTCTTGACCAACGATATCACCCGCATCCGCTTTCTGAACCATTTTGTGTAGCGTTACACCAGTCTCAGTTTCGCCGTTTACTAGTGCCCAGTTGATTGGAGCGCGACCGCGGTAAGTTGGAAGCAGAGAACCGTGAAGGTTAAAGCCGCCTTTAGGTGCAATATCCAGCACTTCTTGGCTGATCATGTTGCGATAGTAGAATGAGAACAGAGCATCTGGCTTCATTGCGCGGATCTTGTCTACCCATAGTGGGTGGTTTACGTCTTCTGGAGCGTAAACTGGAATACCGTTTTTCGCTGCTAGCTTAGCTACAGATTCAAAAAACACATTCTCGTTGCTGTCATCAACATGGGTGAATACTGCTTCGATCTCAACACCTGCGTCTAGCAAGCTGCGAACACCAGTACAACCGATATTGTGGTAGGCAAACACTACTACTTTCATGGAATATTCCTCTGGATATAAATCTTATTCTTTGTTCTTTGATTCATCAGTCTCACGTGCTTTTTGAGTGGCTTCACCCACCAAAACATCTTGCACGTAAAAACGCGGGCGGGCTCTAACATCAGAGTAAATACGCCCTATGTACTCGCCTAGTAGTCCTAGACCTACAAACTGCGCGCCCACAAATACAAATAGGATGGCAAATAGAGTAAACAGACCGTCACCTGCCCACTCAGAGCCGAATATAATGCGCATCAGCATTAGGATAATACCAAATGCGATACCTGCCGCAGCGATACCGCCACCGATGATGCTCAATAGACGCAACGGCGCCGTAGTCATACTGGTGATTAAGTCAAACATTAGGCTAATAAGCTTCATAAAGCTATATTTCGACTCGCCGTCCGCGCGCTCATCGTGGTGAACGTCAATCTCAGTTGTGTGACGAGAAAAACCATTTGCCAAAACAGGGATAAACGTACTGCGCTCGTGACATTCAAGCATGGCGTCAACAACATGGCGACGATACGCTCGCAGCATACAACCGTAGTCGTTCATCTCAACACCGGTAGAACGCTTAACTAGCTTATTGATAAGCTTTGAAGGATAGCGACGAAGCGCGCTATCTTGGCGATTCTTACGCACGGTGCCGACTGAATCGAACCCTTCTTCAGCTTTAGCGACTAGATTCGGGATCTCTTCTGGTGGGTTTTGCAGATCCGCGTCTAAAGTGATAATGAGGTCACCACGAACTTGTTCGAAACCCGCCATAATCGCATTATGCTGACCATAGTTGCGGTTAAGGATAACGCCAACCACATGGCTACCTTCTTTCGATGATGCTTGTTCAATGATTTCTGCACTGCGGTCACGGCTACCGTCATCAACGAGAATAAGCTCAT
The DNA here is from genome assembly GCF_059725495.1 of Vibrio sp. KUL80. Lineage (NCBI taxonomy): Bacteria > Pseudomonadati > Pseudomonadota > Gammaproteobacteria > Vibrionales > Vibrionaceae > Vibrio > Vibrio sp. KUL80. Next base: position 2,341,563 of record NZ_AP045841.1, read on the forward strand.
AGTCTTTACCTAGGCTATCACCAGCTTTAGTCGTGCGGTCAATCAGTTCTTGCAGGCAGTTTTCTTCGTTGTATACCGGTATTACGATAGACACGAAGTTAATGGCTTCATTGTGTTTCATGGTTTATCCAATTATCTCTGACACGGCACTCACTACACGCTCTACGTCGTCCTGAGTCATATCAGGGAAGAGCGGCAACGAGCAAATTTGATTACTGTTACGTTCTGTATTCTGAAGGTTTGGGTTCATCGCCCCAAATAGTTCCGCATAGTTTTCGCGGTAATATTTTTGTGTGTGGCATGCCTTGAAATGGATACCGGCGCCGATGCCCTTCTCTTTCAAAGCTGCAATCAAGTCATCACGCGTTAGCCCTGCCACCGCAGGATCAACACGGACGATCATGAGATGCCAACAGTGTTTGTGATCATGTGAGGCCAGACCTAGCGGCGTAACACCCTTGATCGACTCAAGTTTGCTACGATAAGAGAGCGCAATTTCTGTACGCTTTGCCGTGATCGCTTCAATACGATCCATTTGCCCAAGCGCCAAAACAGCACAAATATCAGGCATGTTGTATTTGAAACCAGGCTCGACAACTTCTGCTTGTGGCGCTCGACCTTGCGTTTCTCGGTCAAAAGCGTCAACACCCAAGCCATGAAACTTGAGACGGCGAACTTTGTCAGCCAATTCAGCATCATGTGTGGTTAGGATACCACCCTCGGCTGTGGTTACGTTCTTGATAGCGTGAGTTGAGAATAAGCAAGTACCGCGCTCACCAATTGGCTTCCCTTTATACTCTGTCCCTAAAGCGTGAGCAGCGTCTTCGACGACCGAAATGCCATACTTCTCACCCAATGCATAGATTGGATCAAGATCAAGAGCCGCTCCCGCGTAATGAACAGGAATAATCAGCTTAGTCTTGGCATTGATTAGGGGCTCAATCTTATCTGCGTCCGTCATCAAGGTATCGGCATCAACGTCAACAAATACTGGCTTCGCGCCAACCAAGGTGATCATGTTGACCGTCGACACCCACGTAAGTGACGGTGTAATCACCTCATCGCCAGGTCCAATACCCATAGCTAGCAAGACCAAGTGCATACCCGCCGTCGCACTGCTGAGCGCGACACTATGTGGTGCACCTGTATGCTGGGAGATTTTGGTTTCTAGTTCTGCGTTTTTGGGTCCGGTGGTTATCCAACCTGAACGAAGCACATCGACTACAGACTGGATGTCTTGCTCGTCGACAGCAGGTCGACATAACGGAAGAAAGGACTGGCTCATTTTTTAAACTCACAGTTAGTTCGTGATGTTAAGCACGAAAAATTGACAATAAAGTTTACTAGGGCGTTCAACGAATTAAAAGGCTTGATATCTATTTCCCACACAAAACATAGACACTCTGTACACATTTGCCGCAAACATTTCTTGGCTGAATTAATATTTACTCATTTTTAGTAAAAAAATAGCGCCAAATGGGCTCTTCGTCTAAAAATGTCAATTAACTCGACAAAAGAGTGGCTTTTTAGCAGCAAAAAACATCGCTAATTACGCAACGTCAACTTTGTGTCAATTTCCCTAGCCCGCTCTACTGACCGCTAGCATGATGGCATAGCAAAGCATTCGACTATGTAACGGTTTGTCGTGAGTTCGTTTGTATCTATCTACTTCAGAGAGTAAACTCTCGCTCTTTTCTTGCCATAACTGACATACCAACAAAGGTAGCGCCCGTGAAACTCAATGACAGCCCAGTAACAGAGCATCACTTTCAAGGTCATCACTTCTACCTAAAAAGGGACGATTTGCTCCACGGTCACTTTAACGGCAACAAAGCCAGAAAGTTTATGACTACTTTGCTTCAACCGTTAGAAGGCAAAACCAGGTTAATTGGTTGGGGTTCAGCTCAAGCCAACTCGCTTACTTCTCTTGCTGCACTTGCAAAAATAAAAGGGCTGCAACTGACATTTTATGTCGACCACAAACCGAGCTGGTTAGACGCGAAACCCATGGGTAATTACCGAACAGCATTGGAGTTAGGTGCAGAGGTTATCTCATTGCAAGAGACCATGGGGCCTAACGCACCACACCCATCAGAGTTTGTCATTAAAGAGCATGGCGATGACCCAGATTGTTTGATAATTCCGGAGGGAGGCCACTTCGAGCAAGCAAAAGAGGGAGTCACTCAACTGGCTAATGAAATTTTATCTTGGTCTCGATTTGAGAAAGGGCGCAATATAAAGGTCGCGCTGCCTTCAGGCACTGGAACGACGGCACTTTATTTAAGTCAGGTTCTTAAGCCACAAGGCATAGAGGTACTGACCTGCCCTTGTGTTTCAGGTAAAGATTACTTGCTTAAACAGTTTGCGGCGCTTGGTGAAACCGAAGACCTACCTACTATTTTAGAGCTCGACACTAAGCATCACTTTGGCAAACTTTACAAACAAGATTATGAGATATGGCAAGCTTTGCAGGAAGAGACCCATATTGAATTTGACCTTCTCTATGACCCCATGATGTGGCGTTGCCTGCTTCCTTGGTTGGAGGCCAATCCAGAAACCACAATCCTGTACGTCCATCAGGGCGGGCTCTTGGGAAATGAGACTATGTTGGCTCGTTACCGTCGCAAATACTGTGATCAGCAGATCGATTGGTAGTCGCAACAAAAAAGGAAGCTCGAGGCTTCCTTTGTAGTACTTGGGTACTATTGATCATTGATGCGAGGTGTATTGCTCAAGATATGACTCTGCTTTTGTTTTCGCTTCAGCAAGTTGACTTGCAGAAAGCTTCATCGCTAGGTCATCACGCAGTTTTTCCGCGGTAGTATAACCGTTTGTAGAGGCAACTGACGCCCATGCATACGCTTCTACGTTATCAAGCTCAACGCCCTCACCCAGAGAATATTTAAACGCTAGGTTTCTTTGACCATAAGCGTAACCATTTTCCGCTGAGCGACGGTACCATTTGACCGCTTCGTCATCATTTTTTTCGATACCGAGTCCTTTAGCGTACATAACCCCAAGGCTATTTTGCGCGACATCGAAACCTTTCTCGGCCGCCAAACGATAGTACTCAACCGCTTTCTCGTTGCTCTTAGGAACGCCGCGCCCCCACTTGTACATACCAGCTAAATAATATTGCGCTTTTACGTGACCTTTTGCTGACGCTTTTTCAAACCAAGCAGCCGCTTCTTTCGCGCTATAGGCAACGCCATGGCCGTTGTCATACATCATGCCAAGCTTGTACATCGCTGTCTCACTGCCTTTCTTAGCGGCTTTGTGATACCACTCGACAGCTTTCACGTCATCTTCTTCTACGCCATTACCTGTAGCTAAACGATCTCCAAGCTCAATTTGAGCATAAATATCGCCACGCTTAGCTTCAGTTGTGACTTCTTTGTTGCTTCGCTTTGAATAATCCTGAACAAATGCAAAGCTCGTTGCACTAAAACACAGACCACATAGTGAAACCGCTAACAGTGTTTTCCGCATCATCTTTTCCCATCCTTAAAGAATTCGTCAAATTCTGCCATATGATGATTAATGTTCTCAGCAAAATATGAATAATTGTCGATACTCTGACAAAGAATTTCGTTCAAGTCACAAAAACATTAGTATTTGCGTACATTATAGCCAATAAGTAGCACGTTATTTTGTAAAGCAACAGTGGCTAGAAACCAATGTTTACTTACTGTAATCGTTTGCAAATACTTCTCGTTTTAGACTGTGTTATTTTGTAGACTTGCAGTATCGTACTGAGAATTAATCAAGCATCTAGAATTGGAGATATTATGGCGTCTAAATGGGCAAAACGATTCATTCAAATGGCAGAATTGGTCGGCTCATGGAGTAAAGATCCATCAACACAAGTTGGTGCCGTCATTACTAAGCAAAACCGTATCGTGTCGGTTGGATTTAACGGCTATCCACACGGCATCTCTGATAGCGCAGAAGTGGATGAGAGAGAAACTAAGTACCTGAAAACGCTGCACGCTGAAGAGAATGCAATTTTGTTTGCAAAGCGGGACCTAGACGGCTGTGAAATCTGGGTCACACACTTTCCTTGCCCGAACTGCGCGGCAAAAATTATTCAAACCGGTATTTCAGTCGTGCACTGCCCTGCTCAAACCGAAGATTTTCTATCTCGTTGGGGTGAAAAAATTTCACTTAGCCAAGATATGTTTGATCAGGCGGGAGTAGAAGTAGACTGGCTTCCAATAGAAAATTAATGTTGTGTAGTGTGTGCAACACGATGCTTTACCAAAAGTTTATTTTTAACTCACTTATGAACTAATCCAAATTTGCTGCCGTAAGTCTCTTTGCGAATAACATGAGCATAGAGGCTTACCATGAATATTATTAAAACATCAGTTATCGCAGCCGCAGCAATCACTATTGCCGGCTGTGGCACCGACTCCGACTCTACACCCACCACACAAGTTCGCGTAACACATGCCAGTCCCGACGCACCTTTAGTTAACGTAAAAGCCAACGGCGCGATATTAAGTGGTCTCAGCAACGTGGACTATCAACAAGGTAGCGGGCTGATCACGGTCGACAGTGGAACTTATGACCTAGCAGTCGACGCTATCGGTGCAGACGATAGCACGGCGGAAGTGCTGTCTGCTCCGCGCACAAACCTAGCTCCAGACATGCAATACGACATCTTTGCGGTGAACAATACCGCGTCCCTCCAAGCTGTTGTTCTCTCAAGGAGCGGCATCAAACCCGATTCAAACTCAGTCCGCATTGATGTGCTGCATGCGCACCCTTCGGTAGGCGCGGTTGATATACACCTAACGACCGACGCGAGCATCAGCGCGAGTTCGGTAGCGATAGCGGGATTGGCATTTGCTATAGATTCTGCAGATTTACCAGTTACCGTTCCAGCTGATACGTACCGAATCAGAATCACTCCAGCAGGCCAAAGCACTGACGCTGATATTGTGTTTGATAGTGGCGATTTGGCCCTAGCAGGTGGCTCTGATCTCATGGTAACAGCTGTGCCAAACGTAGTCACAAGCGGAACAGGTGAATCGCCGGTCGACCTATTGGTCGCCGACGGCAACTCAGTTGCGGTAGTGAGAGACGCCGATGGTAAAGCTGTTGTAAGAGCGGGTCACGCTATTCAAGACGCTCCTGCGGTAGACATCGTTGCCAACGGTGCGACTGTTACTGGATTAACTAATCTTACGTACGAAAATGTAGCGAGTGTTGAGCTGGCACCAGGCAACGTGGACGTTGGTGTTACTGTAGCGGGAACAACTACGCCCGAAGTTATCTCAGTACCAGGTGCGACATTTAGCGCGGGAAGCGAAACGACGATTTTTGCCGTGGGCCGATTGGATGACTCATCACAAGAGGCTCTAGTCATCGAAGACGACCTTCGCGGCATCGCAACCTACGCGAAAATCCGTGTATTGCACGCTAACCCAACTGCGGCCGCAGCTACAGTCGACATTCATGCAGTAGCCGACGGCGGTGCATTCTCTGCAAGTACCGTAGTACTGAGCGGCGTTTCTTTTAAAGACACAGCTGTGCTCAAAGTACCTGCGGGCACTTACGACCTAGCGGTTGCTGAAGCAGGAACGACCAACATTTTGCTACAAAACACTAATGTTCCGGCGGTCGCTAATGGTAATGTGGTCACTGCATTTGCTACTGAAGACTCTATTGCCTTGAACATCGATAAATAGGCTTCGTCATATAGAAAAAGGTCGTGGGAAGGTCCGCGACCTTTTTGTATTTAAAACTTCTTTTCAATCAGACTTTGCTCATCTACAATCCGCCAACCTATAATTGTGATGTATATCACCAACCCTTTGGAAAGCATATCCTTATGACATTCAATGCCAAAACACCGTTTAAAGTAATTTCTTTGGCAACATTATTATTCTCTAGCTGTGTATCAGCGATTGAACTTCCTTTATTTAAAAAAGAAGCGGAAGAGCGTGGGTATACACTTCCAGAAGCGGTGGGGCTCAGCCTTGGGTATATGAATGTCTCTCAAGGGATCAATGTGAATTCGATAGCACTGACTGGTTTACCAAGCTTCATAAAGGATCTCAACATTAAAACAGAGGGTGGTTACCAAGAAAGTGAAGTCTTAACCCTCAAAGCAGACGTGTGGGTCCTGCCGTTTCTAAACTTCTATGCTATTGGCGGTAAACTGAACGGTTACTCTGAAACAACCATTAAATCCGCAAGCGGAAAACTTTTTGGGGTACCCATAGACATTGACAATATCGATGCCCCATTCCGATTGGATCTAGATGGCTACACCTATGGTGCCGGTACGGTCATTGCGGGTGGGTATGAGAGCTTCTTTGCATTGGTAGATGCGAGCTACACAAAAACTAGCCTTACAGTGATTGACGGCGAGATTGACTCAATAGTCGTGTCTCCAAGAATTGGTTGGGATTTTTCTCGAAATACAGATTGGCCGCTTCGCGCATGGGTCGGAGCTCAATACCAAAATATCGAACAAACACTGAGTGGTAATGTTAAAGACCTACCACTTGGTTCGTTGGGCGACCTGGCTTTGCTCGACGATGCGAGATTTACTGTAAATCAGAGCCTCGCAAACAATTGGAACAGCCTTGTTGGCGCACAATACGAATTCACACCAAACTGGGTATTGATAAGTGAACTAGGCTTCGGACAAAGAAAGAGTTTCTTTATCACTCTCGATGCCCGATTCTAAACACTACCTTCTGATTTAAGCCCATCACTCGATTGGCTTTTTCTTGGTCACTTCTAACAATAATGGCAATAGTACAAGACTGAAAACCAATATGCTGCTCAATGCAATCGTAAGGACCAAACCTATAGAATGCATGCCTTGATGCTCCGCAACGATTAGCGCACCAAAAGTCGCTAGCGTCGTCAAGCAACTCACCAGTGAGGCTTTTGGCGTCGAGGTATTAAAGAATGCGTCTAAAGTTCTAACCGAGCGGAATCGCTTCACAATATGAATGCCATTGTCCACCCCTAAGCCAAAGATCAGGGGTATCACGATAATGTTAGCCATGTTCATTGAAAGATTGAGCCAGTGCATCAAGCCAAGCGTTGTCAATGAAGCCAGCCCTAACGGAATAAAGATAAGAATGACATCTCGCTTCTTATCGACGGTCCAAATCAGAATAAGTGCAATAGCGAATACCGACATCATGATTGCTGCTTGAAATGCACCCGTGATAATTCCGCCAACTTCTTGTTCTGCCACGGCTCTGCCTGTGGCGTTAGGCGCTATTTGCTTACTCTCTTTAATAAAGGTTTCTAGCGCCTTCACATTGGTCATATCTTCTTTAGGTGAAATGACGACTAACCATTCTCCTCGCTCACTGATATAACGCTCTCGTAGTTCAACAGGTAAAGAATCTATAGTGACTTGATCCTGATGAGTTAAAGCAGTCAAACTCTTTGAAAGATCCCCAAACAGGTTTGACGCGGTTTTAGCTGGATCAATTGTGGCTGAGAGCAGAGAGCCTCCAATCCAATTGTTCTCCTTCGCCTGCTGCAAAAACTGCTCGTAATTCATTGGAGCAACAGTAACTGGCTCATTGAAAATGTCTTGGATTTGCGCCGTTCTCTTTTCCAACTCATTCGGCATAAAATCACTCGCGATAACCACAGAAGCGATAGACGGTTGCATCACCAAACGCGCTTTCCACTCTTGAGCTTGTTTTTGATCTTTTGCAATGGCAAACAATTGGTAGCTTGAGCCTAGCCCTTCTTGTTGAAGTTGATTTAGCGCCAATACAGATTCTGAGTTAGGGTTTTTCAACACCAAGGTCGAGAAATCAAACTTAAACTGAGTCGCGCCGTACCCCATCCCCAAAGTAAGTGCGACGACAAGAGTAAAAATCAGGCTTTTAAATCTAATGAGCTGAGAGCCAAACCAAGCAAACCTATGTGTATCGGTTTGATGACGAACCGTAGGGTAACCAAATAAGGTAAAGAAAAGTGGAATAACAACGAAAGTCGCAATAAGCCCTAAGATCATTCCAAGCGCTGAAACTATCCCAAGTTCGCCCAACCCTGTGTAAGCGGTAGGATAAAAGCTGAGGAACCCCAAAGCCGACGACAGTGCGCATAAAGAAAGAGGACGAATCGAGTGCGCTATTGCGTGGCGCATCCCGACTTCATTGCTTTCACCTTTGACTCTAAGCTCTTGAATATGAAGACACAGGTGAATAGAAAAATCGACGGCAAGACCGATAAACATGACCATAAACACGATGGAGATCGTGTTGTAATGACCTATCACCAGAAGACCTGCGGCAAAAGTCCACGCTAAGCCAACAAGCACCGTCAAATAACAAGCAATGATGACTCTCAGAGAACGAATACCAACCGCGAGAATAAGGATCAACCCTAACAGAGATGCAGTGCCAGCCACCGTGATGCTGTTATTGGCATCGGCAATTTCATCGAAGTCGAGTGCTGCCTGCCCCGTCACCTTTACGCTAATACTGGCTTGCAGATCAGCTTGTTTTATGCTGGAAGCGATCGCATTCATGATAGCGCGATTCGGTTCTGTTGCCGTAGAGTCCGCATCCGCTACTAAGGTAATGGCATACGCAGACGGCAAGGTCACATCTTCTTGGAAGAAACTCGGCCAATCAACACGATTATCCTCTGTCGCTGTTAATAGCGGATTTAGATTTGGACTTTCGCTTTCTGCTAACAAGGCAAAGTACAGCTCTAAGCTGTTTGCTTGCGCAGCAACAGCAGCGGGTCGTACGGACTCTTCGAGAGACGCCTTAATCTGCTCAAACTCTTTATGAGACAAAAACCCGAGCGCATGCTCTTCAAACCAAGGCAATATTTGTGGTGCAAAGACATGATGAACCAAGGACTGATCGTTCAACGCTTTAGCAATGTCAGAAACAGAAGATTTCAAGACAGCTGGATCGGTGCCAGTGACCAGCAACGTCACGTTACCGGAATCAGGGAAGGTTTGATTGAGATGGTCGAGTTCATCAACCCAGGCTCCCTGTTGCTCAACGAGTGAAGAAAGATCAGCATTCATTTTAAAATGCTGCTGTCCGTACCAAACAGAGATTGCGGTCAGTGCTGTGACGAAAAGTAGAACAAATTTAGGAAAGCGCTGGATAAGTGAGAATAGTCGTTCCACAGAAATTAAAATAACAACGATACAATAGGATAATCATAACCTACTTATCCGAGATAGATAGTTAGTTTCCTGTCATTTCAAATATAAAAAGGGGCTGATAGCCCCTTAGTAATTATGATAGATAAGAGTTAATGATTACTCTTGATCGATCATCCATTTGCGAAATTCTTTGCGCTCGGCTTTAGATGCCTTTAAGTACCAAGCTTTAAGCTGCTCAACGTTGTTTTGGTTAGCAACAGCTTCTGGTGCTTTTTTACTTGTTGCTTCAACTTTTGGCGCTTCAGAAACTACGGCGGTCGTTGCTACTGCAGCCGTAGTTGCCGCTGCAGCGCTAGCCTGTACTACTTCCCCACCCGAGAAAGAGATGCCACGTTGCTCATTATGTTTAGCCACTAGCTCTCCAACGTCAGAATAAGGAAGGAATCCATCACGACCTTGTAATTTCTCTTGGGTGTATTGGAGTGTATTGCCGTCTTGGGTGATACGCCACTCTGGAGAACCAGTGCGAAACGCGGCCTCTGCTTCTTGCTTACTGCGCGCAACAGGGTGATTTATCTTCACTTCGTCGCCAGTGACATTAATATCAATCACGTACGGTGCTGACGTGTAAACCGTTTGACTGCTGCCTCGTCCAACTTTCTTATCCATTCTTAGAACAACTTGGTTTTTGCCTTCTTCAATGGTGTTCGCCGACGTTTTGCTCTCAGCTTCTTGACCATTAATGTAAAGTAAAGAAACTCCTTTCATTGGAATCAGAGTCGCGGCGCTCGCAGACAATGTAAAACCAACTGTTAATAATGCAGCTACGATAGACCTCTTCACTACGGTCACTCCTTTATTATATTTTTTGATGTTTCCCTTCTTGGGAGCAACATCATGCCATATCGGGGCGGTTACCCAAACATTTACATTAAGAAAATGAAGACTCTATCAAGCAAATACCAGTGCAATAACAGAGTTTTGGTGCAACAAAAAAGCCACCCGTAGGTGGCTTTAACAAAATATTAATCTAACTCAGATTAGAACTCAGACTTCATACCGATTGCAAAACCAGTTTGAGAGTTGTCTGCATCTGTACCGCCAACTTCAGCATATACTGTAGTAGAAGGAGCGATTGCATAGCCAGCGTTTAGGTAGTACGTGTTCTCAGCACTTTCAACGTCTCCGTCTAAGCGAGTGTAACCTACTGCGAACAACCATGCGTCTAGTGCGTAAGTCGCGTCTAGAGCAATTGCATCGCCTTTAACATCCGTTCCTGGAGTGTCAATGTCGCCTTTAACATTGTAGTAACCAGCCGCTAGACCAATGTTCTCGAAGCCGTTGTAACGAAGTTCTAGAGCGTATAGGTTTTCGTCAGCCGATGTTGTACCGTCGTCGCTCTTCAGCTTACCTAGGAAACCGGTAACGTCGAAATCAGCTACGCGGAAACCTGCTTTACCATCGAACCAGTAACCATCTTCACCAATTACGTCTGTAGATTTGTTCTTGTCTTGAGCTAGAGCTGCAGACACATACCAAGTGCCTTTGTCTACGTCGTAACGTACAGCTTCGTCAAGACCAAACTTAGAACCGTTTTGGAAGAAACCAGCTGTACCGAATTGGTAGTCGTTACCGATACCAGCGTCATCAAGAACTGTGTCTAGACGACCAATCTTTAGAGAGCCAGCCATTGCGCTGTAGAAACCTACGTATACGTTACCAGCTTCAGCTGCACCAGCGTTGTCGCCAGAGAATTCCCAGTAACCACCAACTTGTAGGTCGTCGTTTACTGCGTAACGTACGTCGAAACCAAAGTCAGCGTCTTGGATTTCTTGACGAGTAGTTTTCTCATCAAAGTCCGCTGTATCAGCGTCATCCGTCATACCGCGTAGGTAAACAACCTCTACATCACCTGTTAGGTTAACAGTTGCGCGGTCTTGGTTATAAATTTCGATTGCTTGTGCAGAACCAGCCGAAGCTAGGACCGCTAGAGCTACTAGAGTCTTTTTCATGATAATCCACTGCCTTTTCTTAGATGGGAATTCCTTTTCGGTTCCCTTTTTTAATATATGTGACGTCTAAATCTTCCAGAAGAACGACAACCTTTTGTCCTTTGGTTGACTTAGCGTCTTTAAATCTCGGAACCAAGAATGCAAAAGTTCTCAGTAGTTGTCAAACACTCTAAATAAAAATAACAAAAGAATATAAACCCAATAAAAACAGTTACTTGCAAAGTTATCAGTGACAAAGCGCAAGTTTTTTGAACACCTTTCGATTGCAACTCACACACCGTTTTTGATGCACCTACTTATATAAGACTCCAAAAAATGCGACCAATAACACTATTTATCGGAATAATAATCTAGCTATATATATTTTTTGGAGTTTTATATTTTTTAGACACTAAAAAATATAGCCCCTTATGAAAGTTCACTCGATTTTTGTGATTTTGATCTAAATACCAGCTGTAAGTTTGAGACTACTTGCCCATATTTTTCGCCGCGGGAAGTGTGGTACACTCCCCGCTCGTCTACATAGGGCTTATCATGCTGACCAGTAAAATCCAAAAATCCATTCGCCAAAGCTATCAAAACCTGCAAACTCAATTAGATAACTTCGTTCCTAGGCGAGCTCAGAACTATCTAGTTTCAGAAATCGCTAAAACACTCTGTGGTCAATATCACAAGTCCACACGCATGATCGTTGCTGAGGCAGGAACTGGGATCGGTAAAAGCCTTTCGTACTTAATGGCAACCATTCCTGTCGCGGTCCAAAACAACCGCAAAGTCGTCATTTCTACTGCGACGGTGGCACTTCAGGAGCAGTTGCTGAATAAAGATTTACCCCTGTTTAGACGCATTACGGATCAAAACTTCTCTTTTATCATTGCTAAAGGCCGCCAGCGTTATTGCTGTGCCGAAAAACTTGCCGTAGCTTGCGGTGCTGACGGTGGTCAAATGGCGATGTTTGAAACCAAACCCAAAGCATCTGACATTGCCCAGCTACAACTCATGTATGAAAAACTGGCGCAAGGTAAATGGGATGGTGATAGAGATTCATGGCCAAAGCCTATCGATGATGCCATCTGGCAAACCATTGTGAGCGAAAAACACAGCTGCAATAACAGTCTTCCAGCACACCGCGGCTGTCCATTTTCTAAAGCACGCTCAGAGCTCGATAAAAATGATGTGATTATTGCTAACCACAGCTTAGTGATGGCAGATGCTGACTTAGGTGGCGGGGTGATTCTCCCAGAGCCCGAAAACACCATCTTTATCTTTGATGAGGCACATCACCTTCCGCATGTTGCAAGAGATCACGCTTCTGCATCAGCGACTCTCAAAGGTGTTGGCAGTTGGTTAGAGCGACTTAATCAGTCGGCTAGCAAGTTTTCAGGAATGGCGGATGAGAAGCGGGTCAGCCGCTTTCGCAATGAACTGCAAGATGCGATACAGCAGTTAATACCGCTTTTAGGCGAAGTAAACACCTATTGCGGCGGACTTCCATTTGAAGAAGATAGCTGTCGATTCGAGAACGGCGAGCTTCCTAGTTGGTTAGAAGAGCAAGCGAAAGTGCTCAAACTATACTCGCAAAAAGGCGCTCAAGCCTCTGCCAAAATCGCGGATCTAATCTCTGAGCGCCTCAAAGATGGTGAGATTAGCGCCAAACTTGCTGAACCAGCTTTGGCAGAACTCGGCTTTTATATCCAACGATTTGATAATCTTGCCGCCGTGTGGCGCTTGATGGCTGAACCACAAAAAGAGAAAGGTGCTCCCCTCGCGCGTTGGATTGAGAAAAGTAAAGAGCGAGAAGGCGACCACCTCGTGAGCGTAGCGCCACTTGAGGTCGGTTGGCAGTTAGACCAACAGCTTTGGTCTCGCTGTGTGGGCGCCGTGCTGGTGTCTGCGACCATGCGAGCGCTCAACTCTTTCTCTTTCTTCTGCCACCAAGCTGGAATCAGCCAAAAAGAGGAAGACGGAGTTCAATTTCTGGCGCTTGCATCTCCGTTTAACTACGCGGAACAGGCTGAGCTTATCGTGCCCAAAATGAGGAATGAACCACAAGCCCCTCAATTTACCGAGGAGCTTGTAGAAAAAATCCCAGGCATTATCGAAGATGGTAAAAGTAACCTCATTCTTTTCTCGTCTTATTGGCAGATGAATAAAGTCGCGGATGAGTTGCGAGCAAAATTTTCGCTTAAAGGTTGGCCCTTGCAAATTCAAGGTGAAAAATCACGCTCAGAAATCCTAAATAAACATAAAACCCTCACTCAATGCGGGAAAACGAGCGTTCTTTTTGGGACAGGCAGTTTTTCTGAAGGGTTAGATCTGCCCGGTGAACTGTTAGAGAACTTGGTGATCACTAAGATACCTTTTGCTGTGCCTACGTCGCCGATCGAACAAGCACATGCTGAGTATATAGAGAGTAAAGGTGGCAATGCTTTTCTCCAGATTACAGTTCCAGAAGCGAGCAAAAAACTGATACAATCGGCGGGCCGTTTGCTGAGGAAAGAAAGGGACTGTGGAACTCTCTATATCCTAGATAGGCGAATCGTCACTAAAAGGTATGGCAAATCTTTGCTTGATTCCCTACCCCCATTTAAAAGAAAAATAGAATACTAAGGGTCATTCGTCTCGATGGAATTTATCGAACCAAGTATGTTGGTTATTTTGGCTATCGTCGCCTTTGCTGCTGGCTTTATTGATGCCGTTGCTGGCGGTGGTGGTATGCTGACTGTGCCTGCCCTATTGTCATTGGGTCTTCCTCCACATATCGCATTAGGTACCAATAAACTCGCTGCAACCTTCGCTTCGTCGACTGCAGCGTTCACCTATTACCGTAAAAGACTCTTTAAGCCAGAATGTTGGCGTCGAGCTTTTGTCGCTACTCTGTTTGGTGCCACGCTTGGGACCGTCGTTGTTGACATGATTAGTACCGAGTGGCTTGAAAAAGTTCTTCCCCTTGTCATTTTAGCGGCGGCACTTTACACCGTTTTTCATCGCGCTCCTCAAGGCGAGAGCAGTAAGGTCAACGTCGGCTGCCCTAAGTTCAATCGTAAACAGTACCTTCAGGGCTTGTCTCTGGGTTTCTATGATGGTGTTGCCGGTCCTGGTACCGGCGCGTTTTGGACCGTTAGCTCAATGGCTCTGTATCGTCTCAACATCTTGTTCGCCTCCGGCTTGTCAAAGGCGATGAACTTTACCAGTAATTTTACCTCACTAGTGACGTTTGCGATTCTCGGTCATATCAACTGGGTACTTGGTTTAACCATGGGTGTATGTCTTATGGCCGGCGCTTATATAGGCGCGCACTCCGCAATACGATTTGGTGCTAAATTTATAAGACCAATATTTGTGACAGTCGTGAGCATTCTCGCTATCAAGCTTGCTTACGATGCTTGGTTGTAAATCTGGCTGTCATTATCGTTTGAATATAGAAACGGCCCGTAACACCAACGAGAAACCCGCTATCAATGAAGCTCAATCAACTCAAGTTAAAATTACAGACGCTAAAAGAAGCAGCTAAGGCCTTTGATGCTTCTAGTCGGCAGACAAAAGTCAGACAATTTGATGAACACCTCTTTCAATCAAGCGGCTTTTTGACTCTGCCTTGCGTTATCGAAGCCGAATCACTACTCAATAAGATCGTCACTTTAAGTCAGAGCTCATGTAGTCAAAGCACATCAGAGGCTCTGGTCGAAAGGTTTTCATGTCAGCTCGAAGCGCTAGAAAGAGTTCTCGCGAAGGTGCCTAACCGTGAAGCAGATAGTATCGAGCAGCAATCATTGGCAGAATTGAGAGCGTCGCTTGCTCAGCATAAAGTTTGGGAGCAAAAACTCTGTAAGCTGGTTCGCGACAAAGAACAGAACCAACACGACGAGCAATCACTTATCGAGACCGAACAAAGGCTGCAGCGCTGCCGCAGCGCAATGAACCAGATTCAATACAAGATCAATCAAAGGATGAAATTTATCTAATGTCGAATGAAACAGGCTTAGAAAGTGCGCCAGAGGAAATCAAACTCGCTGTGGATCTGATCTTCTTACTTGAGAGCAATGAGATCGATCCAAAAGTGGCGTTAGAGGCACTTGAGATTGTGAAAGGTGATCTCTTAAGAAAAATTGAAAGCTAATTTTTCACAACAACCTTTCTCAACTTATCATTTTTCATCGCGTTACCCCCACTACAAATAGCGTCATCCTCACGAAAGTGAGGATCTTTCACAGCGTGTGAAAAACTAAAAACATGTGACTTGTCGCGTAATTCTAGTGCACAGTGCGCTGTAAAAGATCCCCTTTTTCAAGGGGATGACGATATTGTTGTCCTTTGTGTAGAAGAACAGATTGAAATTCATGAGAAACTCAGCTTTGAGTGCTCAACAACAACAACGCCGGAATTCACACCCCTACAATGGGAAAACGCTCTGTTGGTTCCACCAACTCTCCCTGCGCCGCTATAGTTTGCAGCTCCCACTCATCTCTTCGCTGTGTTTCCTTAAGTACGGCATAGCTAGCATTATTGGCATGCTCAAATGCTTGCTCAGGTGACCAACCTTTTAAAAGTCCTGCAGTGAATAGCGCAGAAATCAGATCCCCTACTCCAACTGGCTGCTTAGCAAACTTAAGATGAGGACGCTGCGCAATAACGCATCCCGATTTTGTTGCCAGCATCATGGTAAATTTGTCATCCGAAACACTATGTAAGTGTTTTACTAAAACCATTTTCGGTCCACGTGACAAAGCCTTTTGGCAGGCCACTACGGCACTTTCTAAGTCTGTGATTTCCATATTGGTAAACTGAGCCAACTCGAATTGATTAGGTACAATCACATCCGCGCTTGGCATTACATCATTGACCAAATATTCGGTCGTCCCCTGAGGGACGATACAGCCTTTCTCTGGGTCGCCCATAACAGGATCACACACATAAATCGCGTCAGGATTTTGAGCTTTGACTTGGCGCACCGCATCAAGAACTGCAAGACATTGATCCGCGCTTCCCTGATAACCCGACAGTAGCGCTTGGCAGTTTTTAAGCTGCTCGATATTAGCGATGCCTGAGATAAGCTCAGATATGTCATCTGCTGAAAAAGCCTTACCTTTCCAGCCCTGCTGATACTGTGTATGGTTCGAGAATTGAACCGTGTGAATAGGCCAAACCTCAAACCCCATTCGTTGCATTGGGAAAACGGCCGAACTGTTGCCCGCATGTCCGTATACGACATGAGACTGGATTGAGATGATACCTTTCATGAATGCTCCTCACAGCACGATAAGTTATTCTGATTACCCTTTAAATATGGGGTGGGTCTGACTCACAGACAAGTTTCAGATTAAAAAGTAGTTGAGTACTACAGAATCAAAAAATCCGATATTGGAAACCAACATCGGATTTTACTTAGAGATTAAAAATTTGAGAACTAGACCGTTGCTTGTTCGACGAGCTGCTCAGCTTCTTCCAATCGCTTGTTTTCTCCAAAGCCACGCAAACCAACCACGTGTACATGTTCATGGTCTTTAAATACCTTACGCACAAGCTTATAGGTGGTGCCTTTTTCTGGGCTGATATTCTCAGGTGCCGCAATCAATAGCTGCATACCCTGGCGGTCACATAGCTCGAACAAGGTCGCGATCGACTTGGCATCCAGGCGCGCAGCCTCATCGAGGAACAGTAGACGACATGGAAGAATGTCTTTGCTACGCAGACGGCGCGACTCTTCTTCCCAGCTCTGTACCACCATCAATAGAATTGACTGACCAGTACCGATCGCTTCACCTGTCGATAGCGCGCCAGATTCCGCTTGCAGCCAGCCGTCAGAGCCACGGTTTACTTCAACGCTTAGCTCTAGGTAGTTGCGGTAATCAAGCAGCTCTTCACCTAATACTTGTGGCGAGCGCTGACCCATATCGATATGCGGGTTGACGCGTTGGAATAACTTAGCCATCGCTTCCGAGAAGGTGTAACGCGAAGTCTCAAACAGATCTTTGTGCTCACCGGTTAGCGCCACCAGCAGCTGCTCATGACTTTCACGGATCTTCACATTCAGACGAACGCCCTTAACCTGACCAAAGTGAATATTCGACAAGCCTTGGTTAAGCATACGAATACGGTTTTGCTCACGCTGAATCGTCTTCTTGATGATGCTCGACACTGACTCAGAGCTGATCGCGAGACGGTTTTCACGTTGAGTGAGCTCTTCTGTTAGGCGTGCGAGCTCCACTTCCATCTCTTCAATCGCTTCGACCGGATCATCAGTACGGATGATGTCTTGACGGATACGCTCACGAAGGTGCTGGTAAACGGCAATATAGAACAGAACCTTACGCTCTGGCTTCGAGGTATCTTCGGACTGACGTAGTGAATCGCGAAGATCTTCATTATCCGCCACAGCAAGACGCAATGCACCCAAAGACTTATCCGACATAGAGCGAAGCTCACCCGCGCTCATGTATGCTAGTTCGCGTTTATGAAGGCGACGTTCAACATCGTTCACTTTCGCTAGACGAAGTACGCTACACCAGCCCGCTTTCGCGGCAACCACATAGGTGCGCAGCTCAATGTATTCTTTCTGAACCTTCTTAAGACGCTTAGCCAGACCTTTCATCTCAAGCTCTGTCGACGTCATCGTCTTCTCATACTCAGACTTGCGAGTGCGAGAGGTTTGCAGTGCTAAGTGCAGCTCATCACGACGCTTCTCAGCACGCTCTAGCGCTGACTCATCA
Organism: Vibrio sp. KUL80; assembly: GCF_059725495.1. NCBI lineage: Bacteria > Pseudomonadati > Pseudomonadota > Gammaproteobacteria > Vibrionales > Vibrionaceae > Vibrio > Vibrio sp. KUL80. The sequence goes on from NZ_AP045841.1 coordinate 2,359,400, forward strand.
GGGACAATACCGTACTCTTGAAGCTCAGCTTTGAACTCTTGAACTGTCTCTAACTTAGCTTGGTGCGAGCTCTTCAGTGACGCCAATACTTGGTTGTACTGGTTGGCTTGCTCTTGAACCTGCTTAAGTCCTTCACGAAGACGTGCGCGGGTTGCTTCCGCTTGCACCAGTTTCGCTTTTAGCTGCTCGCTCAATTCACTACTTTGGTTAAGCATGTCCATTGAATCAGCATACGCAAAGTAAGGACGACGCTCAGCAAGATCCGCAACAGCAAAGATTTGTGCTTTTAGCGTTTGCAGGGCTTTGTCGGCATTTTGGTACTGACTCGTCAGCGCATCAAATTGCTCTGGATCGCTGTCTAACACATTGACTACCGCAGCCAGTTTTTCTGCCGCCACGCCGTGCTGCTGAATGTAGCTCTTAGCACCGTTGAGATCTTCAATTTGAGCTTGAAGCTCTTGATGGCGCTCAGCTAGAGTCTCATCAAATAGTACGTTAGCGCTAATCGATAGACGATCCAGCAAAGTCACGCACTGCTTAGATGTCGACAACTGCGCACTCGCTTGTTGCTCACGCTGTTTGTTTTCATTGAGTTCACGCGCTACCTGGCTGCGAAGCTCGCGTAAACGCGCCAGCTCCACTTCAGGGTCGGCTTCAAACGCCAACTGCATGTGCTCTGCTGCGAACGCGTTGAACGCTTGGTACAGGCGCTGCAGTTTTTGTGCATCAAACGCCGCTTTCGCGTGTTTTTCTACGGTTTCTTCACGTTGTTCACGAAGTAGCTCTAAACGCTGTTCACGCGCTGCGCGACCAAACAGAGGGATATTAGGGAAGCGAGAATAACGCAATTGACGTTCATTAAGCTGAACGCAGACCGCGCCATCAAGCTCATCGGCATCGAATGAGCTGTCATCAAAGGCATCGATGTCGCCTTCGATGATGTAAAGATCTTCTGGACAATCATCCAGCTCGACCAGCTTTTCTTTTATGCCGTCTAGGTTTGATACCACGATAGCATGACGTGCAGGACCATACATTGCACTAAAGTATGGCGCATCCTCGATGGTGATATCGTCATAAATTTCAGACAGCAGAACGCCGCCAAGCGTATCGGCAAGACCTTTTAAGCGAGGGTCGTTTGAACCGCCAGGAGAAGCCAAACGCTCAATCTCTAGCTCGAGTTCTTCACGGCGTTTCGCCAGCGAGTCGCGTTCGAAAGAGGTCTTACGCTCATTATCGTTCGTCGCTTGCATTGAACTAATCACATCCGCGCGATCCACCAGCTCCATGCCACTTTGCTCACGAAGATCTTCAAGCGCATTAAAAGACTTGATCCACTTCGGCGCGTAGCTCTCTAGCTTACTGATCTCAGACACAAACTCTTGTTCGCGCTGCTTGATTTCGCCAGAGGCTTCACGAAGAGCTTCAAGCTGCTGCTCGCACTCAAGGACGCGTTCACGTTGGCTCTCCGCTTCCATTTCAAGATCCGCTTCGCTATCCACACAGATACCGGCGTCACTAAGCTCACTTGCCAATTTCTGCGCTTGCTGCTGACGCTCAATGTTTTTCTCGAGCTCACGATATTGAGCGCGAAGCTGAGATTCGTTTTTCAGTAGCTGACGATGCTCGTCCGCTTGTTTGATGGCCGCTTTCGCTACTTGGCTCGCTTCATTGCGCGCAACATCACCGGCAATCTGCTTGACCAACGACAACGCTTGTTCAAACTGCTGCGCCGCGGCCGATGACATATCAAGGCGGTGTTTCAGCTCAAGGAGTTCGGTTGTGCTTTGTGATTCTTGCGATTTTAGTTGGCTCAACATTTCTGCCGCGCCATCTTGATTCAATGATTCGTTTTCAAGCAAGTTACGCGCTTTCTCAAGGGCTTGTACCGCTTGTTGATATTGCAGTGCACGTGTTTGCTGAACATCCAGAGCTTGCTGGTAATCAGCCAACTGAGTCTTGAGGCTATCCACCTCTTCTTCCGCGAATGTCGCTTGCTCTTCAGCAGCAAGCTTACGCTCACTCGCTTCTTCAACAACCATCATCTGCTCTTCAAGACGCTCGTTTAGCTCTTCAAGATCTTCTTGGTAGCGCTCAATCTTCTCTTGCTGACGCAGCGCGTTTTGTACCAATAACAAGTGGTCTTGCGCTGCTTGATGGTCTTGCTCTAGACCTGATTCATTCTCAACCAACAGCGTCAGTTTTTGCTGAACTTTGTTAAGTAGTTCGTTTTGCGCGATAAGTGTTTGACGAGAGCCAAACAGCTCGCCACGAAGCTTCATCGTAGTTTCAAGCTTGTTGCGGCGTTCGTTAGCATGACGCATGTAGTCGGCGGCCACGTAATTGGTAGACTCTGTGATCAGGTGTTTGAACAGGTCACGGTCAGCTTGAGTCGTTTTGATGGCTTCTAGCGTTAAGCGGTTTTCACGCAGTGCAGATTCCATATCTTGGAACGCTTTCTTCACGCCGCCGTTCTGTGGCAGAAGGTAGTCACGAAGTGAACGAGTAATCGCACTCGAGATACCACCGTAAAGCGACGCTTCAATCAGGCGATAGAACTTAGAGCGATCGCTGCTGTTACGCAGCTTCTTCGGCAACACGCCAAATTCGAACATCTGCGCATGATAATCAACGATCGAGTTGAAGGCTTTAAAATGGACACCTTCCATTGCACTGACCGACTCTTTTACTTCATTGATTTGACGTACGCGAGCATGGTTATCCGATACGGCTTCGATCAAAATATCGGTTGGTTTTACGCTACTAGGCAAGCCTTGAATGATAAATGGCTTGATGTCCACTTTCTTATCACGACCGGCCACTTGTTGTAGCTTGACAACAAACAGAACGCGTTGGTTACGTGAGTTCACTACATCTAGCGCAGAGTAACAGGTACCTGGCTGAAGCTTACCGTACAAACCTTTGTCGCGAGACGCTTGAGAGCTACCCGCTTCAGTAGTGTTTCTAAAGTGCAGCAGGCTTTGATCTGGAATCAGCGCCGTAATGAACGATGCCATGGTGGTAGATTTACCTGCACCATTACCACCAGAAAGCGTGGTGACGAGAGTGTCGATATCAAAAGTACGTGCAAAGAAGCCGTTCCAGTTGACCATCGTCATCGATTGATACTTACCTCTTTCAATCATGCGTCAGCCTCCTGTTGATTGTGCTCGGTGTCGTTGTCATTTGACTCAACTGAGTCGCTGCTTTCATCGCTTGGGATCAAGCTGCCTTGCGATGGGGCTTGTGCGTGCACCACGGCTTCACCATCACGGATGAGACGAAGCTGCGCATCACGCATATCGTCACCCACGCGTACGTCAGCACCAAAGCGGAATACCGCTTCGCTGATGCGGAATTTGTCGGTATCACCAATAGAAATAGTCATCCCCAGACGGCGCAAACGACGCAGTGAAGTACGTACTTTTTCAAACAGCTTCTCTTTGTCTAGATCAGAACCCGTTGCACGGTTTGTCACAAGACGCATCAGCTTCTTTTCGTCCGCAAGCGCGAGGATCTCTTCATAAAGCTCTTGGTTAGTAAAGATACCTTCATGCGCAAGACGCTCTGGGCTTAGGTATAGGAAACACAGCACCTTACCCACTAGCATATCGAGCTCTGACAGCACGCTGCGACCAATCAATGTCGTCGAGCGTGGACGTAGATAGAAAAAGCCTTCCGGCGCTTTCACCAACTCGGTGTTGTAGCGCTGATAGAAACTGGCCAGTTCAACCTCAAAATCACAAAGCAGTGCGTGGTTATCGAGGTCTTCAGATGAAATGTGTCGACCCGCGCGCAGTGCACTATCCAATGCAGGGAATAGCGGGTTGGTGATCGCTTTTGCCAGTTTCTCTGGCATGTATTCGTCAATATTTGTCGATGACATTTGCTTGTACCTTTGCGCCAAAATCGTTGATAGCTTGCCAGTCTGGCTGAATAGCCGAGTAATCGGACTGGGAATAACCCAATCGAACAGCTTGGTCTACAACGATTCTTGCGAGATCGAAATGATGAGTATGTGGGTGTGACGCGAGGTAATCGCGCAGCACCAAGCCAAGATCAATTGGAGCGCCTTGTTCTTTGTGTACTTTCAGCATGTCTCCAATGCGCTCAGCGAGCTCATCATTAACTTGTTCAAATTCTTCGTATTCCACTTCAAGTGGCACGGCACCGGTTACCTCATCGTTACGAAGCACTAGGGCTTCATCGCGGAGGTCGGTGAGTTTCTCGGCATCGGCATAAGTGAGATACCAAGGAGAGTCAAAATAGTCTGTGACCGATTGGCGCAGCCTTTGGCTAAAGGCGCGGTTTTGGTCCATATCAATCGCCGTACGGATAAACTTGTGCACGTGGCGGTCATAACCGATCCACAAATCAATCGCTTGCTGGCCCCAACTAATGATGCGATCAAGCTTCATCTGCAAACCAAACAATGCTTCACCGACAAACTCTAGTTCATCATCGCCATAGACAATTTCTTGGATATCTAAGATCTGGGTTTGCAGCTCATCGCCCGCGGCTTGTAAGGTATCTTGCAGCTCTCGCAGCGTTGCTGAGGTTTCAGAAAGCAGAGTCTCACAGTTGTTGATGGCATCGCGCCAATCTTTGTTAAGCAGCTCAGCGATCTGAAGTTTCACAGACTGTTGCTGCTCATCCATTACACGCTGGTTAAGGTCAATCTGGTCGAAAATCTCACCAACGGAGTATTTCAACACGCCAAATACGTTCTTGCGCCAATGGACAACGGTCCCGCCTTCTTGCGCGGCTTCGATAGCTTTTGCCATCTCGCCTGCCACCATTGAAAGCTGGATAGAGAGTCGTAGTTTAGAGAATTCGCGATGTCTGACGTAGTAATCGGTGATACCGATGGCAAGAGGGCTGAGCCTGTAAATACTCGCCCCATCGTTGACTTCACTGGTAAAACGGCTCAATAGGCGCTGCTTGACCAGTTCATTAATCGCATTGTTCGCACGAAACGCGGTGGCTTCGCCCGTTTGCTCAAACTGCTCGGTGACGATCTTAAATGCATCATGCAACTCGCCCTCGCCCAGCTCTTCATCAAATCTTTCATTACTCAGCACCGCGATGGAGATGAGAAATGCCAACCGTTCAGTGGAAAGATTCAACGCAAAATCATGCTGTTTGACCCATCCGACTAGCTCGTCTATCGGTCGGTCATCAGCATTTAGAGTGTTATCACTCATGGTCTTTCCTGTTATTGTTTTTTCCTAGCCCATACATGTATGTATCGACCCATGGAGAGATAAGGCTCTTGGCGACACAGCTGTTGTTCAAGTTTCAGAACATCCTCCGCTGTGTAATCTCCCATGTATTGCATATTGCCAATGTAATCACTGAATGAACGAATGCCAGATTTGCCACATATTTCAAACCCAGCTTCTTCAATCCACTGATACACGTCCTCTGGCTTCAACCCTTTCTGGGGCTGGAGCTTGAATCTTTTTCTATGTGGCATCCCATCTAACACGTGAGGAATATTGCCACAAATGACGTTCTTAAATACCAATCCATGATGATTGTAAAACATGACAGAAGCGATACCGCCAGGTTTCACTTGCTGTAATACCGCTTCTAGTGCTGGTCTCGGATCAGCCAGCCACTCCATCACCGCATGAAACAGGGTCAAGTCAACCTCTTGTTCCATATGCTCTGCAATATCTTGCACTGGACTGTGGATCCAGCGATATTGCGAGAGTAACCCGTTTTTTTCAACCTCTGCTTTAGCTAATTTCAGCATTTCAGAAGACAGGTCACATAAGGTGATATGGTGTCCACGCTCAGCGATGCGCTGTGAAACCTGACCTAATCCGCCACCTGCATCTAATACTTTTAGTATTTTTTTAGTATCATCCAATTCGGCGAGAGCCTGGGTTAAATCTTCCCAAACAATGGTTTGGCGGATTTCTCCCTTCTCTGAGCCGTAAATATTTTTTGCAAATTTGTGGGCGATATCGTCGAAATTACGGTCTTGCATCACGGTTTATTGAGTTAAGATAACCAGTCGTACAGCTATTCTGTCATATAAGTGACAGGAATAAAGGGGCAACTCCCTTTTTTAGCGTTAAGTGGTGTTTTTTCGGACTATTATTCTATGTTTGAGCTGAAAAAGCTGGTGTCTGCATTACTAATGCCTTTGCCCGCTATGCTAATCCTAGGTTTCTTGGGATTGCTCCTTATTATGTTTACCACTAGGCGTAAGTTTGGAAGCCTGATGGTTCTCGTATCATTGTGTGGGACATTTCTTATCGCATTCCAGCCGCTTTCAAGTCGCCTGTTGATGCCATTAGAGCGTCAATACAGTGCCTTCTTACCAATTAACGAATCCATTGACTACGTTATGGTCCTTGGCGGCGGTCACGTTGTGGATGACGATATTCCACCCACTTCTGAACTATCCCGTACCTCTCTCATGCGCCTAAGCGAAGGTATTCGTGTGATGCGCATGTATCCAGGTAGTAAGCTCATTCTATCTGGCTATGCGGGCGGGACAGACGTAAGCCATGCTCGCGTAATGGCAAAGGTGGCACTGGCATTGGGCGTATCTAAGCCAGACATCATCTTGCTAGAGTCTGCTAAAGATACGTGGGAAGAAGCCAGGCAAGCATCTGCCTTCGTGCAAAGTAAGAAAATGGTGCTGGTTACCTCCGCAAGCCATATGCAACGCGCGATGTACGAGTTTGAAGCAGCGGGTCTGAAGCCTTACCCTGCGCCGACTAACTTCCTGGCCCAAGAAAATGTTGAACAAGCTTGGCAACGCTACGCACCGCAGGCTCGCTACTTAGAGCAAACAGAGCGCTACTGGCACGAGACCATGGGATTAGTTTGGCAGAGATTACGAGATTGGGTGGCAAACGAAAGCATTCGTGATTTGACATTTTCTGTATCAGAGTTCGATCCTGAAAGTGTAGAACCTACACAACTGGAACAAGATGAGTTAGAACAGCAGCTCGCGCCTCAGGAAACGCAGGATGACACTTCCGCTGTTTCTGACGCAGATGCAACGGTCTCTGGTGCTAACTAAACCATCAGGAGCCAACCAAACCGGTTAAAAAAGACCTCATCATTGGATGAGGTCTTTTGCTATTGAAAACAGCTAGTTGGCATTTAGCTGATTCAGCTTTGCTTTCACTGGAACAGAGAAATTAAAGCCATCATGCTGATCCCAATTGATCGACCATGTCATTACACCACCAAACTTTGGTGATGCTTGAGTAGGTACGATAGAGCCACAACGCTTTAGGGAGATCATACAATCCAATGCGTCTTCTATGTTAGCAATTGGTGCCTGTCCTGAGTTCGCTGAGCTTGGACCTGAAGGTAATCCAATGGCGACTTGATCATCACGCAGTGGCATAAATCGACTGCCGTCAGCTAACTCAAATCCCTCGGTAAGCATACGTGATGCCGCCACCATCATATCCACAGAGCCCTCTGGCGCAGCGCCCGTCGTATAAGGATTGGCCAGCCCACCATTGTTGTATAACTGCACATGCAAAAGATCTAAGGTATCCCTCAATTGATCGATAAGGGGAATATAAGCGCCCCAAATACCAGAGTAAGCGACCATTCCGCCTTGCACATACGGATGTTCCGGTGCCATGGTAAGGTACATGTCGCCGCCCGTATTCGCTTCGATAGCTTTTAATGCACGCGGCAAACGCGCTTGGATTTGACTGCCGTGGACGAGATTTGAGCCACTTTCGTAATCAACATCTAATCCATCAAATCCCCACTCATTGATGATCTCTGACAAACTCGAGACAAACGCAGTTTCATCCGCATCTGTGTTCAGCGTGATGGTGCCTTCAGCGCCACCAAGCGAAAGAACGATAATCTTACCTTCCGCTTGCAAGTCTTTGATGTCTTGTTTGAACTGAACGGGATCTATCGGAGCACAGCTCGAGTAGATGTTACCATTGTAGAGATTAAAATGCACTGTACCATTGCTGTTACGGTCATTGTCAGCAAAAGCAATGTCGATAATGTCCCAGTCTTTCGACATTTGGTTAAGTGGAATTGGACAGCCCGCACCATTGACAAAGTTGTGCCAGTAGCCGACGAGCTTATGTTTCGGTTGGACTACAGATTTTGCCGACACGCCGACGCTAGCAGACGTCACCGTATTCCCTTGCAGATCCGTGCTGATGACACTCAGTTGATAGTTCCCAATGGTCGTTGGTGTCCAAGAGAACTGATACGGCGGCGTGGTGTCACCGTTGACCAAAAGACCATTAGTGTAGAGATCAACCTTAGCCACCTCACTCTGCAGGGAGCTGACATTCGCATTCACAGTCACAGCTTTGCCAATCGCGACGACATCGCCAGAAGAAGGAGAAGTAATCGTAGCGACCATAGGTTGATCAGTCACTGATACCGTTGTGTTTAATTGATTGCTGTTACCTTCATTGTCAGTAGCAATGACCTTTAAATCTACAGAGCCCTGTCCCACTGCATTCCACGTCCATTGATAAGGTGATGCCGTCACTAAGCCTATTGACGTACCATTCACGAATGCCTCAGCATCGGCAACTGTTCCATCCAGATCATCAATATTCGCAACGATAGTGACATCACTTCCTAGCAGAACTGTTTCGCCTTCTACCGGTGAAATAAGTTCAATATTTGGTGCCGTCGCACAGGCACCTTGACCACTCCAGGCGTCTTGCCAGTACTGTCCAACGCCAGGCTCATAAGCCCATGCAGAGTCAGATGAACACCAGCCGCCAACAAGACATTGATAGAGCTCGCCATTGTTGACCACATTCTGCCCGGTTGCGTAGCCACTGCCAGCAATATAGGTTGTCGCACCTGAGCATTTGCCTCCTGCCGACGCTGTGGCTTCAACCGTGATAACTTGCGACTGGGACGTCGCGCCTTTATCGTCTGCCGCAACGGCTTGTATCGTATAGCTGCCTGCAGCAGGTGATATCCAATCCATGACCCAAGGTGCTGCGGTCACAGACTTTTCTAGTGCACCATTGACACTAAATTCAACCTTGCTAATGGAACCATCCGAGTCTGAGGGCTCTGCGGTAAACTGGACACTATCTCCTACCGAAACTTGAGTCTTCGAACTGGTCAAGGTAACAACAGGTGGTTGATTAGATGCGTCTACGACTGAAAATGTCTGAGTTAATTGAATAGACGCACCTTTATCATCAATGGCGGTAACTACCAACTCATAGTTGCCACTTTCAGTCAGCCAAGTTACTTGGTAAGGAGGGCTCGATAGCACTGCCAGTTGCGCCCCTTGCAGCTCAAATATCACCTCTCGAACTTCCCCATCACTGTCTTCGGCCAATGCAGAGAAGGTGACTTGGTTTCCTGAGGCTAACTGTGCGTTGGAGGCTGGAGATGTAATCGTCACAGAGGGAGCAGCGTTTGTGCCACCAGCATCACAGGCCCCTATTAGTGACCATTCTTGATAAGGTTCGGAGTGGTTAACAGGGTTAGCGTTAAGGTTCCACCAGTTCGCTTGGTACGCCGATGATTGCCATTGAACTTGAGCGCCACCGTTGTAGCTTGTGCCGTCGTCCCAAAAAGGCAAACTGTCACACTGTACTGCCAAGCTTGGTGCAGAAAACAGTAAACTCGAGGTAAGCATCAGCGACAAATTCACTGACCGTTTAAATATTGGAATAGAGCCTAATTGTAGCTTGGTCATGGAAAATCCTTTTGTTGAACCAAAGAATGTCGTTGCCAATCAATGCTGCCCAATCGAGGCAGTTCAACGGAAACGACGCCACTATCAAACTAGCTCAGGTTTATAGAGTCTTTTTCCGACTCAGAAAGCACCGACTTCTCACGCGAGTCAGTTAACAAAAATAGTTACAAGTTGCATATACAACGCCCAGGTATCTCTACATTGCTCCCATAAAAAAGCTCCAGCTATCAAAGAGACAACTGGAGCATTTTCTATCACTACACGCTAGCCGACTTTAATCACCAGCAAACATGTAGCCCTCGCCATGGACAGTGATAAATATCTGTGGATTCTTTGGATCGGATTCCATCTTGGCACGCATGCGACGGATAAGAACATCAATGGTTCTATCGTTTGGCGCATCAACTCGATGACTGATCATATTGAGGATACGCTCACGGCTCAGAACTTGATTTGGATACGTTGAGAGTGCAACTAACAATTCATATTCAGCCTTGGTCAGTTTCACAGGGTCGCCATTATTCGTCAGTGAACGACGCTGCTTATCAAACGTCCATTCACCAAAGTGAACCACATGCTCGTTTTGCACTGACTCTTCAAGTACTGGCTGTTTGCGCGCTAGTGAAATACGCCACAATAGGTTTTTTACTCGCACTAACAGTTCGCGTAGCTCAAACGGCTTAGTGACATAGTCGTCTGCACCCATCTCGAGGCCCACGATGCGGTCGATACTATCAGTGCGACCGGTTACTAAAATAATTCCAATGTCTGACTGACTTCTTAACTCTCTTGTTAGCATCAAACCATCTTCACCAGGCAGGTTAATGTCTAGCATGACGAGATCGATACTGGATTCTTCCAGCACCTGACGCATCGTCTGACCATCTTCAGCTTCGCTAACCAAGTAGCCTTCATTTTCGAAGTAGCCAGCCAGTTTACTGCGAGTGACTACGTCATCTTCTACAACCAAAACGTGATATTTCATCTGTGGTTTCTCAATCTTGTCATGACAAGGACATTCTATTCATAAACATTCACAATTCTAGTCTACATCCCCTCATAGGCATGGAAACCTTACTATTTTTTGATTCAAAACAACCAAAACGATTGCGTCTCATATGCAACGAATACTCGTGTTAACTTACCCTTAAAGAAATTAATTTTTGTCTTATTTTTTCATAAGTTAACTCAATTTTTCACACAACAAGTTATTGCTATTCATCTTTATTGGCTAAAATAGGGTTATCATTTTTGGAGATTATTCAAATGCAAGAAATCAAAGCATTTAATGAGCAACGCGCAGAAATCTATTGGTGGCTTTCAAGCCTATTCGCTGCCGAGCTCACTGATGATGAACTCAACAAATACCACAGCCCTGAAATTCGCTCTTTCTTATCTGGCTTAGGAGAAAACCCTTCCCTAAAAGAACCCATTCAGGTCTTTACAGAGTCCTTGAACCGCCTTCAAGTCAGAGAAGACGCACAATTAGAGCTTTCTGCCGATTTTTGCGATCTATTTTTAAAGTCGGACAAGCACGGCGCATTGCCTTATGCCTCTATGTATATTGGTAAGTCTGGTCTTTTAAATGATCAACCTGCACAGGATATGGCTGACCTGTTAGCTAAGCACAGTGTGGCAGTGAATAAGGACTTAAATGAGCCAGCGGATCACCTCGCGATCGAGCTAGATTTTCTAGGCAACTTAATCATTCGCTCCAATGAGCTTGAAGCGGAGGCACATATGAACGATGCGCTGCACGAGCAAGCAGAGTTCATCAAGAACTACTTGATGACATGGCTACCTCAGTTTGTTGCGAAATGCCAAACTCACGACGAGTTTGGGTTTTATGCCGCTGCCGCTAAACTACTCGAAGCATTCTGCCAACTTGACTACACCTACCTAGAGGGTGAGCAAGGCTAGCCAACCTTAAAGCGCAAATCATTTGCATCACATCTGTGAGAATTAATTTGCGCTTTAGTTATAAATTTATTGGATAAGTCATTGCCAGCGCCCAAACCTAAGTCTACAATCCGCCGTTTAAATGCAAATGCCATTGGCATTCAACGCGGACTTGTGTCCAAAAATACCTGTTGAAATCTACGCTCTGAGCTTTTTTCGCCGCGGCTTGCATGCAACTTTCGGTTTTCGCAGCCAAATACTATGTTTACAACAACATAGCGTTATAAATTTGCAAAGACCACTATACTTGAAGCGGTACCAACGTTAATTATCAAGCCGCGACTAATAGGATATCACTATGGCAACTATTAAAGATGTCGCCCGCCTTGCAGGCGTTTCAACGACCACAGTATCCCACGTTATTAATAAGACTCGCTTTGTTGCTGAAGCAACTCAAGAAAAAGTGATGGCGGCGGTCGACGAACTCAACTACGCACCAAGCGCCGTTGCACGTAGCTTAAAATGTAACTCAACGAAAACCATTGGTATGTTAGTGACTCAGTCCACTAACCTGTTCTTTTCTGAGGTTATCGATGGTGTTGAGAGCTACTGCTACCGCCAAGGCTACACGCTGATCCTATGTAACACTGGTGGCGTGTATGAAAAGCAACGCGATTACATTCGCATGCTGGCAGAGAAACGCGTGGATGGCATCCTCGTGATGTGCTCTGATCTTACCGAAGAGCTGCTAGAGATGCTTGAGCGTCACGCCGACATTCCTAAAGTTATCATGGACTGGGGCCCAGAAAGCTCACAAGCGGACAAGATCATCGATAACTCTGAAGAAGGCGGTTATCTGGCAACGAAGTTCCTGATCGAAAAAGGTCACACGGATATTGCCTGCCTGAGTGGCCATCTAGAAAAAGCCGTGTGCCAAGAGCGTATCATCGGTTACAAACGTGCCCTTGCTGAGGCAGGTATCGAGATGAAAGATGATCGTATTCTTGAAGGCAACTTCGAATGCGATACAGCCGTTATCGCAGCTAACCGCATCGCAGCAATGGAAGACCGACCTACCGCTATCTTCTGTTTCAACGACACAATGGCGTTTGGCTTAATGAGTCGCCTGCAACAACTGGGTGTGCGCGTACCTGAGGACATCTCTGTCATTGGATACGATAATATTGAGCTAGCTGAGTACTTCTCGCCACCACTAACGACGGTTCACCAACCAAAACGTCGTGTAGGTAAAAACGCGTTTGAGATTCTATTAGAACGAATCAAAGATAAAGGTCATGAAAAGCGCATTTTCGAAATGCACCCAGAGATTGTTGAACGCGACTCTGTCAAAAACCTTACATAATGCTGACAAAAGTGCCTTTCTAGGCACTTTTTTTTGAACTTCATTCAAATTTTCACCTTTCAATTGTTAGTTTTTTACGCACCCACAGGCACAAATAATCCGTCATTATTTGAACCAAGATCACACTTCTAAAAATGAGTAATGATAGGATTATGTTGTTTTCATTTATTCTATGCATGTCACGCACAGGGCAAACCATCTGAAAGGGTGGGACGCAAAGCCTCCGGCCTAAACCAATTTTTAATTGATAGGTAGCGGGGTTGCCGATGGCAAGGGGAGAAGGCTCAGTTATGGCATATGCCTAACAGAGCTCTGACACCTGATTGCTATACTCTCGGACCTGATTCTGGTGACACAATCAATAACACCGAGAAAAGAATAAAGCATGGATAATCCTATACTAAAAAATTCAATGCAATTATTCGCTCAGCTTGGAAGAGTAAAGTCTCGCTCCATGTTTGGGGGATTTGGCATCTTCGTAGATGATACGATGTTTGCCTTAGCAGTGAATAACAAATTACATATCAGAACTAACCGTCAGACCGTATCCACCTTCAAAAAACTGGGTTACAAGCCTTATGTTTATAAAAAGCGTGGATTTCCCGTTGTTACTAAGTACTTCGCGTTACCTGAAGACTGTTGGCAAGATCAAGAAGGTATTCTCGATCACGCTAAACAGGCACTCGAGTTCGCGAAAACTGAGAAAGAGCAACAATCCGAAGCGAAACCTAATCGCCTGAAAGACCTTCCTAATCTTCGCCTTGCCACTGAGCGTATGCTCAAAAAAGCAGGCATTGAATCAGTGGTTGAACTTCAGGATCATGGTTCGGTTGAGGCTTTCAAGGCCATTCAGAGAACCCATTCAAGTACCGTAGGTTTAGAGCTTTTATGGGCTCTTGAAGGTGCGATAAATGGTACTCATTGGTCTGTGATTCCTCAGACTAAAAGAGATGAACTGGCTCGCTTAATTAATTAAGCTACGGTAATCTCAAGAAAAAATCAGCCTTATGGCTGATTTTTTTGTATTAGCTGAAAGGAAAAACATACTCATCCTTTCTACTACACTAATACTGAGTCATCAAAAGGATATCGTCATGAGCAAGAAGCTGATACTAGGATTGGTTTTGGTTGCTGTCGTCATTTACTTAGGCATCAACTTTGGTCAACACCTCACACTAGAAAACGCAAAAGCACAACAAGTCGCACTGAGTGAATACATCAATGAGAACTTCGTGGCTGCTGCCCTCACCTATTTCTTCGCTTACATAGCGATTACTGCATTCTCTGTTCCAGGCGCTGCCGTGGTTACCTTACTTGGCGCCGCATTGTTCGGCTTCTGGACAAGTCTACTGCTCGTTTCATTTGCTAGTACCATAGGCGCTACATTGGCATTCTTGAGCAGTCGCTTCCTACTTCGCGATTGGGTACAAAGTAAGTTCGGTTCGAAACTTGAGACGATCAATAAAGGTGTCGAAAAAGACGGTGCTTTCTATCTATTTTCTCTAAGACTCATTCCTGTGTTCCCATTTTTCTTGATTAACTTATTGATGGGTCTCACGCCAATTCGAGTCTCTAAGTATTACTTGGTGAGTCAACTGGGCATGCTGCCAGGAACTGCAGTATACCTCAATGCAGGTACCCAGCTAGCGAACATTGACAGTCTATCAGGCATTGTTTCCCCTACCGTGTTGGCATCGTTTGCCCTACTCGGTTTGTTCCCACTTATTGCCAAATGGATTATGGGGAAAATCTCTCGCTCACCACAGGTACAGGAATAGATGAAGATATTTGTAGGCAATAACCCACCAGAAACACATATTGTCCAACAGCAGTTGATGGCTGAAGGTATAGAGTGTGAAGTACGAGGCGAAGGTGTTTTTGGGTTACGAGGGGAAGTACCGTTTGACGAAAGTTCTCTACCCTACGTTTGGCTTTTCAACAAAGAGCAAGAAATGATGGCACGAGCTGTCATTCAAGATTGGCAAAATCAGGCTGAGAAAAGCGGTAACATGCCGTGGGTATGTTCCGCTTGCCACGAGACTAACGAAGCGCAATTTGGCGTCTGCTGGAACTGTCAGACGCCACAAACGGCTACGATGCCACAGACTTAATGAAATCTATTGAGTGCTTATTGAACTCTTCTGGACGCTCAACATTGCACACATGACCACAATCTTTGATCTCTAATAGACGGCTGGACTTATGTTCAGCCACCATCTCTTTGACTGGCTTAATAAACATATAGTCTTTATCACCCATCAAATACAAAGTCGGAATCGGCAACTCTCGGTCTTTAAAGTAGCGGTTGAGAGGGTTTACTTCTGTCGTTAGACGATACCAGCGCTTAAACTCTTTTTGGCACAGCTTCTTCGCCTCTCGGACGAATAACAATCGTGACTCTTTTTGGCCTTTTTGCGGCATGACAATGTACGCGAACAAGCTGTAAAGCCACATATAAGGGATAATGTGCTTACTCCAGTTGCCAATTTTCACCAGAATTTGCGAGCGAGTATTAAAGCGAGTGACCGCACCGCCTAAGACCATGGAACGAACTCGGGAGTGTGCCAACTCGGCAATGTTGCGCACAATAATCGTTCCCAAAGACATACCGACAAAGTGGGCTGACTGAATCTTAAGGTGATCAAGTACTTTAACGATATCCATCGTCACCTCTTTAAAGGTGTACTTGTTCGACATAATGTCTTTAAGGAGTTGATTTGACTTACCGTGACCGCGAAGATCAATAAACAGCAGGTTAAAGTGCTCTCGGTAAGCACGAATCTGTTTAAACCATATGTTTGAGCTTCCACCTGCCCCATGTACGAATACCACCCACTCATTACTCGTTGGGTGCTGATAAGTTTTATGGAATAGCAAGCTCTCTGACATAGTTCTCAAGTTTCGTGATGTATGTGGGCGTTACGTTACCATAATTCGCCGTTTTACGGACAAAAACTCACAGGAATTTTGGTAAAAATGATTTACAAGTGTAGTCGATTATAAAAAAAGCGGCATAACGCCGCTTTTCAATTTTTGCTCTAGTTTGCCTCGAGCGCCAGGTCGTACATCTTAACGTACTCTTTGGCTGACTCAGTCCAACTGAAGTCTTTTCGCATTGAGCGAAGCTGCATTTCATGCATCTGCTCAGGGTGTTGCAGATAGAATAGCAGTGCGCGTTGCAGGACAATTAACAAAGCATCATGGCAAGGCTCAACAAAACCAAAGCCAGTGGCATTGTTAGGGTCATCATCAAAATCAATAACCGTGTCTTTCAAACCGCCGACTTTACGCACAATTGGTAACGTACCATAAGCCATACTATAAATTTGGTTCAAACCACACGCTTCAAACTCAGAAGGCATAAGGAAGAAATCTGAACCAGCTTCTACCAGATGAGCAAAGCGATTGCTGTAAGCTTCGACAAACGCCAACTTATCTGAGAACTCTTCCGCCAGATCATTAAGATGAGAAGCAATTTGCGGCTCACCTGTACCAATAATGACGACTTGCACGTCATTCTTTAGGAACTTATCCAAAATAGGAAGGATGTAGTGAAAACCTTTTTGGTGCGTCAAACGACAAACCATGCCAATCATCGGCACTTCACGCTCTGGTAGGCCGAGCTCTTTTTGTAGCGCCGTTTTTGATGCGAGTTTACCCGCTAGCATGCTTTCTAAGTCATCGTCGTAATGCTCAGGCAAATACTCATCGTGGCTTGGGTTCCACTCTGAGTAATCGCATCCATTAACGATGCCATGGAGATCTTTGGCACGATGAACGAAATCATCAACCAAGCCATGTGAGCCTAACGGTGTCACCAGCTCAGCGGCATAGTTCGGGCTCACTGCATTGATCTTATCTGCAAAAGCAATACCCGCTCGCAATGTACTTACCCAGCCGTCACCGTACTGTAGAAACTCCATTCCAGAGAGATGAAGCTCAGGAATAATCTCTAACTGACTGTAAGAGAAAATCCCTTTGAAAATCGCGTTGTGTACTGTCAGTACTGACTTAGTACCATGAAAACGCTCATCTTCAGCGTAACGAGTCTTAAGTAAGAATGGGATAAGGCCTGTGTGCCAATCATTCGCGTGAACAATTGCAGGCTTAATGCCCAGCTTTGGTAACACATCCAGACTGGCGGCTGCGAAAAATCCAAAACGCTCGCCATTATCAGCGTACGCTCGGTTGTGTTCTGCATACAGTTCTGGACGGTCAAAGTAACGGTCACATTCAATGACGTAGACTTCGACACCATCGAGATGGGTTTTCTTGACTTGATAAGGTGTATGAGGCCAATGCTCTAGCTCAGTGGCTAGCACGAACTCATACTGATCCTTATTTGGTAGTTTTTGGTAGCCTGGCAGAGTGATGGCTACGTCCTTGCCAAGTTCTTGCAGAGCTTTCGGCAGAGCCTTGGCAACATCTGCCAAGCCTCCACTTTTAATAAGTCCCTGAACTTCTGAAACTGGAAACCATACGTCTATGTTTCTCATTCTAGAATCCAACTTTTGTCCCTTTTTTGATGACAACGATGCCACCTGGAGACACATGGAAACGCTTCGCGTCGAGTTCTAGATCTTCACCGATCACAGTTCCAGGGGCAATTTCAACATTCTTGTCAATGATTGCGCGCTTGATTGTACAGCCTGCACCAATCTTAACATCACCTAGAATAACAGATTCACTCACAATAGAACCAGCAGCAATGTTACTTCTGAATCCTAGTACTGATTTAAAGATTGACGATCCACGTACGTAACTACCACCAGCAATTAAGCTATCGGTAACTTTGATCTTTTCGTGCTCAGCATCCACAAAGGTGGCAGGTGGCAACGGTGGGTAATACGTATGCAGTGGCCATTTTCGGTTGTACAGTGAGAACTCTGGGTCTTCATGAAGCAGATCCATGTGAGCCGCCCAGTACGAGTCAATAGTACCTACATCACGCCAGTACGTTGTATCCTTCTCGCCGCTGATTTTATTGGTAGAGAAATCATAAACATAAACGCCACCTTCAGGGAACATCTTAGGAATAATGTCTTTACCAAAATCGTGGCTCGAGTTTTCATTCTCAGCATCAAGACGGAGCTCTTTGCATAAGCTTTCTGCTTCAAAGATGTAGTTACCCATAGACACAAGCGCCATGTCAGGGTGACCAGGAATCGATTTCGGGTTCTCTGGTTTCTCTTCAAAACCAATCATTTTACCGTTTTCGTCGACCTCGATAACACCAAACTCTGATGCTTCTGCCAACGGCATACGCAGCGCAGAAACCGTAAGTTTCGCCTCACTACGTTTGTGGAAGTCTAACATCTGACGGATATCCATCTTGTAGATATGGTCAGAACCAAAGATACAAACATGCTCAGGGTTAGCAAGTTCGACAAAGCGAACGTTTTGGTAGATAGCATCAGCGGTGCCTTCGTACCAACGTTTACCGTCGCGCATCTGAGCTGGGATTGGGTCAATAAATCGGTCAGTGATGCCCGTCAGGTTCCAACCTTTGCGCATATGCTGATACAGGGATTGAGATTTAAATTGGGTAAGAACGTAAATTCGCATCAAGTCCGCATTAATAAAATTATTAAGTGCGAAGTCTATAAGGCGATAGCTTCCTCCAAAAGGGACTGCAGGCTTACTGCGAGATTCCGTAAGAGGACGTAGGCGAGAACCTTCGCCTCCAGCAAGGATCATTCCTAAAACACCAGCCATTGATTACTCCGTTTTTATTACAGCTTTCCATGTTGCTAGACACTAAATGTATTTATTTGGGGGGTATCTAGCTTCGTTATTAACGGATGACAATGTCGATAACTACACCGAACATTCAAACGTTGAATCTTGTATATAAGTCGTTTGAGAGGCTCTATTTTGTTTATTTTTCAGCCTCAAATGTTCCATAACTTTCGTATGGTTTTTCTCTAAATTATCGTTTTGAAACGAGATTACAATGCATGATCACTCAATATTAAGCATTGAACCCAATTGCATTTAAACTCGTGTTGCTGATCACAGAATGCCATACCGAGATTACCCATTCAACACATATAGTTAACATTAAATTCACCAAACTGACAGAATTCATAAAACTCGAAGTAAATCAGACACGTAAAGTGATACGACCAGTTATTTGGAACAAAAAGTGTTTCATTTGGTTAAAAATGCAACCGGAGTTCATAAATTCTGTATGAGAGAAAAACAAAAAGCCTCTTGCGCGATAATTCACCACAAGAGGCTTTTTTAATTTGGCGTGTTTTGTGTTACGAAAGGGTTAACTAATTACATCAAGGTTAATGTACTTGCCTAGGTCTCGTTTCTTGCAGCCTGGGACGTAAGGCACCTCACCAAGCTTTGGAGCGTCTATCGCGCCTTCCAGCATTTCGATGATCTCAGCGTAATGCTCGACGCCCGGATTGACGCGGTTAGCTACCCAACCAACAAGCTCAAGACCATCTGCCTTAATCGCTTCGGCCGTCAACATCGCATGACTCAAACAACCAAGCTTAATACCCACGACGAGAACGACAGGTAACTTTTCTTGTTTCACCCAAGTAGAAAGGCAATCATCTTTTGATACTGGTACTCGCCAACCACCTGCGCCTTCGACCAATACAAAATCACTGTTCTGTTTGTGTTGCTCAAGTAAATTGGAGAGAACGTCGTATTTGAGCTCTACGTTGTCCGCTATTGCCGCGATATGAGGTGACGCAGGCAAAGATAACGCATACGGGTTAACGAGATCATAATCAACTTCCTGGTTTGCTGCTGCTTGCAAATGCAATGCGTCCGAGTTACGCCAACCTTCGGGAGTTTTCTCACTGCCTGCAGCTACAGGCTTATAACCTATGGTCTTTTTTCCTTGTGCACCAACAGCACTTAATATCGCTTTTGATACAACGGTTTTCCCAACTTCAGTATCCGTACCTGCAATAAATAGTGCTTTCATCATAATGCAACTGACCCTAAACAAATTTGATAACTGGCTGGTAGTAAGCCGTTCTGGTTTTCGTACCTCTTGTATTCCAGCTCGAGCTTCTTCAATGAGCGTCGGCTGGTACACCCTTTGGAACGACCTTCTACATGAGTCGCACCAATTCCTTTTAGGTCTTTCATCAAACCAAAAGCAGTCTCATACCACATAACTATTTTCGGCAAGTCTAGTTGATGGTCGATGCACTCAGATTGCGCTAACGCAATTTTTACCTGATTGAGCGAGGTAAAGTCGTTGACATGTTGATATGCATCAATTTTGCTCCACGACCGCTTTAGCTCCTCCAGTGAGCCATCGAGCAAGGTAGAAAAATGCACTCTACCGCCGGGTTTTGTCACGCGCTTCATTTCTACTAGCGGCACGGCTAAGTCATTGCACCACTGCAGCGCTAAGCTCGATATCACAATATCAAACGTACTGTTTTCAAATGGAAGAGCCTCAGCATCTGCGACTTGATAGCTGACATTTTCACTACCACAGCGACTTTTCGCTACACTGAGCATCTCGCTCGATAAGTCCGCGCACACCACCTTGGCTCCCCGCGCTAATAGGACTTGCGAACAATAACCCGTACCGCAACCTAAATCGAGAATGCGATGGCCTTTTAAATCACTGGGTAATAACGCCAATAAACGGTCTGCGACTCGGCGCTGCAGCTCAGCATGTTGGTCGTACTGTTTTGCAGCCCGGCCAAACGATTCTGATATTGCTACCTTATTGGTCTGATGATCCGTGAGATTTGCTAATACCTCAGACATTTAGCATCCCTCCGAATGTCGTTTTAAACTGGTGGCTAGCTGCTCTACAGCCTCAATGTCATGTGCCGCGGATAATGTAATTCGCAGTCGCGCCGATCCTTTAGGTACCGTAGGTGGGCGAATGGCTGTCGTCCAAATCTGGTCTTGCTTCAATGCATTGCACAGCCTAAGCACATGCTCCTCACCGCCAACAAGCCACGGTTTTATCGGCGTTTGAGTTGAGATATAACCAGGAGCACTCTGCAGTATTTCGTCATACACAGCGCCCAACTCGCTGAGCTTTTCTCTGCGCCAATGTTGGGTTTGAGTCATCTCGATCGCTTTCGTGATTGCCACAGCATGAGCCGCAGAAAACGCGGTTGAATAGACATAGTGGCGGGCAAATTGGGTAAGATACTCTTTCATCTCTTTGGAGCACAAGATAGCGGCCCCATTAAGTCCAAACGCTTTTCCAAACGTCACCACGAGAATATCCACGCGCTGAGCTGTGCAGCCTATCGCGCCATTTCCCTGCTCACCGATCACACCAAGACCATGAGCATCATCGATCATAGATAGAGCACCCGCTTGTTGGCACGCAGAAATAAAAGTGTCTAGATCGGCGATATCACCATCCATGCTAAACACGCTCTCAGTAACCGCCATCGTTGGCTTGTCCGTCTGTAGCAGAGTTGCAAGGTGGTCATTATCGCAGTGGCGGTAGCGCTTCATGTCAGCATCACAAAGCGCTCCTGCTTCCATCAGTGATGCATGGTTTAGCCGGTCTTGAATCAGTAAGTCACCCTTTTTGAGCAGCGCGAAGACAGCGGCTTGATTGGCCGCAAACCCTGAAGAGAAAAACAGAGCGCCCTCATAGCCAAGCCACTCCGTCAGAGCTAACTCTAAGCTGTGGTGTTGGTTGGAGTAGCCAGTCACTAGAGGAGACGCTCCACTACCCACTCCAAGTTCACTGACCGCTCGCTGATAGCAGGATCTAAGCTCATCACTCGATGCCAAACCAAGGTAATCATTGGAAGAGAAGTTATGAAAACGTTGACCATTGTTTTGGAAAACCGGTTGATTTCCCCCTTCCAACGTCTGCACAGAGCGAAAAAGATCGTTCTGCTTTCTATCATCGAGTGCTTGGCGGATTCGTTTGTTAAACGCTAGCGTCATAAAACATATCGTCTTTCGTCGGGCGCGCTGCCACTCGGCTGACCACCTGATCTAAAAGATCGTTTTCATGCACCTCATCCGGTTTTTGCGAGGTTTCTTCTCGGTTGATGCCGAGTTTCTTAAACAGCTGAAGATCTTTATCTTCATCCGGGTTAGGTGTGGTGAGAAGCTTACAGCCATAGAACACTGAGTTAGCACCGGCCATGAAACACAGCGCCTGCATTTGTTCGTTCATATTCTCGCGTCCGGCAGACAGTCGCACCGCAGATTTAGGCATCATGATTCGAGCGATGGCAATTAGGCGGATAAAATCAAAAGGCTCAACATCATCAACCTCTTCTAGTGGTGTGCCTTTAACTTTGACAAGCATATTGATAGGCACACTCTCAGGCTGAACTGGGAGGTTAGCAAGCTCCATCAACAAGCCGGCTCGGTCGTTAGCACTTTCACCCATACCAATAATGCCACCTGAGCAGATTTTCATGCCTGCGTCACGAACATGGCTCAATGTATCCAGCCTATCTTGGTAAGTACGGGTGGTAATGATATTGCCGTAGAACTCTGGAGAGGTATCAAGGTTGTGGTTGTAGTAATCAAGACCTGCATCTGCAAGGTGTGTTGCTTGCTCAGGCGTTAGCATACCAAGCGTCATGCAGGTCTCTAACCCCATCTCTTTAACACCCTTAATCATGTCAGTCAGCAAAGGCATATCGCGCTCTTTTGGGTTCTTCCATGCAGCACCCATACAGAAACGTGTTGAACCTGCATTCTTGGCTTTTTGAGCCGCATCTAGAACGCGCTCGACTTCCATCAGACGCTCTGCTTCAACGTCCGTTTTGTAGCGCGCACTCTGTGGGCAGTACTTACAATCTTCAGGGCAGGCACCCGTTTTGATAGATAACAGGGTGCTAACTTGAACATGGTTGGTTTGCTGATGTTGGCGGTGTACGGTTTGCGCCTCGAACAATAGATCCATAAAAGGCTTGTTCATCAGCTCTTGCACTTCGGCATGCGTCCAATCGTGTCGTACTTCCACAGTTAATTCCTTTGCTCTCATTGTTTTTAGTCTTGGCTAGTGTACCGACAAGCGATACACTGTCAACACCGACCACAAGCACAAGTTTACACTTGTTTATTTTTTGAGCGATTACATTTCATGGATTTAGACTTCGACCGAAAACACATCTGGCATCCCTACACTTCTACTCTCAACCCGCTTAGCTGCTATCCTTTAGTCTCTGCAAAAGGTGTCCACCTAACTCTCGAAAACGGCTCAGAGCTGGTGGATGGCATGTCATCATGGTGGTCTACCATCCATGGGTACAACCACCCTAAGCTGAACGAGGCACTCCAATCCCAGAGTGAAAAAATGTCTCATGTTATGTTCGGTGGCATCACCCACCAGCCAGCGATTGATGTGAGCAAAAAGCTGCTTGAGTTAGCGCCAAGCAATATGGAGCATATTTTTCTCGCCGATTCAGGCTCAGTGGCGGTTGAAGTCTCGTTAAAAATGGCGCTGCAATACTGGCATGCTCGTGGGGAGCGTCGACCTAAGTTTCTAACGTTGAGCCACGGCTATCATGGCGATACCTTTGCGGCAATGTCAGTGACTGACCCAAACAACTCGATGCACAGTCTTTACAAGGGCTTTTTGCCAGAGCATATCTTCGCGGCATCACCAAAGGTAGGCTTTTGGGATGAGTGGAATGAAAGTGACATCGATGACTTCAAAAGTAAGATTGCAGCCCATCATTCAGAGGTTGCTGCCGTGATCCTCGAACCGATCGTCCAAGGTGCAGGAGGAATGCGTCTATACCACCCGAATTTTCTAAAGCGCGTGAGAGAGCTGTGTGATCAATACGGTGTGCTGCTTATTCTTGACGAAATCGCCACAGGTTTTGGTCGCACCGGCAAGCTATTTGCCTGTGAACATGCACAAGTTCAGCCTGATATAATGTGCGTTGGCAAAGCCTTAACAGGTGGCTACATGACATTGTCGGCAACATTAACCAGTAAGCACGTCGCAGATACGGTTTGTGGTGGCGAAGCGGGTTGTTTCATGCATGGTCCAACCTTTATGGGAAATCCATTAGCCTGTGCCGTTGCAAGTGCCAGTTTGGATATTGTGGCGAGTGGTGATTGGCAGTCACAGGTAACAAGCATAGAGTCGCTATTTTCAGAGCTCCTTCCTAAGTTAACCCGCTTTTCCAACGTGAAAGATGTACGCTGGTTAGGCGCAATCGGTGTGGTAGAAACGCATACCGCGGTTAACATGGAAACTATCCAAAAGCACTTTGTCGAACAAGGCGTTTGGATCCGCCCGTTTGGCAAGCTCATCTACATGATGCCGCCGTACATCAGTCAGCCCGAGCATATTGAGAAGCTGGTTAGGGCTATCGAGACGGCTCTCGATAATGAAAGCTGCTTTAGTTGATGTAAAAAAGCTCGGCATCGCCGAGCTTTTAGAACCGTTAGCAGCAATCATTAGCCGATGTGTGTTGCGCCACCCATGTACTTCTGAAGTGCTGTTGGAATTGCGATACGACCGTCAGCTTCCTGATTGTTCTCAAGAATAGCGACCATAGTACGACCCACTGCAAGACCAGAACCGTTTAGCGTGTGAACAAGCTCAGGCTTCTTCTCACCTTTACGACGGAAACGTGCTTGCATACGACGAGCTTGGAAATCCCACATGTTTGAGCAAGAAGAGATCTCACGGTATGTCTCTTGTGCTGGAACCCAGACCTCAAGGTCGTAAGTCTTACGAGCACCGAAGCCCATGTCACCAGTACAAAGTACGACTTTGCGGTATGGAAGCTCTAGCAACTGAAGAACTTTCTCAGCATGACCTGTTAGTTCTTCTAGTGCGTCCATTGAATCTTCTGGCTTAGTGATCTGAACAAGCTCAACCTTATCAAACTGGTGCATACGGATAAGACCACGCGTATCACGACCGTAAGAACCCGCTTCTGAACGGAAACATGGTGTGTGAGCCGTCATCTTAAGTGGCAGGTCTGCCTCTTCAGAGATAGTGTCACGAACAAGGTTAGTCACCGGCACTTCAGCTGTAGGGATAAGAGACAGTTTACGTGGCTCCTCATCGCTTGCTTTTTCTGTCAGTGGCTCTGTGTGGAACAGATCTTTACCAAACTTAGGTAGCTGACCTGTACCAAATAGGCTGTCAGAGTTCACTAGGTAAGGTACGTACATCTCGGTGTAGCCGTGCTCTTCAGTGTGAAGATCAAGCATAAACTGTGCGATCGCACGGTGTAGACGAGCGAACTGACCTTTCATAACGATGAAACGCGCACCCGTGATCTTAGTCGCGCTAGCGAAATCTAGACCATCGCCCATTTCACCAAGGTCAACATGATCCTTAACCTCGAAGTCATAAGTTTTAGGCTCGCCCCAACGAGAAATTTCTACGTTGTCGTTCTCATCTTTACCTTGTGGTACATCATCCGCAGGCAGGTTTGGAACAGAAAGCGTGATGTCTTCAAGTTGAGCCATTACCGCCGTTAGCTCTTCTTTCTTCGCTTCAAGATCGCTACCTAGGGTACCGATCTGCTTTTTGATCTCTTCAGCGCCTTCTTTGTCGCCTGCAGCCATCTTCTGACCGATCTGCTTAGAAATGGAGTTACGCGTGGATTGTAAATTCTCAACTTCTACTTGAATCGACTTACGTTGCTCTTCAAGTTTACCGATAGTTTCTACGTCTAGCTTAAAGCCACGACGCGCTAGTTTTTCAGCTGTTTCATCCAGCTCTGTACGAAGTAATTTAGAATCCAGCATTGCCAATCCTATGCTTTTTAGTTGTGAATAGCTCTGCAACTGATTAATTTCCAATCAGTTGCAGATATTGATTTGTTAACCGAGTAAAGATAACGAAAAGCCACTACTTTTCATAGCGCTTTTGTGGGCTTTTTGCGTCTAAATCCGCCAGATAATCTAACTTTTCGCCAATTTTGGTTTCGAGCCCGCGATTTGTCGGTTCGTAGTAGCGAGTTCCTGTCATTTCTGGTGGCAGATAACGCTCTCCGGCCGCGTACGCGCCCGGCTCATCATGGGCATAGCGATACTCAGCGCCGTACCCCATATCTTTCATCAAGGACGTAGGGGCGTTTCTCAAATGAGGCGGCACTTCATACTCTGGAAGATTATGGGCATCTCGCAGGGCTTGCTTCCACGCCGTGTAAACTGCATTGCTCTTTGGTGCACACGCAAGGTAGACAATCGCTTGTGCGATAGCGCGCTCACCTTCGGCAGGACCAACTCGAGTGAAACAGTCCCATGCGGATAACGCAACTTGCATTGCTCTTGGATCCGCATTGCCGACATCTTCTGATGCTATCGCTAATAACCGTCTCGCGATATACAAAGGGTCGCAGCCTGCCGCTATCATTCTTGCAGACCAATACAGAGCAGCATCTGGGTTTGAGCCACGAATAGACTTGTGAACCGCAGAAATTAGGTCGTACCAGATGTCGCCTTTGTTGTCGAAGCGATTAACTTTCTCTCCGGCGACTTCAGCAAGTAACGGCAACGTAATGTCTTTCTCACCAGCCTCGTTTTCTTCTGCCATGTCGTAGAGCAGTTCAAGGTAGTTCAACGACATCCTTGCATCGCCAT
Organism: Vibrio sp. KUL80; assembly: GCF_059725495.1. NCBI lineage: Bacteria > Pseudomonadati > Pseudomonadota > Gammaproteobacteria > Vibrionales > Vibrionaceae > Vibrio > Vibrio sp. KUL80. Next base: position 2,385,883 of record NZ_AP045841.1, read on the forward strand.
TGACCAACTCAGCAAGGCGCTCGAGGACATTGTCATGGAAGGTCGCAGCGACACTGCCTAAACCTCGCTGTTCATCGTTTTTAGCTTGTTCAAGGACAAGCAGAATATCTGAGGTATCGAGAGAGGTGAGCTTATACACCCTTGCGCGAGAAAGCAGTGCGTTGTTGAGTTCAAACGATGGATTCTCTGTTGTCGCACCAATAAAGGTAACCGTGCCATCCTCAATGTGGGGTAAGAAGGCATCTTGCTGGCTTTTGTTAAAGCGATGTACCTCGTCAACAAACAAAATAGTGCGCTTACCCGCTAGCTTATTTTCGCGAGCACGCTCTATCGCAGCGCGGATCTCTTTAACGCCAGAGGTAACCGCTGACACCCTTTCGACTTCAGCGTTAGCGTAATTTGCGGCAACTTCCGCCAAGGTCGTCTTACCCGTACCAGGCGGTCCCCATAAGATCATTGAATGCAGTTGCCCTGCCTCTAACGCCCGTCTTAAAGGTTTACCCACACCTAGAATATGTTGCTGACCAATATATTGTTCAACCGTTTCTGGGCGCATTCTAGCAGCAAGGGGACGAAAATCTTCGTCCCCTGAAAAGTCAAAACTGAAATTACTCACAATAACGTCCTAACGACACGTCTTAACGACTTAGTTGCGCTGATCATCGATCTCAACACCATCAGGAATGACAAACGTGAATCTGTCTGAAGCGGGTTTGCCGACTTTAATGTTATCGAACACAAAGGTGCCTTTTTGACCGTCTTGTTCAATCACATTGAAGCCGTGAACGATGCCTTTGCTATCGATATTAATTTGAAACTGCCCTTGAGTTGAGTCTACGGCTGTTGGGACCAATGTGAATACATCGCCTTTTTGGTTCACGCTGTAGTTGTCCCAATCACTGGCACGATTACGCGTCAGCAAAACAAATGGCGTCTGCTCGGTGGCTTGCTCTTGGTTGTAGATACTAACCTGCTCGATGAACGGGCTGTAATACCATAGATTTTGCCCATCCGAGACTAAGACATTTTCATCTGGCAAGGTTGTCACCCAGCGAAACATGCTTGGGCGTGAGATCTCAACATTGCCTTCTCCTTCCATCACCACATCCCCATCTGGGCTGGTCACTTCCTGAGTAAAGGTCGCGCTAAAACCATCATTTAGTTGAAGCCTCTCACTAAGCTCCTGTTGCGGCGTTGCAAGAGCTGAAAAACTCATTGCTGTTACAGTTAACATCGCTGCATTAACCCATTTCTTCATTTGATTTCCTCTTACCTCTTAAGGCGAATCGAAATTATTCTTTTGGTGGCGCGGGTGCCAGTACTTCGCGGTTACCATTGTGACCAGGGGCACTCACAATACCTTGTGCTTCTAGCTGTTCGACAATGCGAGCTGCGCGGTTATAACCAATTTTGAATCGACGCTGAACTCCAGAAACCGAGCCACGGCGAGACTGCACTACATGTTCGACAACTTGATCGAACAATGGGTCCATTTCTTCATCGCCTTCCATCTTTTCACCTGGTAGCAATGTCTCGGGAGACTGCTCACCATTGGTAATTTCTTCAATATAGTTCGGCTTGCCGCGCGCTTTCCAGTTATTCACAACAGCATGCACGTCATCATCAGACGCAAACGCACCGTGTACGCGAATGGTATGACTCGAGCCTGGTGGGAGATACAACATATCACCCATACCTAGGAGTGACTCAGCACCGCCTTGGTCAAGAATGGTGCGCGAGTCTGTCTTGGTCGAAACGGTGAACGCCACACGCGTTGGGATGTTCGCTTTAATCAGACCTGTGATGACATCAACCGATGGACGTTGAGTTGCTAGGATCAAGTGAATACCCGCAGCACGTGCTTTTTGCGCCAAGCGAGCAATCAGCTCTTCGACCTTCTTACCAACTACCATCATCAAGTCGGCAAACTCATCAACCACCACAACAATGTATGGCAGTTTCTCAAGTAATGGCGGTTCTGGATCCATACTGTCGCCCTCTTGCCATAGAGGATCGTGAATAGGATGTCCCGCTTCTGCAGCCATCTTCAGCTTGTCGTTGAAGCCTTTGATATTACGAACGCCAAGTGCTGACATTAGCTTGTAACGACGCTCCATCTCACCCACACACCAACGAAGTGCGTTCGAGGCATCTTTCATGTCAGTAACGACTTCCGACAACAGATGAGGAATACCTTCGTAGATGGAGAGCTCCAACATTTTCGGGTCGATCATGATAAAGCGCACGTCATCAGGTGTTGCTTTGTAAAGCATACTTAAGATCATGACGTTAACGCCAACCGACTTACCAGAACCTGTTGTACCAGCAACCAGTACGTGCGGCATTTTCGATAGATCCGCGACCACCGCTTCACCAGCAATATCCTGACCTAGCACAACTGTGGTTGGTGATTTTGAATCGATAAACGCTTGACTGCCAACTACATCAGAGAAGAATACCGTCTGACGGGTCATATTCGGCAGCTCTAGACCCACATATGGCTTGCCGGGGATCACCTCTACGACACGAACTGCCATTGCAGACAGTGAACGTGCGAGGTCCATAGATAGGCCCGAGATTCGACTCACTTTAACACCTGGCGCAAGGTCAAGTTCAAAACGAGTAATGACAGGGCCAGGGAAAATGTCCACCACTTCCGCTTTGATCTTGTAGTCTGCTAACTTGGATTCAACCAATCGCGCGATATTTTCCAGTGCTTCACGGTCGATAAAGTTCTCACGTTTCTCTGGGTGATAAAGCAGCTCTAGGGTTGGCATTGGCTCAGCAGGTTTTGGCAGGTTCGCCTCTTGCTGTACCAAGAACGGGTTCATCTTCGCCACTTGTGCTTTTTGAGCGTCCGCAACCATGTTTTGGAACGCTTCAACATCCTGATCGACAGGTGCTGGCGTTTCAACCACTTCGTTGTCAGCATCGGCTTCCAACGCTGCGAAATCTACGGTCGGTTCAATATGAGTGGTTTCAGGTTCAACCTCTAATTCGCTATTGTCTATCCAAGGAGGAGTTATGTCCTCAACCTCTTCAAACACCTCAATTTTCTGCTGCGGTCGCTCTGGCATGTTTTCTGCAGCAAAAGTGGCTGGTTCTACGCTATTAATCGGCTCTGGCTCAGCGCTAAATCTTGGCTCAGCAAAAGTGGGGTCGATTACTGGCTCTTCGCTCGCAGTCATCGCCGCTACAGGTGTTATCGCAGTCATCGAGGCCGTACCAGTGGTAACTGGCACTTCAGGTTCACTTTCCTGATTTGCATAGTCATCGCTAAAGCGAGCTGCATTTTCAAGCTCTTCAATCGTCGCACCAAGCTGACGGGTGCGCTCAATTTGAGGCTCTTCAGGTTGCACTGTTTTTTGTGGCTGTATAGAAGCTGGAGTGACAGGTTCGACTTCCGTCTGTATTGGTGCCTGCTGTGGCGCTTCTTCAACATATTGAAGCTCTGAAGACGGTGCTTCCTCTTCAGGTCGCGCAAACAAAGGATCGTACGCATCATTATTTTCAAATGAATGGCCTTCAACTGAGTGTTCTGCGACTGAAGCGCCTGGCACTGACTCAGGCACATGAATGTTGTACTGCTTCTTAGCTTTAGGCTGTGTGTCTTCTACTACACTGTCTGCGCTAAAGCGCGGCAGTTCGTCTGCATCATCCGCTTCTTGATCCACTAAGACAGGCTCATAGACCTCTTCTTTAGTGCCTCGAACCTTATTGACGATCGCAGCGCTCAATGACAGAACACTATCACCGATCCACTCAACGATACGTAACCACGAAATACCGGTGAGCAAAGTAAATCCTGCTCCCCAAAGAAATAACAAGACTAAAGTCGTGCCAAGGACATTGAGCGTGGGTAAAGACAAGCTCGTTAACACGTCACCAATCACACCGCCTGACGAGAAATACCAAATATCATCAAAGTTGATATCGGCGAGACCGCAACTGGTAAGAATAAGAACCGTTAGCCCAAGCAGACGCGTGCCCCAGATCATCAAATCTATCTGATCATCTTCATCACGATTGCGAAAGAACACCCAAGCGCTAAAGGCAGTAATGAAGGGAATTGGGTATGCCAAAGAGCCAAAAACAAAAAATAGGGTATCTGCTAGCCAGGCTCCAACAAAGCCACCAGCGTTTTGGATGTCACCGCCCCAGGATGTTTGTGACCAAGATGGGTCCGCTGGGCTAAAGGTGAATAAGGCGACAGCCAAAAGAATAGAGGTAAGGACAGCTAAGATGAAACAACACTCTCTTAGCCGTTGAAATCCATTTAGGCGATTTGCCTGAGGCTCTTCGCTCGTCTTTATAATTGTTTCGACTCTTTTTTTGTCCTGTTTGAACATAACCAACATCTATTTATTGAAAACAGTCCGAGCGGCATAAGCCGCTCGGTGTATTCATTGATTTAACCACAATGAGGATTAAAACCCAATCTGACTGGAGAATAAAGCATGCTTTATCATAACTTTAGTCAACTTCTTGTCAGACTTGGAAGCGCCGTCTCTAGCGCGTTTTAATCACAAGCTGGTTAGTTTGCTTCACTTCTTCCATTACCACATAGGTACGTGTGTCATTCACACCTGGAAGACGAAGCAAAGTATCCCCTAAGAGTTTACGATACGCACTCATATCCGACACCCTTGTTTTCAAAAGATAGTCGAAATCACCTGACACAAGGTGACATTCTTGAATGTCGTCTAGCTTTTGTACCGCTGTATTGAACTGTTCAAATACATCTGGCGCTCCACGGTTCAATGTAATCTCTACGAATACAAGTAGCGAAGCATCTAAGTACTGCGGATTTAAGAGTGCAGTGTAGCCCGTAATATAACCCTGTCTCTCCAAACGACGCACACGCTCTAGACACGGTGTAGGCGATAGCCCTACGCGTTTCGAGAGTTCGACGTTTGAAATACGACCATCTTTTTGCAACTCATTGAGGATGTTGCGATCAATACGGTCTAGTTCCTTGGACGGCTTCTTATAGTTGTCTGCCATTTTTTATTCCACCTTGTTACTTCCTTGCAAAAAAATATACTACAACTCTGTAATATACAGTATCAAATTTTGTTCATTAGCTTCTATACTAGATATTAATTCGACAATAACACCCTAAAAACAGTTAATACAACCACATTATAATGAGGAGTCAGGATGATAATTGGCGTACCTAAAGAGATCAAAAACCATGAGTACCGTGTTGGTATGGTCCCGGCAAGCGTTAGAGAGTTAATCTCACACGGCCATGAAGTTTACGTTGAAACTAACGCTGGCACAGGTATCGGTTTTTCAGACGATGATTACATCGCTGTAGGCGCATCCATTCTTCCTACCGCTGCAGACGTCTTCGCGAAAGCAGAGATGATTGTAAAGGTCAAAGAACCCCAAGCTGTCGAGCGTGCTATGCTACGTGAAGGACAAATTTTATTCACGTATCTCCATCTAGCACCAGATTTTCCACAAACTGAAGAGCTAATCAAAAGCAAAGCTGTCTGCATTGCCTATGAGACTGTAACAGATAATATGGGTCGTTTGCCACTACTAGCACCAATGTCAGAGGTCGCTGGGCGAATGTCTATACAGGCTGGTGCACAAACACTCGAAAAGTCCAATGGTGGACGCGGTCTACTACTAGGTGGTGTACCTGGTGTTGAACCGGCGAAAGTCGTCGTCGTTGGTGGCGGTGTAGTTGGCTCTAACGCTGCTCGCATGGCTGTTGGTATGCGTGCAGACGTCACAATCCTCGACCGCAATATTGATACATTACGCGTTTTGGACGAAGAATTCCAGGGTCGCGCAAAAGTCGTTTATTCTACAGAAGATGCACTTGAGAAGCATGTTCTAGAAGCAGATCTTGTTATTGGTGCTGTTTTAGTCCCAGGTGCTGCTGCACCTAAACTAGTGACGAAAGAGCATATTGCTAAGATGAAGCCAGGTGCTGCAGTCGTTGACGTTGCCATCGACCAAGGCGGTTGCTTCGAAACCTCTCACGCTACAACGCACGCAGAACCAACCTACATTGTTGATGATGTGGTTCACTACTGTGTTGCCAACATGCCAGGTGCGGTTGCTCGCACTTCAACATTTGCACTAAACAACGCGACGCTACCTTATATTATCAAGCTAGCGAACAAAGGCTACCAACAAGCTCTGACTGAAGATAAAGGCTTCTTGGATGGTCTGAACGTTATCCACGGTAAGGTGACGTGTAAAGAAGTGGCTGAAAGCTTCGATCTTGAATACGTTGAACCCGCGACAGCTATCGCTATGTTTAACTAGTTCAATCGAACATTCATACTAAAAAACGGGCTTTAGGCCCGTTTTTTGTTAGCTGTTGTTTCAGGCTGCTACTTCTGGTTAGTGCTTCTAGCCGCATGGATCAGTATGTTCCTCGGGGTGGTTTCCACCTCGCAAAACGTTGATAGAGTAACCTGATAGCCTTTTGACTCTAGATAGAGTGCTTTATCCATAGCGAGCCAAACCTCGAGCGGTCGTCTGAAGACACCTTGCACCAGACTCAATGCCTCCATAGCCCAAAACCTCTCTTCCCCAATCTTTTCAAATCTCTCAAAATCCACCTCAGGAATAGTAAAAGACTTCTTCTCGCCCGCCCACAAACAAAAGGCTTTGAATCCTGACGCTAACTGCGATTTTTTGATACTTGGGACAGGCAGATACTCAACTGAGAGTCCGAGCTCTTTACACAGAGCGTCAAACCCTAATCGGTAACTCATCTCTTGCTCTCGATGACGTTTGACACGCTCGCCACCCGTCACCGTTTCCTGAAGTGGGATCCTTAACTCATGTTTGCTGAGTTCGAGCCCTGCCCGTTTACCTTCATAGGACAATGGAGAGTAATGCTCCCCTCTCACCAAGTGATAACAACACGGTGACAATGTGACTGCAGGAAGCTGCTGCTCAACGGTGTGCTCGATTAAGGTAACGTGTAGGTCCCCACATGCGTGAAGCGCAACAGCATGCTGCTTATCATTAAATACTTCGGCAGCGGCTTCATCAAAGGCGTCACCTTGTACAAATTTCATGGGCAAGCCAAGCTTATCGGCGTCGCGCTGTCCAGATTCACACAATGAATGCTGAAATTCGAAACTGGTTACATGTTGATTAGATTGAGACGAAAGTAGTCTGCCTAAAAAGCCCTTTCCCGAGCACCACTCAAGCCACTCACTGCCCTGATGACCATGAAGACACGCTTTGGTCATCTGTTGTATTTGGGTGAGCTTACGACCCGGTATACCCGCATCAAGACCTCGCGGTAGCTCTAAATCATCGCCTGACTTTAACGGCATCAAAGTAATGGATTGATGAGTAGCCTCTAAACCAGGGAAAAAGCACTCAAGTTCTTTGAGGCAAAACTCAAGCGAAGATTTGTATTCAAGTGTTTGCTTTGAAGAAAGCTGTTGTATCCACTGCTCCAATTCTGGATTAAGCGCGGACCACGAAATCTCGCCAGAGGTGACTTGAAGGAAGGGATCATGGCGCCAGTACCCCTGATACCGACGTAAGAATGATGTGAGATGCGTAAACTGCTGACGCATACCTTCCCCCTGATTGATGGTGCGTGTAATGACTCGCCCCGATTCTAGAAGGAAGTATGCGATAACGAAAGTGTTTTGTACTAACGTACTGGCAGGTCGATGTCCTTGAACATTTCTTCAATTTCTACATTCGATTTCAAAGAAATAGCTTGTTCGACGACTGGCCTCGTTAAATGCGGTGCGAAACGTTCCATGAAGTCATACATGTAAGAGCGCAAGAAGGTTCCCTTTCTGAAACCAATGCTGGTTGTACTCGCACCAAAGATGTGGCTTGCATCAATCGCAACAAGATCCGTATCTTGAGCGTCATCCATCGCCATACTAGCAATAACACCCACACCAATGCCCATACGAACATAGGTTTTGATAACATCCGCATCTGTCGCAGTGAAAACCACTTTTGGCGTCAGCCCAACCTTATTAAAGGCAGTATCCAATTCTGAACGACCTGTAAAGCCGAAGACGTAGGTAACCAAAGAATACGCGGCTAGGTCTTCTATCGTAACCTCTGCCTTGCGCGCCAGCGGGTGATCTTTTGGCACGACAATAGAGCGGTTCCAGTGGTAACAAGGCAGCATGATGGCGTCTTGGTACAAGTGCAGCGCCTCGGTTGCAATCGCAAAGTTCGCCGTCCCCTTAGCAATCGCTTCAGACATCTGCGACGGTGTGCCTTGGTGCATGTGTAGCGACACTTTTGGATAACGAGCAGTAAAGCCTTTGATGACCTCTGGTAAGGCATAACGAGCTTGAGTATGCGTTGTTGAGATATTCAATGTGCCCATCTCAGGATGAGTATGCTCACCCGCAACCGCCTTAATACTTTCGACACGTGATAAGATCTCTTGGGAGATGCGAACAATGTCTTCCCCGGCAGAAGTCACCTGCGTAAGATGTTTCCCGCTTCGCTCGAAAATTTGGATGCCCAACTCATCTTCCAGTAAACGCACTTGCTTACTGATACCAGGTTGAGACGTGTAGAGGCTTTCAGCAGTGGCCGACACATTTAGATTGTGGTTCACTACTTCGACAATGTATTTTAACTGCTGTAACTTCATCTGCTTCTAATCATCCTTGTTTAAATCTCGCTAAGCTCATAACGCAACTGGTGTCTTAACCAAGAGCCCAACACAAGCATATAATTATTAGTTATAACGAATTCCTAGAAAGATTAACAGTTTTTTCGCGCAGGAATTGCTCAACCTCTCACTCCAATAGAGAAAGATGTCCCAATTTAATTAGATAATGACCAATTCAACAACTTTGCAGTGTTGATACCGTTACCTTTGGTGTATCCTGATTCATCGAATTGTAGGGAAACTCATTGTAGATACAAAACGTTATGAATATCGGTTTAATTATTGCGCTTGTAGCACTTCTGTTGGTCCTTATCTTGGGCTACAACATTATGCTGCAATACAAGCTCAAAGCTGAAGCAACAAGGCGCCAAGAGTCTGCTCGTTATGTCGCATTGATCGACGCAACGGAAGAGCTGATCAGCGGAGCAAGTTACTTGCCGTACAGTAAAGAACTCATGCTATGCCTGCACAATCGTATCCTTGATTCGGTCGTAAACATGCATGAACTCGACCCTAAAAATAAGCACCTAGCCCAACGCGTCGAAGCGGCAAAGACACAGATTCAGCAGCTTCAAGAGAACTACGAAGGCAACGAAGCGACGTCATTTAAGGTCCCTACCAGCGACAAACAAGCGATCATCATGTTGAAACTGGTTAAACGCCTGCGTGATACCGTTCGTACCGAACATAACAAAGGTCGCATGGATACTCAGTCATACATGGTTGAGAACGCTCGATTAGAGACTATTCAGATCCGAATCAATATCGAGAACGTCGTAAAACGCGCCCATGACTCGATGGCAAAAGGACAGCCGGGCACAGCAGCACAGCTTCTGAAGAAAGGTATTGATGCGTTAAGTTCTAAAAATGACAACTACTCGATACAAGCCAAAGAGAAACTGACCGAAATGCTCGACAAGCTGCAAAATTCTCGTCAAGCGAAGGCAGAAGAGAAACAGCAGCAAGCAAACAGTGAGCGGGATGACGATATCAATGCCCTGTTTGGCGAAAAGAAAAAGTGGTAAAATTTTTAAGGGTCGCAGTTGCGGCCCTTTTTAATTAGCAAAATGAAAACAAACCTCATGATCAGTCAGTCTCAAATCGACGCTATCTTAGCGCCTATCAACAGCTTTCTTCAGTGCTCAACCCCTGATGAGTGGGTTGAAGAAGCCAAACGTCCAGAAAACCTACCCGTTATTCTTATCGACCACTTATTGTGTGAGCTTAAAGCGGGTCAATCCGCCATGTATTTGATTCGCAAGTACGCCGTAGATAAAGAGAGCGCATCTACGCTATTTGAGTGGTTTACGCCTTATGAAAATTTTGCGTATCGTCGCATTGGTAATATGGATAGCCTGAAAGGTAAAAGCAACATCTCGAAATCGATCATTGCTAAGTCAGATTCACCATACAGCCAAGATCTGATCGATAAGATGGTTCTTTTGATCAAAGAAGAACTGCACCATTTTTATCAAGTCCTCGAGATTATGGAAAAGAAAGGCGTTCCGTACGAGCCTATCCCCGCAGGACGCTATGCAAAAGGCCTACTTTCCCACATGAAAACCTACGAGCCCAACACGCTTATAGATAAACTGATTATCGGCGCCTACATCGAAGCGCGCTCATGTGAGCGTTTCGCAAAACTGGCGCCTTTTATGGACGATGATATCTCTAAGTTCTACGTCTCACTGCTGCGCTCTGAGGCGCGTCACTATCAAGACTACCTCACACTCGCGGAGCAAGTTGCGGGAGGCGATATCAGCGAGCGAGTGGCGTTTTTCGGAAAAGTTGAAGCGGAGTTAATCTCTTCGCGAGATGACGACTTTAAGTTCCATAGCGGGATACCAGCATGATCAAAAAGCCAATGTCAGAAACACTGGCTTTCTACATCAATGAAGGCTTAGTTCAACGACGCATTGATGTCTGCCAACACTTGAGCAGGATCAGCCGCTTGAGTAATTGGACGACCAATAACAAGGTAATCAGAGCCCGCTTTGATTGCCATATCTGGTGTCATAATGCGTTTTTGATCACCGACCGCTGCACCCGCCGGACGAATACCCGGTGTTACCAACTTAAACTCTTGACCAAGATCCGCTTTTAACATGCTCGACTCTTGAGCAGAACAAACAACACCATCTAGACCTGAGTTTTTCGTCAGGTTCGCAAGACGCAGTACCTGCTCTTGTGGTGCGACATCAATACCAATACCCGCTAGGTCTGATTGTTCCATACTGGTTAAAACGGTCACACCGATTAGTAGTGGACGATCTTTACCGTAAGGCTCAAGGATCTCGCGAGACGCAGTCATCATACGTTCACCGCCACCTGCGTGTACGTTTACCATCCAAACACCCATCTCTGCCGCTGCGCGAACTGCTTTTGAACATGTGTTCGGGATATCATGAAACTTTAGATCTAGAAACACAGAGAAACCACGTTTGTGTAGTTCTCGAACGAACTCAGGACCAAATAGTGTGAACATCTCTTTGCCCACTTTTAGTCGGCAAGAGCTTGGGTCAATTCTATCGACAAAAGCTAATGCATCGGCTTGGTTATCATAGTCCAGTGCAACAATCACTTTTTGGTCAATCATTTTCGCTCCTCGTTTTGCTTAAAAAAAGCAGCACTAAAAGTGCTGCATTAGAATTCTTTGCGGACAGAGACCATTACTCTCCGTCTAGTCCTCGAATGGGCTTGATCGTACCCCATCCTTTGCATGAAGGACAATGCCAATATAGTGAATGGGTCGAAAAACCACATTTACGGCATCGATAATGCGGCTTGGTTTTAAGTTGCTCGCCCACTAGAGACTGAAGTGTGGTCAAACTGTCTTTAGCTCGCCCCTCTTCGGCATTGGCCAAATGATAATCCATCAGGCGGTAAAAGCCCTTCATTGTCGGGCTTCGGACTAACTGCCTCGTGAGTAGCGCCTGAGCGGCCTCTGTACCCTCGTGTTGTGCGACAAGTTGGGCTAGCATTAGCTCAGCTGAAACACCCGCACCTTTCTCTATACTCGCTTTAAGAAACTCAACCAACCCCTGCTCTTGACCCAAATGATGATAACACTCGGCTAGGGTTGGTAGCACTTCACTAATGAAGTCTTTATCTTGTTCCAACACCGACTCTAAGTAGGTCACCGTTTTCGCGTAATCTTCGTCTTCAAGACAGAGTTTGCCCAGGGAAATACTTGCTCTAGTACATCGAGGGTCGACAGACAATGCTTTCTTGAAGTGCTGCACGGCTTTATTGGTATTACCGTCCGCTTTCTCGATCATGGCGAGCTCACACCAAAAATGCGCAATGTTGTTTTTGATGCGCTTCTTTCCCATTTTCAATAGAGCGTTCGCGACTTCTATGGCTTTGTTCCATTCACTCGTCTGTTGATAGATAGCTAATAGCTGAGTCAGAGCGGCTTCTCTGTGCTCAGGTTCATCAACGAGTTGGACAAAGATTTTTTCCGCTCGGTCTAAAAAGCCAGAGACCATATAGTCCTTTGCGAGCTGCTGCAAAGCTAAGTTCTTCTGATCGATTGTCAAGCCAGAGCGCGAAATGAGGTTTTGGTGGATGCGGATGGCTCGGTCAACTTCGCCACGAGAGCGGAACAAGTTACCGAGTGCAAGGTGGGTATCAATCGTTTCATCATCGACTTGAAGGAGTTCAATGAAATGATCAACCGCTTTATCTGATTGGTCTGAAAGCAATAGGTTAAGGCCCGTCATGTACTGACGAGAAATCTGATGCGATTGCTCTTGTCGATCATGCTTTACGCTTCGCTGGCCCATGTACCATCCATAGGCTGCAGCAATTGGCAAAAGCAAGAATAGTAGCTCAAGCATTGATTATATAGACCTTAACCCTTTTCTCTTGTTAGCTGTTAGTCGTTGTGACTTCTTTTGATTCAGTTGGTGTTTGCTTAGCCAACTGTTTTTTCAGCTTACGTACCGTCAATTGAGATTTTAGGTGCAAACTGCCGAATATTATCCAAGCAATGACGAAGCCGACGACAAAAACACTGCCAAGCAACGTTGATAGATGGAAATCGCCTTGCGCAAGAAGGTAATTAAAGTTTACTACTTCTTGGTTTTGAGAGCCTAGTGCCAACGTCACCAGGAATAAAGCGATGAGTAGGATTATTTTTATGATTTTCATATGCTCTTGCCATAGTTATTGGATAGGTCGATTATGCAGGAATTTGCCTCTGCGCACCATGGTCTCTGGCAATAATCTTGAGAAACCATGACAAATTTAGAGTATCTAGACTAACCTCAAAGCACTTCGCCTGAGTTGTAATCAACTTCCCTACTACCTGCTACTCAAACGCAAAACGGCACACTAAAAAAGTATGCCGTTTCATTCAGATAAGAGTATCTACAGACTTTCGTTCACTCTCTCGCGCAATTCTTTACCAGGCTTGAAGTGAGGAACGTACTTTCCATCCAGCTCAACCTTATCGCCCGTTTTTGGATTACGACCAACACGAGGCTCACGGTAGTGAAGTGAGAAACTACCAAAACCACGGATCTCAATACGGTCGCCACCTTCCAGTGTTGACGCCATATGTTCTAGAATATCTTTTACCGCATCTTCAATTTCCTTTGCGGATAAGTGAGTTTGCTCCGCGCAGAGTCTTTCTATCAGTTCAGACTTAGTCATAGGTAGGTACCCTCGTTACTCTTTATCTTTATTGTCTCTATCTTCGGTGTCTCGTACTTCAGCGGACAGCGGCTTATTAACATTTTACATCAACAGTGCACTAACTGCCTGTATAAATTGATAATAGTCCAAAATTCCAAAAGATAAAAACAAAAAAAAGGAGCCTTACGGCTCCTTTTTCACTAATGGCGTAAATTATTCGCCTTTAGCAGCTTTGAATGCGTCAGCCATAGCATTACCGAACGCGCCTTCTTCTTGCTTGTTCAGTGAAGCCATTGCTTCTTGCTCTTCAGCTTCGTCCTTAGCTTTAACAGATAGGTTGATTACGCGGTTCTTACGGTCAACACCTGTGAACTTCGCTTCAACGCTGTCGCCAACGCTTAGGATTAGAGACGCATCTTCAACGCGGTCACGTGATACTTCAGAAGCACGGATGTAGCCTTCTACACCTTCTTCTAGTTCGATAGTAGCACCTTTAGCGTCAACTGCAGTAACAGTACCGTTTACTAGAGCACCTTTCTTAGTGTCTGCAACGTAAGCATTGAATGGGTCATTTTCCATTTGCTTAACGCCTAGAGAGATACGCTCACGCTCAGCGTCTACAGCTAGAACAACTGCAGAGATCTCGTCACCTTTCTTGTACTCACGAACTGCTTCTTCACCAGCAACATTCCAAGAAATGTCAGATAGGTGAACTAGACCGTCGATGCCGCCTTCTAGACCGATGAAGATACCAAAGTCAGTGATAGACTTGATCTTACCAGTAACTTTGTCGCCCTTAGCTTGCATTTCTGCGAATGACTGCCATGGGTTAGCTTTACACTGTTTCAGACCTAGAGAGATACGACGACGTTCTTCGTCGATATCAAGAACCATAACCTCAACTTCGTCGCCAACATTAACAACTTTAGATGGGTGGATGTTCTTGTTAGTCCAATCCATTTCAGAAACGTGTACTAGACCTTCAACGCCTTCTTCGATTTCAACGAAGCAGCCGTAGTCAGTTAGGTTAGTTACGCGACCAGTTAGCTTGTGACCTTCTGGGTAACGCTTAGCGATTGCTACCCATGGATCTTCACCTAGCTGCTTAAGACCTAGTGATACGCGAGTACGCTCACGGTCGAACTTAAGAACTTTAACTAGGATCTCGTCACCAACGTTAACGATCTCAGATGGGTGCTTAACGCGCTTCCACGCCATGTCAGTGATGTGTAGAAGACCATCAACACCGCCAAGGTCAACGAATGCACCGTAGTCAGTAAGGTTCTTAACGATACCTTTAACTTCAGTACCTTCTTGTAGAGTCTCAAGAAGTTCGTCACGCTCAACACTGTTTTCAGATTCGATAACAGCACGACGAGAAACAACTACGTTGTTACGCTTCTGGTCTAGCTTGATAACTTTGAACTCTAGCTCTTTGTTTTCTAGGTGAGCAGTGTCACGGATTGGACGTACGTCAACAAGAGAACCAGGAAGGAAAGCACGGATACCGTTTAGTTCAACAGTGAAACCGCCTTTAACTTTACCGTTGATGATACCAACAACAGTTTCAGCTTCTTCGTAAGCTTTCTCAAGAACGATCCAAGCTTCGTGACGCTTCGCTTTCTCACGAGAAAGTTGAGTCTCACCGAAACCGTCTTCAACAGCGTCTAGAGCAACGTCTACTTCAGCGCCGATTTCAACTTCAAGTTCGCCAGCAGCGTTCTTGAACTGTTCAGCAGGGATAGCAGACTCAGACTTAAGACCAGCGTCAACAAGAACGAAACCGTTCTCGATAGCTACTACAGTACCTTTAACGATGCTGCCTTGTTGGAATTCTGTTTCGTTTAGAAACTCTTCAAAGAGTTGAGCAAAAGATTCAGTCATTATTTAATCTTCAATAAGTAAACGTCCATGGGTATCCTACCTCATGGGGTTGATAATTTAGTCGGTCATCATCCTTGCGACCAACGGTTCAAAGCCCACCAAGCGTTGCCTATTAAAGGCTACTTAGTGAGTTTAGATTCGATATATTGTAGCGCTTTTTCCAACACTTGCTCGATGTTTAGCGAGGTTGAATCTAGCACTAGAGCGTCATCAGCAGGACGGAGAGGTGCAACCGCTCGGTTACGATCTCGGTAGTCTCGCTCTTCGATCTCGCTCAAAAGGTCGTCAAATCTAACATCTAAACCCTTTAGTTGCAACTGCTTAAAGCGCCTTTGCGCTCTTTCTTCTGCACTTGCATCTAAGAAGATTTTTACGGGTGCCTCAGGGAACACAACTGTACCCATATCACGACCGTCGGCAACCAATCCTGGTTCAATATTAAACGCACGTTGACGACGCAATAACGCTTCTCTTACTCGTGGTAGAGCCGCGATTTTTGATGCTGCATTACCTGTCTCTTCTTTACGAAGTTCACCAGATACATCTTCGCCTTCTAGAATGACCTTAACAAGGTCACCCTCAGCGACAAACTGAACGTCTAAATGCATAGCCAAAGGAACGAGTGCATCCTCCGACTCTAGATCAACACCATGGTGAATAGCAGCTAGCGCCAAAACGCGGTAAATAGCCCCGGAATCCAGCAAGTGAAAGCCTAATTTGTCAGCCAACAACATACACAGTGTGCCTTTGCCAGCACCACTTGGTCCATCCACAGTAATCACTGGTGAGTTTAAGGACATGTTCTACTCCACGTTGTTACAAGCCGAATTTTTAACAACCGACTTATTATTGTTCTTAATTTTACGGCGCAGAATTATATACCCAATAGCGTAAAGTTACCATTTTCTTTGGGGGCGGTTTTTTCGTGGCGAACAAGATGGAGCAAAATGAACTGTTGGCTCAATCACAAATTAAACCTCACTTTCGTCGTTTAAACACTCAAATAACGATTATTCCGTCTAGGTCACAATATTGTAATACAATATTATAGTAGCATCGTTATCACTGCCTATTAATGATTGCTTACTGAAGGAATACACAATGAAAGCATTTCACTTTACGTTACTTGCTGCCAGCATCGTTGCCGGTTCTGCTGTTGCAGCGACAGGTTCTGAGCTTGCTACCCAATACCAATTAGACCCAAGCAAAGCACCTGCACAAAACTTCGACATGACCAACTGGAAGATCAATCTGCCGGTTTTGACGACAGAAGGACCACGTAAGGGTAAAACACTCGAGATTGCAAAAGAGCAGCTTGGCGATACGAAGACGCCTTATGTTCATCCAGAATGGTTCTATACCGATAAAGAATCTGGCGCGGTGGTCTTTGTAGCACCGAACGATGCACCTACCACCCCTAACAGTAAAAACACTCGAAGCGAACTGCGCGCGATGCTCGGTACGGATTATGGTGCGCCAAGCAATAACTTCGTTATTGCATCTCACCCAAATGCCTCTGAATACGGTGCGATTGGTGGTGAACTAAAAGCAACACTTTCTGTTGATCAAGTCAGCGTCAGCGGTAACTACAAAAAGAACGGCGCGTTTGGTGTCGTAATTGGTCAGATCCACGGCTCTAAAAATGAACCGTTAAAAATCGTATATCGCAAACTTCCGGAGCATGAATACGGTTCTTTAGCTTGGAACTATGAACTAAACCCAACCAAAGACCTACAAAACGCCAAAGATGAAAACGGCAAAAAGCTAAGAAAAGATATTCGTCATGATGTGTTTGGTAAACACAATCTGCGCCAAGGTTCGCAAGATCCTCAAGACGGCATCAAGCTAGGAGAGATCTTCTCTTACAGTGTCAATGTAGAAGGTGACATCATGCACCTAACCTTTACCAAAAATCCAGGTAAAGACAAAGAGATCACCAAGACGTACGACATTGATCTTAAAGCTGGTAACTACCAAGGTCATGAGGTCGACCAAGGCTACGGCGACGACTGGATGTATTTTAAAGCAGGTGCTTACAATCAATGTAACACCAAGAAATCTAGCTCAGGTTGTGAATGGCGTGGTATGGAAGCGGGCGACTATGTTCAAGCAAGTTTCTATCAGCTAGAACTAAACCAGTAAAAGATTCTGATTCATAAAATTACAAAGGGAGCTCAATAACCTATTGAGCTCCCTTTCTTTTATCTTCTATATATAAGAAGCAAGTATCGCTTAGAAACTGTATCGAACACCGATACCTGCACCAATGCCAAGTTTCAAATCGCTATTATCAAACATCAAATTTGGTGTTAGCTGGGCGTAACCGTCCCAGTTTTTGGCAAATGGGAGTTCAACGCCCAGAGCAACTCGCGGTCCAAACTTATCTGAGCGCTGGATTTGACCACCGACACCTGCGTACCAGTTAAACGGTACATCACCACTAAAGCTTCCGCGGCTAAAGATGTAATCAGCGGCAATACCGTCGTTGCCGATGGCAAAGTTCACTGTATTGTTAATTTGACCAACAATACTCAGACCTTGATCCAGACCCATACCAATTTTAAACCCGGAGTTTGAGCTACTACGTGAAGACGAACGAGAAGCCGGCTTCGAGCTAGAAGTTTGCTTCGGTGCAGCTTGATTGCTGCTCGTCGACGTTGATGCAGTCGTTGATGAGCTGTTTTGGTCTTCTTCAACTATCTGCCACTGTTCCTCACCGCCCGCTGTTGTATTCGCTAGCGCAAAGGTAGAAGTCAAAGTAAACATTGCTAACGTCGCAATGTGACGGATTCTATTTTTCATATCATCGCTTTCTTGTGTTTGCTGCTCTCGAATATCAATACGGAGCATTGTCATAGTTGGCCGCGCATTTTATGAACTGTGACAGTTGCAATGTCATCACAGAGCAAAAACTGGGCAAAATTGATATTAGATGTAACGTAATAAGGGTGGCAATACACCACCCTATATAAAGACGAAGAAATGAAAGAATGATACAGGCTTAATCTAAATAGAAGAGTTTGTATTACTTTTGTTGAAAATTAACGACACTGAATTCACACAAAAACGCTGTCCTGTTGTCTGTGGTCCGTCCTCAAATACGTGCCCTAAGTGACTGTCACATGCGCTACATCGTATTTCTACACGCACCATACCGTGACTTGTATCATCCAAATAACGAATGGCAGACTCGTTGATAGGCGCGTCGAAGCTAGGCCACCCGCAGCCGGAGTCGTACTTGTTGTCTGAGTTAAATAGTGGTGCCTCACAGCATGTGCAGTGGTACAGTCCAGTGTCTTTGTTATGAAGCAATGTACCAGTAAAAGGGGCTTCCGTGCCTTGCTGTCGACATACTCGGTATTGCTCTTCTGTTAGGGTCTCACGCCAGTATTCATCTGGCTTGGCTCTATTTTTGTTTTCCCCAGTCATCTCCTTTACACCCTCTTTTTTATTGTCTACATTTTAATCAGCGCACACTTAATACGTGTAATAAACTTGGTTGTAGCACATTGTTGTCAATTACCCACTCAAGTGTGTCTAACATGTTAACTCACCTTGTCCACAAGGTTAAATACATAAAGCAAATCATTACAGAGTCACGACCTAAGTTCAAAAAAACGTCATTTAATACCGAATGTTAAGAAAAGCGACACTTTTTTTTGACTTTAGACAAATTAATTCCGATTATCTATTGAAGTTAGTGACTGGATTCTGTAATTTTACTACCAGTTATCTTTAAACAGAAATTAAGTTGTGGAGCAACTATAATGACTATCAAAGTAGGTATTAACGGTTTTGGCCGTATCGGTCGTTTCGTATTTCGTGCAGCGCAAGAGCGCAACGACATCGAAGTAGTAGGTATTAACGATCTAATCGACGTTGAGTACATGGCATACATGCTTAAGTACGATTCAACTCACGGCCGTTTCAACGGTACTGTTGAAGTTGAAGGCGGTAACCTAATCGTTAACGGCAAAACTGTACGTGTAACTGCAGAGCGCAACCCAGAAGACCTAAAATGGGACGCAATCGACGTTGACGTTGTTGCTGAAGCGACTGGTCTTTTCCTAACTGACGAGACTGCACGTAAGCACATCACTGCTGGCGCGAAAAAAGTTGTACTAACTGGTCCTTCTAAAGACGCTACTCCAATGTTCGTAATGGGCGTTAACCAAGACACTTACGCTGGTCAAGACATCGTTTCTAACGCTTCTTGTACTACTAACTGTCTAGCGCCTATCGCTAAAGTTCTTAACGACGAGTTCGGTATCGAATCTGGTCTTATGACTACAGTTCACGCTACTACAGCAACTCAAAAAACTGTAGACGGTCCTTCTGCTAAAGACTGGCGCGGTGGTCGTGGTGCTTCTCAGAACATCATCCCATCTTCAACTGGTGCTGCTAAAGCTGTAGGCGTTGTTCTTCCAGAACTAAACGGCAAACTAACTGGTATGGCTTTCCGCGTACCAACTGCTAACGTTTCTGTAGTTGACCTAACTGTTAACCTTAAGAACGGTGCATCTTACGAAGCTATCTGTGCAGCTATGAAAGCAGCATCTGAAGGTTCTCTAAAAGGTGTTCTAGGTTACACTGAAGACCAAGTTGTTTCTCAAGACTTCATCGGTGAAGTTCAAACTTCAGTATTCGATGCTAAAGCTGGTATCGCTCTAACTGACAACTTCGTTAAAGTTGTATCTTGGTACGACAACGAAATCGGTTACTCAAACAAAGTTCTAGACCTAATCGCTCACATCTCTAAGTAATGTAAGCTTTTAGCTGAATATTTGTAATAAAGGCGACTCTTGGGGTCGCCTTTTTAGTATCTGTTTCTGGGTCCAATCGACACCTGGGAGCTATCCCCTCTCCCTAGGAACCAGAGACTTAACCTAGGAAGTTACACTATGGATTTGTCTGTATTACCTACCCTAACCGTTCTCTCTGATTACGTCACCATCGCACAGCTTGGCGACAACAAAATGGTTCGCGTTCTTCACCCAAAAGCGTCAGCTGCTATTTCTCTGCATGGTGGTCATGTTGTTTCGTTCAAGCCAGAAGGCCAAGAAGACCTTATTTGGATGAGCAAAGACGCTGTTTATGACAACAAAGCAGCCTTACGTGGCGGGATCCCAGTTTGCTGGCCGTGGTTCGGTCGCATCGCCGCACCCGCACATGGCTTCGCTCGCAACAGTACTTGGGAGCTGATTGAACACCGTGAAAGCGACAATGGCGTGATTGTTAGCATTGGCTTGACCGATAACGAATCTAGTCGTGAAATCTGGCCGCATAAGTTTCAGCTCGTCCTCAATGTTGAAGTGTCAGAAACGCTGAAAGTAACCCTAGATGTCACCAACACAGATAGCACACCATGGCGTTTCTCTGGAGCCCTTCATACTTACCTAAACCTTGGCGACATCCATCAAATGGAAGTCACTGGAATGGGCACGACTTACGTCGATAGCCTTCTCGATAGCAAACTGTGCGAAGACCAAGAAGTACTCACTCTTACCGATACTGTCGACCGCGTATACACAGCACCAGAGAGTGAAATCGTACTTCATGACAATGCTTGGAACCGCAAACTGTCAGTGAAAAACGAAGGTGCAAACTCTGCCGTGCTTTGGAACCCTTGGAAATCAGGCGCAGAATCAATGGGCGACATGAACAATGACGGTTACTTATCTATGTTCTGTATTGAGTCGACCCTGCACGCTAACTCGTTAGAAGAAGGGAAAGAGCTAGCACCGGGTGAAAGCCACCAGCTTATTACTCATATTGCCGCTAAATAATCCCTATAAAAGGAAGTTATTCGCAGACTGAATTGCTTCCCACCCTTGATATGGTTAGACTTACGAAAATTTTCGTCGAGTCTAACCTATGTCCTATCAATGTCCTCTCTGTCAGCAACCGCTCACTCTTGACGATAGAAGCTATCGCTGCAGCAACAATCACCAGTTCGACAAAGCAAAAGAAGGCTATGTCAATCTGATGCCAGTCCAACACAAGCGTTCGAAAGATCCAGGTGATAACAAAGAGATGATGCAGGCAAGGCGTACCTTTCTGGCGCACGATTTTTACGCACCGATGCGAGATAAGGTGACGGACACTCTGAAATCGACTCTTAACGCTAACAAAGGCACAGTGCTCGATATCGGTTGTGGCGAAGGGTATTACACCAGCTATTTTGCCGATGTACTAGGCGAAGACCTAAGCTTTTATGGTCTAGATATCTCTAAGGTCGCCATTCGATATGGTGCTAAGCGCTACAGCAAGGTTAACTTTTGCGTTGCTTCTAGCCACAAGCTACCGTTTTCTGACGCTAGCTTAGCCGCCGTTATTCGAATCTATGCACCCTGTAAGCACGAAGAGCTTCAACGCTGTATCGAGACTGGCGGTATTATGTTGACTGTGACTCCGGGTAGCCACCACCTGTATGAGTTGCGCGAACTCATCTACTCTGATGTGCGCCTACACGACGAATCTGCTGAAGAGATCGAAGGATTTGAATTAGTATCGGAAAGCAAACTAGACTACAACATGAACCTTAGTGGCGAACAAGCGTATGATTTGTTACAGATGACGCCATTTGCATGGAAAGCGAATCAAGAACTTAGAGAGAGTCTCAGCAAAGCCGATCATTTCGACTGTCGAGCAGACTTCATGGTACGAGCATACCGCAAAATGTAATGATATTGGTTATCAATTGCATTGAGATAAAGCGTAATCTCCATTACCATATCAGTTCCAAGATAGCCTTCCTATGAAGGCTATTTTTCTATATAGAGAACGATTATGAAAGCTTACCCTCTTGCCCTTGTACTGACTTTACTCGTTGGGTGTACCTCATCAAATGCGCCTCAGGAATCAGCGTCTCAACCCTCTTTTACCGAGGGCTCCTCAATAGAACAGAATACCCCTCTGAGGTCGTTTTACGACTATCAACTTTATACACCATCCGGCGAAGCGCTGAACCTCGATAGTCTGCCTTCAGAGCTTTTAGAAGCGGACGTTATTCTGGTTGGCGAGTGGCACACTCACAGTGGTATTCACCGTTTTCAAACTGACTTACTAAAAGCTCTGGTATTTGAAAACGACAGTCTTGCTCTCTCTATGGAGCAGTTCACCCGAGATAATCAAAACGTTGTCGACGAGTACTTAGCTTCCGAGATCGGCGAACAGACGCTGATTAAACAAGGTGGCGGTTGGCCAAACTACGAGAGTGATTATCGCTCGCTTGTAGAGCTCGCTAAACAAGCCGACCTACCTATTATTGCAAGTAATGCTCCTAAGCCCATCGTTCGCTGTATTGGCAGACAAGGCTTGGACTACCTCGACAAGCTTGACGGCGCACAACGAGCATATGTAGCGACAAAAATTGACACGTCGCCATCGCCTTACAAAGACAAGTTTATGGCCTCAATGCACCATGGCGACAAGGCACAAACAGAAAGACAGTACGCTGCACAACTCACTTGGGATGCCACAATGGCAGAGAGTATCGTTAATTACCTAAACCAACACAACAACAGCCAAGTACTCCATGTAGCGGGCAAGTTTCACATCGAACAGGGGCTAGGTACTGCCGCTCAGATCCAGTCGCTAAACCCTGAAATCAACGTCGTTGTCATCTCACCGGTAACCAGCGTGTTAGATGATTCAACCGATTATCAGCTCCATGTCCTTGAGCCACCAGTGCGTTTTGTAAAACAAGAAAACCGTATGAAGGCATATCAAGGATTACACAAACGCAACGACACACTAACGTGTGACTAAGCACAGTTTTGTGTTTTTAGATTAACAAGCCATTCAATTGGCTTGTTAATTGCTTAGCTAACTTTCATTAACCAGTTCTATGTCTCACACAGAGAAATTTTTATAAAGTTTTTGCCATCAATGACGACATAGTAATTGATAACGCTAATGGAGATAGCTATGCAAAGCGTCAATTCTAACCTGCCAACTCAGACTCAGTCGCTCGGTAATAAAGCGTTGACGTCTAACCTTG
Source organism: Vibrio sp. KUL80 (assembly GCF_059725495.1). Taxonomy (NCBI): domain Bacteria; kingdom Pseudomonadati; phylum Pseudomonadota; class Gammaproteobacteria; order Vibrionales; family Vibrionaceae; genus Vibrio; species Vibrio sp. KUL80. Next base: position 2,409,045 of record NZ_AP045841.1, read on the forward strand.
TAACTGCAGAAACAAGTGGCAACACTTTGCCGGTGAAACAAGGCGACAGTGTATCCATCTCTCCTCAGGCAAAGGCGCTTTTAGAGCAAGAAGCAAAAGCTGAACAAAAAACGGCATCGAATGAGAAAGCGAACGCGAAAGAAGAGGAAGGTATGGGTAAATCCGTCCAATCCTTTGCTCACGGAGCTTTAGGCATGGATCATCCCGATGACCTAAAAGAGCAAGAAGATACCTCATACTCACTTGGGCAATACGCTTCCGCTGCTGTTACCATCGGTGCATTGATCCTCGCACTCGCTTAACTATCCTTTGTCCTGACGACAAATAAAGCGATTTGAGCGATCACTTCGAGTCAAAAGATAATAACCTTTCTTTAACTCGAATGTGATCCTATGGACCGTTACTTTAAACTTATCGATAAGCCCACTTTTTTCGGTGCTATCGCATTACTGCTCGCTGTCATCATTCCGCTGATAGTCTTTCCTGAACAAGGCGCACACCTTATTGCGCAAGCCAAGCTTATTATGACGGATAAGTTTGGGTTCCTATATTTGGCACTTGGTCTCGCTGCTCTCTTCTTTATGGTATTCATCATTTTTAGCGACATCGGCCAAATCAAACTGGGAGACCCTGACGAAGCACCGGAGTTCAAAACCTCTTCTTGGGCTGCAATGTTATTTTGCGGCGGCATTGGGGCCAGCATACTGTACTGGGGCTGTATTGAGTGGGCATATTATTACCAATCGCCACCGTTTCAATTAGAACCAGGCAGTGAGGAAGCCATTCGCTGGGCTGCGACCTACGGCATTTTCCACTGGGGTCCTATCGCTTGGGCTATCTACCTTATTCCTGCATTGCCTATTGCCTACTTCTTTTATGTTCGCAAGCAGCCTGCACTTAAGGTTTCGAGTGCCCTTATCCCTGTGATTGGTGAGAAACACACGTTTGGCGCTGTGGGCAAGCTCATCGATGTACTGTTTATCTTCGGTCTTCTTGGTGGTGCAGCAACAACACTAGGTTTAGCAGCACCGCTAATCAGTGAAGGGTTGAGCGTTCTATTTGGCTTACCTCAAAACACTTACACTCAAATCGGTGTTCTCGCCGTATGTACAGCTATCTTTGCTTACTCGTCATTCGCAGGCATGGAAAAAGGCATCAAGATCCTCAGTAACATCAACTTCTGGGGCGCGATGCTATTACTTGCCATTGTCTTGCTGCTTGGTCCAACAATCTTCATTTTGGAGACAGGCTTAGATTCAATCGGTCGAATGATGTCGAACTTCTTTGTTATGGCGACATGGGCCGAACCATTTGGCGGCTACGGCAGCTTCGACGATAGTCACTTCCCACAAGATTGGACTATTTTCTATTGGGCATGGTGGCTCGTATTTGCACCAAGTATGGGGCTATTCGTTGCTCGCATCTCGCGTGGCAGAACCATCAAACAGATGGTCGCAGGTTCGCTGTTCTTTGGATCTAGCGGCTGCTTCCTATTCTTTATCATCTTAGGTAACTACGGCTTATCGCTACAGCTATCAGGGCAACTTGATATCGTCGGTATCCTAAATGAACATGGCGCGACAAAAGCCATCTTCTCGATGTTGTCAGAACTGCCATTCTCATGGTTCATCATTTTATTGTTTACCATGCTATGTATCATCTTTACTGCGACTACTTTCGACTCTATTTCTTACATCTTAGCGTCAGTAGTGCAAAAGGATGTTACCCAAGAGCCAATGCGCTGGAACCGTTTGTTCTGGGCGTTCACGCTCAGCTTTATGCCCGCTGTTCTTATGTTCTTAGGTGGACTAAGCACGCTGCAAACTGCTGCTATCGTTGGTGGTCTGCCATTACTTGGCATTGCCGTCATGCTGATGATCTCAGCAGTGAAAGCAACGACGCTCGATATCCGTCATCAAGAAGATTATGTTGAACCCACCATCAACATCGAAGATCTCCCTGAGTTCGACCCTTGGTCGCATGAAGGGGTAGCGCTAGCAAACTTTGAAAAGTGCCGCGACGTTGCTCAAATGGCAGCTGATGCGGAGAGAGAAGCTATGCAAGCCCTATTCAAGGTGAAAAAGCGCATTCGTGCGTATGCGTTAGAGCACTCTACAGACGAGAGCAAAGCGACTCCTGATCACCTACAACAAGAACTTGAAAGTGCATTGCAGGCACTTAGCGAAGCGCAAGACCAAAAAGAGCAATCTTCACTGGCCGCGCAAGAAGCTCGTTCTCGCTTTACCGAGATATGTGCCGAAGCCTAAGCACGGTTGTCTGATAACAAAAAAGCAGGTCTAGTCAGACCTGCTTTTTTAAACTTCTAGGGAAATTAACGCGAAGGATGGTTGATCATGTGGTCTTCCCAGTCCACCACATCTATCTCGTACACCACTTTGTTGCGAACACTCTCACCGGCAGCATGCATCGCTGACTTAGAGCCAGTAATTAGCGGATGCCACTCTGGGATGGGTTTTCCTTCCGAGAGCAAGCGATAAGAGCAAGTCTCTGGCAGCCAGTTGAACTCACTAATTTTGTCGCGAGTTAACTTAAGACACTCTTCACCAGATTGAAAACGATTTGGGTAGTCTTTGCATGAGCAGGTTTTGCTGTTTAGCCAGCTACAAGCAACGTTGGTGTAATACACTTCATCACTGTCTTCATCCATGAGTTTATGCAGGCAACATTTGCCGCAGCCATCACAGAGAGATTCCCATTGTGATTCGCTCATTTCTTCAAGTGGCGTGGTTTCCCAAAACGCATTGCTCATTCGTGTTACCCTTTTCTTAGTTGGAGGCGTTTTATACCTCTAGAGGCTAAAAACTGCAAGTACTGATGCATGATTCACATATGTACAATTCTAGCGCATCTGGTAAACTCGCCGCCTTCAAGATAGAGGGTGTAATGATGGATTGTCGTTTAGGTTGTGGGGCATGTTGTATCGCTCCGAGTATTTCTTCGCCTATACCAGGTATGCCAAATGGCAAACCAAGCGGGGTGCGTTGCATTCAGCTAGATGATCGAAATCTGTGTAAGTTGTTTGGAAAGCCAGAGCGCCCGAAAGTCTGTCACAACTTCAAAGCCTGCCCCGACGTTTGTGGCGATAATAACGCCAAAGCGTTGGAAAACATCCTCGAGCTAGAACGCCTAACCTAACCAGTAGGCCGACAAAGGGTTATATAAGTACTTACTAACTCGGTACAATTTCGTCTCAAACACTAGCGCTTCTGCTTATATGAACTATTGTCATGTAAACCACGTTGACAAATAAGGTGTCTGATATGAATAAATATTTGGCGGAGTTGTTTGGTACGTTTTGGCTTGTTTTAGGCGGCTGTGGGTCCGCTGTCTTAGCCGCAGCATTTCCCGATGTCGGCATCGGATTGCTCGGAGTATCCCTCGCATTTGGCTTAACCGTACTTACCATGGCCTTCGCCATTGGTCATATTTCTGGGTGTCACCTCAATCCCGCAGTCAGTATTGGTTTGTGGGCAGGTGGGCGATTTGACGCTAAAGAACTAGTTCCCTATATCATTGCTCAAGTGATCGGCGGCGTACTTGCCGGTGGCATCCTTTACGTTATCGCTTCTGGCCAGGCTGGATTTGACGCTGTTAGCTCGGGTTTTGCATCCAATGGCTATAGTGACCATTCTCCAGGTCAATATTCGTTAACCGCAGCTCTAGTGACAGAGATCGTAATGACAGCCATGTTCCTAATTGTCATTATGGGCTCAACAGATAAGCGCGCACCGGAAGGTTTTGCGCCTATTGCTATCGGTCTTTGTTTGACGCTTATCCACTTAATCAGTATTCCTGTCACTAATACATCTGTTAACCCTGCAAGAAGTACTGGCGTCGCACTGTACGTTGGCGACTGGGCAGTCGCTCAGTTATGGCTATTCTGGGTCGCGCCTATTATTGGTGCTGTTATCGGAGCTTGGATTTATAGATCTCTGATTGGTAGCAATAGCGAATAAGGTTTGTCGCTTAAGAGAACGATCAAAAAAGGCGCGATGTTATCGCGCCTCAGACTGCTGACAAAGGTCTAGCTTTCGAGCCAGACCTTTGATCTAATAGGAGTATCGAAATATGGATACTCCGATATGCTTCAAGAACCTTCTCCTCAGCAATACGAACTTGAAATGGTCACTATGGAACAGCTTGTTCCACAAAATCATCTCGTACGAAAAATTGATAATGCCATCGACTTTGAATTCATCAGAGACGAAGTGGCACATCTATACTGCAAAGATAACGGCCGCCCGCCCGTAGACCCTGTTCGTTTATTCAAAATCATTCTGCTTGGCTACCTATTCGGCATCAAAAGTGAGCGCCAACTGGTCAAAGAAATTGAAGTGAACGTCGCCTATCGTTGGTTCTTGCGAATGTCACTGACCGAAAAAGTTATCCATGCTTCGACGTTAAGCCAGAACCGAATTCGACGCTTCAATGGTACTGAAGTCTTTGAGCGCATCTTCAATAACATAGTGCTTCAAGCGATGGAGAAAGGCTTAGTCGCAGGACAGGAGCTCTTCACTGACAGTACACACCTTAAAGCCAATGCTAACAAGAACAAGCACATGAATCGTCTGCGCCCAGTTAGTGCAGGCGCTTATCTTGATATGCTGAATGAAGATGTGGCCGCAGACCGAGAAGCCGAAGGTAAAAATCCATTCAAGGAGACGCCACCAAAGACAGACGTCAAAAACACCAAAGTCAGCACCACCGACCCTGAAAGTGGCTTCATGACCCGGGACAATAAGCCTCAAGGCTTCTTCTATCTTGACCACCGAACCGTGGATGGCAAGCACGGTATAATCATAGACACATACGCAACACCGGGGAATGTGAATGACTCACAGCCCTATATCCGTCGTCTCGACCACACGCTAGAGCAGTTCAACCTCAACCCCATCGCAGTTGGTATCGATGCAGGTTACTTCACAGCGCCTGTTGCTGAATCACTCGAGCGCCGCAGTCTATTAGGTGTGTTCGGGTATCGCCGCCCATCAAGAACTAAGAACAAATTTAAGAAGAAAGACTTCAAATACCAAAAAAGAGACCGATACCTATCGCTGTCCAGAAGGGCAGGAGCTCGTCTATAAAACCACAACACGCGCAGGCTATCGCTCATACGCTTCCGACCCGAAGCAATGTGCGTTTTGCCCCGTTCGGGACGACTGCACCAAGAGTGAAAACATGCAGAAGGTCATAACGCGTCACCTCTACAGCGAGGCGGTGGAGCGAGCCAATCAAATGCGACTCTCTTGCTACGGAAAAAGACGTATCGGAGGCGAAGTGAAACGGTAGAACGAAGCTTCGCCGATGCAAAACAACACCATGGTCACCGTTACGCGCGCTACCGTGGTCTCGCAAAAGTGCAGATGCAATGTTGGTTAGCCGCTGCCGCTCAAAACATCAAGAAGATAGCGTTGGTGGTGAGCTATCTGCGAAAAAATGGGCTTAAATAGGGCAGAAATACGTCAAATACTGGCCTCTGTATGCCGGTTTAGGCTCAACTCACTTCAGAGCGCTATCTAACAAAAAATATCGCGATCGCGGCCTATGGCCGCTCAGAAAAAAGAACCCCGCTTGAAAAAGCGGGGTTCGTCAGCAATCTGAGGCGCGATGTTATCGCGCCTTTTAACTTATTTCGTTAGATAGCAAAGTCTGCTGTCGAAAGACCAACATCAGATTTTTTGACGCCCCATCAATGAATGCGACAAGGTCGTTCCATCTACTAACTCAAGCTCACCACCTACAGGAACACCGTGCGCGATACGGCTCGCTGACACCTGGTGCTCGTGGCAAAGCTCTGCAATATAGTGCGCCGTTGCTTCACCTTCAACGGTTGGGTTTGTCGCCAAGATAACCTCGCCGATATCGCCTTGTCTGAGTCTGTAATCGAGAACATCAAGACCAATATCGCTTGGGCCTATACCATCTAGTGGAGACAAGTGCCCCATTAAAACAAAGTAACGACCAGAAAATTGACCGGTTGCTTCCACTGCTGCGATATCCGCTGGACTTTCAACAACGCACAACTGACCGTTCTCTTTACGCTTGGGATTACTGCAAATGTGGCAGATTTCTTCTTCGGTAAACGTACGGCACTGTTGGCAGTGACCGATTTCAGTCATTGCGTTAGAAAGTGCATCCGCGAGCTGAAGGCCGCCTTTTCGGTCTCGCTGTAACAAATGAAAGGCCATGCGTTGTGCTGACTTAGGACCAACCCCAGGTAAGCATCGCAAGGCCTCCATCAAATGCTCCAGCATATGGCTAGTTCGCATTAATTATGTCTCTAATCTTCCAATTAGAAAGGCATTTTCATGCCTGGTGGAAGTTGCATACCACCAGTTACTGACGCCATTTTTTCCTTTTGAGTTTCCTCAACACGACGAGCTGCATCGTTGAACGCAGCTGCGATCAAATCTTCTAGCATCTCTTTGTCGTCTTCCATCAAGCTCTCATCGATCTCAACACGACGCGTGCTGTGGCTACCAGTGATAGTCACCTTAACAAGGCCAGCACCAGACTCGCCAGTTACTTCCATGTTCGCGATTTCTTCTTGAAGCTTTTGCATGCGATCTTGCATCTGCTGGGCTTGCTTCATCAGGTTGCCCATACCACCTTTACCAAACATAGGTTTCTCTCGGTTTATTCATAGTTCAATTGATAACATGGGGTCGCATTCATCGATTACAACCCCGCCCTTCCTTAAGCATACATCTAAGCCTAAGAAAGTGAGTGACTTATAAAGGTCTTATACTCTCTTCATCTAACTGCGCAGCAAAACGAGTTAGCATAAACTGTACGTTGGGATCCGTTTGTAGGCTTTGCGCCGCCTCTGTCAGTTTCATCTGGTACAGATTTTCTCGAAGCTCGAGTGGCGTAGTCCCTTGTTCAGACACCTCTATAGAAAGGTGACACTCTTCTCCTAGTAAGACATTTAAGCCAGCGAGTAGTTCGGACTGGTTTTTGTCAGAATTTAGGTGTGCATGAGTGGGTCTCAATCCTAATTGAATTGACGTGCCATCTTTCTGATAGACAGAGTTCAGAGCGAGCTGCTGAACCAACTTGCCAATATCGAGTTTCTCAATCATATCCGCCCAAGCATCTTGCGCGGCGGCTTCCGTCGTTAAACGCTGCGCCATTTCTGGCGTTTTCTCGTGCTCAAGCGCTTTTTTCAACGTGGACGGTTTAATCGTCGGCTTACTTTGTTGCTGTGCGACATTACTCGACGGACGCCATTGGTATGGCTCATTCGCGTTAGCTTGCTCTGTTTTGGTCTCCGCGACATCTGACACGCTGGTCGGGCTTGCAGCTCGACCTTGAGTACGCATAGCTACTCGCTCCAAGACTGAGCTTGGTTCAGATGACGCCTTAGGCTTTTTTCCTGGGTTCGTCCCCGAGGGTTGCGTATTTTGTCCTGCAGACTGCCTACGAGATCGCAACTGATGACGCAAACCGCCGGCCGCTCTAGCTGGCGCACTCTCTTGAGGCGCAGCGGGAGCCGTGGGTTGCGACGGTGCTGCTGCATTCACATCTGGTTGCATCTGTGGCTGAGGTGCTCGTTGCGGAGTTCCTTGCATTGGTGCCGGTGGCGGCATCTGCGAGGTATCAATATAAGGCTCTGGTCCGTCTTCATATTGCGGAATAGACCCTGCGTATTGAGGCGCGCTCTGCGTATGAGCTATTGGCTGCGTTGACATCGTCTGTGAAGGTGCGGTGTGCACTGGTGCTGTCGGTGCTGGCGCAGTTTGCGCCGCTGGAACCGTTTGAGGCTGACTCGGCGCTGCATTTATCTCACTAGCCGCTACTTGACTGACAGGTCTGAAAGCCAGCATCCTCAGTAACGTCATTTCTACAGCAACACGCTGGGAAGGCGAAAACGGTAAGTCTTGTCGTCCCTTCAGCGCAATCTGATAATAGAGTTGCACATCGGTAGCTTGCAGTGCTCCCGCAAGGTGTCGAATTTTATCACCATCGGCAACAGCGTTATCCACACTGGTTGGTAATGCTTGAGCCAATGCGATGCGATGTAACTGCGTCGCCAATTCAGACAGTAATACGTCCCAATCGACACCATTGTCTGCCAGGCTATTCAGTCTAGCCATCACTTTCTCTGCGTCACCCGTAGAAATAGCCTCGAGTAACTGCAATGCTTGAGCCGTGTCCAAAGTGCCCAGCATCTGACTAACGATATCCGTAGAAACATTACCGCTACCCAGTGCGATAGCTTGATCGGTCAGGCTCAGTGCATCACGCATGCTGCCATCAGCTGCATGCGCAAGCAACGCTAGGGCTCGACGTTCTTGAGAGACTTGCTCCTCAGTCAGAACATGCTCTAATTGCTGCCGAATATTGTCGACGGTGATCGGCTTGAGATGGAACTGAAGACAACGAGACAAAATCGTCATTGGAAGCTTTTGCGGGTCCGTAGTGGCAAGCAAAAACTTCACGTACTCTGGCGGCTCCTCTAACGTTTTCAACAACGCATTGAAGCTATGGCGCGATAGCATATGAACTTCGTCAATAAGGTAGACCTTAAAGCGAGAGCGAGCAGGTTTGTACTGGACGTTGTCCAGCAATTCTCTGGTATCTTCGACCTTAGTTCGCGACGCCGCATCGATCTCTAACAAATCAACACTGCGCCCCTCATCGATCTCTTTACACGTCGAGCATTGACCACACGGTGTCGCAGTGATCCCTGTTTCACAGTTCAGCCCTTTTGCAAACAATCGACCTATTGTCGTTTTGCCCACACCTCGAGTACCGCTAAATAGGTACGCATGGTGCAGTCTGTTTTGGTCAAGCGCATTCTCCAGTGCCGTTAGCACGTGAGCTTGCCCCACCACTTCCGAGAATTTCTTTGGTCGCCATTTTCTAGCTAGCGCGAGATAACTCATGAGGTGTCCTAATTAATGGCCTTCAAATTCACACAAGCTGTAGACTTCAATGCCTAGAGCTTCAAGGCGCTTATCGCCACCGATTTCCGGTAGGTTGATGACAAATGCAGCGTGCTGTACGTCACCACCAAGCTTGCGAATAAGTTTAGTCGTGGCTTCAATCGTACCACCAGTCGCTAGAAGGTCGTCGACCATCAGTACTTTATCGCCTTCTACGATAGCGTCTGTGTGGATCTCTAGAGTATCCGTGCCGTATTCAAGTTCATACGACTGTGCCACCGTTTCACGTGGCAGTTTACCTGGCTTACGCACAGGCACGAAACCCAGACCGAGCTCTAGCGCAAGCGGAGCGCCAAATAGGAAACCGCGCGCTTCAGTGCCCACAATCTTAGTGAAGCCTTGATCTTTGTATTTCTCTACCAGCAGCTCAATTGTCGCTTGGTATGCCGTAGCATCTTCCATCAGACTTGTTACATCGCGGAACAAAATACCTGGCTTTGGGTAGTCCTGAATGCTTTTGATGCTTGCTTTGATAAGGGAAATTTTGTCGATTGTCATAGTATTGATCTCTGGAAAGGTCTTTGAATGCCTGACGTTCAGAGTACGGGTCCAGCGTGTTTATACACCGTAGCAACTACGCCACTCGCTAGATACGTTCATTCTGTAGGTATAAATAAAACGCCCACATTATCGGTGGGCACACAACCCTCTAATGTTAGTGATTTTCGTGTTGATCAGCAACGGGCGGTTTCACAGGAATCCGCAAAAAGAAGGTAAAAATGACTAAGAACAGAGTGAACAGCATAACTTTTAACCAAACCCCATTCACTACGAAGATAGAGAGAGAAAAGCTGAGTACGATAAACACCGCACCTTTCTGTTTCACCGATTTTGTCACGCGCCTCTCTTGCTCCCAATCGGTAATAATCGGGCCCAATTTTGGATGAGTCTGTAGCCAGTGATGAAATGCTGGACTGCCGCGAAAAAAGCAGGCGCTCGCTAAAAGAAGGAATGGTGTTGTCGGTAATAAAGGAAGGACTATACCGACCACACCTAAAACTACTGAAATGATACCAACTGTGTTCCAAAGAAGTCGTTTTACAGTGGTGAGATTGTCTCTGGTCAAAAACCCGCGTATCCGTTCATTACTCTAATCCAAGTGAGAGTAGCGGGAAGCGTAGGGATAAGCAATGCTGCGATGAAACCTAAAAAGTAAAAAATATTGTATGGTTCTTTGAATTCTGAATCTGACATGACTTTGCTCTTGGGTATAGTTGTAATAAAAAGGGAGGCAATCGCCTCCCAATGCTGTAACATTTTCACTATATACCAATTACATTTCGTCAAAAACAGATGAAAAGTAGGGTTATTCGCAATCGTAATTTGATTTAGCCAAACTAAACTAAGCGAATGTCCCAACTGAAGCTACTCGTGCCAACCTGACTCAATGTCAGCTTGCCTGCGTCGTTAAGCGCCAAATCTTTGGTCATAAAATTACCCAAGCAGTTTTCGCCTAACTTTTTACCTCCAGCCACGTTGAAATGTGCCTGCCCGTTCTCCCATCGACAGTTCAAGCCCGCAGGAAGGATAGATAAAGATCCATCATTAAGGTCGATGCTGCCAAACAGCGCATTCACAGGCCCGGTTCCATTTGCACAGGTCATCCCTTTCTCGATATCACGAGCCAACCCTTTCAGATCAACGCTATTGTGTTGAAGTCGACGGACGTAATCATCAAACAAGGTTCTGACTAGCAAGGTACTCGCCACACCGCCATCTTCGGCAGAGTCGGCGTCGACGAGATAAAACGCCAGTTGACCACTCATTAACCAAGTGTAGTCGAATACCAAGGGTAAACTGTTCGCAGACTGGAGTAGCCGGTAACTACTACGCCATGCTCCGAGCGCAGAGTCTTTCTCTGGCAACAAGGCGGTTAACAACTCTCTCGCCGCGTTGGGGTTCTGTTGAAGATACTCCAAATGCCAGTGAAGCTCCTTTTCCTCATCCGAGCCGCCTGGTTCACCATCTTCAAGATGGAACCATCGACTAACAAAGTCAGATTGCTCACCCACGCTAGAGTTCTCTTCGAGCACCACATCGATAGCCTCGGCCAAATAACGGTAATCGCTAAGAGGCTTGGTGAGGAAGTCTTTTACGCCCATCCTCAATGCTTTCGCAACATCCCCCATGTCACCAGTAGCTGAAATGACGATGACGGGCAAAGACGGATATTCCACCCTTACCTCTTCAGTAAACTCCATACCAGTAAGCAGTGGCATGGCTAAATCACAGAGGACCAGATCAGGCTGAACCTCTCCTAACATCTTTAGTGCTTCTAGACCATCGCCGGCTTCAACGACCTGATGACCAATTGCTTCTAAGAACTTTCTGGTCACACTCCGGAAGATGGGGTCATCGTCCACGACCATAACCCTAGCACTATGCTGTTGCTCTATGGCAACGGCGACTTGACTGTCGGTTTTAGACATAAAAATACGCCTCACAAAAATCTATTGAGCGTTTAATTGTTATTATTTTTGGTTTACATCAAACGTCGTATCGTAAGGAAACGCTACAATGATGCAATTAATTGACTATTGAACTCAGCATACAATCCTCTCCTGAGTACTTTAACTGTAGGCAGAAATCCACTTTTATACAAATGCCCCCATTTGTGGCATTATCTTGTGTTCTAGGTTTTGTTATAAAGGCGCTCAAATCGCTGATTTCCCCGTACTTTAAAAACAAAAACGCGATTTGTCTTGTGAAGGTAAGTCTTGGATAAAGGGTTACTTTTTCAGGATTTGGGCTATATTAAAAACCAATAATTACAAATAGTTGAATATATGAAACTCGATGACTTAAATCTGTTCCGGCTTGTTGTAGAAAATGGGAGTTATACGGCAACTTCTCGTAAAACCATGATCCCAGTTGCAACAATTACTCGACGCATTCAAGCTCTTGAAGATTCACTGAACCTTCGTTTGCTGAATCGTCACGCGCGAAAGCTATCGCTCACCGAAGCAGGCGAACGTTTTTATAATGAATGCTCTCCCCTTCTTCAACGTCTGACATCGACAACAGAAGAAATCACGGACGAGTGTAAAGGCGCATCGGGTAAACTGAAGATTTCCTCCCCTTCAAATCTCACCAAGCGCATGATGATGCCAATGTTCAATGACTTTATGAGTCAATATCCTGACATCAGCCTCGATCTCACAATGAGTAATCACGCCGATCAGCTTGATCCAACAGAGTGGGATGTGATCTTCCGTGTTGGCCCTCAGCGCGACTCAAGCCTCATCGCTCGTAAGCTAAGCACTGTGAAAGATATCTTGGTCGCACACCCAGACTATCTCGCTAAACATGGCGAACCTAAACATGCGGAAGAGCTTTCTTCACATAGGCTCTTAAAAGGTGCGCCACTTATCAAATGGCAGCTAAAAAATGTCAGCGGTGAGTCGATCATTGAAAACTCTAAAGGGCGCTTCGAAGCAAATAGCTTGAACGTGGTTCGCCGCGCTTGTTCTGCAGGCCTAGGCATTACACTAATGCCTGACGTCATGTTGCAAGAACACATCGACAATGGCGATTTGGTACGCGTACTCCCTGAGTGGAGCGCAAACCCACGTGACATCTATATGCTCTACAACCATAAAGACCACCTACCAGAGAAAGTGCGCTTGTTTATCGACTTTGTTATCGACTACTCATTGCATTAATCGGCCAGCAAAACATCGGTCTCAACTTAACAAGCATAAAAAGACCCCCAATAATTGGTGTCCAACTATTGGGGGTCAGTTCATCGCTCTGGTTTTTTCTTAGAACTCTATCCGAGACGATTAGATACCTTCGTTGTGAAGCTCTAAGTTCGCCAGATCTTGTTGGATATCACGCTGCACTTTCGCATCGTCATTACGCAGAGAATCTAGATAGTCTAAGTATGACTGGTCGATATCACCTGTTACGTACTCACCGTTGAATACCGATGCTTCAAACAGCTTAACATCTGGGTTACCCAAGCCAACCGCTTCGATAAGGTCAGGGATAGTCTGGTAAATCAGTGCATCTGCGCCAATTTGCTTACAGATAGCATCGTTATCACGACCGTGGGCGATAAGCTCGTTCGCACTTGGCATATCAATGCCATAAACGTTCGGGAAGCGAACTTCTGGCGCAGCTGACACCATGTACACTTTGTTTGCACCGGAGTCACGAGCCATCTCGATGATCTGTTCTGATGTTGTACCACGAACGATAGAGTCATCAACAAGCAGTACATTCTTGCCTTTGAATTCTGAGCGAATCGCGTTTAGCTTGCGACGTACAGATTTCTTGCGCTGCTGCTGACCTGGCATGATAAAGGTACGGCCCACATAACGGTTTTTCACAAAACCTTGGCGGTATGGCTTATCAATAGCTTGTGCAATTTGCAGAGCAATGTCACAAGAAGTCTCAGGGATCGGAATAACGACATCGATATCAAGGTCTGCGAACTCATCCTTGATGCGCTCACCAAGCTTTTTGCCCATCTCAACGCGTGCGCTGTATACCGAGATCTTATCGATAAATGAATCTGGACGAGCAAAATAAACAAACTCGAAGATACATGGGTTCAGTGTCGGGTTGTCAGCACATTGACGCGTGAATAGCTCACCATCGAATGTTGCGTAAATCGCTTCACCTGGCGCAACGTCGCGAACGAAATCAAAGCCTACTGCATCAAGTGCAACCGACTCAGACGCTACCATGTACTCAGTTTTGCCTTCGAATTCGCGCTTACCAAGACAAAGAGGACGGATACCGTTTGGATCGCGGAACGCAATCATGCCATGACCGATGATCATCGCAGCGACCGCATAAGCACCTTTGATAGTGCGGTGCACATTCGTTACGGCACGGAACACATCGTCAGAGGTCACATTGCCTTTAACAGTATCAATTTCGTGTGCAAGTACGTTAAGAAGAACCTCAGAGTCAGAGGTAGTGTTAACGTGACGACGATCTTTCTCAAACAGCTTTTCACGAACTTCGTGAGCATTTGTTAGGTTACCGTTGTGTGCCAGGGTAATACCAAACGGAGAGTTTACGTAGAACGGCTGAGCTTCAGAGGCGCTAGAACTGCCTGCTGTCGGGTAACGAACATGTCCAATACCTACGTTACCTTGGAGGCGCTGCATATGCTTCGCTTCAAAAACGTCTTTTACTAGACCATTCGCCTTACGCAGACGAAAACGATTGCTTTCTATGGTAACAATACCAGCGGCATCTTGGCCACGATGCTGTAAAACGGTCAAAGCGTCATAGATAGACTGATTCACAGGCGTAGAGCCAACGATTCCAACAATACCACACATGTCCTAATCCTCGATTTGCGACATTAGCTGACGCCATTAGGCGCCAGACAGGAAACTAGAAGTTGCTTCGATATGTTCAAAAAACGGCTCGATGATTAACTTAAAGTGCGGAATCAATTGAGATGAATCCCACCACTCACTGTTATTCAGCGTGGTAAACGTGTCGACAAAGAAGAGCACTGCCGAAACAATCAGCACACCTCGAAGAGCACCGAACACGATTCCCAGTACCCTATCGGTACCAGAGAGTCCCGTTTTTTGTACTAACTGCCCCAACACATAATTAATGAGCGCTCCAACAATTAGAGTCGCAACAAACAGGGCAGCGATTGCGGCGCCATTTCGAAACATGTCATCTTCGATATTGGTAAAGTACACCGCTAGTTTAGCGTAGTACTGGCTAGCGATAAAAAAACGCGCCAAACCATATCACCAACGACATTGCCTCTTTGGCAAATCCGCGAACTAAACTGATTAAAGCTGAAAGCCCAATCACACCCAAAATGACAAAATCTAACCAATTCATGAATTCTTCATCTCAAGTTGGCGCGCATTTTAACAGAAAAATGCGCGACGCAAACGTTTTCTTATGGATTTAGTGGTTTAAATTTGAGCAATTGACCTCGAGAACCGGTAATTTCCTCCAATTCAATCAATTGCTTCTCCAATTTACTTTTTGAAACATCTGGACCGATGATGACGCGAGTAAATGTCGCTTCTTGTTTCACATGAGCTTGATAGCCACGCTTTTGCAGATCCTCTACTAATGCACGTGCATTATCGGCATTTTTTAGCGCCATCAGTTGAATAATCCAAGCACTGTCTGCGTAATCGTTGCGCTCTGGAACCTCTTGTACCGCAACGTCGACGATATCAGCTGGCGGACTTTGCTCCTCTACCACTTCTTCACCTACGGTTGCTTGTACTGGCGACTCCGGAAGGACAGAGATGTCCTCCTCTGGCTCCAGCACTTCAAAGCTCTCTACATCCGCATTGATCTCTGGCTTAAGAGGAATGCTGGCAAACTCTTCTTTGTAATGCAGTTTCTTACCATCAAGTAAGTCAGGCAGAATGATCACCCCTACAGCGACCAATACTATGGTCCCAACTAAACGGCTTTGGAATTTACTCGCCATCGTTTCTCCTAGATTAGTCTTCGTCCTAGCTTCTCGTACCGCCGCAATGCGCGAGAACCTCACCAACGGTATGGAACGACCCTACGACCAGAATCAAATCCTCTGGCTGAGCATCCGCTTTGGCTGCATCAAAGGCCGTAACTGGTGAATCGTATCGAGTTAGTGTCTCATTGGACTCTAGATGTGAGCACAACTCATCCGCAGAGGCGGCGCGAGGCCCACTTAAAGAAGCAGGATACCAGTGCTCTGTCAGAGGATTCAAAACTCGAATAGTCTCCTCGATATCTTTGTCGTGAAGCATACCAATAACCACTTTGAATCGAGTCTCAGGATAGAGTCGACCTAATTGTGCTACTAAATACTCTGCTGAGTGCGGGTTGTGCGCAACATCAAGAATTGTCGTCGGTGAGCCCGCTAACACCTGCATA
The DNA here is from genome assembly GCF_059725495.1 of Vibrio sp. KUL80. NCBI lineage: Bacteria > Pseudomonadati > Pseudomonadota > Gammaproteobacteria > Vibrionales > Vibrionaceae > Vibrio > Vibrio sp. KUL80. Next base: position 2,424,875 of record NZ_AP045841.1, read on the forward strand.
CGACCCGCCAAGCGTGCTTGTTTTAACCCATTAACAATATTGATATCTGTAATATCGAGGTTTGCGGCACCAAGCGCCATCAGCGCCGTATTGGCATTCATTAATGGTAAAACAGGGATTGGAAGGTCTTCTAGCGTGAACGTGCCATGATGCCATGTCCATGTCGAATCCGAGGTTTGCGCATAATCGAACTGAATACCCGTTTGGTAGAACTCAGCGCCTATATCATCAGCATGAGCAGGAACCGTTGCAGGTGGCTTAGGTTGTCCGCAAATCGCAGGCTTGCCAGAGCGGAAAATACCCGCCTTTTCAAAACCGATGACATTGATATCATCACCTAACCAATCTACGTGGTCCACGGCCAGACTGGTAATTACTGACACATCATGATCAACCACGTTGGTCGCATCAAGTCGGCCACCTAGTCCAACTTCGAGCAGAACCACATCAACGCTCTGCTCTTGAAACTGCTTCAGCGCGGCAAGTGTCGCATACTCAAAGAAGCTTAAACTCACATCACCACGAAGCTGTTCAATATAGGCGAATGCCTTGGCATGAGATTCGTCGGGAAGTTCGCTGCCATTGATACGAACGCGTTCGTTGTAGCGAATTAAGTGTGGTGAGCTGTAAACACCAACCGAGTAACCTGCATCGAGCAAGATGGCTTCCATCAAAGCACACGTTGATCCCTTGCCATTGGTGCCGGCAACGGTAATAACTTTAGGAGCAGGTTTGGTGAGTTGACCTTTTTGCGCCACGACTGACACACGGTCTAGGCCAAGATCTATGGCACTGGTATGAATACTGGTTAAGTAATCAAGCCACATCTGTAGTGAAGATGTGGCTTGAGGAATGGATTGTGAACTCATTTAGCCGTCAATATCTTAACGTTTGATAACTTAGTGAGTACTTTACCCTTTTTCGTCCGCTTCTGGTACTTCATATGATGGTTCTTCTGGAGAATCTTCTACAGAGACCACAAGAGGAGACGCTTGATTTGTCATTTTCGCTAGCAAGCTGCCCACACGCTGACGCATTTCACGGCGGTCTACAATCATGTCGATCGCACCATGCTCTAGCAGGAACTCACTGCGTTGGAAGCCTTCTGGCAGGTCTTCACGTACCGTCTGCTCGATAACACGACGGCCCGCAAAGCCGATAAGCGCTTTAGGCTCACCAATGTTGATATCACCTAACATCGCCAAACTTGCTGATACACCGCCCATTGTTGGGTCAGTCATGACAGAAACGAATGGCAGACCTTTTTGAGATAGACGCTCAAGTGCAGCGCTGGTTTTCGCCATCTGCATCAGAGACATCAATGCCTCTTGCATACGTGCGCCGCCACTTGCAGAGAAGCAGACCAGACCACAGTTGTTTTCCATAGCCGCTTCTACTGCACGTACAAAACGAGCACCCACAACAGAGCCCATAGAACCACCCATGAACGAGAACTCAAAGGCACAAGCGACCACTGGTTGACCTAACAACTCACCTTGCATAACCACAAGCGCATCTTTCTCACCACTGTTTTTCTGAGCAGCAGAAATACGCTCTTTGTAGCGCTTAGAGTCTTTGAACTTAAGTTTGTCTTGAGGCTCAAGTTCAGCAGCAAGTTCAACACGGTTACCTTCATCTAGGAAAGTCTCTAGACGACGGCGCGCTTTCATGCGCATGTGATGATTACATTTAGGGCAAACTTCTAGGTTACGCTCTAGTTCAGCGTGATATAGAACTTGCTCGCACGACGTACACTTAGTCCAGATACCTTCTGGGATTGACGCTTTGCGCGAGCTAACAATGTTATTACTTTTTTCTAAAATCTTTTCAAGCCAACTCATGGAAGACCTTATCTCTCGTTACCCCCGCCAAAATGGCGAAAGTGTTAAATTCTAATTAATGCCGTTGGATTAAACCATATTACAGACAAACTGTAGATAAAAAACTGGTTGTACCTATCCTTGTGACCAAGCCGTAACTCTTTATTAATGCAACTATTCACTCATCAATATGAGCGAAATTACCAGCCAGAGTTCAAATCATTTGGCAAAAATAGTGGACCAATTGGCATTTCTGGGAGCTGGTACTCATCAGGATAATCAACGTCAACCAAGTACAACCCCTCCGCCTTAGCAGTCGCTCCTGCCAGTTTGCGATCTTTCTGCGCCAGCAGCCATTCAAACCACTCTGGTGGCTGCTCGCCTTTACCAACGACAATCAAGCTGCCAGTGATGTTGCGAACCATATGATGTACGAAGGCATTGGCTTTAATGTCGATCACGACATACGGGCCATGGCGTGACACATTTAAATGCATGATATTACGCCACGGACTGCGAGACTGACACTGTACCGCCCTAAACGAAGTGAAGTCATTTTCACCTAGCAAGTACTGACCAGCTTGATGCATTTTTTCAACATCAAGCTCCCCATGATAATGGCTGATACCAGAAGATAAAATGCCAGGACGCAAATCATGATTGAAGATCACATAACGGTAACGTCGGGCTGTCGCGGAGAAACGCGCGTGGAAGGCTTCTGGCACTTCTTTAGCCCAACGTACGGCGATATCTTTGGGAAGGTTTGCATTGACGCCCATCGTCCATGCTACGGGCTTACGGATTGCAGAAGTTTCAAAGTGCACCACTTGCCCTGTACCGTGGACACCAGCGTCAGTTCGCCCAGCACACTGTACTTCGATAGGTTCATTGGCGACAACGGAGAGTGCTTTCTCTAGCTCTTCTTGAACGCTATTAACTTCACGCTGTCTCTGCCAGCCGAAGTATTTTGCACCGTTATACTCAATACCTAATGCTACTTTCATCGTTAACTCTGCATCTGTGAATTTTCAAAGGGGGCAAAGTATATACGCAAGTGTCGTTTGTATAAAGTCACAGCCTGTGAATGCACGGTCATTTATCTGTTTGGATGTGGTCATTCGCTACTTTTGCTAATAAGCAAAAAAGGAAAAACGGTGGTCAGCCACCGTTTTCCTTTACTTAGAGTTGGGTTAACAAAGGTTATTGATACTCAGATAACTTACTCAGCAGCCGTTTGGCTTCGTCCTCAATCTGCCCTGAACCCTCAAGCAACACTTTTTCTAGTAGCTTGATCGCCCCCTCGTAATCGTTCATCTCAATATAGATTTTCGCCATATCAAGATTACCCGCTGCTTCGGAGTCGCTATCGACATCGACATCGGATATTGGACCGATAACATCAGGGAACTCATCTAAGCCCACATCAAGCTTTAGCTCTTCTTCATCTTTGTCGGACTCTTCACCATCTTGCACCTGAGCCATAAGCTCATCAATGGTCATGAACTGACTATCTGTAGCATCAAAGTCGGAGTCAGGGTCTTGAGAGGACCAGTCTTCATCCGCTGCTTTCGCTAGCGATCCAGCATCATCGTCATTCCAAATCGCTTGCTCTTCGGCAGGAATATCACTGTTGATCGCCGCACGTTGATCATCGGTCAGCGTAAAGCCGTTCCAGTCTTCCCCCGCATCCGATGTTGGTGCATCTTGCAGCATCGCTTCAATGTCCAAACCGGCACTATCCGCTGTCGTTTGATCGACGGGAGAAATATTTGAGAAGGCTGCATTATCACCATCTTTTAATAGCTCATCTAAGTTACCTTCTTGCTCAATAGCTGACATGTCAACCATATTAAAGGCATCAGCAAGCGCGTCGATTTCGGAGTGATCTAAGGTTTCCCCAACCATCTCCTGAGGCGCGAAAGACGGCTCTGAAATGTCTGAGCCTTCTGTTGAATTAACGACCTCGGTATCATTCCCAGCAAAATCCATCGCAGCTTGCTGCTCGTCATACTCAGGAATCGACTCTAAGCTTATCTCTTCTAGCTCAAGACTGTCTTCGCCTACTGTTAGCGGTTCGAGGTCTTCCGATGGCTCATGAGCGACCTCCGACAGCGCGTCTTCCTCGGTGAACTCAGGAAACTCAAAATCTTCGTCGATAAGCTCGTTATCAGGCTCTGGCAAGTCGTTCTGTATAGGCGTCGGCTCTTGTTCTAATGCTGGCACTTCATCTTCAGAGAGTGTCTCAGCGACAGGAGCCTGCTCTTGTGCACTTTGCACAGAATCAGCAATCGCATCTTCCTCGCTGTACTCTGGAAGCTCGTCATCAGCAAAAGCAAACTCACCGTCAGCGGAGTCCTCTGATATCGGTAAGTCTTCACCCACACCCTCAGCATCTGCAAAGGCTTGCTCTTCACCGTACTCACTCTGTAGAGCGTTCGCTAAAAAATCCGCATCATCAAGCTCTGTTTCGGTTGATGCCGTAGCACTTTCAACAGGCTCAGTCTCTTGAGATTCAAACGAATCTGACTCAGCTGCGACTGACTTAGCATCAGATGACGCACTCTCTACGTCGTCTACAAGCCAATCATCGTCCGAAGGTATACCAAACTCATTAGCGACCAGAGCATCCAACTCTTTTCGTGCCTGCTCGGAATTATCTTCCTCATGAGTTAGGTTACTTGCACCTTCAATCTCTGGTGCAAACTCAAAGTCCGCAGACGAGTCCGAGGTAGGCTCTGACAGCGCTTGCGGCGCAACACTATCCTGTTCCGCATCAAGCTCTAGAGAAGGTTCTTCCAGAGACTGATGAGCGTCGAGAGCCTCTTCATCGACAGTTTCAACCTCAGGATCAGCCTCAGCAGCAGTTAGGCCTACATCCACCGGCTCTGGCACGGCCTTCTCTTCCGACTGCTGGGCACTGACTTCATTTAGCAACGCGTCAATGTCGTCTTCGGAGACCGCCGTATCCTCTAGATCAACTTCGAGCTCATGATGCTCTTCGTTTGACTGTTGCTGCGGCGCGTCAAACGCTTCAACTTCGCTTACCGTTTCACTGGCTGCTTGAGACAATTCTTCAACCGCTGAGCTCTCGTCAGCAGCAATATCGTCGGATGCTTCGAGTTCAGAAGCATCTTGGGATGAACTAGCCAGAGAATTCTCGGCCAATAAAGCATCGATGTCGTCTAAATCCAGTTCATCTTCTTGTTGGTCCAAAACCGTTTCAACAGATGAAACTGTAGTGTCTTCATCAGCAATGTCAGATCCTAACAAGCTATCAGAAGAGAAAGGATCTAGGTCGAAGTCATCATCTAACTCATCTTGAGTAGAGCTAGAAAGATGACTTTCAAACAAGACTTCATCTAGCAGGTCAGTACTGCTTTCGTCTAGATTGTCATCTTCGTCCGCTAATAAGTGAACGTCGTCATCATCGGATTGGCTTTGCGCATCTTCAGCAGACAAGACCTCATCAAGCATCAAATCTGAATCATCAAGATCGGATAGCTCAAAGTCGTCCTCGAGCATCTCATCAAGTAAATCAACGTCGGTTTCGTTCGCTACTTGTGCATCGGTATCCGTCGTTGACTCCGGTGTTGCATCTATTTGAGAGAACTGGGCAAACAGGTCATCAATATCGTCATTACCGACGCTTTCAGAGGCTTCATTTGGCGAATCTAAATCGAAGCTTTCGTCAATGTCGTGTGTATTTAGAACTGGTGTATTGCGGTCTTCAGCGACGCTGTCTGTCGAGTTGCTATCCTCAGCAATCAGTTTGTCGAGTGAGGCCAGCGGTGAGTCTGCGGATAGATCATCAAGATCGATGTCACCTTCATCGAGGTCAAAATCGTCTCCTGCAAGTAACTCATCCATCTGGGCCTGGTCGAGCGAAGAATTGTCTTCATCGTCAATCGGCGCTTTATCGGATTCTGTATCACTGTCTAGGCTGAAATTAGTGAACAGGCTATCTAGATCGTCTTGAGAGACCACTTCATCACTATCGTCTTCATCTGACAGGTCTAAATCGAGGTCATCAACGTCATCACCCGGCACGGCGACATCATTAAGCGCTCGTTCCATCTCTTCAAGACCTAGTGCTTTTTCGCCATTCTTAACACTGATACCGTTGTTGCTAGCATCAAGATCGACCACGCCGATATCCAGCTCACCATCATCATCAATGCTGGCAAATGGGTCGTCGTCATCTAGATTGAAATCGAAGTCACTTTCATCAAGGTCCGCGAACACATCAGGCTCAGCATCTTCCTTAGGCTCTTCGTCAGTAGTGTCCTCTTCTTCAAGACCCGCTAATAGGTCATCTGAGAATAGGTCTTCCTCTTCATCAGCTGCGACCGCTCCTGCGGCGAGCGCTGCACCGCCTATCGCTGCAGCTCCTGCGGCCTCAGGACTATTACTTGATGCTATCTGATTATCTTCTACCGCTTTCGAAACCGCAGGCTCATTGCTGCGCTTGCGTGAGCGCATGATCATCATCACCAGTAAACCAACTAAAAGAGCAGGAATACTCGCCAGCAATGCAACGAACCAAGGTTTGGCTAACCAAACGTCAAGTTGGCTAGGTGCCAAGCGAGCAAGCTCAGCTTGCTTGCGCTTCTCTTCGCTAAGCTGACGCTCAACTTCACTGCGAATGCGCTCTTCGTTATCCACTTCCGTCTTTAGGACTTCGACCTCATTCTGTACTTCTGACAGCATGAGTCTTAGCTGATGGTTACGCTCTTCCAGAGAAAGCAATTCGCTTTCAGAGCGACTTAGCTCTTCTCTAAGTGCTTGCGTCGCATCGGGCTCAGCTTTCGTTGTACCCGAAGCTGAAGACTTAGGCACAGACGGTTTGGCCTCCGCCACTTCTGGCGTTGGTGTCTCTTTGACTATCGGCTGCGCGGGTACTGGTGGCTTATCTGCGACCTTTGTCGGCTCTGCAATCGAAGGCTCTGTAACCAACGGCTCTACAACTGACGGACTCGGCGTTACAGCACGTTCTGGTCTAGGCGTTGGTGCAGGAGCAACGCTCTGATTGAGCTTATTTTGGTGTGCTGAAAGCACCGCCAGCGCTTCTTGTAGGTCAACACGATTGATTAACTCATTAGAAGGGATTCGCAACTCGCTACCGGGAGCAAGCTGATGAATATTATTCTGCTCAAACTGCCCTGGGTTTAGCTCGTAAAACGCATAGATGGTTTGTTGAACACTCGCATTTGCTGGCTTAAATCGACTTGCGATTGACCATAGGGTTTCGTTTGCTCCCGTTGGTCCATAATAACGCGCGGGCGAGTCAGAATCTGACGCGACGGCTTGGCGTACCGGTTGTGAATATTGCGGAGCCGAGATGACTTCGCCGTTAGGGCCGGTTAATCGAATAGTGTCAGCGCTGATTGAAAAAGGTGTTGTCGCTCCTGCTAGTGCTAACGTCACTAGCAAAGGCTTTAAAAAATGATGCATGGAAGGCTCAGCTATCTGCAATAAATAAAACAATTCTTATCTCGGTACTATATCGGATAATCACTCCAAAACTATAGTTCAGCCTTGAAAAAACATGATTCAAGCATGATATTGGTACCATTTTTACATTGCTTAACAGCACAAAGGCCCCTAAAACGGAGCCTTTGATTAAAAAGTGACAAGAGAGCGCTAAAACCCTCACTCACACAATTGGTGTGCGATGTTATCGCAGCTCAGAAGCAACGACTTAGAAGCCACTGCCTAGAGACCACTACCTAGAAGCCACTACCTAGAAGTAATCGCGAATCAACACTTCCGCAATTTGTACTGCGTTGGTTGCAGCACCTTTGCGCACGTTGTCCGCAACGACCCATAAGTTAACGCCGCTATGATGGCTAATATCGTTACGAATACGACCGACCATCACATGATCTTTACCGCCCGCGTCACGAACTTGCGTTGGCATATCTTCACCGTGGAACACTTCGATACCTTCAGCTTGCTCAAGCAATTGAACCACCTCTTCTGCAGAGATAGGTGCGCGAGTCTCTAGGTGAACCGCTTCCGCATGACCATAGAATACCGGTACGCGAACACACGTTGGGTTGACCATAATGCTTGAGTCATTGAAGATTTTTTGGGTCTCCCAAACCATCTTCATCTCTTCTTTGGTGTAGCCGTTATCCATAAACTGATCGATTTGTGGGATGCAGTTAAATGCGATTTGCTGACCAAACGCTTTTGGCTCAACTGGCTTGCCGTTTAGCAGCATTGCCGTTTGGCCTGCTAGTTCATCAATACCACTCTTACCTGCACCGGACACCGACTGATACGTTGTCACGTTAATGCGCTCAATACCTACAGCATCATGAATTGGCTTCAGTGCCACCAGCATTTGGATCGTAGAGCAGTTTGGATTAGCAATAATATTGCGGTTTCTAAACTCGGCAATGGCCTCAGGGTTAACTTCAGGCACGACTAGCGGCACATCGTAGTCGTAACGGAAGTTTGAAGAGTTGTCGATCACAACGACGCCTTCATCGGCCGCAATCGGAGCCCATTTTGCCGACTGTTCACCACCTGCAGAGAAAAGTGCGATATGGACTTGTGACCAATCGAAGTTCTCTACGTTCTCAACCTTCACTGTTTTACCGTTTATACGATAGGTTTTACCTTCGCTGCGCTCACTCGCTAGCAGGTAGACATCACCCATCGGAAACTCACGTTCTTGCAGCACTTCGACCATAGTTTCACCTACAGCACCTGTTGCTCCAAATACAGCGATATTAAATTGTTGGCTCATTTAGTTACCTCGATTTGAAATCCTAGTTCTGCTAACGGCGCGAGATTACATGTCTCATCACCCTTAACAAGGACAGCGCCGTATTCGCGTCTATCCCAATAAAACTTGCGCATTTTGTCGAAGCCATTTTCGTTGTAGATTTCACGACGGAAAATGGCGTCGTCCTTGCGTACATCATAGATGATCTGCGTCATACTGTGCAGTGCTGCTTCATCCCAAGCACGATCAAGCGTCAATTCAGGAATTGGCGCAACGGGTAAAAGTGCATCAGGGTTTGCACGTTCAGACAACCCAAGAAACTCACAATAGCTGTTAAAGATCATGGTGGTGCCACGAGCTTTACCTTCAAGACCATAACCGGCGATGTGAGGGGTCGCGAACGTTAACAGAGGTAATAGATCAAAATCAACTACTGGCTCAAACTCGAACACATCTAATACAGCGGTAAAGCCATCACTCTGAAGCAGTCGCTGCTTTAATGCCTCGTTATCAACAACTGGGCCACGTGCAGCATTGATCAAGATCTGGTTGCTGCGAAAATTAGCAAGGCGCGCTTGGTCAATGAGGTGATGGGTTGGGTAGTCACCGTCGCGAGTGATAGGGGTATGCATGGTGACCACATCAGACTGCTCAAGCAGAGCGTCTAACTCGGTAAAGGTTCTCGTATCACCTTCATTTTGTTTGATCGGGTCGTTAAGCAATACGTTAATGCCGATACCTTGTAGACACTTTTGTAGATAGCTACCCACCTGGCCACAGCCAATGATACCAACGGTCTTGTCAAAGATAGAAAAACCTTGTTGCTGGGCGATTACCATCAAGCTACTGATAACATACTCAGCAACACCGACCTTGTTACAACCTGGCGCTGCAGTAAAGTAGATGCCGCGCTGCTTTAACAAAGCTTGATCAACATGGTCCATTCCTGCCGTTGCAGTTCCAACAAACTTTAGCTTGTTCGCCTTTTCCAATAGCGCTTCGTTAACCTTAGTGATTGAACGAATCATCAAAGCATCGACATCAACGAGATCGTCCGCCGTTAGCTCACGGCCTGGTTTTGCGATGACTTCACCTAGCTGACTAAACAGTTCGACAGCATAAGGCATTGCCTCATCAACAATAATCTTCATGGGAGTATCCAATGGGGTTGTCCTTACAATAGGCTGAATTGTGCAAGATATATCAGCAGGTGTCGAGTGAACGATACACAAAGAGAGTCTGACTGGAGTGTTAGAAAGAAAAATGCCCAGCCATAAGGCTGGGCAAGATCCAGAACAAAAGGATTCTAACCCGCTCTCCAGGGGCTAAAACTTGCGTCTGCGACCAGTTTTCACTGATCAGCTCTGGAAATCATTGAAACTGATTATCCAGGATTAACCTTGATATTTTTTCAGTACTAGCGTTGCATTAGTGCCGCCAAAGCCAAAGCTGTTTGACATTACCGTGTTTAGCTCTTGCTCACGCGTTTCTGTCACAATGTCTAGACCTTGAGCGGCTTCATCTAGCTCATCAACGTTGATGCTTGGAGCGATGAAGCCATGGTGTAGCATTAGCGTTGAGTAAATCGCTTCGTGCACACCTGCTGCGCCTAGTGCGTGACCTGTCATCGCTTTAGTTGCAGAGATTGCTGGACTGTTGCCACCAAACACTTCTTGGATAGCACCAAGTTCTTTCACGTCACCTACAGGTGTTGATGTACCGTGAGTGTTCACGTAATCAATCACTTCAACGTCTTGCATCGCCATCTTCATACAACGCACAGCGCCTTCACCAGATGGTGCTACCATGTCGTAGCCATCAGACGTTGCGCCGTAACCTACGACTTCACCGTAGATCTTTGCGCCACGAGCGAGTGCGTGTTCGAGTTCTTCAACGACAACCATACCGCCGCCACCAGAGATAACGAAACCGTCACGGTTAGCATCGTAAGTACGAGACGCTTTTTCTGGCGTTTCGTTGTACTTAGTTGATAGCGCACCCATCGCATCAAACATCATAGTTTGAGACCAATCTAGCTCTTCGCCGCCACCAGCAAAAACGATATCTTGTTTACCAAGTTGGATAAGCTCCATTGCGTGACCGATACAGTGAGCAGAAGTTGCACATGCAGAGCTCATCGTGTAGTTCACACCACGGATTTTAAACGGTGTCGCAAGACATGCTGACACTGTAGAAGACATAGTACGAGGTACCATGTAAGGGCCAACACGTTTCACACCTTTAGCGCGAAGCGTATCAACAGCAACTGTTTGGTTAAGTGCAGATGCACCACCTGAACCCGCAACAATACCCGTGCGGTCATTTGAAACTTGGTCTTCTGTCAAACCCGCGTCTTCGATCGCTTGCTCCATTGAAAGATAAGCGTACGCTGCCGCGTCGCCCATGAAGCGCATTTTCTTACGGTCGATGTGCTCAGCTGGGTTGATTTTCAGATCACCCCAAACCTGAGAACGAAGGCCCATCTCTTTGAATTGCTCAGAGGCGTTAATACCAGAACGGCCTGCTTTAAGAGACGCTAAAACTTCTTCCACGTTGTTACCGATGCTCGAAACAATACCCATACCGGTAATTACGACTCGTTTCATGTGACATTCCTATAAATTCAAAAACGGCTAAATGATAACGAAGATACAGGATAAAAGTGGTCAGCTTTCCCATAAATTCGTACAATTCGCATCAATAAATGCTATCGATGCCCCACTAAATGTAGTTGTGATAACTTTCTACAAACGGGTATAACACAAGATAAGTGTCAAAATTATGACTTCCATCACTCATGCTCAACTCGACTGGAATGAGTCGGGAACCCCTGTATCCGATCAATTTGACGATGTTTACTTCTCTAATGTCAATGGTTTAGAAGAAACTCGTTACGTATTCTTGAAGCAAAACCGACTTCCGGAGCGTTGGAGCGAACTCGACCAGCGTCGCTTCGTCATTGCGGAGACAGGTTTTGGTACCGGACTTAACTTTCTTGCGGTGTGGCAATGGTTTGAGCAGTTCCGAGAGCAAAACCCAGACGCGTCACTCAAAGAGCTGCATTTCATCAGTTTTGAAAAATACCCGCTTTCCAAACAAGATCTGGTCAAAGCTCATCAATCATGGCCTGAGCTGGCTAAGTACGCTGAGCAATTACAAGCGCACTACCCTATTGCTGTACCAGAATGTCACCGCATCGTGCTCGCTGACGGCGCGATCACGCTAGATCTCTGGTTTGGTGACATTAAAGATTGCATGCCTTTAGTTCCGACTCCAAGTAACGGTGTGGTTGATTGCTGGTTCTTAGATGGATTTGCACCAAGCAAAAACCCTGAGATGTGGAACCAAGAACTGTTCAACAACATGGTCAAACTGGCCAAACAAGATTGCACCTGCGCGACGTTTACTGCTGCGGGTTTTGTTCGTCGCGGTCTTATCGAAGCCGGCTTTGATATGAAAAAAGCGAAGGGCTTCGGTACCAAGCGAGACATGATTGTTGGTCATATCGCAAACAAAACACCTTTCTCAAACTACGATGCTCTTTACTATCGTGAAGCAAACTCAAATCCCAAACACGTCGCTATTGTCGGTGGTGGCGTTGCCAGCGCAACCCTTGTTGCTTCTCTAGCTCAACGCGGTATCAAGACAACGCTCTATTGTAAAGATAATGAGCCAGCGCAAGGCGCATCGGGTAACCGACAAGGTGCTGTCTACCCGCTCCTTAATGGCGAACATCAAGGCGTATCTCGCGTCTTTGCTCCCGCTTTTCTGTATGCAAGACAATTTGCGGAACAGGCAGCAACACGTTTTGACTTCGACCATGATTGGTGCGGGGTGACGCAACTGATGTGGGACGAGAAGTCAGAGAAAAAACTGGAAAGAATGCTCTCTGGCAACTTTCCAACGGAGCTCATTCAACGACTGGATGCGGCGCAAACCACAGCTGCAATCGGGGTGGAGTCACCGCATGCTAGCGTCAATTATCCATTGGGAGGCTGGCTATGCCCAGCAGAGCTCACCAAAGGTTTAATCGAACATTACAAGACCTCTGGAATGCTCACGGTTCACTTCAACAGCGAAGTAGCATCTCTGATGCAGATAGAAGAAGGCAAATGGCAAATATTGCTAAGCAAGTCTAATGAACCACAAGGACCGCACTTTGACGCTGTGATCATCGCTAACGGTCATGAGTTTACGCAAATCGAGCAAACTAAGCCGTTGCATCTTACGGCAGTAAAAGGACAGGTAAGCCACATACCGACCACCAGTGTGCTACAAAAGATTCAATCAGTACTTTGCTACGACGGGTATATGACGCCCCACAATCCAAAGACAATGACTCACTGTATCGGGGCTAGCTACGACAGAAAGAATATTGATACTGATTTTGACGACATCGCCCAACAAGAGAATGGCGATAAACTGAGAGCCTGCATCCCAAGTGTAGATTGGGTCAATGACGTTGACACGAGTGATAACAAAGCGCGCCAAGGAATCAGAACCGTCAGTCGTGACCACTTACCTTTCATGGGACCGGTCACCGATTTTGCCTCGCTCGACAAGAGTTATAGTGACGCGCTATCGAAGCCAGAGAAGCTGCCAAACTACACTGGCCTTTATTGTTTGCTGGGCTTGGGTTCCCGCGGTCTAAGCTCTGCACCTCTTCTCGCTGAAACGCTTGCTTCACAGATATGTGGTGACCCGTTACCGCTGCCAGTCGACGTGCTGTCTGAGCTTCATCCCTCAAGAGCTTGGATTAAACGAATGAACAAATCTAAGCCACTGAACGACAGCTAACCACCATTTCAAGATACCAAAGCGAGGGACACCCCCCTCGCTTTCTACTCAATGCACCCAACTAATAGATCCCAACCATAATCCCACTTGCCTCAAAGCTGAATCAGCGTTCAAAAAATGAGAATCACCAAACAAACCATGTGATTTGGCTCACAATAGTTCGACGTGTGCACTGTTCGCTCCCATAATCCCTCTAACACAGGGAGTGTTTGTATGAAATTGTTTTGGGTGCTTGTCACTTGCTGCTTTTTGGGGAATATCACGTTTGCCTTCGCGGAGGGGGTAGGTTCGCGCTCTGCTGACGTTAAAGTACTTTTCGTCAATCCAGGCTTCTCAGATGAGAGCTTTTGGGGCGATGTAGACAAATATGCCATAGCAGCCGCACAGTCGCTTGATATCCAACTAGAAATTATCCATGGTCAGCGGGACCGCATTCTCACGCAGCAAAAGCTTGCAGAGCGAATGAAAAAAGCACCGGAGCCTGATTTCGTTATCCTAGTGAATGAAAAAGGATCGGGGCAAAACCTTCTCGAGCCAATAGCGCCGCGCGGAAGTAAAGTCACCTTCGCCCTAAATGACTTAGCTGCAAGCGAAAAACGCATCATCTACGCAAACCCTAAATATGCACACCGCCTGCTACCTGGGGTATTTCCTAACAACTACAACATCGGTTACCTGAGTGCTCAAAGCTTGTTTTCGAGTGGGGGAAGCGTGCCAGGTGACTTTGTCTTGATATCCGGCGATAAAAACACGCCCGCTTCTATTAACCGTGAAGCGGGAGCCACATCGTTCATTATGCAGGAAGATAGGGTGTCACTGTCTCAACGAGTTTATGGTGACTGGAAGGAATCCATCGCTTATGAGCAAGCAAAGGTTTTACTAAACCGCCATAAAGACATTCGCTATCTGTGGACAGCTAACGATCACATGGCCTTTGGGGCTATTCGCGCTTTAGAGGATGCAGGGCTAGAGGCTGGAGAAGATGTTTTTATTGGTACCATTAATACGTCGGCCGAAGTGTTGAATGCGCTCGCTAAAAAACAAATTGCATCCTTATCTGGGGGACACTTTACTGCGGTTGGCTTGGCTTTAGTGAAAATCTATCATTATTCCAACGGAGAGCCTTGGCCTCAGCGCACCAAATACAACCTATTCCAACCGATTATGTATCCTTCAGACTTGTTTGACATCATGAAGCAAAAAGATTGGAACAACATCGACTTCAAACGCATCGATATTCGAGCAAACCCCATTAATCCGTTTGCCCCTCAGCTCGGGGAGGCTCAATGAAGTCATTTCCGGTGAAAACGCTAAGACACAAAATCATCGCAATCATGCTCGTGGTTACCGGTATGCTGGCTATCGTCAATATCAATATTCAAGCTTATGTTGACTACCAACAAGAACTGGTGGATATCGAAAACAATGCGACCCGGCATGTTCGCTCGCTCAGTCACCCCATTTCAGAAGCTCTTTGGGATCTAGACTTGCGACAACTTGAGCAGCTCATTGTCAGTATTAGTGAAGACAAGTACATTCGAGATATTCGTCTAGATGGCATTGACGGCACTCAAATCAGCTCCAGCGATGATAGCTTTCAATCTAATGATCACCATAGCTATGAACTGAGGTACAACGGGCGATTTTTAGGCATACTCTCCTACCATATTGACGATGCACTCATACAACAAGAAGTCTTGTCGCGCCTTTGGTTAGGGTTGGCACTCAACACCTTAGAAGCGTTGGTGATCATTTTGGTGGTCATCATCATTATTTACGTGCTGGTCACTAAGCCATTGAAGGAGCTATACACGCTATCTAAAACCATTAACCCTAAAACCACCCGCAAACTTAAGCTCCCTGAAAGCCTCACTCAAAGTGACGATGAACTCTCTTATGTCGCCAAGGCACTACAACAACTCAACAGCACCTCAAGACGTGCCATTGCGGCTCAAAGAAGAACTGAGAGACAGCTTCTCCACCACCAAAATCAGTTAGAGCAAAGCATCCAGATCCAAACGAAAGCCTATAAAACACAAAGCCAACTTCACCGAATCTTGGCAGACATGTCTTTGAATATTTTGACGTGTAATGAAGAGAGCATGGCGACGGTCATGTATCGAGCGTTTGAACCTATTGGAAGCCTACTTAATATCGACAGGCTGAGCGTCCTTGCTGTTGAAGACAACGTAGCCAAGTATCGCTACTCTTGGCGCTCAGATGGCAGTGACAACCCCTACGGCCAGGGGTTCAACATTGATTCAATGACCTTTTTGCAGCGTCGATTGCGCTCACTGGAGCCGATCTTAATCAATGACACCGAGACTCTGCGACGAGACGCCGAAAACGAATATCAAATGCTATCTGAACTAGGCATTCAATCTGTTGCCATCTTTCCACTGATTGATGGCAAGTCAATATTTGGCTTATTAGTCGCTTCAAACACCAGAGAACCCTCACCGTGGAGCGACACACAAAAGACTATTTTGAGTCGATTATCGACGACAGTGAGTGAACTACACATCCGGATGAGAAACCAAAAAGAGATGACAGCGCTGCAAGATGAGCTCATCGAAGCGAATCAGCGCCTACACATCGCGGCTGAAACAGATGAATTAACAGGACTTCCTAATCGCCGCCCATTTATGAATGAGTTAGAACACCACGCGAACAGTCTCTACGTAAGCACTATTACCACTATGATGATCGACGTAGACCATTTCAAACAGTACAACGACCTTTACGGTCATGTTCAGGGCGATTTTGCCCTCAGGTATGTCGCTAACGCGCTTAAACATATACTCGCACCGTGCGGACACATGGTCGCTCGAATTGGCGGTGAAGAGTTCTGTGCCCTACTTATCAACGTGAGTCATCACGAAGCGTTAGTTCTCGCCGAGCGAATGCGATTAGAAGTCAGTGATCTAAAAATCCCTCACACGGGCAATAAGCCATTTGGTGTGTTATCCGTATCCATTGGCGTCTCTCACCAGGTTGTAGACGAGCAAATTGCCACTCAATTGTTATTAGAGAATGCCGATGCTGCTTTGTATAGGGCAAAAGAGAAGGGTCGAAACCAGGTTCAATCAGAGCCGTCCGAGAATAAGCAGTGAATCACGCTGACTATTTGGTCTACTTTCAATCAACTGGCGCAAAATGGCTAATTTGAATACGACAAACTACTATTATCGAAACCATAAATTATTGCATTTTTTTGACAAAGCGCTGATACGTACACTGCACAATCTCCCGCTTTTTCGTTCCACAAACTCATTTGGTTTACTTATGAAAAAATTACTATTGTTACTGAGTCTTAGCCTTACCGCTGCAGCCCCGACCTTCGCAGAAACTGAGACAGTACCAGTAGGGATAAGACCATGCTGCGCTTTTGGCACCGGTCTTAAAGCAGAGCTAGGAAGTGTCCCTGTCCCGTTCTACTCCATCAAAAACGTACTTAATACTGAAGACGTCAATGCTCATGTGTTTAACGATGGCTCTGCAAGTGTTGTGGGCAGCTTGTTTGGCACGTCTGACGAAGTCAATGGTCTGATTTTCACTAATAAAGGTGGTTTCATCGATACGGCGCACGTACGAGACACTGCTGATTTCGCGTTTTACCTCTATCGCTCTCTCAAGCAGCGCGAAGAGAACAGTTACGAAGTAAACCTGACACCAGAACTTCGTGAGCGACGCATCGTATTTGAGAATCTGGATCAGCTAAATAGTGACAATCACGATGAGGCGAAACTCGCGGCACTCATGGCATTCCGCCTCGCACAATGGCACGAAATTGCCCAGTGGTTTGGTCTTGTCTCTGTTGGGGGGTTTAAGGAGTACCCTTCTGCATTCTCGCCAGAGGATTTGTATTCGAACATGCTGGGTGCACTCATCGCTTATGAAATTCTCAAGATAAACCCTGAGATCAAACAAGAAGCGTTTGTCGTGCTGTTCCCAGACTATTTCCGTAAACACCTCAAGATGCTTGATGCGCAGGACGAAGATACGACGATAGCCAAACTCAAAGAGATTGATGGTATTTGGTGGGACAGCTCAAAACGACTGCCAAACAAATGGGTAGTGAAAACACGTGACTATCACTTTAGCCTAGATCTGATTCCAAATGCCGTCACCAATGGTACGCCTCTATCCTTGACGCCATTTGAAGAGCTTGAGCAATATGGACAGTTACAACTGGTAAAAGCTGACAAGATTCAGTCATTTGATATACTTACGAGCACATTGACGGACAAATCCGTTTGGACTCATGAAGATTTTCAAGCGATTGGCGACACCTCTAAGTCTGTTGATGATAAACACGAAAACAATCGAAACGACGCACTCACTCTAAAGTTGAACTAAGACATGACTGAGATCCAAAAAAACACAGGTCTAAAACGTGTAATCTACGCTGCCCGATACTCTTGGTATGGTTTGATTGCAGCATGGAAGAATGAGGCGGCGTTTCGACAAGAATGCGTGGCGTTGCTCCTCGCTGTCATTGTCGCTTTCTCATTGGACGTTTCTTTGTTTGCAAAAGCCGCTCTCGTTGGCAGCGTCATCTTTGTGATGATCGTGGAGTTAATGAACTCAGCGGTGGAAGCTGTGGTTGATCGCGTCGGCCTAGAAAGGCACGAGCTCTCTGGAAGAGCCAAAGATCTCGGCTCCGCAGCCGTATTCCTTGCCATCGGTTTAGCACTCATCGTCTGGATCTCGATTCTCTGGATGCACTTTAGCTAGCACCGACAAGTTAAACGGAAAGGCTTACTCTCTATTTGAGGTTAAGCCTTTTTTGCATCCAGTATCTTAAGTAGCTCTGTTACATAGCAGCGACACCTAGAGGCTACACCTCGAAACCATACCTAGAAGCCATACCCAGAAACTACACCTAGCAACAAGGTTCTCAATTGTTGTCATTTGCTTTACAGTGACCCTATCTCCCTATTGATCCGAGGCGCTCGTGAATCTGCGACAGCTGGAAGTCTTTCACGCCATAATGCAAGCTGGCACCGTCTCAGGTGCAGCCAAGAACCTGCATGTATCTCAACCCAACATCACGCGAGTGCTCGCTCACACAGAGCAGCAGTTGGGGTTCTCACTGTTTGAGCGTGTAAAAGGACGCCTAGTCCCCACACAAGAAGCACATCGACTTCTACCAGATGTTGAAAAAATCTATCGCCAATTGGGAGAGTTTCAAACCCTAACGGAAAAGGTGCGAAGCGGTCATCAACATATTAGAGTTGGCGCGCCGCCCATACTTGCATCTAAGCTCCTGCCACCTATCGTCACTAAAGTAAATCAGCAATACGGTTATTCCATTGATCTGATGACAGGCAATCACTCAGAACTTTGCCAAGCTCTACTCACTAATGAACTTGATATTGCGATAACGTTCGGCGAAGAAACACCAGCCGGGATCTCTCACGAGCGGCTGATAAAAGAGACAATGCGAGTGCTACTCCCCAAAGACCACCTATCACACAACCTAGTACAAGGTAGCTCAATATCACTCTCTGCTGTGCTAGCGGCAGATATTGGTATCATCGCGCTAGACGATAGAGACCCGCTTGGAGTCAGACTTGCGGCGGCTATTCGGGCTATTAACCCTGATTTCTATGCTTCATTCACCGTTCGTAGCTACAACGCAGGCGCTGAGCTTGCCAAGCTTGGCGCAGGTATTGCTATCGTAGACCCATGGACAGCTGATCAATATAAAAACGAGAAAAACCTCAAGTTTGTTGCACTGAGCGATTCCATCGACTGCTCCGTTTCTTTGCTCACCAGCGATATTCACGCAATGTCCATCGCAACCAAAAACTTGCTATCGATTCTAAAAGCCAGTAATACCTCATTGTAATTGCACTGCCTATAACATGAGGTTATAGGCGAGCAACAACAGAGTATTCGTCTGCTCGATCTTATCCCTATATCTTGGACATTCAATATTTGCTATCCAACGTAAGGGACACTATGAACATTGCACAGCCTTATCTTCTTTTCCTCGGAGATGTCACCGACCCACTCGCAGCAAAAACGGCTCGCGGTATCGTCCAATGGCGACCACAAGCTTGCCTAGGTGAACTGCGCTTAACTGAAGAAACCGTTTCTCTAGGACTCGAAGCACTAACCCTCGAGCAAGCTAAAGCAAATGGTGCAAAAACCTTAGTGATTGGCACAGCAAATGCTGGTGGTGTCATCCCTAGAACCTGGGTTGAAACGCTTATTACTGCGGCTAACCTTGGGTTTGATATTGCCTCAGGTATGCATCAGCGTCTTACCGATATTCCTGAACTCGCAGCGCTTGCCAGCCAAGGTAAGATCCAGTTGTTCGATGTTCGTCATTATGATGAGCGCCTAGATGTGGGCACAGGTGCCAAACGCCAAGGTAAACGCCTTTTGACTGTCGGTACAGACTGCTCAGTAGGTAAAATGTTTACAGCGCTAGCTGTTGAGAAAGCACTTACACAACAAGGTATTAATGCCCAATTTAAAGCCACCGGACAAACTGGGATCCTGATTGAAGGCACGGGTATCTCAGTAGACGCGGTTGTCGCAGACTTTATTTCAGGAGCCGTCGAAGCGCTAAGTCCGAGTTTTACTGATCATGAGTGGGATATTATCGAAGGGCAAGGGTCTTTGTTTAATCCCTCTTTCGCTGGCGTAAGCTTAGGTTTACTGCATGGTGCTCAACCTGATGCGCTGGTACTGTGTCATGAAGTCGGACGCGAACATATTCGCCATTTACCTCATGCTGCACTGCCAAGCATAAAGCAGACTATCGAAGCGAACCTTATGGCGGCGAGAGTCACTAACCCTGCTGTGCAGTTTGTTGGCATTTGCCTCAACACTTCAAAAATCGATGACAAAGAAGCCGAAGCGTTATGCTTAGAATGGAGTGAGAAGTTCAATCTACCTGTGACTGACCCTGTTCGTTTTGGGGTTGATGAGATCGCACGACGTGTCGCGGCGCTATAGCAATAGCGATGAACTGAGAGACTTCCGTTTTAGGTGCATTCATCTAAACCTACGAAAAGCATGCTCTGTTACTTGGTCAAAGGGATACAATGACATTATGAAAATCGAAGCGCACCATCACTCCATCAAATTAGCGAAGCCGTTCACGATTTCTCGAGGGACGCGAACGCACGCCGAAATGGTAAGAGTGTCGATAACCTATCAAGACCACATTGCACAAGGGGAATGTACACCGTACCCAAGGTATGGTGAGTCTGTTGATTCGGTCATCGAGCAAATCAACGCGTTTAGTGAAACGCTCACTTCGTTGACTCCCGAGCAAGCCCGCATAGAGCTCCAGCGCTGCCCTGCAGGTGCCGCGCGCAACGCCATAGACTGTGCACTATGGTCGCTCGAAAGTATGCTCAAAGGGTCTCATTTCCCTGCTCCTTTCTTTACTATTAAGCCGAGTATTGAAACAGCAATGACGGTTTCCGTCGCCGATGTCAGGACTATGGCAGATCAAGCGAGTGAATATGTTGAGCAAGGTGCGACGCTGCTTAAGGTTAAGCTCGATGGTGACGCAGTCCTTGAAAAAATCAGGGCGATCAGAGAAGTGGCGCCTAGTGCGAAGATCATCATTGATGCTAACGAAGCATGGGCAGACATGGATCTGGCCACGGTCTTTACCGATTTAACGCCTTTCAACATCACTATGATAGAGCAACCTGTCCCTAGTGGTCAGGATGCGTTATTGAAAGACATCCCTCACCCCATTCCTTTATGTGCCGATGAAAGTTGTCATACTCGCGAACAGCTTGGTGAACTGGTCGGTATTTATGAGATGATCAATATTAAACTGGATAAAACCGGCGGACTTACCGAAGCGCTTGCTCTTGAGAAAAGCGCCCGTGAAGCCGGGCTAAGCATCATGTCAGGTTGCATGCTCGGCTCATCCTTAGCGATGAAAGCCGCACTGCCGATTGCCAACCGTGCTGAAGTGGTTGATCTCGATGGTCCTGTTTTACTAGGCTCGGATGTTGACAATGGCCTTCGCTATCAGCAAGGGAAGCTCTATCTCTAACTAGCCCGTTCAAAAACGACAAAGCGCGCGATAACCTGAGTTTATCGCGCGCTTTTTGGTATTGACCGAAGGTAAGCTAACTAAGCGCCAGACAAAAGCTCAACATCACGTCGTTTAATGACGCTTCTTAGGCGCAACAGCATTAATATTGCCGCCACAGTTAGGCCGGTAAGAATACCCACCCAAAAGCCCTTTTCTCCCATAGCGGGAACAATGTGATCAGTTAGACCGAGCACCACACCTAGGGGCAGTGCTAACCCCCAGTACGAGGCGATGGCAAGGATCATCGGTACTTTGGTGTCCTTGTAGCCACGCAGGGCACCATTAGCCGATGTCTGAAGCGCATCACTGAATTGATACATAGCGGTGAATACTAACAGCGTGGCCGCTGTAGCGCTCACTACTGGATCTGTGGTGTAAAGACGAATAATCCAATCAGGGAACAACAAGAACATCGCCACTGAGCAGAGTGACAACAGTGCCGCAACCAAAATACCTATCTTGCTTCGTTCAATCGCACCCAGTTCGTCTTTTGCACCTAGTGCATGCCCTACACGAATAGTGATACCAAAAGAAATACTCATTGGGATCACGTAAGTCATGCTGGATATATTGAGCGCGATTTGAGCGGCGGCAACATTCTCGGCACCGATACGACCAATGAGCAGTGCAATCACAGCGAAGATGCTTCCGCATACGGCGATATTCATCCCAATCGGCAAGCCTAATCTAAGCAGGTTGAAGATAGCTTTAATTCGAGGCTTGATATCATTGAAACGAATAATGGTTTTGTAGTGGTGATGGCCCTTGATATAAGAGTACAACAAGCCCGACATTAACCAATACACCAAGCTCGTTGCCCAGCCACAACCTACAGCGCCAAGTTCAGGGAAACCAAACTTACCGTAGATAAGGACATAGTTAACGGGAATGTTCACTAAAAGACCAATCACTGAAATGATCATTGGCGCTTTGGTATTGTTCATCCCCTCGCAAAAACCATTCAAGGTATAGAAAAGTGCAATGCCGGGAACACCAAATGCCAACGCATAGGCGTAGTCACTAGCAATAGGAATGATCTCTGACGCAACACCAATCCACTCAAGAATCGGCTTTGCGCTGACTAAGTAGGCAATAAGCAAAGCACTCGAAGTCAATGCCAGCCACACCATCTGAAAGAAGTCGACCGAGATACTGTCGAAGTCACGCGCACCACGATGAAACGCAACAACCGGCGTTAATGCCATGATCACACCGCGAAGCAGAAGAAGAACCGGAATCCATAAGCTAGCGCCCAACGCGATCGCTGCAAGGTCTGCTGCGCTCACTTGACCAGCCATCGTGGTATCCACGAAGCCCATCGCTTGAGTAGCAAGCTGTGTCAAAATAATCGGTACAGACAGGTGCATCAAAGCGCCCGATTCTTTAGAAAAACGAGTTAAAGGAGGAGTAGTCGTTTGCATGAATGTCTTATAACACCAATATAAATGCACCAGTGGAGGCAGGATGGCGATTGCGCATTTTAGGGTGTGCCCGTCTAAGGCGGCGACAATATAAACACCTTAGTCTTAGATTTCAATACTGCTTTAGGCCTAAATCGCTGAAATAATGCAACCAAAATTGTATTGAACTTCATCACAAAACCACGCAGAATAGCGCGCCTTACCCTATCCTTGGGTTTACGGCATATCTCACCCGAATTGCCTCTCTTTCCTTTAATTGAGTATCACTATGAGTTTTGATTCATTAGGTCTTTCCCTACCTATTCTTCGTTCGCTTAAAAAGCTAGGCTATGAGAAAGCATCGCCCATACAAGAGCAAGCTATCCCAGCCATCATCGAAGGTAAGGATGTCATGGCGGCCGCTCAAACGGGCACCGGCAAGACCGCAGGCTTCGCCCTGCCATTGATTCAAAACCTTGATACAGGTAATCGAGTTAAAGCTAACCATATTCGCGCCCTCATCCTTACTCCAACAAGGGAGCTCGCGGCTCAGGTGCATGAAAGCGTTTATAAATATAGCGCTTACTTACCTCTGACTTCACAGTGTGTTTTTGGTGGCGTGAAAATCAACCCACAAATGATGAAGCTGCGCAAAGGTTGCGACATCATGGTAGCAACGCCAGGTCGTTTACTCGATCTGTATCAGCAAAACGCAATCAAGTTTTCTCAACTTGAAGTGCTGGTGCTTGATGAAGCGGACCGCATGCTGGATATGGGCTTTTATCGTGATATCAAAAAAATCTTAGACTTACTACCAGAGAAGCGCCAGAACCTACTGTTTTCAGCCACGTTTTCTAATGAAATTCGCGATCTCGCAAAAGGATTGGTCAACGATCCTGTCGAAATATCAGTTACACCGCCCAACTCAACCACAAAGCTTGTTGAGCAAAGCGTGTACGTAGCGGACAAAAAACAGAAACCAGCCATGCTTGCTAAGCTCATCCAAGACGGCAACTGGCAGCAAGTATTAGTATTTAGCAGAACGAAGCATGGCGCTAACCGTCTAGCTCGCTATCTAGAAGAGAAGAAGATCACCGCGCTCGCCATTCACGGTAACAAAAGCCAAGGCGCACGAACAAAAGCGTTGGCTAACTTCAAGTCTGGTGAAGTACGTGTCTTGGTAGCAACCGACATAGCAGCTCGCGGGCTTGATATTCCTCAGCTACCGCAAGTGGTCAACTTTGACCTTCCGAATGTCTCTGAAGACTATGTGCATCGAATCGGTCGTACTGGACGCGCTGGAGAAACTGGCAACGCTTACTCTCTAGTATGCGCTGACGAAGCAAAAGAGCTGTTTGCGATTGAGCGCCTGATCGGTAAGCTACTTGCAAGGCATGAACTTGATGGTTTTACGCCTGTAAATACAATACCGGAGTCGAAGTTGGATACCCGTCCAATGAAACCTAAAAAGGCGAAAAAGCCTAAAAAACCAAAGCAAAATCAACAAGAAGGTAATTCATCGCCTAGAAAGAATGCCGAAAATAATAAGCCTTCTGCAACGGGTAAAAAGAAACCGCGCAAGTTTAATTTCAAGCGCAATAACAATGGTGAGCAACCTGCGAATAAACCGCGTAAGCCTCGACCAAATCGCTCGCGTTCGAATAAACCTAAACAAGATTAGATACAAATCTAACGAGAACAAATAAAAAATCCCGCAAATAAAGTGCGGGATTTTTTTGTTGTCGTCATTCTTAATTAATTCAGAAAGTTATGCACTAGCGTATATTACGCTGCCACCTTTAATTGTATCGATGATTTCTCGAGACAAATTTTCAGGTAGTGCTGGGCATCCCCAACTGCGGCCTAGATAGCCATTTTGCTTAATAAAAGACTCGTTCGCGTAATCTGCACCGTGAACCACTATGTAGCGCTCACGCGCGTTGTCGTTGATGCCTTTATCTAGCCCGTCGAGACGCAATGAGTAACCATTCGAACCGTAGTAGGTAGAGTCCGTCAAGAAGGTGCCCAGTGAGGTTTTGCGTGAGTTCACAATGTTTGAGAACTTCGTCGCTGTTTTCTTACCACTATTTACGCCATGAGAAACGTAAGTGTTAAAAACTAACGACTTCTTATCTAAATCTATGACGAAAAAACGTTTTTCTGTCGAAGGCTTAGAGTAATCAATAATAGTAAGCAGAGACTTAGAACGGTTTGCTGCATTTTCGTAAGCGTTGTATGCATCGCTAAATAGTTGAAAATCCACAACACCTTCTAGTTGAGCACTGCGATATATACCTTTTATCGTACCTGATTCTAGTTTTACTTCGCTGCGAACGTTGTGGGAAAACAGTACTACGGCGACAAGTGCCAACAACCACAACGGCGAAAAAATATTTTTTACCATTATTACAACAAGTTAATCTAATTTAAATCAATTTAATCGGACCTCAATGTCCTTAATTGGCTGCCAATATTAGCTTAACTTTTGTGCTAATAGAATAAAATTAACGTATTTTTACATCATTATTTGAATAAGATCGAAAAAGAATAATGAGTAGTGATTTCAAAATATTTAATATCAATAAGTTAACTATAGCAAAATAGACAAATGTGTTTACTGAATCTCGATTAATATGCATACCGATCACTATCGAAAGCTCACAAGGCCGCCCACAATAGCCGCTTCTTTAGTAAACAACACATTCGATTTGGCACTCCCCCTATCCCAACATTTAAGTTGCTTTTTGCACCCATAACCATAAGAACAGCACACCTTCCATACTCAAATCAGCCAATAAGGCCTGTTTTGGTGAAATTTTCACCAAAACACCCCAAAATAGTCACCACTTACGGCTAGAATTCTTTTATAATCTGCGCCCATCTTTTTCCTAGTTGCCTGCACGAGCAGTTACTGGGCTAGAGAACACGGTCATCTGCTTTTAGGAACATAGAATGTCATTTTCATCACAAGGTTTTTCATCAGAAATCGTACAAGCGCTTACTGAGTGTGGTTATGAAAAGCTCACCCCTGTCCAGCAACAAGCGATCCCTCATGCTCGTCGTGGACACGATATCCTTGCGCACGCACAAACGGGAACGGGTAAGACAGCAGCATTCTCTTTGCCAATCATCCAACAATTGCTAGATGCACCACAGCAAGTTGGCCGTGCAACGACTCGAGCACTGATTCTGGCGCCAACGCGTGAGCTCGTGGATCAAATTGCCAACAATATCGCTGACTACACTAAGTATGTTGATCTAACAGTGACCGCTGTTTACGGCGGCGCTAAGATGTCATCTCAAGAACGCAAACTTGAGAAAGGTACTGACGTGTTGGTTGCAACCCCTGGCCGCCTAATTGAGCACATTGAACTCGGTAACCTCAACCTCGCAAACCTTGAGTTCCTAGTATTCGATGAAGCTGACCGCATGTTGGACATGGGCTTTATCAGTGCTATTCGCACCATCATGAGCGGCATCGCAGGTCACCCACAAACTATGCTGTTCTCGGCAACCTCTTCAGCGCAAATGAACGCGTTGGCACAAGACCTTCTTCGTAAGCCGAAGCGCGTTATCGTTAATGAAGAAAACTCAACAGCAGCAACGGTTTTCCACGTGGTTTACCCTGTTGATGAAGAGCGTAAACTAGAGCTACTGTCTGAGCTCATCGGTCGTAAGAACTGGCAGCAAGTTTTGGTGTTCGTAAACTACAAAGAAACCGCAAACGAAGTGGTTAAAGAGCTTAAGCTTGATGGCATCAAGGCCGTTCTGTGCCACGGTGATAAAGCACAAAGCTCCCGCCGCCGTGCACTAGAAGAGTTCAAATCTGGTAAAGCTCGCGTAATGGTTGCGACAGAAGTTGCAGCACGTGGTCTTGATATCCAAGGTCTTCCTCACGTAGTGAACTACGACATGCCATTCTTGGCAGAAGACTATGTTCACCGAATCGGCCGTACGGGTCGTGCTGGACAACAAGGCCATGCCGTTTCTTTTGTTAGTCGTGACGAAGAGCTGACGCTGGTTCAGGTCGAAAACCTGATTCAACAGCGTATCAAACGTATCCAGCTTGCGGGCTACGAGCCAAAAAGCCGTGATGCCCTACTGACTAAGATGCACAGCAAGCCTGCTTACAAAGATCGCCAAGGTCGTAAGAACAACCCTCAGCAGGAGCAAAGCTCTGCTGAGCGCCGTTTGAAGATGATGCGTGCAATCCGCAATAAATCTAAAGGCGCGTAATAACGCCAAAGCCTTTTGAAAACGCCGCTGCGTAAAACGTCAGCGGCGTTTTTTTATCCCTGTTTCTCCAACTCTAGATCTCCCCTTTGCTGTTATGTTATAACATTTCACAATTTCAAATTTGGTAGATGTAGATATGGCGAACCCTTCAATTAATCAGGTACTTCTCGTTGCTGGCACACATGGCAATGAGCTATCAGGTCTTTACTTACAAAAACTCATTCGAGATGGCGTGTATCAGGCCGACCGGTCAACATTTCAGATCAAGAATACGGTGGGTAACCCTCCCGCAGTGAAAAAGAATACCCGTTTCATCGACATAGACTTAAATCGAGCTTTTTCGTCTGCTGACTTAGAATCTGACGCCAACGAAAAACGTTTAGCGGCAGAGTTTGTTAAGCAGCATGCCGACAACGAAAATCAATTGATCATTGACCTACACAACACCACAAGCAACATGGGTGCAACGCTGATTCTACTATCAAGCGACCCCTACTACGCAAGGATGGGGGCCTACGTCAAACAGCGCATGCCCGAAGCGAATATCCTGTTTGAAGACCGTAAATCATGGATCGACCAACCTTATTTATGCACGACAGGTCACCATGGGTTGATGCTTGAGGTCGGTGCACAAGCTCATGGCTCGCTTAAATACGAGACGCTAGAGTTAATGAAAAACTTGCTCACCGCGGTACTCGACTATATAGAGAATACCAATCTAAACAATGCACTAAAACTTAGCGATTATGACGCTTATGGTTATATTGAAGAGGTCATGTTCCCGCTCGATATTGATGGGATGCGCCTTGCGACTGTCCATCCAACACTCTGTGGTAAAGACTTTGTCGCGGTTAAGCCTGGAGAGCCTATCCTAGCGACGTTCCTAGGCTACGATGTACATTGGCAAGGCAACGAAACCGTCTACCCACACTTTATAAATGAGAGCGCCTATTGTCAGAGCAATATTGCGATGGCGATGGCAGAGAAACGCACCGTACGGGTGAGCTAGAGACTAAACAGGCGGGACTAGAACCCCGCCTGTTTACTTAATTAGTGATACGATTTCTAAACACTGGCGACACAGGCAAGGAGCCGCTGTTCGATAGCATCATCAAGCTTATCCGCAATAAGCTCAATTCGGCTTTCCGCACAATCATCCAGCTCCATTTCAGTTATCCCGTCTGAAGTTAGGTTGTAGCCAAAAATACCCATATTGGTGATAAACACCGCTTTCATGCGCTCAACCTTCAGGTCTAAAAGCAGCAGTGCCAGTTTTTGACGGTCAAACACTTTATCTGGTGCAAATCGCCAGCCAACACTCTTAAAGCCTTCACCTTCATTCTCTGCCTTTAACATACCGCTCTCAGGCATTGGCAATTCTGAGGCTAGCGGTTTTGATGAGTGATGATGGTGGTGATGATGGTGATGATGGTGATGTTGCTCATTCGCTAGTGTTGCGCCTTCAAAGGCTGAAAAAGGGATATTTCCGTGCTCTGCAAATATCACTTGCGCATCAGGATGCCCCACCTGCTCAACATACCCTTCCAGCAGTTGCTTCTCGTCAGCTTGATACAAATCGATTTTGCTACCAACAACGGTATCAGCAATCGATATTTGCTGATTGAATGTCTCATGGTTGGTGTAACGAGTATCAGAAAGCTTTCTGGCATCAACAAGCGTCAGCGTTTTTTGCAGCGACAACACTTTTCGATAGTGTTCAGAGGATAGAACTTCGAGTACTTCTTTTGGATGCCCGAGCCCTGTAGGCTCAATAAGCAAACGGTCTGGTCTCGCCTCATGCAGTAACTGGTTAAGCGCGATTTGCATCGGTAGCCCCGCCGCACAGCACATACAACCACCTGGTACTTCTCGAATGAAGACCTGTTCGGTCTCGCCGGATTGACCTTGCACTAAGCTACCATCAACACCAATCTCACCGAACTCGTTGACGAGCACAGCCCATCGCTCGTGCTCGGGCTTATTCTTGAGTAGATGTAAAATTGCCGATGTTTTGCCGACACCAAGAAAGCCTGTAATGATGTTGGTTGGTACACTTTCTATGACCGTGCTCTCAGAGCTCATTTGCGATTCTCCTATAGCCTTGTACCAACGTGTGGTTTGCTGAAACAACAGACTCAGAGAAAGCGGAATACTTAGGCGGTACTCGTGAAATGCTGTTGAGGTCAAAATCAGCACCAATGTTCGTCATTGGCGGCACATGGAAGTTATCTGGTAAGTCTAGTCCATCGATAACGCAGTTATGGCGGATGACACACCCTTTGCCAATGACTGTATCAAATACAACTGAGTTAAAACCAATAAACGCATCGTCTTGTACCTCACAAGGACCATGAATAATCGAGCGATGAGCAATGGAAGAGCGCTCACCTATGGTCACGGCTGCGCCCGCTTTTGAGTGAATCACCACACCATCTTGAATATTAGTGTCTCGTTTAATGATGATTGGCTCCATATCACCCTCATCATTCACTTCATCCGCTCGAATCACCGCATAAGGACCAATAAAGACATTGTCCTCAATAACGACTTTGCCGCAGATGATGGCGGTAGGATCAACGAACGCCGTTTCAGATACGACCGGCATATGACCCGTTGGGTTTTTTCTTAACATATTGGAATCTCTACAACTTCCTGATTAACGGCTGAATGATAGTGGCATAGCATTAGAATCAACGAGCACTGGCTGAGTATCGTCAAACACCATCTGACCATTTACCCACGTACGCTTGACTCGAGAGGAGAAAGAATGCCCAGAGAATGGTGACCAGCCGCAATGGTAGAAGGTATTCTCATGCGTCACTGGGGTGACTGAATCACAATCAATCAGTACAAGGTCAGCGAAATAACCTTCACGGATAAACCCGCGATTCTCGACACCGTAGCGAATAGCTGGGTTATGTGCTGTCTTTTCGACCACGTCACTAACACTCAATCTGCCATAGTGAACGTGATCCATAAGTGTAAGTAGAGCGTGCTGCACCAATGGCAAACCCGCTGGTGCTTTATCGTATTCAACCTGCTTCTCTTCAAACGTATGAGGAGCATGGTCAGTCGCGATGATATCGATTTGACCCGTCTTGACCGCTTGAATAATCGCATCACGATCACTTTGATATTTCACCGCAGGATTACACTTAATCAAGTTACCCTTCTCGGCATAGTCTTGATTAGTGAACCACAAATGATGCACACAGGCTTCTGCAGTAATATTTTTCTCGGCCACAGATCCCGCCTTAAACAAGCTCAACTCTTTTTCTGTTGTGATATGCAATACATGCAGCTGACTTTGGTGTTTCTTCGCCAGATCGACCGCGTAGGATGAAGAGGCATAACATGCTTTGTCATCACGCAATAAAGGATGATCGTCAATGGTGAACTCAGAGCGAGTCTCAAGCAAACGAGCTTTGTTCTCGGCGATCACAGCGCCGCTTTCACAGTGCGTCACAATCAATACCGGAGAATCACGGAAAATCTTATCTAACGCTTCCGGATGCTCCACTAAGAGATCACCGGTTGATGCCCCCATAAAGACTTTAACACCACAGTGTTTGCTAGGATCCAGTCTTTTGATCTGCTCTAAATTGTCTTCTGTCGCACCAAGATAGAAGGCATAGTTGGCGGCAGAGTTTTTTGCAGCAATAGCGTATTTCTGCTCAAGCGCTTCGATGGTTGTGGTAGAAGGGCTAACGTTTGGCATCTCCATATAACTTGTGATACCACCAGCGACTGCTGCCAGTGACTCTGTTGCAATCGAGCCTTTATGAGTGAGTCCAGGCTCTCTAAAATGTACCTGGTCATCAATCATACCAGGCATCAAGTAGGCCCCTTTTGCGTCTATCAATTGCTCATTAGGCAGAGCACTAAGATTTGCCGCTACCTGCTCAATACGTTGTCCTTTGATACGCACGTCCGTCTCTCGAACTTCACCTTCGTTGACCACTTTGGCGTTAATAATTAGCGTTGATGACATGGGGTGACTTTATCTCCTTAATTGGTTTACTTGCCGACATCTGCGGCACATTGATCACACACACAGTTAATCTCTAGCTGAGGGCTAACCACGGTAAAGCCTTCTTGCTCTGCATTTGATTCTAAGTTGGTGATCATTGATGGATGTATGGTCTGTTCGACAATTTTGTCGCACTTACAACAGATCAGAAATTGAGGGATGCCATGCTCACAATCGCGATGGATATGAGCACATGCCACATACTTGTTCGAAACATTAAGTCGGTGAACCAAGTGTTCTTCTTCTAAGAACTCGAGCATTCTATAGGCCGACATTGCCTGAAGATTTACCCGGTACTTCTCGCGCGCAAAGTCTATTAACTCATAGACAGAGAGTGGCTTGCTAGCACTCAACAATATAGACAGCACTTGCTTCCTTTTCGCTGTCAGTCTTTTTCCCTGAGACGTGCAATGTCGCTCAGCATGAGCGAGTAGGTCATTAATTGAACTCATTAGGTGCACTCATACATTTATATTACTCACTTATAAAATGTTATAACATAACAATTGAAACAACCCAATAGTCTCATTGCATCGACATCTTTTGTCAGATATAAAAAAAGCGCTCGTAAAGAGCGCTTTTGGAATCAGTTACTATATTGTGTTAGTACTTAACTTCGTAGCCTAAGTAAATACGACGACCTGGCGCAAAGTAGTAACGAGAGTTGTTACGCTCAGCTTGAGCATAAGGCGTCATGTACTTCTCATTAAGTAGATTCTCTACTGCCACGTTGATAGTACCAACTGGAAGGTCGTAGTAAGCGCCCATGTTCATTAGGAAGAAGCTTTCGACAGCATAACCTGCACCACTGGTGATCTCGTCTGACTTATCACGAGCACCTGAATACAGAAGGTTTAGGTTATAGCGACCATAGTCTTGCGTGTCATACAAGAAGCTAGAGGTGATCTTAATCGGCGCAATGCGAGTACCGTCAAGTGGTTGCCATTCGCTGTCTCCATCCAGCTTACGCTCACCCTCTTGCCAAGAAACAGTATTGTCGTTTCGTAGATTTGGCATGATGTCAAAGCCTAATGTCGCCTCCACACCCCAAACGCGCTCAGGTGCCCGAGTGCTTTCTAGGCGGTTATTGGTTTCATCGTAGTTCAGTGTTGAACCAAGATCTGAAGAACTGTAGAAGCCTGCCAGAGAGTAGTCAGCAAGACCCACTACACCACGAAAACCAATTTCGTAGTTATCCGTCTTGATTGGTTGAATCGCGCCTTCAACGTTATCGCTATCACCGGTACGAATTGCACGCAGAGCTTCGTTCGTTGACATACCTTGTGCAAACGAGGCAAAGACTTGATGGTTATCCGTTAAGTAATGAGTCGCGCCAATATTAAATAGGAACTCACTAATATCAGGATTACCACCCTGAACCGCTTTACCAGCGTTAGCATGGGTATTACCTACGATAAAGTCATCCACACCAAGACGCACATACTCATAGCGTACGCCGTATGAAAGCGTCGTATTGTCTGTCACTTGGCTGGCAAACTGGCTGAAAGGTGCAATCGCAAATTGTTCAACATCTGGCGTATTGTTGTAGAAACCAACGCTGTTTGGTTGCTTAAAGCTTTGCTGCTCTACGTCCATACCCCACGTGATGTCTGCCCAGCTTACCATGCTCGAGATGTTAAGCTTCATGCCGTAACGATCAAAGTCTGTCATGTTGTGACCGTAGTACGTTTGACCTTCTGTCGGAGAGCCTGGGACATTGTCCTTCATTGCCAGCGTAAAGGTCTCGGTATCTTGAGTCATCCAGTAACCCGTGACATCTAGCATACCCCACGCGAAACCAATATCTTGATAACGCAACTGGTAATTTGCAAAAGTACGCTTAACATTATTTGGCTGGGCTGGACCGTTCACACCAACTTTACCGGCTACGTTGTTGTTGTAACCCGGACCACAATGCACAGCTTCCGCTGGTTTGCCCTCAGCACCGTTACCACCGGTAGCACACCATCCATCGTTATCTTCCATGCGGCGAACACCGAAGTTAAATGTCAGTGAGCGCTCTGCATCGAAATCTCGGTTCCAAATACCGTTCAGGTTAATATTGTCCATGTCATCAGCGTTGTTTACTGATGGAAGACGGTTACCACTTGCGTCGTAGCTACCACCGCGCTGATCATAACCAAGACCGATACGCCACTGGTCAGTATCGTTACCGCCTTGCGCTTCTTGGTACACATTCCAGCTTAGTGAATCACTGCCAAATTCTTGGAAGTTAGTACCCACTTTGGTGCGGTACTGTGTTTCACCTGCTTCTGGACGCTTAGTGATCACGTTAATGATACCGCCCTGCGCACCTAGACCGTAAACTGCACTACCACCACGAATAACCTCGATACGCTCAACGTTTTGCGGATCGATGGAAGAAAGCTCTTGTCCAAAGTCTAGGAAACTGTTGTTTTGTGATACGCCATCAATCATTAGCAGAACACGACGACCACGGATTTGGTTTTGACCTTTGCTACTCAAATTACCGTGCACTGAGGTACCCATACCCGGTACTAGCATAGAAAGCGCTTCGTTGATGTTACGACTCTGATCCATAACTCGACTTAGCTGCTCTTTCTCGATTACCGTTACCGAACGAGGCACGTCGCTAAGTTTCTGTTGCGAACGGCTTGCCGTTACAACCATGGTTTCATCTGTGTTTGCAGTTTCTGATGCATATAGCGAAGGTGCAGCCAGAGCTAACACACTGCCAATAGCTAGACTTAGGTTGGAGATTTTCACAATACTACCCGTGATGTTTATAAAAATTCGCGACACATTCTCAGAAGCTATCAAACCCAATTGAGTCTTATTATTATTTGTCTGAGAATTAGAAGCGTGCTAGTCTAGCAGCTTCTCTATTAATGTAAATATCAATGATAACCATTCTTATTCTGAATGTTTTTTAGCCAACTTTCCCGAATTGCTACTCTTCTTGTCGCAGCACTCTCAATTTCCAGCTTTGCCAGCACTGAACTCATCGATGATGGGGGCAGGCGCATTGTATCGTCGGGAGAAAATGTTTCGTCGGAGCAAAAAGCTCCTAGAGTCGCCAGTATTTCTACGTTTGGTGCGGAGTTATCGTTAGCGCTCGGTATCCAGCCAGTCGCTGTCTCAGCTTACTCAACCACGTTTCCAGCCTATCTGCGTTCGTTAGAATCGATTCCGTCTCTGGGCTCGCGTGCCCGCACTAGCTTTGAAGCGCTATATAACTCGAAACCTACCATTGTGATTGGGCTCGAGCGCATGATTTCACCTTACTATCAACGTTATGCGGAAATCGCTCCGACATACGGCTTCGACCTGATAACCCTCGAAGATAGTCTGCGAGCCGTCGAGGTGGGTTCGGCAGCATTAGGTCAGCATGAACAAGGTAAACGCATCAACCAGTGCTTTTTGAGAACGCTCGATAACATGAAACGGCAGATCATCGAGAGTAAGGGAGACAAGCCATTAACTGGTATGTTCCTTACCAGCGCAGGTGTGACGCCTAGAGCTTACTACTCTGATTTTATGACGGTATCTTTGATGGAAGGTCTAAACATCCAGGCTGCAAATGGTGCCTCACCTTACTCAGCAAAAACACCGTTTTCTGGGCAGGTGGGTCTTGAATGGTTAATGAAACTCGACCCTGACGTGATCTTTATGTACGACAGCGCTGATCCCCAGTTCACCCAATCTAAGGTGTGGAAAAACCTAAGTGCTGTTAGAAATCAACGTGTCTACCGCGTGGATATGACGTGGCGTGAAGCCGAGGGACCTTATTCAAGGCTATGGGTCGCCATGGA
Source organism: Vibrio sp. KUL80 (assembly GCF_059725495.1). Classification (NCBI taxonomy): domain Bacteria; kingdom Pseudomonadati; phylum Pseudomonadota; class Gammaproteobacteria; order Vibrionales; family Vibrionaceae; genus Vibrio; species Vibrio sp. KUL80. The sequence goes on from NZ_AP045841.1 coordinate 2,459,762, forward strand.
CATTGCATATAAAACCTACCCTGAGCTATTTCCCGCACCGACGCTTGCAAAGGTTGAGGAGGCACTATGCCTAGCACATTAACCTCAGGTTCAACGCAGGTTCAAGAAAGCGCAACGGCAGCGTATTGGAAACTACTCGTATCGGTTGTAGGATTTTTCCTCATTACGCTCTGGTCATTGACCGACGGCATTTATCAGTATTCAATTTCTGATCTCTGGACGTTTCTCACCACCGCGAGTACATCAAGTGAATACCTAGTGTTTTGGGAGCTCAGACTACCACGCACACTCATTGCCATTATTGGCGGAGCGTCTTTGGCTATCGCGGGTCATCTAATGCAAGACATTGTAAAGAACCCGCTAGCATCCCCCAACCTGACGGGAGTTATGTCGGGCGCCTCGCTGGCAGTCCTAATTGCAATGATGTACGCCCTACCATTACCTATGATCGCATGGGGGGTTATCGGTGGTTTCATTGGTGGCATCACGACACTGTCCATCAGTTGGAAGCAAGGGGTCACACCGGCTCGTCTAGCATTAGCAGGCATCTCGGTAAGCGCTTTCTGTCAGGCCGCAGTAACTTATATCTTGCTTTCTGATCGTGTTGATAGTGAGTCTTTATTTTTCTGGTTAACCGGCAGCAACGCGGGCGCAAACTGGAACGTGCTTTGGCCTCTCGTGATGGCATTTGTGCCTATTTCAATCTTGCTTCTAATTTGCCAGCGTCAGCTAGGGTACCTACTTCTAGACGATACGGTAGCACGCAGTGTCGGTGTCGCTATCAACCAGTATCGACTGGCGTTTGGATTACTGGCGGTGATACTCACGGCCGCGTCTGTTGGCGCATTTGGTCCGGTTGGATTTGTCGGGCTCGTCGCACCACACATTGCTCGAATGCTAAAAGGAAACATTGTTATTTCTGCCCTCATCGGCGCTAGCCTGCTCACCGTTGCTGACTACTTCTCTAGAACGTTATTGTCTCCGCTAGAAATCCCAATTGGAGTGCTCACCGCAGCGATGGGGGCTCCGTGGTTTCTGTATCTAATCATCAACCGAGCAAGGGTGTGACTATGACAAGCCATACGAAAAAATCAGGAATTCTTGCTCTAAGTTTACTCGCTCTGATTATTACCCTGATGATTGTGATGATCCCAAAGGCTCACTGGCAAGCAGGTCACGCCTTCTGGACTCACGGAACCTACCATCCTTTTTGGTCAATCACAGTACCGAGAATTTTGCTTGCGCTGATGGCAGGTTTGATGCTTGCAGTATCCGGATACTTACTGCAAACCACGCTTAAAAACCCACTTGCTGATAGCGGCATATTAGGCGTCAATGCCGGCGCTTCTTTTGGCGCTGTTTGCGCGCTTCTCTTGCCTAGCTGGTTTGGTTGGAGTATCAGTACAGAAAGTGCGCTTGTGTCTTTCTCAATGTTGGGTGGGCTGTTGGCAACATTGCCAATACTGGTGATAAGCCAACTCGCCGGGACTTCATTAACCCTCCTCACTGGCGTGGCGATGACGGCGATTATCGGTGCACTTAGCTCTGCGCTAATCTTTACTATCGGTCAAGGCAAAACCGATCTCGCACTACAGTGGATGGCAGGCGGATTGTACGGGCGTGGCTGGGAGCAAATCGGTTATTTGTTGCCTTGGTTTATTGCCACGTTATTTTTCGTTGCTCTTGTCTTCGTGCCGCTAAAATGGGTTCGCTATGATGACAGTGTACTGCGTGGTATTGGCATTAAAGGTCCAACACTTCGCATGTTACTGCTCGTTGGTACGGCATTGATTACAGCACCTGCAGTATCGGCCGTTGGTCCTATCGGCTTCGTTGGTCTTGTGATCCCCCATATGGCTAGAATGCTCACCAACAATGAACCATTACACTCGCTACTTACCACTATGCTGCTCGGCAGCATCTTTCTAGCAGGTTCTGATTGGCTTGCAAGAACCCTACTCTTTCCCACGGAGATCCCTGCAGGCGTGATTACCGCATTATGCGGCGTGCCCTTCTTCCTGTTTCTATTAAGGAGAAACTCATAATGTCAGAACTTCTCGCATCTACTCAGGTGAATAGCAACACTGCCACACTTGCGGGTAAAGGGTTGGTGTCAGGGTACCAAAATACTCTGATTCTCAATGGCGTCGATATTGAGCTAAAAGAAGGTAAAGTCACGTCATTTATCGGACCCAACGGCTGCGGTAAGAGTACACTGATGAAAACCCTGACAGGTGCCATAAAAGCGCGCTCTGGTGAGGTCAGCTTTTTAGGAAAGCCGTTAAGCGATTGGAAGCTTAAACAGCTCGCCAAACACATCGCAATATTGCCGCAGCATCCAGCAGCACCCGAGGGAGTAATGGTCGAGCAACTCGTTGCTCTAGGGCGAGTTGCGCACAAAAAGTGGTATCAAGGTAATAGCGAGCGTGACAAACAGGTGGTGTCAGAATCTCTCGCATCGGTTGGACTCGCAGGTTACGAGCAACGCGTCGTCAGCACGCTATCAGGTGGTGAACGTCAGCGTGTATGGCTCGCAATGTGTCTAGCACAAGAGGCAAAGTGGTTACTACTCGATGAACCGACGAGCTATCTTGATCTTGGCCACCAGCTAGAGCTTCTCGAGCTATTGCAAAGACTCAACAAGGAGCGCGGTCTCACTATCGTTTACGTACTCCATGAGTTGAGCCAAGCGGCCCAATTCTGTGATGAGCTCGTCCTGATGAAAAAAGGACAGATTCTCAAGCAAGGTTCACCGTTAGACGTACTGACCGAATACACACTCAAAACTGTGTTTAAAGTTGAAGGGTCAATGCAAATTATCGACGATAAAGTGTTTTGCCTGCCAAAAGCATTTGTTAGAGAGGACAGTTAATGAGTTCAGTAACCCAATCGACCCCGATTGATGTCGAAAAAGCGATGTTAAGCTTTCAGCTCACTCTAAAACAAACCTATCCAATCTTGAGTGACGCACCGAAATCACTTAAAGGTATGCAGGGTCTACTCAATCAACACGAGCCTTTTTTCCGACTCTCTATTGAAGACTCGCCTTCGGGATTTCCGGCAACGACATGGTTTGAGCAAGAGTTTTCCACTGCCGTGACTGCCTTTAGTGAGTTTATGCAGACCAAGAAGCCGTTCGCAGCGCCCATCTGGCAAAAAACGCTCAATGCCTGCCTGTTCACCTCTTTGATTGGCTTGAGACTCAGATTTAACTGCGTGCCAGATCTCTCATTTGAAGATCTACATATAGAAACCGGGGACGATCATCGTGTATCAAAATTGTCTATACCCGCTGACACCAATGTATTTGTACTTGCAGCTCAATCAGATGTTGCTAACTCCACTCCGGTGTCCAACCATGATGCATTAGATAAAAAGCTCGCGGAAGTCATTACACGCTTGGGTGAAGCGATGCAGCCGCACTTCAAATCTCAGAAAGTCGCAACGAAGTTATTTTGGGGAAATGCACTTTATGCGTGTGGGCTAGCATACTCAAAGCTCTTTAACCGCCCCATAGATACACAGGTCACCAACGCTGATTTGTTCATCCAGAACCAATGGTTTCAATCGTTGAGTAACCAAGTACAAAACAAAGGCGGCGAGTTAAATGAAATCAAGAAAGTTGAGTTCAAAGGCTTTCAAAAGTGGTTTGTGCGTCGCGAGACTTGCTGCTTGAAGTATAAGATTGATGGCAAAGCAAAATGCACAACATGCAACCTTATCGAGCCAGGTGAACAGATTGGTATGGTGCAAACAGCACTTAAACACACCCTTTCACAAGGCTAACTGCGGACTACTTTATTTTTACCATGACTATCTCTCACAAAGACTATTACAAGATTGCCCTACCCTTTATTGTTTCAACCGTCACTCAGCCACTGCTTGGCGCGGTAGACACTGCCGTCATCGGTCAGCTAGGTGTTGCAGAGCTGATTGCTGGTGTTGCCGTCGGTACAGTGATTATGAATACCTTGTATTGGTTATTTGGCTTCTTTCGTGTCAGCACGACGGGTCAAAGCGCTATAGCACTCGGAAGAGGTGATCAAAGTCTTCTTGCAAGCAGCCTGATGAGACCGTTTGTGCTCGCCGCCTCTGTTGGACTGGTGTTTATCGTCCTGCAATCTTTGCTCTGGCAGGGTGCGCTTTGGATCATTGAACCTGAAGCCGATGTGGCGCAGCAAGCTGAGATCTACTTTTCTATTCTTATCTTTGGTGCTCCGTTTGTCTTGCTCAACTACACCGTTATTGGTTGGTTAATGGGTCAAGCGAAAGCAAAAGAAACGCTCTATACCCAAGTCTTTGGCAACGTTCTTAATATCGTGCTTGATGCTGTATTTGTACTCTATTTTGACCTTGGTGTCGCTGGGGTTGCCTATGCGAGCTTGATCGCTCAAATAGTGATGTTCGCCATTGGTATCAGTTTGGTGCTCAGAACAGCTGGAGTATCGTTGTCATCGCTCATGTCAGCTTCAAAGATGACCAAAAGCGATCTCGCGACCATCGTCTCATCAAACACAGATCTACTGCTACGCACAGTTTGCTTGCTCACCTTCTTCAACATGATGGCACGAACAGGGGCTCAGCTTGGTACCGACATCCTCGCGACTAACGCTATCCTGATGCAGATAACCTTTATCGTCAGCTACCTTTTTGACGGCGTGGCGAATGCATCGAGTGTCTTCGCAGGAAAAGCGGTCGGCGAGAAAAACCCATCCATGCTTGATCGCGTTTTGAAGCTCAATTTCCAGTGGACAGCTGGATTGATTGTTCTGCTCACACTAATCGTTGCTCTATTTCAGAATCAATGGGTTTACCTATTCACAAGCCTAGAGACCATCGTCGGCTTGTATCAGGAAATGACGCCATGGCTACTCGTGTTCCCTCTAGTGGCAGGTTTCGGCTTGACCGTGTACGGCATATTTACCGGAACAGGAACGACAAGACCGGTTCGAGACTCAAGCATTGCGACGCTGATTGTGTTCCTTGCCGTACAGGCATTTAGTGTCGAACTATGGGGAAATCATGGCCTTTGGCTCGCCTTTACTCTGTTCTACTGTGGTCGTATTGGCTTCTTATACCCATTCATAGTTCAAGTAAAAAAGAAGTGTATTGAGTAGAAAAGTAACTCCCCTATCCATGCACTGAAAAAATAGCTAAATCACTCTCATTCGAGCGCTCATTAAGAGCGCTTTTTATTGGTTGTTAAAGACCACTTTAAGGCCACAATAGACAAAATTAGCTCTCGATCACACTTCTAAAAACAGTTGCAAAGTGGTACGATTGTTACGTTATAACATCAGTCGTCAGAGCCACTCCGTGAACGCCCCAATCCTTACTGTCAACCAGCTTTCAATCCAGTCAGAAGAACGCGTCTTGTTCCAAGATATTCAGTTCGACATCAACGCAGGTGAAATGCTTGCCGTAATGGGTCCATCTGGTATCGGTAAGTCAATGTTGTCAAAGGCAATTGCAGGCTTTACTCCTGACTCGATGGTGGTTTCAGGCGATATCTTCTTAGCGGGCACCAACGTAAGTAATGTGTCCCTCATAGAGCGAGCACCAGAGCAGCGCCCAGCGTTTATTTTTCAGGATGCTCTTCAGGCTCTAAATCCTCTTGTAACGGTAGAAGCTCAGTTGACGCTGGCACATACCGGTTGGCGCACCAAGCCCAAAGCAGATGACCGAAGCACTATCGCCGCATTACTCACGCGACTTGGCTTCTCTGACCCTTCAGCAATCCTCAAGCTTTATCCAAGCCAGCTCTCTGGCGGTCAAAGACAGCGGATCTGCATCGCCATTGGGCTGCTAAGTAAAGCGTCTCTGTTAATTGCGGACGAACCAACGAGTGCGCTAGACCCGGTGACGGAACAAGAGATCCTAACGCTAATCAGAGAGAGTGTAAGAAACACCAACATGGCTGGCATTCTTATCACTCACGATCTCCATAGCGCATTAGAGTGCAACAAAATGGTGGTGATTGATGAAGGCCGAGTCATTGCCTACGGCGAGCCTCGCCATGCGCTCGAATGCAGCGAACATGATTTTTGCCAATCGTTAAGAGGATTGATCTGATGCCAGCTATTTCCTCGGGACAAGCTGTTTGTCTAGAACAAGCCAAGCACGCAGATAACGCTGCAGTATCAAGTGTACTGTTTGAAGATGTCAGTGTGCACCACTACTCAATGCCCAAGTGGCTGGGCGGTAAACCTTTTAAAGCACTCGATAAGGTGTCGCTCAAGGTTGCCGAGCGCAGTGTAGCGATTGTCGGCCCTTCGGGTGCGGGCAAATCCACAATGATTGAACTCTTGTTTGGATTACGCGCGCCACAAGAAGGTCGCATCAAGGTGTTGGGACACACGCTGCCTATCACTTCTAACAAAGAGTGTCTTGCGCTGTGTAAGCAAATCCAGCTGATTCCGCAGGAGCCACATACTAGCCTCAACCCTTATTACACCGTTGCCCAAGTGTTGACTGAACCGCTAGAGAGCCTAGGTATTGAGGGCAACCATCAGCAAAAAGCACAACGAGCACTAGAAGAAGTTGGGCTTCGACCAGAGCTATTAGCCCTGACGCCAAGTCAACTCTCTACAGGTCAAGCGCAGCGCGTCGCGATTGCCAGAGCGCTCATCGTTGAGCCTGAGTTACTGGTAGCCGATGAGCCCACCAGCAGCCTTGACCCAGTTAACCGCCAGCGTCTTATTGATCTGCTGAACACGCTCAAGCAACAAAGAGCGCTTAAACTCATTTTAGTCACGCACGATCTCGGCGCAGCCAGTGCATTGTGCGATGATATTGTGGTCTTAGACCAAGGGCAAGTTGTGGAGCATGAATGCGCTACTCGCATTATGAACTCCCCGACTCACCCAACAACCAAAGCGTTAATCCACGCCCAGTCGCTGACTTCGGCGGCCAATAAACATAACACCAACTCACAAACACAATAGAGAACCCTCACTATGCGTTTCCATTCCATTAAATTAGCCTGTGCGCTTGCTTTAGCTTTGCCATTAACAGGCTGTTTTGATTCAAAAGAAGAAGCTCAAAATACAGCCACTGACACGGCGGTAAAATCAGAGATTCGTGTTGCTATGATGCAGCCACCGCGTACAGGTCTGTCGCCACTTTCAGACGATGCTTTCAAGCTTTCTCGTTGGAGCACGGCGGAAACGCTTATCAACCTAACACCGAAGTCAGAAGCAGAGCCAATGCTTGCAACGGAATGGGAACAAGTTGACCCACTAACCTGGCACTTTACGATCCGTGAAGGGGTTAAATTCCACGATGGTTCAATGCTGGATGCCAATGCAGTGGTTAACTCACTTCAAAAAGCACTCGATGCCGCGCCAAAGCCGCGTATTCTTGATGGCATCGACCTTGAAGTGACCGCATTGAATGCAAGCCACGTTGAGATCAAAACGACCTTCAACGATCCACTGCTCCCAAGCCGACTATCAAGCCCTCAATTGGCGATTCTGGCTACCAGCGCATATCAAGATAACGGCCGCGTTATCCCAACAGGTGCAGGTACTGGTCCATTCGAGCTTGTAGAAATCAACGGCACCACCAGCGCAAAACTAGAGCGCTTCGATGGCTACTGGGGCGAGAAAGCTAAGATTGAGACGGTTATCGCAGAATACGTACCAAACGGCTTTGCTCGCGCTGCAGCACTTCGCACTGGTACGGCTGACGTTGTAGAAGCCGTGCCAGTTTCCCAAATCGCGACACTGGATGAAAACCTGCTCCACGAAGTCGCTATGCCGCGTACCAACACTCTTTACCTCAACAACAAGTCTGAAGTATTCAGTCAGCTTGAGCTGCGCAAAGTGGCGGCGACTGCCGTTGATCGTGAGCAGATAATCCGTACCGTTTACGAAAACCATGCCGATATCGCAGAAGGCCTCCTAGGTCCTGCTCTCGCTTGGGCTGCACCAATCCGTCCAGAAGCAGCACCTCTAGAAGAAGGTAAAAAAGCTAACGGTGAGAAAATCGTTATCGGTACCTTTACCGACCGTGCAGAGCTACCAGAAGTTGCAGCACTACTTAAGCAGCAGCTAGAAGCGGCAGGCTTCCAAGTTGAGCTTGATATCCGCGAGTACGCGCAAATCGAAAACGATGCACTGTCTGGCAAATTCGATGCGTTCATCCTGTCACGTGCAACTGTACTGGACTCAGGTGACCCAGTGGCTTACATGCAAAGTGACTTTGGTTGTGAAGGTTCATTCAACCTCGGTCAGTTCTGTTCTGAAACCGTAGATGAAGCACTGACTCACGCCGATCTGCAACCTCTAGGTGAACCACGCCAGAAGGCTATCATTGCTGCTGAGCAAAAAATCCTTGCTGAGTTCGCTGCGATCCCGCTGCTTCACGAGCGTGTGGTTCAAGGTGAAAGTGTGCGCGTAACAGATGCGGTTCGTGACCCAAGTGAGCGCCGTCTGATCGACGCACAAACTAAGGTTAACTAAGCGCAATGATGTCTGCTGGTGCACCTAGACTGTCGTTAAACGCGATCGCCCCGTGGCTATCGCGTTTAGCGTCGCTTATTGTCGTCGTTATCCTTGTAGGTTTAATGCCGGATATTGCTGGCATCGACCCAAGCCAATCAATCCTTCGAGCTCGTGCTGGTCAGCAACATCTGCTGACGCCCGAAGCACTTGCAGCGGTCAGAGAGGATCTTCAACTCGATCGCTCTGCCACTGAAAGGCTAATTGATTGGCTAGGTGACGCCCTTCAAGGCGACTTAGGGGTGTCTTGGATTGATGGCACATCGGTCTCAGAAGGTATTCAGCAGACATTGTCTACCTCACTTTTCTTAATGTCACTCGCACTCGGGCTGACGTTTTTTCTGTGCGGTCTTGGTTTACTGCATACGCTCTATCGATGGAAGGTCAACAAACTCGCTCAAACTCACAACAGTTTAAGTACGGTGCTGATATCGCTGCCAGAGTATGTCATCGCCTCGGTACTGATACTGGTCTTTTCCATCTGGCTGGGTCTATTTCCACCTTATGGTTGGCAGAGCTGGCAAGATATCTGGCTACCAAGCCTAGCGCTGGCATTACCTGCCAGTGGTTTATTTAGCCGACTTCTCAGAGACAGCTTGCAACGCGTTCTTAACGAACCTTGGGTCATTACTTGGCTGAGCGCGAATGTTAGCCCAAACCAAATCCTAAGGTTTGCGGTAAAACGCGCTATTAGTAGCCTAATTCCTCAGATCTCGATGATCATGATTGGCTTAACCGGCGGCGCAGTTGCTGTAGAGCAGATCTTCTCTATTCCCGGGATTGGCCGACTCATCCTTGGCGCTGCTAAAGCGCAAGATTTGCCGATGCTGCAAGGTGGGCTTCTAGTACTGCTACTGATCTCGATCTTTATTAGTAGTATCGGGCTACTTATCCAGCAATGGATTCTTGGACATAGCTTAAAAAGCGGCAAGCTGATCAGTAGTCACACGACGTTCTCATTCACTTCGAGTAAGGGCAAGCGCCTCACCGCTTACTCTATTTTTGCGGTTCTATTTCTGGTTTTTTTATGGTCGCTAGTTCGGGACCCATATACTAGCCAATACGTCAGATTAGCCGCACCTAGCCTTGAAGCGCCGCTTGGCGCAGACGGTATTGGTCGAGACTTAATGGTTCGTATTGGCGCAGGTATGCTGTCGACGTTCAAAGAAGGCTTCATCGCAACCTTGCTGAGTTTACTTGTTGGCATCATTTTGGGATTCAACACCAGAATAAGCCAAGGTCTTATCGAGATTACTAAAGGCGTGCCGTACATTATTGCCGGTCTGTTGGTTGCGGGTTTAACTGGGATGCATCCGAGTAGCGCAATGATCGCTATCGTCTTTGTGTCTTGGGCACCGCTTGCAGCTCACTGCTCAAGCCTCATTGCGGAGGCCAAAGCTCAGCCCTATACCCACTTAGCCCCTATCTGGGGAACGGGTCGCGTTAAGGTGCTAAGACATTACATTCTACCTTACGTGATGCCGCCACTATTGAGGCACGCACTACTAAGATTACCAGTGATCACCTTAAGCCTCACAGCGCTTAGCTTTATTGGTCTAGGTGCCAAGCCACCTTCACCAGAATGGGGGTTGATGATTGCTGAGAACTTGCCGTATATCGAACGAGCTCCACTAGGCGTAATGGGACCGATAGCAGGTCTTGTTTTGATGGGTGTGGCGATCAACTTGTTGTTCGATGATTAAGCTGTCCATGATCCTAATCAAGGTGTAAATATGCCGCCTTGATTACTATCTGGCAAAACAAAATTCTAAGAAGCAATGCAATGAACAACAATCACACACAGATTACCCTTGAGATGGTAGATTGCGCGATAGCAAAGGTGGAAACGGCCAATCACGTTTCCCTTGAAAGCCTAAAAGCTTTGCTAAGCACTCAACCAGAACAAACTCTTGAGATGTTTGGTGCAATGAACGCGCTGGAGTCGCTTGACGATAAATACAAGCAACTTATGACCAAGTACCCACAGATGCTTGAGAACGCTCAGCATGTGTTGGAGACATCGGTTTTGCTTGGATAAAACAGCACAAGCGTATGACAGATAAGAAAAGAGCGAGCATATCGGTAATATGCTCGCTCTTTTGGCTTATGAGTAACAACACCAGTGACACGGGGGGCTTTCAGCCATCAAAACTGATAGCTAAACGAGCCACCAATCTTGTTATTATTCCCATAATCATCTTCAGATAAAAACGCAAACAGGTTAAATGAGGCGTTCTTATTAATTTTGTAGCTCATGCCCAAACCACCCCAATAACTCGTGTAGTTTTCCGAACCTACAGCACCGCCAGCAACAGCTAGAACGCTCCAATCTGTGTCTGCGATTGGTCTTACACCGAACATACCAAGATAAACGCCGTGGGCTTTGCTGCGCATTAGCACATATTCATCTTCAAGATCATTATCTGACGGAACAGCCATCTCGCCATCGTTGTAGCTGTAACCCGCCATTGGGAAAAGCATCCAACCAGCAGGCGCGATATCGAAAGAACTCAGTGGCACGTAAGTTCCGATGCTGTAGTTGTTTCGATAGCTGTCGTTTTCGTAGTCGGTACGGCTGAAGTTGAAGTTCAAGATGCCAAGATCAAACAACCAAGAACCACCGATTCGCCACTCTCCCGTGTCATTGACTCGGCCGTTGAGCATTCTTACTTCGTCGAGACCAATAGAGCCCGACAGTGAAGCTGTATCTGAATAGCCAACACCAATCTTAGTGACAATCTTGGTCGGGTCTTCATGGTGCTTTTCGTCTGCTGAGACACCCGTTGTGATGAGCAAACCGAAAACAACGGAAAACCCTACTGCCTTTATAACTGAATGTATTCTTTTGCCTTGATTCATGAAGGTGCCTCATTATTGGCGAAATTAGAAGCACAGATCATAGCCAAGGTCGCTTTTGGCAAGCGCACTGACAGTGCAAAAAAGCCAGAACACAAGGTTCTGGCTTTTAATAACATCATGACGATCGCAATGACGAATTAATCCAATATCTCTACAGGCGTTTTATTGGGTTTCAGTTTCTCTCGAAGCGTCTGAAATACCGCGTAGAAGCCAGGTGTGAGTACTGCCCCTAACGTCATAACACAAAGAATACCACCAATGAGTGCTACACCCATGTTGTTTTGAGCCACGGAGCCGGCACCATCCGCCAAAACCATAGGAACAATACCCAGTACAAACGACCAAGAGGTCATATTTACTGCTCTAAAACGCATAGTACCACCTGCGATCGCAGCTTCCTCGATCGATAAGCCTTCATCCTCACGTTTTATCTTAGCGAACTCTACGATGAGGATTGCGTTCTTAGCCGCGAGGGCTATCAACAGAACAAGACCAATTTGACCATAAAGCGTGAGCGCCATGCCGTTGGCCGCCAACGCAATCATAGTACCGACCGCCGCTGTTGGTGCTGCAATAATGATGGCCGCTGGCAGTGCCCATGACTCATATTGCGCGGCCAAAAACAGGTAGATGAAAATCAGCGCCAAGCCAAATGCGTAGGCAATTGCGTTACCCGCCATTTTTTCTTGCAGCGCCATTGAGGTCCATTCATAGCTGTAGCCAACTGGCAACACCTCTTCTGCCACTCTTTCCATAGCAGCAATGGTTTCACCAGACGAGTACCCCGGCGCTGTCCCTACAAAGATCTTCGTCGCGGCTAGCATGTTGTAACGGTTAGTGATATCTGGAACCAAAGTAGGCTCAATACTCGCCACTTCCGATAACGGTAACATCTCACCCGCAGCGGTTCGAACGTGAATACGACCAATATCCTCTGGATCTACACGTTGCTCAGGCTTAGCTTGCAGGTACACATAGTAAGTTCGTCCCCACAATGAAAAATCATTCACACGTGCTGACGCAAGGTTCGTCATAATGGCTTCGTTAATCGTCGAAACTGGGATGCCATATTGGCGCGCTTTTTCTCTGTCAATATCGATAGCGAAGTGCGGAACGTTCGCTCTAAACAATGAGAACACACCTTGCAGTTCAGGTTGCTGGTTCGCGGCGGCAATCAACTCTTGCATAGTTTGCGCGAGCTCTGCTTTCGGTCGGCCTTGAAGGTCTTGCAACATAAACTCAAGGTTAGCACCAGAGCCGATACCCGGAATCGCTGGAGGCGTTATCGCCATTGCAATACCTTGAGGGAACTGACTTAACGCGCGATTTAGCCTTGCTTGCACGCCCGGCGCAGTATTGTCTCCTTCTAAGAGACGGCGCTCTTCCCATGGTTTCAGGTCAACGAAGAAGGTTGCTGAGTTTGCCTGACGTGAGAAGGTCAGGATACCAAAGCCGACGGCTCCACCAACGTTATCAACCGCAGGGTCGTCAAGAATGATCTTTTCGACTTGTTCAGTAAACGCACTGGTTCGAGCCAGCGACGCGCCATCTGGCAGTTGAACGATCGCGAGCATGGTCCCTTTGTCTTCGTTCTGAATAAACGCCGTCGGGATTTGCTGATTCATCGCAACCATAACGCCAATCGTGCCACCAAAGAGCACCAATAGCACAATGGCTTTACGCACCACAACCGTGACTGCTTTGCCATAAACCGCAGTGACCTTTTCAAATCCACGGTTGAACGCAACAAACCATTTAGGTTGTTTCTCTACTCGCTTCATGATGAGCGAGCAAAGTGCTGGCGATAGCGTCAATGCATTAACGGCAGAGAGAATCAGCGCAATACAGATAGTCAATCCAAACTGCGAGAACATCTGCCCTGTGATACCAGGCAAGAAGCTAACTGGAAGGAAAACGGCCAGCATAACCAAAGTTGAGGCAATAATCGGCCCAGTCACCTCTTTCATTGCTTCAAATGTCGCCTTCGCTGGCGAATAGTCTAGGTTTTCATTCAGTAGACGCTCGACATTTTCAATCACCAAAATCGCGTTATCCACCACGATACCAATGGCAAGTATCAGGCCAAACAAGGTAATCGTGTTGATGGTAAAGCCAATCGCATCCATAAAGAAGAAGGTGCCGACGAGAGATACTGGTATAGCGACCAAAGGTACAATCGTCGCGCGAATATTACCTAGGAACAGATACGTCACCACCACTACCAATACTGCCGCGACCAAAAGCGTCTCTGTGATATCGCTAATGGAATCTTCGATGAAGTTGGTGATGTCGAACGGATACGCATAGTCCATATCATGTGGCCAAGGCGTCTCCGCGAGCATTTCTTTAATCGCAGCCCCTGTTTGCAATGCATTCGCACCCGGTGCCAATGAAATCGTCATTAACGATGCCGGCTTACCGTTAAGTCTGGCGTACGATTCATAACGATCGTTCCCCATCTCAATATCTGCGATATCACTGACATAAATATTGCTGCCATCAGCATCGGTTTTCACCATGATCGACGCAAACTCATCAACGTCAGTAAGACGTTCCTCACCTAGTAAAGGAATTTGGAATGACACGTCATCACTGACTACGGTCGCGCCTAACTGACCAGCTGGTGATTGCGCATTTTGGTCAATGAGTGCTTGTCTAACTTCGCTGGTTGTCACGTTCAGCGCTTTCATTTTGTCGACATCAAGCCAGATACGCATTGCGTAACTGGTACCAAGTACATTGGTATCACCGACGCCAGGAATTCGAGCGAGGCGATCCTGAAGGTTGATTTCGACCCAAGTATTAAGATGCGTTTCACTGTAGGTATCATTCGGAGAGTGTACGGCCAGCGCCATCAAGGTATCTGACGATGCCTTAAATACCTGCACACCCATGCTGTTAACAACCGCAGGCAGTAACGGCAGCGCCGCAGACACGCGGTTTTGAACGTTAACCTGCGCCATATCTGGATCAGTACCGATATTAAACGTCACCTGCAGGCGATAAGACCCGTCGTTAGCCGCTCGCGAATCCATGTAGAGCATGTCGTCAACACCGTTAACCTCTGCTTCTATGGCGGCACCGACAACGCTTTCTATCGTTTCCGCACTGGCACCAGGGTAGACAGCAACGACGTTAATCACTGGCGGCGTAATGTCTGGATAGTCAGAAACTGGCATCATTTTGATGGCGACAGCACCAATAAGCGCTAACACAATCGAGATGACAAAGGCAAATTTGGGACGATAGATAAAAAACTTGCTTAGCATAGTTAGCCCTTATTATTGAACCACGACTGGAACGTTTGGACGAACGCGGACTAATCCATCAGTGATCACTTGCTCTCCCTCGCTAACGCCGGATTGAATGAACACCTGATTGCCGTCACGAGACAACACCTCGACCTCACGGCGCTCAGCGAGCCCTTCATCATTGATAACGTAGATAAACTGCATCATCAGATCCTGCATAACCGCTGACTGAGGAATCCAGAAGCCGGTTTGCTCGCTCTGGCTTGTTAACAGCACACGAACGACTTGGTTGGGTCTAAGTGCATTGCTTTGATTTGAGAACTCAGCAGCGGCTTGCAGTGTCCCTGTAGAGGTATTCACCTTGTTATCGATAAAGCTGATAGTGCCATTTTTCCCATGCTCATCGAGGGAGACAATCACTTCCCCAGACTGATCGATTGGGAAACGCATGTAGTCATCTTCACCCAGTGAGAAAGAGGCGTTAAGTGGGTCAAGCTGCGCAATATCGATCACAGGGCCTGCAATCGGTGACACCATATCGCCCAAGGAGAAGTTGCTTTTACCAAGCTGCCCATCATAAGGAGCGCGAATTTTGGTATGCCAGAGATCGTTTTTCGCACTGTCCACCGATGCTTTCGCTTTAGCTAAACCAGCTTCTGCAATCGAGAGGGTTGCGCTTGCATCATCGAGGTTCGCCTCTGTGGCACTACCTGACTGAACAAGTTCGTTGGTTCGATCATAATTTAGCTGAGCTTGTCGTTTGGTGGCCTCAGCTTGCTGTTCGTTAGCAATAGCAGATTGGAGTGCTAACTTGTAAGGCGTATCATCGATCTGAAACAGCACATCACCTTTTTTAACGTATGCGCCATCCGAGAAATATTGCTGGTGTAGATACCCTGATACACGCGCAATAAGGCGTGCATGCTCTTGAGCTTCCAGCTTACCTGTCAAGACGATGCTTGGTTGGTATACCCCTTCTTCGGCAGAAATAGCCGTAACAGGAACACCTGCGGCAAACGCAGACGAGATGGAAATGCTCATTGCGATAGGTAAAAGCAGTGGATGTAATTTCATAGAAACCTCTAAAGAATAACTCAGGTCAAGATCTGCGAGTTTCCGTAGAGTTAGAGGGGCTTAATGAAACCACTAGCAAGTATATATGGAGAGCACTGTGGCTCTCCTCTACGGAATAATACAGATAGGAATTTAGTAGGCGTAACTCACGCTTAGAACGTGGATACGGTTGCTGTCGACGCTACCTTGAAAGTAAGGGTCGCCGTCCGCGTCTCGGTAGGTAACATCTTGCGTGCCCAAGTCTCGGTACTGATAGGCGATGCCCAATCGGTGACCGTTGGATAAGGTCTTCTCTGCGCCCATACCTAGAGACCAGTTAGCGCCAATCGCCAGCTCAGGTGACATGTTGTCGATATCGTACATTGCCGTGTCGTGTTTGATGCCCGCTTGGTAAACCCAATCGTTTTGCGCATAAGCAAGTGCGGCTCCTAGGCTGTATACATTGTTTGCTTGGTCATCAAACTGACTCCATAACTCAACACCCGTCATTACTTTCAGTGTTAGCTGGTTTGACAGCGAGTGATGGATGCCTAAGTCAAATCGAGATGGCCAAGTCACGTCTTGTTGGATGGTTCTTGTGACTTTTTGACCACCCACTGTGAGATCAACGTCGACATCGCTGCCACTGTGATCGACTTTGTGTTTGTAGTTTGCAGACAAGTAGGTCGCATCAGACAGATCATACATCGCCGATAGGATAAAACTTGCGGCCGTTGAACCGCCTTCACCTGCAATGCGCACGAGGTCAACGCCTTGAACTGTGTAACCCGCATCAAACGACGTCATCATATGTTGGATAACCAAAGCGCCACCAAAGCTCAACGAGTCATTGAACTGGTAACCTGCAGCAAAGTGGATATTGAGCGCTTCCTGCGCCATATCATCAACAAAATGCAGCCCAGTTAGACCTTTGTCATAATCCATGCCTAGACCACCATCACCGTGCAATGATGCGCCAAGCACCCAACTAGCATTAACGCGCTTAGCGTAAGCTAAACTTGGTACGAGAGAGGCGTTCTTACCGTCGCTCGAGAGACCACTATAGTTTCCACTACCATTGTGATCAGAATAGGCATCCAAGTACTGCAGTCCCAATGAAAAGCTCGAATCTTCAATACTGGTCAAGCCTGCTGGGCTCGTAATCGCTGCACTTGCATCAATGCGATTAGTACTGTTGCCAACACCCGCTGAAGAGACACTGTCAAAGGTCGCAACCTCATGCAATAAGATGCCTCCCGCATGGGAAAAACCAGAAATTGACGCCATTAGAGCAATGGCAAGAGTCGTTTTTTTCATCATATGAAACTCATGTTTGTCAGAATGACGTCATGGTATCGAACGGAAAAAAGCAAGTTGCACTGTGAGTGCGGAAATATTCTGATTGCCCATCTTCAGGATAAAATGCTGATGATTAGGCATATTGGAAAACACGTTCTAGATATACAAAAAACGCCCCTATTGGAGGGGCGTTTTACTAGGTTTGGAGCAAACTAGATTTGGTAGTTGAATTCAATTCGATGCTCACCATCTTTGAAGTTTCCATGCTCAGTCCAATTCGCAAAGTAGCGAACGTTGAAGCGTGGTGTGAACTGATAAGACGCGGCAACCTCATGAGCTAATACTGAAGATTCACCTTGGAATCCATGCTCGGTATACGCTTTTGAACCTGACAAGGTTGTCATCCACATTGGGTTATAGTTCAGCCAAATCTTGTCGGTAATTTCGATTTTGGTATAGGTACCGACCAAACCAAATGTACCCGGCACAGAGTAACCGCTAATCACTTCACCATTATCACCTTCGACGTTATTTCCAAAGGCGACACCAAGACCAGCTAATGGATAGAACTGAACTGGACCTAACTTTGGTAGTGCTTGGATAAAGCTGTAGGAGAAGGAGCCTGCTTCATTATTAAAGTCATAGTTAGCGTCAAACTGAGAGCCGCGACCATTGGTCATGTCAGCTTGAAGTCGACGAAAGCGAAGGCTATCTACACTATCGTTTGCGCTATCGCGAAAACCTAAGGTATCACCCATCGCCCCTTTGATCTCAAACACGTTCATGCCCATAGTGGTATCACTACCGGTATCGAACGTCTGACCCATTTTAAAGTTTAAACCACGATCCGTGATGCCTGCTCCTAGCTGGGTGTAAACCGCTAATGGATCGGACATGTCTTGCACTTCGTCGGCTTCACTCGCTAAAGATACAAAACTGGTGGTTGCCAACAGAGCGGCGATGGTTACGGATGTTTTCATTGATTCGGTCTCTACAGAAACGGATTTAGAGCGCTATGTTAGATTCGACCGAAAAGTGATGTTGCACAGAGAGTGCATTTTTTGAACAAAACTGATAACCGTGAGTTATCAAATAAATAACCACAACCCCATATATCATAATTTGGGGTATGTATATTCTTTACGCGTGAAACTCAAAACCGCTACGGATTGGCTCAAAAGAATCAATAAAGGCCCGCTTATGAATATCCGAAATGTTTTGAAAAATACCTATTTGATTAATGACCAACTCACCGACGACCTACTTTCGAGAGGACAGATTACGTCACTACCTAAGGGGAAGTTTCTGTTCTTTCAAGAGCAGTCTGCCGAGTACATTGCAATCCCCATAACCGGCATACTTGGTTTCTACCCTGTTGTTGAAGATGGCGCTAACGTCAGCTACAACCTCATCACGCCTGGCATCATTTTTAACGATGTTCCATATATACTTGGGGGCGGAAGCCAAGCCGATGTTCGTGCCATTTCTGACTGTAAGGTACTTCTACTCTCCTATTCACACGTTAAAGAACTAATGGACTCTTGCTGTGCATTTTCAAAAATGCTCAATCTATCGCTCGCTCGCAAGCAAAGGTTCTGTCTGACCTTGTTCAATCTCCGTGGTGAGAAAGACAAATCAGCCAAGATCCAAAAAGCGCTCGAAGCTATATCCGAAGTTACCAATGATGGCGCAATTCCTGCCAACATTGGCGTCTTGGCTTCGCTGCTCAACATGTCTCGAAACACGGTTGGTCAGTTTATTAGCCGGGCAATCGCAAATAATGAGCTAATAAAGTCTAGCTTTGGCTATCGCTTGGTTGCCAAAACTGCACTTGCTGCATAATAATTTGTTTAACAACAATAGGATGGAGATTGATTTTGGACTTAAATCTCGCAAGAACATTTGTGCTCGTTTTTCAGCATCAATCATTTACAAAAGCAGCGGATATACTGGGAGTCAGTCAACCTGCAGTAAGTAAAGCCATCCGCAAACTCGAATCAGATGTGGGTGATGCCTTATTCGTTAAGTCGGGACGAGGTATTTCCCCCACCAGCCGCGCAGTATCACTGGCTACCGACTTTCAACGAGCAATCGACATTATCGATAATGCTGTATTTTCTAAGAATCGACTCTCTATTTACTGTGTTGAAGCGCTTATGCACACTCTTGGAGATATTGAAACAGCCACGTTCAAAGTGCCTCCTTTCGATCAAGAGTTACTGTTTGATCAACTAAGGGCGCAACAAATCGATCTGGTTATCGACACGACAACCACCAAAGACTCTGCTTTTGAAATCGAATCGATCCATAGCGAACCTATCGCGGTTATTTGTCGTAAAGATCACCCTAAGATAATCGGTGATACATTTACTCGAGAGCTCTATTATCAGCTTGAGCATATCGAATACAAAGCGACCAGAGATGGGCGGTCTTTTTTAGAGGTTTTTGCAGAAGAACCGCTTGAACACAGAAACGTCGTACGCCAAGCTTCAAACCAAGCCACGATGGCAATGTTAGCCGCAAAATCTGACTGTATCGGTTTGGTATTTCAGTCTTTTGCCAAAGAGTGGGCAGATAGACTCAACCTGAAGATACTGCCTATGCCGGTAAAATGTCGAGACGTTCCTATTCACATGATTTACCACAAGCGCCGCATTCAAGATCCTCAGCATCAAGCGATTCGCGAGCTCATTAAACAGCGCATTCATAGCATTTAGGTTATGAGCCCAGTTATAAAGCAAAAGATACATTCCCACAAGGAATGTATCGCATAACCCCCACCCCATTTTTCCTTCGTCTGAATTCCTTTTTAATAGACCTATATTGGGCAGCATGGACTCACAAACGCCCATTCATCTTAAGCGAGTTGCTGTATAGGAACAGTCGCCCGCCCAAAAGAAGATAGAACCTATGATCAATAGACTCCTTAACAAAACCTCTATTGCTACATTGCTCGCTTCCGTCAGTATGTTGGCAACAACCCCTGCGCTTGCCGCCGAAGAGGAAGCAACCGTGAACTACACTGGTCGTGACAAAGTGGAATACGATTATGCTTACGCATTAGGTGTGCAAGCGACTGTTTATGGCTGGGCACCAGTAATGATGGATGTGGCGCTTGAGCTGCAAACTTCTGTTGATGCGCCAATGGATAACGGTCAAGCACCCGTCAACCAGATTGGCCCAATCACGCGTCTATGGGACCACCGTGACCGTTCATACACTACGCCAAACAATGACACGCTGTATCTTCAAGCATGGGCTGATCTAGAAGAAGAGCCTCTAGTGCTGTTTGTTCCTGAAATCAAAGATCGCTACTGGATCGAACAAATTGTCGATATGTACACAGAATCTGTTGTTGACCTAGGCAATGCAACGGTTGGCGATCAAGGTGGTTACTTTGTGCTTGCCAAGCGTGGCTACGAAGGCGAGCTGCCTGAGGGTGTTGAAGTTCATTACTCAAACACACGTTACATCTGGCTTGCAGGCCGTCTAGGTGTTGAGAACGCTCAAGACGAAGAAAAAGCACGTGAGCTGCAATCTCAGTTCCGCCTAATGCCACTATCTGAGTACCCGAACGGCGGTGTTCAACCAGAGCCAAAACACGCAACTGGCGCACCAACTGTGCAGTTCCCACAAGGTCTAGCTTGGTTCGAACGTCTAGACAAAGTACTAAACGAAAACCCACTAGCTGAAGACAAGCCAGTACTGGAATCATTCGAATATATCGGTATCGGTAACGACGGCCTTGCAAACTTAAGTGACATTCGCAAACACGCACTTGAGAATGCTTTTAAAGACGGCTTTGCCATCATCCTAGATGCTGCGATGCACAGTGACACGCCAGTGAATGGTTGGAACTGGGAATATAAAGCAGGTGCTTATGGTGCAGACTACTTGCAACGTGCAGCGATCAATATGAACTCTATTGGTCTTAACTCTCCAGAACGCGCTATGTATCCAAAGCGCTATGTAGACAGCGAAGGCGAACTACTACACGGTGAGAATAGCTACACAGTGACCTTCCCTGCAGACATGCAAGTTAATGAAGAGATCGGTGGATTCTGGTCAGTCACTATGTACGATGCGCAAGATCGCTTCATGGTTGAGAATGCGATTGACCGCTTCAAGATCGGTTCTATGACTGAAGACTTGGTGTACAACAAAGATGGTTCATTGACTATCACTATCTCTCACCAAGAACCAACTGACGCAACAGCGCGTGCGAACTGGCTACCTGCTCCAAACGACAGCTTCATGCTTCAAGTTCGTTTGTACGAACCAAAAGAGTCTGTGTACACAGGTCAGTTCTCACTACCAGAAATGTACAAAAACAACTAATCCTTGTTGATGTCAAAAGCCGCTGAAAAGCGGCTTTTTTTTCGGCTATAGAAGCGCTTTGCAACTGGAGTGCATTTCCAAATACCTTCTACCGATATACTAGTCGCACAATAGTTAATGATTCCAGTAAAGCAATTTCAGTGGTTTTTCTGGTCCATATCTTCATACGCATAACTGTTGGTCTCCACATAAAACGCACTTTTGCCATTGTCGCTCTGCGGCAATGGCTTTTTTTTATCTACAAAAACATTTACCTAGACAAACAGGTATTAGAACAATAAGAGAGTGTGGGAGAAATCGTTTGGAATTAAAGGTGAAGAGTAAACTTGGAGAGGGGAAACGCCAGTTGCTTGTACATCAGAAGATATCTAGCGCTTCCCCAAATGAAATGTGTTATTTCAGGCAAGGGAGATCATAGCGATCACGACGATAGTTATTGCACGTTCAGTGCAAAAACCGTGTAAAATTCAATAATTCTCGAAAATTAGTACAAAGTTTTTGTAATTTAGCTCTCGGTTGTCTCCAGCCCCACCAGCATCAAGTCACCAGCCATTACGCCAGTACTCGCTGTAATGCCAGCAATCAAAACAACGACAGCATATTTGCTCAATAGAATGCCGTAGCCAAGGGTATTTACGATTCGGTTCATTTGTGTGGTCCTCAAAGTTTGGTATTTTCGCTCTGTACAAAAATACCGCACTTTATTGACCTCGGATGCAACCTAGGTGCATTTACCACTTGTCTCCTCGATAACCAAATCGAGCTAAATAGTGCCAGACTTTTTTTATTTCTTGTTCGTCATAGTATTGCTCAGTTACCGCCTTCCCCAATAAGGCAGCATCTATAACACCATTGACCGCAATGAGCTTGGCAAGCTCAATGAACTCCTGACCTCGATAGTCTGGAAACTGAGCCATATGTTCTATCGTAAGCTCATACCCATCATGCCATTCGATAACAACCCCAAGGTCTCGAGCTTGCTGCTCGATTGGCGTTGAACGGAATATAGGATCGAGCACTAAGCTCTCCACGTCTTCACCAAGAGAGAGCTCGCCATGGATATGAGCCTCTATATAATCATCAAGACGATCCACTTGCGCTTGAGTCGCCATAGCAACGAGATCGCTGAGTCGATCTGAGGTCGAAAAATCTTCAGGATCAAAATAACTGTCTGGGTAACAGAAGGTGGTGCGCTCGAGTACATGAGGTTTGAGTTTAAAAAAAGCCGAGCCAAATCTTGGGGAGGCACCCATTGGATACTGACGATAGTTTAGCGCACCATACTTAGGTCTCAGGTTATCGGGAGCGTCATCGTACGCTCCATCAAATACTCTCTTTTCCCACTGCCAACGCTCACCACCTTTGTAGGCGGTTAAGCCACCGTTACTGGTTTGGGTTTCGAACTGAGACTTTAAAACACCTGATTGTGCCAACGCCAACAGCAGAGGTGTGTTGTCTGCGGTTAATCGGTCAGGGTGGAAGTTGATCGTGATAGTGAATGCTTCCTGTACGGACATCCCTGTCGATTTATTACGGACATTGGTAAGGGCTACATCGACTGGGTTACTACGGCTCATGCTTGCTCCATCTTCTATCTATCGACACTCAGTCTCTGATATTTCTTTAAGCAAAGCAACGGAGTAGATCACCTAAGATACTACCCCGCAACCATCTACTCTTTCTCTAAGTACGCTTCGTCTTGTTTCTTATAGAGCATTAACGTCGATTTAATTCCGACCGATTTGGCAGGCTCTGGAGGTAGCCACATAGGTAAACTTTCGTCAGCATGATCAAACCACGGATGAACCTTGCCTCGGTATAGAGTGGCAACAACATCACCAAATAAAAACGCCAGATTGATGCCGTGTCCATTATAACCAAGCGCGTAGTAGATGTTGCGATGCTCACCCATTACGCCTACTGCTTCTTTGCTATCGCCAGTCATGCCCAATACACCATTCCATACGCGTTCGAACTTAATGCCTTTCAACGCAGGGTACAGTGTCACAAGTTCCGTCATCATCATATCGCTGACAGCATCTAGATCGCCCTTGTAGACTAAACCGTCATTGAACTCATATTCTGCATTGCCCCCACCAATTACGATACGATAGTCTGGAGTGAGCACTAAATGAAACAGTAAATTGCGTGTATCGAAGTATGGTATTCCAGGCTGCCATTGAATGGCATCAAGCTGTTCTTTGCTTAAAGGCTCTGTCACTGCACTTTGCGCATGCACTGGGAATACTCGACCGCCAAAATAACCCAGCTTCGAAGTAAAGGCGTTGGTCGCTAATACGATATCATCGGCTGTAACCTTGTGCTTGTCAGCAACACTTAGGGTGATTTGTTTACCCTCTTGAATGTCGGTCACCGGACTGTGCTCATAAATGGTAACGCCGGCTAATTCCACCGCTTTTCTCAGTGCGTTAACCAACTTCATAGCATGCACCTGACCACCATTAGGATCGTAAACTGCCCCAACATATCGATCCGTACCGAGCTCTTCTTCAGTCTCATCTGCATTCCAATACTCAAGCGGAATACCCAAGTCGTTAGCAGTCTCTACGTACTCTTGATATTCGGCGATATCCTCTTCATCAAGAATCGCTTCTAGATATCCATCAAGAACCAGGTCAGCGTCGACACCCGTTGACTTCACCAGAGCTTCAAGCTTTTTCATACTAGTTACAGTCAGGTCATAGTGACGCTTGCTCGCCTCACCGTCTTCATAGAAGTCCATCTCTTCTGAACCAGGCAGCACCATGCCGCCATTGCGGCCAGACGCCCCACTACCCACCTGTTTTGCTTCGAAAATCACGATATTGAGAGCTGGGTTCGCCTTCGCCAAATGCCAAGCGCTTGAGAGACCACTGTAACCACCACCAATGACGGCAATGTCCACTTTGATGTCTTGGTTTAACGGCGGGTTATCTTGCTTAGGTTTTTCATCAAACCAGTAGCTGGTGTTGGGTTCAAAATCGCTTTTCGCAGGTCCACAGGCTAAGAGAAAAAAAGTACAAAGGAAAAGCGTCAAAGTGCGCTGGAAATGACTTAGGTTTGCCATCAAATTCTCCAAGTGGAATCGTAATTTCAGTAGACGATATACCAAGAATAATAGCTCTCCGTTTCCTGAAAGTCGTGTCGACAAACTTCACACCTTTCAAAATCGTTGTCAGGAATCATATCTATATATAACTAGCAATGATAAGACCTCGATTTCAACGCGATAGACCTTGGAGAACAGGGGAAAGGGTCGATAGATACAGAGTAAATAACTACTAACTACATTTTGGAAAGCGATTAAGCACACTTAACTATTCACCATCGAAATATCACCACTAAATACCGAGAGATCATAGAATCTAAATCCGTATCGATATGGTTATCTTTTCTGCACGTTCACTTTATGGAACTATACCCATCCCATTGAATATAAAACGAACTCGAAAAGCCTAGTATGCATACGTAGCTAGCTTTCCATACGATAAGGACATCAGCATGATAGGAAGAATTACCCAACTGTTTCCTGTTTGGGCAGTAATGTTTGCAGCCGCCGCTTATTTTTCACCAGAACTGTTTGTTGGTCTCAAAGCGCAAATCGTTCCACTGCTGACAATCATCATGCTTGCCATGGGGATAAGCTTGTCTCCCAAGGACTTCATTAATGTTTTTCAGTTTAAAAAAGCAGTCGGTGTCGGCGTACTATTGCAGTTTCTTGTGATGCCATTAACCGCACTTCTCATTAGTTACCTACTCGGCTTCAATACTGAGCTAACAGTCGGAATGGTTTTGGTGGGCAGCGTTGCGGGCGGAACTTCCTCCAATGTGATGGCTTTCTTAGCAAAAGGGAATGTCGCACTCTCTATTTCAATGACGGCGATATCAACGTTACTCGGCATCATATTAACGCCGTTACTGATTCAACTATTGGTCGGCGAGAGAGTGGATGTTCCGGTATCCGCGATGCTAATGAGCTTAGTGAAGATTGTCCTGCTACCCGTCGGCATTGGTCTGCTCATCAACACATTTGCTCACAAAGCCGTCGCTAAGGCAAACGCCCTACTTCCACTTATCTCCATGGTCGCCATCGTCTTAATCATTGCCATCGTAGTGGCTTTGAACTCAGAAAGCCTAAGCCAAGTCGGGCCGTTAGTCGCGCTTGCGGTGATCCTTCACAACAGCATTGGTCTTACTGCTGGTTATTACTGCTGCCGTTTGCTCGGTTTCAACGAATCCACTTGCCGCACGATCGCCTTCGAAGTTGGCTTACAGAACTCTGGCTTGGCGACCGCATTGGCAATGAAGTTTTTCTCTCCTGCGTCTGCGATAGCCGGCACTATCTTCTCGGTTTGGCACAATATTTCAGGTTCACTGCTTGCTGGGTATTGGGTCCGCAAGAAAGAAACTCCAGCTAAAGACACTGCGGCTTGCTAATAGGATGCGAGCAGTGTAACTCCCATTACGCTGCTCGCTCAAAGTCAAGATGACTCACGTCCTGAAAGACGCGTAACTCAAACAGGTTCAGAACAGAGTACAGGTGCTCAAAAATCTCGGCCTGTACCGTTTCAAAATGCCCCCAGTCTGTATTTTTTGTAAAACAGTAGACCTCAAGCGGGACACCTTTAGAAGAGCAATCTAGCTGACGAACCATCAAGGTATGGTCTCGATTTATATCGCCTCTTGAGCGCAGATATGCCTCTATATAAAGTCGAAACAATCCAGCATTGGTCAAGCAACGCTTGTTCATATTGTCACCCAACTCATGCAACTGATGAGATTCACAGAGCTCTGCTATTTGGCGACGCAGCAAAGGGACCGTCGCAAGCTGATTGACATGGTTCATGTCTAAAAACTTGATGCTATTGGCATCCAACGAAAGGCTACGTTTTATCCGTCTCCCTTGTAGAGTCATGCTTCTCCAGTTCTTAAGGCCAACATTAAGTATTTCATAAGTCGGAATGATTGAAGTCGTTTTATCCCAGTTCTCTACCGTGATTACGTTGAGAGTAATGTCTTTAATTACACCATCTGCATCGTACTTATCGACTTCTATCCAGTCTCCCTTACGTACCAGCCTATGAACATTGATCTTAATGGCCGTAACGGTTCCTAAAATACTGTCTTTGAAGATCAGTAAAAGAACAGCAGACATTGCACCAATACCGCTAACTAATGCCATCGGTGGGATATCAAGCAAAATAGCGATCATCAGCACTAACATGATCGCCGAGCTCGCTATCTTAATAAGCTCAACAAAGGGCTTGATCGGTATCCCATCTAAAGACTCACTGCGAGAGAATTGCGCTTCTAGGAAATCTAAAACCGAATGAACAACCAAAACAGAGAAAAGTAACACTCCAATCTCTGCCAGTTTGCTATACCACCCCTGCACCGAAAAGTATTGGAACCAAAAGATACTAAATACAAAACCCACTAAGTATTGAACACGATGTACAAATTTCACTTCATACTTCGCTTTCACTCTATTTGGATTCATATCTAGAAATCGAGAAAGTATTGTCCTTACAATCCAGGGGATTAGGCAAAAAGAGATGGTCGTTGCCGCAATCTGAAAGAAGTGCTTTTCCACTTCAGTCAACGACAGATAGAGTGACTTTAGAGTTTCCAAATAATCCATAATCCTTTACACCGATTTTCGCTAAGTACGAGCGCAAACTTATCTCAGCTTACTGAGTCAGTCTTTTAAGTTCGCCTTCAAGGTCCGATACCGCTTTTTGAGTTTTAAACTCTTGATACATAGCTGTTTTATCATCAGGGTCAATGTTGGTACCACTCATGCTTATCATGTCATTGAAATAGCTTTCAAGAACTCTATTATCGATGGCAGCCATTGCACAGACTTGCTTTTCACCATAGATTTCACCAACGTCAAGTTTAACGATCTTTGATTGGCGAAGTCTCGATTCAGAGATCTGCTTGCTAATCGTCACAAACGTTTCCGAAACACTCGTTCCCTGATTGTTGCTTACTAACTCAGAAACATGTCGGTCCATGGTGCTCGCTTTCATGTTAATGGATTGAATCAAACTTGATCGCGCTGCGCTTTCCGCGCGCCTTTTATCGATATTAAAGCTTCCTGAAGAAGAGGCGCAGCCCACTGCAGCGAGACCGTCTGCAAACTCTGGCTGATATACCCAGCTCTCTAAACCATCAGCGAATGCACTGAGTGGCAAACATGTTAGTGCTACTAGGGCGATATTTTGTTTTATTTGTTTAATCATTTTATCTAACCACTGTAATTGAATTGTTTGTTATCTTTCTTATCTGGAACGGACTGCCCTCAAAGAGAGATGTATCTGAGGTAAGCTCATTAGCAACAGACTGCGGCAAGGAAAAAGAACGAAACTCGATAACATTCCCTTGTTCATTACCGCCAACTTTTGGCTCTTTATACTGAGGGTTTTGGGCTAGCCAACGAGATACCTCTGGCATAGTCGCCGTGTTTGGCATTTGGACACTAATTATCTTGCCACCTCTAGCGGTCAGCGACTCAAAGCCCTTTTCGAGCATAGATTGAAAATCTTCAGCCCCGCCCTCTAAGTGCACAGATGCGAGGCGTATCTCGACGTTATCACTGTCAGGTAATGCGTATTGCTGAGGTGTATTATTCCAATGAGACAGTGGGATCCAACGCTTATCAAATAGAGTAAAAGACATTGATAGCTCGGCTCGTTTTTCTCTTTTAGTTAAAGCCGAGTCGAGCTTTAAGATCATGTCTGCATCTTCAAGCTTAAGTGCTGTCTTGACCCTAGACCTTTCCAATATTTCCAGTACCTTCGCGCGAATCTGGCTATTCTCTACATGAACGAGGACTGTCGGTTGATTGAGAAGCAAGTAGTGATTCTCTGCTATCTGTTTTAGACCTCTCAGGTCAATGGATATGTCCATCAGAGCTTTAGTTTGCTCACCCGTACTTTGGTGTTCTAGTAACACCGAGTCCTGAATAAACTGAAGGCTCGCCGAGTGAATAGCACTAGCGTGCCCAGAATCAATACCCATACCAGATAAGGCTTTTTCAATCGCTAATATCTGAGCTTTAGATTCTGCAACATGCAAAGAAGCTTTGTGCTGTGACTTTCCAGCAATGACCTCTACCCTGAATACATGATCGTCACTCGATTCATCCCATACCCAGTCACCATCATCACTATCATTTTTCAATAAGCTTGCTATGACATCGACGCAGGTTTCACTGCCTTGTAAATAGGTATCACCCATTTGAAAGTTCAAAAAACCTTTACCTGAACTGCCTGTCACTTGTTCAGACCAAAGTCCTTGCTTAATCTTTCTTTTCTGACTGTAGGACGTGCTGTCCAAAGCCTTCAAATACGATTCAACGGCGTATTTGGGTGCCTCTTCGATTGCCGATGACTTAGCGGCTGCGCCTCTGCCGTGAACACAAGATTGGTATGCAACTTTCAACTCAGGCTCTTGCCAAATGAGCTCATTTGCCATGACGCCCTGAGTCAAAAAGAGGGCGCTAGTTAGCGCCCACTTTATCGTTTCCATTACAAAACTCCACCGGATGTGATTCGGCTCGCTAGGAAGTCTTTCGGCGTACCCACGCTTACAGCGAACAGTTTCGCGTCACGAGCAGGACGGTAGATGCCTTCCTCAGCCTCTCCCTTGATGCGTTTCGCATCTTTGGAGCTCTTCCACTTAACGATTTTTCCCTGACTTTCGATGTCACTTGGGTTAACTCTCGCCACACCCACAGGTTCAGCAAACCCAAGGCTGTACTCGAATATCACCATAGTTTCGTTAGGTAAAATTCCAGCATTCTGGCCTCGGTCTAGAGAGATACGGTCACCTTTAACCCCCAATACCTGTGCAGTCGCCGGCACTTCAGATAACATTCTGCTAAGAGCGATACCGAATCCTCGCGAAGACATATCATTCAGGACCGCGGAAACTGCATTGGCATCATAGATGTCAAAACCACCTTCAATCTGACCAGATTGCATCCAGAACTGCATCTCGCTCATTGGCTTAACATCACCAGTACGAACCTTGATCTTTCCAACGTTCGGGTAACTGATTTTTTCCTGAGTGTAAGGGTCAACAAAACCGATAGAGAAATCGAGGCTCAAATCTACGAGGTTGGTAGAGCCGCCAGTGATCAACTCGCCCGTTTTAACTGCATCAATCGTCATCGCATAATCAGGGTGAAGAACACCATTTTTCATACGGCGCGCTAGCTCAGCATCTGACATCCCCGCCATGGAATCACCAAGAAACTTAACGGTTCGCTCATCGCCAGTGACAATTCTGAATCGATTCAGACCAACCAGTTGGTTCTCAAATTGATTCAATAATTGGCGGCCATCATAAGCACGAACGGAAGCCAGCCAGTCATTGGGATTTTCAGTATCAGCTGTGATTGGGTCTGCCATATACAAGCGCAGTACTTTCTTGCTTAGTGGGCAATCTGGATGTTCGTTATTTACCTCAAATGTGCACTTATCAAGCCCGCGCGTGTTGTAATAAGCGGGAAGCTCTATATCACTGTCTTGAAACTGTTCAGGAGCTTTCGCATATTCATACTCTGATGCCCCTTTGTGTGCATTGGTTTTTACACGACTCTGTGGTGCTTGAGTACTTTGACAACCCACGACTACCAAAGACAACAGGGCAACTGTAATTCCATTAAGCTTCGTCATTGCTCTGACCTATACGTTCCTTGATAGCCTTGTCCGCTGCGTCCATATCTTTGATAAACTGTTGCTCTGCGCTAATCAAGCCGTTGCTATCAGTGATTAAGCCTACTCGCGTTTGCATTTCATCTACAACGAAACCAATTGGATGTTCTTCGGGATCAATCGCTCCTTGAATAAACTTATACGCTTCAGCTTTCGCTACCGCAGTCGCGTTAGACGCGGCGAGGTTCGTCACCTCTATCGCCTGTACGCCAAGCTTGACGGCCAACTCGAGGTTAGCGTTGAAGATTTTGCTTTGAGCCTTGGTATAGTCGTTGTATTTCGATTGCATCTTAGGGTCATCATTTAGAAGCTGAACAATCTCTTCTTTTGATTTATCTGAGTGCATCGCAAAGAATTGCTGAACATCTTTGTGCTCTTTACGAATGTTTTGATACTCGCCGACTACCTCACATTGACGTTTAGTGACAGACAAAACGCCTTTTGAAGCTTGGTCGAAAGCTGGCGCATACTCGGTATAACCTTTGGTATTCTCCACACAACTTGCTTCGATATCTGCAAGTAGTTCTTCGCGGTTGTCCCACATAGAGACGTTGCTTGCACAACCAGCCAAAATAGTGCTTCCAACTAACATTGTTAATAGCTTGTATTTCAAAATTACACTCCTAGTATTTTATCAAGTGGCTCAGATCCTAGCTCTAATAAGAACTTCTCATAAATCGCGTCCTCGGCTTTTTCATAAGATTCAGATGCTGGGCTTGTATAGTTATAGTTTTTTAAAATGATCGGCTGAACCATGCCTACCTGACGAAGTTCAACGCGAATCGAACGGTTAATCCGAAACTGTCCATTTTTACTGGCTTGCTTTCGCTTACCAGATAAAACGATTTGATATTTGGTCCCGGTTTGAGAAGTCACTCCAACCTGTTGAGCAATCTCAGTCAAATAATCAGATATATCCGTCGTACTTCTATCAGAAATCACTTGGATATGAGCTCTAGACTTTTGAATTGATGCTTCATGAAGTAACGGAAGTAGCCTATCTTGGTAGTGAGAAGCGTCACTCTTTGTAATACCTTGCAACGCACTAGAAACCGTATAAAAAGATGCCAGCTCTTCTCTTATCGACAACATATGTTTTAGTGCATCAATGGGCTCACTAGTTTTTGCCAACTTAATAATGTTCTCTATTCGCGTAATATCACTATTAAGTTTCGAGTGATACGCATTTGCTAGTTGATGGGTGTCAATACTAACCAAGACCTCATACAAATCGCCGCTGACTTGCTTTTCAACTCTATAGCCATATATAGGGAGTCGGTCACTTTTCATCACCATTAGTTCACTGAACTCTTCGTTCGTTTCACCATTTTTAAACTCAACCAGTGAACGAGTTTCCACTGAAATGTTGGATACCATTTTTTGTGCAATATTCGCTACAGCGCTGCGTTCAGCTTCTTGCATACTGTGACCTGCGCCCAGTCCATAAATAGTGGAACCTGAATCAGAAGGAATATCTAAGCCAGCATTCACTGTGAGACTAAGTGATAAGGCAAACAATCCAAACAATCTCACTCAATAATCTCCGCACTGTAGTCACGCTGACGCTTAGTAACCTTCTTCAGATAATTGATGGTTTCGTCGTATGGGAGATTATTAATTAACGTGTTATAAACCTCATCCGGTGTCATGGCATTTATCTTCTTCGCCGCAGCTTTTATTCGACGCTCTCCAAATGCTTTGGCTACATTGCCCGCTCCTGTGTTATAGGCAGCGATAATGCAATACTCTCGACTTTTGGGATTAGTGATCTCTCTTAGATATCTTGTATTGAGAATATCCAAATAGCCTGTCCCAGCCTGTATATTGTATTCTGGCTTATATAAATCTCGTTCATTCATAGGTGCATCGATCTTGTGCACAAATCTATTTACATCATGTCCGGCACTTGTTGCGACAACTTGCATCAACCCAAACGCTGGTATTGGTGAGCGAGCTGCGGGATTAAAACTAGACTCTGTATGCATGACAGCCAATATCAATTCTGGCTTAATATTAAATTCTTCACTTTGCTTATAGACATCATCTAGGAAAGGTTCAATACGTCGCTCAAGACTGCTGCTCGGCATTTTGACACTAAGACTCACGACTTTCTTAGCAGCAACTGGCTGCTCTTGCGCCTCTTTGCGTTGCTTCTCATAGGTTTCATTTACCGAGGCCATGCGCTGCTTGGCTTCGACAACAAGGGCTTGCTGCTGAGCTTTAACGATTGACTCATCGACTTCTACATCAGCCTGCATAGCCAATTGGTCAGCTTGTCTTTCGATTTCGTTGAGTTGAGCTTCCGTCTGCTCTACGATTTCTCGAAGAACTTTCTTCTCATTTTCAACATCATAACTAACTACCCTCTCGACAGTGTCTATCTTCGCAGTGGATTCCAGAATATGGTGATCAACCTCAGCTCCAGCAAGCTCGGACTTGAGCAATTGAGACACTTCCTCAGCGCTAGCATTGGCATCGACTAACACCTCGACGGTGACAGTGTCGTTATCATAGTCAACGATAGTTCGCGTATCTTTCTGAGGGTCCTGCTTGACGCTGTAATGGCTGGCACCAATTTTCGTATCGCCCCAACTAACAAGAGACGCTTCACGCTCCGCATCCCATTTCTTCAAATATGCACTTCTCCAGGCCGCATATTCTTGCATGTGTGCGATATACCAAGCTTCAAATTCAGCTTGTTCTTGCTCTGGAGAAATGAAGGCTTTAGAAACTTCGTTATCTAATTCTTCAAACGGATCAATAGCTGCATTGGCATGCAAAGCGAGGCCAACACACAGGGCAATTGTGTAGTATTTCATTTTAAGCCTTTAAGAAAAGTAGGCGCTATATTCAAATTTCGATAGCAACATTTCGATAAGCAGAGGTTCGGTTAGTTCACCAATGACAAATGTATTGGCTGAACGGCTACGAATGGCACTTTTTAATTCCTGCTCTCGTTTTTCATCACCTAGAACAAATGCGTCATCCAACTTGGAAATCTTCTTATCCATGTCGCTGTCAAAGGTTATATATTGAAAAGAACCAACCATTAACGTGTTGTACATGGCATCTCGACCAAGGGATATGGAGTCAAGATAGAAGTTTGAATTCCCACTTTCAAAGTAGCTTTCATCAGGTACAGATATAACTCTGCTCAAAGATTGTTGGTCCAACTGCGCGTTGCTAAATGGTATATTTACATTAAAATCCGGCACTAAAGCTTGGATTGAATAACTTGCAACTCGCCCTTGCTTTACCGCTACGCTTAAAAGAAACTTTCGAAAGTTGTAGTAGTAGAATCGTACTTCTTCATCAATTTTTGAGCTTTTAACTGCTTGTGAAACACCCGTTAGAGAAGATAGATACTCAAAAGAGTGTCCAACATTAATCTTATCGATAAGGTTGTACTCGTTGGTATTCGTAAAGGTAGCTTCCACTCTCTGGTAGTTACTGATTATTACAGCTTCAGTGTCACTCCATGTACCAATAGATACGATAATCGCGGCAACAGAAAATGCCACAGACTTAGCCTTTGAAAGGTGCTTGCTATATTCCATTATTCAACTGAGTTGCTTATTTATATTTATGTTTTTACGTTATCAGAGCGACTACACCCATACAAGTGTTTGAACCAATGTCACAAAAATCGCCCCTTGCTCACTTTGCGACCAACCATCGAACAAAACCCTAAAAAAACCATGGTCATCGTATTTTTATATTGTTAAGTATTTTATTATTTTTGCCAAACTATAATTTTTATCCATAAAGCCAACATTAAACAAAATGATGCGCATATTATAAAGTTAATCACCGATCACATTTTGTTTGCCTTATTGTTATTAACCATCGCATATCAAATAGCCAGAGTTAGTTTGTATATAACATAAATTAGTTTATATTCATCACAAAAAGAAACCTTGAGCGATGTTAGATACATACAGAAAACAGACACACTTATTAATGGCAGTTATGCCACCTCATAAATAATAATCAAAATCGATAAGTGCTGCCTTGTTGCTGTTCGGAATAGAAGCCATTTTATGTCTATATAAACTAAACATATTCTAGTTACTCGGGCTATCTCTCTATGATGTGCCAGCACTGACTTTTTGCACAAAGAGATTTCACGAGCCGTGTTACACAATAAAAAAGCCACCCAAAAGGGTGGCAAATGAACCGAAGCAAGATGCTATCGTAAGTGGACTCGTTAAATTGAGTAGAAGAAGTACAGCTGTGATTTCATTCTCAGGATAATTCCTCGGATGACGTCAAGAAATGCAAGAAAGCCAATGGGTTTATCACCGCTAACCCAAGCGAGTCCCACTGCCCCAACCGGAATGTCATAGCCCTCTGTCTCGTGGATCTTCAAACGAACAAAATGATGCTTGTTGTTAACGTTCTGACCTGTCGTTGTTCGCACTGATTGATCCAGAGCCAACAGTGTTCCTTGAGATTCACCTGTCGCTTCAACAATACCTTCAACTTCGGCGGCAAATACATGACCGGGGTAAACCGAGGTTGAAAACTCTGCAGCTTGACCTTGATGGATATTACGAATCGCCTGATGGTTGACTCGCATCAGCACATACTTTTCATTGGTATACATCTGCAAGCGAGGCACTCGCGACAGAAGCTGACCTTCTCGAAGAATGAAGTTGGTAACAAAACCGTCCGCTGGCGCGTAAACCTTGGTACTGTCTAAGTCCCATCGGGCGCGTTCTACGTTCTCTTTCGTGTTGCGAAGCTCTGCGCGTTTGCTCTCAACAGCAAGCTCAGATTTATTGATAGCGAGCTTAGCTTTATCTGAATCCACACGTTTCTTTTCAAGTTGTGCCTCGATAGTCGTCACTTTATGACGCGCTACCTCAACCAAGCTCACCTGCTTATCAATGTCACTCTCAGTAATAGTGTTGCTCACAACCGAGTTCTGCTCTTGAAATCGTTTGAGCATTTTTGTCTGTAATTGGTAATCCACCAATGCAGCGTTTAGTTGGCTTTGAGAGGTCTCAACCGCTTTAAGTGATGATAAATACGTAGACTTCGCTATTTCAACATCTTGAATTGCACTATCAAGGGACACGTCAGCGGCATCGTGTTGGATTTCAGCTTGATCCAATGCAATCTGGTAGGGTTTTGGGTCTATTTCATAGATAAGCTGCCCTTTTTGGAGCTGCTGATTGGGCTCAATATGAAGTTTTGTCACCTTACCAGAAACATTCGATGAGTCTGGGCGCAAGTGAATATGCGGAGCTTGAACCAATGACCCACCCGATAAGTCCATCGGCGTATAGTTAATCAGCCCTACCCAAACAAACATCAACCAACCAACACCACCCACATAAGCAAAGCTTTTGGAGAATTTATTCCAGGGCATACCAATTAGCCTGAGCAAATAGATGAACAGTGCCCAAACCGCTAGACCTTCTAACATGCGTCGCTCCCCGATTTTTCGCTGTTCCAAATATCCCGTAATCGGACTATGGCTTTTTCCATATCCACAAATGCAATGATGACTGCCAATACCCAAACCCAGTGCCAGATAAAGCCAATCCAGGTGAGCGCGGTAATGAGCCCAAGTTGGTGATGGTCGCGACTATGCGCTTTGTTAATTGGAAGTTCATGGATCCGCCAAAATCCATAGATAGCAGCGCCAATACTGGCAACTAACACGACGGCTGACACAACATGAAGCGCAGTATCAGCCCCCGTTCCAACGAAAGGAACACTCACTAAACTCATTGATAGCTCTCTTAGTTAAATCGAGCTGGAAGTGTAAGTGAGGATGAAATAATTAGTTACATTGTGATAGATTCTATCAAAATACCGCCAATTTCGATGACATCAATACCAAGGGAAGATTCATGTTTCGCAACGTTCACTTTGTAAGAGTAATGGGAATCAAAGGGTTAGTTGATCGCCTTCAGCAAACTTACGGCATTACATCCGATGACCTCGGTATTCCGCGCTCTGTATTGGAATATGAGATGAACCTGATTCCGATCTCGGTCCTCAATCAGTTTTATGAAAACATAGAAGGTATTACTGGTGACCCTGATGCAGTGCTCACACTCGTGCGACAGATGGATCTCAGCAAACTGGGATCGTTGAGTCATTGGTTCTTTGCTGGACATGATTTGGCGACAACGATTCGTCGTATCAACGCTGGCATTACCTGCATTCAATCAGGCGCTTTTTTTGGTGGTGAGATCGTCGGCCCCATCGTTAAGTGGACCTATAGAAACGACTCGATAACTGCCAATGCTAAAGCTCAAGATGGCGTACGTGTGGCCAACTTCATGTTAAACGTCCTCAGGCATTATTTGGGGAAAGACTTTATACCGGATAGAGTTTGCCTTCCCGGTTCACTGGCCAACAAAAAGGAATATGAAGCCCATTTCGGTTGCAGTATGGAATGGGGTCATAACAAAACCGAGGTTTGGCTACCAAATCGCTTGCGTTTACAAGGCAATAAAGTGCCTACATTACCTGCCGAGAGACTATCAATGAGTTTTGCCGACTTAGATGGTTATCTCGACATGCCTGATCCTCAAGATCATACCAAAGTGCTCTACGAAGTCGTTAATTACTCTCGACACTTTGGTTTGCCAACGCTCGCCAAGGTATCACAGCTGTTAGGGCTATCCGAACAACAACTGCAGCGTCGGCTACAGTCTTCAGGCCTTAATTTCACCTCTATTGTGGGGTTTGTGCTTTCAGGAGAAACCGTTAAACAAATTGTGTTGGGTGTTCCATTAGAGACCATCGCAAAAAGAATGGGATATACCAATATGACGAGTTTTAGTCGTATGTTTAAAAAATACCGTGGCGTCACCCCCAAACAATACGCACAACATTACGCCGACGCTTATTGAATCACTCCGCTAGCTACCAGCACAACAATCGAGCTTTCCTATCAAAGAAATAGGGACAAGCAATCTGAGTTTTTACCGCTTCGATGCCATGCTTACAGCATAACGTAAGACCGAGTTAATGGTCATTGAGGCGCACTAAACTTACTCAGCTCATTGCTAAGCCAGTTTGGAGGAGCGCTTAACTGTTTCGCATTCAGGAGATAGATATGCACGGTGAACAAACTGGTAATGCTGGCAAATGCCCAGTAATGCATGGTGGAAATACTATGCTTGGTGGAAATACTAGGCTTGGTGGAAAAGCGACCAAAAACCTTGATTGGTGGCCTAACCAATTAAACCTAAAAATACTCCATCAGAACGACACCAAGTCAAATCCGCTTGATCAAGATTTCAATTATCAAGAAGCGTTTAAAGCGCTAAATCTCAAGGCGGTAAAAGCTGACCTCGAAGCGCTGATGACAGATTCGCAAGAATGGTGGCCAGCGGATTATGGTCACTATGGTCCCTTCATGATCCGAATGGCATGGCATGCCGCCGGGACATATCGAACTTCAGATGGACGCGGCGGCGCTAATACTGGCAATCAACGCTTTGCCCCACTCAACAGCTGGCCAGATAACGGTAACCTAGATAAGGCCCGTCGCCTACTATGGCCAATCAAAAAGAAATACGGTAACAGCCTCTCATGGGCAGACTTATTTATCCTCGCGGGTAACGTTGCTATCGAGTCAATGGGACTGCCCACTTTTGGCTTCTCTGGCGGTCGTCAAGACATTTGGGAGCCAGAAGAAGACATCTATTGGGGTGCAGAAAGCGAATGGCTTGGTGACGAACGTTATTCCGGTGACCGTGAGCTCGAGAAGCCACTGGCCGCAGTACAGATGGGACTTATCTACGTAAACCCAGAGGGACCAAACGGGGAACCCACTATCCTTGCGTCTGGTAAGGACATCCGCGATACCTTTGCTCGAATGGGTATGAACGATGAAGAAACCGTTGCGCTAGTCGCAGGTGGACACACCTTTGGTAAAACCCACGGCGCGGGCTCTGAAGAAGAAATGGGACCAGAGCCCGAAGCCGCACCTCTTGAAGAGATGGGTTTTGGCTGGAAAAACAGTTTTGGCACAGGTAAAGGTGACGACACCACAACCAGCGGCATTGAGGGTGCATGGACACCAAACCCTATCCAGTGGGATAACGGCTACTTTGACATGCTGTTTGGCTATGATTGGGACCTCGTGAAAAGCCCAGCGGGCGCATGGCAATGGGAGCCGATTGGTGTCGCCGACGATCATATGGCACCAAAAGCGCATGATGCCTCTCAAAAAGTTAAAACCATCATGACAACGGCCGACATGGCAATGCGCATGGACCCTATCTATGGTCCTATCTCAAAACGCTTCCATGAGAACCCAGATCAGTTCGCTGATGCCTTTGCGCGTGCTTGGTTTAAACTTACCCACCGCGATATGGGTCCAAAAAGCCGTTACATCGGGGAAGAAACGCCCGCTGAAGACCTGATTTGGCAAGATCCACTGCCGAAAGCGACCTTCGAAACACTCTCAGATGGAGATATCACTGAGCTAAAACGAGCGATTCTATCGACAGACCTCACGGTATCCGAACTTGTTTATACTGCATGGTCGAGCGCATCCACATACCGAGGCTCGGATTTCCGTGGCGGTGCAAACGGTGGACGTATTCGCTTAGCTCCACAAAAAGACTGGGAAGCTAATCAACCAGAACAACTCGACAAGGTACTAACAAAACTGGAGTCCGTTCGTTCCGAATTTAACACTCAGGAGCGAGGTATTTCGATTGCTGACTTAATCGTTCTTGCTGGTAATACCGCCATTGAAAAAGCGGCGCAAGATGGAGGCTTCGCGGTTGAGGTGCCCTTCTCTTCAGGTCGAGTCGATGCGAACGATGAACATACAGACACCGAATCTTTTGCGGTATTAGAGCCTGAGGCTGATGGTTTCCGTAACTTCTCGAAGAAGCTATTTACGGTGCCTGCCGAAGAAATGTTGCTTGATAAAGCACAGCTGCTTGGACTCTCTGCGCCGGAAATGACGGTACTGATTGGCGGCCTAAGAGTACTAGGTGCCAACCATAACGGTACATCACACGGTGTGCTGACTGACCGAGTCGGTGTGCTCAGCAATGATTTCTTCGTGAACTTGGTCGATATGGCGACAGAGTGGAAGCCAGTATGCCCTCACAACAGCGCTTACTTAGGCACTGACCGAGCAACAGGGGAGAAAAAATGGACAGCCACACGCGTTGATTTAGTCTTCGGCTCCAACTCTCAACTGAGAGCACTTGCTGAGCTTTATGCATGTGATGATGCCAAAGAGAAATTTGTTAGAGACTTTATCGCGGCATGGACGAAAGTCATGAATGCTGATCGATTTGATCTTAAGTAGTTTCTCATAACTCGTTGACATCAATTATTGGGGTGGCATTACGTCACCCCTTTTTTGTGTTAGCGGTTCATCACTAAGTTGTAGCCATTGCAGATACAACTGACAGGTTAGTCTTGGCGTTAAGATGGTCAATATCGAACCTTGTCCATCAACGAACTCAATAATGGACTAGGCTTAATTTCGACAACACAGTCTGACAGAGGGACAACCTATGAGTCGAAAGCTAGTAAATGCGACTAACCTTTATATGGAAGGGATCAGAGATGGACACGCACGCCAAGCCGTCACTAAATACACAGGGGTTCGCTACACCCAGCACAGTACTGGTGTAAGAAATGGCATTGAAGGCTTTGTCGAGTTCTTTGAGCCCTTTATCGAGCGCTGTCATGATAGAGATATTCGAATCGTTCGCTCGGTCGTTGATGGTCAGTATGTGTTTGTGCAAGCCTACCAAAACATTAACAAAGGCGAGGCATACTGGGTCACCACTGACCTTTTTGATACCGATGAAAATGACAAGATCATCGAGCATTGGGACGTAATCTCAGCGTATGTCGAAAACTCAAACGGTGATACGGACCAGATAGCTGGACCAACAGAGCCGAATGACCTCGATAAAACAACTGAGAATAAAGAACTGGTTCGAACATTTCTTTGTGATGTCATGGTCTTAGGTCAATCCGATGCGGCATCTAAGTATGTAGACTTTCAGAACATCCCAGTCCACTCAGAATCAACCGTCGATGAACCTCAAAAGTACGTAGGTTGCTATGACCAAGTATTCAAAATCATAGGTCAAGGCAATACTGTCGTCGCCTACAGTCGAGTCCTCTACCAAGGCCAAGAGGTCGCTCGTTTCGATATTTTTCGGGTGCAAGATGGAAAAATTGTCGAAATGTGGGTCAACCAAGAACCTGTG
Source organism: Vibrio sp. KUL80 (assembly GCF_059725495.1). Taxonomy (NCBI): domain Bacteria; kingdom Pseudomonadati; phylum Pseudomonadota; class Gammaproteobacteria; order Vibrionales; family Vibrionaceae; genus Vibrio; species Vibrio sp. KUL80. The sequence goes on from NZ_AP045841.1 coordinate 2,500,003, forward strand.
CCTCCAAAAGATGAATGGGTTAACGGTGGAAAGTTCTAAGCCCCTCTTATTCTGAGATTCATCCCCTGACGACTCAAGGAGAGTATGTTTCGATACAGGGGATACCTTATATCGAATGTTTGGAAAGCACCTTAGGATGACCATCTTTAGCCACTAAATATCTACTACGCGATCGCCTGTAATGATAAGATCACCGCATCAGAATTACCGAGAAACCCTATGTTTATCCATCACGTTAACGGCATCGATTGGCTAGTGATTACCGCTTTTGAAGAACTAAAACCCATGTTTATAGAAGATGCGGGGGCGATTCCCTCTTGCTTCTCGACCACCAGCGAACTGAGCTTAATTGACCAAGCTAAGCGCACTTATGGGTATTTGCCAAGGCTCGACGGGGTAATCACCGATACTGGCACGTTTCAAAGCCAGAGCAATGAAGAAGATTTGAACCCGCAGCTTGCCTGTATTGTAGAGGGGCGTGGTCGGGTGTTTATCTATCACGGTGGCTTTGTGGCGTTTGTGGATGACGAGCAAACCTTTATTACTCGATTGGGCTAAGAGTTTCCCAGCGAAATAGTATCCCTAGGAGCTCATGCGCAAGAGTTTCGTCGATTACAATTAGATTCCTACCTGAGTAGGAATCACAGCTATGAGCTAGAACTTGATGAAATGCAGATAGCAAAACGCCGCTAATAAAAGCGGCGTTTTTAATGGTGATGCTTGCAACATAAGTCTGCATAACATGACCAATCTTTCAATGAGTTACAAGGTAATTTGCAGCATAAATTCGCATAGGCTTGCATCAAAAGCCGGCAAATTGTTACCGGTCTCGAAATTACACGTAGTAAACTTACAACCATTTAAACATTACTAAAGTACCAAAATCGCTTGGTGATCACACACAAATCAATTCGCTCCCTAAATCGTTTTTGGACAAAACCTTGTTAGAGTATCGAATCTAGCTTGGTCGATATAGATTAGAACAAGCTTATTGAAAGCTTAAACACTTTTATGTTTGGAGTGGCAGTTTTGAAGATTTATAAAGAGGAGGGTTTTAGCCCTCCCCTCTAAAGGTTAAATGAACAGTACAATAACCAAAGCTGACGCTCTAATAATTGCTGCTACATCCACACTAACCTGAAAGTTCCGAGTCTTAGCAGTAAACATAAGCTTCGCCTGATAGTTCTCGGGCCGACCCAAGATGAAATCCTGAGATTTACGTGGCTGGCCACCACGCACACTAGACGATTTGCAGTCATTCCAATGCGATTTTTGCTTTTAGTACGAGTAAAAGCATCAGAGTGTCGTACCACCTAAATTTAAGGTACTAAGCCTTGCCCATCCCAGAAACCAGTGCACTCCTAGTGTCAGTCACAGCCTCGCTTTCAGACACCTAATTCGATTATACTGACTCAGAAGTCGTATGCAATTCCGTTGATAATACATAACATTATGTTCTTAGGTTTTGTAGGGAAAACTAACACACCTAGATTCTGTAGAATATTTAGCACATGGAATTTTCGAGTTAGAAAATGCCATGTGTTAAAATTCAGATTGTGATGCTTTGGGACAGAACTCTCTTAGCCGTTTTAGGCGATGGCTACCCATCGGATAGTTCAGAACGAAATCAGTCACCGTACCCTAAGGTGACTGACGTGAAAGGAAACGACAAAATCTGCGATGCTATAAAATTTTGTTTATGCAAAGTTCATGAGAAAGTACTCAGAAGATGAATAAGCTTTCAAAGCTAGATTCTGTGTTATTTATCAGTGTTTTTTAATAAAGGGGCAATAGATTCAGAATTACTCAAGTCAAGTGGCACAAAACGTCTTGAGTCGCTACGGTTAAAAACTCTTACTCTATTTGTTTGGAGGTTAAGTTGAAGGCCAATTCCCCATACATCACCAGAGTGTGGGCGATTATCCATCAACTCTCCTGTCAGTAGTTCTGATATTGCATTAAGAGGACAAAATACAAATAGGTTTGGTACGATTCGTACAAGAAGGAAAGCCTTGCTTGATAGTCGGTCAAGGTTCACTTTTCTCAGGTCAAACCAATAGCTTCCAGCAGTATTCTCAGCTACTGATGGAGAAATGATACTAATGGTTCCTCGTTGAAATACCGTAGTATTGGAGTACTTCTTAAATCCCTGCTCAGTCAGAACGCTAAGATTATGGTTTCGAGTATTCTCTTTGCTATTCATTGTTTAATGCCTCAAGCAGATTGAGTTAATAACATCATCATTCGCCTAAACAGAAACATTAAAAGGCGGTTTTGTGTATGCTGACTTCGCCCGATTGACCAGAACCAATTCTAAAAGAGGCTTCTTTACCATTTCTCAAGTCTGCTTCAACTTCAGCTAACCCTCCTGCACAAAGACCATTCGGCTGTGCGCTGATGATAAATGTATCTTTGTCCAGAAATACTATGATTTTTTCTTTTGGGTTTAAATCAGTTAATGGGATTCCATCCAAGTATACGCGGGTTGAACATGCAGCCCCCATAAACCCAGAATCGCGCTTGATAGTAACTTTCACTTTACTCGGAGAGTTCTGGGTAAATGATGTTGAATACACCTTGTTTTGCCCTACGTGTACAGATTCTGAGTTGCTTACAGGAGATGTTGCACAACCTGAAATCGACAACAATACCAATAGAACACAGCTTTCAGTCCTAGTCATATTAGCCTCTTGAGGTTAGTTGTTCTAACCTCAAGCGTAGACTAATAACTATACTCATCAATGACAATTTGGCACTTTATATCTAAGGGAGTCACAGCCAGTGACGAGTAGTGACTTTCATTAGACGTGAATAAAATAACAGAAAATTACGGATAGTAAGGAACACTAGTTTTGCACGGACTTAGGAGAAAGCTTTCATGTCTTCCTAGCCTCTGTTCCCTCAGGCAATGCCGATAAAGCAAGGACAGAGTTTATTGGCTCAAAACCTCGCTATATAGTAAAGGGGCAGAAGTGTTTTAGGGCAGTCGCACTAAGGCGCTCTTGTCCCAAAGCGTGGCTCTGTGAAACGTTTTTGGACAAAAATGTTTTAGGTGTGCAGATCTAAACCATTCCGTTCAGATTAGAAAAGGTATCTTGAAACCTTAAACGTGTACTATACACTTGCCTTTTGAAGCTCTTTTACCCTTTCAATGACTGGGGAAGTCGGACTTGATTTCGATATTATTGAAAAGTGCTTATTGACTTCGGCCACGCCCGCCTCGTCGATAATCATCTGCTTTGTAACTTTAGATTGTTCGTAGATTTTTGACTTTTCAGTAGCCTGTTCTAATTCATCTTCGATTGACAGGATATCTTCTGCGCCCATGTAAGTAGTCGCAACTTGTACCGTAAGATAATCATTTAGATAGAACCCATTTTTGTCCATGAACTGGCAAAGAGGCAATATGACAGAGCTTACAAGTTGCTGTCGTTCATCTAGGCTCAACTCTTTGTTAGCCATTACTTCATGGATAACATCACTGGCTGATACAAACATCGAGAATAGCTCTTCATGTACTTTCAACCGCCTATCAAATACTTTATGAGAATACACTTCTATCCTGTTTTTACGTCGAAAGTACTCACTTAGAAAGGCCCCAATAATGATGCCAACAAACCCGATTAATGCACTTTCCAATGTTAATTCCTCTAAGGCTGTAACGCTTTACTAACGGGCGATAATGCTATACCGCCCAACCTAAATATTGTGCCATAAACACGGAGCTAAAATTGTGACTGGAACCGACAAGCGATAGGATAGCCTATTAAGTAATTTGTTGAACGAAGCCGCTCTGCGGCAGAGTAAAGCGCACAACCCACCATACTCCTAATAACCCCATCACCCAATGGGCAACATAGGAGTAAATATCATGACACCCGCTGAACTTGAACGCTACAACTTCCTTTATGACCAACACCTTACCAATCTTAAACTGCAAGGTAAACGGCCTGCCACCATCGATGCCTACTCTCGTGCAGTACGTCGAATTACCCAGTTCTACGACTGCTGTCCCGACACCTTAACGACTGACCAACTCAAGCATTACTTCGCAAGTCTCATCGAAACCCACTCTTGGAGTACCGTAAAGCTCGACCGCTGTGGGCTGCAGTTCTTCTATCGCTATACTTTGACCAAAGAGTGGGAGTGGCTCGATATTGTCAGGCCACCTCGTACCAAAAACTGCCCGATGTCTTAACCCCACCACAGGTAGCATTGCTAATCACGATGACACGACAACGGCGCTATCAGGTGTTCTTTCTTACCTTGTATTCCATGGGGCTACGACTGAGGGAAGGGCTGAGCCTAAAGGTGCAAGATATTGATGCCCACACCATGCAGGTACATGTTCGTAATGGAAAAGGAGGCAAAGACCGGTTGGTGCCACTTCCACAGCGCACACTAAACGCACTGCGTAGCTACTGGCTGACTCACCGTCACCCACAGCTACTCTTTCCTGGTAAAGAGCTTATGACTGATAACCCTATGGACAGAGGTGGCGTACAAAAGGCCATGAAGTTGGTCCTTAAAGACTGTGGTATTAGTAAGCCCATCTCACCGCACTCGCTTCGACATTGCTTTGCAACTCACTTACTTGAGCAAGGTCTGGATTTACGCTCTCTGCAGATTTTGCTAGGACACGGTAGCCTCAACACCACGGCTCGCTATACCCGTATGACCCAACTGAAACAAAAAGATGCAGCGCTGGCAATTAACCAGCTTACCGATGCACTCGTCATTCAATGGGAGGAAGTATGAGCATCTTTATCGACCTACTCCGCGCCCATCTCGATGTTTTTGAACGTCATTACGACAACCAACTCACAGCTGACATGCGTTCAGCTATCCAAGCCATGCTCCGCTGCAAAACAGAGCAGCAAGGTCGCTCACAATGGTATTGTGCTCACTGCCATCATGACGACCGGCTGCCACTCTCATGTGGGCACCGACACTGCCCCCAGTGCCAGCACCGCACCACTTCTGATTGGCTAGAGCGCCAAAAACAGAAGTTGCTGCCTGTTCATTACTTTATGGTGACCTTCACGTTACCTTACCAGTTAAGACCGTTGGCTAGGCGAGCCCCTAAAACCCTCTACAGTGCCATGTTCCAAGTGACATCGAGTGTGCTCAAAAGCTTTGCCCAAAGACAGAACAAAGGCGCGCTCGGATTCACCGCCGTACTGCATACTCACAGCAGGCAGCGAAATCTGCATCCCCACCTACACGTGATTGTCGCAGGTGGGCGGTATGACTCATCAAGAGAAGTATGCCACAAAGATAACAAGCAATACCTGTTTAATGCCTTCGCTCTGGCTAAGGTATGGCGGGCAAGGTTGTTAGAAGTGATAGAGCAACATCCACAGTTGTGGCTCCCCAAGCGCCTCCCCCACAAATGGGTGGTTGACTGTCGATGTGTGGGAAAAGGCCAGCCAGCACTGGAGTATCTATCACGTTATCTTTACCGAGGCGTATTGCCTGATAGCGATATCATCAAGGTAGAAGAAAACACAGTGACGTTCCGATACAAAGAGAGCCAAACCCAACAATGGAAGCTGCGAACACTACCCACTCTTCAGTTCTTGATGCTCATCTTACAGCATGTACTTCCCAAAGGATTGCAACGAGTTCGTGACTATGGCTTCTTGCGAGGACAGGCTCGACAAGCACTTAGGCGTATACAGCGATTGCTGCTTGGGCTGTTTTATCAGCTCCCAAACCTTGAGCCTGTGACCAAGAATAAAGCAACACGCTTCTGCCCTTGCTGCCAGCATGAGATGGCTTGTGTTGGGGTCACTCGACCGAGATAGCCGAAAGGCAGACAGAATAAGGATAATGTTGAAGTACAAACCGGGAGAAAACGTAAACGCTAGAGACTGACGGACAACAGCTAACCTTCTGATAAAGCTATACTCTTGGCTTTATCATGGCAGCGCTCGCCTTGAAAAAATCATCAAGGTGAGAGCACCGCAGACAAAGATCGCACAATTTACTTATATAGAGGCATCGGGCTTGTTCAACACTTGGGATTAAGCGCTGGCTTCGCAGCGTTTAATCCTTATTTGTTAAGCTTTCAGCTCTTCAATAGTTTCCTTTATCGGTAGTTGGTTTTCAAAATACTGTCTAAAGGCAACATGGATATCTTGAATCCAATGCTCACTATTATTCGCTTCTAAAAACTTCATTGCTTTTTCAGGAATGGGAGCTTTTTGATAATGAAACGTGGCATTCCTAAAAAGACGTAAAGCATCTACGAAATCGTCTTGTTCCAGCAATGAATCGATTGTTTCATCGGAACAGTCTAGTTCACGATAGCCTTCAATAACAACGAAAAGTAATGAGTAAAATACTGAAATACGGCGGAAAGATGAGTGAAATTGTGAGAGCGTTTGTAATTCACTCGGAAAACCTTCGTCGACTTTGATATCAGCATTGATTACAACATTCACAGCATCAGCATTTAACCAATGTGAATGTAAAGCAACCATACATGAGTCCATACTATCTCCTTGAAACGCTTGTTGAACGAAGCCGCTCTGCGGCAGAGTAAAGCGCACAACCCACCATACTCCTAATAACCCCATCACCCAATGGGCAACATAGGAGTAAATATCATGACACCCGCTGAACTTGAACGCTACAACTTCCTTTATGACCAACACCTTACCAATCTTAAACTGCAAGGTAAACGGCCTGCCACCATCGATGCCTACTCTCGTGCAGTACGTCGAATTACCCAGTTCTACGACTGCTGTCCCGACACCTTAACGACTGACCAACTCAAGCATTACTTCGCAAGTCTCATCGAAACCCACTCTTGGAGTACCGTAAAGCTCGACCGCTGTGGGCTGCAGTTCTTCTATCGCTATACTTTGACCAAAGAGTGGGAGTGGCTCGATATTGTCAGGCCACCTCGTACCAAAAAACTGCCCGATGTCTTAACCCCACCACAGGTAGCATTGCTAATCACGATGACACGACAACGGCGCTATCAGGTGTTCTTTCTTACCTTGTATTCCATGGGGCTACGACTGAGGGAAGGGCTGAGCCTAAAGGTGCAAGATATTGATGCCCACACCATGCAGGTACATGTTCGTAATGGAAAAGGAGGCAAAGACCGGTTGGTGCCACTTCCACAGCGCACACTAAACGCACTGCGTAGCTACTGGCTGACTCACCGTCACCCACAGCTACTCTTTCCTGGTAAAGAGCTTATGACTGATAACCCTATGGACAGAGGTGGCGTACAAAAGGCCATGAAGTTGGTCCTTAAAGACTGTGGTATTAGTAAGCCCATCTCACCGCACTCGCTTCGACATTGCTTTGCAACTCACTTACTTGAGCAAGGTCTGGATTTACGCTCTCTGCAGATTTTGCTAGGACACGGTAGCCTCAACACCACGGCTCGCTATACCCGTATGACCCAACTGAAACAAAAAGATGCAGCGCTGGCAATTAACCAGCTTACCGATGCACTCGTCATTCAATGGGAGGAAGTATGAGCATCTTTATCGACCTACTCCGCGCCCATCTCGATGTTTTTGAACGTCATTACGACAACCAACTCACAGCTGACATGCGTTCAGCTATCCAAGCCATGCTCCGCTGCAAAACAGAGCAGCAAGGTCGCTCACAATGGTATTGTGCTCACTGCCATCATGACGACCGGCTGCCACTCTCATGTGGGCACCGACACTGCCCCCAGTGCCAGCACCGCACCACTTCTGATTGGCTAGAGCGCCAAAAACAGAAGTTGCTGCCTGTTCATTACTTTATGGTGACCTTCACGTTACCTTACCAGTTAAGACCGTTGGCTAGGCGAGCCCCTAAAACCCTCTACAGTGCCATGTTCCAAGTGACATCGAGTGTGCTCAAAAGCTTTGCCCAAAGACAGAACAAAGGCGCGCTCGGATTCACCGCCGTACTGCATACTCACAGCAGGCAGCGAAATCTGCATCCCCACCTACACGTGATTGTCGCAGGTGGGCGGTATGACTCATCAAGAGAAGTATGCCACAAAGATAACAAGCAATACCTGTTTAATGCCTTCGCTCTGGCTAAGGTATGGCGGGCAAGGTTGTTAGAAGTGATAGAGCAACATCCACAGTTGTGGCTCCCCAAGCGCCTCCCCCACAAATGGGTGGTTGACTGTCGATGTGTGGGAAAAGGCCAGCCAGCACTGGAGTATCTATCACGTTATCTTTACCGAGGCGTATTGCCTGATAGCGATATCATCAAGGTAGAAGAAAACACAGTGACGTTCCGATACAAAGAGAGCCAAACCCAACAATGGAAGCTGCGAACACTACCCACTCTTCAGTTCTTGATGCTCATCTTACAGCATGTACTTCCCAAAGGATTGCAACGAGTTCGTGACTATGGCTTCTTGCGAGGACAGGCTCGACAAGCACTTAGGCGTATACAGCGATTGCTGCTTGGGCTGTTTTATCAGCTCCCAAACCTTGAGCCTGTGACCAAGAATAAAGCAACACGCTTCTGCCCTTGCTGCCAGCATGAGATGGCTTGTGTTGGGGTCACTCGACCGAGATAGCCGAAAGGCAGACAGAATAAGGATAATGTTGAAGTACAAACCGGGAGAAAACGTAAACGCTAGAGACTGACGGACAACAGCTAACCTTCTGATAAAGCTATACTCTTGGCTTTATCATGGCAGCGCTCGCCTTGAAAAAATCATCAAGGTGAGAGCACCGCAGACAAAGATCGCACAATTTACTTATATAGAGGCATCGGGCTTGTTCAACACTTGGGATTAAGCGCTGGCTTCGCAGCGTTTAATCCTTATTTGTTAAGTTCCGATACCGTAGCAGTCATAACCTACAATTTTGAATAACGGTTGAAAATCTAGTGTGTTGCTATCATCAACCGCTTTCCATGATTTTTGCACTTCGTCTGGGTTCAACCCGCCAACGGTGAAAGCATTTGTCACAATTTCTCCAGTGTGTTCATCCTGAAGACCGTTCAGTTCTTCAATAGGTAAATGCCCAAGGTATAGATTTTGTTGAACAAGTAACTGCACTGTCAGTTTAACGTTCACCTTATCGCCATAACCATTATCAATAAATACTTTTTCTTCACCGAAAATAGATAGCGGTTCATGCTGTCCAGGTTCACTTGGAAGTAGCCCTTCATCCCATTTTTGTTGAGCAGTCTCGATGGCACTACCTAATATAGTTCCTTCTTCATTTGCAACACTCAGTTTATAGAATTCTTGAGGAATCATTAGCGGTTTAGGATCTGAGGAACTAATTCCGAAGGACATGTATGAGTTTCTAAAGTCACAGATAACAGGAGCTGTTACACTAGCTTTCCATTTATGATTTCCCGTAGAAACTGGCCTATATAAATCAATTTGTAATTTCTTTGCTCTTTTTAATGCAGATTTAGTAAAGCCAGAGGGACAAACAAGAGCTCCCTTTTGGGCTTTAACATCTTGAACCAAACCATGGAACTCTTCTACACCTTTAACATCAACCGGCTTAGCGTAGTCTTTGCAATCAATAACAATTCGCATTGTATATTGCCCAATACTTTGTTCGACAAGCACATCAATTTGTCGTTTTGTTTCGCTTTCAACGCCCTCGAGCATTACGTTGTGTTTTACAACAGCATCTGGAGCTAGTTGTTTCTGTATCATGACAACTAAGTTTTCCAGTGCTTTCCAATCTGGGATGCTATCTATATCCACACTAACTATTCCTTATCGTGTAATTTAAATAGGAACTTAACGCCTTGTTATGTGCGCTACTCAGCCTTTTGTTCATTAACCGAGTTTCCCGTAAAACGGTAAACACGCTTTGTCACTTTACGACCTTGACCACCTAAAGCTACGCTAAGAGAGGCACCATCTGTACTAGCGTCAAGTCCTCCTCTGCCTTCACCCTCGTAATACTCTTCTATTTCAACCTCGTTAGCATTCTCTATGCGATATGCTATGGCTAACTCTTGAGCAACCTGAGCCTGCATTTTTGCCATATGAAGTGATAGCTCTTGGCGTTTTGCCTCATCAAATAATTTTTCTAGCTCACCACTACCCGCAGCTACTTCCGTATCTTTTGTCGCGTCCAATAAAATGCTTGAAACAGCCCCAACAATTGGAGTGGAAGCTATTAATGCTTCAGCAGCTGCCTCGAGAATGGCTTGCGTTTTCGTTTTATCCATTATTCCCTCCGAGCGAATAACACTTTGTAGACGGACTTTTTTCGTCTTTGCATTCCGTCTATGTTGCTGCCGTTTACTATGAAACTCAACTAGTATCAACCTGTTATGTGAATCGACATATAGTTGTGGGGGCGAAATAAGAAAAGATTTCATATAAGAGACCAAGGTACGGATTAGGTTAACTTGGTCTATTGATGTACTGCTTCGGTGTTCCGTTTGCAGATTCTGAGACGGTTTGGGGCAACTTTACGTTAAACTCCCCAACGGTATGAAGTTCTGAAAGTGGAGCCTAATTGCCTCCACTTATTGCTATTTAGGCATTTCGCGATACTGAAATTCTTCTTCTCGAAGTTGAGCCAGTTCAGATCTCGCTTGTTCTCTAGCTTCAAAAGCCTGTCGATGATCGGCTTCATCACACTCACCAGAGTGCAGCTTTTTTACTACAGCTTTATATTCAACATTTAACTCGTTCAACTTCTTTTCAGCAGCTTCAATCCTGGCAACAGCGTCACTCGATAAATTTCGATACTTTAGAAACTTAAACATATAACCTCCTAGCTCTCCTTAGATTTAAGCTACTATGAACTAAGATCTCAAACTGAGCAAACAATCAAAAAGCGCGAGAAATCCTAACCTTAAAACGAGATTCGACAAAACCGTGTATTTGGTTATGCTAAATCAGTATTCAACGGGTTCCAGCTGTTATCAAACAGTCCAGCCATGTCCGAGAATCATAAAGGGGCACAATTTCTTCAGACTGATTTGGGCAACAGGCTGTTGCCCTATTAGGGTAAATGGCAGTTGTTGATTCTGCAACTGCTGAGGATTCCTCGGTAGTTGCTTGATGAGCAATATACATGTTTTGCACATTAGCTAATTCTGTTGCCAGTACTATGCTTTCTGAAACGTTTTGGGGCAAACGTGCGCTGCAGTTATTTATTAATAGGGAAGTGATTTTCCTCATACTCTTCAACCAACGCAGCTAGCCTTTCAAGCTCCTCAGCTTCAGGAGTGCCTGGTTCGGTTGCATCAAACAGTGATTCAACTCGCTTCAATGCGGCCCTGTAATCACTTTCAGAGATGCCAGGCCCTAACTCATCTAATGTTACCTTCGCTAGTTCGTCTCTATGCGCAGTATGAGGGGTAATCCCCTTGACCAGTTCTTTTTCAGATAAACGTTTTTTGCTCATAGCTCGTCGTTTCCATTCAAAATGCGACTAGATAATTTATAGCATACTGAGTTATCAGCTATACCGTAAGCCTTGTCCTGAAACAAGCAATTAGGCAAAAGTGTGTAGGCTCAGCTATAATTGGGTAACAACGGAATACGCAGTCATACCATCGACTAGCCCTTTTTCGACCATCTACTTCTTATTATCCTCAGTGATGTTCCATGCTGGGGCCTTACCTAAATCCTGCAAAACGTCGCTGAGACTATTCTCCACAAACAAGCTATGATAATACAGAAACACCATATTGGATTAGCAAGGAGTTTGTAATGCAGTTGGCTAGTAAGATTGTACAAAGCTATGTAAATTGGGTTGATAACCATATTGTCGAGATAGCCTACGTTGGCTCTATCTTCGCTGTTATCCTGACGTTGTTCTTGAATTTTTTGTAATCTGCTCAGTTAAAGATATCTCCGTCACCAATTACCAGTGTCCATTATGACTCAAACTGTACTAACTTCATTCTCTGTACCATCAATGCATTTTAACGATGCTTTATTTGAAAATAATTTAATTACCAAAAGCAACTAAAAGAAAAACCATCAAGCCGAAACTCAATGGTTTTGATTGTCTACTGCTTGTTCAGCAGGTAGGTTGCTTTCTTCCTGACCTATTCTTAGCTGCCTATGCGGCGGGTCACCGGGACGAATAAGAAAGGATTCGGATAGCTATTTTCTTAGCTGCCTATGCGGCGGGTCACTATAAACTATAGACCCTAATTGACTGATAAGAGTCTATTTACATCACAAAAGCCAAAATTAACCCTTTTCTACAACACCATTGTAACCCATTGTTTTTATTAATCAAAAGAATAGCTTTAGAAAAAGGGTTAAAACTGAATATCTGGCACCGTGCCGCGCCTATCTTGATTAGTAGCGAAACCATAAGTGTTAAAATTGGCCGCGTTACGTTCATCAACCCACTCTTTTTGGACATGTAAAATGAAATCCTGTTTCGACGAGCCGCTTGAAATTGGAATTCGATGAAAATGCTCAAACTCTCGCTCTTCGTCTGCGACTGGGAATGACTCTTCACCTGCCAACTCAGCTCTAGCCATGCTGCGTTTCATTCTTCGTTTTTTGGAGCCGATAAAGCTTTTTCCTATTGTCTGATTCCGAACAAACCTCACTTCAGCCACCCCCTCTGGAATCGCGCTAACGGAGAATATTTCGAAAAGTTCTTCTTGTACCATGACTGAGAAGTAAGGCTGAAAAGACAGTCCAATCAAAAGCTCTTTATCCTCGGAAACAAAAGCAATGGTGTTACCGATGGAATTGACTCCCCAGCTCGGAAAATTAACTCCAATTTGGTTCATGGCCTGTTTATTATTGACCATAAATTTGTGCATTTGGCTAATACACCGCCCAGCAAGTAGACCACAGTCTGCCTGTGTTGGAAGGTAGCGTATACAGAAGTAATATCGTTGCTTCATGCTCGCCTCACTTAGCTTTACTACTTGAACCGTTAAATAGACCACCCTTGACCAGTACAGACATAATGAAGTGAACCTCATTAGGAATAACTTGGGTTTCGTTCATTTTTTTGGTCCAAGCCTCTGTGTCTTTAATCAAATGATAGAAGTCATTTTTTAGCGCAACATGTCTTCTCGCAATCACATACTCTCGGTCAGCACCATACTCATTCACCCGCAAAGGTTTGTCTGCATCTTCATGCCACCAATCATCGATTGATTGCAGCGCTGCGCCCACTTTCTGTCCGTGAAACGCAACGGTTTCTTTACCATTTTGCAGTTCTACCGTTGCTAATTTTTTAGTCGGCACCCCATCTTCTCTGCTGTCTAGAAATTCTTGGCTCGGGTATATTTCATCTCCCCATCCAACAGACAGTTTGGCTCGAATATCCATGTAGAAATACTCAGAACGCTCTGACAACGCACGAGTAAGATAAGCCGTCAACAGCTTAAGTCTTTGCGTAGATGGTTCATCCCATTTACCATACCAAGAGAGCCTAGTAGCATCCTCCACCACTATCTTTCCATTGTCGCTCGTCGTCACCTCAATGGACAAACCTCGACACTCTTCATTTCGCCACAGCCATTTACCTGACAAAATATTTTTGGCGTAACGGTGCGCCAGCTCTTGGTAGCCATTAAGCTCTTTATAGGTAGCGGCAAGCGACAGCAACGCATCGCGAACACCATCATCATTGCAAACCTCTGGGCTTAGGGAGTTGGCTCGAATACGAAGAGAAAAAGCGCAATAAATATCATCTACCCCAGGGGTAACGTAGCACTCTTCAATATACTGAGGGTTGGCGTAAGCTAAATCTTGAGGGGCCACGTTTTTAGGAGAGAAATTACTGCCTTTATACGCTTCAGCATATCCTCCTTTTGGTGCTCGTAACCGTGTTCTATCAACACCAATAGGACACATCTCATCATTCTTTGATAAGTAGTAAAAATACGCCTTCCCTGAGGACAGAGAACGGACATAGTTAAGCTGGCTACACAAATCCATAAGCATCTAATTCCTATAGTTTTTTATAAGAATAGTTTCGCCACTGGATTCTAGCGACCAAAACGCTCGCTCAAAATAGTGACCTCGCCCACTAAATCGAACTTCGATCGGATTTACTCGCTTAGCAATCCCTAACGCATTCTCAGCATAGGCATGATGTTCTGTTATCGAGTTCGCACGAACTGTCGGTTTTTCTAACAAGTGATAACCTAGGGAAACTGGAATGTTATCGCTATCGTCGACAATCTTTTCCTCAAGTTCATCAAAGTTACTAGGTTGCTGCTCACTAGGATACAGCCAACGCCCGCAAGCCGGAGCGCCCTTGATAGTATGAAACAGTTCAGATCGGCTGCTAAACGTTGTCAACCAATTAACTTCAGCTGAAATCTGCGGCTGAAATAAATACCCTCCCGCAAAGGCCGTTGGTAACGTTGCTTTTAACTCAGATAAGTAGTCTGACAATCGCTCGCTACCATTGACTCGAATCACCATATCTATCTCTAAATCGGCTAACCTCTCACTGCGGATCGTCGACCGTTTGGCATTAGAAACCGTTCGCTTAGTTACAACAGAGTTCGGTTCGGTCAGTTTTGCTGTAGATTGGATATCTTCGCTTCGAATGAAAAATGAGAAGCTCGAAAACTCAAACGGTGAGTCGCTTCCAATCAACCGATTAAGCTCTCTTTGATAGTAGTGCATGAAGCCCCAAATGGCCGTAAGTGATGGTGCTCCACACAAATATGGGCAGCTCATCGCCACGGCATCTTGAACTCGCATGGAAGAAAGATAAATGTATTGCTCGCTTTGGACCGTCTCATCACTAGTGCTTGGTTTGCTCAATTGGCTAAGTACCCACACTATCTGAGCTTTAACAACTTGTAGCAGCCGTGGGTGGTAGGCGAACTTATGAGTAAACTTATTCTCCTGAAACGCATAGTGAAGCCGATGGTTGAATTGCGTTGCGAGTGATTTCAGCTCTACTTCAGGCAGCGTCAAAAAATCATGGGCTAAAGGATCGTCATTTTCTAAAAGCTGTTCGCTTGGGGTTAAATCTGCTCGGTCTCGCAGTTCAATCAATGGCAGCATCCACAGCGCTATCTGCTTTCTTAGGATCTTGCTTTGAACGTTACGCGCTTTGTCTCTTTGCTTTTTGGTTTTAAGGGGTTCGGCGCCAGTCATCCTATTGAGCACCTGACAAATCTGATAATTCGTCACCTGATAGTCGTCAAGGTAATACCCTGTTTTGTTACGACTTGCCGCTAGCGTCCCTTGTGGTGCTGGTTTAATCTCAAGCGGATAGTTCATCACCTTCATAAAGCCCCCAAGACTCCCACACAAGCTACCAATACTGGCAGAGTTGGGCAGTGAAGAGGTTACAAAACTAAGCTTGCTGTTTGTATCACGAGCGCGAACTTCTAACTCTCGCTGTATTGAATTATTCACAACTGGCGTGATGGAAACATAATCATCACCACACGGAAGTCGCATTTGCTTACTATACGAACTGACTGATGTTGGAAAGGTTGAATCTGGAACTTGTGCGTTAATCGCCTTTTGCAAAGAGACGAGTGATTTGACCTCCAATCCAAATTCTTGCAATAACGCCAACCAAATCGGCTGTCCTTCTCGCACTAACGTGAGAACATTGGTTGATTTGGATTGCCAACGAAAAGGGTTCAATAACCACAATACATGTCGGTAGTATGCTGAGTTGTGCGTCCAGCCTAAACTCGGTTCAAGACTTCTTCCCGAAATAAACACTTCTTCCGTTGGAAGCGGTTTTGCGATGAGCCTTTGCTCTCTTACGCGGCAGTCCGGAAACTTCAAATTGTGCGAGTGAAACCATTTCAACTCTGCCAATGACGACTCTATGTTTTCTGAATCGCTCAAATGCTGCTTCGCACGGAGTTTGTCTAACCAATCCTTGCATTTATCGCCTTTATGATGAGAGCTTAAGTTAACTAGTACCGTTAACGCCGCTTCCTCAAACCCATCAACTTCTACGTCGGCAGTGTAAGGCATAAACCATTTTTTCATTGCCGCTTGTTTTACCGCAACATCTTCGATTACCAGAAAATCTGCAAATTTAGTCATGTTTACCACTCCGGTAAATAAACGCTGAGCCCATCGGTTTCCGAGCACATTCGAGTTAACTTTGTTTCTACAACGCTTCTTAGAGTGAAGGCGGACTCATGGCTGGCTATTTTGGTGTGCATACGCGGCCTGATAGCCGCCTTGATTTCACCGAACTCATATAACCGATACACTTCATCCGTAGTGCAGGAGAGCAATGTAGAAGCTTCTAGAGGGCTTAATAGCACATCTGCGACATTTCCCTTAGATGATGCCGGATTGTCTGCCACAAGCTCTGAGAGATACTTGAACACCTCAACCAATACAACATTTTTGCTTAACTCGCGGCTCGGTAGCTGGCGACAATCTTTGAGTAAACTGCCAAACGCCTCTGTGAAAAACAGCTTTCGCCAATCCTTGGTTCGAACAACATCTGCTTTTTCAACCAACGCATCTAAATCTTGCTTCAGTTTTTCTGGCCACGCCGAGCAATATTCAATAAAGGCATCAAAGCTAATCTCACCTAACTCGCCGTATCGGTTTACATACCAAAGCAAGACACCATAACGCTCTGATACCGTTATTGCTTTGCTCATCAATCCCGTTTCAACAGAGTTCTCTCCAATTAACCATTTTGCCGTAATTAACTCAGAATTCGGTCCAGCTTCTACTTCGCTTTCTCGCAGATCGAAACCACACTCACAATGTGTGATGCTCTCGGTATTTTGATATTCAAGTAACGATTTGCACTCAGGACAGCGAGCCATCAATTCACATTGATGTTTTTCACAAGCTTGGATAGGAACAAAGTGCCAGCTTTGTCGAATATAAGGTGCTTCCGCCAAGCAAAGTGGACAGATCGGCGTAAAACGTTTTCGAAGAAAAGTGAAGGGGTAATCGATTCCAAAACGGTGAACAGCTTTATAATCAGGAGAGAATATAGATTTGGAGTGATTTAACGCAAGCCTGAGTGCGCCATGTCTATTAAGCTCTAATCGCTTTTCAAGTTGGATGAGCACTCTAACCCGCATCTGGCTTGTGGTTTGAGCGTGGTAGGTATTAACGCGATTGACCTCTAACGGGAAAGCACCGGGAATAGCCTCATGAGAGTTTAGTGTCTCATACCAAATATCTTCAGCGAAATGAGAGTAGCGCTCATAACCTTGATATTGGCTCAAGCGTAACAGAAAGCTTTCAAGCGATTCGTCAGGGTAAAGCTGAATGTCCGTATCCACATGCCACCACTAAAACTTAGAAATTCTAAGTTTTAGTATTTCAGCTAATTGCAGAAAATCAAATTCCTCTAGAGCGAATTGTGACTAAAAGCCGATCCTTAGCTTTCCACTTTAGTAGCTATTTCTGCTTCAATTAATACTTGCAAAGACCTGCTCCACTCTTTTCTCTTAACGGAACCTGAGTTTTTTAAATGCCAAACGTGTTTCGTTAGCTGATTCCTAATCGTAACCTTCCATTCTTCATCATTTGGAAGCACATCCAATATCTGTTCAAACGCAAATAGCATCTGTGCTACAAACCAACGGTACTGAATATAATCTTTTTGATTAACTTTTATCACTTGCTCATCTGCGTAAGCAAAATCAGGCGATTGTTGGCACAACTCCAAAAACTTTGAATAAGCAGAGTACGCAGTGGCTCTTCTCGCTTCCTCTTTTGAGCTGGTCCATTGCCGATAAGCAAAAAAGGCAGCTACAATTGCTACTACGCAAGCAATGATATTAGCCCAACTTACCCACAGACTAACGTCAAGCAAGGCGGCCCAACCAGTTTTAAAGCATGTCATTTTTTATCCTCTTGCATCATTACACCAGCAGGCTGTGTTTTAACAGCTTTATCTGATTTCATCCCTTTACCCACATCGTCACGCCTAAAGTCATACATATTCATTTCAAAGGTGTTAATGGATACTTGGTTATTCCCGTGACTATGAGCAATTAGGCGGTGATACGGTTCGCTGTAAGGGGCTTTTGCGCAAGAACCTCCGTACTCACCTGAGTTAACTAACACCACAGGTTGGAACATATGGTAGTGAAGTGCGTCAATCATAGTGTCAAACGTATTTACATCTCGATTTAGTGCACATACAACATAAGCATTGGACTTATCTCGTAAGTCAGCACTTAAAGATATATCTGTGGCGTCATAACAAATTGAGCCTGTTAGCATAAAGCCTGTATCGTTAGGAAACCTAGGATGCTTTAATTCAAGCATCAATTGATACGGTCGCCATGACTGAATATGACCTTTTTCAGCAGACATCATATTCTGCTTGCCTTGGAACCGAATAAGCTCCTTTTGATTAGTATTTGCCTTTGGTGGTACGATCCAGACGGCACAGTTATTTGGCCCTTGAACACCCTCCTGTTCAATAAAAACTAACCCCGCATAGATGATTGCATGACTCTTGCGCGATAGATCAATCAGAATATCCATATCATCTCGATGGACTGATAGTTCAGGCCATACGATTAAATCAATTTTTTGACCTCTCTCATTCCGTTCCTCATCAGTTACACGCTGGGCATCAATATGCTTGCAAACCAATGTAGCCACATCGGCTACGTGCCTTCGATGAATAGACTGAAACTTCTTATCATCTAACATCCAACCGTAATCATCAAAATCACGAATCCGAGGCAGCTTTGACTGAACCATTGCAACAGTTAATTCACGCTTGTCCTCCGTCCAATCAAGCATTACTGATTCAATCAAACTAGGCATATTTGAGTGCCTACAGTACATTTTTTCTAAAGTACTTAAACGTTGAACAATTAGATTTTTAAAAGAGGCGATGGTCCATTGGTTAGGCCATATATAACCTTGGTCGTTAACATTGATACCAGGCCAAATGAGAAGCTTAGATATCAATGTGGTCAACCAATGAGAAACTTGTGCAGATTCACCAACTATAGCCTGTGGTGTATTCATCATCCCCAATGTTCTTTTATCTGGACTCGTTTTAATTCCTCTATAACCAAGTTTTGCTGTTATAGATGAACCAAATCCAGACCAATCTATATTCCCAACTAATGCAGAGCGGGCGCAAATGGCGATTTTTTGGAGCACACTAACTTCAGAGGATACTCCGGTTAAGTGAGGGCTTAGCTGCGACTGAGATTCGGTAAGTGCTAGATTGACTGTTAATTTAGTATTGAACAGTTCTAGCTGAGGAGTACGATGAAAACTTGCACCTTCGAGTGCCACTTTGGTTTGCCTAACATCTATCAGTTGACTCGTATTGGCTTCAAGTAATTGCTTAGGCTCTTCCAGCAACGACAACATCAATTTGAGCAACATGACTTCATTCGCAAAAGGATTATCACTTCGTTGAATAATGCTTAGTAATGACTTTTCTCCACTGATCTTATCCAATGGTCCCAGCGAAGCTTTACAATCAATCGCATACTGCTTAGCAAGTGCTTTAGTACTCGCTTGTTTTGCCCATTCAATACCAAGAGAACGAGCATGCCTGATTAAGGCTATGAATAGAGTTAGATTTTGCGAAGCAATCTTGGTTAAGATAGCCAAGCAAACATCTGGTCTTAACTTTTCCAAAAAGCATGAAATCGAACGATTCAAAGATTTGCTGTCATCGCTAAGTTGTGCCGCAAGCAACACATTTGCTGCAACTCTAGACGCATTTACTGTACTATCGACTGAAATATCCCTAAAGCCTTTGATAAACTTAATAATCATATCGTGATCAGCATTACTCGAACTTTCTTCTAGGTTCGAATCTAGCCTACAAAGCAGTAAAAACTGTGCTTGCTCAAGCAACAGATCAAATTTGCCCTCACTATCATCTGTATCTTGGCAAACCAACATTGCTTTATGTTGAAGGTGTTCAAAATATTCGTCATATTTAGCATGACGTGGGATATATTTAGGGTCTAAACGATGAATTACAGCTGCACTATGACGAAATACTTCTGATAGGCAGTATCGCGCAACCGATTGAATTTTAATCTCAGGGTCAATTAACTTCTTGTTTAACTGCTCTAAAACAGGCTCCAACAAACGACTACATGGATAAAGCTCTAGACCTTTTTTTAGTAGTAACACGAGCGAAGGATCATGTGACCATGCTGCTATCAAGCGTCTCGCTAATCGCTCTTGTAAATAATCCCAATCACCTGCAATAACGTTTCCATTAGCATCAACTTCATGAGCGCTGAAATTACGAATGCCTTTCAGTAGCTTGGATATTTTATTGGCGGCAAAGCGCTTGATGGTATCATCACGGACATCAAGTTCGCTTTTATTTATTTGAGCGAGCCTGTTTGGAGTACATGTATCACCTTGTTCCAGTATTTGGTCATTGGCAACGATAGATAGTAAAGATTCAAGCTGACCTAGGGTTTCTTGAGACTCATCAAATGCAATTGGCCCGCTAAGTTTTTTCTGAATATGGGTAAGCTCCCTAGATATTCCCGCTACACGTGGCTGATAGCGCTGTATTTTAGTTTTAGCGTCGTTTAACTTCAGGTCATCTAATTTAGATTCTTTGATGACTTCTTTGATAGCTGCAATGACGAGCTCTTCTACATCAAATTTAGAAATCGAGGTATCAGGAATTGTAGATGTCACAGATACAACCAATCGCATGTCATCAACATATCTGCAATAATCAACCAAAGTAACTTCAATCTCAGCGTTACGGATTGTAGGCTCTAATATATTCCCAATTAAATCCCTAAGGTTTTCGTCAAACTCAAGCATGTATACGTTAGCTAAAAAGCCGCCAGCTACTAAACCCTGTGGAATTCCTTTCGGTGCAGACATCACCTCTTCATTTTTACAAACCTTATTATATTCCGTAGCAGCGAGTTTGCTCCACTCCCAAGTTTCAAAGGCTACCAGCAGTTTATTAAGATGTTTAACTTCACCTACGGGTTTAGCTTCCACGTTACCAACAGTTTTTATGAGCTCGCACAACTTTTTGCGGTTAACCAAATCAAAAAACTTGGCGAGGTCCAAATCTAGAATGAATACTTCATGGTTATCATCAAGTTCAGCTCTCGCTTTCTTTGCAAAATAGAAAGGGCGTTCTAAAAACTTTCGGTTATCAACAAAAAATTTACTGTAAGTGGTAGTGCCACCATAACTATGCTCCGCATTACCCTGTTCATCGTAGCGGCAATAAAGGCGATTACCGTAACTCACCACTTCTTTTTCATGAACAAACTCTAACTCAGTGCTGGGATCACCTTGCCTCGTTTCAACCTGATTACCTATACACATCATCAACAAAGTCATCATACTTTGTTCACGAATAGGCATATGTG
This sequence comes from Vibrio sp. KUL80, assembly GCF_059725495.1. Lineage (NCBI taxonomy): Bacteria > Pseudomonadati > Pseudomonadota > Gammaproteobacteria > Vibrionales > Vibrionaceae > Vibrio > Vibrio sp. KUL80. The sequence continues at coordinate 2,521,261 of NZ_AP045841.1, forward strand.
CAAGTGGTCTCAGTGAAAATGCTATATCTGCAGGTTTTTCAATGATCTTTTTAATTTTTTCAGGCTTCTGATTGTACTCATCCAAAGCTTGGTTTTTCGGCTTCCATGTTAAGCATTCTTCTGAACCAAATTCTGTCTTTTTGAACTCCCAGTTATGTTGCTTAGGTGCGGGGACAAGCTCTAAAGGCTGAAAAGTCAATTCATCTTGTTGTAAATCATTGCACCACTGCTGTGCACTTTCCAACAACGATAATGCCGACAAGTCCAATTCAAAATTGTCGGCATACCAATTAGCAGTACGGATATATTGATGACTTTTTTTCCATGCAAGCGTCATCAACAAACTGTCCGTTAAGTATTCGTCATCTAAAGCAAGCTGCTCATATTTTTTTGCAATTATCGGCATGGTCTAATTCCCTAAACAGCCTGTTTAACAATAATGTCTGTGAAGTCAAATTGAGTGGTTTGAGAGTCTTTTAAGCGAGCTATGAGTTGATCGGACATGACATGAAAAGATTCACTTTGTTGACCATATCAGTTTCGATCAGCTTTGCTATATTGATGTCCTTGACCATATTGCAGACTCGAAGAAACGTATTGATGGTTCAGTATATAACAAAGTTCATATCAAACTGAATGTATTACCTTTAGAATCATCTTGTTATTTGTACTCTTGCTCACACTTTGACCTCGATTGTCCTAAGCTAACCATTTTATAGCCTGTTGAAAAATGCCGAAATGACACGCTGCCTGAATTGGCCAAGCTTTAGCTCTTCTTGCGATAGAGTTGAATTCGACAGCCCAACTGACTGTGCTCCCGAGTCGTGCCAGTTGAGATCGGAACCAGATGTTTGAAATGGAGTCTTACCTGTACTTACCCTTATGCTCACTTCTGGCTCACCAGTAAGACCACTTAGTTCCTTAGAATGTTGTTTTAGATACAAACATGTCTCTGGGATGTCTTGCTCAATTCGCTCAGCGAAACCTATTAGCTTTTCTTCAGCAAAGGTATACAACCAAGCTTCTTGGTTTGAAGCCTTGTTGACCCTCAAAATTCGCCCTAACACTTGCCTAAAATACAACTCGGTTTTTACTGCGCTCAAATGGCAGCAAACTTGCAACCTAGGAATATCTGTACCTTCACTTATCATTCCGACACTGACAATCCACTGAGTATTGGAGTGTCGAAAAACCTCTATCTCCTCCAACGGGTTCTCATGCTGGTACGTTACGATACTCGCTGATTGACCAAAATGTTGGATCAATAGTGATTGAATAGTCTTAGCATGTTGTACAGATGCCGCGACGATAAGCCCACCTGCCTCTGGAGAGCTCTGTCGAATCTCATTCAGCTTATTAACGCCTAGTTCGAGTAAGTGGGTCATCGCTGACTCGTTTTGAATCACACTACGGTAGGAAGCATTTGATTGCTTTAGCATTTCCAAAATAGATGCGTACTTTTTAACTTCAGTACCTTCCGTTAGTGAAAGCTGCTCGCTGTCTACCAAAACAATCTTGGGAGCACGGCATACTCTCTCTTGTACTGCACGTCTTAAATCGTATTGATAATCGCAAAGCAAACAACCGTCGGGGTCGGTATACTCGGCCATCGCTATAGGTACGCTATCTGAACGCCATGGGGTCCCCGATAATGCCAATGTATAGCGAGCAAGGCCCTGTATCTTAGTGATAATTTGCTCACCCCAAGCATTTGAACGACCTTCTTCATCAAATGAACAGTGATGGATCTCGTCAAAAACAACCAAGACGCGATACTTTCTTATGGTGTTCCAAAAAGCATCATCTAAAAAACGGATAGACTGGTACGTATAGGAAGCGCCCATAGCTCCCATACCACCATCAAAAGAACAATTTAAGTGCCTAGCAAACGTCTCTTTAATTCCAAGTGCGACGATGGAAGATGGGGAGAAACAGAGAACAAGGTCAATTTTGTCCTCTCGAATTAAGCACTTCGTCAGTTCAGCTGCCATCACCGTTTTACCGGCACCGGGCGTCGCTTGGCAAAAAAAGTGTCTTGTTGAAGTCATATACTTTTCGAGTGCAGCGGCAACACACTCTTCCTGCCACAACCTCAACATGAGAATGAGCCTTCTGTTTTGGACACCAATAGAACCTTAGATAAAGCATTAATCTTGCCCAACAACTTAGCTGAATACTCCTTACTTTCAGTAAACATGGTCATAAACATATCTTTTTTCTTCGGAAATCGTTCCATCAAAGATTGATACTCTTCGACTTCACTGAGCACAATAGCAAGCTCTCCTTCGTACTTACTTTTCTCTTTTTGCAAAACCCTCAAATCAACGTGTTCTAGTGTATTTGGGGCGGCTACAACTTCACTTAAATCACTTTTTAGCTTACGCGGAGTCAAAGAGAGAGACTTCATCAACTCAGTTTTTTGATACTTTTTCGATCTATTGTGCCCCCTAGATACTAACCAACCTTTGCGCTCAAACGCCAAAAGTTGCCGATAGACATACTTCCTAGCTTCTTGTTGGGTTTTAAATTCTTCGCTTAGATCCATCAAAGCATCTCTTGCCTCTGTCACCGAAAAGTTGTCCATCTCTCTTTTAATCAGTAGGTTAAACATGTAGGCATTGATTTTTTGGGGCTGTGTCATTTGATCATTCATACGCATAAAAACTTAGGATTGCTAAGTATACAAAAATCAGTAAAACTTAGACAATCTAAGTTATCGAAAGGTTGATAAGAAATGTCTAAGTGCAAAAAGACAACCCAATCCCAGCGAGGCTCAAAGCTGCGCGTAAAAAAGCCAAGATCACCCAAAAAGATTTAGGGGTGAAAATAGGTATGGAACCAAGCTCTGCTAGTGGGCGAATGAACCATTATGAGAAAGGTAGGCACGTGCCGGATATCGGTACGCTTGAACGCATGGCTGAAGAGTTAGATGTGCCGCTGAATTACTTTTTCTGTAGGAATGAATTGAGTGCTGAGTTGGCGTGTGCGATTGATAAGCTGAGTGATGAAGAGAAGAAGGCGCTACTGGAAAACCTAAATAGCGAAGGTCACCTCTAAGCTTTGAGGCCATTTTTGCTCAACAACATACTCAACGGGATAGCATCCGTAAATCGCGGAGCAAGAATCTTATCTTCCGAAGAAATCGCATTTAGGTTGTAAGACGATCCAGAGTCAATTTGGAGAAGACGAAGCTCCTCCACAGGACAATCAAAGGGATTATCCAAATAGGGAAACTTAAATGAAAACGTGCGTGACAATATCGCTTTGTCTATCGTACCAACGTTCTCATTGAAACTCATTAGTAGTGCATCTTTCAAGAAGTGCTTTAACGCTCGACACTCCCCTCTACACATAACGAACAAAGGGTATAACACTTCATTTTTTGTAAGCACTGGCGATTCATCAAAGCCCATTCTCGCACTCAAACCTGCGACAAATTTGGCAAAATGCTTTTTTTGCTCCAAGTCAAAGTTATAAGGTGCCTCTACACTCGAATGGCTGGTAGCTTTCAACAGCTTAAAATAATGAATCTTTCGTCTCCAACTTAATCGCGAATTCCATTGTGGCTCTGTCGCTATGACATCAGCATATGGCATACCAACCAACACAAACGAGACTTTTGATTCTTCACTTATATATTTGAACGTATTAACAATAGCTTGCCTTTCTTCTGCTGTAGAAAATTCTACAAGCTCTTGAATTTCATTGATGATAATTAGCTCAACGGATTTACGTTTGAGTTGCTTTACTACAGCCTCACCAAGGGCAATTTCATTATGTCGTCGGGTACTTCTTCCGCCTGACTTTCCATGTAAATCAACTAAAAATTGGGTTAGCGTGTTCTGTTCATTTAATCGGCTCGGCACTCTGGTGCTAAGAACAGGTTGTTTGCCCCAAGTTGAACTAGACGGAAAGCGTGATAGATAATTGTTAATCAAAGCCGTTTTTCCACTTCCGGCCTCACCAGTTAACAAGAAAGACTCCGGTTCACCCCCAAGGGAGTGATTAAAACGAAGTTGATCGAAAATAGAGTAGATTTCAGTTATTGCAGGGTACTCGATAAAGCAAGTTTCAAAGGATCTTAGCTGTTCAAACTGTCTAGATGTTAAGTTCAAATTAATACCCCTCAATATCTTCAAAATCATCATCAGATAACTGCTCTGAGACATCGAGCACTGCAGTGTTTTCTTGTTTAACTGGAGTCGTATTGATTGAGCTTGGCCCGTCTGAACCCACATCATTAAACTTTGCTAATTTCGAAGTGTTACCCGTTTTAGGCAGGCTAGCCCTATTACTTTTTGCACTGCGGAATCTGTCGGTTTCTTCCTGAATACGTTTTTTCATATATAGAAATGTATCGGCAAGCGCCTCATCATCAACAAGCTGCTTTGTATTGAGCCTGCGTACTTTTTGTATTCGCTCGTGTTCAAAAAGCGACAGCCTTTTTGTATATCCACTGTTGTCTACCGCTGGAACTTTTATGTACCTCTTTTCCGATTCTAGGTAAACGTGGATATAGCTGATATCAGAAGGGTCTGTTTTGGTCTTAACAAACAGCTTTTTGCCATTGTTGGACGCCCAATATTTACGGTATTCAATAAGTTCTGAGGACTGATAGCGTAGGTTATGAAGCCTAATCCCTGCAACTCCAATAGTTCGGTGTCTAAGCAAACCTAATTCAACTTTCAATTGCTCCTTCTCTGCACCACTGTAGTAAGAGGGAGTCCATTCCGATTGATTCCACTTGTGGTATGGAATGTCACGTTCTCTTGAATCAGGAGCCATATGGTAATAATCGACAATCCACTTATGAAACAACTCAAGAAACACGGAAACTCTAACCACCGCATCCTTTTTAGGGTTGTAGTCTTGAAGTTGAGTAGGATTGGTGAACGTTTTTCCAGGCAGTGCGTTCACTAACCCTTTGTTCATCTGATCAAACAGCTTTTCGATACCTGACTTTCGCCAAGGTTTAGCCGCTTGACTGTATTGGATATCAGACACTAGAGGCCGTAATGAATCTTCTAAGCTTTGGCTCCAAAACTCGGCACCATTGTCGACGACTAAACAGTCAATCTTACCTTGACAAGGCCATTCATTTTCAATGGATGGATACCTTTGTTTTACCCAACTTTTATCCAGTAGCGAGTTCAATAGCGCCTTTCTGACAGAGTCAAAACTCGGCTCTCTAAAGTTGATACTGCACCCTACGATACATTTACTGAAACGGTCATAAAGCATCGTCAGATAGGGTCGTCCCAAAGGAATATCTAGCTCGTCATCAATCAAAATTACTGGAACTGGTGTATGGTCAATTTCGACATATTCCATTGGTTTGGTCGCAGCTACTTGCTGACCAACTGAGCGAAATTCTCGGTCTGCATATCGTTTGCCAAATCTCGCAATCGCCACTTCATAAGGAGGTAACTCATTTATTCGATTATAAAATGAACGTTCAGAAATTGGCTTGATTTTGCCTTCCACAATCCCTCGATTTATTTGAATCACTCGGCTCTTATAATATCGGTATGCATCTGCAACGCTAAGTCGTTCACGAGTCAAGTATACATTCTTAATCGCCTCGTCAATCAAGGATTGCGAGTCCATTTCTTTTTGGCGATTACCCTTAAACGTATGCTTCGGAATAAGTGCACAGGGGTCTTTACCCGCTTCAAAGTAAGATTTTTTCCAAGTTGCTAAAGTCCGCCAACTCGGTGGAGTGAGCTGTAATTCCGATTCCACGAAATTTAAGATAGGGTTCAAGTTTTTCTCGGTCCATCCACCTTTTAGACGCTTCTCCACGAACGTGATGATTTTGATACGACGGATAACTTCTTGCTGTACTTTTGGTGATTGAGAATCAATAGTTGAAGAAATTTCAACAGGTTCTTGAGTTAGCTCTATTGGAAGCTGCTGAGGCTCTCCTTCTGAAGCTTCAAACTCATCAAAGAACCCAAAAATGTTATTAGAGTCCGATGACATAGTTAACACCAAACGTAGGTTTCGAGACCAAAGCCAATTCCGCTTAGGTCTGTTTTAACTTGCCCTGAAGAGATCCAAGGTAGAGTAGAGATAAGTGTGTCCTGCTCCGATAAACCGAAATACAAAGATACCTCTTGTAACTTCACCATTTGTTTACGTTGAATAAACGCCAACACTAGCTTTTGAAACTCAGTCACGGTTCGCAAGCCGGAGTAACGGTGTAGTAGCTTGAAGTTATCTAAAGTTGGTCCCATTCTAATTTGCTTCTCAGTAACTAAAACTAAACGTCTGTTAAATTCGTTGAATGCAACTCTTTGTTTCTCTTTGAATCGTTCCCTAAAGTCAGGTTTGAGAATCTGGCTGGAGTGTTTTACTTCGAAGAAAGTTGAATGGTCATCGTGATCTGTCGCCAAAAAGTCGGGGGTATATCGGCACTTTCGATTATTGAATTGATAGTGGAAGCCGAAAGGTTGGGAGGTAAAACTTTTGATTTCTGCGTTATATTCGAGGTGAAAACAGAAATCAAACTCTAAGATGGACAGAGTGCGAACAACTGCATCATTCTTCAAGCTCATGAACTTACAGATGTTATGTACGTGAGAAGACTTCTTGGTTTGGTCGAACATAGCAAAATCACTTTTGTTGTAAACCTACAACGAAAAAATAGACTATGAAGACTTATGGTGCAAATATGAAGAAAGCCTGCAATTTATGCGAACATATATTGCAGGCTTCAAATGGGTGGAGACCTCAGCCACATCCCGGCACACAAGTCACTCGCTGCGGCTGCTTCCTTCCGGACCTGACCGAGTTCACGAGCTATTGTTGCGAGAGGACCAAGACCTCCATAGATTTTTTTGCTGTTGCCTAAGTGAAGGGTCACTGCTGCAAAGCGTGGGAGGATTATCTGGTATCGCGGCGCTGAATGCAAGGGGTAGCGAGGAAAACTGTTTGCTTTATCTGTTAAGTGCTTACAGATTAATCAAAGCGCCCAACATTCCTGCGGTTGCAAGGCTGTTGAGCGCGTTTATCTATGCCATTGCTACTGACTTGTCGAAGTCAGGTCTCTTGTTGCTCATCATCGATGTTTAAGATGTAGTCGGTCATCCACGCCGTGCCAAGTAGGCATAGCCAAACTACAAAGACTGGCTTAGGAACATCGATGGTAGGCACCACCACTATCGCAGCAAAGCCGACCGTCGGAAGTGTCCAGCAAAGCAGCTTGTTCCATTTAAAGGTTTTAAGCCTGCCCAGACTTTCCATGGATGCGAGCATGCCTGTCATGCAAAGCGAGATTAGCGCTGCATATGGCAGACCAGCAGCCCATATTGGTAAGATTAAGAACAGTGACCACCAGCTGTGCTCGGTCGATCCCTTCCAGTTTTTCGCAGCGTACCAAGCAACAAAGACCGAGAATGCTTGTACCAGCGTCACCATTGGCGTGCCACCAAGTTTACCTGCAGATTGGGTCAACATAATCCCGACATTGAGCGTAAGGACGATAAGCCCGACGATGCTGACTATCCAGATATTACTGCGCTTAGAGAACGCGACCATGAAGACGGGTATTAGTATCCAGACCGCCACCGACATGGCGATAGATTGCAGAGGAAGCGTGAGACCGTAGACGACCATGGATGCGAGTAGCATCAACCCTGCAACACCACCCTGAGGCAATATCCATAGCGCAGGAATCATCACCGCAAGTACGGGAATGTCGCCTTCAATGACACCTATCGTTCTGGCACAAATCATGGCCAGTAAGCTTGTGATTATGAATTGAAACACCGAAAATACCATAGCTCCCCCAAATACCTTTCCGTGGCAAAAATGAACTAGGACAGTTTCAGTATGGATCAATTTAAGGCGCAAATCTTTGCAGTAATTCACCAAATTCCATTCGGAAAAGTAGCAACTTACGGTCAAATTGCAAAAATGGCGGGCTATCCTGGCTATGCAAGACACGTTGGTAAGGCGCTTGGTGGCTTGCCTGAAGGGAGCAGCCTACCCTGGCACCGCGTCATCAACGGTAAAGGAGAAATTTCTCTTAAGGGAGATTCGTTTTTGAGACAGAGATCGATATTAATGGAAGAAGGTGTCGAGTTTTCAGTGAAAGGGCGCGTGCGCTTGAAAGAGTTCGGTTGGCAGCCGTAAGACTGCCAACTCACTCAATTATCTTACGCCCACTAGCAGAAGGTTAACCTGCTCTGTTTTGTTTGCATCCGTGATAACTGGGTAAGAGGTATCTGAGATAAAGCGCAGCTTACCAGCCACTTCAATGCGCGCGCTCACACTGTAAGTGTGCTTAGGATTAATGTCTTTGGTGTCATAGCTCAGCTCAAAATCAAAAGGAACCTGCGCACCATCTGTGGTAAAGGTCTGCTCACTAATCACCTTTGCTGCAACATCTTGAAGCGACACATCTTGCAGTTTCACGGTAACTACCGCATCAGCAGGTAATGCGATTCGTTCACGGTAAGCTATTGTGCCTTTTACCGCTGCCATCGTCTCTTTCATCTCAGTTTGCTCACTCGCTGGGGTGGCACTTTCTGTCGATTGAGGAGCGGTTTGGCAACCCACCAAGCCCAACACCATCGCCATTGCACCAATTTGTAGTAATTTCATGAAGCCTCACTTGATAAAGCAGTTAGAGAGTATTCGGTCTGCATCATGTTTGTTAAACCGCAGACTAGGTTATGCAATAAAAGATAACAGATTTCATGAAACTCGTAGATGTTCCCTATGAGTTTTTCGGAAAAAAACACTGAATTCCTACAAAAGCAATTGCTTGACGAATCCATCAGTAAAATCCACACTTTGCCCATTGAGACCCAGAGAAAAGATCCATCTATGAGCAAACCATTAACTGAACTACTCGAACTTTTGCAATTGGAGCAATTAGAACAAGGACTGTTTAGAGGCCAGAGCCAACACTTAGGCTTACCACAAGTCTATGGTGGTCAGGTTATCGGTCAGGCACTGTCGGCAGCTCGCTATACGGTAGAAGAGGACCGCACGGTGCACTCTTTCCACAGCTACTTTCTCTATCCTGGCGATCCTCTAAAGCCGATCATCTATGATGTCGAGAACCTAAGAGATGGACGCAGCTTTAGCACACGTCGCGTCAAAGCGATTCAAAACGGCCGCCCTATTTTCTATCTCACCGCAAGCTATCACTGTGAAGCGCCAGGCTTTGAACACCAAAATACCATGCCAGAAGTCCCTGGACCGGAGAACTTTGCTTCGGAGTCCGAGTTAGCAATGCGCATTGCTGACTTTTTGCCAGAACAAATCCGTGAAGTGTTCTGCAGTGAAGAGGCGATTGAAGTTCGCCCTGTTCATGTGGTCAACCCACTGAAACCTGAGAAGATTGAGCCAAAGCAATACCTTTGGATTCGAGCAAACGGTGAAGTGCCAAATAACGAGCTGATCCACCAATACGTGCTTGGTTATGCCTCTGACTGGCGCTTCTTAACGACGGCACTCCATCCGCATGGTGTATCCATTTTCGCGCCTAAGTTTCAGATGGCGACTATCGATCACTCAATGTGGTTCCACCGCCCTGTGAACACCAACGAATGGCTGCTTTATGCCATCGACAGCCCGAATGCGAGTAACTCACGTGGCTTAGTAAGAGGTGAAATCTATAACCAGAAAGGTGAGCTCGTAGCATCGACATCGCAAGAAGGTGTGCTGCGCTTTAACGACTGAGCCTTATAAACGGTTTACTGAATAAACGCCTTATCGTCGATAAGGCGTTTTGTTTTCTAGTGAGCATGGCTTCTGATTTGAGCGTTAGCGCCAAACGAGCTGTCCACTTCGCCTTTAAAGCAGTTCAGCACCCACGGAAATGCATTCGTGACGTAGTAACCGTACTGTCCCTCCACCGTCATCCCGTTGCACTCATCAAGCGAGCCAAGTGCAACGACGTACTCGTAGTCACCACGAAATTGACCATCATAGCGGTTGCTCACCACACTGCCACCAGCAACTGGGGTGGTATATCCTGTCACTGCCTGCCTAATACCTGACTTCAACTGATAGCTCGATGTTGCTGCCTTAACAACGCCATCCGCGGGATCTCTGTAACAGCTTCCATAAATGGGAAAACCATCCGCTGCAAAGCCGATGACGGGTGATGGTTCACCTCCCTCACAATCTTGTTCAAACATCGCCATAGGATTGCCGTGATAATGGTATGTGCCGTCTGGCTGAACGTGCGCATGGTGCTCATCGGTACCGAATCGATTCAGAGAGGACATAGGGTCAAAACGCCATGGGTTATCGATCTGATCTTGGTCACATCCGGTTTTTTCATTACCGACGCCGTAGCAAGCTGCTGCTAATAGGTCGACTTTTACGCCGTTGAGCAAAATCGCTTCAGAGACAGGCAGGCTCAACTCTGTGACCGTCGCCGATACACTTGGCGAGGCATCAAACTCATATTGCTGAGATTGCTCAGAGACATTGGTAGCAAATGAGGCCGACTCGTCGTTGAAATCGTGATTAGGGATGCCATTTGACTGAACAATACAATGCGTACCGGAGGATTGAACCGAGACGTTACCTGTGAAGCTAGCGCTGCGCTGTATGTCTTCTACATTGGATGTGTAGTCACCGGTATACTGCTCACAATCACCATTAGTATTGGTAAATAGAGTGTCTGTGATGTCACTGTTAGATGCTGGCGTTTCGCCCCCCACAGTGTTGCTATTACTCGAATCATCAGAAGCACTAGAGCTTTCATCTCCACCTCCTCCGCAGCCAAGTAAGTTGCCGGCCACCAGCAAAGAGATCATTGAAAGCTTTAGGGTTCCTTGTTGCTTCTGCATATTACACGTCCTGTGTTATTGATATGTTAACGGACAGTGTAAGGGAAAAGTGACTGAGTGCCACGTTGTTTACGTCACTTTACTTAGCGACACTCAATATGGAGGTTTCTACTTATTTGCTTTGGGCTTCTTAATACTTGGATATTTGCCTAGCTTTCTATTAATCAGATAGTTAATGACTCGCTTAGCAAAACCGGAGTACGGTGAATACAAAAATCCCGTCGATGCCCATTTCCCCTGCTGCATCACCGGACGCATTTTGGAGAGGGTTTCAAAGCCTTCTTTTCCATGGTAGTGCCCCATGCCACTCGGTCCAACGCCGCCAAATGGCAGGTCGTGCTGCGCGACATGCATCATCACCTCATTGATGGTGTAGGCACCTGACATGGTGTTTTCCAGCACTGATGCCTGAAGCTCTTTATCATCAGAAAACAGATAGAGCGCGAGAGGCCGGTCTCGTTCGCCGATAAAGTGATAGACATCATCCATCGACTTGTAGGTGATGATTGGCAGAATCGGTCCAAAGATCTCCCTTGTCATTACTGCCTCATCCGCTGAAGGCTCTACGATCAAATGAAGAGGGAAACGGCGAGATTCAGGATCAGGTTCACTGGCGGGAATCAGGTTAATCACCTCACCTTGACCCTCTTTAGCCAGTTCCAGAGTCTCTTGTAGACGCTCGAACGACACCGCATCAATCACCGCAGTATAGTCCGGATGATCAATTGATTTGAATCTTCCTTTCATGATCGACTTCGCAGCCTTCACTACTTGCTTGACCTTGTCTTCAGGCACCAACAGGTAATCTGGCGCAACACAGGTCTGTCCCGCGTTGTATACCTTGCCGCCCAAGATCCGCTTCATCGCCTTTTTGATATCAAAGTCCGGACCGATAATGGTCGGTGACTTACCACCGAGCTCTAATGTAACTGGCGTTAGATTCTCAGCCGCTGCTGCCATCACTTTGCGACCCGTAACCCCTGAGCCGGTGAAGATCATATGGTCAAACGGCAGTTTTGCGAACGCTTGCCCTGTACCACCCGTTTCGGCAATAAAGCAGATTTCATCTTGCGTAAACGCCGTCGAGAAGATCTCTCCGAGCGTTTGGCAAAGGTTCATCGAGTTCTCCGACATCTTAACCATCACTCGATTACCAGCGGCCAGAGCCGCCGTCATTGGACCGATAGCTAGAAATAACGGGTAGTTCCAAGGAACGATGATACCGACCACGCCTAAAGGCTGAGGAACAACTTTGTTCTTCGCTGGCCAAAACCAAACTGAGGTATGACGCTTTTTTTCACGCATCCATTTTTTGAGCTGTTTACGTGCATCGACAATGCCTTCGATGGATGAAAACAGCTCGAGCAGAGCCGTTTCTGTTGATGACCGATGACCGAAATCTTTAGCAATCGCCTCACATATCGCTGCCTGATTATCTCGAAGCACTTTTTCAAGCTTGAGTAAGTTCGCCCTTCTGAGTTCACGACTAATAAACGGTGCCTCTTTGAACGCCGACTGCTGCTCATGGAGTCGCTCTATCATTTGTTTTTCGTCTAGGGTGACCAGGCTCATTTACTGTGCTCCTTTATCGAGTAACGCTTCTAATAGTTGCTGGCATTGTTGAACATTCATTTCTTCTGGTACTGGGTATTCGCCGAAGGCTTCTTTAATGGCTTGCTTGGCAAGAGCCGGGATGTCCTCTTTTTGAAGCTCAGCGACATATTTTGGTATATCGAGCGAGTCCAGAAGACCCTCGACCTCTTGGATGAATGCCTCACTGTGTTTATAACCTAGGGTCTGCGCTAGCGTTGTCAGTCTGGCGTTATCTCTTTGTTCAATAAACTTGAGAACATGAGGCAAAACCATGGAGTTGGCACGGCCATGAGGAACGTGGTAAAACGCACCTAACTGGTGCGCGATGGCATGTACATAACCGATGTAGGTGCGAGTAAACGCAAGCCCAGCTTCAAAGCTGGCCACTGCCATCTTTTCACGCGCCTCAGAGTCACTGCCGTCAAGGTACGCTTTAGGCAGATACTCAAATACTGCTTTAATCGCGTTTAGAGACATAATTTGAGTCTCTGCATTGGCATAGAGGCTTAAGTAAGACTCTATCGCATGGGTTAAGGCATCTACCCCAGTCTCTGCGGTAATTTGAGGCGGCAAACCCAGCATAATATCAGGGTCGAGAACCGCAGCTTTAGGCACTAAAAATGGGTCGGTAATCGCTCGCTTAGTTTTGGACTCAACATCGCTGACAACCGCTGCGACAGTCCCCTCTGAACCTGTCCCGGCCGTGGTTGGAATGGCTATCAAGGGCATAATCGGGCGATGAATTTTGAGAAGGCCGGGAAGCTTCGCCACGTCTTTTTTGGTTTTAACGCTTCCAGCGATGGCTTTAGCACAATCAATCGGCGAGCCTCCACCAAACGCGATAACCCCATCACAGCCGTTGGCTTGATACTGTTTAACGCCTGCTCGCACAGTCGCGTAGTCGGGATCAGGCTTTACCTCATCAAAAATGGATGCATTAATGCCAGCGTTCTCCAATGACGCCAACATACCATCCAACAAACCAAGACCGAGCAACACCTTGTCCGTGACGACAAGCGGTTTTGATACTGAGTATTGCTGGCAATATTTGGCTACATCAAGCACCTTCCCCTGCCCAACAATACATTCAGGCTTAGGCACCGGTACCATTTTGATAAAGGGCTTTTTAACCGACACCAATACTTGATGCAACATAAACACTCCTTGTGTGTAGCCAGCAATCTCAGTCCATGAACTCATGTAGTTACACTAGGTTATAGAGTGATTACTCGGCGCTGGCAAGGTTACGTGGCTTAAGTTGAGAACTACTACCAAATCAACGTATTGGCAGTGCTGTGGTGTATTTTAGTGGCTCCATCGCAAAGGTAGATGTCACATTGGATAGCCCATCGATGCTATTGACGAGCTTTTTGTAGAACTCATCGAAACACTTCATATCTTTCACCAACACCTTCATCATGTAATCGTACTCACCCGCCATTCGATAGAACTCCATCACTTCGGGGAACAAAGACACCGTCTCGACAAAGGCTTTATACCACTCATGAGAGTGATTGGTGGTTTTTATCTGTACGAACGCCGTGAATGATAAACCCAGCTTTTCTGGGTCCAGCAACGCAACCCGTTTATCGATCACGCCGCTCTCTTCAAGCTTCTTAAGTCGCTTCCAACAAGGTGTGGTGGTGAGGTTAACCGCTTCGGCTAACTCGTTTAGCGACAAGGTCCCATCTTGTTGCAGCAGGGACAGTAGCTTCTTATCTGTACTATCTATATCCAAAATAGCTCCAATGTAGAAAAATTTTCTACCAACTAGCGAAATTGAAGTAAATATAGCAAAGTTTTTCTCTCTATCTGTAGGTAAATTATCACCATGCCAATCACAAAGTAGGAAACCAAGACGATGTGTACTGATCACCAATGGATTAACAACGCTGTTCGCAAAATTGAAGCTGACTTCCAGCGCTCGGCAGATACTCACCTGATCAAACTTGATCTCCCTATTATTGAAGGGATCGACGTTTATCTAAAAGACGAAAGCACACATCCAACTGGCTCACTAAAACACCGCCTAGCCCGCTCGCTATTTTTATATGCGATCTGTAATGGCTGGATTGGTCCTGAGACCACTGTGATTGAATCATCATCAGGCAGCACTGCCGTATCAGAAGCCTACTTTGCTCGTCTGCTTGGCTTACCCTTTATTGCAGTGATGCCAAAGTGCACAGCACGCAAGAAAATTGAACAGATTGAATTCTATGGTGGTAAAGCACATCTAGTAGACCGCTCTGATCAGATTTACGCGGAATCTCGCCGATTGGCTGAAGAGCTAAATGGCCACTACATGGATCAATTTACCTACGCTGAGCGTGCTACGGATTGGCGTGGTAACAACAACATTGCAAACTCTATCTTTAGCCAAATGGAGCTCGAAGATCATCCGATTCCATCTTGGGTGGTAATGAGTCCTGGTACAGGCGGTACGTCGGCTACAATTGGCCGCTTTATTCGCTATCAAAAGCACGATACTAAGCTATGCGTTGTAGACCCAGAGAACTCTGTTTTCCATGACTACTTCAAGACAGGTAACGCACAGATTACCGGTGATTGTGGCAGCAAGATAGAAGGTATTGGTCGCCCTCGCGTTGAACCAAGCTTTATTCCAGGCGTGGTTGATGAGATGCGTACCATCCCAGATGCGGCAAGTATTGCAACCATCCATTGGCTGGAAAAAACGCTAGGTCGCAAGGTGGGTGCATCGACAGGTACTAACCTATACGGTGTGTTGCAGCTGGCAAGCGAGATGAAAAGACGTGGCGAAACTGGCTCTATTGTCACTTTGCTGTGTGATAGTGGTGAGCGCTACCTAGATACTTACTACAACAGTGAGTGGATTAATAACAATATCGGGGATTTGCAACCATACCTAGACATGCTCGAAGTGTTCGAAGCAACAGGTGAGCTTGCAGAGTAACTAACCTCAGTTGGCAGGGAGTGATAATTCACTCCCTTTTTTCCGCCTGTTATTTTTGCGCGTATGAGGTTTTCACTTTCTCTTGCGCCGTTGCGATGTAGGATACGAGATCACGATACGCCATATCCATTTGGTCAATCATGTCCGAATCGTTACTGCCTTGCGCTACTAGCCTCAATCCATCATGCAGTGCCGTCGCCTTAACGTAGAAATACTCTAAAGGCCCACCAGGGGATGCAAGCTGCTGTGTCTCTTCATGACTCGCTATCACTTGACCAAAAATGGTTTCACTTTCAGCAAGCTCAAGCAAACTCGCATCATAGTCTGCCCCAATAAGCTTGGAGTGCGCCGTTGCCCACATATTCGTGTACTGCGCGATAGCACTGGACGCGTAGATATCGACCGTAGTGGTATAGATGACGTCGACCGTGTCAGAAGAAAGAGACAAAATGGACTGGGTATCTTGAACTATGTCCGAAGCACCTTTGGAAGCTTCGGCAACTTGTGACGAGACCAATTCGATATTCTCGCCCGCCTTGTTGGTACTTCCTTCTATACGCTCGACCAATCCCGAGATCTCACTCGCCGCTTCATTCGCACGCCCAGCCAGTGAACGAACCTCGTCTGCGACCACAGCGAACCCACGACCGTGCTCTCCTGCCCTTGCCGCTTCAATAGCAGCATTAAGCGCAAGTAAGTTGGTTTGTTCTGAAATTTGATGAATGATACTGATAAACTGAGTGATATCCCCTGTCAGCACTTGTAGTGCCGCCACCGTCTCTTTGCTCGCATTAGAAGATTGCGAGACCTGATCGAGCGATTGATACATCTCTTCAAGCTGCTGCTGTGTCGCGTCAAACACACCAAGGTTCGCCTGAAGCTGATCACTTTGATGGATGAGCTGATTATTCGCCTGTTCAATATTGCTCGTCGCACCCACCAGCTGGGAAGTAACAGAGCTCAAAAACAGTCGAGAGCGCTGTTTCTGTTTATCTAGTTGCGCTTCTAGTTTTCGTATTTGTTGCTCTTTGTGAGCTAACTCTTGCTGCAACTGCTCGACTTGGCAAGCGAAGGTGTCTTTCTGTTCGGATTCAGATAGCAATTGCTGTTGGAGTTGAGTGAGTTGTTTTTTGGATGCAAACATATGACCACTTATCTTTTACTGCTTTCTTTATCGTTATTGTTTTCTAACGGTAGCATTGGTGAGGGAAATATAAATGGCTTGAAGGGTAAGTTGTGATGAGGGGTATCTGGTATCACCCTATTAGGGTATGGACTTGGGGTGGTTTGGTGGAGTGCTTTTAGGTGTGGGGAACGGAATTTGGGGGATTGGTGGGTGGTTTGGGTTTCGCGTTTACCCCCTCTAGCTCCCCCTTATAAAGGGGGAGAACAACATGCTAGCTCCTATCGTCGCATCGCCTATTTAAATAAGTGAAGCGCGGTGAGCTTTTGTTCCTCCCCTTGCAAGCGGGGCGCGTAGCCGGGAGGCTAGGAGGGGTCAAGCGAAGCGTGCTTTAAGCTCTTGAGAGCTCAACAAGAAGAAGACTTAAGCGTCTCCTTCCTCCGCATTGCGTGCCGCGGCTTCTTTAATGATTGGCTGAAGTTCGCCTTTTTGGAACATCTCTACGATGATGTCACAGCCGCCGATTAGCTCGCCTTCAACCCATAGTTGAGGGAAAGTTGGCCATTGAGCGTACTTTGGTAGCTCTGCGCGGATGTCTGGGTTTTGTAGGATGTCTACATAAGCAAATTTTTCGCCACAAGCCATTAGTGCCTGAGCTGCTTGTGAAGAAAAGCCACAGCTCGGCAATTTAGGTGAACCTTTCATGTAAAGAAGAATTGTGTTCTCTTCAATTTGCTGTTTGATTTTATCGATCGTTTCCATTGCTTCCTCGAAATGCTTGTACTGCGAATGTGTTCACATTCTAGCGAATCGTCACAGAATAAAAAGCACAATAATATTGTGGTTATACTATTGTAGCTAAGATGTGATGCACGCTACCTAAACCCTAGCTATCAAGGGCTAAGTAAACAAAACATCACAATTAATTTATCACCAGCTCTTTTAATAAAGTAAAAACTTGCTAAAATAGCAAGCAGTCAGTCAACACACGACTCAATAAAAAATATACTTGGAAGCAATCAGGGTAAAAACCCGCTAATAATCAATGGAGAAGCGAGCAATGGCATTCGAACTACCAGCACTTCCTTATGCGAAAGACGCTCTAGAACCACACATCTCAGCAGAAACACTAGATTTCCACCACGGTAAGCACCACAACACTTACGTTGTTAAGCTAAACGGTCTTATCCCTGGCACTGAGTTTGAAGGTAAAACACTTGAAGAAATCGTTAAGACGTCTTCTGGTGGTGTATTCAACAACGCTGCTCAAATCTGGAACCACACGTTCTACTGGCACTGTCTAGCGCCTAACGCTGGCGGCGAGCCAACTGGTGCAGTTGCAGACGCAATCAACGCTGCATTCGGTTCATTCGAAGAGTTCAAAGCGAAGTTCACTGATTCTGCAATCAACAACTTCGGTTCATCTTGGACTTGGCTAGTTAAGAAAGCTGACGGTTCTCTAGACATCGTTAACACTTCTAACGCAGCAACACCACTAACAGAAGAAGGTGTGACTCCGCTACTAACAGTAGACCTATGGGAACACGCCTACTACATCGATTACCGTAACGTTCGTCCAGACTACATGAATGGCTTCTGGGCGCTAGTTAACTGGGCATTCGTAGAAGAAAACCTAGCTAAGTAATCCGCTCCTTACCGAGTTTTTCTTAAAGACCTGTTAATACAGGTCTTTTTTTATTTTATCTCTAAAGCTCTCTAGGCCCCTGCCGATAAAGTCTCTGTAACGAGAGGACTTTATGCAAATTCATCATTTAGACAAAGCCAATTTAATCAACGAGCTACAGTGTGGTACGTCGCTTAATCGCGCCGTAGAGCAAGGTAGACGCGCGGACTTTGCGTTGATGTTGTCTATGTTTTCTCAAGACTCTCGTGAAACCTCAGTGACTGAGGATGTTGATACCAAAATTACTGATGAAGCAATATTGAGAAAACGCTTCGACGTCCCTACCGCACAAAAACTGCAAGGCGAACTTGATGACTACGAGGTCTCTGCCAGCATCGCTAAGCAGTTTCATGATGGCGGCCTACCTAGCGCGAAGCTGCAGCACTATAGCCGACCAGAGCCACTCAACTATGCCCCTGTGGATACTCACGGCCTTGCCGAAGAGGTATACCACAACCTTTCTGGTCATACTCGCCGTCAGCTTGGTCAAAAGTCTGCTCCGAAACCTACAATAGATACTCTATATAACCAGTTATCCACCGCGCATCGTAAGGACGGATTGTCTATCCACCTTTAACCCCTATTTTTAGGTGGTTTCTAATGTAACGCTGTCCAGTTTTTCCGTACAGAGTGTGATTTATCGCTAAAATAACGGTTTGATATTTTTCCTATCCACAAAAACTTGAAGTTATTCACATTTGACTCACAGTTTTTCTACCAAGTTATTACTTCAGGGGAATGGCATTTCGCCAAACTGTATCCGAAACCGGCACTTTCGGGGTAACTATGATCATTAAAAATTCGGTAGTTTTGATTACATCTGCTGGTACCAGCTTAGGTGCAATGATTGCACTGCATTTCGCACGCCTTGGTGCAAACCTGGTGCTTTGCGATAAAGACAACAATGCGCTCAGCGCCACATTCCGGCGTTGCCAAGAAGTCACAGAGCTCGTCACTAAGGTTCACATTACCGACATGACACCCAGCTCGATAGAAAGCATTTTCGATGACATAGAAGCCCATGTCGGCAGACCACCCAATGTCTTGGTTAATCACTGGACATCACTACCGAAACAATCACTGACCGATGTCAGTGATAGCAACAAGTTTATCAACCAATTTTCGCTGCTCGCGTCCAGTCTCTTTTTATTTGGGCAGGTTGCTGCAGACAGGATGTCAGAAAAGCACTCAGGCGTTATCGTCAATGTGGTCGCTCAAGAGCCTGAGCAGTGCTTTACCGATTTAGACAACACCTCTTCTATTGTCACTGGCTTTACCAAAAGCTGGGCTCGTGAACTCAAGCCACGCAATATTCGTGTCGGTGGCGTGATTCCGGTTAGCTCTCATGGCTATCACATTGATGCTAACTGGTCGCGGATCCAGGATGAATTAACAAGAACGACCGAATACATTGTCAGCAATGACTACTTCAGTGGTCGCGTGGTAAGTGCAGAGGCATAGTGGGCGTAAAAGCGTAATCATCACTCCTTTTTCTGAATCAAACGCATAAAAAAAGCCCCTTCATTTCTGAAGGGGCTTTACTAATTTTCCCGAATTAGATTTCGTGCTAGCGAAAATCTACTACTGAATTAAGCTTCAGCTTTCTCTTTTTTAGCTTTAGCAGCTGGCTTCGCTTCTTGGTCTGCTTTCTTCTTGATAACAGTTGTACCTTCGAAAGTTTCGCCTTCAACGAATGCGTTACCGTAGTAAGCCGCTTTCAGAACTTCTTTAAGCTCAGAGATTAGTGGGTAACGTGGGTTCGCACCAGTACATTGGTCATCGAACGCTTCAACCGCTAGCTCATCAAGCTTCGCTAGGAAGTCAGACTCAGCAACACCTGCAGCTTGGATAGAAGTTGGGATGTCTAGGTCTTTCTTAAGCTCTTCCAACCATGCTAGTAGACGTTCAATCTTCTGAGCAGTACGGTCACCAGCTTGGCTTAGGCCTAGGTGGTCAGCGACTTCAGCGTAACGACGACGTGCTTGTGGACGGTCGTATTGAGAGAACGCAGTTTGCTTAGTTGGGTTGTCGTTTGCGTTGTAACGAACAACGTTAGAGATTAGTAGTGCGTTCGCCAGACCGTGTGGTAGGTGGAACTCAGCACCAATCTTGTGAGCCATTGAGTGACAAACACCTAGGAATGCGTTCGCAAATGCTACACCAGCGATAGTTGCCGCGTTGTGTACTTTTTCACGAGCGATTGGGTCATTTGCACCGTTCGCGTAGCTTGAAGGTAGGTACTCTTTCAGCATCTTAAGTGCTTGTAGAGCCTGACCGTCAGAGTATTCGTTCGCTAGAACTGATACGTAAGCTTCTAGAGCGTGAGTGACTGCATCGTAACCACCAAATGCTGTTAGAGACTTAGGCATGTTCATAACAAGGTTCGCGTCAACGATAGCCATGTTAGGAGTTAGTTCGTAGTCAGCTAGTGGGTACTTAGCACCAGTCTCGTCGTCTGTAACAACTGCGAATGGAGTAACTTCAGAACCAGTACCAGATGTTGTAGTGATACATACAAGCTCAGCTTTTTGACCCATTTTAGGGAACTTGTAGATACGTTTACGGATGTCCATAAAGCGCATTGCAAGCTCTTCGAAGTGAGTTTCTGGGTGCTCGTACATTACCCACATGATCTTAGCAGCATCCATCGGAGAACCACCACCTAGAGCGATGATTACGTCTGGTTGGAAGCTTTGCATTGCTTCAGCACCTTTCTTAACAACAGATAGCGTTGGATCCGCTTCTACATCGAAGAAAGTTTGAACTTCCATGCCTTGAGCTTTAAGAAGCTTCACTACTTCGTCGCTGTAACCGTTGTTGAATAGGAAACGGTCAGTTACTAGGAATACGCGCTTCTTACCTTCTAGGTCGCTCATTGCGATTGGAAGGCTGCCACGACGGAAGTAGATAGACTTAGGTAGTTTGTGCCACAACATGTTTTCAGCTCGCTTCGCTACAGTTTTCTTGTTGATTAGGTGCTTAGGACCTACGTTCTCAGAGATAGAGTTACCACCCCAAGAACCACAACCTAGAGTTAGAGAAGGCGCTACGTTGAAGTTGTAAAGGTCACCGATACCACCGTGAGTAGTTGGGATGTTTACAAGGATACGTGCAGTCTTCATCTTGTCACCGAAGTAACGGATGCGGTCAGCGTTAACGTCTTGGTTTGTGTACAGACCAGATGTGTGACCGATACCACCGATTTCAACCATAGTTACCGCTTGAGCAACAGCGTCTTCGAAATCGTCAGCGCGGAATAGACCTAGAGTTGGAGATAGTTTCTCGTGAGCAAATGCGTCGTCGTAAGAAACTTTACCTAGACCTTCACCAACTAGAACTTTAGTGTCAGCTGGAACTTTAACACCTGCCATCTCAGCGATTGCTGGAGCTGGTTGACCTACGATCTTAGCGTTTAGGTTACCGTCGATTAGAAGAACTTTACGTACTTTCTCAGCTTCAGCTTTGCTTAGAACGTATGCTTTGTGAGAAGCGAAACGCTCTTTAACTTCGTCGTATACAGAGTCAACAACGATTGCAGCCTGCTCAGAAGCACAAACTACGCCGTTATCGAACGTTTTAGACATAAGGATAGAAGCTACTGCACGTTTGATGTCAGCAGTTTCGTCGATAACTACAGGAACGTTACCTGCACCTACACCGATTGCTGGCTTACCAGAAGAGTATGCTGCTTTAACCATGCCTGGACCACCAGTTGCAAGGATAAGAGCGATGTCGTCGTGCTTCATAAGAGCGTTAGAAAGCTCTACAGATGGTTGGTCGATCCAACCGATGATGTCTTTTGGAGCACCTGCTGCTACTGCTGCATCTAGAACTAGTTTAGCTGCATCGTTAGTAGAGTTCTTCGCACGTGGGTGTGGCGAGAAGATGATACCGTTACGAGTCTTCAAAGAGATTAGAGATTTGAAGATTGCAGTAGAAGTTGGGTTAGTTGTTGGTACGATACCGCAGATGATGCCTACAGGCTCAGCGATAGTCATAGTGCCTAGGTTGTCGTCTTCTTCAAGAATGCCACAAGTTTGCTCGTCTTTGTACTTGTTGTAGATGAACTCAGACGCGAAGTGGTTCTTGATAACTTTGTCTTCAACGATACCCATTCCAGACTCTTCAACCGCTTGTTGTGCAAGAGGAATACGAGCTTGGTTAGCTGCTAGAGATGCTGCGCGGAAAATCTTGTCTACTTGCTCTTGCGAGTAAGTTGCAAATTCTGCTTGTGCCGCTTTGACGCGTGCAACCATTGCATCTAGTTCAGCCATATTTGTTACAGGCATAAGGAATCTCCTAAAATAAAAAAACTAAAAACTTTTTAGTAAGTTAGCTACTTCTGCTAATGAATCACTTAACAACAGAACAACTCTACTTAGTAAACTGCTTTCAGAGCTGAGTATAATCTTTCACGCTGTGAAAAAAATTGACTCAGATCAGATCTGAAAAGTAATTTACCTACATAGTAGTAACCCCAAAGGGTTGCGCGACGTAACCTGTTGTTTTAATTGATGTTACCCAAGTAAAATACCAAGCTCAAAAAAGCACCATTCAGTATTTTTTTTTCATAACACCTAACAATTGTGTAAAAAAGTTTCACTTTTGTACGCCAAAGACAAGTAAAACGTCACCCTCGTGCTACTAAGTATATGTAGATGACATTACTTTCTTTCAACCCATGACGTAAAAATAATCAAAACAAGACATGAGCAACATTTTTGCAACGCAAAGGTATGTTACCTCGGTTGTGGCACGAACTTTTCCTTCATAATCTATTCATATTTGCACACCAGACCTCCCACTTCATATCTACGAACTATTTGTCTTAAATAGCCATCAATTTTTAGTCGATTATCCCGCTGCAATGTCGTACATTACCCGCACTTTTTACTTGGACATAAATGCATAGCATTACGTCCTACTCCTTCATCGAGATAAGTCTATGAGTAGCATCGAATTTGCAATCTATTTGCAGTTTTTCCTTGGTTTGGTCGCTGCGGTAAACCCGGTTGGGATCATGCCTGTGTTTGTGTCTTTGACGGGCCATATGTCACCCGAGGACAAGAACAAAACGGCCGCCACAGCGAACATTGCGGTTGCAGTGATCCTTATTACGTCATTATTGGCAGGTCAGATCCTGTTAGATATGTTCAGCATCTCTTTAGACTCGTTCCGCGTAGCGGGTGGATTGCTGCTGCTTAGTATCGCTTTCTCGATGATGTCGGGTAAGTTGGGTGAGGATAAGCAGAACAAACAAGAAAAGTCAGAGTACGTAAGTAAAGAGCAAATCGGTGTTGTACCCCTTGCGATGCCGCTTATGGCTGGCCCTGGTGCTATCAGTTCGACGATTGTTTATGGCGCTCGCTACCCAGGCATGGTCGAAACGGTTGGTATCATTATTAGTATCATCGTCTTTGCTCTATGCTCATGGCTACTTTATCGCTCTGCACCGCTCATCGTTCGTTTCCTTGGGCAAACGGGTATCAACGTGATCACGCGTATCATGGGTCTGATCCTTGGTGCATTGGGTATTGAGTTTATGGCGAATGGCCTAAAAGCACTTTTCCCTGGTCTCGCTTAACTGACCTAGCCTTTCCCTGACATCTTTGCCCCTCTCAAGCACCTTGTTACCATGGTGCTTGAACTTCTCTGCTCTTTACTGGCACTCTCCCTTGCCATAAACGAAACGACTCTTGCCCTAGCAAAACTGCCCCTTGCCGCGTCTTGGGTATATACTAGCCATATTGAAGACTTATAAACTCTTGCTATGGAAAACAACCGCTTAAAGCACAAGCTGTACATTATCATCTTTGGTCATCACACCCGTGCAGGTCGAATTTTTGATATTACTCTTATCATCGCGATCTTAATATCGCTGGCTGTACTAGTGCTGCACTCTATTGAAGGGCTATCCGGCGAGTGGGATAACACCTTTGTCCTCCTGGAGTATTTCTTTACGGCCTTGTTTACCATTGAGTACCTGGTACGCCTATATTGCTCGCCAAAGCCAAAGGCTTACGCCACCAGCTTCTACGGCGTCGTCGACCTACTGTCGATTCTTCCGACCTACCTAGCGCTACTATTCCCGTCAGCCACTTTTATGGGGGTGATACGACTGCTTCGCGTCATGCGCATATTTCGCATCCTTAAACTGGTTCGGTATCTGCAAGACTCGAATATTTTGCTTCGTTCACTGCTGATGTCGCGTCGTAAGATCTTGGTCTTTTTTAGCACGGTTGCGATATTGGTGACGATATTTGGCTCGCTTATCTATGTTATAGAAGGACCAGAGAATGGGTTTACCAGCATCCCACAAAGTATCTACTGGGCAATTGTGACCATTACGACGGTTGGCTACGGAGATTTAGTACCAAGTACACCGCTTGGTAAAGGACTCGCCTCGCTGACAATGCTGCTCGGCTACTCCATTCTTGCCGTCCCTACGGGAATCATTACGGCAGAACTAGGCCAAGAAATGAAGACCCATAGAAGCTTGGTGAAGTGTCCAAACTGTTCAAAGTCGGGGCATGAAAGTGATGCGCTGCATTGCAAGCATTGCGGTAGTGAGTTGGCGACGCCTGACAAAAGAATTGTTGACGTCGATTCTGAAGATTTAAAATAGCAGAAACTAAAAAGCCCTCTTAAGAGGGCTTTTTCAAACTTGGATGAATGAGAGAAAATTAACCTTTCTTCTCAGCCAAGATAATGCGCAGTGTACGACGTAGTGGCTCTGCCGCACCCCACAGTAGCTGGTCACCGACGGTAAAGGCATTGAGGAAGTCGTTACCCATCGCCATTTTTCTTAGACGACCAACCGGGATAGACATAGTGCCGGTTACTTTTGCAGGCGTCAGCTCTTGAGCCGTGATATCGCGATCGTTTGGAATCACTTTCACCCAGTCGTTGTGCGTTGCGATGATTTCTTCGATTTCATCCATAGGCACGTCTTGCTTAAGCTTGATGGTCAGAGCCTGTGCGTGACAACGCATTGCGCCGATTCGAACACATGTGCCATCGATAGCAATTGGGCTATCTTGCAAACCAAGGATCTTGTTTGCTTCAACGCCAGCTTTCCATTCCTCTTTACTTTGACCGTTTTCACGCTTCACATCGATCCACGGAATGAGTGAGCCTGCTAGAGGTACACCAAATTGATCGGTTGGGAACGAAGATGAACGGATGGTCTCAGCCACTTTGCGATCAATATCTAGAATAGAGCTCGCTGGATTTGCCAGTTCAGAAGTCACACAATCATTTACTACGCCCATTTGAGAGATAAGTTCGCGCATGTTTTTCGCACCTGCGCCCGAAGCCGCTTGGTACGTCATTGCGCTCATCCATTCAACAAGACCTTTCTCGTATAGACCACCCAAGCCAAGAAGCATCAAGCTAACGGTACAGTTGCCGCCAACAAAGGTGTTGGTACCCTTGATAAGACCGTCTTGAATTTGACCAAGGTTCACTGGGTCCAAGGTAATGATTGAATCTTTGTCCATACGGAGAGTAGAAGCAGCATCAATCCAATAACCTTTCCAGCCAGCTTGGCGAAGTGCTGGGTACACTTTCTCAGTGTAGCTACCACCTTGACAGGTAATCACGGCGTCCAGTTGTTTTAGGCTTTCAATATCAAAAGCGTCTTGTAGAAGTCCGGCATCTTTACCAAAGTTTGGCGCTGGAATACCAATTTGAGACGTGCTGTAGAAAACGGGTTCGATGACATCAAAGTCTTTTTCTTCGACCATGCGTTGCATCAGAACAGAACCCACCATGCCACGCCAACCGACTAAACCTACTCTCATTGAATTACTCTCCGTGTGAATTTAAATAAAGGCTCCCCCATCTATAAAATTTTCCGAGCCATAACACAAGAGCAAATTCACATATTGATGAAGTTTTTTTCACAAACCCAACCAGTTATTGCGATTTTTACAGTCGCTATATAGCAAAAAGGCTCCGTTGGGAGCCTTTTCATTATTAGTCTGCTATTTTCCGTTCTTTCTTCACTTGAGCCCGCTTACCCAAGGCGTAACCTAATCCTAGAGGAGCAAAGAAGATCACTAAAATGAATAAGATAAAGTAAACAATCGTACTTTTAATTAACTGAATCAGCTTTTCTACAGCAAGAGTCAGTACATCCTGTGAAATCTTATCTAGGTCCTGAGCAAACAACTCGCGCTCACTATTCACAATGACCGCGATCTCTTTGCGCTCTCGCTCTATCATCTTGATCAGCTCTTCACGCTCTCGAGCAACCATGTCATCTAGTGCTTGGCGCTCGGCACTAAGTTGTGTCAACTTATCTTGTGTTTTCACGTCGAGATCATTGAGCAGTGGCTGAAGTTCAATCGCCATCTTTTGCGCGAGATCGCGCATGTATTCTGGATTGTTCTCGACAAAATCACGAAACGCTTCCGCGCTCACTTGAAAGCTCTGAATCGCACCACGGATGTCATCGCCATTCACATTACTGTTAAGCGCTATCAGTTGAGCCTTCCAAGTCATCAGCTTTGGTGTTTGCTCAGACATTAACGACAGGCGATCTGAAACGTCTGACAATGCTTCAGGCATAGTTCCCAGTGTGGTGGTCACCTCACTCTCATCAATTCCTTGAGCCTTCAACCATTCACGATACGCAGGGATACGAGCAAACATCAGATTTTCAAAAGGATGCAACGCTGCAAACTTCTGTACGAATTCTTTGGTGGTTGAATAGCTGTCAGACTTGAATAACGACTTGGCTAGCTGATCAATCTCGGTGCTGAGCTTGATTGCGGTTTGAGTAGCTTCTTCGGTAATAAACATAGATTTACCCGGACCAGACACGAAGAACTGTTCCATTTGCAGAGTAAACACCCAGGTATCGATCAGTCCTGCTGCAGGTGAAACCTGATAGGCAGACTGTTGTAGCCCCTCTTCCGCATGAATTTTCCAAAGTAGAATATGGGATTGATTCATCACATCTGTTTCATCGTACTTTGAGGATAGAGAATCAGCGGTCATTTCAACTTGAGTGAAGAACTCACGGCTGAATTCACGCGTCATCAAACGCATGTTGAGCTCTTGTTTTGTCAAAGGCGTCGTCTGGCTATCAAGCTGGATCTCCAATAACGAACAGCCAGAAACCAAGGTGACAAAGAAAAGAAGTAATGCACTGCGTAAGCGATGCAGATGTTTCATTGGAGACCTCAACGTCAGATAATTGCTCGGGTATATTACCGCCACTATAAATGAGCTACGTAAAATTCACGTTAACTATTGATATTTATAGTCTAAATTTGGCGAATTACTAAGCGTTATTGCTGACTCTGTGTTGAGATGTAGTCTTCTGCCGACAATATGGCCATACTCAAGCATCGCTCAAGCTCGCTGATGGCATCAGGTTCCAAAGACTGAGTATCTTTGAGCTGCTGCTCTGCGACAATGGCGCTTTGTCGCAGTTCTTCAGCAAAAATACTGCCTGATACGCCTTTTAACGTATGAGCTACGCGCGTTGCCTTCTCGATGTCTGAATCCACCAGGTCGCGTAACTTTTCCGCATCCTTCCTGTGTTCCGAAACGAAAACCCCAAGCAAAAGCAGCATAGACTCTTGGTCGCCATCCAACGTACTCAACATATTTTCAAACTGAATTGACGATACCGAGGTTTCTTTTTTCGCTTGTTCCGTCGACTGCTCTGACTTAACCACGGCCAATGTTGGTGGCTCTAAGTCATCGGTTTGGGCTTCACCTGATGGGACTTCTCTGTGATCCAGTTGATGATCAGGTTGTTTTGTACCACTCACTGAAGATTTGGTGTTCTGGGGTTCATCCGCAGCTGTGGATTGAGCGTTGCCCGCGGGCAGTTCGTCTTGGTAAGAGACTAGTTCTGACTCATTATCAGCTCTAGCAACGCGCCCTCCACTCAGGCTCAGTGAAAATAAACATAGTATCGCCACTAAGCTTGCCAGTGAGATAAATAATACCTGCCCACTGACTAAGCGCTCCGACTGCAGCTCTCTTAAAGACAGTTCGGTCATCACGGGATGATTAACAACACGCTCAACCAAAAATTCGGTGTTTGCAGACTGTGAAAGTAATACTGAAGCTTGTGAGTTCAGCTCAAGAAGATGGATACGGTCTGTGCTTGGCAGTCGGTAGGCTTCTCTTTGGATATCTTCTAGCTTCAAATAAACTTGTCGGGGTTCAACGGATTCGTTGAATAAGGTATCCAATACTACGGCCGATAAACGATTGCTCAGCGATAGTGCGGGGTCACTAAGATCTTGAGGTTTGTCGTTGATACTAGTGATAAAAGTATCCATTCGCGCTTCATCGCGAGCCAACAACTGCGCCTGTTCTACAAAACGCTCTAGCAGATAGACAGTATGGGAGACATCCGATAATAAATCCGACTGGGTGAGAGACTTTAATTGAACCGTTTGGGCGTGAATGAGCTGAATTTCTAGCTCTAGCTGCTCAGAAAAGCGGGCTCGGTATGGTTGAGCAAGGAACAGGGTTTGACGAAGTTTATCGATACTAAAGGTTATTTCGTCAATTAAGTGCGTTATTTTCTCTTCTTGAGATGAAACATAAACAACACTCGCGACTGCGATAGACCACAACAGTACAATGGCAACAGCAATACCATTAAGACGCTTGAATAGATTCAACAATCGGTCCCTCTCGACACAAAGCTAGGCTTTTCCTTTACCCTATATAGTTTTAGCACAAAGACGTCACCAGCAAAAAAGCGCTACAAAGTAGCGCTTTTAACGAATTAACGATTTCTAGTGAGTTGGTCTTTTAAGTTAGGTGGTGTGCCTTTAATCGTCAACGTATCTGTATCTGGATCGTAGAACACGCGCTCGCCTAACAACAGACTATCAAAGCTTAGATTTAGACCACCGCCAGCACCGACAAATTTAGTGAGTTTACGAACGGTCGAGCGATCGGCTGGGAAGCTCTCTTCTAGCTCATAACCTTGCTCTTGAGTGTAATCCAAAAAGCTTGCACCTTCATTGCTTGGTAACTCTCCAGATAACTCTTTGATTTGAACTTCATCACCAGATTTCAGCTGGTCATTACAGTAATCATAAACTTGCTTTTTGTAGTTTACCGTTTCGTCTTTGTCCAACTGTGCATCGGCACAATAGTCTTCGACCGCTTGCATCAGTATCGAGTTTTGCTGTTTGGTATCTAAGCCTACTTCGGCTTGCAAGAAGTCTAAAAAGAAATCAGCAACCTTACGACCAACACGTCCTTTAATGTAGGTCAAATAACGATTAGAGCTCTTATCAAGGTCATAGCTTGTCAGGTCGATACGTGCCGCGATATCCATTTTGGCAATATCGAGGTAATCAATAGAACCAATGTTCAAACCTTCAGTTACTTGCAAACTGTTGTAAGAAGGCAATAAACCAATGAACAGATAATCTGTAGCCAGAGACTGATATTGAGCCATCACTAAAGTGCCCGCTTCGGCAAATGGGTACTTCGCCAGTTCGGTCTTTAATCGCTCTGCGCTCTGCTGAGAAAAGCTATAGAAATCTTTCTCGCCTTTGAGCAGTTCACTTAGCCAAATTTGGAAATCACTTTCGCTCGTGAAGGAACCAAACCCTTTTCCTGCTTTCGAATTGAAGACACGATGCAGTTCAGCGACTAGAGTTTCAGTAGAACTGTCATTTTGAAGCATCTCTTGGCGATACTGAACGACAAGCTCTTCCTGCTCATTTATTGCTAACTGGTGTAAAATTACGTTAGATAGGTTCAAACTCATTGTGAATTTATCATGGTTGCTGTTTCGTTTGTGATGCAGAGTAGGGTATCATAAGCCGCTTTCATTATCATTAGCAGAGTCTTTATGCCAATTACATCTAAATATACCGATCAACAAGTTGAAGACATCCTTGCCGAAGTTGCCGCTGTTCTAGACAAACACGGTGCGAGCGCAGAACTTTCTTTGATGATCGCAGGGAATATCGCAACCAATGTCTTAAATCAAAACGTTGCTCCTTCACAACGCCAAGCAATTGCGGAAAAATTCTCTAAGGCTCTGATTTCATCCCTAGAAACAAAAGACCAACACTAAAATTTAAGAACGGATAGACTGAACGGCAGATGGTAGATAGCGGAAATTCATACGGAGAAAGAGTGTCTCGCCTAGTAGGCTGGGGACACTGGTTTGCGTTTTTTAATATTATCGCGGCGATGCTCATCGGTACGCGTTATATTGCTGCCTCGCCGTGGCCCGACACTTTGTTTGGGCAAGTCTATCTGCTCGCCTCATGGATTGGTCACTTCGGATTTTTAGTTTTTGCGCTGTACCTCTTGGTGCTCTTCCCGCTCACCTTTATTGTACCGTCGCGAAAACTGTTTAGATTACTCGCCGTCTGTTTTGCCACCTTTGGTTTGACTGTCCTACTTATAGACACGCAAGCCTATCAAACGATAAATCTCCACCTATCACCTGTCGTTTGGGATCTCTTATTCAGCGATGATACGAGTCCGATCAGCTCCGATCTTCAGCACTTATTTATCGTGTTGCCACCTATATTCCTAGCGCAGTTAGCGCTCGCTGAATGGGTGTGGCGCAAACAACGTAAACTGTCTCACAAGCACGTCGGGCGCCCAATTGCTGCACTTTTCTTCGTCTGCTTTATCGCAAGCCATATGATCTTCATGTGGGCGGATGCATTTTTCTATAACCCGATCACTGTTCAGAAAGCGAACTTTCCTCTATCGTATCCAATGACGGCTAAATCCTTTATGGAAAAACACGGTCTATTAGATAGAGACGAATACCTTCAAAAGCTTAGAGACAATGAAGGTGCTGCCGACCTCGTTAGTTACCCTTTAACTGAAATCGAGTTCAACCGTCGCTCTGAAAACCTCAATGTACTCGTGGTTAGTATCAACAATTTGCGTGCCGACATGCTCAACCCGCAAAACATGCCGGTTGCATACGGTTTTGCGTTGAACAATCAAAACTTTGTGAATCATTACAGTTCGAGTAACGATGATTTTGGTGCGTTTGGATTGATGTACGGTCTGCCGAGCAGTTATGCCAGCAGCATCAAAGCTCAGGGCTCTGAGCCGCTGATGATGTCCATTCTAGCGAATCAAGGCTATCGCTTTGAGCTTTTCAGTGGCGATAACTTCGAAGATGACCTTTATAGCGAAACCATCTTCAGAAAATTCCCAATGGCCGACTTAACCGCAACCGAGTCGGAGACACTTGATAGAAGCATTTCTGATAATGCGGCTATTGAGCAGTGGAGTGATGCCATCATTAATGGCTCAAACAAACCATGGTTTAGTTTCATAGAACTGACTACGGTAGACAACTTCAGTGACTACCAACCAGACTCTGATGCACTGACTGCTGAACAGCGTTTTGTTAGTGCTTACTCTGCCGCCGCCGCAGCAGCAGACGCTGAGTTTGGCAAGATTCTACAAACTCTAGTCGACCAAAACCTAATGAGTAACACCGTGGTCATCCTAACGTCGAATCACGGTACAGAGTTCAACGAAACGAAGACACGTAGCTGGGGATCAAACACCAACTATAGTCAGTATCAGTTGCGCGTACCTATGGTCATCCACTGGCCTGGGAAACTGGCCGCTGATTATACCCATATGACAAGTCATTTGGATTTGGCAGCGACAATAATGGAAGACTTAAGTGGTGTTTCGACCAGCGCGAAAAACTACAGTAGCGGTCGTAACCTGTTTGATGAACGTAAGCGTAAATGGATCATTGCTGGCGATACTCGCGAACTCGCCCTAATAACCAGTAAAGAGACAACCGTTGTCGATAAATTTGGTAACTATAGCCTTTACGATGAAAACTACGATCGCATTAGAGATAAGAACCCCAAGCTACCTATCTTGATGCAAGGCTTTACTGAGCTGCAGCGTTTCTACTCAAAGAGTCAGTAAATCAAGCAGTTAAACGTGATATAAACCCTTGACCAGCAAAACACTCTGGTTTAGATTGATCCCATCGGACTGTAGCGCAGCTTGGTAGCGCACCGTCATGGGGTGTCGGGGGTCGCTGGTTCAAATCCAGTCAGTCCGACCATATTTCAGCCCCAAGAGAAATCTTGGGGCTTTTTACTACTCATATGTGTAGTTTTTAGACACCCAAACCATTAATTTGCCTCAACTGCTTATAATTAAAGCAAACAGTAAAATTAAGGGTTTACAAACAGTGAGATGCCCATTATTATGCGCATCAACACGGAGAGATGGCTGAGTGGTCGAAAGCACCGGTCTTGAAAACCGGCAACCGTTAATAGCGGTTCTAGGGTTCAAATCCCTATCTCTCCGCCACATTCGAAGAAGCCGCTGATTATTCAGCGGCTTTTTTCATTTCTAGCCCTTCAATACCTAGTTCTTGAAACCTGCTACAATCAGCTACAACCCCACCTCAGAGAACATACAATGATTATCTTAACCACCACCTATGGCGACATCGAAATTGAGCTAAACATGGAACGAGCACCAGTGAGTTCAAAGAACTTTCTCCGTTATTGTGAAGAGGGATTCTATGAAGGCACGATTTTCCATCGCGTGATTGACGGCTTTATGATTCAGGGTGGTGGTCACACTGAAGATATGACCGAAAAGGATACTCACGCTCCCATTGCCAATGAAGCAAATCGCGGACTAAAAAACACGACGGGCACTATTGCTTTCGCTCGCACCGACGCCCCTCATTCGGCCACAGCACAGTTCTTTATTAACCTTGAGGACAACGACTTTTTAGACCATACCGCGAAAACCAACAACGGTTGGGGCTACGCTGTATTCGGAAAAGTGACATCTGGCATGGATATCGTCAATAACATAGGGAAAGCCATGACAGGCATTAAGAAGGGTCATGAAGACGTGCCGCTTGATACCATCAAGATAGAAAAGGTCACTATCGTCGATTAAGTTGACGAGGTCGGTCTCAATAGCACCGCCCAGATACAGTAAAGGCGCTACTCAGTAGCGCCTTTTTCATTCTGTTCATCGTTTGTCGGTTGAGCATCAGCAACCAACTCTGGGCTCGATGCCTCTTCTGCTTCCATTTTGGCACGCTCAGCCTTCGAGATATAACGCGGCTTGTTGCTCTTCTGCTTTTTCGCATTGGCTTTCTTGGCTTTGGCTTTCAAGATCTGATTGATCTTCTTTTTCCTGTTCATATCGGGCTCTTCATGGTCTAGCAGGTCAACTTTGGCTGCGCATCATAGCGCTCTACGCTGTATTTATCCATAGTGGCGTAGCTTTGTAGCCGATTCAGTGAGTCACTCGTTACCGTCAAGACGGTTGAGGCTCTCACCTTCGCCTTGAACATAACTACCTAAATGCTTGGCGTAATGACCCTTTTCAATGATTGGCAGCACCTCTTCACAAAGATTGGCTGGAAAGGTTTTATACTCAGAGAGCTTTTCGATAGGTAGCCAGACGACTTCCTGAATATACTCCTCATCGTTTAAACCTTGCAGATTCTGCAAGTTGGCGTCACCTGTCCAATCTGTAATGTGATAAAAGAGCTCGACATGGTAGCGCTCGGCGGAGGTTTCATAAAACTCCCGAACGCAAATGAGCTCACCCACCTCAACATCCAGATTGGTCTCTTCTTTAAATTCTCGCTTCAAGCCCTGCTTGGTACTGACATCACCCTTTTCAAAACCACCGCCCGGGGGAATCCAATACTCGCCTGAGTAAGGGTCTTGAACTCGCAGCATCAAAACACAATTATCTTTAACTGCTATCCCTGCAGCACGAATGCGATGTTTCATGGAATCTCCTTAAGTTGGGCTGCTGCCTCGATCAGTGAATAATGAATCGGTACTAAATCAGCATGTTGACTGCGATAACCTCCCCCTATCACACACGCAATCGGAATGCCTCGTCGGTAGCAGGTCGACAGCATCCAACTATCACGCGCTTTAATACCCTCGAGACTCACCTCCAGAAAACCAAGCTCATCATCTTGGTGAATGTCTACACCAGCATCAAATATGACGATATCAGGTTGATGGAGATCGAGTGCAAGCTGGACCACTTGTTGAAAGCCCTCTAAAAATTCTTTGTCTTTCGTTCCTCGTGAGAATGGGACATCAAAATCAGAATTCGGTTTGCGCGCAGGGAAGTTCTTATCACAGTGTAATGACAGCGTTACGATATTTGGATTGTCGTTCATCAGGGAGGCTGTGCCATCTCCGTGGTGAACGTCACTATCAACAATTAGTACCTTATCCGCTCCTCGCGTGAGGGCATGTCGTGCAGCAACCGCTAGGTCATTAAACAAGCAAAAGCCACTGCCATAATTAAAATGAGCGTGGTGATAGCCTCCGCTCAAATGGATGGCAATGCCTTGTTCAAATGCTTTTTCGACCGTCAACATCGTGCCGCCCGTAGAGGTCAACGTGCGTTCTATCAGCCGCTCACTCCAAGGAAAGCCAATACGGCGCATTTTCGCTGCTGGCAGCGTCCCTAGTACTAAATCATCGGTATAGTCACCACAGTGGGTCTGTTTAATTGTTTCGGCGCTCACAGCACTTGGCTTGAAGAACTGAAAGGGTGACCACGATGTCTCGGGGTATGCCTCTAATATCGCCTTATACAACAATTCATACTTACGAATTGGATAGCGGTGCCCTTCGGGGAGATCGAGCGCTGAGTAAATAGGGTGATAGATCAATGGAATCAAAGTATTCTATTCTCAATTAAACGTCTGAATTAAAAAGGTCACGCGTCATACTAGCGCTAGGAGAGCAACATGAAAACCGTATTCATTACTGGAGCCAATCGTGGTATCGGTCTCGCCCTGACGAAAAAGTATTTAGAGTCTGGGTATCAAGTCCACGCCACCTATCGAAGTCCTAGTGACGCCCTTGAGCTTCTCTCATTAGAAGTCAGCGAATCTCACCTATCGACTTACACGCTGGATGTAACCCATTACGAGGCTGTCGCAAAATTAGCGCAAACGCTACCTGACCTCGATATTTTTATAAACAATGCTGGCTACTACGGTCCGAAAGGCTATGGGTTTGGAAACACGGACTTAGATGAATGGCGCAAAGTACTTGAGATCAACACAATAGCGCCACTTAAATTGGTTGAGCTACTTTATCCCAAGCTTCAAAACTCACCCACTAAGATGATTGCTTGCCTCTCGTCAAAGGTAGGAAGCATGACAGAAAACACCTCAGGTGGCGGCTATATCTATCGCTCTTCAAAAGCAGCACTTAACTCGGTAGTGAAGAGCCTGAGCAATGACCTATCCTCGCAAGGGTTTACCGTTTTAGCGCTGCATCCAGGCTGGGTACAGACCGAAATGGGCGGACCCAACGCGCTGATCTCAACGACAACCTCCGCGCAAGGGCTGTTTAACGTTATCCGCCAAGCCTCTATCGCTGATTCAGGACGCTTTCTTAACTATGATGGGGCGGAGCTACCTTGGTAACTAACCACCAAATCTAATGTTACTTACTACGTCGCTTTGCGGTTCCACCCGCACTGCGGCGTTTTTTGTACTTTTTAAATGCGGGTTTTTCGACTTTCGGCAAATTCCTTAACGACTCAGGAACGGGGCCCGTTTTAACTTGATTCATTAATTGATCAAGCTTGCCGTTAAGCTCCGACATAAACGGACCATATGACTGCGTCTTCTCCGCCATACCTTGCAGCTGAAATTCCCAATGAGCCGTCATATCTGGGTACGTTGATTCATCTGGCAGGGCGTGAATAAGTCCGCGACCTGCAGGCGTGCTGAGTACTGACTTCCCTTGGCGTTTCAATAGCTGACGTTTGAACAGTGTATCTAAGATGCCTGCGCGCGTGGCTTCTGTGCCAATACCATCGGTGTCGCGAAGGATTTTCTTAAGGGATTTATCTTCAACGAAACGACTGATGCCTGTCATCGCTTGTAGCAGAGTTGCCTCAGTGAAATGTCTTGGTGGCTCGGTTTTCTTCTCACCAATCTCACCTTCACGACAAGTGAGAACCGTACCGACTTCTAACGGCGGAACCGCATCGACACCCTCTTCTTGGTCATTGGCACTATTGCCTAACAACGCACGCCAGCCAGGCTCTTGAAGACGCTTACCTTTAGCCACAAATTGCCCACCCTGAATGTCAAATTCCAGCATCGCTTCTGCATAGACGGCAGGCGGGTAAAACTGCATCACGTATTGTCTCGCGATCAGACCGTAAACCTTTTCCTCAAACCCAGACAATACCATGCTGGTTTTCTTTGGCGTGGGGATGATCGCGTGGTGCGCGTCGACTTTGCTGTCATTCCAAGCCTTGGATTTACGACTGCTATCTGCGTTATCTACTGCCGAGGCGTATTCTTTGCTGTTGTTCTTTATTGCTGCGAGCACGTCATTCGCTTGGTAGAAGTGATCTTTAGGAAGGTAGCGGTTATCGGAGCGTGGATAGGTGATGAGCTTGTGTTTCTCATACAATGCCTGACAGACATCCAATACCTGTTGAGCACTCATGTTGTAGCGCTTTGCGGCGTCAATCTGCAGCGCTGACAGAGAATACGGTAAGGGGGCATTTTGCTTCGTCGACTTGTGTTCCGACTTAACCACTTTAGCGGATTGACCTTTAATACGCTCAGCCACGTTCTCGACCAATTTGCGATTGAGTACGCGACCTTCCTCATCCTGCCACGGTTTACACGCCTCACTTGGACGCCATTTAGCTCGAATATCAAAAGCAGGACCGGTGTCTTGATATGGGATCAATGCATGCAACGTGAAATAGTCTTTAGGAATGAAGTTTTCGATTTCTTCATCACGGCGAACCACTAACCCCAGAACTGGCGTTTGAACTCGGCCAACAGAGAGTACGCCTTGGTAACCCGCTTTTTGACCCAATAAGGTGTATGCGCGAGACATGTTCATTCCATACAACCAATCGGCGCGAGAGCGTGCAAGCGCAGACACTGAGAGAGGAATAAACTCTCTGTTCATTCTCATCCCGTTGAGCGCCTTTTTTACCGCAGGCAAGTTCAAGTCGCTGATAAGAAGTCGCTGCGCTGACTCTTTTTTGGCTTTTGAGACCTTACAGTAATCAATAACCTCATCCACCAGCAGCTGCCCTTCTCTATCTGGGTCACCTGCATTAACTATTGTGGTTGCGGTCTTGAGCAGCTTTTTCACCGCTGTAAGCTGCTTAGAAGCGCTCTTTCGAGGACGCAGTTGCCATTGCTGAGGAACAATAGGCAGGTCCGCTAAATTCCACTTTTTGTAACGCTCATCGTAAGCATCTGGCTCAACTTGTTCCAACAAGTGACCAATGCACCAGGTCACTACGTCACCATTGCCACATTGGATAAAACCATCGCCTTTCTTCTGAGGATTAGGTAATGCAGCCGCAATAGCTCGGCCGAGGCTAGGTTTTTCTGCAATAAAGAGACGTGTCATAGATGTGGCGGTTTCTAGAAATAATAAAGGTAAGCTTAACTAAGCTTACCTTTGAGAATCAAGAAAAAACTGTATAAATAGCCAGTTAGTTTTGGGGCCCCTTCTAAGAAGGTATCGCTTTAAAGAAAGTGAACGAATTTACCTAGTTCTCGCTCGGGTACTTTCATTGGTGTGCAGCCAGGGGTGCCAACGTAGAGGAAACCGACGATCTGATCTTGCCCCTCCAACTTAAATGCCTGACGAACATGATCATCAAACATCCACTTGCCTGAGCGCCAAAACGCTTGAAAGCCCTGAGCAACGGCAGCCATCTGCATCGCCTGTACCGCACACCCGGCTGAAAGATACTGCTCCATTGCAGGTACTTTGTCGTGTGGCGTCACCTTAGCGATCACTGTGATAACGAGTGGCGCTCGAAACGGCGCTTTTTGAGCCTTATCAATCACCGCTTGCTCACTGCCTGCGAGTGTGGCGGCTTCGCTCAGGATATTGGCGAGTTTTTGTCTGCCTTCCCCTTGTGCTAATACAAAACGCCAAGGCGTGAGACCAGCATGGTCTGGGGCACGTAGCCCCGCTTTAATGATATTTTCTAGAGCGACCCCTTCTGGCGCGGGGTCTGAAAGTTTGGCAATTGAACGTCGGTTGAGCAACAGGTCTAAAGCATCCATAACGCGTCCCTCTTATGGTTATTATCTTGTCGTTATAATAACAAAGTGTTAACGTCTACGCACTTACAATGAGAACCGATCTCAATTAGTGACCTGTTGCCTCTTCCGAAAATAGCTTAAATGAGACACTACAGCTTGGCTGCCAGCTCCACACCTTGGCGAATTGCGCGCACTGCATCAAGCTCACCAGCATAGTCAGCTCCTCCAATGACGTGCAGTTTTTCACCGAAATCTGGCCACTCATTTTCAAACGGCTTGACGGATTCTTGTCCCGCACATATCACTACCTTGTCCGCCGGAATCAATTTCGACTCTCCTTTGACGGTAATGTGTAGACCCTTGTCATCGATCTTGTCATAAGACACACCACCAAGTAGATGCACACCCCGTTTTTCAAGCGTCTTCTTGTGTATCCAGCCCGTTGTCTTACCAGGACCTTTACCGACTCGCCCTTCTTTACGCTGCATCACCCACACGTTAGTACTGGTCGTTGAATCTGGGAACGGATACAGCCCACCAGGGTGTTCAAGGTTTTTATCGATACCCCATTCGTATAACCAGTCATCCAGAGTCTGACCTTGGGGCTCGGTAATCATACTTGCGATATCAATACCAATACCACCAGCGCCCATAATAGCGACATTTTCGCCTAGATACGTCTTGTCACGAATCACTGTTTGATAGTCGATAACCTTATCTTTATTGTCGATACCTTCCATTTTAGGCATTCTCGGTTTCACACCGGTCGCCATCACGACTTCATCGTATTCTTTCAGCAGATCAGCGGTGGCTTCGGTCTCTAGGTGGAGCTTAACGCCAGTTTGGGCGATACGGTTGGCGAAGTAGCGAATCGTTTCTCTAAACTCTTCTTTACCTGGTATCTGCATGGCAAGTCGGAACTGACCACCAATGCGATCATTCTTCTCGAATAGGTCAACCGAATGCCCCTTCTCAGCCAGTGTGGTTGCACAAGCGAGTCCCGCAGGCCCTGCCCCAACAACTGCAATGTTTTTGCTGTTCACCGTCTTTTTAATAATCAAGTCGGTCTCGTAACACGCTTGTGGGTTGACTAAACAGGTCGCTCGCTTGCCTTTAAAGGCGTTGTCCAAACACGCTTGGTTACAACCGATACACGTATTAATGAAATGCGCCTCACCCTGCTCGGCTTTGGCAACAAAATGTGGATCGGCCAAGAACGGTCTCGCCATAGAAACCATATCGGCATGACCGGATGAAAGTATGCGCTCGGCTTCATCGGGGGTGTTGATTCGGTTAGTCGTAATAACAGGGATAGAAAGGTGCGGGCGAATCTTCTCTGTCACCCACGTAAAGGCGCCGCGCGGCACTTGGGTTGCAATTGTTGGAACCTTCGCTTCGTGCCAACCAATGCCGGTGTTGATTATGGTCACGCCTGCTTGCTCTAGTGCTTTACCGAGCTGCACCACCTCTTCAAAAGTACTACCTTGCTCAACTAAGTCCAGCATGGAAAGGCGGAAAATAATAATGAAATCTTCACCCACGGCAGCACGCACGGCTTTGACTATCTCGAGCGGTAAGCGAATACGGTTGTCGTAGCTGCCACCCCATTCATCATAACGGACGTTTGTGCGCTGGCAGATGAATTGGTTGATGAAATAGCCTTCCGAGCCCATGATTTCCACACCGTCGTAGCCCGCCTCTCTTGCGAGAGCAGCGCTGTTAGCGTAAGCATCAATGGTTTTCCAGATCTGGCGACTGCTCATTTCACTTGGAGCAAAAGGGGTAATCGGTGATTTAATCTTGGAAGCACTTTGTGAAAATGGATGATAGCCATAGCGACCTGCGTGAAGGATTTGCAGTGCTATCTTACCGCCATGCTTATGAACTGCTTCTGTCACCACTTTGTGTGCTTTGGCATGTTTCGGCTTACTAAATTCTGCCGCAAATGGTGCAAGTCGACCGCGAAGGTTAGGCGCAAAACCGCCTGTTACTATCAGCCCAACTCCACCTTTTGCACGCTCTTCATAGAATGCAGCGAGCTTATGTAAACCTTCTTTGTGCTCTTCGAGACCAGTGTGCATTGATCCCATAAGTACTCGGTTCTTGAGTTGAGTGAATCCTAAATCCAGTGGCTTAAGTAAGTTCGGGTACATGGCTGACATCACTTCCATTGTTTTTGTTGTGGTCTGACCAGAATATTATGGAAAGGTTAAAAAATCAAACTAGCGTTTACATTCTGACAACATAAGCAGAAAAACTTTCTGAATCTTTGAACTTCATCTAGTATGTTAAGTCTCTAATTTATATTCACTTAACCCCTCGCTGATAGATATCGGCAACTTACACGTACAATTACACTATTCATACAGCGAATTATTAACCTCAGCGCTACACTAGTAATTGATGTTTAGGGAAATGAACACTCACCTGACGTGTGATGTGGAGAGACAATGAAAAAAGTATTCCGTTTTATAGGTATGATTTTCAAAGGCATATGGAAGTTAATTAACTTCACTAGACTTGCCATTGTGAATCTGTTTTTCTTCGCCATGATCGCTGTGTTTTACTTTGCTTTGACGCAAAGCGACGCACCTGCAAAAGTCGAAACCAAAGCGTCTGCGTTGGTTATGAATCTATCTGGACCAATAGTTGAGCAAAGCACCTACGTTAACCCGATGGATTCGTTTACGGGTTCGCTGTTTGGGCAAGATCTTCCTAAAGAAAATGTGCTGTTCGATGTTGTCGATACCATTCGTCACGCGTCGCAAGATGAGAAAGTGACCGGACTGGTGCTATCACTCCGTGACATGCCAGAAACCAGCCTGACGAAACTGCGTTACATCGCTAAAGCGATCAACGAATTCAAAGCAACCGGTAAACCCGTGTATGCCTACGGCGCGTTCTACAACCAAAGCCAATACTATCTGGCGAGCTATGCAGACAAAGTCTATCTGGCGCCAGATGGCGCAGTGTTAGTCAAAGGCTACAGCGCATACTCTATGTACTTTAAGACGCTTCTCGAAAAGCTCGACGTAACGACTCATGTTTTTCGTGTCGGAACCTACAAATCTGCTGTCGAGCCTTTCCTTCGTGACGATATGTCTGAAGACGCTAAAGCCAATGCAACTCGTTGGGTTGGGCAGCTATGGGGAGCCTATGTCGATGATGTTTCAACCAATCGTGAAATTGACCCAGGTGTGCTAACGCCGAGCATGGATGATTTCTTGGCGTCACTCAAAAACGTAGATGGTGATCTAGCGGCGCTATCTAAAGAGATGGGGTTGGTTGATGAGCTCGCGACTAAGCAGCAAGTTAACGAAGCTATGGTCGAAGAATTCGGCAGCGACGGTGACGGCGGCTTCAACGCAGTGGGTTACTATGAATACCTCGCGTCAGTACCTTTTGATTTTCCTGACAATCCAGATAGCCAAGTAGCCGTTGTTGTTGCAAGCGGGTCAATTATGGATGGTGAGCAGCCACGCGGCACCATAGGTGGTGACACAACAGCAGCGCTTCTCAAACAAGCCCGTGAGGATGACAGTGTAAAATCTGTGGTACTTCGCGTTGATAGCCCGGGGGGCAGCGCATTTGCGTCCGAAGTGATTCGTAACGAAGTTCAGGCACTAAAAGACGCCGGCAAACCTGTCGTCGTTTCGATGTCAAGTGTGGCAGCATCTGGTGGTTATTGGATCTCCATGAGTGCATCGCAAATCATGGCACAGCCAACCACGATTACGGGCTCGATCGGTATCTTTAGCGTCATAACCACCTTCGAAAAAGGTCTCAACAATATTGGCGTCAATACTGATGGTGTCGGTACGACGCCATTCTCCGGCGTAGGGATCACTCGAGGCATCAATGAAGGCGCTTCACAAGCCTTCCAAATGGGTATCGAGCATGGTTACAAACGCTTTATCTCACTAGTGTCTGATAATCGCGATATGTCCGTGACAGAAGTCGATGATGTAGCGCAGGGCCGAGTATGGACAGGACAAGACGCACTTGACCACGGTCTTATTGATAAGATTGGCGACTTTGACGATGCGGTTGCGCTTGCGGCCGAGTTAGCAAGCTTAGAGCAATACGATGTGATGTTTGTTGAAGAGCCACTAAGCCCGGCACAACAATTTGTGCAAGACTTGATGAAGCAAGTACATGTGAGTTTGGGACTTGATATCTCTTCTTGGATCCCACAAAGCTTATTGCCTGTGGCAAACGAGCTTAAGCAACATGCTTCGCTCATGGAGAGCTTCAATGACCCGAAAGGTCACTACGTGCTGTGCCTGACTTGTAACGTCCAGTAGAGGCCTCATTAGCAAAACCGTGATTCAGAGCCACCGATTGGTGGCTCTTTTATTTGTTTTGGTTATAATCGCCCCCACCTGTTCCCCCGACTAACAAAGTGATGTCTGTCATGACGAGAAAACACATCTATATCGCCTACACTGGCGGCACAATCGGCATGCAAAAGTCCGATCATGGCTACATTCCGGTAGCTGGATTTATGGAAAAACAATTGGCGAGCATGCCAGAGTTCCATCGACCAGAAATGCCAGAGTTTACTATCCATGAGTACGAGCCGCTGATCGACTCATCTGATATGACGCCTGCAGATTGGCAACAAATCGCCGATGATATTCGCGACAACTACGACAGGTATGATGGTTTTGTGATTCTGCATGGTACAGACACGATGGCGTATACAGCGTCGGCACTCTCTTTCATGTTGGAGAACTTAGGTAAGCCTGTGATTGTGACAGGCTCACAGATCCCACTCGCGGAGCTGCGCTCAGATGGTCAGGCTAACCTTTTGAATGCCCTGCACATTGCGGCGAACTACCCAATCAATGAAGTCACTTTGTTCTTCAACAATCAGCTGATGCGCGGTAACCGCAGCACTAAATCACACGCTGATGGCTTCAACGCGTTCACGTCACCAAATCTACCACCATTGCTTGAAGCGGGTATTAACATTCAGCTAAGCAGTGGCGTTGAAATCAATAAACCACCGGAAGGTGAGTTTAAGGTGCATGATATTACGCCTCAGCCGATTGGTGTCATCACCATGTACCCTGGTATCTCCCATGAGGTTATTCGCAACACCCTGCTTCAGCCAGTTAATGCGATGATTCTATTGACCTTCGGTGTCGGCAACGCGCCGCAAAATCCTGAGCTGCTTGGTCATCTTAAAGAAGCATCTGAGCGCGGTGTTATCGTGGTAAACCTGACTCAGTGTCTCGCGGGCAAGGTCAACATGGGCGGTTATGCGACAGGCTGTGCACTTGCTGACGCGGGTGTAATCAGCGGCTTCGATATGACCCCAGAGGCGGCCCTAGCGAAACTGCACTACTTACTGAGCCAAAACCTTAGCTACGAAGAAGTTAAGTCTCAAATGCTTGAAGTTCTTCGTGGTGAGATGAGCAAATAGCCTACTCGACACTAACGTTTTTATTGGCTGCGTGTATATCTGCACGTAGCCAACACCCTCTCGTTCTGAGACTTCAAAATTAAGTTATGCGTCTAGTAATACTCACCTAAGCTAGCTTGGCAAGAACACTATCCGATGCGTCCTCAATCAAGTCCAACACCAACTCAAACCCTTGGTCCCCGCCGTAATAAGGATCTGGAATCTCTTTGTAGCTAGACGATCCATGACTAAGAAATAGAGAGAGTTTGTGCTGTAAATGGCGAGGACAACGTTGCTTTAAATCAGCCAAGTTATCTTTGTCAGCCGCTAAAATCATATCGAAATCTTCAAAGTCATCATCCGTAACCTGCCTTGCTCGGATGCCAGCAAACGAGTAACCGCGTGCCTCTCCTGCTTTTTTAGCTCTGGAATCTGGCGGATTGCCTTGGTGATAACCGATGGTACCCGCTGAATCAATTTCGACGTCAATACCGGCTTGCTCTGCTCGAGCACGCAATACGGCTTCACCTGTCGGGGAGCGACAGATGTTGCCCATGCATACAACTAGAATCGATGGTTTCTTTTTATTATTCATATAGTTAGCACCTAAATTCGGC
This sequence comes from Vibrio sp. KUL80, assembly GCF_059725495.1. NCBI lineage: Bacteria > Pseudomonadati > Pseudomonadota > Gammaproteobacteria > Vibrionales > Vibrionaceae > Vibrio > Vibrio sp. KUL80. Next base: position 2,565,487 of record NZ_AP045841.1, read on the forward strand.
CAATTACCACATCAAAGATACAAGAAATTTTAGTCGATAAATCAGGTGCTTGTCAGGTTAATTATCTTGAAGAGCAATAAGTAATCACCAAACGGACTCTTGGGGTTTGGCCGGTTGTAGAATGTGGATTTATAAGCTGCGATAAGTTAATAAACATTAAGTAATGTCTACTTCCATCAGAACCCCAAAGTGATCCGACACAACCGGATAAAAATCGCCATTAAAAATCACCTGATGCTGCTTTACCACTACTGGTTGATTACTAAAAACCAAATCAATCCGAAGCGCTTGGCTATTTTTTTCCCAACCATCAATATTTTTAATTACTGTGGTTCCAGCATCTTTAATTTCAGCTATTTCATAACAATCTATCAATCCGCGCTGTAAAACATAATCATAACCTTCATTGCGTATATGGCTTGGGTTGTTGAAATCACCTAATAGAAAGCTCAATTCTGTGGTTAATGTTGCATTGATTCGTTTGAACTGATCCTCAAATGAGTTCTCTGAGTCATTCCACCAGCCGCAATGACAATTATAAAGATTGAAATCACCTTGTTGGGAAGTGACCTTAATACGCACTGCTCGTCTATGTTTCCAATAGTTCACGTCATAGTTATCGCTTAGGTCAATGACCTCATGTTCGATAATCGGCAGTCGCGTCAAGAACGCCAGTCCCTCGTGATATACGTCATAACTTTGATGAACGAAATCCCATGTAAGTTGGTAGTGATAACCGTATTCCATGAGCTTTTTCTGTAACAAGTAACCATAGTTATCAGCGAGCACAGTGTGATTGGTTAATATATTGGCATCAACAGCCGGGCTGTCTTGATGTTGATTCACTTCTTGTAATGCAACGACATCGCACCCTTGCTCGATAATGGCTTGCGCTACCACATCCAACTTTTCTAGCTGTTTCTCTTCTTGCCAACTATGGGTATTTAGCGTCATTAACTTCATTTATTATTCACTTATTTATTTGGAGTGAGTTAAACGCAGCGCAAGGCTGCGTTTTTCAAGGTTACTCTATCTAAATAGAGAAATAACTACGCTGGTTGTGCTGAAAACTTCGCAACCAATCTAGATTTAATGACATCCACTCCAGGACCATAAATAACTTGTACTCCTTGCTCTTTAATTACAGCGCCAAGTGCTCCCGTCGGCTTCCATAACTCATATTCGGCAACCAACTGTGGATCATTAACTGTAACGCGCAAGCGAGTCATACAAGCATCAATCTCAGCAATATTGGTACGGCCACCTAAATTCTTAATGATAGTTTCCATCTTCTCATCGTCTGACATGGATTCCGAACTGTCATCGAGGTAGTTACCCATGCGTCCCGGTGTTGGCAATTTAAGTTTGACAATAAGCACACGGAATAATCCATAGTTAACACCAAAGAAAACAATAGAAACCAATGCGAAACGAACCAAGTCACCACCGATGCCCGCTGAAGCCATCATAGGTATACGAGTGACTAATTCAATCAAACCAAAGGCATGTACACGTAGGTCCATCACATCTACTAACGCAAATGCAACCCCTGTTAACACCGCATGCGCAACATACAAAACAGGAGCAATAAACATAAACATGAATTCAATAGGCTCTGTTACACCAGTTAATAACACAGCAAGACACGCAGATAAAAACATTGGCTTGTATTGTTCGCGCTTATCGCTATCAACACAGTGATACATGGCAAGGCCAATACCAATCAATGAAGACGCTGCGATAATAACTTGGCCCGCCTTAAAACGTGCTGGATGTACCGTATCTAGTAGATGTTGGTAAGCTATCGGATCGCTTAATTTAAGATTATTTAGATCGCTCACCCAAGCAAGCCATAATGGGTCTTGACCATAAACACTTGAGCCCGCATTCGTCCCAGTCAAAAGCTCATAAGTACCACCCAACTCGGTGTAGTTCATTGGAATAGTTAACGTGTGGTGTAAACCAAATGGCAATAATAAACGCTCTAACGTACCATATAAGAAAGGAGCAGTGATCGGTGCTGTATCTTTAGAGGTTGCAATCCATTGACCAAAATCATTAAGTGCACCTTGAATTAAAGGCCATACGATTGATAAAGCAAACGCAATAATCATCGAATAGAAAATAACGACAAAAGGTACAAAACGCTTACCGTTGAAAAATGCTAATGCTTGAGGCAAACGAGCGAAGTCATGATAGCGGTTAAATAAGTTGGCACCTAAATAACCAGACATAATACCGATAAACACACCCATATTTAGAGCAGGAGCACCCAAAATATTTGTGAAGAATTGAGAGACAGGTAACTCAGAACCAAATAGGCTCATCACAACCGCCTCTGGATCACTGAGCATAGCGTTATCCACGCCCAATATAACACCAGTGATACGGTTGATTAAGATGAAAGCAATCAGAGCAGCAAATGCGCCCCCTGCTCGTTCTTTAGCCCATGAACCACCGATAGCGACAGCAAATAATAGGTGAAGGTTAACGATGACGCCCCAACCTATGTTTTCCATAATAGCGCCTAGTGTTTCAATGGCGCCAACACCACCGGCATACATTGCGACAACTTTACCGAGTGATATCATGATACCCGCGGCTGGCATCACCGCGATAACAACGATCAGGGACTTCCCGAATCGTTGCCAAAAATCAAACGACAGTAACTTACTCATAAATGATTCCTTGTTTTAAATGCAGGGTAGCTTTATAAAGGCCCTGCGATAAATATAAATTAGTGTTTTCTTACAAATATATATGCAGCATAAGCGGGAGCAATTTTCGTCGCTATAAAATCTGAACGAGCGTGTTCATTGTTGATATTCTGATTATCAAGTACTAACTCGCCTAATTGCGAGCAGTCGATATCAACGACGTTCTCTTGTGGACTTAAATTGGTAATAATGCTCCATGTCATATCTTGAGCTACACGTTGATAAGCATAAATACTAGGATCGTTAGGTAGCAGCAATTGATAACGGCCAACCACTAAGCTTTCATTTGACTTACGCAGCGCAATCAACTGCTTATAGAAACTCAAAATCGAATTTGGATCTTTCTGTTGTTGCTCAACGTTGATATCTGCGCGCTGTTGATTGACCCAGAACCAAGGTTGCACCTCAGAAAAACCGCCAAAATCTTGGTCATTCCATTGCATTGGCAAGCGACTGTGATCGCGGGATACTTGATTTAACAGGGCTAGGATATCTGTATCGCTTTGACCTTGTTGAGATAGCTTTTGAATTAAGTTTCTAGCAGACACATCATTAAATTCATCAAGAGAAGTAAACTGATGATTTACCATACCAATCTCTTGGCCCTGATAAATAAACGGAGTCCCTTTCATCAAGAAATAACAACTCGCTAATGCGGTAGCACTGGCATACCTAGAGTTAGGGTCGGCAAAAGTATCAACACTACGAGCTTGATCGTGGTTTTCTAGATAAAGCGCATTCCAACCTTTACCTTCTAATGCATCTTGCCAACGCGATAAAATGCGTTTGAACTCAACCAGATCTAAACGCTCGTTGCTTTTTTCTTCCGACCATAGCTTCATGTGTTCAAACTGAAAAATCATGTTGAAAACACCACCTTCATCGTGCTCGGTCGCTTCGGCAACCCAAGGTAATGCGTTATCGGCAGTAACGCCATTGGCCTCACCCACTGTCACAATGTCAAAGGGATCAAACGCCTGCTCTTTTAACTCATGCAGATGCTTTTCAATACCTGCCACATTCATATGATAATCAAACGAGGAGACATACTTTTCACCCTTTGGATTGGGTAAAGAAGGTAAACCTGGTTGTTTCTGTATATGACTAATGGCATCCACACGGAAACCATCAATGCCGCGCTCCAACCACCATTGAATCATTTTAAATAGTGCTTGCTTAACTTCAGGATTTTCCCAATTCAGATCAGGTTGTTTTTTAGAAAATAGGTGCAAGTAGTACTGTGCAGTTTTTTTATCATATTCCCATGCACTGCCATGAAAAATACTTTCCCAGTTGTTTGGGTCGCAAGTCGGTTTTTCAGCGGTAGCCTCACAACCATCACGCCAAATGTACCAATCGCGCTTAGGGCTATTTTTGTTATCTCGAGATTCGATGAACCATGGATGTTCATCACTGGTGTGGTTGATCACTAAATCCATAATGATGCGAATGCCACGCGTATGAGCAGCAGCGATCAGTCTATCCACATCCTCGAGGGTTCCAAAGTCAGGATGAATCGCTTGGTAGTCACTAATGTCGTAGCCGTTATCATCATTCGGTGATGCATAGAATGGGCAAATCCATATTAAATCAATGCCCAAATCAGCTAGGTAATCCAGCTTAGCAATGATTCCATTGATATCACCAATACCGTCTTGGTTCGTATCATAAAAGCTACGGGGATAAATTTGGTAGGCGGTCGCTTTTTTCCACCACTCGAGTGGGCTTGAATGTATGTTATTGGCGCAAATCATCAATGTTAGGCTATGTGTTATCGATAACACATGAGGTTAAATGTATTATGTTTAGACTCAATATAATTTCAAAGAAACTGTGAGATACCCCTCATAACCTCAAGAGAACTGTGAACTCTCTCTCATTTTCAAATCAAATGTGCCTTCAACGGAACTGAAATCGCGCTTTATCAGCTTTTTGACAGCTTGGTAGCCCACTTCATAGTAGTTAAAAGCCACAGTAGTGAGACTCGGGACCAGCAGATCGCTGTAGTCGTAGTCGCCCATGCCTACAATCCATACGTTATGACCAATCTTGAGTTGCTGTTCTTTGGCGCGACGATATAAACGAATGGCAATATTATCGGTGGCGCAAAAGTAGACATGATTGGGTTGTAAGTGAATTGCCTGGTAGTCGGCTTTTTCCTCAGAGTTAGCTAAGGCTTGCAGTGAAAAGTTTAACTCGGGTACGGTGTCAGTAATGGTGGCTTGCATCGACTTAGTTCGGCTAGAAAGCATACGCTCATCGTAAATATAATTTACGGCTACCAGCGGTGCTTGCTGCTGTTTTAATTGAGTAATGGTTTGAGAGACGAGTGCTTTAATAGCAGCATGATCGGGGTAGTATAAACAACAATGATGGGGGGAGTTTTTGCCAATAAATAACACATTATCTAAGGTTCGATAAAAAGTCTCTTCAACACTGTGTTTTGAAGCGATAATAATCGTGCCCAGTGCATTCAAGCCGTTAAACTCTCTCACAGCTTGGCATTCTGACTCATGATTAAACCCTGTGGAATGAAACAGCATTCGTACTTGTGATTCATTGGCAGCAGCCAGCGCCCCTTTGATCACTAAACTCGTCGTATATGACTCAATACGAGGCGCGACGAAACCAATAATATTGGATTGGCTACGAATAGAGCGAGCAAATATATTAGGTGTGTAATGATTATCTTTGACGATAGCTTCAATTTTAAGGCGGTTCTCAGCCGAGACATAACCGCCATTAAAGTAACGTGACACAGTCATTGTCGAAATTCCAAGCTGTCTTGAAATCTCAGCCATTGTCATCTTTTTACTCATTACATACTTCCTTCAATAATGCACTATTGTCATACACCAAAGTGACCTCAAGATACAGGATTCAGAGTGGAGTCACTTCGGCATAGTATCCAATATATTGACTTACAATACAGTAAATAAAACTGGGTGTGGGGATGAGTGCGCGATTTTTACTCACAAGATTCGGGCCTGCATGCAAGACTACGGAGCGAGCATACCTAACACAAGCTAGCGCTCATGACTTCAAAAAGCCTAAATCCTGAACCGTGAAGTTAGCGAGGTTTGGAAAGATATAGTCCATCGAGCTTTGTCTAGTTACTCCCATCCACTTAGCAATCGTCGCTCCAATCTGCTCAACAGACGTCGTCGGTATCATTCGCCCTTTATTAAAATCATTCTCTCCATCAAGGATGAGTGATGGCCACTGCCCATATAACTGGCCGCCATTTAGTGCGCCGCCCATTACAAGGTGATTGCTGGCCCAGCCATGGTCAGTACCAGTACCGTTGCTCGCTAGGCGTCGTCCGAAATCGGACATTGTCATCGTTGTGACTTTATCACCAAGCCCTGCGGCTTCGATTGATTGATTGAACGCTGCTAACGATTGGCTTAATGCGCTCATTAGCTGGGCGTGGTCTTCCAATTGGTTGGCGTGAGTGTCAAAGCCACCGAAGCCGACAAAATAGACTTGTTTTTGGTGCCCAAGTTGGTCGCTCGATTTAATCAATCTTGCGACCGTATGTAATTGCTGACTCAAAGAGATATCTGGGAAATGCTCCTCTTCAGGAACAGACTCAATGGCAGCCGCTAACTGATCTCGTATTGAAATGGAATCACCCTTAACTCGATCAAACTCTCGACCAAATGCCGTCAATGGGGAGAGACTCATCACCTGATCAAAACTCTTACGCCGCTGTGCATTGCTCACTGCGTTTACCTTTGGCAAAGATGAAGCATTAATGAGGTTTGCACTCTGAACGCTACCGTTGAGTAGCTGAGCATAACCATTGAGACTAAACGTTGGACTAATCTCATCAGAATCACTACTAAGCACATCCATCAACCGTCCGGCCCAGCCAAGTGTTGTCGTACTGCCCGACCAGCCCCGCTGCCATTCTGTTTGCTGTGAGTTGTGTGAGAACAAAAACGGAGGCATAGCATGTGTACCGTCTTTCAAACCTTCTTTTGTCGAAGGCTCAATCAACACGCCACTGTTGGCGATGGGAATGATTTTTCCACTATTAAACAGGCTTTGAATCTCGCTCATCGATGGGTGTAATCCCAGTGCCAAGCTAGAGCCAGTACTTAATGACAACGGCAATAGAGAAGCTTGCGGAATAGCAATAGCAGGACGAGCGGTCGCGTACTCGTCATAGTGCGCGTTATCGCTCGGCACCAACATGTTAAAGCCATCATTGCCGCCAAATAAAAACACACAAACCAGAGCCTTATAATCACTGTCTGGCAGAGCATGAGCAGTGCCAGTTCCCAACATCGAAACAAGTGGAGTCGACGCCATAGCCGCTAACAGTTGACGACGTGAAATCATTGGGCAAGCTCCTCAATATGAAATTCTTGACTGGTTACGACGGTGTAAAGAGCATTACGAACCTTCAAGCTTTGTTGCGTATCACGAAGATCTTCCAGCCCTTCTAGGACAATCGCTTTAAGTGGCTCGCTCATTCTTTGAGAAAGCAGTCGCCTTTCAATCTCTTCAATCAATGCTTCATGGTCATTGGCTATCGCTTCTAGCGGTGCGGTATTAATGACAATGCGCGCCGGATTATCCTCGCCATTGTAATTTGTCCTGCCCGTTGCCGACCAAAGCTGGTTGTTAGTAAGGATGAAGTTGTTCCAACTCAATATCTCAAATTCAGGTGCTACATCATTCGCATCCGCTATCTCCCCGTTCGGGGCATAATCTGGCGAGAAAAAATTGAACACACTTGGAGAGCCGAGCGGCGACTGCCCATACGCTCCAAAGGTGTTAATCGAGTTGTGAAAACGTCCAGAAGGATCAGCAGATTTCGCCTCGAGAGCTCGGAAAAAATTGGTCATCGCAATTAGAGGCTCTTTCATCTTAACGGGCGAACGGTCGCCTCCATTCAGCGCCTCATCATCCGTAAGAATCCCGCGAACTACCGTTTTAAGATCGCCTCTCACGCCGCTACCATTATCGTCAAATAGCGCACTCACTCTTGCGACATAAGCGGGAGACGGATTAGATGTCACTAACCTTTGGATAAGATGGCGACTGATAAATGGGCCTGTGTTTGGATGGTTTAGCAACATATCCATGGCCTGCGCCATATCTTGTTCGGCGGTCTGCCCTTGAGCAAACACCTCTCCCATCACCACTTTTTCCTCAAAATCATGACGTTCTGGATACGCCACCATTGGCAAAAGCCAGTTGCCATCTTTAGAGCCCCAATTAGGCTGGTTTTTCTCAGCGATGTGCCAGCCGGTAAACACTCGAGCCAGATTCTCAATATCATCCTGCGAGTACGTTGGAATCAACTGCCCTTGGTTATCAAGCTTCTCAGAGCCATCTGGGTTTAGCTCATACAGGCCGATACTAAACAGTTGCATCACTTCACGGGCGTAGTTTTCATCTGGGTAGCGATTACTCTCTGGGTCTGCCTTTTGATTTGCCATCATCGACAAATAATCCCCCATGGCAGCGTGCAGAGTCACCGATTCAATCAACTCTCGATAATTCGCAAATGCGTGTGTGATGAGCATGTCGTAATAATCGGTCATCTCCAAAACACGGCCATTCAAGCTGGCGCCATATCGCGAAATCACGAAGATCTCACTAAGGGCGAACGCAACTCGTTGCCTGAGTTGATCGGGGGCATTTAAGCTAAGATCCCACCATACCGACACGCGGTCAGATTGGTTGTAACTGTCTCGCCCATCCTCAAGTGGATACTGTTTAAGACGGGTTAAATGCAGGCTTGGAGCCATAGCAAACTGCTTATCAAGCCATCTTGAGTAGCCAAGATCGGCTAATTCTTGATAGGAGTTAGGCTTAGGTCCAAACGTAGAGCGATAGAGGATGTCGTAACGCTGATCTTGTGTTAATGGATTGGGCTCAGGAGAAAGACCTCCAGACTCCCCCTCTCCACCACATGCAGAGAGTAATGAAAGTGTGAGTAAACAGAGGCTCGATTTAAATGCGTGACGCTTTATCAGGGGAAACAACTCAAAGGCCTTACTACGACTGAAGATTTAATCGAACACTAGCGAAAAACACCAGGTGCAGCAATCTAGCCTCCGATAAACTGTGTCACGGGTTCAAATTAGCACTTTAGCCATTGTGTTTCTCTATCATTTTTGCTGATCCATTATCACTGTGTCTTTTGTTGGATTCATCGTCAATGTTGAAGAAATAAACTTAACGGCCCGATTTCAGATAATAAGTGCGACATTCATGGGAAGGTGTAGAAGAGGAAGCCAACTGCTGAAAGTGGTACGCTCTTCTCGCCAAAGAAACAAGCAGTACTACCATGAATTATCAGAAGTTGACCGAGGGCAGAAGATACCAGATTTCTGCTCTTTTGGAACGGGGAATTTCAGTTTCTGAAATAGCTAAAACAGTTCAGTGCCACCGCTCAACGGTTTATCGAGAGCTTAAAAGAGGTCGTAAAAGCAACCATTACTGTCCAAGCACGGCACAGATGCTGTCCATTACGAGACGAAGAGCTGCGCTTAAATACCGAATACCAAAGGAGCGAGTTGACTTTATTCGTCTTCTTCTAGAGGCGGATTGGAGTCCAGAGCAGATTTCGAGTGTATTGACGAAAGCTGGCGCAGCAGTCAGCCATGAGTGGATTTATCGTTTTGTTGCTAGCGACAAGCGCTCAGGCGGTAAATTATATCGTCACTTGAGACAAGGCCATAAGCGGTATCGTCGTGGTAAAAAAGAGAAAGCTCCAGCGATTAAGAATGCCGTTTCAATTGATGACAGACCAAGCATTGTTGACAGCAGAGAGCGGTTTGGTGACTGGGAAATTGACACTGTTCTCGGGAAGCATGGCACAGGCGCAATGGTGACTATTTTAGAGCGCAAAACACGGTTGTACTTGGTAAAGAAAGTACCATCTAAGTCAGCCGATGATGTTACCCAGGCCACAATAGATCTACTGATGCCTTACAAGGAGCATGTGCATACTATCACCGCAGATAACGGGCGAGAGTTCGCTGGTCATGAAGCCATCGCGAAAGCGCTCAAGGCAGATGTGTACTTTGCTCACCCCTACAGCTCTTGGGAGCGAGGTGCTAATGAAAATGCGAACGGCCTTCTAAGGCAATATGTGAAGAAAGGAACCGACCTATCGACGGTGACAGACAGTGATATAGAGTTCGCCCTATCGCGGATAAATTATCGACCAAGAAAGTGTCTAGGCTTCAAACAGCCAGCCATAATATTTAACAAAATGGCTTTGGCTGCTTGATATTGGAGAGTGTCGCACTTCGCCGTTGAATTCGGGGCGTTTCTGTCGATGACCACAAGCTCACCGAAGTCTGTAAAAAGCTTCTGCAACAGCAAAGCTTCACCACCCAAAATAAACTGAGACAAGCCTTGGTCGATCTCGGCTACACAGGTATCAGTCAATCCACTGTCTCGAGGCTCTTGGCTCATCTAGGCGTAGTAAAGATGCAAAACGCGTGTGGCAAAAAAGCCTACTGCCTAACCGCAGAGAGTACCTCTGTCCGCGTGGACTCATCCATATCTTCACAGATTGAGCTCATTACCAACAATCAATCACTGGTCGTCATTAAGACCCATCCAGGTAGCGCTCAGCTCATCGCACGTTTAATAGATATCAACCCACACGCTGATATCTTAGCCACGATAGGCGGCAATGATACGATCTTGGTGGTACCCAAACATGTCAAAGACGTCGACCGCTGTGAGCAAGTGGTACGAGCTCGATTAGGCGCTTAAACATAAGCTCTAGTGCATTAATCAAAACGGGGTATTTCCTTAGGAATTATCCCGTTTTTTTCTGCCATGATTGCTTTATGATGGTGGGCATACACTTCGAATAACAAAGGGAATGCCCATGTCACTGTCGGAAGACGCTAAACAGCAACGCCACAAAGAACGTCAGCAAAAAGTGAAAGAGAATGTTGATAAAAAAATCGCGAATGCGCAGGTAGAAAAAGGGCTGCTACTGGTCATTACTGGCAATGGTAAAGGAAAGTCGACCTCAGGCTTTGGCACAGTGGCACGCGCGGTCGGTCACGGCAAGAAATGCGCTGTGGCACAATTTATCAAAGGCACATGGGATAACGGCGAACGTAACCTGCTCGAAAAGCTAGGCGTAGAATTTCAGGTGATGGCAACCGGCTTTACTTGGGAGACACAAAATAAAGCCGCCGACACCGAAGCCGCACAAGGCGTTTGGCAAGAGTGTAAACGTATGCTGCAAGATGAATCTATCGACGTGGTGCTGTTTGATGAGCTGACCTACATGGTGAGCTATGGCTACATCGAACTGGATGAGGTTGTTGAAGCACTTAACAATCGCCCTAACATGCAGTCCGTGATCATCACTGGACGCGCAGCACATCGCACGCTTATTGATATGGCAGACACAGTATCAGAAGTGAAAAATATCAAACATGCTTTCGAGTCTGGCGTAAAGGCGCTGAAAGGCGTCGACTGGTAAATCTCGAGCTACCGCTTATGGGTGACGCTCTTGAGACCGGATTATCGAAAGTCACCCATACAGGGTACATTTCACTCAACTCTCTACATGACATTAGGTTGCGTTTCGTTTAATTTAAACATTAATGCAACACAACCTTAACATGGAGAGTTTTATGGAAAGTTGTACTCTAGCACTGTGGATGCGTACGAATGAGCATGAGTTCGTCCTAGGATGGGGCCCAATTCAAAGCTTACAAGAGTCCAAGACTTGCTGGGAATCCATTCGCGAAACAAGCGGTGACTCTAGCTACTCGTTAACCCTTCGCAAGCCGTGTGGTGCTGTCGATTCAAAGAATATAGATATGGCAGCTGCATCTGTACTCATTGAATCTTGGGGCGCTATCAAAGAAGAAGAGCAAGATCTCGATTTGCATTGGTAGTTTGCCTGGCAATTTGGATTGGTAATGAGTGGAGACACTCGGAATGTAAAAAAGCCAGCCTCTACAGGCTGGCTTTATCATTCTAATTGCAACAGGGTTACTTACATCAGTTAAACAAACCTTTTAGCAGGCCGTCTACCGCCTTTTTGGTTTTCTCATCTTTAATGCCTAGTCGCTCTGTGGCGCGTTCAACTTCTTTCTTCGCTTTCTCTTTTAATACATCGTCAAACACCAGCGCGAACTGAGGCTGAGCCCATGGACCCGTTATCTTGATAGGGATCGTCACGTCACGAAGCTCGTCAATAGATTGACCACCCTGCCCTTCTAGCGTGCCAACAACTGAAGTACGTACTAAGAAGTCTGCTGTTTCGTTAACGTAGTTTGCTGAGCCCTCACCTTGAATACGAAGCAGTGGTGATTCTGCCGTCATGTCTTTGGTCGATACGACGCCGTTTGCTAGATTGAGCGTCGCCTTCATTGCACTGAAATCCGTTTTTTGTGGGCCTTGTTTACCGTCTAAAGACTGACCTTTAAAGCGCGCATAATTCTCACGAATCATCTGCGCAACGTTAATGCCATTTACCGCACCATCAGCAAAGTTAATCTTCACCGTACCGGATAGATTTTTCTTCATTGCGGTTGGAGCAAGCCCCTTACCTTTAACATTGACATCAATGTTGCCCGTGCCTTCTAGCTTATCGTTGTCAGCGACATCTTTGAGCAAAGGTTGAACCTTGACGCCTTTAATACGCTTAACCGCGCTGTAAGTCGCTGGAGACTGGCGCGCATCTAGCTTACCTTTTGCCGTAATAGAACCGCTGTAGAGCTCTGAGCTAAATGATGTCAGCTCAGCCACACCGCGATTGACAGAAAAGTCAGCGGTTACCTTTTGCATGTGGGCGTTCGCTGCTTTGAATTTGTCGATGGTGATCTTACCTTTCACATCCAGACCTTTGAGCGCGCTTAGGTCTGGTTCCACCTCGCTCGCCGATGGTTTAGATGCGCCACCCGTTTGCTCACCACCCGTTGAAGCGGTTTTATCTGCAGGCTGATTCAAACCTAAAAACTCATCCAGGTCGATATTCGGGCTGTGAAGAGAGAAACGTACTTTAGGGATATCGGCTAACTGAACGGTCGCTTTGCCGTCTAGCTCAATCTTGTTCACCGTGAGTTTATTTAGAACAAAATCAAGAAAGCTCTTGTTCATATCAAAGCTTAGATCCGACGCCATAGTGACTTTCATCGGAGACTGCGGCAGCGCTGCGCCTTCAAGCGTCGAGTCCAAAGACAAGCCGCTCAACGTAACCATGCTTATTGCTTTATCAACTGTGAACGTTGTGCCGCCTTTAGCATCAAAGGTTAGCTCGGCTGCATTGCCTTTCATTGAGAAATCAATGGCGTTTGGCTTATCAAACTCAAAGGTTGCCAACTTAAGCTGTGCTTGCTGAATTTGATTCGCCGCATCTTGGTAGGTCGCATCAAACTCAATGTTCTTCAATGCGTACTCTGCAAAGCCTTGAGCCAGTTTAAAATCAGCCGTACCTTTGGCAGTAAACTGCTGATCATTGTTTTGACCTTTCATTTCAAAATTCGCAGTGGTCCACTGATCAATTGCGAACTCAGAAACATTTAAGCCCACATCATAGAGCTTAGTGAATGTACCTGTTTGGGCGTTAGACATCTCAAGCAGCGCATTTGAAACTGTCACGCCCGATAGAGATATCTGCCATCCGTCTGTGGCTGAAGCCGTCGAATCAGCTGGCGCATCGGATGTGGTTGTCGGCTCTGCTGCCGCTTCCGTTTGCGGCGCTGCAGTAAGTGAGTCTAGGTTAGAGCGACCATCTTTAAGTGTTTCTAAATGAACCTGTGCACCATCTAGAGTAATAGAGCCAATCTCAAGCGTTTTATCAAGCAGCGGCATAACCGCGACGCTCACACCAACTTGGCTAACGCTGAACAAATTTGGGTTTTGGAAGCCTTGCGGGTTCTTCAAGCTTGTTTGCCCAAGCTCTAGCCCCACCGATGGGAAGAATTGCCAGCTAATATCACCGCTGATCTCAAGATCAAGTCCGGTTTGGTTTTTGACTTGCTCTGCGAGCATAGGTTTGAACTGATTAGGATTCACAAACATCACCAGCGCAGCGACACCTAACACTATTACCAATACAGGTATGGCAAGAATGAGGAGGAGTTTTTTCATTAGCAACTTCCCTGAAAACAAAAAGTGGCACATAAAGTGCCACTAATCTATTAAAAAATAAAGCAATTTAAATGCGGTTCGAGCACCCATTGAGTATAGAACATTCTTACCGCGTTTCGTGTATGTTTTCGACTAGATAATGTCAGAATTACGCACGAAGTAGCTTAGCGATGTGCGCTTTTAGCACATCGATCGCGATACGGTTTTTACCGCCGCGAGGAACAATAATGTCGGCGTGTTGCTTTGATGGTTCAATGAACTGCATGAACATTGGACGCACAGTAGACTGGTACTGCTGCAAAACAGATTCCATCGTACGACCGCGCTCTTCTACATCGCGCTTCACACGACGAAGTAGACAGATATCAAGCGGTGTATCCATAAATACTGTCGCGTGCATCAATTTACGCAGGCGTGGGTCGGTCAGCAGCAAGATGCCTTCCAGGATGATCACCTTCTTTGGTGTCATAGTCGCGGTATTTTCCGTACGCGTGTGCTCTGTGTAGCTATATTCTGGTACTTCTACCGCTTCACCTTGAATCAACTGCTCTAGGTGTTCGCAAAGCAGATCATGATCAAGTGCATTTGGGTGGTCGTAGTTAGTTTTTACGCGCTCTTCCATGCTCAAATGACTTTGGTCATTGTAGTAACAATCTTCCGTGATGACACCGATTTGGTGGTCGCCTACCTTTTCACGTAGTTCGTTATAGATAGTGCTCGCAATGAGGCTTTTTCCAGAAGCAGAAGCGCCAGCGATACCGACGATGACACATTGATTATTATCAGACATTCTTTGCACCTAGTACATATATGGTGGTGAGGACAAAACCGCGTAATTATATGGACATCATTCATTAGATACTAGTCGATATCTCACTTATTTGACCTCCAATTTTGCCTTCGCTCAAAGAATGGAGAAATGCAATCGATTACCCACTAGCGCCGCGTTTTAAACATAGCCAACACATGTCATATCATGGCTATTCCACCATCTTGAACATGATCGAGTCTGGTTTGGCTTTACCGCTCCAAAATAGATCCGAACACACTCGCTCTGCGAGTTCTTGATAGATAATCGCATGTTCACTTTCTGGTTTTGACACTACGGTCGGCGCACCATTATCAATCGACTCACGAATGTCGATATGCAGAGGCACTTGGCCAAGAAGATTTAATCCGAACTTAGACGCCATCCACTCTGCGCCACCAGCGCCAAAGATATGCTCTTTCGAGCCGCATTGGCTGCAAATGTGATAGCTCATGTTCTCCACGATACCCACCACTGGTACCGAGACTTTCTCGAACATAGCAGCACCTTTAATCGCATCAGCAAGGGCAAGGTCTTGTGGTGTGGTCACAATCAGCGCCCCGGTCACAGGAATTTGCTGAGATAAGGTTAGCTGAATATCCCCCGTACCCGGTGGCATGTCGATGACTAGGTAATCCAGATCTGGCCATTCTGTTTCATTGAGAAGCTGAGCTAAAGCCTTGGACGCCATTGGGCCGCGCCATATCGCCGCGTCATCGGTACTCATTAAATAGCCAATAGATTGAGTGTAAATGCCATGAGCTGGTACAGGCTGCATCCACTTACCATCACGAACGTCTGGGTGTGCATCAATCTGGCCGAGCATAATAGGAATTGAAGGACCATAGACATCCGCATCCAAGATGCCCACTTTGGCACCCAACTTACTGATGGCCAGTGCCAAGTTCACCGCCGTGGTTGACTTACCAACGCCGCCTTTCGCTGACGTCACCGCAATGACGTTTTTGACGCCTTTTATCTCTGTCGCAACCGTGGTTTCCAGTGACTTAGTATTGACAGACACAGAGTAAGAAAATTTAGCAACCTCGCCACTGCTTTGTTTCGCGTCAATCCAGTTTGCTAGAGCTTCTCGTGCTGAGAGATTGGCAAATGGTAAGGCAATTTGAAACTCTCCAGAGGCGGCAACCTTAACCACATCAGGGACTTCGCTCCACCCCAACTTAATGTTTGAGTGCGTGAACTCCCCCAGCCATTGGCAAAAATCTTGTTTCGATTCAAACGTGCGCATCTTGCTTTCCTTATTATTGTTAGTCTTTCGCTAATCTTTCTAAGATTAGCACTCACTTAGCTGAACCAGAACCCTAAAAAAGTTGGGGAGATTGATACTGGATACCTTGGAGTCATGCCACGCATCATGTAGTATTAGCCAATATTTTTACTCTGAATAAAGAAAGCGAAACAAAGTATGGCAACCGATCCAAGAAAAATGTTGGTCACTTGTGCACTACCGTACGCTAACGGCTCTATCCACTTAGGTCATATGCTTGAGCATATCCAAGCGGATATTTGGGTGCGCTACCAACGTCTACGTGGCAACGTAGTAAACTTCATTTGTGCTGATGATGCTCACGGCACACCAATCATGCTGAAAGCGCAGCAGATGGGGATCACGCCTGAAGAAATGATCGCAGCGGTTAGCGAAGAGCACCAAAAAGACTTCGCTGGCTTTGATATCAGCTTTGATAACTATCACAGCACACACTCAGAAGAGAACCGTGAGCTTGCGTCTCACATCTATCTAGAGCTGAAAAAGAACGGCTTTATCTCTAGCCGTACCATTTCTCAGCTATTTGATCCTGAGAAAGAAATGTTCCTACCGGACCGTTTTGTAAAAGGTACTTGCCCGAACTGTAAGTCAGAAGACCAGTACGGTGACAACTGCGATAACTGTGGTGCAACGTACAGCCCAACTGAACTTATCAACCCTCAGTCTGCAGTATCTGGTGCTACACCGGTAATGAAAGATTCTGAGCACTTCTTCTTTGACTTGCCTCAGTTTGAAAGCATGCTTCAAGAGTGGACTCGCTCTGGCTCGCTTCAATCTGAAACCGCGAACAAGATGCAAGAGTGGTTCGAGTCAGGTCTACAACAGTGGGATATCTCTCGTGATGCACCTTACTTCGGATTCGAAATCCCAGGCGAGAAGAATAAGTTCTTCTACGTATGGCTAGATGCACCGGTTGGTTACATGGCGTCATTCAAGAACCTATGTGGCAAACGCGACGATCTAGATTTCGACGAGTACTGGAAGAAAGACAGCTCAACGGAGCTTTACCACTTCATCGGTAAAGACATCGTATATTTCCACAGCCTATTCTGGCCAGCCATGCTTGAAGGTGCAGGTTTCCGTAAGCCAAACAACGTGTTCGTGCACGGCTATGTCACTGTAAATGGTGCGAAGATGTCTAAGTCTAAGGGCACCTTCATCAAGGCAGCAACCTACCTTGACCACCTAGATCCTGAGTGTCTGCGTTACTATTACGCTGCTAAGCTGAACAGCCGTATCGACGATCTAGACCTTAACCTTGAAGACTTCACGCAGCGTGTCAACGCTGACGTTGTTAACAAGATTGTTAACCTAGCTTCTCGTAACGCTGGTTTCATCACTAAGCGTTTTGAAGGCAAGCTTTCTGACAACTTCGCAGAGCCAGAGCTATACGACGAATTCGTTGCTGCTGCGGACCGCATTGCAGAGCTTTACGAGTCTCGTGAGTTTGGTCGTGCAATCCGTGAGATCACGGCGCTAGCTGACAAAGCGAACCAATATGTTGATGAGAAAGCACCTTGGGTTGTTGCTAAAGAAGAAGGCAAAGACCAAGAGCTTCAAGACATCTGTTCAGTCGGTATCAACCTATTCCGCGTTCTGATGACTTACCTGAAACCGGTCATGCCAGCATTGGCTGCACGCACCGAAGCGTTCCTAAACGAAACGCTAACTTGGGAAGGCATTGCAGCGCCGCTAACTGGCCATGAAATCACTAAGTTCAAGGCGCTGTTTAACCGTATCGATCCTAAGAAGGTGGAAGCGATGATCGAAGCTTCTAAGGAAGATGCAGCAGCAGAAGTAGCAGCGAAGGAAAAAGCAGAAGCTGAGAAGAACAAAGCAAGCCAAACTGAGCTTGATAAAGATCCTATCGCTGATGAGATCGAGTTTGACGACTTTGCTAAGGTGGATATGCGTATTGCACGTATCATCTCTTGTGAAGAGGTGCCAAAAGCAAACAAGCTACTTAAGTTCCAACTAGACATCGGTGGCGAAACTCGCCAAGTGTTCTCTGGCATCAAGTCTGCATACAAGCCTGAAGAGCTAGAAGGCAAGCTAACGGTTATGGTAGCGAACCTCAAGCCTCGTAAGATGAAGTTTGGTATGTCTGAGGGCATGATCCTAGCAGCTGGCCCTGGTGGCAGTGACCTATGGATCCTAGAGCCACACGAAGGCGCTCAGCCAGGTATGCGCGTCATGTAGTTGACCGTTTTATCGCTAGACTAAAGCCAGCATTTTTGCTGGCTTTTTTTGTGACCAAACTCACAAATAAAGTGCAATTGCACCATGAGCAAGCAGTTCCTTATACCCAAAAAGTATTAACCTATTGTTTTATAAGCACATTCAATATTGGCACTCGCCTTGCTCTGATTGAAGTGAGAGCGATAAACGACGTAAAGGAGGTCGTTATGTTTGTGTTGATATCTCTAGTCCTATCATCATGTATTTTGGCTGCTATCTATCACTACGCAAAATTGACAGAGGCAAAAGTAGAACGTAAGTATCAACTTGTGGTGCATTTACGTGAGCTAGTCACTTTGATTCGACAACATCGCATGGCCACACACTATCAGCTGATGTTTGACCAAAAGAAAGTAAAGCAGTTAGAAAAAATCGAAATTGCTATGGAGGAGTACTGCCTTAAACTGGTCGATGTCGCTCATTTTGACAATAAGCCCTTGTACCGAGTATTGCATAGCAACGTTAGGCTTCTTACCCGTTCATGGAAAAAGCACAGTGTTAGTAAGAATCAGATTGTGCATGGGAAACTCATTCGACAAACGCTATTTCTTGTCGACGAGATCTTCATGGCCTGGCTCATAGATGTCGATCGCGAAGAGCTTCAGCTAGAATATCGCAATGTCTGGCAAGGCGTGATTGACTCATTAGATTGCCTTACACAGTTACGTATCTGTATCGATGGTGCTGATAGCGAACTCGGTAAACAGCGAATCCTGCATTACTGTAAGCAGATGCACAGAAAAGTGAATCACCTAAGTCTGGTTGGCCCTCTCTCGGTGCCATCACCCATGTACAGTACTACGATCACTAAGATTGAAGAGCTGATTTCGCACCCGGAAACGTCGTTAGATAAAGAGTTTTTGTATCAGCTTACTTCTGAGTTATCAGAGCTTATCTTTACTACCTACGATGGATTGGTGAGTGAAATTGCAAGAGACCTCTATCAACCTGTACCAAGTATTATAACAGTCTAATTATGTCACTTACCTTTCATAATCAATAAGTAAGGTAACCAGAAAAAAGAATTAACCCAAGTAACTTAGTGTTTATAGTGCTTGAGTTTCGCAGGGAGGCGAGAATGAATTATCCAAGAGCAAAAACCTCAAAAACAGTACGCCGCATGTTTAGCACTGCCTCTTTTCGTGGTGTCAGCGATGAGTGCTACTACCAACGCTTAGCAGACCTACGAAAGCTGATTGCATTACTTAGGCTCCATCGAGAAGCCACACACTACAGCTTGCTGTTTGGACACAATAACCAGCACCAACTGGCATCTGCACAATCTCAGTTGGTCACGCTTTTAGAAAGCAAAGCGATGGGCAAGCTAGTGGGCTTTGGCGATATAAAGGCTTCAGTGTCGCTACAGCTAAGGAGTTGGAATCAGCAAAGTGTCAGAGACAATCAGTTGGTCCACAGTCAGTTGATTCGAGATGCGCTGATCCTCGTTCAAGATACGATATCTTCTTGGGCTAAAGCGGACGGACAGACTCATTTGCTGGTGACGCAGCGCAAAAGCTGGCAAATGATTGTGCCCTATATGGATACATTGACCACTCTAAGGCTGCACATTGCGACACTTGAAGCCCAAGAGAGTCAAACGGCTATCCATTCACTGTGTCATCAACTCACGCATCAATTATCAGAGCTGTATGTCAGTCAAGATCTAAGCCTACAACAGCATTTGCATGACGGCTTATTACAGCTTCTCTCACAAGTCGACAACCACCAATCACTCGACGAACTGAAAGAGAGACTCTATCGCATCACCTCACAGCTTTCGGAGCTTATTTTCCACTGCTACGATAGAACGGTAACAACGGTTGCTCAGTCGGTTTACTCAACCTTACCCAAGATTGCTGTGGCATAAAAAAACCGCCTTTCGGCGGTTATTTAATTAGCTATCGTCTTCGGTAAAGTTTGTTGGCAGTGTGGTCTTCATCTGATTCCAGATTTGACCACTCTCCATACCATACTGACGAATCACATTTGGTAATCTGTCACGATCACCCGTTTGGCATAGCTCTAACAAGTCTTTGTAGAAGTTAAGCGCCAGAGTACGTGCCTCAGGATTCGAGAAGTAGTAAGAGCCCACACGATCATAGAGCTTCTTGAGACCGTTGAAGATCAAACCATAGATTTGGTTGCCAGAATGGAATGCCAAACGCTGGAACAACGAGTAATCGTAAAAGTTAAACGTTTGAGCAATCAGTGCTGATTGGCGAGCGCCTTCGTCTTTTTCACCATCATCTTTTACGTGCTGCTTCAACTTATCTGCATAAGGTGAAGACTCGATAAACGCATCCCAAGACTCAGCATTAAGCAAGCTTTCACAAGATTCAATGATACCTTCGATAGTACGCTCTGAATTCTCTTTATTGGCTTTAAATGCGTAACGCATAAAGATTGGGCTGATGTTTGTGCGCGCCGCAAGCAAGTCTTCAACAATTGAAGTCGCGTTATCAGCATCTAACGTCATTAACGTATCAAGGATATGCAGACCTGAGGTCTCCATAAATTGGTTTACTTTCGTTGGTTTACCGTGCTGGATAGTTAGCCATCCATCACGAGCCAAACGTTGCAACACCTCACGAAGTGTTGTTCGTGTTACCCCAATTAGTTCTGACAGCTCACGCTCAGCTGGGAGAATTGAGCCTGGAGGGAAACGGCCGTTCCAGATGCTCTCAATTATATACTTTTCAGCGAACCCTGCTGGGCTCTTCGCCTTAATTACCATTATGGGGTGTTTCCAATTTCATTTTATTCGTAGTTGTATGGAACTCATCATACCACTACTTCAAGATTTTGGTAAACCTACACTACTTATCTATGTAACAATAACAATATAGAGTAATAACTCTATTGTAGCATTTCGCGCATCGTAACCATTTATGGGTAGAAGATATAAATATTACGGAATAATTTACCTTTCCCTAACATGACAAGCTACTGAATGGTATGTTAAATGAGTCAAATATAAGACTCGACTATCAATAAGATATTTCCGATCATTTGGTCAGAATAACCCTAAAAAACATGCTTTTTTGGCTGTTCCGAATAACATATCATCCTCGTGCGACACTTTACGAAAAGTATGCGTAAGATCAAAAGAGCAATCATTGATTTCATTGATGCTTGCTTCATTTCATATAGATCGCATTTTTGACAAAAAATACATTTCAAACTGTTTCAGAAGGTGATTTTTGTTGACTAAATCTTACTGAGGAGTAGAGTTTCGGGCGAAGCAAGGAGTGCTTAGCAGCTAAGGGACTTGGCAAGTGAACATCCTTCGACGCCGTGTTAGTAGTGTGTGAAATTTGTTCGTTTTCTAAGTTTTTTAATTCTGCTGATTTATTTGGAAGCCCACTCAAATACTCTTCGTACCCTTTGCTACTGTCGATTAATAACAACATAAGAGTATTCCCATGCCGATGTCCCTTGGAAATGCATTTATCAAGAACTTTCTTGGTAAGGCACCCGATTGGTATAAACTAGCGATCATCGCTTTCCTGATTATCAACCCGATCGTTTTCTTCTTAGTTAACCCGTTCGTTGCAGGTTGGCTACTGGTCGTAGAATTCATCTTCACTCTTGCAATGGCGCTCAAATGCTACCCGTTGCAACCCGGAGGTCTACTTGCGATTCAAGCCGTTGCGATAGGAATGACCAGTCCAGAAATGGTGATGCACGAGCTCATCAATAACATTGAAGTGTTATTGCTGTTGGTCTTTATGGTTGCTGGTATCTACTTTATGAAGCAGCTTCTGCTGTTCATTTTCACCAAGATACTTCTCGGCATTCGTTCTAAAGCTATCCTGTCATTGGCATTCTGTATTGCAGCAGCGTTCCTATCTGCTTTCTTAGATGCTCTGACTGTTATTGCCGTTGTTATCAGCGTATCCGTTGGCTTCTACTCGATTTACCACAAAGTTGCTTCGGGTAAGAACTACGGTTCATCTCACGACCATACTCAAGACGGTGAGATCACTGACCTAACTCGTGATGACCTAGAAGATTACCGTGCATTCCTGCGTTCACTTCTGATGCATGCTGGTGTCGGTACAGCACTTGGCGGTGTAATGACTATGGTGGGTGAGCCGCAAAATCTTATCATTGCAGGTCAAGCCGGTTGGGAGTTTGGTGAGTTCATCATTCGTATGTTGCCTGTGACTGGTCCCGTTCTAATCTGTGGTCTGGCTACCTGTCTCATGGTAGAGAAGCTAGGAGTGTTCGGCTACGGTGCTAAACTTCCTGAGAACGTTCGTCAGATTCTGGTTGAGTTCGACCGTGAAGAGCGTAAATCTCGTACTAAACAAGATGTAGCGAAACTTTTGATTCAGGGCGCTATCGCGGTTTGGCTTATAGTTGCACTGGCGATGCACTTGGCAGCAGTAGGTCTAATCGGTCTATCTGTAATCGTTCTAGCGACGGCATTTACTGGTGTTATTGAAGAGCACTCAATGGGTAAGGCATTTGAAGAAGCGCTACCGTTTACCGCTCTACTCGCTGTTTTCTTCTCGATTGTTGCTGTTATTGTTGACCAAGGTCTGTTTAAGCCAATTATCGACGCTGTACTTCACATCGAAGACAAGGGCACACAGCTGGCGTTGTTCTATATTGCTAACGGCGTACTGTCTATGGTGTCAGATAACGTATTCGTCGGCACCGTATACATTAACGAAGTGAAGACTGCGCTTATCGAAGGCATTATCACTCGTGACCAGTTCGACCTTCTGGGCGTAGCGATCAACACCGGTACTAACTTACCTTCAGTTGCAACGCCAAACGGTCAAGCCGCATTCCTATTCTTGCTTACATCGGCATTAGCTCCGCTTATTCGTCTATCTTATGGCCGAATGGTTATCATGGCACTGCCGTACACTATCGTGCTATCTATCGTAGGTCTGCTTGGCATCATCTATCTTGTTGAGCCTATGACAGCATGGTTCTACGACGCTGGCTGGATTGTTAAGCACACTGGCGAAGTAGTTGGGAGCGCTATCTCATCTGGGCACTAATTTTTAGTTGATTGTGAAACTAATCCACGTTAAAAAGCTCTGAGTATTCAGAGCTTTTTTATTTCAACAAGGATGTGACAGTGACACTTCTATCCAACATCAAAGCATTTTCTAAGACGCGACTGTCTTGGGGCTTGCTACTTCTCTCCGTTATTTTTTTCGAACTGAGCGCTCTCTTCTTCCAGCATGTAATGCAGCTCGCACCATGCGTGATGTGTATTTATGAGCGTGTCGCGATGTTTGGCATTGGTGGCGCTGCACTTATTGGCATTATCAACCCTAAGAATACGCTGATTCGCTGGCTAGGCCTTGGTGCTTGGGGTGCTTCGTCGATTAAAGGGCTGACCTTGTCACTAGAGCATGTGGACTACCAGTTTAATCCTTCTCCGTTTAAAACATGCGACCTGTTTGTGACCTTCCCTGATTGGGCACCACTCAACGAATGGGCTCCGTGGCTGTTTGAAGCGTATGGTGATTGTTCTAAGGTTGTGTGGCAGTTCTTGTCGCTGTCTATGCCACAGTGGTTGGTTGTTATCTTTGCAGGTAACTTAGTGGCGTTGGCTGTTATTGTGATTTCTCAAGGTACGAAAGTGTCATCGGCTAGAAATCGTGGGTTTCAATAATACGGCGATGCGACAAAGGAGCTAGCCTGTGGTTCTCCCCTTAGGAGAGGGGGAGCTAGAGGGGGTATCTGTGGTGAATCTAAAATGATTGTTGAGTCTGATTTATCCTTGGAGTTCGCACCCAAGCCAATCAACCGAACACCTCAACTCCTGCGCATTTACCCCTCCCAGCCTCCCCTTAGTAAGGGGAGGAGCTAAAGGCTTGCTCACGCGCCGCTTACTAAAACAGGCGAT
This sequence comes from Vibrio sp. KUL80, assembly GCF_059725495.1. Classification (NCBI taxonomy): domain Bacteria; kingdom Pseudomonadati; phylum Pseudomonadota; class Gammaproteobacteria; order Vibrionales; family Vibrionaceae; genus Vibrio; species Vibrio sp. KUL80. The sequence continues at coordinate 2,589,507 of NZ_AP045841.1, forward strand.
GCGACGATAGGAGCTAGCCTACGGTTCTCCCCCTAAGATAGGGGGAGCTAGAGGGGGTACTTTCGGTGAGCTCGCAGCGTGTCGCTTAACTATTTCCCACAACACTTCTTAAACTTATTCCCACTCCCGCAAGGACAAGCATCATTGCGCCCTACCCCTTTGAACGGATTAACCGTCTGCGATTGATGACCCACCATCATTTCATCCGCCGCCATAGCAACTTCATTAACCATCGCATCCAATTGCGGTGCTAGATCAGCGTAAGTTGGCAGTTGTTCAAAGCCCGCATCGCGCATCTGTGCATGTGTCTGCTCTTCATCCATCGCTAACATTAACGTGGTTAGTAGCGCTTGAAGCATGCGCTCCGTGCCATCTGACAGCGCTTTGCCTTGCCACTGCTCCTCAACAACGGGCCAAACGGTCATAAAGCCCTCAGCAAAATCGGCTGCATACTCTTGGTTATCATCAAGCAGTGCCAAAAGAGCGTATTGATTGGTTTTGAGCAGAACGTATTGCGCATGAAGGTGCTCTACCACCCAAGACTCTTGCTCTTGGGTATAATCACTCACCACTGAAGATAGCCAAGCCTCAGGCTTTAGTGGCTCGGTCGCGAAGTTAGCCGCTAGGATTGCGCCTTCGATAAACGCGCTAGATTCGCCTGCCCAGTCTGCAGGAAGCTCGATGAATTTCATTTGCTCATTTACACTAATCAAAATTTGCCGCAAGTATATTTACCTCGTGTACGAAACACAATGGTCGATTCTTTGTTCTATAACGGGTAGAATCCCCGCTCCCTGATTATGACGAGAACTGGTATGCGTGTTGTTTTGGGCCCGATGGAGGGTGTGTTAGATCATTTAATGCGAGAAATTCTTACCGAGATCAATGACTACGATCTGTGCGTAACGGAATTCGTTCGCGTTGTTGACCAGGCGCTACCCGATCACGTGTTCTACCGCTTATGTCCCGAGCTCGCTCAAGGCTCTATGACTAAGTCAGGTACGCCAGTCCATATTCAGTTGCTCGGACAAGACCCTCACTGGATGGCAGAGAACGCCGTTAAGGCCGCGTCACTTGGCGCGCGAGGCATCGACCTTAACTTTGGCTGCCCTGCCAAACTTGTCAACAAGAGCAAAGGTGGTGCAGCGCTGCTTCAACACCCAAAGCTCATTCACAATGTTGTCAAAGCGTGCCGTGACGCGGTGGACCCGTCTATCCCCGTCACAGCGAAAATTCGCTTAGGCTGGGAAAACCCAGAGGACTGCTTTGAGATCGTTGATGCCATCGAGCAAGCAGGTGCTAACGAGCTTACCGTGCACGCGCGTACTAAAACTGGTGGCTACAAGGCGAGTGAAATCAAGTGGGAATACATCAACGAGATCCGCAAAAAGACCACTCTACCTTTGATTGCCAATGGTGAGATTTGGAACTTTGCCGATGGGCAACGCTGTATTGAAACGACAGGTGTTGATTCGTTGATGGTTTGTCGAGGTGCGTTTAACGTGCCAAACCTTGGTAATGTAGTGAAGCACAATCACACTGCAATGCCATGGCACGAAGTGGTGGAGCTCCTTCTGGTTTATTCCACTTACGAGATCAAGGGTGATAAAGGGCTTTACTATCCTAATCGCGTTAAACAGTGGTTCTCATATCTTCGTCAGCAGTATCCAGAGGCGGCGGAGCTATTTCGTGAGATCCGTACCTTCAACAAAGCCGCGCCTATTGTTGAACATATTAAACATTACCGCGACAAGGTCTTGGCGACCCTGCCGCAATAACGCTTTGTCTTATCGACGTAGCAGAATTGAACCTTCCGCTGCTATGTCGATATCAAGCTTCCCATCGATAACCTCAGCGTGCTGACCACTCAATGGACACACAAACGACGCGCTCTCAATTCCTAACTTCCAAATCGGCAGCGTTAGCTTTTTGCTCTCAGCGCTCAAGTTGAAACCACTTAGCACAACATCATCACCAAACTGTCTCGCAAAGACCAAGCTCTCTTTGTCCACATGCATCGGGACAAAACTGCCCTTTTGTAGTGCCAAAGAATCTTTTCTCAACGCAATAAGCTTTTTGCAGTAAGGAAGCCATTGGCTTGTCTCTACTCGCTCCCACGGGAAGCAGCGGCGGTTATCAGGGTCGTGCGTGCCCTCTAGACCCACTTCGACACCGTAATAGAGGCAAGGCGTACCCACGTAAGTCATGAGTAGCTGCATCGCAATAGCAAATCGCTCGCTGTTACTTTCAAGCGTAGTCAGGAAGCGTTCTGTGTCATGGCTATCAAGTTGGTTGAGCTGAGCAAGTTGATTGCTCCAAGGCACCTTGGCGGCGGCCTCTTGCAGCCAATTCAGAAACTCCACACAATCTATTTGGATTGGGTCAAACGCAATATCTTTACCTGCAAGTAACGCGCGCACAGGATGCGCAAAGCCATAGTAATTCATCGCGCCATCTTCTTGATCTCCTTGAAGCCATTGGGTCGCTTCAAAGAAGTGCTCGCCCAGCATGTAGGAGTCAGGATTCACCGACTTCATCGACGCTCGAAACTCACTGACGTAGTGCGCATTGTTCGTCGCACCTTCGCCTTCTCCCAGCATATGGATGACATCAAATCGCCAACCATCAATGCCATAAGGCGGTTTGAGCCAGTGCTTGATTACCGAGTTTTCATCCTGATAGATATGGCTTTTGACTTCTTGATTGTGGAAGTTAAGTACAGGAAGAGTATCTATACCTTTCCATCCTACATAGCGCTTAGAGTCCCCTTCAAAGAAGTAATAATCACGATGGGGGCTCTGAGAAGATGTGTAGGCTCCGTTATGCTCGCCACTGATGTCAAACCAAGGGTGCGACACCGATGTGTGATTGAGCACGGCATCGAGTACGACTTTCATGCCTCTTTGATGAAGGTTTTCTGTGAGTGATGCGAACTGCTGGTTGGTACCGAGTTTTGGATCGACGGAATAATAATCGACGGTGTCATACTTGTGGTTGCTGTATGACGTAAAAATTGGATTCAGGTACAAGGTCGTAATACCCAACTCCTGAAGGTAGTCGAGCTTAGCCTCGATACCCGCTAGGTCGCCGCCATAAAATTCAACCGCACCTGAGTCACCGTGTGTGCCAACGGGTTCACCCCACTGTTTTTTTATCGACTCACGTTTTCGGTTTGGGTATTGGTACTCACCGCTTTCAACTCCGATACTTGGATCGCCGTTATTAAAGCGGTCAGGGAAGATTTGGTAGAAGACTTGCTCAGAGACCCACTCTGGCGGCTGGTGTACTCGATTAAACTTGAAGTGATATTCGCGACCAGGCATGCGACTTTGGACGCCGCTTGCATCCAACCAGCGCTGACTCGTTGAGGTTAGTGCTTTGAACACATAATAGGTCACGTCCTTGTCGGCACTTAGCGGCAAGGTCGCTTGCCAAATCTCAAGCTCACCTTTGGCGCCAGACTTAGACATATCTATTAGATATTCTTCGTTGTCAGGCTCATGACGAAGCTTAATCTGCTCGAAAGCGCCTTTTTCAGCAAACACGCTCACGGTAAGTTGGTCACCTTGCCTAACCAAGCCATCTTGGGTTTGTGGGTGATAAAGAAATGGTTGGGTCATTATGATTCTTCTATAAAAGGGAACGAGGTACAGTAATTGTAGAAGAATCACATAGATAAAAAATCCCCCTTCAAATTGAAGAGGGATCACGGTTTGTAGGCGTAGCTAACGGTAAGAGTCAGGCTGAGCACAACCTAGTTTCAATGAGTGACTAACTCAGAAGCAAGCTATCATCAGCGAGTTCCTCACCGCGCACTTTAGAGAACATCTCGAGTAAGTCGGGTACCTGCATATTGGCGCGCTGCTCCCCTTCTACATCAAGCACAATCTCGCCTTGGTGCAGCATCACTGTTCGGTCACCACAGGCCAACGCATCTTTCATGGAATGCGTCACCATCATAACTGTCAGGTTAAACTCCTTGATCACCTTTTTAGTGAGATCGATAACGAACGCGGCCATGCGCGGATCGAGCGCAGCTGTATGCTCATCCAATAGCAGCAGTTTACTATCGGACAAAGTGGCCATCACCAAACTCACGGCTTGGCGCTGTCCGCCGGACAACAAACCAATATTGTCGCCCAATCGATCTTCTAAACCTAAGCCAAGAATGCTGATGCGCTCTTGAAACAGCTTACGGCGTTTACTGGATAGCGACAGACTCCAGCCGCGCTTCTTTCCTCGCATGTACGCCAGTGCCATATTCTCTTCAATCGAAAGGTCGCCACATGTACCAGCGAGGGGGTCCTGAAACACTCGTGCACACTGATTCGCTCGCTGATCAACGGTTTGTCGAGTCACGTCCATATCATCAATTAGCACACGACCACCAACCATAGGCGTTTCACCAGTAACCGCACCTAGTAACGTCGATTTGCCAGCTCCGTTCGAGCCTATCACCGTCAAAAACTGATGCTCTGGCACTTCAAGATTTACCCCTTTCAGTGCTCGATTCTCTAGGATAGTCCCCGGATTGAAGGTGACTTGAATATCTTCTAATCGAATCATGCTGTATTCCCCGTGTTGCCTGATTGAGAGACCGCTTTACTCTTAGCAGGCTTAACGACCTTTTTTGCTTTGAGGTTTCCTTTTATCTTCGGTGCGATAAGCGCGGCTGCGACTAGTACCGCTGTAACTAAGTTAAGATCGGAAGCTTGAAGACCAAACATTCCAGTACTCAACGCGAAGGCAACAGCAAGTCGATACAACACGGAACCGACAATAACCGCCGTGACCGCAACCCAGATCTTTCGCCCAGGAATTAAGGTTTGACCCAAAATAACCGCCGCAAGGCCAACCACTATGGTACCCACACCAGAAGTCACATCAGCGAAGCTGTTGGTCTGTGCGAACAAAGCGCCTGCAAACCCCACAAAGCCATTCGACAAGGCCAAGCAAAAATAGGTATAAAACGAGGTACTGGCACCCTGTGCTTTCACCATTCGAGCATTAACACCTGTCGCACGAAGACCTAGACCAAAATCACTATTAAGCAGCCTAACGACAAACCATGCAGAGATTAGAACAAGGACGCCAACCACTAAAGGTCGGACATACATCGCATCGCCCATCATCTCGAAAGGCGTGAGAATGGTATCTTCTCCCAGCAGCGCCATATTGGGTCTGCCCATAATTCGAATATTGATGGAGAACGCTGCAATCATGGTCAAAATAGACGCCAGCAAGTGAAGAATGCCACAGCGCACGGCGAGAAAAGCCGTTACCCAACCTGTTGCCGCACCCGCGACAATGGCCATTGCCGTTGCGACCCAAGGGTTAATGCCCGCGACAATTGCCGTCGCCGCAACAGCAGCCCCCATTGGAAAGCTGCCATCAACACTCAGATCGGGGAAGTCGAGGACTCGAAAGGTAAGGTAGACACCCAAAGCAACCAGTCCGTAGATAAGACCAATTTCAAGGGCTCCAAAAAATGCAAAAGCAGACATAACAACTCCTCTGCTGTTTAACAAATGAAGGCTCAATAAAAAAGCTGGACCCAGGGGTCCAGCTAAATCTTGATACCAGCGTTACTTGACGTCAGTTGCGCGGTCCATGACCGTTTTAGGAATCGCAAGTCCCAGTTTTTTCGCAGCCGTCGCGTTGATAACTAAGTCAGAACCTTTCGCCACCTTCACATCAATCTTACCAGGGTCTTCACCTTCTAAGATTTTCGCGACGTAATCCGCTGTTTGAACGCCGATTTGGTAGTAGTCAAAGCCAAGGCTTGCCACTGCGCCACGCTCAACGTAAGACGTTGCAGCACCAAACACAGGTGTTTTAGCTTGGTTTGCTGACACGATCATGCCTTCAATAGCACTTGCTACTGTGTTGTCGATCAAAGCGTAGATGATGTCTGATTTCGCTGCGATCGCTTGTGTTGCTGTCTGTACATCAGCACTCTTTAGCGCTGTTGCTTCTACCAGCTCAATACCACGTTTCTCAGTGCTTTCTTTCAGAAGCTTCATCAAACTCACTGCGTTCGCTTCACCTGGGTTATAAACCACACCAATGCTTTTCACATCAGGCATAATTTCTTGAATTAACTCAACGTGTTGGTCTACAGGTGATAGATCAGAAAGACCCGTAACGTTTTTGCCTGGCTGCTCAAGCTTTTTCACCAGCTTAGCGCCGACAGGATCTGTCACTGCGGTAAACACAACTGGGATATCACGAGTTGCCGAGACCAACGCTTGCGCCGTTGGTGTTGCAATACCGACAAGTACATCAGGGCGCTCACCGACATATTGACGTGCTATCTGCACGGCAATCGCTGGGTTACCTTGTGCCGTTTTATAATCAAAATCTAGGTTCTTTCCTTGCTCGTAGCCTTTCGCTTTCAAACCATCGACCAAGCCTTGGCGAGTTGCATCCAATGCCGGGTGCTCAACAATTTGAGATACCGCGACTTTTGCGGTTTTCGCCATAATGCTGGCAGACGATAGTAGCGCCACACCGGTTAATGCTGCAGTGACAATTAACTTGCTTGCTTTCATCTTAACTCCTTGATTAAGCAGCCCTGATTCGTCCTTTTAGAAGACTCATCAATCGGGGAATGAGGTGTAATTTGTAATTTACACTTTGATTGTTATTTTTTAACTTCCTGTTACTTCTACCAGTTAGCCAACCAAAATGAAAGATGTTATTAACATCCACGTTAGATAAACGTGCTATTCGTATCCTTTCGCAACCAACATTTAAACAAATGCGTACAAACAGCGATACATGCGACTAATATTTACTCAAAAACCAGCGTAATCCATTTTTGACAAAAGTGAAGCTTTGTGAATGCATTTCTGTGAAAGATGTCTATATTCATACAGATAGCGTAATCGTTGCGCATACTTGTTACGTATCACAACCATCTAGCTTTGACTCCAAGGAAGAGAGACATGCGACAGTTAATCCTTATTCCACTCCTTTTCTTCATCGCGCTTTCAGGGCAGGCACGTGAGTTTGAAGGCAGCCAACTGGAAAAAATCACCACCGTTAATGGCGTACCTTGGTCGATTGTGCATTTAGATGACAACACACTTCTCGTGGCACTTCGAGACGGTAACTTGCTATTAGTCGATACCGTTAAAAACACGCAATCAAAGGTGGCTGGAGTACCAAAGGTATATGCATCTGGTCAAGGTGGGCTAATGGATATACACCCAAGCCCTACTGAAGCTAACGTGTACTACTTCACCTACGCGAAACCCGTTGGAAAAGGCGGAGCACCCACCCTGGCTAAAGCGACGTTGGATGGTTCCAACCTGTCTGATTGGCAAGATCTGTTTACCAGCAACGTCTCCGTCTCCTCTGGCAGACACTTTGGGAGTCGCATTGCATTTGATGACAAGGGATTGGTCTACATGACTATTGGCGACTCTGGAGATAGAGATACCGCCCAACAAACGGATAATCACGCAGGCACTATCGTGCGTCTCAACCCAGATGGCTCGATTCCTACGGACAACCCATTTGTGGACAAAGAAGAGTTCCAACCGGAGATCTATTCCTACGGTCATCGCAATCCTCAAGGTATTGTATTTGACAGCGAAAGGCAGCAGTTATGGTCGATAGAGCACGGCCCAAGAGGCGGTGATGAGCTCAACCTTATCAAAGCAGGCTTGAACTATGGATGGCCAATCACGTCTCATGGGAAGGAGTACTGGGGTCCTATCAACGCCGGTGACGCGCAAGAAAAAGAAGGGATCGAATCACCAAAGAAAGTCTACATCCCTTCAATTGCGCCTGGTTCACTGCACTTATACCAAGGCGAGGAATTTCCAAGACTTAACGGCATTTTGTTGATTGGTGCACTAAAACTCACCCACATCAACATTCTCGATGTGAATGAAACAGGCCAGGTGCTGGAAGAGCGCCGCTACTATGAAGACTTAGGAGAGCGCGTTCGAGATATCACCACCGATAGCCAAGGAAATGTTTGGTTTAGTACCGATAGTGGGGCCATATACAAAATTAGTCGAGCCTTTCAGTAACAACATTGGGATCGTTCGGAAGGATACCCATTGACACAAGGCTCTTCAGTTACTCAAGGCATAGGCAAGACATGAAAAAGCCCAGCTCGATGAGCTGGGCTTTGTCGTTCCGTTCAGATGAGTCCTTAGAACCAGCGGTCAAAATCGCTGCGGTCTAACTGACGAAAAGCACGGTTCAGCGTCATCGCCAGTTCTTTGTACTTGGGTTTTGCCTTAACAGGCTCCATCGCACAACCAGATTCAACAATTTTTTGGTGAAGCTCTCGATACCAAGATGCGAGTGCCGGTGGAAGCTGTGTGTTGTAACGATTCCCCAGCCACCACATACCCTGAACCGGCATGCTAATAGCGAATAAAGCAATCACGATTGCTTGTGGCAAAGCATGAGCGTTATTGAAGGCCATTTGCGTCAGCACACTGATCGCTGCAACCGCTGGCATGACTTTTATACCGAAGCGCGTCGCCTTTATGATGCGCTGTTCTGGAAACAAGGGAGTCAGTTCCTTGCGCATCGGCCAAAGTTCCATGTACTTTTGACCATTTTTTATACTCTGAGTCAGACTTGCTCTCTCGCTCATAGCTAACCTCACTAAAAAAAAGTTGAACTATTCAACTAAATCAGCAAAATATTGACGGAAGTTAATATTCTTTCAAATTTATTTTGTTATCTTCTGTCATTATCGTTATTCTTTGCGAATCCTCAATCTCATTGTTGTCTTTATTTACAAATAAGGCAACCGTCGAGATGACCGTCGCAAGGACGCTAATGTGGTTTTCTTGGGAAAATCGCATATTATTATACGGCAATTGATGATTTTATGACCAAGAGTGATAGGCGTTTTTCGTCGCCTCTCAGTCTTGAGATACGTTTACATCCTTGATCCCCGATCAGATAAAATACAGGTAACCTCTAATGTCTAAGCTGGTTTTAGTTTTAAACTGCGGCAGTTCTTCTCTTAAGTTCGCCATCGTTGATGCAGAAAACGGTGATGAGCACCTAACAGGTCTTGCAGAATGTCTTCACCTTCCAGAAGCTCGTATCAAGTGGAAACTTGACGGAAAACACGAAGCTCAACTAGGTGACGGCGCTGCTCACGAAGAAGCACTAGCGTTCATGGTAGAAACTATCCTTGCTTCTAAGCCTGAGCTAAAAGCAAACCTAGGCGCTATCGGTCACCGTATCGTTCACGGTGGTGAGCAATTCACATCTTCTGCACTAATTACAGACGATGTACTCAAAGGTATCGAAGACTCTGCAACATTCGCACCTCTTCACAACCCTGCTCACATCATCGGTATCGAAGCGGCGAAGCACAACTTCCCAGAGCTTAAAAACGTAGCGGTATTTGACACTGCGTTCCACCAAACTATGCCTCAAGAGTCTTACCTATACGCTCTACCGTACAACCTGTACAAAGAGCACGGCATCCGTCGTTACGGCATGCACGGTACTTCTCACCTATTCATCGCACGTGAAGCAGCTGAGCTACTTGGTAAGCCAGCTAACGAACTGAACATCATCAACTGCCACCTAGGCAACGGTGCTTCTGTTTGTGCTATCAAAAACGGTGAATCTGTAGACACTTCTATGGGTCTAACTCCGCTTGAAGGTCTTGTAATGGGTACTCGTTGTGGTGACATCGACCCTGCTATCATCTTCCACCTACACGACGCTCTTGGCTACTCTGTTGAACAAATCAACAACATGCTAACGAAAGAGTCTGGTCTTCTAGGTCTAACTGAAGTGACTTCTGACTGTCGTTTCGTTGAAGACAACTACGGTGAAAAAGAAGAAGCAACACGTGCAATGGACGTGTTCTGCCACCGCCTAGCTAAATACGTAGCTGGCTACACTGCATCTCTTGACGGTCGTCTAGATGCTATCGTGTTCACTGGTGGTATCGGTGAAAACTCTGCACCAATCCGCGAGATGGTTCTAAACCGTCTAGGCGTATTCGGCATCGAAGTTGACGGTGAAGCTAACCTTAAAGCTCGATTCGGCGGCGAAGGTACTATCACTGCAGCAAGCAGCCGCATCCCAGCAATGGTTATCTCTACTAACGAAGAGCTAGTCATCGCTGAAGACACTGCACGTCTAGCAGGTCTTTAATTTCAAAACTGGCTAACCTAGGTTAGCCAGTTTTCATATTGGGCTCAGTGAAACATTTGCTTGCGCTTTTTTTGCAATTCATCGAACCACTGAGTTTCTTCCCCCTATATATAGTTTGAGGTACTCAAAGAATGTCCCGTACTATTATGCTTGTACCTACTAGCGCTGGTGTCGGTCTTACTAGTGTTAGCATGGGTGTCCTGCGTGCAATGGAGCGTAAGGGTGTAAACGTATCGTTTTACAAACCTGTTGCTCAGCCTCGCCATGGTGGCGACCAGCCAGATCTAACTTCTTCTATCGTCGGTAACAGCAGCGACATGAAAGTGGGTCAACCACTTCCTATGTCAGAAGCAGAAACCCTGATTGGTAACGAGAAGCTAGACGTGCTTCTAGAAACTATCGTTGAGCGTTACAACCAAATCAACAAAGATGCGGACGTGACTCTTATCGAAGGTCTTGTACCAACTCGTAAGCACCCGTTTGCAAATGCAATCAACGAAGAGATCGCTAAGACACTTGGCGCAGAAATCGTATTCGTTGCAACGCCAGGTACAGACAACCCGAGCCAGCTTAAAGAGCGTATCGAAGTTGCATGTTCTAACTACGGCGGCACTAAGAACAAGAAGATCTCTGGCGTTATCATCAACAAACTGAATGCCCCAGTTGATGAAGCAGGTCGTACTCGTCCAGATCTTTCTGAAATCTTTGACGATGCAGACACAGCTCAGCAAGCTAACCTTGAAGTCATGCAAATCTTCAACACTAGCCCAATTCGTGTTCTAGGCTGCGTGCCTTGGAAGATCGACTTGATTGCGACTCGTGCTGTCGACATGGCAGAGCACCTAAACGCTGAAATCATCAACGAAGGTGACATTGCTAAACGTCGTATCAAGAGCATCACGTTCTGTGCACGTTCACTACCTAACATGATCGAGCACTTCAAGCCTGGCTCTCTACTAGTAACTTCAGCGGATCGTCCAGACGTTATCGTTGCAGCAGCACTAGCAGCGATGAACGGTGTTGAAATCGGCGCTATCCTACTAACAGGTGGCTACGACGTACCAGCAGAGATCACTGACCTAATCAAGCCTGCGCTAGACACTGGTCTACCAATCTTCAAGGCACAAGGTAACACTTGGCAAACGTCTCTAAACCTACAGAGCTTCAGCCTTGAAGTTCCTGCAGACGATAAAGAGCGTATCGAGTTCGTTAACGAGCACGTTGCTGGTCACATCGACGGTCCTTGGATTGACTCTCTACTTGAAGGCACTGTTGGCGGTCGTAAGCTTAGCCCACCAGCATTCCGTTACCAGCTAACTGAGCTTGCTCGCAAAGCTGGCAAGCGTATCGTTCTTCCTGAAGGTGACGAGCCACGTACAGTTAAAGCTGCAGCTATCTGTGCTGAGCGCGGTATCGCGGAATGTGTGCTTCTTGGTAACCCTGAAGAAATCAAACGTGTTGCTGCTCAGCAAGGCGTTGAACTAGGTGCTGGCGTTACTATCATCGATTCTGATGCAGTACGTGAAAACTACGTTGCTCGCTTGGTTGAGCTACGTGGCGCGAAAGGTATGACTGAGGTTGTTGCTCGTGAGAAGCTACAAGATTCTGTATACCTAGGCACTATGATGCTTGAAGCGAACGAAGTTGACGGTCTAGTATCAGGCGCTGTTCACACAACAGCGAACACTATCGTTCCTCCGTTCCAAATCATCAAGACTGCTCCAGGTACATCTATCGTATCTTCAATCTTCTTCATGCTTCTGCCTGATCAAGTATTGGTATACGGTGACTGTGCGATCAACCCAGATCCAACGGCTGAGCAACTTGCTGAAATCGCTATCCAGTCTGCAGATTCTGCAGCAGCGTTTGGTATTGAACCACGCGTTGCAATGATCTCTTACTCTACTGGTGAGTCTGGTAAGGGTGCTGACGTAGATAAAGTACGTGAAGCAACGAAACTGGCTCAAGAGAAGCGTCCAGATCTTATCATTGACGGTCCTCTACAGTACGATGCGGCAATCATGGAGAACGTAGCGGCTTCTAAAGCACCTAACTCTCCAGTTGCAGGTAAAGCGACAGTATTTGTATTCCCAGACCTAAACACTGGTAACACAACATACAAAGCGGTACAGCGTTCAGCAGACCTAGTCTCTATCGGTCCAATGCTGCAAGGTATGCGCAAGCCAGTTAACGACCTGTCTCGTGGCGCACTAGTAGACGACATCGTTTACACAGTTGCACTGACTGCGATTCAATCTGGTCAAGAGCAAAACTAATTTTGTTCTAGCTGAATGACAAAAGCCTCCGAATGGAGGCTTTTTTAATGCGTTGAAGATGGCTATTGCTTTGTTAGAACACTTCGTTGACATGGAAGTAGAAGGTACCGCCGTGCTCGCCGTAGCCGATGTCAGCACGGACATTGACCTTGTCTTTAATCTTGAATCTAAAGCCGGTACCAGCACTTGCCAAGGTGTTATCCCAGAGCCCAGAAACATTTTCCGATACGGTGCCAGCAGCACCCCAGAACACAACCCCAACACGCCAGTAAACAGGAAGACGATACTCAACCTGCCCCATCATCATCTGGTTATCACGATAGCGACCGAGGACATAACCACGCATCGCATCTGCTCCACCAAGATCAGGTAATTGATTCCAAGGCACATTACCTGAGGTTAGGTTGGCTTGTACCTGCCATGCCAACAAGCCCGGCACTGGTGCTAGTGAATGATATTGCGACGCCTTGAGAGAGTACTTACCAAAGTTTTCAGAATTGGTCGCATCATGGTACAAGCCCAAATCGGCTTGCAGCAAGGTGCCCTTCGTTGCATTGGTGACATTATCTCGAGTATCAAAAACATTCGACACAAAAACACCGTAGCTAGTGTTATCAGTGAGCTCATCCGCTAAGTAATCACTATTTTGATCTTCGAATGTCTTGTTGTGAGGCCTCACTGATTTTATATTACCGCCAAAACCCAAGAAGTAGTCGCCAGTCACTCGTGTCAACCATGTCGGTTTTATATCAACCACCTGCTCGTTGAAGTTAATCTTGTTACCGTCTTGCTGACCGTTTTCATACCCTTGCCCGTAATACACCGCCGCATCATCAAAGACCTTGATATCGGTGTAGACTCGGTTATCGCCCCCATTGTAGAAGTGCTTATTACTGAACGTAATACCTATTGACCCGTTAGAAGAAGCGTAGGGATTAATCACCATCGATGACGGCTGACCAGCCCCATCACTAGGGTCGCCATATAGACCAACGTACAAAAGGCCAAGCCCCAGTCCTTGCTCTGGCGTATAGAACACCGCAGGAATGTAACTCGAGTTCAGCCCCTTCTCCTTTTCGTACTCTGACTCCGCACCAAACACACCAAGAAAGCTATCCAGTTTGTCCGTAGTCGAGTTGGGCGTATGTTCGAACAAAGGCTCAATATGATCATCTGCGATTGCGGAGACAGACAGACAAGCACTGCAGCCCATCGCAAGTAGAGTGTGCGCAAGTTTGGTATGCATGGATATAAGTAACTGAGGTCAATAATAAAGGCTGGGATTATAGAGGAAAAGCGTGACAAATGAGCATATTCAAATGTAAAAAAACTGCAGATTTTCATCTGCAGTTTTTTAATCATAACTTATCATTTACGTCATTCCCACGTAAGCGGGAATCTAGGTTGAGGCTTGGTGGTCACTGTGAGTCACTCCCTGCCTTCGCAAGCGCGCGGCTAATGGGATGACGAAATCGTTAACCTTGAATGCCAACAATCAACCATGGGGCATTTGGAACCGTCAAGTCACGCTCTAGGTGCCAAATGTCTTCGATATCTTCTTCAATGTTTTCTACCGCATCGCGATAACGACCAGAGAATTGTAGGCTTAGCTGCGCCTTATTCGCATCGTAGTCTGCTCGAACCACCTCAGCATCGACATACATTACATCGGTATGTTGCTCGCCTTCTAGCTTAGCACGCTCGCTGATTAGGTCTTGTAACAGGCTTGGCGACACATATTCTTCGATAGTATGTAGCTCGTTATGGTTCCAAGCACCCTGAAGGATATGGTAATGCTCACGCGCACCATTCAAGAATGCTGCTTGATCAAAGCCCGGTGGATAGTTATGAGGTACGTCGCTGTGACCTGCCGCACCAAAACCACCCGTCGATGCCGCGGATGCTGGCTGTTCAAAGTTTTGGAAGTTCGAAGGCTGCTCAAATTGCTGACGCGAGTTGCCGCCGAAGGCTGGTTGCTGTCGCTGCTGATTCATACTGCCCTGCTTAGCGCCAAGCATGCCTCGCATAAACTTAAAGATCACAAACGCAATCAGACCGAAGATCAAGATGTCCATGAAATTGATGCCTTCAAATGCGCCACCAAAGAATGCCGCAAGCAAGCCACCCGCCAATAGGCCGCCTAAGATACCACCCATCAGACCTTTCTTACTGCTTCCAGCTTTGTTTTGATCCTGACGACTGATGTTATTCGTGTTTTGTTGCTGTTGCTTTGGTGCAGGAGCGGTTTTAAAGCTCTTACCAAATGATTTACCGCCACCGAATTTCTTTGCTTCGGCTACCGGATTCACCGCAACTGCTAGTACTAGCAGCGCGACGAAAGAAAATAAACGTTTCATTCTAGACCTTTAATTATATTGTTACGTCACATCGTAAGTCCTATTACGACTTATACCCAAGCAAATCTCGCTGAACCAGCATTTGGGGCTACTTGGGTATATTACGCATCATATACTGAGCTTAGCATTAAAGAAATGTTTCTGAAGCTCCGACATGTTTCAGGATATTGCACGTTTGTTACGGAATACACAATACCAATCTGATTATTTTGTCATCAGCTCAGATTGCCGACGATCATCTCAAAAGTTAGCTGAAACCTTGAAACGCAACGCTTCATTTGTTGACGCTACAAGGTCCCACCACTAAAATAACGAACCGTGTTCAATTAAGAATCCACCAACCATGGCCCGCAGAAACGATCATACTAGGGAAGAGCTCATAGACCTGACGCTCACAACAGTCAGGGACTACCTTACAGAGAACTCCTACCATTCACTTAGCCTTCGCAAGATTGCTACGATGATCGGCTATGTGCCGAGCACTCTGGTTAATATTTTTGGCAGTTACAATTTACTGTTATTGCACGCTGTTGCTCGTACCCTTGATGAACTTTCTCAAGAAGCAAAAGACGTTGTTGATCAAGCGCAAAACACCGAAGAAGCACTGTACGCACTAGCAAGCTGCTATCATGATTTTGCTAAGAAGTATCCGTATCGTTGGCAGCTTATATTCGAACACAACATGAATGGAGACGCGCTGCCAGAATGGCAATCACAGCGAATTGACGGCATGACCGGCATGCTTGAACACCTTCTCTCTGTTTATCGTCCAGAAAAGTCATCGACCGATGTCATTAAAGCCAGCCGCGTGTTGTGGGCAGGTGTTCATGGTATTACGCTATTAAGTGTGGACGATAAATTCTTCGCGTCCGAGCCCGTTGATGGCAACGAGCTCATCAAAGACCTCATCTCAAACTATTTAAAAAGCTGGTAACAAAAAGGAAAGGTAATGCCCAACACCAAAACCGCGTCTTTGCTCTCTGAAAGGCGCTTTATGCCCTACTTTGTTACCCAGTTTTTCGGCGCATTCAACGACAACATTTTTAAAAACGTACTACTTCTATTCGTTGCGTTTGCTGGCCCGCAAGTTCTGCCTATCTCAAGCAACTTGTTTATCAACCTCGCCGCAGGCTTGTTTATTCTCCCGTTTTTCCTATTTTCTGCATCAGCTGGGGTGCTGGCCGATAAATACGAAAAGTCGTGGTTTATTCGCAAAGTAAAACTCGCTGAGATCGGCATCATGTGCCTGGGCGCAATTGGCTTTGTCACTGAAAGCTATGGCATTTTGCTGCTACTCCTATTTTTGATGGGAACCCAGTCCGCTTTCTTCGGTCCAGTTAAGTACGCTCTACTCCCTCAGCAGCTAAAACCCAATGAGCTATTGTCTGGTAATGCTCTAGTAGAAACTGGTACCTTTCTCGCTATCTTACTCGGTACGTTAGGTGCGGGGATAATTGCTTCAGCTGAACATGCCAAATACTTAGCAGCAGGAAGCGTGATCTTGTTTGCTATCGCGGGTTATATTTCTAGCCGCTCGATTCCAGAAGCGCCTGCAGCCGATCCTGAATTGAAGTTTCGCTGGCAGCCAGTAAAACAAACCAAGCAAACCCTTAAGATAGCGCACCAAGATCGGGTGGTGTTCCAGAGCATTATGGCGATCAGCTGGTTTTGGTTTCTGGGCGCGGCTTACCTAACCCAGTTCCCGAACTTTACCAAGATCCATTTGATGGGTAATGAAGCTGCGGTTTCTTTCCTCCTGGCTCTCTTCTCTGTCGGTATCGCGCTCGGCTCTATGCTGTGTGACAAAATGTCGAAAAACCGTATTGATGTTGGCATCGTACCTATTGGCAGCATTGGCATTACTATTTTTGGCGCACTTATGGCGTTCTCCGTGCCAGAAGCGCTTCCGCAGTTTGAGTCGTTTAACGAGTTTATTTCCTACTCTGCGCTTTGGCCTGTATTTGGTTACCTTCTCGCATTAGGCGCTTCAGGCGGTTTGTTTATTGTTCCTCTGTACGCCTTGATGCAGCAAGAAGCGAAACCAAACGAACGTGCTCGAGTCATTGCTGCGCTTAACATATACAACTCACTGTTTATGGTAGGTAGTGCCGTGCTGGGCATTGTCGGACTATCGATACTTGAACTCACCATCGTTGAGTTGTTCCTAGTACTCTCTGCACTTAACTTCTTGATGGCGACCTATCTATTCTTGCAAGCACCTATCTTTGTGGTTCGCTTTCTGATCTGGATTTTAACCACCATCATGTACCGCATCTCGCATAAGAACTTGCATCACCTGCCTGAAAAAGGCGGCGCATTGATCGTGTGTAATCATGTAAGTTACATGGATGCGTTGGTTATGAGTGCAGCAAGCCCGCGCTTAATTCGCTTTGTAATGGAAGAAGATTACGCCAACTATAAACCTGTCCGTCGCTTCCTCAAGCGCGCTGGTGTCATCCCTATTTCAGCCAAGCGCAAAGGCTCTATTCGTCGCGCATTTGGCGAGATTGAACAAGCGCTTTCTGAAGGTGAAATCGTCTGCATCTTCCCTGAAGGACGTCTCACTGCAGATGGTGAAATGAATGAATTTATGCGCGGTATTGATCTTGTGCTTAAGCGGTCACCGGTACCTGTTATCCCAATGGCACTAAAAGGACTCTGGGGTAGCTACTTCAGTCGCCACAAAGGTCGTGCTTGTAAAGGTTTCCCTACTCGATTTAGAGCAAAGCTCGAGCTCGAAGCAGGCGATCCAGTTCAGCCAGAAAACGCCACCAGTCAGGCAATGTTTGATAAAGTCGCCCAACTTCGCGGTGATTATCGCTAAGACTCGCTCTTGTTTTAACGGGCGTTAATAAAAACTAAACGCCCGTTAAATTTTACTGTGTTTTACTGACCCTTGTCCCTCGATACAATCCACGTCTAAGCTGGACTTAGCTCTCAATGTCTTTTTAGTAAGGTACTTAATGTTATCCCTGTTGCGTTCTTATCCTCTGTTCTTCCTTGCGTTAATTGCGTGTCTTACGCCGTGGATAAGCTCACCTTTGGCATTGATTCTAGGTTTTCTACTCACCACGTTCAACTTGGTGCCACACACACTGCCTATCGCTAAGTACACAAAAAAACTACTCGCATACTCCATTGTGGGTCTGGGTTTTGGCATACATTTAGATCAGGCAATGAAGGCAACAAGCGATGGTATCGGCATCATCATAGCCACCATCATTGGTACCTTAGTCATCGGCTGGTTTCTTGCTAAAAGAATGGGATTGGACAAACATACGGGTTATCTGATTTCATCAGGCACGGCTATTTGTGGTGGTAGCGCAATTGCTGCAGTCGCACCGGCCATAGATGCAGACGATGAAAAGATCGCTATCGCACTGGCGACCGTGTTCGTTCTCAATTCTGTCGCGCTCTTTGTTTTCCCGGTGATTGGACACGCTTTAGCGCTCGATCAGCACACTTTTGGAACTTGGGCAGCAATCGCTATCCATGATACGTCTTCTGTGGTTGGTGCCGCTTCTGCCTACGGTGAGGAAGCACTCACAACGGCAACCACGCTCAAGCTCGCGCGCGCATTATGGATTATTCCTGTCGCGTTAGTTAGCGCACTACTATTTAGAAGCAAGAGCAAAAAGATCACCATTCCCTACTTCATTCTTTTCTACTGTGTTGCGATCTTAGTAAGTGATTACTTACCGCAGTTCGAGGTTGCTTATCAAAGCATTTTTGCAGTGTCTAAAAAGTTACTGGTGGTGTGTTTGTTCTTGATTGGTAGCAGTATTTCAATTGAGAGGTTAAAACAGGCTGGCAGCAAACCTATGCTGTTTGGTGTGACGCTTTGGTTGCTGATTTCAGTATCATCACTTAGCTGGTTATTGATGGCTTAAAGCCGTCGCGTTAAGGATCGCAATGCTCTATTTGTGGTTTGTTATTAGACTGTAGTTTCTTACTCGGCGACACCGAATCAGCGTTAGCTTTCTTATAGTTAAGGTACAGAGATACCGTCAAAACAAACGCCGTCAATTCGGCTAATGCTTGTATCAGTCCATCAGACGTCAATGCTAACCCTATTTGCAATCCAATTGCGACAATTAAAAGCTTGTTCATTCCCTACGCTCACTCAACCCTAATGGAGCTATTATGGTGAGCGCTGGCAGGAATGAAAATTCCGATTTGGACTATGAAATAACAATAAAATCCGACTGAGCAGACCTTAACCAGGTCTTCACGGCTTTTCTAGAGACTTTAATCCCCGATGAAAGCAGATGTCCCGGCATCTGAACATAGCTAATTGGATGTTTGAACTTAGGTAAGTGAGGTCGCAAAATGTCATTCATTGCGGTCACCGTAGGTAAACTGTCAGACTGGACTACAGCAATACATCGAGTTCCAAACTCCGTGTCCTCCACGGGAACAACGATGCTTTGCGAAATATCACTCAATTGATTGAGCACTGCTTCCACCTCCTCACAGTGGACATTTTCGCCACCAGAGATAAACAGGTTATCAGCACGCCCAACTACAACGAGCTCGCCTTGCTCGTTCCAACGTCCCAAGTCCTTAGTATCAAACCATCCATCCACTAACTCTAGTTGGCGAAGCGCTCCTTGGACGTAATAGCCCGCGGCTAAGGTATCCCCTGCCACATAGATACGCTCACTCTCCACCTTAATCGCACGTCTTGGCAGCAAGTAGCCTGAAGATGGATGACTATCGACTCGTTTTGCCGTCACCGTCGAAGCGGTCTCTGTCATGCCGTATCCCATCCACGCTTCGATGCCTTGCAATTGCGCTTGTTTGATCAGCTCATTCGGTATGTGACTGCCTCCAAGCAGCACACGCTTTAGTTTGGTGTCCCACTTATTATCAACGATACGCTTTAGTTGAGTAGATACCAATGAGGCATGCGTCACCTTAGCAATATCACTAGCAAAGTCGCCAGACGCTATACGCAGCCCGCCACCAGTGACGAGCCAGCGCCAAAGGATAGCTAATCCCGAAACATGAAACATAGGCAGGCTGAGGAGCCAGGTATCACTGCTCGAATATTGGAACTTCTCCAGCAGCCCCTCTGCTGAGGCGACATGATGGTCAGCAGAATGTACAACCGCTTTAGGCTGACCTGTCGAGCCGGACGTAAAGACGATCGATGCGATCGGTGTGCCAGCTGGAAGATCTTTGACTGACCCTTGCGATGAGCTTTGCTCCGCTTCACCTCTGTCAATACTATGCAGCGAGTATTCATCGGCGTTTGAAGAGCTGTCAGTTCCACCCCAAACACAGGCACTTTCTGTCGGCGGATACAGAGTGTCAAACTTAGCGGTTAGCTGTTCCAGCGGTTGATTGGCGACGAGTGCAGGCACGGCGCCATACTGCAAGCAAGCAAGGTATCTGAGGACTAGGCTAAGTTCTGAACGTCCAGAAAGGCAGACTACCTTACCCACGTGGACATTTTGATATCGAAGTGTCGAAACCAGTCCATCGATTCGTTTTGCAAGGTCGAGCCAAGTAATGGATTCAGTAGCGGTGGTAATGGCAATCTTATTGGGCGCATACCGCGCCCACTTCTCGCAAAGATTCACAAAGGTCGTGTTAGACATTAAGCCGTCGCATGCCCATGAGATTGCCAATATAAAGTTTGCTCAGACAAGGTTTTGACTGGCAATAAACATCCCGGCCAAGGCGTTTCAAGTTGAGCACCAAACAATTGCATGGTATCTAGACCGGGCGTTTCATCAGGCACTTGCCAATGTGACAGCCGAGCCAATTGCCCCAACCCAACGCTCGACTCAAGACTTGAGCTAATCACAACTTTGATGGCATGGCTGTTGGCTTCTTCAATCAAACGAATACACTTTTGCACGCTACCAACCAAGGTTGGTTTGATGATCAGAGCTTTGACACCCGTCAGATGTTTAACTGAAAAATCAGGCTCACGTACGGCTGCCTGAAGGGTTTCATCCCAAGCTATGGCGATACCCGTATCAATGGCGAAGGAAACACTGTCTCCGGGGCTCTGGCACGGCTCTTCAATAAATGCGATGCGCTGCCTTAGAGACGGTGATATGTATTTAGCGAACTGCTTGGCTTTATCCAAAGTCCAAGCTCGATTGGCATCAAGCCTTAGGGTTAGATCTGGAATCGACTCTAGGAACAGGCTAACAATCATTCCGTCACGAATCGCTTCATACAAGCCGACTTTGATCTTAGCGACTTTCTTACCTTGCATGTTGTTGAGAATTGGAATGAGCTCGTCAGGATCGCCGCTGCATAGCGGCGCAGCACCATAGTTACCTTCGCTAGGTAGGCTGCCTTCGAGTTCCAACAATGCTGCCGACATACCGAACGCAACTGACGGTACGCATTGTTCGACATTGAGCTGTTGCTGATTGACCCACAGCTCGAGCTGCTCTTGAGCTTGCACGCCAGCGGTTTCTAATGATTCTTGACTAAATCCAGGAAGAGGCGCGATTTCTCCCAACGCCGTTTTGCCGCTGTCGCAAAGTTCGACAATCCAGCCCTCTCGGTTGGTAAGTTTTTGATCGCGAAGAATAACACCACTGTCCATAGGCAGACTGTAGCGGTAGAGTTTTGCTTGTCTCATGTTTGTTTCCCACTTCATAAGAAGTTATCACTACCACAGATCTAAATGTGTGGCAGTGAACAATACACCGTATTTAGGCTCGATTTTGCATTAAGAGTTCCAAACAATTGTTGCTCAAAAATGTTGCAAAATGTCACCTTGGTTTGCAGCACAATGAGAGTGCTGCAAACCCTTAATTACGGGTTTCTTGGGAACTTATCGAAGTCTGGGCGACGCTTCTCATTGAAAGCATTACGACCCTCTTGACCCTCTTCGGTCATATAGAACATCATGGTCGCATTACCCGCCAACTCCTGAAGACCTGCTTGGCCATCACAGTCTGCGTTGAGCGCAGCTTTCAGGCAGCGCAGCGCCATAGGGCTGTGTTGCAGCACTTCACGACACCAACGCACTGTCTCTTTTTCTAGGTCTTCGAGAGGCACAACTGTGTTGACTAGCCCCATATCGACAGCTTCTTGCGCATCATAGAAACGGCATAGGAACCAAATTTCACGAGCCTTCTTCTGACCTACAATGCGAGCCATATACGACGCGCCCCAGCCGCCATCAAACGAGCCTACTTTAGGGCCAGTTTGACCAAACTGAGCATTCTCTGCTGCGATAGTTAGATCGCACATCATGTGCAGAACGTGACCGCCACCAACAGCCCAACCCGCTACGGATGCAATCACAGGCTTAGGGCAGGTACGGATTTGACGTTGGAAGTCCAAAACGTTGAGGTGGTGAGTACCAGAATCATCTTGGTAACCGCCATAGTCACCACGAACGCTTTGATCACCACCTGAGCAGAACGCCTTCTCACCAAGACCAGTAAGAATGATAACGCCCACGCCTTCGTCATAGCGTGCATCTGCCAACGCCTTAATCATTTCATTGACAGTTCTTGGCGTAAACGCATTGTGTACTTGCGGGCGAGCGATCGTGATTTTTGCAATGCCATCTTTAGATTTGTGATATTTGATCTCTTCAAAATCACCCGTTACATCGGCCCAATCTACGGGTGCGTAAAGCTCTTCTTCTGTTAATCCAACGGTTTTAGCCATGATCTATTCCAATTATTTTATTAAGCCTAAGCTCTTTTGTTCTAGATAGTTACGCAGCTTTGAAGCAAAAGCTTCAGGCTGCTCTTTATGTACATTATGGCCCGCATTGGCAATCACCTCGGTTTGGAGATTGCTCTCTTTTGCAAGCTCAGTAAATTTGTGGTCAAGCGCCCCGCAGATATACAGCGGGACTCTGCCTTGATCAAACGACAAGGCCTGCACTTGAGGTAGCAAGTAAGGCTGTTTGGCTAGGGAGGTTGCTAGCAGCATGTCACTTAATGCACTCCCAAGGTTAACACTACGCTTGGCAATCAAAAGTTGTCTTTGCTCATGGTTTAGTGAGGAAAACACCGGCTGTCGATACCAGTCGGTCAAAACTGCTGCAATCTCTTCATCTCGAAAGCGCTCAGCCCATTGACTATCGTTATCTAGGCGAGCTGAGCGAAGACTCTCTGTTTCTAGACCAAAATTACCACCTTCAATGACTAATCCATTAATATTTAACAAATTAAAATCATCAGCGTTCGAGTGACAATCGGTCATTAGGTACATCGCCAAACGTGCACCCAGCGAATAACCGACCAAACATACCGACACTGTAGTGCCAAGTTTCTGTGCTTCAATACAGTTTAGTATTGTCGCACGAATCATTTTGCAAACTTGGTCAAAACTTTCACCTTTGATGGCACAACTTTTCCCATGCCCTGGAAGGTCAATCATCAAGCGAGAGTAATCAGGAAGTCGTTCAGATACGGCTAACCAGTCATCCCCAGATCCCAGAAAGCCATGTATAAACACCAGAAGGCGCGTGCTTTCTTCAGACTTCGCTGGGGAAAAATGACTTGCTAGCATGTTACTGCGCCACCGATTGGCTCAGCTCACGTATAAGAGTGCTCACTTCGTGAGGGTCTGTGGTTACTTCTAGCAAAAGCGCACCAACGCCCTGTTCAAGGTGGGTAGACAAAGCTTGGCTAAGTTCAGTTGAAGACGCTGGTACCGCATATTGCAATCCAAACTGCTTTGCGGCGTGTTCAAATCGATAGCCATGAGGCATTCGGTAGCACTGCTTTTTGTGCTCTGCGGGTGCAGGCAAAATGTCAAATATCGCACCACCATCATTGTTGGTTACCACAATGATCGATGGCGTACTAACATTCGAAAACAGGGCGAGCGAATTCAGATCGTAAAGCAGTGATGTGTCACCGATATAAAGCACCAATGGGCCTTGGATACCACGCTGCACCCCAGCCGCCGTTGCGACAAGACCATCAATACCGGAAGCGCCTCGATTAGTAAACGTCTCAATCGATGGAACACCTGTCACCATATCCACCAGCCTAACGATCAGGCTGTTGCCGATAAACAATGCGGTATCTTTCGGTAATTGCTCTATTGTTCTCGCGACATCAAACTCTGTAATGTGAGGTCGCTGTGGTACGTTCTCCAATACGCTATGAGAGGCCAAAGCAAGCATATCCGCCCACCCCTTGTGGCTACTATTGGAAATCACACTCGACGCAGACTCTAACCAGCTTTGGATATCTGCATGAATAAAGCTCACCCTCAAATGACTCGGATTCAGCCTATCGAGATAAGGCAACACAACCAAGTAATCGCATCGCTCCGACACTTGCCTATCAACCCAAGCCAAAAGACGTTTCGATACTAATCTAGACCCAAATTGGACGATCAAGTCAGTTTCGCTCAGTTTTTGGCTAAGCTTTGCGTTTTGAAGCCACATATCGTAGCACTGCCATTTATCATGAGTGCCTGACTGCGGGTCGAACAACACCGGCCATCCCAACAGCACGCCCAACGCTTTGGCTTTTTCAGCCTCCGCCAAGGTGACATTGCCGACTATGATGGTTCCTTTGTGTGAACCAAGATTAAGCGCCGTAATGTCTTCCACATCGATTCTGCTAGGTGATGGTACTGAATAGGTGACGTAACACTGTTCACTATTCAACCAGACATCAATTGCCGATAAATAGTCATGGAACGCTGATTTGTCCTCTCCGCCATACAAAGGCTCTGGGAAAGGACAATTAATATGAATGCTCGAGCCTTTCTGCTTTTGCTCAGCAAACGCGTGATCCACGGAGGTCAAAAGCCATGAAAGCGGGACCTGCGTACTTGGGGAAGGTAAATTAAGCGCATAGGTGACATGCTGAGAAAAGATCCCCGATTGCTCGATAGCTTGATTGGCGCCGCAACCAACCAGCTCAACGGGTCTATCTGACGTAAGCAGAACCAGCGGCTCTTTGGTGAGCTTTGATTCTGCAACCGCAGGCAACAAGTTCGCCACAGCGGTTCCCGAAGTCACGATAACCGCAACCGGAGTGCGCGTCGATTTGGCTAGCCCCAGCGCCAAAAAACCTAAACCTCTCTCGTCAAAATGAGTATGCACAGTCATATCAGGATGAGCGACCGCTTCAAGCGTGAGCGGCGTAGACCGTGAACCTGGCGCGATGCAGATGTGTCTTACACCTTGTCGATAGCATTCTTCTATTAAAACTTGAGTCCAAACCCGATTCAAAGCCGCCTGGTTGAGACTCATGATGCGACCCCTAGCGATGGATTGTCTGAAATAAGGCTCAATAAAGTAGACATCTTCTTATCGAGCTCTTGCCATTCATGAGCCGCAACGGACCCCGGAACAATGCCAGCGCCCGCAAAGAGCTGAACTTCATCTTTCATCAGCAGCGCACTGCGAATCGCGACGCAAAACTCGGCTTTTTCATGACTCAAATAGCCGACGGAACCGGCATACCAACCACGTGCAAAGGGTTCATTCTCTTGGATATAAGCCAGTGCTTCGCTGCGCGGCAAGCCCGCTACCGCAGCCGTTGGTTGCAGAGCTTGCAGCAGTTGAACCGCATTGATGCCCTTACTAAGCTGAGCGACAATATTTCGTTTAAGATGCTGCACTTTTCGAAGACGAACTAGGCGAAGTTCCTTCTCTAGATGCACCTCACTCGAATGTGGAGCAAGGCTCTGCAAGATGTCATCGACCACATATTGGTTCTCATTGATGTTCTTAAGATCTTGGGTCAACCAATTTGCAAGCTCCATATCTTGCGCGGCATTGTCACCACGACCGATGGTCCCCGCTAGGGCTTCAGTCTCAAGTTGCTGGCCAACACGGCGATATAAGCGCTCTGGTGTGGAACCTACAAATGCAAGTTCCTTTGATAACGCCATGAGAAAGTGAAAGCTATGGTGGTTTTCACGATAACTTGCTTTGAGAAGCTGTGCCGGTGAGATAGGGTCTTTGATGTCAATGGTGGTTTTGCGCGCTAACACCACTTTCTTGAATCTGTCCTCTTCAATCCCCGTTAACACATCATCGACCAGCTCATGCCACTGCTGCTCGTTTGGCGTATGTGTCATGCCAACAATAGAAGTTGCCAGGGGTGGCAGCTCTGTCACGTCCGCCATCAATTGCTTGAGCGCACCGATCGCCTTGTCGACACTCATACTGATGTTGACCGCGATGCGCCAAGAGGTGTCAAAACGGATTAACTCGACTTGAGGAAGAAAGAAGAAAGCCGACATACAGCGCCTGTTTTTATCGGTGTGCCCATCAAATGAGCGACCACCCCAAACACGTTGGTTGTCCGCGAGAATGGCGTAGGCAGGAGACGCTTCTGAGAAAGTGTGCAACTGACCAAGCGCAACGACCTCTTCACGCGTATCACGTGACTGCCAATAGAACTTTGGAAAGTGAGGTTGAGCTTCTAGCCAATCAATGCAATGAAATTTCGGATGACCCTGTATTTCTTGCTCAATGCGCTTGCAACCTTGTGGTGCCTTTTCGAGCTTGCTGATAAGCTGAGCGATAGCCGTTGTTAACTGAGACAAATCAACCTCATAACCTTAAAATTTGTTTCTATATACACGAAATACTCTATTTCTACCAAACGCATAGATCAAGCAACAAGCCGTTTTATTGCTCGCAATGTTAACCTGCTCAGTACAACCCTATTCATACCGTCTCTTTATTTTCCACTTTTTGCAGATTTATATTCTTTCAAATGCCAATTTGGTGTAATTTAGTAAAGAAATTATCGAATTTTTAGGAATATAACAATGAAAAATATCGGGATGTCGTCAAAACTCGATAATGTCTGCTATGACATTAGGGGACCTGTACTCAAACATGCTAAACGCATGGAGGAAGAGGGACATAAAATACTGAAACTCAATATCGGTAATCCCGCCCCATTTGGTTTTGACGCCCCTGATGAAATTTTAGTCGATGTCATCAGAAACCTACCGACTTCTCAAGGTTATTGCGATTCCAAAGGTATATACTCCGCTCGAAAAGCGGTAGTTCAACATTACCAACGCAAAGGCATTCGCAGTCTAGACGTCGAAGATGTTTACATCGGTAATGGTGTATCTGAGCTTATTGTAATGGCGATGCAAGCACTGTTAAACAACGGGGATGAAATGTTAGTTCCCGCTCCTGATTATCCACTTTGGACGGCAGCGGTATCCTTGTCTGGCGGTAACCCGGTTCACTACCTGTGTGATGAAGAAGCGGATTGGTATCCAGACCTGGATGACATCAAGAAGAAGATCACACCGAAAACACGTGGCATCGTGCTTATCAACCCGAACAATCCAACGGGCGCAGTATACAGTCGCGACTTTCTTCTCGAAGTAATTGAGATTGCTCGCCAACATAAGCTGATCATTTTTGCCGATGAGATCTACGATAAGGTTCTCTATGACGGAGCAACGCACACCTCTGTCGCGACCTTGACGGAAGATGTGCTGGTTGTGACCTTTAATGGTCTTTCAAAATCTTACCGCGTGTGTGGGTTCCGCGGCGGTTGGATGTTCATGACCGGCCCTAAAGAGTACGCCACGGGCTATATTGCAGGTCTAGAGATGCTTGCTTCAATGCGTTTATGCGCCAATGTGCCGATGCAGCATGCCATTCAAACTGCTCTTGGTGGTTATCAGAGTATTAATGAACTCATATTACCTGGCGGTCGCCTACTTGAGCAGCGTGATAAGGCCTATGATCTAATCACACAGATACCAGGAATTTCTTGTGTGAAGCCTAAAGGGGCGATGTACCTGTTCCCGAAAATTGATACCAAGATGTACAACATCAAGGATGACCAAAAAATGGTGCTCGATTTCCTTAAACAGGAAAAAGTACTGTTGGTTCAGGGGACTGGCTTCAACTGGCCGAAACCGGATCACTTCAGAATCGTCACGCTTCCTCATGTGGAAGATCTTGAAATGGCCATCGGTCGATTTGAAAAATTCCTGTCTACCTACAGCCAGTAACTCTTTCATATTTCAGCCATAAAGCCTATTCTTAATACGCGCCAAACTGTCACTCTGGCGCGTATTAAGGGGATTTGCTGTATGAAAGAAAGTCATTTTTTCGCTCACCTTGCTCGCATGAAGCTGATCCAGCGTTGGCCACTTATGCGCTCTGTCTCTACTGAAAACATCTCAGAACATAGCCTCCAAGTTGCCTTCGTCGCCCATGCACTAGCCATCATCAAAAATAAGAAATTTGGCGGCAATACCAATCCAGAGCGTATTGCAATCTTAGCCATGTATCATGACACCAGTGAAGTATTGACTGGAGACCTCCCTACTCCGGTTAAGTACTACAACCCTGAAATAGCGAAAGAATACAAAAAGATAGAAGCGGCAGCCGAGCAAAAGTTGTTATCGCTTCTCCCTGAAGAATTTCAAGAAGACTTTCGACCTTTCCTGATTTCTGATGCCGCATACGAAGAGGATACGCAGATCGTCAAGCAGGCGGATTCTATCTGTGCTTACCTTAAGTGTCTTGAAGAGCTGAGCGCGGGTAACCACGAATACGCGCTAGCAAAAAAGCGTTTGGACCAGACCTTGCAGGAGCGAAAAACGCCAGAAATGGATTACTTTCTGAATACGTTTGCTCCTAGCTTTGAATTATCGCTGGATGAAATCAGCTAGTACTCAGGAGAGAGCATGAATCACAAAAATCCCTTGCTAAGTGCAGCCACTCTTGAGCAACTGGATGTCTGGCAAGCAAGACACAGTGATGAACACAAGCTGAGAAGAAACGATCACCGCGATCCATTCCAGCGTGATAGGGCGAGAATACTCCATTCAGCCGCGTTTCGTCGCCTGCAGGCTAAAACCCAGGTCCATGGCACTGGGGTGAATGACTTTCATCGAACTCGACTTACTCACTCTCTTGAAGCGGCTCAAATTGGCTCAGGAATAGTGGCGCAATTACGACAAAAACAGCCCGAATTCGATGCATTGTTACCATGTGACGCCCTGATTGAAGCGCTCTGTTTAGCGCATGACATTGGTCATCCTCCCTATGGGCACGGTGGGGAAGTCGCGCTTAATTACATGATGCGAGAGTACGGTGGCTTTGAGGGTAATGCACAAACATTTCGGATCGTCACTCAACTCGAACCCTATACGGAATCACACGGGATGAACTTAACCAGGAGAACCTTGTTAGGCCTGTTGAAGTACCCCGCCCCACTCAGCCGTACTTGTTCTGACAAACTGCCTCAACCGGTCGCCCATCAGCGTCAGCTTAAAGCCAAAGACTGGTCGCCAGCCAAGGGCATCTACGACAAAGATGACGCTCAATTCGATTGGGTACTGCAACCATTAACGCCATCCGATAAAGCGCTGTTTCAAACCATGCGCCCCGGAAAAACATCGCCAAATGGCCACCGCAAGACACAATTTAAGTCTCTTGATTGTTCGATCATGGAGCTTGCTGATGACATCGCCTACGGTGTGCACGATCTTGAAGATGCCATTGTACTTGAGCTCGTCAATAAAGAGCGTTGGCAACTGAGTGCTGCAGAGGCATTAAAGAAACTAGAGCCCAACTGGTTAACCGAGAACATCGATTCCATTTCTGAACTGCTGTTTTCTGGTAAGCACTATGAACGTAAAGATGCCATTGGCGGCATTGTAAACGCACTTTTGACCAGCATTGAAGTAAGAGCTGTCGCTAACAATCAATTCGAGAGCCCGCTGCTTGCCTACAACGCCTACCTTGAGGAAGGTATGGCCGCAGTGCTTGACGTTCTTAAGCAGTTCGTCAGCGACTATGTGATTCAGGTACCACGGGTACAAATCTTCGAGTACAAAGGCCAGCAAATCATAATGGATTTGTTTGAGGCCTTCAGCGCTGACCCAGAACGACTATTACCGGAGTCGACGTGTAACTTATGGAAAAAAGCGTGCGGTCAACACGATGATGGTATGCGCGTTATCGCCGATTATATCTCGGCAATGACAGATGGTTATGCTCAAAAGATGCATCAACAGTTGTTTGCTGCAAGCTAGTTTTCTATCGCCTTATTATTATCGCGCTGTTTTTGAACACGCTATTTTTGAACACAATAGTTCCGCTCGAAAACGCCTTCTGGCATGTTTTTGATTTGAAAGCCAATCATCTCATTAAATGTATTAACAAGGGGGGTAAAGTCGATGTTGGGCTCAATCGTTTCAAGTAAGTGAAACCCAGCCTCTACGGTCGATAGCGCATTGCTCGACGGTGCTTTGCGAATACGGTAATCACCAATTAGATCATCGGCCAGCTTTACCAAAGGCAATGAATGTAGGTTGGTAGACAGCTTCCACATTTTAAATGCCTTTTTCCATGTACCGTCCAGTAATATCACTCTAAGAGGCTTGCTCTCACTATCATCAGCTAGAGCCTCTGCCGGCAGTGCTCCTTCACCGGGGTAAAGCACGACGGTACGATAATCTTTGTCATCAATTAAGGCATTTAATTCAGTGTGTTGACTGAAATCCTCTCCAACAAATAAAAAGGCATTGCCAAGAGACAGAGACAAAATTCGAGCGGTGCCTAAGGGGCGTTTTTCTTCGCTAGTATGCTGCAAAATGATCAATTGTGTGTCACAGTGGATGGGCTCTATCCACTGACATATACACGCCCGCTTTGCTTTGAGGCATTTTGGACAATACCGAGACATGAACACTTCTTTCGTCATAAGGCTATCGCTGTTTAGTTTTCTCTGCGCTTTGCTTCAACTGCCCACGCTTCAAGAGTGGGTTGAATGGAATAAACTAGCCATCTATTCAGGCCAGTGGTGGCGGATAGTAACAGGAAACTTCTCCCACACCAACTTAGCACACCTTGCAATGAACCTAGCCGGTCTTTGGGTTATTTGTTACCTGTTTCGTCCTAGATGGCGCACCCTAGTCGCCGTCGTTTTAGCCAGTGCCACTATCATAGGTACAGGACTGTTGATGACGTCTTTAGGTCAATATCTTGGCCTGTCCGGTGTACTGCATGCCGTCTTCGCCTTCTGGGCGTTGAAAGAAGCCTTAGAAGGAAGGCGATCCAGTTGGTTACTCGTCATAGGTGGGGTTGCTAAGGTAGGTTGGGAGTCGATTTATGGTGCCTCCGTCGCCACCGCAGCACTAATAGAAGCCAATGTGGCGACCCAAGCACATGCTATTGGATTAATAGCAGGCTTGGGTCTTGCACTTTACTACCACTATCGTAGATAAAGTGCATCTCCGATATAGTGAACTGAAGCCGCTATAGAATAATACGGTCGCGATTCTTCTCGACCGTCGCAGCACCAATGCCTTTCACCTGAGTGAGATCGTCGGCAGATTTGAACTTGCCGTTGGCTTCTCGATAATCCACTATCTTTTGTGCCTTATCGATTCCAATCCCTTTGAGAAGCTCTGCAAGCTCTTCTGGCTCCGCTTGGTTGATATTCACAGTTATCTCTATCCCTTCTAACTTATCACCTTCAGAGGCCCAAAGAGAGCCTATAGGAGCGACGAGCAAAGCGATAGCAAGCCAGATTGACGTAATTAGTTTCATGATAATCCCTATTTGTTTGGTGTTCGAGTGAGCCAAGTTAAGGGATAAGTGTGAGAGAGGAAGTCATTGGAGCAGAAACTATAACGGACTGCAAAAGCAGTCCGTTATTATTTGATTATCAGTTACATTCTTATGTGAACGCACCAACATCTATGCGGCGATTACCGCTCACCTATTACTGAGCGTCTAGGAAGTACTCGATCTCAGTATTACTGCGCAAAATCGCGATAACTGAAGTCAGATCTTTTTGAGTGGCTTCACGCGCCATTTGTGCACCGATTTGCTCGTTGTAAGCATTGTCGTAATCAGACGCTACTTTGCTCAGCTCTACGACCACAATATTACCTTGCATGTCTTTGGTTTGAGCAAAGGTTGCTGCACCTTCTTCAGGTTTAGACATAGCAAATACAGTACCTGCTAGTGGTGAGCTGCGGTCGATTGTTTCTAGCTCGCCAAACACTAGGTTATTTGCATCTAGAGTATCTGTCTTGCCTTCTTTTAGGTCATTAACCAGTTGAACACCAAGCTCCATTGCCGCTTGTTCGCCTTTCACTTTCGCTAGCTGTGTTTCAACCTGTTCTTTCACTTCTTCTAAAGGAAGAACCGTTTGATCACGAACGTCGTCAACACGAACCACAATGATGTGCTCAGGTGCGATTTCCATTGCCTCTGAGTTAAGACCATCTTCTTTCACTTCAGGTGATTCTAGTGCTTGCATAACGGCAGGCGATCTTAGGATCTCAGGTGCGTCAACTTGAGAGATGAAGTCCGTTGTGACGACTTTTTGGTTTACAGCTTTTGCTGCATCATCCAAAGAGTCTGGGTATTCAAAGGCAACTTTCTCTAGCTCATTTTGAAGGCTGTAGAACTCATCAATCGCTACCTGGTCACGCAGTTCTGCGATGATTTCGTCTTTCACTTCTGCAAGAGGCTTAGACTCAGAAGCTTTTACCGCATCCAGTTTGATGATGTGGTAGCCAAAGTCAGATTTCACTAGACCCGTGCGGTCACCAACATTAGCAAGCGAAAATGCCGCTTCTTCAAATGCTGGGTCCATGACATCACGCTCAATCCAGCCTAGGGAGCCACCTTCTTCAGAGCTACCAATGTCTTCAGATTTCTCTTTCGCGACTGTAGCAAAATCGGCACCCGCATTTAGCTCGTCAAGAATAGCTTGAGCTTTCGCTTCATCGTCACCTTGAACTAGGATATGGCTGACTTCACGCTGTTCAGACGTTGAGTACTTGTCTAGGTGCTCATCGTAGTACTGCTGTACATCCGCATCGGTGACTTCAACACTGTCTTTCAGCGCTTGCGCAGATAGCTCGATGTACGACACTTTTACTTGCTCTGGGCGAGTAAATTGAACCGGGTTTTCATCGTAATACTGTTGAATCTCTTCTTCAGTAATCGTCGCTTTGTTAGCGAACTCCTCAAGAGAAAGAGTCAGCGTTTTGATATCACGCGTTTGAGTTAACAGCTTGCCTTGAGATTCAATTTCACTTGGAAGTGTAAACTCACTGCCTTGCAGTGCACTTAGCAGTTGGTTACGAACTAGGTCACGGCGAAGGTACTCAGCAAAGCTGTCTGCGCTGAAGCCAGCACGGCGAAGCGTTGCTTGATAAATTTCTGGGTCGAACTTGCCATCGTTTTGGAACTGAGGCATTTCTAGCATCATAGTACGAATTTGAGCATCGCTAATACGAAGGCCCAAAGACTCTGCATGTTGCTCAAGAAGGACATCGTCAATCATGCGGTCCAGAACAGACTTACGGAAAGAAGCGACATAGCTTGGATCGCTAAGTAGAGTCGAGAAGTACTCGCCCATTTGCGATTGCATACGATTACGCTCGTTTTGATACGCTTGCTCAAACTCGCCACGACCGATCTCAACATTACCCACTTTTGCAGCTGTGTTGCCAATACCGCCTGCGATATAGCTGCCTACACCTGCAAACACAAAAGACAGAATAATGAGTCCTAGGATAATTTTAACCGCGATGCTATTCACGCCTTCGCGAATTCGCTCCATCATAATTTTATTACTCTCCAGATAGGAAGGGTTATCTTCTACTGCTTGGGATAATATCAGAAAAAGAAATGCGCATCAGTAAGATGCGCATATTTAAAAAAGGTTCGACTTTTTTTGTCGATTAAGCTTGTTGAAAGCTTAATTTTTGTGCAGTTAATGCAAGGTTTGCGACTAACTGCAACAAAAGATTAGTTACAAGCGTCTTTAAGCGCTTTACCTGCTTTGAATGCAGGAACTTTAGCTTCAGAGATTTGGATCTCTTCACCAGTTTTTGGGTTACGACCAGTACGCGCTGCACGAGTACGAACGCTGAATGTACCAAAGCCAACTAGAGCCACTTGATCACCTTCTTCTAGAGTAGTGCTCACTGCTTCGATGAAAGCGTCTAGTGCACGGCCAGCTGAAGCTTTAGATAGATCTGCGTTCTCTGCGATTTTTTCCACTAATTGTGTTTTATTCACTGTGTTTCCCCTTTCTGTTACCAGATTATTATTTTTAAAAGGTAACGTTAGTTCCATTCTCGTAGTTAAAGACTCCAAGCCTTGTCTATCAAGGGCTTCGGAGTTACATAGCTAAAGTTAGTGCCACAAAAAAACGCTGACAAGCTTTTTTTACCTATCAGCGTATTTCTTTTACCTAAATTTGGGGCACATCACTATTTTACAGGTTCAAACGCCGCTCCAAGCGGTGCTCGCTCTAGTGCTACCTCAAGAACTTCGTCAATCCATTGAACTGGAATCACTTTTAGATCCGCGATAACGTTGTCAGGAATCTCTTCCAGATCACGCTCGTTATCTTTAGGAATCAACACAGTTTTGATACCACCACGGTGCGCTGCTAACAGTTTTTCCTTCAAACCACCGATTGGAAGCACCTCACCACGCAGAGTAATTTCACCTGTCATGGCCACCTCAGCTTTTACTGGGTTGCCAGTCAGACTAGAAACAAGCGCAGTACACATCGCGATACCCGCACTTGGGCCATCTTTTGGTGTTGCACCTTCAGGTACGTGAACGTGGATATCACGCTTCTCGTAAAAGTCCGTGTTAATACCAAGTTTTTCAGCGCGCGAACGTACCACCGTCATTGCCGCCTGAATCGACTCTTGCATAACGTCGCCAAGTGAACCCGTTTGCGTCAGCTTACCTTTACCCACCATCGCTTCTGTTTCGATAGTCAGTAGGTCGCCGCCCACTTCTGTCCATGCAAGGCCTGTCACCTGACCAATGCGGTTGCTGTCATCAGCTTTACCGTAGTCAAAGCGCTGTACGCCAAGGTATTCTTTCAGATTGTCTTGGTTAACCGTCACTTTCTTCAGTTCTGGGTCAAGCAGGATGTTCTTCACAGCTTTACGACAGATCTTCGAGATTTCACGCTCTAGGCTACGTACGCCCGCTTCACGAGTGTAGTAACGGATGATGCCGATGATCGCTGAGTCTTCAATTTCAATCTCGTGCGCTTTCAGGCCATTGCGTTGTACCTGTTTAGAAACAAGGTGACGCTTCGCAATGTTTAGCTTTTCATCTTCGGTGTAGCCCGACAGACGAATCACTTCCATACGGTCCAAAAGTGGGCCCGGAATGTTCATCGAGTTCGATGTCGCCACAAACATCACATCCGAGAGATCGTAGTCGACCTCTAGGTAGTGGTCGTTAAATGCATTGTTCTGCTCTGGGTCTAGAACCTCAAGCAGTGCAGAAGACGGATCGCCACGCATGTCCGATGACATCTTATCGATCTCATCAAGTAGGAATAGCGGGTTCTTAACGCCTACCTTAGACATCTTCTGGATAAGCTTACCTGGCATCGAACCAATGTAAGTACGACGGTGACCACGGATTTCCGCTTCATCACGTACGCCGCCTAGTGCCATACGCACGTACTTACGGCCCGTTGCTGCCGCAATCGAGCGACCAAGAGAGGTTTTACCCACACCTGGAGGACCAACAAGACATAAGATAGGACCTTTCAGCTTATTGATGCGGTTTTGCACGGCTAAGTACTCAAGGATGCGCTCTTTGACACGCTCCAGACCATAGTGGTCTTCGTTCAGTACTTCTTCAGCTTTCGCTAGGTTTTTCTTAACCTTAGAGCGCTTCGCCCACGGTACACCTACCATCCAATCGATGTAGCTGCGTACCACAGTGGCTTCAGCGGACATTGGAGACATCATCTTAAGCTTTTGAAGCTCTTGCTCTGTCTTCTCTTTCGCTTCCGCTGGCATTTTCGATTCTTCGATTTTTGCTTTTAGCGTCTCGAACTCATCCGGCGCATCATCAAGGTCACCCAACTCTTTTTGGATAGCCTTCATTTGCTCGTTGAGGTAGTACTCGCGCTGTGATTTCTCCATCTGCTTCTTAACGCGACCACGGATTCGTTTCTCAACTTGTAATAAGTCAATCTCCGACTCCATTTGCCCCATTAGGAATTCAAGACGCTCTGTCACATCCAGCAATTCAAGCACTTGTTGCTTGTCAGCGAGTTTCAACGGCATGTGCGCAGCGATAGTGTCGGCAAGACGGGCTGCTTCATCGATACCACCTAGAGAGGTCAGTACCTCTGGTGGGATTTTTTTGTTCAGCTTGATGAAGCCTTCAAATTGGTCAATGGCACTGCGCACAATGACTTCTTCTTCGCGCTCTTCAAGCTCTGGAGTAATTAGGAATTCTGCATCCGCAACGAAAAAGTCTTCATCACGGTAACTGCTGATGTTTGCTCGCTGTTGACCCTCAACAAGCACCTTCACTGTACCGTCAGGAAGTTTTAGTAGCTGCAGGATCGTAGCAACAGTACCCGTGGTATACAGGTCATCAATGGTTGGCTCTTCAGTATCTGCTTCTTTTTGAGCTACTAGGAGTACTTGTTTGTCATTGTCCATCGCTGCTTCTAAACAGCTGATCGACTTTTCGCGGCCAACAAACAAAGGAATCACCATGTGTGGGTATACCACAACGTCGCGCAGAGGCAATACCGGGATTTCTATACGCTCGGAACGTTCCAAGTTCATATTATTCTCTCTTCCGCTTAGTATTATTTTCAGTATATGGGGGCGTATTCGTTGGATTCAATAAAGAAATAAAAAAAGGAGGTAATGATTACCTCCTTTTTGAGTGAACTTGGCAAATTACTCTGCGCTTGCCACTTGATTGTCGTTGTTGGTGTAGATAAGTAGCGGTTCTGACTCACCATTTATCACACTTTCGTCGATAACCACCTTGCTTACATCTGTTGCCGATGGAAGCTCATACATGGTCTCAAGAAGCACACCTTCAAGAATTGAACGCAGACCACGAGCACCTGTTTTACGCTCCATCGCTTTAGCGGCGATCGCACGCAGTGCATCTTCGCGGAACTCAAGTTCAACACCTTCAAGCTCGAACAAGGCACCGTACTGCTTAGTAAGGGCGTTTTTAGGCTCGTTCAAGATTTGAATCAGCGCGTCTTCATCCAGCTCAGTCAATGTTGTCGTGACTGGAAGACGGCCGATGAACTCAGGGATAAGGCCGTATTTAACCAAATCTTCTGGCTCAACTTGAGTGAACAACTCACCAAC
The DNA here is from genome assembly GCF_059725495.1 of Vibrio sp. KUL80. NCBI lineage: Bacteria > Pseudomonadati > Pseudomonadota > Gammaproteobacteria > Vibrionales > Vibrionaceae > Vibrio > Vibrio sp. KUL80. Next base: position 2,626,384 of record NZ_AP045841.1, read on the forward strand.
GGTTTTGGTTTCGTCTTTAGAGCGAACTTCCGCACCAAAGCCAATACCAGTTCCCGTTGCTACACGCTGGTCAATCACTTTATCTAGACCAGCAAATGCACCGCCACAGATAAATAGGATCTTAGATGTGTCCACTTGCAAGAACTCTTGCTGTGGATGCTTACGACCACCTTGAGGTGGAACAGAAGCAATCGTACCTTCAACCAGTTTTAGCAGTGCTTGCTGCACACCTTCACCGGATACATCGCGCGTAATTGATGGGTTTTCTGCTTTGCGTGAGATCTTGTCGATTTCATCGATATAAACGATACCACGCTCTGCTTTTGCTACGTCGTAGTCGCACTTTTGCAGCAGTTTCTGAATGATGTTTTCTACGTCTTCACCAACATAACCGGCTTCGGTTAGTGTCGTTGCGTCGGCCATAGTGAATGGAACATCAAGGAAACGAGCAAGCGTCTCAGCAAGTAGCGTTTTACCACTACCTGTTGGACCGATAAGGAGGATGTTACTCTTACCGAGTTCAACACCGTCTGCCGTAGTATCACCATTGCGCAAGCGCTTATAGTGGTTGTATACGGCAACAGAGAGAACTTTCTTCGCATAGTCTTGGCCGATTACGTAATCGTCTAGGTGCGCGCGAATGTCTCTTGGCGTTGGCAACGCTTCAGATTCCTTCTTCGGCAGCACATCTTTGATCTCTTCGCGGATAATGTCGTTGCACAAGTCAACGCATTCATCGCAAATGTAAACAGACGGACCTGCGATTAGCTTGCGAACTTCGTGCTGACTTTTGCCACAGAAAGAGCAGTACAATAGTTTACCACTACCGCCCTCTTTGCTTTTATCTGTCATTCGCTAACCTCTTAGCCTTTACTTTCTATGTTTTGAGTGTATATCACTTTAGACTATATTGCGCCCGAGAATTCACTTTTCAAGGGCTGCAATCCAGTCTTATTTCACTCAAACGATGACGGGTTAACCGCGGTGGGTCAAAACTTCGTCGATAATACCGTATTCAGCTGCTTGAGCCGCTGACATGAAGTTGTCACGGTCAGTATCTTTTTCAACAACTTCGAGTGGTTGACCTGAGTGCTCAGCAAGAAGTTTGTTTAGCTTCTCTTTGATGGTCAGGATTTCTTGCGCGTGAATTTGAATATCAGATGCTTGACCTTGGAAGCCGCCTAGCGGTTGGTGAATCATCACGCGAGAGTTTGGCAGCGCAAAGCGTTTACCTGGAGCACCACCAGCAAGTAGGAAGGCACCCATTGAACATGCTTGACCAGTACACAGTGTGCTGACGTTAGGTTTGATGAACTGCATGGTGTCGTAGATAGACATACCCGCTGTTACACTGCCACCTGGTGAGTTGATGTAGAGGAAAATATCTTTGTCAGGATTTTCTGATTCTAGGAAAAGCATTTGGGCGACGATAAGATTCGCCATGTTGTCTTCCACTTGACCAGTCAAGAAAATGATTCGTTCTTTTAGTAGTCGCGAATAAATATCGTAAGAGCGTTCGCCGCGGGAAGTTTGTTCAACCACCATAGGTACTAGCGCGTTCATAATTGGCGACATTGCATTTTTTTCTTGGTAGCTCATATTCTTATGTCCCTAAAATAAATGGCCCGGATGATAAACATCATACGGACCATTGTTAGCAGAGAAGTCGACTCTAAGTCAACCTTCTATACAAGATATTGCTTATTAAGCTGCAGGCTGCTGGTTCATTAGCTCGTTGAAGCTAACTTCTTTGTCAGAAACCTGTGCTTTAGCTAGGATCGCGTCGATCGCTTGCTCTTCTAGTGCAACGTTGCGCATGTTGTTCATCATTTGCTCGTTTTGCTCGTAGTAAGCGATAACTTCTGATGGATCTTCATATGCAGTTGCCATTTCAGAGATAAGCTCTTTCACTTTCTCATCGCTAGCTTCTAGCTCTTCAGACTTGATCACTTCACCTAGAAGAAGACCAACAACTACGCGACGCTTAGCTTGCTCTTCGAATAGCTCACGTGGAAGCTGAGCTGCTGCTTCTGGGTTGCCGCCGAAACGCTGTGCAGCTTGCTGACGTAGAGCACCGATCTCTTGATCGATTAGTGCAGCAGGAACGTCGATGTCGTTCTCTTTAACTAGACCGTCAAGAGCTTGCTCTTTGATACGGTTCTTGATTGCTTGCTTAAGCTCACGCTCCATGTTCTTACGAACTTCAGCTTTAAGAGCGTCAACGCCGCCTTCAGCTACACCGAACTTAGCAACGAACTCGTCGTTGATTTCTGGTAGTTCTTGAGCTTCAACTTTGTTCACTTTGATTAGGAACTTAGCTGCTTTACCTTTTAGGTTCTCAGCGTGGTAATCTTCTGGGAAGTTTACGTCGATTTCGAATTCCATACCCGCAGTCTTACCTTGGATACCGTCTTCAAAACCTGGGATCATGCGACCAGCGCCCATTTCTAGTGGGAAGTTCTCAGCTTTACCGCCTTCGAACTCTTCACCGTCGATAGAACCAGTGAAGTCGATTGTTACACGCTTGCCGTCTTCAGCTGCTTCTTCAACTTCAGTCCAAGCTGCTTGCTGCTTACGTAGAGTTTCGATCATCTCTTCAACGTCTGCGTCTTGTACTTCAGTCGTTGGTTTTTCAACTACAACGTTCTCTAGACCCTTAAGTTCAACTTCTGGGTAAACTTCGAAAGTTGCAGTGAATACTAGATCTTTACCAGCTTCGTTCTCAACAGGAGCGAAAGTTGGTGCGCCTGCTGGATTGATTTTTTCAGAAACGATTGCTTCGATGAAGTGACGTTGCATAACTTCACCCATCACGTCTTGACGTACTGCTTGGCCGTACATTTTAGCAACCATCTTCATTGGCACTTTGCCTTTACGGAAACCATCGAAACGACGGTTTTTCGCGATGTTGCGTAGTTCAGCTGTCACTGCGTCTTCGATGTTAGCAGCAGGAACAGTAATGTTTAGACGGCGCTCTAGGCCCTCTAGAGTTTCAACAGTAACTTGCATTGTATAAACCTCAGTTTGGCTCAGTGTTGGCTGAGCGTATGAGCGTCAATATCACGAGGATACTTCCGCTTCATCCTTGTTAGTACCAAACGTACTTCTTTAAAATGAGCATCGATAACCAGTCAATTGTGCCTTATACAGCACTTTGCTCTGGATATCGGACTAATGAGTGACGTCTTCTTTAGCACTGAACATGTCAGTTAGAACATGTTAGTTAAAAGGCATCTCTGATTAGTCTCAGGACAAAATTTCAGACGCGACATTCTAGCGATCTCCACCTACCCTGTCGAGTCGAACTCGGGTCAATCGACGCTTTTGTCGCTAAATACTCAAAGAAAAGGGAAATCAGTGCTGATTTCTCCTAAGTCCACATTGAAATGGGGACAATATCGACTTTTTCAAGAGATTGAAGGGCTTTTTTTGGTGAAAGACGAAAAAAGAGATCTTGCTCCTGTTTTGCTGGTCTTCCACCTCTCAGTTCTTATAACTTTTTCGCCACAATTTCCTTATATTAGTTAACCTATAGATATCGAGCTGTAGAGGTGCTGTCATGCGATTAAAACGGATTTTAGTGAGCTTTATTGCACTGTTTGTTTTTATCTCTGCGACAGCCGGTCACTGGTATTGGCGTCACAGCTTTGAAGCGATGCAATTGCAACACCAAAACTGGCTCAATCGCTTTGTCGAGACCATAGATAGTAAGCTTGATAAGTATCGTCATATTCCTCAGCTTCTATCGCAAGACAAGGAGTTGGTCGACGCTCTGCAAGCACCTAACAACTCCGCGCAGATTGAAGTGACCAATCGCTATCTTCAACAAGCCAATACCATCATCCTTGCCTCTGATACTTATCTATTGGATCGCTATGGCAATACGATCGCCTCGAGTAACTGGAATCTTCCCCATTCGTTTGTCGGCAAGAATTTTGCGTTCCGACCCTACTTTCAAAATGCAATTGAGGGTAAACAGAGTGCTTACTTTGCGCTCGGCTCGACATCAGGACAAAGAGGCTACTACTACTCGTTCCCTGTGACCTATGCCGCTGACCACATAGGCGTGGTTGTAGTTAAAATGGATCTCTCGTCAATCGAGCGCAGCTGGCAAAGTGATAACAGCATTTATGTTGCCACCGATAACAATCAGATCGTTTTCATGTCGAGTGATGCCGATTGGCTTTTTACCAGTCTCTCCGATATTGATTCTGAAACACTAACGTCAATACGTGACTCTCGACAGTACCTGCAAACCGATATCAAAAGCCTTGGCTTTCAAGGTGACTTGCTCGCTTCATCTACGTTGCTCACTAACCCAAAAGGGAATATTTTTACCAAACAGTATTTGGCTACCCAACGTGACTCCGGCATCCCAAACCTTATACTTCGCGTGCTAACGCCGCTATCCGCGCTCTATATTGACCTCTTCAGCTTTATTAGCGTCATAGCTCTGGTGTTTATTTCCCTTTATCTCGTCGTCGCGCTGGCAGAAAACCGTCGCTATCGCCATCGACAAATCGAGCAACTACAAGCAGAAGCTAAGCAAAAACTTGAGTTTCTCGTCATGGAAAGAACCGCGGAATTGCATGTGGAGATTGATGAACGAGTCAAAACAGAGAAAGCACTTCGCCAAGCCCAGGATGAACTTATTCAAGCAGCAAAACTCGCGGTGTTAGGACAGATGTCAGCCAGTATCAGTCACGAGTTGAACAACCCTCTCGCTGCAATAAGAAGCTTTGCAGAAAACGGTCAACGTTTTATCGATAAACACAAGGTCGAACGTGCCAAAGACAACCTGAATCGTATCGTCGCCCTGACCGAACGAATGGCGAAAATTAGCCAACAGCTCAAATCTTTTGCCAGACGAAGCGACGCAAATGAGCTCAGCGAAGTCAAATTGGCACCGGTACTGTTCTCAACCATTGAGCTCATACAGCCTCAGCTTAAGAGCCACCAAGTTAAGCTCGATTGTGTCATTGATCAGCAAGATATTCTCGTTGTCATTAACCCTATTCAGCTTGAGCAGGTGCTTATAAACCTAATGACCAACGCGACGCAAGCGATGGAGAACAGCCCTAAAAAGCAGTTAAATCTCAGTGTAGAAACGACAAATCAGACCGTTGTAATCCACGTCGATGATTCCGGTCCTGGACTTCAGAATTACTCAGAGGAGAATCTGTTTGAGCCTTTCTACACCACGAAGGAAAACGGTTTGGGGTTAGGACTCTCTATCTCTCAGCAAATCATTCAAAACCTGCATGGAAAAATCCATGTCACTCAATCCTCTTTAGGGGGCGCTCGCTTTAGTGTCGAACTACCGATAACCGACTCAGCACTGACGCCCACAAGGAAGCCTGTATGAGCCAAGTTTTTTTTATAGATGATGAATCCGACATTCGAATCGCCTTGGAACAAAGTTTCGAGCTTGCCGATATCGATGCCAAATTCTTTGCTAATGTCGAAGATGCGCTCCTCTGCCTCAAACAAGAGACACCACTCGCCATTATTTCAGATATCCGATTACCTGGTTTATCTGGGTTAGATCTGCTCAACACAATCAGCCACCACTATACGGGAATCCCGGTGATCCTCATTACCGGGCATGGCGATATATCTATGGCGGTTCAGGCCATTCAAGATGGCGCTTACGACTTTATTGAAAAACCTTTCTCGGCAGAGCGCCTTATCGAAATCACCGAACGTGCCATCGAAAAGCGCCAGCTAACCTTAGAAAACGAGCATTTGAAACGCTCTTTAAAAGCGAGTCAAACGCTGGGGCCAAGAATAATTGGCGACACGGCCGTGATTCAAAACCTGCGAGAAACCATCTCTGCGGTTGCGGACACTCATGCCGATATACTGCTGTTTGGAGAAACGGGTACGGGTAAAGAGTTAGTAGCACGTTCACTTCACGAACAAAGCACTCGAAAAGACGCCAATTTTGTCGCTGTGAACTGCGGCGCGGTTCCTGAGAACCTTATCGAAAGTGAGCTGTATGGCCATGAAAAGGGGGCATTTACTGGCGCAGAAACAACCCGTGTAGGTAAATTTGAGCATGCTCAAGGGGGCACTCTGTTTCTCGATGAGATAGAGTCCATGCCGATGCAAGCTCAGATCCGTCTGCTACGCGTCCTGCAAGAGCGTTCAATCGAACGTGTGGGTTCGAATACGCTAATCCCTCTTGATATTCGCGTCATTGCGGCAACCAAGACCGACCTAAACCAAGCGTCACTGGAAGGCGATTTTAGACAAGACCTCTATTACCGACTCAACATTGTCACGCTGGATCTCCCACCATTAAGAGAGCGTAAAGACGATATCGCCGCCCTATTTCACCACTTTCAGCTAGTGGCCGCTTCCCGCTATGGAAAGACTGCAAATGCGCTTAGACCACAGGAATTAAGTCAGCTAATTAGCCATGATTGGCCGGGCAATGTGAGGGAGCTACGAAACTGCGCCGAGCGTTTTGTCTTGCTGGGTAAGATTCAAGCGGGCGATCACGCTCACGACTCGAAAGACACGGGGCAAACCCTTGCAGAGCAGGTAGGGCTATTTGAGAAAAATGTCATTGAACAGGCTCTGATTGAAACCAACGGCAGCATCAAAGAAACCATGGAAAAACTCAATGTCCCGAGAAAAACTCTCTACGATAAAATGCAGAAATATCAGCTTATTAAGGAATCCTACAAAAGTAATCCCTAAAATAAACTAGAACTGTGATTGAGATCTCCTAGACTTATAAATGTAAACACAATGTTGCATAACAACTTTGGAAAGAGGGAGAGATCTGATGGGCGAAAAAACCAAGGTGCCCTTCATTTCAGACACTGTTGAGATTGATGGTATTTTTTACGTTGAGCAGCGTGTTGAAGTTGGGGACAGACGCAAACAAAAAGCGAAGCGCGTATTCTACGAAAGACGCTTCCAGCCCGACCCGAGGGCACAACATGGGAAACATATTGATGAGGAGGTCTAACGACCTCCTCTTTTTTTGTTACTTGGTAATAATTTCTGGTCCCATCAAGGTCGTTGGCAGCCAAGTCGACACCCAAGGTACATAAGTCACGATGATCAAGAATAAGAACATCACACCCACCCATGGCAAAGCAGCTTTGACCACACCCATCATCGACATCTTAGCGACACCAGCCGTCACAAACAGGTTAAGCCCAACGGGCGGCGTAATCATGCCTATCTCCATGTTTACTACCATCATGATGCCGAGGTGAATTGGATCAATCCCAAGCGCAATCGCAATTGGGAAAACCAACGGTGCGACAATGATAAGTAGACCAGACGGCTCCATAAACTGACCACCGATTAGCAGCAACACGTTAACCACAATTAGGAAGGTGATCGGTCCCAAACCCGCAGAAAGCATCGATTCAGTGATCATCTGAGGGATACGCTCTTCAGTCAGGACATGCTTGAGAATCAATGCGTTTGCAATGATAAACAGCAGCATAATAGTGAGCTTGCCTGCTTCAAACAGTGTGTGCTTGGTATCTTTGTGCACAAACGTCTCAAAGACTTTGATTAGAGCCGGTTTCTTGTTTTCCTTGTCGGCAAACGGCCCCATATCCTTATAGATGAAGTTGGCGATCAAAAATGAGTAGACCGCTGCTACCGCTGCCGCTTCCGTCGGCGTAAATACCCCGCCATAGATCCCTCCAAGGATAATCACCACCAGCAGCAAACCCCAGCTTGCTTCACGAGCAGAATCGAAGACCTCTTTCCAGCCTACAAATGGCTGCTTTGGAAGACCTTTTACTTTGGCAGCAATATAAATGGCAATCATCAGCATCAACCCAGCAAGCAAGCCGGGAATGACACCACCAAGGAACATGCGACCTACCGAAACGTCAGTTGCTGCCGCATAGACCACCATAACGATCGATGGCGGAATAAGAATGCCTAACGTCCCTGCATTACAGATAACGCCAGCGGCAAACTCTTTGGTATAACCGTTCTTAATCATACCTGCGATAACGATACTACCGATGGCGACCACCGTCGCTGGCGACGAGCCAGACAGAGCAGCAAACATCATACAAGCCACCACCGATGCCATCGCCAATCCACCTCGGAACCAGCCAACCATGGCAATCGCAAAACGGATAATTCGCTTCGCCACACCACCTGTCGACATGAAACTGGATGCCAATATAAAGAATGGAATCGCAAGCAGTGTGTAGTGCCCAGCAAAGGCATTAAATAGAGTTTGAGCAACCGAGGCCAGTGAAGCATCAGAGTGCATCAACAAAAACAGAATGCTTGATAGGCCAAGAGACACCGCAATCGGCACGCCGATAAGCATAAAGCCTATCACCATTAGAAAGAGTAATAGAATATCCATGCTTATTTATCCTTGTCCTTAACGTTATCGAATGCGTTGTCTTGCATCTCCGCTTTCAATGCTTCCAAATCCTCTTCAGCTTCATGACCTGCAATTAAGCGATCCAGCTTTCCAGTAAAGATTTGATAGGCCGCCTGAGCAAATCGAAAAGTCAGGAGAGCCATACCAATAGGAAGCGCCATGTAAGGAATAAATCGCGGCATTTTTTCGTAACGCTCACCCTCATTGAGCCAGTCCGCTAGAAACTGGAGCATTTCCGGCATAGGAATATCGTCGGTTTCATACCAAGCTCTGTCGGTGACAAACGGATACCAGTAGTTCCATGAACCAATAAGCAACAGGACTGAAAACGTCAGACAGGCTAAAACAGAGAGAATGGCAAAGAGCTTACGGTTGTTTTCCGAAACCATGTTGATCACGACATCAACACCGATATGAAAGTGTTTCTTTACACCATAAGAAGCGCCGACGAGCACCATCCAGGCAAACATAAAAACGGTAAGTTCGAGTGCCCATAAAATATTGTCGTTAAACACATAACGAGAGATAACATTGGCAAATGTTAACAGTGTCATCGCACCTAAAAAGAACGCAATCAGCGTTTCTTCAAAGGCATCGGTAACCTTGCCAATACGAGAGATAAAAGACTGTTCCATGTGATACATCGCTTTTGTAATAATTGGGACAGGGAAGATGACCTCACTTTCGTGAGGTCATGGACTGCTTAATAGTTATTGTTGGTTAGACGCAAGTGCTGCTTCGATGAGATCAGAGCCGATGTCCTTCTCAAACTTCTTCCACACTGGCTGAAGAGCTTCTACCCATTGCTGGCGCTGCTCCGGCGTCAAAGTACGCACCACACCACCAGACTCTACGATGTTGTTTTTGTTTGCTAGGTTTACTTTGGTCGACTCAGCATTACGAGTCTCAGTGACTTCTTTGAGAATCAAAGCAAACTGGTCACGCGTATCTTCTGGCATGCCATCCCAGAACTCACGAGATGTCACGACGAGGTAATCAAGGATGCCGTGGTTGGTTTCTGTCACACCGTCTTGTACTTCGAAGAATTTCTTACCGTAGATATTTGACCAAGTGTTCTCCTGACCATCGATAACCTTAGTTTGCAGACCGCCATACACCTCTTTGAACGACATCTTCTGAGGGTTAGCACCAAGCTGCTCAAACTGTGCAACCAGTACGTCTGATGCTTGAACACGGAACTTCAAATCTTTCGCGTCACCCGGTACTAGCAGTGGCTTGTTCGCCGACATCTGCTTCATACCGTTGTGCCAAAACGCTAGACCTTGGAGGCCACGACGCTTCATCGCATTCTTCAGTTTTTCACCCGACTCTGAGTTTTGGAAACGATCGACTGCTTCCACGTTTTCAAACAAGAATGGCAAATCAAAGATGCGGTATTTCTTAGTAAACTTCTCGAATTTAGAAAGTGAAGGAGCGGCAAGTTGAACATCGCCGTTCAAAAGGGCTTCGAGAACTTTGTTGTCATCGTACAGTGTTGAGTTAGGGAATACCTGCATACACGCTTTACCGTTCATTTCAGTATTCACGCGCTCTTCGAGCAGTGATGCTGCGATGCCTTTCGGGTGTTTGTCTGTATTCGTTACATGACTGAACTTAATAACAATTTCACCAGGGTCACAGTTCGCGGCAGCATTGAAGCTAACAAGTGCAAGAGCAGAGACAGACAGTAGGGATAGAGGCTTTAACATTATTATTCTCCTTTGGATTAATGCAGTCCCATCTATGGGTACTGATGGGCATTAAAGGAGCAATAAGGGTGCCAAGGTTAGATAACTTATATTTTTCAATAACATAGATCATATCTAGCAATGCACGAACGCTTCTGTCGTATGACAATGGGTGGAAAATGACACATTGGGATTTGAGGAATTGGTGGGAAATGACCAAGTATCAAAAAAAGAGCTGACCCACTCTAGCTCCCCCGGCTCTGAGGGATCAGCTCTCAAAATGCGAAGCAGTAATACCTCACATCCCTACACTAATAACCTCTCCTCGGTCCCAGCATCAAAAAACACCGCCTTAGACATATCAAAATAGAGTGGTGCGACCTGCCCTACAGAGGCATCAAACTCAGGAGATAAGCGACACGCCACCTCTTGTTCATTGACCTTAACCATCGCAATCACATCAGGGCCTGTTGGCTCAAGCACTTCCAATTTAAGGCTGACTTGAGTCGCAACGGCCGTCTCTTCTTCGAGCTTTTCCGTGATGTGTTCAGGACGCAGACCAATCACAATCTCATTGCCGTCTTGTGGACGTAATGAGTCAGGCAGTGCGACAACGTGCTGCTGATTGTCGCCAGAGACCACACGAATAATCGGCTTGTCGTTCTCATCTAAATCAACACGAGTCTTAATGAAGTTCATCGACGGAGAGCCCATAAATCCTGCGACAAACATGTTGTTTGGCTCGTTATAGATCTCTTTTGGTGTACCCAATTGCTGCAACTCACCATCCTTCATAACTGCGATGCGATCTGCGAGCGTCATCGCTTCGATTTGATCATGCGTTACATACACAATCGTTGTGTTTAACTGCTGATGTAGACGCTTTATCTGATGGCGCATCTCGACACGCAACTTCGCATCCAGGTTAGATAATGGCTCATCAAACAAGTAGAGCTTAGGACGGCGTGCGAGCGCTCGGCCCATCGCGACCCTCTGCCTCTGACCACCCGAAAGCTGCGATGGTTTGCGGTCAAGAAGGTGGTCGATTTGTAGCATCTCAGCAACGCGATTAACTTCCGCATCGATCTGCTCCTGTGGCATCTTGCGGATCTTTAATCCGAAGGCAATATTGCCACGCACTGTCATATTTGGGTAAAGAGCATAGGATTGAAACACCATAGCAATATCGCGATCTTTCGGCTGCACTTGAGCCACATCGCGACCATCAATCACAATCTCACCTGCGCTGATATCCTCAAGACCCGCGATGGTGTTCATCAAGGTTGATTTACCGCAGCCGGATGGCCCTACAAGAATAAGGAACTCACCAGAATCGATACTGATATCGATACCTTTAAGGGTTTCGTTGTCCGCATTGCGATAGGTTTTGCGGATCTGTTTAAGTTCTAAAGCTGCCATGTTGATTATCCTTTTACTGAACCCGCAGTGAGACCGCGAACAAAATACTTCCCTGCCAGTACGTAGACCACCAGCGTTGGCAACGCAGCGATGATCGCAGCGGCCATATCAACGTTGTACTCTTTGACACCAGTACTCGTGTTGACCAAGTTGTTGAGCGCCACCGTTATTGGCTGCGTCTCAGAGCCTGAATAGACGACCCCGAACAAGAAGTCATTCCAAATTGAGGTGAACTGCCAAATCACTGTCACCATAATGATAGGTGTTGAGAGTGGCAGCAGAATTTTAAAGAAGATAGTGAAAAAGCCTGCGCCATCCAATTTGGCTGCTTTGACGAGTTCATCTGGCACCGCAATGTAGAAGTTACGGAAGAACAGAGTCGTAAACGCCATACCATAGATAACGTGTACCGCCACCAAACCTGCGGTTGTGTTCGCGAGACCCAGTTTGCCGAGTAGCGCGGCCATTGGTAGCAAGATAACTTGGAATGGGATGAAGCATCCAAACAGCAGCAGGCTGAAAAACAGATCAGAGCCTCGAAACTTCCACTTAGTGATAACGTAGCCGTTAAAGGCACCAAGTAGTGTCGAGATAGCCACAGCAGGAATCACCATTTGGAATGAGTTCCAAAAGTAACTCTTTACCCCTTCACATTTCACACCAGTACAAGCGCTGCTCCAAGCTTTGCTCCATGCATCGAACACCCACTCCGTGGGCAGTGACATTAGGTTGCCCGCTTTAATGTCAGGCAGTGTCTTAAATGAGGTAATGACCATGACAAACAGCGGCATTAGATATACCAAGCAGAAGAAGGTCAGCGCCGAGTAGATAAAGAGTCTAGAAAGATTCATCGACGTATTCATGATTTCTTCTCCCTAAGCTCTGAGTACAAGTACGGAACCAAAATTGCCAATATCCCCGCTAGCATCATCATCGCACTGGCTGCACCAAGACCGATCTGGCCACGGGTAAATGAATGCGCGTACATGAACAGAGCTGGTAAGTCAGAAGAGTAACCCGGTCCGCCTGCCGTCATCGCCGTCACCAAGTCAAAGCTCTTAATGGCGATATGAGAAGTGATAATGACTGCACTAAAGAACACAGGGCGCAGACAAGGTAAAATGATTTTCCAATAGATGGTTGGCAAGCTTGCCCCATCAATTTGCGCCGCCTTAATGATTGACGAATCGATACCGCGAAGACCCGCTAAGAACATCGCCATGACAAAGCCCGATGACTGCCACACTGCCGCTATTACAAGCGTGTAGACCGCCATATCGGAGTTCACCAGCCAGTCAAACTTAAAGTTTTCGAATCCCCAGTCATGCATCAGCTTTTCGATGCCCAGACCTGGGTTTAAGATCCATTTCCATGCCGTACCCGTCACGATGAAAGAGAGCGCCATAGGATAGAGATAAATCGTACGTATCGCGCCCTCTTGGCGGATATTCTGATCGAGCAATATTGCCAGCCCTACACCAAGGACAATCGCAATAAGCATAAACAGCACCCCGAAGATGCCAAGGTTGGTGATTGAGGTGATCCATCGGTCATTGTCCATCAGCTTCTCATATTGAGCAAAGCCGACGAAATTAAACGACGGAAGAAAACGCGAGTTGGTCAATGAGACCGCCGCGGTCCAAAAAATAAACCCGTAGATACACACTACAGTGACGAGCATGGTCGGTGCCATGACAATCTTAGGTAGCCAATGTTGAAGGCGATCTACTAAGCTGAGTTTTGGCGCGGACTGCTTATTTGAGTCTTGTGCATTCAAAGCCTGCTCCATAACCTTTCCTTACTAATAACTGCTTTCGGAATTGAGCAAGCGTTAAGGGTGCAAGGCACCGCTCTCTCCCTTTTACAGGGAGAGAGTCAGCTATAACGCTTGATTTAGGAGGAAGTGACTAGATAGCCGCTTTGACAGCTTTCGCCAGTTTCTGTGCCGCTTCTTTTGGATCCGCGTTTGGATCATTAAAGAAGTTAGTGACCACGTCATAGATAGCGCCTTGCGCATAACTGGTGGTCGACATGCCGTGCGCCATACTTGGCACTAGGTCGCCCGTTTTCGCTGTCGCTTTGAAGCTCGCCATTGAGTCCAGTGCACATTGGTCAAACGCGCTCATGTCCATATCGGTACGAACTGGGATTGAGCCCTTGTTGAGGTTGAATACTTCTTGGAACTCCTTATCCAAGATGGTTGCTGCCAGTGCTTTTTGCGCAGCGACGTTAGTTTCATCTTTGATTTCAAAGAAAGCGAAGCTATCTACGTTGTGTGTGAACTGTCCATCTGTACCAGGCGCTGGTGCACAGATATAGTCTTTACCCGGAACCTTACCTGCTGCGGTAAATTCACCTTTGGCCCAGTCCCCCATGATTTGCATCGCCGCTTCACCATTGATAACCATAGACGTGGCAACGTTCCAATCACGACCTGGCGAGTTCGCATCAATGTAGTCATGGACTTTTTGGAACTTAGTGAACACTTCTACCATCTTGTCGCCAGATAGCGTGTCCATATCTAGGTCTACAAACGCTTTGCGATAGTCATCTGAACCTAGCACATCGAGAGCAATCGCTTCAAATACGGTTGCGTCTTGCCATGGCTGACCACCGTGAGCGAGAGGGATAAAACCTGCTGCTTTGATTTTTTCTGCTGCAGCGAAGAAATCATCCAAGGTCTTTGGCACTTCTACGCCCGCTTTTTTCAATACTTCTGGGTTCGCCCAAAGCCAGTTAACACGGTGTACGTTGACGGGTACCGCAACATACTCACCATTAAACTTCATGACGTCTGTGACCATGCTAGGGACACTAGCATCCCATCCACCTGACTGTGCAACGTCGTCTAGGTTAGTCAAAAAGCCAAGGCCGCCCCATTCTTGAATATCGTGACCTTTAATTTGAGCCGCTGAAGGTGGGTTACCTGATACAGCGCGCGTCTTAAGTACTGTCATCGCACTTTCACCGCCACCGCCTGCTACCGCAAAGTCTTTCCATGAGTGACCTTGCTCTTCTAGCATCGCTTTCAGTTCTTGTACGGATTTCGCCTCACCACCAGAGGTCCACCAGTGAAGGACTTCCACTTCACCTGCACTAGACAGTGAAGGTAGCGTGGCTGCAGCGAGGGATAGAGTCAGTAGGGTTTTATTCATTTTCATTGTTATCTTCCATGTATTGGATTAGACAAAAGGCCATTCTTGCCCCTGTTCGATACACAGTGTAGAAAAAACCAGCAACACTCACTGCAACAAACTGTTAACGCAAGGTAACAAGGATGTTACATTGTGAAATCTATCACTAAGCCTCTAAATTAGGCGGAATATAGATCTTCACTTCTAAACCACCTTGCTCGGCATTTTGTAGCACAAGGTCTCCGCCCAGGCCGTGCAAGATACTGCGGCAGATCCCTAAACCTAAACCGTGGCCATCTTTATCATTTGCAAGGCGCGTATAAGGCTCAAAAACCGCTTCCAATTGAGATTCTGGAATGCCGTTACCTTTGTCTAGAATTGTGACAATGATCCATGTCGGGTTCTCTTCAATGGATACAAACGCATGCTTGCCATACTTGACGGCATTGTCGATAAGGTTGGTCAGCACACGTTTAATGGCCAGTGGTTTAAGCACAACTGGCTCCATCGGTAGCGCCGTAAAGCTCACTTGCGTATGCACTTGATTGTAGGTTTCAGAGAGGTTTCGAATCATCTCATTAAGGTCAACAAAGTCGTTGTTTTCATGCAAATCCGTATCTCGAACACACTGCAGCGCACCTTTAACCATCATTTCTAGATCATCGAGATCTTGGTTGAACTTGTCGCGCTTGGCATCATCGTCAAGCAGCTCTGCGCGCAGCCGTAATCGAGTAATGGGTGTTTTTAAGTCATGAGAGATGGAAGAAAATAAATGTTCTCTATCAGACACATACTTTCGAATCCGGGTTTGCATGCGATTAAATGCTCGCGTCGCGGTGACGAGCTCCGTCGCCCCTTCCTCTTTGAGCGGCGACTGGTCAATGTCCATACTCATCTCATTCGCGGCTTTAGCAAGCCGCCTTAAAGGCTTAACCTGAGCACGAACCAGCAAGAAAGTTAACACCAGCAATAGCGAAGTAAAGATCACCAAAAAGACCAATTGGTCCTGAGAGAAAATCCGGTCATCTAGCTGCATGTAAGGCGACGGTAATAGCGCCGCCACGTAAATCCATTCTCCCTCTTTGAGCTTGAGCTGGACCACGAGAATCGGAGGGTCAAGAGGTCCTAGGGTCAACGTATGGTGAGCCCATGATCTTGGCAAGTCATTGAGAAAGATATCGTTCTTAAGCAGTCTTAAGTTTTCAGCCTTCGAGAAATCGACCTTCACCGCTTCAATCGTTGGCAACTTCTCTTTTAAAACCCGAGTAACAGATTGCATCGACGCTAGCTTGAGCGGCGTGTCAGGAATCGGATCGACAATCAGCTCTTCACTGTTAAAGGAGACGAAGAAGCGCGTTCCCCCCATATTGCGAATTTGGTCTAAAACGATATGTCGGTACTTAATCGGCAACCTTTGAAAAAAGGTCACCGTGGAGGCAAACATAGTCGCCATACTGGCTGAGGTATCACGAATACCAGAGAGTTCATCCTGCTTGGTTTTCTGATACCAAATTGCAGTAAGAACACCCTGAGAGCAAAAAACCGCCAGTAAAGTCAGTAGTAGCGTGCGGGCTACCAAGGAGTTAGGGCTCAATCGCTTGAACCAGCGTGTTCTAGACATGAATTATTGACCGTATTCGACCGGCACAGAAAGAATGTAGCCGTTACCACGCATGGTTTTAATGTAGTGAGGATACGTTTTACTGGTGCCCAGTCTGTTGCGAATTCGACTCAACTGAACATCGATTCCTCGCTCATAAGGCAGCGCTTCACGACCTCGGGTAGCAAAAGAAATCGTATCCCTATCAAGGATTTCATTCGGACGCGACAAAAATAGCATCAACAGCGCAAAGTCACTTCCAGACAAGTCATGACTGCGCCCATTAACCTTATTCGTCATACGGTGTGCAATCGTATCTAAATGCCAGTCACCAAAATCGATGGTGCGAGGTGGTGTATCATCGTGTTTATCTTCATGGATATGCGCACGGCGCAATAGTGCCTTAATGCGAGCCATCAATTGTCTCGGGCTAAATGGCTTAGCAATATAGTCATCGGCCCCTATCTCTAGACCAATGATTTGATCAGTTTCATCGGACACCGCAGTCAACATGATGATAGGTACTTGCGAATCGCGCCTAACACGCTGACAAAGGGTAAACCCATCATCACCTGGCAACATCACATCGAGCAGGATAAGATCTGGGTATCCTTTAGCTTTTATGAATAGCTCCATCTCCACGCCATCTTCAGCCCCCGACACTTCAAAGCCCGCCTTAGTTAGGTACTCTTCGAGCAATAGGCGGATTTCTTCGTCATCATCAACCACTAGAATGTGCGTCTTAGCCTGCATTATGTTCCCTTAAGTCTGCACTGCGATCCCTACAGTGTAAGGGTTTTGACGGGGAGTTATTATTGATTCGTTTATAAATTTTGCTACTTAGCTCTGCGTGAGGTCACAAAAATGACATGGAAATGACCAAATGAGCATTTGTCACCCACTAGGACGAGCAACTGATTGCCATCTTTTTACCCCAGTCGGGTGGTAACTTAGCGAGGTAGTCGTATTCTGGCTGTTCATCATAAGGGGCTTTGAGCACATCAGAGAGCCTATGGACCAACGAAAAATCCCCTTGCTCTGCGAGTTCAATAGCTTGTTGCGCCAAATAATTTCTCAGTATGTACTTAGGGTTCACCTCGCGCATTTTTTCGCAGCGCTCAGATGCGGAAAGTGTCTCTTTTTCGCAGCGCTGCAAATACTGGTTCAGCCACATCACCGCTTTATTTCGATCAACGAGCTTTTGATCAACGAATAAGTCAACAAGCGCAGAAGTGCCATCAGAATCGAGACAAGACAGCACTCTGAAAAAACGGGTATAGTCGACTTTGGCCGTTTCCATCAAATCGAAACTCTCACTAAAAAAAGCACCATCTTCAGGCTGTTTGGTGAATAAGCCAAACTTAGCGCGCATCTGAGCACTGTATTGGCTCTGAAGTCGCGGAGTAAATTTCTCAAGGGTTGAGTCCAAGTCGGCACGTTCGATAAGGGGTGTTAACGCCTGCGCTAGCGCGGTCAAATTCCAAAGCGCAATCGAGGGCTGATTATTAAACGCATAACGCCCTTGGTAATCGGAATGATTGCAGATATACCCAGGCTCATAATCGTCCAAAAAGCCAAACGGTCCATAATCAAACGTCTGACCGAGAATCGACATGTTGTCGGTATTCATCACCCCATGAGCAAACCCTTTAGTCTGCCAATGCGCAACCATGTCAGCGGTAAGCTGCACGATGTTTTCAAACATGGTTAGATAAGGTTTTTCGGAAGTTTCACAGTCAGGGAAATGCCACTCGATGACCCTATCTGCCAACTGTTTGAGCTGGTCATACTGCTCGGTATAAAAGAAATGCTCAAAATGCCCGAACCTAATGTGTGACTCTGCAAGGCGCAATAACAAGGCCCCCTGCTCAACTCTCTCTCGATACACAGGAGTATCGCTCACCATCATGCCCAGTGCACGTGTTGTCGGTACGCCCAGCCCTGCCATCGCTTCGCTGCAAAGGTACTCGCGGATCGTCGAACGCAGCACAGCACGCCCATCTCCCATGCGAGAGTATGGTGTTTGTCCTGCTCCCTTTAGGTGAAGATCGAACACAACACCTTCCAACGACACCAACTCACCCAGAAGTAGCCCCCGACCATCACCCAAATCTGGGTTGTAGATACCAAACTGGTGCCCTGCGTATTTCATCGCTAACGGCTTAAACGCGTCATGAGAGACAGTGCCAGAGAGCGCATCTAGTAAACACGCAGATTCAGGTGCGTCATGACTGAATCCAAACTGTTCAGCCAACGGTTGATTCCAGCTCACCCATCTCAGATTGTCTAGTGGTGTTGGCGCCACGAACTGATAGAAGCCAGCAGGTAACGTCGCATAGCGGTGAGTGATGGTGATTTGATCGAGCAGCGGCATATCAGTCTCATTACGTGAGCACAAAGACAGTTGATATGAGTATAGAGGTTAGGAAAATTTAAAAAAGAAACGAAAAGTGTGGGTATTGCGAAAGATTTTGAAATTTAGGACTTTGAGGTTTTGCCTAGAGGAACGCCCATTTGCGAAGATTGTTAATTGCAAAAAATGCATTGAATCGAAGCGTTTGGGCTGTCCCCTAAGAAGTACTGTTATTAGAGCATCGCTAGAACTGCGATCACTGTACCTAGAGAGAAAAGGCAAGTGCGACTAATAACGCCAAGGTTGGTAGGTTGAATCATTTCTTGATGCATAGGCAATATCTCCTTTTTATTACACTACGATTACAATGTAGGACGAAATGGGTGTTTTTACAACACATATCGCACTATTCTTTGAAATTGAGCCAAGTTTTTTCACCAAAAGAACCTCAAAGCTAGCTTAACATTAATCTGAGAGCATCTATGAACGTAACAGCCTGAGCAAAAAACTGCTTTAAATGTTAAGTAGAAACAAGGGTTACAGATTCATCTAAACGATCAATGCTAGAACGCATTTCTAAACGCTAAGACGTCATACTAAAACATAGGAATTTGTCCAACTCGAGGCCAGATAAGTCTAAACATACGTTAATGCACATTTTCTATATCAAATAGAAAAAAAAAGAGGCAAGCCAAATAGCTTACCTCCTGTCGATACTCCTAAAGCGTAGAGCAAATTTAATGAGCCATCTGAGTGACCTTCTCAAGCCGCACTGCAGATACTTTAAACTCTGGGATCTTCGCGTGCGGGTCAGTTGCTGTATTGGTCAGCTTATTCGCAGCCGATTCAGCAAAGTGGAACGGCACAAACACAACGCCCTGCTGCATCCGTTTGGTAACAAAGGCAGGTGCGGAAATCTCACCACGTCGCGACACCAACTTCACATCCTGACCATTGGTCACACCTATCATTTCAGCATCCTCGACGCTGATCATAATGCGTGGTCCAGCAAGGTTATCCAGCCCTTTGGTTTTGCGCGTCATAGTTCCTGTATGGAACTGCTCGAGTAATCGACCCGTGGTAAGAATCATTGGGAACTCGTCATCGGGAAGCTCAGCCGCATATTCAAATGGAATTGGAGCCATCGCCCCTTTACCGCGGATAAACTGGTCCTTATGCATAATGCGAGTACCGAAAGGCTTCACATCGTTACATGGCCACTGCAAACCGTTTTTACCAATCGACTGCCAACGAATACCGCTGTATTGCGGCGTAACATCGGCAATTTCCTCGGTGATCTCTTGCACCGTTTGGTACTGCCAGTCGCCGCCCATTGCATTGGCAATAGACTGAATAATACGCCAGTCCTCTTTTGCTTCACCCGGTGCTTGCACCGCAGGAACCAAGCGCTGTACGCGTCTCTCGGTGTTCGTGAAGTGCCCTGCTTTTTCCGCAAACGAGTAGGACGGTAACACCACATCCGCGAGCTCAGCCGTTTCGGTTAAGAAGATGTCCTGAACCACGAGGAAGTCTAGGGATTTCAATCCATGAACGGCGTGCGCCTGATCTGGGTCACTGAGTACTGGGTTCTCACCCATCACGTAAAGCGCTTTGATATCACCGTCGCAAGCGCCATCGATGATTTCAGTCAGTGTCTTACCACGCTCTTTAGGCAGAGTGTCTGAATTCCAAGCTTTGGCAAACTTTGCCTGCACGACTGGATTGGTCACCTTTTGATAGCCAGGGTAATCGGTCGGCAAGGCACCCATATCGCAAGAGCCCTGAACATTGGATTGACCGCGAAGCGGATTAATACCGCCACCTTCAACGCCCACGTTACCACACAGCATTTGCAGGTTGGCAATCGAGCGCACATTATCATGTCCAGTAGTGTGCTGAGTGATCCCCATTGAGTAATAGACTGATGTCACCTTCGAGGTACCAATCAACTCGGCGAGGCGCTCAATATCAAACTCAGCAACCCCAGTGACAAGTGCTGCATTGCGTGGGCTGTAGGCATCTTTACGTATCTCTTTAACGAACTCATCGTAACCTTCGGTGCGATCATTGATGTACTGGCTATCGTGCCAGCCATTTTTATCAATCACATGCATGATGGCATTGAGTAGCATGACATCTGTGCCAGGGCGATGGCGTACATAGAGCTCGGCATGATCAGCCATATCAATACGTTTTGGATCGGCAACAATCAGGCGCGCGCCCTTCGTCACCGCCTGCTTAATATGTGAAGCGATAATTGGATGCGCAGCGCTGGTGTCTGACCCAATGATAAAGATAACGTCAGAATGGGCAATGCTCGGAATATCATTGGTCATTGCACCGCTACCAAAGGAGGCTTCTAGCCCAGTCACCGTTGATGAGTGACAAAGCCTCGCACAATGGTCGATATTGTTGGTACCAATCTCTCTTCTAAATAGCTTTTGGAATGCGTAGTTATCTTCATTCGTCGTTTTCGCTGAAGAGAAGCCAGCAAGACTGTCACTGCCATACATAGACTTAATTTTGTTTAGCTTATCGGCGACATAGCTAACGGCTTCATCCCACGAGGCAGGCACTAACTCACCCGACTTACGGATAAGAGGCGTGGTCAGCCTCTCTTCGCTGTGTATAAAGTCAAAACCGAAGCGTCCCTTCACGCAAAGCATACCTTGGTTGACGGGTGAGGTTTTATCTCCCTTCACGTAGCGGATTTTGTTGTTGGCAGCATCAACATAGAGCTCAACTCGACAACCAACTCCGCAGTAAGTACAGATAGTTTTCACCGGCGTCAGCATTTCTACGCGGCTATGTGACTTATCGCGCTTATCGGCAAGTGCCCCTGTTGGGCACACCTGAACACAGGCGCCACACTGCACACAGTTACTGTCACCCATAGTCGCTCCATCTGGGAACGATGGGCGGTGCGAAGATTCAGAGAAGTTGAGAATGCCATGCACCGACTCGGTTTGACAGGCATGAACACACGAGCCACAGCTAATACAGCGGTTAGCGTCGAAGACAATGAACTCACTGGATTTATCGACTGGGAACATCTTGCGTTCTTCAGTATTAATCTCTCGATAATCGACCTGATATTCTGTAGCATAATCTCGGAGATCGCACTGAGTGTTGGCTTGGCAACCACACTCTAGACAGCGCGCAGCTTCGGCAATAGCATCCGAATCTGTCATCCCAAGCTCAACTTCTTGGTAGCTAGACTGACAAAGTTCTACATCAAGATGATCCGCTTTTGCTCGTGATTTCGCACGCTCTTGTAGGTATTCAGTTTGACGAACCTCAGTAAGACGCTCTGCCTTGCGGCTATTGAACGGCGCTGGCTCAGGTTTAAAGTGCCCTTCGAGAATATAGCGCTCAATAGCATCCGCCGCTTTCTTGCCGTCGGCAATCGCTTCAATGGCCGTAGCAGGACCACGTCTAAAATCACCAATACTGTAGACGTTGTAGCCATGGTGCATGGAGTCGTTGTCAGCAGACGCTGTACCCCAATCAGTCAGTGGCAGCGATTGTATTGCAGATTTTAGAAACTCGGTATCAGGCTTTTGTGATAGCGCTGAGATTACCGTATCAAACTCAATGGTCTCGGTTTCGCCGGTTGATACCGGACGACGACGGCCTGAGCTATCAGGCTCACCTAGAGCCATGATCTCCAACTCAATCGACTGAACACGACCTGTCGAGTCAGCATGGTTGGCTTTCGGGTTGGTTAAGAATTTAAATTTGACGCCTTCTAGCTCAGCAGCTTCAATCTCATGCAGTTCGGCTGGCATCTCGTTGCGAGTACGACGATAAATGATAGTCGTGTCGGCCCCTTCACGAACCGCAGTTCGCGCGCAGTCGATCGCCGTATTACCGCCGCCAATGATGGCGACTTTTTTGCCAATGCTAAAGTGCCTCTCGGTCATATGATCTTTGAGAAAATCAACACCCAGAATACACCCTTCCAGATCAGAGCCGGGATATGGCATGTTCACCGCTTTGGTCGCGCCAACGGCCAAACATACCGCTTCATAATTCTCAGTCAATTCATCGAGAGAAACGTCTTGGCCAAGAAGCGTATTGGTATGAATACGCATCCCGCCGCGACACATAAGTTCAATTTCTTTATCGAGAATGTCTTTTGGTAAGCGGTACTCAGGAATGCCATAGCGCAACCAACCACCAGCTTGCGGCATTGATTCAAAGACATCGACAGCAAAGCCTTGGTAACTCAGGTAGTAACCGCAAGCCAGACCACCGGGACCCGCACCGACAATCGCAACACGATGCCCGTTGTACGGCAGTTTTGGTGGTTCAAACTGCTCGGCCAGTGACAAATCAATATCTGCTGCGTGACGTTTGAGCTGGCGAATCGCTAGAGGCTCATCTACCAAGCTTCGTCGGCACTCATGCTCACAAAACGCAGGACAAACACGACCAATCGAGATTGGCATCGGCAGCGTATCTTTAATCACTTTGACGGCTTGATGATGATCAGCCTGAGCGATGTGGTGTAAGTAGGTTTGAATATCGACGTTAGCAGGGCAAGCCACTTTACATGGCGCTTCACAGTCAGCATTGTGGTCAGCGAAAATCTTATTGAGGGCTTCTCGTCGCAGATTATTAAGCTGAGCGGACTCGGTCACTATCGTCATCCCATCTTGGATCTGAGTCTCACAGGCTTTGACCACGCCTTCACCAACGACTTCAACGACGCACATGTCGCAAGACTGCTTCTCAGCATGCTTACTGATTGAGCAGAGCGATGGGACCTCAACTTTAATATCTTTGGCCACATCAAGGATGCTTTTGCGCTCTCTTAGAAGATACGTTTGACCATTGATAATTACATTCATAGAGCTATCTCTTTTTAGACAGATGACACATAACCCACTGATCTTACGCGTTGATTTGACATGGCATTTGACCATGTATGAATGGGCACCTATTAATCATACAAATTACAATTAATCATACAAATAGACCAAAGTCTATGATTTTAAATAGGAACCTATACGGCAAGTACAACGAGCCATCAGCAAGTAAGCTGCATGTGTGACTCGTGTCACAGTGGTAGAACAAATCTAAATTGAGAAATTTTGACGCTCTCAGGGGGTCCCCCGATTGGGAGATTTACAAATAGGAGCAAAACTGACCTCAGTATAACCCTACTCAAACAAAGGTCAAATAAACCCACTAAATGTGTGACAATAGAACATCAGAGTGTCTTTATCGATGGCGTAAAATGGTAAATGGCGCCGCTCCACAATTGATACCTTAGCCCTGTCAGCAAGAACAACTCCAAGAGGAATCAATTTATGAAAATGCTTAAAGATATCGCTATCAGCTCTGTTATCACGACTATCGTATTGTTGCTACTCAACGCTTCTTGGGATTGGGTTTTCATCGCGAGCTTGGAAGTGGCGGTACTCGCCTCGGTGGTCCTTGCGAGTATGCTGAAAGGGGCTATCTCACTAGAGAAAGTGATGGCATCGCACTTTCTAACCCATAAAACATTACCAAAACTGAAACGAGGTGTTTCGTCATACATTATTTTGGTGGGCTCTAAGTTTGTCGCCATGGCTGTTATTGCCGTTCTGTTTGGTCAGCATGTTGCATTTACAGGTGCGTTTGGTGGTGTGGTTGCTTTTTTCGCAATTATCTTTGCTGTGCTGGGTGTGGAAGGTGTTATTGGTAAGGTAATGGCGCGCCGTGAGGTTGTTGCAGCTTAAGCTTATAGCGTCACATCGCCTATTTTTAGTCATCGCCGCGCAGTGGGCTTTTTGCTCCCCCCCTTACCAAGGGGAGGCTGGGAGGGGTGAATGCGGTGAACTGTCAACGCGCTTGGAACGAAAGTGAACGTATTGCTCAGAGAAAGGCACTGAAACCATTAATCGCTTTGAATTAACCGCATTTTACCCCCTCTAGCTCCTGTCTTTCATACACAAATAGCGCAAGTTAATCCTTGCGCTATTTTATTAAACTTATTGATTTAACTGCGATCTAAACGATATCTAAAACAACACGGATATCGACATGTTCATCACAGATACTGCAAAATGGGCCAAAGCCACTTTTAATGATGCTCAGCTTGGTGACCCACGACGTACCCGTCGGCTTGTTTCTCTTGCGAGCTCAATAGCCAGCCATATAGGGAAATCTGTGTTGCAATCTCTCTCTAATCCAGCCGATATTGAAGCCGCTTATCGGTTCATTCGAAACGAAGACATCAAAGCAGACGACATTGCAGAAGCAGGTTTCTCTGCGACTGCTGAGTCTGCGAAAGGCTTAGGGACATTGCTTGCCCTTGAAGACACAACCTCGTTAAGCTTTACCCACAAAACTGTATCTAAAGAGCTAGGGCACACGACTCGTTACGAGAAATCGAAAGGTTTTCAAGCTCACTCAGTGTTGCTTTTTTCTCCTAAGCAACACCATGTTGTGGGCTTGATTGAACAGCACCGCTGGACCCGAAATTTAGCTGAGAAAGGAAAAAGTGAAACGCAGCCCAAGCGTCCATATAAAGAGAAAGAAAGCTATAAATGGGAACAAGCCTCTCGCAAAGTAGCAGAACGACTGGGCGATACAATGGAGCACGTCATTTCTGTATGTGATAGAGAAGCAGATCTGTATGAGTACCTGACGTATAAAACAGAAAATAATCAGAGATTTATTGTTCGCTCCATGCAGGCTCGTTGTATAGAGGAGTCAGACGATAAACTCTACTCTTTCGGTTCTTCGCTTAAAAGTGCAGGTGAGCGAACGGTTCCAGTGATGCAGAGAGGTGGGCGAAAAGCACGAGAAGCGATATGTGATATTCGCTACGCACCTGTGACGCTCAAAGTTCCATCGACCAAGAAGGGAGAGCCGGTTCAACTTAATTACGTAAGTTGCATTGAACAAGGTAATAGCAAGGGGTTGTGCTGGCATATTCTGACTTCTGAACCTGTGAGAACCAAAAAACAAGCCATCACCATCCTAGAATATTACGAGCGACGCTGGTTAATTGAAGACTTCCATAAGTCGTGGAAGACAGGAGGAACTCAAGTTGAAAACCTACGTATGCAAAGCAGAGCCAATCTAGAGAAAATGATTGTTTTACTTAGCTTTATAGCATGCCGAATTCAGCAACTTCGATACTTGGGTTTAGAAAAAGATAGAGCTAAGAAAGTGAGTTGCGAACAGATACTAAGCCCCAAGGCTTGGAAATTACTTTGGTTAAAAAGAGAGAAAAAACGTCTCCCAAAGAAGCCACCACACTTACACTGGGCATACCTCAATCTGGGGAAACTGGCCAACTGGCATGACACTAAGCGAACTGGCCGAGTTGGATGGGAACGACTCTGGGAAGGTTGGTTTAGACTGCAAGATATTGTTGAGGGGTATGATCTAGCAAAGTCTCTTGATCCAGACTTGTGATCAAGAG
Organism: Vibrio sp. KUL80; assembly: GCF_059725495.1. Classification (NCBI taxonomy): domain Bacteria; kingdom Pseudomonadati; phylum Pseudomonadota; class Gammaproteobacteria; order Vibrionales; family Vibrionaceae; genus Vibrio; species Vibrio sp. KUL80. Next base: position 2,652,381 of record NZ_AP045841.1, read on the forward strand.
ACAGCTCTAGCTCCCCCTATATTAGGGGGAGAACCAAGGCTAGCTCCTATCGTCGCATCGCCTATTTATAGTTAGCGGAGCGCTGCAAGCGTTGTGCTCCTCCCCTTACTAAGGGGAGGCTGGGAGGGGTGAATGCGGTGAACTGTCAATGAGCTCGGAACCAAAGTGAACTTATTGCTCAGAGAAAAGTACTGAAAACATCACTCGCTTTAACTTCATCGCATTTTACCCCCTCTAGCTCCTGTCTTTCATACACAAATAGCGCAAGGTTAATCCTTGCGCTATTTTATTAAACTTATTGATTTAACTGCGATCTAAACGATATCTAAAACAACACGGATATCGACATGTTCATCACAGATACTGCAAAATGGGCCAAAGCCACTTTTAATGATGCTCAGCTTGGTGACCCACGACGTACCCGTCGGCTTGTTTCTCTTGCGAGCTCAATAGCCAGCCATATAGGGAAATCTGTGTTGCAATCTCTCTCTAATCCAGCCGATATTGAAGCCGCTTATCGGTTCATTCGAAACGAAGACATCAAAGCAGACGACATTGCAGAAGCAGGTTTCTCTGCGACTGCTGAGTCTGCGAAAGGCTTAGGGACATTGCTTGCCCTTGAAGACACAACCTCGTTAAGCTTTACCCACAAAACTGTATCTAAAGAGCTAGGGCACACGACTCGTTACGAGAAATCGAAAGGTTTTCAAGCTCACTCAGTGTTGCTTTTTTCTCCTAAGCAACACCATGTTGTGGGCTTGATTGAACAGCACCGCTGGACCCGAAATATAGCTGAGAAAGGAAAAAGTGAAACGCAGCCCAAGCGTCCATATAAAGAGAAAGAAAGCTATAAATGGGAACAAGCCTCTCGCAAAGTAGCAGAACGACTGGGCGATACAATGGAGCACGTCATTTCTGTCTGTGATAGAGAAGCAGATCTGTATGAGTACCTGACGTATAAAACAGAAAATAATCAGAGATTTATTGTTCGCTCCATGCAGGCTCGTTGTATAGAGGAGTCAGACGATAAACTCTACTCTTTCGGTTCTTCGCTTAAAAGTGCAGGTGAGCGAACGGTTCCAGTGATGCAGAGAGGTGGGCGAAAAGCACGAGAAGCGATATGTGATATTCGCTACGCACCTGTGACGCTCAAAGTTCCATCGACCAAGAAGGGAGAGCCGGTTCAACTTAATTACGTAAGTTGCATTGAACAAGGTAATAGCAAGGGGTTGTGCTGGCATATTCTGACTTCTGAACCTGTGAGAACCAAAAAAACAAGCCATCACCATCCTAGAATATTACGAGCGACGCTGGTTAATTGAAGACTTCCATAAGTCGTGGAAGACAGGAGGAACTCAAGTTGAAAACCTACGTATGCAAAGCAGAGCCAATCTAGAGAAAATGATTGTTTTACTTAGCTTTATAGCATGCCGAATTCAGCAACTTCGATACTTGGGTTTAGAAAAAGATAGAGCTAAGAAAGTGAGTTGCGAACAGATACTAAGCCCCAAGGCTTGGAAATTACTTTGGTTAAAAAGAGAGAAAAAACGTCTCCCAAAGAAGCCACCACACTTACACTGGGCATACCTCAATCTGGGGAAACTGGCCAACTGGCATGACACTAAGCGAACTGGCCGAGTTGGATGGGAACGACTCTGGGAAGGTTGGTTTAGACTGCAAGATATTGTTGAGGGGTATGATCTAGCAAAGTCTCTTGATCCAGACTTGTGATCAAGAGACAGCTCTAGCTCCCCCTATATTGGGGGAGAACCGTAGGATAGCTCTTAGCGTCGCATCGCCTATTTTATAACTAGCGCAGCGAGCGTTGTGCTCCTCCCCTTGCTAAGGGGAGGCTGGGAGGGGTGAATGCGGTGAACTGTCAATGAGCTCGGAACCAAAGTGAACTTATTGCTCAGAGAAAAGTACTGAAAACATCACTCGCTTTAACTTCATCGCATTTTACCCACTCTAACTCCCCCTACATTAGGAGGAGAACCGTAGGCTAGCTCCTAGCGTCGCATCGCCTATTTTTAGTCATAGTCGCGTAGTGGGCTTTTTGCTCCTCCCCTTACCAAGGGGAGGCTGGGGAGGGGTGAATGCGGTGAAATGTCAACGCGCTCGAAGCAACAGTGAGCTTATTGCTCAGAGAAAGGCACTGAAACCATTAATCGCTTTGAATTAACCGCATTTTACCCCCTCTAACTCCCCCTATATTAGGAGAAGAACCGTAGGCTAGCTCCTATCGTCGCATCGCCTATTTTATAACTGGCGCAGCGCAGTGAGCGTTGTACAAACCGGGCACATCATTTACAGAATTACTTTTCGCCAAAACGCAAAAAGCCTCGCTATTAAGCGAGGCTTTTCTAAAAGTGGTCGGTGAAGAGGGATTCGAACCCCCGACCCTCTGGTCCCAAACCAGATGCGCTACCAAGCTGCGCTATTCACCGAGATTGCTGATTGGCTTATTGCCCGTCAACGGATGCGTATATTACTGATAATTCTCAGGCGCGCAAGGCTTTTGTGGCATCTTTTTTCCAAAACAGCTCTGTTTGCTCATCAACTAGCCAGAAGCACGAAAAATGTGACCGTATACACACACTCACATACAGGTTATTAACACTCCGAGTACAATTGATCCAGATCAGTGTTCACTTTTAAACCAACCGTTAACGTAACCCTGTCATCACTACTTTTTGGAGGAAACATGGATTTTTGGCTTGATCTCCTATTTGGTAATGCAGTAGGCCTCTCTTCAATGATCGTTATCTTTGGAGCGTTTGGTTTAATGCTGTTTTACGGTGCTTTCTTCATTTATAAGGTAATGAATGACAAATCTCCTCACTAGAATCGCTTAGCTTCTATTTTTGAATAGAAAACTGCTATGCACCGGAGTGGATCGCCTGTTCACTCCGGTTTTTTATTGCTCTCACTTTTTGCTCGACTTCGTATATACTCCAAATAAATTGGCTTATTCGAGATGCAGTTATGTCTCAAGACGATGATCTAGACCTATTTCAACAAATGATGGGCGATGTAAAGCCTATTCAAAACGACACCGTCGAATTAAAAAAGTCCCACCAAGTATCTGACTCGCAACTGGCAAAACGTCAGGCTGCGCTGTGGCTCTCTGAACAAGATCCTGAATACCTCTCTATCGATTTCGCCCCTATGGTGAAGCCCGATGACATCATAGAGTTCAAACGTGACGGCGTTCAGGAAGGGGTTTACCGGAAACTTCGACTAGGTAAATATCCTCTACAGGCGAAACTCGACTTACACCGCCGCACTCTCAAAGAAGCGCGAGATGAAGTCATTAAGTTCTTGCAGCAATGCATGCGAATGGATATTCGAACCGTCATCATAGTCCATGGTCGTGGTGAACGTTCTAATCCGCCTGCTTTGATGAAAAGTTACTTGGCTAACTGGCTGACTCAGATTAAGGATGTACAGTGTGTTCACAGTGCTCAACGCTTCCATGGCGGTAGTGGCGCTGTCTATGTCATGCTTAGAAAGAGCCAAGAGAAGAAGCTTGAAAACCGCGAACGTCATCAAAAACGCATGAGTTAAGTGACTTAACGCCAAGTTGGGTATAAAATACGCGACCTTTAAATCAGACCAACATAGAGTGATTACTTCGCATGTCGAACTCTGCTGACGGAAAACGTCTCAACAAATACATCAGTGAAACGGGCTTTTGCTCGCGTCGTGAAGCGGATAGGCTCATTGAGCAACAACGCGTGACGATTAACGGCAAGGTGCCAGAAATGGGCACTAAGGTTATGCCGGGTGATAATGTTGAGATTGATGGCAAGCCAGTTCGCAGTAAAGAGAAACCAATCTATATCGCTCTGAATAAGCCGACAGGCATCACGTGTACGACAGAGCGTGACGTCCCTGGAAACATCGTTGACTTCGTCGGCCACCACAAGCGCATCTTTCCTATCGGTCGCCTGGATAAGCCATCTGATGGTCTTATTTTCTTGACCAATGACGGCGATATCGTCAATAAGATCCTGCGCGCTGGTAATAACCACGAGAAAGAGTACGTGGTTCGTGTCGATAAGCCAATCACCAAGGACTTCATCAAGAAAATGGGTGCTGGTGTCGCTATCTTGGATACAGTGACTCTGCCGTGTAAGGTCGAGCAAGAAACCAAGTTCTCATTTCGTATTACGCTAACGCAGGGGCTTAACCGTCAGATCCGTCGTATGTGTGAAGCTTTGGGTTATGACGTCCTTAAGCTGCGCCGTGTGCGCATCATGAACATCTCAATCGATGGGATCCCGAACGGAAAATGGCGCTACCTCTCCGATGAAGAAGTTGCCGAGATCCTGCGTATGTGTGAAGGCTCTGTCAGCACCGAAGAAGCCTCTCGTAAAGATGCAAAAGGTCGCCACATCACTAAAGCAACGGATGCAAAACTGCATGATGCGCGCCGCGAGGCCAAACGTGACAAAGAGCGTGAAGGTAAGCGCGACAAGATGAAGACCTATTCTGGTCATGGCGCGGATGAGTACCGTCGTGGTCCTAGCAAACGTCGCCACTCAGACTCTGAGAATGGTCGTAATGAGGGCAGCCGAGGTGGCAAGCCTGGTCAGCGTAAGCCAAACCAATCAGGTAATAAGTCTCGCCCTTCAAAGCCAAATAACAAGCGACCAGTGAACCCTAAAGCAGGACAGTCTGATTCGGGGCAACGTAAGCCGCGTGTCGGTGGAACCCTATCTCTGAAAAAGTAAGCGGCATAATAACCGCTGTTAGGCCTCACAGAGATTAACAAACTTAGCTCGAGTTAGCGCTGCCAAATCGGATGGTGCTAGCTCAATCTCCAATCCCCTTTTGCCCGCACTCACACACATGGTATCGCGGTCTTGTGCCGTGCTATGAATAAACGTTGGCAGTGCTTTTTTCTGCCCTAGTGGACTAATGCCTCCAAGCACGTATCCCGTCGTCTTCTGAGCAATGTCTTTGTCTGCCATGTCTGCTTTTTTGCCACCAGCCGCTTTGGCTGCAAGTTTCAGATTCAGTTTTTCTTCAACAGGTATGACGGCAACCGCTAGGTTTTTGGGCTCACCGTTAATGGCGAACAGCAGCGTTTTGAAGACACTTTCTGGATCTTGCCCTAACGCCTCGACCGCTTCCAGTCCATAGCTTTCATGGCGTGGGTCATGATCATATTGATGCACGGTGTGGGTGATTTTCTTCTTCTTTGCCAGATTGATTGCTGGTGTCATTGCCTACTCCAAAATGCACGACGTGGCGAGTCTATGCTTACTCGGCTTACTCGCAAAACAAAAAAACGGTGCCAATTGGCACCGCTCTATTTATCGAATAAAAACCCGTTAATGTCTAGTTCTTATAGACAATTTCGCCTTTAGGCTGGTACTTATTCACATCGATTGGGCTATTTGCTTCTAGGTAGTCTTTCAATACTTCAGCATCGACGAAGCCCGTGTTTACGTGGCCAGGGTGACCTGTTAGTTTCGGATAGCCGTCACCGCCAGCAGCGTTAAAGCTCGGTACCGTGAAGCGGTAAGTGGCTTTCGGGTCAAGTGCTTTGCCGTTGATAACCACGTCAGATACTTGGTCCTTATCGACAGTCATTGAAATACCGGCGAACTGCGCATAGGCACCAGAATCAACAGGTTTGGTTGCGACAACATTCAGATAATCAAGAACTTCTGCACCTGTCATGTCAGTGTAGGTGATGATGTTGCCAAATGGCTGAACAATCAGCACGTCTTTGTACGTCACATCGCCTTCTGCGATTGAGTCACGTACACCGCCTGAGTTCATCACAGCGAAATCGGCTTTAGCACGCTCCATGTGAGCAGTACCAATTAGACGACCTAGATTGGTTTGGCTAAAGCGAACCACATTACGGTCGCCTTCCAGCTTGCCATTGGTTTCACCAATCTTAGCACCGAGTTGCTCCTGACCTTTCTCTTGGAATGGAGTCAAGAACGCCAGCAGTTCTGCATCTTGCTTGATCTCATCTTCAACAAGAACACGCTGTTTCTTACCGTCAACTTTTACTTTCTTCTTCAGGTTCACTGGAATAAGGTCGTAGCTCACCATATTCAGCTCACCATTTTTGAACTCATAGTCGGCACGACCGACATACTTGCCCCACTCGTACGCTTGAACAATCCAAGTACCATTTTGGATATCTGGTTTACACTCGTCGCTTGGCTTGAAGTTCTTCTTCACGACGTTTGGACCTTCCATACATACAGGCTCTTGAGAGTGACCACCAACGATCATATCGAGGTCGCCTTCGTTCAAGTAGCGAGCAAGCGCAACGTCACCCGGTGCGTTCACACCACGCTGACCGTTCTCGTAGTGACCCATGTGAGTTACCGCGAAAATAAGATCGGGTTTTTCTGTTTCTTTAAGCTCTGCAATCAGTTTTTTAGCTTCTACTTTCGGATCGCGGAACTCAATACCACCGATGTACTCAGGATTGCCGATTTTTGCCGTGTCTTCAGTCGTTAGACCGATAACCGCAATCTTAATGCCTTGCTTATCAAACATGTGGTAAGCATCGAACAAACGCTCACCAGTTTTCTTGTCATAGATATTGGCAGACAGCATTGGGAAGTTCGCCCACTCTTTCTGCTTAAACAGGACTTCCAGCGGGTTATCGAACTCATGGTTACCCAATGCCATTGCATCGTAACCAATCATGCTCATGCCTTTAAAGTCCGGTTCTGCATCCTGAAGGTCAGACTCAGGAACACCCGTATTGATATCACCACCTGACAGCAGTAATACGCTACCACCTTCCGCTTCTACATCAGCACGAATCTGGTCGATCAGCGTTTTACGCGCTGCCATACCATACTCACCGTATTTGTTTTGCCAGAAGCGACCGTGATGGTCATTGGTATGAAGAATCGTTAGCTTATAACTCTCATCAGCATTCCATTCTTGCTCTGGTTGAGTTGCGCATCCTGCTAATGACGCGATGATAGCCGCGCTTAGCACGGACTTAAACATAAGGCTTTTTTTCATTGTCATACCTTTAATTTTTTGGGAACCACTGCCTTGAGCATATTGGGTTTGCTCATATTTTGCCGATCTATTGTGTTGTAAGACTACGAAAAACATCGACAAAATTTGCGTTAGTTTAAAGTAAGCGTTTAAACATAACATTACGATTTCACTTTTATGTAATCTATATCACAAGTTGATATACATCAGCTGGCATTATTATCAGTAATGTAATTACGCGCTATGAAACTGTAATAGATAGCAGAAGAATAGTGGTAGGTATTCAATGGCTGGAAGGTGTTTTTTCTGCGAAGAAACGATTGCTCAACACAAATAGTGAACATAAAAAAGCCAGCTGAATTCAAGCTGGCTTTTGACTAGGTAACGTTAGAACCTATTTGATATCGATGTGCTCAAAGCCTTTAATCAGGTCATCGAGTGCCTTCATCTGCGCTAGGAATGGTTCTAGTTTATCCAATGGTAATGCAGAAGGGCCGTCACATAGTGCTTTATCTGGATTTGGGTGAGCCTCAATAAACAGACCTGCAATGCCAGTCGCCAAACCCGCTTTAGCAAGTTCTACAGTCTGCTCGCGGCGACCGCCAGAAGCTGCACCTGAAGGATCACGCATCTGAAGCGAGTGAGTCACGTCAAAAATGATTGGGCTGCCATTTGATGCTTTTTTCATTACACCGAAACCAAGCATATCAACCACTAGGTTATCGTAGCCATGGCATGAGCCACGCTCACACAGAATAATGTTGTCGTTGCCACATTCTGCAAACTTATCAACGATGTTGCCAACTTGACCTGGGCTCATGAACTGAGGCTTCTTAACGTTAATAACCGCACCCGTTTTAGCCATCGCCTCAACAAGGTCAGTTTGACGAGCTAGGAACGCAGGTAGCTGAATAACATCAACCACATCCGCTACTGGCTGTGCTTGCGCTTCGGTATGAACATCGGTAATGATTTTCACGCCAAACGTATCTTTTAGCTCTTGGAAGATTTTCATACCTTCTTCCAAGCCTGGGCCTCGGTAAGAATGAACTGAGCTACGGTTCGCCTTATCGAAAGACGCTTTGAAAACGTAAGGAATGCCAAGTTTCTCAGTAACCTTCACATAGTGCTCACAGATCTGCATCGCAAGATCGCGTGATTCCAATACGTTCATACCCGCGAACAGCGTAAAAGGCTTGTCGTTCGCGACTGGGATATCACCCACGTGTACAGTTTTCATTTCCATGTTGTTATTCTCTGAGTTTAGTGAAGAGTCACAGGGGTGCGGCTGATAGCTGACACCTGCGTTTTCAATAATTCGATAGCTGGGTCATCGGGACATTGATCGATAAAGTACTGAAAATCGCTCGCCGCTATTTGATGGCAATCCAGCTGTTGGTAAATATAGCCACGATCGCGGATTTCATAAGGATCGTCTGGAACAAAGGTTAATGCAAGATCAGTACAACGCAGCGCGAGCGTGTACTTTTCTTCACGCAATAGCGCGCTCTTAAGCAGCGCCAACCAGCGACCAATTACCGTTGGGTTATCGACCGTTTCTAGGTGTTTAGCCTCTAGCTTTGCCAAAGGACCTTCATGGCCAATTAGCCAAGCTTGCAGGCGCTTTTTACTGACGTATTCACCATCATAAGGATTGATGTATACCGGCGCTTCATTTGGCCAACAAACCTTGACTAAAAATTGCGTTGGGAACGTCACCGCTTCCAGCGGCAAGCCAAGCTTGTGACCAAGGTAGAGCAAGATAGAACCTAGGCTAACAGGTACACCCTTTCGACGCTCAAGCACCTTATCAATGAAGGCGTTATCCGACGAGAAGTACTCGTCGTGGTCACCTTTAAATTGCCATTCGGTGTAAAACAATCTTAGTAGCGAGTCGAGTCGCTGCTTATCATTTCTTTCATGGAACAGCTGTTGCTCAGCTTCTTCTGCAAGCCTAGCCAATTCTAGTTCGGCCCAATGCTGATCCGTTTCTGGATCCACTGCTTTGTTTAAGATCAGTGCACCTTCTGCTAACTCAATCGCATCAAAATCTTCATCAAACAGTTCAATCATGGTTTACCCCATAAGGAATGGCGTTTTCAGCATGGCAATCTTCGCAGCCATCATGAGCCATCCCAGCGCGCCAAAGAAGGCACACGTTCTTAATAATTTGTTCTTTGCTAGCTTTATAGTGAAAAAGGCCAAGGCAAAGTAAGCCAGTATGCAGGTCACCTTTTCCGTCATCCACGGTGCTGCGTCCGTGAAAGGAACAAACCCTGTGTATGCAATCAAGCCAAAGCCTGACAACAACAAAAGAGAGTCATTAATGTGTGGGAAACGCTTTAGAAATGGCAGGTTCACTTTTGGTGAATTTGCCATGAGCAACCCGTATCGCACAGTTAACAAGGCGACAGAAATCGCTATCGTCAAAAGGTGAAAATGCTTTAATCCTTCATACATGTTGGCGTCTCTCTTACTTTCTTTTCGTTATTATTGGTGCCACTTTCCAAGTGTCACTCTATCATTGCTTGCGTAGTCTTTCTCTGTGATGACCTCGGTAAAGCCGTTCGTTTCTAGTATGTTTCTAACCGCCTCACCTTGTTCAAACCCGTGTTCGAACAACAACCAGCCACCATCAAGCAAGTAATTGGGTGCTTGTGCACTTATGGTTTCTATATCGGCCAAGCCGTTATTTTCTGCAACCAAAGCTGACGACGGTTCAAAACGAACATCCCCTTGAGAAAGATGGGGGTCATTTTCGTCAATATAAGGGGGGTTAGAGACAATAATGGCGAACTTGTGAGCTGCATCAATCGGCTCAAACCAGCTTCCTTGGGAAAAACTTGCATTGGAAATATCAAGCTTCTTAGCATTACCTGTCGCCAACTCCACCGCATGCTCTTGGTAATCAACACCTTTTACGCGGCGTTTTGGCAGTTCAGAAGCTAAGGCCAACGCGATTGCGCCGGTTCCCGTCCCTAAATCCAACAGGTCTCCGTCAATCTGCATCGCTTTATCCAATGCCAATTCAACAAGACGCTCGGTATCAGGTCTTGGAATCAATGTGCTTGGAGCAACGTTAAGTGATAGGGACCAGAACTCTCGTTCGCCTAGAATGTAGGCAACGGGCTCGCCTTTGGTTCTTCGAGACAACAGCTCATCGAACACAATTTGCTCTGACTCGGTCAGCGGTTTCTCTGGCCACGTCATGAGGTAGCTGCGAGGCTTACCTAACGCGTGACAAAGCAGCACTGCGGCATCAAGGCTTGGTGAATCGCTGCTGGTCTCAGAAAGAACAAGCGATGCTCGTTTGAGCACCGCTTCTATCGACATATCTAACGACATGAATTAGTTGTTCTCTGCAAGCGCTGCGAGCTGGTCAGCTTGGTGCTCTTGAAGTACTGGGTCGATAAGGCTTGCCAAATCACCTTCCATTACTTCGTTCAAACGGTAGAGCGTTAAGTTGATACGGTGGTCCGATACGCGGCCTTGCGGGTAGTTGTAAGTACGAATACGGTCACTACGGTCACCAGAACCTAGTAGGTTACGACGAGCATCCGAAACTTCAGCTGCGCGGCGTGCTTCTTCTGCTTGCACAATACGTGCTGCTAGCACAGCCATCGCTTTCGCTTTGTTCTTATGCTGTGAACGCTCATCCTGACACTCTACCACAGTACCTGTTGGCAAGTGAGTAATACGAATTGCAGAATCCGTGGTGTTAACGTGCTGACCACCCGCGCCAGATGCACGGAAGGTATCGATCTTAAGATCTGCGGCTTTGATTTCTGGTAGGTCGGCTTCTGGGATCTCAGGCATGACAGCAACAGTACATGCTGACGTATGTACACGGCCTTGAGACTCAGTTTCTGGGACACGTTGTACGCGGTGACCACCAGATTCGAACTTCATTGTACCGTAGACAGCATCACCCGATACTTTTGCGATCATCTCTTTGTAACCGCCTTGCTCAGACTCGTTGCAGCTCATTACCTCAACGCGCCAGCCTTTCTTCTCGGCAAATTTAGAGTACATACGGAAAAGGTTGCCCGCGAAGATACCCGCTTCGTCGCCACCCGCGCCAGCACGGATTTCTAGGAAACAGTTGCGCTCATCGTTTGGATCTTTTGGTAGCAGAAGAATTTGTAGCTCATCTGCCAGGTTTTCGATCGACGCTTTCGCTTCTTTGATCTCTTCTTGAGCCATTTCGCGCATCTCAGCGTCGTCTTCTTTTGCCATCTCCTCCGCAGCTTCAAGATCGTCTTGCGCTTGCTGGTAGGCTTGGAAACACTTCGTCACTTCTTCAAGCTGAGAGTACTCTTTAGAAAGAGCGCGGAACTTATCTTGGTCACCGATAACACCAGGGTCACCAAGTAGATGTTGAACTTCTTCGTAGCGTTCAACCAGAGTTTCCAATTTTACTAAAATGGAGGCTTTCATAATTGCGTCTTTTCTCGGGGTGAGGCTTATTTCGTTTGGTCTAAACCCAAACTCTGTCTGATAACCGTGAGTTTCGCAGGATCACCCTGCTCTGCGGCATCTTGCAGCGCTATGGTCGGCGCATGAATAAGCTTGTTTGTTAATTTATTACTGAGCTCTAGCAGCACTTTCTCTGGGTCTCCCCCTGCGGCTAGCGCTTGTAAGCTTTTAGATAGTATATCTTGTCTGGTGTCATTCGCCTGTTTGCGATACTGCCGAATGCTATCAACGGCCTGCAGAGAACGCATCCAAGACATAAACTGCGCGCTCTCTTCACTTACGATGGCTTCCGCTTGAATCGCTTCTACTTTTCTCTGTTCGATATTGCTATCAACAATAGACTGCAAATCATCAACAGTATAAAGGTAGGCATCGTTGAGTTCGCCAACTTGCGATTCAATATCGCGCGGCACGGCAATGTCGATAAGAAGCATAGGTTGATAGCGACGCTTCTTAATCGCAGTTTCAACCATACCCTTACCAATAATCGGTAATGGACTCGCCGTAGAGCTGATCACAATGTCGGCTTTTGGCAACACTTCCGGAATATCATTAAGTGCAATCACCTCAGCACCAAACTGAGAAGCCAACACTTCAGCTCGCTCTTTGGTACGGTTGGCAACGATCATCTTCTTGCACCCTTGCCCTTCTAAGTGCTTAGCTACCAGTTCAATTGTCTCGCCTGCGCCCACAAGCAGAACCGTGGACTCAGCTAACGACTCAAAAATCTGTCTCGCAAGTGTGGTAGCGGCATAGGCAACAGAAACCGCACTGCTACCAATTTCCGTTTCGGTACGTACTCGCTTAGCTACAGAGAACGTCTTTTGAAACAGCTTCTCTATGCCACCTTCTACCGACTGGTGATCACGAGCATCACTGTACGCCTGTTTTACCTGCCCTAGGATTTGCGGCTCGCCCAATACTAGCGAGTCAAGACCACAGGAGACGCGCATCAAGTGCTTGATAGCGGCCTGCTCTTCATAGACATAGAGTGATGGTTTGAGCTCTTCAGCAGGTACGTCGTGAAAACGAACCAACCAATCGATCAATTGCGACTTATTGGTATCGCCAGTGTCACAATAGATTTCGGTACGGTTACAGGTCGAGAGAATCACTGAACCATTGACTTTGGTATTGTCTCTCAGCTCATTCAGTGCTCGGTCGAGTTTTTCAGGTGGAAACGCCACCTTCTCTCTCAGATCCACTGACGCTGTATTGTGGTTAATACCAATAGCAAGCAATGACATGTAACGCGAATTCTCTGATACGGATTTGACAAATAGGGCAGAATTTTACTTGATGGCACCATTTATTGAAAGTCTCTGACCAATATGTTTTCCTGAGTTTGTGGGATTGATGCTATAGTCTTTCAATATTGTATTGAATTTGAACAATAATCCATCACGTAAGTAGTTTCCTATGACCAGACTTTATCGTCGCTTCTTTTATACGTTCACAGCACTATTTTTGATTGGTTGTAGTACCTTGCCACCCGAGCCTCACAGTGTGGAATGGCAAGCTCACCGCCAACAACTTGAATCACTGAATCAATATACCGCCAATGGCAAGCTCGGTTATATTTCTCCTGAACAGCGCCAAACGCTCAATTTCCATTGGACGTATTCCGCCAATTTAACCCAAGTGCGTTTAACCACTTTTTTAGGTCAGACGGTGTTTAACCTCACCTCAACACCCAACGGTGCGTTTATCGAAACCTATGATGACCAGAAACTCTCCGGTCAAGACGCCAATCTACTGATCTATCAGCTGACTGGGCTCAATATCCCTATCGAGCAACTCGCAGGTTGGCTCATCGGCCTTCCGACAAATGCGGACACTTATCAGCTGAATGACCTTAATACAGTGGCAAGCCTTTCCAAAGAACTCAACCAGAAGACTTGGGCGCTTAATTACACTGAATATAGAGCATTCAATGTCGAAGACACCGAGCGCACACTGCCAATGCCAACTCGAATGCAATTGGTGCAAGACGACACTAAGCTAAACCTCGTTGTATCTAAATGGACCATCAAACAGTGACCGAACGCAACATGATCACCGAAACCACCACGTGGCCAAGCCCAGCCAAGCTCAACCTATTTCTATACATAACAGGCAGACAGCCTAATGGTTACCACGAACTGCAAACCTTATTTCAGTTTATTGACCTATGTGACTCATTAGAGATCACGGCGAACAACAGCGGTGAGATCACCTTGTCTCCCGACATTGAAGGTGTCGCAACGCAAGATAACTTAATCTGGAAGGCCGCTACCGCCCTTCAAGCCAAGGCAGAGTGCCTTTTTGGGGCACACATTAAGCTGGATAAAATACTGCCAATGGGAGGAGGTATCGGCGGTGGTTCCTCTAATGCGGCTACGGTGCTTGTCGCGCTCAACTTTTTATGGCAAACCGGCTTAAACAGCGACGAACTCGCTGAGATAGGCCTTGCGCTTGGCGCGGATGTGCCTGTGTTTGTGCGTGGATTCGCCGCATTTGCAGAAGGTGTTGGTGAGAAGCTATCTCCTGCTGACCCAGTTGAGAATTGGTACCTGGTCGTAAAACCAAAAGTCAGCATCGCAACTGTCGATATCTTTACTCATCCCGATCTTACAAGAAATACGCCAAAGCGAGAGCTAGCAACGCTTTTAGAGATCCCTCACGTAAACGATTGCGAAAAAATTGTACGAATGCTCTATCCAGAGGTTGATAACCAACTTTCTTGGCTGCTACAATACGCGCCGTCAAGATTGACGGGGACAGGATCTTGTGTGTTTTCCGAGTTTAATAGCAAAGAAAATGCCGAGAAAGTCCTTGAAATGCTTCCTGACACCGTCTCCGCTTTTGTGGCGAAAGGGTGCAACCGCTCTCCTTTGTTAGAGACCCTGGCTAACTATGAATTAGCCCATTTACAATCTGTTTAAACTGGACGCAACCCTGAGGTTTCCACCGTGCCTGATATGAAGCTATTTGCTGGTAACGCAACACCTGAACTAGCCCAACGTATTGCTGACCGTCTATACATCTCTCTAGGAGATGCTACTGTTGACCGTTTCTCTGACGGCGAAGTCGCTGTTCAAATCAACGAAAACGTTCGTGGTAGTGATGTATTCATCATTCAGTCAACTTGTGCGCCAACTAACGACAACCTAATGGAGTTAGTGGTAATGATTGATGCAATGCGCCGCGCTTCAGCAGGCCGTATTACTGCTGTTATTCCTTACTTTGGTTACGCTCGTCAAGACCGTCGTGTACGTTCTGCACGTGTACCAATCACTGCAAAAGTTGTTGCAGACTTCCTTTCAAACGTTGGCGTTGACCGCGTTCTTACTATCGACCTACACGCAGAGCAGATTCAAGGCTTCTTCGATGTACCTGTAGATAACATCTTCGGTACTCCAGTGCTTCTTGAAGACATGGCTGAGCGTGGTCTTGAGGATCCAGTTGTTGTTTCTCCTGACCTTGGTGGTGTTGTTCGTGCTCGTGCTACTGCTAAAGCACTAGGCGATATCGATATCGCAATCGTCGACAAGCGTCGTCCACGTGCTAACGTATCTGAAGTGATGAACCTAATCGGTGATGTTGAAGGTCGCGACTGTGTGATCGTTGATGACATGATCGATACTGGTGGCACGCTATGTAAAGCTGCAGAAGCGCTTAAAGAGCGCGGTGCTAAGCGTGTATTCGCTTACGCAACTCACGCAGTATTCTCTGGTAACGCAGCGAAGAACATCAAGAACTCTGTTCTAGACCAAGTTATCGTGACTGACTCTATCACGCTATCTAAAGAGATGGCTGCGACTGGTAAAGTTACTCAGCTAACTCTATCTAGCATGCTTGCTGAAGCGATTCGTCGCATCAGCAACGAAGAGTCTATCTCTGCGATGTTTACTTCAAAGTAATCCTCGTCTAGAAATGAAAAAACCACTTCCTATCGAAGTGGTTTTTTTGTATTCACATTTTTTGTGCCAATTTAGTGTGCTATCATACCGCGCTTTTGAGATTCAAGAGAGATCTTAACGTTGACTCAGCAGATAAAATTGCTTGTAGGCCTTGCCAACCCTGGACCTGAATACGCTCGCACGCGTCACAATGCCGGTGCTTGGGTGGTAGAGGAACTCGCTCGTATCCACAATGTCACTTTGAAAAACGAACCAAAGTTCTTCGGTCTCACAGGACGAATTCTGGTGAATGGCAGTGACTTAAGACTGTTAATCCCGACCACATTTATGAACCTATCTGGCAAGGCTATCGCTGCATTGGCGAAGTTTTACCAGATCAAACCTGAAGAGATCATGGTCGCTCACGATGAGCTAGACTTACCTCCAGGCGTTGCCAAGTTCAAAAAAGCGGGCGGTCACGGCGGTCATAATGGTTTAAAAGACACCATTAGCAAGCTGGGCAACAATAAAGAATTTTATCGTCTAAGGATTGGCATTGGCCACCCTGGACACAAAGACAAAGTAGCAGGTTATGTACTCGGTAAAGCACCAGCAAAAGAGCAAGAATGCCTTGATGCTGTTGTCGATGAATCCGTACGCAGTCTCGACATCTTACTCAAAGATGGCCTGACAAAAGCACAAAATCGCTTACACACCTTCAAAGCTGAATAAGGTTTACAATCATGGGTTTTAAATGTGGCATCGTTGGTCTACCAAACGTAGGTAAGTCAACTCTGTTTAACGCACTGACTAAAGCTGGTATCGAAGCAGCAAACTTCCCGTTCTGTACTATCGAACCAAACACAGGCGTGGTACCTGTGCCAGATCTACGCCTAGACGCGCTGGCGAAAATTGTTAATCCACAAAAGATCCTTCCAACAACTATGGAATTTGTGGACATCGCTGGTCTTGTTGCTGGTGCTTCTAAAGGTGAAGGCCTAGGTAACAAATTCCTGGCTAACATCCGTGAAACTGACGCTATCGGTCACGTAGTTCGCTGTTTTGAGAACGAAAACATCGTTCACGTTGCGGGTAAAGTATCGCCAATCGAAGATATCGAAGTGATCAACCTAGAGCTTGCGCTGGCTGACCTAGATTCTTGTGAGCGCGCAATTCAGCGCAACGCTAAGAAAGCAAAAGGCGGCGACAAAGACGCTAAGTTCGAGCTAACAGTACTTGAAAAACTACTGCCGGTTCTTACTGAAGGTGGCATGGCACGTACTGTTGATCTTGCGAAAGAAGAGCTAGCAGCTGTTGGTTATCTAAACTTCCTGACTCTTAAGCCAACCATGTACATCGCAAACGTGAATGAAGATGGTTTTGAAAACAACCCTTACCTTGATGCAGTGCGTGAGTACGCAGAGAAAGAAAACAACGTGGTTGTTGCGGTTTGCGCATCTATCGAATCTGAGCTTTCTGAGCTAGACGACGAAGATCGCGAAGAGTTCCTAGCAGACATGGGCATTGAAGAGCCAGGTCTTAACCGAGTAATCCGCTCTGGTTATGAGCTTCTAACGCTACAAACCTACTTCACTGCTGGCGTTAAAGAAGTGCGTGCATGGACTATCCCTGTTGGTGCAACTGCGCCGCAAGCGGCAGGTAAGATCCACACTGACTTCGAAAAAGGCTTTATCCGCGCAGAAGTCGTTGGTTATGACGACTTCATCCAGTACAACGGCGAGTCTGGTGCAAAAGATGCAGGTAAATGGCGTCTAGAAGGTAAAGAATACATCGTTAAAGATGGTGATGTAGTTCACTTCCGCTTCAACGTATAATTACGACGCACTCGTTATTGTTTAAAAAGCCAGCAACTGCTGGCTTTTGTTGTTTTACAAGGTCTATCAACTCACAATAAACGCCTACTACAAAGCAAATAGACCCTCGCGAAATCGGCAATTATCTAGCAGATTTAGATCAGAAACAGAGCGGTTTGATTAAAAAAAGCTCGAACGGCACTTTTTCGCTAATTTCTTCGCAAAATAAGTTGACGCATCAGATTCAACTCCGCATAATGCGCCCCGTTCTCAGCGATAAGGCAACTTTCAAAGAGAATCAACAATATGGAAATGGCTACGTAGCTCAGCTGGTTAGAGCACATCACTCATAATGATGGGGTCACAGGTTCGAATCCCGTCGTAGCCACCATTTCCTAAATGCTCTTTTTAGAGTCTTTAGGAAATAATGCGGAAGTGGCGGAATTGGTAGACGCACCAGATTTAGGTTCTGGCGCCGCAAGGTGTGAGAGTTCAAGTCTCTCCTTCCGCACCATTATTGTTGAACAACGTTTTCGTTGTTATCTGCAGGGCTATCGCCAAGCGGTAAGGCAGCGGCTTTTGATGCCGCCATTCCCTGGTTCGAATCCAGGTAGCCCTGCCACTTTTAAAGTGGCAAGTTTTTTTGAAAAAAACCTTGGCACATGAGACGAGTTTGTATTATATTCTCTCGCTCTCAAGAGTGGCTACGTAGCTCAGCTGGTTAGAGCACATCACTCATAATGATGGGGTCACAGGTTCGAATCCCGTCGTAGCCACCATTTATTACAACTTGCAGGTTCGCCTTCAAGTACAACGTTAAGATTGAGTTTTACCAATTACTCTCTTAACTATAAATTCTCTTAGAAATAAGAGCGTTGCGGAAGTGGCGGAATTGGTAGACGCACCAGATTTAGGTTCTGGCGCCGCAAGGTGTGAGAGTTCAAGTCTCTCCTTCCGCACCATCTTTTAGATAATAACGTTTATTCGTTGTTTTCTGCAGGGCTATCGCCAAGCGGTAAGGCAGCGGCTTTTGATGCCGCCATTCCCTGGTTCGAATCCAGGTAGCCCTGCCACTATTTAAGTGGCTCTGATTTAAAATCAGGTTACAACGTTAAGATTGAGTTTTACCAATTACTCTCTTAACTACAGAGTTTTGTTGCGGAAGTGGCGGAATTGGTAGACGCACCAGATTTAGGTTCTGGCGCCGCAAGGTGTGAGAGTTCAAGTCTCTCCTTCCGCACCATCTTTTAGATAATAACGTTTACTCGTTGTTTTCTGCAGGGCTATCGCCAAGCGGTAAGGCAGCGGCTTTTGATGCCGCCATTCCCTGGTTCGAATCCAGGTAGCCCTGCCACTATTTAAGTGGCTCTGATTTAAAATCAGGTTACAACGTTAAGATTGAGTTTTACCAATTACTCTCTTAACTACAGAGTTTTGTTGCGGAAGTGGCGGAATTGGTAGACGCACCAGATTTAGGTTCTGGCGCCGCAAGGTGTGAGAGTTCAAGTCTCTCCTTCCGCACCATCTTTTAGATAATAACGTTTACTCGTTGTTTTCTGCAGGGCTATCGCCAAGCGGTAAGGCAGCGGCTTTTGATGCCGCCATTCCCTGGTTCGAATCCAGGTAGCCCTGCCACTATTTAAGTGGCTCTGACATTGTTCAGGTTACAACGTTAAGATTGAGTTTTACCAATTACTCTCTTAACTATAAGTTTTGTTGCGGAAGTGGCGGAATTGGTAGACGCACCAGATTTAGGTTCTGGCGCCGCAAGGTGTGAGAGTTCAAGTCTCTCCTTCCGCACCATCTTTTAGATAATAACGTTTATTCGTTGTTTTCTGCAGGGCTATCGCCAAGCGGTAAGGCAGCGGCTTTTGATGCCGCCATTCCCTGGTTCGAATCCAGGTAGCCCTGCCACTATTTAAGTGGCTCTGATTAAAAAATCAGGTTACAACGTTAAGATCGAGTTTTACCAATTACTCTCTTAACTACAAAGTTTTGTTGCGGAAGTGGCGGAATTGGTAGACGCACCAGATTTAGGTTCTGGCGCCGCAAGGTGTGAGAGTTCAAGTCTCTCCTTCCGCACCATCTTTCTTTTTGAAAGAACAATAAGGCGAAAGCCTCGAGTGGCTACGTAGCTCAGCTGGTTAGAGCACATCACTCATAATGATGGGGTCACAGGTTCGAATCCCGTCGTAGCCACCATTTATTACAACTTGTAGGCTCGCCTTCAAGTACAACGTTAAGATCGAGTTTTACCGATTACTCTCTTAACTATAAGTTTTGTTGCGGAAGTGGCGGAATTGGTAGACGCACCAGATTTAGGTTCTGGCGCCGCAAGGTGTGAGAGTTCAAGTCTCTCCTTCCGCACCATCTTTTAGATAATAACGTTTACTCGTTGTTTTCTGCAGGGCTATCGCCAAGCGGTAAGGCAGCGGCTTTTGATGCCGCCATTCCCTGGTTCGAATCCAGGTAGCCCTGCCACTATTTAAAGTGGCGCGATAGAGAAGCGGCTTTTGATGCCCCATCTATTGTCTCTGGTTCGGCTCTAGTTAGCCCACCACTATTTAAGTGGCTCTGACATTGTTCAGGTTACAACGTTAAGATTGAGTTTTACCAATTACTCTCTTAACCATAAGTTTTGTTGCGGAAGTGGCGGAATTGGTAGACGCACCAGATTTAGGTTCTGGCGCCGCAAGGTGTGAGAGTTCAAGTCTCTCCTTCCGCACCATCTTTCTTTTGAAAGAATAAATGGCGAAAGCCTCGAGTGGCTACGTAGCTCAGTTGGTTAGAGCACATCACTCATAATGATGGGGTCACAGGTTCGAATCCCGTCGTAGCCACCATTTATTTTGTAAGTTATACTTACGACACAACGTTGAGATTGAGTTTTACCAATTACTCTCTTAACTATAAAGATTTGTTGCGGAAGTGGCGGAATTGGTAGACGCACCAGATTTAGGTTCTGGCGCCGCAAGGTGTGAGAGTTCAAGTCTCTCCTTCCGCACCATTACAAGAAAGGCTCGTCATTTGACGAGCCTTTTTTCTTGCCAATTGTTCGCTCTTTTTCTATCGCGAGCCGTCTAGTCCCTGTAGAGTCATATGTTTCGCAACACTCCTCACAGATTTCTCTCCTGATACTACCTTTATTGCACAACCCCAGAGATGCTTAGCAAACCTGTTACTCTTGGGAATCAAAGTGAAATCTTTACCTTTCAATATCCTCGTTGGTCAATACTCAGATCCTCACCATTTGGGCTTTTGTGCCTTAACACTGACGTCAGATGGTCAACTGGCCCAGCAGACTAAGCTTACGAATATTTGTGATGCCTCTTATCTCGTAAAAACCGATTCTGGTATTTATGTAGTCTCTGAACAATATCAGCAAGATGGTGCCGCGCTTTACTTCGTTAGCCACCAGGGAGCTATTCTTCAACGGATCGCGCTCGAGGGAGATGCTCCCTGTCACATTGCAATATCAAAAGACCTAAACTTGATTGCCGTTGCCCATTACGGTACAGGTAATTTCGAACTGTTCCGACTCACTTCAAACGGCATGATTGAGGACAGAATCTCCATTATCACCAATAAAGGCCACGGTCCGCACCCTGATAGACAGTTAGCTCCTCACGGGCACCAAGTCGCGTTTATACCAAACTGCTCTGTGTTCATGACGGTGGACCTTGGTATCGACATGCTCACGTTTTATGAGCAGCACAATGAGGAACTTGAGGAGCTGCAACGACTAGAGTTGCCACCAGGTTCGGGACCAAGGCATACCGCCTTTAGCTGCGATGGTAGAATTGGATTTGTCCTATGTGAACTCGATGAATCATTAGTAGTGATTCGACGAAATAGGGATAAGCGATGGGAGGTAATTGCAAACCAAGCAGGCTTTCCAGAACACAAATGTCATGGGGCAGCCGCAGCGATAAAACTCTCTGCCGATCAGCGCTACCTTTACCTTACAAGTCGAGGAGAGTCGATAATTTCCTGGTTTGACGTCTCCGAACCAACGAACCCTGTCTACCAAGGTCACGTCAGCTCTGGTGGCGATTTCCCGCGAGACCTCTCACTTTCTTCCGATGGTAAGTGGCTGATTACTGCTAACCAGCGCTCGCACAGTGTGGGCCTGTTTAGTTTGAATCACGAAACAGGCCAGCCAACACTTGTATCAAAGATCGAGAATATCGCTGCGCCTGCATGTATTGTGATGGACTGATTCTCGCTACTTAAGGCCAATCGCGTACTTCAGCACCTGTTGTTTTATCGGGCCAGAGTGCTCTGCAATCTTGAGCAGAGCATTTCGAACAAAAGCAATGGGGGGGAGAGTGTTGCTAAAGCCTTTGTAGAAGACATCCATCCCTGTTTGCATCAACAAGTTATCAGGGCGACGCAATCGCTCGTAACGAACTAGCGCTTCATCATTGACGCCCTTTGACTCAAAACACTCAAGCAGTGTCTCGACATCTTTAAAGCCAAGATTCACTCCCTGCCCAGCAAGCGGGTTAATCGTATGTGCCGCATCACCGACAATCACACAACCCTGTTTGTGGTAATGCTGTGCATGGCGACGAGTCAGTGGGAATGAACCATGCTGTAGCACCTTTATTGACCCAAGCTCTTTAGGGAAATGCGTGATTATTTCTTGCTCTAATTGAGCAGCGGTCATGGCTTTTAGCTGCCTAATGCGCTTAGGAGAATCATACCAAACTAACGACCCCTGATTGCCACACAACGGCAGAAACGATCGAGGTCCTGAAGTGGTAAACCATTGCCAGGTGATATCTTGCTGCGGCAGCTCCGTCTCGACATTAATCAACATGCACTCTTGACGGTAATCCCACGCAGTAATTCCGATTCCCGCCGCACTACGAACTCGTGAATTCGCACCGTCAGCACCCACCACTAAGCCTGCATTAAGAACGCGTCCGGACTCCAACGTAATGGTGGAATTGTTTGGGCTAAGTTCTAAACTCTCAACGCCATCTCCTTCAATGACTTTGAGGTTATCGAAGCGCTCGAATTGTGCCCAAAGCCCTAGCTGTATGAGACGATTCTCTACAATGTAGCCAAGCTGAGGCAGAGCAAGCACCTTGGCATTGAATCGAATACGACAGGTATCCGCTTCCCACGTTTCTAGCCGCGCATACGGACAGACGCGCATCGCCTGTATCGCCTGCCAGGCATCTAAGGACTCTAATAAGTCGACTGAGCGGTGAGAAATAGCTGAGACACGCAAATCCATTGGTTGACTGGAATCAAACGTCTTGGGTGTAAACTTCTCTATCACAGCGACGGAGCGCCCCTGCTTAGCAAGACCAAGAGCCAACGCTGCGCCGACCATGCCACCGCCTACTACTGCTATTTCAAACTGTTCCATCGTCTTATTACTGTCTTAAAATCAATATGTTCTCATTGTACGTAGCCACATACGAAAGCGCGAGTATTTTCCCGACCAAATCCCTGCTTTTGTGAGGGCTAATATCGCCTCGCAACAATTGAAATATAAGCTCTCAAAGAGTTTTTCCCCTACCCCTAGTCAGGCGGTTTTTAAAGCAGTACAATACGCCGCTTACCGCCGAGATGGTGGCTATAATTTGAACAATAGTTCAGCATAAGATTTACATAACTGACGAGCGATAGTGATGAGTAAGAAACTGCTAATTAAAACCTGGGGCTGCCAGATGAACGAATACGATTCATCAAAAATGGCCGATCTGCTTAATGCTGCAAATGGCTATGAGCTAACTGAAGAGCCAGAGGAAGCAGACGTACTACTATTGAACACTTGTTCGATCCGTGAAAAAGCGCAAGAAAAAGTGTTCCACCAACTTGGTCGTTGGAAAACGCTTAAAGACAAAAAAGAAGGCGTTGTGATCGGTGTTGGTGGCTGCGTAGCGACTCAAGAAGGTGACCATATCCGCGAACGTGCACCGTTCGTTGACGTTATTTTTGGTCCACAGACTTTGCACCGTCTGCCTGAGATGATCAAGCAATCTCAAAGCGACGAAGCACCAGTAATGGATATTTCGTTCCCAGAGATCGAGAAATTCGACCGCCTGCCTGAGCCTCGTGCTGAAGGTGCGACTGCTTTCGTTTCTATTATGGAAGGCTGCTCAAAATACTGTACTTACTGCGTAGTACCATACACTCGCGGTGAAGAAGTTAGCCGTCCAATGGATGACGTTCTATTCGAAATTGCCCAGCTTGCCGAGCAAGGCGTTCGTGAAGTAAACCTGCTAGGTCAAAACGTAAACGCATACCGTGGTCCAATGCACGATGGCGACATCTGCTCATTCGCAGAGCTGCTTCGTCTCGTTGCTTCTATCGATGGTATCGATCGTATTCGTTTCACAACGAGCCACCCGCTAGAATTTACTGACGACATCATTGCGGTATACGAAGACACGCCAGAGCTTGTTAGCTTCCTGCATCTTCCTGTACAGAGTGGTTCAGACCGCATCCTAACGATGATGAAACGTCCACACACAGCAATCGAATACAAATCAATTATTCGCAAGCTGCGTAAAGCACGTCCTGATATTCAAATCAGCTCGGACTTTATCGTTGGCTTCCCTGGTGAGACAGACAAAGACTTCCAAGACACTATGAAGCTTATCAAAGATGTCGATTTCGATATGAGCTTCAGCTTCATCTTCTCACCACGTCCAGGTACGCCAGCGGCAGATTACCCATGTGATCTTCCAGAGCAAACCAAAAAAGACCGCTTGTACGAGCTACAGCAAACTGTTAACACACAAGCGATGCGCTACTCTCGTCTAATGCTAGACACTGAGCAACGCGTTCTTGTTGAGGGACCATCTAAGAAGAACCTAATGGAGCTTCGTGCGCGTACTGAAAACAACCGCGTAGTAAACTTCGAAGGTGGCGCTGAGCTGATCGGCCAGTTTGTTGACGTGAAAATTACCGATGTATTTGCGAACTCTCTACGTGGTGAGATCGTAAGAACAGAAAAAGACATGGATCTTCGCACCGTAATTTCACCAACTCAGATGATGGCGAAAACCAAGCGCGAAGATGAGCTAGGTGTGGCTACCTTTACGCCTTAACGCCTATACCCACACCACGCCAATGTGCTATTTTGGAGTGAAGTGGGAACAAATGTGGAGCCCGGTCCCAATCGGGCTCCAATCATCGCCCTTTAAGGGCAAAATGCGAGGCAACATTGAGTAATCAAATCGTAACTCTAGAAATCAATCTAGAACCTTCAGACAACCGCCGTCTGTCCAGCTTGTGCGGTCCTTTCGATGACAACATCAAACACTTAGAGCGCCGTTTAGGTGTCGAAATCAACCACAGAAGTAACTACTTCACGATTGTGGGTAAGCCACATACCAGTGCCGCTGCACTCGACATCATTAAGTCTCTATACGTAGATACTGCGCCTGTTCGTGGTCAGATCCCAGATATCGAGCCTGAACAAATTCATCTAGCCGTAAAAGAATCTGGCGTCCTTGAGCAAAATACCGAATCTGAAATTGCTCACGGTAAAGAAGTTTTCGTGAAAACGAAAAAAGGCATCATCAAGCCACGTACGCCAAACCAAGCTCAATACCTAGTTAACATGGTGACTCATGATATTAGCTTCGGTATCGGTCCTGCGGGTACAGGTAAGACTTACCTAGCGGTAGCGGCTGCAGTTGATGCACTAGAGCGCCAAGAGATCCGTCGAATCCTGTTGACTCGCCCAGCAGTAGAAGCTGGTGAGAAACTGGGGTTCCTGCCGGGCGACTTAAGCCAAAAAGTCGACCCATATCTGCGCCCTCTTTATGATGCGCTGTTTGAAATGCTTGGCTTTGAGCGCGTTGAGAAGCTGATTGAGCGCAACGTGATTGAAGTCGCGCCACTGGCTTACATGCGCGGTCGTACTCTTAACGACGCGTTTATTATTCTTGATGAGAGCCAAAACACCACGGTTGAACAGATGAAGATGTTCTTGACCCGTATTGGTTTTAACTCTCGTGCGGTAATCACTGGTGACGTGACCCAGATTGACTTACCTCGCGGCGCAAAATCAGGCCTTCGCCATGCGATCGAAGTGCTTAACGAAGTGGATGAAATCAGCTTCAACTTCTTCCAATCTGACGACGTAGTACGCCACCCTGTGGTTGCGCGTATCGTTAACGCGTATGAGAAGTGGGAAGCCGCTGATGCCAAAGCGCGTAAAGAGATTGAACGCAAGCGTCGTGAAGAGCGTGAAGCTGCGCAAGCTCTACTAGACAAAGCGGCTAGCACAACTTCACCTGCGGAAAGTAAATAATGAGCATCGAACTTGATCTCCAACTCGCTGTCGAATCGGAACAAGGTCTGCCAAGTGCTGAAGACTTTCAGCGCTGGCTAGACAAAACCATTATTCCGTTTCAGAAGGAAGCAGAGCTCACCATTCGCATTGTTGACGAGCAGGAAAGTCACCAACTCAATCATGAGTACCGTGGTAAAGATAAGCCTACGAATGTACTGTCATTTCCATTCGAGGCCCCTCCAGGCATCGAGATGAGTCTGCTTGGCGACATGATTATTTGCCGCCAAGTGGTCGAAAAAGAGGCGATTGAGCAATCTAAGCCTTTGACAGCACACTGGGCACATATGGTTGTACATGGCAGTCTTCATCTGCTAGGTTATGATCATATTGAGGATGAAGAAGCCGAAGAAATGGAAGCTTTGGAAACCGAAATTATGCAAGAAATGGGCTTTGAAGACCCGTATCTCGCTGAAAAGGAGTAGCGGTAAAGCGTTTCTATCGGTACTTGCGATGAAACGTTAATTTACCTCTACGCATGTGCGCTATCACACATCTGATAGCATTCTGAATTGAGAAGTCATGAACGAAGAGTCTTCTCCCTCTCAGCCAGAGGGAAAAAGTAAAAAATCTGAAGGTCCGAGTAGGAAGTCCTTCTTAGAGCGCCTAGGTCAAATTTTTCAAGGTGAGCCAAAAGATCGCCAAGAGCTTGTGGATGTTATCCGCGACTCTGAAGAAAACGACCTCATTGACCACGACACCCGAGACATGCTCGAAGGCGTCATGGAAATTTCTGAAATGCGTGTACGTGACATTATGTTGCCACGTTCGCAAATGGTCACTATCGAGCGTTCCGACGACCTCGATAAGCTGATTGCTTTGATGACAGATGCTCAGCATTCACGTTATCCAGTTATCAGTGAAGACAAAGACCATGTAGAAGGCATCCTCTTAGCTAAGGACCTCCTCCGTTACTTGGGCTCTGACAGCGCCCCATTTGATATTGAAGAAGTGATCCGCCCTGCCGTTGTGGTTCCAGAAAGTAAGCGTGTAGACCGCCTACTGAAAGAGTTCCGCGAAGAGCGTTATCACATGGCCATCGTCGTTGACGAGTTCGGTGGAGTATCCGGTCTTGTGACCATTGAAGATATTCTCGAAGAAATCGTTGGTGAGATCGAAGACGAATTCGATGACGATGACGAGCTCGATATCAGAAAACTGAGTAAGCACACATTCGCTGTGAAAGCGCTCACCACTATCGAAGAGTTCAACGATACCTTTGGCTCTAACTTTAGTGATGAGGAAGTGGATACCGTTGGTGGCTTAGTCATGACTGCATTTGGTCATTTGCCGACTCGTGGTGAAGTGGTCGAAATCGAAAACTATAACTTTAAGGTGACTGCGGCGGATAATCGTCGTGTGGTTCAGGTCCAAGTAACTATCCCTGACCAAGAAACAGCCTCAAGTGTTGAAGAGTAATCTCGAATACCAAGCTTGAGCTCACCGAATAAGTGAGAAAAACATAAATGAAGAAAAGTCTTCGACTACTGCGGCCCATTGGGGCCGCTTTTGTTGGCGCAAGCACTACCCTCGCCTTCGCACCATATCAACTATGGCCCCTCGCCATTTTAAGTCCATTCCTGCTTATGATGCTCATCCGTGGAAGAAGTGCAAAAAGCGCTCTCTGGACCGGCTATGCATGGGGATTGGGACAATTTGCAACAGGCATCAGTTGGGTTCATGTCAGTATCGACACCTTCGGTGGCATGCCAAAAATAGCTAGCCTATTTCTAATGGCGCTACTCGTTGGTTACCTGTCTATTTACTCGGCTCTTTTCGCATGGTCTCTTAATCGCTTCTTCCCAAGTGACAGTAAGACACGCTATTTCATTGCCGCCCCAGCACTATGGTTGATTTTCGATTGGGCGCGCGGCTGGGTAATGACTGGCTTCCCTTGGTTATGGCTTGGTTACAGCCAGATAGACTCCCCGCTTGCAAGCTTCGCACCGATCGGCGGTGTTGAGCTAATCACCGCCTTATTGATCGTCATGGCAGGAAGCCTAACGTTTCTCACGGTCACCAAGCAATGGCAGCTCATCATCATTCCTATGGTGGTGTTTGCGACCGGATTCGGTCTCAGAAACTATGAATGGGTCGTACCTGATGCATCTAGAACCAAGACAGTGGCTCTGATTCAAGGGAATGTTGACCAAGCACTAAAATGGTTACCAAGTCATCGCTGGCCTACCATTATGAAGTACACCGATCTCAGCAGAGAAAACTGGGATGCCGACATTATCATTTGGCCTGAAGCGGCAATCCCTGCGATGGAGTTCGAGTTGCCATCATTTTTGAGCAACCTAGACTCCGCCGCTAAGATGAACGACTCTGCGATCATCACTGGGGTTATCAATAAAACGGAAACCGACCAGTACTACAACAGTATTCTTGTCGTTGGCCAGACGCCATATGGTGATTATGAAATGGATCTGGATGAGCGCTACCACAAGCATCATCTACTACCGTTTGGTGAGTTTGTACCTTTTGGCGACATTCTTCGACCAATCGCACCTTTCTTTAACCTGCCTATGTCATCCTTTAGCCGTGGCGCTTATGTGCAGCCTAATATTGTCGCCAACGGAATGCATATGGTGGCGGCTTTATGCTATGAGATCATCTTTGGTGAACAAGTTAGACAGAACGTGACTTCTGAAACCGACTATCTGTTAACACTGTCAAACGACGCGTGGTTTGGTCGCTCGATAGGACCGCTACAGCATATGGAAATTGCTCGAATGCGTGCTCTTGAGCTTGGCCTACCTCTGATTCGTTCAACAAACAATGGCGTCACTGCAGTAACGGACCACAAAGGTACGATCACCGCAGAGATCCCTCAGTTCGAAACGGCAGTACTTCGTACAGACGTTACACCTACTGACGGCACTACCTGGTATCGCGAAGTAGGCACTTGGCCTCTGTATATCTGGGTAACCTTCTGTTTAGCTTTTGGTTTCATAAGACGCAAAGCGTAAGTTAATACCCAACCACCAGTCGCTCAAACGACTGGTGGTCTATCCGTTTTGATCCCTTCCCATGTAACGTCTGCTCACTGCTGATGAACTTTCTTCCATAATATATAACTATTTGGTTCTTTTCCCTTGCCAAACAAAATCATATTCTTAACTGGTAATCAATAACCACGATGGTTGAATGAAGGAACATAAAATGAGCAAGATTTACGAAGATAATTCACTGACAATTGGTAACACCCCTCTAGTTCGTCTTAACAAAGTAAGTAACGGCAACGTGCTTGCAAAAGTTGAAGCCCGTAACCCAAGCTTCAGTGTTAAGTGCCGTATCGGTGCAAACATGATCTGGGAAGCAGAGAAAGACGGTCGTCTAAAGCCTGGAGTCGAGCTAGTTGAGCCAACCAGTGGTAACACAGGTATTGCTCTTGCTTTCGTTGCAGCTGCTCGTGGTTACAAGCTAACGCTAACCATGCCAGAGTCTATGAGTCTTGAGCGTCGTAAACTTCTTAAAGCGCTAGGTGCAAACCTTGAGCTAACAGAAGCGGCGAAAGGCATGAAAGGCGCTATCGCTAAAGCAGAAGAAATTGTTGCTTCTAACCCAGAAAAATTCCTACTGCTTCAACAATTCAACAACCCTGCTAACCCTGCTATCCACGAAAAAACAACAGGTCCAGAGATCTGGGATGCAACTGATGGTGAAGTAGACGTATTCGTAGCCGGTGTTGGTACAGGTGGTACTATCACAGGTACTAGTCGCTACATTAAAGGCGAGAAAGGTAAAGCTATCGTTTCTGTTGCTGTTGAGCCTGCAGAATCGCCAGTTATCACACAAGCACTTGCTGGTGAAGAAATCCAACCGGCACCGCACAAAATCCAGGGTATCGGCGCAGGCTTTATCCCAGAAAACTTGGATCTTGAGCTTCTAGACCGTGTTGAACAGGTTACTTCAGAAGAAGCGATCGAAATGGCACGTCGCCTAATGGAAGAGGAAGGTATCCTTGCTGGTATCTCATCTGGCGCAGCGGTTGTAGCAGCTAACAGACTGGCTGAACTACCTGAATTTAAAGGAAAAACAATCGTAACTGTACTACCAAGCTCAGGTGAGCGTTACCTAAGTTCAGCATTGTTCGCAGGCATATTTACTGACAAAGAGATTCAGCAGTAATATGTAGCTAAATCAATTTTTACACGAAAAAAGCCCCTTTAAGGGGCTTTTTTGTTGAATCTCTGTCAGCCTTTGGTAATATCAGGACAGTTTTATTTTAAGCCAAAAAATAAATAGGC
This sequence comes from Vibrio sp. KUL80, assembly GCF_059725495.1. NCBI lineage: Bacteria > Pseudomonadati > Pseudomonadota > Gammaproteobacteria > Vibrionales > Vibrionaceae > Vibrio > Vibrio sp. KUL80. The sequence goes on from NZ_AP045841.1 coordinate 2,682,115, forward strand.
TAAATACTGAATGACGTAGTACATGCATACAGCGAAGACTGCAATCATGTCCTACAATTCTAGTCCGACACAATTCTTAACGGTTACGACCTTCGCACTATAGCGGGGCATAACATTTAGCGATAAGGTTTGTTTGGTCTAGGAACTAAACAGAAAATAAATCAATTGGGGTATAAAAAATGTACGAGAAGCAAGTAGAAATCACAGCAGAAAACGGCCTTCACACTCGTCCGGCTGCACAGTTCGTTAAAGAAGCTAAAGCATTTGACGCTGACATCACTGTGACTACTAACGGCAAAAGCGCTAGCGCGAAAAGCCTGTTCAAACTACAAACTCTAGGTCTAGTTAAAGGCACTACTATCACAATCGCTGCTGAAGGCCCACAAGCTCAACAAGCAGTTGACCACCTAGTAGCTCTAATCCCTGAGCTTCACTAATAGTCCAGTTCTCCTTAAAGCCATTTTGTGAAAACAGAATGGCTTTATTGGAAATAGCTCAGGCTATCAGCTACACATTATAAGTAGCTAAAAACTATCCAATCTTTAATACACTAGACCATATAAAGGTAAAGCTATGATTTCAGGCATCCTAGCATCTCCTGGTATTGCTATTGGTAAAGCACTACTACTTCAAGAAGACGAGATTGTTCTAAACACGTCGACCATTTCAGACGACCAAGTTGAAGCAGAAGTTGCGCGTTTTTTCGACGCACGCAACAAATCTGCACAACAGCTAGAAGTTGTTAAGCAGAAAGCGCTTGAGACTTTTGGTGAAGAGAAAGAGGCTATCTTTGAAGGCCACATCATGCTTCTTGAAGATGAAGAGCTAGAAGAAGAAATCCTAGCACTAATCAAGAAAGACAAACTATCTGCAGACAATGCGATTCACACAGTAATTGAAGAGCAAGCGACTGCACTAGAATCTCTGGATGATGAATACCTTAAAGAGCGTGCAACTGATATCCGTGATATCGGTACTCGTTTCGTTAAGAACGCACTAGGCATCAACATCGTTTCACTAGGTGACATCGATGAAGAGGTTATTCTAGTTGCATACGACCTAACGCCATCTGAAACAGCGCAAATCAACCTTGATTACGTACTAGGTTTCGCATGTGATATCGGCGGTCGTACTTCGCACACTTCTATCATGGCGCGTTCACTAGAACTTCCTGCGATTGTTGGTACTAACGACATCACTAAGAAAGTGAACAACGGCGACATGTTGGTTCTTGATGCAATGAACAACAAGATCATTGTTAACCCAACTCAAGCTGAGATTGATGAAGCTAAAGCGGTACGTGAAGCGTTCCTTGCTGAAAAAGCAGAACTAGCAAAACTTAAAGACCTACCAGCAGAAACTCTAGACGGCCACCGTGTAGAAGTTTGCGGTAACATCGGTACAGTAAAAGACTGCGATGGCATCAACCGTAACGGCGGTGAAGGTGTTGGTCTGTATCGTACAGAATTCCTATTCATGGACCGCACTGCTCTTCCTACTGAAGAAGAACAGTACCAAGCTTACAAAGAAGTTGCGGAAGCAATGAATGGTCACGCGGTAATTATCCGTACTATGGATATAGGTGGTGATAAAGACCTACCATACCTAGACCTACCTCAAGAAATGAACCCGTTCCTAGGCTGGCGTGCAGTACGTATCAGCTTGGACCGTCGTGAAATTCTTCGTGACCAGTTACGTGGTATCCTACGTGCATCAGCACACGGTAAGCTACGTATCATGTTCCCAATGATCATCTCTGTTGAAGAGATTCGTGAGCTGAAAGCTGCAATCGAAGAGTACAAAGCAGAACTTCGTGCTGAAGGTCTAGCATTTGACGAAAATATCGAAATCGGTGTAATGGTTGAAACGCCTGCTGCGGCAGCGATTGCCCATCACCTAGCTAAAGAAGTTTCGTTCTTTAGTATTGGTACTAACGACTTAACTCAGTATACTCTAGCTGTAGACCGTGGTAATGAGCTGATTTCTCACCTATACAACCCACTATCACCTGCTGTACTTACAGTAATCAAGCAAGTGATTGATGCTTCTCACAAAGAAGGCAAGTGGACTGGTATGTGTGGTGAGCTTGCTGGTGACGAACGTGCGACTCTACTTCTACTAGGTATGGGCCTAGACGAGTTTAGTATGAGCGGTATTTCGATTCCTAAGGTTAAGAAAGTTATCCGTAACGCTAACTTCGCAGAAGTAAAAGCAATGGCTGATGAAGCGCTAGAAATGGCGACTGCTGCAGAAATTGAGGCACACGTCGAAAAATTTATCGCAGAAAAGACAAACAGCTAATATAATTGACTGGATTAAAATCAAACCTTTAGGAGCACGACATGGGTCTGTTTGACAAACTGAAGAAGCTAGTATCTGACGACAGCGCTGACACTGGTGCAATCGAAATCATCGCACCTCTTTCTGGTGAAATTGTAAACATCGAAGATGTGCCAGATGTAGTATTCGCTGAGAAAATCGTTGGTGACGGTATTGCAATCAAGCCAGCTGGCGACAAGATGGTAGCTCCTGTAAACGGTACTATCGGTAAGATCTTCGAAACGAACCACGCGTTCTCAATCGAATCTGACGACGGCATCGAGCTATTTGTTCACTTCGGTATCGACACAGTTGAACTGAAAGGCGAAGGCTTCAAGCGTATCGCTGAAGAAGGTCAAACTGTTAAAGCTGGCGACACTATCATTGAATTCGATCTAGCTCTTCTAGAAGAGAAAGCGAAATCAACGCTAACGCCTGTAGTTATCTCTAACATGGACGAAATCAAAGAGCTTAACAAGCTTGCTGGTGCCGTGACTGTTGGCGAAACACCTGTACTACGCGTAACTAAGTAATTAGTTAACTCGAAGTAGAAAAAACGCAGCTTATCCGCTGCGTTTTTTTATGTCTGTCATTTGGCTTTCAATCGTCAAAAAATAAGTCCGTCGTCATCTTCACACACGTGAAGATCTTTTACAGCGCGTAGCTAGCAATCCAATAGAGACTATGTCGCGTAAATGTATTTCACCACGCGCTATGTGAGATCCCCTTTTTCAAGGGGATGACTCGTTACTTGGGAATGGTTTGAGACAAAGAAGAGAGTTACAACTCGATAGACGCTAGCACTTCACCATCAAAGGTTTGAACACTGAGTCTATTATCCTCTAATAGACCAAAGCTCGCTGCAAACTCATTACGAGGGAAGGTAATAGAGCCTGGATTGAAAATGATCTGCTCTCCTTGCCATTCAGCAACTGGAATGTGCGTATGACCGTGAGCAATCACATCCCCTTTTTTTAATGCAGGTCGTTTATCACTATTGTACAAGTGGCCGTGCGTTAGGAACAAACGTTGACCCGTTGGCAGCATGACCCAGGCATAGTCGCTCATCATCGGAAACTCAAGCAGCATTTGATCCACTTCACTGTCGCAGTTGCCACGTACTGCAATGATATCTTGCTTGTATGCATTGAGAAGCTCGGCCACTTTAGGCGGGTTGTAGCTACTCGGCACAGGATTTCTTGGTCCGTGGTTTAGTACATCACCCAAAATTACAAGATGATCAGCACCTGAGCGACGGTATTGCTCCAGCACTTGCTCGGTGGCTTCTTGGCTGCCATGTAAGTCCGATGCAAAGAACAGTTTCATTGATATATCTCCAACACTTTCTATGTGGCTATTGTATCGAACTTAGTGGCCAAGGTGCAGGGCTAATCTAAACCAAGCATACCGTTCACTACGATGTTATTGTAACTAACCATACCAATGACCCGTCCATCTTCTATGACGGGGGCCCGACTTATTCCAAAGCGTTCAAATAGCCTTGCGCAGTACTTAACATTCATATCGGGGTCCACACACAATGCTGGTTTGGTCATAATTTCATAGATATTAGTACGCTGAGGAGAGCGGTTACGAGCCAACACTTTTTTGGCGATGTCATTCATCAAAACAATGCCAAACTCATCATCGTCATTGCGCTTTTCAACCACCAGCGCCTTAACTCTATGCTCTTTCGCAAGCACGATACCATCGTGTACGGTCTTTACTCCATCGACCATTACATACGTATTGGCCATTACATCGCGTACGCTAACTTTTTTTTGCTGACTCATAGTTCGTCCTCCACGACTTTGGTCAATGTCTCTACTTGATGAGCGACACCCACTGCATCCTCTATGTCTATCTGCACCGCTATCCCCTGCCCTGAGGTTTGATCAAACTCGCCAACTTGGCTAATGGTTTCCAAGATATGGCGAGATAGATGCTCTTCAACAACAAACAGCACCACATCCTTTTGCACCTCTAAAGTGAGCCCGAAAAAGGTTTGCTTCTTGTTAAGGCCTTCACCTCTCGCATTGTTGATCACTGTTGCACCGGTCGCACCAGCCTCTCGGGCGGCGTCCAATACCTTTTCCGTCTTGCTATCTTCTACAAATGCAAGGATCAGTTTAAAGCGCATTTTTCTTCTCCTTAGAGGGGATTGGGTGTTTGGCTGTTTGTTCCTCGTTGAAGTTCTGACTGACAGAGGAACGCGCCGTTAAATACTGAGTGAGCTGGGCATAGGCCATCACTGAGATGATTGGAAACAAGCTGGCAAATGCGATAAGCCCAAAACCGTCTATCATGGGATTTCTACCCGGTACAGTCGAGGCAAGACCAAGGCCCAAAGCAGTCACCAATGGCACAGTCACGGTTGAGGTCGTCACGCCGCCCGAGTCGTAAGCGAGCGGTACAATAAACTTTGGAGCATAATAGGTTTGAATAACGACCAGTATGTAGCCTGCAATGATGTAGTAATGGATTGGGTCACCGACAACGATACGATAGCTGCCAAGTGAGATGCCAACAGCGACACCCAATGCAACTGCGATTCTCAGACCGTTTACTGAGATCGCCCCTGCAGACACTTGGTTGGCTTTTATCGCAACCGCAAGAAGAGAGGGCTCGGCAATGGTGGTACTAAAACCAATACAAAATGCAAAGAGATATACCCAGTAGTAGTCGATCCACTCAAGTGAGTCTCCTATCGTCACTCTCACTTGGTTCAAAAAATCAGGGGCGGTAAGCTGCATCGCCATCGTCTCCCCCAGCGGAAACAGTGCTAGCTCTAATCCGACGAGAAATAAACTCAAGCCCACAATCACATAGCCAAACCCAATCATTACCTTGAGCGGATTAGCAATAGGCTTTTTAAGGATGGCAAACTGAAACCCGAAGATAATCACCATAATTGGCGTGACGTCTCTTATGGTCATCAGCAAAGTATAAAAAAACTCCCACACAAAGCTCATACCATCACCATCCCATAGATCATCACAAACATCATAGGAAGCAAGGAGGCGAAGGCGATTAAGCCAAATCCATCGAGCATGGGGTTTCGACCTTTAATGGTGCTCGCAAGCCCGACACCGAGCGCCGTTACCAAAGGAACAGTAATGGTTGATGTTGTCACCCCACCAGAGTCATACGCCACGCCGATAATGTACTCCGGTGCAAACCATGTCAGGATAACCACCCCAATATAGCCACCTATGATGAGCCTATGAATAGGCCACCCTTTTAGAATGCGCAGAACACCAAGAACGATGGCCAAGCCAACGGACACCGCGACCGATAAGCGCAAACCGTCAGCATAGTTTTGCATTGATTCTTCGGTCATCGCGATGATGCCGCCCTCTGCGGCCACCTCTGCCGCCTCTGCAGAGACAGCGGTCAAAGCCGGCTCTGCGATAGTAGTGCCGAAGCCCAAACAGAAAGAAAACACCATCAACCAAAACACACTCCCCTTGCGAGCAAAAGATTGCGCCATGGTCTCGCCAATAGGAAATAGCCCCATCTCAAGGCCGAATACAAAAAACGTCAGCCCCAACACCACTAGAAGCAGACCAAACAAAATTGAGAGTACATTAGGGAGAGGCTCTTGAAGCACGACAAGCTGGAAAAACAGAACGACTAGGACGATGGGCATAAGGTCCTTAAAGCTATTTATCATAGCGCCAAGGAGTGATTTCAGACCTTGCATGGTGCACCTCCCTTATCCAGCTTTCACTAATATAATCATGGCAAAGATAAATGTAAGAAAATGTGACACATGTGACACTGTCGACGCTCTTCTTTACCGAATCACGTTTTTGTGAACCAAACACGCTGTACTACATATATAACTGGGCCAAATAGGCCAAAATACGCAGGATAGATCAGTTAGTTAATTCCCTGATTCGTTGCTATATTTAAACCCAAATGCCCGAGATGAGGCGTATCGTGTGTAGCCGTTCGCTACCGGAAGAGGAGAGACAATGAAGCTGTTATTAACCGGCGGGACCGGCTTTATCGGACGAGAGTTACTCAAGCATCTCACCACCCATAGTGTGACTCTGCTTACCCGCGACATTGCCTCAGCCAAACGTACGCTAAACCACACTGACCTTGGCAACATTGACTACATAGAATCTCTCGACATCTATCACGATCTCAACGAGTTTGATGCCGTTATCAACTTGGCAGGTGAACCTATTGCCGATAAACGCTGGAGTGCAGAGCAAAAGAAGCGAATTTGCGATAGCCGCTGGAAGGTTACTGAGAAGATTGTTGAGTTAATCCACGCTAGCACGAAACCCCCATCCACCTTCATCAGTGGGTCTGCAGTTGGGTACTATGGTGACCAACAAGACCACCCGTTTGATGAAAGCTTAAAAGTACATCAAGACAACTTTGCTCATACCGTTTGTGACCGATGGGAAGAAATAGCGATGCGCGCCCAGTCTGATCAAACTCGCGTCTGTATCCTAAGAACCGGAGTGGTACTCGGAGATGGTGGCGGAGCGCTGGCAAAAATGATGCTGCCATATAAGCTAGGCGTTGGTGGCCCCATTGGCGATGGTTCTCAGTATATGCCCTGGATCCACCTTCTTGATATGGTGCGTGGTATCGTGTTCTTGTTAGAAACTGATCATGCCGTAGGTCCTTATAATCTCTGTGCTCCTCATGCGGTGTCTAACGCCACATTCAGTAAAACCCTTGCTAGTACACTTGGCAGACCTCATTTTCTCATGACTCCAAAATGGGCATTGAAACTGGCCATGGGTGAATCTTCTTGCTTGCTGTTTGACAGCGTACGAGCCAAACCCAAAAAGTTAACGGAGATGGGCTTTAACTTCTCCTTTCCCCACATTGATACCGCATTAAAAAACATAGTCAGTAACGCACGGTAATGCTTGCTACTCCCCATGAACTGTCGGTAAGGTAGATAGAAATAAATCATAGGGTTAGCTTAGTAATGGCAAAGTCAGTTCTTATCACGGGATGCTCAAGTGGCATCGGTTATGTCGCTGCGCACGCGCTGAAAAAGCATGGATATCAAGTCATCGCCTCTTGTCGAAAAGATGCCGATGTCGCGCGCCTTCAGCAAGAAGGTTTAACCTGTATCCAGCTTGATCTTGCCGATCCTAAAAGTATTAAACTTGCTGTACAGAAAACCCTCGCTCTCACAGAAGGAAAGCTTTACGGTCTTTTCAACAATGGTGCATATGGACAGCCTGGCGCACTAGAAGACCTACCTACCGAGGCGCTGCGAGCTCAATTTGAAGCCAATGTGTTCGGCTGGCATGAACTCACCAAGCAAATACTACCTATTATGCGAGCTCAGGGCGAAGGGCGCATCATCCAGAATAGTTCGGTATTAGGCTTTGCCGCCATGAAATATCGCGGCGCATATAATGCTTCAAAGTTTGCTCTCGAGGGTTGGACAGATACGCTTCGACTCGAGTTGTATCAAACTGGAATCCATATCACTTTGATTGAGCCCGGCCCTATCGAAACGCAATTTAGAGCCAATGCAAAGCGCGCCTTTCTTGAATGGATTAATGTCGAAACAAGCGCTCATCGGGCACAGTACGAGCAGCAACTCAGCCGCTTATCGGCAGATGCATCTGGCAATCAATTCGTGCTGCCGCCAGAGTCTTGTATTCCACCATTGCTGCATGCACTTGAGTCAAACACACCAAAGCTTCGTTATCGTGTGACCACGCCAACAAAAGTATTTGCCGTACTAAAACGGATCCTTCCAAGCAAGTGGTTAGATCCTATTCTGCGAAAAGCCGCATAAAAAATGATCATTTGTAATTTTAGTGTCACAAACAAACATTATATTGTTCACCGTGGTTAAACCACATAGCGCATCAAAGCCCTACTTTACTTGATGCCCGCAATAAATGACTCACAGCATTCACGTGGATTACAACGAAAATGACGCTAAATCAGCTTAACTGGTTAGCTGTGGGGGTTACACTAGCTTACTTCGTAATGTTCTAGACACCTTTGCTTGCTACCGTTCTGGAATCCATTAACGCCGCGTTCTCGGACGCGGCGTTTTGGCATCTAAAATCCCCGTTTCTCACCGCATAACCTTGAATTTTCTGTCATTGATACCAATCTTGAAAGGATAACGATAGAAATCACCAACAAGGAACACTCAATGCAACCTGCGACCATTGTGGACTTAAACGAACAGAACTTTCGCCAAGTATTAGAAGGCTCAATGACCGCTCCCGTGCTCATCCATTTCTGGGCACCAATGAGTGAAGAAAGCGCTCAGCTTATCCCATCGCTTAAAGCGCTCACCGAGCAATACGCAGGCGCTTTTACCCTAGCACTACTTAACTGTGAAGAGCAGCAAGCCATTGCCGGTCAGTTTGGTGTACAAGCGCTACCAACGATCGCTCTGTTTGTGAACGGCCAACCTGTTGATGGCCTTGGTGGTCCTCAGCCAATTGAGGCAGTGCAGGCAATGCTCGCTAAGCACCTACCCAGCGAAGATGAGTTAAATGCACGAAAAGCACTGGAGTTATCTCAGCAAGGTGAATACGAAGCCGCGATTAACCTTCTTAGCAGCTTATCTGATGAATACAAGCAAAAAGGTGAAATCAAACTAGCCCTTGCTCAGTGTTTACTGGAAACCAATCAATTTGATCTAGCGGAAGCGGTACTGAACACCATTCCAATGGAGTACAAAGATAATTTCTATAAGAGTTTGATGGCCAAACTTGAGCTACATAAACAAGCAGCAGACAGCCCAGAGATCCAATCTCTTGAAGCGGCTCTAAAAGCCACCCCTGAAGACCTTAAGATCCTTGCTGAGCTCGCCTTACAGTATCACCAAGTGAACCGTGACGAAGAAGCGCTTGAGCTTATGTGGACACCACTGTGCCGCGACCTAAACGCCCTTGACGGCGATCTTAAAAAGTCATTTATGGATATCTTATCGGCTTTAGGTCAGGGCAACCCAATTGCTGCGAAATACCGCCGTCAGCTGTATTCACTACTCTACTAGCCGCTCATTATTTCATCTTTCATAGAAGGGACCTTTGGGTCCCTTTTCTCATATTGGCATGACCAACACTGGTTAACCTTGCGTATAAACTGCTGATACATTTGATAATTATCAATCGCAAAAATACACTTCATTACACATAAATGTCTCAACTAAACTGTATACTATTGAGAAGAAGTACATTTTTAATACAGGGAAATTGTCATGGCTATTGATGCAATGATCACCATTGGCGGGTTTATACTCGTTGCCGTTGTCTTTATCGTCGCAGGTGTAAAAACCGTTCCGCAAGGTAACAACTGGACCGTAGAGCGATTTGGACGCTACACCCATACCCTCAAACCAGGCTTAAACCTCATCATTCCCTTCATCGACAGTGTGGGTAACAAAGTCAACATGATGGAGCGAGTACTGGACATTCCACCGCAAGAAGTCATCTCACGGGACAATGCGAATGTCGTGATTGATGCCGTCTGTTTCGTCCAAGTTGTCGATGCTCCAAAAGCGGCTTATGAAGTCAACGACCTAGAGCATGCGATCCGCAACCTTACCCTAACCAACATGCGTACCGTGCTTGGCTCTATGGAGCTCGATGAAATGCTCAGCCAACGCGATTCAATTAATACAAAACTGCTATCCATAGTCGATGAAGCAACTAACCCTTGGGGTGTGAAGGTAACCCGTATTGAAATCCGCGACGTTCAGCCACCAGCAGACCTAACAGCAGCGATGAATGCGCAGATGAAAGCCGAGCGTAACAAACGTGCTGAGATCCTTGAAGCTGAAGGGGTTCGTCAAGCAGAGATCCTTCGCGCTGAAGGTCAGAAACAAGCGGAGATCCTCAAGGCAGAAGGTGACAAGCAGGCAGCTATACTTCAAGCAGAGGCTCGCGAACGTGCCGCCGAGGCCGAGGCAAGGGCAACGGAAATGGTATCGAATGCGATTGCACAAGGTGACATGCAGGCGGTCAACTACTTCGTAGCTCAAGGCTATACCGATGCGCTGAAATCTATCGGGCAAGCTGAAAATGGCAAGATCATTATGCTACCACTAGAGGCGACAGGGCTAATGGGATCCATTGCTGGCGTTGCCGAAATGTTTAATCAGTCCAAGGCAAGCAACAAAGAGGATAAAGCGTGATTGAATTACTCAGCCAAGTTAACTACTGGCACTGGTTAGCACTAGGATTACTTCTGCTTTGCAGTGAACTGCTTGGCACGGCTGGGTATATGTTGTGGCTTGGTATCTCCGCGATGCTGGTTGGTATCGTGTTGACGTTTGTTCCTATCAGCTGGCAGCTACAATGGGTGAGCTTTGGTGTATTCTCTCTCGCACTCACCTGGCTCTGGTGGCGTAAGCAGCACAAGGTCGATAAACGCTCCGATCAACAGCGAGACCTTAACCAAAAAGACAAACAGCTTCTCGGTCAAACGACCATTTTAGAAGAAGATATCAACCGCGGAAAATGCCGTATCAAACTTGGCGACACCTCGTGGTCAGCATACAGTGACCAGCCTTTGCCCTCGGGCACTATGGTCAAAGTGATAGATGTTGATGGCATCACACTACTCATTGAGAAAGTCGACTAACCGCTTTTAAGAGCTCCTAGTATCTGGGAGCTCTTACTCTATAAGCGTATAGGAATACGTTTTACCTTTGGCTTTGAGACTACTCAAAGTTTGTCCCACACAACTATTTTTCGTGCTTTTGCTCGCTGCAGACACCAACCCTTTTCTATCCAGTTTAACAAACTGCTTCCCGTCGCTACTGCGATAGTAGACACTTTTATTCTCATTCTGATATTCGACAGAAAGGGTTAAAGCACCCGGGCGATATGGCTGACCGACCTCGCACACTATGATGTCAGGAAAGCCTTCAAACACGTCAGCAAAACTGAATTGTGATGCGCTACAAAGAGCGAAAATGGTGAGAAATCGTCGCACATATCCTCCGCTGTTTACATGGAATAACAATAACCTAGTAAACAGCGGTGAAAAGTCTTCTCTTTTGGAAGGAATTAATCTTGCTTTGGCTCGCGCTTGTGTTTCGGCACATAGTTCAGAATAGAAATAGGTACCGGTTTTCTCGGGATGAAACCCTCAATCTCAACGCGCTCCAGAAGGTGTCCTAGTCGACTTTCAATCATACATAGATTCTTGAAGTTATCTTTAGACACCAGAGAAACAGCTTCACCTGCAGCATCAGCGCGACCGGTACGACCGATTCGATGCACATACTCATCGGCAGGATACGGTAGATCATAGTTGATAACGACCGGCAGGTTCTCAATATCAATACCGCGAGCGGCAACACCCGTTGCGACTAAGTATTGGATCTCTCCTGCTTTAAACGACTCAATCAGTTGTTGACGAACCTTCTGATTACGCCCACTGTGGAAAGCTTCCGCTGCAATGCCGCGTTTCTCTAGTTGGCTAACAAGTTTGGCCGCACCATGTTTAGTCTCGATAAAAATCAACGCCTGCTTCCAATCGTTAGTTTGCAACATGTGGCTAAGTAACGAAGACTTCATATCTTTATCGACAGTCACGATCCACTGCTTAATGTTGCTTTTCGAGGCACTATGCTTTGTAATCGAAATCTCTTCCGGATCGCGAATCGCCGATCTCGCTAACTCTCTAACTGGATTCGAGAGCGTGGCAGAGAACAAAAGGTTCTGTGCGTCTTCTGGTACGCGAGCGATGATTTTGTTGATCGCATCGATAAAGCCCATATCAAGCATCTTATCGGCTTCATCCAGCACTAAAACTTGCAGCTCATCAAAATGAATAGCGCGCTGACCGTAAAGGTCAATCAAACGACCCGGCGTGGCCACAACAATATCCACACCATCAATCAAAGCTTGCTTCTGCGGCGCGTAATCAACACCACCAAACATGGCCATCGACTTAAGTGGTAAATGTTGTGCGTAAGCCTCAATGCTTTGATTAACCTGCAGTGCGAGTTCACGGGTTGGAGTGAGGATAATCGCACGCGCGCGTTTCTTACGCTGCGTTTCACCTTGGCTCAGCATTTCAAGAATCGGCAAAACGAAGCTTGCGGTTTTACCCGTACCAGTTTGCGCCGCCGCAATCAGGTTTTCACCTTTTAGGACAATCGGGATCGCTTTCGTTTGAATCGTGGTTGGCTTTTGGTAGCCAAGCGATGCTACTGCATCAAGAATAGGTTGGCTTAAGCCGAGTTTAGAAAAAGACATCACGAGTTCTCTTTATCAAGATGAAGACCCGCGCATTCTATAGAGCTTGAGATTGATGCACAATGTTATTGACACTTAATCACAATATCGGCGAGATCTGCAGATGACCCGTGGTCCAAAATACCCATCCTACCAGTAAATAAAATGTCGCCAGCAAAACTCGTTTGCCTGCATAGCGCCAGAAACAGCGCTGCGGAGCTTGTGTCGATACAGAAAAACGCTCAGAGGAGTAATCCAGCACTTTGCGACTGGTAAAGACCACGACGACTAAAGCGAGAAAGCTTCCTAAAAAACTGCAAACAACAAGTGCTGCGGCCAAGCTCCAATCAAACCAAAGCAACGTAAATAGCGCGATGAGCGACGTGCTGGTGCACGGTCTAAGTCCATACAAGAAAAGCCCTACTCGTGACGACTGTTCGCTAGGCGTACTGGTGGCCTCCTTCGCATTAGAGCGAAGCCACTGCTTTATCAATGCCACGATGAGCAATACGAGTAAGTACCCACCAAATAACATCATGGCAACGCCAACCCATTGATTGATTGAAGATACGTAGCCGAGTGACTGCCGATAGCCTAACGATAATACTTGGTTCGCGGCAATTACGACGCCAGCAGTGACCACACCTTGCATCACATTAAGTAGCAAGCAAGTCCCGACAATCTTTGACTTGCTGATCGACTCTGCTGATACAAGAAAAACTACTGCGCTTTTTCCATGCCCTGGACCAAGGGAATGAACAAAACCGTACACAAAAGTAAACAAACACGTCAGTACTAGAGCCGTTCTGTCGCCTGTATCAATAAGATCGAAATAGTCAGATAGGCCTGAAAGCAACGTTCTTTGAGTAGTGACTAGGTACTGCCTGATAACATTCAGCTCGTTCACAACACTGACCACCACAATCAGTGCCAGTGTGACAGCAACAAAAAATCCCCAACGCTGCTTAAAGCTACGATCCACAGGACAGACTCACTCTTTGGCTAAAGTGGCTACCGAGATCATCATCACCAACATCATCTACCCCAAGCGACATGGCATAATCAATAATGTCTTGCGAAGGTGTTGGTGTGATTAACTCATATTGACAGTGTGGATTGAGGGTTTCTCCTAAAGAAATAGTCGATCTATTTTGCCAAGAAATATCGATGTAATAAGTGTTATCAAACACTTGGATATCCAACTCTTCTTTGGTCAAATCTACGTTTCTTGATAACGGCAGGGTAAAGTTCAGCACCATTCGCCGCCCTTGCCTGCTCAGCGAATACACTTCGGGAAGTCGAAACTTAAGAGGTGCGTTGTCCGCATACAAATAGGTAAAGTAGTGAGTATTCAACAGATTCCGCATCAATCTTAACGCTTCTTTGTGAGCACTCTCCTCATTATCAAAAACCGAGAAATCCCCATCAAGCGCATACGCACTTGAGAATGGGTCAAAGGTCCACGTCATCGTCAAACTCTCCACTTCAGTGCCGTCACCGTTTACCTTCAGTTCATTGCCGATCCATGAATGTGGGTGTGAGTGAGAGGAGACAGAGAAAAGCACAAGGAGCAGTAAAGAAAAATTGCGCCGCATAGAATGAATCTCTTGAAATTAGAGCAGTGCTGTCATGTAAGCACTAAGATAATCACAACAATTATTATGTTATATCATTTCAACTATAACGGTGAAACATTGATATTGTCAGAAGATGCTAATCAGTTCTTAAAACAATAGGATTCAGACCAACGTACGAAGACTAAACGACAAATACGCGATAGTAGCTCTGTTTTGAACTAGTAATGAGGTCGACTTGAGAAAGTCTAAAAGAGAATAAAGAGGGAGAGAATGGCACGCCCTGTAGGATTCGAACCTACGACCACATCCTTAGAAGGGACGTGCTCTATCCAGCTGAGCTAAGGGCGCGCTACAGGGAAAGGATTATACGAGTTAGGAGAGGTAAATCAATGGCTTTATTGCCTAGAGCGGTTTAAACGCCCAAAAAAAAATCAACATATCAGAAAAAGACGAAAAACCCACCGATGCAAACGTTTGCGTTGTAGCTTTTGAAATAGTTTTCTGGGACAATGCACACAAAAATAACAGTCAATTAACTTTCTCAAGGAAAATTATGTCTGCTCAAAACATTGATGGGAAACTCATTTCTCAAACTGTACGCTCAGAAGTTGCCGCTCGTGTTAAAGCGAGAACGGATGCAGGGCTTCGAGCGCCGGGGTTAGCGGTTGTATTAGTGGGTGAAGACCCAGCCTCGCAAGTTTATGTGGGTAGCAAACGCCGTGCGTGTGAAGAAGTTGGTTTTGTGTCTAAGTCGTATGACTTGCCTGCTAGCGCAACAGAAGAACAGCTTCTGAGCCTTGTTGACGAACTGAATAATGACCCTGAAGTCGATGGTATCTTGGTACAGCTACCATTGCCTGCAGGTATCGACACGACGCATGTACTAGAGCGCATCATTCCAGAAAAAGATGTCGATGGCTTCCACCCTTATAATGTGGGTCGACTAGCGCAGCGCATTCCTAAGCTACGATCGTGCACACCGAAAGGCATTATCACTCTCCTTGATCGTTACAACATTCAACTTCGTGGTAAACACGCTGTGATTGTGGGTGCATCGAACATTGTTGGTCGCCCTATGACGCTAGAGCTATTACTGGCTGGCTGCACAACGACCACATGCCACCGATTCACTAAAGACCTCGAAAGCCATGTACGCCAAGCTGACGTGGTCGTTGTCGCAGTGGGTAAACCAAACTTTGTTCCTGGTCACTGGATCAAGAAAGGCGCTGTTGTGGTTGATGTAGGTATCAACCGTTTGGAAAATGGTACCTTGGTTGGCGACGTTGAGTACGATGTAGCAAAAGAAAACGCGAGCTTCATTACTCCAGTTCCTGGTGGTGTTGGCCCAATGACGGTAGCGAGTCTGATTGAGAATACTATGATTGCTTGTGAGCAATTCCATACCGCTAAAAAGTAATCTTATTGAGTAAGGGAGTTCGCTCCCTTACTATTCGCCCGCCCCTTGTCGCACACTCTTTCCTCTTTACAATCATACAGATAACGTTAACCCCCTCTCATTTTGTACTGATACTTTCTTACCTATTAGCAACTTTACTTCTTCGTCACAGATTTCAAACCGCTTGTTCGGTACAAACAACCTCAGAAGCGAATCAATCGAATAACGAGGAGATGTACCCCATGTATAAGAAAAACGCATTGATCACAGCAGAGAGCGGCTTACACACAAGGCCGGCAGCGCAGTTCGTTAAAGAAGCAAAAAAATACTCAGAAGATATCGAGATCGTCTCTAAGGGTAAGACGGCTACGGCTAAAAATTTGTTCAAGTTGCAGACATTGCAGCTTGTTAAAGGCACAGAAGTGACGGTACAGTCATCCAACAGGCAAGCCGTTGATGAACTGGCAAGCTTCTTAGAGAAAGTGACCGGCTAGCAGATAGTAAAACTAAGCGCCCATGCACGCGGCCTGAGTGCATGGGCGCTTTTTCATTTTATGTACAATGAGAGAGAGCGTTAATCCATCGCGATTCGGTCAGCAAGGTGGCTGACAGCCAAAGCGAAGTAATACGAACGATTCCACTTCATCAACACGTTATAGTTGTTATACACCAAATAAACTCGACCATTCTCGTCATCAGGCATAATAAGCCAAGCTTTAATGTCTTCATCAAGCTGAGGCAGTGGGCGACCATCGTATCTTGTCACACCGAGCTTGCTCCACTCTTGTAAGAACTTGCCTTTTTCAGGGTCGCGCCCCTGAAGCTCAGGAGAAAACCCTTTAGGAACTTTGACTTGTCGTCCCCAAGTGTATTGATCATCCCAGCCAGATTTCGCTAAGTAGTTAGCGGTTGACGCGAAGACATCGGCTTCGCTGTCCCAGATGTCTTTCTTGCCATCGCCATTCCCATCAGCAGCAAAGTTCAGGAACGAACTCGGCATGAACTGGCTTTGCCCCATTGCGCCAGCCCAAGACCCTTTCATGTCTTTAGGTGCAATATGACCTTGTTCTAGAATGGTCAGCGCAGCTAGAGCCTCACTGCGGAAGAAGGCTTCTCTTCGTCCTTCATACGCCATGGTTGATAGCGCATCGATCACTCGATAGTTACCAGTAAAGCGACCAAAGTTACTTTCAACGCCCCACAATGCGACGATAAAGCGCGGCTGGACGCCATATTCGTCACCAATGCGTTTCAGCTCAGCGTAATGTTTGTTGTGAAGCTCTTTCGCTTGCTTCACTTTCCAATCCGGCACCGCTCTTGGTATGTACTCATCCAAAGTCAGTCTTTTCTCAGGCTGGTTACGGTCGGCTTTCACCGCTCTGGGCTTATATTCCACACCAGCAAAGGCCTCTGTTAAGATTTGCTCAGAGATTCCTTGCTCTCGAGCCTCTTGCTTGAGACCCGCGACATATTCCTCGAAGGATTCCTTTTGTTGCGCGACTGCGCTTGTGGCTAGGCTTGCCCCTAGCATCACTGACAATATCTTTTTCACCGTGCCCTCCCCTGAGCAGTCGGATTATTTCTGTTGAGCTTTCTGCTCTTTGTATTTATCCAGTAAGTTTTCTGGCGGTGGTGGTAATTGTAAGAAAAAGCCCTCTTCGTTAATCGACGTTTTGACCTTCTCAACATCGACCAACGCCAGTGTACGGCCAGCAAGGTTAACCACCATGACAAACTGAGGTCTGCCAAACATGTCCATCAACGCTTCTGGTACTGGAGTGAAGTCGTCTTTCTTTGCGATGTACAGGTATGCCCCGTCTTTTTTAGTGCTTTTATAGATTGAACAAAGCATGGTTGTATCTCTTATCGTTACGTATCTTCTCAAGTAGAAGAAATAATTCGGTTAGTTTATGGAAAATTGAGAGTTAATTATCCATTTGAGAGCAAGATAGCTTGCTGTATCTAATGTTGAAATATAACATGATTATTCCCAAGTAACCTCTAGATACGGTTACATTGGCATAACCTAATCAACAGCAATGTCATTGGCACAAGGATTTGATCATCAATGTCTCAATCCCCAGATCTGAAAGGCAGTAGCTTCACCTTATCGGTGTTGCATCTTTCTGACAACGATGTTTCCAAAGCAGTTCAATTTTTACAACAAAAAGTCTCTCAAGCCCCGACATTTTTCGCCTCGGCACCCGTGGTGATCAATGTTAGTCAGGTAGATGGCGATATTAACTTTATCGACCTAAAACTGGGCGTAGAAGAGATAGGTATGATTCCCGTTGGCGTTACCGGCTGCCAAGATAAGCGCCTGCAAAACCTTGCGTCTGAAGCAGGGTTTGCGGTCATGACGGCCAGTAAAGCACCTTCTCAAGCCCCCGCCAAAATGGAACCAACCAAAATTGTCCGCAACCCAGTTCGCTCTGGGCAACAAATCTATGCCAAAAACAGTGACCTTGTCATATTAAGCCATGTGAGTGCGGGCGCCGAAGTTATCGCCGATGGCACCATTCATATCCATGGCACATTACGAGGCAGAGCAATCGCAGGGGCGAGTGGCTCACGCGATGCAAAAATTCTCTGCAACGACTTACAAGCTGAACTAGTCTCCATAGCAGGAAACTACTGGCTCAGCGATCAGATTGAACGTGAATACTGGGGTAAAAAGGTGCTATTCGGTATGACCGATGACCAACTCGATTTCGAGATCCTCACGATTTAGAATTTAAAGGAAAACAATTAATGGCACGCATTATTGTGGTAACGTCGGGTAAAGGCGGCGTAGGTAAGACGACCTCGAGCGCGGCAATCGCGTCAGGACTGGCACTAAAAGGCAAGAAAACGGCCGTTATCGACTTCGATATTGGTCTTCGTAACCTAGACCTTATCATGGGTTGTGAGCGTCGCGTGGTTTACGATTTCGTCAATGTTATTAACGGCGAAGCAACGCTAAATCAAGCACTTATCAAAGATAAGCGTACTGATAATCTGTTCATCCTACCTGCCTCACAAACTCGTGATAAAGATGCGCTGACCAAAGATGGTGTACGTCGCGTATTGGACGACCTCGACGAAATGGGTTTTGACTTCGTAATCTGTGATTCACCTGCGGGTATTGAGCAAGGTGCATTGATGGCGCTGTACTTCGCGGACGAAGCGATTGTAACTACCAACCCAGAAGTCTCGTCGGTTCGCGACTCAGACCGCATTCTTGGCATCTTAGACTCGAAGTCTCGCCGCGCTGAAGAAGGCAAAGAGCCGGTTAAACAGCACCTATTGTTGACTCGTTACAATCCAGCTCGAGTAACACAAGGCGAAATGCTGTCTGTCGAAGACGTGGAAGAGATCCTACACATTTCACTGCTTGGTGTTATTCCAGAAAGCCAAGCGGTACTCAATGCCTCTAACAAAGGTGTGCCAGTCATTTTTGATGATGAGTCTGATGCAGGTATGGCGTACTCAGACACCGTTGATCGTCTACTCGGTGAGCAAGTCGACTTCCGCTTCTTAACAGAGCAGAAGAAAGGTATCTTCAAACGTCTATTCGGGGGGTAAGCTATGTCTCTACTTGAGTTTTTCCGCCCACAGAAGAAGACCTCAGCAAACCTAGCCAAAGAACGTTTGCAAATCATCGTTGCAGAAAGACGCAGTGAAGGCTCGCCTTCTCCGTCTTACTTACCGCAATTAAAGGAAGATATCCTTAAAGTGATCGCGAAATATGTCGATGTTGATCCGTCTATGGTGGATCTGTCGTTCGAACACAAAGACGATGATATTTCGGTTCTTGAGCTCAACGTACAGCTTCCAGAAGACGAAAAGTAATTCAAAAAAGGCTCGCAATCGCGAGCCTTTTACATTTAGCTTGATTTAAACATCCATAACCTGGTCTAGCTGACGACCAAACAGCTCTAGACGCCACCCTTGCATCACATCCGGAAGCTTGGCTGGATCGCGCTGATGTTTCCAAACCCAAGAAAGGTATTGGTTAAGCTGCTTTTTGGACGCTAAAAACTCTGTGGCTAAGCCGCTGTGCTGAGCCGCCTTCTTCACTTCGTCTTTCAGCTTTTTAAACACTTGCTTGTAGCTTGGGAAATCCATCAAGCGTTCAATTTTCTCTGGATAATCTTCTTCTGGCGTTTGCTGCGCACGCTTGACGATAGCGGCAATACGTTCACCATGACGACGAATAGCTCTAGGGTCGATGCCCTCTTGTTCCATCTGTTTTGGCTTTTTCAGGCCATGACGTGCAACCGTCCAAAGCTCTTGTTCTTTGATAATGAAGTTCAAAGCTAAGTCACGTTTAAGTGCTTCATTGAAGCGCCATGTCGCCAGAGGCTTGAGTACAGCTAGCTGCTTTCGTTTAAGCTGCCACGCACCTTTGATATCTAGATAGGCTTTCTCAGGGTTTGGAGTTTTGCCGCGCTTTTGCATCAGCAAATCGGACTCTTGCTGAGCCGCTTCCCACCACTCTTTGGCTTCCACTTTAGCAAACAGCTTAAAGTACAGCGGCCACAGGTAGTACACGTCTGCCGCAGCGTAATCGAGCTGCTTGTCGGTCAGTGGACGAGCTACCCAATCGGCACGCGATTCACTCTTATCAAGCTCAACATCGAGATACTCTTGAACAAGAGTAGCAAAGCCCGTTGATAAACCGTGACCAAGAAATGCGGCCATGATCTGCGTATCCACCATTGGGTATGGCATGCAATCGAAGCTGTTCGCGAACACCTCAAGGTCTTCGCCGCAAGCATGAAGAACCTTTAATACTGACGTGTCCTTCAAGAGCTCGATGAAAGGGGTGAAATCACTGATAGTAAGTGGGTCAATAAGTGACAACTGTTCGCCGTCATAAAGCTGAATCAATCCAAGCTTTGGGTAGTAAGTACGAATGCGCACAAACTCAGTGTCCAACATCACGACATCGGATTCACGAGCCTTGCTGCATACCGACTCTAGCTCGGCAAACTCTGTTACTATTTGGAATTCCACTCAATCTCTCTTTATAAAAAATGCCAGCTTTGCGGGCTGGCATTTTAGCACTGATTGTAATCAAACGTTAACTTAAACTGTCTTCTCTGAGGTTTTCATCAGTTTTGCATCGTTTTCTTCGCGCAACACGCGGCGTAGAATCTTACCAACGTTGGTTTTTGGCAGATCTTCTCTAAATTCAACGCGTTTCGGGATCTTATAGCCCGTCAAGTGTTGACGACAATGCTCGATGACCTCTTCTTTAGTCAGAGAGTTATCCTTTTTAACGATGAAGATCTTAACGATCTCACCCGAGGCTTCGTTCGCCTCACCAATCGCTGCGACCTCGAGTACCTTGTCATTCAAGGCAACAACGTCTTCAATTTCATTTGGATAAACATTGAAGCCCGACACCAAGATCATATCTTTCTTGCGGTCGACGATATGCAAAAATCCCTCGTCGTCGAACTCAACGATATCACCTGTTGATAGCCAACCTTCTTGGTTAATCACCTCTTTGGTCGCTTCCGCACGCTGCCAGTAGCCTTGCATCACCTGAGGACCACGAACCTGGAGTTCACCTTTACCATCGCCCTCAACTGGATTGCCTTCTTCATCGACAATACGTACTTCTGTAGAAGGAACAGGAAGACCAATTGACCCGTTATATTCAACCAAATCATGCGGATAAGCGGCAACGAGAGGCGAACACTCCGTTAGACCATAACCTTCTAAAAGCAAACAGCCTGTGGTTTTTTTCCACTGCTCAGCGACAGCACGTTGAACCGCCATACCACCGCCTACGGCCAGTCTTAATCCACGGAAGTCCAACTCATGGAAATCTTCATTGTTAAGCAGAGCATTGAACAGAGTGTTTACCCCGGTTATCGCAGTGAACGGGTATTTTTGTAGCTCTTTCACAAAACCTGGAATGTCACGTGGGTTGGTAATCAGCAGGTTTTGACCACCCATTTCAATGAACAGCAGACAGTTAACCGTAAGTGCAAATACGTGATAGAGCGGCAACGCGGTGACCACAAACTCACGTCCTTCGTGCAATACTGGCGCATACATGCCCTTCGCCTGCATCACGTTAGCAATCATGTTGCGGTGAGTCAGGATCGCGCCTTTAGCGACGCCTGTCGTACCACCGGTATATTGCAAAAACGCAATATCATCACCCGTCATAAAAGGCTTAACGTATTGCAGGCGACGACCTTTATGGAGAGCCTTCTTAAAAGAAATCGCTCCTGGTAAGTCGTACTTAGGCACCATGCCTTTCACGTACTTCACAACAAAATCAACAATCGTGCCTTTCGCTGTTGGCAGCATTTGTCCAAGGCTTGTCAGCACCACGTGCTTGATCGGCGTCTTATCTACAACTTGCTCTAGAGTGTTAGCAAAGTTTGACACGATAACGATGGCTTTCGCATCTGCGTCATTCAGCTGATGCTCGAGCTCACGAGGGGTATAAAGTGGGTTAACGTTGACCGCAATAAGGCCGGCTCTAAGTACACCAAATAGCGCTATTGGGTATTGCAGCAAGTTTGGCATCATAATCGCGACGCGATCGCCTTTTTGCAACTTGAGTTCATTTTGCAGGTACGCCGCAAACGCTCGGCTACGCTCTTCCAACTTACGGAACGTCATGACTGAGCCCATGTTCACAAACGCAGGTTGGTCTGCAAATTTATGAACCGACTGTTCGAACATCTCAACTAGAGAAGGGTACTGATCCGGATTGATGTGCTCAGGCACGTCACTTGGGTATCGAGAAAGCCAAGGTTTATCCACAATTCTACTCCTTGCGTGTAAGGTCACTCTTCCGTTTCATAGCCGTAGGCAGATTTCAGTGTTGTTTTAAAATATTGTTAACACTTTATGGGACTATGAATGTTTTATTATTCCTGCTATTACAACACAGCAGACCAGTTAGCGCACGAAAGACTCAAACACTTGTTTAATTTTTGTTAACTAGTCCAAGTATTAATTCAAATACGCTTTCTGGCGACTCAAGATGACAATGATGGTCACCCGCCACCCACTCAATTTGTGCTTTGGGCAACATCGCTAAACGCTCTTTATGTTGAAGATAGGCATAACCGCGCTCGCCCAAAATCACCAAATGAGGTGTTTGAATAGCATCGACGATCGCTTGAGCATTCTGCTCCGCCATTCGGTAGACAGACTCGCATTTGAGCTTGCTGTCATGACGCCAATACCATTTACCCTGCTCACAACGAAGATCGCGCTCTACGATCGGCAACACAGCAGACTCGGAGAGTTTTGTTGCTCTGATCCGCATGTTAATCGCGTCTTGTTTCGAAGGAATGGCTTTCGCGGTTTTACCACGCCAGCGCTCGCGGCTTTCAATGCCTTTTCTTAAGCGTTCAGCACTTAGCTGAGGTGATTCAGATAAAGGGATATGCGCTTCGATTTGAACTAAACCTGAGACTTTTTCAGGAAAGGCAGCACTATAGCAACTTGCGATCAATGCACCAAGTGAATGCCCCACTAGAAACACATCGACTGCGTGAAGTTTAATCAATATGCGGTGAAGATCATCAATATAGTCGTGAAAGTTATAGAAATGATGAGGACTCTTGTGGGAAGAGTGTCCATGCCCAGGTAAGTCAATGGCGACAACACGCCAATCGGGCGATTGTTTCTCAATCAGCGCAAGTAAAGCATGAAAACTGGCCGCATTGTCCATCCAACCATGAATAAAAACGACCGTCTTGGCGGTCGTTTTTGAGGCTTCGCGTTCAAGGTAGGCAATCGTCCTGTCGTCTATCTTGAGCGATTTTTCTTTAAAGGTGGAATCCAATCCTATTTAACCTCTTTGATCACTCGACCAGTGCTAGGTCCGCTGTGGTAATAGAAACCATCGCAATAGTAACCCCAGCATGACCCATAGCTGCCAAAGTCGCGATTGATGATTAAGCGCTCTTCAACTCGCCATAGATAATTACCATAGGCATTAATAACCGGGAAGTCACCTTCATACTCACCAATGCGACCGCGCTCCATGCCATCTTTGTAACCACCAAAGGTGACTAAACGCCCTTGCGCGTAGGTGATAGGGTCAACAAACCCGTCTACATAGGCAATGAAGCGTCCATTTGGCTCTTCACTAATATCTGGCTTGCCATACTTGTCAATAGGTAGGTTAACAACTTCGATTCGCGTTCTATCGGCGAGATTTTTTACCGTGTCTATCACTCCACCCAAACGCACTTCGGCCTTGTCATTGGTATCAAGAACACCTTGATAAGTGGCAACCACGTTCTCGTTGTTGGTCGCTAAGGTGTCAGGAAGGCTGCCACAGGCACTCAAAATGGCACTTAACGCCACAATACTACTGAGTTTCAGGAGTGTTTTCATAAATGGGGATACCTTAATTAAAGCAAGTTACAGTTAAAGCAAATAACTCTTATTATCATATATAGATATCGACACCAAGCAACTGTTCGAGTTCCTCTCTTTTGGCTCGATTCATAACACTCATATACTCTTCCAGAGCCTTTTTCGATCGACCCTCCGGGAGATCATACTGAACCTGAGCCTTTGCCATGTCAGCATCGGATAAATGCTTTACTGAATGCGCGACTGCTTGCGCCACTTTCGTGACCTGCGTCGATTGATTGGTTGACTGCGAAGATTGAGATGTAGACGCTTTCGACACTGCCTTTTTTGCATTGGCTTTCTGTGTCTTGCGCTGATTGGGTATGGAAGGTAAGCCGTTAATCGAGACCATAATCAAGTTGGGCTAGCGCTGTGGACTAGCCCTCTCCTTCGTTACTCTCTGCCTGGCAGCTTTTTCCATGCGACAGTATCACGCAAATAAACTGGGCTAGCTTCTTCAGCTGGGACTGTGTTGCCCTTTGCTAACTCGAACTGAGCGAGATACGCAATATCCTGTGCCTCTGGGTAGAGAACCTCTGAAGCTTGAGTGGTGATCGCCAGTGTTGATAGTGGTTCTGAGTATGCATCCCAACCTGTACCAGCGGTTGTCCATGTATGCTCGTCTGCCACGATATTTTCGACAAGAACACT
The DNA here is from genome assembly GCF_059725495.1 of Vibrio sp. KUL80. Classification (NCBI taxonomy): domain Bacteria; kingdom Pseudomonadati; phylum Pseudomonadota; class Gammaproteobacteria; order Vibrionales; family Vibrionaceae; genus Vibrio; species Vibrio sp. KUL80. The sequence goes on from NZ_AP045841.1 coordinate 2,706,642, forward strand.
CGGCGGAATGACTTGCTCTTGATCGACCTCTTGCCAGTCTCCTGACTCTAGACGCTCAAAACGACCCCAATACACTTCGTTCATACGTGCATCAATAGCACTCGCTACGTTAGTTGCTTGAGCGATACGATATGCCCCTTGCGCCATCGCTTTTAGTGTCGAAATGCCGATCATCGGCAGATCAGCACCGAAGCCCAAACCTTGTGCGATACCAATACAAATACGCACACCGGTAAAGCTACCTGGACCGCGTGCAAACGCAAGCGCATCAAGATCAGTCAAGGTTAGATCTGCCTCTTTCAGCAGTTCATCTACCATTGGCAGTACTTTCTTAGTGTGGTCGCGCGGCGCGAGTTCACTGCGTGAGTATGTCTTGTCGCCAACTAGGAGCGCTACTGAGCAATTTTCTGTTGCGGTATCGATAGCTAAGATTTTGTAAGTCATTTATTTCTCAATTTGTTCTTCTGCTGCGCTCGGTGCTTCGCCTTGCGCTAAAAACGTTTTAATCACGCCCAAGTCTCGAGTGCGAGGAATCGGCGGGAGACTGGATAAGAAGGTCGCTCCATAGTCTCTGGTCACTAATCGGTTATCGCAAATAATCAGTGCGCCACGATCTTTTTGATCGCGTATCAAACGTCCAACACCCTGCTTGAGCGTAATCACCGCATCGGGGATCTGAACCTGCTGAAAAGGGTCTCCCCCTTGCAGCTTACAATCCTCGATCCGCGCTTTAAGCAACGGATCATCCGGAGCGGTAAACGGTAATTTGTCGATGATAACACAGCTCAAGGTGTCACCTCTAACATCTATTCCTTCCCAGAACGCCCCTGTTGCCACCAGCAAGGCGTTCCCAAGCTCCATAAACTCAGCCAGGGTTTTCTGCTTACTGGTTTCCCCCTGCAATAACACTGGAACTGATAGTGTCTCTCGGAACTTCTCCCCAAGCTCTCGCATCATGCTGTGCGACGTGCACAAGAAGAAACAGCGCCCTTGGTTTTGCTCAATGACAGGGGTAAGCATTCTTACCAGCTTATCAGCCAGACCATTACTGTTGGGCTCTGGCAAGTAACGAGGCACACAGAGTCTTGCTTGGCTTGGATAATCAAACGGACTTGGTAATGAAAACTGCTGTTTGGGCACCAAGCCCAATCGAGAGGTGAAGTGACCAAAATCATCCGATACAGCGAGTGTGGCGGAGGTAAATATCCAAGCGCCCCCTTTCATCTCAACCTGCTCATGAAACTTATCGGCCACCGTTAAAGGGGTGATATGTAAACTGAAATGGCGCGGTGATGTGTCATACCAGTAGGAGTAGCCGGTAATCGTCACATCACAGACTCGCTCGATTCTGCCCTTTACGAGGTTAGCGCGCTCAAATGCAGTATCGAGAAGTTGACTACGGCCAAGGGCAAGCTTGAGTACATCAATGACGAAGTCCAGGGCATCTGTGAGCCTTTCCATCTCACGCTTAATATTCGGCGAAGCGATTGCATCTCGCCAGTTACCGCGAAAACCAGTATCACCAAGCACAATTCGCATATCCATCGCAGCTTGAGACAAACGTTCCCCTGCTTTTTGCAGTTGACGCATATCTCTCGCTTCAGTGCGATAGCCAATCTCAATGTCCTTACACAGGTCTTGGATCTGTCGGCTAGAGATAGATTGGCCAAAGTACTGGCTGGCAATATCAGGGATCTGGTGAGCTTCATCGAAGATAAACACGTCAGCTTCTGGTATCAGTTCACCAAAACCAGTCTCTTTGATCGCCAAGTCCGCCATAAACAAGTGATGGTTCACGACCACAACGTCGGAATCGAGCGCTCGCCTTCTCGCCTTGAGTACGAAGCAATCCTCGTAACTCGGACACTCTTTACCTAAGCAATTGTCATTGGTTGAGGTAATGGTCGGAATGATTGGGCTGTCTTCAGCAATGGCATCGCACTCACCTAAATCGCCTGACTTGGTCTCCGAGGACCAGGTTCGCACTTTAACCAGCTGGGAAAGCAGATCAGTTTGCGTTTCAGTCGTGTGGCTTTCGACCATTTGTCGACTCAGCCTATCCAAACACAAATAGTTGGAACGACCTTTCAGCAGTGACACTTTTCCATGAAAGCCCAAAGCTTCAACCATCAAAGGCAGATCTCGGTGGAACAGCTGCTCCTGCAGGTTTTTCGAGCCGGTACTGATGATCGTCTTTTTTCCACTCAGTAACGCAGGAACGAGATAAGCAAATGTCTTACCCGTGCCCGTGCCCGCCTCGACAACCAGCTGCGTTTGATGCTCAATAGCTTCATCAACGGCATTCGCCATGTCCAGCTGCGGTTGGCGTGGTTGAAATCCCGGTATGACCTGCCCTAGCGCACCATCAGAGGCAAACGCTTTGGTGATTGTTCGTGAACCCATTTGGTACCACTGCTAATAAAGAATGGGGGTAGTATACCCAAACCACCAGCAGTTAAAAAACCGATTTGATAGGGGTTAGGGCTGCTAGATTGCATCGAAATCTGGCTTGCTAGAGCCTTTGTCACTAGCGCGGCAGACTTCTTTTGTTGAAACCTTGCTCAGAATAGATTAATAATGTCGGTTATATTGCGTACAACCTTAATAACACGCAGCAAAGATTAAATCCTCGAGTGAGCAAACCTCCAATGCCTTTCATTGAGTTGCATAATCACTGACACACCAAATAAATAGTTTGAGTGACCACGAGGTATGAATGACATTTTCACGGAAGCAGTAAATCATGGAAAAGAAGACCTTATTGACGCATTGCAACGATGCGCCAGGTTTGATCTCAAAGATCACTAACATCTGTTACAAGCACCAGCTAAACATTATTCACAACAACGAATTTGTGGATAACACCAGCGGTCATTTCTTTATGCGTACCGAGCTTGAAGGTTACTTCAATGACGAGACCTTCTTAGCAGACCTAGACCACGCCCTTCCTGAAGGCACTAAACGCAGACTGGTTGATTCATCTCGCAAACGCATCGTGATCTTAGTGACCAAAGAGGCACATTGTCTTGGTGATATCCTGATGAAAAACTTCGATGGCAGCCTAGACGTCGAGATTGCAGCAGTTATCGGCAACTACGACATACTTCAAGGACTAACAGAGAAGTTTGATATTCCTTATCACTGTGTGTCTCACGAAGGTCTTAGCCGCGAAGAGCACGAAGCAAAAATGTTGGAAGCCATTGATCAATATGAAGCAGACTACCTAGTGTTAGCTAAGTACATGCGCGTACTGACGCCGACTTTCGTTGAGAAGTACCATCACAAGATCATTAACATCCACCACAGCTTCTTGCCTGCTTTTATCGGCGCGAAACCTTATCAGCAAGCGTATGATCGCGGCGTTAAGATCATTGGTGCGACCGCGCACTTTGTTACCAACGATTTGGATGAAGGTCCGATCATTAAGCAAGACGTTATTCCTGTCGACCACAACTTCAGCGCTGCTGATATGGCACAAGCGGGTCGTGACGTAGAGAAGAATGTCTTATCTAAAGCGCTTAATAAAGTAGTCAATGACCACGTATTCGTCTACGGAAACAAGACAGTGATTTTGTAATTACCTATCTGATTTCATTAGATTAAAAAGCCCTTCTCATCTCAGTGTGAAGGGCTTTTTCTCTTTCATAGCGTCGACATTTACTGGTAGGTGTCACCTTTCGAATAATCCACCCGATAGCCCAAATCATCAAGCATCCCCAATGTCACCGGACCTATCAGGTTGCCATTTGCCATCAACTCTGCACTCATGTCTGGCACTGGGCGACCATTCTTATCGTAGCGTTTTTTATCTTCACTCCACTTAGAGTCGTAAAGATGCCCACCGTCATCACTGATTGGCAGCTCACGATAATCCACATCATATTGCTCATTAAACCGCTTCACCGCTTGGCTATCGCGCACCATAAACACCTTACCGAGCTGTCCGTCGTGACGTGTGTAGTCCATGGAATACGCACCGATGCCAAACACGTGCCCCATTTCATGCAGAATATTGGCATTGAACTCCACCTGTTCAAACCCAGGTTCGTAGGTGTGGCTGCCAATAAATACCGAGCCTTCGGTTGGGATTAAACGCCAATTAACGTCAATTTCAGCCTCTGGCCCCGCCATACCGTTGGCGTTATCCATGGGAACCACGTAGAAGTCAATGTCTAGGCTGTGCTGCTCGACCCCATCCACAGCAAGAATGACCTCTAGCCAGCGTTTTGATGCGGACAAATAGGGCTGAATGCGTGAATCGGTCCACTTGGCTAGCTTGCCGTCGTGAAGTGTTAGCTGATTGCAGAAGTTGAGGTTAAGTGTGAGGTGATCATTGGTGATACTGCGAGATGCTTTGACATCACATTGAGGGTTGTCGAAGTCAAACTCTTTGGCATGAGTAGCCATTGGCAGGCAAGACAACATCGCCGCAATACCAATAAGCCTTGTATTATCACCAACCACCTTGTTTAGATTCACGCGTCGTTTCCTTACAATCTGAATACATTCTTCAATTGTAGCTTGCCGACGCGCGTTCATTGGTATGAAGGTGTCTTTACCGTGTTTAACTGTTAACCACGCAAGTAACCTTTTTCACTAGGTTGTCAGATTAAGAGCGGAGTCACTTATTCGTGCTCTGAAGCGACGATGTTTTTCAAACTGTGAGGGTGGAGCTTGATGCAGATGTTATTGAATTTAAACGCGACCGTTGGGTTAGCCAGACGCTCACCTTCTCCTTTCGGACTCGATAACTTCACCTTTACGCCTTGTTGTTTCGCTTGCTCAAGCTGACGCTCAAGGTGCGGAAACAGCTTATAGAGATCTTGCAAAAAAGCCTCAGCGGTCAGCGCATTTGATGGCACCACAAATTCAACATGTTCCCAATCCTCTACTGGGTGTGTTTTACCAATCGCAGGGTAAGGCAATTCTAGACATTCAATTGACCAGCCATGACTTTGAACAGCGTTATCGAACTCAAGCACGATAATTGGACGACCGTTGATCTGCGCCTCAGAGATCACTTTCCCATATTCTAACCATGCTTGATGCGCCGCTTTTGCTAGCTCAGCATCGTTAATACGCAAAGCAATATGATCCGCCTGATAAGCAGATAAATCGATAGCTAACAGGCTGCATAAAGCCTGAATATTATCCAGAAAATCATCGATTTTATTCAACATTGCAGAAGGCACTAGACCTTTTTCTATCAGGGTTTGTTGCATTTTTTCGTGCTCACTTTGATCATCAAACGCCAAATAGTAGCAGGATTGAGCTAGAATCAGAAAAAATACAAACTTTCCCCCTAGGTCAGCGGCGTTAAAGTTGCTATTATGTGCGCCAATTTACTAGATTAAATCCAATTCCAAGAATTGAAGCCAAGTTTTGAAGGAAATGCGTGTGAATATCCAAGCACTGATCAACGACAAAGTATCTCAGGCTCTAGAAGCCGCTGGCGCACCTGCAGGCAGTCCTGCGGCTGTTCGCCAATCTGCAAAGCCACAGTTTGGTGACTACCAAGCAAACGGTGTAATGGGCGTTGCTAAGAAGTTGGGTACTAATCCACGAGAATTCGCGCAAAAAGTTCTGGATGTTTTGGACCTAGATGGAATTGCAAGCAAAACAGAAATTGCTGGTCCTGGCTTTATCAACATCTTCCTAAGTGAAAAGTTCCTAGCACAGCAAGCAGACGAGGCTCTAGCTGACTCTCGCTTGGGTGTGGCTTCTCAAGAGCAGCAAACGATCGTTGCTGACTACTCAGCGCCAAACGTGGCTAAAGAAATGCACGTTGGTCACCTGCGCTCAACCATCATCGGTGATGCGGTTGTTCGCACGCTAGAGTTTTTGGGTCACAAGGTGATTCGTGCAAACCATATCGGTGACTGGGGTACTCAGTTCGGTATGCTTATCGCAAACCTAGAGCGCGTACAACAAGAGTCTGGTGAAGTCTCTATGGAACTTTCTGACCTTGAAGCGTTTTACCGTGAGTCTAAAAAACTGTATGACGAAGATGCAGAGTTTGCCGAACGCGCACGTGGCTATGTTGTAAAACTTCAAGGTGGCGATGAGTTCTGTGGCGAGATGTGGAAGAAACTGGTTGACGTCACTATGATTCAAAACCAGCGTAACTACGACCGTCTAAACGTATCACTAACTCGCGATGACGTAATGGGCGAAAGCATGTACAACGACATGCTGCCAGGTATTGTTCAAGACCTGAAAGAAAAAGGTCTTGCAGTAGAAGATGACGGCGCGCAAGTTGTATTCCTTGATGAGTACAAGAACAAAGATGGTGAGCCAATGGGCGTTATCATCCAGAAGCGTGACGGCGGCTTCCTTTACACCACTACGGATATCGCTTGTGCTAAGTACCGCTACGAGCAGCTAGGCGCAGATCGCGTGCTTTACTTCATCGACTCACGTCAGCATCAGCACCTGCAACAGGCTTGGACAATTGTTCGTAAAGCTGGCTACGTGCCAGAGTCAACAACGCTTGAGCACCACGCATTCGGTATGATGCTAGGTAAAGATGGCCGTCCATTTAAGACACGTGCTGGCGGCACTGTTCGTCTCGCAGACCTTCTAGATGAAGCGGTTGAGCGTGCAAACACGCTTATCGAGTCTAAGAACCCTGAACTTGCAAGCGAAGAGAAAGCAAACATCGCGAACACAGTTGCAATGGCAGCGGTTAAGTACGCAGATCTTTCTAAGCACCGTACTACTGACTACGTGTTTGACTGGGACAACATGCTTGCATTTGAAGGCAACACAGCACCATACATGCAGTATGCGTATACACGCGTAGCGTCTGTATTTGCTAAAGCTGGTGTGTCGATGGATGAGCTTACTGGCGACATCAAGATCACTGACGAAAAAGAGAAAGCACTGGTTGCTAAGCTTCTACAATTTGAAGAAGCGGTTGAGTCAGTGGCTCGTGAAGGTCAGCCTCACATCATGTGTAGCTACCTATTCGAACTAGCAGGTCAATTCTCTAGCTTCTACGAAGCGTGCCCAATCCTAGTTGCCGAAGACGAAGCGGTGAAGCAAAGCCGTCTACGTCTTGCAGCCCTAACTGCTAAGACTATCAAACAAGGTCTTGAGCTATTGGGTATCGAGACACTAGAAAGAATGTAATTTGTTGAATTACCATTCATAATAGAAGGCGAGATGCGAGAGCACCTCGCCTTTTTTGTCCCTTTTATTTCGACATGAGCGCCTACCATGAGCTTTGAACTGCACCCACAACTAACAAAAGACACGAGCCTACTTGGTGAATTTCCATTGAGTCTGGCGCTACTACACAAAGATGACTCGGTTCCTTGGGTTATCTTGGTGCCTAAGAAAGCAGACTTAACTGAGCTGCATCACCTGCCAATGCATGAGCAGCAACAGTTTCTACTCGAGTCAGAGGTGGTCAACCGTGCTCTAGAGGCCCTGTTTACCCCCGATAAACTCAATTTTGGCGCTCTGGGTAATATGGTGCCGCAGCTTCACGTTCATCATATTGCGCGCTTTAAGAATGATATCGCGTGGCCCGGACCACTATGGGGAAGCACCAAGGGTGAGTATCGCAGTGATGAAGACCAACACAGCTTGGTTCAACGTATTCAGTCGCAGCTAGCGGAAAGCGAACTTTTTCAAAGCGCATGATTGACGAACAGCTGGTGGTTCAAGAAAAGAAAAGCTCCGACAAAATCGGAGCTTTTTCGTGACTACATTTTAACACTCAGCGATAAAGCATCAGCTTGATTCACATGATATCGCACGCGAATCACCTGGCCCTTCTTATCGCAATCTTCCGTCCTTGAAAGCTTTCCTTTCCGAATCCAGACCGCAAGCATGGCATCAACTCCGTCTTCGCTGAGCGAGAACTGCTTCGCTAGCTCTTGTCGGTTTGCGGCTGGGTTCGCTTCAATATACGCTTTCAACTCCGATAGAATCATGCCGTTTGCATCTCCATTTGTGCCTGCTTTTTGCCTTGGTTCTTAAGCAGTTTCCACACAAATGCGCACATCGCTAAGATTGCAACGATCCACACAGCACTCGACATCGGGTGAAGAGCAAAGTGTGTGACTTGGTAGTACAGCGTCGCACCACCGTAGGCAAGTCCCATGGTCCATACTGCAATAAAACGCGCGTACTTCTGTCCAAACTCTTTCACGTAAGCGCCCATAGCTGCAACACAAGGGGTGTAGAGCAAGATAAAGATCAAGTAAGCAAACGCTGCGTTACTGGTCACGAAGTAGCCTTTAAGGTTACCAAAGATAGAGCTATCTACCTCTTGGTCTTCTGCTACTGCTGACGAATCAGACAGATCACCGACATCGACACCCAGTGGGTCTGAGTAGCTGAGATCCGCTAGGTTCGCAGGAATAGATTCAACGGCTTCTTGAAGGCTACCCAGTAGATCATATTCACCCTCTTCACCCTCACTAGAGGTGTAGAGGCTGTTTAGCGTACCGACCACCGCTTCTTTAGCGAAGATACCCGTGATAATACCTACTGTTGCTGGCCAGTTGTCTTGCTGAACACCCATAGGTGCGAAAACAGGGGTGACCACTTGCGCTGCTTTTGACAGTACTGAGTTCTCGCTATCTTGGTTACCGAAGCTACCATCTGTACCCACAGAGTTTAGGAAGCTAAGAATGGTCACAACTACAACGATGGTTTTACCGGCACCGAGTACAAAGCGCTTTAGCTTCTGCCAGGTCTTAATCATCACATTCTGGAAAGTTGGTAGCTCATAGTCAGGCATTTCCATCACTAGGCTATCGCTGGAGCCCGGGTAAATCGTGTGCTTTAACACCAAGCCAGTAAAGACGGCTGCAACAATACCTAAAAGGTAAAGAGCAAATACCACGTTCTGACCGCTCTCTGGGAAGAATGCAGCCGCAAACAGAGCGTATACAGGCAGTCTCGCGCCACATGACATAAACGGTGCCATAGAAGCGGCGAGTTTACGCTCACGCTCTTGATCCAGCGTACGTGTCGCCATAATTGAAGGCACGTTACAACCAAAGCCAAGCACAAGAGGCACAAACGCTTTGCCTGGCAGACCAATTTTCTGCATGACTTTATCAAGTACAAACGCCGCTCGTGACATATAGCCTGAGCTCTCTAGTACCGCCAAGAACAGATAAAGCGCAGCGATCACGGGAATAAAAGTCGCCACGGTTTGGATACCGCCACCGACACCATCGGCGATCAAAGTAACAAGCCAAACTGGAAGGTGGTCATCAAGAAGGTAGTGCCCGCCATCAACAAGAAGTGCGCCAACGCCGATATCAAAGAAGTCGATGAAAGCACTGCCAATGTTAATGGAGAACATGAACATGAGATACATGACCACGAAGAAGAAAGGCACACCAACCCATTTATTGAGGATGAAGCCATCTACTTTTTCGGTAAAGCTTCGGCTCAGTTTACCCTCGCTGCGGCGAAGCTTTTTACACTGCTCATGCAAGAAGGTGTACTTGGTATCCGCCACTTGAAGGTCAATGTCGATCTCTGCTTGGTTTGATGCCAGCTCGATCTCATCTCTCTGCTCTGAGGTGAGTGAGTTCAGCACCATAACATCATTTTCTAGCGCTCGAATCGCCAAAGCGCGAGAGCTCACTGACTCACCAGCAAAGGCCGGATCAACTTTTGCGATCGCCTGTTCCATTTCAGAGCCATAGTTAATCGCAAGTGCATCGAGAGTAAGACCTTGCACAACCGTTTTATGCAAACGCTCTTTCAGGGCTCTTACCTGATCTTTATCCGTCGCAGAAAGCGTAAGCACTGGGCAGCCAAGTGCTTTTTCTAAGCCAGCGACATCCAGCTTGATACGTTCGCGCTTTAACGCATCCATTTTGTTAAGCACAACGACCATTGGACGACCAAGTTCACGAAGCTGCAGCGTCATGTACAGACTGCGCTCGAGGCTTGTTGCGTCGACAACATTGATAATAAGGTCTGCTGGATGAGTCAGTACCGCACGAGAAGCAATAGACTCATCGATACTGTTGCCATCATTTCCACTATCTAGGGCATAGATACCAGGTAGATCCGTTAGCTGAAATTGGTCACCGGCATGGCTGTATTGACCCGTTTTCTTTTCAACCGTCACGCCAGCCCAGTTACCGACTTGCTGCTTAGCACCTGTTAGGCCATTGAATAGCGTTGTTTTACCACTATTAGGATTACCAACAGTAAGGATGGTGTAGTTCATCACAATGACTCCACTTCTATTGATTGAGCAATATTGTTGCGAACCGCTAGTGACACGCCACGCACTTCGATCTGCAATGGGTCGCCCATAGGAGCACGACGAATCACCTTTACTTCGGTGTTTGGTAACAATCCCATTACCATCAATTTTTTACGGACGTCACTCGATAGCCCAGTTAGTGCAGCAATCTTGCCACTGCTTCCGATGTTCAAATCAGCAAGTTTCATTCAATTCACCCAAACTATGATTGGTAATGAGAAATATTAACATTAACGGTCATTTTATAGTTGCAAGCTTATTTTGCGCATTGCGCTACGTCAATTTAGGCCGGATTGCAAACGTATTATTTGTCAAAATATGTCCGTCAATTACGTCAAAATGTCATCTCAAAAACTTTTATCGTGACAAAACAATGACAGCCACAAAAACTAAATTTAAATAAAAGTGTATATTTTCAACAAGTTAAATGTACCCGAGAAAACTGTCGCAATCTTCATGGTAACTTGCCGTTATTTTTATAAGGAAATTAAGTCGAGTTATTTATAGTTAATACCAACAGAGCAACCTGCTCCTGTTAATCGAAATTCCAGAGGTGATGTGGGCGACCACATCACTCCGGCAGCAAGCGAAGGTGTCATTGACACCCGCGGTATGGTCCCCCGGCTATGCCGCGATTTTTTTTGTCTGCTATCTAATACCTCACAAACCTACCGTCCGCGAATTGTAAAAACACACACACCACTTCATAATTTAACTATCTCTGATAAAAGGAAATTATCCTATGATGAAGTTAAATGGAGACGTTGGTGAAAGCTTTGGTCAATGGAGTATGGGATGTGACAGCGAACTGATCCCGCTTCTCGACATGGCAAACATCGCTTGTGGCTTTCATGCATCCGACCCCGACCACATGTCGCAAACCGTTAAACTTTGCAAAGCAAATGACGTCACCATAGGAGCACATCCGGGGTATCCAGATTTACAGGGATTTGGCAGGCGCAGTCTTGCCATGGCTGGTGAGTCCATTACTCACTCTATCCTGTATCAGGTAGGTGCGTTACAAGCGGTTACAAAGCATCATCAAAGCTGTGTCGAGTACATAAAACCTCATGGCGCGCTTTATAACGATATGATGGCATCTGCTTCTGTATTTGATGCTGTGTTGCAGGCCGCTCATACGCTAGAGTTGCCTTTGATGATATTAGACACCGCAGAAGCGAACACTTATCGCTCTCTTGCTGACGAGGTGGGAGTTGCTTTGATTATGGAGGCGTTTGCCGATCGTCGGTATCTGAGCTCTGGTCGCCTTGCGCCTCGTCAGCTCGACAACGCCGTCCTTCACCAGCCTGACGAAATATTGTCACAAGCTGATGCTTTTCTGTCACAGCGCCCAATCACCACCATAGAAGGTGAGTCATTACTTCTAGCGCCAGATACACTTTGCGTCCACGGTGATAACCAAGCGTCTATAAAAGTAGCAAGTCAGTTAAAACAGCGTATCGCTCAGACTGAAGCTAAGGCTAAATCATGAAGACGCCGTCTATAGAGCAAGTGAGTGAATCGGCACTGATGTTAACCTTTGCTAGCCGTATAGATACGTCCCTTCCTACGAAAATTGCCAGTATCGCCAATCAGCTAGAGCAAGCGTTTTCAGGCTCAATTACCAACTGCACCCCCTCCTACACAACGCTTCTTATTGAGTTTCATCCGATTCGCGGCTCTGCCAACCAGATCATTCAGTTCGTAGAGGGAATTTCTGCCAAAGATGAGATTGATGAGGACACGTTAGGTGAGCCTATTATGTTGCCCACTTATTATGGTGAAGAAGTTGCTCCAGATTTGCTCGCACTAGAAGCCTCGCTGTCGTTATCTCGACAAGATATAGTCATGTACCACACCAGTACGGTTTACTCAGTGTGTGCGATTGGTTTTGCCCCTGGCTTTGCATTTCTGGCAGAGTTGCCCGAGCAGATACGGGCACCAATACACGTCACACCCCGCTCGTTTGTGCCAAAAGGCAGTGTCGGTATCGCAAACAACCAAACCGCCGTCTATCCCAACGACACTCCGGGAGGATGGCAAATTATTGGCAATTGTCCTTTACCCCTGTTTAATCAAGCGTCACCAGATCAATCACTTCTAAAAGTCGGTGACAGAGTGCAATTCCATGCCATTAGTAAACAGAAGTTTTTGTCGCTAGGAGGGCGCTTATGGGACGCCTAATTGTCATCAATGATAATCATCATATAACGACTCAAGACTTAGGCCGGTTTGGAGCCAGTAAATACGGACTCACTCAAGGTGGCGCCGCAGACCTTCATGCTCACTGTTGGGGACAAAAACTACTGGGTAACACCATGTCTAGCACCAGCCTCGAAATATTATTGGGGCGTGCCAAATTCCGAGCCGAGGGTGATATGATCCTTGTTCTCACTGGCGCAGATTGCAACGCCGAGATACTGACAGGGAGCACAGACAGTAGAAGAGTCGTCAATTGGCATCCATTTGGCCTCAGAGATGGACAAGAGTTGCATTTATCGATCCCGAGAGCGGGTTGCCGAACCTATATCTCTACAAGCGGTGGATTCGATGTCGCAACCTTTATGGGAAGCACATCGACCGTCGAGCGCGATGGGGTCGGTGGTATCAAAGCAGGTTTGCCATTAGCTAATGGAGATTCGCTAAAGTCAGTCGACAGCGATTCATCCATTCCTTCCGATAACATCCCCAGAACGGCAATGCCCAATTACGAAGGCCTGCGTACACTTCGTATTATCCCTAGCTTTCAATATCACCAATTGGATAGGCGTCTTCTGCAAAGAGTTCTGCAACAACCTTACAGCGTCAGTCCGAACAGCAACAGAATGGGAGTTAGACTACAAGCAAGCCTTGAGTCAGAGCCAGTAAATACTCACTCACTCATTTCTGAAGGTATTGTCTGTGGTGCTGTACAGATCCCACCCGACGGCAATCCTATTGTCATGTTAAGCGACCATCAAACGCTTGGCGGGTATCCAAAACTTGGTGTAGTCGCATTTCGCGATCTTTCCGTTGCGGCTCAATTAAGACCTGGAGATGCTGTACGTTTACGCCTTACTAACCTCCCACTGGAGAGACTGAAGCAGCGTGCATTTTATCGCTACTTTAATCTGTAACAAGGTCACTCAATACCTAGCTCTCGGTCACGTCCATCATGGCAAACTTAGATGGTGGAAGGCCAAAGTAGACCTTAAAGCGCTGCGAGAAGTACGATGGATCATTAAAGCCACACGCAAAGGCAACGTCCGACACCTTCTCTCCCTGCAGAAGCATCTCACAGGCTTTTTCCATGCGAACATCCGTTAAATAATCGGTAAAGGTACTGTTAAACTGCGATTTAAAGCGGCGCTGGAAGCTCCTTTCTGACAAGAATAGAGCTTTAGATACAGACGCAGTACTAAAGTCCGGGTCATTAAACTGCTCCGATACTAGTCGAGTAACTTGGCGCTTCCACTGCTCATGCTTGTCGACTTTTATTTCAACAGGCTGCTTCGAAGCCTCCACTCCGAGTATCGGTTTTCCAACTGTACGCTCTGAGATATCGCCAGAACCACTGTCTCGCTTGTCTTCTGGAGAGAGCATCCAACGAAGTGTTAAACGATTCGTGCTTCCTCTTTCGACGGGCTTTAACTCCCCACCTGAGCGATGAATATGAGCAGGGAGGCTCGAAGGGCTAAAATCGAGCTGACTCTCCTTTCCGTCAAACGATTGAGTGGAGGCCTGTTCGTTGTAGTTAGGCAAAGGTAAACCATTGTCTTCGAAAATAACATTGAGTTTGGTTAGTTCATCATCAACCGTCACCTTAAGCACCTGACCTCGAACCATTCTTCGAAGTGCATTAGCGATGACAGAGTTGAAGATGATGTCGAGATTACACGTATCGAGAACTACACGCTCACAGCTCGCTTTGACCACGAGTTCGACTTTTATGCCGTAGCTATCCAGCTCTTTTTTCCACGCATCGACGGTAAACTTGAGGATACTAACCACAGAGCAAACAACAGGTGATGTACTCTCCTCATCAAAAATAGCCTTGATGTTGTCAAGTCCATCATAATCTGGCGTTTTACTCTTTGACCAGTTAGGGATCTGCTCAAGCTTAAACTGAGCACTATGTTGGGCCGCTTGCTCCACCAGCTCTTGCAGCAATAGTTGTCGGATTTTGAAAGCCTTACGCAACTGCTGATTATTACCAACCAATACTCGACTCTGGTGCTGAAGCTGCTCAGTTTTTAAGGCGACTTGTGTCTTCAACGAGCGGTTCATAAACCGAATCCGTCTTGAGCGCCAATAGATAATGCCAGCAATAAGCAGTATGGATGCTAGCCCTAGGACGGAATAGAACATGCCCGTCATGTACCAAGGAGTACGTACTAAATAACTGAAGCGTATAGGAAGACTCTGCTCTTGCGCACCTAGTACGGCCACTTCAAGGGAGTGGATACCTGGCGTTGGCTTATCAATGTTTAGTTGGAAGCCTTGCATCATTTGCCAATCGGTATCCGGTGTTCGGTATACCAAACTTTGGCCTTGATTAGACGGCCACAAGCTCAATTGCAATGCAATGCTATCGCCATAATCAACGTCGTGGACCGCCTCCTGAATGTCACCCAAGCTGATGGGTTCGTTATTCACCGATACTTGCGAGACTAAAACCTTAGGGGTTGGCGCAGGGTTATCTAGCAGTTTGTTGGGAGAAAACTCTACGATGCCATATCGTGAACCTAAAACGACGCGATCACTGTATGAGCTATAAGCACAGCTACCGTTAATAAATTCATTGCTTATCACACCATAAGGCGCACTTAGGTGTCTGACTATCTGCCCATTATCATTGTATGCGGTGAGTCCCGCAGAGCTAATAAGCCAAAACGCATTATCACTTCGAGTAATACAAACAGGTCTAGTGCTATCCTGAAAAAGCTCCAGTCGAGAAAATAACTGATGCTCAGTATCATAGCGAAACGCACCATAGCTGCTAGCAGCCCAGATACTATTGTCATGCGCAACCATTTCGGTGACGCTTCCAAATGGCTCACTTTCACCAATATAACGACTTCGACCTTGCTCAATGATATAGAGCCCGTGATCCGTGCCAATGAGGGCCCTATCCTTCCCAAGTGCATTTATCTCGGTCACCTTTGCGGGTAAGTGACCACTCACAACCCATTCTTGCCCATAGTCTTTTGCAGAGCGAGTTTCGATGTCGATACTGAAAAGATGAAGACCGTCACTGACCCACAATACGTGACCACTCCCTAAAGCAACATGTTCGACCTGAGCCGGGAGGTTTTCTACGGTTTGATTCATTGCTGTAATTTGGTAAGCCCCAAGCTCTACATGCATGAGCCCTCGGTCTGTGGCCAACCAAAGCTCTTGCTCGCGCTGTGCAAGTGAGGTCACTGCGCCCCAAAATACCATCGCTGACTCACCCTGCTCATCAACGGAGTAGAGCGCGCTTCCGGTAATGACCCAATATCCTCCAAGCGGATTATCCATCACCTCCAGCTTTGGCTCTAAGCGATTCAGGTTTTCATCAATCGTTACCGAGCTACGTTTAAAAAGCGAACCATATTCAGAAAAATAACGGACACCGTTATTCGTCGCGATCCACATACCGAGTTCACCGTCCGCGACAAGGGCATAGATCTTCTCACCAGCAAGACCAAATTCATCGTGAGGGTTAAATTTGACTCGTTTAATTTCCTGAGACGCTTTGTCCAGAAGGTACAGTCCCTGCTCCGTTCCTACCCAAAAATGTGTCGCGGAGCTCTCAAGTGCAAGTACATGTTGACCTAGTGGAAAGAACTGTCGTTCGCCATTGTTATCTAATGGCAAAGTCTCAACACCGGAGTGGTAGCCTATGACAAGCGTATTCGACTGGGGCTCGACAAGTAACCGAGAGACTTGTCCACGATGTGTTTTCCCCACGTAGCTCAAACTATCGTTTTGCCAACGATAGAGCCCAACATTGGTTCCTATGTACCAACCATCTGAAGTGTCTATCGCTGCGGTCACCGAAACGCCAACACCACCATAAAAGCGCTCAAACGCCTTGATCTCAATGGATTCAAATCGAGAGTTTGAATCACTACCAAGATAGAGGTGTTGGTCGGTCGCAAACCAAATGTGTTCACCACCATTTCCAAGCGATTGAATATGCTCAGTCAGCTTAGTGGTATAAACCTTCTCGACGTTACCAAACGGCTTTTTAGAAAAAAGCTTGTTTGCCTTTGCATACCAAAACTGCCCCTCAAAAAAAGTGACGTCATTATATTCGAACGCGAGATTCTCTAACTCAATAAATCGAGTACCATCGTAAAAGCGCACACGACTATGGACGTCAATGGACCAAAGCCCTCCCTCAACCCCCGGAAACAACTGTTTAGCAGCTAGGAACTGCCCATTGGTTTGTAATGACAAAGGATAAAAAACAGGAGGAAGCTCTTTCGCTTTTAGGCTTAATGGACATAGCAAAAGCAAAGCGGTGAACAAACAAGTAAATATCGAGCGAGCAGACACCGTTTGACTACCCGCTCTTTTATGCGAGGTAGTAGGCGAGCTAAGTGTTTGCAGCAAGGATAGAGTCAAAGCCAAACCAGTTAATTTGCGACGATAATTATCGTAAATCTACTGGATTTGGCTTTGTTAGGAAAGGAAAAGCGTGACTTCAGTCGCCTAAATGGCTAAATGATCACAGGTAAAACTTAATTAAACGCCCATTTTGTGGAACGGCACTCACATTATGTGCAATGTCATTTGTCGGCTTTTACTGACTTAGACACCCTGCATAGCTATCTGCAACTGCCTTTAAGAAGGTGAAGTAGCTGCCTTTTTTCACCTCAATATCAGTACCTAATGGGTCGAGCTGACCAATATGCGTGCCCGTCCCGCGTGTCAATGACTCAACAACCGCAGGGGTAAATTGAGGCTCAGAGAACACGCATTTTACATTCTGCTCGCGCAGCGTTGTCTTAATTGAGATCAGTGTCTTAGCGCCAGGCTTACGTTCAGGGCTAACAGTAAAATGTCCGAGGTTGTTGAGCTTAAAGAATTCCTCGTAGTATCCGTACGCATCATGGAAAACGTAGTAGCCTTCACTACGAACCGGCTCAAGTTGTGCCTTCACTTCATCAATCGTTTTATCTAGACTAGCTTCAAACTGCGCCAACTTTTGTTGGTAAGCTTCGGTATTATCAGCGTCAAGCTCTTGAAGCTTGGTCGAGATTGCACGCGCAACCTGTCGGCTCTGCTCAGGGCCTAACCATACATGAGGATCATAGCTACCGTGATGATGACCTTCATGCCCATGGTCATGCTCATCTTCGCCAAATTCACGCAGCGATAGCCCGTCAATCGCTTCAATTTTTACCGTATTAGGCTGCCCTTCCAGAGACTTTGATAAGAAGCTCTCAAGATCGTTACCAAACCAAACCACAAGTTCACTGCTACGTAATTTCTTCACGTCAGAAGGTTTGAGTGCATAATCATGAGGAGAGGCGTTGGCATTCAATATTGAAGACGTAGATTGCCCATCGAGGATAAGCTCCTGAGAAATCATCTCAAATGGTTTAATACTGTTTAGCACTTCAAAAGCTTGCGATTTAAGCGGAAGCAGTGTAGTAAGTGCCACAATTGGAATGTAACGATGCATAGGGCTTCAAAATCCTTCTAGCTAGTAATGGCTCGAAATGTTACATTATAACACGTATCAATTGCAAATGAGTTCTATTTATGTCCGAACTGATTAAACTGGACCGCGTTAGTGTTGAGTTCAGCAAGAGAAAGGTTCTAGATAATATTAGCCTAACGATAAATCGTGGTGAAATTCTCACTCTAATAGGTCCTAATGGTGCCGGAAAGTCTACGCTGGTAAAGGTCATACTGGGTCTTCAAAATCGCTACAAGGGCCATATTACGCGCGATAAAAAACTCAAGATTGGTTATGTTCCTCAGAAGCTCAAACTCAATGATTCACTTCCGCTTAATGTGGAGCGCTTTCTGGCATTAGCCGGTAAGTACAGTGTTCAAGAAAGGCTCGATGCTCTAAAGCTTGTCGGAGCTGAACACCTAATTAAGAACAACATGCATCAACTCTCTGGTGGTGAGAACCAGCGCGTATTGCTCGCACGTGCGCTCTTGCAACGACCTGATATATTGGTCCTTGATGAGCCTGCGCAAGGTGTTGATGTGCAGGGTCAGATCGACCTCTACGAACTCATCGATTCGATACGTCATCGATTTAATTGTGCCGTGTTTATGGTGTCGCACGACCTTCATCTGGTGATGGCAAAGTCCGATAACGTTATCTGTCTGCACCACCACATTTGTTGCCAAGGTGCGCCACAAACGGTCAGACAGCACCCTTCTTACATTGCATTGTTTGGTAGTGCTACGCAAGAAACACTGGCCTTCTATCAACATCAGCACCTACATCACCACCACGACCTGTCAGGTGAACCAGTGCAAGGTGACGCCACACAATGTTCACACCATGATCACGGACACGCCCATCATGATTGAGTTTTTACTTCCTTCGATTATTGCCGGTATTGGCATTGCTTTGATTGCTGGTCCACTTGGTTCCTTCGTGGTTTGGCGCAGAATGGCTTACTTTGGCGATACGCTTGCCCATGCCTCACTAATGGGTTTAGCTCTTGGCTTTCTGTTCAACATTAATCTCTATCTCGCGCTCGTCATTTGCTGTATGGCGTTAGCTATCGTTTTGGTGACGCTGCAAAAGCAGAAACTGGTTGCGACAGATACTCTGCTTGGGATACTCGCACATAGTGCGCTCTCGCTCGGTTTGGTTGCCGTAAGCTTTTTGGATAATGTTCGCGTCGATTTGATGAGCTACCTTTTTGGTGACCTGCTTGCTGTCTCGCCGACCGATCTTTTCTACATTTATGCTGGAGTCGCGGTGATTGGCTTGTTGCTGTTCATTTTTTGGCGGCCACTTCTGTCAACGACTGTGAATGAAGATCTCGCTGCCGTTGAAGGCGTCAACGTCGATTTAATGCGCTTAATCATTATGTTAATGGTGGGTCTGGTTATCGCTATCGGAATGAAGTTTGTTGGCGCACTGATTATGACATCACTACTCATCATTCCCGCAGCCACCGCTCGCAAGTTTACTGTGACACCAGAGCAAATGGCTGTTACCGCATCTATCATTGGTATCATCTCTGTCTTTTGTGGCCTTAGCCTCTCTTGGTTCTACGATACACCCGCAGGGCCATCAGTGGTGATCAGTGCTGCAGGGTTCTTCTTACTGGCTCAGCTCGCGCCCTCAAGAGCCTAACGTTCGACGGATTCTTAGGTTTACACGTAGTTTAGATACTAGAAACAAAAAAGCTCTAGCGAATCGCTAGAGCTTTGTATTTTTAACAACTAGGCATTACCAACCGGTGATCTCACGAAGACCTTTACCAATGTCAGCAAGGCTCTTAACCGTCTTAACACCCGCAGCTTCTAGTGCTGCAAACTTGTCTTCTGCGGTACCTTTACCACCAGAGATAATCGCACCAGCGTGACCCATACGTTTACCAGGAGGCGCTGTAACACCTGCAATATAAGAGACAACCGGCTTAGTGACGTTCTCTTTGATAAACGCCGCAGCTTCTTCTTCAGCAGTACCGCCGATCTCACCGATCATAACGATAGCTTCAGTCTCTGGATCTTGTTCAAACAGCTTCAGGATATCAATGAAGTTTGAACCTGGGATTGGGTCACCACCGATACCAACACAGGTAGACTGACCAAAGCCTTCGTCAGTTGTCTGCTTAACCGCTTCGTACGTAAGCGTACCTGAACGAGATACGATACCCACTTTACCTTTCTTGTGGATATGGCCTGGCATGATACCGATCTTACACTCATCAGGAGTGATAACGCCTGGACAGTTTGGACCAATCATCACAACGCCCGCTTCATCTAGACGTACTTTAACGTCAAGTAGATCAAGCGTTGGAATGCCTTCAGTGATGGTTACGATAAGCTTGATACCAGCATCAATCGCTTCAAGAATCGCATCTTTGCAGAACGGAGCTGGTACGTAGATAACTGATGCCGTTGCACCAGTTACTTCAACCGCTTCGCGTACTGTGTTAAATACAGGAAGACCTAGATGAGTTTGACCACCTTTGCCTGGAGAAACACCGCCAACCATTTGTGTGCCGTAAGCAATAGCTTGCTCTGAGTGGAACGTACCTTGACCACCAGTGAAGCCTTGGCAGATAACTTTTGTATCTTTATTAATTAGTACAGACATTATTTGCCCTCCGCTGCAGCAACTACTTTTTCCGCTGCTTCTGTTAGCGAGCTTGCAGCAATGATATTCAGACCACTTTCCGCGAGTTTTTGTGAGCCGAGAGGCGCATTGTTACCCTCTAGACGAACCACTACTGGTACTTCAACACCCACTTCTTCAACTGCACCGATGATGCCATCCGCGATAAGGTCACAACGTACGATACCACCGAAGATGTTAACCAGAACTGCTTTCACGTTGCTGTCAGATAGGATGATCTTAAACGCTTCGGTTACGCGTTCTTTTGTCGCACCACCACCTACATCAAGGAAGTTAGCTGGCTGACCGCCGTGTAGGTTTACGATGTCCATGGTACCCATTGCAAGACCCGCACCGTTAACCATACAGCCGATGTTGCCATCAAGTGCTACGTAGTTAAGCTCCCATTGAGCCGCGTGTGCTTCACGCTCATCTTCTTGCGAAGGATCGTGCATTTCACGAAGCTTAGGCTGACGGTAAAGTGCATTTGAATCGATGTTGATCTTGCCATCAAGACATAGAAGGTTGCCTTCGCCAGTGATAACCAGTGGGTTAATTTCTAGCAATGCAAGGTCGTATTGAGCAAACATGTTGCCCAGACCCATGAAGATTTTTACGAACTGCTTGATTTGGTCGCCTTCAAGACCAAGCTTGAACGCAAGCTCACGACCTTGGTAAGCCTGTGGACCCACTAATGGATCAATCGCAGCTTTATGAATAAGCTCTGGCGTTTCTTCCGCCACTTTTTCAATCTCAACGCCACCTTCAGTTGATGCCATAAACACGATACGACGTGTAGCACGGTCAACAACGGCACCAAGATACAGCTCATTGGCGATGTTAGACGCTTCTTCAACTAGGATCTTAGTCACTGGTTGACCATTTGCGTCTGTTTGATAAGTCACTAGGTTCTTACCAAGCCACTTCTGAGCGAATTCTTTAACACCATCTTTGGTGTCATGAAGCTCCACGCCGCCCGCTTTACCGCGGCCACCAGCGTGAACCTGACATTTAACTACTTTCTTTTCAGTACTGATACGACCAGCAGCTTCGAATGCTTCTTGTGGGGTGTCACATGCGTAGCCTTCTGGTACAGGCAATCCGAATTCTGCAAACAGCTGTTTGGCTTGATATTCATGCAAATTCATTGTGCGATTCCATTTGTTATATCCCTGAGGGATTTTATATTTCCATATACCGATTATCGGTAATACGTCTGTAGGAGTACTCGTTAGAGCCGCCTCTTCGGGGCTTACTAAGGAGCTAGACGTTGAGCTAGTCTAGCTCCATTTATTTTGGACGTCTATACATCCAAAATAAAAACAACGCTTAACTATACATCCAGTAGCAAGCGTGCTGGATCTTCCAGTAGTTCCTTGATAGTCACCAAGAAACCTACTGACTCACGACCATCGATTAAACGGTGGTCATAAGAAAGCGCTAAATACATCATCGGCAGGATCTCTACCTTGCCATCAACAGCCATCGGACGGTCTTGAATCTTGTGCATACCCAAGATTGCCGCTTGTGGTGGGTTGATGATAGGCGTAGACATTAGTGAGCCAAACACACCGCCGTTAGTGATGGTGAAGTTACCACCCGTCAACTCTTCAACCGTTAGTTTGCCGTCACGACCTTTGATCGCTAGCTCTTTAATACCTTTCTCGATATCAGCAAAGCCTAGTGAATCACAGTCTTTTAGTACTGGTGTCACAAGACCACGTGGCGTTGAAACTGCCATGCTGATGTCAAAGTAGTTGTGATAAACGATGTCATCACCGTCGATAGATGCGTTCACTTCTGGGTAGCGTTTTAGCGCTTCCGTTACGGCCTTCACGTAGAAAGACATAAAGCCTAGACGAGTGCCGTGGCGCTCTTCAAACTGGTCTTTGTACTGCTTACGAAGATCCATAATTGGCTTCATGTTCACTTCGTTAAACGTCGTCAGCATCGCGGTGCTGTTCTTCGCTTCAAGCAGACGCTCCGCTACACGTTTACGTAGGCGAGTCATAGGTACACGTTTTTGGCTACGAGCCAATACAGGTGCTACCGCTGCCTCAGCCTCAGCTTTAGGTGCGTTCTTCGCTGTAGCCAGATGCGCTTCGATGTCTTCACGCGTAATACGACCGCCAACACCAGTGCCTTTTACATCCTCAGCTCTGAGGTCGTTCTCTGCAAGAAGACGACGAACGGCTGGGCTCAGAGCGTCATTAGACTCTTCCGTTAGCGCCGCTTTGTGACGCTTGTCTGGAGAAGCTTCTGTTGATTCAGTGGTATCTGTGGTTGGTTCACCAGCGACTGCACCAGGCTTAAGCTTGGCAATCAGCTGCTTAGATAGAACCGTTGCGCCTTCTTCTTCAATAATCTCTTCAAGAACACCGTCTTCAGGTGCAGGGACTTCAAGAACCACTTTATCGGTTTCGATATCAACGATAACTTCATCACGCGCTACCGCTTCGCCTGGTTTCTTGTGCCAAGTCGCGACTGTCGCGTCTGCAACTGATTCAGGTAAGTCTGGAACCAGAATTTCAATTGTCATATCTGTTTCTTCCTTTTTCTTCTAGTTCTTAATCTAGGGTCAACGCGTCAGAAATTAACGCTTTCTGTTGTTTCAAGTGTACCGACATATAACCAACCGCCGGAGATGCTGATGCTGGACGACCAGCGTATTTCAAGTCAGCGCCAGCAGGGATAGCTGCACGGAAATTGTGTTGACTTGAATACCAAGCACCTTGGTTTTGAGGCTCTTCCTGACACCAAACGAAATCTTGAGCATTGGTGTATTCAGCAATCTTGGCTTTTACATCATCCAGTGGGAATGGATATAGCTGTTCAATACGAACAATCGCCACATCTTCTTGCTCGTTGCTACGACGTTGCTCTAGCAAGTCGAAATAGACTTTACCGGAGCAGAATACAACGCGCTTGACGTTTTCTGGCTTAAGCTCATCGACTTCACCGATCGCAGGTTCAAACGTACCCTCTGCCAAATCTTCAATGCTAGACGTACACAATGGGTGTCTTAGCAGTGACTTAGGTGACATGACGATAAGCGGACGACGCATTGGACGAACGACCTGACGGCGAATCATGTGATAAACCTGAGCTGGCGTTGATGGAATCACCACCTGCATGTTTTGTTCAGCACATAATTGAAGGTAACGCTCTAGACGAGCCGAAGAGTGCTCTGGACCTTGACCTTCATAACCGTGCGGCAACAGCATTGTCAGACCGCACAGACGACCCCACTTTTGCTCACCAGACGAAATAAATTGGTCGATAACAACTTGAGCACCGTTGGCGAAATCACCAAACTGTGCTTCCCAAATCGTGAGACCACTTGGCTCTGCTGTTGCATAGCCATACTCAAATGCCAGTACCGCTTCTTCCGATAGAACCGAGTCAAATACCTGGAATGGACCCTGTTTATCGTGAAGGTTAGCAAGTGGAATGTAGGTACTTGCATCTTCTTGGTTGTGCAGCACTGAGTGACGGTGGAAGAACGTACCACGACCAGAATCCTGACCTGAAATACGGATGCGCTTACCATCATCGAGCAGCGTTGCATACGCCAACGTCTCTGCCATACCCCAGTCGATCATCTTCTCGCCACTCATCATGGCAGCACGATCGTTGTAGAGCTTGTTGACTCGACTTTGGAGCTTATGGCTATCTGGATATTGACCAAGCTTCTGACCAAGCGCAACTAGGCGCTCAGTACCGACCTGACCACCCCATTCTTCGTCCCAATCTCGACCAAGATACGGAGACCAGTCAACAGAGTGAAGTGCCATTGGGCGCCACTCTTTACAAACCACTTCACCACGATCCAGCGCGTCACGGTACTCATTGATCATCTGCGTTGCAGTTTCAATGTCACTCTCTTCACGCTCGATCAGGACATCCGCATACAGCTTACGCGGTGTTGGGTGCTTTTTGATCTTCTGGTACATCAGTGGCTGAGTAGCGTTCGGCTCATCAGCTTCGTTGTGACCATGACGACGATAACAAACTAGGTCAATAACCACGTCTTTCGCGAACTCGTTGCGGAAATCTAAAGCAATCTGAGTAACAAATGCCACCGCTTCTGGATCATCTGCGTTAACGTGGAAAATCGGCGCCTGAACCATTTTCGCGATATCGGTACAGTACATCGTTGAACGAGTATCGCGCGGATTAGAGGTCGTAAAGCCAACTTGGTTATTCACTACGATGCGAATAGTACCGCCAACTTTAAAGCCACGTGCTTGCGACATGTTAAAGGTTTCTTGTACGACACCTTGACCCGCAATCGCAGAGTCGCCGTGAATCGTAATAGGCAGAACCATACCGCCATCTTTATCGCCTAAGCGATCTTGACGAGCACGAACTGAACCAATAACAACCGGGTTAACGATTTCAAGGTGAGATGGGTTGAATGCTAATGCTAAATGCACATCTCCACCTGGCGTCGCGAAGTCAGCAGAGAAACCTTGGTGGTACTTAACATCACCTGTACCCCATGTTTCATCGTGCTTACCAGCAAACTCATCGAAAAGGTCTTGAGGTTTTTTACCCAAGACGTTAACCAACATGTTCAAACGACCACGGTGCGCCATACCAATGACCACTTCACGCATGCCTTGGCTACCAGCATGTCGAATCAGTTCTTTTGTCATTGGGATTAGAGCATCACCACCCTCTAGCGAGAAACGCTTAGCACCTGGGAATTTAGCACCAAGATAGCGCTCTAGACCTTCAGCGGCGGTAAGTTCTGCTAAGAAAGTGTGTTTATGTTCGGAATCAAAGGAGGGTTGACCAACAACCGACTCTAGACGTTGCTGAATCCAACGTTTTTGAGCAGTGTTCGTCATGTGCATGTATTCTGCACCGATAGAGCCACAGTAGGTTTTTTGCAGCGCCTTGTGAAGATCACGTAACGTCATGCTCTCTTGCCCGATAGCAAAAGAGCCCACATTGAACGTTTCGTCTAAGTCATCTTCGGTGAGTGAATGGAACGCAGGCTCCAATTCATCAACAGTTGGACGTTTCCATAAACCAAGTGGGTCCAGATTAGCAGCTTGATGCCCGCGGAAGCGGTAAGCATTGATAAGCTGTAGAACCTTTACTTGTTTTGCATCGACCTCGGGGTCACTTACTTGAGCACTTGAATGCTTTGTTTCTTGAGCGAGTCGTCGGAAGTAATCACGGACACGTGAGTGCGGTTGTTCAACCACATCAGGCTGCACAGGCAACCCATCAAATACACGTTTCCACTCCTCACTTACCTGTTCGGGATCACTTAGATACAGTTCGTAGAGGTCTTCTACGTACGTTGCATTGGCGCCTGCCAAGTGTGAAGACTCGAGCCATGCCTTCATCACACTATTGTGCATATTTTCCCTTAACCAGTAGTTTTCACGTATGCATCGGTCTACGCCGAGCTATAAGAAGCCGACTCTCCAGGGCGTCGAGTCGGCAATTTTTATTTGTTATTACACCGAACGATTCACAAGCATTGACTTGATATGGCCAATCGCTTTCGTCGGGTTTAGTCCCTTAGGACATACACTGACACAGTTCATAATGCCGTGACAACGGAAAACGCTAAATGCATCATCAAGATTTGATAAGCGTTCATCTGTTGCCGTATCACGACTGTCAATCAGCCAGCGATACGCCGCGAGAAGACCTGCAGGTCCAATGAACTTGTCTGGGTTCCACCAGAATGATGGGCAAGAAGTCGTACAACACGCACACATGATGCACTCATAGAGACCATCAAGGTGTGCTCGTTCTTCTGGCATTTGCAGGTTTTCACGCGATGGTGGCACATTTCCATCAGAAATGAGAAATGGCTTAACTTTCGCGTAGTTATCATAAAACTGAGTCATGTCGACAATCAAGTCTCGAACGACCGGAAGTCCCGGTAACGGACGAATGACTATCTTGCCACCCTCAAGCGCTGATAATGGTGTGATACAAGCAAGGCCGTTCTTACCATTCATGTTCAGACCGTCGGAGCCACAAACCCCCTCACGGCATGAACGACGAAAAGCGATCGTTGGGTCTTGCTCTTTCAGCAAAATCAGAGCATCAAGTACCATCATGTCCGACCCTTCATCCACCTCTAGGGTGTAGTCTTTCATGTATGGCTTGTTATCTACATCCGGATTGTAACGGTAAAGAGAGAAATTAAGTTTCATAGTCGTGTCCTCCCTTTAGTACGTACGTGCTTTCGGCGGGAAAGCTTCACGGTGAACAGGCGTCATATTGACATCACGCTTCGACATCTGCTCAGTTTCAGGGTTATAGATAGAGTGACATAGCCACTGCTCATCATCACGCTCTGGGAAGTCAAAGCGAGCATGAGCGCCGCGACTCTCGGTACGATAGTTTGCCGCTACCGCCGTAGAGAACGCTGTCTCCATCAGGTTATCAAGCTCTAGACACTCAACGCGCTGGGTGTTGAATTCTTTCGACTTGTCAGCAAGGTGTGCTTCTTTAAGACGCTCACGAATCACTTTCAGCTCTTCTAGACCCGTTGCCATCGCATCACCTTCGCGGAATACCGAGAAGCTGTTTTGCATACAAGTCTGCAGGTCTTTACGGATTTGAGCTGGATCTTCGCCTGATGCACTGTTTTCCCAGCGCATAGTACGAGCAAGAGATGCCTCGATGTCAGATTCAGTTGCAGGGCGTGCCTCTGTTTGTGCTGCCAATGTCTCACCAAGGTGTAGACCCGTCGCGCGACCAAATACCACAAGGTCAAGCAGCGAGTTACCACCCAAGCGGTTAGCGCCGTGAACCGATACTGATGCAATTTCACCACAAGCGAATAGACCTTGAACCTCAAGATCGTTACCTGATGCGTCTTGCTTAATCGCTTGACCAGAAACTTGAGTTGGTACGCCACCCATCATGTAGTGACAAGTTGGAATAACTGGAATTGGTTCTTTCACCGGATCGACGTGTGCGAAGGTACGAGAAAGCTCACAGATACCTGGTAGACGAGACTCAAGTACGTCTTTACCTAGGTGGTCCATCTTCAGCTTGATGTGTGGACCCCAAGGACCATCACAGCCGCGACCTTCTCGGATTTCGATCATCATTGAACGAGCCACAACGTCTCGACCCGCCAGGTCTTTCGCGTTCGGTGCATAGCGCTCCATGAAACGCTCACCATCTTTATTAAGAAGATAACCACCCTCACCACGACAGCCTTCTGTTACAAGTACACCTGCGCCAGCGATACCCGTTGGGTGGAACTGCCACATTTCCATGTCTTGCATTGGAACGCCAGCACGAAGTGCCATGCCAACACCATCACCTGTATTAATGTGTGCGTTGGTTGTTGAAGCGTAGATACGACCTGCACCACCCGTTGCAAGGATGGTCGCTTTCGATTTGAAGTAACAAATCTCACCAGTTTCCATACACAGAGCAGTACAACCCAACACCGCTCCATCTTGGTTCTTAACAAGATCCAACGCATACCACTCTGAGAAGATAGTGGTCTTGTGTTTGATGTTTTGCTGGTAAAGCGTATGAAGTAGAGCGTGACCAGTACGGTCAGCAGCCGCTGCGGTACGAGCCGCTTGCTCACCACCAAACTCTTTAGACTGACCACCAAATGGACGTTGATAAATCGAACCATTATCAAAACGAGAGAAAGGAAGACCCATTTTCTCTAGTTCGATAACCGACTTAGGACCATTTTTACACATGTACTCGATAGCGTCTTGGTCACCGATATAATCTGAACCCTTAACAGTGTCATACATATGCCACTGCCAATCGTCTTTATGAGAGTTACCAAGCGCGACTGTAATACCGCCTTGGGCAGATACAGTATGCGAACGAGTAGGAAAAACCTTAGATAGCAAAGCACAAGAAAGACCTTGCTCTGAAATTTGCAGTGCGGCACGCATACCTGCACCACCAGCGCCGATTACTACGGCATCAAACTCACGAACTGGAATAGACACTTACGCACCCCACAGAATAAAGAAACCAGAGAAGAAATAACCAAGCAGTACCGCAACAAACGTCAGTTGCAGTGCGCCACGTAGTAGCGTGTGCTTGATGTAGTCTGTAAGAACTTGCCATAGACCGATCCAGGCATGAATTAGCACTGAGGCTAACGCAAGCATGGTGAACACCTTAGTGAAAGTGCCACCGAAGAAGTTGGTCCACGATACGTAGGAAATATCCCCTGCAAACGCGCAGAAGCTCACGAGATAAATTGTGTACAAGGTCATAATGATGGCGGTCGCACGAATTAATAGAAAATCGTGTACGCCGTTACGACCAAAAGTTGAAACGTTGCTTACCATACCAATACTCCAGCCAGCAGTGACAGAACACCTGTCACGATGAAGGCAACCTTGGCACTCTTCGCGCCCGATTCGAGCTCTTCAAAGTAACCTAGGTCCATAATCAAGTGGCGAACACCACCCACGATGTGATACGCAAGTGCTGTCAAAATGCCCCAAAGGATAAATTTGACGAAGAAACCGTCGACAATGTCGGCTGCCTCCGCAAACCCAATCGGGGATGAGAGTGACTTGGCTAGTAACCAAAGGAGAATACCGATCGACACAAACGTAATCACACCTGACACACGGTGCAGGATGGAAGCGATTGCGGTGATCGGAAAGCGGATTGTCTGTAAATCTAAATTAACAGGTCTGGACTTTCTTTCTTTCACGGGCTTGCTCACTCAGCTCCATTGAGCATTTATTGTTATGAATAATTTTTGGTCTCTAAGCCTCAAAAGTTAACATAAAGTTAACAATAATTTCGTGTTACAAGGGAGATAATTGTAACGATAATGTTAACAGACGAGAATTCAAATCGACCTCACTTCGGTTTGCATCCTCGAGTTTACAAGGTTTTGACCAACAATTTCACCGAAACTATACGGTTGGCAACATTCTAATACAATTGGTGTAACAAAATATGCTACACAGAACAGATTTTTAACCATTTTTCTATAAAAAATCATAACAAGTGCACACAAAACCGTATAAAAATTGACTTTGCCCACGAAGCGAAGTAAAAAATTGGCACACAAACATCCTGGACGGATTAAATAATAAACAAAGGAGATTGTTATGGCAGATAAGAAAGCGACCCTTCATATTGAAGGTCAAGCGCCAATCGAGCTGCCGATTATGGAAGGTTCTATCGGACCAGAAGTAGTCGATGTTCGTAAACTTGGAGCCAATGGTTACTTTACATTTGACCCGGGTTTTCTTGCCACTGCATCCTGTGAATCTCAAATCACTTATATCGACGGCGGTAAAGGTGTCCTGTTGCACCGTGGTTTCCCTATCGATCAGTTAGCTAACAACGCAGACTACCTAGAGGTTTGCTACATTCTTCTCGTTGGTGAAGCCCCTACACGCGAAGAATACGAAAGCTTTAAACAAATCGTGACCCGTCACACCATGGTTCATGAGCAAATTGCGAGTTTCTTCCACGGTTTCCGTCGCGACGCTCACCCAATGGCCGTAATGTGTGGTGTGGTTGGTGCTCTTGCCGCCTTCTACCACGATTCTCTCGATATCAACAACGACTCACACCGTGAAATTGCAGCTTACCGCTTGATTTCTAAGATGCCTACGCTTGCAGCAATGTGTTACAAGTATTCTATCGGTCAACCATTCATCTACCCACGTAACGACCTAACCTACGCGGAAAACTTCCTACACATGATGTTCGCTAACCCATGTGAAGAGTATGAAGTTAACCCAATCGTTGCACGCGCAATGGATAAGATCTTTACGCTGCACGCAGACCACGAGCAAAATGCGTCTACGTCGACTGTACGTCTTGCTGGTTCGTCAGGTGCTAACCCATTCGCATGTATTGCGGCTGGTATTGCCTCTCTATGGGGTCCTGCTCACGGCGGTGCTAACGAAGCGTGTCTTCGTATGCTTGAGGAGATTGGCTCTGTAGATAAGATCCCTGAGTACATCGAGCGCGCGAAAGACAAAGATGACCCATTCCGACTAATGGGCTTCGGTCACCGTGTTTACAAAAACTACGACCCACGTGCGACAGTTATGCGTGAAGCATGTCACGACGTACTTAAAGAGCTTAACATTCAAGATCCTCTATTGGATGTTGCAATGGAGCTTGAACGTATTGCTCTGTCTGACGAGTACTTCGTTGAGAAGAAACTGTATCCAAACGTAGATTTCTACTCAGGTATCATCCTTAAAGCGATTGGTATCCCAGTCTCTATGTTCACAGTAATCTTCGCGATGTCTCGCACAGTAGGTTGGATTGCTCACTGGAATGAAATGCACAGCGATCCAGGCAACCGTATCGGTCGTCCACGTCAGCTTTACACTGGTGAAGCAATGCGTGACTTTAAACCGCTACACGAACGCGAATAACGATAAACACAACATCAAAAGCAAAAGAGCAGCCTAGGCTGCTCTTTTTTTGTTTGCTCGCCGTTAAACCGGATTATCGATATCCTTAAACTCAACCTCGAGTCCATGCTCTTTAGCCAACCATTCACCCAACGCCTTAATGCCATAGCGCTCGGTTGCATGATGTCCTGCAGCGAAATAGTGAATATTGAGTTCGCGTGCTGTGTAGGTCGTGCGCTCAGAGATCTCTCCCGAAATAAACGCATCCAAGCCTTTTGACGCAGCAAGCTCAATGTAATCTTGACCACCACCTGTACACCAACCAACGGTTTCAATCAGCTTATCCGCCATATCTGGAGCGATATGCAAAGGTTCACGATTCAACGTCTTTGCAATCTTTGCGGCAAAGTCAGCCCCCGTCACTGGCGTCGCCAGTTTGCCGAACATAGCCACAGATTGTGGGTGCCCTTCAAGACCATCAATGACTTCAATATCAAGCAGCTCGGCTAATCTTGCGTTATTACCAAGCTCAGGGTGGATATCAAGCGGAAGGTGATAACCAAACAAGTTCACGTCGTTCTTGATCAGAGTGCGAATTCGCTTACCTTTCATCCCACGAATCGGCTCAGGTTCACCTTTCCAGAAATAACCATGATGTACTAACACAGCATCCGCTTCTACGCTCACCGCATAATCGATAAGCGCTTGAGAGGCCGTTACACCAGTGATCACTTTTTTGATTTCACTCGCACCTTCAACTTGAAGTCCGTTAGGGCTGTAATCTTTAATTAATTGCGGCGATAGTTTTTCATTGAGGATAGCTTCAAGCTTTAAGTTATTCATGGCACTTCCTGAGCAAATTCTTGATTTCCGTGGTTATAGCAATTTACTCTAGCAATGTCGAAAGGAAAACGTAAAGAATACGCCATGCAATCAATTAGGGACTTCATCACTTGGATAAGCGAAAGCCAAAGCCTCATCACAGGACACGAAAGCGTGGCAGAGCGTTTCCCAAAGTCATCGAGTATTTCAAGCACACAGGACGACTCTGAGTACCAAGGTAACCCTAGACTCGGTTTTCTTTATCAGGAACTCTGCAGACGCTTGTTCGAGCAGAGCAAACAACACAATGTGTTTGCGGAAGAGATACAACTGCAGCAAGATGGGCGAACCTTAGGCGCCATCGATTTCCTTATTGAGAAAAGAGGTGAACCAAGGCTTGAACACTGGGAAGTCGCGATTAAATTCTATTTGCTCAAAGACGGTCTTTGGTATGGTCCGAACGCTACAGATAGGCTGGATAAAAAGCTAAGCCGTATGCTCGACCATCAACTTAAGATGTCGGATACCCCCGCGTTCAAATCGCAGTACCCTGACCTACTCAGCCCATCTCAACACCTACTGATGCAAGGTCGACTCCATATCAACCCATTTGAGCAAGAGGACGTGCCAACAGAGTGCGTGGGACTGCGCATCAATCCACAG
The DNA here is from genome assembly GCF_059725495.1 of Vibrio sp. KUL80. Taxonomy (NCBI): domain Bacteria; kingdom Pseudomonadati; phylum Pseudomonadota; class Gammaproteobacteria; order Vibrionales; family Vibrionaceae; genus Vibrio; species Vibrio sp. KUL80. The sequence goes on from NZ_AP045841.1 coordinate 2,739,025, forward strand.
CGGATCACTGGTTACTGGTGTTACCAATCTCAGTTTCACCGCATTAATGAACCTGTGTTCAGATTGGAGAAACCACTTTGGGCGACTGGAAAACGTCAACGCGGTGACAGCGATTCTGTATCGGCTCTCCCAAAGCACTTTATTCACTGCCAAGCCGAGAGTGGTCAATTCTGGTTTATTGTCCCTGATGACTGGCCGCAAAGCAGTATGTAAAAAGTTGATATCGTCTACTGAGACAAAACAAACTCAGCCAGCATTGGATTATGATCCGACGCGTCACTTTCAGGGGTGCTCATCGCCTCTAACGACATGCCTCGATAGAAGATATGATCGAGTGGCAGTCCGGTAACAAAGCGTTTTCGATGATCAGGGCTAAACTTGACCTCTTTGATTTGATAGTTGCGAAGGACATTTTTTAGTACTTCCATTCGTGATTCGCTCCAACTGTTGAAGTCACCTGCGATGAGTAAGGGGCCGGAGTGAGATTCAAGCACTTGCTTAAACGAGTCCAGTTGTTGCTTATACTCTTGCGTCCCTAAGGTAAAGTTCACTGAGTGCAGGTTAAGCGCTATCAAAGTCTGTCCATTAGAGAGCTTATATTCTGCATAGAGACCGGATTTAGGGAGTTGCAGCCAAGGTTCAACCTGAAGGTTTGCACAGGCGACTTTTGGCATGGCACGGCTCAAGTTTAAAACTCCACTTGAAACATCAAATGCTTTAAATGCGCTGACCTGATTACTTCCCCACTCCGAGCGCTGTAGCCAATCGAGGAACTGATCATCAAGGCTTGCCTCTTGAAGTAACACCAACTGTCTGTCTTGGGAGCGCTCTGTAAGCTCTGAGAGAAGGTTATCTCTGTTTTGCTTATACACATTCCACACCAACACATTAAGTCGCCCTGCGTCATCAAGCGCCTCTGGCGTGGGATTGTGATAACACTTTAACTCGGTATCAACCTGCGCGCCGCGCACGGTGGTGATTTCTGGCGTATCTGAGACCGTAAACACCGCTTGAAACCCACCAACCGCCATACCAAGCGCAGCCAATGCACCGACTAAAAGCCACTTTAACTTCATTGCTCACCCTAAGAGTAAAAAAGGAGTAGTTGCCTACTCCTTTTAATGTTAGTGCTAAACGCGTTTTAGATCGCGTCTTCGTCTTCTTCGCCAGTGCGGATACGAACAACACGCTCGATATCAGTGATGAAGATTTTGCCATCTCCAATCTTGCCGGTTTGAGCCGTTTCAATGATGGTCTCAACACACTGGTCAGCCACATCACCCGCAACAACAATCTCGAGTTTCACTTTTGGTAAGAAATCGACCATGTACTCAGCGCCTCGATAAAGCTCAGTGTGGCCTTTCTGGCGACCAAAACCTTTCACTTCAGAAACGGTCATACCTGTAATGCCCACTTCAGCCAGTGCTTCGCGCACATCATCAAGTTTGAATGGTTTGATAATCGCTTCGATCTTTTTCATGTTCTTCCCTTACATCAATTTTGTTAGCGACATTATCTGGTAGGTCGCATCAACAATCAACGAAAACAAAAAGCCCGAAGCGTAGCTTCGAGCTTTGTGTCAAACATTCTTGCAACCGACTGAGTCGTTGCGTTGTTTCTAGCTTACGTTCGGAACGATAAGTGGTCGTTACTTCAAGCTAGCGTAGTATGCGGCTAGGTTAGCAATGTCCTCATCACTAAGCATCGATGCTTGAGCTTGCATGACTGCTGCCAAACCACCATTGCGCTCTTTGTTTTTATACGCCTTGATGGACGTCACTAGGTACTGCTCATTTTGTCCTTTAAGGTTTGGGTAACCAGGGATAACCGCAATCCCATCAGCACCATGACACGCTGCGCAAACCGCTGCTTTCGCTTTACCCGCGGCGATGTCACCTGCCATTGCTGGTCCACTCAGTAACCCCACTACTGCGATTGCTCCAATCATCAATTTTTTCATTGCTTTACCTTGTACTTTTTATCAATGTTAGTCAGAAAGCAGTGCATCCATCACACAAATTGAACAGTTCTAACCGCTTCCTGCGTTTTATTATCTTTACGATTGTGACATGAAAAAGGGTCATTTGTCCCAGACAAGTTCACAATCTGAGCCGTAAAAATCCTTATCTACAAACAGGTTACCGACGGCAACCACAATGCCGTTCATCATCAGGATTGGCGTGCGGCGACGTTGCCAACTTGGCACCTGATATTCTTGAAACAGCTTCTTTAACTTGCGAGAGCCAGAGCGTCCATGGGGATGGGCGCTCAGTCCTTCAGGGTTGAACGTAACGCTCAAAGCCCCGGTGAGTTTAGCGCATTCTAGCGTCATCGTGCTGTCGCCTGAACGACCACTTTTTAAACTTAAGATCCCTAAATCATCTGGCAAAGCTAACGGCTCCTCCAATGTCAGGGCATGTGTCCAACTCGTCACATCAGCTAGCTTCGCAATCCAATAAAGGTAGCCACGAAATCGGCGGACTACTCCGCCGGACAATTCTATCTGAGGGTTGGCATCAACCCTAGCTAACGCGACTTCCTGCCAAAGTTTTTGTAGCTGAACTTCACTAGGCAAAACTGTCACTTGAGATTCTAACCACATACGCAATAGCTGGTCGCGTTTTAGCTCTGAAAAGTGATTTAACGCCTCTACCTTGATACCCATAAAGCTATTAAGGCAGGAATCAAGCTCCGGCTTTAGCAGCTCTTCTAGTAACCGCTCTTGCTTGGCACATAGCCTTGCACTGCGATTCACCGCCTTGGAAAAGCTAGGCCAACGAGAACTGAGCAAAGGCATGACCTCATGTCGCAAAAAGTTTCTATCAAAGCGGGTATCTTGATTGCTTTCATCCTCAAGCCATTGCAGCGCTTCATCATTGGCAAACTGTTCAATGTCCTGACGTTGCGCACCAAGAAGAGGTCGAACAAGAGTGCCCTTACCGAAAGGCATACAGGCCGCCATTGATGATAGCCCCTTAGGTCCGCTGCCACGCTTAACGGCAAGCAGAAAAGTTTCGGCTTGATCATCCAAATGCTGCCCGGTGATCAGAACGTCGTCATGCGTCATATGTTGATTGATAGCCTGATAACGAGCATGACGCGCCTGCTGCTCAATGCTATCACCACTATTGAGGTTCAGTTGTACATGCTCTGCAACAAACTCAACCTTTTCTTCTTTCGCCCACTGCTTGCATAGCGCTAGCCAATGGTCAGCTTTGTCGCTCAACCCATGATGAACGTGAACTGCGACAATCGAAGTAGATGGGTAGCATGTACGATACTCAACGGCCAGTCTCAGCAATACTCGGGAGTCAACGCCGCCACTGAATCCGACAACAATGCGCCCTCCATCAGGAAGATAACGGAGCATAGATTCGGTGAACTGTTGACGTAGCGACATTGGTATTTCCTAGATAGCGTAGGGACTCAAAATACAAAAAAGGCGAGCATAATGCTCGCCTTATTATATAAATCAATTTCGTTTAGCAGTAGCCATAACTCATCAATCGTTGATAGCGACGCTCAAGAAGGTGCTCTTCTTCTAGCTGATCGAGCTCTTCTAGCTGGCGAAGCAGGGTTGCTTTCATGTTTTCAGCCATTTGGATCGCATCTCGGTGTGCGCCACCAAGCGGCTCTTCGATGATCTCGTCAATAAGCTCAAGCTCTTTAAGGCGCGGCGCAATAAGACCCATCGCCTCTGCTGCTTGTGGTGCTTTATCCGAATCACGCCACAAGATAGACGCACAGCCTTCAGGAGAAATTACTGAGTACGTTGAGTACTGAAGCATGTTCACGTAATCGCCCACACCGATAGCGAGTGCACCACCAGAACCGCCTTCACCGACAACGTTACAGATAACTGGCACCTTCAAACCCGCCATCACTTTAAGGTTCATCGCGATAGCTTCAGACTGACCACGTTCTTCAGCGCCAACACCTGGATATGCACCCGCCGTGTCAATAAAGGTAATGATTGGCATGTTGAAACGTTCCGCCATGCGCATCAGACGAAGCGCTTTGCGGTAGCCTTCTGGCTTAGGCATGCCGAAGTTACGTTTTACTTTTTCTTTGGTTTCACGACCCTTCTGGTGACCAATGACCATCACTGGACGTCCTTCTAGGCGAGCCATACCACCCACGATCGCTTTGTCGTCTGCAAAAGCGCGATCACCAGCAAGCTCATCGAATTCCGTAAATACGTGCTCAATGTAGTCCAATGTATATGGACGTTGTGGGTGACGAGCGAGCTGTGCTACTTGCCACGCACCAAGATCACTAAAGATTTTTTTCTTAAGCTCTAAGCTTTTCTTCTCTAGTTGTTCAATTTCTTTATCTAAGTCAATTGCGCTGTCACCACCGTGACGAGATACATCACGTAGTGCTTCAATTTTTGCTTCTAGTTCGGCAATTGGCTTTTCAAATTCAAGAAAGTTCAAGCTCATCTATGAATCCTTTTCGATTCTGCTCTGGGACTAAAGTCCCAAAGCTATATTAGTTAAATTCGAGTTCTACCTGGTCTTTACCAAGTAACTGCTGTAATTCTTCTAGCAGCGTATCATTTGGTGTAACACGCCATTCTGTACCCAGCGTAAGTTTTGCTCGTGCATTCGAACGCTGATAGTAAATATTGACCGGCACAGTCCCCGCTTTATGAGGGGTAAGTATTTCCATAAAGCGCTGATAAAAGCGCTCATCAATTTGTTGCTCTAACAAAGAGATGGATAATCCTCGCGTAAATTTCTCGCGAGCGCTACCAAGATCTAAAACTTCGCGGGCAGACATTTTAAGTCCACCATTGAAGTCATCAAAGCTGACCTGTCCAGAAACGACCACTATTTTATCTTTTTCTAACAATTCAGCATATTTATCTAGTGCATCTGAGAACAACATCACTTCCATACGACCACTTCGGTCGTCCAAAGTCATAATTCCGATGCGTGTGCCACGTTTCGTAGTCATCACACGAGCAGCGATCACCAGACCCGCAACCGTCAGCGATTGATCACGACGTGTTGGCGTGGCGTCTTTTAATCGACAACTTGTATACTTAGTTAGTTCCTTGAGGTAGGCGTTAATTGGGTGCCCGGTCAAATAAAGACCCAACGTCTCCCTTTCGCCCTCCAGCCAAACCTTTTCTGGCCAAGCAGGAACCTGAGTATATTTGTTCTCGACTTCTTCTGGAGCATCGGTCAAGACGCCAAACATATCGCCCTGCCCAAAAGCTTCAGCTTGGTGATGTTGACTCGCCGCCTTCACGGCATCATTTAGTGATGCCATAAGTGCCGCTCGGTGTGGCCCCAGTTTATCAAGCGCCCCCGCCATAATGAGTTTTTCAATCACTCGCTTGTTCACTTTTTTAAGGTCAATGCGAGCGCAAAAATCAAACAAGTCACGGAAATAGCCATCTTTGTTTCTGGCTTCGATAATGGCATCAATAGGGCCTTCACCAACCCCTTTGATCGCGCCGATTCCGTAAACTATCGCCCCTTCATCATTGACATTAAATCGGAACAAACCAGCGTTGATATCTGGTGGCAATACCTTGAGCTTCATGCGGAAGCACTCATCAACAAGGCCAACGACTTTCTCGGTGTTATCCATATCCGCGGTCATTACCGCTGCCATAAACTCAGCTGGATAGTGTGTCTTTAGCCATAGCGTTTGATAAGAAACCAGAGCATAGGCTGCCGAGTGCGATTTGTTAAAACCGTACCCTGCAAACTTCTCTACCAAGTCGAAGATCTTCATCGCCAGTTCGCCGTCGACGCCATTCTTAATGGCCCCTTCTTCGAACACGGCACGCTGCTTGGCCATCTCTTCAGGTTTTTTCTTACCCATCGCACGACGCAGCATGTCTGCGCCGCCTAGCGTATAACCCGCTAGGATCTGCGCGATCTGCATCACCTGCTCTTGATAAAGGATGATGCCATAGGTTGGCTCAAGCGTCTCTTTTAGCGATTCATGCTGCCAGGTTTCATCCGGATAGGAGACCGCCTCTCGTCCGTGTTTACGGTCGATAAAGTTATCTACCATGCCCGATTGAAGCGGCCCCGGACGGAACAGGGCTACCAGTGCGATAATATCTTCAAAACAGTCCGGCTGAAGGCGTTTGATAAGCTCCTTCATACCTCGAGATTCCAGCTGGAATACCGCGGTGGTTTCTGAATTTTGTAGCAGTTGGAAAGATGGCTGATCGTCGAGTGGAATGGACTCGATACGAACCGGCTCTTTACCTTCTCTCTCTAAACGTGGGTTGATAAGCCCCAATGCCCAATCAATGATGGTTAACGTTCTCAGGCCCAAAAAGTCAAACTTAACCAGACCCGCGGTTTCCACATCGTTTTTATCAAACTGTGTAACTGGGAAATGGCCCTCTGAATCTGCGTAGATCGGCGCAAAATCCGTGATCGTGGTTGGTGAGATTACAACACCACCCGCGTGCTTACCGGCGTTACGTGTACAACCCTCTAGGATTCGACACATGTCGATAAGGTCACGAACCTCTTCATCGTTGTCATATAACTGCGGTAGAGCGGGCTCTACATCAAACGCCTTTTGTAGCGTCATACCAGGATCGCCCGGAATAAGCTTCGAGATACGATCGACAAAGCCAAATGGGTGACCAAGTACGCGACCTACATCGCGAATAACCGCCTTGGCAGCCATGGTACCGAATGTGATGATCTGAGATACCGCATCACGACCATACATTTCTGCTACGTGATCAATAACTTGGTCACGTTTATCCATACAGAAGTCGACATCGAAATCGGGCATGGAAACACGCTCAGGGTTCAAGAAGCGCTCGAATAGCAGATCGTATTCTAGAGGATCAAGGTCGGTGATTTTCAGCGCATACGCAACCAAAGAGCCGGCACCCGAACCACGACCAGGACCTACAGGGATCGCATTATCTTTCGACCACTGGATGAATTCCATTACGATCAAGAAATAGCCAGGAAAGCCCATTTGGTTGATAACGTCGAGCTCTACTTGTAAGCGCTCATCATACTCCGGTCGGCGCTCAAGACGGACCTGCTCATCAGGGAATAGGAACTCTAAACGCTCTTCTAGACCTTCTCGAGACTTCATCACCAAGAAGTCTGTCTCTTCCATACCCTCTGTTGGGAACGCGGGTAGGAAGTACTCTCCCAGCCTGACCGTGACATTACATCGCTTGGCTATCTCGACAGAGTTTTGCAGTGCTTCTGGAATATCAGCGAATAGCTCGCACATCTCTTCTTCACTACGCAAATACTGCTGGTCACTGTAGCGTTTAGGGCGACGTGGATCATCGAGCGTATACCCATCGTGAATCGCGACTCGGATCTCGTGAGCGTCGAACAGTTCTTTATCGACAAACACAACCTCGTTAGTTGCCACAACAGGTAGCTCTAGCTCTTCGGCTAACTCAATCGCAAAATGCAGGTAACTTTCTTCGTCTGAACGTCCCGTACGGATTAACTCGAGGTAGTAGCGATCTGGAAAGTGGGTCTGATAGAAAGCTGCACACTGCTTGGCAAGCGCTTGGTTGCCTTTGAGTAGGGCTTTACCAACCTCACCTTCTTTGGCACCCGACAGGACAATCAATCCCTCTGAAAGCTCTGCAAGCCACGCCTTGTCAATCACAGGTTGATGCTGTACGTGTCCTCGAAGATAGGCTTTTGAGATCAGCAGCGTTAGGTTGTTGTAGCCCTTGTTATCCGCAGCCAGCACAGTAATACGAGTCAGCTCTTCGCCAAACTCGTCTGACTGCATGGAAAAGTCGGCCCCAATCAGTGGCTTAATACCCGAGGAATGAGCATTGCCATAAAACTTTACGAGACCACAAAGGTTAGTGAAGTCGGTCAATGCCATAGCTGGCATACCCATCTCCGCTACCTTCTTCACTAGTGGCGGTACTTTGGAAAGCCCATCCACCATTGAGAAGTCACTGTGAACACGTAAGTGTATAAACTTGGGGTCTGACATAATGAATCCTAAATCGTCACGACATTCTAATGGCTATATCTGAAGCCACTAGCCTTTCAATAGCGTTAATCTTTAATACTGTTAGTCTTCTAAACCTAGGGCGCGCTTTACTGGCTTAAAGCTTTTTCGATGCTGAGCAATAACGCCATGCTGCTCAATCGCTTCAAAGTGCGCCTTGGTCGGGTATCCTTTGTGCTTAGCAAATCCAAATTCCGGATGCTCTTTATCGAGCTCTTCCATTTCTTGGTCACGCACTACCTTGGCGATGATAGAGGCAGCACTGATTTCCGCGACGCGAAGATCGCCTTTCACCACAGCCTGTGCGTCCATCGGAAGCGCCGGCGTTCGGTTGCCATCGATAAGCACGAGATCTGGTGTAGCACTCAGCCCAGCGACCGCTCGCTGCATCGCAACCATGGTAGCTTGAAGGATATTAAGCTGATCAATTTCTTCCGGTGAACAGCGACCCACAGACCAAGCTAACGCTTTCTCTTTTATCTCTGGATAGAGCGCGAGACGTTTTTTCTCTGACAGCTTCTTAGAGTCGTTGAGACCTTCTATCGGATTGTTAGGGTCAAGTATAACGGCAGCAGTGACTACGTCACCAACCAAGGGACCACGTCCTACTTCATCCACACCAGCTACTGCAAGGTAACCTTGAGGATATTCAAAAGGAGGTAACTCTACTGGTGTTTTCTTTTTGGTCATAATCTATCAATCAATTTAAGTACGGCGTCGGCGGCCTGTTTATCCGCATCTTTGCGGATCCAATGATGCATTTCGGTGAACTTTTCAATCATATCGCGATTGTCGCCACTCAGCAGTCGCGTCAGCTCAGCGTGCAGGTTCTCAGGTGTGCAGGCTTCGAGTAGGAACTCTTTGACTATCTCGTCGTCCGCCAAAATATTAGGTAAAGAGACATACTTAGTCTTAACCAGACGCTTTGCCAAAAATGCGGTGATGGCATTCATCTTGTAACCAACAACCATAGGTCTCTTGAGTAACATGCACTCTAATGCCACCGTACCAGACGCCAGCAACACCGCATCGGAGGCTGCAATCACATTACGGGCCGTGTCTTGAACAATATGAAAATCTAACTCTGGGGCATATTGCTGCCAAGCATCAATAAACTGCTGTTTACGTTTATCATTTACGGCTGCAACGACAAAGCCGAGTGTCGGATCATCCTTGCTGAGCTTTAAGCAGGTCTCGATAAATGGCTGCGAGAGCATTTTGAGCTCATTACCACGACTACCCGGTAGCACAGCGAGCCATTTTCTATCTTTATCAAGTCCCAGCAGCTCTTGAGCTGCCCCTTTATCAGACTCCAAAGGAATCGCATCGGCAAGGGTGTGACCAACAAACTCACACGGTACGTTGAACTTGTCATAAAACGCTTTTTCAAACGGCAGAAATGCTAACACTAAGTTCGTCGCTTCAGCGATGCCGTAGATGCGCTTTTGCCGCCAAGCCCACACAGAAGGGCTGACGTAATGTACTGTTTTAGTGCCTGCTTTTTTCAGGTCCAACTCAAGTCTTAAGTTGAAATCAGGGGCATCAATCCCGACAAATACATCGACCGGATTCTCAGTAAAGTACTTCACCAACTCAGCCTTAACATGCAGCAGTCTTCTTAGCCTACCCAAGACCTCCACAAGCCCCATCACAGCTAGCTCTTCCATATCGAATAGAGACTCGCAGCCCTGGGCAATCATCTTTGGTCCGCCAATACCGACAAACTCAGCATCCGGGTAGCGCACTTTAAGAGCCTTGATAAAGCCCTCGCCAAGCGTATCACCAGAAAGTTCGCCAGCGACGATGCCGATGCGTAATGGTCGTTCCATTGATAGTCCCTATTTGCGATAAGTTTATGGTTTTCTTAAAACAGAAAAAGACCGCCAGTCCAACTGGCGATCTTTTAAGCTTGCTGAGATGCTGAGCTAGCGAATAATGCCACGCTCTGACGTTTCCAAGATCTCAATGAAGCGTCCAACAGAGGCCCATTCTTGCGCCATCTCTTCCAGTACCGGCTTCACTTCGGCTAAGGTCTTACCCGAGCGATAAATCTCTTTGTAAGCTTTCTGCAATGCGCGAAGCTCTGGCTTCTCAAAGCCATTACGCTTTAGGCCAACAAGGTTTAGACCAAACGGCGTAGCATGGTTGCCTTGTGCTAAAACATAAGGTGGCACATCTTGAACGACAGCAGAACAACCGCCTACATAGGCGTATGCGCCGACCGTGCAGAATGGGTGAATCGCTGATAGAGCCATCACGCCAGCATAATCGCCAACGGTAACATGCCCACCAAGGATTGCATTGTTGCCAATATGAGTGTGATTACCAACGATCACGTCATGAGCGATGTGCGCGTTGACACACAGCAGGTTGTCGTCACCAACAACAGTCTGTGTTTTGTCCTGCGTGGTGCCACGATGGATCTGTACACTCTCACGGATCACGTTGCGGTCACCCACAATTACACGTGTATCTTCGCCGCCATACTTCTTATCTTGGTTTTCTTCACCGATAATCGCTTGCGGGAACACTCGGTTGTCATTGCCAATCGTCGTGTTACCTTTAATCACGACGTGCGACATAATTTCATTGTTTTCACCGATGGTGACGTCACCCGCAATGTAGGTAAATGGTCCTACCGTGGTGTTCGCACCAATAGTGACGTTACCTTCGATAACGGCACTTGGGTGTATCTTTGCAGACTCATGAATCATATTAAAACTCTCTACGAGCACATTTCAGTTCAGCAGAACAAACAATCTCACCATCAACTTTCGCCACACCGTTAAACGCAGCAATACCGCGGCGCTCTTTGACGAACTCCACTTCGATAATGAGTTGATCACCAGGCACTACTGGCTTACGGAATTTCGCTTTGTCGACACTTGCAAAGTAGTAAAGCTCATTGTCTTTTGGTGCACCAAAAGATTTAAACGCTAAAAGGCCGGTTGCTTGCGCCATCGCTTCTAGGATTAATACACCAGGGAAGACCGGCAGCTGTGGAAAGTGACCTGTGAATTGTGGTTCGTTCACCGAAACATTCTTGATAGCGGTCAGATACTTTTCTTCTTGATAATCGGTCACACGATCGATAAGCAGAAACGGATAGCGATGTGGCAGAAGTTCCTGAATCTCAGTGATGTTCATTGTTTTAGTATCGGTGCTCAAAGTAAAAATCCTATATCAATTCTTTTCTAGTCTAGGGGCATTATATACCCAAATACCCCACAGTGTCAGTTAGGGAGCCAAGCTCGACCTGAACCAAGTTCACGCACATAAAAAGACTCGCTTAAAGCGAGCCTTTTTTGTTTAAGCGACTGAGGATTAGTCCTCTTGTTGCTCGAGCAGTTTCTCGACTGCTTTTAGGCGCTTGTTCATCTCATCAATGCGATGAACACGAGTTGCGGTCTTACGCCACTCTTTATTGGTTTGAAGCGGTATACCTGACGAGTAGATACCTTTCTCTGGTAAGCTGCGCATAACCATGCCCATTCCCGTCACGATAACACCATCGGCGATTTCAATGTGGCCGTTAAGAACACTTGCTCCACCGATTTGGCAGTATTTACCAATCTTCGTACTACCAGCGACGATAGTACCACCAGCCATCGCTGTGCCATATCCGATGTGCACGTTGTGTGCAATCTGCATCTGGTTATCGATGATGACATTGTCTTCGATAATCGTATCGTCGAGTGCACCACGGTCGATAGTTGTACAGGCACCAATTTCTACTCGATTGCCAATTCTTACTGTACCAAGCTGAGGGATCTTAACCCACTCACCTTTTTCATTGGCATAACCGAAGCCGTCAGAGCCAATCACTGTGCTTGATTGAACAAGGCAGTCAGTTCCCATCACAACATCATGGTAGATGGCAACGTTCGCCCAAAGCTTAGTGTTCGCACCAAGCTTTGCGCCTTTACCGATAAAGCAGCCTGCACCAATAACAACGTTGTCGCCTAGCTCAGCACCGGCTTCAATAACAGCGTTAGCACCGATAGAGACATTGCTACCTAATTTTGCTTCCGGTGATACTACAGCGCTTGCTGCAATGCCCGCAGAAGCCGGACTAGGTGTACTATCTAATGCTTGAGCAACTTTCGCGTAAGCCACATAAGGGTCAGCAACCACTAAAGCATTCGTTTTACAATGCTCTAATTCCGTTGCCTTCACCATTACTGCTGAAGCTTTACACTCTCCGAGGTGCTTTGCGTACTTAACGTTGGTTAAGAACGTAATTTCACCTTCACCTGCGCGATCCATTGGGGCAACTGTGCGAATCGAGACATTCCCGTCACCGTGTAGTTCACCACCAGTGATCTCAGCAAGCTGTGCTAACGTCAATGCTGTCATGTTATTCCTACTAGCTAACTAATTACTTAAGAGTGTCGATAACTTTGCTTGAGATGTTGAACTCTTCTTTCGCATAACCCACCGCTTGAATGTCGATGATCATGTCGTAGCCTTCTTTCTCAGCCACTTTCTCAACAGCTTGTTGGATAGTTTGGAAAAGCTTTTGCTTCTCTTCTGCTTCACGACGCTGGCTCTCTTTCTCTAGAGCTTGCCCCTTGATCTTGTATTTGCTGTCTAGCTGACCAATTTCAATACGTAGTTTCTCTACTTCTTCAGTGCCCAGTAGCTCGCCATCGCGCTGAAGTTTTTCCATTTTCTTAGTCGCTTCTGCTTGGATAGCTTGAAGCTCTGCCGCTTTGTCTTTGAACTCGTTTTGCAGTTTCTGAAGCGTAGCTTCACGTTGTGGAAGCGCTTGGAAAACTTGTAGCGTGTTCACGTAGCCAATTTTCTGAGCCGCTTCTGCTGCTGTTGCAAACATTGAAGAGGTAAGGATAACTAGGCCAAGACCAGCCGCTTTCATCATATTTTTCAAGGTCGATTCCTCTGTTTAAAAATCTTGTATTTACTTAAGCTGTGGGGCGATGCCCCACAGAATTAGAATGTGTTACCAATCGTGAAGGTAAAGGCTTCTGTTTTATCGCCTTCAAACTTCTTAACTGGCGTCGCTAATGAGAAGACCAACGGTCCCATTGGCGACATCCATTGGAGTGCCACACCTACCGATGCACGGTAGTTAGATGGGTCCGAATAGTCGTAGTAATATTGTTTACCCGGCATGTTTGGATCTGGGGATACATAAGTAAACTCGGTATCCCATAGGCTTGCCGCATCAAAGAACACACTGGTTCGAATTTGATTTCGGAACTCATCCGATGCAAATGGTGTTGGAACAATTAGCTCCACACTCGCTAGTGCTACCGCGTTACCACCCACCGATTGTTCTGTCGCTGAGTAACACGGGTTGTTACCGCCGACGTTACCACAACCACCGCCGTTTGGATCGTTATAAACCGCTTTCGGACCTACCGAGTTCTGACGGAAGCCTCGCAGTGTTGAGAAACCACCGACATAGAAGTTCTCGTAGAACGGCAACAGGTTGTCATTACCGTTGGTTTGACCATAACCGTTACCGTAGCCTAAACGACCCTTCAACAATAACGTAAAGTTGTGGCTTTGTGTAATCGGAAAGTACTGCCTAATGTCGTATTGTGTCTTAAAGTATTGAACATCCGAACCAGGTACTGTCACTTTTCCGTAAAGTTTTTGATGGTTGCCCGCTGTAGGGAAACGACCACGGTTAAGATTGTTACGAGTCCATGCTGCTGTCAGATGGAAATCATCGGTAATCAAGTTACCTTCTGCATCTCGGTTCTTCTCCTGAGCTTGCAGGAATTTTTCAATCTGAACGTATTCTTTGATGTTACCCAGACGGCTATGGGTATAGCCACCACCGAACTCAAGATAGTTAAGTTCGTCGACCGGGAAGCCCCACGTCAACGTACCGCCGTAGCTTTGGTCGGTATAGTCGATGATGCCCGCTTTAGACGCTTCGAACTCGTTGTAGAAGATCTGACCACCCAAACTGACGCCGTCTAGGTTCCAGTATGGGTCACGATAATCTAGAGTAATGTTCTTTTGGTATTTGTTGGTCATAGCACTGATACCAACGCGGTCACCTGAACCTGCGAAGTTATCTTGTTGAAGGCCGACCTGGAAGCTGATACCCGATTCGGTACCATAGCCGACACCAAAGTTAACACTACCCGAGTTAGCTTCTTTTACGTCATAGACCAAATCCACTTGGTCATCAGAACCAGGAACGCGGACAGTTTGTACGTCTACGGTCTCAAAGAAACCCAGTCGGTTCAGACGGTTTTTACCCGTTTCGATGGACTTAGAGTTCAGCCAGCTCGATTCCATCTGACGCATTTCTCGACGAAGTACTTCATCTTTTGTCGAGTTGTTGCCAGTAAAGCGAATGTCACGCACATAGATACGATTTCCCGCTTCCACATTGATAACTAGCGATACTTCATTGGTTTCGTCGTTAAACTCTGGGATCGTTCTTACCTGAGGATACGCATAGCCGGACTCACCCAGCACTCGCTTAATGTTCTCTTCCAGCGCGGTTACACTAGAGCCATTATAGGTATCGCCCGCAGCAAACGGCACCATGCCTTCAAACTCAGCTTGCTTACCAATCAACTGACCACGGAAATTCACGTCTTTGACGGTGTAAGCTTCACCCTCGTCGATACCTAGGGTGATGTACACACCTTTTTTATCTGGAGAGATAGAAACCTGAGTCGTGTCGACCTTAAATTTCAGATAACCACGGTCTAGGTAGAATGACTTCAAGGCTTCAATATCACCGGCCAGTACCTGTTTCTGGTACTTGTCATCGGCCAAGAAGTTCCACCAAGCGACATCCACATTGAGGTTGAAGCGAGACAGTAGTTCTTCGTCAGCAAAGACGGTGTTGCCAATAAAGTTAATCTGCTTAATTTTCGCAGACACACCTTCTGTAAAGACAAACTTCAAGTCAGCACGGTTACGTGGAAGTGGTGTGACAACGGCTTGTACTTTTGCGTTGTATTTACCCACACTGTAGTAAAAGTCCTCTAGACCTTTTTCTATGTTACTCAAGGTCGTTCTATCAAGTGCTTCACCTACCACGACGCCTGACGCATCAAGGTTTTGTTGCAGTTGTTCTTCCTTGATAGCCTTGTTGCCCGAGAATGAAATGCTTGCAATGGTTGGGCGCTCTTTCACTCGAACGACTAACGCATCGTTATCTCGAAGGACTTTAATGTCTTCAAAGTTGCCAGACTGGTACAAAGCGTTGATGATTTCGGAAATATCTTTACCGTCAACGGTATCACCAATACGTACAGGCATCTTCAATAGCGCCGCACCCAGTGCAACCCTTTGCAATCCCTCTATACGAATGTCCTGTACAACAAAATCCTCAGCCCCATTCGCCGACACACTTGTCGCCAGTAGAGATGCGAATAAAATATGCTTAATCGCCATACCTGCTCTAATTATTCCTTGCTAATACTGCTGCCTGAATTCTGATATCAAAGGCGTGTAAAATCATTAAAAATTGCTATCAGCATTAATGAGAAGATGATGGCACCTCCCACTCGATAGCCCATTTCTTGTACTTTTTCTGGGACTGGTCGTCTAATCACTGCCTCTACAGCGAAGAACATCAAATGACCGCCATCTAACATTGGTAACGGTACTAAGTTGATTATCCCTAGGTTGACACTAATCAGCGCCAAGAAACCTAAGAAGTAGACCAAACCATAATCTGCCGTCGTTCCCGCACCTTTCGCGATCGAGATCGGTCCACTCAGATTATTTAGCCCCACATCGCCAACAATCAGCTTTTTAAGCATCGTCATTGTCAGCTCAATAATTTGTCCTGTTTTTACGATGGCCTTACCCACCGCTTCTACCGGTCCATATTGAAGCTCAAATCGATAATCCGCTGGCCATTCGCCCAGCTCTGGAGCAATGCCCGCAAACCCTATATTGCTCCCATCAGCCAACTCGCGAGAGCCAGGGACTAGGGTGATTGAAACACTCTCCCCCGCTCGATTAACCGTCATTGGTAGTGGGGTATTTGCACTGCCTTGAATCGCTTCGACAACCTGGTTCCAACTTTCAACAGCGACACCGTCAATCTGAGTGATGGTATCGCCTACAAGAAGACCAGCCTGTGCACCTGCACCATCCGCACTGACGTTAACCAGCGTCATCTTTATCTCAGGAGAGAAAGGAACAAAACCAAGCGTCCCCATAGCAGACTCTGTTTCTGGATTAAAGTTCCACGTTTGAAGATCAAGTGTTAACTTTTTGTCCATTCCTATTTGGCTTTCTGATGACACTGTGATCGTCATCTGACTATCACCAATATGAGAAACCAAACCGAGGTTTACCGACTCCCAGTCTAGAGTTTGTTTACCATCAACAGACAGAATCTGCATGCCTGGCTCTAAACCCGCTTGAGCGGCTATTGAGCTTGGAGTCACCTCTCCCACCACAGGCTTAACCGCAGGTACACCGATAAGAAATACCAACCAGTATGCGAATACGGCAAAGAAGAAATTGAATGCTGGACCCGCTCCTACAATAGCGGTTCTTTTCCATAGAGGCTTTTTATCGAAAGCATACTTGTGATCTACCTCAGAGACTTCATCGACTCGACTGTCGAGCATCTTGACATAGCCGCCTAGGGGGATCATTGAAATGCTGTATTCGGTGCCGTCTCTACCAACCTTAGACCAGATTGACTTACCAAAACCAATCGAGAACTTTTCAACATAAACGCCACAACGTCGAGCAACCCAAAAGTGCCCAAATTCATGAACGGCGACAAGAATGCCTAATGCGACAATAAAGGACGCCAGATTCCACAAAATATCAGTCATAGCTATATCTCAAAAAGAGGTCTGTTAAAGAGTCTTGTATTAATACGAACGCACTATTTCTTGCGCATAACTTCGAGCCATTCTATCTACCTCAAGAATAGTTTCCAAGTTATCCAATTGCTTAAATTCGTTTGATGCGCATACTTTCGACATAACACGCTCATTTACTGAGCTTATCTCGGTAAATCGAATTTTTTCCGATAAGAAGGCTTCTACCGCAATCTCATTGGCCGCATTAATCGCTGTGGTGGCATGTTGCCCTTCAAAACACGCTTCCATCGCCAATGCTAGACAAGGATAACGAGAGTAGTCTGGTTCAAGGAACGTCAGCTCACCCACTTTAGTGAAATCAAGTGGTGCAACGCCTGCCGGAATACGGTCTGGATAGGACATGGAATACGCAATCGGTGTCGCCATATCAGGCTGCCCCATCTGCGCCAGCACTGAGCCGTCGTTGTACTGCACCATTGAATGAATGACCGATTGCGGATGGATGATCACCTTTAGTTGGTCTTTCGAGGTGTTAAAAAGCCAGCGAGCTTCGATAAACTCTAGCCCTTTGTTCATCATGGTCGCAGAGTCTACTGAAATCTTCGGCCCCATCGACCAGTTAGGGTGTGCAATCGCCTGAGCTGGTGTTTTACTCGCTAATTCTGCGATATCGGTATATCGGAAAGGACCGCCGGAACCTGTCAGTAAGATATGATTGATGCCAGAATCTGCTAATTGGCAATGCCCAAGGTTAGTTTGAATATCGGTAGGCAGACACTGAAAGATAGCATTGTGTTCGCTATCGACGGGTAGCAAAGAAGCATTGTGTTCACGCACAGCATCAATGAACAATTGGCCTGACATCACCAAGGCTTCTTTGTTCGCCAACAGAACTCGTTTACCTGCCTTAACAGCTGCCAAGGTAGGAAGCAATCCAGCCGCACCCACGATAGCAGCCATGACCATATCAACGTCACTGGCGCTTGATACGTCACACATAGCTTGTGGACCTGAAAGCACTTGAGTTTTCGAACCCGATACAAGTAGCGCTTTGAGTCTCTTGGCGTCAGCCTCGTCATTTAGAACTGCAAATTGTGGTTGCCACACCGCGCATAGCTCAGCCATTTTAGTGACATTTTTGCCACCAACGAGCGCGTAGATATTGAAAGCAGAAGGGTTTTCCGAAACGACTTTTAAAGTGCTCGCTCCGATAGAGCCAGTTGCACCTAAAATGGTAAGATTTTGCATGCTAAAACAACCACTTTTAAACCAAAGAGAGAGTGACAACTCACTCTCTCTTTAGCAGATTAAAACACGAGATATAGGAGGGCAAATACAGGGAAAGCTGCTGTTAAGCTATCAACGCGATCAAGCACCCCTCCATGACCAGGTATGATGTTGCTGCTGTCTTTGATCTTTGAGACACGCTTAAACATACTTTCTACCAAATCGCCTAAAACAGAAATCACGACTGTTGCTAACGTAATGATAGCCATCGCAGCGAAACTGGTAAACTGAATGTCAAAGATAACGGATGCGCCCCAAGCCACGATAAGCGCAGCGGCTATGCCACCCAATAACCCTTCAATCGTTTTATTAGGGCTGACATTAGGTGCCATCTTGCGTTTACCGAAGCTTTTGCCTGCGAAGTAAGCGCCGCTATCTGCAGCCCAAACGATCAAACAGACGAACAAAACGAGTTTAGAGCCGTAGTAAGCATCAATGTGGTAGTGCTGCCCGCGGAGAATCACGATGCTCCATAAAAACGGGACCAAAGTCAGAATGCCAAAGGCATGTCTCAACAAACTAGAGCCATCCCAGAGAGACGAAGATTTAGGATAAGTCATCGCTAGAGCACTAGCTATAATCCACCAACCAAACCCAACCCCTAATATAGCGATATGTGAGGGTGCAACTGTGTTTAAAGAGATAACATCAAAAGGGACGACAAGAAGTGACAGTGCTACAGCAGCACCAGTTGGTACCATTCCCAAGATACGCGATTGATTTTGAGTGAACTGCGCCCACTCCCATACACCAACCATAGTAATCGCTGAGACGAGACCTATGAACCACAACAGTGGTAAAGAAAAGATCCCCCAAACCACCAGCGGCGCTAGGATTAGGGCGGTAATAATTCGTTGTTTCAAATTAAATCGTCCTTAATTGGCTTCCATTAACGCTTTGACTTGTTCTCCGGTACATCCGAAGCGTCGCTCTCGGTTAATAAACCAGGTAATCGCTTTAACGAGAGTATCCTCGTTAAATTCCGGCCAGTACTCATCCATAAAGTACATTTCCGCGTAAGCCATTTGCCAAAGCATAAAGTTACTAATGCGGCACTCACCACTGGTACGGATCAAGAGATCAACGTCAGGTAGGTCCGACATAGTGACATGTTGGCTGATCATGTCTTCCGTAATATCAGAAGCATTAAGCTCACCCGTCTCAACTAGCTTAGCCAGTTGTTTGGTGGCCTGTAGGATATCCCACTTTCCGCCATAGTTTGCTGCTACGTTGACCACAGTACCGGTATTGTTAGCCGTTAATGCTTCCGCTTCGGCAATTTTGCGCTGCAATCGCTCATTGAAGCGAGTTTTGTCGCCAATGATACGTAGTCTTAAATTATTCTTGTGGAGTTTTTTAATTTCACTTGATAGAACCGTAATAAACAGCTCCATCAATAAGCCAACTTCGTCTTCAGGACGGCGCCAGTTCTCGCTGCTGAATGCAAACAAGGTGACCGCTTTTATATTAAGCTTTGCCGCTGCTGAAATCGTCTTACGAACCGCTGAAACCCCTTTTTTGTGCCCGAATACGCGCGGCTTTCCTTTGGACTTAGCCCAACGGCCATTACCATCCATGATGATCGCGATATGTTTTGGAAGGGCGTCGTTGAAGGTGTCTGAGTTCTGCATAAAAGAATGTAGTTATAATTGGGACGGACAGAGTAGCATAAAAAAACGCTGTGCTGTCAGCACAGCGTCTTAACAAGAGTCAATCGATGAAAAATTAGACTTCCATCAACTCTTTTTCTTTCGCTGCTAGTAGCTCATCTACGTTCTTAACAGCAGCGTCAGTGATTTTCTGAATTTCGTCTTGTGCTTTACGATCTTCGTCTTCAGAAATCTCTTTGTCTTTTAGTAGCGCTTTTAGCTCACCATTAGCGTCACGACGGATGTTACGAATAGCAACACGACCACCTTCCGCTTCACCACGAACGATCTTAACTAGGTCTTTACGACGCTCTTCTGTTAGTGGTGGAAGTGGTACACGGATAACCGTACCTGCAGACATAGGGTTTAGACCTAGGTCAGACATCATGATCGCTTTTTCAACTTTAGGAGCAAGCTCTTTGTCGAATACAGTGATCGCTAGTGTACGTGCATCTTCAGCGATAACGTTCGCAACCTGGTTAAGAGGCGTTGGCGCACCGTAGTACTCAACAGAAAGACCTTGAAGAAGGCTTGGGTGTGCACGACCGGTACGGATCTTAGTTAGGTTGTTTTTTAGTGCTTCAACACTTTTTGCCATGCGCTCTTGAGCGTCTTGTTGGATTTCGTTAATCACAATATCACCTTAAATAATAGTAACCTGAAAGCTGTTGTGCTTTCAGGCTATGTCCTTCGATAATTCTGGTTAAGAGTGTACTCTTATTCTGCGTCGCTGATAAGCGTGCCTTCTGCTTCACCCATCACAACTCGGCGAAGTGCACCTGGCTTGTTCATGTTAAATACACGAATTGGCATCTTGTGATCACGTGCCAATGTGAATGCAGCCAAGTCCATTACTTTCAGCTCTTTTTCTAGAACTGAGTTGTACGAAAGCTTATCACATAATACTGCATCTGGGTTAGCTACTGGATCGGCAGTAAATACGCCATCAACCTTGGTTGCTTTAAGAACCACATCAGCTTCGATTTCGATACCACGTAGACACGCAGCAGAGTCTGTAGTGAAGAATGGGTTACCAGTACCTGCAGAGAAGATAACTACGCGACCTTGACGAAGTTCGCGAATCGCATCAGCCCAGTTGTAATCGTCACATACACCTTTCAGTGGGATAGCTGACATGACACGAGCATTTACATAAGCGCGGTGCAGAGCATCACGCATTGCTAGACCATTCATTACAGTCGCAAGCATACCCATGTGGTCACCAACAACACGGTTCATGCCAGCTTCAGCAAGACCCGCACCACGGAATAGGTTACCACCACCAATTACAACACCAACTTGAACACCCAGTTCTACTAGTTCTTTTACTTCTTGAGCCATACGATCCAAGATTTTAGGGTCGATACCAAAGCCTTCTTCGCCTTGTAGAGCCTCGCCACTAAGTTTTAACAGAATACGTTGATAAGCAGGTTTTGGGTTCGTTGTCATGGAGTATACCTTCCAAAGAGTTATCGATTAACGGTCATGGGTTGAGACTAGTATAGGAATCCCAACTCATGACGATTAAAAAATAACGGCTAGCCTAGTCGTAAAAAGACCGCAGCCAAGGCCACGGTCTCTTCATTAACAAATCGTCAAGGATTAACCTTTCTGAGCTGCTGCTACTTCATCAGCGAAGCTCATTTCTTCGCCTTTGTCGATGCCTTCACCAACTTCTAGACGAACGAATGTCGCTACAGATGCGCCACGCTCTTTCAGGATTTCACCAACAGATTTCTTAGGTTCCATTACGAATGGTTGACCTGTTAGAGAGATTTCGCCAGTGAATTTCTTCATGCGGCCAATAACCATCTTCTCTGCGATTTCAGCTGGTTTGCCTTCGTTCATAGCGATTTCAACTTGAACAGCTTTCTCTTTCTCAACTACGTCTGCAGGTACGTCTTCTGGGTTAACGAACTCTGGACGAGAAGCAGCAACGTGCATAGCAACGTGCTTAAGAGTTTCTGCGTCGCCTTCACCAGCAACAACAACACCGATCTTCTCACCGTGACGGTAAGCAGCGATTGCAGCACCTTCAACGTACTGTACGCGACGGATGTTGATGTTCTCACCGATTTTAGCAACAAGAGCAACACGCTCTTCTTCGAACTTAGCAACTAGCTCTTCAGCAGTTGCTTTAGTTGCTAGTGCGTCAACAGCAACTTTCTCTGCGAATGCAGTGAAGTTAGCATCTTTAGCAACGAAGTCAGTTTGGCAGTTAACTTCAAGAAGAGCAGCAACGCCGTTTTCTTCTTTGATGATGATCGCGCCTTCAGCAGCGATGTTACCAGCTTTCTTAGCAGCTTTAGCAGCGCCAGACTTACGCATGTTTTCGATAGCAACTTCGATGTCGCCGTTAGTTTCAACAAGCGCTTTCTTACATTCCATCATGCCTGCGCCAGTACGGTCGCGCAGTTCTTTAACTAGAGCAGCAGTAACAGCCATTCTCTATTCCTCGATTGATTCTAATTAGGGTAAAAATCAGGGGCACATATGCGGCCCCTGATCTAACTATAACTCAGTTTATATGAAGACTCTGTGTCTACCAAAACTAAGTGTGGCTAAAGCCGCAATTATTCAGCTTCTTCTACGAAACCGTCTTTGTCAGCTACAGCAGCAACATCTTTGTTACGACCTTCTTTAACCGCGTCTGCAGCAGCGTTTAGGTAAAGCTGTACTGCACGGATTGCGTCGTCGTTACCTGGGATAACGTAGTCAACGCCGTCTGGGTTAGAGTTAGTATCAACAACAGCAAATACTGGGATACCTAGGTTGTTTGCTTCTTTAACAGCGATGTGCTCGTGATCAGCGTCGATTACGAATAGAGCGTCTGGTAGGCCGCCCATGTTCTTGATACCACCAAGAGACTTCTCTAGCTTCTCCATTTCGCGAGTGCGCATTAGAGCTTCTTTCTTAGTTAGTTTCTCGAAAGTACCGTCTTGAGCTTGTGCTTCGAAATCTTTTAGACGCTTGATAGACTGACGAACAGTTTTGTAGTTCGTTAGCATACCGCCCAACCAACGGTTGTTCACGTAGAACTGGTCAGCGTTGATTGCAGCTTCTTTAACAGCTTCAGATGCAGCGCGCTTAGTACCAACGAAAAGAACTTTACCTTTCTTCTCACCGATTTTAGCTAGCTCAGCTAGTGCATCGTTGAACATTGGTACAGTTTTTTCTAGGTTGATGATGTGTACGCGGTTACGAGCACCAAAGATGAATGGCTTCATTTTTGGGTTCCAGTAACGAGTCTGGTGACCGAAGTGAACACCAGCTTTAAGCATATCGCGCATTGATACAGTTGCCATTTTAAATTCCTCTATGGGGTTAGGCCTCCACATTTCCCATGGTTCCGACTTGGTATGAATGATTACTCAAGCACCCCGGAACATGTGACGAAATGTGTGTGGATTTAAATTAAAGTATGTTGATGCACAACCTAACTCGCCGCCCTTTCTAAAAAGAGTGAAGAGACTAAGTCCTGTCATCGGCGCGCTTTATACCATATTTAAGGGGTCGATTTCCAGAAAAATCGCAAGAAATGTACAAAGTGACAGCGATTCAATAGGTGAACTCTTAGCAAACCCAAACTACACTGAGTAACGTATCAACAGGGAAGTGAGAGTTATTCTTGTTGCGCTTAATCTCGCCACTGATAGAATAACGCGTCAATTTAAAATACAGAGAACACAGATGTCTATCAAAATCAAAACTGAAGCTGAAATCGAAAGAATGCGAATCGCAGGTAAGCTTGCAGCAGAGCTTTTAGAAATGATCGAACCTCATGTAAAAGAAGGGGTCACGACTGAGGAGCTAGATAGAATTTGTGCTGAGTACACTCGTGAGAAAGGTGCGTATTCTGCGCCGCTTGATTACCACGGTTACCCTAAATCAATCTGTACTTCTATCAATCATATCGTTTGTCACGGCATCCCAGCTGAAAAAGACGAAATGGGCACGACGGGTAAGCTGAAGCCTGCAGTACTCAAAAATGGCGACATCGTAAACGTGGACGTGACGGTTATTATTCCTAATGATGAGAATGCGTCTTTAGATACTCGCCCAGAAGGCTACCACGGTGACACATCGAAAATGTTCCTGGTTGGTGACGTGTCTCCTGCAGACAAGCGATTAGTTATGGTAGCTCAAGAAGCGCTGTACCTAGGTATGAAGACCGTTAAGCCTGGCTCTACCGTTGGTGCTATCGGTACCGAGATCGAGAAGTTCATCAAAGCCAACAACAAAAAGAACCCACGTAACAAGTTCTCTATCGTGAAAGATTTCTGTGGTCACGGCATTGGTTCTGAGTTCCATGAAGAGCCGCAAGTGGTTCACTACAAAAACAACGACCGCCGCGTTCTAAAAGAAGGCATGGTGTTCACTATCGAGCCTATGATCAACGCGGGTAAGTTCGGCTGCAGCATCGATGCAGAGGATGACTGGACGGTTTACACAGGTGATGGCAAAAATTCAGCTCAGTGGGAGCACACCATTGTCGTGACTAAGACAGGTTGTGAGGTACTCACACTGCGCAGCGACGAGACCATTCCTCGTCATATGAACAACCTATAATCCTCCTCTCTGAACGTTTCTAAAAATATCCCCAACTCCTGGGGATATTTTTTTATCCGCCCTATTTTGGTATAACCCTTGTTAGTGACTTTTTTTTGCTTGCACGGATTGCACACATGACTTTTCAAAGCCCAACAACGCTTAATGATGATCAGTTGACCATTCAAGAGTTGAAAACACAGCTCGAGGCGTTCTCGAACCATCAAAAGCACGAATTTTTAAATCACCACCCCATCACCGATT
Source organism: Vibrio sp. KUL80 (assembly GCF_059725495.1). NCBI lineage: Bacteria > Pseudomonadati > Pseudomonadota > Gammaproteobacteria > Vibrionales > Vibrionaceae > Vibrio > Vibrio sp. KUL80. The sequence goes on from NZ_AP045841.1 coordinate 2,763,548, forward strand.
TGGTACTTGGTCGTTCTGATTACATCGATCAGCTACTTCGTCGACTCTGGTCTGCATCAGAGCTCTCTAATCAAACCTATCTATCTTTGGTAGCGGTAGGTGGATATGGCCGTGGCGAGCTTCACCCTCTGTCTGATATCGACATCTTAGTGGTATCGCGTAAAAAAATACCCGCCGCACTCGAGAGCACCATTAGTGAGTTTATTACCTTATTATGGGATCTTAGATTAGAAGTCGGTCATGCCGTTAGAACCGTCGATGAATGTATTGAGATCGGCAAATCAGATTTAACCGTCGCCACCAATTTGCAAGAAGCGCGACTTCTTTGCGGTAGCGAAGATACCTTCTCACAGCTAAAAGCCCAAATTGACTCAGATAGCTTTTGGCCTTCAGAGACGTTTTACAGTGCGAAGATTGAAGAGCAGCGCGCACGTCACGCCAAGTATCATGACACCACTTACAACCTTGAGCCAGACATCAAGTCGACGCCAGGCGGATTGCGTGACATTCACACGCTGAGCTGGGTCGCACGCAGTCACTTTGGTGCAACTTCCCTGTATGAAATGAGCCGTTTCGGTTTCCTTACCGATGCCGAATATCGTGAGCTGGTCGAATGTCAGAACTTTCTATGGCGAGTTCGTTTCGCCCTGCACATCGAGCTAAGACGATACGACAATCGACTCATGTTCGCGCATCAAGCACAAGTTGCTGAAAACTTAGGTTTTGTTGGCGAAGGAAATGTCGCAGTCGAGACCATGATGAAAGAGTTTTATCGCACCTTAAGGCGTGTCGCTGAGCTCAATAAGATGCTGTTAAAACTGTTCGACCAGGCCATCATCAATAAAGGTCAAATCCAACAAGCAGAAATCATCAATGACGACTTTCAACGTCGCGGCAAACTTATCGAGGCAAGAAAGCCAGCCCTGTTTCAGGCTCGTCCAGAAACCATTCTCGATATGTTTATTCATATTGCTAACGACTCAAGCATTGAAGGTGTCAGCCCTGCGACGCTGAGGCAGCTACGCACAGCAAGGCGCAGATTGAACAAGTTCTTGCACACCATCCCAGAAGCTAGAGAAAAGTTCATGGATTTGGTCCGTCATCCAAATGCCCTTCACCGAGCATTTCGTTTGATGCACAAACTTGGCGTACTCGCCGCCTACTTACCACAGTGGAGCCAGATCGTTGGTCAGATGCAATTCGACCTGTTCCATGTTTATACGGTTGATGAGCACAGTGTGCGCCTTCTCAACCATATTCACACCTACAGCCTAGAAGAAAGCTACAGCAAGCACCCTATTTGTTGTGAGGTGTACCCTCGAATGCAGAAGAAGGAGCTGCTGATCTTAGCCGCTATCTTCCATGATATCGGTAAAGGGCGTGGTGGAGACCACTCTGAAATCGGAGCAACTGAAGCTTACGACTTCTGTATGGAACATGGCTTATCAAAACCAGAAGCGAAGCTCGTTTCTTGGTTGGTACAGAACCACCTACTCATGTCGGTGACAGCTCAGCGCCGTGATATCTATGACCCAGATGTCATTATTGAGTTTGCTAAAAAAGTTCGTGATGAAGAGTACCTCGAGTACCTTGTCTGCCTCACCGTAGCCGATATCTGTGCAACCAACCCTGAGCTTTGGAACAGTTGGAAACGTACGCTACTAGCCGAGCTATTCTATTCAACTCAGCGAGTCCTGCGACGAGGTCTCGAGAACCCTGTTGACGTGCGTGACCGTATTCGTCATAACCAACAGCTCGCCTCAGCCCTGCTTCGTAAACAAGGGTTTGCGGCGCGTGAAATCGAAGTACTGTGGCAGCGCTTTAAAGCCGATTACTTCCTGCGCCACACCCATAAGCAGATAGCATGGCATAGCGAACATATCCTCAATCTTGACGATCCTACCAAGCCACTGGTACTCATGAGTAAAAATGCCACTCGTGGTGGCACAGAAGTCTTCGTCTATAGCAAGGACCAACCCGCCCTATTCGCAACTGTGGTCGCTGAGCTGGATAGACGAAACTTTAACGTTCATGATGCACAGATCATGACCAGCAAAGATGGTTATGTGCTGGATACCTTTATGGTGCTGGATCAGCATGGTGATGCGATAGATGCAAGTCGTCACCCTGCCGTTATCAAGCACTTAGTCCACGTTCTACAAGATGGACGACCAACCAAGATTAAGACAAGGCGAGCGCCGCGTAACCTCAAGCACTTTAACGTCAAGACTCAAGTTGATTTCTTGCCAACCAAGAGCAAGAAACGCACCCTCATGGAACTCGTTGCCCTTGACGCGCCAGGTCTACTCGCGAAAGTGGGTGCAACGTTCGCTCAGCTGAACCTTAGTATTCATGCCGCTAAAATCACCACGATTGGTGAACGAGCGGAAGATCTGTTTATCTTAACGGGTGAAAACGGTGGCCGTTTAACTGAAGACGAACAAGCAGTGTTGAAGCAAAAACTGCAGGAGAATATTTCAGAGCAAATCACTAGCTAACCATTAATATACAGTGGATAAATTCAGGTTATTTACCACCTCTAGCTAGTTACCATAAAGGAGAACGCTATTTAGGCGATCTCCTCCACAATTATCCCTAAACTGTCCTCAAATCAGCTATCTACCCCTTACATTGCCTGCTACAGTTGTAAAGAAACACACAACCAAAGAGGTCATCTATGTACCCAAACCTCACAGGGTTAGGCATCCAAGATCCTAAACAAATCGAGCGTTATTCCCTACGTCAAGAAGCGCATAAGGATGTGTTGAAAATCTACTTTCGTAAGCAAAAAGGTGAGCTGTTTGCGAAAAGTGTCAAATTCAAATATCCAAGGCAAGTTAAAAGCGTTCGCACCAATAGCAGTAGCCAAAATTACAAAGAAGTCACTGAAATTAACCGTAACCTTACCCTAGTCATAGATGAACTAAACCGTCTGACCAAACCTATCGAAGCAACAGAAGTCGACGTCAAACAGAAGATTCTTTCCGATTTACGTCATCTAGAGAAAGTCGTGTCGAGTAAGATTGCTGAAATTGAAGCAGACTTAGAAAAACTCAAATAGCGACCATTCCCAACTCAAAAAAAATGCTCCCATTTGGGAGCATTCAGATTGCTGACGAACCCCGCTTTTCAAGCGGGGTTCTTTTTCTGAGCGGCCATAGGCCGCGATCGCGATATTTTTTGTTAGATAGCGCTCTGAAGTGAGTTGAGCCTAAACCGGCATACAGAGGCCAGTATTTGACGTATTTCTGCCCTATTTAAGCCCATTTTTCGCAGATAGCTCACCACCAACGCTATCTTCTTGATGTTTTGAGCGGCAGCGGCTAACCAACATTGCATCTGCACTTTTTGCGAGACCACGGTAGCGCGCGTAACGGTGACCATGGTGTTGTTTTGCATCGGCGAAGCTTCGTTCTACCGTTTCACTTCGCCTCCGATACGTCTTTTTTCCGTAGCAAGAGAGTCGCATTTGATTGGCTCGCTCCACCGCCTCGCTGTAGAGGTGACGCGTTATGACCTTCTGCATGTTTTCACTCTTGGTGCAGTCGTCCCGAACGGGGCAAAACGCACATTGCTTCGGGTCGGAAGCGTATGAGCGATAGCCTGCGCGTGTTGTGGTTTTATAGACGAGCTCCTGCCCTTCTGGACAGCGATAGGTATCGGTCTCTTTTTGGTATTTGAAGTCTTTCTTCTTAAATTTGTTCTTAGTTCTTGATGGGCGGCGATACCCGAACACACCTAATAGACTGCGGCGCTCGAGTGATTCAGCAACAGGCGCTGTGAAGTAACCTGCATCGATACCAACTGCGATGGGGTTGAGGTTGAACTGCTCTAGCGTGTGGTCGAGACGACGGATATAGGGCTGTGAGTCATTCACATTCCCCGGTGTTGCGTATGTGTCTATGATTATACCGTGCTTGCCATCCACGGTTCGGTGGTCAAGATAGAAGAAGCCTTGAGGCTTATTGTCCCGGGTCATGAAGCCACTTTCAGGGTCGGTGGTGCTGACTTTGGTGTTTTTGACGTCTGTCTTTGGTGGCGTCTCCTTGAATGGATTTTTACCTTCGGCTTCTCGGTCTGCGGCCACATCTTCATTCAGCATATCAAGATAAGCGCCTGCACTAACTGGGCGCAGACGATTCATGTGCTTGTTCTTGTTAGCATTGGCTTTAAGGTGTGTACTGTCAGTGAAGAGCTCCTGTCCTGCGACTAAGCCTTTCTCCATCGCTTGAAGCACTATGTTATTGAAGATGCGCTCAAAGACTTCAGTACCATTGAAGCGTCGAATTCGGTTCTGGCTTAACGTCGAAGCATGGATAACTTTTTCGGTCAGTGACATTCGCAAGAACCAACGATAGGCGACGTTCACTTCAATTTCTTTGACCAGTTGGCGCTCACTTTTGATGCCGAATAGGTAGCCAAGCAGAATGATTTTGAATAAACGAACAGGGTCTACGGGCGGGCGGCCGTTATCTTTGCAGTATAGATGTGCCACTTCGTCTCTGATGAATTCAAAGTCGATGGCATTATCAATTTTTCGTACGAGATGATTTTGTGGAACAAGCTGTTCCATAGTGACCATTTCAAGTTCGTATTGCTGAGGAGAAGGTTCTTGAAGCATATCGGAGTATCCATATTTCGATACTCCTATTAGATCAAAGGTCTGGCTCGAAAGCTAGACCTTTGTCAGCAGTCTGAATGCTCCCATTTGGGAGCATTTTTCATATCAATAATTGAGATAAAATCTTAGGCGTACTGGCGTTATGGAACGTAGTACGTCGCAGCACCTGGGCCTACTGGAAGACCAAACAGGAATACCCATACATAGAACAGAATACTCCAACCTACGATAAAACAGATTGAGTAAGGCAGCATAGTCGCGATTAGCGTACCGATACCTAGGTTCTTCATGTAACGGGTCGCTACCGCAAGGATAAGACCGAAGTAGCTCATCATTGGTGTGATGATGTTCGTGGTTGAGTCACCGATACGGTAAGCCGCCTGAATGGTCTCAGGAGCGTAACCCACTAGCATCAGCATTGGCACGAAGATAGGTGCGGTTACCGCCCACTGTGCCGATGCAGAGCCAATCATCAGGTTGATGAAGCCACACATTAGGATAAATGCGAAGAACAGTGCAGGACCAGTCAGGCCGATAGTCTGTAGGAAGTCTGCACCCGCTACTGCGAATACTTGACCGAAGTTAGTCCACTTAAAGAAGGCAACAAATTGAGCTGCGAAGAACACCAGCACAATGTACATGCCCATCGAAGACATAGACTTCGACATTGCATCAATCACATCGCGGTCATTCTTCATTGAACCCGTTACTTTACCGTAAACAAAGCCAGGGATTGCAAAGAATACAAAGATGAAGGCTACGATACTCTTAAGGAATGGAGAGCCCGCAACTTGACCGTCAGCAGTACGTAGAACGCCGTTCTCTGGAACAACTGTTGATGCGATAATTGCGCTCACTAGTAGAACCGCAATACCCGCCATTTTCAGGCCTTTCTTCTCAACCGCAGTCAGAGAACCCATGCTGTCGTTCGACAGGTCTTCAGCTGCTTCTTCATCGTTGTATTTGCCAAGTTTTGGCTCAACGATTTTCTCAGTTACGAATGCACCGGTAATCGCAATGAAGAACGTCGAAATGAACATGAAGTACCAGTTTGACTCTGGGCCTACTGTGTACGTTGGGTCGATCATTTGCGCCGCTGTTTCAGTGATACCTGAAAGCAGTGGGTCAACCGTACCGATAAGTAGGTTTGCAGAGTAACCACCAGATACACCAGCAAACGCAGCAGCAAGACCTGCTAGAGGGTGACGTCCTAAAGAGTGGAACAGCATCGCTGCCAACGGAATAAGTACGACGTAACCTAGCTCTGAAGCTGTGTTAGAAATGATACCAGCGAATACGACTGTCACTGTTACCATGCGCTTAGACGCGCCCATAACCAGACCACGCATCGCCGCTGAAAGCATACCTGAGTGCTCAGCGATCGCGACACCAAGCATGGCAACCAATACCGTGCCAAGCGGTGCAAAACCAGTAAAGTTTGTCACTAGGTTGGTAACAATTAACTGTAAGCCTTCAGCATTAAGAAGACTCACTACTTCGATCATACCGTTCGCGGCACGGCCGGCTGCACCTTCAGGGCGAGGATCAGCAACAGCAACATCGAAGTATCCAGCGATGCCAGACATGACAAGAATAGCTAGACAGAAAATCGCAAATAATGTGATTGGGTGGGGTAATAGGTTCCCCAAGTACTCAACACCGTCAAGAAAACGGGTAAATAGAGGCTTTTTTGGCTTGTTGTGTTTCAATGTGGCAGATGAACTCATCTGTCCCCTCCTTTTTTATATTGTCCTAGCTGTTAACAAAGTCTTGTAATGCAGATGACACTCATCGGTCTTAGTTCTGACAACTTTGTAAAAAGCAGGCGCAGGGTACGTGAGCCAGCTCAATAATAAAAGCCAAAAATGTTGCCAATTGTAAATCTTGCACAATTTTCACCCATTGTGTTAGCAACTATACAATGACTTATATTGATCTAAATATAAAATAACCTATAACATTCTTGTGACATATTCATCTTTTTTACCAGTTCACAACCAATTAGGGCTAAAAAAACCTCAATCGATCATCAATTGAAAAAAAACGTCGCTTCTGAAATGATGAATATTGAATAATGTGAACTAGGACTCAGTAAATGAGCTACTCTCTGCACCCGATTGGCACTATCCACTCTCCCTATAAAGAGAAGTTTGCCGTACCAAGACAGCCCAGATTGGTGCCAAGTGCCACCGCTTCCATTGCCTTACAAGGCGATATAAATTGCTTAGAGGCGGTTAGAGGCCTTGAACAGTTTTCGCATCTATGGCTGTTATTTCTGTTTGACCAAAATCTCGAGGCAGGCTGGAAACCAACGGTCAGACCGCCACGTCTCGGTGGCAACGAGCGCATTGGTGTACTAGCAAGTCGCGCGACCTTTCGCCCTAATGGAATCGGAATGTCTGCAGTTGAGTTTCGAGGGGTAAGACAGAAAGGCCAGCAGGTGTTTATTGATGTCGGCAGCGTCGATTTGGTCGATGGCACCCCTATTATTGATATCAAGCCTTACATTCCCTACTCCGATTCCGTCACCGGTGCAAAAGGGGGATACGCGGAATCCGAGCCGGAAGCGACCGAAGTGACATTCTCAGACTCTGCACTCGAGGCTTTATCACAAACGTCAGAGGGTCAACACAAGCAGCAAATCATCCGTGAGGTGCTGGCGCAAGACCCAAGGCCTGCCTATAAAAAAGGCAAGCATGATGACAAAGAGTATGGCGTGAGATTGTTTGACTGGAACGTAAAGTTCAAAGCACTGAGCGATCATATTGTCGTCACCGCGATTGAAGCCCTCTGAATACTGAATCCTGAGTGTTTATCGATGAAAATCATTTGGTAGAAAGTCATTTGGTAGAAAGCCATTTGGCTGATATCATAAGCGGCTTAACTCAATTTGGGCATCTCTGCCCAGATTTACTATCAACATGATGAACGGATACCCATAAATGCGTACCAGTAACTATCTTCTTTCTACTCTGAAGGAGACACCAAACGACGCAGAAGTTGTAAGTCACCAGCTCATGCTGCGTGCAGGTATGATTCGTAAGCTAGCTTCAGGTCTATACACTTGGCTACCTACGGGTCTACGTGTTCTGCGTAAAGTCGAAAACATCGTTCGCCAAGAGATCGATAATGCAGGTGCAGTTGAGACTTTGATGCCCGTAGTGCAGCCGTTTGAACTATGGGAAGAGACAGGCCGATCTGAAAAGATGGGTGATGAGCTTCTTCGCTTCACTGACCGTCATGAGCGTCCGTTTGTACTTAGCCCAACAGCAGAAGAAGTGATCACTAGCCTTGTTCGTAACGAAGTTAACTCGTACAAACAGCTACCACTTAATCTGTACCAAATCCAAACTAAATTCCGTGATGAGCGCCGCCCACGCTTTGGTGTGATGCGTGCACGTGAATTCTCTATGATGGATGCGTACAGCTTCGACATCGACAAAGAAGGCTTAGAGAAATCTTACGAAGCGATGCACGATGCTTACTGCAAAGCGTTTGACCGTATGGGTCTAGACTACCGTCCAGTGCTCGCTGATACTGGTGCTATCGGTGGTAACGGCTCACACGAGTTCCACGTATTGGCAGAAAGCGGTGAAGACCTTATCGCCTTCTCTTCTGAGTCTGACTACGCTGCAAACATCGAAAAAGCAGAAGCATTAGCACCTACTGCAGAGCTTGCCGCTCCAACTCAAGAGATGACAATGGTTGATACGCCAAATGCGAAAACCATTGCTGAACTTGTTGAGCAGTTCGATCTACCAATCGAGAAAACAGTTAAGACGCTATTTGTTAAGGCATCTGATGAAATCGAAGCGCCACTTGTTGGCCTTATCATCCGTGGTGACCACGAGCTTAACGAAATCAAAGCCGAGAAAATTGCTGAAGTTGCCTCTCCTCTAGAAATGGCAACTGAAGAAGAAATTCGCGCGGCGATTGGTGCAGGCCCTGGTTCACTAGGCCCTGTTGGTCTTGAACTGCCATTCATCGTTGACCGCTCGGTTGCAGTAATGAGCGACTTTGGCGCTGGCGCTAACATTGATGACAAGCACTACTTTGGCATCAACTGGGGTCGTGACGTTGAACTGGGTAAAGTAGAAGACCTACGCAACGTTGTTGAAGGCGATCCAAGCCCATGTGGTCAAGGTACTATCCTGCTTAAGCGTGGTATCGAAGTGGGTCACATCTTCCAACTTGGTAAGAACTATTCAGAGAAGATGAACTGTGGCGTGCTTGGTCCTGACGGTAAGAACGTTATCCTAGAGATGGGTTGTTACGGTATCGGTGTTTCTCGTGTGGTAGCTGCGGCTATTGAACAGAACAACGATAAGTACGGCATCATCTGGCCAGACGCTATCGCTCCATTCCAGGTTGCGATCGTACCAATGAACATGCACAAGTCTGAGCGCGTTAAAGAAGCAGCAGAGAAGCTATACGCAGAACTGACTGCAGCGGGTATCGAAGTGCTATTTGACGATCGTAAAGAGCGTCCAGGTGTGATGTTCTCTGATATGGAACTTGTTGGTGTTCCTCATACTGTGGTTATTGGTGACCGCAGCATGGACGAAGGTAACTTCGAATACAAGAACCGCCGTACTGGTGACAAAACGCCAGTGGCTATCGAAGACATCGTCGCACATGTTAAGGCTCAATTAGCTTAATACCTACGCGCTTTATCTCGCTAGTTTAAGAGGCCGCTTTGCGGCCTCTTTCTTTTACTACAGAAACTCTACGTACTGTTTCCCCTTCCTCATTCATCTCACTTATAACCGTTAAATTCACTCGTGCATTTACAAAGAATCCATCCGCGCTCGAAAAACCTATAAATACACTTAATTACACCTATATACATAAGCCATACAACGGCATGAAAAATGCTGACAAAACCACTCATAAGCGATATTCTTTCTGCAATTTTATTGTCAATTTTCTCATATCAGACCTATTTCAGAATGAAAGCTTTAAAAACTCGCTTAAGACAGTTCGATCATTGGCGTCGTGGCTGGATGTCAAACCTCGAACCAACGCTTTATCGATTGATCAACAATAACCGCCTAAGCCAAGAAGCCTTAGTCGAAAAGCCGGATGTGAAATCGATTCTGATTGTTCGCAACAATAAGCGCATCGGTAACATGTACTTCCTGATACCATTTGTGCGTCAAATGCGCGCCCAGTACCCAGATGCAAAGCTCACTCTGATGCTGAATCAACCTTGGCAAGGCGAGGTTTTTGCCAATATGGGCGTTGATGAGATTGTCTATTCTCACTTCTCATTTAAAGAAATCGTCAGCTGTTTAAAGTCGGTATTCACATTGAGAAAAAACGACTACGACCTAATTGTTGCGCCCTATCGCTCAACGGGTGATGCAGTTCTTGTTTCGGTGTTGGCAGGTAAAAACAAAATCGCCGAGCATCACCTTGGAAGTGATGTTGCCTTTACTCATACCTTCCAAAAAGACGATGACCTTCACCATACCGCGCTGACAAGCTTGTACCTCATCAAGGCGCTCGGCAATACGCTTATCTTGCCACTTGCTCATCAGATTGAGCTTAGCCAAGAAGAAATTACAGCAGGGCAAGACGCAATGGCGGGGTTGTATTCCGGTGAAGATAGAGTTTGTGCGTTTTTCCGTGGTGCCCGCGGTGCCAAGCAGCTTTCCAATGCCGAATGGACAGACATTCTAAATAAGTTTGAGCAAGAATCGGAACGCCCAATTAAATGGGTAGAGATCCTTAGCCCAGATATCACATCGCCTCTGAAGCCAGACTATGCCACTTACTCAAATAAAAACATGCGTATCTTGGCTAGTTTTCTGAAAAATACTGATGGCTTTATTTGCTGTGATACCGGTCCTCTGCACTTAGCCGACGCAGCAGATGTGAAGTGCTACGGTCTGTATAATAAGACCGATCCTCGCACATTCGGTGTCATTGGTGCTCAGAGTGTCAACATCACTGATTTCAACACGCCAAGCAAAGGGCATAATGAATTGGTTGAGGCTCTATAAGGGACTCACATGAGTATCTTTTGAGACTCTCTTGGTCAATCCAATCTGAATAGCACCTAATAAAGGTGCTATTCGCCCCACTCTTCTTCATATTCTGTTCATCTTCACTCTCTTACTATGACGCTATACCCGAGTAGCCCGATAGGACCGAGGAGAAAGAAATGAACTTAAAAGCCTTACTTAATCAAGCCCTTAGTTCCGATATAGTCAGTCAAGCCACGCAGAAAGCGAGCCAATCATCGTCAAGTATCGGTCAGACATTAGGTGACAAGAAAACACTTGGTGCTTTCGGTGCTGGCGCCGTGGGTGGTGGATTGCTTGGTATGCTGATGGGCTCTAAGAAAACAAAAAAGATGGGTAAAACTGCCCTTGGAGTCGGTGGTGCTGCCGCCCTTGGCGCACTCGCATACAAGCTCTATAACGACTACAACAAAGATAGCAACCAGCCCTCGGGCTCCGATCCAACATTGTCGTCACCAGCAGGCTTTTCTCAATCTAGTCAACATGATGAATCTGTGCTCAAAGCCATGATTGCAGCGGCTAAAGCCGATGGTCATATTGATGAACAAGAAATGGCAAAGATTGAACAAGCATTAACACAAATTGATGCCGATAATTCTGTTCAGCAATTGATTCAAGCTGAGATAGCTAAGCCACTTGATCCGGCCGAAATTGCTCGACTTGCGGTATCACCAGAGCACGCAACGGAAATCTATTTAGCAAGCCTGTTAGTCGCCGATGAGCAGAATTTTATGGAAAAGGCGTATTTGAAAGAGTTGGCAACCCAGCTTGGGTTAGAGGATGGGTTGGTCGAGCAACTAAACGCTCAGGTAAGTCGGTAGTATTGAATCGATAATGCGTTCCTAGGGTTTACCCTAGGAACCACCATCAGAGCGAACGAGATTACTCTTCGTTTTCTGCTGCCGCCGCTGCTGCTTTCGCTGCGCGTGCTTCCGCTTTACGCTCATTGCGCTTTGCTTGGTTTTCGATAAAACCAGCGAGCTCTTTCTCCGCCCACGCTTGAGCCAACTCTTGGCTCTCAAAGCCCATCTCACGCTTAGACACAACCGTGCGACGAGAAGTCACTTGACGAATGATCTCTGCAGACCAGCCGTTACGCTTTTCCGTTAAACGGAAAGTAAATTTTTTATTTTCAGACATTTATGTATTTCCTAAAGACTTTGTTAAGGGATATTCCAGCAATGTAATGCTGGCCATCCCTAAGCCAGCGCGGTATTAGAACACAAATCGAGCGCTGACGCTCAGAGTTTTTATAAGAAAAAGTCCCCAGTGTTTCCACTGAGGACTTCATTAACTATTGGGTTGTAACCTTTGAGGCAGTTGCCTTGGTCGATTACTTACCAACGTTCACGCGAGCGTTGCGGAACATGCGCATCCAAGCACTGTCTTCACCCCAAGACTCTGGCGCCCAAGAGTTAGCAACCGTACGGAATACACGCTCTGGGTGCGGCATCATAATCGTCACACGACCATCACGAGTCGTTAGACCTGTGATTGCGTTTGGTGAACCGTTCGGGTTGTTTGGATATTGCTGCGTTGGGTTACCGTTGTTATCAACGTAACGCACTGCTACCGTACCTGAAGCTTCAATCGCATTTAGGTGGTCAGTGTCGCGAACCTCTACGCGGCCTTCGCCGTGAGAAACTGCGATTGGCATACGAGAACCTTCCATGCCATCGAAGAAGATAGAGTCAGACTTCTGAACTTCTACTAAGCTAAAGCGAGCTTCAAAACGCTCAGATTCGTTACGAACGAAGCGTGGCCATAGGTCTGCTCCTGGGATCAGCTCTTTTAGGTTCGATAGCATCTGACAGCCGTTACACACACCTAGTGAGAAGGTGTCTTCACGGTGGAAGAAGTTCTGGAACTGGTCACGTGCTTGGTCGTTGAACAGGATAGACTTCGCCCAACCTTCACCCGCACCTAGAACGTCACCGTAAGAGAAGCCACCACAAGCCACAAGACCTTGGTACTCTTCTAGAACCGCTTGACCTGTCAGGATGTCGCTCATGTGGATGTCTGTTGCTTCAAAGCCAGCACGGTCAAACGCTGCTGCCATTTCAACGTGAGAGTTAACACCCTGCTCACGAAGAATTGCCATCTTAGGCTTAACGCCCGTCGCGATGTATGGCGCTGCAACGTCTTCTTTAACGTCGAAGCTCAGTTTCACGTTCAGACCTGGGTCAGAGTTATCTTTCTTCGCTTCGTGCTCCTGGTCTGCACACGCAGAGTTGTCACGTAGAGACTGCATCTTGTGCGTAGTTTCCGCCCAGATAGTACGTAGCTCTGTACGAGAGCGCTCAATAACAACCGCATCACCAGAAGTGATAACGAAGTCGTCAGACGCTTCAACGCTGCCGATTACGTGAGAACATGCTTCTAGGCCGTTAGACGCTAGTACTGCTTTCACTGCTTCTAGGTCGTCATTCTTAACCTGAACAACAGCACCTAGCTCTTCGTTAAATAGCGCTGCTAATGCATCTTCGCCTAGGCTGGCAATATCTGCTTTCACACCACAATGACCCGCAAATGCCATCTCAGCAAGCGTAACGAATAGACCGCCATCGCCTTTATCGTGGTAAGCCACAAGCTTGTCATCACGAACTAGCGTTTGCATCGCATCGAAGAAGCCTTTTAGCTGCTCTGCGTTATCGACGTCTGCTGGCTTATCACCAAGCTGCTTGTAAACCTGTGCCAATGCCGTTGCACCTAGACGGTTCTTACCGTTACCTAGGTCAACAAGAACAAGAGACGACTCGCCTTTGTCAGTGCGAAGCTGCGGCGTGACCGTCTTACGAACGTCTTCCACACGGCCAAATGCAGTGATTACCAGTGAAAGTGGCGACGTGACTTCTTTGTCTTCACCGTTCTCGTTCCACTTGGTCTTCATCGACATTGAGTCTTTACCTACTGGAATCGTTAGACCCAGTGCTGGACATAGTTCTTCACCTACCGCTTTCACCGCTTCGTAAAGACCTGCGTCTTCACCTGGGTGACCCGCTGGAGACATCCAGTTAGCTGACAGCTTGATGCGCTTGATATCGCCAATGTCTGTCGCTGCGATGTTAGTTAGAGACTCACCTACCGCTAGACGAGCAGACGCGCCAAAGTCTAGTAGAGCAACTGGTGTGCGCTCACCCATAGACATCGCTTCACCGTGGTAAGTATCGTAGCTCGCTGCGGTTACTGCGCAGTTTGCTACCGGAACCTGCCAAGGACCCACCATCTGGTCACGAGCAACCAGGCCTGTCACCGTGCGGTCACCGATGGTGATTAGGAATGTTTTCTCTGCAACTGTTGGTAGACGAAGAACGCGGTCAACCGCATCGTTCATTTCAATGCCTTCGCGAGAGATCGCAGGGCTGTCTACTTTCAGTGTTTTCGCATCACGGTGCATCTTCGGCGTTTTGCCAAGAAGGATGTCCATCGGCATGTCGATTGGCGTGTTGTCGAAGTGTGAATCTTCAAGTTTCAGTTCACGCTCTTCTGTTGCCACACCCACTACTGCGTAAGGTGCGCGCTCACGCTTACAGATAGCATCGAATGCTTCCATGTTCTCTGGCGCTACCGCCATTACATAGCGTTCTTGAGATTCGTTACACCAGATCTCAAGTGGGCTCATGCCTGGCTCATCGTTTGGTACGTCACGAAGCTGGAAGATACCGCCGCGCTCACCATCATCAACAAGCTCAGGAAGTGCGTTTGAGATACCGCCCGCGCCCACATCGTGGATAAATGCGATTGGGTTGTCTTCACCTAGCTGCCAGCAGCGGTCGATAACTTCTTGACAGCGACGTTCCATCTCTGGGTTTTCACGCTGTACTGACGCAAAGTCTAGGTCTTCAGCAGACTGACCAGATGCCATAGAAGACGCTGCGCCGCCACCAAGACCGATGTTCATTGCAGGACCACCCAGTACGATTAGGCTTGCACCTACTGGGATCTCTTTCTTCTGAACGTGCTCGTCACGGATGTTACCCATACCACCAGCAATCATGATTGGCTTGTGGTAACCACGTACTTCTTCACCTGCGTGAGATGTAACTTTCTCTTCGTAAGTACGGAAGTAACCAAGCAGGTTTGGACGACCAAATTCGTTATTGAACGCCGCGCCGCCTAGTGGACCTTCTAGCATGATATCTAGGGCGTTAACGATACGGCCTGGCTTACCAAAGTCGGTTTCCCAAGGCTGTTCGAAGCCAGGAATGCGAAGGTTAGACGTTGTGAAACCAACAAGACCTGCTTTTGGCTTACCGCCAATACCTGTTGCGCCTTCGTCACGGATTTCACCGCCACTACCTGTCGATGCACCCGGCCATGGAGAAATCGCGGTTGGGTGGTTGTGTGTTTCCACCTTCATTAGGATGTGCGCTTTCTCGTGGTTGTAGCCGTATTGACGTGTTTTTGGATCTGGGAAGAAACGACCCACTTCAGAGCCTTCCATAACCGCTGCATTATCTTTGTATGCAGACAGAACGTGGTCTGGTGTCGTTTCGAATGTGTTTTTGATCATCTTGAACAGCGACTTGTCTTGCTTAACGCCGTCGATAGTCCAATCTGCGTTGAAGATCTTGTGACGACAGTGCTCAGAGTTCGCCTGTGCAAACATCATCAGCTCGATGTCTGTTGGGTTGCGCTCTAGCTTAGTCACAAAGCTTTCAACTAGGTAATCAATTTCATCTTCTGCAAGTGCAAGACCAAGCGTCACGTTCGCTTCTTCTAGTGCTTTGCGACCGCCTGTTAGTAGATCAACATCAGCAACTGGTGCTGGCTCTGCGACTTGGAACAGCGCTGCCGCTGATTCGAAGTCAGAGAAAACCACTTCCATCATGCGGTCGTGGATCACTGCTTTAAGCTCAACAAGTTGAAGCTCAGTCAGTTCGCTTGATGTCTCTACATAGTAAGCAGTACCGCGCTCTAGACGAGTCACTTTGTCTAGGCCACAATTGTTCGCAATATCCGTAGATTTAGAAGACCATGGCGAGATGGTGCCAGGGCGAGGTGTCACTAGTAGCAGTGTGCCTGTTGGCTCGTGCTCTTCGATAGTTGGACCGTAAGTCAGCAACTTCTCTAATTTTTCAACTTCAGACTCATCCAGGTCTGCCGTTAGGTCGGCAAAGTGGGCAAACTCAGCGTAAATACCTGTTACTGGTAGGTTTAGTTCACGACAAAGCTCTAGTAGCTTGTTAACACGAAACTCAGAAAGAGCTGGGGAACCACGCAAAATTCTCATGTGCTTAGGTCTCTTATGCAGTTGATTTAGGTGAAATTCTTATAAATTCAATCAGTTAATAGTAAAAACTGAACTTATAACGATTTCTCCTACCTTGATGCGGCGGTATTATAGAGGATTTTTTTTTGTGACGTAAGCGTTGGCGCAAACGTTTTCGTCATTTTTTTTTGTTTTGCCGAAATACGCTAGAGATCGGTGATAAAGTGACCACTCTCGGGTGTTTCTGCTATCTCGCTTTGCCAAGGACCTCAGCTTTGGTATAAAGACAGCACTAACGTTGTGAGATCTATGAATTAATGCAAAGTCTTTCTGCTGCTCGCTGGCCTAATCGTCGCTGGTTAAAATTGCTATCTGTGTGCCTTTTCTCAATCGGGTTGGCTGGCTGCCAAATCGATTCTGATCCTAAAAGTGAACTCGAAAACATCAAAGAACGCGGTGTACTTCGCGTAGGTACACTCAATAATCAGCTCTCTTACTATATCGGTCCTGATGGTCCTACTGGCCTCGATTATGAATTAGCCAGACAGTTTGCAGACACGCTGGGCGTTCGTTTAGAGATGAAACCAGCTTATCGCCAAGCGAGCCTATTCCCTGCACTGCAAAAGGGTGAGATTGATATTATTGCGGCTGGGCTTAGTCAATCTCCAGAGCGCATTCAAGGCTTTCGCGCTGGGCCCGCTTACTACTATGTCAGTCAACAGGTTGTCTATAAGAAAGGTCAGTGGCGTCCGCGCAACCTTGAGCAACTCCTTAACAACCAGCAAGAGTTAATCGACCAAGCTGATGGTGAAGAAGTGTTTGCGATTGTCAAAGACTCACACTTTGAAAAGACCATGGCAACGGTGACCGAAGAACATCCAGAGATCCGCTATTACATCGACGCGAATGCTGACGTCAACGACCTGCTGAAACAAGTCTCCGAGGGTAAACTGAAATTCACCATGGCGGACTCTGTTGAGCTGTCTCTGTCACAGCGTATCTACCCTGACCTAGCCCTCGCCTTTGAGATGACAGAAGATCAACCTATCTCTTGGTACATGCGTAAATCAGAAGATGAAAGCCTGTATGCCTTGCTTATTGAGTTCTTTGGGCAACTTAAACAGACAGGGGATCTAGCAAACCTAGAAGAAAAGTATCTAGGTCATATCGGCGTATTTGATTATGTGGATACCCGCGCCTTTATCCGAGCGCTCGATAGTAAGCTACCTAAATGGTCACCACTATTTAAAAAGTACTCCAAAGAGTTTGACTGGCGTTTGATTGCCGCTTTGGCGTACCAAGAGTCACATTGGAATCCAGTCGCAAAATCACCAACCGGTGTACGCGGGATGATGATGCTGACATTACCGACTGCCAAAAGCGTTAACGTGACCAATCGACTCGACCCTGAACAGTCTGTGCGTGGTGGTGTGGAATACCTACGCCGAATTGTTGATCGCGTGCCTGACTCAATCAGTGAGCACGAAAAAATCTGGTTTGCCCTCGCTTCCTACAATGTTGGTTTCGGCCACATGATGGATGCAAGACGCCTAACAAAACGCCAAGGTGGCGATCCTGATGCGTGGGCGGATGTGAAAGATCGTTTACCGCTGCTGCGCCAGAAGAAGTTTTACAGTCAGACTCGCTATGGCTACGCGCGAGGCGATGAAGCCCGCAACTACGTGGAAAACATTCGTCGTTACTATCAAAGCATCATTGGTCATGTCGATAAACAGCTCGCTGCGCAAGCTGAGGAAGAACTCAGTACCGAAGACTTGATCGTGATTCCACCGCTACCACCTGTATCAGGCGCGGTTTCTAGCGCAGAGGCAACCATCAGTGCCGCGCAATCTACAGAAATACCCGCCGTTGGTGGCAATACAGGTCGCTAACTATCACTCTCTTTCAAGTGTGCGAAATCTAGTTCACTTCGCACACTTGAAATCCGACCACTAAGCCCTTACATTACTGTTTGAGACTAGAGGAGACGATCGTCCTGATCCCTCGACTTTTCTCATCTGGCAGGTACGTCCGTACCATCCACAAACTGTGCATACTTTTTCAGCGGCTCTAGTCAAGAGTAGAAAAAGTGTGTGTTGGACTCCGACATCGATCCATTGATAAGGACATCTAGTACGTCATTAAGCGTATAGAGTTAGATCGGAGAGGTTTACCAGTAGTGAAAGGAGGTAGTTTTATGCTTGCAAGGAAACGAAAGCAATCTAAACACCTTAATAAGACGGTGGCAGCAAACCGCCGCAAACGTAAGATGGCTAACAATAAGAAGAAAGTTATTTGGCGTCATCGCGCGTTTATGCAGCTTCTATCTTCATAGATAGCGAGCAGCAACAGCAAAGACAGCAAGCATCTGCGATGCAGATGTTTGCTAAATATCCCACCTAGTTACACCAATCTTCAAAATTCTATCTATTTCAATTCTGGATGCTATTCCAACTCTAGGCGCTGTTTTTAATCTAGGTGCTACTCTGATTCTGAACGCTTGGCTTGTTTCGCTGCTTTAATCTCTTTGCGGCGGCGTTTAAAGAATGCTTGCAACTGATGACGGCACTCTTGCTCCATCAGCCCTGATTCTACATCGGCATAATGATAAGACGCTTGACTCTCAAATAGGTTGAGTACTGTGCCAGCTGCTCCTGCTTTTAAATCTGGCGCACCAAATACCACCCGCTTTACTCGGCTGTGCAGCAAGGCTCCTGCGCACATAGGGCAAGGCTCCAGGGTGACATACAGGGTGGTATCAAGCAGTCGATAGTTTTCTAACACTTGTCCAGCTTTGCGTATCACCTGCATTTCGGCGTGCGCGCTGGCATCGTGAGCACCAATCGACTGATTCCATCCTTCAGCGACCACTTCACCATCTTTGACAAGCACCGCTCCGACGGGGACTTCTCCCTCTTGCTCTGCATGAGAGGCAAGCTCCATTGCACGTTGCATGAAGGCATAGTCTTGTTCGCTGAAAACGTGTTCTGTCGTAGTCGCTGGCAATGTTGGCTTATCGGTCATGAGGCTCCCGGTTTAATGCTTCAGATAAATAGTCGATCAAGGTTCTTATTTTAGACGTTAGCATGCGGTTTTGAGGATAGAGTGCCCAGATACCCTCTTGATCCCCACGGTATGGTGTTAATACTTCCACCAGCTCACCCGTCTCCAAATAAGGCTGCACATAATAGTCGGGAAGCTGCACAATTCCCAATCCTTTTAGTGCGGCATCAACCAGAGCGTAGCCGCTATTGCATTGCACCCTGCCATCAACATGAATCAGTCTTTCTGCCCCTTTGTCTTCAAACCGCCAGTATTTGGTTGACCCGCGAAGGCACTGATGGCGTTTTAATTCCGAAAGTGTATGAGGCTCACCGTGCTTGGCCAGATAGTCTGGACTTGCACAAACGAACATATGTCGATCCAACAGTTTGCGCGCCATCATACTCGAGTCATCAAGCTTCCCTAGCCTTACCGCAAGATCATAACCCTCTTGAACCAGATCCATCTTTTGGTTAGATAACACCAAATCCAACTCAATCTGAGGGTACTGCAGTAGAAACTCATGCATCAGCGGAGCCAATACCTGCTCTCCAAAGGTGACTGGCGCGGTCATCTTAATCCGCCCAGTAGGACTGGCTTGCAGCTGTGTGATAGCGAGCTCCGCTAACATGAGCCCTTCTACAAGTGGCTTACAGTGCTGATAGTAGGTTGCCCCAACTTCTGTGACCGAGACCTTTCTGGTCGTACGTACAAACAACTTCACCGCTAACTTATCTTCTAACGCAGTGACTCTGCGGCTGATATTGGCAACAGAGGTCGAAAGTCGCTCTGCAGCAGCCGTAAAACTCTGCGTCTCTACGACCGCAACAAACTCATTAATACCTTCCCAGTTCGCCATAGACCAATCTCACTATTACAAATCAGTAATAGTGTATTTCAAATTCTCGTAATTATCATTTTTTAAGAAACAAATATACTGCTTGTCATTCGATGCAAACGGAATGAAGTGAACTAACCTTATTGAGTTAGCCGTTTGTGTTCTTACGTAAAGATTCGTGACCTTGAAGGAAAGGAAAAACCATGACTGAACAATTTATCAAATCACGCGCAGCTGTCGCTTGGGGTCCAAACCAACCACTAAAAATGGAAGAAGTCGACGTCATGCTGCCAAAGGCAGGTGAAGTACTGGTGAAAATCGTGGCGACTGGTGTTTGCCACACTGATGCATTTACCCTCTCCGGTGACGATCCAGAAGGCATCTTCCCTAGTATTCTTGGTCACGAGGGTGGCGGTATTGTTGAGATGGTTGGTGAAGGCGTAACGAGTGTTGAGGTGGGTGACCATGTTATCCCTCTGTACACAGCAGAATGTGGCGAATGTAAATTCTGTAAGTCGGGTAAAACTAACCTGTGCCAGGCGGTTCGTGAAACCCAAGGTAAAGGTCTAATGCCAGATGGTACGACTCGCTTCTACAAAGATGGTCAGCCAATTTACCACTACATGGGCTGCTCGACCTTCTCGGAATACACTGTTCTTCCAGAGATCTCACTGGCTAAAGTGAACAAAGAAGCCCCACTTGAAGAAGTATGTCTCCTTGGCTGCGGCGTAACGACAGGTATGGGCGCAGTACTGAACACAGCCAAAGTTGAGAAAGGCGATACCGTCGCGATCTTCGGTCTTGGTGGCATTGGCCTGTCTGCCATTATCGGTGCACGTATGGCTGGCGCGAGCAAGATCATCGGTATCGATATCAACGAAAGCAAATTCGAGCTTGCTCAACAACTTGGCGCAACAGACGTGATTAACCCACAGAAGTTTGATAAGCCAATTCAAGAAGTGATCATCGAGATGACCGATGGTGGTGTTGATTACTCGTTCGAGTGTATCGGTAACGTCAACGTGATGCGTCAAGCACTAGAGTGCTGCCACAAAGGTTGGGGTGAGTCTGTCATCATTGGTGTTGCAGGTGCAGGTCAAGAGATCTCCACTCGTCCATTCCAACTTGTTACTGGCCGCGTATGGCGTGGTAGTGCATTTGGTGGCGTTAAAGGTCGCAGTGAGCTTCCAGAGATCGTTGAACGCTACATGGCAGGTGAGTTTGGGCTACAAGAGTTTATCACTCACACTATGCCTCTTGATGAGATCAACGAAGCGTTCGAGCTTATGCACAAAGGCGAAAGTATCCGCAGCGTAATTCACTACTAAGATCCAGCTTAGGGCTCTTTATACAGAGCCCTTCTTTCATTTAGGTTGATAGAATGACAATAGAAAACCTCAGCCAAGCAAAAGTATTTGGCGGCTGGCATAAGCAATACCAACATACCTCAAGCGCTCTAAATTGCTCGATGCGCTTTGCAATTTACTTACCGCCAGAGGCGAGTGCCGACAATCCAGTTCCAGTGCTTTATTGGCTATCAGGCTTAACCTGTACAGATGAGAATTTCATGCAAAAAGCAGGCGCGTTTCGCGCTGCTGCTAAGCTTGGTATTGCCATCGTTGCACCGGATACAAGTCCTCGTGGAGAAGGCGTGCCAGATGACCCAGACGGTGCCTACGATTTTGGTCTCGGTGCTGGCTTCTATGTGAATGCCACTCAAGCTCCTTGGGATGAACACTATCAGATGTACAGCTACATCGTAGAGGAATTGCCAAAGCTAGTCGAAGAGCACTTCCCTGTAACTAGCGTTCGCTCTATCTCTGGACATAGTATGGGTGGACACGGCGCACTGACTATTGGTCTTAAGAACAGTGACCGCTACCGTTCTATCTCTGCATTTAGTCCGATCAGCAATCCAATGAACTGCCCTTGGGGCCAAAAAGCGCTGAGCCATTATCTAGGTAGCAACACCGAGGATTGGAAACAGTACGACAGTGTTGAGTTACTGAAGGCTGCACAAGCCACACTGCCTATCCTAGTCGATCAAGGTGAGGATGACGGCTTCTTGCAAGAGCAACTCAAGCCTGAACTGCTACTAGCGGCGGCGGAAAGCTCAGGCAGTGATGTAAAACTTCGCATGCAGCCAGGCTACGATCACAGCTACTTCTTTATCCAAAGCTTCATCGATGATCACTTACGCTTTCACGCCGGATTCTTAAAAGACTAGTTTTCAGCTTGAGAAACTAAAACCGAGAGCGACAAAACAAAAAGCCCGCCAAGGCAATCATACCTGGCGGGCTTTTTTAGTCTCTTATTACAACTTACATAGTGTAAGTGTATGGCGCTTGGATACCTAGTGGGATACCTAGAGCCCAGTAAGCTAGCAAGAAGATAGTCCAACCAATCAGCATTGCGATTGAGAATGGCATCATTAGAGAAGCTAGCGTACCGATACCAGTAGACTTCACGTAGCGTTGGCAGTAAACCACCACCAGTGGGAAGAATACCATTAGAGGTGAGATGATGTTCGATACAGAGTCACCAACACGGTAAGCTGCTTGAGATAGCTCAGGAGAGATACCAACAGCCATTAGCATTGGAACTAGGATTGGACCAATCAGTGCCCACTTCGCTGATGCAGAGCCAACCAGTAGGTTAACAAATGCAGTTAGCAGAATCATACCAACGATCGTTGCCTGACCTGGCAGGTTCATCGCTTTCAGACCTTCTGCACCGTAAAGTGCCAGCATAGTACCGATGTTTGACTGACCAAACGCCGCAAGGAACTGTGCACAGAAGAACGACATTACAATGTATGCGCCCATGGTAGACATGGTCGTACCCATCGCTTTAATAACATCGTCACTGTTCTTAAACGTGCCAGATACACGACCGTATACGTAGCCAGGGATGATAAACAGGATGAAGATAAGTGGAACGATAGACTGCATTAGTGGTGCAGAGAACGCTGTGATCTCACCTTCTGGAGAGCGAAGTGCTGATGATTCTGGAATGATTGCAGCAATAAGCAGTGCAATACCCGCCATCATAGCCCAACCTGCCGCGCGGAACGCTTTAGATTCAGTTTCAGTGAACGTACCTAGATCTGGTGCTTCTTCTGCATCTTCATCAATTGGCGTGTTCGCTAGGCGTGGCTCAATGATTTTCTCAGTAACATACCAACCGATAGCAACGATGATCACAGAAGAGAGACCTGTGAAGAAGATGTTTGCTAGTGGGTTAACAATGTATTCTGGGTCTAGAACCTGCGCAGATGTTTGCGTGAAACCAGCAAGTAGTGGGTCAATACCAGATGGGATGAAGTTTGCAGAGAAGCCGCCTGATACACCAGCAAACGCTGCTGCAATACCCGCAAGTGGGTGACGACCTGCCGCGTGGAAAATGATACCACCTAGAGGAATAACTAGAACATAGCCTGCATCCGCTGCTGTGTGAGAAACGATAGCAACAAGAATCAGCATAGGTGTTAGAAGTTTCGCTGGCGTGAAGTTCAGCATCTTCTTAAGACCAGTAGTGATGAAGCCTGAAGAATCAGCAACACCAACACCTAGCATCGCAACCAATACGATACCTAGAGGCGCAAAACCTGTGAAGGTTGTGACCATGTTAGCAAGGAAACTAGCCAGAGCTTGACCCGTTAGAAGGTTAGTTACTTCTAATGGCGCGTCTGTACGTGGGTTAATCAGGTCGAAACTGACATTTGATAAAAGTGCTGATGCAACCCAAACAATAACGAGAGCCCAGAAAAATAAGATAGCAGGATCTGGGATCTTGTTACCCGCTTTCTCAATAAAGTTTAAAAAGCGATCCATTCCAGTCGGCTTTGGAGGTGGCGCTTGATTAATCGATTGGTTACTCATGGTAACTCCGTGTGTGTGATGTTGTTATTTGTGAATCTCAAGGCAAGTTTCACTGTGACATAAAATCTGCGTGACCATTCTATTTAAAAAACATGAAAAGAGTAGATAATTTGGAACTTTTTCCATATTTGTAGACTTATTTTGCAAAAATTACCGATTATCATAACATTTAACCAACAACAATTAGCACAATAGCAAAACAATTATCTAACTAGCACGCAAAATGCCCGATGATATAAAGATAGCTTATAATTTAACCGCATTCTAAAAGCTGAGGCTGTGTATCACTTGGCAAGCGCTATTGGTAAGAGGGTAATGTGCAATGAAAACAGATAGTTGATATTAGAAATCGCACAGAGAGAACGATTCCAATAATTCGAAGGTCTGACAACCCGTTGCGATGCTCTGAATGTTAATCAAATTCACTAAAACGAGAGATCTGCGTCGTTAACGATAGGTTTTGTGATTGCCCTAGCCTATCGCTCCAAGACACATTCACGACAACGGTTTTGACATTCCCATCCATGGTGACTGCGGGTACTGTCCAGGTCAGAAAATAGGGAGCGCGTAGCTCTGAGCCATCAATAATATCGGCGTCAAAGTCTGCGACAACCATAGAGGAGTCTGCGCTGTTTGCGCCTCGAGTACGAAACCACTCCAACTTTGCCTCTGCCAAACCAAGAGCCTGAATACTGCTGTAGGCATAATCGGAGCGCTGTTCGATGAAGGTTTGCATTTTGACCAGTCCTAGCGCTCCGACTCCAACGAGACACATGGCAATCATCACCTCCATTAAACTAAAACCACGCTGATTAGAAGTCACGCCATGCTCCCTTTTTCCAGGTAAATAGAGAGGTGGTGGCTTGTGCTTGGCGAATGACATCTCGATTGTAGTGAAAGGAAAGTGAATCTCTAAATAGAGAAACATGGCTTGAGTCGGGGTAATCAAAAAAGACACCACCAGTGATGCTAAAACTTCCGCCCTGGTAATACGCGGCTAAACCATAGTCATCAGGAAAATGAGCCACCGCGCTATCCGCTAGATCGAGCGTTTTCCAGGCTTCTTCAGATGGTGAAAAGTCATAATTAAAATGAAAAACCACGCCATCGAGCGTCGCTGCGCCTTGAAGCGCAAAAAGCCCATCATGTACGACTAGAGTGATTGCTTTTTTCTTCAGTCCTGTAGGGTTGAGTGCCGACTTTATTGCGGCAAGCTCTGTAGAAGAGATAACGCATGAACCTTCAACCCAGAGTTTTCGTGCATCCGCCTCGAGCTGCTCAATGAGCGCTGCACCACAGTTTTTTGCCCCAAGCTCCTCTCCTGTTAAATCAATAATATGGAAATCCCCACTGTCTCTCACAGAATCATGATACTGAGGCTCGACACCGAAAAAATCCTTGAAGATGTTAAGCTCCGAATCTTTCTTGAAATCACTTAACAGGCATTGAGGCTGCGAGTCAGACGAACAACTGCCATTCACTATTGTTTTCTCAACACAGTCTTTCTCATTGTGCACAAAGTCCTGATAAGGCAAATTGCCATGAACGACACCACTATTGGTAATCGATGCGTTAGCGGTAAATCGTCCACCAAACCTCACAGCCGTACAATCCCACTTTCCATCTTCAAGTTTTGAGCCAGGGTCCGGTGTGGTGATATTCACAGCACTCTTTGCCACAAAGCTTCCACTACTTTGCAGCGCACCAGACTGCAGGTTGGAGCTTGAAGGGATAAAACGTCGACTCACCACATGAGACCCCGCTTTAGCAGAAAGGATGATCTCTTGCGTCGATTCGTCCAAAGTAAAACTAGGGACAATCTCTATACCAGCATCGCATGTGGTTACGCTCTCTGGCATCGTTAATGTTGGGATAAACTGTGCTACCCCACATTCAACTCCCCCTTCAGCCTGCCAGTAGGCTTTTCTCGACTCGACTTCATTTTGCGCACGTTTTATCTCGTAGAGTGCAGCTCTATAAGCGCCCATTGTGACAATGAGTCCAACGACCAGTAACAGCCCTGTAGTCATTAGGGTGACGACTCCCGACTGCTTCATCATTGCCCATTCCTCACTAAAAACTGTCGAGTGAGCGTGCTGGAAATGTCCTCGTTTTGTCGTAGCTGCGCTTCGATGGTCATATCAATAAACTGATGGGAGGCGTTATCACTCGCGACTAAATGGCTCTGTAAGGAAAACGAAGCAACATGAATGAGGTTTGGCTCAAATATGGACGTGCAACCAGAAGCTTGTGAGAATGACGTCGCCTTAGCGCCACTGGCAACACTGGTTTTCTCTCGGCATATCGCTAGCCTTCCCCTTTGCCAGTCGTGTTGCCAAACCACGTTTTCCAGCGGTGCCTGACCTCTATCATCTCGATACGCATATTGAGCAACTGAGCCACTCTGAGAGATAAAAATGGTTCCTGATGACCCCAAAGCCACTAAGCTCTCATCTTTGACGCCATCGTGGCCTGCTCGAATCATGTCGTTTTGAATCCGCCTTGCCGTGGTTGCCAACGCTTGATTCAAAAGCAGCAGTTGAGATCGCTGCGAAGCGTGATTTTGCACGGAAACATAGAGGGAACCGACAAGGGATATCAGCAGAATGCCTACCGCTGATGCAACCAGCATCTCAATAAGAGCAATGCCTTTTTGCCTTCTCACCTTAGCAAGCCCCCAAACCAAACTCAGCGCCATGTTGACAGGCACGTACCCGACCAGAGCTCGCATCTGTCACGATTTTGGCGAAGCCCTCACTCTGGGGATAAGGTTTTATAGTGATATTGCCCGCCGCTCGAACCGCACCTGTAATGTGGTCAATCTTAAGTTGCTCTCCATTGAAGTTGACCTCTAGCGTAACGCCGTCAAAGGGCACGCCAGAGAGCGTAAACAACCTATCCGTATCTGCACTGTTTAAGCTCTCGCTGTTGGCTACAACGGCGCTCCAATCACCATTTGAAGCGCCCTCAGGTAACCCTTCAAAATGCAGCCAAAGCGGTTGATTGCGCAGTATGGATTCTGCTTGTGTCTGCACAATGATGCCGTAGAGTTCTAAAACTGCTCGCTCTACTTTGTTAGCCTTAGCGGTATTGGTAAACGCTGGCACCATTGCCATTAAAATAATGCCAGAGACAACGATGGTGATGATCAATTCTAAAAAGGTAAAGCCGCGAACCATTTCCCAAATACCTATGAAACAAATAACAAACAATCCGATCTACTTGCCTTAATCCTAGCAGCGGGCAAAACTGGAAAAGTCTTTTAAAATAGGCAGTTGGATTGACTTAATAGAATGCGATGCAAACAAGGTAATCACAGGCAACTAGGTTTGACACTGATCGAGTTATTGATCGCCTTAACCATACTAGGGATCTTAACCTCAATCGCTTATCCCAATTATCACCAACACATTAGGGAAAGCTATAGATTGGTAGCCCTAGGTGACCTGCTGGAGATGCAGCTCGAGTTAGAGCGTACTTACAATGCAGGCTATCAGTTTGAAGCTGTGATTTCTGGAGGGGTTTGTTCGGTGTGCGAGTCGTCACTCGATCGTTACCAATTTGAGGTTGTCAGCAGTGCCGCAGCGACTTACACCATCAAAGCCATCGCACAAGCGACGACGCGACAAACCGACGATACCTGCCTTGATGCTGATAAGGCAATGACCATCGACTCCAAAGGCAATGTATCACCTATCGATTGCTGGTAGCGCACACCATTACTTTATTCGTGCCCGAAATGTAAACAGCCCGCGATAACTTGAGTTATCGCGGGCTGTTGATTAAATCATAAACGAGTTAAGAGCTAGCTCGTTAGATCATCAAAAAACTTCTTCACACCATTGAAGAAACCTTCTGACTTAGGCTTGTGCGTGTTCGCTGCTTCACCGCCACATGACTCTTCAAACTCATGCAGTAGCTCTTTCTGACGTGCGCTTAGCTTAACAGGCGTCTCTACCACCAGCTTAACGATGAGGTCACCCACTCCGCCGCCACGAACGCCTTTCACGCCTTTGCCACGCATGCGGAACATACGACCTGTCTGGGTCTCTTCTGGCACTTTCAGGCTTACACGACCGTCTAGTGTTGGAACTTCCACTTCGCCGCCCAGTGCTGCTTGAGCAAAGCTCACTGGCACTTCACAGTATAGGTTGTTGCCTTCACGCTCAAAGATGTGGTGCTCTTTCACGTGTACTTGTACATACAAGTCACCTGCTGGTGCACCATGCTCTCCCGCTTCGCCTTCGCCAGATAGACGAATACGATCACCAGTATCGACGCCAGCAGGGATCTTAACGTTAAGTGTCTTCGTCTTCTGTACGCGGCCTTGACCATGACAGCTGTTACACGGGTCTTTAATGATCTTACCGGTACCGCTACAAGTCGGACAGGTTTGCTGAACCGCAAAGAAGCCTTGGCGCATTTGAACCTGGCCGTGACCATGACAGGTGCCACACGTTTGAGGTGAAGAGCCTTTCTTCGAGCCAGAGCCGTCACACGTCTCACACTCCACCAGTGTTGGGACTTCAATCTCTTTTGAAATACCGCGAACCGCTTCTTCTAGCGTTAGCTCCATGTTGTATCGCAAGTCTGCACCGCGCTGTGCACGATGGCCACCGCCGCCACGACGACCGCCACCAAAGATATCACCAAATACGTCACCGAAGATGTCACCGAAATCAGCACCGCCGCCGCCGAAGCCGCCGCCACCCATGCCACCTTGTTCAAAGGCTGCGTGACCGTATTGGTCATACGCCGCTTTCTTTTGAGGCTCAGTTAGGATCTCGTACGCTTCTTTTACTTCTTTAAACTTCTCAGCCGCCGTCTCATCACCTTGGTTTCTATCTGGGTGATACTTCATCGCAAGACGTTTATACGCCTTCTTGATGTCGCGCTCTGATGCGTCACGATCAACGCCTAATACTTCGTAAAAATCACGTTTTGACATATTGCTTGTTACCAATTACTTCGACAAACAGCCCGACGCTGTTTGGGGATTGTATCGTTCTAGATAAAGATTGGTGTCCTTATCTAGAGCGACATGACTCTCGTAAACTCACTGTTTACAAATTTGCGGGCGTAAAGGTTACCCCAAACGCCCGCATAAATCACTTTTCGAGAATCCAGTTCACTGAATTCTCTAAGCTAGAAGGCTCAAGCTCAAGGAGATGACGCTCAGTTTACCTACTCTTCTAAGAGAAAGGGCAAATGAGCATCACCGACGCCGAGATTGGGTCTTCTAGCGACGAGAATTATTTTTTCTCGTCTTTTACTTCTTCGAACTCAGCATCAACAACATCGTCGTCTTGCTTAGGCTGTTCGCCAGCTTCAGCGCCTGCACCTTGTGCTTGAGCTTGTTGCTGTGCGATTTCCATTAGCTTCTGAGCTGCTGCCATTAGCGCTTGAACTTTCGCGTCAATCGCTTCTTTGTCTTCACCTTTACGAGCTTCTTCTAGCTCAGTGATTGCCGCTTCGATCTTCTCTTTCTCTTCTGCAGGTAGTGCTTCACCAGCTTCTTCTACTTGCTTACGAGTACCGTGAATCATTTGGTCTGCTTGGTTACGTGCAGTCGCTAGCTCTTCGAACTTCTTGTCCGCTTCTTTGTTAGCTTCTGCTTCTTGTACCATTTTCTCGATGTCTTCATCGCTCAGACCGCCAGACGCTTGGATAGTGATCTTCTGCTCTTTACCTGTCGACTTGTCTTTCGCAGATACGTGTAGGATACCGTCCGCATCTAGGTCGAAAGTCACTTCGATTTGAGGCATACCACGAGGTGCCGCTTGAATGCCTTCTAGGTTGAATTGACCTAGAGACTTGTTGTACATCGCTTGCTTACGCTCACCTTGAAGAACGTGGATGGTTACCGCGCTCTGGTTGTCTTCTGCTGTAGAGAAAACTTGGTTCGCTTTCGTTGGGATAGTGGTGTTCTTCTCAACAAGCTTAGTCATTACGCCGCCCATAGTCTCGATACCTAGAGACAGAGGAGTAACGTCTAGTAGAAGTACGTCTTTCACATCACCCGCTAGTACACCACCTTGAACTGCAGCACCCATTGCTACTGCTTCGTCTGGGTTCACGTCACGGCGAGCTTCTTTACCGAAGAACTCAGCCACTTTCGCTTGAACCATAGGCATACGAGTTTGACCACCAACTAGGATTACGTCGTTGATGTCGCTTACTGATAGGTCAGCATCTGCTAGAGCAACTTTTAGTGGCTCAAGAGAACGTTGTACTAGGTCTTCAACTAGAGATTCTAGTTTCGCACGAGTCACTTTTACGTTCATGTGCTTAGGACCAGTTGCATCTGCAGTCACGTAAGGTAGGTTTACGTCCGTTTGAGAAGTAGAAGAAAGCTCGATTTTCGCTTTTTCTGCTGCTTCTTTAACACGCTGCATTGCTAGTGGGTCGTTCTTAAGATCGATGCCTTGCTCTTTCTTGAACTCTTCAACTAGGTAGTTGATCATGCGGTTATCGAAGTCTTCACCACCAAGGTGCGTGTCACCGTTAGTTGCTAGAACTTCAAATGTTTTCTCACCTTCAACTTCGTCAATCTCGATGATAGAGATATCGAATGTACCACCACCAAGGTCGTAAACTGCGATAGTGCGGTCGCCGCCTTTCTTGTCAAGACCGTAAGCAAGTGCCGCTGCTGTTGGTTCGTTGATGATACGTTTAACTTCTAGACCTGCGATACGACCAGCATCTTTCGTTGCTTGACGCTGTGCATCGTTAAAGTAAGCAGGAACTGTGATAACTGCGCCAGTGACTTCCTCACCTAGGAAATCTTCAGCAGTTTTCTTCATCTTCTTAAGTACTTCAGCAGATACTTGAGGAGCAGCCATTTGCTGGCCTTTTGCTTCTACCCATGCATCACCGTTGTCAGCCTTAACGATTTTGTAAGGCATGATTTCGATGTCACGCTGAACTTCTTCGTCTTCAAAACGACGACCGATAAGACGCTTAATAGCAAATAGCGTGTTCTCTGGGTTTGTAACTGCTTGACGTTTTGCAGGTTGACCAACTAGCGTCTCGCCATCTGTGTAAGCGATAACCGATGCGGTTGTACGCTCACCTTCAGCATTTTCGATTACGCGTGGTTTGTCGCCGTCTAGAACAGCAACACAAGAGTTAGTAGTACCTAAGTCAATACCAATGATTTTACCCATCAGGCTATCTCCGAATAATTCTATTGTTTCGTTTGCTGCCTCAGTGTGAGGCTGAGAGCCGACAAATTGTCCGCTCGCAATAGGTTTGTTTTCTGTATGACCCTTAGATAAGGGCGTCAAAATGCTTTTCAAGGGAAAAAGTGAAAAAATTTTAAGTTTTTTCTTCTCCGATGGGGCATCACCGCCTACCTTGGACGTTATTCAAGCTACGCCAAGTGTTTGAGAAATAAAAAAGCGGAGCCAAATGGGCTCCGCTTCAGATTGCTGACGAACCCCGCTTTTTCAAGCGGGGTTCTTTTTTCTGAGCGGCCATAGGCCGCGATCGCGATATTTTTTGTTAGATAGCGCTCTGAAGTGAGTTGAGCCTAAACCGGCATACAGAGGCCAGTATTTGACGTATTTCTGCCCTATTTAAGCCCATTTTTTCGCAGATAGCTCACCACCAACGCTATCTTCTTGATGTTTTGAGCGGCAGCGGCTAACCAACATTGCATCTGCACTTTTGCGAGACCACGGTAGCGCGCGTAACGGTGACCATGGTGTTGTTTTGCATCGGCGAAGCTTCGTTCTACCGTTTCACTTCGCCTCCGATACGTCTTTTTCCGTAGCAAGAGAGTCGCATTTGATTGGCTCGCTCCACCGCCTCGCTGTAGAGGTGACGCGTTATGACCTTCTGCATGTTTTCACTCTTGGTGCAGTCGTCCCGAACGGGGCAAAACGCACATTGCTTCGGGTCGGAAGCGTATGAGCGATAGCCTGCGCGTGTTGTGGTTTTATAGACGAGCTCCTGCCCTTCTGGACAGCGATAGGTATCGGTCTCTTTTTTGGTATTTGAAGTCTTTCTTCTTAAATTTGTTCTTAGTTCTTGATGGGCGGCGATACCCGAACACACCTAATAGACTGCGGCGCTCGAGTGATTCAGCAACAGGCGCTGTGAAGTAACCTGCATCGATACCAACTGCGATGGGGTTGAGGTTGAACTGCTCTAGCGTGTGGTCGAGACGACGGATATAGGGCTGTGAGTCATTCACATTCCCCGGTGTTGCGTATGTGTCTATGATTATACCGTGCTTGCCATCCACGGTTCGGTGGTCAAGATAGAAGAAGCCTTGAGGCTTATTGTCCCGGGTCATGAAGCCACTTTCAGGGTCGGTGGTGCTGACTTTGGTGTTTTTGACGTCTGTCTTTGGTGGCGTCTCCTTGAATGGATTTTTACCTTCGGCTTCTCGGTCTGCGGCCACATCTTCATTCAGCATATCAAGATAAGCGCCTGCACTAACTGGGCGCAGACGATTCATGTGCTTGTTCTTGTTAGCATTGGCTTTAAGGTGTGTACTGTCAGTGAAGAGCTCCTGTCCTGCGACTAAGCCTTTCTCCATCGCTTGAAGCACTATGTTATTGAAGATGCGCTCAAAGACTTCAGTACCATTGAAGCGTCGAATTCGGTTCTGGCTTAACGTCGAAGCATGGATAACTTTTTCGGTCAGTGACATTCGCAAGAACCAACGATAGGCGACGTTCACTTCAATTTCTTTGACCAGTTGGCGCTCACTTTTGATGCCGAATAGGTAGCCAAGCAGAATGATTTTGAATAAACGAACAGGGTCTACGGGCGGGCGGCCGTTATCTTTTGCAGTATAGATGTGCCACTTCGTCTCTGATGAATTCAAAGTCGATGGCATTATCAATTTTTCGTACGAGATGATTTTGTGGAACAAGCTGTTCCATAGTGACCATTTCAAGTTCGTATTGCTGAGGAGAAGGTTCTTGAAGCATATCGGAGTATCCATATTTCGATACTCCTATTAGATCAAAGGTCTGGCTCGAAAGCTAGACCTTTGTCAGCAGTCTGAAGCGGAGCCAAATGGGCTCCGCTTTTCTTCTCTAATGATTTTTTTGGCGATTAAGCACGACTCTCAGCGAGTGTCGCTTCGCTCTCTTGAGCTTCTGGCGCACCAAGCTCGCCTTCGCTACCCGCTACAATCGTGTTCACGGCGGTATCACCTACTACGTTAGAGCTTGTACAGAACATATCGTTAATACGGTCAACGGCAGCAACAATCGCCAAACCCTCTGGTGGCAAACCTAGTTGATGAAGGATAACACCAATCATCACGACACCACCGCCTGGGACGCCACCAGCACCGATAGAAAGAAGCAATACTGTAAAGCCTAGAGTAAACAGATCGCCCATTTGGATTGGCTGACCAAAGGCATTGGCAATGAAAATCGTCGCGATAGCGATGTAGATAGAAGCGCCTGCCATGTTCATGGTCGCGCCCAGTGGAACACCAAAACCTGCTACAGATTTAGAGACACCAATCTTGTCTGTCAGAGTGCGCATAGTTACAGGAATCGTCGCGTTAGAGCTTGCTGTTGATAGTGAGAACAGCACCTGCTCACGAGTCGCGCGAATAAACTGTGCTGGCGTCATCTTAGTTGTTGCGCCGACCATGATTGGGTACACAACGAAGATCCATAGCACAAGGATACCAACCACCAAGGCAACATAACCAGCTACGGATGCCAATGTATTAGCATTTAGCGTTGCGCCAAGCTGAATCATAAGTGCGAATACACCGTACGGAGCTAGGCTCATGACAAGACCGATTAGCTTCATCATCACGTCATTAGCGACTTTGAATGCATTGATTGCCGGACCACCTTTCTTATCCAGGGCTTGGATCGCCAGACCTGTTAGGATCGCCATAAAGATAATTTGTAGCATGTCGCCATTTGCAAACGCTTGAATTGGGTTGCTTGGGACAATGTTCGTGATCATCGAGAAGATGTCTGGTGTCGTGGTAGAGGTGATCTCCACCGCTTCTGCAACCGTGCCGCCTAAGTTAGCACCAGCACCTGGTTGAACAATCATACCAATCGCTAGAGCAAAGGTGATCGCAATAACGGTGTTAAGAATATAAAGCGCAAAAGTTTTGCCGCCAAGGCGACCGAAAGAGTTGATGTCTTTAAGTTCTACAATACCGCATACGATAGATACGTAGACCAGCGGTACAACTAAAAGCTTGATGAGTGAGACAAACATGCCGCCAACGCCTTCTGCCAAACCTAATAGGTATTGGTCAAAAATGCTAACACCTGCGAACAAGTATTGAATCGCCGTACCAATCAAAAGGCCAGCAAATAGACCTATAAAGATCTTTTGGGATAGTGATTTATTCATTCATAAACTCCAGAATGTTGTGTTTAGTCCCTGCGTTTTTATAGTTATTTGCTTTCTTATTTATAGAAAGCTCAGGGGATATTACAGATCTAAAGCCAGAATGAAAGCATAAATTTTACATTTCGTTATCCAAATTTTAAAGTTTACAACTCTGTTTTTATGAGAAAGACTAGATTATTAAACCAAAAAAAATGAAGCCCATAAGGCTTCATTTTATAGATTTGGGAAAATTGCTGGGATAAACCTCTAGTGTCAACCCCTAGAAACTTTCTGTTATTTTGACACCATAACCATAGCTGGTCGGATGACGCGTCCGTTGAGTTCATAACCCTTTTGCATAACAAACATGACGGTGTTTGGCTCGTGGTCAGCACTTTCCTGAATAGACATCGCTTGGTGTTGTTCAGGATTAAACGCTTCACCTTCTGGGTTGATCTCTTTAAGGCCGAACTTAGCCACAACATCAACAAACGTCTTGTGCGTCATTTCAACGCCCTCAACGATCGGCTTAACCACTTCGTTTTCTGCATCTGCCGCTGCGATAGCACGCTCAAGGTTATCAATCACTGGCAATAGTTCTTCAGCAAACTTGTTAAGCGCGTACTTACGAGCTTTATCAATTTCTTGCTCTGTACGACGACGCATGTTCTCAACGTCAGCTTTCGCACGAAGAACAGAATCTTGCTGCTCTTTTACTTTCGCTTCGCTAGATAGCAGGGCTGCTTCTAGCTGAGCAATTTTAGCTTCTTGAATGTCTTGCTCGGATTCTTCGTTCCATTCCACGTCAGCGTCAGAACCAACCACTTCTGCATCTTCCTGTTTTGCTTCCGCTTCTTGGGTGTTTAGCTCTTCTTGATTTACCTTGTTTTCTTCGTTGCTCATGGTCTCTCCGGAATACTCGATTCAAGGCAATGCATAATACGACTCACCCACAATTCTTAGGAACAAAATCGCACCAAACACTGCATATATACATACTTTGGGTATATTATGGGGATGAAGATTTGTGATTCAAGCACTAATAGTTTGGAAGTGATATGAAAAAACCTTTTGAGGTGATCGCCATCATAGGCAAACCTCGAGCCCAACAAGCCATTCAAACCCATAAAGAGTTGTTTCAATGGCTAACCTCTAAAGGCTATAAGGTCTTGGTGGATGACAGGTTAATCGACATTCTGGTCGATATTCCAAGACAACATTTTTTCAGCCTAGTGCGAATTGGTCGCGAAGCAGATCTCGCTATTGTTGTTGGTGGCGATGGAAACATGCTTGGTGCTGCCAGAGTACTATCGCGTTTTGACGTTGCTGTTATCGGCGTTAACCGCGGCAACCTCGGCTTCCTAACGGATCTTAACCCTGAGGGATTTGAGACGGCGTTAGAAGCGGTACTTCAGGGTGAATACTTGGAGGAGAAACGCTTCTTGCTCGAAGCAGAGATCCACAGGCACGGTCAAATCAAAAGCCACAACGCCGCCTTAAATGAGGCAGTCCTCCACCCCGGACAAGTGGCGCACATGATTGAGTTTGAGGTCTATATCGACGACTCCTTTGCTTTCAGCTTGCGCTCTGATGGTCTCATCGTATCAACACCAACAGGGTCTACCGCGTATTCCCTCTCAGGTGGTGGTCCAATCCTATCTTCTCAGCTCAATGCCATCTCTTTGGTGCCCATGTTCCCACATACGCTATCGAGCCGCCCGCTTGTAGTTGATGGAAATTGTCGCATAAAGCTCGTTGTCTCTCCTGACAACCGAGGAACGCAAGAGGTGAGCTGTGATGGACAAATCTCGCTGCCCGTCTCTCCTGGTGACGAGATTCACATCTATCAGAGCCCAAACATACTCAAGCTCATCCATCCTAAGGACTATAGCTATTACCATGTTCTCAGGAACAAGCTCGGTTGGTCTAGTAAACTGTTTTAGAACAATCATATAGATAGCCTCAACATCACCGTTGAGGCTTTTTTTCTTCTTCTCGACGTCCTTTCTGCTCAAAAAACTTACAACAGTGCGTCGTGTCACATAAAAATTTACCTGTACAACTTTACTGTATAAAGAAACAGTATATACTGAATTTACATACAGTAATGTTCATTTAAACAGGTAATTAAAATGCTGTCTCATCTAAGTGTTAATAATTTTGCTATCGTAAAATCGCTGCAGTTAGAACTTTGTACAGGTATGACAACCATCACTGGCGAAACTGGCGCAGGTAAATCCATTGCGATAGATGCTCTCGGTCTTTGTCTTGGCGGCAGAGCGGATGCGGGTGCGGTCCGCGCCGGTGAAGACAAAACCGAGGTTACCGCTGCATTTGCGATTGAGAATAACCAGCAAGCAACGCGCTGGCTCGAAGACAATGACCTGTTTGATGGCACTGAATGTATTTTGCGCCGCACGATTACCAAAGAAGGACGCTCACGCGCCTTTATCAATGGCAGCCCGGTCCCCTTGTCGCAGCTTAAAGCATTGGGACAACTGCTCATCAATATTCACGGTCAACATGCCCACCATCAGCTGATGAAAAGTGACTACCAGTTGAGTCTGCTCGATCAATACGCAGGACATACAGCACTGCTCAAGCAAGTCCGCTCCAAATACCAAACTTGGAGAAGCGCCGACATTGCTCTCAATCAGTTAAAAGAAAACAGCGCCAATAACTTAGCTCAGCTTCAGCTTCTTGAATATCAAATCAAGGAACTCAATGAACTTGCTATCGGTGAAGAAGAGTTTCCTGAGCTTGAACAAGAACATAAGCGTCTATCAAACAGCGGTGAGCTTGCCGTCACCTGCCAGCAAGCAATCGACATTATTTATGAAGGCGATGAAGTCAACGCACTGGCTATGCTTCAAACGGCGAGTAGTAAACTTTTGCAACTTGCTGAGCTAGATTCAAGTCTAGCTCCACTACCTAACATGATTGAAGAAGCGATCATTCAAATTGAAGAGGCCAATACTGAGCTTCGAAACTATTTAGACAAAATTGATGTCGACCCCGAGCGCATGGCTTATGTTGAGGAGCGTTTTTCCAAAATCATGTCTCTCGCCCGTAAGCATCATGTTATGCCCGAGGAGCTCTATCAGCATCATCAAGATCTGCTGGCACAAATTGAGGCTCTTGATTGCTCTGATGAGAAACTCGCAGAGATGGAACAAGAAGTTGCCGCCCACTTTGAAGCCTATGTAAGAGCCAGTGAAAAGCTCAATAAGTCACGCGGGCGCTATGCAAAAGAGCTTAATAAGCTTATTTCTCAAAGTATGCATGAGCTTAGTATGGAGAAAGCGAAGTTCGCTATTGAAGTCTCCTTCCAGCCTGAGCACCCTTCTCCAACCGGTATGGATAACGTCGTGTTCCTAGTGTCGACCAACCCAGGTCAACCGATGCAGCCTATTGCCAAAGTGGCGTCAGGTGGTGAGCTTTCACGAATCTCTCTTGCAATTCAGGTTATTACCGCACAAAAAGTCGATACGCCGAGTCTTATTTTTGATGAAGTGGATGTGGGTATCAGCGGCCCTACCGCAGCGGTCGTGGGTAAAATGCTACGCAAGCTTGGTGAGTCGACTCAAGTACTGTGTGTTACCCACCTGCCACAGGTTGCGGGTCACGGTCATCAGCAACTGTTTGTTACTAAAACTACAAAAGCCAACAAGACAGAAACGAACATGCTTAACTTGAATGAGCAGGAACGCATCAGTGAATTGGCTCGTTTGCTTGGTGGCAGCCAAATCACCGACTCAACACTGGCCAATGCTAAGGAGCTACTGATCGCAGCATGATTACGTTAGGTGGAGATAGTTCCCTAAACCGGGAAAATTAACCAAGGATTGCTGCTCAACTCATAAAACGAGCGCCAATAGCCCTATCTAGAGCAGACAAGTTTTTACTTCTGGCTCATCCTTGTTTATTATCTTTGCAGTTTCAAAAATCGACGTTGTAAATTAGAGCTATGCAATTAAAGAAGTGGTTACTTGCATTACCACTAGCACTTAGTGTGCTGACAGGATGTTCAGTAATAGAAAAAATCGTTTATCGCATTGACATCAACCAAGGCAACTTCGTTGAGCAAAATGCGGTAGACCAACTGCGCTATGGCATGACTAAAGAACAAGTTCGCTTCGTTCTAGGCTCGCCTATGCTGATTGAAAATGGTTATCCAAATACGTGGTACTACATCTACCACGCGACCAAAGGTCACGATGACCCGGTTCAACAAAACCTTATCGTCAACTTTGATGGCAGTGGCACACTCGCAGCGATTTCAGGAGACTATGAGGCGAGCGACAACTTTTTCGACGCGCTCAACTAACCTTATTGGATTCACAAAAGCTCGCCTAGGCGAGCTTTTTTAATGTTCAGAAAGTAGTAATTTCTTAGCTTGTCTCAGAATCTTTCTTCCGAAGCGGAGATGGCTTTCCGCCCGTGACTGGATCGGCTTTGCCTGAGTTCTTCGCCTGTTCTGCGCGTTTACGTCTGATCTCTTTAGGGTCGGCAAGCAATGGACGATAAATCTCGATTCGATCCTTATCTCTGACCGTCGCATCAAGTTTAACATTTCGACTAAACACGCCGACTTTGTTTTCAGACAGGTCTATCTCTGGGTAAACCGCTAGAACCCCCGACTTTTGAATGATCTCTTCTACCGTCGATTCGTGGTTTACCACCAACTGAAAAACACGCTGCTCTTGAGGCAATGCATAAACCACCTCAACGTGGATTAGCTGCGAATCAGCACTCATAGGTGTAAACCTCTTTGGCACGCTTAGTAAACGCGTTGACCATGTTGCTCGTTACATCGTGGAAGATCTTTCCAAAAGCGAGTTCAATCATTTTGCTCGAAAACTCAAACTCAAGCTTAAGCTCAACTTTGCAGGCTTGATCATCAAGTGGAATGAAAGACCAAACGCCCTTAAGCATCTTAAAAGGACCGTCAACCAGCTCCATCAAGATTTCGCTTCCATGCACTAAAGTATTCGCGGTAGTAAATGTTTTACTGATCCCTGCCTTAGAGACGTCAACCGACGCAACCATCGCTGAGTTGGTCGCCTCTAATACTCGAGAACCTGAACAGCCCGGCAAAAAATCAGGATAACTGGCGACATCATTGACCAAGTTAAACATTTGATCAGCACTAAACATCACGAGTGCTGAGCGAGTCACTTGTTGCATAAAAACTCCCCAAACTAAAAGGTTGCCTCCGATTCTACTGTTAAGCAGCTGTTAGCTCAAGTCGCACGCTCACACCCTACTAGAATAGGGAGGTAACGCAAGCTCACACAAAACAAAACCTTGGCGAATAAAACCCTTTCCTTAACACAAAAACAAGCCGTATAATGACGCCACTATGGTAAAGAAGAATTCAAAGAATAAAGCGGGTAGCAATACCATCGCTCAGAACAAGAAAGCTCGCCACGAATTTCACATTCAGGACGAGATCGAAGCTGGTATCGAGCTACAAGGCTGGGAAGTTAAATCCCTACGCTCAGGCAAAGCCAATATCGCTGAGAGCTACGTTTTCCTACGTGATGGCCAAGCTTACATCAGCGGCATGTCAATCATTCCGCTTAACCAAGCATCAACTCACATTGTTGCGGAGCCAACACGCGTGCGCAAACTGCTCTTGCACCGCCGCGAACTGGACAAGCTTATTGGTCTCGTTAACCGTGACGGCATGACGCTAGTTGCTACGACTATGTATTGGTCGCGCTCTTGGGCTAAGATCAAAGTAGGCGTCGCGAAAGGTAAAAAGCTTCACGACAAACGTGCTGATTTAAAAGAAAAAGATTGGGCACGTGATAAAGCGCGAATCATGAAGAGTAATTTGCGCTAAAACTGACCAGTTAAACTCCGCAGTGCTAGACAGGCTAAGCTTTTCTGGTAACATGCGAAGAACACTTTGGGGCTGATTTAGGATTCGACAGGAATTTTGCAGTCTGAGGTGCATGCCGTGGGGCGGTTGGCCACGTAAAAAGCCGCAAAAAAATAGTCGCAAACGACGAAAACTACGCACTAGCAGCTTAATAACCTGCTCAGAGCTCTCTCGCCCTAGCTTCCGCACGTAAGACGGGGACCAACGAGAGATCAAACCCAAACGCGCTAGCCCGGATTTTCCCACCTGAGAGATGAACGGCGAATTATAATTCAGGTTAGCCATTAACTAGCGTGTCGGTTCGCAGGTTGGTGGTGAATTTAAAGATCGACTAAGCATGTAGTACCAATGATGAATGGTTTCTGGACGCGGGTTCAACTCCCGCCAGCTCCACCAAACGTTTGGAAAGGGCGGTAAGTCACTGATTTACCGCCTTTTTTGTATCTAGAACTTCGATATTAGGCTGTTTGTACTACATTTTGGTACTAAAACATGCGCTATTTATCTATCTCAAAATCTGGCATTTGGCAGTTTCGCTATCAGATCCCCTCTGAACATCGACACTTATTTAATGG
The DNA here is from genome assembly GCF_059725495.1 of Vibrio sp. KUL80. NCBI lineage: Bacteria > Pseudomonadati > Pseudomonadota > Gammaproteobacteria > Vibrionales > Vibrionaceae > Vibrio > Vibrio sp. KUL80. The sequence goes on from NZ_AP045841.1 coordinate 2,803,959, forward strand.
GCTTCGAGAACTCAAACGTTCGCTCAAGACAGCAGACAGGAATAGGGCAATTGTCTTAGCGCTAGAGCTTGAGCTGGAGGTTCGTCGCACCATTGCCTCACCAACTGCGACTAAAGCATCGAGCCAAATAAAACCCATCTTCCAAGACACAGAAAAACCATCGACGACTCCAAAGCAAGCGGAGCCACTATCCCCAGAAAAGATACTAGAGCGCTTTTGTCTCTATAAAGCTCAGCATATATCGCCAAAAGCAGTTGGAATGCTTAAAGCTAAATGCCAAACCGTTCTAGACTTAGTTGGAAAAACTAACCTCCAGACTATTCGTCGACGTGATGCAGAGGATGCAGTGCAGCTCTTGCGGCAATACCCAGTTAATATGAAGAAAAAGAATGAGTTCATAAATGTATCTGCAAGACAGGCCATTGAACTCAATCAAAGCCTCAACATGCCGACCCTTAGTGAAGAATCCATAAAAGATTATTGTCAAAAAACGTCTGGGTTCTTTGAATGGTGTCATTTAAACGAATTTACTGATATCAACCCGTTTAAAGCAATTCGCTTCCGCAAGCAACGCAAAGATAGCGAAGCGAAGAATGCATACACAACGGCTGACTTGCAAAAAATCTTTAGTACCGAGATCCACACTAAGCGACGATTCAAACACGCTTACTACTATTGGCTTCCTCTCTTAGCTTACTTTACAGGTGCGAGGCTTAACGAGCTTTGCCAACTCTACAAAACCGACATTTACCAGCAAGGCGGAATTTGGGTGATTCAGATTGATGACAATTACGAGGGACAGAAACTCAAAAGCTTGACAAGTCGCCGTATCATTCCAGTTCATCGACAACTACTAGAGCTTGGATTTATTGATTATCTATCTTCATTTGAACATGAGCGCGTATTCCCAGAACTAAAAAACTCTCGCGATGGGTTTGGCAGCGCTGCTTCCAAGTGGTACGGGCGATTTAAAACCAAGCTTGGTTTTGGCAGAGGTCATGACTTTCACTCCTTCCGCCACACTGTCGCCACACAGCTCAAACGCGAGCAAGTCTCCCACGTTACGGCAGGATCGATACTTGGTCATGCATCGAATAACATTACCTACGATCGTTATGGTAAAGAGCTGTCAGTATCTCATTTACACGAAGTAATTAACCTCATTCAACCTATTGATTACTTATTGAAAAGGTCTGAAGGTACCAAAACCTTTAAATCACTGTGGCTAACTTGAATTAAAGTTCGCCATAGAGGCGTCAACTGCCAAACCCTTGAATCACTCTGTGGCTAACTTGAATTAAAGTTCGCCTTCGCACACTAAAGGTATGTTTTGCTTTATTCAGCTTAATTCTACTACTGGTTTACGCATAAAAACTTACCCCACATACAAAAAAATATATCAGTAAAAGTTTGCATGACTAGCTGTTTTGGGCGTGAATCCACGCCCATTAAAAAAAACTTCATTCGCTGAAAAAAGGTGAGATTTTAAAATAAAGCCAAACTAATCATGAGTTTAAAAAAACTTTGACTATTAGCATCCTAATCGAGTATGACTTTATGTGAGTGACAAAATATTCGCTATTCCGGCGTGAGCCTTCCCTTTAGATTGAATGGAAACTTACGGACTACACAGGAAAGTTCCATGAATCATTCAACAACCACAAATCGTCAACACCAAAGCGTTAACCCAAACATTGCGGCGCTAGGACTTCAGCGCCCTACTCCCAAAAGCCATAAGATAATCGAGGTCATCACATCTTTTGAGATCCTTGCTCGATATACTAAATCTCGCCATAAAGTGAAAAGTTCTAGTACGAAAACCATAGATGGAGACCATCGTATCCTAACTAAAATTCTGCATTTTTGTGATTTCACCGATCTAAATGAACTCGACCGCGAGGGAGCAGAATGCATCAGCGAAGCACTCACTTTACTTCCGAAAAATTCTGAGGCTCGAAAAGAGCTAAAGGGACTAACTGGCTTTGACCTCATTGTCGCAAACCAAGCATTGAAAAAACCTTATGAGGTCATCAGCTACTCGACCAAAAAAGGATATGTCCAAAAGTTTTCTAGTTTCTTGAACTGGGCTCAAAGCCATGGCCATGTTAATGACAACGTATTCTATAAACTAAGAATAGGTAAAGACCTTACGGAAAAACAACGCTTTCCTTTTTGTGAGGAACATCTCAACAAGATATTTTCGATGCGAGACTATACGGAGCATAAGTACTACCACCCGTACTACTATTGGATCCCCCTAATGCTGCGTTACAGCGGATTAAGACTCAACGAAGCATGCCAGCTTGAGGCCGCAGATATTCAAGAAGTTGATGGGGTTGATTGTATCTTGGTGCGTCAAGAGTTTGATGGTCAGCGAGTAAAGACCCAATCATCGTTCCGCGTTGTACCTATTCACAATGAATTGAAAAGTAAAGGGTTCTTGTCTTTTGTAAAACAAAAAAAGAATGGTCGCCTATTTCCCGAACTACCTCTAGTCAAAGGATACTACTCAAACAATGCTTCTAAGTGGTTTGCTCGTCGTCGTGAAAAACTAGGCTTGGGTAAGGGTCTTGATGCTCACTCATTTCGTCACACATTCATCAACGAGTTAAAGCAAAAAGGTGTATCCAAGGAGATCGTTGAATGCATCGTAGGTCACTTACATAACTCTGAATCATTCGACAGGTATAGCTACCAATACAGCCCAGCGATACTCGCGCCTATTGTAAACATGATCGATACATCACATACAGCTTCTGTACTTCCTTACATGCACTAGAAACCATTAACCATCGCTCAACCCCATATTGGAAAGCCGAGTGAACCTTTCGCCTGCACTTTGGGAAGGTTCACCATTCTCAAACAATACCTGCACTCTCACCTAGTTACATGATCTCTATGAGAGTTAGCACTCAAAAGAAAGCAAAACAAAATGAACATAGCAAATACTTCTAATTCTCTCGATTCACTAGCCATAAAGTATGGAAACCTTGCCTTTTTCTGCGGCTCCGATGGTTTCGACTCCCCTCAAAGCTGGCTTGTAAAAGACTTTTTCCCTACGTCCTCTTTTGGCGTTATCTATGGTAAATCAAGTTCATTGAAGAGCTTCCTAGCTATTGATATCGCATACCACATTGCTACAGGGGCCAGATGGCAAGGCAAGTTAGTAAGCGAAGGTATTGTTGTCTACATTGCTGCTGAGGGTCAGCAGGGTATTTCTCGTCGAATTAAAGCAGTAGAGAATGTCCATGGTAATAAAGCTGTGAACATAAAAGTACACCCCAAAAGCGTGCACTTTTCAGAGAAAAGCTCCCGATTAGAACTCATTGAGGCACTTAAGGATATGGAATGCCGTGAAAATGCAAAAATCAAGCTTATCGTTGTTGATACACTTTCTCGATGCTTCACTGGAGATGAAAATCAGGTATCAGCAATGCAAGATTTCGTACGAGGTTGCGATAAAGTCCGCAATGAAATCGATGCTAGCATCATGTGTATTCATCACACAGGTAAGGACGAATCCAAAGGCTCTCGTGGAAGCTCAGCTCTAATCGGGGCATGTGACTATGAGTTTCAACTAAAGCGCAATGGAAAGACAAAATTCAGTACTTTTATTAATAACAAACAGAAAGATGCTGAGGTAACTCCAGACTATAGCTTTGAATTTGAAACCATTGACTTAGGCATAGTCTGTGAAGAGAACGAGCCAATAACCTCATTGGCAATCGTTAATCCGGCGACAGTCAAGAACCAAACTGACGGAAAAAATAGCCCAGTATTAACAGTGCTACGTGAAGAGTTTGGTGGTTGTTGTACAAGGGAAGAGTTACGCATGAAATGCTTCCCCCCTCAAAAAAACGTAAAGAAGAACACTCTTGATACTCGTTACAAGCGAGCTTTGGATGAGTTACGCAACGAGGGCTTTATCGTGATTAACCAGTTAGGTTCAAGAGGACACGCGGATGATGAAATCACAATTATCCATTGATTCCAATACCGTCGAATAATCGCAACTATGCCCCAATGACAAATGACGCACTTATATAAGTGCGTCATTTGTCATTGGGGTGCTCATACTGTATTGGCTCATGCAGCTTCAACTCACTACAACCTATCCCTCATCTACCACCCCAGCCCAAAAATCTGGTGCTTTGTTATGAATAGTTTTAGCTATACCAACTTGTGTGGTATTCGACGACAAAAACCTCGATTTTGGGTAAGATATGGGCAATTAGCATCATAACCAAATCCATAGGCATATAATGGTTCAACAACACCAACAAGAATTACAAAAACAGCTCTGGAACATCGCCAACACACTACGTGGCAATATGTCGGCAGACGACTTTCGTGATTACATTCTGGGGCTTATCTTCTACAAGTATCTCTCAGACAAGCTAAACCGCTACTGTGATGAGTTGCTTGCCGAAGATGACATTACCTTTGTTGGAGCTGTTGATGATAAAGAGCTGCTCAATGACCTTCGTGAAGAATGTGTTGAAAACCTTGGCTACTTTATTGCGCCTAAACAGCTTTTCTCAAGCCTAGCGAGGCGTGGCGAGAAACAAGAGTTCATTATTGACGAGCTTGATCGCACTCTTGCTGATATTGAGCAGTCCACCACAGCGGCGGACTCTGCCGATGACTTCAATGGTTTGTTTGAAGAGTTAGACCTTAACTCAAGTAAGCTAGGGAAAAACCCTGACGCACGTAATAAGCTAATCAGTCAGGTCTTAGTTCACTTAGATAACATCGACTTCCACCTAGAAAATACCGAGATTGATTTACTGGGCGATGCCTACGAATACCTTATCGGTCAGTTTGCCTCAGGTGCGGGTAAAAAAGCGGGTGAGTTCTATACACCGCAACAGGTCAGTAAGATCCTCGCTAAGCTTGTTACCCTAGATGGCAACGTCAAATCCGTATATGACCCTACTTGTGGATCAGGCTCATTGCTTCTGCGTGTTGCTCGTGAAGTCGGCAGCCACAACCTTGAGTTTTGTGGTCAGGAGCAAAACCCAAGCACTTATAACCTAGCTCGTATGAACATGCTGATGCACGGCGTGCGTTACGATAAGTTCGACATTAAAAACGATGACACCCTGGAGCACCCAATGCACCTAGAACAACGTTTTGATGCTGTGGTAGCTAACCCTCCGTTTTCTGCGAATTGGAGTGCTAACGAACTGCACTTAAACAGTGAACGCTTCGCTGACTACGGCAAGCTTGCTCCTAAGAGCAAAGCTGATTTTGCTTTTGTTCTGCACATGATCCACCAGTTAAATGAAACAGGCACATTGGCGGTGGTTGTCCCTCATGGAATTTTATTCCGTGGTGCGGCAGAAGGTCATATCCGTAAGCACCTTATTGAGAAAAAAAATTACCTAGATGCCGTGATAGGCTTACCATCCGCAATATTTTTTGGTACTGGAATTCCAACCTGTATATTGATATTCAAAAAGAATCGAAAAGCTTCAGACGATGTACTGTTTATTGATGCATCAGATAGTTTTGAAAAGATCAAAGGTCAAAACTACCTGCGAAACAATGATGTAAACAGAATTGTAGAAACATACAGTAAACGAGTGTCTGTTGAAAAATTCTCCTACAAAGCTCAACTTACTGAAATTGCCGAAAACGACTACAACCTAAATATTCCTCGATATGTTGATACATTCGAGGATGAAGAACCTGTAGATCTTAAACTGGTTGTGAAGGATTTAAGTGAAATAAAAAGTCAAATGAATGCTGTTGATAGTGAAATCCAACAGTTTTGTTTAGAGCTAGATATAAAATCCCCATTCTAAGAGGCATTGGAATAATGAGTAATATGCCTAAATTAAGGTTTTCTTCTTTTAACGACACATGGAAAAAGCACTCTATCTCTGAAGTGCTAGAGGTCATTGAGAGACCTCTTAAAATGCTAGATGATGAAAAATACTCTTTAGTCACAGTTAAACGACGAAATGAAGGTATTGTTCGTCGAGATTTTCTATACGGTAAAGAAATCAAAGTTAAGAATCAGTTCATCGTAAAAGAGAAGGACTTATTAATATCCAAGCGCCAGATCGTTCATGGTGCCATTGGTATAGTTCCAGCACAGCTAGATGGTTCAATAGTATCTAATGAGTATCATGCTTATCATACAAAAGACGGTTTTGACCTCGCTTACTTCAACTATCTAGCTAAACGCCCAAACCTGAAAAAATCACTTTTTTTATCTAGTGATGGTGTCGATATTGAAAAGCTGTTATTCAAAAACAACACGTGGTTTAAGTGGCAGTTTCATTTTCCAACCCTAGCAGAACAACAAAAAATAGCTTCGTTCTTATCAAAGGTCGATAAGAAGATCTCTCTACTCACCAAGAAAAAGGACAAGCTCGCCGAGTACAAAAAAGGGGTAATGCAGCAGTTGTTCAATGGCAAGTGGGAAGAGTATGACGGGCAGCTAACTTTTATCCCACCGACACTACGCTTCAAAGCCGATGATGGTAGCGAGTTTCCTGATTGGGAAGAGAAGAAGTTGGGCTCCTTGGCTGACTTGACATCCAGTAAGAGGGTATATCTTTCTGATTACTCAGAAGATGGTGTTCCATTCTTTCGTGGTAAAGAAATTTCAGAGATTCGCAAGGGAATCATTCCTGACGATGTTCTATATATTACTCGTGAGGCTTTTGAAGAGTTTAAGAGTAAGTATGGAGCACCTGTAGAAGGTGACATCCTTGTCACCGCCGTTGGCACTTTAGCCAATATTTTAAGAGTCTCTGGCGAGTTTGAATTCTATTTCAAGGATGGAAACTTGATCTGGTTAAGAAAGCCTAGATGTGATTCGAAGTTCTTATCTATCCTGATGGAAGCAAACAAGCATGAACTGTTAAAAACAGCTATTGGCTCTAACCAAAAAGCCTTAACAATAGTAGAGCTAAAGAAAATTGTCTTCAAAATGCCATCATTGGAAGAACAGCAGAAAATTACGATGTTCTTATCTTCACTTGAGGAAAAAGTAAGGCTAGCTAACTCTGAGCTTGAGAAAGCTAGAGAGTGGAAGAATGGCTTATTACAGCAAATGTTCGTGTAGTTAGAGCCGTCAGTTGGATTTATAAATAGAAGAATTATGAGCACACAATCAGAAGCACAACTTGAAAAAGAGCTAATCGATCAGCTTATCGCTGCCGATTTCAAACCTGTTGATATTGGCAATGCTGAGGAGTTAAAGGCGAACCTCAAAACTCAGCTTGAGAAAGCCAACGGCGTAACGCTAACAGAGCGTGAGTTTGAAAGTGTGCTCATCAAGCTAGAAAAGGGCAACATCTTTGATAAATCCAAGCGCTTGAAAGGCAAGGTGGATGTCACTCGTGAAGACGGTACAACTGATTATCTGACTTTATTGTTTGATCATGCCAGCAAGAACCACTTCCAAGTAACCAATCAGATCACCATTCAAGGGACGTACGAGAACCGCTACGACGTCACTATCTTGGTGAATGGTTTACCGCTGATTCAAATTGAACTAAAACGTCGAGGCATTGAGCTAGCGGAAGCATTCAATCAAATTAAGCGTTATGACAAACATACCTATGGTGCGCAAGGTGGGCTGTTCAACTATGTACAGTTGTTTGTTATCTCTAACGGCGTCAACACCAAATACTTTTCTAACAACCGTGAGCTTTCATTTAAGCAGACTTTCCACTGGACGGACGTTGATAATAACAAGATTAACTCACTGCCTCAGTTTGCGGATTCTTTCTTAAATCAACCGCATCTGACTAAGATGCTCAGCCGTTACATCGTACAGAACGAGTCAGGTAAGTTTTTGATGGTGCTGCGCCCCTATCAATTCTATGCAGTAGAAGCGATCGTTAATCAGGTTAAAACCAACAATAATCACGGTTATATTTGGCACACGACAGGTAGTGGTAAGACGCTGACCAGCTTCAAAACCGCTCAGATCCTCTCTACGCTTGAAGATGTGGATAGAGTGGTTTTCGTGGTCGACCGTAAAGACCTCGATTACCAAACTGCCAAAGAGTTTGATGCTTTTTTGAGAGGCAGTGTCGACAGTACGGGAGATACCAAAAGCCTTCTGAATCAGTTCCTCGGTTCACGACCTGTGCCGAAGAGAGCACTAAACACGAAAGATAGTAGTGCCAACGATGGTGAAGAGCTACCGCAAGTTGCTGAGTATGCGCCTATATACAGCAATAAAGTAAATCGCATCAACAAACTGACTATCACTACGATTCAAAAGCTTAATAATTTGATCACTAAACCTCGCTTTAAAGGGCAAGTAGAGCACTTACGCCAAGAACGTGTGATCTTTATCTTTGATGAATGTCACCGCTCCCAATTTGGTGAAACGCACCAAAACATCGTCGACTTCTTCGAAAAAGCACAACTGTTTGGTTTTACGGGGACACCTATCTTCGCTGACAATGCGACCGCTAAAAAAGTGGAAGGAAAAGGGACGCAGAAGCGAACTACAAAAGATCTGTTTGGTGAGCGTCTTCATAGCTATGTGATTGTTGATGCGATCAAAGATGACAACGTGCTGCCGTTTGCCATTGAATATTACGGTAAGCTGAAACATAAAAACGACAGCATGGATGTCGATGTAAGTAGTATCGATGTCGCCGAGTTTCTTAGCTCTCCAAAGCGCATTAAACAAGTTTGTGAGCACATAATTGGTATCCACAGTCATAAGACAAAACGTAAGTTTAACGCTATGCTGTGTGTGGCAAGTGTGCCTGATCTCATCACCTACTACGATACCTTCAAAGCACTCAAAGAAGAGGGTAAACATAAGCTCAATATCGGCACCATCTTTAGCTATGGCGTAAATGAGGAAGAAGAGTTCGAGGGTGAGGTCAATGTTAAAGGCTTAGCGGAAGCCAATGCTAAAGTGCATAGCCGAGATAAACTGGACGCTTACATCGAAGACTATAATCAGCAGTTTGGTACAAGCTACTCAACCCAAGATACAGACAGTTTCTATAACTACTACAAGGATCTATCGAACCGCACCAAGAACGGTGAAGTGGATATCTTGCTCGTAGTCAATATGTTCCTCACGGGGTTTGACGCTCCCGGTTTGAATACCATCTATGTCGATAAAAACCTTAAGTACCACGGCTTGGTGCAAGCCTTCTCCCGTACTAACCGCCTAAATGGCACGGTGAAGTCGCATGGTAATGTCATGTGTTACCGCAACCTCAAACCACAAGCGGACGAGGCGTTTACGCTGTTCTCAAATAAACAGCCAATCGAGTTTATTGAAGTACCAGATCTTAACGGGCTGACGGAAGATTTTTCTAAAGCGCTTGAAGCACTGAAAGCAATTGCTCCTGATGTGCAAAGTGTCGATGACTTGCCTGACGAAGACATGCAAGCAGGTTTTATTAAGCAGTTCCGCATCTTGATGCGTTTAAAGAACCAGCTAGAGACTTTTAGTGACTTCGACATTGAGGCACTTGGCATATCTGAGCAAGAATTCGTTGACTACGCCTCTAAATACAGCGATTTAGCCCGTGAACTCAAGAAAGGGCCTACTGATAAAGAATCTATCCTAGCGGACATCGATTTTGAGCTAGAGCTACTTCAAAGAGATGAAGTCAACGTTAGTTATATCCGTCACTTACTAATGACCATGTTCGAAGAGTCTTGTGATGAAGCCAAAGAGAAGAAGCGCCAAGTTATCGCTAACTTACTAGCAACTGAACCGACATTGCACAGTAAGCGCTCTCTCATTGAAGGTTTTATTGAGAAGAGTATGCAAGGCTTAGTGCAAGGTGCTGAGTTTGATGAGTACATCGAAGAGCAGAAGCAAAAAGAGCTAAGCCAGATAGCAGAAGAAGAGAAGCTTGACACTGATAAGTTCAGCGAAATGGTGACGAACATTGAGAACGGCATGAGTGTAGACAGCTTGAAATCTGATGATATTGCCCAGCTAACAACTGAGAAGATGACTTTTAGGACACGCCGCACAATCCTGCCTCGTATCACAGAGCGGTTAAAAGGGTTCGCTTCAACCTTTATCGAAGGCTTTCATTAATAAACGATAGCCTGTCGAGAAACCAAATAGTCTGGAGGACTAACTCTCCTTCAGACTATTGCATCAACCAATCAGCTTCTATAGGGAGGGATTGCTAACATAACTTGCTTAGCTATCACCTCTACGACTTCGCCTGCATGTTTCTTCTTCGTTGCCATTATAGCGTTAGGGTTTGAACTATTGAGGTAGTCATTGCCCTCCCCTTCTACTGCGTCCTCCAATGCCATTGCATCTATACAGTATTCTGTAAGTTTGATAACCCATTGGTATCGACTTGAGTTTTTTTCGATATCTTGATTAGTTAAAAACGCAGCTTCAATGCACAAGTTGATAACTAAATCTTCTATCGTAATTTGTCGGCATTCTTCCAGCTTTACAGCCAGTGCTATTGGAGAATTATGATTCATAGTTTTTCTTGAAGTTTAATAACCTAAATCATGAACTACAAATGAAGGGTAGTTAAGAAGGGAAGCCCCTTCTTACCAGCGGACAACAACGGAACGAAGTGGGTTGTCCTATCTGGAACCAAGCATCGGATATACAGGGTAATTACTGGTTGTTTGTAATCACTGAATTTAGTTTTTAAGCTTATAGAAAACATACCTATATGCTTAAAAACTGGACGGTGACTACACAACCCGTACGCCTCGCTAGCGACGGCGTGTTAATAAGGGAGCGTTATTATTTAAACCCGAAGCACGTGAACCACAAACACACTGAAGCACTCATCTCCCTTTTCGGTTGCACCGAAACATCAAACCGGATAGCAATTTCTGGTGAGCAGTTTCGACTTAACCAACAGCTCTACAACCGTCGCGGTGGACGACCTCTTGCGACCTATGCTATGGAATATTGCCTCACGCTACCAAAAGGCTACCGACCTACTAAAAGTCAGTGGCAATCTATTGTCAAAGAATGCGCATTAGCTTTAGCAAAACTGTGTCGACTCAACAAATCTGAGTTTACCCAATACAGACAACAAATTAGAGCAGTGTTGCATCAGCAAGAACAGCAAGGCAATAAAGGTAGTGGCGACCATGTACATTTAATGATTGGTAAGGTTGTCGGCAATCGTGTCCTCACTGAACTACAACAGAAAAAAGCTACAAAAGTCATTAAACAGACATTCAACCTTGCAGTGTTGCAACATGTCGGCATCGACTACCGGAGCTATGACCCAATTGAAAAGGAGAAAGGACGCAGGCTATCAACTTGGCAATACCAACACCAAAAAGCCACTGAAGCCCTTGAAATTGAAAAACTCATCAAGCGAATGCAAACTCAGTTTGAAAAGTGGGCAAACGCAAAAGAAGAGCAAAATGAGCGACAAATTCGACGCCAGCAAAACAGGCTACTAAAAAGCTATGAACAATTGAAGCAGCGTTCACTTAGTGCATCGCAGCTAGAAAGGATTAACAGCGTCAAACGTCAGATTAAATGATCTAAGTATCATAAACATCGGTTCAACTCCCTAGCGAGGAGCTGAACTGGCGTCCATATTTTTAATGTATGCGCCTAGAGGTTGATACTAACTTCATATGGTACTAAGATGCGGTACTAAAGGGTTTTCCTCAAAAAACACAAACACCCTAACACATTGAAGTCATTGATTTTTAAAGGACTTGGAGGCGACTCCCGCCAGCTCCACCAAACGTTTGGAAAGGGCGATAACTCTATGAGTTATCGCCCTTTTTGTTGGTTCATCGCGGATTAGCGGGGACTTAAAACAAAAACGGTAGTAAGTGATAAGGTTACATCGCCAAACACAACCTTGCACAAACTACCGTTTTCATGCCGAATAATACTTTCCTATCATCGTTCTGGGAAGGCTTTCATGTCGTAAAGTCTGTACAAACGTCTTCTCTTATCACGATTACTCTCAAACCCAGTACGACTGCTCGATGTGCATGTGGGCAACATGTTCAAGCCATACATGATTATCAGTGGCGCACCATTAAGGAAGCGATGATTCTTGGCGTACCTGTCGAGCTGCACCTACAAACAAGGCGTATCAAGTGCCCTGACTGCGGTATCAAAACCGAATCTATTTCTTGGCTTGAACCTTTTTGCCCGTCTTACTAACCGCTTGCGTAGTTATATTGAACAGTTGCTGCCTCTTCTCCCTATCAAACATATTTCCCAAATGACGGGTGTTCATTGGCATACCGTCAAGGAGATAGATAAGCGCCGGCTGCAAAATGTAGTGCCAGAGGTTAACTGGGCGGAGCTGCGACAGCTTGTTATGGATGAGTTTGCCCTCTTCAAGGGACATCGTTATGCCACTGTTATCGCGGATGCAAAGACGCATCAAGTACTTTGGATAGGCGTCGGACGCAGCCGAAAAGATATCCGTCCTTTTTTCGAGTTACTCGGTAAGCATGGCCAGAACATAGAAGCGGTTGCGATGGATATGAATACGGCTTTCGACCTCGAAGTGCAGCAGCATTGTCCTAACGCCCGCATTGTGTACGACTTATTCCATGTAGTCGCCAAATTTGGACGAGAAGTGATGGATAGAGTCAGAGTTGACCAAGCTAATCGACTTAAACAAGACAGGAAAGCACGTCAATGGATTAAACGTTCACGCTGGGTTCTCCTCAAAAACAGAGGCAATTTAGACAGTAAGCAGGAGAGTTATCTAAATGAGATACTGAGTATGAACAAGGACTTAATGGTGACGTATTTACTTGGCTCTCAGCTTAAAGAGTTATGGCGGTGCCAGTCAGAGAGCGAAGCGGAAGGCTTGTGGGACATATGGTGGGAGCAAGTTCAAGAAAGCGGGATCAAACCACTAATGGACTTCGCGAGAAAGCTCAAACCGTACCTTCATGGCATAGTTGCTTCTGCAAGGTACCCACTCAACACCTGTACGCTAGAAGGGATAAACAACAAGATAAAGTTAATCAAACGAATGGGCTACGGTTACCGAGATATCGATTACTTCTTTCTAAAGATAAAAGCGGCTTTCCCCGGAAAGCCGCGATGAACCTTTTTGTTTTATATTCGATTAAGAAGATTCATTGCATCCGTCGTTAATGAGAGTGAGGTACTTTATTAAATCCTCATCTGGCATTTCCAACAGCCTGTCTCCCACATACCATTCTATGTAACTTTGATCCGCTAGCATGCCTTGTTGAGGGTTGCCTATCCAAAGGCTGTGTTCTTTTGCCAATCGATCTCTGAGCGATATTGCTTGGTCTTGGCTAATGGGGAGATGGATGTGCAGCATGTTCGCTTGAGGCTGCTTAGGGTTTGGAGTGATGTTTGGAAACGCATCGAGCAATGCGTAAACCTGCTTTGTGCGCTTAAACAGTTGAGGCATCACGGCAATTCTCTCATCAATCTGCATCGCCGCCGCAACGACATAAGGGGTTCTATGGTAAACGCTGCCACCTTGTCTGTGCATCCATACGGCGGCTTTTTCAATAAAGGATTGCTCGCCGAGCAGCAATGCTCCGCCTAGCCCACCAATGCCTTTATAGAGAGAGACGTAGGCAGAGTTAAATCCTTTGGCAATATCTGAATAGTCTTTTCCATAATAGGCGGCCGATTCCCAAAGCCTTGCACCGTCCATATGAAGATGAATGTCATTTTGCTGGCAGTAACGCTTGATTGAATCAAGCTCTTCATAGCTAGGTAGCTGTCCACCGATTTCTCTCATCGGCAGCTCATACAATACCGCACCTAACTTATCCTGGATCTTTTCTAAATCCGGTAAGCTCCACGGAGTATAAGGCTTACCAACCGGAAGCAAACAAAAGCGATCTTGTAGCTGGTAACCTTGGTTTTCATGAATATAGATATGGCTCGATGGGTGCATGGCGACGTTGCGGCACTGTTTCATTTCGCAAGCTATCTGCAACGCTGTCGGCTGAGTCATGGTGCCTGTCACCACAAAAAGACCGGCCTCGAAACCCAGCATGGCGGCCACTTTTTTCTCGAACGACTGAATTAAGTCCCCTTCACCATATCGGTCATGTTCGATGTTGTGCTGCTGACACCAGTCTGCTATTCGGGCAAACATGTCAGCAGGTGAATACTCTTTGTTGCCCGGCAGTGAAATCCGACATTGTTGCTGCATTACTCTTCCCTATCATTTGTTCTACTATGAATTAGAGTACCACCAGCAATGCAATTAATAACAGCGCTCTAAACGAATCACACTCATATCGTCAGAAGGCTCATGGTTAAGGTCAACTTGATTCAAGCCAAGTCGTTTACATACCGCTACTGCCGCCGTGTTACCCGCACGGGTTTCAGCAAATATACAACGTGTACCAAACTGTTCGATGCCGTAACTAATGAGCTCAGACATCGCCTCTACAGCCAAACCTCGCCCTTGTCTGTCGACTGCAAGACCGAACCCGATAGACGCCTGATTGTCGGACTCTAGACGAAACGCCACGGTGCCAATAACTTGGTGACTCTCTTTGCCTTCGATAACGAGCTGAAATTTGGTGCGTGGCACCTGATGCGCTTGTTCAACAAACATCTCGAGTAAATGAGCATTAAACTCTGGTGAACATTCTTCTTTAGGGTAAAAGGTTTGGTACTTAGGGTGAGAGGTCATTTGAAGCCAGGCTTCGATGTCTCCGAGGTCAAAATCTCTTAAGATAAGCCTTTCCGTTTCTAGATTGAGCGCCATTTTTTTCTCTTTGTTCGTTCGACGTACTTCGTCATTCCAGTGAGTGTTGAGAATAGTAGCTCACACTTGGTTATGCGAATGTAAATTATCAAATCACACTGTGACGCAAACCTAAAAATCCCCTGCAACGCTAAAAGTTGTTGAGAATTCACTCACAACATCCCTTCAGCTGTGCTCAACACGTCTTAATCCGCATTTTTTGGTTTCCAAGTGATTGGATTATCGTTACCATTTAAATGTCGTAACGACACAAATCTATTCTCAGGGCGGGGCGAAATTCCCCACCGGCGGTAAGTCATCATGATAAGCCCGCGAGCGCCTGATACTGAGTATCAGGGTCAGCAGATCTGGTGAGAATCCAGAGCCGACGGTTATAGTCCGGATGGGAGAGGATAAGTATTATCGAGACACTTGGACACCTTATGGAAAAGTGTCGGTGCTTTGTGCGCCATTTTCGATAGAGCAACACGATAATTTTCGGCACTCATTGAGTGGCGACGGCTTTCGTGTGGCTTGGCTATACCTTTTGGAATCAATAGTTTTATCAAATAGATAGACTAGTGCTTCCCCATATCTATGCCCTGATTCTGGTACTAATATTTAGGAGTATTACCATGAATCAGAACCAAACCTCACTACTGGCCGAATTTGGCACACCTCTAGAGCGAGTTGAAATTGCTCTACAAGCACTGCGCGAAGGTCGCGGCGTACTGCTTCTCGATGATGAGGATCGTGAAAACGAAGGCGATATCATCTATTCCGTTGATCATCTTACAAATCAGCAAATGGCACTGATGATCCGCGAGTGCAGCGGTATTGTTTGTCTGTGTATCACTGATGAACAAGCTCAGCAGTTGGATTTACCACCAATGGTAGAGAACAACAACAGCGCAAACCAAACCGCGTTCACTGTCTCTATTGAAGCGAAAGTTGGCGTCACAACAGGCGTATCGGCAGCCGATCGCGTGACGACAATCAAAACAGCTTGTCAGCCAGGTGCACGCCCAGAAGACTTAGCGCGCCCGGGTCATGTATTCCCACTACGAGCGAGAAAAGGCGGTGTACTTACTCGCCGCGGACATACAGAAGGCACCATCGATTTGATGCAGATGGCTGGTCTCTCTCCATTTGGCGTGCTTTGTGAGGTAACAAACCCTGACGGTACTATGGCCAAAGCACCTGAGATTGTTGAATTCGGTAAGCAGCACAGCATGCCTGTTTTAACGATTGAGGACATGGTGCAATATCGACTTGCTGGTGCAGAGCAATCTGCATAAGCGAATAAATAAAATACGAAGCCGCTCAATAAGAGCGGCTTTTTGTAAGCGCCATCATAGCTCGCTTCGTGTATCTCTAGAGAGGTGTCGATCTGCTACGAATACACTCTACAAGTATGATGGCTAATCTAAATGCTCAGTTCGAACCTTAATACTCTATTGGCACGCACCAAGGTCTTTCCAGACTCCCCATTGGCCAGATTTAGTGGGTTCATCACCTTGGGTCCACCATTTAGCCGAATAGCGATGACCTTGGTAGATAACTTCCGCACCACCGTTGTATACCGCTGACGCATCCCATGTATCTGCGCAAACGACACTGCCACCATCCGCTTTCACTGTGACGACATGAGATTTGCTAGTGCTTAGAGCGCCATCACTCACCGTTACCGAAATCGTGAAGTCCGTGTCTACCGATACGCTCGGCGCAACGAAGCTAAGCGTGCTGCCTTGAGTTGCTACAGACAACTCTGCCGGCGCTTGCCACGTGAACGTGAGAGGATCGCTTTCTGCATCTGTCGATCCCGACGCATCCAACACAACTGAGTCATTTGCGCTTGCCACTGCTGGACCATTCACTACGGCAACCGGTGCGGTATTGGTAGGCGTTGTGCTCGTTGGGTTAACGGTCACTGTTGCCGTCGATGTCCCTGTCGCACCTTCATTATCAGTGACCGTTAACGTAAAGCTATATTGCTCGCTAACCGTAACCTCACCAACAGTAACACTAAGTTGCGCCGTGTTATCACCCGCTACCACCACAGGTTGTCCCGCGGTTTGTGACCAAGCGTAACTGACTATTGAGCCATCACTATCACGGGATGCACTACCATCAAGGACCAGGGTTGCAGGACCGACGACCGTTTGATTGCCACCAGCATTGGCTGTTGGAGCTCGGTTTACTGGTGTGCCGCCCGCTAAACCTTCATGCATCGCATTAAGAATGTCACCGTTATCAGCGTCAATCTCCCATGAGAACAGTCCCGCAAAGCCTTGTGCTCGAACATACTGACCTTTCGCGATGACAGAGCGAGCATCATCAAACGTCACGAGCTCACCGGTTGAACGATTCCACACGTACGGAGCCTCTGCTAGCTCATCATAGCCATACTCAAATCCGTTGATGCCAGTATTGTTTGGGCCAATCATAAATGACTTCAAACCTTTATAATCAATCACACCATCTTCCCACACACCTTGCGCTGTTGAGCCTTTAAGCTTGCCTGTTGCCACGCCTGTCATAGGGTCAGAGGGATCGGACAGAGTATCTGGCATCACCCCTTCCCAACCACGACCGTACATTGCAGCGCCAACCACTAACTTGTTCGCGGGAACACCTTTCGCGAGAAGAAGCTGAATACCATTATCTGTGGTGTATGCAGGTCCTTTATACGGGACACCCTCGGCGTCCACACCCGTTCCATCACATTGACCAGCGCTCATGAAGTTTCCGCAATAGAGCGCCGCTTGATGACCGGGTACGTTGTTCCAACCACCATAGAAGTCATAGGTCATCGCGAAGATGTAATCCATATGAGGCACAGCATCAGCATAGTTCACATCTTCAATCTTGTCATAACCGACACCAACCGCGGATGTCAGTTCATATGTACGGCCAGTCTCGACGGTTAGCTCATCTAGCATGATTCGAAGTTCTTGCATTAATGCTGCATAAGCATCACCGTCTTTCAAAGGATCGCCAAGGTCGGGAGCGGCCCCTTGCCCACCTGGGTATTCCCAATCAATATCCACACCATCGTAGAACTTCCACGTCTGTAGGAAGCGTTTAACGGACGCAACAAATACATCTCGATTCGCTTTATCAGTAAAGCTGTAGAAAGGGTCTGAAAGGGTCCAGCCACCGATTGAAGGAAGGATTTTGAGATCGGGATTGCGCTGTTTGAGTGCCATGAGCATTGCGTAATTACCTTTGATAGGTGAACTGTACTCATGCCCCGCTTGTGGGAAACTCTTTTGATAGGCCGCCCACGGATCGTGGATAACCACTTCATAATCGGGCATTCCCTGACACGCTGTTTGAAGCGCATTGAAGCTGTTACCACCAACCGATTTAACCGACTCGTTTGGACCACAAATAGGAATAAAACCATAGATAATATGGGTTAGGTTATCGACGGGAATATTGTCCACGGTAAAGTCGCGACCGTAGATCCCCCACTCGACAAAATACGTCCCGACGACGGTATTTGGATCTGTATTGAAGGTCTTATTGTTAGGGTCAACGTTCATGGTGAGCGGCGCTAGGTGTGCACCATCAGTATCGGCAACAACCAGCTCAGCTGGCGCGCTACGGCTACACCCAGTAGCATCACACGCTTCCACCTCAACCTGGTAGCGACCTCCTTTCTCATACGTAAAGTTAGCTAAGGTTTGACTGCCCGAGATAGGACCGGTTGCAACCTTAACTCCATCAAAATAGATGTTGTAGGTGTCACCGGTTGTGCCACTCCATTGGTTAAATTGAATACCGATATCAGCGGCATCTTTATACTGCACCATCTGGTTGTAACCAGAGGTGGTCTCCATCGCGAGCTGAATCTTTGAAAATTGTAGATTGTTTGATCCGTAGACATCGATAGACGGCGCAGCAGGAGCAGCCATGACGCTTTGACTCACTGCCAATGCGACCCCTGATAAGCCTAATAATAGTTTTTTCATTGCCATTCTCTTTCCTTGAAAGACGAAAAATTTCCTGCTCACAACTGTTTACAAGCTAAAAAGCGGGTCAAAAGTTCAATAACTTAAGATGTATTAAAAAGTTGTGAACATCGGTATTTATTAATAGGCAGATGTGTTCATTTTTTGTGCAAAAATAAAACTCACTTCGAGTCACCACTCAAAATTAGATCCTTTGTCTCAGGCATTTTCATCAACTCTTCAACCCTGTGCCCAGAATTTTTCACTCATTTAGAAGATCAGGTAAGTCATAAACGCCAAACACATCCAGCGAGCAGATAGCTACACCACCTACACATAAGGGGGATGAATAACAATACATAAGCCACATAAATAACCGAAGCTGATCCGTTATTACTGGAAAAGTGACCACGCTTGTATGACAATGAGCCTCACATTAGTCGGGGGGCATTTATGCTGAGATCACCATTGTGGTGAGACCCGTTGAACCTGATTCAGTTAGCACTGGCGTAGGGAACTGATAGACAATGCAAAAAGACTCACTACCCAAGGTGTCTTTGGCAGGGCTATGGCTGTTCCTTCGCAGAAAAGGAGCATTTATGGTCACAGCATCGCAACACACCCCAACCGTATTAACCATTGCCGGCTCAGATTCTGGCGGTGGTGCTGGTATTCAAGCGGATATTAAAGCGATTTCAGCCACAGGTTCTTACGCCTGCTCAGTCATTACAGCACTTACCGCTCAAAACACTCAAGGTGTAACAGGCATACTTGGCATTGACCCAGACTTCGTCAAAGCACAGCTTGATGCGGTCTTTAGCGACTTGAACGTTGTCGCTGTCAAAATCGGCATGCTGGCAGATGCCAATATCATTGGCGCTGTCGCCGAAAAACTGCGAGAGTACCAACCGCAATACATCGTTCTTGATCCGGTCATGGTTGCCACCAGCGGAGACCTTCTTCTTGAAAGTAGTGCCATTGATGCACTCAAAACACAGTTGCTACCATTAGCGACCGTGATTACTCCGAACCTGCCAGAGGGCGCAGCACTATTAGGTTGTGATGTCCCACAATCTCAACAGGATATGGAAGCACTGATCGACGCACTGCGTGCTTTGGACACCCCTGCTATTTTGCTAAAAGGTGGGCACTTAGAGTCAGAGCAAAACAGTAATGATCTGTTGATCACTAATAGCGATGTTCAGTTCTTTAATACCACTCGGATCGCGACAAATAATACCCATGGTACGGGCTGCACCTTAAGCTCAGCGATCGCGTCCTTCCTAGCAAAGGGGAACGAACTGAGTGACGCAGTAAAACTGGGTAAAGACTATATTACCCAAGCGATAGCGCATGCTGATGAGCTTAAGATCGGTAAAGGTCACGGCCCCGTCCACCACTTCTACGCCCTTAATAAAGACACCTAAGACCAATGACGCCAATTCGTATTCAAGGAGCGACCCTTAGGTATTTGGGCGATAGCAGCGCAATATTCTCAGGGTTAGAAGTGAGATTTGAACCGGCTACATGGACGGCCATTCTTGGTCCAAGTGGCTGTGGAAAATCGACGTTGCTACGCTACATAGCCGGGTTGCTCACTGATAAGGTCGAGTTTTCAGCAATAGAGTTTTCCCCACCACTTGACGTGCTAGCCGATCAGGTTGCCTACATGGCGCAGCAAGATCTGCTAATGCCATGGCTATCCGTGCTCGATAATGTGTGCCTAGCCTCTCGCTTAAATGGCAAGAAAGTGGACGCGCGGACTCTTCAAAAAGCACTGTCACTGCTGGAGAAAGTGGGGCTAGCGGATAAAGCCGCTTCAAACCCCAATGATCTATCTGGTGGCCAAAGGCAACGTGTCGCATTAGCTCGCACCTTAATGCAAGATAAGTCCGTCGTGTTGATGGATGAGCCTTTTTCAGCGCTCGATGCCGTCACGCGCTACAAGCTACAAGCGCTCGCAGCTAACCTACTCAAAGACAAAACTGTGCTGCTGATTACCCATGATCCGCAAGAGGCGCTTCGTTTGGGTGAGCAGATCCTAGTCATGAATGGTAAGCCCGCGCGACTGCACAGCATTACTCCACCAAAGCAAGGAATACCTCGTGATATAGACGGCGAGTTCGCGGCTATTCAACAATCCATACTCGAGCACTTAGCTGGGAGTCACACAGAAAAACTCGATGTCGCTGAACGGCAAGGAGGCTCCCATGACGCCACTCGCTGAGGTTGCGAATCGAAGCCAAAAACAAGCGTCAAAGCAAGGTTTAAGCGCCATGATGCGCGTGATCATTAGCTTGGTGATTATCTTGGCTATCTGGAAGAGCATTGTGGTTGTATTCGATATGCCAAGCTTTATCCTCCCTGCGCCAGAGGCGGTATTTATAAAGCTTTTCGAACGCCATGATGTGTTGCTCAAGCATACCTGGGTGACTAGCCAAGAGATATTACTGGGTCTGTTACTTGGACTGTCTATGGGGCTTTTCTTTGCTCTGCAGATGCTGCTGTTTCAGCCAGTAAAACGCTGGCTACTGCCGATTCTTATTACTAGCCAAGCGATCCCTGTATTCGCACTGGCACCCATTCTGATGCTTTGGTTAGGGTATGGCATTGCCTCTAAAGTTGTCATGGCTGCACTGATTATCTTTTTTCCGGTAACCACCTGCTGTTATGACGGATTGCGAAATACGCCGACGGGCTATTTAGATCTCTCACAAACAATGGGCGCAAATCGCTGGCGTCAGCTTTGGCATATCCGCTTGCCAGCATCTTTGCCTGTACTAGCATCGGGCATTCGTGTTGCTGTGGTTGTCGCACCGATTGGCGCCGTTGCCGGCGAATGGGTGGGTTCAAGTGAAGGGCTTGGCTACCTCATGCTGCAAACCAATGCTCGCATGCTCATCGACGAGATGTTTGCAGCCCTGTTTATTTTGGCGGCTGTATCTGTCTCTCTCTACTTCATTACAGATTGGGCGCTAAGACGCCTTATCCCATGGGAAAATAACTAAATTCAAAAGGAAAAAGTATGAAATCCACGACAACTAAAGTCATCGCAGCGCTGCTCACTGCTATGACGACATTCGCAGCAAGCGCTGCCGATAAGTCGATAACGCTGATGCTTGACTGGTTCGTGAACCCTAATCACGGCCCCATCGTCATTGCTCATGAGCGTGGCTACTTTGAAGAGCAAGGGCTAGAAGTCAACATCCAAGAGCCTGCCGATCCGAGTACACCAGCTAAGCTGGTTGCAACAGGCAAGGTGGACATGGCGGTTTCGTATCAAACCAGCCTAACGATTGATGTTGCGGCAGGTTTGCCTCTTATTCGCAGTGCAACGCTCATTGCTACCCCTCTGAACACCATGATGGTATTGGATAATGGCAAGATCAATTCTCTCGCGGATCTCAAAGGCAAAAAGATCGGTATCGCTATTGCAGGTAATGAAGAAGCGACCATAGGCACGATGCTGCAAACCGAAGGCGTCGCGTACAAAGATGTGCAAATCATCAACGTTGGCTGGGCACTGTCATCGTCATTAGCGTCAGGTAAGGTTGATGCCATTTGGGGCGGTCTGCGTAACTTCGAAACAAACCAACTAGAGCTCGAGGGCTTCAAACCAAAGGCCTTCTTCCCTGAAGAGCATGGCGTTCCGACCTATGAAGAACTGGTTTTTGTTGCTAATGCAAAGACTCATGACAAAGAGGCCATCGCTAAATTCAACCGTGCTATCGAGAAAGCGACAACCTACATCGTCAATCACCCTCAAGAATCTTGGACCCAGTTTGTGGCTTACGCGCCAGACACGCTAAACAACGAGCTTAACAAACGAGCATGGCGCGACACGCTAACACGATTTGCGCTGCGTCCATCTGCTATCGACGCTGCTAAGTATGATGCCTTCACAGACTTCATGTACCAGCACAAGATCATCTCGAGTAAACCAGCAGCAGAGACCATGGTACCTGTACTGTAGGAGCAATTATGAACCATCAAGACCTTATCAATGCCTGCCAAAAAGAATGGCAAGGCTATACCGAACATGAATTTGTACAGCAACTTGCTAAAGGTCAGCTTGAGCAAAAAGCGTATTTGCACTACCTAAAGCAGGACTTTCTGTTTCTAAAGCAATATGCCCGCGCTTACGCCTTGGCGATCTATAAATCCAAAACACTGACTCAAATGCGTGAGGCAGTACCTAGTGTGGCTGCCCTACTTGAGTCTGAGATAGGTCATCATGTTTCATATTGTAGCCAGTGGGGCATTACTGAAGCTGACATGGAAGCGGAAACAGAAGACTTTGGTACCGTGGCGTATACCCGCTATGTACTCGATGCCGGCATGACCGGCGAGCTTGTTGACCTGTATGCGGCTTTGGCACCTTGCGCTATCGGCTATGCCGTGATCGGTAAAGCGCTCATCGAGTCACCCACTACAGTATTAGAAGACAACCCATATCGCAGCTGGATAGAGCTTTATGCCGGTGAAGATTTTCAATCAGGCGTTCAGGTGAGTATTGAGCGTTTGGACACCTTACTCAAAGACATTGAGCTCGACAGCCCGAGAGGCCAAGAGCTCATACATGTGTTTAAAACAGCAACAAGAATGGAAATTGCCTTTTGGCAGCAAGGTCTTGATACAAAATAACGCGACGATGCCGACCTCTTGGTCGGCTTTTTTTTCTCTCGTAACCGCTCATTTAACAAACAAAAATCACATCCTCAACCCGCATTTCGGATTTTGTGCCCAAAGTCACGCGTTAACACAATATTTACAACTGAGTTTAACATTAGCAACAAAGTTAGGTAGGATATCGACTCGTGTTTGGTATGTTCAAACACCTCGCGCTCTCTTTCATCATGCTTTTCGTGCAAGCAAGGACGATTGATAAAGGATGAGCATCAACAAGTGATGTCGAACAATCAGACCATGAGTCGCTGAGCTTCGACCTCATCCCCAGCTTTACAGGGAAGAACTATGCAGTCTTTAGTTGATTTTTTAAACGGGATTATCTGGAGTCCCGCTCTTATTTATTTATGTCTTGGTGCAGGCCTTTTCTATTCCATTCTTACTCGATTTGTACAAGTCCGTCATTTCTTCGAAATGTGGCGTCTACTGCTATCTGGTAAGAGCTCTGAAAAAGGTATTTCATCGTTCCAGGCGCTTGCCGTTTCACTATCTGGCCGTGTTGGTACAGGTAACATTGCAGGTGTGGCTGCGGCTATCGGTTTCGGTGGTCCTGGCGCTGTTTTCTGGATGTGGATGGTTGCCTTCTTTGGTGCAGCGACGGCCTACATCGAATCGACACTCGCGCAAATCT
Source organism: Vibrio sp. KUL80 (assembly GCF_059725495.1). Classification (NCBI taxonomy): domain Bacteria; kingdom Pseudomonadati; phylum Pseudomonadota; class Gammaproteobacteria; order Vibrionales; family Vibrionaceae; genus Vibrio; species Vibrio sp. KUL80. The sequence goes on from NZ_AP045841.1 coordinate 2,827,904, forward strand.
ATAAAGAAGAAGATCGTGGCGAGTTCCGTGGTGGTCCAGCTTACTACATTGAAAAAGCTATGGGCCAAAAGTGGTACGCGTGGATTTTTGCTATCGCGACTATCTTTGCGTGTGGTGTCCTACTTCCGGGTGTTCAATCGAACAGTATCGGTAACGCAGTAGAGACCGCATTTGGCTCTGGTGCGATGATTGACACAGCGATTGGTACTATCAGTTTTGCAAAAATTTTCACTGGCGCTGTTATCTCTATCATCCTAGCCTTCATCATCTTCGGCGGTGTTAAGCGTATTGCGCATTTCACGCAAATTGTTGTTCCTTTCATGGCGCTTGCATACATCATCATCGCGTTTGTGATCATTCTTCTGAACATCGGTGAAGTGCCACGTATCGTGGGTATGATTATCGGCGATGCCTTTACACCTATGGCGGGCTTTGGTGCCGCAATTGGTTGGGGTGTTAAGCGTGGTGTTTACTCAAACGAAGCAGGTCAAGGTACCGGCCCTCACGCAGCGGCAGCAGCGAACGTTGATCACCCTGCGCAGCAAGGTCTGGTTCAATCTTTCTCTATCTACATTGATACCTTGCTTGTTTGTTCGGCAACGGCATTTATGATTCTTATCACTGGCGCGTACAACGTGCACGGTCCTGAGAGTACATTCCTAGTTCAAAACCTCGCTGAAACCGTTGGCGCTAATGGCCCTGCATTCACTCAGTTAGCGATTGAAAGTACGATGCCAGGTGTGGGTAAACTGTTCATTGCATTCGCACTGTTCTTCTTCGCCTTTACCACTATTCTTGCTTACTACTACATTGCAGAAACCAATATTGCTTACATTCGTCGTACCTTTAAGGTAAATGGCCTGATGTTCCTATTGAAGCTGGTTCTGATTACCTCGGTGTTCTACGGTACGGTCAAAGCCGCGAACCTAGCTTGGGCGATGGGTGATGTGGGTGTAGGTCTCATGGCTTGGCTAAACATTGTTGGTATCTTGATTATCTTCTTCATTGCTAAACCAGCTATCGTGGCACTTAAAGACTACGAGAAGCAGCAAAAAGAAGGGGTTGAAGAATATACGTTTAACCCGGTCGCACTTGGTATCAAGAACGCAGATTACTGGGAAGGTCGATACGAGCGCAAGACAGGTAAAAAGCCTGAAGCGGCTCAAGAGGCGGATTCTGGGTCGACTCAGACGCAGACGTCGTAATGAGCTGGCGATCGCTTTGGGTAGATCCCTGCCTACGCAGGGATGACTCAAATAGCCAATAATTTATATGAAAAGAAAAAGGGGTAGCTTAGCTACCCCTTTTGTCATTCACTGTTCCCGAATGAATGAAACTTGAATTATGCCGCCACTTCTTGCGCAGAAGTTACTGGCGCTTTTTTCTCACCGATAGGCAAAATAGTGCGGCCGTACTCGTTATTCAGCACTTGAGCCATTGCGAAGTAAATCGCGCTAGCGCCACAGAAAATGCCTTCAAAGCCAGCGATGGTACCGATCAGTTCACTGCCGAAGAAATCACGGGCAGCCAGCAAGAAGAACAGAATGGTCAATGAACCAAATACAACTTGCTTAGCCACTGGGTAGCAAAGTGAACCGATAAACATGAAACCAGTAAATACGCCCCAAAGCAGTAAGTACCAGCCCATAAACTTCGCCGGACTTGCAGGAAGACCCATGTAAGGCATAACAATAATGCCTACCAGCGTCAGCCAGAATAGACCGTACGAAGTGAAAGCCGTGGTGCCAAATGTGTCACCACGTTTAAAGCACATCATGCCAACAAACACTTGGCTTAGACCGCCATAGAAAATACCCATCGCTAGGATCATCGAATCAATCGGGAAGAAACCTGCGTTGTGGATGTTAAGTAGAATGGTCGTCATACCAAAACCCATAAGGCCAAGCGGCGCTGGGTTAGCGAGTTTGTTAGACATTGTCAAAGAGCCCTAAATTCAAAATTAGTTACAAAAATTGTAGGAAAATTTTAATTCAAAATGTAAATGTTGAGCAGACCCATTATTTGCAATCTAAGTTTTACCGATTGCATATTCGTATTCAGTCTTTTCCGACACGCGTAAAAAAAGCCGACATAACGTCGGCTTTTTACAATCTAACTTATCTCAAAGAGGTTACTTATCGAAGAGAATAGTTATCGAGGGTTATTCCCACTCGATAGTCGCTGGTGGCTTACCAGAGATATCGTAAACAACGCGAGAGATACCGTCTACTTCGTTGATGATACGGTTAGAAACCTTACCTAGGAAGTCGTATGGTAGGTGCGCCCAGTGAGCGGTCATAAAGTCGATAGTCTCAACCGCACGTAGAGAAACAACCCAGTCGTACTTACGGCCATCGCCCATTACACCTACAGAGCGAACTGGTAGGAATACCGTGAACGCCTGAGATACTTTGTGATAAAGGTCTGCATTGTGCAGCTCTTCAATGAAGATAGCATCGGCACGACGCAGTAGATCACAGTACTCTTTCTTGATCTCGCCAAGAACACGAACACCTAGACCTGGACCTGGGAATGGGTGACGATAAAGCATATTGTATGGAAGACCTAGCTCTAGACCGATCTTACGTACTTCGTCTTTGAATAGCTCGCGAAGCGGCTCAACAAGACCCATTTCCATATCATCAGGAAGACCGCCCACGTTGTGGTGCGATTTGATGACGTGTGCTTTACCTGTTTTCGATGCTGCAGATTCAATAACGTCTGGGTAGATAGTACCCTGAGCTAGCCACTTCGCGTTTTCTAGCTTCTTCGACTCTTCGTCGAATACGTCTACGAATACGTGACCGATAGTCTTACGCTTCTCTTCTGGATCAGACTTGCCTTCAAGTGCTGCAAGGAAACGCTCTTCTGCATCTACCTTGATGATGTTTAGGCCGAACTTGTCGCCAAACATCTCCATCACTTGCTGGCCTTCGTTTAGACGAAGAAGACCGTTGTCTACGAATACACAGGTCAGCTTGTCGCCGATAGCGCGGTGAACAAGCATCGCTACCACTGATGAGTCAACACCGCCAGACAGACCAAGAATCACTTCATCGTCGCCTACTTGCTCTTTAATGCGAGCAACCGCGTCTTCGATGATAGAACCTGGCGTCCATAGACGCTCACAGCCACAAGCACCAAGAACGAAGTTCTCTAGCATTTGCAGGCCTTGCTTAGTGTGCGTTACTTCAGGGTGGAACTGAACACCGTAGTATTTCTTCTCTTCGTTTGCCATTGCTGCGTACGGACAGGTATCCGTCTCACCAACTTTTACGAAGTCTGCCGGGATTTCAACAACTTTGTCGCCGTGGCTCATCCAAACATCTTGAGTATCTTCAAGATCTTTAAAGATTGCAGAGTCACCAGATACTTTAACTTGTGCGTAGCCAAATTCACGCTCGTTAGAGCCCGCTACTTTACCGCCAAGCTGCTCAGCCATGGTCTGCATGCCGTAGCACACACCAAGAACTGGAACACCTGAATCAAATACGTACTGAGGAGCACGTGGAGAGTTGTCTTCCGTAACGCTTTCTGGACCACCAGATAGGATGATACCGTCTGGGTTGAATTCACGAATATCCGCTTCTTCTACGTCCCAGCTCCATAGTTCACAGTAAACACCGATTTCACGAACACGACGTGCTACTAGCTGTGTGTATTGAGAACCGAAGTCTAGAATCAGAATTCGTTGGTCATGAATATTTTTCGTCATTTTGGGCAATCTTATCAGCTAAGTGTTGAAAACGGAGGCGAGTTTACCCGCCTCTCATCTTTGCTTCAAGGAAAAAAGCAAACGTTTACGTAGGATTTATTTGACTACGTTGTCGTTATTAACCTAAGTGGCTAATTAACCTGAGCGATTAATTAACCCAAACGGTAGTTAGGTGCTTCCTTGGTGATTTGAACGTCGTGTACGTGAGATTCGTTTAGACCCGCACCAGAGATGCGAACGAATTCTGCTTTAGTACGCATGTCTTCGATAGTTGCAGAGCCAGTTAGACCCATGCTTGAACGAAGACCACCCATTTGCTGGTGAACGATCTCTTTTAGGCGACCTTTGTAAGCGATACGACCTTCGATACCCTCTGGAACCAGCTTGTCAGCCGCGTTGTCAGATTGGAAGTAACGGTCAGAAGAGCCTTGAGACATTGCGCCAAGAGAACCCATGCCACGGTAAGCTTTGTATGAACGACCTTGGTAAAGGATAACTTCACCTGGTGCTTCTTCAGTACCAGCGAACATTGAGCCAACCATGACACAAGATGCGCCAGCTACGATCGCTTTACAGATATCACCTGAGAAACGGATACCGCCGTCAGCGATAACTGGGATGCCATACTCTTCAGCTGCCGCTGCCGCGTCTGAAATCGCTGTGATTTGAGGTACACCAACACCCGTTACGATACGAGTTGTACAGATTGAACCAGGGCCGATACCTACTTTAACTGCGCTTACGCCAGCTTCAATCAGTGCTTTAGCACCTGCAGCTGTCGCTACGTTGCCGCCAATGATGTCGAGATCTGGGTAGGCTGCGCGAGTTTCGCGGATACGGTTTAGAACACCTTCAGAGTGACCGTGTGAAGAGTCGATTAGTAGAACGTCAACACCAGCTTCAACAAGCGCTTTAACGCGTTCTTCGTTGCCAGCGCCAGCACCCACTGCAGCACCAACGCGTAGACGACCTTGCGCATCTTTACATGCGTTAGGCTTACGTTCTGCTTTGTGGAAATCTTTTGCTGTGATCATACCGGTAAGTTGGAACTCGTCGTTTACAACCAGTACCTTCTCAACACGTGCGCGGTGCATCTCTTCTTGTACTTCTTCACGAGAAGCACCTTCTTTAACAGAGGCTAGGCGCTCTTTTGGCGTCATTACTGCTTCTACTTTCTTAGAAAGGTCAGTAACAAAGCGAACATCACGACCAGTGATGATGCCTACAAGCTCGTTGTTTTCAGCAACAACAGGGAAACCAGCGAAGCCGTGCTTATCAGTCAGCGCTACCACGTCAGCGATAGATGCATCAGGGCTAACCGTTACTGGGTTAGTCACCACGCCTGCTTCAAAGATTTTTACTAGACGAACCTGCTCAGCTTGTTGCTCAATAGACATGTTCTTGTGGATAAAGCCAATGCCACCTTCTTGGGCTAGCGCGATCGCAAGACGCGCTTCTGTCACTGTGTCCATAGACGCAGAGATCATTGGAATATTCAGAGTGATATTCTTGGTCAGCCGAGTGCGAAGATCAGCTGTGTTTGGGAGAACGGTGGAGTGAGCTGGAACGAGTAGTACATCATCGAACGTCAGCGCTTCTTTGGCAATTCTTAGCATTTGCAATATCTCACAATAGAGGAGTTTAAAGGATAATCCGCCCTTATCGTTTCGCATAATAAGGTCATTTGGATTAGATATTGCGGTGGGATTATACGCCCGACGAAATCGCTTGGCTACACATTTTTCTATTTTTTATTTGCATTTACCCCCTTGATATGTATTATATTGCCGCTAATTTCCATACTCACGTCTTTGAGATTAGCTGTGTCCCTATCCCCGCGATCTACTTCTCATTCATCTTCTTCCAATCAGAACATTTACACGGTCTCTCGTCTGAATTCCGAAGTACGTTTATTGCTAGAAAATGAAATGGGGATTGTCTGGTTAGTCGGTGAAATCTCTAACTTTTCCGCACCTGTATCCGGCCATTGGTACCTCACGCTAAAAGACTCTCGCGCTCAAGTTAAGTGCGCTATGTTTCGTGGTAATAATCGCCGAGTCACCTTTAAGCCAGCTAATGGCAATCAGGTATTGGTAAAGGCGCGTCTCTCGTTGTACGAGCCGCGTGGTGATTATCAGCTGATCATTGAATCAATGCAGCCCGAGGGCGATGGAAGATTGCAGCAAGAGTTCGAGAAGCTAAAGATGTCTCTCGCAGCTGAAGGCTTGTTCTCACAGTCTTTAAAGCAACCTCTCCCCTCTCATCCTAAACGTGTAGGTATCATCACCTCCAAAACTGGCGCCGCTCTGTTCGATATTCTCGATGTACTGAAAAGACGCGACCCATCACTGCCTGTCGTTATCTATCCGACAACAGTGCAAGGTGATGCGGCAGCGATTGAGATTGCGCAGGCAATTGGACGCGCCAACAGCCGTAACGAGTGTGATGTATTGATAGTGGGTCGAGGTGGCGGCTCGCTGGAAGATCTTTGGTGTTTTAACCATGAGATCGTAGCAAGGACCATCGCGGCTAGCCAAATTCCAATCATTAGTGCGGTCGGGCATGAAATCGACGTCACCATAGCGGACTACGTTGCCGACGTGCGAGCGCCAACACCGAGTGCTGCGGCTGAGCTTGTCAGCAATGACACCTCACACAAGCATGAATCACTTAAGGGGCGTGAGCAAAGGCTGCGTAATGTAATGCAGATCTATCTAGCGCAGCAAAAGCAGCACTTATCTGTGCTAACACAAGCACTCAACAGCCATCATCCAAAGCACCAGCTTCAGAGGCAGAGCCAGCTTCTTGATGAGTTTGAGTTCCGTTTGAGCTCAGCAATTAAGCAGCGCCTATCTCAAGAGACACTGCGCCTGAGCAATAAACAACACAGGTTAATGACACTCTCACCAGCTCGCCAGCTCGACCGACAAACCAATCGATTAGATCAGCTACAAGCCAGGCTCAAGCAAGCCATGCAGAAACAGCTCGATAGCGCTAAACATCAATTCGCCGTTACCGTAGGTAAATTGGACACAGTCAGCCCACTGGCGACGTTGCAGCGCGGTTACTCTATCACCCAAGATGCGCGCGGACAGGTCATCACCGACGCTCAGAGTGTTGAAGTCGGCAGTACCATTACCACCAAACTCGACAATGGCATTATCGAATCTCAGGTCACCAGCATAAAAGATCACAGCTAGACGACAGCTGCCATCTAGCTTCTATACAAGGCTCTCAAAGACAAACTTAACGCGTGACTTAGACTTCAGCTCATTACAGCTATTACAAAAATAGCTCGCTGAGCCACACGCTTGAAGTTTCTCCAGCTCTGCTTCGCAGTCAGGGCAAAAACCAATCTTTTTGAAATGGACTTGGCATTGCCCGCAGTGATACTGCCCATCCCATTCAAGCTCTGAGTGGCACTTAGGGCACTGGTTTTGTTGAGTCGTCATGACTTACCTATATTAGAAAGTGATAATATTAACTATCATACGACTTTCTTTTCTGGGTTCGCATTGATATCAATCAAGCTCGGAGAAGCACTACGTAGAGGTACTGCACGCTTATTTCGACGCTTAACCTTGTACATTTCGCTGTCTGCTTGGCGGATTAACTTATCCATTGGCAGATCTGAACAGCACTGTTTGGTCGCAAATCCGACGCTGACAGAGATATTGGTATCATTCAGTGTTACGGGTTTGTTCAGCTCATCGCTCAATGTTTGATAAAAAGCGACGGCGCCGTCTTCATCAGGGAAGCAGCAAAACGCCAAAAACTCATCACCGCCATAACGTCCAAGCACGGCTTGTTCAGGCAAAAGATGTTTAAGCTGCTCAGAAACAGCTACAAGTACTTTGTCACCAAAGCAGTGACCATATTCATCATTCACCTGCTTGAACTTGTCGATATCAACAAAAAAGCAGCCGAGAATATTGCCATCAAAGCAGTGACTCTGCTCAACTCTTTCCAATAGAGCACGTCTATTCAAGCAGTGAGTAAGCGGATCCATCTGGGCTTGAAAGGTAAGCTTATCCTCAAGAGCGTACTTCTCAAGCGCAACCGAATACACGGCAGACATGGATTCGAGTATCTCAATCTCAATCGCGAGCGGGGTAGAACACCTCTCGTCGTAGAGAGCGAATGTCCCTAAGCATTGCTCTTGAGTCGAGATGACAGGTACCGACCAGCAAGCTTTCACATTCGCAGAGGCGGCAAGCTCAAGAAACGGCGTCCAGTTGGCGTGTTTAGTTACATCGTCAACAATCACAGAGCGTTTCAAGTAGGCAGCAGCCCCACAAGATCCCACTCGCTCACCAATTTCTATCCCGTCAATAGCTTGGTTATACATAATAGGTAGCTTAGGGGCGGCTACCGTGAACAGGCAGTTTGTCGATTCATCCAACGATAAAATAGAAACTCGTTTTCTAGGAAATAGTCGCTCTGTAAGATCAACTATCCTTTCCACTAATTGGGTTTGGGGTAACCCTAGCGCGAGCTCTTTTAATAAATTATTCATGCCCTTATGGGCATCTATTAGCAAGTCTTTATTCATAGTTCGCGTCTTTTAATTTGCTACCATACGGCTCTAACTCTAAAGCTGTTGGCATTCTGTTTATTATGCGCTCGCGGCACATACTAACACAGGGCGCAAATAGATGAACTATTGACCAAAGGAATATTTGTACGTAATTTGAACCAGTACACCCTGGAACGGCAAAAAACACGATCTTTTCTAGATCATCCCCAAAAGCTAGCTTGATCAGCGATCTGCTTAAAAAAGAACATTTATATAACCACACACCGAAAGCATAAGTTACATGTGCTGTTTTTCGATTTTTAGCAGATTTAAATATCACAAAGACCAAAATAAACCAGCCTAATTGAAATTTAATAAAAAGATCGTTTTTCTAATTATCGACTTACATGGGTGTGCATTTCGATATAATTGGCATCGATAGCTCGCAGTTCAACGTTTAATCGCTTCAGACTGCTTGTTGTTGTAACATGCGTGCCACCACAAGGCATGACAACATCCACCCCGTCCAATCTACAATGCCAGTAACGAGAGCTGGTGAGGTAAGGACCTTCAAGCTGCATCTCTACTGCTGAACCCTCGCTAAGCCATAGATTAAGCTGTTGGTTAACCCTAGACTCTATCTCTTTAAGCTCTTCAAGTACCTGAGCTGTGTTAAGACCACGCTTTTTGAGCGTTTTGCCTAAGCGATAGTTATCAAAGCAAGCATCTGGCGATACAAAGCTCTGCTCCTGTGCATAGCTATTAAAATCATAGTGCCCTAGCCCATCTTTACGATCGGCGTCTTTTCTCCAATACGCTTCGGCAAGAACCTTGTTGAGCGCCAATGACGCTATATGACCGGCGCTGTGGCCACGGCTTAAGCTATCTTGATACTCCTTGTCTACCGACAGGGAAACCGTCTCACCTTCTGATAATACGGCTTGTTTAGCAATGCGATGCACCACGACAAATACCCAACCATCGGTATCTCGTTTTACTGGGATGGACTGCGCGACAAAGAGCTTTCCGGTTTCGAGCTCAACAGCACCAACTAAACAGTCTGTAACTGAATACGATTCTGTGCTTGTTGATAACGTTCCCCTGTCTGCTGGGTGATCAGGCCAGATATGGCTAACAGGATGGAATGGCGTGTCTTTCACCACCACATCGCAATGTTCTTCATGATGGTTGACGAGTTGGATTTGGCTATTTAGTTGCCAGGTTTGATTGCAGAAGTGCACTTTACTAGCGGTGATCATCTGTTTTCCTTTCATCGTGGTGTTTCACACCATTGAAGTTCAGACCATAAAAAAGCGCCCTCTTATTGAGAGGGCGCTGTTTAGCTTATTCTTATTTCTTCGGACGACCTTTCATCATACTCATCAAGCGCTTACGCTTGCGCTCTTGAGAAAGTGTCATCTTACTCGTTTTACCCTCGAACGGGTTGTCGCTGCTCTGGAAGTTGATACGGATTGGTGTTCCCATAATTTCCAGTGAACGACGATAGTAGTTCATGAGGTAACGCTTGTATGAATCTGGCAGCTCGTTCACTAGGTTACCGTGAACAACAACGATTGGTGGGTTATAACCACCCGCGTGCGCATACTTGAGCTTCACGCGGCGACCACGAACCATCGGTGGCTGGTGATCTTCTGTTGCCATTTTCATGATACGAGTCAGTACAGAGGTACCCACACGTGTCGTCGCTGACTTATACGCTTCTTGAACAGACTCGAACAAGTGACCCACACCAGTACCGTGTAGCGCCGAGATGAAGTGAATGCGAGCAAAGTCTACAAAGCCTAGACGACGGTCTAGCTCTTTCTTAACCTGCTCTTTCACGTCTGTATCCAAACCATCCCACTTATTCACAGCAAGTACAATTGAGCGACCTGCGTTAAGGGCAAAGCCTAACAAGCTAAGATCTTGGTCTGAGATATTCTCGCGAGCATCAATTACAACCAATACTACGTTGGAATCTTCAATGGCTTTCAGCGTTTGAACCACGGAGAACTTTTCTACCGTCTCGTTGATACGCTTACGACGACGTACACCCGCTGTATCAATCAGAACATATTCACGACCATCACGCTCCATTGGGATGTAGATAGAATCACGTGTCGTACCTGGCATGTCATACACCACCACGCGCTCCTCGCCGAGGATACGGTTAGTTAGAGTCGATTTACCAACGTTTGGACGACCGATGATAGCCAGTTTAATTGGCTGATCTTGAAGACGCTTGTACTCTTCTTCTGCTTCTTCTTCGGTGTAGTCGAGTTTCTCTTCTTCCGCATCCTCAAACATGGTCAAATCTTCGATTTCACCTTCAGCTTCTGATAGGTGTTCAAAGAAAGGATCCAAGGCGCGGTCTAGAAGAGCAGTAACACCACGACCGTGAGCCGCAGCGATGTGATACATGTTTTCAACACCTAGCTGCCAAAACTCAGCGCTTGCAGCGTCAGCATCAATGCCATCTACCTTGTTGACCACAAGGAAAGCTGGCTTTTCAATTTTACGTAGGTGGTTAGCGATCGCTTCATCCGCAACCGTCAAACCCGCACGACCATCTACAAGGAATAGTACTACGTCAGCTTCTTCAATCGCAGCTAACGATTGTTCCGCCATTTTGGTTTCTACACCTTCTTCAGTGCCATCAATACCGCCGGTATCGATAACAATGAACTCATTCTCACCCAGTTGAGCTTGACCATATTTACGGTCGCGCGTTAGTCCCGGAAAATCCGCTACCAAAGCATCACGCGTACGCGTCAGTCTATTAAACAGTGTCGACTTACCCACATTCGGGCGTCCAACTAGGGCAACAACAGGTAACATATTAACCTCTACAATTATTTCTTATTGTAGTTATAGGTAAAAATGCTCTCGTTTTCCTATAACCACAACGTATTCTATCTATCCGAGCTCGAAAAGATCCTTTTGCTTCGCAGCAATAAAACGGCTCCTAACTGAAAATCAGCCAGGAGCCGTTTGTGAATTATATCACGCTTTCTAGTTAATGGTGAGTTTCTTTATTTCACCATCACGAGTAACGATCACATAGCCACCAGGGACTAAAGTCGGTCCAACCGACATACCGCTGTCATTCATGAGTTGCTGTGCCACAAACTCACCGGTTGCACGGTCAATCCAGTGAAGATAACCAAGGCTATCCCCTACTACAACGTATCCGTCAACAATAACAGGCGCCGTAAGTTGGCGGTTTTCTAGTAGATTGTTTTCCCAAAGCTCGGTACCACTTCGAGCATCGACAGCAATTACATGATCCGTTTCTGAAATCAGGAACAAGCTACGATTGTCTGTCGCCATATCCGTCGCTGATGAGTAATTACGCTTCCAGATTGGGTTACCCGAGCGAAGGTCGATGGAAATCAGCTGACCGTTAAAGCCCACAGTGTAAAGCGTACCACCTAGAATAATTGGCGAGGCATCAACATCCACCAAACGGTCGATCTCGGTAGCACCCTTAGGCGTGCCCACTGGTTGTTGCCAGATCAACTGACCACGCTCGACAATCGCTGCCGCTAGACGACCATTCGCCGTACCCCAGAAAACACCACCGGAAACCGTCGCAGGCGCACTATCGCCGCGCAGCGTTAGGTTTGGTACATCAGTACTGATCGCCCAACGCTCTTCACCACTGGTTTGCTCAAGCGCAGCAAGCACGCCTTGACTGGTGTGAACCATAATCAGGCTAGCGTCAGCAACCGGCTTCGCCAGTACCTCACCGTTTACCTCTGCGCGCCAAAGCTCTTCACCAGATTCTACATCAAGAGCAATGACTTCACCGTTTTCACTGCCGATATATAGCTTTTGATAAGCGGCTGCAATACCACCAGATAGGCGAGCCGTTACTTCACCTTTGATTTCGGTTTGCCAGATGGTTTTACCCGTTTCTGGATCCATGGCTTTCACTACGCCATCGCGGCTCGCAACAAACAGTTTGTCGTAAGCGTAAACTGGTGAAAGCTTAGAGAAGTACTGACCTACGCCATTACCTATGCTTGAAGACCACTCTGTACTTGGAGTGAACTCACTTTGCACAACGGGTAGTGGCGCCATCACTATGGTGTCTTCTTCACTCGAACACCCTGCAAGTACACCTAATACCGAGATAGAAAGTAATACCTTTTTAACGAGTCTATTCATCGGCTATAGCCCTTACTTGGCAAGATCATCCAGCTTGATTTGTAGCGCTTGGCTCGCATCTTGTGCTTGCTGAGCTTGTGTATAAGCCGTGTAGGCAGCATCACGATCGCCTTCACGGATAGCAATATCGCCACGAAGCTCTGCAACTCGACCAGCCCATGCTGCATCCGTAATTTTATCGAGTTCCGCACGTGCGCCATCGTTATTACCCGACTCTGCCATTAGGCGTGCAACGCGATAAGTCACTAGCGGTGCAATCGCTGGATCTTTGGTGTTGCTCTGTGCCCACTGAAGCTGCGTTAGTGCATCTTCAAGGTTACCTGCTTCTACCTGCGCTTTAGCCAATTGCATCGCAGCAAGTACCGCATATTCACTCTCTTTGCTCGAATCGATGAAGGCTTGTACATCAGCACTTGCGTCAACACCGCTTACTACCATCGACTCAACAGCTTTACTGTATTGCTCTGATGCAGCTTCTTGAGCCTGGACCACGGAATCTTGATAATAACGCCAGCCAAATAAACCACCTAGACCAACAACAACGCCAAGAACCACGGCTTTCCCGTTTTCCTTCCACCAGTCTTTGATCGCTTCAACTTGTTGTTCTTCAGAATCGTAGAGTTCCACTTCCTGTCCTCTTAAAAGAAATCATTACCTAAATTAATAGGCAGCCCAAAATTGCTGCCTATCAACTTGGATTTAAACTTAAATAATATTTGCTAATTTAGCGGCTAACTCAGTTTGAGCAATAGTTTCTTGCTCTCCGCCCTGCAAATCTTTGACCACGACCGTATTCTCAGCAACTTCGTTCTCACCAAGCACAAGAGCATATACCGCCCCTACTTTGTCTGCGCGCTTGAATTGTTTCTTGAAGTTACCGCCACCAAAGTGGTTCATCACACGAATACCAGGGATCGCTTCACGCAGGTTTTCAGCAAGCTTCATACCTGCCATCATGGTGCCTTCGCCCGCTGTCACGACATAAGCGTCTACGCTGCGACGAACGTCTGTTAGCTCTAATGTTTCCATCATGAGCACAAGACGTTCTAGGCCCATAGCAAAACCCACGGCTGGTGTTGGTTTACCACCAAGCTGCTCAACAAGGCCATCGTAACGACCACCGCCACATACAGTACCTTGAGCACCTAGGCTTTCAGTGATCCATTCGAAAACAGTGCGGTTGTAGTAATCAAGACCACGAACCAAACGTTGGTTAACCGTATATTCGATACCCGCAGCATCAAGAAGTTCACAAAGGCCTGCAAAATGCGCTTTTGATTCTTCGTCTAGATAATCAGATAGCTCTGGCGCATCCACCAAGATCGCTTGTACATCTTGGTTTTTACTGTCCAAGACACGTAGCGGGTTAGTATGCATACGACGCTTGCTGTCTTCATCCAGCACATCAATGTGTTGTTCTAGGTGAGCAATCAGGGCTGTGCGGTAGTTAGCGCGCGCATCTAGTGAACCAATAGAGTTCAGTTCTAGACGAACGTGCTTGTCGATACCCAGCTCACGCCATAGACGTGCTGTCATCATGATAAGTTCAGCATCTACATCTGGACCGTTTAGACCGAATACTTCCACACCACATTGGTGGAACTGACGGTAGCGACCTTTTTGCGGACGCTCGTGACGGAACATTGGACCCATGTACCACAGGCGCTGCTCTTGGTTATAAAGCAGACCATTTTCAATACCAGCACGTACACAGCCTGCCGTGCCCTCAGGGCGCAGTGTTAGGCTATCGCCGTTGCGGTCTTCAAAGGTGTACATTTCTTTCTCAACTACGTCGGTCACTTCACCGATAGCGCGGCTGAATAGATGTGTCATCTCAACGATTGGCATACGTACTTCGTTGTAGCCATATGCGCTGACCACATGCTTCACTGTATTCTCAACTTTTTGCCAAAGTGGAGATTGTGTTGGGAGGCAGTCGTTCATGCCTCGGATTGCTTGAATAGTTTTTGCCACAGTTTAATACCGTATTGTCGTTGAGATTACTTGTCTTCTACTTCATTTACTTCGATGCGATTTGCTGTATCTAGCATCGATGCTTTCGCTCGAATTTTTGCTTCAAGCTGATTAACGAGATCATCGTTATCAAAGCGCTCTTTCTGACGTTTGCCGTCTTCATAGAAAGCACTCTTCTTATTGCTACCCGCGAGACCTAGATGAGACACTTCCGCCTCGCCTGGACCATTGACCACACAACCAATGATAGACACATCCATTGGTGTAATGACATCTTCTAAACGCTCTTCAAGTGCGTTTACTGTGCCAATTACATCGAATTCTTGACGAGAGCAGCTTGGGCAAGCGATAAAGTTGATACCACGAGAACGAATGCGCAACGATTTCAAAATATCGAAACCCACTTTGATCTCTTCAACTGGATTGGCAGCCAAAGAGATACGCAGCGTATCACCGATACCTTCTGCTAAAAGCATACCCAAGCCAACCGATGATTTAACCGAGCCTGCGCGAGCGCCGCCCGCCTCAGTAATACCAAGGTGAAGAGGTTGGTCGATTTTCTTCGCAAGTAGACGGTAGGAGTCAACAGCCAGGAATACATCGGACGCCTTAACGCTGACTTTAAACTGATCAAAGTTCAAACGATCTAGAATATCCACATGGCGCATTGCCGATTCAACTAACGCCTCTGGCGTTGGTTCGCCGTATTTCATCTGGATATCTTTTTCCAGAGAGCCGCCATTTACACCAATTCGAATTGGGATATTTTTATCACGTGCACAATCGACGACCGAACGGATACGAGCTTCGTTACCTATGTTGCCTGGGTTGATGCGCAAACAGTCTACGCCGTACTCCGCAACTTTTAGCGCAATACGGTAATCGAAATGAATATCCGCTACGAGAGGAATCGAAACCTGTTTCTTGATCTCACGGAATGCTTCAGCCGCATCCATGGTAGGAACCGAAACGCGAACAATGTCTGCGCCTACGTTTTCCAAAGCTTTGATTTGAGCAACGGTCGCGGCGACATCGGTCGTGCGCGTGTTGGTCATTGACTGAACGGCGATAGGTGCGCCATCGCCGATAGGTACATCGCCCACATAAATACGCGTAGAGGGACGACGTTTAATTGGTGATTCGTGATGCATAGTGTTTTCTAAGGTAAGGTGAATCGAGCTACTTTGCCTGAAGTATACCCAGAAAGGTCGACAGGTTCACTCGCAAATGTCATAGAAACCTTCTCTGGTGCACCTAAAATGATTTTAAATGGTGCTTTTCCATTGAGATCTACGCTATCACCCGCTTTCTTAATGCCTGTAGATACCGTTTTACCGTCTGCATCTTTCACTTGGATCCAGCAATCACCAGAAAACGACAGAGTCAGATTTGTCAGTCCTGCTGGCACCTCTGGAGCCACAGGTGCTTCTTCAACTACTGCTGGCTCAGACTCTTCGACGACGACCGCAGCTTCGGCTTCTGCTGGAGCGGCATCCTCGACGACGTCCTGAGCTTCAACTTCTGGCTGTGCCGGAGTTTCAACAATGGCTGATACATCAAGCGTTTTGACTTCTGGCTCAGGCGCTAGCTCAGTTTCCAATGCGGCTACTTTCTCACTTGCCGTTTCTTCAACAGCGAATGCAGGGTCATTGGATGAGGTATCTGCGATTTCAGAAAGCGTATCTTTCTGCTGGTTTTGCAGCCACCACACAGATGAGATACCAATGATGACAATAAAGATGCCCCATGTGAGCTTCATAATACGACTATCATGTTTCTCTTTATTGGTCTTTTTGGAAAAGCTTTGCATTGGCTGTTCGTGGTGTTGAGCGGCGCTGTGGTTTTCAATGGTTCCCAACACCTCTTGCTCATCAATTCCGACAGCTTTCGCGTAGGATCGCAAATAGCCACGCGTAAAGGTGGCGACCTGCTCTCCGTCAAAATCGTTTGACTCAATTTTCTGAATGATCGCGACACGTAAACGCAATCTATCCGCAATCTGCTTTTGCGTCAGCCCTAAGGCTTCACGCTTTTGTTTTAAAATGGTTCCCGCAAGCTCAACGTCTTGTGCTTGATGTACTTGTTCTGTGGCGTTATTTTGCTCAGTACT
Organism: Vibrio sp. KUL80; assembly: GCF_059725495.1. Classification (NCBI taxonomy): domain Bacteria; kingdom Pseudomonadati; phylum Pseudomonadota; class Gammaproteobacteria; order Vibrionales; family Vibrionaceae; genus Vibrio; species Vibrio sp. KUL80. The sequence goes on from NZ_AP045841.1 coordinate 2,844,389, forward strand.
CATTGATATTGTACTTCTTATTGGTTGTTACTTTGACCTAACACGCTTAGTTCGTTTTTTTATCGGTGGTCATGGTCATTAGTTTGGTAAATCGCTTGCACTAGCTGTTTGATACAGCATAGTCCCAAATTGCCAACTACGGCACTTATAATCTATGTAAAGCGCTCGATTTTATTGTGATTTCATACCAACTTATCGGATTAAGCCGGTTTCATCTCGATTGGAACTGCCCATCATAGTCGATTCTCCGCACGAGTTAAAACGCCCCAAGGGAAATCCGCGTAAATAGTGACAATTTTGATTAAAAATTAACACTACTCATATCATTTTGGCGGCATTTCGTAGTATTTGATTAACGATAACTATATTTGTTCCGTTATTCTTCAATTATTTATCGAGGAAATGTGGGAAAGATCAGAGTTTTGATGCACGAATACATTCATTCAACGCCAAACTCGGAAGTACCCGCTGATTTTCACTACAAAATGTGCAAAAACGACAAAGCCAAGTCGAAACTTGGCCTTGTGTTCATCAAGATACGAATTATACCGCTTTGACTGGAATCGCCTGCTGACCCTTTTGAGCCGCAATCTGCTGAGTACGTTTGGTTCTATCAATAACGTCACCAACCAACTGTCCACACGCTGCATCGATATCATCACCGCGAGTCTTACGAACTGTCACGGTATAGTCGTACTTCATTAGCGTTTTCATGAAGCGGTCAATACGCGAGTTACTCGGTTTTTTGTACGGAGAACCTGGATACGGGTTAAACGGAATCAGGTTAATCTTCGCTGGTGTATCTTTAAGAAGCTCAGCCAGTTCACGAGCGTGGTCCATATCGTCGTTAACATGGTCTAGCAATACATATTCAACCGTTACTTTACCGCGGTTCGCGTTAGAAGATGCGATGTAACGACGAACAGATGCTAAGAAGTCTTGAATATCCCAGCGATCGTTAATTGGCATGATTTCGCTACGAAGCTTATCGTTTGGCGCGTGTAGAGAAATCGCTAGCGCAACGTCAATTTGACCTGTCATCTGGTCAAGGCCAGAAACCACACCCGACGTTGATACAGTTACGCGACGCTTAGACAAACCAAAGCCCAGATCATCAAGCATCAGCTCAAGCGCTGGCATCAAGTTTTTCATGTTGAGCAGCGGCTCACCCATACCCATCATTACGACGTTAGTGATTGGGCGACGACCCGTTTCTTTCTCAAGACCGATCTCACGAGCTGCGCGCCATACCTGACCGATGATTTCCGACACTTTAAGGTTACGGTTAAAGCCTTGCTGAGCCGTTGAGCAGAACTTACATTCCAGTGCACACCCCACCTGCGAAGAAACACACAGCGTCGCGCGATCATCATCAGGAATATAAACGGTTTCTACGTCCTGATCGCCAACACGCATCGCCCATTTAATCGTGCCATCAGAAGAGTGCTGAGCTTCTGATACCGTTGGTGCTTTAATTTCTGCCAAACGAATCAGCTTTTCACGTAGCTTCTTATTGATGTTGGTCATCTTCTCGAAGTCGTCGACACCAAAATGATAGATCCACTTCATAACTTGATCAGCGCGGAAGGCTTTTTCGCCCAGTTCCTCTTGGAAAAACTGACGCATACCCTTGCGATCAAAATCGAGTAGATTGACTTTTTGTGTGGTCATGGTGCCTCTTCGATGACGGTAATTGGTGTTAAGGGCGCGAATTGTACAGGCTTTAGCCCCTTACAACAAGCGTTACAAAACCCTAAAATATTAAGGTATTCATTTCTAAGTGAACATTTTTTGCACAACAAAAGTGACGGGTAATAAAAAAGGAGGCTATGCCTCCTTCAGATTGCTGACGAACCCCGCTTTTTCAAGCGGGGTTCTTTTTTCTGAGCGGCCATAGGCCGCGATCGCGATATTTTTGTTAGATAGCGCTCTGAAGTGAGTTGAGCCTAAACCGGCATACAGAGGCCAGTATTTGACGTATTTCTGCCCTATTTAAGCCCATTTTTCGCAGATAGCTCACCACCAACGCTATCTTCTTGATGTTTTGAGCGGCAGCGGCTAACCAACATTGCATCTGCACTTTTGCGAGACCACGGTAGCGCGCGTAACGGTGACCATGGTGTTGTTTTGCATCGGCGAAGCTTCGTTCTACCGTTTCACTTCGCCTCCGATACGTCTTTTTCCGTAGCAAGAGAGTCGCATTTGATTGGCTCGCTCCACCGCCTCGCTGTAGAGGTGACGCGTTATGACCTTCTGCATGTTTTCACTCTTGGTGCAGTCGTCCCGAACGGGGCAAAACGCACATTGCTTCGGGTCGGAAGCGTATGAGCGATAGCCTGCGCGTGTTGTGGTTTTATAGACGAGCTCCTGCCCTTCTGGACAGCGATAGGTATCGGTCTCTTTTTTGGTATTTGAAGTCTTTCTTCTTAAATTTGTTCTTAGTTCTTGATGGGCGGCGATACCCGAACACACCTAATAGACTGCGGCGCTCGAGTGATTCAGCAACAGGCGCTGTGAAGTAACCTGCATCGATACCAACTGCGATGGGGTTGAGGTTGAACTGCTCTAGCGTGTGGTCGAGACGACGGATATAGGGCTGTGAGTCATTCACATTCCCCGGTGTTGCGTATGTGTCTATGATTATACCGTGCTTGCCATCCACGGTTCGGTGGTCAAGATAGAAGAAGCCTTGAGGCTTATTGTCCCGGGTCATGAAGCCACTTTCAGGGTCGGTGGTGCTGACTTTGGTGTTTTTGACGTCTGTCTTTGGTGGCGTCTCCTTGAATGGATTTTTACCTTCGGCTTCTCGGTCTGCGGCCACATCTTCATTCAGCATATCAAGATAAGCGCCTGCACTAACTGGGCGCAGACGATTCATGTGCTTGTTCTTGTTAGCATTGGCTTTAAGGTGTGTACTGTCAGTGAAGAGCTCCTGTCCTGCGACTAAGCCTTTCTCCATCGCTTGAAGCACTATGTTATTGAAGATGCGCTCAAAGACTTCAGTACCATTGAAGCGTCGAATTCGGTTCTGGCTTAACGTCGAAGCATGGATAACTTTTTCGGTCAGTGACATTCGCAAGAACCAACGATAGGCGACGTTCACTTCAATTTCTTTGACCAGTTGGCGCTCACTTTTGATGCCGAATAGGTAGCCAAGCAGAATGATTTTGAATAAACGAACAGGGTCTACGGGCGGGCGGCCGTTATCTTTGCAGTATAGATGTGCCACTTCGTCTCTGATGAATTCAAAGTCGATGGCATTATCAATTTTTCGTACGAGATGATTTTGTGGAACAAGCTGTTCCATAGTGACCATTTCAAGTTCGTATTGCTGAGGAGAAGGTTCTTGAAGCATATCGGAGTATCCATATTTCGATACTCCTATTAGATCAAAGGTCTGGCTCGAAAGCTAGACCTTTGTCAGCAGTCTGAAGGAGGCTATGCCTCCTTTTTACTCACAACTGCACTCAATTAACGAGGACAAATTTCTGACTGTGGAAAGAAAAACTCAATCTCACGTGCTGCTGACTCTGGGCTGTCTGAACCGTGTACAGAGTTGTGGCGCATGCTTAGCGCGTAATCTGCGCGGATAGTGCCACACGCAGCTTCTTCTGGATTAGTTTTACCCATTAGTTCACGGTAGCGACAAATTGCATCTTCACCTTCCAGTACTTGAACCATGATAGGGCCAGACGTCATGAATGCACGAAGATCATCGAAAAACGGTTTACCTTCATGCTCAGCGTAAAAGCCTTTTGCTTGCTCATCGGTAAGATGAACCATCTTAGCTGCGATGATAGACAAACCTGCTTTTTCGATACGGTGATAGATTTCACCAATCAAATTACGCTTAACTGCATCCGGTTTAACGATAGAGAATGTTCTTTCTAGGGCCATTAGTGTTCCTTTTCTTTCGTGTTGTTCTTTTATTAGTAATAATTCTCTTGAATTACTTGTCAGCCTGCTCCGTTAGCAAACGAGCGAGTGTGCGCACACCCATACCCGTCGCGCCTGCAGACCATTTGTCGGTTCCTGACTTACGGTAAGTACCTGCACAATCGAAGTGCAACCAACCTTTCTTATAGTCTTCCACAAAGTAAGACAAGAATGCAGCCGCTGTACTTGCGCCCGGAGAGTAGTCACCACTGCTGATGTTCGACAAATCAGCGAAGTTCGATGGCAACATGCCGCGATGGAAGTCCGCCAATGGCAGAGGCCATAGACCTTCTTTCTCTTGATTTGCATTAGTCAGTGCTTGATGCGTTAGCTCATCATCAAATGACATGATGGCGTGGTAATCGTTGCCAAGCGCGTTTTTGGCTGCGCCAGTAAGCGTCGCGCAGTCGATGATAAGCTCTGGATTTTGCTCACTTGCGTAGATAAGACCGTCAGCAAGAACCAAACGACCTTCCGCATCAGTATTCATGATCTCAACCGTCTTACCATTTTTATAGGTAATCACATCACCTAGCTTAAGCGCGCGACCCGATACCATGTTTTCAGCACAGCAAAGGATCAGTTTTACGCGCTTGTTTAGGCCACGCATGATAGCAAGACCTAGACCGCCAGTAATGGTGCCCGCGCCGCCCATATCTGCTTTCATCGCCGTCATAAAGTTCGATGGCTTTAGGCTGTAACCGCCGGAATCAAAGGTAATACCCTTACCCACTAAACAAGCAAATACTGGCGCGTTTTCATCGCCAGTTGGATTGTAGTCCAGTTGCAGCATCGCAGAGGTGCGCTCAGAGCCACGACCAACAGCAAAAATGCCTTCCCAACCTTCGGTAAGTAGATCTTTGTCTTTAACGATGCGGTAAGTCACATGCTCTGGAGCCGCTGACTTAATGAATTCTGCCGCCATAGTAGCAAGCTGGCGCGGCGCAACTTCTTCAGCGCTTTTATTGATGATGTCACGCGTCCAGTCAGATGCTTTGATGCGAGCGTCTAACTCTTTCTTATCTTGCTCGTTTAGCTCAGCTAGCTCAACTTGAGTGCTTTTCTTAGAGTTACGGTAACCTTGGTAAAACGCCCAAGAAGACTCTAAATCCCAACCCTCGCCTGCAAGTGTGGCGTTTGAAATGCCTTGTGAATCTAACTTGCGGGCCGCGCGTTGAATCGCGCCAAGATCGTGACCTTCACCGATGTGGATCGTCGCACCTTTCTCTGAGAAAGAAATGATAGCCTTTTCGCCCCATTGTGGCGCTGCCGCTTCTTGGCTAATAAATACCGACATTGTGCTAGACATGGTCTCTCCTTGTCTTAAATCTAATTATTGCAGCTTGCCTGTTGCAGTTCGGCTGCTGTGTCGCATTCTATATATCAAATGATGTTATCACTATGTAGAGACAATACCAATGACTGCACCATGGGAATTAATAACAATGTAACATGGTGCGACAAAAAAACGGGCCAAAGGCCCGTTTTTGTATAACTAACTAGTAAGTCTGTTTAATCGTACTCATCCATCCAGCATAAAATCACAGCTTCGAGGATTTTTTCGTTGGAGCGATTTGGATCGTCGTCAAAATCTTCCAAGTCTGTAATCCATTTATGCAAGTCGGTGAAACGAACCGTTTTCGGGTCAGTTTCTGGAAATTGATCGCACAGCTCGATAGCGATATCACGAGAATCAGTCCATTTTAAGCTCATGAATCCTCCAGTTAATTAGTGATCTTCAGATGCGTGGTTGAGTGTGTATTTTGGAATTTCTACCACAAGATCTTCATCTGCAACAACCGCTTGGCAACCTAGACGCGACTCAGGCTCTAGACCCCATGCTTTATCCAACATATCGTCTTCAAGTTCTTCACTCTCTTCTAGTGAATCAAAGCCTTCACGGATGATGACGTGACAAGTGGTACATGCACACGACTTTTCACAAGCGTGCTCAATTCCAATACCGTTCTTTAGCGCTACGTCTAATACAGTTTCGCCTTCATTTGCCTCTAATACTGCCCCTTCTGGGCAGAGATCTTCATGGGGCAGAACAACAATTTTTGGCATGACTACTTAGTCCTCGATCTAAATGTTATCAACTGATTGGCCCGCCAATGCTTCACGGATGGATTTGTCCATTCGACGTGATGCAAACTCTTGGCTCGCCTTATCAGTGTCTTTAATACCTTGTTCAATAGCATCGGCATCATCGCCATTGCGAAGTTCAATCAGAGCTTCAATCGCTTTAACCAATGCCTGTTTTTCTTCTTCGTTTAGAAGTGCATCGCCGTCCGCTTGCATCGCGGCGATCAGACCTTCGATAACACGGTCGGCCTCTACGCGTTGCTCGGCCAGAGCACGCGCTAGCATGTCATCTTTGGCGTATGTCATCGAGTCTTTGAGCATGTTGGTGACTTCGTCATCGCTAAGACCATAAGATGGTTTCACCTGAATTTCTGACTGAACGCCCGTGCTCTTTTCCATCGCGGTAACAGACAGTAGACCGTCAGCATCGACTTGATACGTCACACGGATATGAGCTGCACCCGCCGCCATTGGAGGAATGCCTTTTAGTGAAAAACGAGCCAATGAACGGCAGTCGTCCACCATCTCACGCTCACCTTGCACTACGTGCACGGACATCGCCGTTTGGCCGTCTTTGAACGTAGTGAATTCTTGAGCGCGTGCCACTGGAATCGTGGTGTTGCGTGGAACGATCTTCTCGACCAAACCACCCATAGTTTCAATACCCAATGACAATGGAAGAACATCCAACAGCAGCATCTCAGAATCAGGCTTATTACCTGCAAGAATGTCCGCTTGAATCGCTGCACCAATCGCGACCACTTCGTCTGGGTTGATGCTTGTCAGTGGTGTTTTACCAAAGAAGTCACCAACCATTTCGCGAACCAATGGTGTGCGAGTCGAACCGCCAACCATGACAACTTCTAGAACGTCTTCCGCATCGACTTCCGCATCTTTCAATGCACGGCGACATGAAAGCAGTGTCTTCTTCACAAGTGGGCGAATTAGGTCTTCAAACTCTGCTTTCGTCAGTTCACCCTGCCAGCCAAGAACGTTAACAGTCGCAACGTCATTTTGGCTCAGATCGATTTTCGCTTGTGTTGCTGCATCGAGCAGTTCACGTTGCTCATGAGCGTTAAGCTCAGACTTGCCTGCTTGTTGCTGCAAGTAGTCGGCAACGAGGTGGTCAAAGTCATCGCCACCCAGTGCGGAATCACCGCCAGTTGCCAGCACTTCAAATACACCGCGAGATAAACGTAGGATAGAGATATCGAAGGTACCACCACCTAAATCGTAAACCGCAATTACGCCTTCTTGACCACTATCTAGACCATAAGCAATGGCTGCTGCAGTCGGCTCATTAAGAAGACGCAAAACATGCATACCCGCTAGGTTTGCTGCATCTTTGGTGCCTTGACGCTGGGCATCATCGAAATACGCTGGAACCGTAATCACCACGCCAGCTAATTCGCCACCAAGTGACTCTTCTGCGCGTTTACCAAGCGTTTTAAGAATGTCAGAAGAAACTTGAATCGGGTTCTTTGCGCCGCCTGCGGTTTGCAGAACAGGTAAACCATTATCACTTTCTGTCAGTGAGTATGGCATTGACGGATAACGAGCCTGAACGTCTGCCAGTGAGCGGCCGAGTAGACGCTTCACAGAAATGATTGTGTTAACGGGATCGAGGGCTGCGTTGTCACGAGCGTCAATACCGACAGTGATACTGTCATCTGCATAGCGAACCGCTGATGGGAGGATCTTATTACCGTTGGCATCTGGTAATGTCGCGGCTTCACCACTTCTTACTGTCGCGACGAGGGAGTTAGTCGTGCCTAGGTCAATACCCACAGCCAGTTTATGTTCGTGTGGCGCGGAGCTTTGGCCCGGCTCTGCGATTTGAAGTAATGCCATTCAAATATCCTTGGGAGCTTCCATTAACCAAGCAGCTTATCTTCTAGCTGTTCTATTTCACTTTGCAACTTGGCGATAAATTTTAGTTTTCTAACGCTATCAGCAGCGACTGGCCATTCGGCTTGCGAAAGCTGATCTTCTAACTCTGATAGCTGTACCTTGAACATTTTGCTGACCTTGGCTTCAAAGTCAAAAAGTTCTGATTCGGGGTCGCTTGAAGACGCGAGATCTTCCAATTCTTCTCGAAGTTCCATCTGCTCCATTAAGAACAGTGGATCTTGCAATGTTTGCTGCTCAGCGCGAATATCGACACCGTTTTCGGCCAATAAGTATTCGGCGCGAGAGATAGGCTTTTTCAGCACTTCGTAGGCATCATTGATTTGCGCTGCCTTTTGAACTGCAAGTAGGCGGTCGCGCTCAGAGGCAGTGGCAAAGTTGTCTGGGTGAAAGCGTTTTTGCAGTTCTCGGAACTGAGAAGAAAGAAGGCTACCGTCCAGCTGAAACTGAACAGGTAGCCCAAATAATTCGAAATGGTTCATAGCATTGACTCGCAATTAATGAGCTTGGCTGATATCACAGCCAAGCTCGTCAAAGGTTAAACATTAAAGCTTTCACCACAACCACACTCGCCTTTCGCATTCGGGTTGTTGAACTCAAAACCTTCGTTCAAGCCTTCTTTTACATAATCGAGCTCTGTGCCATCGAGATAAACCAAGCTCTTAGCATCGATGATCACTTTCACGCCTGAATGCTCAAACACTGAATCACCATCATCCAGTTCATCAACGAACTCAAGAACGTAAGCCATGCCAGAGCAACCCGTGGTTTTTACACCTAGGCGTAATCCAATACCTTTGCCGCGATTATCTAAAAATGTCTTAACTCGGCTCGCTGCTGCGTCTGTCATTGAGATGGCCATACTACAACCTTTGTTCGTTTCTCTTGATGATACTGTGTCTTAATAAAGCTAAAGGGCTTGGTTATCCAAGCAGTTTAGTCGTGCTTCTTCTTGTAGTCTGCAACCGCTGCTTTGATTGCGTCTTCAGCAAGAATTGAGCAGTGAACTTTCACTGGTGGCAACTCTAGCTCTTCTGCAATTTCAGAGTTCTTGATCGCGGCAGCTTCGTCAATAGACTTGCCTTTCACCCATTCTGTAACCAGTGAGCTTGATGCGATTGCTGAACCACAGCCGTAGGTCTTGAACTTAGCATCTTCGATGATACCTTCTGGTGTCACCTTGATCTGAAGTTTCATTACGTCACCACAAGCTGGTGCGCCAACCATACCACTACCCACAGCCGGATCATTCTTATCAAATGAACCTACGTTGCGTGGGTTCTCATAGTGGTCAATTACTTTTTCACTATACGCCATAATAACTTCCTCGAATCCTCTACTTCCGTGAGATTAGTGGTGTGCCCACTCAACCGTGTCTAGGTCAATCCCTTCTTTATACATATCCCATAGAGGAGACATGTCACGTAATTTGTTTACTGCTGTTCTGATCTGCTCAATCGCAAAGTCGATGTCTTCTTTAGTGGTGAAACGACCAAATGAGAAGCGAACCGAGCTGTGTGCAAGCTCATCGTTTAGGCCAAGTGCACGAAGCACGTATGAAGGCTCTAGACTTGCTGATGTACATGCAGAACCAGAAGATACTGCTAGGTCCTTAAGCGACATCAGTAGCGACTCACCTTCAACAAACGCAAAGCTTACGTTTAGGTTGTGTGGAACGCGCTGCTCTAGGTCACCATTCACTGTTACAGCTTCAAGATCTTTAACGCCGTTCAGCAGACGGTCACGCAATGCTTTTGCGTGGTCGTAGTCTTTCTGCATGTCTTGCTTAGCAACGGCAAAGGCTTCGCCCATACCCACGATTTGGTGAGTTGGTAGTGTGCCAGAGCGGAAACCACGCTCATGACCGCCGCCGTGCATTTGCGCTTCTAGACGGATACGTGGCTTACGACGTACGTAAAGCGCACCGATACCTTTCGGGCCGTATACTTTGTGAGCAGACAGTGAAATCAGGTCCACTTTCATTTCTTGAACGTCGATTGGCAGTTTGCCTGCAGATTGCGCCGCATCTACGTGGAATACGATTTTCTTGCTACGGCAAAGCTCGCCAATAGCTGTAATGTCTTGAACAACACCAATTTCGTTGTTCACGTGCATGATTGACACAAGTACTGTGTCTTCACGCATTGCCGCTTCTAGTTTAGCAAGGTCAACAATACCGTTTGACTCCGGCTCAAGGTAGGTCACTTCGAAGCCTTCACGCTCAAGCTGACGGCATGGGTCAAGAACCGCTTTGTGCTCTGTCTTAACCGTGATGATGTGCTTACCTTTCTTGCTGTAGAAGTGCGCTGCACCTTTAATAGCAAGGTTGTCAGACTCAGTCGCGCCCGACGTGAACACAATTTCACGAGGATCAGCGTTTAGCAAGTCAGCGATCTGCTCACGAGCGTTGTCTACTGCTTCTTCTGCTTGCCAGCCAAAACGGTGAGAACGTGACGCAGGGTTACCAAAGGTACCATCCATTGTCATGTATTGAACCATTTTTTCTGCAACCCTTGGATCGACAGGGCAAGTGGCAGAGTAGTCTAGATAAATAGGCAGTTTCATTCTTTACTCCAATGTATAAGCGACACTACTACGAGCGAACATTGATTCCGATGGGTGCGGTGCTTGTACTTTTTCTTGAGAACCCATGATTTACCGCGAGATCTACGTCTTGTCGGTCTGAAATTTCTAATACTTCGTTATCTACCATCAACTCACCGAGAGTGATGTTGTTTAGGAAGTCACTGATTCGAGAGCTTAAATCTCTCCACAGTGTATGTGTGAGGCAACGTGTACCACCTTGGCAATCTCCTTTGCCAGCGCATTTTGTTGCATCAACGGACTCATCAACTGCAGCGATAACAGTACCGATAGAAATCTCATTGGCTTCTGCACCTAAGCGGTAACCACCACCTGGACCACGAACACTCGCTACCAAACCTGCTTTACGCAGTTTAGAGAACAGTTGTTCTAGATAAGACAAAGAGATACCTTGACGTTCAGAGATGTCAGCTAGAGGTACTGGGCTTTGCTGTGAGTGCAGTGCGACATCAAGCATCGCTGTTACTGCATATCTTCCTTTTGATGTAAGTCTCATATCACACTATCCACATTGATTATGTGGCATAAATATTTTCATACCTGAGTATTTTAGTCAAGTATTTAATTGACTAAAATACTCAGGTATTTAACCCAACAAAAGAAATGGTTATTTTTTAACCCCAATTGCTTTTTCAACGGAGGTTAAAATGCCGCGCAATGTATTGATTTCCGTCGCTTCAGGACGTGCTCGACTAAACATTCTTCGTAGCTTATTCATCACAAGGCCCGGCTTTTCCTTAGAGATAAACTGGGTATCAGTGATGACTTTTTCAAGGTGCTGGTAGAATAATTCCAGTTCTTTGTGACGTGGATAATCGACTTCACTTGGCTCTGAATACTGCTGAGCTTCTCGCTCTAGATACGCGACTCTGACTTCATAGCTAAGTGTTTGCACGGCCATAGCAAGGTTGAGTGAGCTATATTCTGGGTTTGCAGGAATACACGTATGGTAATGACACAGCTGTAGCTCGTCATTGGTTAAACCGGTGCGCTCGCGCCCAAACACCAAAGCAACCGCGTGCTTTTCGCCCTCAATCGCAAACTTCTTGCCGCACTCACGTGGCTCAATCATCGGCCAATCTAGAGTACGCGAGCGCGCACTTGAACCAACTACCAGGCCGCACTCTTCTACCGCTTCTTCTAGAGTCGAAACGATTTTTGCACCTAATGCTATATCACTGGCCCCCGCTGCCAACGCAACCGCCTGAGAATCTACCTCACATTGAGGGTCCACAAGCACCATCTGGCTTAGTCCCATCACCTTCATCGCTCGAGCTGCCGAGCCGATATTTCCAGAATGAGAAGTCCCAACCAGGACGATTTTTACGTTGTCTAGCATTGTCACGTTGCACTCATTTTACACAATCGCAGAATGGTAACATAAACTTGACTAAAGTAGTCAGGATCTTTCTATTCATAAAATTAACAGCACAAAAAATAACCACTTCCCTTTTGCTAAATCTTTGGTATACTTCGCGCCGCTTTTTGTTCTTTAACATCCGTTGGGAAAATTCGTATGCATCCAATGCTAAACATCGCTATACGCGCTGCGCGTAAAGCGGGCAACCATATTGCTAAATCACTAGAAAACACTGACAAGATTGAGTCAGTACAGAAAGGCACTAATGACTTCGTTACTAACGTAGACAAAGAAGCCGAAGCAATCATCATCAGCACTATCCAAGCTTCATACCCAGACCACAGCATCATTGCTGAAGAGGGTGGCCTAATTGAAGGTAAAGATAGCGACGTACAATGGATCATCGACCCACTGGATGGCACCACTAACTTCGTTCAAGGCATTCCTACTTTCTCTGTGTCTATTGCAGTTCGCATCAAAGGCAAAACAGAAGTAGCGTGTGTTTACGACCCAATGGTTAACGAGCTTTTCACTGCACAACGCGGTGCTGGCGCTCAGCTTAACAATGCACGTATCCGTGTAAAACAGCTTAAAGATATCAAAGGTACTGTTATCGGTACTGGCTTCCCATTCAAGCAGAAGCAACACTCTGAAAGCTACTTCAAGATCATGTCTTCAATGTTTGTTGAGTGCTCTGACTTCCGTCGTGCTGGCTCTGCAGCTCTAGACCTATGTTACGTAGCAGCTGGTCGTCTAGACGGTTACTTCGAGCTTGGTCTAAAACCATGGGACATGGCGGCAGGCGAACTGATTGCTCGTGAAGCTGGCGCTATCGTAACTGACTTCTCTGGCGGTACAGAGTACATGAAGTCTGGTAACGTTGTGGCTTCAAGTGCACGCGGCGTAAAAGCGATGCTAAAACACATCCGTGAAAACGGTAACGAAGCTATCCTTAAGTAATTCTTTACAGCTTAATATAGTTCTGTAAAAGAAAGCACAGCCCGTCACAGCTGAATTTGAAATCCCGACCTCTGGTCGGGATTTTTTTTGGTTCATCGCGGATTAGCGGGGACTTAAAACAAAAACGGTAGTAAGTGATAAGGTTACATCGCCAAACACAACCTTGCACAAACTACCGTTTTCATGCCGAATAATACTTTCCTATCATCGTTCTGGGAAGGCTTTCATGTCGTAAAGTCTGTACAAACGTCTTCTCTTATCACGATTACTCTCAAACCCAGTACGACTGCTCGATGTGCATGTGGGCAACATGTTCAAGCCATACATGATTATCAGTGGCGCACCATTAAGGAAGCGATGATTCTTGGCGTACCTGTCGAGCTGCACCTACAAACAAGGCGTATCAAGTGCCCTGACTGCGGTATCAAAACCGAATCTATTTCTTGGCTTGAACCTTTTGCCCGTCTTACTAACCGCTTGCGTAGTTATATTGAACAGTTGCTGCCTCTTCTCCCTATCAAACATATTTCCCAAATGACGGGTGTTCATTGGCATACCGTCAAGGAGATAGATAAGCGCCGGCTGCAAAATGTAGTGCCAGAGGTTAACTGGGCGGAGCTGCGACAGCTTGTTATGGATGAGTTTGCCCTCTTCAAGGGACATCGTTATGCCACTGTTATCGCGGATGCAAAGACGCATCAAGTACTTTGGATAGGCGTCGGACGCAGCCGAAAAGATATCCGTCCTTTTTTCGAGTTACTCGGTAAGCATGGCCAGAACATAGAAGCGGTTGCGATGGATATGAATACGGCTTTCGACCTCGAAGTGCAGCAGCATTGTCCTAACGCCCGCATTGTGTACGACTTATTCCATGTAGTCGCCAAATTTGGACGAGAAGTGATGGATAGAGTCAGAGTTGACCAAGCTAATCGACTTAAACAAGACAGGAAAGCACGTCAATGGATTAAACGTTCACGCTGGGTTCTCCTCAAAAACAGAGGCAATTTAGACAGTAAGCAGGAGAGTTATCTAAATGAGATACTGAGTATGAACAAGGACTTAATGGTGACGTATTTACTTGGCTCTCAGCTTAAAGAGTTATGGCGGTGCCAGTCAGAGAGCGAAGCGGAAGGCTTGTGGGACATATGGTGGGAGCAAGTTCAAGAAAGCGGGATCAAACCACTAATGGACTTCGCGAGAAAGCTCAAACCGTACCTTCATGGCATAGTTGCTTCTGCAAGGTACCCACTCAACACCTGTACGCTAGAAGGGATAAACAACAAGATAAAGTTAATCAAACGAATGGGCTACGGTTACCGAGATATCGATTACTTCTTTCTAAAGATAAAAGCGGCTTTCCCCGGAAAGCCGCGATGAACCTTTTTTTTGCTTTTTGACAAGCTGCCTACTAATGCTAAAAGCCACAAAATTATCTGTCATCTTCACGAAAGTGAAGATCTCCTAAAGCGCGTAGCCAACTGAAAAACAATGACTAAGTTACGTAAATAGTGTTCTCATCGCGCTGAATGAGATCCCCTTTTTCAAGGGGATGACTCAACCTGAGGTATTACCCTGCCTGAGGGATGACAGCCTCGAATCTACTCGATAATGACACGCAAAAGAAAAGCCACTTGAATAGGGTATACAGTAAAAAATATGTCTATTTGCGTGTGAGTGAGTGACAGCCCTTTACTGGCAATGCTTCTTTTGGGTCTATAAAGCGTACATACTATGTATAATGGTGTGTACGCTTTTTTATCCCTGAAGGCTTAGCAAGGCGATGGTCTCACTGCGTGAAGACCATCACCCTGCCATAAGGGTATTTAAGGGAATGATGGTAAAGTAAAATAATAAAGCCACTCCTGACGCTCGCACAGCTCACTACTCGCTAGGCATTTATGATTTTTCTTGACCATCCGCTGAAACACGTTTTGGGACAATTCCGTGTTATATGTGTTGCTAAATTAGCATTTATCGGATTACTTGACGTATGGCAAACACTCTAATGTAGTGGCTAGATTCACTTGACTACTACAATATGACTCACAAGACTAGCGCCCAAGGGCGCTAGTCATTACTTATTAGTTTTCGATGTTTAGAGCATCGAATGGCTGGCCTGGAGGGTTTTGCTGGCTGTACATTGTCTTAAACACACGTTCAGCATTTTTACCCCATGCGCCATTGAAACCAAAGCCAGAGAAATGATTATACATACCCATAGCATGAGCAAACTCATGATGTGTAACGTCCTGCCCTGCTCTCTGACTACAATTGACACTACCATTATTGGCACCACTTACACTATCGATGTTTACCCAAGTAAATTTATGGTCTCGCCCCCATTTTTTAGCAGGGTACTTAATTCCATAGTCAGCGACAGATACTATATGCGAAGTCATGGAGTACGAGAATGGGCCAACAGACACACCACCAGAGCTACAATACCCTTGACCAAATGGATCACCAATCGCAGTTCCTTGGCTAAGGATAAAACCCCAATCGGTTGACAAATGAGATAAATCAACATTTTCTGGATCTGAGATGTCGATATCAACAGAGCCACGCCTATCAAAAATCTGATATCCAACCAGATCTTCGAAGTAGTCCATCGAGCGAGAGAAACGAGAGTCTTCGCTATCCCTGAAATATACTGGGATAAGTTCGCCTTCAACAAAACGCGTTAAAGCAGGGTTAGTTGGAGCAGCGTGTCCATCTTCAAAACAGTAGATTCCAGAACCACAAAAATCTGTATTGGTCATAGTTGACCATGTGTTTCCACTCGAATTTTCCTCGCAAAGACCACCTTCAGCCTGATTCGAGCATTTTACCGCTAGTCCAACTTGTTCATTGGTATAGTTACCAGCACCGTCACCTTCAGAAGAATCGCCTTCGCTGCCACAACCCACTAGCAACATGCCTGTTGCTGCAGCTAAAACAAAATTTTTCATTATATTTATCCTTTTACCTATGACGTTGATTTCATAAATCTTGAATTATCTGGACTATACTGCCTTACTCAACACACATCTACTATTCTCTTGAAAATAAAACAATAAAATTCAATCACTTAAATATAATTTAACTTTTTGGAAGGGTTGAAAACTAAATAACAACATTATTGTTAATGAAGGGTGTGTTAGTTGCTAAAGTAAATCTCCTTGTATTTGATTAATCACCACCCACATAAGCTACAATCCTAATCCACTAGCCTTATTGAGTGCGCGGTTATGTTAGAGCTAACTAATCGAAAAGTGGCGTTAGGTCAACATGGTAAATTACTAGTTATGGCTGCTTACCTAGGACTCTACCGTTAGAAAAAGTAAGCTTGTACGGCATACTTATCATGGTTCTAGCAAGGTTTGGGGCAAAAACGAGTTTGAAACTGCTAACCCAGCAGCTCTTTCAGATAGCTATTCCGCTTGTGAGAGTGACTAGGTGCCTCAGTGATCTGCTTCATGTCATCACTACTACCAACGATATGGATTTCACTTTCAGCTCTCGTGATTGCCGTATAGAGCCATGCTCTATCTACTATTCTTCCATTTTGCAGAGCGATGATGATGCGTGGAAACTGTGACCCTTGAGCTTTATGTAGGGTGATTGTGTAACCCAACTCCATGCAGTCGAGAACGGATTGTGTTATCTCGACCTTTTCACCTGTATCTAGCGTCACTTCACCGTAACTATCACCAGAAGGTTTGGCGTTGGTTAGCATACCAAGTGAGCCGTTCTGAATGCCTTTGTCGTAATGATTCTGCGTGAATAACACCGCATCATTGAGGCGAAGTGGCAAAAAGAACTTATCACCATTGATTTCGAACTCAAGGCTAGTGCTATCTGGGTTAACGGCTTGTTGGGTGAGTTTATTGATTTCTGATACGAGTGCCTTGGTTGGAGCCATGACGCGACTGTTTTCAGGACACTGTTGGTAAAGCTCACAACAGACTTTGGCAATGTCTGTTTTACTGGTTTCGTGAAAGTGTATTGCTCCCGTACTTAATCGATCAGGCATCACACCTTGATTGATGAGCTTTGAGTATTCGGGGATACCCGTTGAACCTTCCTGTCTCTTGACGATATCTAACATCGTATTAGCCACCGTTTTTGCTTCAACGATGTCTGCCAACACCTTGCCGCAGCCGATGGGTGGGAGTTGGTCGGGGTCGCCAGTGAAAATCAATCGTACAGAGGGGTGAGTGTGATTCACAAGACGATACATGGTTGGCAAGTCAATCATGCTTGCCTCATCAATCACCAGTAGGTGGTTTGTTTTCTCGATACTGGGTTCTATGGGGTCTTCACGCAGCAACTTGGCAATGGTTGAGGTAACAAAACCGATGGACTCATGAAGCCTCATTGCAGCACGACCGCTGAGCGCAACGGCGTGTATTTCAAATCCAAGTTGATGGTAAGCCCTGAGAGCTGTTCTGAGTACCGTTGTCTTGCCTGTTCCTGCACCGCCAGTAATACAGCTTACCGAATTATCCAGACACGTTGTTACGGCTTCGATTTGTTTACTGGTTAGGTCGTAGGGAAGCTCCGCTGCCGCAGAGCAATACGCAGCATTGGCGTTTTCATCAAACAAATCATTTCGCTTAATCAGTGTATTTAGCCGTTTGGCAACGACACTTTCCATCAGAAGTTGCGCCGTTGGATGGTAGGTTCCTGTGTCGGGATTTAAAATGTACTGGGCTTTATCATGACCTGATTGGAACGCTTGAGTGACCAATCCTTTGACTTTCAGTAATTTGTTGAGATAAGGGCGTACATTGGCATGAGTGGTATAGGTGTGACCTTTTTCAATCTCCTTGCGAATCGCCATTTCCAGAGCAGCGCTGAGCCTTCTTGGATCATCCTGAGCTACATCGGTCTTAAAATCCGTTACCTTGATAATACCTTCAATGGCACTGAACGAAAGACCAAAGCCCAGCAGAGCATAAGGATTGTCCTTAATTACCTCTATGGTGGCTTCTCCGTGATGCTTGAGCAGCCGTTGCTGCACACTGGCGGGGATGTTGTGCTCACTCATCCAATTGCAATGTGCCAGATTTTTATATTTGGCGTACCCCTTAAAGAGCGCTTCCACTGAATCTTCACTCAAAATCGATGTCAGACGCTTTCTGGACTCTGGGGTGTCATTTCTTAGTGTGGCATGGAAGTCTTTACCCAAGAGCTGCCAGAGCGCTCTAGCTTTGCTTTCGCCAATCCCCTTGAAGTCACTTTCTCTGGCGATAAAGCGTATCAGTTGTTCCCGTGTTTCGGGTAAAGTGCATTCAATATGCTTGGGTGATTCATAAGTGTGCTGCTGCATTACATAATCACCCATCTCCATATCTTCTATCTGGCGAGCACCTTTGACTGACCAATGCTGACCTAGCGTTGGAAGCACAGGGATGCTATTGGGGTCGGCTTTGATGGTGACGTAATACTTCCCACTATTGGTTTTGTAAGAGTCTTTTGCCAGCGGTACACCGCTGAATATCACCATCTTGGTCGAGCGATAAGGGATACTGGTGACACGCATTTGGTCTTCATGCAAAACAGGATTCATCGTGGCATCAATCCCATTTCGGATAAGGTTTCAGACAGTTCACCGAAGCGCTCAAGTCGTTTTTCAAGCTCCCTGACCCTGGTTTTCAATTCAATGTTCTCAGCTTCTAATGACGACACCCGTTTCGAATCGAGCAGCTTACGATTCGCTGTATTGTCGTAGGCTTTGGGCTTATCCCCATTCTTCTTAGCAGCATCGGTCAACGGTGGTAAGACTCCTTTGCCGCGCAGCTCATCTTCTAAGGCTTTGAGTGCTTTCTTAAGGGCAGGATTTTGGTTTAACGCCGATTTGCCGCAACCAATTCCTTTTGCTACTTCGATTCGATTAAGCTGACCTCGGAATACGATTTGTTTAAACTCATCGTCCGTCTGCGTGGCTTTCCAGACCTCAAAAGCCTCAAGGTTTTGTTGCGCTTTCTGCTGCCCATTTGCCATTAGTCATCTACCTCACCCAATAGCTTGCGAAGCCCTGTGACAAAGCCTCTAGGGAAGACTTCGCTGTTGTATTCCATGTCTTTCACCTGACCCGCCTGAGTAGTTTGCCAGTCGTTCTTTTCCATACATTCATCAGAAATGGCATACGCTAAGGCTCTTTTTTCTGAATCGGTGAGCACCCCCGATAGGGATGGTAGCACTTCCACGCTTGGTTCTGCGGTGGTATCAAACTGGCGTACAGGGCGTTTGTCGATGGTAATATTGGCGTGCTGCTTGAGCAAATTCACCTCTTTTCGGTAACGGTTACGCTCGGCAATGATTTGACCAAACAAGGCGCGTACCGCAGGGTCTGGGATGCGCTCTAACAGTTTATTGTCCGCAGGGATGGATTTAGACCGTGAGGTGTTCGATAGCGGTTTTTTGGTACTGGTATTGTACTTTGCCGCCCATGCTTCGATGAGTGTTCGGTAGTGCTTGTTACGGGTAGCACGCAAAGCCTCATAAGCCAATCCGCCATTTTCGGCAGAAACTCGTCCAATTTGCGTGATGGAGAAGTCACGCTGACCTGATTCTGCATAGGCTTTCAGCGTGTCGTTGAGCTTATCGAGGTTTTGCTGGGTGCGAGGCACTTTGCCTTCTTTTAAGTCAGCCAGAATGACATCTATATCGAGTTCCATTAATCCTCCAATAAGTTCGGTAGTGCGATACCATCTAGATGAATGGCTTTATCAGTCAGTGCATGTATACCCTGAGAGAACAGTTTGTTATCAGTCAGGTATTCACCCGCTTCGATGTAGTTTGCCACTTTGCGGTAGCCTTCGAGCTTGTCGTCAGGGTCAGCGATTTTTGCCATTTGGCGCAGCATGGCGTTGGCGGCGATGAGTTGTTGTTTGTCGTCCATTTCCATGAAAATCGGCTCAAAGCCTTTTTTCATTAGCACACGACTGAGTTGGCGTGAACGCTTTTCAATAGCAGGGGTTTTACGTAGTTCGTCCTGCAAATCAGGGTAGAATTCTGCATCGTCACAAATCAGGGATAGGTGCAGCAACTCAGAGTCGGTTTCGATAAACTTCAAGGCATGGCTGACATCTTGCTCAGATCCAACCGCAATCAGTTTATCTTTTGTGTCGTCCTCATTTCTGGCTTCTTCGACACGAATGATTTTGTTGATAAGCTCAAAACACGCTATCCAGTCTTTTGCGTACTCATCGGTTTCGACTTGCTGTTTTTCATAGCGACGCTGTAGAGTTTGCAGTTCGTCGTGCTTGATGAACGGCTTACCTTGCTCTTCACAAAAGAATTGTTCGTCTTTAAGGGCTTCCAGTTCACCCTCAATTTCCACAGAGAGGTTAGCCGCTTGATGCGCTTTGTAACTCAGTTGATTGAAGTGGGCATTGAGTGGCTTAAGATAATAAGCTTCGGTAATAAACCAGCGGCAGCGGATACAGTTTTCAGGGCCATGTGGCACACTGGCATAAACGCGATTTGCGGCGACTTTTGAATCATTAATCGGCTTACCACCGTTCCAACACCCGCCAAGGGTACTGACTTCATCCGATTTTACAGTGTTACCGCCAACTAGACACCATCCACACGAGCGCTCTTCCCAGCCTATCGGGTTGCGGTTAGCCAAGGCTGCCTGAATGCTGTCATCGCTGTGATACACCATCTTGCATTGAATTTGCTCCATCGAGGCGTCTTTAAGGAAGTTGCGTGTTGATTGGGGTGATTTGGCTTCCAGTTGAGCTTCGGCTTCACTCATCTTTTCTGCCATGACAGATGGGGTGATTTTGTTGTAGTAGATGGTCATCAACAGGCGCGTATGTCCCGCCAATAACTTAGAAATTACAGGCAATGGCAATTGCGTGTCCATCGTATACGCTGTGATGAGCGAAACACGCAAACTGTGTAAGGGAAAGAGTGTGGAAACCTTATGCCTTTCTCGCGTACCTTCTGGGTAATCCACAACCAGTTTTAAGCGCTCGCCGTTATCTAAGGTGTTGCCTTGCTCTGCGAGTTGGTTTTCTAGCTTCAATAAGAGTTGATACCAGAAAGAATTTGTCGCTGTGTTCGGAATTGGTTTGTGCCTATCCTTACCTTTAGACGAGGCATCACGAAACAAAAAGGCAATTTCACCCATACTTTCTAGTTGTTTATCCGACTTCTTGTGCTTAGTGTGTTTGTTCAGCAGTGTTGTGCAGTCGGTGGGCTTTGCTATCGGATTATACTTTTCTTGCCAGTTACGCAGTTTTTCCAACCAGTACAACACTTCCTCGTTTTGCCAAGGGATGATGTAGCCTCGCTCTAGTTCGTCTTTGTTCTGGTCGGCGGTTTTGTTGGTGTTGATGTACAGACCTGTTGAATACAGCCCTGTCATGGTGTCGTGGATTCGGCGGAAGATGCCTTTTCCGAAGGGGCGCTTTTCACTACCAATCGCAAAATCATGCTCGTTGTTCACTATCCATTGACCTTGCTCATAGCGCCATGTATCCGCTTCACCGCTGTCCAGCATACGCACCTGATAGGTACGCAGTGGTAGGTGGAGCTTCATGAAAATTACCATCGCTTTGACAGGCGACCAGATTTGGTGGAGGGTGATTACTTTCCCTTTGCGAGTCATTTCTTTGGTGCGCCACACACAATCAGGGTCGGACTTATCAATCAGTTCAGGTTCAACTTCAAACCAGTCGCCTGCTGCCTGCTGCGCCCATGCCCAGTCTTTGAAGTGGCGAAAGTGATACCCCGCAAGCATGGATTCATCGCCCTTGAGGTTTTGCTCAATGAAGGTCAGTTCCGCTTTGTCGGGCAGCGGACAAAGAATTTTGCGTAAATCCTGAATGTAACGATACGGCAGAGGGTTGCGCACAGTTTCTGTATCAGAACCTTGCACTCTGATTTTACTGAGAGGGTTTTGAACCAATGAGATTAGCTTTCCATGGTCATTTTCCTCGGAGAACACTTTTTCGATAACAAAATCGATGAAGTCGGTGGGATAGTTCACAGCTTTTTGCACATTACTCGAGTGGTTTAGTCTTGTCCTCGCAGCCTTTTCAAGTTCTTCGCTATTACATAAATGCCCTTTATACCCGCTAAAAAATAGAGCCACATCTGTGGCGTACTGAGCATATTCTTTAATGTACACCTCAAAGAAAATGTTTAAAGCATCACACTTATGGTTTACACCAGTATTTTGTATAGCCATCCATTCTGACGCTAACTCTTGCCATTGTTGCCACTCAGCACCGAGTGTGGTGAGCATCCAAGAAAAGGTTAAATCTGATGAACGTCCGTCATGTATTCTCGCCATTACTTACCTTTCAATTTAGGATGTTTGCCTGTGAAGTAACCCTGTGGGTCTATGTCATCAAAGCCATGCTCGACCAGCGCTTTCCAGTCCAGAGCTTTTACTTTGGATTCAGGGTTCGCCAGTTGCAGTGTGGCTTGGGTGAGTTCATCAGAGATTTCCTGCTGACCTTTGCCTGTGTAGGGGATTTGTGAGTCTAGGGACTTGTGGTGCATACAGCGTCGAATCACCAACGGGTTCAGTCCTGAGCGCTCAAGTCGTCTACCGTAGTTGTGTCGATGTCCATGTGGGTCTAAGCCTTCTGCTTTGTTCGGCTCTAAACCAATGCGCTTCAAACCGTTGGCGTAGTTATCATGGAAAGCGTTGATGGTGTAAGGGTTGCCGAAGGCACTGTGGTGAAAAGAAATAAACGCATAAGGGTGGTGGCAGTCTATGCTGGCGCGGTACTTTTGATAGTTTTTCCAAAGTGACATAAACACTTTACCGTAGTCGGTTGGGAACCACTGAACCTGTATGTAGCTATCTTTATGGTCAACTACACGGTTTTTCCAACCAAGATGTGCTGTGCCTTTCATGCGCTGGCGAGGTATACGCGCATACTTTTCTTTTAAGTACGTCTCTCTATTTTGATTTTTAGAACGAACTTCAGGGTCATTTGGCGCTTTGCCATCGACTTCATTGTAAATTCGAACGATAGCACTATCTGGGTTATAGGGATCTTCAAACACATCTGTGACCCAAGGCGCTATAGCCTCACTTTCCCGTAACCCGCCGCCGTGCATCAGTAGGAGTATTAATTTGTCCCTAAGTGCCACTCGTGGGTCGCTTGCACCACCAATGCCATTCATATAAAAGTCTTCCCAATGCTTTTCAGGAAAGGCTATAGCGTCATCTTCGGTTTTAGTGAGTGGTGTGCGCCCCTTAATGGTTCGAGCCTTACGGATGGTTTTATTGACGGTTTTATCTTCGATATGACCGAGGAAATCATTTTGGTTTTTTCGATACCATGCAGCGTAATTCAATCGCTGCTCATGAGGGGTAGCATCACGCAAAGGGTTCATCGACGCAGTGCCTTGCTTATTTGCCAACCAATCGGTGAATGCCGTTAGTCGGTGAATATGTTTATTGACATTACTGGTCGAACTGGGCACCCAATACAAACCTGATGGGTCAAGTCCATCTTCACCAATCGTTCCTGTATACAACCGCTTAGAAAAGGTCTGAAAGAGCAACTTCGGATCATCAAACAGTCCTCTATTTGCTTCCATATAATCCAGCAACAAGGATACTGCTTGAAGAAATCCATTCATGACGGAGTTACTCACCCCGTCCGCCTCTAGTTTGAGTAGGTAGTCCGTGACCGTACCTAACTCTCCTTGCTCAGTTAGCAAGATAGGCAGTTGGCTTTTGATGCCCGTATTGTCCTCTACAATCGTCGCTCTGACTTTTACTGATGACAAATCATGCCTTCCTTATACATATTGTACACACCATTGACTATATACCTATAGTGTTAGTTGTGCAATAAAAAGGCAGATTTCTCTGCCTTAATACACAATATACACCCTTTAAGTTACTATATATAACATTCGAGTGGCTTTATCAATGTCATCTGATCCAACAATCTGCCTTACGGCATCTCATCAAACTCAGCACCTTCTTTTTCAATCTGTGGTGGCATTAGGTGCTCTTTCTGGATACCCAGTTTCAGAGCTAGCGCAGATGCTACGTAGATAGAAGAGTAAGTACCGACCGTGATACCTAGTAGCAATGCAGTCGCAAAGCCATGGATCATTGCACCACCTTGAGTGAATAGTGCGATAACTACGAACAAGGTAGTACCGGACGTAATCAAGGTACGGCTTAGCGTTTGCGTGATTGAGCTGTTCATGATGTCAGCTGGCTCACCTTTACGCATCTTGCGGAAGTTCTCACGGATACGGTCAAATACAACGATGGTATCGTTGAGTGAGTAACCGACAACCGTTAGAAGTGCTGCCACAATGGTTAAATCAACCTCAATCTGCATAAGCGAGAATACGCCTAGTGTGATGATAACGTCGTGCGCGAGCGCGAGTACCGCACCTGCTGCTAAACGCCACTCAAATCGTACCGATACGTAGATCAAGATACAGATAAGCGACACTAGAATCGCAAGACCGCCTGCCTCTGTGAGCTCATCACCCACGTTAGGACCAACGAACTCAATACGACGCATTTCAACGTCTTCGCCCGTACCCACACGAATCGCATCAAGGATCTGGTTGCCAAGCGCTTCAGCTTGAACATCATCACGAGGACGCAGGCGAACCATAACGTCACGTGCCGAACCGAAGTTCTGCACTGTCGCATCGCCGAAGCCTTTCGCATCTAGTGCTGAGCGTACTTCCTCAAGGTTTGCAGGCTGTTCAAAGCCTACCTCGATAAGTGTACCGCCAGTGAAGTCTAGACCCCAGTTAAGCCACTTAGTCGACAGCGTAAAAATAGCCGCGCCGATCATCACAATAGATAGAACGAACGCAACTTTTGACCAACGCATAAAGTCGATCGTTTTGTCTGCTTTCATTATCTGAAACATAACTAACCCTTAGATCGACAGTTTGTTGATACGCTTACCGCCATAAACTAGGTTCACGATACAACGTGTGCCTATGATGGCTGTAAACATAGAAGTAAGAATACCGATAGACAGTGTTACCGCGAAGCCTTTGATCGCACCTGTACCGACAGCAAACAGAATGATAGCTGTGATCAAGGTCGTGATGTTCGCATCGGCGATAGTACTGAAGGCGTTAGCGTAGCCTTGGTGAATCGCTTGCTGAGGGTTACGCCCCTCTTTGAGCTCTTCACGTATACGCTCAAATATCAGAACGTTCGCATCCACCGCCATACCTACAGTCAGTACAATACCTGCGATACCTGGTAGCGTCATTGTCGCACCTGGAATCATCGACATGACACCAACGATAAGAACGATGTTCGCCATCAATGCCATATTGGCAAATAGACCAAATCGACGGTAGTAAACCAGCGTAAATAGCATCACGGCAATCATACCTGTGATACACGCTTTGATACCCATATCGATGTTTTGCTGACCCATTGATGGACCGATAGTACGCTCTTCAACAATAGAAATCGGCGCAATCAGAGCACCTGCACGAAGCAGTAGCGCTAGGTTGTGCGCTTCAGCGGCAGAGTCGATACCTGTGATACGGAAGTTACGACCAAGTGCAGACTGAATCGTCGCTTGGTTGATCACTTCTTCATGCTTATCAAGGATAACCTTGCCTTCTGGCGTGCGTTTGCCACTGTCTTTGTACTCAGCGAAAACCGTTGCCATTAGCTTACCGATGTTCTGACGAGAGAACGCCGCCATCTTGTTACCACCCTCGCTGTCTAACGAGATGTTAACCTGTGGGCGACCATATTCATCAGCACTCGAACTCGCATCAGTGATGCTAGCACCGCCTAGAATAACGCGCTTCTTAAGAACAACTGGACGACCGTCACGATCGAGCTTGATCTCGCTACCCGCTGGTGCGCGACCACTTGCTGCCGCCGCTAAGTCAGCCGAACTGTCTACTTCGCGGAACTCTAGAGTTGCTGTTGCGCCCAAAATTTCTTTCGCGCGTGCCGTATCTTGAACACCCGGTAGCTCAACCACGATGCGACTCGCACCTTGACGTTGAACCAATGGCTCTGCCACGCCTAGTTCGTTTACACGATTACGTAGGATAGTGATGTTCTGCTCAACTGCGTAGTTACGGATTTCTTGTAGGCGAGTTTCTTTGAAACGAGCAACAAGGGCAAAACGGCCGTTCGAGTCAGAATCAGTGAAGTCCATGTCTGGGTATTTTGCTTCCAGCACAGTTTTCGCCTGTGCAAGTTGCTCAGCATCACGGAGCAGTACTTCTACGCCATCACTACCCGAAGGGCGGATAGAGCGGTAACGAATGCGCTCTTCACGAAGATCACTTCTAAAGCCTTCTTCTTGCTGACCGACAAGTTTTTCCATCGCCGCATCCATATCCACTTCCATCAAGAAGTGAACACCGCCACGAAGGTCAAGACCTAGCTTCATTGGCGCAGCGCCAATCGCTTCAAGCCAGTTAGGAGTCGCAGGGGCAAGGTTAAGTGCCACGATTGAATCTTTGCCTAACGCTTCGCTGATAATATCGCGAGCGCTGATCTGAGTATCCGTGTCTGTAAAACGAACAAGAATGGAGCCATTTTCTAGAGCAATGGACTTACGGGAGAGTTGCTCTTCATCAAGAGCTTTAGTGACAGTATCCAGCGTCGACATATCAACAGAGGCGCCACGCGCCCCTGTAATTTGAATAGCCGGATCTTCACCGTATAGATTGGGAAGTGCGTATAACGCCGCTGCCGCAATGGCGAATATCACCATCAGGTACTTCCACAAAGGGTAACGATTTAGCACAGCGAGATCCTATAGCTGTTTTATAGAGACTTCAGCGTACCTTTTGGTAGCACTGCAGTAACGAAGTCTTTCTTGATAACTACTTCATTGTTGTCGTTAAGTGCGATTGCAATGTAGTCGTTATCTTCAGCGATTTTAGTGATTTTACCAATTAGGCCGCCGTTAGTTAGGACTTCGTCGCCCTTACCCATAGAAGCCATTAGGTTTTTGTGCTCTTTTGCACGCTTAGATTGTGGGCGGTAAATCATGAAGTAAAAAATTACCGCGAACATGCCTAGCATGATTAGCATTTCGAAACCGCCACCTTGTGGTGCTGCTTCAGCTGCGTGAGCTGCAGAAATCAAACTCATCGGAGAACATCCTCTTTAATGTAAATACATATCCAAAATTGGGCTATCCCCATATCTTTTCAAGAAGCAAACGGTAACTCAATGTTTCTTATTCGCTTAAAGGCACAAAAAGTGTGACCCAGAGCTAGGATTTGTTACCTATTGCAGGGATAGCCGACTATTTAGCCAACTATTGAGCGTCGACCTTCATATCTAGTGGTGGCACTTCGCGGTTGCGACGTGCGTAAAACTCTTCCACAAACTGCTCAAAACGGTCTTCATCAATCGCTTTACGGATGCTTTCCATTAACATTTGATAGTGACGTAGGTTGTGAATCGTGTTGAGACGAGCACCCAAGATTTCGTTACAGCGATCTAGGTGATGTAGATACGCTTTCGAGTAATTCTGACAGGTGTAGCAATCACAGTTCTCGTCTAGTGGACCTGTGTCTGTTTTGTTTGTTGCGTTACGAATCTTAATCACGCCACCAGTTACGAACAGGTGTCCGTTACGTGCATTACGTGTTGGCATTACGCAGTCGAACATGTCGATACCACGGCGAACACCTTCGACCAAATCTTCTGGTTTACCTACGCCCATTAGGTAGCGCGGTTTATCTTCAGGAAGTTTAGGTGTGGTGAACTCAAGAACGCGGTGCATCTCTTCTTTTGGCTCACCAACAGCAAGACCACCAACCGCATAGCCATCAAAGCCAATGTCAGTCAAACCTTTCACCGATACTTCGCGCAGGTCTTCGTAAACACTACCTTGAACGATACCAAATAGAGAGTTCTCGTTGTCTAGCTTGTCGAAGTGATCGCGAGAGCGCTGTGCCCAACGCAGAGACATTTCCATCGACTTCTTCGCTTCTGCGTGAGTCGCTGGGTATGGCGTACACTCGTCAAAGATCATGACCACATCAGAGCCAAGATCTTTTTGGATTTCCATCGATTTCTCTGCATCCATGAAAATACGGTCACCGTTTACTGGGTTACGGAAGTGTACACCCTCTTCAGTGATCTTACGGATATCGCCAAGGCTGAATACTTGGAAACCGCCTGAATCGGTCAAGATAGGACCATGCCAGTTCATGAAGTCGTGCAGGTCACCGTGCAACTTCATAATCTCTTGACCAGGGCGTAGCCATAAATGGAAAGTGTTACCTAGAAGAATTTCAGCACCCGTGCCTTTTACTTCTTCAGGTGTCATACCTTTCACCGTACCGTAGGTACCTACAGGCATAAATGCCGGTGTTTGCACCGTACCACGTTCAAACGTTAACTGACCACGGCGTGCGTGACCATCTTTTTTCTTAAGTTCGTATTGTAATTTCACGAAGCCTCCAAATTGCCAGAGACACAGTCTGACACAATCTTAAAACGCACTAACAAGCGTAGCTTGTCGCACTTGAATCCGCTCACTCTACATCAACTCGTCAAGCGAGCGGCTTTGGTGTTCCTTACCGTATTCCACTGAGTCCTTGAGTGAAATAAAAAGCTTACTAATTACTGGCGTCAGTTATGCCGTTTTCTTGGTAATGAACATCGCATCACCATAGCTAAAGAAACGGTATTTTTGCTCTACTGCATGCTTGTAGGCATTCATGACATTGTCATAGCCTGCAAACGCACTGACCAACATGATCAGCGTCGATTCTGGTAGGTGGAAGTTTGTCACGAGACAATCCACCAGCTGATATTCATAGCCAGGGAAGATGAAAATCTCAGTATCACCAAAGAAAGGCACTAACTCGGTACCATTTTTCAGTGCATCTTGCGCTGCACTCTCGAGTGAACGTACTGAGGTGGTACCCACAGCAATGATTCGGCCGCCGTTTGCTTTAGTCTCTGCAATCGCATCCACCACGTCTTGAGGCACTTCGACATATTCAGCATGCATATGGTGGTCATGGATGTTTTCAACGCGAACGGGCTGGAATGTACCTGCGCCAACGTGAAGTGTCACATACGCAAAGTTGGCACCTTTTGCTTTAATCTGCTCGAGAACACCATCATCAAAATGAAGACCCGCAGTCGGCGCGGCAACCGCACCTGGTTTCTCGTTGTAAACCGTTTGGTAGCGCTCTTTGTCTGCATCTTCGTCTGGACGATCGATATAAGGTGGTAGTGGCATGTGGCCAACGTCGTTTAGGATCTCAAGCACCGTCTTTTCAGACTGCATTTCAATCTCAAACAATGCATCATGACGCGCCGTCATGATCGCTTGGTATTCGTCGTTTTCACCCAAAAATAGTTCGGTGCCTGGTTTTGGTGATTTTGAGCAACGTACGTGCGCTAGAACGCGCTTGTCATCAAGCATACGCTCTATCAGTACTTCTAGCTTACCGCCAGAAGCTTTGCGACCGAACATACGAGCTGGGATAACACGCGTGTTATTGAACACAAGAAGGTCACCAGGCTGAACTTGGCTGACGATATCCGTGAAGTTTCCATCTACAACTTCCCCCGTGTTACCGGTCAATTGAAGCAGTCGGCTTGAGCTGCGCTCTGCCTTTGGGTAACGAGCAATCAGCTCATCAGGTAATTCGAAGTGAAAATCTGAAACTTGCATAACACCAATCTTCTTTATTAAGCGACTAAAACGGCGAAAAAATTCGCAGCCGCATAGTATAAAGTGACCCCGTGGAATAGCAAGCTGAACCGATGTTTGTCGCCCTTCTGAGCCCAAATTAACCAAGGCAAACTTAACCACTTTGTCAATAGGGATATTTTGTGAGTTGAACGGCAAAAAACGACGGTAATCTCAGATTTAATCGGTGAAAAAATCTATAGTTAAAATAGACAAACAGAACGAGTTGGAGGCCATATGATTAAGGTCCAAGACATGATGACTCGCAACCCTCACACCCTATTGCGGTCTCACTCATTAGCCGACGCCAAACACACGATGGAAGCGCTCGATATTCGCCATATTCCTATCGTCGATGCAGAACGTCATTTGCTGGGTATTGTTTCACAACGAGACGTGCTAGCGGCGCAAGAATCGATCTTGCAGAAAATCCCTAGCGATCAATCCTACACACTCTCCACACCTCTTAGTGAAGTCATGCGCACCAACATCATGACCGCTGAACCGCGAGCTGGCTTAAAAGAAAGCGCGTTATACATGCAAAAGCACAAAGTTGGCTGTTTGCCAGTAGTGCATAACAAACAGCTGGTCGGCATCATTACCGACAGTGACTTTGTTGCTATCGCGATCAATCTTCTTGAACTTCAGGAAGATAGCGAGCCAGAAGAAATTCAATCTGAAAATGAGAGTCAGGGCGTCAACCTTTAAGATTTGCAACATCAGTAAAAAAGAAGCGGCTTGCGCCGCTCAAATCTACCGACAATCAGCGGTCGTTATCGACCACGTGGGGCAGTGCTCAAAACAGGTTTAGTGGAGTTTTCATTTGTAGCTTTCAAACAACAGGTGATGAACGATTGTTCAAAATAACTGGCATATTTCTAAGTACATACTTTGATGGCTCAGTATACAAAGTAGCGGCTTAATATTGCCTCAAAAACCTCAAAACCATGCAGTTACATTACCTAACCCACTTTAGAGTTACAACTCTAAAGTGGGCATTTTTGGTATTTCGACAGTTTGTTCTATTGGCTATAAAGAGCCTCGATCAACCTGAATTAGGTTATAGTTACGTAATTAAATTACGAAACCTGCGAACCCAAGAAACTGATTCAAACTAGCGTAAGGCAAGCTAAATCCTCTTCTCCCCACAGGTACGTATAGTTTTTCAATACGGCCGGAGCTTTTTCTAAATATCACAATGTAAAATTGACAAGGTGAAGTCCCCGAAATGACTGAAAACTAATTCGAAGTACACGCTGAAGTCTGAACAGAAAAAATTCGCGGAACTAGTTATTAATACTAAAAAAGGCACCTTGATTGGTGCCTTTCACTAGTGCTCTAAGGTTTCGTTTTGCGAATGTCGACTTACAGCAACTCCGAGACAACGTCTGCTAGCTGTAAGAAAGAGTCTCGTCTTGAGGAGCTTGGACGCCATACGAGTCCAATATCTCGGTGCGCTTGCTGACCAGGAGGCTCAATCACGATCAAATTTTGATTTTCCAACAGACCATGTTCTATTGCCATTTGAGGGATAAAGGTGGTACCGAGACCATTGGCAACCATCTGGACCAAGGTATGCAAACTGGTCGCACTGAACGGGTTAATCTTCTCTTTGTCAGTAAGCTTACACGCTGAAACCGCATGCTCCGTAAGACAGTGCTCGTTTTCTAGTAAGAACACAGATTCGTCGGGCAAGTCATCATATTTGATTGGGACGCGGATGTTGTCAGCCTGATTGCGACTGATCACCATCTTAAACGGGTCATGCCCCACAATGCAGCTTTCCATCGTGCCAATATCCATCGGGAGTGCAAGGATCAGTACATCCAGTTCACCATGGCGCAGCGCCGCAAGTAAGTTGGCTGTCGTGTCTTCTCTAAGTAGAAGGTTAAGCTGAGGATAGCGCGCATTAATTTCCTGAACCAAATCACACAACAAAAACGGCGCGATAGTCGGAATACAACCAAGCTTAAGCTGGCCTTGCATGACGTCGCCCTGGCAAAGACTACCTAATTCAATAAGATCCTGTCCCTTTGCCAACAGCTCACGTCCCTGGGACACCACCATCTCACCCGCTTGAGTAAACACAAGCGGACTTTTCTTGTCTTTCTTTTCGTAAAGAGGACAACCGATGAGTTCTTCGAGATTTTGAATACCCTTACTCAGTGTCGATTGACTGACGAAACAACGTTCAGCTGCTTCACTAAAGTGTCGGGTTTCATGAAGGGTAACCAGGTAATGAAGCTGCTTTAAACTTGGCCATTTGTTCATGGTAACTGCCTGTTTTGGGACCAGAATCAAAAAAGGAATAAGCCCTATGGCTTCATCGCTTTTTTCGATGGAATTAATCTATTAATTTCGCTTTTTTCAATACTACAATGTGTACTATAGTTTGTCTCGCACAAACACGGACCAAACCGAAAAGGTTTGAAATAAACTCTATTTAGGAGCAAAAAAAATGGTACTAGTTGGTCGTCAAGCCCCAGACTTTACTGCAGCAGCTGTTCTAGGTAACGGTGATATCGTTGAGAACTTCAACTTCGCTGAGTTCACAAAAGGTAAGAAAGCAGTTGTATTCTTCTACCCACTAGACTTCACTTTCGTTTGCCCATCTGAGCTGATTGCATTCGACAACCGTCTTGCTGATTTCCAAGCTAAAGGTTGTGAAGTTATCGGTATTTCTATCGATTCTCAGTTCTCTCACAACGCATGGCGTAACACTGCTATCGAAGAAGGCGGTATCGGTCAAGTGAAATACCCACTTGTTGCAGACGTTAAACACGAAATCTGCAAAGCGTACGATGTTGAGCACCCAGAAGCAGGCGTTGCTTTCCGTGGTTCTTTCCTAATCGACGAAGACGGTCTAGTACGTCACCAAGTAGTTAACGACCTACCACTTGGTCGTAACATCGACGAAATGCTACGCATGGTTGACGCTCTTAACTTCCACCAGAAGCACGGCGAAGTTTGCCCTGCACAATGGGAAGAAGGTAAAGCAGGTATGGACGCATCTCCAAAAGGTGTTGCAGCGTTCTTATCTGAGCACGCAGAAGACCTTTCTAAGTAATTCGAGCCTTCACCCTGCGCTCAATCAGGGTTGATGGTTGGACATATATAAAGCGGAAAACGCACGCCAATCATTGAAGAAGAAACGAGTTAGCCAAAAAACAAAGCCCGAGTCACCGACTCGGGCTTTTTCTGTTTCCAGAACCGATTGTCAGAGATATATTGAAAGCAGTATTTCTACTGAGAATCACAATGAGTTACCAACTTGAAGTCTGTATCGACAATATCGAGTCACTCGCTTACGCCATCACCGGCGGAGCAACTCGTATTGAGTTATGCTCCTCACTTGCCCTAGGCGGTTTAACCCCTAATGCAGGACTTATCAAACAAGCGGTTCAATCTTCTTCCATCCCTATTTACGTCATGATTAGGCCTCGCCAAGGTGATTTCCTTTATGACTGTGACGATGTGGAAATCATGGCAGAAGACATTCGCACCGCTGCCAAATATGGTGCGAGTGGCGTCGTCCTTGGTCTTCTCGACAAAGAGGGACATGTTGATATGCCACACTCCATTCGACTGGTTAAACTCGCCCGTGAGCTTGATTTAGGCGTCACGTTTCACCGTGCATTCGATCAATGCCGGCATCCAGAGCAAGCATTAGAGGATGTCATTGCACTCGGTTGTGAGCGAATACTTACTTCTGGACTGGCAGCGAGCGCGTCTGAGGGGGTAGCAACCTTGAGCGCCATGGTGCAACAAGCAGAAGGCAGGATCGCTATCATGGCTGGCGCCGGAGTATCTTCAGATAATGTAGCTTCTATTATTGCCTCTAGCGGAGTCAACGAAGTGCACCTCTCTGGCAAGTCGACTCGTCAAAGTAAGATGCATTATATTGCCGACGATGCCAAGATGGGGGCGAGCGATATCGACGATTTTGCGATTCCTATTACCAGTAGCGAGAAGATTCGCGCTGTCACTAAGGTGCTAAACTCACTGTAAACACCTAGGTTATTCAAGGAGAAGGATTTCTATGGGAAAAAAGAACAAGATGGATAAAAAGCTCTATGAAACCGAGCTGGCTAGGTTACAGATTGAGTTGGTAAAGCTGCAAGAGTGGGTAAAGCACGAGGGCTTAAAAGTTGTCGTTGTTTTTGAAGGTCGAGACGCCGCTGGTAAAGGCGGCGTTATCAAGCGTATTACTGAAAAACTCAACCCACGAATTTGCCGTGTTACTGCCCTGCCTGCACCAACGGAAAAAGAGAAAACACAGTGGTATTTTCAGCGCTACGTAGCTCACCTACCGTCAGCAGGGGAAATCGTGCTGTTTGACCGTAGTTGGTATAATCGTGCCGGCGTAGAGAAAGTCATGGGCTTTTGTACCGAAGAGCAGTATCAAGAGTTTCTGCGCTCTTGCCCAGAGTTTGAACGCATGTTGGTGCGCTCTGGCATTATCTTACTTAAGTACTGGTTTTCGGTTTCCGATGAAGAGCAAGAGAAGCGTTTTCTGGAGCGAGTCAACACCCCCATCAAGCGCTGGAAATTCAGCCCTATGGATTTAGAATCTCGTAACTGCTGGGCTGAATATTCGGAAGCCAAAGACACCATGTTCTCGTATACCGATACTAAACAGTGTCCATGGTGGGTGGTCCCCTCTGATGATAAGAAGCGAGCTCGATTAAACTGTATCAGTCATTTGCTCAGTCAGATTGAATACCAAGAAGTCAGCTATCCAGACATCACACTGCCTGAATTAAACAAAGACGGCTACATGCGAACGCCGATCGAAGAGCAATCTTTCGTCCCCGATAATTATGAATGATTCGACCAATCTTTTTTACAAAGCTGATCTCAACTTACTGAGAACATTCCGCATATTGCTGCACGAGCGCAATATGCGAAAAACCGCTGAACGACTTTTTGTCACTCAACCCGCGGTCAGTCAGGCGCTGCAAAAGCTACGAGCAATCTTTGACGATGAACTCTTCGTTAAGGTTCAAGGTGGTCTTGACCCTACTCCGTTTGCTCTTCAACTGGAAGACAAAATCGCACCTTATCTTGATGGATTAGAAACTGCCCTCAATAACCTAAATGAGTTTGAGCCTTCCGAGCTGAGCGGAACCATTAAAATCGCCCTCGCCCCTATTGTGATAGCGTCTTTGGCGGGAGGGTTATTTACGGAGATTCGCCAACAAGCACCAAACGTTAATCTCGAGCTGCTTAGCTGGAGTCAAACCACCGCAGAGCAAATACGCAGTGGTGAAGTTTTTTACGGCGTGCATTACGATCTCGAAAACCTATCGAAAGAGTTAGCGCGAGACAAGATCTTCGACTTAGAGGGTCGCATCATCGTCAGAAAAGAACACCCGATTAAGAAGTCAGTTATTACGCCTTTAGACTCTGTCGGCTATGAACTCACCTCGCTCATCTCTCCTGGATGGAATGACCACTTTAGTTACGCAAGTCATATTCTCGAACGTCAGGGGTATACACCTAAGGTCGGCTTTCGCTCAGAAATGCTGCTCGCACTTATCGATGTGATTGAGTCTACGGATATGCTCCTGCCCCACTCCAATCTATTCCCGATACACAACTACCCAAACTTAAGATCACTTAAGGTGGAAGTCGACAATCAGACTTACACCAAAAGCCTATTTGGTTATGTCCACAATAAGAATCGCCACTCTCCCAAAACAAAGTGGATTGAGTCGATCATCAAACGAAAGCTTCCTCTCTATACCGATAAGCATCGCTAATAAACGCTATTAGCGACGCTTTTTAGTCACCAATCAGCAAAGCCGCTACCATCGGCGCACTTTCCTGTTTGTCTGTGATTAGGTATTACTATGAAAAAGCTACTACTTCCACTCTGTGCCGTGTTATCGATGGGTGCTCAAGCGCAGAGTATTCATGTGTCACCCGATGTCAAAATCGGCGTATTCAATGGAGCAGGGATACAGCTTGGCGTTGCGGATGCATTAGGAATGGATGCGGTCTATTTCAGTTATGCCCACAAATACTACGACACTGACCGCTACGATGAGACAATCAACTCATATCGTCTCGGTTTACAGCACATGTTTGGCGACCGAGAAAACTATGGTCTTCAGGCAGAGATTGGAGTAGCCAATTATCGAGGTGAGAAACGCACCAATAGTGAGCTTTCACACCGAGATGCAAACGGACTTAGCATCAGTGCAGGGTATGTCTATATGCTGAATCCAAGCTTTGGTCTGAGAACGGGGTTTGACTACGACGTGTTTGGTGCGAGCAACACCTTTATCTCAATGGGCTCACACTTTTCACTCAACTTTGGTGTGGTTGGGCGCTTCTAACTTAGCTACAGAATGTCGTTTATCGCTTTCTCATCAAGGTGGCGTACGTCCTTGCCCTTAACGAAGTAGATGATGTACTCACAAATGTTCTGACAGCGGTCACCGACACGCTCTATCGCTCTTGCTGACCACATGACCTGAAGGATATTTGGGATATTCTTTGGGTCTTCCATCATGTAAGTCATCAACTGACGAATTACAGCTTCATACTCAGCATCCAGCTTATCATCTAACTTGTACACCTCTGCTGCCGCATCCACATCCATACGAGCAAAGGCGTCCAATACCTGATGCAACATTGCAATCGCTTGGCGGCACAGCGGCTCTAAGGAGACGTGAAACTTTTGATGCTTCGTCGATGGTTGCTCAATAGCAACATAAGCGATGCGTGTGGCAACATCACCAATACGCTCTAGATCGGTAATGGTTTTGATGATCGCCATAACCAAACGAAGATCTTTCGCCGTCGGCTGTCGCTTAGCGATGATACGAGTACAGGCTTCATCGATAGATACCTCCATCGCATTCACCTTATGGTCATCGCGTACCACTTTGCGGGCGAGCTCAATATCGTCTTTGTGCAATGCTTGCATCGCAAACGACAACTGCTGTTCCACTAAGCCTCCCATGGTCAAAACATGGGTACGAATAGACTCAAGCTCGGCATTAAACTGACCTGAGATGTGACGACCAAAATGCATGTGTGAAGGTTTCCTGTTTTAAACTAAGGCTAGTCTCATTAGCCGTATCGACCAGTGATGTAGTCTTCCGTTTGTTTTTCAATCGGTGAAGTAAATATAGTATCTGTATCCGCGTACTCTACCAGTTTTCCTAAATGAATAAACGCAGTATGGTCACTAACGCGCGCGGCTTGCTGCATATTATGGGTAACGATCACAACCGTATACTTGGTTTTCAGATCGTTAATCAGCTCTTCAATGGTCAGGGTAGAAATAGGATCGAGCGCCGAGGTCGGCTCATCAAGGAGCAAAACCTCTGGCTCAATGGCGATGGCTCGCGCGATGACCAAGCGTTGCTGCTGACCACCAGAGAGTCCAAACGCATTTTCGTGAAGACGGTCTTTTACTTCATCCCATAGCGCTGCTGCACGCAGTGAACGCTCTACAGCATCGTCGAGATTACGGCTGTTCTTCACCCCTTGCAGCCTAAGACCATAGACGACGTTCTCATAGATCGACTTAGGGAAGGGGTTGGGCCTTTGGAACACCATGCCTACGCGGCGACGCAATGTCGCCACATCGACTTTAGGGTGATAAACATTACCACCATGCAACTTCACCTTGCCCTCTACAGTGCAGCCTTCGATCAAATCATTCATTCGATTGATGCAACGCAGAAGGGTCGACTTGCCACATCCTGAAGGACCGATAAACGCAGTGACCTGCCCTTTAGGAATACGCATCGACACATTATCTAGCGCCTGCTTATCGCCATAGTACAGATTCAAGTTTTCAATGGCGATGGCGGTTTGATCATCGCTAAGGTTGTTCACATCTAAAGGCGTTGGATAGCCCAAAGTTTGGTTGATAGAAAACATGCTTAATCTTGTCCTAATGTGCGATATTTTTCGCGCAGGTTATTTCGTATTGCTATTGCGGTTAAGTTTAGCCCAACGACAACGGTCACCAGCAAGAAAGAGGTAGCGTAAACCAATGGCCTTGCCGCCTCAATATTAGACGTCTGAAAACCGACATCATAGATATGAAAACCCAAATGCATAAATTTGCGTTCAAGGTGCAAGAACGGGAACTGAGAATCCACCGGTAAGCTGGAAGCCAGTTTCACAACACCCACCAGCATGAGAGGTGCTACCTCGCCTGCGGCTCTCGCAACCGCCAAAATAAGCCCAGTGATAATCGCAGGGCTTGCCATAGGCAAAACGATACGCCAGAGCGTTTCAGATTGGGTTGCGCCCAACGCAAGCGATCCATGTCGGGCCGATAGCGGAATTCGATTCAAACCTTCTTCTGTGGCAACAATCACCACAGGTAGCGTGAGAATGGCGAGCGTCAATGACGACCACAACAGCCCTGGCGTACCAAATGTAGGTGCAGGCAAGCGCTCAGCGTAAAACAATGAGTCTATCGAGCCACCTATGGTGTAAACAAAAAAGCCTAAGCCGAAAACACCATAAACAATAGAAGGTACACCAGCAAGGTTAATAACCCCGACCCGTATCATCCGAGTGAGTAGGTTATTTTCGGCATATTCATGTAGATAGACCGCAACCAAGACACCAAGCGGCATCACCATGACCGACATGATAATTACCAGCAATACGGTGCCGAAGATCGCGGGGAACACACCACCTTCAGAGTTCGACTCACGTGGCTCATCGGAAAGAAACTTCCATACCTGTCCCCCCCAATGAGATAGCTTATCTGGGTAGTTCATTTGGTTGGGGTACCAGAAATCGAGCACTCGGTTAAGTCCAATCTCTAAACGCTCGCCGCGCATATCTTCAACGACCAAAACCTTACTCGCTAGCTCAGCACGCAGTTCATCAAGCTCAACTTCCGTTTGGCTCAATTGCTGGCGGATAATCGCATTTTGCTGCTGATAGCGCTCACTTAGTTCATCGGTGAGCACACCGTTGAGTTTATCTCGACGCTGCTTAAGACGCAGAGCCTCAAGCTGATGGTTCAGGCCTTTGAGCCTTCTCTCGATAATGGCGTCGATTTGATCTCTGGTCATTTCAATCTGGCTAAGCTCTATTCTGAGCAAGCTTTCCAGCGACGTATCAACCTCACCCTGCGGACCTTTTAGAGCCAGAATTCGTCCGAAAAAATCACCGCCACGCGTACGCTCAATAACCACTAAGTCGCTCGGGGTTTGCTGCTGATGAAGCTCGGAGGAAAGCAGCGAGACAAAATCAATACCGTAAAGATCTCGGTTAGCTATCTTGATGCTATAGCGCTCTACCTTTCCGGCTTCTAAAGCCTCTTGAGGCAGCAGTTCGTTCGCATTCGGGATATTGTAAGTCGGCACCCAAGTCTTCGAGTACACCTGACCGATTAACGCTGAGCCGTTATCATCTTGCCATTGATATAAGGGAGCCGGCCAGAAATAGGTAAGGCCGCGCCAACCAATGAGCAGCAGTAGTCCCAATACGGAAATCAGACTGATACTTACCGCGCCCCCTGTTAGCCAAACCCAAGGCGCACCAGATTTGAGCCACTTAAACATAGCGGGGCTCCTTTCGATGACTACAGCGCACTGTATTTCTCCCTGAGTCTTTGTCTCACCCACTCAGCTAGCGAGTTCACAACAAAAGTAAAACTAAACAAGATCAAAGCGATTAAGAACAACAAGCGATAATGACTGCTGCCCACTTCCGACTCTGGCAACTCAACCGCCATGGTAGCCGACAAGGTTCGCATACCCTCAAAGATGTTCCAGTCGAGTATCGGTGTATTACCTGTCGCCATTAATACAATCATGGTTTCACCCACAGCGCGGCCCAACCCCATCATCACCGCAGAGAAAATACCTGGACTGGCGGTAAGTAGCACAACATAAATCAAAGTCTGCCACTGGGTTGCGCCGAGCGCTAGAGAGCCGTCCGAAAGGTGTTTGGGCACGGAGAAAATCGCATCCTCAGCGATAGTGAAAATGGTTGGGATCACAGCAAACCCCATCGCAAAGCCAACGACCAGGGCGTTTCTCTGGTCAAAATCAATGCCATGCTGAGCTAAGAATACCCGCGCATCGCCGTTAAAGAACATCACTTCCATATCACTTGAGAAGGTCATCGCAAGATAGATAGCGGTGATGATCACCGGAATCAGAGTAAACGGATGAAGTCCGCTCGGTAACTTAGAGGTGTAGGCTCTAGGGATCGCATACCATACTGCGCCAGTAAGCAGCGATAGCAGGGGCAACGCCACCAGCAGAAGAAGGATTGCTGGAAGGTGTGTTTCGACAATAGGCGCAAACCACAACCCTGCCAAAAAACCGATAATAACCGTGGGCAGAGCTTCCATCAACTCGATGGTAGGCTTGACGACCTTGCGCATTTTAGACGACATAAAATACGCTGTATAAATGGCACCAAATACAGCAATCGGCACTGAGAACAACATCGCAAACATTGCCGCTTTAATGGTTCCAAAAGCGATAGGCACTAGGCTGTACTTACCCTCAAAATCGTCAGATGCAGCGGTAGTTTGCCAGATAAATTCAGGCTCTGGATAACTCTCGTACCACACCTTTTGCCACAGCGCGCTGAATGAAATCTCTTTGTGATCGTTAGGGATGAACGCGGTAAAAGTGTGCTCTCCGGTAACCAACAACGCATGATCATTGTTATTCGAAATAGCGAATGTCTTTAGCTCACCTTTAGGCAGCTGGCTCTCCGTCACTAACTTTTCACTGGTGGTATATAGGGTTTGGAAACGACCATCATCCAATACAACTGCAAAGCCTTTACTCATAGTCTCTGGAATTAACGCAACAATATCCGCATCAAACTGAAAGGAGCGGACTGGCGTCAACGTTCGTTCGCCATTAACCAAAACATCAAACCATTGCCATACCTGCTGATTGTCGTATTGAACCAACAAGGAGTAGGCACCCGACAACAATTGGATATGCGTCGCTTGAGCCCCATTTGGCGTTGATAGATCGATGATCTCACGAACGTTTAGAGCCTGCGGCTCGCGGTTGATAACCGCTAAGCTATTCCCCGCTTTTACATAGATGGTCTTCGCGTCTGGGGTGACTAAGATATCACTCGCATCTTCAATAGGGCCGAGTGTTGAGAAAGAGCTGAATTCTGCATCCGTCGCAGTATCACGTATATCAAGATGCACAAACCCTTGGTTATCAACTGAAGCAATGGCCTTGATTTGCTTAGTAACAACGGCATTGATTAAAGCAGGTTCATTGATCGTAAACCAATCTTTTTCAGTAGGCGTTTCAATGAGGAGTTTGGCGTCCCCATTACTCGGGTCAACCTGAAATTTTGGATTAATTGCCGTCCATTGCAGCGCATCATTTTTTATCAGCAATGTCTTCGAATCTGAAGATTGCACCGACACACCTTGTCCAAGGTATTGGGAGGACGTTTGTGAACCCGAGACCAGTGACTGCTCAACAATAGTCCCGTCACGATAGAAGTAAGCCGCATGCTTACCACCGTCGCTGACTATACTTAACTCAGATCCTGATTGGATATTGACAGCTTGGCTACGCTCATGCCACGTCACTTCATTCTCTGAAAACAGCGGCAAAGTCACAAAGGCGAGGTAAACGAAGATAAAGATCAAACCTGCCAGCACACTCAATCCACCAAATGAAACGATCCAACGCACGAGGCGATCTTTAATCAGACGTTTTCTGTCTTTGGTATGTAGTGAAAATTTGGCCGTTGCCATAGTTTACGTTCGTTCTCTTTGATGCAGTATGAGTGTTTGAGGCGTTTGCCACCAAGGGATGGAGGCTAATGAACAGCATGCACGAATTGCCTCAACATAATATGTCGTTCAGATGACAGTTATATTACATAGCATCTAACGTGCTGAAAATAATGAATTGTGCCGCGTTGCACGCTTTTTGAAATAAAAATGTCATATACAATCTCTAAGGTTCACGATCAGATTAGTCTTACATCCCACTCATCAGCAACTTAAGGTGAGTGAAAAGTGTCGGTGGTTGAGTGTATGAGCGCAGAAAAACTGTATATCGAGAAAGAGCTAAGTTGGTTATCTTTCAATGAACGAGTCTTGCAAGAGGCGGCGGATAAAACCGTTCCGTTAATTGAGCGAATCCGTTTTCTAGGGATCTTCTCCAATAACCTCGATGAGTTCTACAAAGTACGCTTCTCAGATGTAAAACGCAGAATATTGATCAATCAAGACCGTGGTGTGAACGACAACTCAAAACACCTGCTCGGTAAGATGCAGAGCAAAGCACTAAAACTGAACCTGCGCTTTGATGAGCTCTACAACGAACTCATTCTTGAAATGGCACGTCGCCGTATCTTCCTTGTCAACGAAACCCAGCTCAACGAAACGCAGCAGAAGTGGGTCAAGAAATACTTCATGAAGGAAGTGCTTCCTCACATTACCCCACTTATGCTCAAAGATGATATCGACGTACTGCAATTCCTAAAGGACGAGTACGCCTATATTGTTGTGGACATGAAGAAAGACGAGACGTCTAAATACGCGATCTTGGAGATCCCAACCGATCACCTTCCGCGCTTCGTCATGGTCCCAGAGCAAAAAGGCAAACGCCGTAAAACCATCATATTGCTCGATAACATTATTCGATACTGCTTAGACGATATTTTCCGTGGCTTCTTCGATTACGATGAACTTAGTGGCTATGCCATGAAGATGACCCGAGATGCAGAATACGACCTGAGCCATGAGGTAGAACACAGCCTGCTCGAGCAGATGTCTGAAGGGGTTAGCCAGCGCTTAACCGCGATGCCCGTAAGATTTGTGTATGAACGAGAGATGCCTGAAGCCATGCTAACGACCCTGTGCGACAAGCTTGGTATCTCCAACTACGACAGCTTGATTCCTGGTGGTCGTTATCACAACTTCAAAGACTTTATTGGCTTCCCAAATGTGGGCCGCGAGTATCTAGAAAACAAACCGCTGCCACCAATGCGCAGTGCTGACTTTGATGGTTACGACAACACCTTTGATGCGATTCGCGCTCAAGATATTCTGCTCTATTACCCATACCATACCTTTGAACACATCACTGAGTTTGTACGCCAAGCATCGTTCGATCCTAAGGTCTTGAGTATTAAAATTAATATCTACCGTGTCGCGAAGGATTCTCGCCTCATGAACTCGCTAATCGATGCGGTTCACAATGGCAAGAGCGTCACGGTAGTGGTGGAGCTTCAAGCTCGATTTGATGAAGAAGCCAATATTGAATGGTCAAAGGTACTCACTGAAAATGGGGTACATGTTATCTTTGGTGCGCCGGGCTTAAAAATCCACTCCAAGCTACTACTCATTAGTCGCCGTGAAAACGAAGAAATCGTTCGCTATGCCCACGTCGGTACTGGTAACTTCCACGAAAAAACCGCACGCATCTACACCGACTTCTCGCTACTAACAGCCGATCAAGAGATCACCGATGAAGTCCGCAATGTCTTTGGCTACATCGAGAACCCATACCGCCCAGTGAGATTCAATCACTTAATCGTTTCTCCGCGTAACTCTCGTAAACAATTGTACCGACTCATCGATACGGAGATAGCTAACGCTAAAGCCGGCAAAAAGGCAGCACTGACACTCAAAGTGAACAACCTTGTCGACAAAGGGTTAGTGAACAAGCTTTACGGGGCGAGCAACGCTGGTGTCAAAATCAATATGATCATTCGCGGCATGTGCTCTTTGGTACCGGGAGTGGAAGGCGTCAGTGATAACATCAAAATTATCAGCATCGTAGATCGCTTTTTGGAACACCCTCGCGTTATCATTACCCACAATGATGGCGACCCACAGGTATACATTTCCTCAGCGGACTGGATGACTCGAAACATCGATCACCGTATTGAGGTGGCAGCACCTGTGCGTGACGAACGCTTAAAACAGCGCATTATCGATATCGTCAATATTCACTTTACCGACACGGTGAAGGCGCGTTGGCTAGATAAAGAGATGAGCAATACCTATGTCCCACGCGGTAATCGCAAGAAAGTTCGTTCACAAATTGCTATTTACGACTATCTTAAACAGGTAGAGAAGCAAACAAGAAAAAACAAAGAACAAC
Organism: Vibrio sp. KUL80; assembly: GCF_059725495.1. Taxonomy (NCBI): domain Bacteria; kingdom Pseudomonadati; phylum Pseudomonadota; class Gammaproteobacteria; order Vibrionales; family Vibrionaceae; genus Vibrio; species Vibrio sp. KUL80. Next base: position 2,887,993 of record NZ_AP045841.1, read on the forward strand.
TAGAGCAGTATGAGTCAAACCAAGGACACGAACACGATAGACCAGACGAATAATGAAGTCGTAGCCAAGGATGTGGCCGCTATAGACCTCGGGTCAAATAGCTTCCACATGGTGGTTGCAAAGGTCGTTGGACAAGATCTTCAACTCGTCAGTCGACACAAGCAGCGCGTGCGCATGGCATCGGGATTAGATGCCGAAGGGAATCTAGACAATGCGGCGATTGAGCGAGGACTCGAGTGCCTCGCTATGTTCGCAGAGCGTCTACAAGGCTTTGAGGTGGATAACGTCCGCATTGCGGCTACACATACCCTGAGAATCGCTAACAACGCTCATATCTTTCTACAGCGCGCTCGAGAGGTACTCCCCTTTCCTATCGAGGTCATTCCCGGCGAAGAAGAAGCACGTTTGATCTACACAGGCGTGGCGCACACCCAAACTGAGTCGAATTCTAAACTTGTGGTCGATATCGGTGGCGGTAGTACCGAGCTCATCATCGGTAAAGCCTTTGAACCTGTATTGCTAAACAGCACACAGATGGGCTGCGTTAGCTACACCAATAAGTTTTTTGCTAACGGCAAGCTCTCATCGAAAAACTTCACTAAAGCCATCTTGTCCGCAAGGCAACGTTTGGAAGCCCTCTCTCCCCGCTACAAGAAAAAAGGCTGGGAGGTTGCTCTTGGCTCATCGGGCACCATTAAGGCAATCAAAGAGGTTCTTGTCGGGCTAGGGAATGAAGATGGCATCATCACCAATAAGCGCCTTTATAAGCTCATCGACAAACTCTGCGAGTTTGACTCCATCGACGATATTGCACTCTCAGGACTAACCATTGAGCGTAAACCTGTGTTTGCCGCGGGCGTGGCGATACTGACGGCGATATTTGAAAGCCTTAAAATCCGTGAGATGCATTTCTCACCTGGGGCACTGCGTGAAGGGCTACTCTACGAGATGGAAGAGCACTTCCAGCGCTCTGACATTCGCATGCGCACCACCGAAAACCTGGCAGCCAAACACTTTGTCGACCTTGAGCATGCAGCGAAAGTGCGTGGGCAGGCAAACGAGTTCTTGAGTCAAACCTGTGAAGCATTGGGGCTTAAAAAGAAAAGTGAGTTATTCAGCCTGCTTGAGTGGAGCGCCCTGCTGCATGAAGTAGGATTAAGTATCAGCTATCAAGCGTTTCATCGACATTCGAGCTACATTCTTAATCACACCACGATGCCGGGATTCAATAGTGAGCAGCAACTGGTGCTAGCGACCTTAGCCCGTTTTCAGCGCAAATCCCTAAAGCTGCAAGAGCTTCCCGAATTCACGCTGTTTAAGAAAAAACACATCTTGGGCTTGATTCGCATACTGCGCCTATCGATCTTGGTTAATGGACAGCGAAATGAAGAGCTGCTTCCACTTACGCTAAGCATCGAAGAAGATAAATGGCTGTTAAGCAGTGAACAAGATGACTGGCTGGAGCAAAACAAGCTGCTTCAGGCAGATCTGCAAACCGAGCAAGCTTATTGGGAAGCTGCTGGCTGGCAACTCGAGGTCCAGTAAAAAGCGGCGCACTAATGCGCCGCTTTTTTATCATTAACTGTCCCAAACATTGATTCTCTAGTCTAAGCTAAGCCCAATTTTAGCAAGCTCACCTTGTGCAAACTCTCTACTGACTGGAACATAGCCATCCTTCAAGACAATTTGCTGCCCTTCCCTCGAATAGATGTATCGAATGTAGGCTTCTTCAATAGGAGCGAGGTCGCGATTGGGGTCTTTGTTGACGTACACATACAAAAAACGAGACAACGGATAGCTTCCAGATTGCACGTTTTCTTGAGTCGGCAATACGTATTGGTCACCATGATTGGCAATCGGCACTAATTTGGCACCAGACACCTGATAACCAATCCCCGAGTAACCAATAGTGTTAATCGATGACGCAACAGATTGAACCACAGACGCTGAACCCGGCTGCTCATTTACGTTACGTCTAAAGTCGCCTCCGCAAAGTGCCTTATCCTTAAAGTAACCATATGTTCCTGAGACAGAGTTTCGACCAAAGATTTGGATGGCTCTTTCACTCCAGGGAGTCTCGATACCAAGTTGCTGCCAAGTTCTTAGATATTCAATACCACCACAGCGGAGCGTCGATGAGAAAATCGCATCTAATTGCTTGAAGTTAAGACCCTCAATAGGGTTATCGGTGTGAACGAACAAACCAATGGCATCAATCGCCACGCGCAGTGCCGTTGGCTTGTAGCCGTACTGACGCTCAAACGCCTCGACCTCTTTGGCACGCATTTTTCGGCTCATAGGTCCAAACTGAGCCGTACCCTCGGCTAAAGCTGGCGGAGCCGTAGAAGAGCCAGATGCCTGAATCTGTGGGTTTACGTTGGGATAGATATTCTTAAACTCTTCCAGCCAGAGCGTAGTCATGCCTGATAGCGTGTCAGAGCCCACTGAAGAGAGGTTTCCCGATACACCTGAGAGTTTGCTGTATTTAGGCAGGTCGTCGGCAAAAGCACTCCCTGCGACGAGAGCGCAGAGAGCAACAAGCGTTGGAACGCGCTTTAACAGTCTCATTATTGAACGACCAAACGTTCAGGAAGGATGAATGAGAACTTACTACCCACGCCAACCTCGGACTGTATTTCTAAGTGTGAGTCATGGTGTGAGAGTGCGTGTTTTACAATCGCAAGCCCGAGTCCACTGCCCCCTGTATCACGAGAGCGCGCTTTATCTACTCGGTAGAATCGTTCCGTCAGTCTATGAAGGTGCTGCGCTTCAATACCGTCTCCAGTATCTTCAACTTCTAGGTGAGCACCCTGCGATGATTGATACCAACGGACTTTTACGTTCGCACCTGGCGGCGTGTATTTCACCGCGTTATAGACCAGGTTTGAAATCGCACTGCGCAGCTGATCATCATCGGCAAAGACACGCAGGCTATTATCAACGTCAAAACTGATCTTATGTCCTTCTTCACCACTGAGACTTACCGCTTCTTTTTCAAGCACTTCCAGCATAGCAGGCACATTCACGACTTCATCCAACTCATGCATAGGCGCCGCTTCAATCTTAGATAGCGTAAGCAGCTGATTGACCAAGCTGTTCATACGGTTGAGCTGCTCAGTCATCACACCATGAGCTTTGGTCCACATAGGTCCCACGACCATATCCGGATCTTCTGTCATCTCAAGATAACCCTGAAGTACGGTCATTGGTGTACGCAGCTCATGAGAGACGTTGGCAAAGAAGTTACGACGCATACCTTCAAGCTGCTTAAGCTGACTAACGTCACGAACCACCATCAGGTGTTCACCCTCAGTGTATGGCACGATACGAAGCTCAAGCATGCGCTCTACGTTTAGTGGAGAACGCATTTCTAGAGGCTCTGAGAAATCTTGTTTGTTCAGGTACTTGATAAAGTCTGGCGTGCGGATCAGGTTCGAAATCGGCTGCCCTGAATCATCCGGCCAACGGAAACCTAGAAGGTGTTGAGCTAACTTGTTACACCAAACGATGTTGCCTTCGCTGCGAAATACGACAACGGCATCGGGTAAGGATTCTGCACCATTCTTAAAACGGCGAATCAGGTTAGTAAGCTCTTTTCGTTTGCGGCGCTGCCTTTGCTGAAGGCGATAAATGCCATTGAACAATGACTCCCAGTTACCAGTGCCTGATGGTGGTGTAAGACGTTTTTCATCCCACAGCCAAGCAGACAAACGCAACTGATTATGTAGATGCCACATCAACTGCAAAACCGTAGCAACCAAAAGCAGCCACGGCATGTATCCAAATATCCACCCGACGACGATCCATGGGGTGTAAAAAAAAGCCAGCTCCCAGGCCAGCTTTTTCCAGGTTAACCTTTCAACCATTTACCTCTCCAGTTCGATGCTAGCCCTTGGTTGAGAATCGGTAGCCAGCGCCTCGAACGGTTTGAATCAATTTATCATGACCTGCTGATTCAAGAGCTTTACGTAGACGACGAATATGAACGTCGACAGTACGGTCTTCAACGTAAACGTTCGTGCCCCATACGTTGTTGAGTAGTTGCTCACGGCTGTATACACGCTCTTGGTGTGTCATGAAGAAATGGAGCATCTTGAACTCGGTTGGTCCCATGTCCAGAGGCTGTTCATTGGCAGTCACCCGGTGAGACACAGGGTCAAGCTTAAGACCTTGAACATCAATCACATCTTCAAGTGCTGTTGGCGTCACACGACGAATTACCGCTTTGAGGCGAGCAACCAGCTCTTTTGGCGAGAATGGTTTAGTGATGTAGTCATCGGCGCCAACTTCTAGGCCGCGTACTTTATCTTCTTCTTCGCCACGTGCTGTTAGCATCACAACAGGAATGTTGCGAGTCAGCTCTTCGCGCTTCATGTGTTTGATAAAGTTAATGCCCGAACCGCCAGGTAACATCCAGTCAAGTAGCACAAGATCTGGGTAAGGTTCAGCCAGTTTGTTAACTGCTGTATCGTAATCTTCAGCTTCAACAGCTTGGTAGCCTTTCTGCTCTAGTACGAAACACAGCATTTCGCGAATTGGTGCTTCATCCTCAACAACCAGGATCCTTCTAGACATATCTGAATAACCTTTTGGAATCTAATCAACTTCATGCATTATCAAGAATTATTATGACACTTTTGTGACCATTGAAAACAATTTTTAATATAACTTTCGCACAAGATCTATTGCGATAATCGAGATTTAAGCTAGGACAATTTAAGGAAAATTGCCTATCATGTGCAGCTATCTATTCTAAAGGTGAGAGTAATATGTGGTTTAAAAACTGTTTGGTCTATCGATTCAACAAGGAACTCGAGTTTAATGCAGATAAGCTAGAGCAGCAGCTTGAAGAGTTTCGCTTTACTCCTTGTGGTAGCCAAGACAAACAGAAGTTTGGTTGGGTCACGGCATTGGGTAAACATGGCGATATGATGACCCATGTTTCTGAAAACCGAATTCTACTGTGCGCGAAAAAAGAAGAGAAGATGCTACCAGCGTCGGTTATCAAAGACTCTCTGGCTAGCAAGGTAGAAGCACTTGAAACTCAAGAAGGTCGCCCTCTCAAGAAGAAAGAGAAAGACGATCTTAAAGACGAAATCATCATTGATCTTCTGCCACGCGCGTTTAGCCGCAGTAATCTTACTCACCTGCTTATCATGCCAAAAGAAGGCTTTGTGATTGTTGATGCCAGCAGCTACAAGAAAGCTGAAGATGTGATTGCACTGCTACGTAAAACAATGGGTAGCCTACCGGTTATCCCGGCATTCCCAGAGCAGCCTATTGAAAATACGCTGACAGAATGGGTAAAAACCAGCGAAGCACCAACCGGCTTCAACCTTCTTGATGAAGCGGAGTTGAAATCAGTTCTTGAAGATGGCGGCGTTATCCGTTGTAAGAAACAAGAACTGTCTAGCGACGAGATCTTGGGTCACATTGAAGCCAACAAGTTTGTGACTAAGCTGGCGCTTAACTGGCAAGATCGTATCGAATTTGTCTTGGCTGATGATGGCAGCATTAAACGCTTGAAGTTTAGCGACGAGTTGAAGGATCAAAACGATGATATCCCACGTGAAGACGCTGCAGCTCGTATCGACGCAGACTTCTCACTTCTATGTGGTGAATTTGGTGCCTTCTTGCCTAACCTGTATGACGCACTAGGCGGTCTACCTAAGCAATAACCCCTTCTTTACTGAGCTCGCTGCTCAACCTTACCCACACTTCTAGAGCAGCGAGCTTGATTCAAAACTTGGAAATCTTCCCATACTAGCGTAAAATTTGCGCCCCTTAGTGCCATTAGGTGGCACAACACTGACTTGTAATCAGATTAGAGATATAAAGCAATGTTTACTCCAGAACTTCTGTCACCAGCTGGCAGCCTCAAGAACATGCGTTATGCATTCGCGTACGGCGCAGATGCAGTATACGCAGGTCAACCTCGCTACAGCCTTCGTGTTCGTAACAACGAGTTCAACCACGAAAACCTAAAAATCGGTATCGATGAAGCACACGCTCAAGGTAAAAAGCTGTATGTGGTATGCAACATTCAACCACACAACTCAAAGCTAAAGACGTTCATCCGCGATCTAAAGCCTGTGGTAGAAATGGGCCCTGACGCCCTCATCATGTCTGACCCAGGTCTTATCATGATGGTTCGTGAAGCATTCCCAGAAATGCCAATTCACCTGTCTGTACAGGCGAACGCGGTAAACTGGGCGACGGTTAAGTTCTGGGCGGCGAATGGCGTTGAGCGCGTTATCGTGTCTCGTGAGCTATCACTGGAAGAGATTGAAGAGATCCGTGAACATTGCCCTGAAACTGAACTAGAAGTATTCGTACACGGCGCACTTTGCATGGCGTACTCTGGTCGCTGCCTGCTGTCTGGCTACATCAACAAGCGCGATCCAAACCAAGGTACATGTACTAATGCATGTCGTTGGGAATACAAAGTTGAAAAAGCAACAGAAAACGATGCTGGTCAAATCGTAGAAGAGTTCACACCTGAGGCTCAGCCTGTTGAAGTTGTTGACGAACGTCCTGAGACAACTATCGGTCGTGGCAAACCAACTGATGAAGTTGTACTGCTTTCTGAAAGCCACCGTCCAGAAGACAAAATGGCAGCATTTGAAGACGAGCATGGCACATATATCATGAACTCAAAAGACCTACGTGCAGTTCAGCATGTGGAGCGCTTGACGAAGATGGGTGTTCACTCGCTTAAGATTGAAGGTCGTACTAAGTCTTTCTATTACTGTGCACGTACTGCACAGGTTTATCGTAAAGCGATCGACGATGCCGTTGCAGGCAAACCATTCGATGAGTCGCTAATGGGTACGCTAGAGAGCCTAGCTCACCGTGGTTACACCGAAGGCTTCCTGCGTCGTCACACACACGACAGCTACCAAAACTACGACTACGGCTATTCTGTATCTGACTCACAACAGTTTGTTGGTGAGTTTACCGGTAAGCGTCGCGGTCACTTAGCGGAAGTGGAAGTGAAGAACAAGTTTATCGTTGGTGACAGCCTCGAACTAATGACACCAAAAGGCAACGTTGTCTTCAACCTAGAAGTGATGGAAAACCGCAAGTCAGAAAGCATCGATGACGCAAAAGGTAACGGCCACTTTGTCTTTATTCCAGTACCAGAGGAATTGGATCTGGACTACGCACTACTGATGCGTAACCTAAACTCAGGACAAGATACACGTAACCCAACGGGTAAGTAACGATGGCGCTGCTCATTACCGACAAGTGCATTAACTGCGATATGTGCGACCCAGAGTGCCCTAACGGTGCCATTTCTATGGGAAGTGAGATCTTCGAGATCGACCCAGATCTGTGCACGGAGTGTAAAGGTCACTATGAGAAGCCTACTTGTCAATCGGTATGCCCGATCACGAAATGCATCATCACCGACCCAAATCATGTGGAAACGGATGAAGAGTTGCTAGAGAAGTTTGTGATTATTCAAGGCATGGCCTAAAGCACAAAAAAGCCTCCCAATGGAGGCTTTTTTATTACCCAGACTTTTCGATTGGGAACACATTGCAGTACAGCTCTTTCTCGTACTGGATCTCCAGCTTTTTACGCCAATTTTCAGCAGAGTTGACGGGAATTAAATAGAATTTCTCTCTGCTCGTATCGGTCACAAAGGCAATGCCATGCTGCATCAGTTCGTAGTGGATGTCATTCACAAACCCCAGCGTGAAACTCTGCCTACCGGATAGTTGATTAATGTCTTCTCTGGTCAGGATCACTCCGCTTTTTTCAGAAGCAAACCTCTCTCTTAGCCATCGGGCAAACTGCCTTGATGATATCATTGTCATAACAGTATTCCTTACCCTAACGATTGGGGAACACCCCCTTTCAAAGCAGCAGAACAGTCCTAAGCAAGACAACAATAAAACCTAGAAAACAACGACTAATCCGCTGAAGTACCAATAACAATAGTCAACATCAAGGAACTTCTCCAGTCGCATTTATGAGAGCAGCCTAATTCGATGGTTTAGCCGTAGTGATTACCGTTGTCGTAATAACTATTTGGCTCTAAAGCGACAAAAATTACTGCCACATCTCGCTCTTTACCAAGTACAGAACGCACTTGATTGGTTATAACGCTTGCGACCTTATCTTTGACTTCTTGCCCACGGTCGAACCATAGCACCTCGACAAAAGGATACGCATGACTCTGCTGAGCATCAAAGAAGAAGGTGGAACTGATATGTTCAATCGTAAAATCCTCTCTAGGGCAATCCATTAGAGGCTGAAGCTCATCGACAAGTGGGCTTGAAAGCGTTTTAACCATCTCTTCTTCAAGAGCTCTAAAGCGTAAGTGAGGCATAATCATATCCATTTCAGTAGTGATGGAAATGAGTATATCAGTGAACTGCGAAGTTGGAGAATATAGAAATTCGAAAACGAAAAAGGCCCTGACCTAAGTCAGAGCCTTTGAATATGGCAGGGATGGAGAGATTTGACCGGGCTGGCGACCCAGCTCCCAACACATCGCTTTGGAAAAGCGAAAACAAAAAAGGCTCCGACCTAAGTCAGAGCCTTTGAATATGGCAGGGGTGGAGAGATTCGAACTCCCAACACGCGGATTTGGAATCCGCTGCTCTGCCAATTGGAGCTACACCCCTATCTTCGTTTTTAATGAGACGACTCTCAAATAAGTGGCGGAATGGCCGGGCTTGCGCTCAAGCGGGACTCATTCGACCGAAGGTCGAAACCTTCAAATAAGTGGCGGAGTGGACGGGACTCGAACCCGCGACCCCCGGCGTGACAGGCCGGTATTCTAACCAACTGAACTACCACTCCGCAGTGGCATACTCGCTAATGCAAGTGTCCAAAATTTAAAGCCTGGCGATGTCCTACTCTCACATGGGGAAGCCCCACACTACCATCGGCGCTATTGCGTTTCACTTCTGAGTTCGGCATGGAGTCAGGTGGGTCCACAACGCTATGGTCGCCAAGCAAATTCTGCTTTGGTTTTCAGCTTTTCAAAAAAGCTAAAAGCCAAAATATCTGGAAAACTGATTTTAAAAGCTCTGAACTCACATTCAATGTTCTACTTTGAGTCCATCAAAACCCTTTGGGTGTTGTATGGTTAAGCCTCACGGGCAATTAGTACAGGTTAGCTCAACGCCTCACAACGCTTACACACCCTGCCTATCAACGTTCTAGTCTCGAACAACCCTTTAGGACACTTAAAGTGCCAGGGAAGACTCATCTCAGGGCTCGCTTCCCGCTTAGATGCTTTCAGCGGTTATCGATTCCGAACTTAGCTACCGGGCAATGCGTCTGGCGACACAACCCGAACACCAGAGGTTCGTCCACTCCGGTCCTCTCGTACTAGGAGCAGCCCCCTTCAATCTTCCAACGCCCACGGCAGATAGGGACCGAACTGTCTCACGACGTTCTAAACCCAGCTCGCGTACCACTTTAAATGGCGAACAGCCATACCCTTGGGACCGACTTCAGCCCCAGGATGTGATGAGCCGACATCGAGGTGCCAAACACCGCCGTCGATATGAACTCTTGGGCGGTATCAGCCTGTTATCCCCGGAGTACCTTTTATCCGTTGAGCGATGGCCCTTCCATTCAGAACCACCGGATCACTATGACCTGCTTTCGCACCTGCTCGAATTGTCATTCTCGCAGTCAAGCGGGCTTATGCCATTGCACTAACCTCACGATGTCCAACCGTGATTAGCCCACCTTCGTGCTCCTCCGTTACTCTTTGGGAGGAGACCGCCCCAGTCAAACTACCCACCAGGCACTGTCCGCAGCCCCGATAAGGGGCCGACGTTAGAACATCAACACTACAAGGGTGGTATTTCAAGGACGGCTCCACTAATACTGGCGTACTAGTTTCAAAGCCTCCCACCTATCCTACACATGTAGGGTCAATGTTCAGTGCCAAGCTGTAGTAAAGGTTCACGGGGTCTTTCCGTCTAGCCGCGGGTACACTGCATCTTCACAGCGATTTCAATTTCACTGAGTCTCGGGTGGAGACAGCGTGGCCATCATTACGCCATTCGTGCAGGTCGGAACTTACCCGACAAGGAATTTCGCTACCTTAGGACCGTTATAGTTACGGCCGCCGTTTACCGGGGCTTCGATCAAGAGCTTCGACCGAAGTCTAACCCCATCAATTAACCTTCCGGCACCGGGCAGGCGTCACACCGTATACGTCATCTTACGATTTTGCACAGTGCTGTGTTTTTAATAAACAGTTGCAGCCACCTGGTATCTGCGACTCCCCATAGCTCCATCCGCAAGGGACTTCACCGCGAGGAGCGTACCTTCTCCCGAAGTTACGGTACCATTTTGCCTAGTTCCTTCACCCGAGTTCTCTCAAGCGCCTTGGTATTCTCTACCCGACCACCTGTGTCGGTTTGGGGTACGATTCCTTACAATCTGAAGCTTAGAGGCTTTTCCTGGAAGCATGGCATCAATGACTTCACTACCGTAGTAGCTCGACATCGTGTCTCAGCCTTAAAGAGAGCCGGATTTACCTAACTCTCAAGCCTACGCACTTGAACCTGGACAACCGTCGCCAGGCCCACCTAGCCTTCTCCGTCCCCCCATCGCAATTGTAAGAAGTACGGGAATATTAACCCGTTTCCCATCGACTACGCCTTTCGGCCTCGCCTTAGGGGTCGACTCACCCTGCCCCGATTAACGTTGGACAGGAACCCTTGGTCTTCCGGCGAGGAGGTTTTTCACCCCCTTTATCGTTACTCATGTCAGCATTCGCACTTCTGATACCTCCAGCAGACCTTACAATCCACCTTCAACGGCTTACAGAACGCTCCCCTACCCAATATACAAAGTATATTGCCGCAGCTTCGGTTTATAGCTTAGCCCCGTTACATCTTCCGCGCAGGCCGACTCGACTAGTGAGCTATTACGCTTTCTTTAAATGATGGCTGCTTCTAAGCCAACATCCTAGCTGTCTAAGCCTTCCCACATCGTTTCCCACTTAGCTATAATTTGGGACCTTAGCTGGCGGTCTGGGTTGTTTCCCTCTCCACGACGGACGTTAGCACCCGCCGTGTGTCTCCCGGATAGTACTTACTGGTATTCGGAGTTTGCAAAGGGTTGGTAAGTCGGGATGACCCCCTAGCCTTAACAGTGCTCTACCCCCAGTAGTATTCGTCCGAGGCTCTACCTAAATAGATTTCGGGGGAGAACCAGCTATCTCCAGGTTTGATTGGCCTTTCACCCCTAGCCACAAGTCATCCGCTAATTTTTCAACATTAGTCGGTTCGGTCCTCCAGTTGATGTTACTCAACCTTCAACCTGCCCATGGCTAGATCACCTGGTTTCGGGTCTATATCCAGAGACTGAACGCCCAGTTAAGACTCGGTTTCCCTACGGCTCCCCTAAACGGTTAACCTTGCCACTGAATATAAGTCGCTGACCCATTATACAAAAGGTACGCAGTCACACCACGAAGGTGCTCCTACTGCTTGTACGTACACGGTTTCAGGTTCTATTTCACTCCCCTCACAGGGGTTCTTTTCGCCTTTCCCTCACGGTACTGGTTCACTATCGGTCAGTCAGTAGTATTTAGCCTTGGAGGATGGTCCCCCCATATTCAGACAGGATATCACGTGTCCCGCCCTACTCGATTTCACTGATGATGAGATGTCGGTTACGGGGCTATCACCCTGTATCGCGGCACTTTCCAGAGCCTTCACCTGTCTCATTAAAAGCTTAAGGGCTAATCCAATTTCGCTCGCCGCTACTTTCGGAATCTCGGTTGATTTCTCTTCCTCGGGGTACTTAGATGTTTCAGTTCCCCCGGTTCGCCTCGCTGAGCTATGTATTCACTCAGCGATACCTGCTTATGCAGGTGGGTTTCCCCATTCAGGAATCCCAGACTCAAAGGTTATTACTACCTAATCTGGGCTTATCGCAAGTTATTACGCCTTTCATCGCCTCTGACTGCCAAGGCATCCACCGTGTACGCTTAGTCACTTAACCATACAACCCCAAAGGGTCTTTCTATTTGTCTTCACTTTTGAAAAGTGAAAACAAACTGTCAAACAACCAAAGTTGTCTGCAATTTTTATACATGATGCAGACTCGATTTTGCCGGACTCAAATTCCAAGAACACTTGAATGTGTGTTGGTACCTACATCTTTCGATATAGGATTTGAGAACTTTTAATTGAATAACATTAATCAAATGTTATTCGTCAGCTTTCCAAATTTTTAAAGAGCTTGATTCATAAAGAACCATTTTTAAGAACACTTAAGCAAATGCGCTTAAAGATGGTGGAGCTAAGCAGGATCGAACTGCTGACCTCCTGCGTGCAAGGCAGGCGCTCTCCCAGCTGAGCTATAGCCCCATCAGTGTGTGATGCTTACCGCCAATCATCTGGGAGGAAGATTGGTGGGTCTGAGTGGACTTGAACCACCGACCTCTCGCTTATCAGGCGAACGCTCTAACCACCTGAGCTACAGACCCAAGCATCGTCTTTAATTCATAAACCTAATCAATCTGTGTGAACACTCATCGCAATAATCTTTCGTATAAGGAGGTGATCCAGCCCCAGGTTCCCCTAGGGCTACCTTGTTACGACTTCACCCCAGTCATGAACCACAAAGTGGTGAGCGTCCTCCCGAAGGTTAAACTACCCACTTCTTTTGCAGCCCACTCCCATGGTGTGACGGGCGGTGTGTACAAGGCCCGGGAACGTATTCACCGTGGCATTCTGATCCACGATTACTAGCGATTCCGACTTCATGGAGTCGAGTTGCAGACTCAATCCGGACTACGACGCACTTTTTGGGATTCGCTCACTTTCGCAAGTTGGCCGCCCTCTGTATGCGCCATTGTAGCACGTGTGTAGCCCTACTCGTAAGGGCCATGATGACTTGACGTCGTCCCCACCTTCCTCCGGTTTATCACCGGCAGTCTCCCTGGAGTTCCCACCCGAAGTGCTGGCAAACAAGGATAAGGGTTGCGCTCGTTGCGGGACTTAACCCAACATTTCACAACACGAGCTGACGACAGCCATGCAGCACCTGTCTCAGAGTTCCCGAAGGCACCAAAGCATCTCTGCTAAGTTCTCTGGATGTCAAGAGTAGGTAAGGTTCTTCGCGTTGCATCGAATTAAACCACATGCTCCACCGCTTGTGCGGGCCCCCGTCAATTCATTTGAGTTTTAATCTTGCGACCGTACTCCCCAGGCGGTCTACTTAACGCGTTAGCTCCGAAAGCCACGGCTCAAGGCCACAACCTCCAAGTAGACATCGTTTACGGCGTGGACTACCAGGGTATCTAATCCTGTTTGCTCCCCACGCTTTCGCATCTGAGTGTCAGTATCTGTCCAGGGGGCCGCCTTCGCCACCGGTATTCCTTCAGATCTCTACGCATTTCACCGCTACACCTGAAATTCTACCCCCCTCTACAGTACTCTAGTCAGCCAGTTTCAAATGCAGTTCCGAGGTTGAGCCCCGGGCTTTCACATCTGACTTAACTAACCACCTGCATGCGCTTTACGCCCAGTAATTCCGATTAACGCTCGCACCCTCCGTATTACCGCGGCTGCTGGCACGGAGTTAGCCGGTGCTTCTTCTGTCGCTAACGTCAAACGATGCAGCTATTAACTACACCGCCTTCCTCACGACTGAAAGTGCTTTACAACCCGAAGGCCTTCTTCACACACGCGGCATGGCTGCATCAGGCTTGCGCCCATTGTGCAATATTCCCCACTGCTGCCTCCCGTAGGAGTCTGGACCGTGTCTCAGTTCCAGTGTGGCTGATCATCCTCTCAGACCAGCTAGGGATCGTCGCCTTGGTGAGCCATTACCTCACCAACTAGCTAATCCCACCTGGGCATATCCTGACGCGAGAGGCCCGAAGGTCCCCCTCTTTGAGCCGAAGCTATTATGCGGTATTAGCCATCGTTTCCAATGGTTATCCCCCACATCAGGGCAATTTCCCAGGCATTACTCACCCGTCCGCCGCTCGACGCCGTTAACGTTCCCCGAAGGTTCAGTTAACTCGTTTCCGCTCGACTTGCATGTGTTAGGCCTGCCGCCAGCGTTCAATCTGAGCCATGATCAAACTCTTCAATTTAAGATTTTGTTCGGCTCAATGAATACTGAACATTACATAAAAGTAATGTTTGAATTGACTGTGCTCTTATTGGTTTTCACTTTTGAAAAAGTAAAACAAAACAGCTCAAGGCTGCTTCCCAACTCGAATGGTCACTTCGTTTCATTGAAACCTAATTTGATACCGAGGTATCTAATTTGATTATCATCAACGAGTGCCCACACAGATTGATAGGTTTAAATTGTTAAAGAACTTGTTTCGAAGCTTGCTTCAAAACGGACGGTCATTTTAGCGAGATAAGCTTTAGTGTCAACCACTTTTTTCAACTTAATTTGCTTTGCTTCCTTAGAAGCATTTGACCTTCTGACTCGTTAGAGATTTATCTCTCTGTTCCCGTGTCAGCGAGGTGGCATTATAGAGATCGCCATTCACTTGGCAAGCGCTAATTTGCATTAAATTCGCTTTTTCTTTCTGTTCGTACACAAAAGAATCAGAACGCCCAAAAAAGACACAAAAAAGGGGAGTAACCCTCCCCTTTACACGATTGTTCGCTAGTATTTAGCTACTGTCCTACCGCAATTTTATCGTTATTGACGATAAGTTTGACGGGTTTGCTTGGATCCACCTTGCCAGCGAGTATTTCTTTCGCAAGTGGATTCTCAATACTTTGTTGAATGGCGCGTTTTAAAGGTCTTGCACCATACACAGGGTCGTAACCCACTTTCGCAATGTAATCGAGCGCTGCATCTGCAACAACCAAAGAGTAACCACTGTCTTCCATTCGCTTGCCTAAACGCTCAAGTTGTATGTTCGCAATCGACTTGATGTGTTGCTGACCTAGCGGATGGAAAACTACGCTCTCATCGACACGGTTTAAGAACTCAGGCCTAAAGTGCGACGTCACAACATCCATTACTTCACGCTTGATCCCTTCATAATCGAGAACTTGGAAATTCTCTTGGATTCTAGATGAACCCAAGTTAGACGTCATGATGACAACGGTGTTTCTGAAATCGACCGTGCGCCCTTGACCATCAGTAAGACGACCATCATCCAATACTTGAAGGAGAATGTTGAACACATCCGGGTGTGCCTTTTCTACCTCATCCAGCAAAATTACCGAATATGGCTTACGTCTAACCGCTTCAGTTAGGTAGCCGCCTTCTTCATAGCCAACATAACCCGGAGGCGCACCGACTAAGCGAGCCACTGAATGTTTCTCCATAAACTCTGACATGTCGATGCGCACCATGGCATCTTCACTATCAAACATGAAATTCGCTAGCGTCTTACATAGCTCGGTTTTACCAACACCTGTTGGACCCAAGAATAAGAACGAACCAATAGGTTTGTTAGGATCAGCAAGACCTGCTCGGCTACGACGGATCGCATCCGATACCACTTCTACCGCTTCTGCTTGACCAATGACACGCTTATGCAGCACTTCTTCCATACGGAGTAGTTTGTCTTTCTCCGCTTCCAACATCTTAGAGACTGGAATACCCGTTTGCTTCGACAATACTTCCGCGATTTCCGCATCCGTAACCTTGTTACGAAGCAGACTCATCTCCTGCATTTCAGCTTGTGTGGCAAGATCGAGCTGCTTTTCTAATTCTGGAATACGACCATACTGGAGCTCAGACATTCGATTTAGATCGCCCGCTCGTCTAGCAACATCCATATCCAGTCGTGCTTGCTCAAGCTCCGCTTTTATATGTTGTGTGCCAGATAATGCCGCCTTTTCTGCGTTCCAGACTTCTTCGAGCTCTGCGTATTCGCGCTCTTTGGAATCTAACTCTTCATTGAGTACCGAAAGTCGCTTACTACTCGCATCGTCCGACTCATTTTTCAAAGCCTGCTGCTCTATTTTGAGCTGAATGATTTTACGTTCGAGCTTATCGAGCGATTCAGGTTTCGAATCGATCTGCAGACGAATACTTGATGCAGCTTCATCAATAAGGTCAATGGCCTTATCTGGCAACTGTCTATCTGTCACATAGCGATGAGAAAGACTTGCCGCCGCGACGATGGCCGGATCGGTAATCTCTACGTGGTGATGAAGCTCATAACGTTCTTTAAGTCCGCGCAGAATCGCCACGGTGTCTTCGACACTTGGTTCATCCACCAGCACCTTTTGAAAACGTCGCTCTAGCGCTGCGTCTTTCTCTATATATTGGCGGTATTCATCCAAAGTGGTGGCGCCAACACAATGAAGCTCACCGCGAGCAAGCGCCGGTTTGAGCATATTGCCCGCATCCATAGAGCCTTCGCCTTTACCCGCGCCAACCATGGTATGCAATTCATCGATAAACAGGATGATGTTGCCTTCTTCTTTGGCAAGCTCGCTAAGTACCGACTTCAATCGCTCTTCGAACTCACCTCGGTATTTAGCACCAGCGACTAAAGAACCCATATCAAGGGACAATACACGACGACCGCGCAAACCCTCTGGCACTTCGTTATTTATAATGCGCTGAGCCAAGCCTTCTACGATGGCGGTTTTACCCACACCAGGCTCGCCGATAATGACCGGGTTATTCTTGGTACGACGTTGCAGAACCTGAATCGTGCGACGAATCTCATCATCACGACCAATGACAGGGTCAAGCTTGCCTTGCTCTGCACGCTCCGTGAGGTCGATGGTAAACTTCTCTAGTGCTTGGCGCTTCTCTTCAGCATTCGGGTCATCAACTTTTTGACCACCACGAATCTGCTCGATCGCTTGGTTAATCTTAGCTTCCGTTAACCCTTGCTCTTTAAGCAACTGTCCCAAGGGGCCTTTGTCTTCAATCGCAGCAAGTAAGAAGATTTCAGATGAGATATACGCATCTTGGCGCTTCTGAGCGACCTTATCGCAAAGGTTAAATACTTGCCCCATTGAGCTGGAGAGCTGAACATCACCACCTACGCCGGTTACCTTTGGCAATTTATCCAATAATTCAGCGAGTTTTGAACGCAGATGGACAACGTCTACATTTAGCATGGTTAGCAATGGACGAATCGAGCTGCCTTCTTGATTGAGCAGCGCGACCATGAGGTGAACAGGTTCAATGTACTGATGATCTCGTCCTAAAGCTAAAGACTGAGCATCGGAAATAGCGACTTGGAATTTGCTAGTAAATCGATCTAAGCGCACAGCAACCCCCCTTAATTACATACGGCTTGATATGCAAATAAGATGGTTACTCAGGTGGAGGATTTCAAGAGACGGGAGCGAAAATCAGGCTTTGATCCAAATAAAGCTTGCCATACGACCAGTTTGCCCATCACGTCGATAAGAATAGAAGCGTGTCGAGTCTTGGAAGGTACACAGTCCACTTTGAGTAACGCTATCGACCCCTAGAGATTTAAGCTTTATCTCAGCGATTAGCGCCAAATCAGCTAACCATTTGCCAGATGTAGGGTGCGGTTTGAATGCGATTGCGTATTCAGGGTGATTGGTGCAAAACGCGTCTCGGACATCTTCTCCCACTTCAAAAGCATCAAACCCGATTGCAGGTCCAATCCATGCTTGCAGCTCAGACTCGAAGAGAGACACGGCATTTTCAACAATACCATCTGCCAGCCCACGCCACCCCGCATGAACGGCGGAAACCGCAGTACCATCTTTTGCAGCAAGTAAAATAGGCAAGCAATCTGCGGTCATCGCGCTGAGAACAACACCTGGGACAGTAGTGAAGCTCGCATCGGCATCGACAACCGTGTCAGTTGGCGCATCAATCTTAGCAACCACAGTAGAGTGGGTTTGATTAAGCCAAACTGGGGCAGATGGCATGTTCGCTAAGGAAGCCAGTTGAAGTCTGTTTGCTTCAACATCTGCTGGATTGTCTCCAACATGCATTCCTAGGTTCAACCCAGAAAACGGCGACTTAGATACGCCGCCTTCACGAGTTGACGTCACCGAACTCACATTCGATGCAGACTGCCAGTTTGGCTTAAGAGTCGACATTAATAGTCTTCTTCTTTATTTAGCTTGGTATCTTCACGAAGTGCTTCGGCCATCGCTACCATATCGTCAGGTACTGGCGCGTGGAACTCCATCTCTTCACCTGTCACTGGATGAGCAAATTTCAGCATCACAGCGTGCAGTGCTTGACGATCAAAGCTACGGATCATATCGGTCAGTTCTTCACTAGCGCCACGAGGAATGCGAGCTCGACCACCATAAGCCGTATCACCCAATAGTGGGTGTTGCAGGTAAGACATATGAACACGGATCTGGTGCGTACGACCTGTTTCTAGGCGCAGACGGATACGAGTGTGTTCACGGAAGTGTTCCGCAACACGGTAGTGAGTGATTGCAGGTTTACCTAGCTCATTCACCGCCATCAGCGTACGTTTGGTCGAGTGACGACCAATTGGCTTATCAACCATACCACCAGCCGTCATTTTACCGATAGCAATCGCTTCATACTCACGAGTAATGTTGCGTTTTTGCAGAGCACGAACCAAACGCGTTTGCGATGGAACGGTCTTCGCCACCACCATCAAACCTGTGGTGTCTTTATCGAGACGGTGAACGATACCTGCACGTGGTACTTCCGCGATAGCTGGGTAGTGATGCAAAAGCGCATTCAGAACCGTGCCATCTGGTGTCCCTGCTCCAGGATGGACAACGAAATCTCTTGGCTTATTGATAACAATAATGTCATCATCCTCGTATACGATGTTTAGAGGAATATCTTGCGCTTCGAAGCGTTCTTCATCTTCTAGTTCAGCTTGAACGGTAATCAACTCACCGCCCATCACTTTAGTGCGAGGCTTGGTCACCACGACACCGTTAACCGCGATTTTCCCGTCTAGCAGCCATTCTTTTAGGCGCGAACGAGAAAAATCTGCGAAGAGTTCAGCTACAGCTTGGTCTAAACGTTGACCTAACTGGCTGTCTTTTACTGTATTTGTTAATTCAATCTGCTGAGCCATATCGAACTTTTTAAAAAACCTTGGGACTAATACCACGAGTGTGGATAATATAGCCCATCATTGTATCTGTTACTGGCAAGAAAAGTAATGGAAGCGGAAAAATATTTACGTCAAGGAAAATCGTTCTCGTATGAAACTAATTAAACTAACAGGCTTGCTTTCTGTAGCTTTGTTGTTTGGTTGTGCTGACAAAGAAGTCACCGTCCCAGATGTCCCGCCGTCTCAGTTGTATTCTGAAGCTCAAGAGTCACTGCAAGGTGGTAACTGGACATCCGCTATCGAGCGTCTTGAAGCGCTGGATTCTCGCTACCCATTTGGTGCTTATACCGAACAGGTTCAGTTAGACCTTATCTATGCATACTATAA
This sequence comes from Vibrio sp. KUL80, assembly GCF_059725495.1. Taxonomy (NCBI): domain Bacteria; kingdom Pseudomonadati; phylum Pseudomonadota; class Gammaproteobacteria; order Vibrionales; family Vibrionaceae; genus Vibrio; species Vibrio sp. KUL80. The sequence continues at coordinate 2,907,353 of NZ_AP045841.1, forward strand.
GAATGATGACTTGGCGCTTGCGTTAGCCACTATCGAGCGTTTCTCTCGCCTAAACCCAACTCATGAGCGTTCTGACTGGGTTCTGTATATGCGTGGTCTAAGTCATATGGCGCAAGATCGTAACTTTATGCATGACATCTTCCGTATTGATCGTTCAGACCGAGACCCTGAACCAGTTAAAGCGGCATTTGCAGACTTCGATCGCCTACTCAAGCGTTATCCAAACAGTGCTTATGCCGAAGATGCACAAAAGCGAATGGTGGCTTTAAAGAACCGCCTAGCAAACTATGACCTAGCGACGGCCGATTTCTACTTGCGTCGTGAAGCTTGGATTGCCGCGATCAATCGTACTCAAGAGCTGCAGAAAACGTATCCAGATACAGAAGCGGCTCGCAAGTCTCTGAGCATTCAGAAGAAAGCTTACGAGCAACTTGGCATGCAAGAGCAGGTCGAACGTACAGAAAAACTTATTGAGCTGAACCCTCTATAAGTTTCAAAGAGACTCAACTAAAGCGCTGTCGTATCAGCGCTTTTTTTGTGCCCAAATTGGCGAAAAGGCGTTTTCATTTATATATTTACCTTTAACACAATAATAAAAAGGTGATGGAAGTGAAGGCGCTGTTACTGAGTTTAGCCATCGTATTGTTCTCACTCCCACTGCGAGCATTAGAACTTACGCCATTAAGCAACACCCCCTACACAGGGGATCTAGATACCCTTGCGGAAAAACGAGTAATACGAGTGCTCGTGTCCGCCGATCTTGGGTTTTATTACATTGAAAAAGGCCTACCGAGAGGTATCGGCGCAGAGCAGCTATACCACTTTGAAAAGCACTTCAAAAAGAAGTACCCCAAAGTGAAGCTACAAGTCATTCCAGTCCCTCGTGATGACCTGATTCCAGCCCTAGTAAACGGATATGGTGACCTGATTGTCGCAAATCTCACAGTGACACCTGGGCGTGAGCAAGTGATCCAGTTCAGTACCCCTATCCTTGATAACATCAATGAGCTCATTATTACCAGTGACGACTACCCAGCGCTGAGCAGCCTTGAAGATCTGAGCGGTAAAGAAGTTTGGGTGAGAGCGAGTTCAAGCTACTTTGAGAGCTTACAAAAGCTCAACCGGGAACTGACCGATGAAGGGCAGGCACCTGTATTGGTGCAATATCTCGAAGAGACGCTTCAAGATTACGAACTCATTGAAATGGTGAAACAAGGCTATGTAAAGGCGACTGTGCTCGATAGCCATAAGGCCTTCTTCTGGAACAAAACCTTTGATGATCTAAATATACACAGTGAACTACCACTTCGTGAGGGCGGTCAGATTGCTTGGGCAATGCGCAAAGACTCTCCCAAACTAACCGCACAAGTGGACGCCTATATCAAAACGGCTAAAGGCGGCACCTTACTCGGTAACGTTATCTACAATAAGTATCTTGAGAACACATCATGGTTTGCTAAGGCTCTAGATCCTAATAACATCCAGCAGCTTGAAAAGCTCATTACCCTCTTCAAAAAATACGCAGATCAGTATGACTTCGACTTCTTAATGATCGCCGCTCAAGCATTCCAAGAATCTAAGCTCAATCAGAATAAAGTCTCCCCAAAAGGCGCAGTTGGCATTATGCAGGTACTACCAAGTACCGCGAGAGACCAGAACGTCAACATAAAGAACATCAACAACATAGAGAATAACGTCCACGCAGGGGTCAAATACATGCGCTTTATTCGCGATCGATATTTCAGCGATGATGCGATCAGTGACGACGACAAAGTGTATTTAACGCTCGCCGCCTACAATGCGGGGCCGGGGAATATCTCGAGAATGCGTCGCCTCGCAGAGAAACACGGCTACGATCCCAACAAATGGTTTGGCAATGTAGAGCTAATGGCACGACGTAATATCAGTTCAGAGCCCGTTACCTATGTCGCGAACATCAACCGATACTTTGTCATCTACAAGCAACTAGAGTCATTACAGGAGATCAGAGACGAACAACAAGCTCTTAATCAGGACATTGAGTTTTATAGAATATTGGGAGAAAAGGAGGAGACATCGACTGAGTGATGAAGATCACACTTTAGTTCTGAACACTAATTAGCCAGCCGCTTTCTTAGGGTCGTACTAAGTCGCCAAAAATGGGAAATTTTCAGAACGCTACTCTATCCAAATTAATGACTTTTCACGGAAAGAAAAGGCTTTTTTACACTCGACAGCACAAAGTTTTGCGATAGATCACATTTAGATTTGGAAGCGAAAAACCCTCGCATAAGGGTGATCTGGATCACATTCTTTTCAGTCTGGATAAGTAATCTGGAGTTAACCCATGAGGGATGCAACAGAGGAAAAAACATATGAGAGTAAACATCACTGGTAAAAACATTGAGATCACCTCTGCAATCCGTGAGCATATTGAGAGCAAATTTAAGAAGTTAGAAAAATGGCAAGTGGACATTATTAGTTGCCAAACTGCTTTCAACGAAGAGCCAAACAAACAAATGAAATTCGAAGCGTCCATTACGGTACCCAAAGGCAAACTTGTCGCTTCCGCTACTCATGAAGATTTATACGCTGCCGTTAACGAGGTAGAACAGAAACTGGAACGTCAGCTAAACAAACTAAGACACAAACCTGAAGCTCGTCGCACAGAGAAGCCTGAGCTCGCAGAAGCAGAAGAAATCGAATAATACGGTCGTCTTACCGCATAGCGATTCAATTTAGTCACAAAAAAATAGCGCCTTAGGGCGCTATTTTTTTGCTTGACGCTCTAAGCTCCCTTGCTTATTGTGGGGCTTAGCCAACAAAAATGATTAAGCAACGATTTATGCGCCCAAGTATTCTGTTCTTTTTTGACTTCTTTTTTCTCCACTAGGCTTGGAGGCTTCTTCGTTTTCGAAAGAAAAGTCAAAAACGAACGGAAAGCCTCCCAAACGGGAGGCTTTTTTATAAGGACTATTTGATGACCGACACCAACTATTCACTAGATGACATTCGCCTGAGACTGAATGAACTTGATGACCAGCTACTGCAACTTCTATCTGAGCGCCGTAAGCTCAGCATTGAAGTAGCAAAAAGCAAAGTAGAGACATCTAAACCCGTTCGTGATGCTGCTCGTGAACAGCAACTGCTTGTTAAGTTAATCAATAACGGTAAAGACAAGTACGAACTCGATGCCCCGTACATCACTAAGATCTTTCATACCATCATTGAAGACTCAGTGTTGCTGCAGCAGGTTTACTTGCAGAATCTAGCGAATCCAGATCAAAGCCGAAAGCCCGTCGCTCGAGTAGCGTTTCTTGGCGCAAAGGGCTCTTATTCCCACCTTGCAAGCCGAGACTACTTCTCTCGCAAGAACACAGAACTGGTAGAACTTAACTGCGACCAATTCAAAGAAGTCATCAAAACGGTTGAATCTGGCCATGCAGATTATGGTGTGCTGCCAATCGAGAACACTAGTTCAGGTTCTATCAATGAAGTATTTGATCTGCTTCAGCACACGACTTTGCATATCGTCGGCGAGATCACTCAGCCTATCGAACACTGCTTGGTGGCGACGAAAGAGATTCGTCTTGAGAACATCAAGACACTATACTCACACCCTCAGCCGCACCAGCAATGCAGTGAGTTCTTGAGCCGTCTGAAAGGCGTGACTCTTGAGTCCTGTGCAAGCACGGCTGATGCGATGCAAAAAGTACAAGAGCTAAATCGAGACGACGTTGCGGCTATCGGTCACGCAGCAAGCGGTAAGCTCTATGGTTTACAGTCGATTCAAGGCAACATTGCCAATCAAACAGAGAACCACACTCGCTTTATTATTGTGGCGAGAAAGCCAGTGGAAGTGTCGGCTCAGATCCCAGCGAAGACAACTTTCATCATGGCAACCTCACAAGAGGCTGGCTCACTGGTTGAAACCTTGCTGGTCCTTCAACGCTATGGCATCAATATGACCAAGCTTGAATCTCGTCCAATCATGGGCAACCCTTGGGAAGAGATGTTTTATGTCGATGTCGAAGGACATAAAGATTCTGAGGCGATGAAGAACGCAGTCGATGAGTTAGTGAAGATAACGAAGCACTTAAAAGTATTGGGCTGCTACCCTATCGATAACGTCAAACCTGTTATTCCAGATCTTGCTGACAACAAAGAATAAAACCAAAAATCCCTAGGCATGACCTAGGGATTTTTTTATCTATGTTCGATACACCGCTTACGTCAGCGGTAGAATCTTAATCTCTACACGTCGGTTGCATTGACGCCCTTCTGTCGTTGAGTTGCTACAGATAGGGAAACGCTCACCCATTCCTCGAGCGACAGCACGACCTGGGGCAACATTTTGGCTTACCAAGAATGCGCGTACCTGCTCAGCACGCTTTTCAGATAACTGCTGATTGTAATCGGCGCTACCCGTACTGTCGGTATAACCATCGATGACAAGGCTTGTATCTGGGTATTCAACTAAGATGCGCGCTACACCTTTAAGCGTGTTGTGAATGTTACTATCTAAAGCGTGCGAGTTACTCGCAAAACCAATGCCATTTTCTAGACGAAGAACCAATTGATTGTCGCCTGTGCGCTCCACTTGCACCCCAGAGTTTAGTAGCTCTTGGCGTAGCGCTTTTTCTTGCTGATCAAAGTAGTAACCAGCACCGCCACCGATTGCCGCACCACTCGCTGCACCCAGAAGAATACCCTTGCTATCGCCACCAGAGGCAATACCCACAGCGGTTCCCGCAATCGCACCGATCACGGCACCTTTGGTCGCTGAGTTAGTCTCATATTCACCCGTTGTGGCATTTTGACGCTGCGTCGCTTGGCATCCTGCCAGCGTCATAATTCCTAAAGCCACCACTACTTGTTTTAATTTCATATCCATTGTCTCTTGTTGAAGTTTCTGACTACAAATAACAGAACATCATACTATAAAAATTATATTGATTCCTAGTTGGACCCTGAATCGGTCACAACCAAGGTTAGGGATATTGAAGATTTAAATGACATGAATAGGGAAGATTTACGTTAGAATTAGGTTCTTACGTTTTATACATGGATAAGTCAGTCATGAAAAAGGTCGTTATTGCCTCATTAAACCCAGCCAAAATCAATGCTGTTAAAAGCGCGTTTGAATCGGCTTTCCCAAACCAAACATTTGAATTTGAGGGTGTTAGCGTACCAAGCGGTGTGGCGGATCAGCCTATGGATAACGAGGAAACCCATCGCGGTGCTGTAAACCGAGTTAATAATGCCAAACAGGCTAAACAAGGCGGTGACTTTTATGTGGGTATTGAGGCTGGATTGGATGGCGGCTGTACCTTTGCGTGGATGGTGATTGAATCACAAGGACTAGTTGGTGAGTCCAGAAGCGCGAGCTTGATGCTGCCACCGGCTGTAGTTGAGCAGCTATCGCCAACGGTAGAACTTGGCGATGTCATGGATAAAACGTTTGGCACCGACAACATCAAACAAAAAGGCGGCGCCATTGCGCTGTTGACTCAGCACCAGCTCACTCGCAGTTCGGTTTACCATCAAGCCTTGATTTTGGCGCTGATCCCTTTCGTGAATCCAGACCATTTCTAGCCGCACGTTACGCTAGTGCCAATGAGCGAGACCCGATAGGTCTCGCTATTTTAACAGCAAGTCACTCAATGCGTTCTTCTCTGCATCTTCAAGGCGCTTCACCTCTGCACTACCTCGAGTAATGGTCGCAACACCCACCCCTAACATCTGGCTAATTTGACGCTGAGATAAGTCCCCTTTTAGTAGCTCACATAAGATGTTAACGCGAGCAGTGACCGCTTCACGCTCATCTGGCGTTAACAGCATCGTCATGAGCTGCGCTTGTTGCTCTGTGCTTTGCGAACGTTGAATCAGGTCGAGAACTTGTTGCCAATCTTGATATTGAGGTTCCATGAATCATTCCATTAGAGACTTCCAATACTCCATTCTAACCCCAAGCTCACGCCAATTCCTAGTGTACGGTAACTAGTACCGCTTATTCGCCTCTGCGTCGGTAAGGAAACTTCCTTGAACACCCATCAAATCACGATAATAGACTTGGAACATCAGAATGTTCTGGACGTATCCTCGGGTCTCTCGAAACGGTATCGCCTCAATAAACGCGATGGCATCTAGGTTGCCATCAGAAGCTGCTCGCCAGCGCTTCACGCGGTTCGGTCCGGCATTATAAGCAGCGAGCGCAAAGATACGGTTATTGTCATAGTTACCCAAAAGCTCGTTGAGGTAATGTGAACCTATCTCAATATTTTTATTCACTTGATACAGTTCACTGGTTCGCTTATAGGCAATTTTGTGCTTTTTCGCGGTGTATTTAGCAGTAGCGGGCATGATTTGCATGACTCCACGAGCACCAACAGGAGAGCGGGCTTCCACATCCATCGCACTTTCTTGTCTCGCCAAAGACATCAGAAGATCGGTATCTAAGTCCAACTTCTCCCCATAGAAGTTAAACCACCATTGGTGAGCAGTCGGGAAACGAAGACTCATGTTATCCCACATCTTGGCTGATATGGTCGCCACCACGGTAAGGTGATGCCAACGCTTCTGTCCAGCATAGGCCGCGAGCATCTCTTTCTCTGACTTAGAAACATTAGAAAGTAGATAGCGCCACTCAGATTTCGCTGCTGCAATCTTATCGCGCTTAATAAGCTCTTCGATGCGAATCAAGCTACTCTGATAAGGTGCAACCACTTTGCTATCAAATGTGGTCGTCGAAATCGGATAAACAATCGAATGTTTTAAATGCGTGGCTGCGGCTGCACTGTAAAAGTTGCGCTGGCCAACGATAGACTCTAGTCTCTTCTCGCCTTGTGCTTTATCGCCATTGCTTATCTCTGCTCGGGCTAGCCAATACTGCCAACGGCTGGTTTGTTTTGTTTTGTCGCTCAGTTTATCTATCCACTGAGTCAACCCTTTCCAATCCGCTTGTTGCACAGCTAGTCGAGCGCGACGCTCTAGGTAACCATCATTGCTCGATGTCGCTAAAACCCCATCTCGCCATTTTGCTTCGCTGTCTGTGTCTGTGGTTATAAAGCGCATCGCCACGTAATCATTCATCGACTGTTTCAGCTCTGGCGTCAATTTGCTGTTTTTATTGAGCTTCGAGAGTGCGCTGCGCGCTTGCTCTTTATCGCTACGCGCGAGTTTTTGCAGTGCCGACTCCGTCAGTAAACTGCGATTTGGTTCAGGGAAGTTACCTGCGGCAAACGTAGCTACGTTTTTTGGTGACTTGAACAGGGCTTGGACCTGCTTACCTTGCTGCTTTCCTTTTGAGGTTTTCAGCTGCTTATTGAGATAGTTAATTAAGGAGCCATTGCGGCTTTTAAACGCCAGCGTCATTCGCTCGAGAATCAAATCGTCTGTGCGCAGCCCTGCCTTATTCCATGAATCGAACAAGGGATCGCAAGCGCTATCGACGCTATCGCCACTTTTCCATAAGTTTGCCGCACCTTCATACGCGGCTTTGCTGTCGCCTGTTTTTAGCTGCGCATAATGGTAATGACACTGATAGCGCTCCCCATTGGGATAACTGGTTTGAAATGCCAGTAGATCATCCCAACGTTTCTGCCTCGCCAACTGGTCGATAAACGGCGCACGGATACGCGAAGAGAAAGGGAACGCCTGATGCGTTTCTATAAACTGATTCACCTCGGAGACCGATTTGTCTTTCAACTGCAGAGAAAAAACTCGGTAATCGACATAAGGCGTTAATGGGTAGTCCGCAATTTGAGCGCGGATCTTGTTGTAGCCACTGATGTCTTTTTTATCGATGAGATCTTGAGCTTTGTCATACGTATCTCGCTGACGTTCAAGTTTTGTTTCAGAGGCTTGGGCGGTGCCCATAAAAACTGGTAAAGCCAGTGATACGATAGCTCCGTATGCTGTTGCTAGTAACGGCTTTGAGTATCGTCGTTTGAAATCCATGTAACCATTCCTTCGATGCTGTGAATGTTGACCATTAGAGATATTGTTATTGTTTTCCTGACGACCGTGTCAGCTGTCATTTAATGCATGGTCAAACTTCAATTTAAGACCAATTGAGTCAACTTTCCAATGGCTTTGTTATTAAGAATTTGTTTCTGGCTATTTGATACGCACTATCCCTTCGAAGCGTTTCAATCGATGCATGCTTTCTTAGAAGTAAAATTGAAAGGATTCCGCTCGGTGGTGTAAAATAGGAACTTTATTGACTTCAAAATTAGGAACGATCGGCAATGGCTGAATACGTCTATACTATGTCGCGTGTGAGCAAAGTGGTGCCACCAAAGCGACAAATCCTTAAGGACATTTCTCTAAGCTTCTTCCCTGGCGCGAAAATCGGTGTACTTGGTCTTAACGGCGCAGGTAAATCAACGCTTCTACGCATCATGGCAGGTATTGATACTGACATCGATGGTGAAGCACGCCCACAACCAGGTCTAAACGTAGGTTACCTACCTCAGGAGCCAGTACTAGACGAATCAAAAACGGTTCGCGAAATCGTTGAAGAAGCCGTTGCTGACGTTGCAGGTGCGATGAAGCGTCTTGACGAAGTTTACGCAGCTTACGCAGAACCAGATGCGGACTTTGATGCGCTAGCAAAAGAGCAAGGTGAACTAGAAGCGCTGATTCAAGCGAAAGAAGGTCACAACCTAGAAAACGCTCTAGAGCGTGCTGCAGATGCACTTCGTCTTCCTGAGTGGGATGCGAAGATCCAACACCTTTCTGGTGGTGAACGTCGCCGTGTTGCTATCTGTCGCCTACTGCTTGAGAAGCCAGACATGCTGCTTCTTGACGAACCAACCAACCACTTGGATGCTGAATCTGTAGCTTGGCTAGAGCGCTTCCTTGTTGATTACACTGGCACCGTTGTGGCGATTACCCACGACCGTTACTTCCTAGATAACGCAGCCGGTTGGATCCTAGAACTTGACCGTGGTGAAGGTATTCCATGGGAAGGTAACTACACCTCTTGGCTTGAGCAAAAAGATGCGCGTCTGCAACAAGAAGCGTCTCAAGAGAAAGCTCGTCAAAAGACCATCGAGAAAGAACTTGAGTGGGTTCGTCAAAACCCTAAAGGTCGCCAAGCGAAGTCTAAAGCACGTATGGCACGCTTTGAAGAGCTGCAAAGCGGCGATCACCAGAAGCGTAACGAGACCAACGAGCTGTTCATCCCGCCAGGTGAGCGTCTAGGTGACAAAGTTCTTGAAGTGAACAACCTAACTAAGTCTTTTGACGGCCGCGTGCTTATCGACGACCTATCGTTCAGCATTCCTAAGGGTGCTATCGTGGGTATTATCGGTGCCAACGGTGCAGGTAAATCAACGCTATTCAAGATGCTAAGCGGCACTGAACAGCCTGACTCAGGTACGATCGATCTAGGTGAAACCGTTAAGCTGGCGTCTGTTGAGCAGTTCCGTGACTCAATGAACGACACCAACACAGTATTCCAAGAGATCTCTGAAGGCGCTGACATCATCAAGATCAACAACTTTGAGATCCCAGCTCGTGCTTACTGCTCGCGCTTTAACTTCAAAGGCAGCGACCAACAGAAGATCATCGGTGAGCTATCTGGTGGTGAGCGTAACCGTGTACACCTTGCTAAGCTTCTTAAAGCTGGCGGTAACATGCTACTACTCGATGAGCCAACCAACGACCTTGACGTTGAAACACTGCGTGCACTAGAAGAAGCACTTCTAGAGTTCCCTGGCTGTGCCATGGTTATCTCGCACGACCGTTGGTTCCTTGACCGTATCGCGACTCACATCATCGACTACCGTGATGAAGGTCAGGTTAACTTCTACGAAGGTAACTACACCGAGTACATGGAATGGTTGAAGAAAACGCTTGGTCCTGAAGCCGCTGAACCACACCGTATCAAATACAAGCGTATCTCAAAATAAGCAACTGATTTACAGATAAACTTGTTTTTTTTCCATAGGGCGCTAATAATAGCGCCCTATTTTTTTGTGATTTTGTGCCACAAATTAGCGAAATTAACTGAAAATTCACGTTATTTTATAGACAGACTGTCACCTACGAACCGTTACTATGCCCAATAAGATTCGCGTTGTTATACCAACACAACAAGGAAAGAAGAAAACGCTGCGCCTTGGAAAAAAGCGCACCTACACAGCTATCTTACTAGCTGCGGCTTTCCCTGTTGGCTTAGGGTTAGTTGGGTATTCGTATCAGCAGTCACAGCTAGAACTGACCTCAACAGAGGGATCGTTAGCAAGTCTGCACCAAGAAAAAGCTATGCTCGAGGCAAAGTTAGAAGAGCAAGTGAATGAAATGCACGACCTCTCTCAAGAGCTTGAGGAAAAACGTGATTCATTACAGCTTCTCGGTAAGCGTGTGAACGATGTTGAAGCGGTACTTGGTCTTGTCGATGAAGAGCAGTATGACAATGAGATGCCATTAGAAGAGCGCATCGACGCTGCAGCTATTGACTCAGCTGTGCGCGCCACCATGCTAAGACTCATCCCCAACGATAGTCCAATGACTTACCAGCGCATCTCTTCCTCTTATGGCAGACGCACGCACCCTATTACTGGTAAGCGTCACGTGCATAGTGGTATCGACCTAACCTGTAAAACTGGCGAGCAAATCTTAGCGCCTGCCGACGGTGTGGTTGAAACCGTGAGACCAAGTCGCCAAGGCTATGGTAACTACCTCACCGTCCGTCATGCTTTTGGTTTCATGAGCTCTTACGCTCACCTGCACAAATTCAAAGCTAAGAGCGGTCAGTTTGTTAGCAAAGGCGATGTGCTTGCTACCTGTGGCAACAGCGGCACTTCAACAGGCCCGCACCTTCACTACGAGATCCGCTTCTTGGGCCGCACGCTAAACCCTCAGTACTTTATCGATTGGAGTCCAGAAAACTTCGATTATGTCTTTGAAAAAGAGAAGAAAGTGCAATGGGCACCGTTGATTGAGTTGGTAAGCAGCGTAGTTAAGCTGCAGATCAACCTGACGAATGCGCCTTATGTTGATTCGTCGATTAAGACGGCGGGCAATGAAGAAGTCGACACTATTAATACCGAACAAACCAACTAAAAAACGCAGCTAAACAGCTGCGTTTTTTCTATCTTATCTAACTAAATCTAATTGGTTACTTAACCGCGATGAATAGCGTCATTCGCTTGTTTCAGAAGGTTTTGACTCTCAGACATAAACTGCTGTGAGTAATCACCAAACCAATCGCTCACCTCATTAAACTCAGTGACAAACTTCGCTTTATCTTTGCTATCGAGTAGCGCCAACGCTTCGCCAAACTGCTTATGGAAACACTTGATCATCTCGATGTTTTCCTCTGATGACATAATGATGTCGCCGTACAGCGTTGGGTCTTGAGCAAACAGTCTGCCAACCATCGCTAGCTCGAGACGGTAGATCGGTGAGCTCAATTTCACTAGCGTATCAAGGTCTGGGTTTTGCTGACTCAGATGGCGACCGTAGGCGAACGAGGTGAAGTGGCGTAGCGCCTGGATCAATGTCATGCCTTTGTCGTGTTGCTCAGCAGAGATCTGGCACAGACTCGCGCCCCAAATCTTGAACTGTTCGAGTAGCCATTGGTATTCAGCTTCTTGTCTGCCATCGCAGTAAACAATAACCTGCTTAGCAAGACTTGGTACGTCAGGGCCAAACATTGGGTGCAGACCAACAACCGGACCTTGGTGCACGTTCATCATGGCATTAAGTGGCTTGGACTTGATGGACGTTAGATCACACAGGATGCAGTCTTCCGGTAGGTTTCCAAGCTTCTCAATCACACCTACTGTCAAGTGAATTGGCACCGTTACCACCACAAGACCAGCGTTGTCTAAGATCTCATCAGCGCGATCCCAATCTTGGCTACCGAGCACTTTGACTTGATAGCCAGACAAGGTAAACATGCGACCAAACAAGCCACCTAATTGCCCTTTACCACCAACAATAACGACTGAGCGCAATTCTGGGTTAAGGCACTTAAAGCCAGAGTCTTTCTCACTAGCATAAGACTCACGCATGGTGCGGCGCAGGATGTCCTCGATTAACTGAGGTGGCACACCCTTTTTTGCTGCTTCTTCACGGCGAGAGGCCAGCATGGCTGCTTCTCTGTCAGGGGCATAAATAGGTAAGCCGTGTCGGCTCTTTACTTCACCAACTTGCTCCACAAGAGATAGACGCTTTGCCAAAAGCTCAAGCATCTGCTTATCAACGTCATCGATTTGGTCACGCAATGCGTTCAGTTCAGCAGCCATGGATGTCATTATTCCTTAATACGATTTTCCAAGAATGGGACGAGCTCAGTATGAGCATGACGTAATAGTGCCTCAGTTGAATCCCAATTGATACACGCATCGGTGATAGACACGCCGTATTGCATTTCATTAAGCGGAATATCTGAGCTTTGGTTGCCTTCGTTAAGGTGACTTTCAATCATCAAGCCGATAATCGACTTGTTGCCTTCGCGGATCTGGTGAATCACATCCTCAGCAACGAGAGGCTGACGACGGTAGTCTTTGCGAGAGTTAGCGTGGCTACAATCGACCATCAATGATGCATCTAGGTTCGATTTGGCAAGCTCTTGCTCACACTCAGTCACAGACACTGAATCGTAGTTGGTTTGTTTGCCGCCACGAAGAATTACGTGACCGTTAGCGTTACCTTGCGTCGTCAATAGCGCTACCTGCCCCTCACGGTTAATACCCATGAAGCGGTGGCTTGAAGACGCCGCTTGCATCGCATTGATTGCTGTCGCTAGGCTGCCGTCGGTGCCGTTTTTAAAGCCGATAGGCATCGATAGACCACTTGCCATTTCACGGTGAGTTTGTGATTCTGTAGTACGAGCACCGATCGCTGCCCATGAGAACGTATCCGCCAGGTACTGCGGGCTGATTGGGTCTAGCGCTTCTGTTGCCAGAGGGATTTCCATCTCTGCTAGCTCTACCAGCAGCTGACGACCTACGTGCAGGCCGTGCTCGATGTCGAATGTCCCATCGAGTTGTGGGTCGTTGATAAGACCTTTCCAGCCCACTGTGGTACGCGGCTTTTCAAAGTACACTCGCATAACAATATATAGCTGATCACTCAGTTGCTCCGAGAGTGCTTTAAGACGTTTAGCGTATTCCTTTGCTGCATCAACGTCATGAATAGAACAAGGACCACATACAACCAACAGGCGATGGTCTTTTTTATGGATGATGTTAGCGATGGTCTCACGAGAGTCTTGAATAAACTTACGCGCTTTTTCGCTCAGTGGTAGCTTTTGTTTTAGTTGCTCTGGGGTAATCAGTACCTGTTCGTCGCTGATATTAATATTACTGAGTTCGCTCTTTTTCATCTCATCACCTGTAAATTTATTTTTACACCGAACTTTTATCAATTCCATGTCCGGCTAAGCTTTAACTGGTAATATACATAGATAAAAAACACATGCAAGCGTAAACTTAAAAAAACACTCAATGTAAAAATAAATTTACATCTAATTACTTGCTTATCATCGCCCCCCAATAAACATACTTCGACACCGCCCCCTCCTCTTTGTTACGACATGAGTTACAATAGAAGCATCAAGGTTGAGGTGGTACCCATGGACTTAATTATCTCTTTGCTGCAACAGATGTGTGTGTATCTGATGCTAGCTTATATGCTCAGTAAGACACCTCTGTTCCTCCCGCTGTTTAGCGTTACAAACCGCTTGAGCCACAAGTTCAGTATCTATGTGCTGTTCTCCTCATTCTGCATTCTCGGCACATACTTTGGTCTTCAGATCGATGATGCGATAGCAAATACACGTGCGATTGGTGCCGTGATGGGCGGTTTGTTTGGTGGACCCGTTGTCGGCTTTGCGGTTGGATTTACTGGTGGCATGCACCGCTATACGTTAGGTGGTTTTACTGATGTCGCTTGTGCGATCTCCACCACAGCAGAAGGGGTGATTGGCGGTATTATGCACCTCTACTTCCTCCAAAAAGGTAGGAAAGAACAGCTGTTTAATCCCATGGTGGTGTTCTATGTGACCTTTGTAGCGGAAGTGGTCCAGATGTTGATCATCTTGATTGTCGCCAAACCTTTTGACCAAGCTTATACGCTGGTTTCTAACATCGCAGCACCAATGATCATTGCGAATTCAGTCGGTGCAGCGCTGTTTATGAGCATACTTCAAGACCGCAAAACCATCTTTGAAGAATACTCAGCAACCTTTTCTCGGCGAGCGTTAAACATCGCAGAACGTTCGGTGGGTATTTTGGTCCATGGGTTTAACTCCAACAATGCGAGTAAGATTGCCCGTATCATTTACGAAGAAACCAATGTCGGTGCTGTTGCCATCACTGACCGCGAAAAAATCTTGGCCTTCGTTGGTATAGGCGCGGATCATCATAAGCTTAACCGCCCCATTTCATCGCAAAGTACGCTAGACTCGATGAACAATAACGACATTATCTACCTCGATGGCAAAGAAAACCCGTATCAGTGCTCTATCTCGAAAGATTGCAAACTCGGCTCAGCGCTTATCATCCCGCTGCGTACAGGGGATGAAGTTATTGGCACCATTAAGCTGTACGAACCGAAGCGGAAGCTGTTTTCAACCATCAATATGTCGATGGCAGAAGGCATAGCTCAGCTACTCTCTAGCCAGATCCTGCATGGCGATTACATCCATAAGCAGACCTTGCTAAACCAAGCTGAGATTAAGCTTCTACACGCGCAAGTGAATCCGCATTTTTTGTTTAACGCGCTCAATACCATTAGCGCGATTACCAGACGCGATCCGGACAAGGCACGCAGTTTGATTCAGCATTTGTCGCAGTTCTTCCGTAGTAACCTTAAGCAGAATATTGAGACGGTGACGCTTAAAGAAGAGCTGGCGCACGTCAATGCTTACCTCACAATAGAGAAAGCGAGATTTACTGACCGATTGGAGGTAGATATCGATATTTCACCCGATTTACTCGAGCAAGCTGTACCGAGCTTTACCTTACAACCTCTGGTCGAAAACGCCATCAAACATGGCATATCCAATCTTATTGAAGGGGGCACTATTCGAATCTTTAGTGAACCCTGTGAACAAGGCTATCGACTCACTGTTGAGGATAACGCGGGCACCTACTTACCTCCTGAGCCGGATCATCAAGGACTGGGGATGCAGATAGTGGATAAACGCTTGCGTAATCAATTTGGGCGTGACTCAGCGCTAAAAATTGAAGTTGAAACACAACGCCACACGCGAATGAGCTTTATTATTCCAGCGCCCGCAAATTCAGACGATAAAAGGACGGCTATCGCCTCATGACACGACTAACCGCATTAGTGATTGATGATGAATTGTTTGCTCGTGAGGAGCTTATTGAGCTTTTGGCTGAGTTTGAACAGATTGAGGTGATTGACCAAGCTAGCAACGCCATTGAAGGTTTAAAGAAAATCAATCTACATAAACCTGATGTGGTTTTTCTCGATATCCAGATGCCACAAATCACAGGTATTGAGCTTTTGGGCATGCTTGACCCTGACACTATGCCAAATGTGGTCTTCGTGACCGCCTATGACCAATATGCGATTCAAGCGTTTGAAGACAATGCGTTTGATTACCTGCTTAAGCCTGTTGACCCTTGCCGCTTAGGAAAAACCATTAAGCGCCTCAATAAGCGCGACACCACTCAAACCGAGAACTTTGATACTCTAGCACCAGCCACGCTAGACCAAATTCCTTGCGTTGGTCACAACCGCATCGTCATCATAGCCACTAAGGATGTGGAGTTTGCCTACAGTGACCTTTCAGGTGTGCATGTACAAACCGCGACTCAAAAAGCGACATCGCAGTTGACGCTCAAAGTGATTGAAGATAAGACGTCACTCATTCGCTGTCATCGTCAGTTTTTGGTGAATGTAAAGGCGATTAAAGAGATCAAACTGCTAGAGAATGGACTGGCGGAAATCATTACTCAAAGTGATCATCCAATACCTGTGAGTCGCCGGTATTTGAAATCGTTGAAAGAGACGTTGGGGTTTCACTGATATCCTGATTACATACAAAAACAGCGAGCTAAGCTCGCTGTTTTTGTACCTATCTCTAACCTTCCAGCGCCGACAGCACCTTACTATTCGCCGCTTTCCACTGAGCACTTTTCTTCAGCTCTTCTAGGTCAAAGTTTTTCTTTCTCAACATACGGCTTGCCTGCTTCACTTTGGTAATTGGCAGGTTATCCAACACCTCAATCGTCGAGTTTCGGTTATTACACATCAAGAGCGTATCGCAGCCCGCATCGAGTGCCTGCTGTGCACGAGCTGCTGGGCCGCCCATAATCGCAGCGCCTTCCATTGATAGATCATCAGAGAACACAATGCCATTAAAACCAAGCTGTTTGCGCAGCACGTCTTTTAGCCAATAGCTTGAGCCACTCGCTGGCTTGTCATCATAGTGAGGAAAAACCACGTGTGCCGGCATCATGGCATCGAGTACGCCGGCTTTGATATGAGCCTGGAAGATGCGCATATCGTCTTCAAAAATAGAGTCTCGATTATCTACTGGCGTCTCAAGGTGCGAGTCCGCGGTTACGCCGCCGTGTCCCGGAAAGTGCTTACCGGTTGTCGCCATGCCTGCAGACTTCATGCCCGCCATAAAGGCGGTGGTGTACTGCACAATCGTCTGGAAGTTGTCACCAAAAGCGCGATTACCAATCGCTTTGCTTTGCTCACCTTGGTCAAGTACCGGCGCGAAGCTCAAATCAATATCATGAGCAATCAGCTCGGCAGCCATCAACCAACCTGCTTGATGAGCCAACGCCTCGTCTTTAAGCTTGGCGTAACGAGCGGCAGGAGGAAGCAAAGTAAAGCCATCACGAAAGCGCTGTACGCGCCCACCCTCTTGATCAACACCAATCACTATGGGTTTCTTTGCCGCTTGACGGATTTGTCGATTGAGTTCAATCAGTTGCTCGGAGTCGTGGTAGTTTCTAGCAAATAGAATTAAACCACCTACGGTTGGGTGCTCCAAAATTTCACGATCTTCAGCAGTCAGCTCGTAGCCTGCCACATCAATCCATAGCGGTCCCATAATTGCTCCTCTGCAAAATTATTATCAAATGGGCATCCCCAGAGGTTATTCCTATTGTTTTTGATTTACAATAAAGCTGAGTAAAAACGGAGTAAGTTTATGATGTCAAAGGAAGCGCTGTATATTGGTATCATGTCAGGCACGAGTCTGGACGGTGTCGACACTGCGATTGTTGCCATTAAGGATAAACAAATTCGCTTGCTAGATAATGATTTTCTAAGTTATCCCGACACACTCAAACGTGATGTTTTGGCTATATGCCAAGGGCAAGCCACCAGCCTAAAATCCATAGGTGAGCTCGACCATAAGCTGGGAATACTCTACGCTAACGCCGTTGAGTCTTTGCTGGCCAAGTCGAGCTATAACGCCTCTGACATCAAGGCGATTGGCAACCATGGTCAAACCGTCTTTCATCAGCCTGACGGCGACATCCCGTTTACGACTCAACTAGGCGACAATAACCTTGTTGCGACGCTCACGGGCATTGATACCATCGGTGACTTCAGACGCAAAGACATGGCTCTAGGCGGTCAAGGTGCACCCTTGGTTCCTGCATTTCATCGTTACCTATTCGGCGACAGCGAATCGACGCAAGTTATTCTCAATATCGGCGGCATTGCCAATGTGTCTGTGCTTCAGCCTAACGGCGATGTGATCGGGTTTGATACCGGTCCCGGTAATGTGCTTTTGGATCATTGGTGTACTCAAGCTTTTGGGCAAGCTTTTGATAAGGACGCTCAACTGGCCAATCAGGGTATGGTTCACCATGAACTATTAGCCCAGATGCTGACAGACCCTTACCTAACGCGAAGCGCACCCAAGAGCACTGGGCGCGAGTACTATCATGGGCAATGGCTCGATACTCAGCGCGCTGCCATCAAACCGGGCATGAGCGATCATGACCTACTGCGCACCCTAACTGAATTTACTGCCATAACTGTCGCGGATGCCATCAAGCCTTACGGCATCGGCAACAGCCCCAAACTGCTAGTGTGTGGTGGGGGCGCTAACAACCCGATTATCATGAGCCGCCTAAGCGAGCTGCTGACCAACTGGCACGTTGACTCTACCGATAGCGAAGCAATCAACGGTGACTATATGGAGTCAATGGCATTTGCTTGGCTGGCTCACTGTTTCGTTAATAAAATGCCAAGCAACCTGCCTTCGGTCACTGGCGCAAGCAAAGCCGTACCGCTGGGCGTGTTCTACCCCGCTAACTAGGACCCATTATGACAAACGACGCTTTACTTAATGCGCTCTCCCAGCTTGTATCTGAAGGACGCAACCCAGAAACCATGGACATCGATTTGCTATCGTCTGAGCAGATATTGGTACGCATGAATCAGCAAGACAGCCTCGTTCCTTTGGCGGTTGAAAAGGTCATCCCAGACATTGCCAAGGCGGTTGATGCCATTACTGATGCTTTCAAACAGGGTGGGCGCCTTCTCTATGTCGGAGCAGGTACCAGTGGTCGACTTGGCGTACTGGATGCTTCTGAGTGTCCACCAACCTTTGGCACTGATCCTGACATGGTGGTGGGAATTATTGCCGGTGGCAAAGATGCGATGTTTAAGGCGAAAGAAGGGGCGGAAGACGATCCTGTACTCGGCGCTCAAGATCTCAAAGATATCGCCCTCTCAAATAAAGATGTCGTTGTAGGTATCGCCGCAAGTGGTCGAACGCCTTATGTTATCGGAGCCTTGGAATACACTAACGAGGTAGGCGCGACGTCCGTCGCACTATCTTGTAATCCAGCCTCTGACATAGCCAACATTGCAAACATTGCGATTAGCCCAGTTGTGGGCCCTGAAGCACTCACAGGTTCCACTCGCCTAAAGTCAGGGACAGCACAAAAACTGGTACTGAACATGCTCACGACTGCGAGCATGATTCGATTAGGAAAAAGCTACCAAAACTTAATGGTGGACGTAAAAGCCACCAACGCAAAGTTAGTAGCCCGAGCGACACGAATTGTCATGCAAGCCACAGAATGCCATAAAGAGGTGGCCTCTAAAGCACTCAAAGAAACGAACTATGACGTGAAGTTATCCATTTTGATGATTCTCACCGGCTTAGAGAAAGCGGCTGCCGAAAAGCAGCTTATGCAGCAAGAAGGCTTTCTGCGTCGAGCTGTGGATGGCGATAACAGCAGCCAATAACTCGCGCTTTAGTCCGATTGACCGATTAGTAAACGCAAAAGGGTTAGCATGTCGCTAACCCTTTTATTGTTCATTGATCTAATGAAGCTGCGATATTAAAAACCGCTTTGCTGAGAATAGTCAGTCCAGCCGCGCTGCCACTCCATTCGAAAACGTTGAGCTTCCGGTAAACCTTCACACGCACCGGTATAATATTGCCCAGACAAACCAATCTGATACGCAAAATCTGCATCGCAGAACTCAATAAGGCCGCGCTGATAACCCGCGTCATACTCTGAATGTACCGCTTCACCAAGCTTATTTAAATCGGAATAGCTTCGCGATAGCTGACCTCTCACGCCATCTTGATAACCGATCTGATCCCAGCTTCCTTCTTTAGCAAGATCGTCCACACCCTTAGCACAGCCAAATGCTAGTAAGCTGGTCGCAACGATGATTAGCGCTCTCATGATTTCCCTTTATGGTCGAAAAATGTCTTGCGACAACAATGCCAGTTCTGAAGCCGTTTTACCACTCTTGCTCAGTGAAAGTGACTCGCTTCACGCTTTTATTCTGCCACTCACCGCCTAAATCCGACCGCTTAGCCAACGACAAAACCACTTAACCTAGCTATTGACCACTTAATCATCTATTCCGCCACTAACCGAATAAGGCGATGTCGTGCTAATTCATCATTTTTATAATGGTTACCAGAAATTAATGTCATCACAAACTAGGGATAACAGTTATGTTGTGGTTTTTAACTTGTGTTGCAGCCTTGATCGGCGGCTACTTTATCTACGGGGCTTTCATTGAGAAGGTCTTTGGTATTAACGAAAAACGTCAAACACCTGCTCATACCAAAGCAGATGGCGTTGACTACGTTCCAATGTCAACCAAGAAAGTTTACTTGGTTCAGCTACTCAACATTGCGGGTGTAGGTCCAATCTTCGGTCCTATTATGGGTGCACTGTACGGTCCTGCAGCGATGCTTTGGATTGTTATCGGTTGTATCTTCGCTGGTGCAGTTCACGATTACTTCTCTGGTATGTTATCAGTGCGTAATGGTGGTGCATCAGTACCAACGATCACCGGTCGTTACTTAGGCAATGGCGCCAAACACTTTATGAACATTTTTGCCATCGTCCTATTGCTACTGGTTGGTGTGGTTTTCGTTTCAGCGCCTGCTGGCATGATTACTAACCTAGTGAACGACCAAATGGACATGTCGATGAGCATGACCACTATGGTAGTGATTATTTTCGCGTACTACATCATCGCGACCATTGTACCTGTTGATAAAATCATCGGTCGTTTCTACCCACTGTTCGGCGCGCTGCTTATCTTCATGTCTGTTGGCCTTATCACAGCGGTGGCACTGTCAAGCGAGCACCAAATCATGGGCGGCTTTGAAATCAGTGACATGTTTACCAACATGAACCCAAATGACCTGCCACTTTGGCCTGCTCTATTCATCACTATCGCTTGTGGTGCTATCTCTGGCTTCCACGCGACTCAGTCTCCTCTGATGGCTCGCTGCATGGAAAATGAAAAGAATGGTCGCTTCGTATTCTACGGTGCAATGATTGGTGAAGGTGTTATCGCACTTATCTGGTGTGCACTAGCGCTATCTTTCTTCGGCTCTATCGACTCTCTAGCAGAAGCAGTGAAGAACGGCGGTCCTGGTAACGTAGTTTACAGCGCGTCATTCGGTCTACTGGGTGTCTTTGGTGGTGTGCTTGCGTTCCTAGGTGTGGTTATCCTACCGATTACTTCTGGTGACACAGCGTTCCGTTCAAGCCGTCTTATCCTTGCTGAATACTTCAACATGGAGCAGAAGACACTGCGCAACCGCCTAATGATGGCTATCCCACTGTTCGTTATCGGTGGCATCCTGACTCAGGTTGATTTCGGTGTTATCTGGCGTTACTTCGGCTTCGCTAACCAAACCACGGCAGTAATGATGCTTTGGACTGCGTCGGCTTACCTACTACGTCACAACAAGCTTCACTGGGTAACAACGGTACCTGCAGTGTTCATGACAACGGTAGTGATTACCTTCATCCTGAACAACGCTACGCTAGGCTTCGGTCTACCGATGCAGCTATCAACAATCCTTGGTATCGTATCTTCACTTTCTATCGCGGGTTACGTGATTAAGAAATCAAAAGGCAAAGGTGAGACTGACCTAGCCGATGAAGAGAAACCAACAGGTAAAACAGAGACAGCGTAAGTTATCCCTATTGCGCTAACACTCTAACGAAAAGCCCCTTAACATCACGTTAAGGGGCTTTTTATTATCAGCGCCAGTTTGCGCCCAGCTTAAATGGTCTTGTTGAACAGCCGCTTCAGAATCGCAGCCTGTTGAGGCGCCCCTACTTCGATGCCCAGTTCTCGCGCTATCACAGCAAAGTATTCATGCTCTTCGAGCTCAATTACCGACACCTCCTCTTCACCAACTCTGCATCTCAATACCCTATCGAGCAAAGTGACGCTGCCTTTTTGATTCGCTAGAGCTGCGGTGAGAGATTGAGTAAAGACGGTATTCGCGCTTGTGGATGTATAGTGGTTGGCATACTCGATATCTCCCTGCCCAGCAAATGCCATATCGAGGCTATAAAGATCCATCCACCCATCTTCATTACGTCTTTGCAACAGGTAGCCATAGTCTTCAACTTCTACGAATCGAAACAGCTGGAAATCAGCGTGCTGCTCTACATCAACAACAAGTTTTATTGGCGCTCTGGGGGTGTGGGAGCCAAAACCGACATCCACTATCCAGCGTTCTTCATCTATGGTGACCAGCGTCACTTGATGACTTCGGCCTGAAGGCGTATCACCAAGATGCACTCGAGCAAGCTTAGGCTCAGCTTGAAAGCCCAGATGAGTAAGAGCATCGAGAAACAGCCCGTTAACCTCAAAGCAATAGCCGCCTCGTGGATGACTCACCAGTTTTTCAAAACGTGCTTCTTGCATGAGGCTAATGGCACCGCCAGCAAACACATCGAAGTTTTCAAACGGAATAGCTTGATGCTGCGCCTTTTGCAGTAAAGCCAGACACACAGAATCTGCCACAAACTCGGTGGTCACGTTTCCATTATCAACGCCAGGCAGCGCCAAGCCGATTTTATCTAAGTACTGTTTCAACTGAAGTGGTGACATGCTTATTCCTGTAATTGGCTATCTAACTTTTTAAAATGTAAGCCAGCTTAATACCTTAGGTTAACTTGAGGTCAAGATAAAAAAATGCCCAAGCTGTCTACTAGCTTGGGCATTGATATTTTCGCTATTCGAGTTACTGAACTCGGCGCAATACTGCTTTTAGTGCATCGAAGTCATTATCAAGGTCTTCTGATAACAGCTCCATTGCAGCGTGTTTTGCGAGTGGTCCTGGAAGCTCGATGTCTGACTCAAGTATATCGTCCACGACCTCTTTAAACTTCGCAGGGTGAGCAGTACACAAGAATAGACCCGTTTCGCCTTCTTGAAGTTGCTCGTTCAATAGTCGGTACGCGATAGCGCCGTGTGGCTCACATAGGTAGCCTTGGGCGTTGAGATCACGTACAGATTCCGCACTTTGCTCATCCGTCACCATGCCTTTGCCTAGCGTATCCAGCCCCCAGTCTTTGATTTGGCATAGCTCTTCGATACGTGGCCAGTTGTTTGGCTGGCTTACGTCCATCGCGTTTGAAGTTGTCGCAACCGTTGGTTTAGGATCCCACTCACCCGTTTCTAGGTAGCGAGGCACCGTATCGTTAGCATTGGTTGCCGCAATGAAGCGTTTGATAGGAAGACCCAGTGCTTTCGCCAATAGACCTGCCGTTAGGTTACCAAAGTTACCACTTGGAACCGATACAACTAGGTTCTCACGCTCTTGTTTAGACATCTGAGATGCCGCTTCGAAGTAGTAACAGATCTGCGCCATCAGACGGCTGATGTTGATTGAGTTCGCCGAGTTAAGGCCAATTTCTTCACGCAGTGCTGCATCGTCAAAGGCTTGCTTAACCAGTGCCTGACAGGCATCGAAGTCGCCATTGATTGCTACTGTATGGATGTTCTTGCCTAGTGTGCAGAATAGTTTTTCCTGCAGCGGGCTAATCTTGCCTTTTGGATAAAGGATAACAACATTAATGTCTTCCATGCCGTAAAACGCATGTGCAACCGCCGCACCCGTATCACCTGAAGTCGCAGTAAGGATGGTGATCTTGCCACCATCAGAGACTGCCGCCAAAGACTGAGCCATAAAGCGACCACCGAAGTCTTTAAACGCCAGCGTTGGACCATGGAAAAGCTCAAGCGCGTACACGCCATCTTTAACTTGATTGATAGGCGCTGGGAATTGGAATGCATTGTCGACCAACTCATTGACTTTTTCAGCTGGAAGCTCATCACCGATCAGCGCAGACAAAATCTTTGCGCTACGCGTGACAAAGTCTTCAGCCAATAGTGCGTCTACATCATCGAACTTTGGCAGCTCAGATGGAAAAAATAGACCTTGGTTGCGACCTAAGCCTTGGCGAACGGCTTGGCCAAACGAGACTTGCTCGTCGTTCTCTTTGATGTTGTACAGCTTCATAGCTTACTTCCTGTTACCTTCGAGCCTTGCTTGTCCAGACGACAAACATGGACGAATCCTTCGTTATTTTGTACGTAATTCTCTTCTAGCCAGCGAGCCACTCTGTCCGCGACATCTTTGTCTTTGCATATGCTAAAGAGCGTCGGGCCGCTGCCTGAAATTCCTGTTGCTAGTGCACCCGCTGTCGCAGCGTATTCACGAGCTTTGCTAAACCCTGGTAGTAGCTTAGCGCGATAAGGTTCGGCGATGACATCTTTGATCATCTTCGCAGCCAACTCAGGTTGATTAGAGTGGCAAGCGTGGATGAACCCAGCTAAGTGACGACCATGAGCAATGATATCTTGTCTGCGATATTGAGATGGTAGGATCTCACGCGCTTCTGCAGTCGACACCTTGATGCCTGGATAAGCCATAACCCAGTACCATTCGTCGAAACATGGTACTTCTTGGCTGATGATACCAAGCTCTTCAAGCATCAACTGCACGCCACCTAGGTAGCAAGGTGCCACATTGTCATAATGGATGCCACCAGAAATTTGCCCTTCCATCTCACCCATTAGCGCAAGAAGCTCAGTTTCATTCAGTGGCTTACCGTGGAACTGATTCAAAGCATCGAGCGCAGCAACAATCGAGCAAGCGCTAGAACCCAGTCCAGAACCAATTGGCATATTCTTCTCAAGCGTCATGTAGACTGGCTTGAGTGCCACACCTTTTTTGTCTAGCTCACGAGCATAAACCTTCCAGCAATCGTAAACGATATTCTCTTTTGGATCGCTTGGCAGCTTATCAACAAAGCTGCCTTTGGTGGCAAGGTCGAACGGCTTATCGCCCAGTCTTACCTCAACACAATCGCCAAGCAGGGTACCATCAACAGGTGATACCGCTGCGCCCAACACATCAAAGCCAACGCTTACATTGCCAATCGAGGCAGGCGCATAAACGACAACGCTATCACTCATCTTATACTCCTAGTTTCCAGCCTAACGTACGCATCACGTCAGAGAAGACGCCCGCAGCCGTCACTTCTGTACCTGCGCCGTAGCCGCGAAGTACCAGTGGGATTGGCTGATAGTAACGGCTGTAGAAGGCCAGTGCGTTCTCACCGTCTTTGATCTTAAACATCGGGTCGTTTTCATCGACAGCTGCAATACGAACGCGACACTTACCATCGGCGATCTCACCGACATAACGAAGTACTTTGCCCTCTTTCGCAGCGTTTTCTACCAACTCGCTGAAATAAGCATCTGCTTCTGGCAGACGAGCCATAAACTCATCGATAGAACCAGAATCGTCAAAGCCAGGTGGTAGGGCTTGGTCAACCTCAACATCTTCTAGCTCCAGCGCCATGCCAGCTTCACGAGCGAGAATAAGTAGCTTACGCGCGACATCCATACCAGAGAGATCGTCACGTGGGTCCGGCTCAGTAAAGCCTTTATCCTTGGCTACATTGGTTGCTTGGCTCAACGTTAGTCCTTCATCCAACTTACCGAAGATGAATGATAGAGAGCCAGACAGGATGCCGTTGAACTTCTCAAGTTCATCACCCGCAGCAATCAGGTTCTGCAAGTTTTCGATAACCGGTAGACCTGCACCTACTGTTGTTTCATACATCAGCTTACGGCGAGAGCTGCGAGCCACGTCGCGAAGCTGATGATAGTAAGACATGCTTGCTGTATTCGCCTTCTTGTTTGGCGTCACTACGTGGAAGCCAGCGGCTAGGAATTCAGCGTATTGATTCGCGATGTCTTCGCTAGACGTACAATCAACCAACACTGGGTTAATGATGTGATTGCGCTGTACCAGTGCAGCAAGACCCGCAACAGTGAATCGCTCACTCACATCACCCATACGGTCACGCCATTGCTCTAGCGGAAGACCATTACCATCAAGCAGCACACCTTTACTATTTGCTAGACCACATACGCGGATGACGATGCCTTTTTCAGCCAGTTTCGCTTGCTGTCTTTGGATCTGATCCACCAGCTCACCACCGACGCCGCCAACACCAACCACAAACACATCAAGGAAGTGCTTAGAGTTAAATAGGTTCTCATGACAGGCTTTGATGGCTTCAGAGATTTTATCTTCAGGGATAACGGCTGAGATAGCTCGCTCAGAAGAGCCCTGTGCAATCGCAACGATATTCACATTAACTTCTGCCAGTGATGAGAAGAATTGAGAGGCAACGCCGCGAGAAGTACGCATACCATCACCGACTAGCGTTACGATAGCAACGTCGTCCATAAACTCTACAGGCTCTAGCAGACCATTTTTAAGCTCAAGTTCGAACGCTTCACTAAGCGCACGTTCAGCCTCTAGCTTGTCTTCTTCTTCGATACAGAAACTGATGCTGTACTCAGATGAAGATTGAGTAATGAGAACAATAGAGACACCTGCCGATGACATCGCGCCAAATACGCGGCTTGCCATACCTACCATGCCCTTCATACCAGGACCTGATACGTTCACCATGATGAGGTTAGAAAGCGTAGTGATACCTTTGATTGGCAGATTGTCTTCGCCTGTGTCCTGACCGATTAGCGTACCGGCACCTTGTGGGTTAAAGGAGTTCTTAATCAGACATGGGATATGGAATTGGGCAATAGGAGCAATGGTTTTCGGGTGAAGAACCGAAGCACCAAAGTAAGAAAGCTCCATCGCTTCTTGATAGCTTAGCGATTTCAGAAGGCGCGCATCATCAACCAATCGAGGGTCACAGTTATAAACACCATCAACGTCAGTCCAAATCTCACAGCAATCTGCTCGCAAGCACGCAGCAAGTACAGCGGCAGAGTAGTCTGAGCCATTACGGCCTAACGTTACCAGTTCCCCTTTCGCATTACCTGCTGTAAAGCCAGGCATGATGTGTACAACACCTTCAGCAAGCGGGTTAGCTTGGAAGTTTTGCGTAGAGACCTCAACATCCACCATAGCTTCTAGATGATCGCCGTTGGCAAATAGGTACTTCACAGGATCAATAAGATCAGCGGCTTGGCCTTTCGCGACAAGCACAGCCTTCATAAGCTGAATTGAGATGCGCTCACCTTTAGAGATGATGCGAGCGTTCACATGATCTGGGCATGTGCCCAACAGGCGAATACCATGGACAAACTGATGTAATTGGAACAGCGATGTTTTGACTTGGTTATCAAAATCCGTGCTG
The DNA here is from genome assembly GCF_059725495.1 of Vibrio sp. KUL80. Classification (NCBI taxonomy): domain Bacteria; kingdom Pseudomonadati; phylum Pseudomonadota; class Gammaproteobacteria; order Vibrionales; family Vibrionaceae; genus Vibrio; species Vibrio sp. KUL80. The sequence continues at coordinate 2,934,265 of NZ_AP045841.1, forward strand.
TCGATATTCGGGAGGACTTTCTTAATATCCGAGAACAACTCATTGAATGAGGTTTCTAGCTCAGAGATTTGCAGTTCAACTTCATTGTTTTTCAGTGCAGTTTCAATAACTGCCACTAACTTGTTTGTGGTTTTACCCGGTGCCGATAGCACCACAGCTAGATCTTCTTGCTGGGCATTATTAGCGATGATGTCCGCCGCTCTTAAGAAACGGTCTGCATCTGCTAACGATGAGCCTCCAAATTTTAGTACTCGCATCCTTTCCTCCCGAAATACTCAAAACAGGTAAAAAAAAGGCCCGTATCTTGGTGATACAGGCCTTGTTTTTGAATTTCTTTCGTCTACCAGCCTGCCCCAACGATAATGTCGGTAATAATAATGGTGGTGGTCATTACTACGTGCTGGCGATTAAACATAATAGGTTGTGCTTCAATTTCTGTTATGTGCTTACCCATACGTGTACCGCATTTGTTGGCGATTAGTCAATCAAAATTTGTACTTTTGTTGCTTATCGTGCGATTTTTTCTCAAAAGCATAGAAACGAATAATGTCGCATTTATATGCAGTTAGGATCTTTATACATAACTAAATGCTATATAGTTTTACAACTTTTTGCTTAGATTCTGTGCTTTAATTAGAAATCAATAAACTATAAAAACAACAACCAAGGAGTGGTGCTATGAAAGCAGTGTCTTTATACGCTTTGCCGTTTCTGTTGTTTTGTGGTTCTTCTCTTGCGGTAGAGCTTCCAGCGCTCCCATCTCAACACAACCAATCGCCTCATAATTTCTTTATGTCTTCGGGTAGCAAGTCTAGCACTGCAGACTCATTTGACGTTTGGAATATTGACAGTGGTTACTCGTATTCGGTATTTGATTCGCTCGACGTTTACATCGGTGCGCGCCTTAACAACTCAGAATTGTCCAATGACAGCGGTTTTTTGAGTGGTGTGAATTATCAGGTTTCAGATCGTATCTCGGTGAAAAGTACGCTGCGTGGTTATCAATATGAAGAGAATAATGAGACTCAAGGCGGCATGGCGGCTGAGATTTCAAGCCGAATGAGACTAACCGAAAACCTAGACGTTCACGCGACCTTTGATTTTGAAAAGGTACAACAGGGCGTAGAGGTCGGTCTAGGTTTCCGTTTCTAATCCAGTGTTACTGCAACACTAAAATTCCAGCTTTTCTTTGCTTACCAGCACACCATTCCAGTCAGAATAGATATAGTGACCAGGTTGAACAATCTGATTGTTCATCGTCAGCGTGACATTCACCTGACCCGCGCCACGTTTTTCTGTCTTAAATGGGCAAGCTGCAAGCGCTTTTACGCCAAGATCCATTTCAGACATGGCTGCCACATCGCGAATAGCGCCATTCACGATTACGCCTTCCCAGCCATTTTCAATAGCCATGATCGCCAACTGATCTCCAAGCAGTGCTTTGGCGCAAGAACCATTGCCATCAACAAAGAGTACTTTCCCTTTTCCATCGTGTCCGAGCACTTCACGCACCATTGAGTTGTCGTGATAGCAACGAACCGTCACTATCTTTCCCCAAAAGGCGGCGCGTTGTCCAAAGTTTTGCAGTGGTAAGTTCAGCAGCATCACTTTGTCTTCGTGTTGGTCACAAATATCAGGTGTGATATCTCTCATGTTTCCTCCGTGATATAGCTCAGTAGCCACAAAAAAGTGCCTGTGTCTTTAAAGAGCATGTAAAGTAAAATCCGTTTCCACTTGCCCAGTCAGGGTGCTAGTCGCACACATACTGACTCAACAAGCCTAAATTCTGTTGTGTTCGGTTCTCATCACAGGAGACCAAAAACAGTACACCATTTTCTACCCAATAAATGGCATTTTGCTCATATTTTTGCGCTAACTCACAGGCTTGCAATAAGGTGATATCAACCGAAAAGCTCGCTTCAACCCAGTCAAAGCTTGGGTCACCGACGTTAACACGCCCATAGTGAAACCCTTGTAAGTCTTGCTCTAGCATTCGGTTTTTTATGCAGTTAGCTTCGTCTGAAAGCTTTTGGCTTCTGGGGTTGCAAGCCGTAATGATGGCGTAACTGCTGCATTCCCACCTACTGAGAAAACGCATCGCAATGTTTGAATAGGCACGCCAGAGTCGTGCATCAATACTCATACTATCCAAATTTTAGCCTCTGCCCAATACTATTAATATTTGTTACAAAGCGGCTATTGATTTAAATCAACAAACTGCAAGGAATTAACATTTGACCATTGTTAGCATGCTGTTAACATTATAGAATTCGCCTCAATGACATAGCAGAATAATAAGAGATTAAAGGGATTTCTCGTTTTTTGGCAACATCATGGATGGCGACGTAACACGTAACTGTTTCGATGATGGTGAGTAAAACCTCCAAGAAACATTACCTATATGTTAACTTTTTGCCTAGAATTTATTCTACTAGCGACAGAATTATCACAAGTTTAATTTAGGTACCGCCGATGCAAAGCCCGCAGATTCTTATTGTTGAAGATGAGCAAGTAACCCGTAACACCCTAAAAAGCATTTTTGAAGCAGAAGGATATGCTGTTTTCGAGGCCAGCGACGGTCAAGAAATGCACCAGGTGCTATCAGAAAACTCTGTAAACCTAGTTATCATGGATATCAACCTTCCTGGTAAGAATGGTCTACTTCTAGCGCGTGAACTACGTGAGCAAGCAAACGTTGCTCTAATGTTCCTAACAGGTCGTGACAACGAAGTAGATAAAATTCTTGGTCTAGAGATTGGTGCTGATGACTACATCACTAAACCATTCAACCCACGCGAACTGACTATCCGCGCTCGCAACCTGCTAACTCGCTCAATGAGCAACAATGCAGCGACTGAAGAAAAGCGTAGCGTAGAGAAGTACGAGTTCAACGGTTGGGTTCTAGACATCAACAGTCGTTCTCTAGTGAGCCCTAGCGGCGACAGCTACAAGCTGCCACGCTCTGAGTTCCGTGCTCTACTGCACTTCTGTGAGAACCCAGGCAAGATCCAAACTCGTGCGGATCTTCTTAAGAAGATGACGGGTCGTGAGCTCAAGCCACATGACCGTACCGTAGACGTAACTATCCGTCGTATTCGTAAGCACTTTGAATCAGTGTCTGGTACGCCAGAAATCATTGCAACGATTCACGGTGAAGGTTACCGCTTCTGTGGTGATCTAGAAGAGTAATTCACTCTTTCTTAGCCAAATAAAGAGGGACGCATCACGCGTCCCTTTTTTCATCTGCGGTGAGGCAAATCAGTAAACCGTGTCGATGTTCACCTGTTTGCTCACCAACCAAGTTTTGTTTTCACCATCGATAAGCTGCACGGCCACATCGACAGGCTTGGTGATGTTCACCTCTAGCTGCCAGTTAAAGGCGACTTCCCATTGACTCTCTGAATGGTTACGAAGCTCAAAGTCACTGCCTTCGAATTCCCATGTCATATCGCCTTGCTTAAGCACAACCATAGACACATCCATATCAGCCGGAAGTTGGTTATCCGTACTCAGGTTCAAGGCTCCATAAAGGTTTTGCTCTTTCACCAACGCCGATGTCTCACCAATTTTTGGCATCATATCAATCCATAGGTTCGAATTGAGGCTAACAGTTTGCTGCTCGACCATCGCTGTATTGCTCGACGCCCACATAGCTGAGTCGGTTGCAGGAGATGATGCACAGCCCGCTAACGCAATAGAGAGTGCAAGTGCGGTAACAACTTTTTTCATTATGATTCCTTACTTTCCAACCACGATTTTAGTATCTGAATATCATTTTGATATTCGTTTTTAATCTCTTCAACCCAATCTTCGATATTTTCCCACCATGCAGGCAGTTCTGGGGATTGAGCTTTTTGTGCAATAGACTGAATGCGCTTCAAACCGATAGACCCGGCTGCACCTTTGATCTTGTGCGCCTCAGAGGCAATACCTGGCTGGTCTTTGGCGGTCATGTTTGAGTCTAGGATCTCAATGTAGCCTGGCATCATATCTTCGAACATAGTGATGCTATCAAGCACGGGTTTACTGCCAACAATATCGACATATGACTCCAGCATGTCTAAATCTAACAAACGAGTAAATACTTCATTATTGATGTTCGATTCCACTGCAACCTCCTGCGGTGTTTCCTCTGTTTGCTCTTCCTCACCATGGAATTTATTAATGACTTCCGTCAGTGCTTTCACACTAAGCGGCTTACTAATGGCATCATCCATTCCCTTGGTAAGATATTCTTGTTTGTCCTTAAGAACGTTCGCTGTTAGTGCCACCAATGGCGGTAGGGTTTGATAGCGCTCTCTGAAACCTTGGGCAACATCAAATCCAGTCATATCCGGCAGTTGTATATCGAGTAGCGCAAGATCGTAATCACCCGGTTTGAAGTCAGCCAACGCCTCCTCTCCACTCATCGCCACTTCTACCGTGTGCCCCAAACTCTCGAGTAGAGAGCGAGCAACGGTAATATTAAGCTCGATGTCCTCAAGCAAGAAAATACGCAGACTGCCTTGGCGTTTCACTTCAACCGGTGCTAATTGCACCTCGTCCGCGCAAGGCACGTTGATCGTAACAGTAAAGGTGCTCCCAAAGCCTTCTTCACTGTCGACGGTGATATCGCCGTCCATCATTTTGATCAGTTGTTTGGATACAGCAAGACCGATACCGGTTCCCACCGCGTGTAAGTTGTCTTTGCCCGATTTCACTTGGTAGTACATAGCAAAGATCTTATCGAGCTCTTTTTGCGGTATACCGATACCAGTATCTTCAATCTCTATGGTGATATGGGCGTGATTGTCTTCGACATCGGCGCTGACCGTCATCACTACGCCGCCTTGCTTGGTGAACTTCATTGCGTTACTCACCAGGTTCCAGATAACCTGACGCAGTCGCGTAGCATCGACGACTACCCCTTCAGGTAGATCCGTGAGTCGTTCCAGATCAAAGCGCAGCCCTTTTTGCTCGGCCATCAATCCAGAGATACTCTCGAGCTCGGCGACGAAATCTTCGAAATTTAGTGGTTCGGGGAAGAGCTCGAGCTTGCGCCTATCAAACTTATCCATATCGATAATGTCGTTAAAGATATGACCCAGAGTAATCGCACTGACATTGATGGTCTGTAGCTGCTTGCGCTGCTCGTGGTTAAGCTGTCCATCCAGCAGCATACGACTCAAGCCAACAATGCCGTTAAGTGGCGTTCGCAGTTCGTGGCTGATGGTAGAGATAAAGGTTGTCTTATCTCGACTCGCTTTCTCCAGCGACTCTGCGTGACGCTTACGTTCCGTAATGTCACGACCAAAGCCAACCAAGCCTAAGTGACGGCCATCTTTACTATAAAACGGCACCTTACGAAGCTCGTAGAAACATTTTTTACCGTCTGGATACTCAAGCCACTGCTCATAGGTGAGGGCTTGGTTATCACCCATTACCTTATGATCGGTCTCCACGACTTGTTTGGCAATCTCTTCTGAATAGACATCCCAAGGCGTAAGGCCAACTAAGTCTTGCTCTTTACGCCCCGTAAGCACTTCCATTGCTTTGTTACAGCCAGAAAACACCCCTTCAGCATTACGATAGTAAATAAGGTCTGGAGAGGCATCGATAAACGAGCGCAGCAAAGCCGTACGCTCTGCCAGCTCTAGTTGAGTACGTTCACGTTGAAAGACTTCGTTTTCAAGATCTTTCATCGCCTCTTCACGAGCTTCCTCGGCTTTTTGCCTCTCTTCGATCTCTTGGTTGAGCTTGCGGATGTTTTGCTGAAGCTTGTGGTTAAGATCTTGGTCGCGTGAACGCATTTCTTTGAGTTTGGAAACCATCTTAGCAAGGCGCTGACGAGACTCTTCGAGTTGGTCGACCACTACTGAGAGAAAATACACCGCCCAAGGGGTAATCAATAAACCAAAAAACACTGAGCGAACAATATCGATATCATCGACACGCCCATTTAGAACAAGGGTGATACCAACCTGAACGACAACGGCCAGTGCGACTAGCGCCAACGCCAATATAATAGAGAAGCGAACAATACCGAGTCTCACCAACAGGTCGACATAGTATTGCGCGAGATTTTTGATGGGTTTCATTCAGCACTCCGTGCGTTACAACTGGGCTAAGTCTATCACTAAGCCCAAGTTTGCACACGGAAGGCGAATTATTTGAGAACAGGTTTGTGATAAATAAACGGATTCTCAGTCAACGCGCCCTGAGCACCTTGTGCCGTCAGAGTTCGACCAAGCTCAGTCATCGCCAGCCAGCGGTTTTCACACCACAATGGAGACAACAAAGTTGGACGTCGCGCAGATGACGAAACTCGGTGATACACAATCTCAGCAGGCGTTCTACGAATCATTTCACTGGCGACATCGAGATAAAACTCCAATGTTGGTGCTTCCAAACGCCCCGCTCGCCACGCTTTTGCCATAGTGCTCCCCTCAACAATATGAAGACCATGCAGCTTGATACCATCAGTACCTGTCGCAAGTACCTTCTCTAGGGTCTCAAGGTTGTCTTGTTTGGTTTCATTCGGAAGGCCGACAATTAAGTGCGTACACACCTTAATGCCAAGTGCGCGAGCGCGTTTAGTAATCTCGTCGTAAACCGCAAAGTCGTGACCACGATTGATACGCTTAAGTGTTTGATCGTTAGCAGTTTGCAAGCCAAGTTCGAGCCAGATTTCATAGCCCTGCTCTACATAGCCCGCTAACAATTCAAGAACGGAATCCGGCACACAGTCAGGGCGCGTGCCCACACACAGACCGACGATGTCGGCGTACTTAAGCGCTTCTTCATACATGTTCTTCAGTACTTGCACTTCGGCATAGGTGCTGGTGTAAGCCTGAAAATACGCCAGATATTTCTTGGCACGTTTGACCTCACCCGCTCGGTCAGTCAATTGCTCGTGGATAGACTGGATCTGGGTCTCTTCGCTTGCGAAAGAGGCCACGTTGCAGAATGTGCATCCGCCACGGCCAATGGTGCCATCGCGGTTTGGGCAGCTAAAGCCGCCGTGCAGGGTTAGTTTGTGAACCTTTTCTCCATATCGACGCTGAAGATCTTGTCCAATGGTGTTCACCAACTCATGTAATTGCATTGCTCAAAAAACCTACTAATAAGAATGAATCTCACTCTAATTCGTGAAACTTAATTACATCCCTGCAAAAGAAAACCATGAATAGTAGCAACGAGCCTGTGAACAGCGCTTAACCAAAATCAATAAATATGCATAAAAACAAGCAAAAAACCGCAAATGTTGCGGTTATGTTATGGAATATATTCAAAACAAGATAAAAAAAATGTGTAACAGACGTAAGTTTCGTTGGAATTACACAGAACAAAATTGTAGGATACTTACACAATTCTGCTGTATTTGCCGTTTTTATTACAGCATGAATTAGTAGATAAAAGGTCGATATTCTACTCCCACCAACAGATTCCACTAGATTGTGGAACGTAGACATTGAATATCACCACGGAATGTTTTTCTCGCAACACATTTCCTGCGAGATGCAGAATGGACTCGAACACTGCCCCCTCTGGCAGTCAAGAATCAAAATTACAAAGGACAAGACGCAATCGCACACTCTAGTTGCGTCTAGATTTAACTGGAAGGAAGTATCTATGGTAGATAGAGAGCAGAATACACAGGGTCTGTATACTCCAGAATTGGAGCATGACGCTTGTGGTATCGGTTTTGTTGCTCACCTAAAAAACCGTAAATCTCACGAAGTAGTGACTCAAGCCCTGGATATGCTAGCGCGTATGGAACACCGTGGCGGTCAAGGTTGTGACCCATGCAGCGGTGATGGTGCAGGTATCCTACTTCAAAAGCCACACGAGTTTCTGTTAGAAGAGAGCGTGAAGCTTGGCATTAAACTGCCATCTTTCGAGAAGTACGGTGTTGGTGTGGTGCTATTCCCTAAAGACGAGCACAAACGCGCGCAATGTCGTGACATCCTAGAACGCAATGCTAAGCGTCTAGACCTAGAAGTCATTGGCTACCGTGTACTGCCAACCGACAACTCAATGATCGGTGCAGACCCACTCAGCACTGAGCCACAATTTGAGCACGTTTTTGTAACTGGCGGCCCTGGTTGTACGCCAGAAGAGCTTGAGCGCAAACTGTACGTTCTTCGTAACTACACAGTTCGTGTCTGTCTAGAAAGCGTGTCAAATATTGGCGATGACTTCTACATCAACTCCATGTCTTACAAGACACTTGTCTACAAGGGTCAGCTAACGACAGAGCAAGTACCTCAGTACTTCTTAGATCTACAAAATCCAACGATGGTGACGGCTCTGGCTCTCGTTCACTCTCGTTTCTCTACCAATACTTTCCCGAAATGGCGCCTAGCGCAGCCTTTCCGTTACATTGCCCACAACGGTGAAATCAACACAGTTCGCGGTAACTTGAACTGGATGAAGGCACGTGAAGCGATCATCGAATCTGACTTGTTCACTCAAGCAGAAATCGACATGCTGCTCCCTATCTGTCAAGAAGGTAGCTCGGATTCATCAAACTTCGACATGGCACTTGAGCTCCTAGTTCTGTCTGGTCGCAGCCTGCCACATGCACTGATGATGATGATCCCTGAAGCATGGCAAGAAAACAAAAACATGGATCCAACCCGTCGTGCGTTCTACCAGTACCACGCGAACGTTATGGAACCATGGGATGGCCCAGCATCAGTGTGTTTCACTGACGGTGTTCAGGTAGGTGCAACGCTTGACCGTAACGGTCTGCGTCCATCTCGTTATACTGTGACCAAAGATGACTTCCTAGTGATGGCATCGGAATCTGGTGTTGTCGACATTGAACCAGAGAACGTAGAGTTCCGTGGTCGTCTACAGCCAGGCCGTATCTTTGTTGCTGACCTAGAACAAGGTCGCATCATCTCTGATGAAGAAGTGAAAGATGGCATCGCAAGTGCTCAGCCATACCAGAAATGGGTGGAAGAGAACCTGCTTAGCCTGAAGAAACTTCCAGATGCGAGCAACGAATTCAGCCAACCTTCTCCAGAGAAGCTACTGCACAAACAGCAAGCGTTTGGTGTTAGCTCAGAAGAAGTGAACGAAATCATCGTACCTATGGCGAAAGATGGCAAAGAGCCACTCTCTGCAATGGGTGCTGACTGGCCACTAGCGATCCTTTCGCATCAGTCACAACATCTATCTAACTACTTTAAGCAGCTGTTTGCTCAGGTTACCAACCCGCCAATCGATCCGATTCGTGAGCGTATGGTAATGTCTCTGAACACTTACCTAGGTAAGGATCAGAACCTACTGACTGAGTCTCCAGAGCACTGTCAAAAAGTTGAGCTTGAGTCTCCAGTTCTGTCTAACTCTGAACTTGAGAAGCTACGTGCTATCGATAATGAGCACCTGCAAGCGAAAACTCTGGATATCGTATTCCAAGCAAGTGAAGACGAAGGCAAGCTAGAGCGTGCACTGAAACGTATCTGTCAGTACGCAGAAGACGCGGTTATCGATGGTTACTCAATCATCTTGCTAACTGACCGTGCTATCAACTCTAACCACGCAGCTATCCCAGCAATGTTGGCGGTCGGTGCCGTTCACCACCACCTAATCCGCAAGGGCTTGCGTGCTAAGTGTGACATCGTGGTAGAAACGGGTGACGCACGTGAAACGCACCACTTTGCAACACTAGTGGGCTACGGTGCGAACGCTGTGAACCCATACCTAGTTATCGAAACTATGGTAGAGCTACAGCGTACTAAGAAGCTTGACCCAGAAACCAGCATCTCTGAGCTGTTCGAGAATTACCGTAAGTCTATCAACGGCGGTCTTCTGAAGATCTTCTCGAAGATGGGTATCTCAACGCTGCAGTCTTACCACGGTGCACAGATCTTTGAAGCGCTTGGTATCAGCAAATCTGTCGTAGAGAAATACTTCACGGGTACGGTTTCTCGTATCCAAGGTCTAACCATTGATGACATCGCAAAAGAAGTACTGATCCGTCACCGTGTTGGCTTCCCAACGCGTGAGATCCCAGTACAAGTTCTTGATGTTGGTGGTGTTTACCAATGGAAACAGCGTGGTGAGAAGCACCTGTTCAACCCAGAAACTATCTCGCTACTGCAACAGTCAACTCGCAACAAAGACTACGCTCAGTTTAAGCAATACGCGAAAGCGGTTGATGACCAAGGCGACAACGCAGCAACACTGCGCAGCCAGCTAGACTTTGTTAAGAACCCAGCAGGTTCGATTCCTCTAGAAGAAGTTGAGCCAATTGAAAGCATCCTTAAGCGTTTCGCAACAGGTGCAATGTCGTTCGGTTCTATCTCGTACGAAGCTCACTCTACTCTAGCTGTCGCGATGAACCGCATTGGCGCGAAGTCGAACTCAGGTGAAGGTGGTGAAGACCCAGCTCGTTTCGAGCGTAAAGAGAACGGTGACTGGGAACGCTCTGCTATCAAGCAGGTTGCATCCGGCCGCTTTGGTGTGACTTCTTACTACCTAACTAACTCTGAAGAAATTCAGATCAAGATGGCGCAGGGTGCGAAGCCAGGCGAAGGTGGTCAGCTACCAGGTGATAAAGTCGATGACTGGATCGGTGCGACTCGTCACTCAACTCCAGGGGTTGGTCTGATTTCTCCACCGCCACACCACGATATCTACTCAATCGAAGATTTGGCTCAGCTGATCTACGACTTGAAGAATGCCAACCGTGCTGGTCGCGTCAACGTGAAACTGGTATCGGAAGCAGGCGTTGGTACTATCGCCTCAGGTGTAGCGAAAGCGAAAGCAGACGTGGTCCTTATTGCTGGTTTCGATGGTGGTACCGGTGCATCACCAATGTCTTCTATTCGCCACACTGGTCTTCCTTGGGAGCTAGGTTTGGCAGAAACACACCAAACGCTTCTGAAGAACGGCCTACGTAACCGTATCGTGGTTCAATCTGATGGTCAGATGAAAACGCCACGAGACCTTGCCGTTGCGACTCTGCTAGGTGCTGAGGAATGGGGTGTGGCAACAGCCGCTCTGGTTGTTGAAGGCTGTATCATGATGCGTAAGTGTCACAAGAACACCTGTCCTGTCGGTATCGCAACACAAAACAAAACGCTACGTGAGCGCTTTGATGGCCGCGTAGAAGACGTTGTTACCTTCTTCCAATACATGGCTGAAGGCCTACGTGAAGTCATGGCTGAGCTTGGCTTCCGCACTATCGATGAGATGGTGGGTCAATCTCAGAAACTGAAGATCCGCGACGACATCGCTCACTGGAAATACAAGAACCTCGACCTATCGCCAGTTCTACACATCGAACAAGCGCGTGAAGAAGACGGTGTTTACAACCAGACCGAGCAAAACCATAACCTAGAAGAGGTTCTGGACCGTAAGTTAATTCAAGCGGCTATCCCAGCACTTGAGAAGGGTGAAGCCGTTAACGCTGAATTCCCAATCATCAACACGGATCGCTCTGCAGGTACCATGCTGTCGAACGAAATCTCTAAAGTGTACAAAGACCAAGGTCTACCACAGCCAATGAACGTCAAGTTTAACGGCAGCGCTGGTCAGTCATTCGGTGCTTTCCTTGCTAAGGGCGTGAAGTTCGAAGTGGAAGGTGATGCGAACGATTACTGGGGTAAAGGTCTCTCTGGCGGTACGCTAGTACTGTACCCAGATGCGAAATCAAGCATCGTTGCAGAAGACAACATCGTTGTTGGTAACGTTTGTTTCTATGGTGCAACGTCGGGTGAATCATACATCCGCGGTATGGCCGGTGAGCGCTTCTGTGTTCGTAACTCTGGCGCGAAAGTTGTGGTTGAAGGCGTGGGTGACCACGGCTGTGAATACATGACTGGCGGTGTGGCGGTTATCCTTGGTTCAACAGGTCGTAACTTTGCTGCTGGTATGAGTGGTGGTGTGGCGTATGTTTGGGATAAAGCAGGTGACTTTGAAACCAAGCTAAACCCAGAATTGGTCGACCTAGATCCAATCGAACAAGAAGATCGCGAACTACTACTAGACATGCTGACTAAGCATGTGGAGTTCACAGGAAGTGAAGTCGCTCAGTCGTTCTTAGACAACTTTGAAGCCAGCCTTGCATCACTAGTGAAAGTAATGCCACGTGACTACAAAGCCGTGCTACTAAAGCGCAAAGCAGAAGCTGAGCAAGCTCAAACGGAAGAAGTGGAGGCAGTATAATGGGTAAGCCTACTGGATTTTTAGAACATGGTCGCGAGCTTCCAGGGAAGCTCGACCCAGCGGTTCGTATTGAAAACAACAAAGAGTTCGTTCTTAACGAAGAGTTTGGCGATAAGATCAATACTCAGGCTTCTCGTTGTATGGATTGTGGCGTACCTTTCTGCCACAACGGTTGCCCAATCGGCAACATCATCCCTGAGTTTAACGATGCTGTGTATCGTGACAGCTGGGAAGAAGCTTGGCGCATCCTAAGCACAACCAACAACTTCCCAGAGTTTACAGGTCGTGTGTGTCCTGCTCCGTGTGAAAGTGCCTGTGTACTTGGTATTAACCAAGACCCAATCACCATCTGTAACATTGAGAAGACCATTGTTGAAACGGCTTACCGTGAAGGCTACGCGAAACCTAAAACGCCGCGCTCTCGCACCGGTAAAACTGTCGCTATCATCGGCTCAGGTCCTGCAGGTCTATCTGCAGCTGAGCAGCTGAACAGCGCAGGTCACTCGGTAACCGTATTCGAGCGTGATGAGAAAGTCGGTGGTCTCCTGCGCTTTGGTATTCCTGACTTCAAACTAGGCATGGACATCATTGACCGTAAAATCAACCTAATGGCTGAAGCGGGCATTGAGTTCAAGGTTAACCAACACATTGGTGTTGATGTGAACGCGCAGCAGCTTCGTCAAGAGTTTGATGTGGTACTGCTAACCGGCGGCTCTACTGTTCCTCGCGACCTACCGGTTCCAGGACGTGAGCTAAAAGGCGTTCACTTTGCGATGGAGTTCCTAGCGCAAAACAACCGCCGTGCTAACGACATGGATCTTAAAGGTGAAGAAATTCACGCTAAAGATAAGCATGTTGTGGTTATCGGTGGTGGTGATACAGGCTCTGACTGTGTGGGCACCTCGAACCGTCATAAAGCCGCAAGCGTTACTCAGGTAGAAATCATGCCGATTCCACCAGAAAAACGTCCTGCTAACATGCCATGGCCGCAATACCCGATGATCATGAAGACCACAACTTCTCACGAAGAAGGCTGTGACCGTCATTGGAACATCTTGACCAAAGAGTTTATCGGTAACGATGAGGGCCAAGTAACGGGACTTCGTATTGCAGATATCGTTTGGAAAGACGCCGCTCCAGGTGAGCGCCCAAGCTTTGAAGAAGTTGCTGGCTCTGAGCGCGTAATCCCATGCGACATGGCGTTCCTAGCAATGGGCTTCCTACACCCAGAACCAACGGGTGTTCTAGCTCAGCTTGATATCAAACTGGATGAGCGTGGTAATGTTGCTGCGGAAAACTTCCAGACTAACCAACAAGGTGTATTTGCTGCAGGTGACATGCGCACAGGCCAATCTCTGGTCGTACGCTGTATCAACGAAGGTCGCGAGTGTGCGCGTGCCATCGATGAGTACCTAATGGGCAACACAAACCTTGAAGCGAAAGCAGATTCATTAATGCTTTCAGCTTAAAGGCAGACTGTCTAGTTACACGGATAAGTAACTAACAGCATTCCTTCCGAATTTGGCCAGCTTATGCTGGCCTTTTTTATCCCCCATAATCCCTTATCATGTAGCGCAAAAGTCTAGTGCTACTGGCGATGCGCCTCCTTAAATTTGTTAACCTTCTCACTTTTTGCGAGACAAGCCTTTGTTCTTCAAGCAGATAATTCGTTTGATTTTCCGCAACATACACAACAAATTCCTGAAAACTTGACCTTTATTGCCATAACCTATACGTTGTGAAGTTCGTGAAAATAAAATAGATGCAAATTGTTAACGATTAACGACTAAAAATTTGACTCAAATAACAACAAAAAGTCATTAAAAAGCATTAATTTACTGTCAGGATGACAGCAAGCTCAAAGGGAGAAAGGCAATGGCTCTTTACGATCCAAGTCTTGTAAAAGACAACTGTGGATTTGGCCTTATTGCGCATATGCAAGGTCAACCAAGCCACAAACTGGTTCGCACCGCAATCTCAGCACTGGACCGCATGACTCACCGCGGCGGCATCAACTCAGATGGAAAAACAGGCGATGGTTGTGGTTTATTACTTCAAAAACCCGATTCTTATTTCCGGCTTATTGCAGAAGAAAACGAGTGGAACCTAGGTAAACAATATGCCGTCGGCATGATGTTCCTATCCAAAGACCCGGTTAAAGCCCAATCTGCAAAAGACATCATCAACCAAGAATTGTCTCAAGAAACTCTGACGATAGCTGGCTGGCGTGATGTGCCAACCAATGAAGACGTACTCGGTCCTATCGCACTCAGTTCATTACCAAATATCGTCCAAGTTTTCATCTCTGCACCAGCAGGTTGGCGCGAACAAGATGTAGAAAGACGCCTTTACATCGCCAAGCGCCGTATTGAAAAACGCATCACTGAAGACGAAGATTTCTACATCTGTAGTTTGTCGACTCAGGTGATCGTCTACAAAGGTCTGTGTATGCCGGCCGATCTGCCGCGATTTTACCTCGATCTTGCTGATCTTCGCATGGAATCATCGATCTGTTTGTTCCACCAGCGCTTTTCTACCAACACACAACCACGTTGGCCATTGGCACAGCCGTTCCGCTACTTAGCGCACAATGGTGAGATTAATACCATTGAAGGCAATCGCCAATGGGCGAAAGCTCGCGCCTACAAATTTGCATCACCGCTGCTCCCTGATCTGCAAACGGCAGCTCCATTTGTTAACGAGACCGGCTCAGACTCTTCGAGCCTAGATAATATGCTCGACCTATTCCTATCTGGTGGTATGGATATCTTCCGAGCGATGCGAATGCTGGTTCCACCAGCATGGCAAAACCACCCTGACATGGACCCAGACCTTCGTGCCTTCTACGACTTTAACTCCAAACACATGGAGCCTTGGGATGGTCCGGCTGGTATCGTGCTCTCAGACGGTCGCTATGCCGCCTGTAACCTTGACCGCAATGGCCTGCGCCCAGCACGTTATGTGATTACCAAAGACAACCTTATTACGCTTGCATCTGAGGTTGGTATCTGGGATTACGCTCCAGATGAAGTGGCAGAGAAAGGACGCGTCGGTCCTGGTGAGCTGCTCGTCGTCGATACTCAAGAAGGCGAGCTGTGGCACTCCGATGACATCGACAATGATCTCAAAAGCCGCCACCCATATCGTGAGTGGATGGAAAACAACGTACATAAGCTCACGCCATTTAGTGCGCTGACTGACGATCAGGTCGGTGAACGTAGCTTCGATGAGACTCTGCTCAAGACCTACCAAAAACAATTCGCCATGACCAACGAAGAAACCGACCAGGTGCTTCGTGTGCTCGGCGATATGAGCCAAGAAGCCGTTGGCTCTATGGGTGACGATACACCGATGGCGGTACTGTCTTCAAAAGAGCGTTTGGTAACGGACTACTTCCGCCAGAAATTTGCTCAGGTAACAAACCCGCCTATCGACCCACTGCGTGAAAAACATGTGATGTCGCTTGCGACCAGTGTCGGTCAGGAAATGAACGTATTCTGTGAGACCGACGGACACGCCTATCGTGTGACCTTCGACTCACCTGTACTGCTTTACTCTGACATGCAGCAGCTACTCGAACTGAGCGACAAGCACTATCGCAATACGATCCTCGATATTAACTACGATCCAAACGAGAAAGATCTCAAGCAAGCCCTACTCGATCTCTGCGATCAAGCAGAATCCGTTGTTAAAGAAGGGACGGTTCTTGTAGTACTTTCGGATCGCGCGCTCGTGAAAGGCAAGCTGCCTATTCCTGCAGCGATGGCAGTTGGCGCGGTGCAAACACGATTGATTGACGCCAACCTTCGCTGTGATGCCAATATCATTGTCGAGACCGCAACCGCGCGTGACCCACATCAGTTTGCTGTACTAATGGGCTTTGGTGCGACGGCTGTCTACCCTTACCTAGCCTATGAAGCGCTAGGTAAACTCGTCGATGACGGGGCAATTGATAAAAGCTACCGCGACGTGATGCAAAACTATCAATACGGCATCAACAAGGGTCTTTACAAGATCATGTCGAAGATGGGGATCTCGACCATCGCGTCCTATCGATGTTCACAACTGTTTGAAGCCGTTGGTCTGCACACCGACGTGGTCGACTTATGCTTTAAAGGCGTCACCACGCGTATCCAGGGCGCAAGCTTTGACGACTTCCAACAAGACTTGTATAACCTTTCTCGCAAGGCGTGGGCAAAACGTAAAGCCGTTGAACACGGCGGTCTACTCAAATACGTTCACGATGGTGAGTACCATGCGTACAACCCTGATGTCGTAGGTACACTGCAGCAAGCCGTTAAATCCGGTGATGCCGCAGATTATAAATCCTACGCCAAGCAAGTGAACGACCGCCCTACTGCGATGCTGCGTGACTTGATGAAGCTGAAAAAAGCGGACCAAGCACTACCGCTCGAACAGATTGAGGCTAATACTGAGCTATTTAAACGCTTTGACTCAGCCGCGATGTCCATTGGGGCATTGAGCCCAGAGGCGCATGAAGCACTTGCCATGGCAATGAACAAGCTTGGCGGCTACTCCAACTCTGGTGAAGGTGGTGAAGATCCACGTCGCTTTGGTACCAACCGTAACTCTCGCATTAAGCAGATAGCGTCTGGCCGTTTTGGGGTGACACCACACTACCTCACTAATGCCGACGTCCTGCAAATCAAGGTCGCTCAAGGCGCAAAACCAGGTGAAGGCGGACAGCTTCCTGGGCATAAGGTGACAGCCGAAATTGCTAAGCTGCGTCACTCGGTGCAAGGGGTGACACTCATCTCCCCTCCTCCGCATCACGATATCTACTCCATCGAAGATTTAGCGCAGCTTATCTTCGATTTGAAGCAGGTTAACCCAGATGCCCTGGTATCGGTAAAACTGGTTTCTGAGCCGGGTGTTGGCACGATTGCTACCGGCGTTGCCAAAGCTTATGCCGACCTCATTACCATCTCTGGTTACGATGGCGGTACGGCGGCAAGCCCACTGACATCGGTCAAGTACGCAGGCTGTCCTTGGGAACTCGGTCTTGCCGAAACCCAGCAGGCACTGGTTGCCAATAACCTTCGTCATAAGATCCGACTCCAAGTCGATGGCGGTCTAAAAACCGGATTAGACGTTGTGAAAGCAGCCATTCTTGGCGCAGAGAGCTTCGGTTTCGGTACTGCGCCTATGGTCGCAATGGGTTGTAAGTTCCTGAGAATTTGTCACCTCAATAACTGCGCAACAGGCGTTGCAACGCAAGACGAAACGCTGCGTAAAGAGTACTTCAAGGGCTTACCTGAAATGGTGGTCAACTACTTCACTGGGCTTGCAGATGAAGTGCGCGAACTGCTCGCTAAGTTAGGGGTAGAAAAGCTCACCGACCTAATCGGTCGAACGGATTTATTGGAAGCCGTAGAGGGCATGACGGCGAAGCAATCCAAGCTTGATCTGTCGAGTATCCTCGAAACGCCAGTATCGCCGCTATCTCATCCTCTGTATTGGACTGAGCCCAATCAGCCGTTTGACAAAGCGGAGCTTAACCAAAAGATTATCGAAGAAACCGAAGCTGCAGTAGAAAGCAGAGCCGGTGGTAGCTTCTACTTCGATGTAAGAAACACCGACCGCTCTGTGGGCGCAAGACTCTCTGGTAGCGTTGCTAAGCGCTATGGCAACCAAGGTATGGCGACGAGTCCAATCAAACTGTATCTCGATGGTACTGCAGGCCAATCACTCGGCGTTTGGAATGCTGGCGGCGTAGAAATATACCTAACGGGCGACGCCAATGACTATGTTGGCAAGGGCATGGCTGGCGGTAAGTTGGTTATCAAGCCTCACGTGGGTACCACCTTCGCTTGCAATGACGCCACCATCGTTGGTAACACCTGCCTCTACGGCGCGACAGGCGGTAAGCTCTTTGCTGCAGGTACCGCAGGGGAACGCTTTGGAGTGCGCAACTCCGGCACCATTGCTGTGATTGAAGGAGCTGGTGACAATGCCTGTGAGTATATGACTGGAGGTATCGTCGCGATTCTTGGCGCGACTGGCGTTAACTTTGGTGCGGGTATGACAGGTGGTTTTGCCTACGTCATGGATAGCAATGAGGACTTTAAAGGTCGCGTCAACACGGAATCGGTAGAAGCGATTTCGCTGTCTGATTTGTATATCCATCAAGAGCATCTACGCGGACTTATCGCTGAGCACCTAGAAGAGACAGGCTCAGTGCACGCCGAAAACATTCTGGCGAACTTCGATGAATGGATTCCGAAGTTCTATCTCGTCAAGCCAAAGGCTGCGGATCTTCGCACCTTACTTGGTCACCAAAGCCGAAGCGCTGCAGAGCTGCGCGTTCAAGCACAGTAGTTGGAAGGAGCCAGAATAATGAGCCAGAACGTATACCAATTTATTGATGTGAACCGCGTCGACCCAGCTAAAAAGCCGATTAAGGTTCGCAAAATCGAGTTCGTGGAAATCTACGAACCCTTTACCAAGCAGCAGGCGACAGCTCAGGCCGATCGCTGCCTCGACTGCGGTAACCCATACTGTGAATGGAAATGCCCAGTTCACAACTACATCCCACAATGGCTAAAGCTAGCCAACGAGGGACGTATCATAGAAGCGGCTGAACTCTCACATCAAACCAACAGCTTGCCAGAGGTCTGTGGTCGAGTGTGTCCGCAAGATCGCCTGTGTGAGGGGTCATGTACACTAAACGACGACTTCGGTGCGGTCACTATCGGCAATATCGAAAAGTACATCACCGACAAAGCGTTCGAGATGGGCTGGAAGCCAGACATGTCTCACGTGGAATGGACGGATAAGAAAGTGGCCATTATTGGCGCGGGACCAGCAGGTCTTGCCGCTGCCGATATTCTAGCACGTAATGGTGTTAAGCCCGTCGTCTTTGATCGTTATCCCGAGATTGGAGGTCTACTCACCTTTGGTATTCCCTCTTTCAAACTAGAGAAAGACGTCATGATAAACCGCCGCCGCATCTTTACTGAGATGGGGGTTGAGTTCCAGCTCAACACAGAAGTCGGCAAAGACGTTGAGATGGCGACGTTAATTGAAGAGTATGACGCCGTTTTCCTTGGTGTAGGGACCTACAAAAATATGCGAGCGGGCCTCGAGAACGAGAACGCACCTGGCGTCTTTGATGCCCTACCGTTTCTTATCTCAAACACCTACAAGGTCATGGAGCTTGATGGTGAGCAACCGTTCATTGATATGAAAGGTAAGAAGGTCGTAGTACTCGGTGGTGGCGATACGGCGATGGACTGTGTTCGCACCTCTATTCGTCAAAGTGCGAGTAGTGTGGTTTGTGCCTATCGCCGAGACGAAGCCAACATGCCAGGGTCCAGACGTGAGGTGAAAAATGCCCGTGAAGAAGGGGTTAACTTTATGTTTAACCTTCAGCCACTGGGCATTGAGGTTGATGCCAATGGTAATGCCTGCGGCGTTAAAGTTGTAAAAACCGCTCTGGGTGAACCCGATGAAGCCGGTCGCCGCCGTCCAGAACCCGTAGAAGGCAGCGAACATGTACTGGAAGCCGACGCGGTGATCATGGCATTCGGGTTCCAGCCACATCAGATGTCTTGGCTAGAACCTTATGGCGTTGACCTTGACCAATGGGGTCGCATTAAAGCGCCTGTATCTCAAGAGTTTATGTATCAAACCACCAATGAGAAGATCTTCGCCGGAGGTGACGCGGTACGTGGCTCTGATTTGGTTGTTACCGCCATTGACGAGGGACGCAAAGCGGCAGAAGGCATACTAGACTTCTTAGATGTATAGAGTGAAAACAACAATACGTTAAGCCCAGCTCTGCTGGGCTTTTGTTTAAGGGAACATCATGACCAAAGCCAAGCTATTAACGCTTTCCTCCATCGTTTTTCTTACGGCCTGCGGAGCTGGCTACAAAACCACAACGGACCGCACTGACGAGCCATGTGGAGACAGTCCTCGCTGCGTCTCTACCCAAGATAGCCGTGAAGAATTTAATCTCGCCCCTTTCAAACTCGCCCCCAATACCAACATCAACCAAATCGAAACCGTCGCTTTAAGCTTCGATAATGCAGAGGTTTCCGCCATTGATGACAACTACCTACGGGTTGAATACACCTCCAGCGTGTTCCGTTATGTTGATGATATGGAGGTAAAAATCCAAGATGGGGAACTGAGAGTTCGCTCTGAGGCACGCATCGGCTACTACGATTTTGATGTCAATCGGAAGCGGGTTGAAGCCTTTCGCGCTAAGCTCATCGAAACTGGATTGATCATCGCAAATCCCTAATTGCTCAATCTCGCAAAGGTTGGGAAGCGAGGCGACTGTTGCTATACTGCACGCCAAAATACGTTTTCCAACTTGAGAGAATCTCTATGAAAATCGGCGTAATCGGCGCAATGGAACAAGAAGTTTCCATCCTAAAAGCAGCACTTACTAACCTAGAAGAAACCAAAAAAGGCGGTTGTACCTTCTTTACGGGTCAACTTCACAATGTTGATATAGTGCTACTTCAATCAGGTATCGGTAAAGTAGCCGCTGCAGTGGGCACGACGATTCTTCTTAGCGATTACCAACCAGATGTTGTGATTAACACAGGCTCTGCAGGTGGCTTTGAGTCTTCTCTTAACCTAGGTGATGTGGTTATCTCGACTGAAGTTCGTCACCACGATGCTGACGTGACAGCATTTGGCTACGAGATTGGTCAGATGGCAGGTCAACCAGCGGCATTCACTGCTGACCAAAAGCTAATGGATGTGGCAGAGAAAGCACTCGCACAAATGGAAGACAAGCATGCGGTACGCGGTTTGATCTGTACTGGTGATGAGTTCGTTTGCCGCCCAGAGCGTCAAGCATTCATCCGTGAGAACTTCCCTGGTGTTATCGCTGTAGAAATGGAAGCGTCTGCTATTGCGCAAACATGTCACCAATTCAACACACCATTTGTTGTGGTTCGTGCCATTTCTGATGTTGCAGATAAAGAATCACCAATGAGCTTTGAAGAGTTCCTACCTTTAGCGGCGCAAAGCTCGTCTGAAATGGTAGTTAAAATGGTTGAACTGCTTAAATAAGCAGACGTTCTTGCCAAGAACTTAACGTACAAGGACGACGTCAATGAGCTCTTTTTTCGAGAGTTTATATGCCAATGGTGCACTCCTAACTCTGTGGGGTGCACTTTTGTTTCATCTACTCATTCCTATCCCACCAGCGGCGCACCCAGTGCGATTTTGGCAACTCTTGCTCACCAATATCGCCCAAAAGGTGAATCAGCCTAACGCCTCGAGTCAGCAGCAAAGACTCTCTGGCTCACTTGCTCTGCTTTTACTAACCTTGCCCACACTCGCTGTACTCATAGCACTGCAATCTTTGGTGTGGAAAGCGGAATTTTATCAACTGGCGCTTTTGCTGCTTGCCGTTGAGTGGCGTGGTAACGAGTTATTTGCTCGACGTTTTATCGACGCACTCGCCAAGGAAGACAAACACACTGCCCGGCATTTGCTTTCATCTCGAGTCAATCGAGACACCGCCTCTCTGTCATTGCTAGGACTTGGCAAAGCGGGCGCTGAAAGCGTCATCATGGGATATGCTAGAAACGTCATTGGCGTCTTGTTTTGGTACGGCGTCGCAGGGGGTATTGGCGCACTGATGTATCGACTATGCGCGGAGATTGCACGCAATTGGAGTCCGCATAAACCCGGCTATGCCACCTTTGGCAAGCCCGCTGCGTGGTTGTTTATGGTGGTCGATTATGTGCCGCAAAAACTCTTCTCTCTTACTGTACTACTTGGTATGTCAGCTAAAGCCGTTCAACAAACGCTTAGCCAAGCCAAAGCATGGGCCAATTCAGCGACGAGCTGGCTTATCTGTGGCTATGCCAACCGTTTTGAATTAGCGCTGGGTGGTCCCGCTATTTATGGGGATGAGAAATTACAACGAGCACGCATTGGTGGAAAAATCGCACCTGCGGCTATTCATATCGCTCAAGTTCAGAAACACCTAGCTTGGCGAATCTATATTTGGCTGATGCTGCAAAGCGCAGCGATGTTCATCATCTATCAAGGGTTGTAACTCATGAATAACACGTATGTTGGGCTACTCGCTCTGCTTGCCAGCGGTTCATCGCTCGCCTCGCCAATGGCGAACACCGACATCGAGCGCATTGTCAGCCTTGCGCCACATACCACCGAGCTTGCCTACGCCGCAGGACTTGGTGATAAGTTGGTGGCGGTAAGCGAATACAGCGACTACCCAGAAGCAGCTCAAAAGCTTGAGCGTGTTGCAAACTATCAAGGCATTAAGCTAGAGCGAATCGTGGCCTTGGAGCCCGATCTTATCTTGGCGTGGCCAACAGGGAACCCAGCTAGAGAGTTAGAGAAACTTGAGCAGCTTGGCTTCAACCTTTATTACTCTAAAGCAAAATCACTCGATGGCATTGCCAATAATCTCGAGGCGCTTAGCCAATACGCGGATAATTCCAAAGTAGGTCTAGATGCCGCGCAGCAGTTTCGTGAAGCGCTTGCCAAACTCAAACAGAAATACGACACCAAGCAGAAAGTTCGCTATTTCTACCAGCTCAGTGAGAAGCCGATTATTACGCTTTCTGATGGTAACTGGCCAAGTGAGGTGTTTGAGTTTTGTGGTGGAGAAAACATCTTTGCCAGCAGCAAGGCACCCTATCCTCAAGTCAGTCCCGAACAGGTGATCGTGCGCCAACCTGAAGCTATCTTCACCTCAGAGCACGCCATGGCAAACGGCAATATGTGGCAAAAATGGCAGCAAGAACTGCCTGCAGTTGAGAATGAGCATATCTGGGCCCTCAAGTCAGATTGGCTTAACCGCCCAACACCTAGGACCTTACTCGCTGTCACTCAAGTGTGTGAACATCTTGATTGGGTACGAACCCAAAAATAATGAGAGCTCGATCACATTCAGGTAAGATTCGCTATCCGCAAACGTTAAATCCCGTAAAATTAGCGCACTTTCCTATTACTTTTCTTCAGTGAGAATATAGCTGTGGATTCCATGCTCTATTTAGTCGACCTATTTGGTACGGCAGTGTTTGCAATATCGGGAGTGATACTTGCAGGAAGACTTAGGATGGATCCTTTTGGTGTCATGGTACTTGGCAGTGTTACCGCCATCGGTGGTGGAACCATTCGCGATATGGCGCTAGGTGCAACACCTGTTTTTTGGATAACGGATACCACCTATATCTGGGTGATTATCGTGACCTGTATTGCCACTATGATGCTGGTCAGGCATCCAAGGAGACTACCTTGGTATGTATTGCCAGTATGTGATGCAATAGGTCTCGCGGTATTTGTCGGCATTGGTGTTGAAAAAGCACTGATGTTCCAGGATTCGTATTTGATTGCCGTCATCATGGGCGTATTAACGGGTTGTGGCGGTGGCATTATTCGTGACGTTCTTGCCCGAGAAGTTCCGATGGTATTAAGACGTGAAGTGTACGCAACGGCTTGTATTATTGGCGGTACCTTTCATGTAGGGGCTCTAATGATGGGCGCATCAACGGGCAGCGCCTTCCTGTGCTGTGTCGTCGCTACGTTGGTGATTCGACTGGGTGCAATTCGCTGGCATCTTTCGCTACCCACCTTTGCACTCGACAAATAGATTCAAGATTTGATGACTGGAGAATGTCATTTCTCCCGTCATCCTCTTCATTTTTCCCTGTTGCTTTAGTATGTTGGTTAAAACCTACTCGCTTATGCATTCGGACAGGGAAACGTCTATGGATATTACATTTGATCATGTCTCGCTAAATCACCCACTTTCATTGTCGATTCTAGATTGGACAATCCGCTCTGGTGAGCATTGGGCTGTGTTCGAAACCCATGGCAATGTCGGCAGTTTGCTTGGCGATCTACTGTGTAATGAACTCACTCCTGACTCTGGCACCGTTTGCCAACCGCACACTCGAATCGCACAGGTTTCTCTTGCCGAGCAACAAAGGCTGCTTGAGCTCGAAAACGCTAATGACGACACCGACTTCCTTGACCGTATCGATTATGGTCGCACCGTCTACCAACTAGTCTCTGAGTTTTCAGATAACCCTGAGGTAATTGAACAGCTTATTCAAGAGCTCGACCTACTTCACTTAAAAGATAGAGGCTTCAAACAACTCTCCACTGGCGAGACGCGGCGCGTAATGCTTGCCAGAGCACTTGCTTGTGCACCAAAGGTACTTATCCTTGATGAACCATTTGTCGGTCTTGATAAGTTGCATCGTAAAATGCTCGCCGATTATCTGCGTGATCTGTCACTTCACGTTCAATTGGTGGTCATCACCTCACGTGAAGATGAAGTGCCAACGTGGATGTCTCACGTGGCCATGTTCGAGAATGGCGAACTCAAAGAACAGCTAAGTTACAACCAATGGCGTGAGCACCCAATTATTTCGCAGTTACTTGCACAGTCTTCACAGCAAAGCGAGCAGTGGTTAGCCTTAATTCGCAAGCATCAACACAGTGCAAAATTTACTGATCCTCTAGTGAAGATCACAGACGGTAACGTTGAGTACGTCGACCAAAAAATCTTCTCTGGTGTCAACTGGCAAATCAACAATGGCGAGCACTGGCAAGTCCGTGGTCCAAATGGCTGCGGCAAAAGCACCTTGCTTGGGATGATTTTTGGTGATCACCCTCAGTGCTACAGCAATGACATCGAGATTTATGGAATCAAACGAGGCAGCGGAGAAACTATCTGGGATATCAAGCAGCACACAGGCATGGTCTCTTCGTCGCTACATTTACAGTATCGAGTCAACTGCAGTGCTCGTGATGTCTTATTGTCTGGATTCTTTGACTCTATCGGTCTCTATGACAAGCCCAGTCAGAAACAAATTGAGGCAGCAAATGAATGGCTGACACTACTGCATATGTCCGAGCTGCGAGACACCTCCTTTAAGTCTCTAGAGTATAGCCAGCAGAGGCTGTTGCTTATCGCGCGCGCCATCATCAAGCAGCCAACCATACTTATCTTAGATGAGCCATACCAGGGTTTAGATTTCCTTGGTCGTAAACTAGTGATGAACGCACTCGAGCTGATCGCCAAAGAAAACCTGAGCCAGCTTCTTTACGTCTCACACTACGTCGAAGATGAGCTAAGCAGCATTCAACATTTTGTCGACTTCGTCCCTGCAGAAGGACAAGAAGAAGGTTATAAGGTGGTTATCAGTACGCCCATTCAGCAAACGGCGAGCGATAACAAAACGAATGACAAAGCGGGCGCCGAAGACAATGTGAAAACGAAGTCTCTGTGCCGAGAAGAATAGCGAAATGCCTGTCGGCATTTCGTTTGCAGCATGCTAGTCTTTAACTATTGATTCCATTCTTTCATCAAAAGACACATGCTTCTAGAGGGTATTGAAACACTGCTTGTGCTCGCGCAAGAAAAGACGATGGGCAGAGCCGGAAGTCGGCTTTATATCAGTCAGTCAGCGGTGAGCAAGCGTATCGCTAACCTAGAAAAGCGGCTAGGAAAGACCCTGATTGAACCTGAAGGTCGGCAGATTAAACTCACCGCAGAAGCTGAGGCACTGATTGAACGCGTCGGTCCGAGTTTAAATGAGCTAAGAGGGCTTATCGCCGAAGAGCAAAACGTTGAGAAGCAATCTATTTTGCGACTCGATTGCTCTGAGACGCTGGTTGCAGGCTACTTGAGTGAAGTGATGCCGCAACTGTTGGCGCAAGATAGCTTTCTGACCGTCACGACCAATCATACTCCCCGAATAGTCGAGCACGTCAAATCAGGAGAAGCGGCTGTCGGTTTATGTGCCGGACACCTGAACTCACGGCTTGGACTTATCGCCACGCATCTCTTTGACGAGCCCTTTAAGGTCGTCAGCAAGCAGCCGCTAATCCACCCTCCTACTAGTGTGATTACCAATGACTTGAATAATCCCGCCAACACTTATCAAGCAGGGTTATTGCAGCAGGCTGGAATTTCACCCAGCATGCAGATGGACTCGTATACCGCCGCCGCTCAACTGGCGATTCGAGGAGTTTCACCAGCACTTGTGCCACTGTCTATTATCAAAACACTGCACATCAGCGAGGCTTTATGTTTCGACTTTGAGTTTTTGACTGCACTGACGCGTCCAGTTCACGTTATTTATAGACCGAGTGCGCTTAAACAAGCTCGCCTTAAAACAGTGATTGAAACCATTGAGGATGCTGTTCCCAAAGTAGCTTTAATGCCATCACCATCGACATAATCACCACCAATGGGCGGATAAACTTCTTACCTTTAGATACCACGACCTTAGCGCCCATCCTTGCCCCCAAGAAGCCACCAGCAGCCATCACCAATCCAATCTCCCATACAGGCAGACCAGCGATAATAAAGAAGATTAAGGCAGCTAGGTTCGAGGTAAAGTTAAGCACCTTGGTACGTGCAGTCGCGTGCACAATTGATAACTGAGCAATAGCCACAAAGCAGATAGTAAAAATAGAACCCGTGCCTGGACCGAAGAAACCATCGTAAAAGCCGACACCGGTGCCAACAGAAAACGCAAACAAGGTTTCTGACATCTTTGGCTTGCCTCCACCTTCTCCGGCTTGCGGCGCCAGTAAGAAATAGAGCGAGATACCAAGTAGCAGCACAGGAATCAAGCTCGTCAGCACCCCTGCATCAATATACTGAACCAACTCAGCTCCGATAGCAGAGCCGACAAAGGTACAGGCTATCGCGAGACGCATATCTTTAAGATCGACAATACCATTACGAACGAAATACCAGGTCGCAGAGAAACTGCCGAACGAGCTCTGCAGCTTATTCGTTGCGAGTGCCTGTGTCGGTGGCACGCCAGCAGAGAGTAGTGCGGGTAGAGTCAACAGTCCTCCTCCACCAGCCATAGCATCAATAAAACCAGCCAAGCCAGCGACAAAAAACAGTAAAACAAGAATGTCGTAAGTTACGTCCATGTGGGAAGCTCAAAAGAAATTTTGTGAAATTGTATCCAGCAGCGCTGCTAAAACTAGCGAAACCACCGATACAAACCTATTCCAGGTTGGAATCATTTATTGGGCAGGTAAAAAAAGCCCGCTCAAATGAGCGGGCAATGAGGTTGTCTAGGAGGTGATAACTCACCTCTCTATTCTTATTGTGTTACGCGATTAAGCGTTTTTGATCTGTTCGTGCAGCTCTTGTACTGACGTTACTGATACTTTCGCATCAGCAGTGTGAGCCATACACGTTGCAAACGCTGCGTTTAGCGTTGTTGTGTAGTTCACTTTCTCAGCCAGAGCGCCGCGACGTAGAACTTTTGAGTCTTCAATCGATTGACGACCTGCAGTCGTGTTCACGATGTAGGTGTACTCGTTGTTCTTGATGCGGTCTAGGATATGTGGACGGCCTTCGTGTACCTTGTTCACAAGACGCGGGTTGATGCCCGCTTCACCTAGGATTACCGCTGTACCGTGTGTTGCATCTAACTGGTAACCAAGCTTAGTTAGCTTAGAGGCTAGGTCAACAACACGTTGCTTGTCGCCTTCGCGAACAGACAGTAGTGCGCGGCCGCCTTCTGGGTAAACATTGCCACAACCAAGTTCTGCTTTCGAGTAAGCTTCTGCGAACGTTGCGCCAACACCCATAACTTCACCAGTAGAGCGCATTTCTGGGCCTAGTAGTGGGTCAACACCTGGGAACTTGTTGAACGGCAGTACGACTTCTTTCACAGAGTAGTATGGTGGGATGATCTCTTTGGTAAAGCCTTGAGACTCTAGAGATTGACCTGCCATTACGCGCGCTGCGATTTTCGCAAGCGGTGCACCTGTTGCTTTAGAAACAAACGGTACTGTGCGAGCTGCACGTGGGTTTACTTCGATTAGGTAAACCTTGTTGTTCTTAACCGCAAACTGAGTGTTCATTAGACCGCGTACACCCAACTCGAACGCTAGCTTCTCAACTTGCTCACGCATCACATCTTGGATTTCTGCGCTTAGTGTGTAAGCCGGAAGTGAACATGCTGAGTCACCTGAGTGAACACCTGCTTGCTCGATGTGCTCCATGATACCGCCGATAACCACACGTTCGCCGTCACAGATAGCGTCGATATCTACTTCTACTGCGTCGTCAAGGAAGCTATCTAGAAGTACTGGTGATTCGTTAGACACGCTTACGGCTTCGTTGAAGTAGCGACGTAGGTCTTGCTCGTCGTATACGATTTCCATCGCACGACCACCTAGTACGTATGAAGGACGTACAACTAATGGGAAGCCGATTTCACGAGACTTATCAACTGCTTGTTCAAGCGTGGTTACTGTTGCGTTTTCTGGTTGTAGTAGGCCTAGACGGTCTACAGCAACTTGGAAGCGCTCACGGTCTTCTGCACGGTCGATAGCGTCTGGGCTAGTACCAATGATTGGCACGCCAGCTGCTTCAAGAGCACGAGCTAGTTTCAGTGGAGTTTGGCCACCGTACTGAACGATAACACCTTTTGGCTTCTCAACACGTACGATTGACAGTACATCTTCAAGCGTTACAGGTTCGAAGTACAGACGGTCTGACGTGTCGTAGTCCGTTGATACTGTCTCTGGGTTACAGTTAACCATGATGGTTTCGTAACCGTCTTCACGCAGTGCAAGAGACGCGTGTACACAGCAGTAGTCAAATTCGATACCTTGACCGATACGGTTAGGACCACCGCCCAGAACCATGATCTTGTCTTTGTCTGTTGGCTGCGCTTCACACTCTTCATCGTAAGATGAGTACATGTAAGCTGTGTCAGATGAGAATTCTGCCGCACAGGTATCAACGCGCTTGTAAACAGGGTGAATCTCGTACTGGTCACGTAGACGACGGATTTCGCTTTCAGACACACCTAGTAGAGTCGATAGGCGAGCATCCGCGAAGCCTTTGCGCTTCATCTTGCGAAGTACGTCTTCAGTAAGACCCGCAAAACCGCCTGCTTTTACTTCGTTCTCTAGTTTCACAATCTCTTCGATTTGAACTAGGAACCAACGGTCGATTTGCGTTAGGTTGAATACACCATCCACAGACAGACCTGCACGGAATGCGTCTGCGATGTACCAGATACGCTCCGCACCCGCTTCTTTCAGCTCGTGACGGATTTTAGATAGTGCGTCTGGAGAGTCTAGGTCAACCATCTCGTCAAAGCCGTTCGCGCCAACTTCTAGGCCACGAAGTGCTTTTTGTAGAGATTCTTGTTGGTTACGACCAATCGCCATTACCTCACCAACTGACTTCATCTGAGTCGTTAGACGGTCATTAGCGCCCGCGAACTTCTCAAAGTTGAAGCGAGGGATCTTAGTCACAACGTAGTCGATTGTTGGTTCGAACGATGCTGGTGTTGCGCCGCCCGTGATGTCGTTCATTAGCTCGTCTAGAGTAAAGCCAACCGCTAGCTTCGCAGCAATCTTCGCGATTGGGAAACCTGTTGCTTTAGATGCTAGAGCAGAAGAACGAGATACACGTGGGTTCATCTCGATGATAACCATACGGCCATCTTTCGGGTTGATACCAAACTGAACGTTTGAACCACCAGTTTCTACACCGATTTCACGCAGTACCGCTAGAGAAGCGTTACGCATCAATTGGTATTCTTTGTCCGTCAGCGTTTGCGCTGGCGCCACTGTGATTGAGTCACCAGTGTGGATACCCATAGGGTCGAAGTTTTCAATCGCACAAACGATGATACAGTTGTCCGCTTTGTCACGAACCACTTCCATCTCGTACTCTTTCCAACCGATTAGCGACTCATCGATAAGAAGCTCGTTAGTTGGAGAAAGGTCTAGACCGCGGCGACAGATTTCTTCGAACTCTTCTTTGTTGTACGCGATACCGCCACCGGTACCACCCATAGTGAAAGAAGGGCGAATGATACAAGGGAAGCCAACCATATCAAGAACCGCGTACGCTTCTTCCATAGACTTCGCCGTGTCAGCACGTGGACACTCTAAGCCGATTGACTTCATCGCTTTATCGAAG
Organism: Vibrio sp. KUL80; assembly: GCF_059725495.1. NCBI lineage: Bacteria > Pseudomonadati > Pseudomonadota > Gammaproteobacteria > Vibrionales > Vibrionaceae > Vibrio > Vibrio sp. KUL80. The sequence continues at coordinate 2,964,371 of NZ_AP045841.1, forward strand.
CGAGAACGGTCTTCTGCTTTATCGATAGCGTCAGCCGTTGCACCGATCATCTCTACACCGAACTCAGCAAGTACGCCGTGTTTTTCTAGGTCTAGAGCACAGTTAAGTGCAGTCTGACCACCCATAGTAGGCAGTACTGCATCTGGGCGCTCTTTCTCGATGATGTTACGAACCACTTCCCACTGGATAGGCTCGATGTAAGTTGCATCTGCCATGTCTGGGTCAGTCATGATAGTTGCTGGGTTCGAGTTCACAAGGATAACTCGGTAACCTTCTTCGCGCAGTGCTTTACACGCTTGAGCACCTGAGTAGTCAAACTCACAAGCCTGACCGATAACGATTGGGCCAGCACCAAGAATTAGAATACTTTTTAAGTCAGTACGTTTTGGCATTCTCAACTACTCCGAATTACGCTTTGTGTTCTTTGATTAGGTCGATGAAGTGGTCAAACAATGGCGCTGCATCGTGTGGACCTGGGCTCGCTTCAGGGTGACCCTGGAAGCTGAACGCTGGCTTATCTGTACGGTGGATACCTTGAAGTGTGCCGTCGAACAGAGATTTGTGCGTTGCACGTAGGTTCTCTGGAAGCGTCTCTTCATCCGCAGCAAAGCCGTGGTTCTGTGAAGTAATCATTACTACGTCACGGTCTAGGTCTTTAACTGGGTGGTTTGCACCGTGGTGGCCAAACTTCATCTTCACTGTTTGCGCACCAGACGCTAGAGCCAAGATTTGGTGACCAAGGCAGATACCGAAGATTGGTAGGCCTTTGTCTAGGAATACTTTTGTTGCTTCGATAGCGTAAGTACATGGCGCTGGGTCACCAGGGCCGTTTGATAGGAATACGCCATCCGGGTTAAGTGCAAGCACGTCTTCAGCAGAAGTTTGCGCAGGAACCACTGTTAGGCGGCAGCCGCGGTCTACAAGCATGCGTAGGATGTTGCGTTTTGCACCGAAGTCGTAAGCAACAACGTGATATGGCAGCTCGCTGTCGTCTTTCGCTTCAGGAAGGCCACCCTCAAGTGTCCACGAACCCTGTTTCCATTGATACGTTTCTTGCGTTGTTACTTCTTTCGCAAGGTCCATACCTTTCAAGCCAGGGAACTCTTTTGCTTTCGCCAGCGCTAGCGCTTCGTCTAGGTTATCACCAGCAACGATACAGCCGTTTTGTGCACCTTTTTCACGTAGAAGACGAGTCAGCTTACGTGTATCGATATCTGCGATACCAACGATGTTTTGAGACTTAAGGTAGTCTGAAAGTGACTGTTCATTACGGAAGTTAGAAGCGATAAGAGGAAGATCGCGGATCACAAGGCCTTGTGCGTGGATTGCTGAAGACTCTTCGTCTTCTTTATTAGTACCAGTATTGCCAATATGAGGGTAAGTAAGAGTGACAATCTGTTGAGAATAGGAAGGATCAGTGAGGATTTCTTGGTACCCCGTCATCGAGGTATTAAAAACAACTTCACCAACGGATAAACCATCTGCTCCAATGGAAACACCGCGGAACACTGTCCCATCTTCTAGGACTAACAGTGCTGATTTACTCAAGACAACCTCCAGAATAAAAATGCATAAATTTTAAATTAAATTGCAAATCTGCCTTCCTCTTCGCCATAAATAAGCGGTTTCAGGTAGTTCAGACAAATTGGCGGTATTCTAATGATGCCGACGATTTGTGTCAACAAGCATGGAAAAATAAATTCACTTTTTATAGTCACTAACGAATTTTTTGCTTAAAAGCGCCAAAAATGCACTTTTGCCATGCCAATTTCAACGAGTTATCGACTAGCATAGTTTTTCTTCATTGAAACAACCCGTGACCACATCAAAAACTCAACAAGTATTTGCGCAAACGATGGCCAAATTCAGATAACAATGAAAAATAGCCACTTAAAGAAAAAAATCACCTTAAACCCACAAAAATACATATAAAAAAGCACTAATTCGTTTACTTTGCACCCATTCACACTCTTTCACCAACTCTTCTCACGTAATGACATTGGTTATAAGTTCCAGAATATTTATGTAGTTCATCGCATCAAGTAGCTGACGATTTTTAGGTATAAAAAAAGCGCCTTGAAGGCGCTCTTTATTAAATGCTATCCAATCCGAGTACTTCGGTCATGGTATAGAAACCAGCAGGCTTATCATTGAGCCATACCGCAGCTTTAACCGCACCATTGGCAAAGGTCATTCTATCGGTGGCCTTGTGTGTGATCTCAACACGCTCACCAATATCGGCAAACATTGCAGTGTGCTCACCAATGATGTCACCAGCGCGAATCGTCGCAAAGCCAATTTCATCACGAGTTCGCTCACCCGTAATGCCTTCACGAGCGTAGACCGCCACATCATTAAGCTCATTACCCATCGCGCCCGCGATCGCCTCACCCATACCAATTGCTGTGCCAGAAGGCGCATCAACTTTATGGCGGTGGTGTGCTTCTACGATTTCGATATCACAGTAGTCACCCATGACCTTCGCTGCTTTCTCTAGCAGTTTAAATACTAGGTTTACACCAACGCTGTAGTTTGGTGCCATGACAACCGGAACCACCTTAGCCGCTTCATCGATGAGCTCTTTCTCTTCTTCGCTGAAGCCTGTGGTACCAATAACCATTTTTTTACCATGCTGTTTGCACAGCTCTAGATTCGCAAGGGTACTTTTCGGTGCAGTAAAGTCGATAATCACATCAAAGTCTTCAATCGACTTGGTTAAATCATCGACCAGCGCGACATCAAAGCGCCCTTCACCACATAGTTCACCAACATCAACGCCAACGAGTGAAGACTCTGGGCGCTCTGAGCCCGCTCCCACGGTCGCTTGTTTGTTGTGAAATGTTGCTTTTACTAGGTTGCGACCCATACGGCCCGCTGCTCCTGCAATCGCAATTCTTACCATTGCGCTATTCTCCGTTGTTTTGTGTTGCTACCAATGTAACGTAAAGCAATTAGGGCTGCTAGCACAGTTACCAATTTTAACGGTATTTTTCGATGACTTTGTTCAAGATAGGCACGTTGGCTTCAGGGAAGCGGTAGTCTGCCAATTCATTGATACTGACCCAGCGTCCTTCCTGCCCTTCTTTACCAAAAGGCACACCTTCAAAACCGGTTACTGAGATGAAATCGAACTCTAACGACTTCTCAGGGTAATCATGCAGAAGATGTTCGAAAAGCATCTGCTCGGTCACTTTGATATCAATCTCTTCATACAGTTCACGAGCAATGGCTTGTTGAATCGTTTCACCTGCTTCAACCTTGCCACCTGGGAACTCCCAGAAGCCGCCTTTGTGTAGGTTATCGGGTCTCTTGGTAATGTAGATTTGAGACTTATCTTGGTTAAAGATAATGGCGGCGACAATATGAACTCGCTTCACTTCCTTTCCTCACTGTTATTGTTGTTTTCACTATTCTAATCAGGCTCACGCTATCTGCGCGGACTTATAACGTTAGCATAAAAAAAGAGCCGCTTAATGCGACTCTTTTCTTCAATACCGTGGTTTAGTTGATTTTACCGTGGCATTGCTTGTACTTCTTACCGCTACCACATGGGCAAGGCTCGTTACGACCAACTTTACGCTCTTCGCGTACCATAGGTTGTGCTGAACCTTCTTGCTCTTGTTCAGAGTTATCCGCCAATTGGTTCTCTGCGTTCGCGTGTTGAGCTTGTGCTTTTGCTGCCGCAGCTTCAGCTTGAGCTTGACGCTGAGCTTCCATACGCTCCACTTCTTCTTGCTGCTGTACGCGTACTTTAGAAAGAATGGTGATGACATCAATCTTCAAAGAATCTAGCAATTGCTCGAACAGCTCAAACGACTCACGCTTGTACTCTTGTTTCGGGTTCTTCTGTGCGTAGCCACGAAGGTGGATACCTTGACGTAGGTGATCCATCGCCGCTAGGTGCTCTTTCCAAAGCGTATCTAGCGTTTGTAGCATCACTGATTTTTCGAAGTTACGCAGTACTTGAGCACCAACGGTCTCTTCTTTCTCTTTGTAGATAGTGACAGCAGTATCAAGGATCTTCTCGCGAAGTGCTTCTTCATAAAGCTTATCGTCTTCTTCCAACCAAGACTTGATCGCCAGATCAAGGTCAAAGTCATTCTTGAGACGCTCTTGAAGACCTTCGATATCCCACATATCTTCAAGCGACTGTGGTGGGATGTATTCATCGATAACAGAAGTAAAGACGTCAGCGCGGTTTTGCTCTAGCATCTCGCTAATGTCATCAGCGGTCATTAGTTCATCACGCAGCTCGTAGACCACTTTACGTTGATCGTTCGCCACGTCATCAAACTCAAGCAGCTGTTTACGGATGTCGAAGTTGCGACCTTCCACTTTACGCTGTGCTTTCTCGATTGAGCGAGACAGCATCTTACTTTCAATCGCTTCGCCTTCTTCCATACCGCTCTGGATAAGACTCGCCATACGATCAGAAGTAAAGATACGAAGTAGTTGGTCTTCCATTGATAGGTAGAAGCGAGAAGAACCCGCGTCACCCTGACGACCAGAACGACCACGAAGCTGGTTATCGATACGACGAGATTCGTGACGCTCAGTACCGATGATGTGCAGACCACCGGCTTCTAGCACTTGATCATGAATCACTTTCCACTCAGCTTTAATAGCGTCGATCTGCTCTTGAGATGGGTTATCTAGCTGCTCAACCTTCGACTGCCAGCTACCACCCAACACGATATCGGTACCACGACCTGCCATGTTAGTTGCGATGGTCACCGCGCCTGGCGTACCCGCTTCAGCAACGATTTCCGCTTCACGTTCGTGGAATTTCGCGTTAAGTACGTTGTGCTTGATCTTCGCTTGCTTCAGAGCGTTTGATAGCAACTCTGATTTTTCAATCGATACAGTGCCAACCAGAATAGGCTGACCATTTGCCGCTCGCTCTTTGATATCTTCGATGATGGCGTTAAATTTTTCCATCTCTGTACGATAAACCACATCCGGCATATCGTTACGTACCATAGGCTTGTTGGTTGGGATAACCACAGTCTCTAGGCCGTAAATAGATTGGAATTCGAATGCTTCAGTATCAGCAGTACCTGTCATGCCCGACAGTTTGTCGTATAGACGGAAGTAATTCTGGAAGGTAATCGATGCCAGCGTCTGGTTTTCATTCTGGATCTTAACGCCTTCTTTAGCTTCAACCGCTTGGTGAAGACCTTCAGACCAACGACGACCAGGCATAGTACGACCCGTGTGCTCATCAACGATAACCACTTCGCCTTGCTCGTTAACGATATAGTCAACGTTCTTCTCAAACAGCACGTGAGCACGCAGTGCAGCATTAACGTGGTGCAATAGGCTAATGTTAGTTGGTGAATACAGTGTATCGCCTTCTTCCATCAGACCGTTTTTGATTAGCAATTCTTCAACGTACTCTTGACCAGTCTCTGTTAGGTGAACCTGCTTAGATTTCTCATCAACCGTATAGTGACCGTCACCGCGGTACTCTTCAGAATCTTCTTGCTCTTGCTGTTCAAGATTCGGGATTAGGGTGTTGATGCGAGTGTAAAGATCAGAGCTGTCTTCTGCTGGACCAGAGATAATGAGCGGGGTACGTGCTTCATCGATAAGGATGGAGTCCACTTCATCGACAACAGCGAAGAAACGTTCGCGTTGAACTCGGTCTTCAACACGGAAGGCCATGTTGTCACGAAGATAGTCGAAGCCGAACTCGTTGTTCGTACCGTATAGAATATCCGCTTGATAAGCTTCTTTCTTCTCTTGAGGGTGCATGTTTGGTACGTTGATACCCACCGTCATGCCTAGGAATTCGAATAGTGCGCGGTTAGTTTCCGCATCACGCTTAGCAAGATAGTCGTTCACCGTTACGATGTGAACACCTTTGCCTGGTAGAGCGTTCAAGTAGGCTGGAAGTGTTGCAGTCAGCGTTTTACCTTCACCGGTACGCATCTCTGCAATTTGGCCTGAGTTAAGAACCATACCACCGATAAGCTGAACATCGAAGTGACGCATGCCGAACACACGCTTAGATGCTTCACGAACAGTTGCAAACGCTTCTGGTAGGATTTGGTCTAGATTCTCACCTTTGTCCAAACGCTCACGAAACTCAACCGTCTTTGCTTTTAGTTCTTCATCAGACAACGCTTCGAACTGCGGCTCGTAGTTATTGATCTGTTTTACGATTTTTCTTAGTCGACGCAGTGTTCTGTCGTTGCGACTACCAATGACCTTTGTCAGTAGGTTAGTAATCATTGTGTTTTTGTTCTCTCTACCATTAGATCATTTCGACCTATTAAAATTGCCTTCCGTCTCTACTAAGGCCAAGCGACCTAACTGAGATAAAATCTATACCAACTGATATTGAGTTCAAGCGGCTAGAATTCAAGGCAGACATGCTAATTAATGGCACATAGTTTAAGGAATTTTTGACCCAACAACCAAGCATCTATCGAAACTAACCGCAATTAGTTTGATGTGTTTGGAAGTTTTGGGGTATTGAAGGGATGAAAGTACACCATTCTTGCTAAAAAGTATGACAGCAATACGAGATAAGCAGAGCTAAAAGTGAAAACTTATACTCCACGAAATAAGGGCTGTGGTGGTATTAGCGAAAACAGAAAGAAAAAAGGATCGAAGAGATCGGCAGATGATCGTCCATTCAAGAGATAAGATCTTTTTTGAGATGGCAACTTTTTGCCACAGTGCTAATGATGCTAAAAACGACAGATACAAAAAAGTCAGGCATGAAGCCTGACTTTTTCTAAATTCTATATTGACGTTATTACGCCATTACCATGCTAGGGTCTGCAAACGCGACTGGAGAACCTGCTTGCTCTTCAAACGTTGCCCATTCCCACGCTTCTTGGTCTGCCAGTACCGCGCGAAGCAGTTGGTTGTTTAGACCGTGACCTGACTTATAAGCTGCAAACTCACCAATAATGGCATGACCAGCCATATACAAGTCACCGATTGCATCCAGTACTTTGTGTGTTACGAATTCATTTTCGAATCGTAGACCTTCTTCGTTAAGGATACGGTAATCATCCAAAACGATAGCATTGTCGAAGCTACCACCCAAAACTAGGTTTTGTGATTGTAGGTATTCGATATCACGCATGAAGCCGAAAGTACGTGCTCGAGAGATTTCTTTTACAAAACCTTGTGATGAGAAATCAAACAGTAGACGCTGTTCGTCAGCATCGATGGCTGGGTGATTAAACTCAATCTCGAAGTCCATTCTGAAACCATTGTAAGGGCGAAGTTCAGCCCACTTATCGCCATCTTCGAAGCGAACAGGTTTCTTGATACGAATGAATCGTTTTGGTGCATTCTGAGTTTCAATGCCCGCTTGTTGTAGCAGGTATACGAATGGGCTTGCGCTACCATCCATGATTGGAATCTCAGGTGCATCAACCTCTACGATGATGTTATCGATGCCCATGCCAGCTAGTGCAGCATTGAGGTGCTCAACCGTAGAAATACGGATGCCTTCATCGTTAACAAGCGCAGTACAAAGCATAGTGTCACGTACAGAAAGAGGATCCGCAGGAAAATCCACAGGCGGATTCACGTCAGTACGACGGTATACAACACCAGTATTCGCAGCCGCAGGACGCAAAGTTAGTGTTACTTTACGACCAGAGTGAAGGCCCACTCCTACAGTAGTCACTATTTCTTTAAGCGTACGTTGTCTGATCATCTACAAACCTCTTAATCTACGCTACATATCACGGTTGATTATGTAACCAACCGCGAATCCTACCAGAAATTTGAGCTATGTCAAATTCACGCAGATTATCAATCTGCTTGACGACGCAAAAATGCTGGAATGTCTAAGTAGCCACTTTCCTTCTCAGGCTTAGGTGCAGCGCTGGTATTGCCGCTCGACACAGGTGCTGAGCTAGCAGTATTCGGCGTGTTTACCTCAACCTTTTCCTGATTATTTACAGGCAAAGATTGTGCCACTTTGTCCTCTACTTTCGCAGCTGGCGCTTGAGTTGGCTGTTGAGGCTGACTTGCAGTCACTGGCGTTTTGCCACCTGCGACTAGCGTAATATCTGGCTTACGCTCATTACCGATACCCGTTGCAACCACAGTCACGCGAATTTCGTCGCTCATGTCTGGGTCTAGAGAGGTACCAATAACAACCGTTGCATTGTCAGAAGCAAAAGCTTTTACTGTGTTACCCACTGTCTCAAATTCGTCTAGACGCATATCAAGACCCGCGGTGATGTTAACAAGCACACCGCGCGCACCGGCAAGATCAATATCTTCTAGAAGTGGACTAGAGATTGCCATCTCTGCCGCTTCTTCTGCACGATCTTCACCTTTGGCAACACCGCTACCCATCATTGCATGACCCATTTCCGACATCACGGTACGAACGTCCGCAAAGTCGACGTTAATCATGCCAGGGCGAGTAATTAGCTCTGCGATACCTTGAACCGCATTCTTAAGTACGTCATTTGCGCTTGCAAACGCTTCTAGAAGCGTTACACCACGACCAAGTACTTTAAGAAGCTTCTCGTTTGGAATCGTGATCAAAGAGTCAACATGCTTTGAAAGCTCTTCGATACCTTGCTCAGCGAATAACAGTCGCTTCTTACCTTCAAAGCTAAATGGCTTAGTCACCACCGCTACAGTAAGAATGCCTAGCTCTTTCGCTACTTCAGCAATTACTGGAGCTGCACCGGTTCCGGTACCGCCGCCCATACCAGCTGCGATAAACACCATATCGGCACCAGTAATGCTTTCTTTAATTCTTTCTTTGTCTTCAAGAGCTGCATCACGTCCAACTTGAGGGTTTGCACCTGCACCCAAGCCTTTTGTGATATCGCCGCCAATTTGAATAACGTGGTTGATGCTCGTTTTGCGCAATGCTTGAGCATCGGTGTTAACACTAATGAAATCAACCCCTTCGATTGATTCACGAACCATGTGTTCTACAGCGTTACCACCGCCACCGCCTACGCCTACTACTTTAATGACAGCTTCGTCAGACATTTCCATCATCGGTTCAAACATTTGTTATCTCCGTTTTCCTGCAACTCAGGTTAAAACTCTTTTTGTATCCAATTACGCAACTTTCCAAAGATTGTCGACACCGATTGACGCTTTGGTTCGTTATAATCATTGTCGTCATTAATCTGACTGTCTCTTGCGTAATGAAGTAATCCAACGGCCGTAGAATGATACGGCTCTTTTACATAGTCCGTTAGGCCACTCACCTCTAAAGGCTTACCTACCCGAACCTGATTGCGGAATACGCGCTCTGCACACTCCACAACCCCTTCAATTTGTGCTGCACCGCCGGTTAAGACAACGCCTGCTGCGAGATGGTGTTTTACACCGCTCTCTCTTAGTTTAGCTTGAACATTATCAATGGTTTGATTTACAAGTCCCATTAATTCTGTATAGCGTGGTTCTATTACTTCTGCCAGTGTTTGACGCTGAAGACTGCGCGATGGACGACCACCAACGCTCGGCACATTGACCGTATCGTCTTTACTTACTAGTTCGCTTAACGCACAACCATACTTTACTTTTATCTCTTCTGCATCACTTAGTGGTGTACCAAATGCAAATGCGATATCGCTCGTCACGGCATTACCTGCATAAGAGAAGACTTCAGTATGTCTCAATGCGCCACCAGTCCAAATGGAGATATCCATCGTGCCTGCACCAATATCGACCACACAGACACCAAGCTCACGCTCGTCTTCTGTAATAACCGCATTGCTTGAGGCAAGACCAGAGAACACTAGCTGTTCCACTTTCAAGCCGCAGCGCTCTACCGCTTTAATGATGTTTCTTGCCATATCATTGTGACAAGAAATCAAGTGGACACTGACTTCCATACGAACCCCAGACAGACCAAGCGGGTTTTTTATCCCTTCTTGATAGTCTATGGTAAATTCCTGAGGAATCACATGCAGTATGCGCTGTTCATCACCGATTTTTATGGATTTCGCGGTATGAATCGCCCGATCCATATCATCCTGTGACACTTCCTCTTCAGAAATGGTTCCCATGCCTTTTTCAATTCGGCTTGCAATATGCTTACCAGAAAGAGAGATAAAGACGTTGCTGATTTGGCATTCCGCCATGAGCTCAGCTTGATCGACAGCACGTTGCACGGACTTGACCACTGACTCAAGGTCGTTAACGCCACCTTTGTCCATTCCGCGAGAAGGACTAGAACCTGCACCAATGATATTTACCTGCCCGTCTGGTAATACTTCACCGACTAAAGCAGATACGGTCGCAGTGCCAATATCAAGACCGACAATAATATTGTCATCCGTGGTCTTCGTCATCTGTACTCTCTTATGTTTCGCTATCTCAATTCCCAGAGAACAACTCGCTTGGGTTGTCCAATTCCTAACTGAACTTAAGTATCGATACGCAAGGCTTATCGATACATAAAACCAGTCACCCTGTTGTATTCGCTTTTGAAGCTTCGCTGCTAGGTACTTCTTCGACTGGGAACCAGCCAACCGCTGCCCCGGTGTCATAGCGCAAGTCAATGTAGCTAATCTGCGATACTTTCTCGCCTAGTTCGCGATACAGAGACATAAATCGCTGTAAACGTTCGTCTAAGGCGTCTTTACCCAACTCCAAGCGGATTCCATTATCAAGAATCACTTGCCAAGCACGGCGCTCGTTCAATACCAGAGAAGAGATCGCCAATCCTAGCTCAGACAATTTCGCGTTACTATCGCGGTAGGTATCAAGAACGTAACGCTCGGTCCCTTCAGGACCATAGAGTTTTACTTTCTGTTCTTCGATAACCGACACATCGCCACTAAACACAACGCCATGAATATCCAGCATATCAATGCCATTCCAGATAGCACTTGCCTGATACTCAGTGAGAAATACCTTCACGGTATCCGGCCACTGTTTACGAACCGATGCTTGCGATACCCATGGAATTTGCTCAACACTTTGTTGGAGCACATCAATGTCCTGCGACATGAATGTGCCAATATGCTCAAGACCCGCAAACGCGTGCTGAACATCTTTGGCTGTCACATGGGTTAGATCACCCTGAAGCACTATTTTCGATAAGGGAAGGCGCTGGTCGTCCCACATCCAGCTAATGGTGGAATAAAGTGTTGAACCGATGACTGCGATCACTGCAAATAAAAAAATCGCCCCGATCCCGTGTTTTGAAAACAAGGAAGCTCGACGCGTTAGCTCTACACTGCTGTCTGAAGTTTCAGTCAAACTCTTTGGTCCCTTATTAACTTCTCTTCGCCTTTCCTTAAGATAGTGGAATAAGAGTCTAATCTAATGATGTTAACCTTAGGATTATACTAATCAATATCAAACTATCAAACACTCAACCCAAGAAAACTGGGCTTTTGCGCACTGAAACAACAAAAAAGTTCGAATGGGCGATCAATTCTCTATATCGCTCAATCGAACTCATAAATTATCAGTCAATCTCGAAAATCGACGTATCAGCTATTTTTCATCACTTGGATGTTCAGTTTCATCTGCTCCAGCTGCTTGGCTACTTTACCAATATCACCCGCCCCTTGCGTCAAGACAAGGTCGCCGTCTTGCAAGAGATTGGATAAAACTGATGGTAAACCACTCATTTCTGGAACAAAAACTGGATCTAGCTTACCACGAGTACGAATAGTACGACACAGTGAGCGTCCATCTGCACCCGCTATTGGGGCTTCGCCTGCGGAGTAAACATCCAGCATCACTAACACATCAACCTGTTCAAGCACATTCGCAAAGTCGTCATACAGGTCACGGGTACGGCTATAACGGTGCGGCTGGAACACCATCACTAAGCGCTTATCTGACCAACCATTGCGTGCTGCTTTGATTGTGACATCGACTTCGGTTGGGTGATGACCATAATCATCGACCAACATGACGTTACCATTACCAGTTTCAAACTCACCGAGGTGCTCGAAGCGACGCCCAGTACCCTCAGTACCGAGCATGGCTTTCACAATCGCTTCATCACTGATGTTGTCTTCTGTCGCCACCGCTATCGCAGCGGATGCATTCAGCGCATTGTGTTTACCCGGAATATTCAGGGTAATCTCAAGGTTTTCTCGGCCTTTTCTGACAACGGTAAACTTACCTTGCTGTCCTTCTTGGCGATAATTCTCGATACGAACATCCGCGTCATCGGAGAAACCGTAGGTGATAACTTGACGACTCACACTTGGAATCAGCTCACGTACCACAGGATCATCAACACACATTACCGCCTGACCGTAGAATGGTAGGTTATGTAAGAAGTCGATAAAGGTCTGCTTAAGCGTATCGAAATCACCGCCATAGGTATCCATATGATCGGCTTCGATATTAGTAACAATGCTCACCATTGGCTGAAGGTGCAAGAATGATGCATCACTTTCATCAGCCTCGGCGATGAGAATACGGCTAGAGCCTAGACGCGCATTGGTACCTGCGCTTTTCACTAGACCACCATTCACGAACGTCGGATCCATGCCCGCTTCTGAGTAAATTTGTGTCACTAGAGCTGTGGTTGTGGTTTTGCCATGTGTACCTGCAACTGCAATACCATGTCTAAAACGCATCAGCTCAGCAAGCATCTCAGCACGACGAACCACTGGAATGCGCGATTCTTTTGCAGCTACTAACTCTGGGTTTTCAGGGTCAATTGCCGTAGAGACAACAACAACGCTAGCCAGATCAATGTTACTTGCAGCGTGGCCAATGAAAATCGTTGCGCCCTTTTGTTGTAGGCGCGCAGTCACAGCATTTTCAGCCAGATCGGAACCTGTGATCTGGTAGCCTTCATTAAGAAGTACTTCAGCAATACCGCTCATGCCGGCGCCACCGATACCAACAAAGTGAATGCACTTGACTCGTCTCATCTCTGGTATCAAGGCACGGATCTGCGCTAAATCTGGAGTTTGTTGCTGTGTCATGGGTTCGTCTCGTTAATCTATTTCGTTAATTCAATAATTTCATTTGCGACGCGCGTATCGGCGTCTAACTTAGCTGCACCTCGTGCATTGATTGCCAAGTCTTTTAGCTGAGCTCTGTCTAATGTGCGTATCTGCTCGGTCAGTTTTTCTACCGTGAGCTCTGGCTGTTCAATCATGTAGGCGGCATTGCAATCGACAAGGTGGTCACCATTGAGCGCTTGCTGACGGTCTTTGTGCATAAATGGAATAAAAATCGCGCCCACTCCCACCGCAGCTAATTCAGAAACGGTAAGCGCTCCTGAACGACAGACTACCAGGTCTGCCCACTGATATGCCTCGGAGACGTCATCGATAAACTCCGTTACCTCAGCACTATCGACCTGATGTTGCTGATAGAGCTCAGAGACCTCTTGCTGGCTTCCTTTGCCCGCCTGATGGCGAATGGTGTAGCCACTTCCTAGCGCTGCCATCACAGGTGGCAATGTGTGATTAAGAATGCGAGCCCCTTGGCTGCCCCCCATGACAAGGATTCGAATATCGCCTTCGCGACCATCGAGTCTTGTATCTGGCGACTCAATATCCACCAAGTCTTGGCGTACTGGGTTTCCGACCACCTCTGCATTAGGAAAAGCGCCTGGGAAGGCTTGGAATACCTTTTTGGCAATCTTAGATAGCCACTGATTGGTCAGCCCCGCTACCCCGTTTTGCTCATGAAGTACGACAGGAATACCCATTGTCCAAGCTGCCACACCACCTGGGCCACTGACATACCCTCCCATGCCCAATACCGCATCGGGTTTCCAGCGTTTTAGGTGCTGACGGGCCTGCAAGATAGCACTGAAGATCTGAAATGGTGCCTTAATAAGCTTAGCAATGCCTTGGCCTCTAAGACCCTTCACCTTGATGAAATCAATCTCTATGCCATGTTTAGGCACTAGATCGGCTTCCATTCGGTCTGCCGTGCCAAGCCAGCGGATTTCCCACCCTTGCTCTTGTAAGCGTTTTGCTACTGCAAGACCTGGAAAAACGTGACCGCCAGTACCACCAGCCATCACCATTAAACGTTTATTCTTTGTCATTTTGAGTCTGTTTTTTATCTGTTTCGGGCTTACTTTTCTGAGGCGGCTCTGGAGCAACGTCAGGCAGCAAACGGCATTCATGATCGACACGCAGCAATATAGAAACGGCGACCGACATAATAATCAAACTGGAGCCACCGTAACTGATCAATGGCAGGGTCAAACCCTTGGTTGGCACCATACCCGCAGCAGCACCAACGTTAACTAAGGTTTGAAACGCAAACCAGATACCGATAGCGAAGCATAAATAGCCGCCAAAGAACTGCTGCTTTTCAAACGCTCGCTTACCGATGTAGAGTGCCTTTATCACCAGAGCAAATACCAGCATTAGCACCAAGACAACGCCAATAAACCCGAGCTCTTCCGCCAATACCGCGAATACAAAGTCAGTATGCGCCTCAGGGAGGTACTCGAGTTTTTGAACTGAGTTACCAAGCCCTTGCCCCATCCAGTTACCACGCCCGAACGCCATCAAGGATTGAGTCAACTGATAGCCACTGCCGAACGGGTCTTCCCAAGGGTCGAGAAACGAGGTTACGCGCCTAACACGATAGGGCTCGACCAGAATCAAAGCAATCACCGCGCTGACACCAGCGACAAAGAGAGCGATGAACTGGGATAGCTTAGCTCCAGCGATGAACAGCAGTCCGAACAGGGTGACCAGCATAACTACAACCGTACCTAGATCGGGTTGTCCAAGCAGCAAAATTGCAAATGTGGTAAACACCATAATAGGTTTAATAAAGCCGCCAAAAAACGACTGACGCACCTCATCTTGCTTTCTGACCAAATAGCCGGACATAAAGATAAACAGCGATAGCTTCGCGACTTCGGCGGGCTGCAGGTTAAACAGCCCTAGTGGGATCCAGCGAGAGGCACCATTCACCGATTTACCGACGACGAGCACGACAATCAATAGGAAAATGGATAGTGCGAGCAGATAACTGCTGTATTTAAACCATTTGGCGATCGGAACTTGCAGCACCACTGAAGAAGTTCCAAGCGCGAGAACTAAAAAGATCGCATGACGGAACATAAAATGGAATGGTTGGTCGGTGAGTCTCGAACTGATCGGAAACGATGCCGATGTCACCATCACAAGCCCTGTCACCATCAACGCAAACGCCAGCCAAACCAATTGACGGTCATAGAGCGCTTCAGGTGCGCTGTGGGTCATCCAACCCACGGTGCGTTGTCGAAGTTGATGAAACATAGTGACAGGTCCGTGTTAACTAACTTGTGTCGAGTATTGCTGAGCTAATTGAGTGAAATGATCGCCACGAGCCATAAAGTTGGCAAACTGATCAAAGCTAGCACAAGCCGGCGATAGCATGACCATATCACCCTGCTGTAACTGTGGCGTGATCTCAGCCAAGATATCGTCTATCGAGGCATATTGCACCGCGCTATCGTGAAGTGGCACAAACTCATGCCCATCGCGACCAAAACAGCACAGCTTCACGTTAAGCGCTGCTAACGGTGCCGCTAATTCGGAAAAATCGGCCCCTTTGCCTACGCCACCGACCAGCAGGTATAGAGTGCCTTCCAGTGACAGCCCCGACAACGCAGCGAGTGTGCTTGCTACATTGGTCGCTTTTGAATCATTGACCCATTTCACGCCACTGTTGTCAGCAACAACCTGACAGCGATGGCTCAAGCCACGGTACGCTTTTAAGCACTCTAACGCTTGTTGATAGTCTACGCCTGCGAGCTTAAGTAATCCGCACGCCACCAATGCATTAGACCAGTTGTGCTTGCCCACAATGCTAAGCTCGTCAGTAGCAATGATGAGCTCACCGTTATCAACAAGCCATGTGCGCCCATCTAGATCTTGCATGCCAAATTGCGTCGAATCAAAGCCGAACGTTGTCAAAGTAGCATCAGACTCTAGAGGGTAAGTGTCCGGTTCATCTCGGTTCACCAATGCATTATCAGCATGCATGAAGATCCTGCGTTTAGCCTCTGCGTAATCGTCCATCCCCTCGTATCTATCCATATGATCTTCAGACAGATTCAAGAAGGTTGATACTGTGGTATTAAGCGACGAGGTCGTTTCCAACTGAAAACTCGAAAGCTCAAGGACATAAAGGTCCGCATCTAGCTCTAACAAATCGAGAGCAGGAACACCAATGTTGCCGCCGACACCAACGGTTAAGCCCGTCGCCTTAGCCATCTCACCAGTGAGGTCCGTAACCGTACTTTTGCCGTTAGAGCCTGTTATGGCGATAACGGGTTTGGAATTCGCCCACGCAAACAGCTCGATATCCCCAACGACACGTACACCGCTTTGCAGTGCTTGATCAATTTCTGGCGTCGCCAGCGCAATGCCTGGATTGCATACCACTAAATCAGCGCTTAATAGCCACTCAGGTTCAAAGCTTCCAGTATGCAAGGCTACGTCAGTCGGCAGCTGCTCCGCTCCAGGTGGATTATCGCGACTATCCATAACCTTGATAGCGATGTTTGGGTGATGTTTTCGAATGTGATTAACGACTGAGAGCCCGGTAATACCGAGCCCTACTACGACGACATTGTTAATATCTTGCCAGCGTTCCATCAACGGGGTCCCTATCTGAGATTAACGTACTTTCAGTGTGGCTAGACCAATCAGAACCAGCACAATAGAGATAATCCAGAAGCGAACGATAACACGCGGCTCTGGCCAACCTTTGAGTTCATAGTGGTGATGGATAGGCGCCATACGGAAGATGCGCTGACCACGAAGTTTGTATGAACCAACCTGAAGGATTACCGACAGTGTTTCCATCACGAACACGCCGCCCATGATGACCAACACAAACTCTTGACGCACAAGAACCGCGATCACACCCAGTGCACCACCAAGCGCCAATGAGCCGACATCACCCATAAACACCTGTGCTGGATAGGTGTTAAACCATAGGAAACCTAGGCCTGCACCAACCATTGCCGTACAAACCACAACTAGCTCAGAGGTATACGGGATATACGGGATATGCAAATAATTGGCGAAGTTCACGTTACCGGTTGCCCAGGCAATAACAGCGAAACCTGCCGCAACCAATACGGTTGGCATGATCGCTAAGCCATCGAGACCATCGGTGAGGTTAACCGCATTACTGGTACCAACAATCACGAAGTAGGTAAAGACAATGTAGAACAGTCCCATTTGTGGCATGACGTCTTTAAAGAATGGCACCACAAGTTGCGTAGCTGCCGTATCTTGACCGTGAGCGTATAGCGCAAAAGCAACAACCAAAGCAATCAAAGACTGCCAGAAGTACTTCCAACGAGCGATCAGACCATCGGTGTTCTTACGCACTACTTTGCGATAATCATCAACAAAGCCGACGGCACCATAGCCTAGCAGTACCGCTAGAACGGCCCAAACATATGGGTTACTCAGATCAGACCAAAGCAGCACGGTGACAGAAATCGCAAATAGGATCATCACACCACCCATGGTTGGCGTGCCACGTTTACTAAAGTGCGACTCTGGACCTTCGTTACGAACAACTTGTCCAATTTGCAGCATTTGCAGACGGGCAATCATTTTGGGTCCCATCCACAAAGAAATTCCAAGAGCAGTTAATACACTGACAATGGCTCTGAATGACAAATATTCAAACAGACGAAAAAAAGAAAAGTATGGCTGTAGTAACTCTGCAAGCCAAATGATCATGTGTATTTCTCCTTCAGTGCATTGGCGATATTGAACATGCCTGCACTTAGCGCCCCTTTAACTAACAAAGTATGAGGGGTCTGGTTTAACTGTACTAATGTTCGCTCGATATATTCGAGCATGCTGTCGTGACTTTCAAAATGCTGTCCACTGCATAAGTCACTAATCACTTTTGCATCCTCACCATAGGTCAAAACGTGCTCAAAAGCGAAAGGAGCAGCATGTTCACCGACTTCTTTGTGAAGTGCAAGGCTTTCATGCCCTAATTCGGCCATGTTACCCAAAATCAACCAACGCTGTGTTTGGGTAAACTGCCCGAGAAGATCGACGGCGGCTTTCATTGCAGGCACGCTGGCATTGTAGCTGTCGTCAATCAAGGTAATGGTGTCGTTAAGTTTTTCAACGTCAACGCGACGTTTCACTTTACTCAGTGATTGCAAACCGCTCTGGATCTGCTCATGCGTAGCGCCAACTTGCGTTGCTAACGCGGCTGCGGCAACCGCATTAGCCACGTTATGCTCACCAATCATAGTTAACTCTACTGAAACCGAACCCGTTGGTGTATGAAGTGTAAACAGCGGACTTCCGAGCGATGACATGGTGATGTCAGAGGCATAATAGTCTGCGTTAACATTCTGTTTGGAAAAAGTAACCACACGTTTGTCAGCCAGCACCTCATTCCAATAGTCACCACCATTGCTGTCAAGGTTGACCAAGGCGATACCACCCTTAGAAAGTCCTTGATAGATTTCACCTTTGGCTTGCTTTACGCCATCAATAGAACCAAAGCCTTCAAGGTGTGCCTCGGCAACATTATTGACAATAGCGACATCCGGTTGAGTCAGCGCCGTCGTGTAAGCAATTTCACCGATGTGGTTTGCACCGAGCTCGATAACCGAGAACTCATCTTGAGGCGTATTGCGAAGTAAGGTGAGTGGCACTCCGATGTCGTTGTTAAAGTTACCTGCCGTGTAGAGCACCTGCCCTTTACTCGACAAGATGCTGGCAATCATTTCTTTAACTGTGGTTTTGCCACAACTTCCCGTGATAGCAAGGGTCTTGGTTTGGCAACGCTTATGAACTTCTGCGCCAAGCTGCCCTAATGCGCGCTTACTGTCGGTGACCACGATTTGCGCCACTGAGACATCGAGCTCTCTTTCAACTATCAGTGCCGCTGCACCTTTATCCACCGCTTGCTTCGCAAAATCATGAGCATCAAAGCGATCACCAACCAGTGCGATGAATAGCGCGCCGGCTTCGATCGCTCGCGTGTCTGTGGTGACATCCGTGATATGGACCGATTCACCGACTAGCTGACCATCGACGATGGCTGCGATATCCGTTAACGAAAGTTCAATCATAATGTGAGTCCTAGTAACTGCGCTGCGGTTTCTCTGTCTGAGTAGTGAACGGAGTCAGTGCCAATCACCTGATAATCTTCGTGACCTTTACCAGCAAGCAGAATAATGTCTGAGGCGGTCGCATTTCGCACCGCCAACTGCGCGGCCTCAAAACGAGAATGTTCAACGTAAGCGCGGCTCGGCTCACGCATTCCCGCCAGCATGTCCTCAACAATCGCTTTAGGATCTTCGCTGCGGGGATTGTCATCACTTAAAATCACTTTATCCGCTAATTGCTCTGCGATAGACGCCATCATTGGGCGTTTACCTTTATCTCGGTCACCGCCACATCCAGCGATCACCCAAAGCTGTCCTTCACAATGCACTCTTAGCGCCTGCAATGCCTTTTCGAGCGCATCTGGTGTATGCGCATAATCCACTACAATTTTGGGCTTATCTAACGCTTGGAAAAGCTCCATGCGACCCAACACAGGCTGAAGTTTACAGGCAGTTTCGGTAAGCGCTTGTTTCTCAAAGCCAAGGACCAGGAGCGCTGCGAACGCCAGTAACACATTACTAGCATTAAACTGACCAATAAGCGGCGCATCAAGTTTACCGCTGCCAAAGTAGCCATCAAATTCTATCGAGATGCCGCCATCACTGTAATGCACCGATGTCGCCCATAGCCCTTTTTCGCTGAGCTGATGACCTTCGACAGAAACGGCAATCGCATCACTGCGCTCAGAAAGCCAGCGACGGCCAACCTCATCATCGACGTTCAGCACGGCGTGCTCGCAATGATGCCCCGTAAAAAGTAGCTTTTTCGCCTCTTCATAGCCTTGCATCGTGCCATGGTAATCCAGATGGTCGCGACTAAGGTTAGTAAAAATACCCAGAGAGAAAGGAACCGCCGCTACGCGCCTCTGGACCAAACCATGGGACGAGACCTCCATTGCCGTGTATTGCGCACCTTGGCTATCCAACTGGGATAGAGTGCGCTGGACGTCAATCGCGCTGCCAGTGGTATTTTTCGCTTCTTGCAGATCGCTTAAGAAACCATTGCCCGTGGTGCCCATGATGGCGGCTTTCTCGCCAAGCAGTTCAATCCACTGCGCAATAAGCTGAGTGATCGTCGTCTTACCATTGGTGCCCGTAACACCAATGACTCGCTGCTGGTACTGATAAAGACGCGCTGCGATCACCGATAGCAAGCTGTCGAGCTGATAGATATGAACAACAGGTACATCGTGAACGTAACTGATTTCGCCATGTTTGTGCTCTGCATCTGCCTGCGCAATAACAGACTTGGCGCCAGATTGAACTGCACGCTCGATAAACAAGCGACCATCGACAGTGTGACCGATAATCGCCACAAAGGTATCACCTTGTTCAATCGCACGACTATCAAGTCCCAAGTTAGACACCTTGATTGTGCCCAGAGAACTATCTGTCATCAGCTTATTGCTGTCATCAAGCCATGGTTTTAATAGCTTTGCCAATGTCAAAGAGGTCAACATTGCTTCTCACCTATTGCTGAAATTGGTTTTCGTCGGGAGCGACATTCAGTATCTGTAGCGCTCCTTTCATGATTTCGGAAAATACCGGCCCCGCTACGGCACCGCCATAATATTGGTCACCTTGTGGTTCATTGATGACCACAACCAAGGCAATGCGTGGGTCGCTCACTGGGGCAACACCTGAGGTGATCGCTACATACTCATCGCTATAGCCACCCGCAGCCGCCTTTCTTGATGTACCGGTTTTTGCAGCAACTCGATAGCCGGGCACGGCTGCTCTCGTTGCCGTACCTCCCGGCTGCGTTACCGCTTCGAGCATATGCAAAACCGACATCGCGTCGTCGTGATCAATGACCTGCTTTGACAGGTCTTGCTGGTTATTTTCAATAATATGTACAGGCTGGTATAAGCCACCATTGCCCAGCGTCGCATAAGCATGAGCGAGCTGAAGAGGCGTAATGGAGATGCCGTAGCCAAACGCTAGAGTCGCGATTTCAAACTGCGACCAGCGGCGTCGATTAGGGAAGATACCAGTGGTTTCACCGACGAGGTTCAGGCCAGAGAGTTGGCCATAGCCGATTGAACTATACATGCCGAGTAGCGCCTCTAGTGGCATGTCTAACGCCAATTTAGCGACACCGATGTTACTCGACTTTTGCAGAATCTTAGCGAGGTTCGCTTTGCCAACCTTTGAGGTATCGCGTACGCGACTGCCACCAATTTGCATGATGCCATTGCCAGTATCGATAATGGTATTTTCATCGGCAATCCCAGCCTCTAAAGCCGCTAGCACCACAAATGGCTTCACAGTAGAACCTGGCTCCATAGCGTCGGTGATCACTCGGTTACGCATGGTAAATGATTGGCGAGAAGAGCGGTTATTCGGGTTGTACGATGGGGCATTGACCATGGCTAGCACGCCACCCGTTTTCACGTCTATGATGACGGCGCTGCCAGACGTCGCACGATAATCGGCTACCGCTTGCTTAACAGCACGATAAGCGATCGCCTGAAGTCTTTGGTCGACAGTCAGTTCGAGCGGCTTGCCTTCCTCTCTATCTTCCAGAGATATATTTTCTACCACTCGCCCGTAACGGTCTTTACGAATAATGCGCTTGCCAGCTTCACCCGTCAGCCACTTGTCGTAACTGCGCTCCACCCCTTCAAGGCCATGCCCATCAATACCTGTTACGCCGACCAAGTGAGCACTAACCTCACCCGCTGGGTAGTAACGTCTTGACTCGGCTTTCAGTCCAACACCGGAGAGTTTCAGCTCTTTAATGTACTTTGCCATTGCAGGGCTTACTTGGCGTTGCAGGTAGATAAATCGGCGGGTTTTGTTTTTATTGATTTTAGCGATCAAGTCATCTCGGTCGAGGCCGAGAACATCAGCAAGGGCATGCCAGCGGTCAAGCTGTTTTAGACCATCGTCTTTGAAAATGGTAGCGGGATCGGCCCAGACGGCCTGCACAGGTACACTAACCGCCAGTGGCTCACCGTTTCTATCTGAGATGATGCCGCGCGCAGACGGCAGCGCTTTAACACGCACAGAGCGTAAATCGCCCTGCTTAATCAGGTTGTCAGGCTCGATAACTTGGATGTAGCCGATACGCACGATAAGCGCGGCAAAGATAAGAAGCACGCCACCCATAATAAGGCGAAAACGCCACGCAATGAGCTCTGGCTGGGTAGCTGCTTGCTGAGATTGTTTCTTGTTGGAAGACTTAACGACTTTTTTGCCTTTCATTTCAGGGAAACCACTACTTCCTTGTCTGCGTCTGGGCGCGTCATATCTAACTCTTGTTTCGCCATAGCCTGCACTCGGCTATGCTCTGAAAGCGCATTTTCTTCAAGTAAGAGGTTACGCCACTCGTTATCAAGCCGCTCACGCTCCTGAAGCGCAAGATCTTTTTCATTAATGGCTTCACGCGTGTGATGGGTTGCAAATACCACCCCCATCGCTGTTGCGAATATCATCAAGAAGACCATGAGCGGTATACGCCCTACCGTGATGATATCTAAGGCAATCAGTTTCGCGAGATTATGAGTCGGCTGGTTAGACATCCCGTCATCCGTTACAGTTTTTCCGCCACACGAAGTACAGAGCTGCGTGAGCGAGTGTTCATTTCCACTTCTTGATCAGAAGGCTTGAGCGCCTTACCGATTGTTTTAAGGTTAGCGCTGCCAAGTGCACGAATTTGGTCTTCCGTCATTGGAATACCATGTGGCACCTGTGGACCCTTACTCTCTTTGCGCATAAAGTGCTTAACCATGCGATCTTCTAGCGAGTGAAAGCTGATCACTGACAGTCGCCCCTGTGGAGCAAGAATGCTTGCCGCCCCTTTAAGCGCGGTGTCGATCTCTTCAAGTTCGCTATTGATATAAATGCGAAATGCTTGGAATGCACGCGTTGCCGGATGCTTCTTCTCTTTGAAGCTCTTTGGCGCAGCTTCTGAAATCAACTTCGCTAGCTGACTCGTGCGCGTCAGCGGCTCTTTCTCTTCGTCTTCACGATGAGCAACAATCGCTTTTGCGATGCGGCGAGCGTGCTTGTCTTCACCAAACTCACGAATCACCCAAGTAATGTCATCAAGGTCAGCTTGCGCCAACCACTCAGACACTGGCATACCGGACGTTGGATCCATACGCATATCCAATGGACCATCTTTCATAAAGCTAAAGCCACGTTCTGCGTCATCAAGCTGAGGTGAAGAGACGCCAAGGTCGAGCAACACACCATCGACTTTCCCTACTAGGTCATAGCGCTCTGCGTACTCGGCCATGCCAGAGAAGGGACCATGGATAATGGTAAAGCGAGGATCGTCGATCTTTTTTGCTTCTTCGATAGCCGTCGGATCGCGGTCAATACTGAATAGGCGACCGTTGTCACCCAATTGTGAAAGAATCTGACGACTGTGACCACCACGACCAAACGTTCCATCAATGTAAGTTCCATCCGGTTTGATCGCTAGACCATCAATGGATTCGTGAAGTAGTACCGAAATGTGTTGAAAGGATTCGCTCATGGGTGATCTCGAGAGTTGCTTGGGCAAAGATGACAAGTTTACTGATTTACTGCAGTAACGTCATCTGGTTAAGTTCAGCCTATCGTAAAGATAGGTGATAAAAAAGCAAAAAACCCATCACAAAATCAATTTGTAATGGGTTTTTCTATAATAGGTGAAGTTGACCTGTAAGCCGGGTTCTGTATCCGCCGAAGCGGTGATAGCCATTCGTCTAGGCCAGCAATCGCTCACTGGCTCGAGCAACCTACCCGCCCCCTTACGCGAGCCACGCAATGTGGGGGCCTATTTGGTCTTGCTCCGGGTGGAGTTTACCTTGCAACGAACTATTGCTAGTCGCCCGGTGCGCTCTTACCGCACCCTTTCACCCTTACCTGTGCTCCTTCCGAAGAAATGGAGCCATCGGCGGTCTTCTCTCTGCTGCACTTGTCGTAGGCTTTCGCCCCCCAGGCGTTACCTGGCACCCTGCTCTGTGGAGCCCGGACTTTCCTCCCCTCCGTCAGTCTCCCCCAAGACAAGCTCAAGGGGACGTCAACGAAGCAGCGACTATCCGGTCAACTTCAGGGCGCGGATTGTAGCGAAGCGAGCAAGATTACTCAATGTTTTTCTAGGATAAGTTTTCCAAACCCCATTTATAGAGGGCGTTCTTCTTGAGGTTATAGATCTCAGCCGTCGCAGCAGCGGCTTTCTTTAACGGCAGTTCTTTGACCAAAATTGCCAAGGTACGCGTCGCGTCATCAGGCAGTTCTTCATTCACTGGCTCTCTGTGTCCATGAATCAGCAGCACCATCTCGCCGCGCTTACGGTTTTCATCTTCTTCAATCCATTCAATCAGTTCACCTAGTGGCAAACCTTGAATCGTTTCGTAAGTTTTAGTGAGTTCACGAGCCAATACCACCTCACGTTCAGGACCAAGCACGTCCAGCATATCAGCAAGAGATTCAGTGATTCGGTGCGGTGATTCATAGAAGATGCAAGTACGCTCAACCTTGGCGATCTCCATAAATTTATCTTTGCGCCCTTTGCTCTTCGCTGGCAAAAAGCCCTCAAAACTAAAGCGATCAGATGGCAGACCAGAGGCACTCAGCGCCGTGATCACCGCACATGCACCAGGTAATGGCACAACTTTAACGCCTGCTTGACGACATTGAGAGACCAAATGATACCCTGGGTCACTAATTAGCGGAGTCCCTGCATCAGAAACCAATGCAATAGATTCCCCCGCTAGAAGTTTATCGACTAAAACTTGCGCTTTTTGCTGCTCATTGTGATCATGCAGCGCAAATGTTCTAGTTTGAATATTGAAGTGAGACAGAAGCTTGCCTGTGTGGCGCGTATCTTCAGCAGCAATAATGTCGACGCTATTAAGCACATCTAGCGCTCTTTGTGTGATATCACCGAGATTTCCGATCGGTGTCGGTACAATAAAGAGCGTTGGTTGCTCAATATAAGTAGTTTTGTTGCTTGTCATTTGTTTACCAGCACTTCAACGATTAATATAATGATTTTACACGAATAGTGATTAAAGAGCTCATGGCAATGATGAACCCAAAGAGAAATAGTGTAACACGCCTACTGACTCCAATTGCATTGGCTTTGACCATTGCCGCTTGTTCTTCCCAGCCAAGCGCCCCTGCGAGCGTAGACATCACCCTTGCACCGACAGCCTCATCAGAGACTTATCTGATGCGCGCGGACGCCGATCAAGGTGGATTTGCCAATGAGTGGTTAATTTTAGCGCTTAAGGCTTCTATCCAAGAAGGTAACTACGAGCAAGCTCAAAGGCTCTCTAATCGCTTAGCGAAACAAAATCTAACAACTATTCAGCAAGCTGAATGGCAACTTGCTCGAGCTGAGCTAAACCTTGCTCAAGGTAAAGCGCAAGATGCTTACCTACAGCTTAACTTCCCTGTTGAGTGGCCACTGGCCCAGCAACAGTGGCAGCGCTACTACCAACTTCGCGCGCAAAGCCTAGCGGCGATGGGCGACTACTTCGAGGCAAGCCGTGAGCTGATCGCGATGTCAGGCTTCGCTCCACGTGACCAGCAAGAAGCCATTAATGCCGATATCTGGAACAATCTAAACCAGTACTCTGCTCAAGAGCTTTCAACATTGGTTGCTGAGCCGAAAGAAGAAGTGCTTGATGGATGGTTGCAATTAGCGACGTACATGAAAGCAATGGGCAGCTCTCTGCCTCAGCTTCAGAACACCTTGCAGAACTGGCTGACGGAAAACCCAACTCACCCAGCGGCTGTCTACACACCGCAAAGCATCTACGACATACTAAACCTCGAGATTTCTTCACCGCACAGTACTGCGCTTCTGTTGCCACTGTCTGGCAAGTACGCAAAACAAGCTGCGCTGGTCCGTGATGGATTTATGATGGCGATGATGGATGACGAAGTGCGCGATCCAGAAGCCATCTTCACTGTCATCGATACTAACGAAGCGACACCGAGTGACATCAAAGCGAAACTTGTCGCCAATGGCGTCGATTTCATCGTTGGTCCGCTTGTAAAAGAGAATGTTGAAAAGCTTCAGCAGGCTCAGCAGAACTCAGAAACACCGATTCCAGCACTTGCGCTCAATATCCCAAACGATATCGAACCATCTCAAATGATGTGTTACTTAACACTGTCACCCGAGCAAGAAGTTGCACAGGCAGCACAACATTTAGCAAAGAATGACTATTCATTCCCGCTAATCATTGCACCTCAAGGCAATCTAGGTAACCGCGTCGCGAAAGCATTTGAGGAAGAATGGTCCAAAGTGAGTGACAACAAGGTTGCGGTCGCACAATATGCGAACCGTGCTCAGCTCCAGAAAACCATTAACAATGTGTTTGGTCTTCAAGAAAGTCAGCAGCGTATCGCACAGATGGAAGCGCTAACAGGGATGAAGCTTGAGAATCAACCGCGTAGCCGCCGTGATGTCGATTCGGTCTACATTGTCGCGAATAACGCCGATCTTACTTTGATCAAACCGTTTATCGAAGTGGCGATTAACCCAGATGCACCACAGCCTAAGCTGTTTGCAGACTCTCACAGCCACAGCGAGAAGCGCCAGTACGAAGACCTCACTGGTGTGGTATACAGTGATATTCCGCTGCTCGTTAATGAAGATTCTGAGCTTGATGCTCAAATGAACAAGTTCTGGCCTAAGAGCTCAAATGCAGAGAAGCGCCTCCAAGCGCTTGGCATGGACGCGTACACGCTAACGAAAGAGCTACCGCAACTAAAAGCGGTTGAGGGCTACTCAGTAGATGGTCAAACTGGCGTGCTTACGCTTGACCAAAGCTGTATCGTACAGCGCCAAATTTCATGGGGCGTATACGGCGAAACCAAACCAGCTGCTGAGCAAGAAGCGACAGCAGAACCCGCTCAGGATGAGAGTACCGATGACATTGCTGCCCTGGAACAAACCGTCAGCGAGTAAGCGTGCCGTCGGCAAAAACTATGAGGAACTCGCCAAAGACTACCTTGGTCGACAAGGTCTAGTTCCTCTTACTGACAACTTCACGGTAAAATGTGGCGAAGTCGACCTCATCATGCGCGACAAGTCGAGCATTGTCTTCATTGAAGTTAAGTATCGACGCAATCAAAACTATGGCACGGCCCAAGAGATGGTGACACGTGCCAAAGCCAAAAAGATTGAGAAAGCAGCGACGCTGTGGCTACTCAAAAATGGCTTATCACCCTATGACACCGAATTTCGATTTGATGTGGTTGCCATCCATGAACAAGGCAATGATATCAACTGGATAAAAAACGCGATCACTCAAGGATAACCATGCGCGATAGCATCAAAGAAAGTTTTACTGAAAGCATTCAAATTCAAATAGCAGCGGCAGAAGCCCTGCCAGACGTCATCACTCACGCAGCCCAGGCCATGGTTGCAACGCTGCTGAATGGCAACAAGATCCTATGCTGCGGCAATGGTGGGTCGGCCTCCAACGCGCAGCAGTTCGTGTCGTGCCTCCTTAACCGCTTCGAAACAGAGCGTCCTAGCCTTCCGGCAATGACACTGACGGCAGACAACACCACCATGACAGCGGTTGCAAACGACTATAACTTTGAAGATATCTTTGCCAAGCAAGTGCGCGCATTTGGACAGACTGACGATATCCTGCTTGCTATCTCTACCAGCGGAAACAGCAAGAATGTCATCAAAGCGATGGAAGCGGCGGTTACACGTGGAATGACCATCATCGCCTTCACAGGTAAAGATGGCGGCGAAATGGCAGGTCTGCTCGGAGAGAATGATGTGGAAATTCGAATTCCTTCACACCGCACGGCGCGCATTCATGAGGTTCACATGGTGACTTTGCACTGTTTGTGTGACCTTATTGACCAAGTTCTATTCCCGTCTCACGAAGAGTAATAGCATGAAGATGTATAAAGCGATCGCGCTCCTAATGGTGAGTGTCATGATGTCAGGTTGCGCTGGCTTATTTGTCGCTGGCGCAGCAA
This sequence comes from Vibrio sp. KUL80, assembly GCF_059725495.1. Taxonomy (NCBI): domain Bacteria; kingdom Pseudomonadati; phylum Pseudomonadota; class Gammaproteobacteria; order Vibrionales; family Vibrionaceae; genus Vibrio; species Vibrio sp. KUL80. Next base: position 2,992,368 of record NZ_AP045841.1, read on the forward strand.
CAACGGTTAACCTAGTCACCGACACACGCAGCGCAAAAGAGATTTGGAACGACAGCGCCCTTGAGTCTGAAGTGGCTGGCATGGGCAATAAAGCCCCTTACGTGGGCAATGTTCGAGTCGTTGCTAGCTCACAGCGCGGCACGGTTGTGCTAATGGGTCAGGCGAACACTGAGGCTCTGAGCAGTCAACTTGAAAGCCAAGTGAAGGGATTGAGCGGTGTCAAACGTGTCTACAACCAGATTCGCATCAAACAACCACTGAGCTTCACCCAAATCAGCAATGACAGCTGGCTAACGACCAAGGTTAAGTCGGCACTGCTTACTGATCAGAGACTTAACGGCGTAAAAGTCAAAGTCATTACCGAAGACAGCGAAGTTTTCTTGCTAGGCTATGTATCTAAAGAGCACGCCGATATTGCTACTGAACTTGCTCGCAACGTATCGGGTGTAAAGCAGGTTATTCGAGCATTCCAATTCAGTGAGCAACAAGAGAAGCTCAATACAGAAGCAGAGGCTGAACCGGCACAAGTTGAAGAAGCGCCTCAACCTCAAGAAGAGGAAGAAGAGATGCGACCTATCATCGAAGAGCCAGCGCCATTTGTTGAGATTGAAGGCTAATCGATAACCCTAAGTTAGAAAACGAGTTAGATAACAAAAAAGCCAGTCCTGAGACTGGCTTTTTTCATGCTACTAGAAGCGTTATGGCTTTAGCGCTCGTTCACCACGAGCAATACCGACAATACCGCTTCGAGCCACCTCAACGACATCAGTAACCTCAGACAAAGCTGAGACAAACGCATCGAGTTTTTCCGCCGTACCAGCAAGCTGCACCGTATACTGAGATGCCGTTACATCAACGATCTGACCACGGAAGATGTCTGCCGTGCGTTTCACTTCTGCACGAGCAAAGCCACTTGCCTTAACCTTCACCATCATCAGCTCACGCTCGATGTGGTCAAACTCCGTCACTTCTTGCACTTTCAAAACATCAATAAGCTTATGAAGCTGCTTCTGGATCTGCTCAAGCTCCATTTCATCCGACTCAGTGGTGATATTGAGTCGCGATAGTGTCTCGTCATCGGTCGGCGACACGTTCAAAGATTCGATGTTGTAACCACGCTGAGAGAATAAGCCAACAACGCGAGACAGTGCGCCAGGTTGGTTTTCCATTAGTAGCGAAATGATATGTCTCATATTAGGTTCTCTCCGTCTTGCTTAGCCACATCTTGTGCATGCCTTCCCCTTTGATTTGCATAGGGTAAACGTGCTCGGTCTCGTCAACATTGATATCAACGAAGACTAGGCGGTCTTTCATTTCTAATGCTTTTTTCAGACCTGATTCCAGTTCACTTGGGTTCGAGATTCGAATACCAACGTGTCCATACGCTTCTGCAATCGCAGCGAAATCAGGAACAGAGTCCATATATGAGTTAGAGTGACGCCCTTGATAAATAATATCTTGCCACTGTTTCACCATCCCTAAAAAACGGTTGTTTAGGTTGATGATCTTAACTGGAACGTCGTATTGCATTGCCGTAGACAGCTCTTGAATATTCATCTGAATACTGCCATCACCTGTCACACACACGACCTCTTCATCTGGGTAGGCAAATTTAACCCCCATAGCTGCAGGGAAGCCAAAGCCCATCGTGCCCAGACCACCAGAATTAATCCAACGGCGTGGCTTGTTAAACGGATAGTAGAGTGCCGCGAACATTTGGTGCTGACCGACATCGGAAGCAACAAACGCGTCTCCACCCGTCAGCTTGTGAAGTACTTCAATAACTTGTTGTGGCTTAATGCGCTCTTCTGAGGTTTCATAGCCAAGACAGTTTCGCTCTTTCCATCCCGCAATATCATCCCACCACGAGTTGAGTGCCGCTTCATCGTTCGTGCCACCCTGCTCGACAAGCAGTTTGAGCATGGTCTCTAGTACCACATCTGCAGAGCCTACTATAGGTAAGTCTGCGCGCACGTTTTTCGAGATAGACGATGGGTCGATATCAATATGAACAACCTTAGCGTCAGGGCAGTACTTATCTAGATTGTTGGTGGTTCGGTCATCAAAACGAACCCCCACGCCGAAAATTAGGTCGGCATTATGCATTGCTAGGTTTGCTTCGTATGTACCGTGCATACCTAGCATGCCTAAAGAATTCTTATGTGTGCCAGGGAAGGCGCCCAGCCCCATCAAGGTACTCACTACTGGCAGGTTCAAGGTTTCTGCCAACTTGACGATGTGTTGGTCCGCTTCAGACATGATGGCGCCGCCACCCACGTAAAGAACCGGCTTTTTCGCCTCTAAGATCGCCTTAAGTGCTTTTTTGATCTGCCCTTTGTGCCCAGATAGTGTCGGGTTATAAGAGCGCATCTTGATCGCTTCTGGATACTCGTAAGGGAACTTAATCTGCGGATTCATCACATCCTTTGGAATATCCACAACAACCGGTCCTGGACGACCCGTTGAGGCGATATAAAAGGCTTTTTTCAGTGTCTCTGGGATATCTTCCGCACGCTGCAATAGGAAGCTGTGCTTAACCACAGGGCGTGATACACCAACCATGTCACACTCTTGAAATGCATCGTTACCAATAAGGTTGTTTGGTACGTTACCAGACAGCACAACCATAGGGATCGAGTCCATATAGGCGGTTGCGATACCCGTGATCGTATTGGTCGCACCTGGACCAGAACACACAAGTACTACACCTGGTTTACCTGTGGCACGCGCATAGCCATCGGCCATATGTGTTGCGGCTTGTTCATGACGAACGAGAACGTGTTGGATGTTTTCGCGCTTTTCGTGTAGCGCATCGTAGATATCGAGAACGGAACCACCTGGGTAGCCAAAGATCTGTTGTACACCCTCGTCAATCAAAGATTGCACGATCATCTCTGCACCAGATAGCATTTCTGGGGTTGAATCTGCCATATTGTCTCCTTACCAGTTACCTCAACAATTAGGTCCTTGCTGAGCTGGCATTACATAGTTAGGTCTTATTCGTAGCCTAAATCGAAATTACTCACTTTCGGCTATGTCACATAGCTTGTCATAACAAGCAGTATGTTTACGCAACAACTTTAACGCTTTATTTGCATCAGGTCTAACCCGACAAACATCGCAAAAAACACACTTCCCTCTGAAATAGCCTAATCGCCATCATTTGTTACAGAGCGAAGCCAAGACACAACCAAACCATCGACATAACCTAGTAAATTCAGAGTAAAATTCTAGATAACAAATCAAAATATGGCACAAACCTATCAGCTGTCCTGATTATTTACTTGAAACGACTCTTGCAAGCCAATAAAAAAGCCCCATCTCATAAATCGAAAATGGGGCTTTGGAAGCTTAGGCTGCCTTAACGGGCTTTTTTTCAGGTTTTGACCTCAACTTTAGCAGTGTTCGCCTGAGTATTGAGGGCTTCTTTTCCTGCTGCTCAGTTCGACCTAGCATCAGCAAACACGGCGTCAGAACCAGTGTCAGTACTGTCGCAAATGCCAATCCACCCGCAACCGCCGTTGCAAGTTGAGACCACCACTGAGTGCTCGGTGCGCCAAACTCTATCTTTTGATTGATCAAGTCAACGTTCATCTCTAGCACCATAGGCATCAAACCGAGTATGGTGGTCACAGTGGTCAAAAGCACCGGACGTAAACGCTGCACCCCAGTACGTAGAATCGCATCGCGCTTCTCAAGACCACGCTTAATAAGCTGGTTATAGGTATCAATCAAAACAATGTTGTTGTTGACCACAATCCCCGCCAGAGCGATCACACCAATACCAGACATGATGATGCCGAATGGACGCTGGAACACCAACAGGCCTGCAAACACCCCGACTGTTGAGAAGATAACCGCACTCAAAATAAGCAAGGCTTGGTAGAAGCTGTTGAACTGAGTTATCAAGATAAGCGCCATCACAGCTAACGCGACCATAAAGGCACTTTGCAAAAACTCAGAAGAATTTTTCTGCTCTTCATTTTGCCCTTTGATCTTGAACTCAACACCGTTCGGTAACGCGATACCATTAAGCTGCTCAATAAACCCTGGCAGCTCAACCGCAAGGTTATAGCCTTCTGCCATATCCGCTTGAACACTAATGATACGAATACCATCGAGACGATTAATCGTATCTTGTTTCGGCTCTGGCGTGATCTGGGCGAAGTTGGTAATAGGTACCAATCCAGCTGGCGTTTTCACTCTCAGCTCATCAAACCGCCCTATGTCACGATGCTCTTCTGGGAAGCGCACCAAAATATCCACTTCTTCTGTGGAGTCATCAGGAAGGTAATCACCAATCTTTAGACCATTAGTCACAAACTGAACTGTGTTACCCACCAAGGTAGCATCGGCTGCAAAGCGCGCAGCATCATCGCGGCTTATGTCTATCTGCCAATCAATACCCGGTTTATTAGAGGTATCGCTGATATTGGTCAGCTTGTCATTACCATCAGCCCAGCGGCGAACGGTTTTAGCGGCTTCATCTAAACCCTCTGGGAACCGAGCGGACAGCTCAATCACTAGGTCATGTTCAACCGGAGGACCCGCGTCAGGGAACTTATATTCAATCTCGACCCCAGCAAATTGGTCGGTGGTCTGTTTAAGCTCCTCAATGATGGCATTCACTTTACGGCGATATTGCCAATCCACTGGCGTTATCTGAATGACACCGATCTCATCCTTGCCGCCTGTTTTGGTATAGACGCTTTCAAACTCATCATGCCCAAGCATCACCTTCTCAACCACACGCATCACTTCGTCTTTCTCATTGATAGACAAATCACCGTGTGAACGCACTTTAACGTTAAAGTACGGAGGGTCCACTTCTGGGAAGAACTCTGCCCCTAGGCCTGCCTTGTTGTAGGCAAAGCCCACGCCAATCGCCATGGCAATTGCCAACAATAGAATTTTTAGTGGATGACCCAGAGCAATATTCAGTGTGTGGTAATAGAGTTTGGTGATCCCGGTGGCTTTATCAAACTGTCCCTCATGCAGTGCCACCATCTTGGTTTGCTGCGCTTTAGAGACATATTGAGGCTTACCAATAAGACCGCCCAAAACTGGCACAAACAGCAGCGCCATAACAAGGGATGCTGTTAGCGTGGCAATCAAGGTCATTGGTAGGTACTTCATGAACTCGCCGGTAATATCAGGCCAGAATAGCAATGGGGCAAACGCTGCCAACGTCGTAGCTGTCGAGGCGGTGATCGGCCACGCCATTCGCTTAGCCGCATCTCGATACGCCTCTTTTCGTGGTGTGCCCTCTTGCATTCGCCTATCCGCAAACTCGGTAACCACGATTGCGCCGTCCACCAACATACCTACGGCCATAATAAGAGAGAACAGCACTATGATGTTGACGGTGAGACCAAATACCGACAGCACTAAGAGGCCAGTTAAGAAGGAACCCGGAATCGAGATCCCAACCAATAGAGCAGTTCGAACGCCAAGGATCGCGATAATCACGATAACAACGAGAATAATGGCGGAAAGGATATTGTTTTGCAGATCATTGAGCATGATCTTTACATCTTTTGATTCATCTTTGGTGAACTTCACCTGCAGGTTATTCGGCCACTCATCTCTCAGTTGAGCCTGTCTCAACACCTCTTTGACCAAAGTCACCGTTTCGATGATGTTCTCGCCTGCTCGCTTTTTCACATCCAAGACAACAGCTGAGCGGCCATCAAGACGGGCAAAGCTGTCTGGGTCACGAAACGCTCTGCGCACAGCTGCCACGTCACCAAAGGTAATAACCTGCTTGCCATCAACCTTAACAGGCAGCTCCAACACATCTTTTAAGCTATTGAAGACTGAGGGAACTTTCACTGAGAAGCGCCCATAACCTGTATCAACAAAGCCCGCTGCTACGACACGGTTGTTTAGCGCAATCAGGTTATAGATATCCCCTTGATCGAGCCCGTAGCTCTCCATCAACAGCGGATCGACCACGATCTCAACGATGTCTTCGCGATCACCGGCAATATCCACCTCGAGAACCTGTCGGTAACTCTCCAATTTATCACGAAGCTGTCTCGCTAATTGCACTATGGTCCTCTCGGGAACAGTACCGTATAGCACGACAGACAGCACCGGCTGTTGAGAGGCAAAGGTCACTTCGTTAACCGTTGGCTCGTCGCTGTCTTCTGGCAGCTTAGGTTTGGCTAGATCAACCGCATCTCTGACGTCAGCCATAGCCTTGGTAAGATCAACGCCAACATTGAATTCTAGGGTGACAGAGCCGTGACCTTCTGATGCCACCGCCGTCATCTCCTTTACGCCTTCAATAGAACGAAGCTCTTTTTCTAGCGGCCTGACAAGAAGTCGCTCAGCATCATCAGGCGATATTCCTTGGTGTCCAACAGAAACGTAGATGATCGGTATCGTAATATCCGGACTCGATTCTTTAGGAATCGTGTTATAGGTCACCACACCGGCAATCAGGATCATGACCAGGAGAGTAAGCATGGTTCGGGCGCGAGACAGCGCCGCATCAATCAATGAATACATGCTGCCTCCTACTGCTGCTCAGCGATTTGATTCGCCTCGTCCACACTAATGGCTTCCACTTCATCACCGTGCCTAACAAATCCCTGCCCGAGAACGATGATATCGCTGGTATCGCCAAGACCGGTGAGCCAAACACCATCTTGCTCAGCTTTAACAAGCTGGATTGGCACAAAATCAACGCGATTGTTCTTGAGGGTTTTCACGCCCAAATTGCCCGTCTCATCAAGCGCAAGCATGGCTGGAGTGATCTTGATTGCCATTTGCTGGTCAAGTGCTAGTTCCACCTCAGCACTCACTCCAGCAGGGATACGTTGATTTGGATTCGGCACAGCGATTTCGATAGGGAAGGTATTGGTCGAGACGGAAGAAACACGCGATATGTAGCGCAAAGTACCCGTCACCTCTTCACCGCCGATAAATCGAATCTTAGAGCTTTGATTAGTACTTAATTTTTGAATGTGACGCTCGCTCACATCCGCTTCAATGACCAAGGTTTCTAAATCAATGAGAGTCGCAACCGGATCCCCGATGCCGACGAAATCACCGAGCTCAATCGATAAGTGATCAACGATACCGGTAAACGGCGCGGTCACCGTGGTGTTTCTTAATGCTAATCGAGCAGCACTGACCATTGCTTTCGCTTCGGTCAGATTGGCTGCTGCGGTTGAGTAGGCAACCTCTCCTTGAAGGCCTCGGCTCTTTAGCGATTTTGACGCGTTAAACTCTTGTTGTCTAACGTTTAGCATCGCTTGAGCACGCTCAAGCTGAATGTTCAAATCACCCTTGTCTATTTGGGCAATGGCTTGTCCCGCTTTTACACTGTCGCCTTTTTTCACATTAAGCTTGATGATTTTTCCCGCAATTTCAGCGCCCAGTTTAGCGGTGCGATCGGGGGCCGTTCGACCGTACAAATCGATCTTCTTTTCTATGTTTTCAGCAGTAAATTCTTGATAGACCACACGGGCTAGCGGAATGGTTTGTTCTTTTTTCTGAGGAGGTGCTTCTTCCGCCTTTAGCACACCGAGACCAAGCCAAATAGACAAAGCGATCACGCAAACCAAAGAGATTAGCCAAGGACGTCTTGATAGAAAGCTGCCACTTTGAGTGGTTGCCATAGTAATTTCCTTATTATTGTATTCCGACACTAACGTTGTTTAGTGAAATCAGTGACTTTGTACGTATAAAGGTCACTGTTGGTTCTAAAAAACAATTAGCAATCAATCGTTAAACGATATCCTACTGTTTAACGCGCTAAGCTGACTACTGTCGCAATTTTAACAAAACGAGAAGCGGTAATTGCAGACGGTTTTGCTACGAGTCTCGCATTTTTTATCCGATTGACGATTTGTAGAGACAAAAAAAGGCGAACCTAAAGTTCGCCTTTCTAACCACACTAATTAGACACTGAAGGATGCACCGCATCCACACGTCGTTGTGGCATTTGGGTTATTCACGAAGAAACGTGAACCCTCAAGACCTTCTGTATAGTCCACCGTGCCACCTACAAGGTATTGTAGACTCATTGGGTCAACGACTAGCGTTACACCACATTTTTCGATGGTAGTATCACCATCGTTAACGCTTTCATCAAATGTGAAACCGTATTGAAAACCACTACAGCCACCACCGGTGATGTAAACACGAAGCTTAAGCTCTGGGTTTTCTTCTTCTGCGATCAGCGCTTGTACGCGCGTTGCCGCGGCATCAGAAAAATTTAATGGAATAGCTACATCACTCACGGGAACCTCTCTTGCTACTCAATCGCAACCGCCTTTCACTAACAGTGATCTAAAACGAACACTACTAGCAAACCAACCTTGCGACGACTCAACAGCACTCGATACTTAGTCGAGTATCATTGTCTTTTGTAAAGTTATTGGTTTCGATTATCTAATACCTGAGTGCTTCGTTCAAGTATTAGACAAACTCAAATTAATAGAGATGTACCCAAAACTCGTATCAATATAAGAAAATGTGCTCAAAACACTTCTCGATTCCGTTTGGAGATGTACAATGCTGCACACTTGGTCCGAACAAGCAAAGAGGAACTTTCCATGACCAAATCAGCTGAGCTGTATGAAAAAGCGCAACAGACCATCCCTGGTGGTGTTAACTCTCCGGTTCGTGCCTTTAACGGCGTAGGTGGTTCACCTATCTTCGTTGAACGTGCCGATGGTCCATTGATTTTTGATGCTGATGGTAAAGCGTATATCGACTACGTAGGTTCATGGGGTCCAATGATCCTTGGTCACAACCATGCTGTAATTCGCGATGCGGTTATCGATGCAGCTCAACGTGGCCTTAGCTTCGGTGCCCCAACTGAAATGGAAATCAATATGGCGGAGCTCGTTCGCAAGCTAGTACCTTCAATGGAACAGCTTCGTATGGTGAGCTCGGGTACAGAAGCAACAATGAGTGCTATCCGCCTAGCTCGTGGCTACACAGGTCGCGACAAAATCATGAAGTTTGAAGGTTGTTATCATGGTCACGCTGATAGCCTGTTGGTAAAAGCGGGCTCTGGTGCGTTAACACTTGGTCAACCTAGCTCTCCAGGTGTGCCTGCCGATTTTGCAAAATACACCCTGACAGCTCGCTTCAACGATCTTGAATCAGTAAAAGCGCTGTTTGAAGCAAACAAGGGCGAGATTGCCTGCATCATCGTTGAACCGGTTGCGGGCAACATGAACTGCATCCCACCAGTTGAAGGCTTCCACGAAGGCCTACGTCAGATCTGTGACGAGGAAGGCGCACTGCTTATCTTTGATGAGGTAATGACAGGTTTCCGCGTTGCTCAAGGCGGCGCTCAAGCTTACTACAACATCAAGCCGGATCTAACGACGCTTGGCAAAGTAATCGGTGGTGGTATGCCGGTAGGTGCGTTTGGTGGTCGTAAAGAAGTAATGCAACACATTGCGCCAACGGGCCCTGTTTACCAAGCAGGTACACTATCGGGCAACCCAATCGCTATGGCGGCGGGTTACGCTTGTTTGACGCTATTGTCTGAAGAAGGCAACGAAAAGCGTCTGGCTCAAAAAACCAAGCAACTTGCTGATGGTTTCAAATCTTTGGCAGACAAACACGGTATCCCGTTGGTTGTGAACCAGGTGGGCGGCATGTTTGGCTTCTTCTTTACTGAGCAAGAGACTATTACTTGCTACGAAGATGTCGCGAAATGCGATATCGAACGCTTCAAGCGCTTCTTCCACCTAATGTTGGACCATGGTGTTTATCTAGCACCTTCAGCGTTTGAAGCCAGCTTCACCTCATTAGCTCATGGTTCAAAAGAGATCGATGCAACGCTGGAAGCCGCTGACCGCTGCTTCGCTATGCTGGCGCAAGAAGCATAATCTCAAGCTGGATGCTAATTGATTAATGGAAAGGGCTTAACAATTCAGCCCTTTTTTATGGTTCATCGCGGATTAGCGGGGACTTAAAACAAAAACGGTAGTAAGTGATAAGGTTACATCGCCAAACACAACCTTGCACAAACTACCGTTTTCATGCCGAATAATACTTTCCTATCATCGTTCTGGGAAGGCTTTCATGTCGTAAAGTCTGTACAAACGTCTTCTCTTATCACGATTACTCTCAAACCCAGTACGACTGCTCGATGTGCATGTGGGCAACATGTTCAAGCCATACATGATTATCAGTGGCGCACCATTAAGGAAGCGATGATTCTTGGCGTACCTGTCGAGCTGCACCTACAAACAAGGCGTATCAAGTGCCCTGACTGCGGTATCAAAACCGAATCTATTTCTTGGCTTGAACCTTTTGCCCGTCTTACTAACCGCTTGCGTAGTTATATTGAACAGTTGCTGCCTCTTCTCCCTATCAAACATATTTCCCAAATGACGGGTGTTCATTGGCATACCGTCAAGGAGATAGATAAGCGCCGGCTGCAAAATGTAGTGCCAGAGGTTAACTGGGCGGAGCTGCGACAGCTTGTTATGGATGAGTTTGCCCTCTTCAAGGGACATCGTTATGCCACTGTTATCGCGGATGCAAAGACGCATCAAGTACTTTGGATAGGCGTCGGACGCAGCCGAAAAGATATCCGTCCTTTTTTCGAGTTACTCGGTAAGCATGGCCAGAACATAGAAGCGGTTGCGATGGATATGAATACGGCTTTCGACCTCGAAGTGCAGCAGCATTGTCCTAACGCCCGCATTGTGTACGACTTATTCCATGTAGTCGCCAAATTTGGACGAGAAGTGATGGATAGAGTCAGAGTTGACCAAGCTAATCGACTTAAACAAGACAGGAAAGCACGTCAATGGATTAAACGTTCACGCTGGGTTCTCCTCAAAAACAGAGGCAATTTAGACAGTAAGCAGGAGAGTTATCTAAATGAGATACTGAGTATGAACAAGGACTTAATGGTGACGTATTTACTTGGCTCTCAGCTTAAAGAGTTATGGCGGTGCCAGTCAGAGAGCGAAGCGGAAGGCTTGTGGGACATATGGTGGGAGCAAGTTCAAGAAAGCGGGATCAAACCACTAATGGACTTCGCGAGAAAGCTCAAACCGTACCTTCATGGCATAGTTGCTTCTGCAAGGTACCCACTCAACACCTGTACGCTAGAAGGGATAAACAACAAGATAAAGTTAATCAAACGAATGGGCTACGGTTACCGAGATATCGATTACTTCTTTCTAAAGATAAAAGCGGCTTTCCCCGGAAAGCCGCGATGAACCTTTTTTATCCCTGCCAGTTGAGAGCCGCCAATAATACCAACAGCCCAATTGTGATTGTAAACCATGGTAAAGGGCGTCTTTTTTTCTTACTCTGTTCACAGTTTTTTTCACCGCTACAACAGCCCATAACCCACTCCTTTCTCGTCAATTCTGACACTATTTTAAATTGATCACTCAAAGATTTACGTCCATTATATGACCAACACTGCGTATGTCTGTCGGCTTTTGTCGAACGCACAACGACATAACGCTAAACACGTCCAGTGAAAAGGAAACTCTGTGAACAACAAAATGAACGTGACGGCCAGCCACTGGGTGCTCGTCGTAGCCCTGCTATTTGCCGCGTTTGCCTGCTATCTTTTGGTGGAGCCTTACATCAACTCCATTGTCATGGCCTTTATCTTGTCACTGTTGATGTTTCCAATCCATGAGTGGATCGAGCGTAAGCTGCCGAAACACAAAAACATCGTTGCCTTGCTCTCCTGTATCGTATTGACCTTTATTATCGTCATGCCGCTCATGCTGGTATTTAGCGCCATCGTTCAACAAGGCTCCGTGTTCTCCCAGAACATGTATCAATGGGTGACTGGCGGAGGCATTCAAGAAGTTATCGCCCACCCTTGGGTTGTGACTGGTCTTGATTTTGTTAACGAGTACCTGCCTTTTGATGCTATCAATCCGCAAGATATTGCTCAGAAAGCCGCTGAGTTTGCGACTTCACTAGGCTCAAATTTAGTCGCGATGAGCGCCAAGATCTTAGGGGACGCAACCAACTTCCTGATGAACTTCTTCTTGATGTTGTTTGTTTTGTTCTTCCTTCTGCGCGATCACGACAAGATCATCGCCGCGATTCGTCATATTTTGCCATTTTCTCGCAGCCAAGAAGATCGCCTACTCAACGAGATCGAAAAAGTGTCAAAGTCTGCGGTTATGGGCTCATTCTTAACCGCGATTGCTCAGGGTGCGGCTGGCGGATTTGGTATGTGGATGGCTGGTTTCCCCGGTTTGTTTTGGGGCACTATGATGGGCTTCGCATCATTCATTCCGGTCGTAGGTACTGCGCTTATCTGGATCCCGGCGACGGCGTATTTGCTTATTACCGGTGACACTGGTTGGGGACTATTCTTAGCTATCTGGAGTATCGCCGTTGTCGGCTCTATCGATAATGTGCTGCGCCCACTGCTCATGCAAGGCAGTGCCGGCATGAACACCCTAATGATTTTCTTCTCACTGCTGGGTGGTATCCATCTATTTGGTCTTATCGGTCTGATATACGGCCCGCTTATCTTTGCGATTACCATGGTACTGTTCAACATGTACGAAGAGGAGTTTAAAGAATTCCTCGACGGGCAAGATAGAAGCTAGAGTCTTTTTTCAGGGAGGGGTTTGTGAGAGAATCGCCTCCCTTTTTATTTCGAGAGAAACATCGCCATGGCAAGCTACATCGCACCCAGTCAAATCGCAGAACGACAACTAGAGTATTTTGCAGACAAACGTGTATTGGTCATTGGCGAGATTGAAGACAGCTTTCCAATTGAACTGAGTCGTCACTGCGACAAGGTGACGGTTTTTACCAGCAACTACATTACCTATCGCTCCCTACAATCATCATCAAAAATCCGCACCCTATTCGGTGCATCACTTCCTGATGATATTGATGCAGATATGATCTTGCTGTACTGGCCAAAAGCGAAAGCTGAGGCACAAATGCTGCTGCACATGTCGCTGGCTGCGCTCGGCAAAGAGACAGAGATCGTCGTCGTTGGTGAAAATCGCTCTGGGGTAAAGAGCATTGAAAAGATGTTTGCTTCTTATGGTCCTATCAACAAGTACGACTCTGCAAGACGCTGCTCCTTCTATTGGGGTGTATGCCACGAAACGCCTGCAGCGTTTGACCTACATAGCCAATTCAAGACCTATGATGTCGAACTTAACGGTGTTGAGATAAAGGTTAAAAGCCTGCCAGGTGTATTTAGCCATGGTGAATTTGATCACGGCACCCAATTGCTGCTCAATAACCTACCAGAGCTAAAAGGCAAAGTCCTCGACTTTGGTTGCGGTGCCGGCATTATCGGCGCTTACATGGGAATTAAAAACCCAGACATCAAGCTAAACCTGTGTGATATCAATGCCTTTGCTATTGAGTCAAGCAAAAAAACCCTAGAGGCGAATGGTTTATCCGGCGAGGTGTTCGCCTCTGACGTCTACTCCGACACAGGCAAGGGCTATGACTTCATCGTCAGTAACCCACCTTTTCATGCGGGCCTAGACACCAGCTACTCAGCAACCGAAACCCTCTTGGCTGACGCACCTAACCAGCTAAATAATCAAGGCCAGCTTTGGATTGTTGCCAACAGTTTCCTAAAGTATCCACCTATCATTGAGCAGCATTTCGGCAACTGTGAAACGGTTGAAAAAAATCGCAAGTTCGCCATTTATCACGCAGCAAAATAAGCACTTTACAGCATATTGTCTTCTACCACTTGGTGACATCTTTTGGATCCAAGTGGTGCATTAAATACGCGTTTCATCACCACACACCCCCATTTTTCCTACAACCGTAACCACCCATACACATTTTTGTGTGCCTCAACACGCTTTGCCTGTCACTTACTTGCCAACAAAAATTAAGTCGATAGATTAGTTAGGTTAAGAGTATCTTATTGATAATGTGAGAGTGCATAACCCCTATGTTGAAGTTGCGTCGCAAACAGAAGTTCAAACGGTTGCAAAATACCTTGATGATGGCGTTTTTGGTGTTAAGTATTACGCCGCTGACGATCATCGCTTTGTTCTTCCTAAACGCACACAGCCAAGATCTCCGCGATCAAAGCACCTCTCATCTAGTGTCACTGCGCGACACCAAACAACAACAGCTACTCAACTATTTCCAAGCACAAGAATCTGAAGCCATGGGGTTTGTTCGCTCTGAGCTTGCCTATGCTAGTGGTGGACGCTTCTATGGCCTGGTCAATGCATTTCAACGTCTTGGTGACGATGTAGAGCAAGCAAGAAAGCATGCCCAGGAGCGCTATATTCAAGGCTCTGGTGATAAAATCAAAACCGCGATTCTCCCAGATTCCAGCAGTTTTGTTGGTAGTGAGCGCTACCGACTGTTGCACAAACGTTATCATCGAGCTTTTATGGAGCACCTAAAGCGTTCCGATTTTGACGACATCATTTTAGTGGACCTGTCAGGTAACGTGACCTACTCGGTATACAAATACGACTACTTTGGTACCAATCTAGAAACCGGTGATTTTTCGACGCAGGTATTAGGTGAAACCTTCAAGCGCCTCAAGTCAGAGGTCAGCAGCAAACGCAAAGAAAATGAAGAATACACGCCTGTCATTGTCTCGGATTTTGCTCGCTACAATGACAAACAATACGCTTGGATCGGCGCGCCTATCATACAGCAAGGCTATCTTCACAGTTATGCCATGTTCCGCTTGCCGATAAGTGGCATCACCAAACTCGTCACTGACGGCACACCAGCAGACATTGATATTCTTTTAGTTGGTAGCGATCACTCGGCGAAATTACTCGGACTCACGCAAGAAACTATCGCCAACAGTGACAAAGTCATCGCCATGGCGCTATCAGGCATCTCGGATGTCAGCAGCTATCAAAGTGCCCTAGGTGAAGATTACTTTGCCGCATTCACTCCTATTGCGCTGGGCACAACACATTGGGCGTTAGTTGTCGAAACGCCAGAAGCCATTGCGTTTGCCAGCGTAAAGCAGCTTGAAACCTTATTTGTGATCGCTATGCTCACCGCCATCGTTGTGGTGGTTGCTGCCTCGCACTACCTGTCTAACTTCATTACCTCACCACTTCTCAAGCTAACATGGGCAGCGGAGCGTGCCTCTGGTGGCGATCTCGAGCCTTCCATCATTAGCCTAGAGCGCGGTGACGAAATTGGTCGTCTGGCATTGAGCTTTGAGAGAATGAGACGCTCAATTAAAGACAAAATTGAGCTGATTAAGAGTCAAAACCAAGAGCTCGAACAGAGCCTTGCCATCATCAAGAAACAAAATGAGGAGTTGCAGGTTGCTGACAAACTAAAAGATGAGTTCCTAGCCACTACCTCTCATGAACTTCGAACCCCACTGCACGGCATGATAGGCATCGCTGAGGCAATGATCTCTGGTGCGAATGGACCTATCGGGGCGAATCACAAGTACCAGCTAGACATTATCGTCAACAGCGGACAGCGCCTCGCAAGCTTAGTCGACGATCTTCTCGATTATCACAAAATGCGTTATGGCAGCCTGGATATAGAGCGCTCTGCGCTTAGCCTAACCAGCACCACGCAGCTGGTCATCGAACTTTCTAACCACCTGCTCGGTGATAAAAAAATCCGCATAATCAACCAGGTACTAGAGCCCCTTCCTTATGTATCGGCGGATCCACAACGTTTGGAACAGGTACTGTATAACCTACTCGGCAATGCCATTAAATACACCAACGAGGGTAAGATCGTTCTCTCTGCCACGGCCATGAACGACCACATTCGCGTTCAGGTCGTCGATACAGGTCAAGGCATTCCTGCCCAGCAACTTGAACACATTTTTGAGCCACTCGTTCAAGCTGGGCACGATTCAGGTCACTATCGTCAAGGCGCAGGCCTAGGGCTCTCTATCAGTCGTCAATTAATTGAACTGATGGGCGGCTCACTCTACGTGAGTAGTCAACCGCATGTTGGCACGACTTTTAGCTTCACGCTTCCTCTTGCGACCCAAGAAGAAATTGAAAAACAATCTCAAACGAACAGCGTCAGTCACTTTCAGATCGCGGAATCCACAGAGTTGCAGCTCGAAGAGGAAGAAGTACTGCCAGAGAACCCTGATGGTCCGGTGCTGCTTATCGCCGATGATGAGCCGGTTAACCTTCGAATCCTCGAGAGCTTCTTGAGGCTTGAGGGCTATCAAGTCAGGCTTGCAAAAGACGGCATAGAGGCCTTAGAGCAGATTGAAAAAGAGAAACCAGAGCTACTGCTTCTCGATATTATGATGCCAGGAATGAGTGGCTTTGAAGTGTGTGAAGCCGTGCGAGAGAAATATGATCATGCCGCCCTGCCCGTTATTATGCTGACCGCACTTAACCAACCAGAGGATAGAGTGCGCGGTTTCGAGCTCGGCGCCAATGACTATTTAGCGAAACCGTTCAGCAAGCCAGAGCTCGCAGCCCGTATCGCGGCGCATCTGCAAGCCAGTAAAGCCGAGGAGCGTCGCGCCGAAAACCAAACCCTTAAATACGAGCTCAAACAGCGAGCATTAGTGGAGGCAAGTCTACTCGAGACACAAGGCCGTTTAATAGAACAGCTTGATAATGCGCCTGAAGCCATCTTGTGTATTCGCGAAGATTTAAAGGTACAGTTTGCTAACCAAAGCGCGGCTCGATTATTCAAGCGTACCATCGAGCAACTGAAACGAGCCAGCATTGAAGAGTTGATTGCACCTAAGTTTATCCACCTCAATCAAGAACATTACTTTGGCGAAATCGACGCCTTCGTCGACGATGTACGTCAGCATATCAATGCCGATGTTCTTACTCTACCGCAAGGTTCAGGTCTGAAAAGTATCTATATCTTCGAGCAGGGACAATCCCTTGATGCAAGCAGAGTGAAGAACCTAGAGACCGCCATCGATGCACTTTCTACTTACGCTATTGAAGGCGATAAAGCTAAACTCAGAGAGCTCAAAGAACTTGGTGGCGAGTTTACTCGCTTGGCAGATAAGGCTGAGGGCGAAGAAAAATCTCGCCCAGAAATCATGCGTGAAGTCCTTGTTGAGACCATGACAAGTTCACTAAGTTACTGGGAAGAGGTGACGGGACAGTCCAAGTTTGCTTTTGCAGAGCAAAGTGGTCTTTGGCGCGTCTATCTTGATAGAAGCACACTGCAAACTAGAACACTCGACAAGTATTTAAGGCTAGAAACCTTGCCGAAGACACCGAGGTGGCGCACGGTACTCAGCTCGGTAGAGTACATTCTAGAGCACTGCCACAAGCAAGGGCCTGAGCGAGATTACATCATTAGCCTACGAGACAAGCTGCAGCGATTACTCACCAGCTAGTGAAGCTCTCCATCGGCCTCCTAAGCAGCCTTAGAACAGGCCATAAAGAGTAAAACAGATAATAAAGCATAGAGCAGACAATAAAAAACCACGGTTAGTACCGTGGTTTTTTTGTGCCTAAACAAGGCTCAATGAAGAGCCTCATTGACCGTTATGCAGGCTCTTGGAAAATGACAGTATCTGCTTTTTCCGTGTACTCAGCCATACGGTGGAAGTTTAGGTAACGGTAGGTATCCGCTGCCGTCGGGTCAATCTGCTTCATGTACTCTAGGTATTCTTCCTTCGTTGGGATCTTACCAAGAATCGCACCCACTGAAGAAAGCTCAGCCGACGCTAGATAGACATTCGCACCAGTACCCAAACGGTTCGGGAAGTTACGTGTCGAAGTCGACATTACCGTCGCTTCGTCCGCTACACGAGCCTGGTTACCCATACATAGTGAACAGCCCGGAGTTTCAATACGAACCCCAGCACGGCCAAAGATACCGTAGTAGCCTTCTGCTGTGAGCTGGTCACGGTCCATCTTCGTTGGTGGCGCAACCCATAGACGAGTATCAAGCTGACCGTTGTACTTCTCAAGAAGCTTACCGGCAGCACGGAAGTGGCCGATGTTCGTCATACATGAACCAATGAATACTTCACTGATTTCAGTACCTTGAACTTCAGATAGCAGACGAGCGTCATCTGGGTCGTTTGGCGCACACAGAATTGGTTCTGTTACGTCTGCCAAGTCGATTTCAATCACGTGAGCGTATTCTGCATCGCCATCAGCTGTCATTAGCTCTGGGTTTGCTAGCCACTCTTCCATGCCAGTGATACGGCGCTCAATCGTACGGCGGTCGCCGTAGCCTTCAGCAATCATCCACTTAAGCATAGTGATGTTCGAGTTCAGGTACTCAGAGATAGAGTCTTGAGATAGCTTAACGGTACAACCCGCGGCACTACGCTCAGCTGATGCGTCAGAAAGCTCAAATGCTTGCTCAACCGTTAGGTGCTCAACACCTTCAATCTCTAGAATACGACCAGAGAATTCGTTGATCTTACCCGCCTTCTCAACCGTCAACAGGCCTTGCTTGATTCCGTAGTAAGGGATGGCATGAACAAGGTCACGTAGCGTGATACCCGGCTGCATCTCACCTTTAAAGCGAACCAAGATAGACTCAGGCATATCCAGTGGCATAACGCCTGTCGCCGCAGCAAACGCAACTAGGCCAGAGCCTGCAGGGAAAGAGATACCTAGAGGGAAACGCGTATGAGAGTCACCACCTGTACCTACTGTATCTGGCAGTAGCATGCGGTTTAGCCATGAGTGGATAACACCATCACCTGGACGAAGTGATACACCCGCACGGTTCATAATGAAATCAGGCAACGTATGGTGCGTGTTCACATCAACCGGTTTTGGATACGCAGACGTGTGACAGAATGACTGCATGACAAGGTCAGCTGAGAAGCCAAGACACGCCAGGTCTTTTAGCTCATCTCGCGTCATTGGGCCGGTTGTATCTTGAGAGCCAACCGTTGTCATCTTAGGCTCACAGTATGTACCCGGACGAATGCCTTCAACGCCACATGCTTTACCCACCATCTTCTGAGCAAGCGTATAGCCTTTACCTGTATCTTCAGCAGCCACAGGAAGACGGAACACCTCAGAAGGAGCAAGGCCTAGAGATTGACGCGCTTTGTCTGTTAGACCGCGGCCGATGATAAGTGGAATACGACCACCAGCACGGACTTCATCAATCAGTACGTCTGTTTTTAGACCGAACTCAGCCAGTGTTTCACCAGTTGCGTGGTCGCAAACTTTGCCTTCGTATGGGTAAACATCAATCACATCACCCATGTTCAGTTTCGTCACGTCAACTTCGATAGGTAGCGCGCCTGCATCTTCCATTGTATTGAAGAAAATAGGTGCAATCTTACCGCCAAGTACGTAACCGCCAGCGCGTTTGTTTGGTACGTTAGGGATATCATCACCCATGAACCAAAGCACAGAGTTTGTTGCTGATTTACGAGATGAGCCAGTACCCACAACGTCACCCACGTAAACTAGCTGGTGACCTTTCTCTTTTAGCGCTTCGATCTGTTTGATTGGACCAATTGAGCCTGGTTGATCCGGGTCAATGCCATCGCGAGCGTTTTTAAGCATCGCTAACGCGTGCACAGGGATATCTGGGCGCGACCATGCATCTGGTGCTGGGGATAGATCATCGGTGTTTGTCTCACCCGTTACCTTGAAGACAGTAAGCGTGATCTTTTCTTGAAGCTCAGGTTTCGATAAGAACCATTCCGCTTCAGCCCAAGACGTTAGCACCTGCTTCGCATAAGCATTGCCAGCTTTTGCTTTCTCTTCGACATCGTAGAAGGCATCAAACATGAGCAGTGTGTGTGATAGGGCTTTAACCGCGATAGGGGCGAGCTCTGCATCATCAAGCAATGACACAAGAGATTCGATATTGTAACCGCCTTGCATCGTACCCAGCAGTTCAGCTGCTTTTTCACGGCTCACTAGAGGTGATTCCACTTCACCTTTGGTAATGGCCGTCAGAAAGCCGGCTTTAACGTAAGCAGCTTCATCAACACCTGGTGGGATACGATTCTCTAGGAGGTCGAGGATAAACTCTTCTTCACCTTGAGGTGGGTTCTTTAGTAATTCAACAAGTCCTGCAACTTGTTCAGCGTCTAAGGGTCTAGGAACAACTCCTTCGGCAGCACGCTCTTCGACGTGTTTACGGTAGGCTTCAAGCACGACTTTTTTCCTCTCATTGCGGTCCCTCCTTATAATTAGAATTCGGAGTGGACATCCTTGGAAACTTGGCTCTCCCTTGCCATTGGTCGTCTTCAACTAATTGAATCAACAGCGCCAGAGAGGCCAAACTGTGGGGCGAAGGATATCAAATTTAACGTTAAATTAAAATCTTCCCATTTTGACCAACATTGCAAGTTTGAGTAAAAATCAACGATTTCTGACTAAACTAGCAGCGAGTTAGCGTCAAAATGACCCTTCATTTTTAGCATTTATATTCAACATAACCCTGAGTGATGACCGACTCTAGAATCATAAAAATTAGTAAGCAGCGCCAATAATCAGGTAGAAGGAGCGCAGTCCTGTCTCAACCTGTCCATAAGAGAGCATGATTGGACCAACGGGTGAGTCAATCCCTGCAAACAGCGAACCTGCCAAGTACAATGGCGCGTTAGATAGACTTTTATCGCCATCCCACACCCCGCCATATTCCGCTGATGCACCCAGATATACCGGCGATTGGAACATACCAAAGTCGTTATCGAACCAACGATATCGATAGACGACACTGCCAAACACCTTGTTTTGACCAATCAAGCTGTTTCGAGGAATACCCGACATGTTCAAGAAGCCGCCTAACTCTCGAGGACTCACCGGTAACGAGTCATTCTCAGTTTCAATCATACCCGCGTCAAACGAGCCAACAAAGGTATTACGCCCTGTGGTATGAGCATATTTCGTTTGGATGCTAATCTCTTGTGCGTGGTCTGAAAACTCTGATATTCCCGCATTTATGTTTTGTTCGCCACTATCGCGAGAGTGCAGATACTCAAGGTCTACATACCAACCTTTTGTCGGCAAACTAAAGTCATCAAGCGTATCAAGGCGGTAGTTTACAAATAACCCGCGACGGTCAAAATCAAACTTGCCAGCCGATGGTAATGGAGAAACAAAAGACTCCCCTTTAGTGAACCGTGCTCCAACCTTAAATTCTTGCCACAAAGTGGGTTGATAGCCAGCGGCTACCTCTCCTTGCCACTCTCGATAAGTAACAGGAATGAAATCTGCACTGCCCTCTAGCGCCGGAGTCACGCACTCCTCTTCCGTTTCATTCACCTGACAAAGCACGCTTCGCTTATCACTGTTGTACTTAACACCTGCTAACCAAAAGAAATCTTGATTGAGCATAAACGGAGAATAAAGCTCTGCTTCAACGCGTTTATCAGTGCCGAAGTCGGCATTGACGCGCAACTCTGCACCACGATCATTCAGGTCGGTAAAGTTGGTAGACACACCGATAGAGTAAAAACTGTTAGCGTTAAAGTCCTCTTCTAGGTAGAAACGGAAGTCCATGTAGTTTGGTCCCCACGACTTCTCTTTGACGTTAACGATTAGGTTGGTTTCCCCTTCCACCTCTTTGTACTGATAGGTAATAAGTTCAAAGCGATCCAGCGCATAGAGCTCTTCGATACGTTGTTCAATTTCGTCGGTTTCCAACTGCTCGCCAGCGGCAAGCCCCAAGCGCGTGGTGATGAGCTCGTCGCTATAATGGCTTTGGTTATTGATCACTATCTTGTCGACAACGTTCTCGTCACCATAAACCAGCTCTCTTCGTGCCGCTTGCTTGTCATCGATATATCTTTGATAGTTAGCACCATTGACAGACAAAGCTCTGAGTTGCTGTTCATTTTGATAAGCTGCTTGATAACCCAGCTCATAAGCGTCTGGCATTGACGAGAAATCCGTTGTGGCAATCTGACCCACCGTTGGGTGTAGATAGATATCTCCCTCTTCCAGAGCCTGCATCTGTTCTTCAGTGCTTCGACGCACCAGATAGTTTGATAGCTGCTCACCTACGGTAAAGAAACTGCTGAAGTCTTCTCGCGTTTTGTAGTCACTGCTGATATCCACGGCAATGATAATATCGGCGCCCATCTCTTTAGCGAGTTCGACCGGCATGTTATTGGTCACGCCGCCATCGACCAAGAGATAATCACCTAGCTCATAGGGTGGTAACGCGCCAGGAACGGACATACTCGCCATCATGGCATCAACAAGGTAACCGTCGCCCAACACAACAGGCTCTAGTTTTAGAATATCCGTCGCGACGGAGCGGTAAGGAATCGCCAGCTCATCAAAGGATTCAAATGCAGGAAGGTTGCCTGTGGTCTTACGCAAGATACGCAGCATATTTTGGCCTTGCACCACGCCTTTAGGAGCTTCGATAGAGCCAAAGTGTAAACCGAGATCGGTGCGGATTTGGTATCGGTCTTCCGCTTCTTTATCGCGAACCCGACGCTGACTTCGACTCACTCGATCTCGATAGCCATTGTTCCAATCGACTGTGTAAATAAAGCTCTCGATCTCTTCCGCACTCATCCCTGTGGCGTACAGTCCGCCTACATAAGCACCCATGCTGGTACCCGTGAGGATATCGACGGGGATTTGCATCTCTTCAAGCGCTTTTAAGACGCCAATATGTGCCGCGCCTTTGGCACCACCGCCAGCGAGCACGACACCTATCTTAGGTCTATCCTGAGAGTTCAATGCAGACTCAGTTGAGTCTTGAGCTGCGGCCATTCCACTGCAAGAAAAGGCCACGACGGCTACCAGCCAATGAGTTAGGCGTTTCACATTCATCCCTAAAAGCGCTTTGTTATTATGGTTAATATATCAATATATTAGCCGTTCTCAGAATAATTAACACTAGTCCAATTTACCAATCAAATAGATTTTTGATCCACTGTTTGGGCTGATTATCACAAGAGGCCTTGAGCTGTCCGCCTTCATCCCATACAGGCAATTGGTATTCATTATGACAATCGAGCTGCAATGCCCCATCACTCTGCTTAGCGAAGCCGATCATGCTGATATCCTTGGGCCAAGGCAGCACCAGCTTTTCTGGAATACGCGCAGCAAGATAATCGGAGTACACCCGTAGTGCGCCACTCGAACCGGTAAGCTTGGTCGACTTGTTATCATCACGCCCAACCCAGATCGTCGTCACTTCACGCCCATCGACACCCACAAACCAGCTATCACGCGTGTCATTACTGGTGCCCGTTTTACCCGCAAGGGCAGCCCATGCAAACTGACTATTAAGATAGCGGCCAGTCCCTTCTGCAACCCCTTTTTTCATCGCAAAAGTAGTCAGCCAAGCCGCTTGCTGAGGCACCTTCTGTTGTGCTTTTGGTAGCGAGCGATAGATGACATCACCCTCAACCGAAACGACAGAACGTAAGGTGGATAGCTCAGCCTGTCGACCCGAGTTAGACAGCGTTTGGAACATCTGCGCTA
The DNA here is from genome assembly GCF_059725495.1 of Vibrio sp. KUL80. Lineage (NCBI taxonomy): Bacteria > Pseudomonadati > Pseudomonadota > Gammaproteobacteria > Vibrionales > Vibrionaceae > Vibrio > Vibrio sp. KUL80. The sequence continues at coordinate 3,015,698 of NZ_AP045841.1, forward strand.
CTTGGTAAGGCGTCAGCGATAGGGACCCTAAGAACATTGAAGGAACAGGGCGAATTTCATTCGCATCGACACCCAAGCGAACAAGGGTGTCCGATACATTTTTGATGCCCAGTGCCATACCTAAGCGCACCGTCGGTACGTTGAGTGATTTTGCTAACGCTTCGTAAAGCGGTACATCGCCTCGGAACTTACGGTCGTAGTTTCTTGGCTGCCAAACGTTGCCTTTACTTCCTTTTAGGGTGATTGGCGTGTCCTGGAGGGTACTCGCGAGATCATAAGCCTCCGGCTGCTCTAGAGCCGTGAGATAAACAGCGGGTTTGACTAGGGAACCAATCGGCCTGCTGGCATTGAGCGCTCGGTTAAATCCGCTGTAACCCGTACGTTTACCACCCACCATAGCACGGATTTCACCGGTGTTACGGTCAACCGCAACTGCCGCCGCTTCGAGCCCTTTGCCCGATGTCTTTTCAAGCTGCGGGATACGTTTGGCGATGGCTTTCTCAAGTTTGTCTTGCGATACGGGATCAAGTGACGTGTATATACGAACGCCTTTCGACGACGTCATCTTGTCACCCACTTTACTGCGCAGTTCACGCTTTAGCTGTTGGAAGTACGCAGGCTGACGACTGGCAATTTGTGGGTTCTTTTGCAAATCAAGATCGCGCGAGGCAGCCATTTCAAATTCACGCCCCGTAAGCATGCCTTGGTCCATCATCAGTCGTAGCACAAGGTCACGACGCTGCTTGGCGCGCTCTGGGTGACGAATTGGGTTGTAATAAGATGGCCCTTTGACCATACCCACCAGCATAGCAAGCTGGTCAATACGTAAGTCTTGCAATGGCTGACCAAAATAGAGACGCGAGGCGAGACCAAAGCCATGAATCGCTTCACCGCGACTTTGACCAAGGTACACCTCATTGAGATAGGCTTCTAAGATCCTGTCTTTGCTGTAGCGGTAATCCAAAATCAGCGCAATCAGCACCTCACGGACCTTACGCCATAATGTACGCTCACTGGTCAAAAATAAGTTTTTGGCTAACTGCTGGGTTAGCGTACTGCCACCTTGAACGGTTCTGCCTGCACGAATATTGGCGAAGAAAGCACGGGCGATTGCCGTCGGTGAAACACCATCGTGCTGATAAAAGTCTCTATCTTCGGTGGCAATTAATGCATCGATCATGACCTCAGGAAACTGATCTCGTCTCAAGAAAAGTCGCTGCTCATCCGCTTGTTTCTCGAGCATACCCAACATCTTAGGTTCGATACGCAGAAAGCCAAGATCACCCTTTTTATCTAGTGATTGGATGCGCGTCAGCGTGCCATCATTAAAATAAAGCATGACATGGCGATCAGGCTCAGGGCCATCAGCAAACTCAAAAGGGCGACGAATGAGTTCGACTTTACTGGAAGACGACGAATACTCTCCGGGATGACGCGGCTGAGACACTTTTCGATAACTGAGGACGTCCAACTCATTACGCAGTTGTTGGACTGTGATCTCATCACCCACCGATAGGTTGAGCACTCGGGCATAGACTACCGTTGGCAGCTCGAACAACTCACCCTCGAAGCGCTCTTTCACCACTTGGTCCAGATAGTAAAGCACCGCCCCCATAGCGACGACACCGACTAACGCAAGCTTCCAGCCAATAGAGAACAGACGCTTACCCCAGCCGACCTTACGTTTGCCACGCGTCGATTTACGCTTGGGACGTCGTGTGCTCGTTTTACGTTTGGTCGCTGGCTTAGCCGCGCTCTTTTTAGGCGCTGGTTTCTTTCCCGCTGCTGCTAACTTATTTCTTGTTATCATGAATCTAATTGTCTTTTGGTTTTACTGGTGGCTTGATGATTCATTGGGTCATCTGGCCATGGGTGCTTGGGATAGCGCCCCTTCATTTCTTTCTGTACTTGCTTATAAGCACCCTGCCAAAACGCGGCAAGATCTCGAGTAATTTGCAGTGGTCTTTGTGCTGGAGAAAGCAGCTCCAATACAATGGGTTGCGTCCCTTTTGCTATCGTTGGTGACACTTTTTCACCAAACATCTCTTGAAGCTTCACGGATAAAGTTGGCGCCTCACCAACCTGATAGCGGATCTTCTTACGATTTCCGGACGCCACGGTTAGATGTGTTGGTAACCATTCATCGAGTTGCTTCGCTTTCTCCCAGCCGAGTAAGGCTTCTAAGGCGGCGACAACATCCACTTTTTTTAGCTGCTTAGCATTGGTTACGCCATGCATAAATGGCAGTAACCATTCATCCAGATTCGCCAACAAATCTTTTGAAGACATGGCTGGCCATTCGTCATTCTCTAGCCATAGTGCGGCGCATTGCACACGTTGAGTTAGCTCCTCGGCTTTATCAGTCCAACTCAACACACTCAACCCTTTACGTTGAACGTAACTGAGCAATGCTTGTGAAATATCCGCATCTTCAGGAACTGTGGTTTCTTTACTTTCCACCACGAGAGACCCAATGCGACGCTGCTCACTGGCGACAACGCGCCCTTTGTTATCGTCCCATTCCACTAGGGTTGCCTCATCGACCATCTCAGGCAACAGAGTATTGATCTGCTCAAAAGTGACCGGAGCCGCTTTGAAGATGGCGCTGCTGCCCTGCCCTGTTCTCATCAAATCCACTGCCACTAGCATGGTTTCATCCGACAAGCGATGCTGTTGATCCACAGAAGCACCATGACCATTGGCAAGCACATAGAGGCCTGACTGCTTGCGAGCTAAGGCTATTCTATCTGGGAATGCCAACGCTGCGACAACGCCAAGTAAAGATTCGTCAACTTCATTAACATTAAAGCGACAAGAAAAGCGTGATGATAAGGTTTTCGCTCGCTGTTTCAGAGCGTTGTTTCGTGGGTGTCTCGCTTGTTGCCAGCGGTGCAAAGATTGGCGAAGGTCGACTTCATTACGCTCTGGCTCTTCAATCAAAGCGCATAATGCAACCGCGCTCTTCAAGGCTTGCTCACCAATGAGGTTCGCTTGGAGCAACATACTTGCCATTCGAGGCTCAACGCCTAACTGATAGGCTTCATTGCCAAGCGCTGTGGCTTTCCCCGTGTCATCGATAAGCTTTAGCGCAATCAGTAGCGACTTTGCTTGCTCAAGATGAGTAAATTTAGGTTCATCGATCCACGCGAGATCACTTGCCTCATGACAACCCCAGCGGATCAATTCGAGCTGAAGCGAAGCGAGATCACTTCGCAATATCTCTGGCGTGCTCTGTTCAGGCTGTGCCTGAAACTGACTTTCACTGTAAAGACGGACACACAAACCTGGCTCAGTCCTTCCTGCACGACCCGCTCGCTGAATAGCGGACGATTGAGCGATGCGTCCTTGCTCTAGCTTTGATATTCCGGTCTTTAGATCGAACCAAGCCTGATTTTCTAAACCAGAATCCACCACAAGGCGGATACCTTCAATGGTCAACGAGGTCTCGGCGATGTTGGTCGCGAGTACGACTTTACGCTCTCCTGCCTTGGCTGGCTGCATCGCAGCCTGCTGCGTTGCAAAGTCTAACTGACCGTAGAGTGGGCAAACTGTGGCATCTAGGTTGGCCTTTTGCAGCAGTTCTTGTACGCGCTTTATTGCCCCGACTCCGGGAAGAAACGCCAGCAGGGAGCCGGACTCACGAATAAGTAAGCGCTCTATCTGCTTGGCCATAAAATCGGGCAGATAATCATTTTGCGACATGGGCTGATAATCTATGTCGACCGGATACGTGCGCCCCTCTGATTGAATAAACTGAGCGGTTGGTAACACCCGAATAAGGTCATCTGGATCCAGCGTGGCTGACATGACGACGATCTTAAGATCTTCTCGCAGTGCCTCTTGGCTCTCTAGAGCAAAGGCTAACGCGGTATCAGCATGTAAACTGCGCTCATGAAACTCATCAAAAATGATCATATCGATGCCCGTCAGTTCAGGATCATCTTGCAGCATTCGCGTCAATATGCCTTCGGTGACCACTTCAAGCTTGGTGCTTTCACTCACTTTAGACTCACCACGGACTCGATAACCCACCTGCTTACCGACGGGCTCTCCCAGTTGGGCTGCGACATACATTGCGATGTTTCGCGCCGCTATCCGACGAGGCTCAAGCATAACGATCTTACCCGGGATAATACCCGACTGAACCAACTTGAGGGGAAAGTGTGTCGACTTACCCGCACCTGTGGCCGCTTTTAAGATGATTTGATCCGATGTGCGAATAGCTTCAAAGAGCTCTGGCAACACGTGTTCGATGGGCAATTGTGACAACGCAATGACCTTATGATGTAATGAGGCTCATCATTCTAATAAAAAACGGCCTCAAAATGCACTTCGAACCACCTTTAGAATCGGGGAAGTTAGTTCAGCGCTATAAACGCTTCCTCGCGGACATTACTTTACCTGATAACAAAGAAATCACGATTCACTGTGCCAATACAGGCGCGATGACAGGTTGTGCGGAGCCTGACTCAACCGTCTGGTACTCCACTTCAGATAACCCCAAACGAAAATACCCCAACAGTTGGGAGCTTACCGAGACCAAAGCTGGGCACACCATTTGTGTGAATACCGCCCGCGCTAACACATTAGTTGTCGAAGCAATACAAAAAAACGTTGTAAAAGAGCTAATTGGTTACCAAACTTTACGAACAGAGGTGAAATACGGTCAAGAAAACAGCAGAGTCGATATTTTATTGCAAGATAGTGATCGCGCAGATTGCTACATCGAAGTAAAAAGTGTCACACTGCTGGATGAAGGCAATACGGGACAAGGGTATTTTCCAGATGCTAAGACCACTCGCGGTCAAAAGCACTTGAGAGAGCTCACAGAAATGGTTCAATCAGGACATCGAGCCGTATTATTTTTCGCTGTTTTGCATTCAGGGATTGAAAAAGTGTCGGCGGCACACCATATAGATGCGAAATATTCACAATTACTTGAGCAAGCAAGACAAGCTGGGGTTGAAGTGATTTGTTACAAAGCGGCTTTTTCTGACAATGAAATGGCGCTGACATCGGCGTTGGATTTCATTCAAAAGTGATGTCACTTCACATAGAGAAGAACTTTAACAAACTTCGTTTGCCACCAGCATTTGTTTTTGCTATAGATACCCGCCTTAAAATTAACTGTTCGCACAGTTGACTAGGTGTAAGTAGGAGATGCTGCATGCCAGAAACTAAGAAAAAAGCGCTAGGCATCCTAGCCATTGCAGGTGTTGATCCATACCAAGAAAAAGCTGGTGAAGAATACATGTCACAAGCTCAGTTGGATCACTTTACAAAAATTTTGAGCGCTTGGCGCAACCAACTTAGGGAAGAAGTTGATCGAACTGTGCACCACATGCAAGACGAAGCAGCTAACTTTCCTGATCCAGTTGATAGAGCTTCTCAAGAAGAAGAATTCAGCTTAGAGCTACGCAACCGTGACCGTGAGCGTCGTTTGATCAAGAAGATTGAAAAGACGCTAAACAAGATTGAAGAAGACGATTTTGGTTTCTGTGAATCTTGTGGTATCGAAATCGGTATCCGTCGCTTAGAAGCCCGTCCTACTGCCGATTTATGTATCGACTGTAAGACACTTGCAGAAATCAAAGAAAGACAGATGCAAGGCTAACAAACGAGAAAAAGGGAGCAAACGCTCCCTTTTTTGATCCACCCTTCACACACGAAAAGCACTATGTATATTGGTCGATTCGCGCCCTCTCCTTCGGGTCCCCTACACTTTGGTTCCTTAATTGCCGCACTGGGTAGCTATTTTCAAGCTCGATCTCAGAATGGTCGATGGCTGGTCAGGATTGAAGATATCGATCCGCCGCGAGAAGTGGAAGGTGCAGCAGAGCTGATATTAAAAACACTGCAAGCCTATCAGCTGCATTGGGATGGTGAGGTGCTATACCAAAGTCAGCGCTTGGATGCCTACCAAGAACAAATCGATCACTGGCTAGCCAGTGGACAAGCTTATTTGTGTGAGTGCACGAGAAAACAGATCAAAGCTACGGGCGGCTTTTATCAAGGAACATGTCGTGATAAGCAGCTAACCACTGCCGACGGTTGTGCCGTTCGCCTTACCATGGACTACCCCGTCTCGTCTTTTGTCGATGAGAAGCATGGTCAGCTGGATATCCCAGAGCAGCTCGCTCAGGAAGATTTTATTATCAAACGTCGAGATGGCTTATTTGCGTACAATCTCGCTGTCGTGTTGGATGACATCTACCAAGGGGTTACCGAGATCGTTCGCGGCGCAGACCTTATTGAGCCCACAGGGCGTCAAATCAGCCTATACAAAACCCTAGGTGCGGAGCCTGTGACCTATCTTCATCTACCGCTCGCGATCGATGACAACGGTAATAAGCTATCAAAACAGAACCACGCAACGGCTATCGATTTGGATAACCCCAAACCGACACTTCTCAATGCGATGCGCTTTCTTGGTTTCGATGTGCAGACTGAAATAGCCACGAAAGAAATCGCCGATATCATCCAATGGGGTGTGGAAAATTGGCGACTATCTCAGCTTCCTAAGCAGCTCAAAATCAAACCGCCATTCTCAAATGACGCTCTCTAGGCTAGAATAAGCGGCAAATTTCATGCGTCAGGCACGAAATAGGGCTAAAAAGCACTCTATTTCGCGAACCTTAATTGCGTTAATACTATGAATAAAAAAGAAAATTCTCAAAAAGCTCATCATGTATATAGTGACATCTCATTACACGTCCATACACGTGATGAACACAACATCTCGCGCAAGCAGATCAGCGATAATGCGTTAAAAGTCCTATACCGCTTAAACGGTGCAGGCTATGACGCATATTTAGTTGGCGGTGGCGTGCGCGATCTGCTGCTTGGAGAACAACCTAAAGATTTCGATATAGCCACTAACGCGACGCCAGAGCAAATTAAAAAACTGTTCAGAAACTGTCGACTGATTGGTCGCCGTTTTCGACTCGCTCACATCATGTTTGGGCGGGATATTATCGAGGTTGCTACCTTCCGAGGTCACCACCAAGAGCAAGAAAAGAACGTTTCTCAGCAGAGCAAAGAAGGCATGCTGCTGCGCGACAATGTCTATGGCAGCATTGATGAAGACGCAGAACGTCGTGACTTCACCATCAACGCAATGTACTACAACATCGGTGACTACTCGATCCACGATTACGCAGGTGGTGTCGAAGACCTCAATGACCGACTTATTCGTCTCATTGGCGACCCAGATGTGCGCTACCGCGAAGACCCAGTCCGTATGCTTCGTGCGATTCGTTTCGCTGCTAAGCTGGATTTCGACATTGAGGAAGATACCGCAGCGCCAATCGAAGACTTGGCGCCGCTGCTGCGCGATATTCCTTCTGCGCGTTTGTACGAAGAAGCACTCAAACTGCTTCAATCGGGTTATGGTCTGGAGACCTACCACTTAATGCGCGAGTACAACCTGTTCCAGCAGTTGTTCCCTCTAATCGCTCCTCACTTCACAGAAGACTACTCGTCACAAACCGAGCAAGTTCTTGATCTCGTGTTGGATGCAACGGACGAGCGTATCGAAGAAGGCAAACGCGTTAATCCAGCCTTCATGTTTGCCGCTATGTTGTGGTATCCAATGATGGAAAGCGCCAAAGAGCTCATGTCGCGCGGCCTATCAGAGTACGACGCAATGATGGAAGCGAGTAATATCATACTGGATGAACAGGTGAAATCGACTGCCATTCCGCGCCGTCATACCGCGACTATTCGCGAAATCTGGCAGCTACAGCTGCGTCTTCCACGTCGCTCAGGCAAACGCGCATACCGCTTGATGGAGCTAAACAAGTTCCGTGCTGGCTTCGATTTCCTTGAAATGCGCGGAGAAATTGAAGGCGGCGAAGTGGCACTGCTGGCAAAATGGTGGGGCACATTCCAATCTGCGGGACGTAATATGCGTCAAGCGATGGTGAATGATATCGGTGGCTCTAGCTCACGCTCCGGTTCGCGTCGCAGACGCACGCCAAAGGCGAAAAACGCCAAGAGTGCTGAATAATGACCATCTGCTACATTGCTATCGGCAGTAACCTGTCCGACCCAGTCTCACAAGCCAAAGTGGCGATTGAGGCACTTAAAACACTTCCTAAGAGCGAGCTTCTGGCTTGCTCTTCACTTTACAGCAGCACTCCGATGGGGCCGCAAGACCAGCCTGATTACATCAATGCTGTTGCAAAGATTTCAACCGAATTAACGCCACTGGAACTGCTTGATTGCACCCAAACGATCGAACTGGAACAGGGGCGTGTCCGTAAAGATGAGAGGTGGGGCCCAAGAACCCTAGATCTCGACATCATTCTTTATGGCAATGAGGTGATCGATTCCGAGCGCTTAACCGTTCCTCATTACGGGATGAAACAACGCGAGTTTGTTCTCTATCCGCTTATGGAAATCGCACCAAATTTACAACTCCCTGATGGGACTGAGCTCACTACCCTCATCGATAGTGTTGACCGTAATGGACTCAGAGTTTGGCAATCCTAGCCAATCCCCTAATAAGGATTAAAAATGAAAAAAATCAACATTAACGACCTCGTTAAGTGGAAAAGCGAAGGTCGCAAATTTGCAACTTCAACGGCATACGATGCCAGTTTTGCAGCTTTGTTTGAAAGCCAAGAAATGCCTGTAATTTTGGTCGGCGATTCACTCGGCATGGTACTGCAAGGTCACAACGATACCTTGCCTGTTACTGTCGATGATATTGCTTACCACACGCGCGCTGTGCGCGCAGGCAGCCCGAATTGCCTATTGATGGCTGACATGCCATTCATGAGCTATGCGACACCACAGCAAGCGTGTGAAAGCGCTGCAGCGCTGATGCGCGCAGGTGCAAACATGGTGAAGCTAGAGGGTGGTGACTGGCTAGTTGATACGGTAAGAATGTTAACTGAGCGCGCAGTACCTGTCTGTGCTCACCTGGGTCTTACGCCTCAAAGCGTTAATATCTTCGGTGGCTATAAGGTGCAAGGTCGCGATCAGAAAAATGCGGATAAGATGGTTCGTGACGCACTCGCTCTACAAGAAGCAGGCGCACAAATTATCCTTCTTGAATGCGTACCTGCCGAGCTAGCAGCGCGCATCACAGAAGTGCTAGACGTTCCAGTCATCGGTATTGGTGCTGGTAATGGTACCGACGGTCAAATCCTTGTGATGCACGACATGTTTGGCATTTCAGCTAATTACATGCCTAAATTCTCAAAGAACTTTTTGGCAGAAACAGGCGATATGCGCAGCGCCGTTGCTAAATATATCGCGGATGTGGAGAGCGGCGCTTTCCCAGACGACGCTCATACGATTGCCTAGGGGGAATCATGCAAACTTTCGCTGATATTGCTGAACTTAGAGAGCAGATTGCTCAGCTAAAACGTGAACAACGCCGTATCGCGTTTGTTCCGACCATGGGTAACCTTCATGAAGGTCACTTAACGCTGATGCGTAAAGCTCGAGAGAACGCAGATGTGGTTGTGGCGAGTATTTTTGTTAACCCAATGCAGTTTGAGCGCGCAGATGACCTCAACAACTATCCGCGCACGCTGGAAGATGACCTGAGTAAGCTGACCGCTGAAGGGGTTGATTTGGTGTTCACGCCAACACCAGAAATCATGTACCCGAACGGTCTAGATAAGCAAACCTTCGTTGAGGTACCTGGCATCTCGCAAATGCTTGAAGGGGCATCTCGCCCAGGACACTTTAGAGGTGTTGCGACTATCGTGACGAAGCTGTTCAATATTGTGCAGCCAGATGTCGCGTGTTTTGGTGAAAAAGACTACCAGCAGCTCGCACTGATTCGTCAGATGGTGAACGACCTCGCCATGAATATCGAGATCATTGGCGTACCGACGGTACGTGAAATGGATGGTCTTGCTATGAGCTCTCGCAATGGCTACCTCACAATGGATGAACGCCAACGTGCACCCGTGCTTGCGAAAACCATGCGTTGGATGAATAGTGCCATCCGTGGTGGTCGTGACGACTATGCATCCATCATCGAAGATGCCAGTGACCAGCTTCGTGCCGCGGGTTTGCAACCCGATGAGATCTTCATCCGTGATGCTCACACCCTTCAGGCTATCAGCGACAGTTCTACCCACGCGGTCATTTTGATGTCTGCTTTCTTGGGTAAAGCGCGCCTTATTGACAATCAAGTACTCGAACTGGCTCAAACGCAGGTTGAACCAGAAACGAGTGGCGAAGAGAATCAATAAACACTCAGCTAAAAAAAAGCGGCTCACTTACACCAAGTGAGCCGCTTTTTTATTGAAGCGTCTATAAAAATCTAACGTCAAAAATCTAACGTCGCTTAAACATTGAAAGACTGGATCTTGTTATCGAGCTCAGCCGCGTTGTTTTGCATCATCTCAGATGTTTCGAGTAGCTCAGTGACCACCACAACCGATGCCTCTACCAACTCACGTACATTAGTTAGGTTTTGGTTCATCTCTTCAGCAACACTGCTTTGCTGCCCCGCTGCAGTAGCGATTTGGAAATTCATATCATTAATCTGGTTAACCTGGCTTACGATGCCATCAAGCTCAGTACCCGCATTCGTCACAAGCTCTACGCCATCCGCGGCTTCAACCACACTCTTCTCCATCAGCTCTACCGCTGAATTGGCGCTCGATTGTAGCTGAGAGATCATCTCTTGGATTTCGACTGTCGCTTGCTGGGTACGCTGTGCAAGGTTACGTACCTCATCCGCTACCACAGCAAAACCACGTCCAGCTTCACCCGCTCGAGCCGCCTCAATCGCTGCATTCAGTGCAAGTAAGTTAGTCTGCTCTGAAATGCCTTGAATGGTGCCAACCACGCTACCAATCGACTCCACGCGCTCTTCTACCTGGTTTACCGCCGCCGCAGAAGCTGAGATGTCGTTCGATAACTCGCTCATCTTAGTTACAGTGCCCTGTACAAAGCGCTGCCCCGTCTCTGCTTGGCCCGAAGCCTGCTCGGTTAGTTGCGAGGCGTTATTCGCGTGGTCTGCAACGGTTTGAACCGTCGAGCTCATTTCGCTCATCGCAGTAGCCAGTTGGTCGATCTCTTGGAACTCTTCTTGAGATGACTCTTTGGTCTCAGACATGCTTAGCGTCATTACTTCAGTGAGCGTCGCCAGCTCTTGAGAGGTTGCCACTTGAGTTTTGATGATGTCTTGAAGCTGTGCACGCGTTCGTTCTAACTCACGAGCCACATCACCGTACTCATCTTTACAGTCCATGATTACCGGAACAGTAAGATCTTTATCTGCCATTCGCTTGATGGCGTCACTTAGGTAATTAGTCTGCTTAAGCATGGTTTTTGCTGCAAACATCAGCAGTGCCACAAACAGAACAATCATCAAGGCAGTTTGCCATACGACCTGAACTAGATAAGCTTCGTAGTGTTGCTGGGCAATCGCTTCGTTCTGGGTTGCGGCAAGAAGAGAGTCGTAAAATGTGCTTGCATCCCACAACTGCTTACCAACAAGCAGTACGGTACTAAAAATCATCAACATCAACATCTTAGGAACTAAGCGAACATCGGTGATGAGTCGCTCCCAAGGTTTAAATGCCAGTGTGGTCATTATCCGTTCTCCATTAATTATTATATAGTTAGGGAATCTTTCTCTAACTGAATGCCATTTTCACTTGCCTGCATGCCAAAAGCCGTAGGGGGGAATGTGAATCATGAGACCAAGTTATTTATTTCGAGCCTCGTATGAAAGCAAATGATACCAAAACTGAAACTAAGCCTCTGAGCTTATTGTCACTGTTCCTCTCTTTTATGGCGCTATTTGTGATCTCAGCCTTATTGTTTGCTCCCATCAACGAGGATGAGCGTACTGTTCTTATCGGCCTCGACTTTATAATCTGTAGCTTATTTATTCTGCAACTTGTTGTGGATCTGATCCGCTCCACAGATCGAGTGCAATTTTTGAAAACCCACTGGATCGACTTCCTAGCCAGCCTGCCGATGATCGAGCCACTAAGATATGCCCGCGTCTTTCATATTTTTCGTGTGGTACTAGTGATTCGCTCTGGTGAGGCCTTATTAAGACAACTCGCTCGTAATAAACATGAAACGACGATCGCGTCGATCCTTTTGCTACTCGTGCTGCTCATTACCGTTGGGGCTGGGCTGATTATGTGGGCTGAGAGCGGCGATCCCGATGCCAACATTCAACATATTGGCGACGCCGTTTGGTGGGCTTTTGTCACGGTATCAACGGTCGGTTATGGCGACCACTACCCGGTTACAATCGTAGGTAAGTTCTTGGCAGGTATCATTATTATCTGTGGTGTGGGTATGTTTGGTATGACGTCGGGCTTGATTACCTCACTGCTCTCTTCACCCAGTTCTATGGATGAGAGACGCTCCAAACACAAAGAGGTCATGCTACAGAAGGTGCTTAACCAACAAGAAGTGATTTTGCATAAGCTTGAGAAGATGGAGCAAAAAATAGAATCACTCGAGCAAGATAAAAAATAGGGAGGCGTATTGCCTCCCTACTCTCAACCGAACTAATTTTGCCAGTATGGCTCTGCCTCAATACTGATCTGCCTGGTCTGCTCCATAGCGTGTAAGATTGAGCTTTCCTGACGACGCAACCAGCGCTCTAGCTGCTCGCGCTCTTCGCCCTCAAGTTTATCAACAAGCTTCTCTAACAATTCCAGCATCTGTAAATCATCAATACCCTGCAGCAAGTCTGCCCACGGCAAACGGAAGTTATTGCGCTCTTCCATGCTGTACAGGCTTGCAAAACCAACGCCGGTATATAAGTTGCGCATCAAACGATACTGCTGGTCGATGTACTCTTGACGAGACAGTAGCTTCTCTGGTGGAAACGCTTCAATGAGCTCAGCCCAAGTACGAGCGAGCTGTTTCACTGAGAATGGCTTAATGTCTTGAGACATTTTTTCACGCGCCTTGTCATCCAAGAATGGCTGCCAGCCTCTCGAAAGGATCCAGCGGCTAAGATCCAGCAACAAGCCTGCGTAACGCCCTGAGTGAATGAGCTTTAGCATCTCTTCACGCTCAGGCAACTCTTGCTCCATCTCTTTAAGCTCAGCAACAAGAAACTTTCTTGCGTCTAGCTTTCTCAAAATGTGGCCTTTGTCTTCCAGCAAGGTCTCAAAGTGATCGTAGCTTTTTAGCCACTGCAACTCTTGCTCTAGCCATTTCAATTCTTGTCTCAAAATGGCGCTTGCGCGTCGCGGTACAATTCCACCGTAAACCGTCAGGACCTGGCGAATAAAGCTGAGCGCATGGCTGATCTCTTGCAAGGCCTCAATCGACTCATGCTCAACATAAATCTGCTCGTGATAATGCCAATGTGCCAGCGCATGCTCTAAGGAGTGAATAAAGCAGCTTTCAACACTATCTGTCGCAACAGTATCCACCAAATCCATGGTCTTGACTGGGTCGCCATCATAGTTAGCTGCCAGTCTATAGCCGCGCGCCGCTTTACTTAGGTTACCAAGTCGAATGCCACCACTTTCACACAGTTCACGAGCCAGAGTGAACAAGGCATCCGTTTGCCCAGATTTTAGCTCGAGCTCGACTTCACAAATTGGGTAGGTTCTATCACCCGAAGAGACAACACCCTGATCAAATGCAACCTCAACCTGACTGCCATCAGTCATACCGATTAACCACTGCTCACGAGTGAAGTCAGTAGCAAATATTGGTAACAATTCTGATTGTAACGTCGCGACATCTTTCCCTTCGGGATAGATATCGGTAGGGTGAAGTGTTAAGTCTGGGATGTTAGAACTGTGTTCAGCGTTATATTCTGGACGTTGGTGCAGACCAGCCACAACGCGTCCTGCTGTCTTTACAGTCTGTACAAAAACATCGTCAAAGCGACGAATTCTGAGACCAATATCGTGTTGGCGCAGCCAGTTATCTGGCGTGTCGAAGTAAGTGTTTCCTAACTCACGACAACTGTGCTGAAGTACTTTTGTTTCAGCAATCTTGCTAAGCAAAGTTTCTGAAAATTCTGGAGAAACAAAAAACTTCAGTTCTATCTCGGTTTCCATAGTTTTACCTTTCGGGGGTACTGACAACAGGATATGAGCAATCGTACTAATCAGCAAGTGACAAATATCACCCAAATGATGATCTAAAACAGTTTAAATCGGCGTTTTAATGGGTTACCATGCGCGCCTTTATAGCCATCGCTCAACATTTCACCATGATATTGGTGTATGTTTATTTCAGGTTATATTAATTAGGTTGAACAACCATGCCAGTAAATACAATTATGGGGTTATTTGCAAAGTCCCCTATTAAGCCTTTGCAGCGCCACGTTGTGTGCGTAACAGAATGTTGCTCTCACCTTATCAACTTCTTTGAGACAAGCTCAAAGGGTGATTGGGAAAAAGCAGCGGAGATCCGTGCGCAGATTTCTCACTTAGAGAAAGAAGCCGACGTTTTGAAGCGTGAGATCCGTCTTAAACTACCACGCGGCCTGTTCTTGCCAGTAGACCGTAGCGATATGCTAGAGCTACTGACACAGCAAGATAAGCTTGCCAACCTTGCCAAAGACATTGCCGGTCGTGTTTACGGTCGCCAACTTGTCATTCCTGCGCCACTTCAAGAAAACTTCATCGCTTACGTGAAGCGTTGTCTTGATGCAGCCAACCAAGCTCAGAACGTTATCAATGAGCTGGATGAACTGCTAGAGACAGGCTTTAAAGGCCGTGAGGTGACTCTGGTTGCAGAGATGATTCACCAACTCGATGTCATCGAAGATGATACCGATGCCATGCAAATCCAGCTTCGTCAGCAACTGATGGCGATTGAGCAAGACATGAACCCTATCGACGTTATGTTCTTGTACAAAATTCTTGAATGGGTCGGCGGTATTGCAGATCAAGCTCAGCGCGTAGGCGCTCGTCTTGAACTCATGCTGTCTAGGTCTTAAACACACGTTAACTAAGTAACAAAGAGCGAAGAAGTATTAGGCGTTGAGCACAGACAATGCTTAAGATATTGCCCTGCGCCCGACTTTTGCTCCGCTTGTTATGAAACAAAACTAGGTTATTACAATGGATATTCTTGCAAACTACGGCACTATCCTGATTCTTGTTGCGGCGATGTTCGGTTTCCTTATGGCGATCGGTATCGGTGCAAACGATGTTGCCAATGCAATGGGTACTTCTGTTGGCTCTAAAGCTCTAACAGTTAAGCAAGCTATCATCATCGCGATGATCTTCGAATTCGCCGGCGCATACCTTGCTGGCGGTGAGGTAACAGACACTATCCGTAAGGGTGTGATTGAGACCTCTCTGTTTGCTCACCAGCCAGACGTTCTTGTGTTCGGTATGATGTCGTCACTCTTGGCGGCAGGTACATGGCTATTGCTCGCGTCATACATGGGCTGGCCGGTATCTACGACTCACTCTATCATCGGTGCGATCATCGGTTTCGCTTGTGTGTCTGTCGGCACTGAAGCCGTAGACTGGGGTTCAGTAAAAGGCATCGTGGGTAGCTGGGTCATCACTCCGGTGATTTCAGGTTTCTTCGCTTACGTTATCTTCATCAGTGCACAACGACTGATCTTTGATACTGAAAAACCGCTATTCAACGCAAAACGCTTCGTTCCGGTTTACATGTTCATCACCACTATGGTTATCGCACTGGTCACTATCAAGAAAGGTCTTAAGCATGTTGGCTTGCACCTTGAAGGTATGGAAGCGTGGGCGTGGGCAGCGGGCGTTTCGTCTCTGGTTATGATTGGTGGTTACATCTACATTCAGCGTAAGTTTGCAGACCGTGAAGAAGACCATGGCTTCAGTGGCGTAGAAGGTATCTTCAGCGTACTTATGGTTATCACAGCTTGTGCGATGGCATTTGCACACGGTTCAAACGACGTAGCGAACGCGATTGGTCCACTATCTGCTGTTGTGTCTACGGTTGAGCACATGGGTGAAATCACAGCGAAGAGCACCATCGCATGGTGGATTCTACCTCTAGGTGGTATCGGTATTGTTGTGGGTCTTGCGACTATGGGTCACAAAGTAATGGCTACTGTAGGTACAGGTATTACAGAGCTAACTCCAAGCCGCGGTTTCGCAGCACAGCTCGCAACAGCGTGTACTGTAGTATTAGCCTCTGGTACTGGTCTGCCAATCTCTACAACACAAACTCTAGTTGGTGCGGTATTGGGTGTTGGTTTCGCTCGTGGTATCGCAGCACTTAACCTAGGCGTTGTACGTAACATCGTAGCTTCGTGGGTCGTGACTCTGCCTGCTGGTGCATTGCTAGCAGTGGTATTCTACTACGCGATGCAAGCGGTATTTGGCGCATAAGCCAAAGCAAAACAAAAGTCAGGGAGATGTGAAGCTCACGTCATATTTGACTCAAATTCAAATAAAGGGAGGCTAAGCCTCCCTTCTTTGTTGCACCCACTTAAGAAACTTCATACTATTTGGGCATTCTTAAAAGTTTACAATTTGAGAGTGCGTCACAGCCCTGCTGCTAGCGCTACTTTCTTCATCATTCCCCATTGATACACTTAAGGGACTTACTGTGAAAAAACTGATCTGCATGATCATGGTGTCGTTACTCGCTGCTCCTGCGGCGTTGGCTCAAGATCGTTATATTGCCGACAAGCTATTTACCTACCTACATTCTGGGCCAAGCGCTCAGTACCGTATTATTGGTAGCATCAACGCAGGTGACAAGGTTCAGCTGCTATCGTCTAACCGTGAGACAGGTTACTCACAGGTCCAAGACAGCCGCGGTCGTAAAGGCTGGGTAGAATCTAAATTTGTCACTACTCAAGAAAGCATGGCGGTTAGATTGCCTCGTCTTGAGAAAGAACTGACGCAAGTGAAATCTCAGCTATCGAGCGCACGCGAAACAGCAGACAGTGAGAAAGGCGGCCTAGTCAGCTCGCTAGAAGCACGCAACAAGCAGATCGCTGAGCTTGAGCAAAACTACTCAGACATCAGTGAACAGCTCACCTCTTCTCAAACAGAAATCCGTGAGCTACGCGCTAAGCTAGACACACAAAAAGAAGACCTACTGCTTCGCTACTTCATGTACGGCGGCGGTGTAGCCGGTGCTGGTCTTCTATTCGGTCTGATTCTTCCGCATCTGATTCCGCGTCGTAAGAAAAGCCCGAATGGCTGGGCGTAATACGCTAACGCCATCAACACACAAAAAAACCGCCTTATAGGCGGTTTTTTTGTGTCGTTTGAATCGATTCTAATCGTCATCGAAGTTGAACAAAGACTCCATATTCAAACCCTGTTTCACTAGGATATCGCGCAACCTGCGAAGCCCTTCCACTTGGATCTGACGAACACGTTCACGAGTGAGGTTGATCTCTCTGCCAACCTCTTCAAGTGTCGATGGCTCGTAACCAAGAAGACCAAACCTTCGAGCCAGCACCTCTTTTTGTTTAGGATTTAGCTCATCTAACCAATGAATAAGTGATGATTTAATGTCATCGTCTTGGGTTGATACTTCTGGATCAGAATGGGTTGAATCAGGAATGATATCCAGTAGCGCCTTTTCACCATCTCCACCAATTGGCGTATCCACTGAGCTAATGCGCTCATTGAGGCGAAGCATTTTAGATACATCGCTGACCGGCTTATCAAGTTTTTGAGCGATCTCTTCAGCGGTCGGCTCATGGTCAAGCTTTTGCGACAGTTCACGAGCCGTACGAAGGTAAATATTCAGCTCTTTGACGACGTGAATTGGCAAACGAATGGTGCGCGTCTGATTCATCAAAGCACGTTCAATAGTTTGGCGGATCCACCAGGTCGCATAGGTTGAGAATCGGAAGCCACGTTCAGGGTCAAACTTCTCTACAGCACGGATCAAACCTAGATTGCCCTCTTCGATGAGATCAAGGAGTGCAAGGCCACGGTTGCTGTAGCGTCGAGAGATTTTCACAACGAGACGAAGGTTACTTTCGATCATACGTTTACGTGCAGCTTCATCTCCTTTGAGTGCACGTCTTGCATAAAGAACTTCTTCTTCAGCGGTAAGTAGTGGTGAGAAGCCAATTTCCCCTAGATAGAGCTGGGTCGCATCCAGGCTTTTGGCCGAGGCATCGTACAGGTCTTTCTCTTCGGATTCTGAGTTGGAATCGTCATTGGTCAATGTTGACTGCACAACATCAACGGATTCGTTTTCAATGTCGAAGTTTTCGTTCTTGGTTACTGCATTGCTGATACTCATAGCGCCTCCCCCTGGCGAGCTAGCAAGACATGACAACTCAACTATGTCGCTAACTTTCTCTGATTACGTCAATCAAATTGCAAGTAGCTTTTCGTACGTTGTAAACGTTATACGGCAGTTACGGCAAGTAGCGTTTAGGGTTTACCGATTTGCCTTGATATCGAATTTCAAAGTGCAGTCTTACGCTGTTGGTTCCGGAGCTTCCCATCGTAGCGATTTTTTGTCCGGCTTTGACACTTTGTCCTTCTGAGACCAATAGCCTATCGTTGTGTGCATATGCGCTTAAGTAGCTGTCGTTATGTTTGACGATAACGAGGTTTCCATAACCACGAAGTGCATTGCCCGAGTAAACCACAGTTCCTTTTGCAGTGGCGACAATGTCTTGGCCACGCTGGCCAGCAATGTCTATCCCTTTGTTTCCTTGGTCCCCTGCAGAAAAGTTCTTTATTACACGTCCCTTTGTTGGCCAGACCCAGCTGGAGACTTTGGCATTCGAGCTAGGCGGAGGTGTTGGCTTAGCTTTTGCTGTCTGCTGTGGCTTTGCTTGCGGCTTAGCGGTCTGTTTTGCCGTATTGGGTTTCGTGTTATTAACATTTTGTTTACCTTTAGACTCACCATACTCCTTTGTTTTGCTTTGATCAACCTTCTTTGCAGCCGTTTTTTGACTATTTTGTGTTGATGAGCTACTCGCTTTTGGAGCCGGGGTTGAGGCTGCTTTTGTGCTGCTTGAACTCGCTGCAGCCGTTGCTGCAGAAGCGGTCGCGACGTCGCCAGCCCCAGAACCACCAAATGCAGGTGGCGCATAGGCTTGACGCCACAAGTTGAGGCGTTGCCCCGGATGAATAGTATAAGGTGATTGAAGATTATTGAGTCTAATCAGGTCTTTAACATCTTTATCAGTGACGTAGGAGATAAAATAGAGGGTGTCACCTTTCTGGACTTCGTAGTAGCTACCTCGATAGCTGCCACGGGAGACATTATCGTACTTGCCTCCCAAATTTGAGACAGGCGCAGGCGAGTGCCCAGCACACCCGATGAGTGCACTAGACAGAAAAACAACGGAAACCACTGCTTTCATTCGGCTTTGCATTTACGCCAATTCACCTGCTACGAGAGGAACAAACCTCACCAATTCAACAACTTCGGTACTAAAACTATCACCTTTACGGGTGATTTTTAATAATTGTTGCTCATTATCGCCGACTGGGATCACTAAACGTCCACCATCATTGAGCTGCGACAACAAGGCTTGGGGAACTTCGGAAGCAGCCGCGGTAACGATAATGGCATCGAATGGACCTTTTGCTTGCCAGCCCTGCCAACCATCACCATGCTTGGTGGAAACATTGTATATATCAAGGCGCTTCAATCGGCGTTTAGCTTCCCATTGCAGCGCTTTAATTCTTTCCACCGAGTAAACATGATCCACAAGCTGTGCGAGTACCGCCGTCTGATAGCCAGATCCCGTGCCGATTTCGAGTACGCGTGTCTCTCTTTCAAGATCCAGTAGTTCTGTCATCTTAGCGACAATATAAGGCTGCGAAATCGTCTGACCGGCACCGATAGGTAAGGCATTATTGTCGTAAGCTTGGTGAAGCATAGCCTGAGAAACGAACTGTTCTCTAGGTACAGCTAAAATGGCATCGAGCACCGATACGCTGCTCACTCCATGAGATCGGATAAACTCCACTAATTTTGCTGCTTGTGGGTTCATTAGTTACTCTCTCCCTGATACCCAACGTTCCATTGCGCCAATTGACTCATGAGCAGTTAAATCGACCTGCAAAGGTGTGATCGAGATATGCCCCTGTTCAATTGCATAAAAGTCGGTACCTATTCCAGCGTCTTGCTCCTTGCCAGGAGGTCCCAACCAATAGATATCATGACCACGCGGGTCTTGTTGTTTGATCATGCTCTCTGCATGATGTCGAGCGCCCAATCGTGTCACAGACACCTCACCAAGATCTGCAAGGGCACAATCTGGGATATTAATGTTCAGTAGTCGATTAGTAGGAACGCGCGTCGCTAAATGCCTTTCGACAAATTGACGAGCGATGATCGCTGCCGCTTTAAAATGCTGCTTACCAACCAAGCTGAATGCGATTGATTGTACACCTAGAAAGTGACCTTCCATTGCTGCAGCAACAGTTCCAGAGTAGAGCACATCATCACCTAGGTTCGCACCATGGTTGATCCCAGATAACACCAAGTCAGGCATATCATCTTTCATCAACTCATTAAGGGCAAAGTGCACACAATCTGTCGGTGTGCCCTGCACTGAGTAGACTTTGGGCTCGATCTGATTGACTCGCAGAGGCTGCTCAAGAGTCAAAGAGTTTGAGGCGCCGGAACGATTACGATCTGGCGCAACAATAGTGACATCAGCTATCTGAGCAAGTTCCGCTGCTAAGGTGCGAATACCCTCGGCATGCACACCATCATCATTACTGATGAGAACTTTTATTCTTTTACTATCCATGAAACCTAGAATTGCCTTTCTACTTCTTCTACGTTTGCCAACTCTCTCAAGATTGATGTCGCAAAGCTTCCTGAATCAAGGGAGAAAGAGAGCGTTACGGCTTGTCCATCTGAGTCACTGTTTAGTGCCTTTGGTTTGAGCACAATCGCTCGTCGGTCGTGACGCATGCGATTACCGCGGATCAGAGCCATCAGATCGGGTTCGCCGTCAACAATGCTTTGCTCAAGCGCCATCGCCGCATCTTGTGTTGGTAGCGCATTATCGCCTGCCAATGCTGCTGTGATCAGCCCGGTTTCATCCAGAATGTCACCAGGTAACTCTGAGTTAAAACAACCATGCTCAAGTCGCTTAGAAACGATTTGGTTAAAGATCCAAGAACGGGCAGCTGACAGATACAAGCTACGCTTGTTCTGATTACGGGTGCGAACATTCTCACGTCCCCAGCGCTTTGCTTCGGTAACGTTGTTGCCATCGCGACCAAAACGCTGTTGACCAAAATAGTTTGGCACGCCTGCCTCAGACACTTTGGCGACTCTTTCCATTAAGCCTTCAACATCAGACACTTCTGTAAGGCGAATTTCAAACTCGTTACCAGCAAGGTCACCAGGGCGCAGCTTTTTGTTGTGCCAATCTGTTGCCACTATTTCAATACTAGGATATTGAGCAAGAAACGCTGAAAAGTCAGGAACATTCTTCTTAGGCAAATGGACACTGAGCCATTGCTCGGTAATCGCATGACGATCTTTTAAACCTGCCCAGCCGATATCTTTAGACTTAACGCCACATACCTTAGCAAGTTCATTGGCGACAAAGCTGGTGTTTTCACCATTTTTGCGCACCCGAAGCATTAAGTGTTCACCTTCGCCAGCAAACTCAAAACCAAGTACTTCTTTGACAATAAAGTCTTCGTTGCTGGCTTTGAATTTAGCGCTAACCGCTGGTTTCCCGTGTAGGTAGTTCAGTTCGTTGAGAACATCCGTCATGATATCTGCCTTTTAAGACGTTACTTTGTTGATCAGTACCACAGCTTCTGTGGCAATACCTTCTTTACGTCCTGTAAAACCAAGTCTTTCCGTAGTGGTCGCCTTAACATTGACGTTACCAATATCTGTCTCTAGGTCTTGAGCGATGACCTGACACATGGATTCAATATGTGGTGCCATTTTCGGCGCTTGTGCCATGATGGTGATGTCCGCATTGACTAACTCGTAGCCTTTCGCTTTTACCTTACTGTAAACATCACGTAGCAGAGCGCGACTGTCCGCGCCTTTCCACTCTTCATCGGTGTCTGGGAAGTGACGACCGATATCACCCGCAGCGATAGCGCCCAGCAAGGCATCACACAATGCGTGTAATGCCACATCACCATCTGAGTGAGCAATCAAGCCTTGCTCATAAGGAATCGAAACACCACCAATGATGACAGGTCCTTCACCACCAAACTTATGTACATCAAAGCCATGACCTATTCTCATTGTTCTGGTTCCTTATTTTTAAGATAGAACTCCGCCAGAGCGAGATCCTCTGGTCGAGTAATTTTAATGTTGTCACTGCGACCTTCCACCAGCAATGGCGCTAACCCTGTCCACTCTACAGCAGACGCTTCATCGGTAATGGTGACCCCTTCCGATAGTGCATTGCTCAGTGCACTGTGCAGCAGTTCCACTTTAAACATCTGTGGCGTAAGTGCATGCCAAAGACCCGCTCTATCCACCGTATGATCAATGCCTTTGGCACCGTTTGCGCGTTTCATCGTGTCTTTCACTGGCGCAGCAAGGATTCCACCCACAGGGTGCGTGCTCACTTCATAAATGAGTTTGCTGATATCTTCGTGCGTGATACAAGGTCTCGCCGCATCGTGCACTAGACACCAAGCATTAGGCACACGCTGCTTCACATAGTCTATTGCAGATAAAACTGAATCAGCACGCTCACCACCGCCCGGCACTCTGATGACGGGTTTCTCTGAGATAAACGACAGCCCTTCAAAGTAAGGGTCATTATCACTGATTGCGACAATCACACTCTCGATACTTTGATGCGACAATAGGCGCTCAATAGTATGCTCAAGAATGGTCTGCTCGTGGATTTTTAGATATTGCTTGGGAATATCCGCTTGCATTCGACTACCGACACCTGCTGCAGGCACGATAGCAATGATTGGATGATGTTCAGGGATCATTGGTTGTCCTCACCTATGATTCGGTAGAAAGTCTCTCCTTGCTGAATCATTCCGAGCTCATGCCTAGCGCGCTCTTCGATAGCATCCAGTCCCTGTCTGAGATCGTCTATTTCAGCAAACATCTCGTCGTTGCGGGTTTGAAGGTTACCATTCACTTGCTGCTGGACATGAATTTCTGCGTCTACTTGGTTAAAGTCAACGATGCCATTTTTTCCAAACCAGAGAGTGTACTGAAGCCAAGAAAACACCACAAACAAGACAAGTGTAAAGATACGCATAAGTCGGAACATTCCATTGAGAAATTCTGCTCTTTATATAGCACAGTTTACACTTTGAAATAAGCGAAGAAAAAGCATTGTTGTTATGTAGAAGTCAAAGTAAGCACACACTCGCTTTTTAACTCACATTCAATGACAGCTCCGCGAGTGTGGTTTTTAAGCGATTAGACATTAAGACTTGTTGATTGAACTGAATGCCAAGTAGCGTGCCTTTGCCTTGCTTCTTCACCGTCACCACCTCAAAGCTTATTCCAGCCGGTAGGAATTGGTTCAATGGACACTCGACTTTGAGAGCTAATCCTTTACAGAAATCATGTGGTCCTTCGATATACACACCACAACCCGCCAATGAGAAATCAACCATTTTGCCCTCTACAGCAGACTGGCCAAAAGAGAGATTGCAGGGCACGGACAGCTTGTAGCGAGAGTGCTCCCTGATGGGCTTAGAGACAAAATCAGAAGGCGCCGCCAAGAACAGATGCTGACACGGCTCATCCGCCCGCGAAATAAAGCGTGAACGAAACGCGATAACATGACCAAAACTTGAGTCTGAGAGTCCCCGAACGACAAGATCACCGTCTGTCAGCTCTCCGAGAGCCTCTGAACCAACCTGAGAGACATCAACAATTAGAAAGGCGGAAGGTTTGAAGCCGATAAGGGTTGCGGCGATCCCTTTAATCTGCTGATTATCTGCGGATGAAAGACTCAATTTCATCCCTGGTTTCAAGAAACGGTAACACTTATTTTGTTCTTCTAGTCCCCACTCCATTGATAGAACTCCTTTCACTAACAACAAGTTAATTACACTCCATTTACCATTGTTATGCAATCACTCCCTTGTATAAACAGGCGATACAATTGCTTACATTTGTATTTATTGCTAATGATAATAAATAACATTAGCATTCATATCGCCATTTCAACTATTGGCATAACTCTCTAATAATAAAACCGTTTGTCTCGGATACTCGAGCAAGGAAAGCCCAGAATGAAATTCAAAGTGACCACACTTTGTAGTGCAGTGGTACTCGCACTCCATACCGCCCCAACCTTCGCAAATGACGCACCTAATACAGTAGATGAAACGCTTGTTGTTCACGCTCAAGCCTTCGATGACTACAAAGTGGATAGTGCAACCGGCGCGATGCGAACTGACACCACTATGTTGGAAACGCCTCAATCCGTTAACGTTATTCCTGAAATTGTGCTTGATGAGCAGCTTGCAACCACGCTAGGTGAAGCGCTGCAAAATGATGCAAGTGTCAATGCAGGTTCTCAAAAGTGGAATCGCGAAGAATTCTATATTCGTGGCTTTGAGCTTTCATCAACCAACGGCTACCTTCGAAACGGGCATTCTTTGTTTACACACTACATGCTGCCTATCGAGACACTGGATCGCATCGAAGTGATCAAAGGACCATCAAGTCTACTTTATGGTAACTCTGCACCTGGCGGCATGATCAACATGGTTTCAAAGAAACCGACAGCGAAGCCTATGGTGAATGTAGGAACAGACTTCGATCACCTAGGTAGCACACGCTATCACATTGATGCATCAGGCAAGTTAAATGAATCTGGTACGTTGCGCGGGCGCACCGTTCTTGTAAAGCAAGATGCAGTAGAGACCCGTCGCTATTCCAATGGCGAGCAAAGAGAGCGCGATCGCTTCTTGGGATACGGCGTGATTGAAGCCGATCTTGCGGATTGGGGCTTGCTGTCTGTTAACTACGAAAAGACTAACGATCGTGCACCTATCGACTCTGGATCATGGTTGGACATGCAAGGCAATCGCATTGGTGATCGTGACATGATCCGCGATGCACACTGGTCATTTATCGATAATGATGTGGAGAACTGGGGCGCGGATTTAGACCTATACATCAACTCTCAGTGGCGCGCTAATCTGAGCTATAACTCACAGCACATGAAGCGCCACCGCTACGATTCTCTGCCAACGCCGACTGCGGATACCATCGTGGATGGCAGCTACATACTAAAACCGTTTGATCGTCACGATACATGGAAGACTCAAGCATTCCACGCAGACCTTCACGGTGAGTTCACAGCATTAAGTGTCGATCACCAAGTGCTTCTTGGCGTTAATGGCCAGTTTTATGATTACGCCCAGCTTCGAGTATCAGGAGACGCTATCGATGTGAATCCTGGTGACATCCCGAGTAACCCGGGCTTAGATTACAACAACGACAAAACGGTCTATGAGAGCAGCAACCATTTCTATGGTTTCTACGCTCAAGATTTAATCACCTTTAATGACCAGTGGCAGGCACTTGTTGGAGGTCGTTATGATCAATATTTTGCTGATGGAACCAACCCAGCAACCGGTGACATTGTTAAAGGCGCTAATGATAGCCAAGCGTTTTCACCAAAAGTCGGCGTTATCTATCACCCAAGTTACTCTGGCAGTATCTATGCAAACTACTCTGAGAGCTTCAACCCTGTAAGCAACGTTGTAAATGACGATGGTTCGGTCACCGAACGTACCCCGGAAAAGAGCCGACAGTATGAATTAGGCACAAAGTGGGAACTGATGGATAACCGCTTGCTTCTAACGGGTGCTGTATTCGATATAGAAAAACTAAACATCAGCATCGAAGAAAATGGCATTACGACTCAAAATGGTAACCAGTTGCATCGCGGTGCAGAAGCTGGAGCACAAGGTCAACTGTCAGAGCAATGGTTTGTAATGGCGTCAGGTATGTACCTAGATGCGAAATACAACAATCACGACTTGTACCAAGACAAAACGCCAGCCAACGTTCCTGAATGGTCAGGTTCAGTATGGACGCGTTATGCATGGACTGAAGCGACCGCATTCAATATTGGTCTTTTCTACCAAGGTGAACGCTGGGCAGACAATGCCAATACCGTTCAATTAGATGGTTATGCTCGTGTTGATACCGGCGCATCACATAAGATCGCCAGCGATTACGTCACTTGGGACTTCCGCTTTAATATCGAAAACTTGTTCGACACGGAATACGTGTCTGGCACCGGCGGCAGCACCAGCAACAATGTTGTCACAGACGTGCACTACGGCAACGAGCGTCGCTTCAAACTATCCGTTAATGCAACCTTCTAACCCGCATTAACCCCAACACCTCTAAGAGCGCTTCGGCGCTCTTTTTTATTGCCAGCTGTCTATTTCGTCACCAGTCTGACATCAATACGTCATCCATCCTCCATCTCTCTTACGCAATTTTGACACATAGGCGTCATACCCTTTTAACGACAATAAATGGAATTCGCCCAGAGGATGTTATGGAAACCACCAGCCCTTTTCGCTTGCCAAGAAAGACCCCTTTAGGAATTGCAGAGAACGTTGCCGAGTGGGCCACTGGCCTGTCGGTGCTTGACCAGTTATATGCTCAGCGCCCTGCTGGCTGTGATACCGAGTCCTTCTTGCGTTTTTCATTAGAGATTTTGGGGATCGACTACCACGTTGTGTCGGGCAGTCGTGACAACATTCCACATACAGGCTCAACCCTGATCGTCGCAAACCATCCGCTCGGCTGTGTTGAAGGCGTCATACTCGCGGAGTTACTGCTGCAAGTTCGCAAAGACGTGAAAATACTGGCAAACGAGTTCCTTAAACTCGTCCCGGAGCTAGAACCGCTATTTATTGGTGTCGATGTCTTTGATGGTGCGAATGCTCACCGCTCCAACACCCGTGCGCTAAGACAAGCTAACCAACACCTTGAACAAGGCGGAGCCTTGCTGGTTTTTCCTGCTGGAGAAGTGTCTCAACTGGTTGATAGCAAAGCACTTCGCTTAGAAGATAAAGAGTGGAGTCGTTCTGTCAGTACCCTGATAAAGAAAAACAAGGCGCTCACCGTACCTGTTCATATAGGCGGGCTGAACTCAAAGCGTTTCTATCTAGCAGGAAAGGTACATCCTATGCTACGTACTGCTATGTTGGGTCGAGAGCTTTTAAACAAAAAAAATCGCCCTATCGGCATCTCGATTGGCGAAGCCATCAAATACAAAGAGGTAAACACTCTCGATAACCGACAGTTAGTCAACTACCTGAGGCTCAATACCTACCTATTGGGCAGGGATCAGACCGAGCGAAACGTCTCTGATTCAGACACCTCCAACTACCAAGCCATCGCTCCTGCTGTTCATGTCAGTGATTTACTCGAAGATATAGAGCAGTTACCAGCGGAGCATCATTTACTGTCCAGTGGTGAATTTGAGGTTTACTGTACGACCATCGACCATATCCCATCGGTGATGCACGAGATTGGACGCATGCGAGAGAGCAATTTCCGCCAAGTCGGAGAAGGGACAGGGCAGTCGCTCGATATCGATCAGTTTGATAAGGACTATCATCACCTATTTGTGTGGGATAAAGAGAAGCACAAACTTGTGGGCGCCTACCGCCTAGGTTTAGTGGATAAACTGCTTGAACAACACGGAATCCAAGGCTTGTATTCAAGAACCTTGTTCCAATACGACCAACCTTTTCTTGATACCATGGGCAAGTCTATTGAGATGGGTCGAAGCGTCATTGCCTTTGAATATCAAAAGAGCATGAGCGCACTGCTATTGCTTTGGAAAGGCATTGCTGAGTTCGTACATCGACATTCGGAATACTCTCACCTGTTTGGTCCGGTCAGTATCAGCAGTGACTACAGTGAGGTAGCAAGACAGCTTCTAGCGGATACCATGACGCTGCATCACTACGACAGCGAGAGTGCAAAACATGTCATTGCTCCAAATCCTCCAAAGCTGGAAGATACACCAAGCTGGAATACCCACCTGCTTTCTGCCCTGGCTGACATGCAACTTCTATCGCGCGTAATTTCTCGACTGGATGAAGGCAAAGGGGTGCCCGTGTTGCTGAGGCAATATCTAAGCCTTAATGGCAAGCTCGTCAGTTTTAACGTCGACCCTGATTTCAACAATGCGCTCGATGGACTTATTGTGGTGGATCTAAGGCGCGTGCCTCTCAAGTCTTTGTCTCGTTATATGGGTAGTGAACATGCCAAACAGTATCTCGCTCTTCACAATAGCTAATCGGTAACTAATTGATAAGTTAACTATTTAAAAAGCAGCTTCGGCTGCTTTTTGTGGTTTCACCTGTCTCACACCTGAGAAAAAAGGCAAACACTGTCAGCAAAACCCTACAAATTGATATGCATCACAGTCCTTATGTATGGCGCATGATAGAAACAGCAAAAATGATAACTACCTCAACCACTTCCATTCGTAAGCCACGATTTGGTCTTGTGGGCTATAGTGGGATTTTTGCAGTGACAGATTTGACGTATCAGCAAGCGACGGCGCTTTTTCGCCATTTCCCTGGTTTTCTTTCTATCAGGAATGCGCAACATCAATATGTGTATATCAATGATAAGTTCACTGTTTGGCTACGTCAGTACTCTGATGTTGACCCTATTGGTCTTAACGCTGATCAGCTTTCAAAACGAGTCCCGAGTAATGTTGGAGAGATGCTCAGAGAGTGTCACGACGCCAGTTTGGAATATCTAGGAGCAGGACAATGTGCACCCAAGATCATCAAGTTCACCAGTTTAGATAAGGTGTCTTACTTCAACGTCCTAAAATTTAAGGTCCTCATTGATGGTGAACCTTATATTTACACCACCAGTTTCGATGTCACCGATTTGCATCACGAAGCCAAGTTCTTCGAGAAAAAAGCCTATACCGACCCCTTAACCAAGCTCCACAATCTCGCTTATCTGAGCTCAGTGCATTGGCAATACGGTTACTGCGTGGTGATAGATCTAGATAACTTCAAGCAGGTAAACGACACTTCTGGCCATAGCGAGGGGGATATTGTACTGATGCGCTTTGCGCGCTGCCTGAAACAGGCTTTTGCCGCTCAGGACATCTTGGTGCGCTATGGTGGCGATGAATTTGTCGTACTGACCCACCATCAAGACGAAGTCATGTTGCACTTAGCGCTTGAGAAGTTATCTGCCTTGTTTGAAAAGAACTTCGTAAACTATCCGATGCTATGCCACAGTGTGGGCTATACCCCTTTCCGTACCAGCCTGCGAGGAACCCTCAAGAAAGCGGATCTCGCCATGTACAAAGCAAAACACAACAAACGAAGTACGCTTGAACAGTCATAAAAAAACGGAGCCACTTGGCTCCGTTTTCAGTTTGATCGCTCTGTCGTCAGGTTCTGTACAGGACGCTAAGAGGAGTAGCGCGCTTTCATCTTTAAGGTGAAGTTGACCAAGGCAATCAATACTGGCACTTCAATAAGAGGACCAATAACCCCCGCAAACGCCTCTGGTGAGTTCAAACCAAATACGGCAATAGCAACGGCGATGGCTAACTCAAAGTTATTACCTGTCGCGGTGTACGCAATTGAAGCATTCTTATCAAATGGCACGCCCATTTTCTTCGCAACAAAGAAGCTCACGAAGAACATCAAGAAGAAATAAATAGTCAAAGGTATCGCAACACGAACCACCTGCATTGGCAGTTCTACAATCATCTCACCTTTTAGGCTAAACATAAGTACAATCGTCGCCAGCAACGCGATCAAAGTAATAGGCGAAACTGCTGGGATAAACGTTTCGTTGTACCACTGCTCACCTTTCTTAGCGACTAAGATCTTACGGCTTAAGAATCCTGCCAAAAACGGAATACCAAGATAAATCATGACACTCTCGGCAATCTCTCCCATTGAGATATCAACGACTTGACCTTGAAAGCCAAATTTAGGTGGCAGAACGGTAATGAATAGCCATGCCAAGAAGCTGTACGTCACGATTTGAAATACACTGTTGAGCGCGACAAGCGCTGCCCCGTACTCTTTGTTACCACCACCGATATCATTCCACACTAATACCATAGCGATACAACGCGCGAGACCAATCAGAATAACGCCAGTCATCAGGCTAGGCTCATCACCCAAGAAAGTCAGTGCCAGCACAAACATCAAGATTGGGCCCACTAACCAGTTCATGACCAAAGAAAGAGTAACGGCCTGCTTATCTTGCAGCACTTTGCCCATCAAACCATAGTTGACCTTGGCAAGCGGTGGATACATCATCAAAATAAGACCAATCGCTAGTGGGACGTTGGTACTGCCAACCGTCATTGACTCATTCAAGCCTTCGATTTGGCTTGGAAACGCGACACCCAATAGAACACCAACACCCATGGCTAAAAAGATCCACAGGGTCAGAAATCTATCTAAAAAGCCCAGTTTTTTCGGTTGCTCAATCGCTAATTCAGACATGTTAACTCTCCAATATCGTTAATCGTCGAATAACGATAAACAAGTGGTAATAAAAGCCGGCATCGCCGACTTAATGATAATCAGGGCTCTTAGCCAGCTTAATCAAATGTGGATAAGCTCAGCGAAGAAAACTCATCTAATGCTTCGCGCTGTATGCGATAGCAGACTTTAGGTGGCGTTGATTCTGCACTAATAAATCCTGCGACCTTCAAAATACGCAAGTGTTCAGAGACCGTTGACTGAGCAAGACCTAACTGCGACACAAGGTCGCTATTCAAACACCCACCAGCGCGCTCCAAATCGGACAGAATACGTAAAATCCGAATACGTGCAGGGTGTGACAACGCTTTTGCTTGTGCAGCTAACCTCTTCTCTTGAGATAACTGCTGCTCAGAGGCGACAAACATATCAGGATTTTCAACGCTACAACTGGTCACACTCTTTCCCCATCGTCTTTTGACGATAAATGTACGCCTGAAACAAAAAAGAGTCAATCGTCTTTTAACGATTGACTCTTTTTAATGAATATTCACTTTATCCTGCGATGGCTTTTGGCGCACCCGGCAAACGAATTGAGATGATGGTCGTTAGCACTAAGAACGCAAACGACACCCACATACAAGCTGCGAGCCCCGCCACTTGAAACACCCAACCAGACAACACAGTACCGATCAAACGCCCCATCGCGTTAGCCATGTAATAGAAGCCAACGTCCATCGACACGCCATCGCCTTTTGCATAGCTCACAATCAGATAACTGTGCAAAGATGAGTTAACCGCGAAGATAGCGCCAAAAATCAATAGCCCCACAACAATAACCACTTGTGGGTACCACTGCATCTGAACACAGTAAGCGATGATACCCGTCACCACGGCTAATGCCAGCGCCCACCACATGGCAGCACTGCCATCTGGTACTCTACCCTGCGCCTTGCCGGTAATCTTTGGGGCTATGCCTTGAACAAAGCCATAAGCGATGACCCATAGCGCTAGGAATCCACCGACTAAGGTATGATCCCAACCAAAGATGGAACCAAGATAGATGGGCAAAGCGACAACAAACCAAACATCACGCGCACCAAACAGGAACATACGCGCAGCGGATAAGATATTGATGCTCTCTGATTTGGAGAAGATCTGCTTAAACTTAGGCTTGGCTTTTGCCTTGCCCATATCGCTTTCTAAGCTGATAACGCTGCCAATGAACACCAGTGTCAACACCGCCGCCATTGCCGCTACGGCATACTGAAAGCCTAATACCGACAGCAACAAACCACCGATAAAGAAACCTGCACCTTTCAGTGCATTCTTAGAGCCGGTAAGAATCGCAACCCATTTGTAAAGCGCCCCTTGCTGCTCATCAGGCACCAAGGTCTTGATGGCACTTTTCGCACTCATCTTATTCAGATCCTTAGCAATACCTGACAGCGCTTGGGCCGCCATGACCCATGGAATGGTTAGCCAAGCACTCGGAACGGCCAGCATTAGCAATGCAAAAATCTGCATCCCAAGCCCGATATTCATGGTGCGATTAAGCCCTAAACGTGCTCCTAGCCAGCCGCCAATGAGATTGGTGACCACGCCGAAGAACTCATAGAACAGGAACAGGGATGCGATGGCGAGCGAGCTGTATCCGAGATCGTGGAAATAAAGCACCACCAACATTCGCAATGCACCATCGGTAATGGTGAAATTCCAGTAGTTAAAGGTCACCAACATATACTGGCGAACGCTTTTGCTAAGGTTAGACAACATAATTCTTCTGCCTAATAACAGGGACAAGTGTTCAGAAATAGAAGCCCTCATCAGAGGGCTTCTATTTAGGTTTACTCACTACGAGTGCTGCGCCTAGAACGTCGCGGCAAGCTTTTCTACATAGTCAATTTGAGGCTGCTTAGTGAAAGCGCCAGGGCGTAGTGCCTGAACTTCACGGCGAATCGTCTCAAGATCCCAGCCTTTCTCAAGCAGAAGGTTTGCCGCAAGAAGACCAGTACGACCAGAGCCGCCCATACAATGCATAGCAATTTTCTCTCCCGCTTCAAGCGCTTGATGAAGCTCTGGTGAGATTGCTTTCCAGCCTGCTGCAAACTCAGAACCAGGCGCGCGATCATCTTCAATTGGCGTTTGGAACCATTTGATGCCCAGCGCCTTTGCTTTTTCTCCAAGCTCAGCGACGCCTGCTTCTGTCATCTCGTGATTATCCAAAGCCGTCACGATTACCGTGACACCTTGCTCTTTAAGTTGCGCCAATGAGTCGTCTAATGACGCCTCTTTGGTACCCGGACAAGGCGTTAGCACTAGCGCAGCGTTATCTACGTTTAGTTCCCATGTTGGATGCATCAACATTACCCCGCTAGACCGACCTTACGAACCAATTCTGCTGTGCGTGTTGCATAGCCCATTTCATTGTCATACCACGCGTAGATTTTCACCATACGAGAGCCAACGACCATAGTAGATTGCGCGTCAACGATGGTTGAGCGTTGGTCACCACGGTAATCGATAGACACAAGCGGACGCTCTTCAAAACCAAGGATGCCTTTTAGCTCGCCTTGTGATGCTTCTTTAAGAAGTGCGTTAACTTCTTCAGCCGTGGTATCGCGTTTTACATCAAAGATGATGTCGGTGAGTGACGCGTTCGCTAGTGGTACACGCACTGCGTGGCCGTTGATCTTGCCTTTTAGCCCAGGGAAGATCTCAACGATAGCCGTTGCACTACCCGTCGTGGTTGGGATAAGGCTCATACCACATGCGCGTGCACGGCGCAGATCTTTGTGCGGCGCATCAAGGATAGTCTGCGTATTCGTTAGGTCATGAATAGTTGTGAACGATGATTGCTCGATACCTAGTTTCTCGTGAATCACTTTCACAACAGGCGCGATGCAGTTGGTTGTACAAGATGCCGCCGTCACGATACGGTGCGCTTCTGCATCAAAGATTTCGTCATTCACACCAACAACGATGTTAGCAATGCCTTCTTCTTTTACAGGCGCTGACACCACAACACGCTTAACGCCTTGGTCTAGGTATTTATTTAGGAATTCAGTTTTACGGTGCACACCTGTTGCTTCAATCACAACATCACAGCCAGACCAATCGATCGCGTCGATATCGCGCTCTTGAGTCGTTTTAATGCGCTTACCGTTCACCACAAGCTCATCGCCTTCAACGGCTACACCGTGATGCCAAGTTCCTTGCACTGAATCGAACTCCAATAAGTGACCTAGTGTGGTTGCGTCACCGGCAACATCATTAATCAAAACAAACTCAAGTTCGTCCCAATCAAATGCTGCGCGAAGCGCCAAACGGCCAATTCGACCAAATCCGTTAATGCCTACTTTAATCGCCATAACTTAATCTCTTAATTACGAAAAATATTCGGTTGTACCGTCAAGCTTTAAGCATCGTTCGATGATGACACAAGCTCGTTAAAGTTTAATTGATAAGCACTTTGCAAACAGTTCGACTGTTCAAGCCCTTTCAATGTTCGATAGAGCCAACCAGGCAATCCTTCAGCTAAGCTGTAAAAGACGTGCTGCCCTTGCCTCGTATCCTTGAGCACACCTGCTTGTCTAAGCATAGCTAAATGTCTCGATACTTTAGGCTGGCTCTCTCCCAATGCCTCCACCAGATCGTTGACACAGACCGAGCCGTTGGCCGACACCCAAAGCAGGGTTCGAATACGGGTTTCATCAGACATCAATTTGAAAAACTCATGTGGAAGCATCTTTAAGTACTCATATATGGATATGCGTATATATTAAAAAATATCATGGCCGAGTCAAGGATCTTTTTTGAAGTGTCATAAAAGCTTCATACTGAATATAGCCGATACTGGTTAAAACGATTGAGAGGCAACAGAGGGATACAATGCTTTCATTCGCACCGATAAGCTTTCATAATATCGTGTGCGCTAATACAAGCCGATTTGATGAGGACACCATGACAAAAAAAATACTCTTTGTTTGCAGAGGAAACTCGGCACGCTCGCAGCTCGCAGAGGCGATCGTCAACAGAGATTATGCGGATCAATACCAAGCATTTAGCGCTGGTAGCAATCCAAGTCATGTCGACAATAGAACGTTAACAACACTCAAAGAATCTGGTTTTGATTGCGAGGCTCTGCGCTCAAAGTCGGTAGAAGAGTTCGACGGACAGCATTTTGACTATGTCATCACGCTATGTTCATCAGCGCACAAAGAATGCGGAGTATTTGAAAACAGCCAAGAGAGCCTGTTTTGGGATCTCCCCTCTCCCACCTCTTTATCGGAGACTTCTTTTGACGCCTCTTTATATGATCTGTACAAGCGAATCGAACTGTTTGTCGCCGTGCACAGTGACAGTAATGATTTAGATTTTGACCCACTGGTGATTCATAAGTGTCTGAGCGATCAAACAAGGCTTCTTATCACCTTGATGATATTTACCGAAGTGGAGCTCAGTGTGGGTGAGTTGTGCGACGCATTGCAAGAATCTCAGCCAAAGATCTCTAGAGCGCTCGGCGTACTTCGAAACTGTGGGATAGTTAGCGATAGACGCCGAGGACAATGGGCGTTTTATTCCATCTCAGATAAGCTACCGCTGTGGGCTATCGACATACTGGATGCATCTGTTGTTAGCATGCGTAGCAAATTACTCGCCGCTAATCAGTTACTCAACCAATCTGCCAATCGCCCAGACAAGCACAACTAACCTATGCTTTGAAGCTCATTGAACAAAGGCTAGTAACTGCCTCATATCGGAGATGTAGTGTAGGTAAGGGCTATCGACTTCAATCTTTTTATGAGGCTCTGCATGTGAGAAATACAAGGTGGTGACTTGTGCTCCTATGCCCGCTTGAACACCGACAAGAGAGTCATCAATAAATAGACACTCTTCTGCTCTCACTTGCATTTTATCCATGACGAAGTGCAGAAGTTTCGGATCTGGCTTCCAGGCATGGGCGTCCAATGCGCTGTACACCGTACCCTCGAAATAGTGGTCGAGTTTTGTCAGCGGTAAGGTAAACGCCATCTTTTCGTGAGGGGCATTTGACGCTATGCATATGGCAATATTGTTGGCTTTAAGCACATCCAAAACCTCATAAACACCATCGATGACCGTGAGCTTCTCAGTGAACAGCTCCTGACAGCGCTGACGATAATGGCGAACAAGTCCTGTTAAGCTGTCATCACTAAGCAATGAGCTATCAGCGATAAGCTCGCCAAAGATCTTTTCAAGCTTTACCCCTTGGAACTGATCTTTCACCTTCTCATAATCAACATTAACGCCAACGCTCTCTAGTACTTCGACGATTGCCTGTATACATAAACGTTCGCTATCGATTAGCGTGCCGTCACAATCAAAAATCACACATTTGATGCGGTTTGAAGCCATATTTTACTACACCTCACGATTCCAACTGGCTCTTTTTGAACAGTAAACAGCCATACTGAGTACACAATATCACCAGCAATGAGCCTCTTCAATGGACAGGATTCTGTACCGTATTGGTAACCATTTTGAAAAAAAGTTACCAAATGGTGTCGATTCATCCGGTTTATTTATTTTGATCCAAAAATTAAATCTTAAGCGCCGAAACCTTGCTCTAAAACAAGTTATGCACAGTGAAATCCGATCAATTCGGTGGTAGAATTCGTGCCCGAAAAGAAAATAAATTACAGAATTAGTGGTTATTTTTTTGTAATCTTACTGAATTATCTTAGTGAGAGCCCAAAAAAGTGGCCTAGAAAGCGCCTCAATCAGTCATAAAATGACTAAACTTGATGAAAGACTTTCATTTCTAGAAGAAGCGAAACTAGAGAAAAGATTGATAGCTCATGTGAATTATTTGTGGGCATCCCTAGCCTTCTAGAGAGACTAATACTAACTTTCAAATTGCAATTATATTTACTCGGAGAGTATCTTCCATGAAAAAGACCAAAATCGTATGTACGATCGGCCCTAAAACTGAGTCTGTAGAGAAACTGACTGAGCTAGTAAACGCAGGCATGAACGTGATGCGCCTAAACTTCTCTCACGGTAACTTCGAAGAGCACGCGAACCGCATCTCTAACTTCCGTGAAGTAATGGCAAACGTTGGCAAGCAACTAGCAATTCTTCTAGACACTAAAGGTCCAGAAATTCGTACTATCAAACTAGAAGGCGGCAATGACGTTGATCTAGTAGCTGGTCAAGAATTTACTTTCACTACTGACGCTTCTGTAGTTGGTAACAAGGACGTTGTAGCGGTAACTTACCTAGGTTTCGCTAAAGACCTATCTGCTGGTAACACTATCCTAGTAGACGACGGCCTAATCGAAATGGAAGTTATCTCAACAACTGAAACTGAAGTTAAGTGTAAAGTTCTTAACAACGGTGCTCTAGGTGAGAACAAAGGTGTTAACCTACCAGGCGTTTCTGTACAGCTTCCAGCGCTTTCTGAAAAAGACAAAGCTGACCTGAAATTTGGTTGTGAGCAAGGCGTTGACTTCGTTGCTGCTTCTTTCATCCGTAAAGCTGCAGACGTTAAAGAAATCCGTGACCTTCTTGACGCAAACGGCGGCGAGAGCATCCACATCATCTCTAAGATCGAAAACCAAGAAGGCGTTGATAACTTCGACGAGATCCTAGAGCTTTCTGACGGTATCATGGTTGCTCGTGGCGACCTTGGTGTTGAAATCCCAGCTGAAGAAGTAATCTTCGCTCAGAAGATGATGATTGAGAAGTGTAACCGTGCTCGTAAGACAGTTATCACTGCAACTCAAATGCTTGACTCTATGATTCAAAACCCACGTCCAACTCGTGCAGAAGCGGGTGACGTTGCAAACGCAATCATGGACGGTACAGATGCAGTAATGCTTTCTGGCGAAACAGCGAAAGGTAAATACCCTGTTGAAGCGGTAACTATCATGGCTCAAATCGCTAACCGTACTGACGGCGCACTAAAAGCTGAACTAGGTTCTCGTCTAGACAGCCCACGTCTACGTATCACTGAAGCAGTATGTAAAGGTGCAGTAGACACAGCTGAGAAGCTAGCTGCTCCACTAATCATCGTTGCTACTGAAGGTGGTAAGTCTGCACGTTCTGTACGTAAATACTTCCCAACAGCAAGCATCGTTGCACTAACAACTAACGCTAAGACAGCTGCACAGCTAGTTCTTACTAAAGGTGTTCGTCCAGTTCTTGTTGACTCAATCGACAGCACTGATGAATTCTACAAAAACGGTAAAGAGTACGCTCTAGAATCTGGTTTTGGTAAGAAAGGCGACATCGTAGTTATGGTTTCTGGTGCACTAGTAGCATCTGGTACAACGAACACAGCATCTGTTCACGTACTATAATTCCGACGAGTTATACAAAATATCTATAAAAAGAGGGCTTCGGCCTAATGCCGATCAGTTAACAACTAAATGATCGGTTGAACGATCCATTCAAAGTGTCAAAATCCGAGTGTATTCAATGCACTCGGATTTTTTTATGTTTTTAAGACAGGCTCTTAACCAAGTTCATCAATTCTCTGCAGAGCAACTTTCGGGTTTATCTGATCTGCTTTCGCCAGAACTCATTTCCCAATGTTTGGAAGATACAGGGATTACGACTATTCGTAGACGAAGATTGCCAATGGAAATGATGGTTTGGAGTGTTGTTGGGATGTCTTTGTATCGCCATTTGTCCATGGAGAAAGTCGTCTCGAAGCTGGATATTCTTCTCCCAGGTAAGAAGCCATTTGTTGCTCCGAGTGCAGTAATCCAAGCAAGACAAAGGCTGGGCTCCGATGTCATGAAATCGGTTTTTACTCAAACGCAGAAGCTCTGGAATGACAAAACGCCCCATCCAGACTGGCATGGTTTAACACTGCATGCGGTCGACGGTGTAGTCTGGCGAACTCCTGATACTAAAGACAATGACGAACGCTTCAGTCGAACTCGGAATCAAAAATGCTCGTCCGAATACCCTCAGGTTCGAATGGTCTGCCATATGGAACTGACAAGTCATCTTCTGAATAGTGCATCTTTCGACTCCACATCAAAGAGCGAAGTGGACTTAACTACGGAGCTCATCGTTCACTCTCCCGACCATAGCCTAACTATCTTCGATAGAGGTTTTTATGCTCTAGGTCTATTACACCGCTGGCAAACAACAGGGGTAGACAGACATTGGCTTATTCCAATGCGTAAAGGGGCCCAATACACAATGCTCCGCAAATTAGGGCGTGGGCAAGAGTTGGTCGAATTAAAGCTATCCCCTCAAGCTAGGAAAAAGTGGCACGACGCACCGGAAACACTGGAAGCTCGATTGATAACTAAGACTATTAAGGGTAAAGAGGTACGGTTGTTGACCTCGATGACTGACCCTTTACGCTACCCAGGAAAAGACATCTCGGAGCTATATAGCCATCGATGGGAGATAGAGTTGGGCTATCGAGAAATGAAACAATATATGCTCCAAAACAACCTGACCCTAAGAAGTAAAAAGCCCGAGTTAATAGAACAAGAACTGTGGGGTATGCTGTTGGCCTATAACCTACTGCGGTTCTTGATGTGCCAAATGGCCTACGACCAAAATAAGGTAATGCCTTACCAGATAGGCTTTAAACAAGCCTCGTTGTTCTTAATAGGACAGTTACAACTCCTTCCTGCCGTCGCACCCGGAAGAATCCCGGAGGTGATGAACTATATCCTAGATATGGCTGAGAGTTTTACGTTGCCAGAAAGGCGGGATAGAAGCTATCCAAGAGCAGTAAAAAGAAGGCCCAGTCGCTATGCGACTAGACCTTCTAAAAGGTGTTAGATGCTTCTTAACTTACAAGCATTAGGGCTTCGGCCCTCTTTTTTTTATAATTGCCTTGCCCATTTTTTCAACACGCTGTACTATCAAAAACAGGTTTACAACATGGCATACCGCCATAGTTTTCCAACTATTGTTTTTAAAGTTATGAGGTGCATCGTGTCTAGCCCAACATTGACAGACAAGGTCGCAAAATTGATCTGTCAGGACATTCTTTCTGGAGAACTTAAGCCAAACCAAAAACTGGTAGTAGCAGAGCTTAAAGAAAAGTATAACGTCGGAGCCTCTCCGATAAGAGAAGCACTCATACAGCTTTCTTGGATTAAATACGTCAAGCTTGAGCCGCAAAAAGGCTGCTGGGTCGCTCCAATCTCGAAACTGGAGTTATATGATCTTTATGAGAGTCTTAAGGTGGTGTCTTCTGTGCTGCTTGAGAAGTCTATTCAGCAAGGAAATGAAGGCTGGGAGCTAGAGATCCTAACCGAGTTCCACAAGCTATCTCGATTCAAATTCCAAGGTGATAACTTTAATTGGGTTGAGTGGGAAGAGCGTCAAGAAGCTTTCTATAGTTCACTACTTAGTGGATGCTTTTCAAAGAACATGCTCGATTTCTTCAACGATATCATTCGCCAAGTTAAGCGCTACCGTCGCGTTTCATTAAGCCACTCGCCTAAGCCATTTGCTGAGCTATTTAATCTTGAAGAGCACGAAAAGATGATGAAGCTGACACTCGACAAAGACCTAGACGGCGCTCGTCAGCAGCTTACTCAATACCTCTCCGATATGATGAAGGATATCGAATCAACAGTAAATGAGATTGAAATGAAATAAAAAAATCGGGGCTAGCCCCGATTTTTACCATCCAAAGAATTCTTTGTGATGTGTGTTGAGTAGCAGCACCATAGGCAAAAAGTATAATGCGCTCAACTTAATACCCAAAACGACTAATGCGCCGATGGTAAGCCTTACCAAAAAGTGATTGTACATAACAAACCTCTATCACCTAACTCATTGACATACAAGATGATCTTGTCCAATCAAAGCAGAATTCCATTCTAGAGGAAGGGAAAAATGTGTACTAAAAAGTGTGACCTTTCTCCAAGATGCCTAGTTTACTGATTACACTAAGATGGTCAAGTTTTAATCAGCATTAGACTAAAGTCTAATACAGTGGCACGTCTTTTACACGTCTCAGAATAAAGAAGAGATCAACTCAAGGTAGGATAGCGAGGAAGGTGTACCCTTGTTACGCATTAAAATGTATGGTCCGCCCCGTTATTGCAACTACAATTTAGTAATAACGGAGTTGGTTTGCGCTATGTATTCGGAGTCCACGTTGGGAACACTAACTTCCCCGCTCCACGATGATATCCGCGCCAGATTATCCTTAAAAAAAGCCGAAAGCATTAAATGCTATTTTTTGTGACAGGTTACTAATCTGGCCGATTGACCGTTTTTGTCATCACGTTCATTGGCGTTGCAAACTTGGTTATGGCTATGCAGCCTGAAAAGCTTGGCGGTGATACAACACCACCCAAGCTATTCTCGCCAGCTTGTTGGCAAGTGCTACTAAAACCACATTAAAAGGTTTCGTTGCTCGAAGATTCACTAACCAATCTCCAAACACCTTTCCTGTTGTTTCTATCCTAGAAAGTACGGCCCGAGCGCCATGAATAAATAGAGTCCTTAGGTGTTTATTCCCTCGTTTACTCATGCCTAACAGCTTAGACTTTCCCCCTGTTGAGAATTGTCTAGGAACTAACCCAAGCCATGCTGCCATCTCTCGCCCTCCATCGAAATTAGAAGCGGAACTGATGTTCGCTACGCACAACGTTGCCGTTAAATCACCGACCCCTGGGATGGTCTTCAGCAACTCTGCGCTTTCATTACTTATAGCGATGCTTTTCAACTTTTGGTCTTGCTCAGAGACTCGGTCATTTAAGTACTTGTAGTGTTCATGAATCGAGAGAAGTTCAGCAATAAGACTTTGTGGCAATTCAACATCTTGTTCCGCTAACCATTGAAACAGTGTTTTCATCTTCGCATGCCCTCTAGGGAAGCTGAGTCCAAATTCGAGTAGCAATGCACCAATACGACTCATACATGCGGTTCGTTCTTTCACATAGCCTTCTCGTACACGATGAATAGCAGAAATAACTTGAGCTTCTTCTGATTTAACCGAGACAAATCTCATGGTTGGTCGACTGGCGGCTTCGGCTATCGCAGCTGCGTCGATGAAGTCATTCTTATTGCCTTTGACGTAAGGCTTTACATATTGAGGTGGGATGAGACGAACTCGATGCCCAAAGGCTTGGCACTTTCTTGCGAGCCAGTGAGCACCACCGCAGGCTTCGAAAGCAATCGTTGTGTGTTCGAGTGAGGATAAGAAACGCAGGAGTTGGCTTCGATTAAACTTACGGCGAATAACTTCCTTGCCAGAATAATTATTACCTACTGCATGAAAGCAGTGCTTACCTAAATCGATACCTAAAATGTGGATGGTAGACATATGGTTCACCTCGTTCTGAGAGCCTACTCTAAGCGTAGGGGCTTAAGAGTGAGGCGGACCATATAATTAAGCCGCATATTAAATGCGGCTTTTTGTTATTTGACTACTCGAAGACTTGGTCGCCCTTTTGGTTTAGGCGGTTCATCGTCTCCGTTAGGCTCTTCATTGGTTTGCTCTGGCTGTTCCGTCTCAGCGGCAACAGACAAGCCTGTTGTCACTTCCGGCTGAGAGATGTCTTCTTCTTCAATAGAAAGATAAGCATCTTCAGGCTCAAACATAGTTCCAGCACCGTTTTCACGAGCATAGATAGCTTGTACAGAGTACAGCGGAGCAATCACTGAGTGCGGTTTGCCACCAAAACGAGCGTGAAACGTAATCGCTTCGTTGCCCAGTTCCAGTTGTCCAACCGCTCTAGGAGCAATGTTAAGAATGATCTGACCATCTTGGACAAACTCCAAAGGAACTCGAACACCCGGCATGTTTGCATCAACAACAATATGCGGTGTTAGATCATTTTCAACAAGCCAATCATAAAATGCACGAAGCATATATGGTCGGCGAGGTGTCATTTTTTCAATATCCATCGTCTCAGGAGAAACCTATAAGGACTAGCGAACCAAACGCATCTCACGCTCAGCTTCTGTTAGAGAAGCTAGGAATGAATCACGTTCAAATACACGGTTCATGTACACTTTGATCTCTTTTGAGCCAGGACCAACTAGCTCGATACCCATTTCAGGTAGACGCCACAATAGTGGTGCTAGGTAGCAATCAATTAGGCTAAACTCTTCGCTCATGAAGTACTCATACTCAGCAAAAATAGGTGCTAGAGTCAGTAGGTCATTGCGAAGTTTATTGCGAGCCGCTTCTGCTTCTTCAGCAGAGCCTTTCATTACTTTCTCAGCAAGTGAGTACCAGTTACGCTCAATACGATAAATCATCAGGCGGCTGTTACCACGAGCTACAGGGTATACTGGCATTAGCGGTGGATGCGGGAAACGCTCATCAAGGTATTCCATGATGATCTTAGAATCGTAAAGGGCTAGCTCACGATCGACCAAAGTTGGCACTGTCTTGTATGGGTTTAGTTCAGCAAGCTCAGCTGGGATGTTTACATCATCCACTAACTCGACTTCAACACTAACCCCTTTTTCCGCTAGAACGATTCGAACCTGGTGGCTATATAAATCAGTAGCACTGGAAAAAAGAGTCATCACAGAACGTTTATTGGCAGCTACAGCCATGGAGCCCTCCGGGATACTTACAAAAAACAATGGAGGCTGTGCCTCCATTGTGAACAAATTGGAATTAACGCGCTATGATAGCACAATTAGTGAACATCGCGCCAATACTCTTTCTTAAGCAGCACAACGACGATAGTAAAGATGACTAGGAACGCCATCACCCACCAACCTAGCGCATGGCGCTCAAGCTTCACTGGGTCACCTGAGTATTCAAGGAAGTTGACGAGGTCGCGTACTGCATCGTCATACTCACTTGAGCTCAGCTCACCACGACCATCGGTTTGAGTGCCAACAATCACTTGTACTTCCTCACCATCAACGATCTTAGTCTCGAAGATTGGTGTCGGGATACCTTGCAGCTCTTCAAGAACATGCGGCATACCCACATTCGGGAAGGTGGTGTTGTTCACGCCAAACGGACGACTTGGGTCGACATAGAAAGTACGTAGGTATGTGTATAGCCAGTCTACGCCGCGAACACGAGCAACCAAGGTTAGATCCGGTGGCGCTGCACCAAACCAAGCCGCTGCTTGTTTCTGAGGCATAGAGTTAACCATCAAATCACCGATCTTAGCTTCTGGGTCGAACACTAGGTTCTCTTTTGCAAGATCAACCGGGATACCCAAGTCAGTCGCCACACGCTCATAGCGTTGATACTGCGTCGAGTGACATGCAAAGCAGTAGTTCATAAACAGCTTGGCACCGTTTTGAAGCGACGCTTTGTCCGTCAAATCATTGTTTGCTTTATCAAGATTTACATTGCCACCAGCCGCTAGTGCTAGAGATGGCAGCAATGCGAAAAGTACTACAATCCACTTTTTCATTTGAATGTCACCCTCTCTGGCAATGGCTTGGTGTTCTCATTTTTACTGTAGAAGAACAGCAGAACGAAGAACATGAAGTAACCTAAACTGAAGATCTGAGCCAGTAGCGTGTACGTCGGCGTCGCTGGTAGCGCACCAAGGATACCCAAAGCAATAAAGCTAATGGTGAACTGGATGATGTTGATTAGGTGAATCTTACTTCTGTAGCGATAAGAGCGAACTTTACAGCGATCGAACCAAGGAAGTAGGAATAGGAACACAATCGATAGACCCATTGCTACCACACCCAATAGCTTGTCCGGAACCGCACGCAGAATCGCGTAGAACGGCGTGAAGTACCATACCGGAGCAATGTGCTCAGGGGTCTTCAGCGGGTTCGCTGCTTCAAAGTTAGGTGGCTCAAGGAAGTAACCGCCCATCTCTGGGTTAAAGAACAACACATAACAGAACAGGAAGAAGAAGCCAGCCACACCAACAAGATCTTTCACCGTACCGTAAGGATGGAAAGGAATCGAATCAATGATGTCGTATTTCTTACTGTAGTAATCGTGGAACTTGAACTGCGTCTTGTAGTCGTCGCCCATGCTGCCTTTAGGAAGCTTAGTCTCAATACCATCAGGGTTGTTTGAGCCTACTTCGTGTAGAGCGAGTACGTGCAAGACAACAAGAAGTAGCAGCACGATTGGCAGAGCAATCACGTGAAGCGCGAAGAAGCGGTTAAGCGTTGCACCAGAGATAATGTAATCACCACGGATCCAAAGCGTTAGGTCATCACCGATAACGGGAATAGCACCAAAGAGCGAGATGATTACCTGTGCACCCCAGTAAGACATTTGTCCCCAAGGTAGTAGGTATCCCATAAATGCTTCTGCCATCAACACAAGGAAGATCAGCATGCCGAATACCCACAGCAGCTCACGCGGCTTCTGGTAAGAACCGTAGATAAGACCACGGAACATGTGAA
This sequence comes from Vibrio sp. KUL80, assembly GCF_059725495.1. Lineage (NCBI taxonomy): Bacteria > Pseudomonadati > Pseudomonadota > Gammaproteobacteria > Vibrionales > Vibrionaceae > Vibrio > Vibrio sp. KUL80. The sequence goes on from NZ_AP045841.1 coordinate 3,060,364, forward strand.
GGTAGACAACAACGAAGAAGGCCGAGGCGCCCGTTGAGTGCATATAGCGGAGTAGCCATCCGTATTCCACATCACGCATGATGTATTCAACAGAGGCAAATGCACCTTCGCCAGAAGGTACGTAGTTCATTGTTAGCCAAATACCCGTTAGGATTTGGTTAACCAGCACTAGCATGGCTAGTGAGCCAAACAGATACCAAAAGTTGAAGTTTTTTGGCATTGGGTATTCGGATAGATGCTTTTTATAAGCATTCATCGCGGGTAGACGTTTTTCTACCCAATCAAGTAACACTTGCATTATGCATCCCCCTCATCAACACCAATAAGGATTCTGGTATCGCTCAAGTACATGTGTTTAGGAATGACAAGGTTGAGTGGCGCTGGTACGTTTTGGAAAACACGACCAGCCATATCAAACTTAGAACCATGACACGGGCAGAAGAAACCAGACTTCACACCTTGGACTTGTTCACTAAAGGAATCAGCAAGATAGGTAGGCGAACAACCTAGGTGGGTACAGAAACCAACGGCAACAAAGTACTCCGGTTTAATGGAGCGGTACACGTTTTGTGCATACTCTGGCTGTTGTTCTTCAGCGGAGTCTGGGTCACGTAGCTGATTGGCAAGGTTGCTTAGGTTGTCCACAACAGATTGCGCGCGACGCACAACCCATACCGGCTTACCCTGCCATTCAACACGAACCATTTGACCTTCTTCAAGCTTGCTGACGTCCACTTCAACAGGGGCACCAGCAGCTTTTGCTTTGGCACTTGGGTTCCAAGATTTAATAAAAGGAACGGCGACTGCAGCTGCTCCCAAACCACCGACAACCGCAGTTGTCGCAGTAAGGAAACGCCTGCGACCGTTATTTAAAGGCGCATTGCTCATCCAACATTTCTCCCATTTGCTCCTTTGGGTCAACACTGAGCGAATCCAAGTTGCTCTTTTAGATGGAATAACCCATTGGGGAACCATTCCTTGGGCTATTTTCCTTCAAATTGAACGAGCCAATAGTACTAATTATTTTGGCTACTTGAGTCTGCTCAGACATCGATTCCGACCAGTAGAGCATGGCTAACAAAATACGAATTTTAGTTGTATTTATTTGATAGCAAATGATAAAGAAAACCCTACTTTTTGACAAGATAAAGCTACCTTTTCGTAACATCTATAGCAGGAAATCGCTTGCTAGTTCACAAAAGGAGGGAAAAGGAGAGAGTGAAGATCAGAGTTTCTGAATTTAATGAGGTTATTGGACGTATAAATACAAAAAAGCCCAGCCGAAGCTGAGCTTTTTGATTCCACGTTCCAGCATAAAACTGGAAAGCATAATTTTCCCGGTAAGGAGAAAATTAACGCTTAGAGAACTGTGGACGACGACGTGCTTTACGTAGACCAACTTTCTTACGTTCAACGCAACGAGCGTCACGCGTAACGTAGCCAGCTGCACGTAGAGCAGGACGTAGAGTCTCATCGTATTCCATTAGCGCGCGAGTGATACCGTGACGGATAGCACCTGCTTGACCAGAAATACCGCCACCTTTTACAGTAACGAATAGGTCTAGCTTCTCAGTTAGTTCAGTTAGCTCAAGAGGCTGACGAACTACCATGCAAGAAGTTTCGCGACCGAAGTAAGTTTCTAGTTCACGCTTGTTAACTACGATATTGCCAGTGCCTGGTTTGATGAAAACACGAGCAGCTGAGCTTTTGCGACGGCCAGTGCCGTAGTATTGATTCTCTGCCATTTTCGAAATCCCCGATTAGATGTCTAGTACTTGTGGTTGTTGAGCAACATGGTTGTGCTCAGCGCCAGCGTAAACTTTAAGCTTACGGTACATAGCACGGCCTAGAGGACCACGTGGTAGCATACCTTTAACCGCTAGCTCAAGAGCCATTTCAGGCTTACGATCGATCAGCTTTTCAAAAGTGATTGATTTTAGGCCGCCTGGGAACTCAGAGTGACGGTAGTAAACTTTGTTCTTAGCCTTGTTACCAGTTACAGTAACTTTCTCAGCGTTAACAACGATGATGTAATCACCAGTGTCAGTGTGCGGAGTGTATTCAGCTTTGTGTTTGCCACGTAGGCGAGATGCAATTTCACTTGCTAGACGGCCAAGAGTTTTACCTTCAGCGTCTACAACGTACCAGTCGCGTTTTACAGTTTCTGGTTTAGCAACGAAAGTTTTCATGCTAATAATAACCCGTTAATTAAATTTACACTTAAGGAGCTTTCGCTCCCACTGTCTAAGAGCCCATACATCACCCCTTCGAGTGTTGAAACTCTCGGCATCGTTCCTCAAAAAGTTTGAAGAAACTCGCCTGCAGTAACGGTGGGTCGCAGGATTATAGAGAAGCTCGAGGAAAAAATCATCTATTTTTTGGACAAATTTACCAAAAACATCAAGGTAGATGCTCTGAAGCTAAATAGTCATGGCTTTGCATCTCTGTAAGTCGCGAGATACAGCGCTTGAACTCAAACTCCAATTGACCTTGGGTGTACAGCTCTTCCAGTGGTACCTCTGAAGAAATAATGAGTTTTACCCGTCTTTCATAGAATTCATCCACTAAAGCAATAAACCGCCTTGCAGCATCATCTAGCTTGGCATCCATCTGCTTAACATCGGCTAACAGCACTGTGTGGTAGATTCGAGACATCTCAATGTAGTCATTTTGACTGCGCATGGTCTGGCAAAGCTGCGCGAAACTGGCAAATAAGACGTCATCGGCAGCGGCAAAGACTTCAATATCGCGATGATTGATATCAATACTTGCTTCGTGAACGCGATCATCCACCACCAGTTGATTGAAGTAACGCTCTAGGTTTTGGTTTGCGGCTTCATCTAATGGGAAATGATAGATTTCGGCCTGTTCCAGGGTTCGAAGCCGATAATCGATACCACTATCTACATTCAGCACCACACATTGACTCTGAATAAGGGTAATTGCAGGCATGAATCGAGCGCGCTGCAGGCCATTACGATACAGGTCTTCAGGAGGGATGTTAGAGGTAGCGACCAGTACAACACCACGCTTAAAGAGTGCTTGTAACAGCGTCGCTAAGATCATGGCGTCCGTTATGTCCGAAACAAAAAACTCATCAAAACAGATAATCTTCGCTTCAGCTTCAAACCTATCGGCAACTTTCTCAAGTGGGTTTTCCACATCACCAAGCTGTTTGAGTTCATCGTGAACTCGATACATAAAGCGGTGAAAGTGGACACGCATCTTTTTCGTGGTCGGTAAGCTATCGAAAAACGCATCCATCAAGTAGGTTTTACCGCGCCCTACTCCTCCCCAAAAATAGAGACCTTGCGGTGGCGTCGCTTCTTCAGGCTTCTTACCTAGCAGTTTTTGCATCATTGATAGCGCAGGCGCTTCAAACTGTAAGTAATCGTTAAACTGATGATGCAACCTATCTAAGGCTTCCACAGCAGCCCGCTGGGCTGGGTCTGCTTGAAAACCATTCATTTTTATATCATGTTCGTATCTTTCTATGGGCGTCATGGATTACTCGCAACACTGATCCAAGGGCTGGAGAGCACGTATTTTTGCTTTATTGGCTCTAAATCTCATAGTAACATGGCTAAACGACGTGTGTAACCGCTTGGTAACGCGCATGTTAATAATCATTATAAAGGAGCTGTTATGCCTTGGATATATGCCATTGTCGGCTTGCTAGTTGGTGCTATTCTCGGAATCGTAATTTCCCGACTAACTACTCCACAATACAAGAAGCAAAAGACGCTACAAAAAGACCTTGAATCCGCAAAGTTTGCGCTTGAGCAGCAACGTCAAGAACTCTCAGACCACTTTGCTCAAACCGCAGAGATGCTTGATACACTGGGTAAGGATTACACAAAACTGTATCAACACATGGCAAAGACCTCGACTGAGCTGATGCCTAACTTGCCAGAGCAAGACAATCCTTTCGTTAAGAAGATTGCCGAGCATAATGTGGAAACCATCGAAGCCAACGCTGAGGTTGAGCATCCACCGAAAGATTATGTTAACGGTGCGACTGGACTTCTTACTGAAGAAAAGAAAGAAGTCGTTGAAGCGCCCGAAGCTGTCGGGCAAGAATCTGTTGTACAAGAACCCATGACAACAGCAAAAGCGTCTTAGTAGACAAGTTACCACGGCCAGTAATTGGATAAATTACTGGCCGTTTTTACATTCAGGATGAACTTTACAACTTTCGTTGAGTCATAAACCTTACTGATCCAAAGAGGAGTTTTATGATGAAAAAACCAGTACTTGCATTAACTGTCCTTTCGTTAAGTCTGAGTGCAATCATCGCCCCACTACCTGCAACCGCTGCATTACCGCTGTCCGTAAACGGCGAACAGCTCCCTAGTCTAGCCCCTATGCTGGAAAAGGTGACACCCGCTGTCGTCAGTATTGCAGTGGAGGGTACACAAGTTTCTCGACAGCAATTGCCAGAGCAGTTTCGCTTCTTCTTCGGCCCTGACTTCCCAACCGAACAGCTTCAAGAGCGACCGTTTAGAGGTCTCGGCTCTGGTGTCGTTGTCGATGCGGACAAAGGCTATATTGTCACTAACTACCACGTGATTAATGGTGCGGAAGAGATTCGTATCAAACTTGGCGATGGACGTGAGTTCGATGCTGAGCTGGTTGGCGGCGATGAAATGTCAGACGTCGCGCTGCTAAAGGTCGATGGTGCCAAGAACCTCACCGAAATTAAGGTCGCGGACTCTGACGAACTTCGCGTCGGTGACTTTACCGTTGCAATTGGTAACCCATTTGGACTCGGTCAAACAGTTACCTCAGGTATCGTTTCAGCCCTTGGGCGCAGCGGGCTCAACCTAGAAAACTTTGAAAACTTCATTCAAACAGATGCTGCGATCAACAGTGGTAACTCTGGTGGCGCGTTGGTGAACCTTAATGGTGAGCTCATCGGCATCAACACTGCGATTCTTGGTCCTAACGGTGGTAACGTGGGGATTGGCTTTGCGATTCCATCTAACATGATGAAAAACCTCACAGACCAGATCATTGAGTTTGGCGAAGTGAAACGCGGCATGTTAGGTGTACAAGGTGGAGAAGTCACCTCTGAACTCGCGGAGGCGCTGGGTTACAACTCCAGTAAAGGTGCATTCGTTAGCCAAGTCATTCCTGATAGCGCTGCGGACAAAGCGGGCCTTGAAGCCGGTGACATCATTGTCTCTGTTAACGGTAAGAAGATCTCTACCTTTAGCGAGCTTAGAGCAAAAGTCGCCACCTTAGGTGCTGGTAAAACCGTTAAACTTGGTATCGTTCGCGACGGCAAAGAGAAGTCCTACGATGTGACATTATCAGAGGCAGCGAAGACCATCACCAAAGCCGACAAACTTCACGAAGGCTTAACAGGTGCAGAGTTTGCCAACACCGACAGCAGCGACCCAGTTGAGGGCGTCAAAGTGAAATCTGTCGAGGAAGGCTCACCGGCGGCTCAATATGAGTTGCAACAAGGTGACATTATCATCGGTGTTAACCGCGCTCGAGTGAAAAACGTGGGTGAACTGCGTAAGATCCTAGAGAAGAAACCTGATGTACTTGCTCTAAACATACAGCGTGGTGAGAGGACCATTTACCTCGTTGTGCGTTAACGACAAATAGACTGAGTTAATTTTGTGTCATAGAGCAGCCGAATAGAGGCTGCTCTTTTATTATCTGCAGCAGAAATGATATCCTTTGCACCACAGCTGTGCTTATCAGAACTTTTTCGGTTAGTATCAAAAAATTATCTCGTTTTGACTCTCAGATAATACTAAGTTAAGAAGGTAACCGTTTGCGAATTCCGACATAGCAGCTCAAATTCCGATTCAACTAGAGGGAACAATGCTGAACTTTCTCATCCGCTCTGTATCTATGGGTCTCATTACAGCGCTACTCGTGCTACTTGCGGTTCCTTCCCTCAGACAAAACATCATACCGAATAATCTCGCTTCTCAACCTGAGTATGATACGACCGAACAGATCTCATTTAACCAAGCAGTCCGTAAAGCGGCCCCTGCCGTGGTCAATATCTACAGTCGTCAGTATAAAGAGAGTGACCGCACAACACTCGCGACTCAAGGATTGGGTTCAGGGGTTATTGTCAGCGACAAAGGGTACATCATTACCAACTATCACGTTGTCGCTAACGCAGACCAAATCATCGTCGCGCTGCAAGATGGACGCGTGGCAGCGGCCCAGCTAGTTGGTAAAGACCAACGTACTGATATCGCTGTGTTGCGAATAGAAGGTGGCAACCTGCCCGTTATCCCGCTAAACCCAAGTTACTCGCCTAAGGTAGGCGATGTGGTTCTCGCCATTGGTAATCCCTACAACCTCGGGCAAACGACCACATTTGGCATCATATCGGCAACAGGTCGCTCTTCGATTAGTGCAGGTGGCATTCAAGCCTTTATCCAGACTGATGCCGCGATCAACCAGGGCAACTCCGGTGGCGCTTTAGTTAATACACGTGGTGAACTGGTTGGCATCAATACCGCTTCATTCCAGCAAGCCACTGACCTTGAGACCTACGGCATTTCTTTCGCTATTCCCTATCCGCTCGCAAGCAAGATTATGGAAAAGATCATAGCGGATGGACGTGTGATTCGTGGTTACATCGGGGTTGATGGGCAAGACATTAATTCTGTGACGGCTCGCCTGCTAGGAAACGAGCATATTGGTGGCATTATCGTACTGGGCCTAGACCCCGAAGGACCTGCAGCAAAAGCGGGTATTCAAGTCCAGGATATTATCTTGATGATTGATGGCAATAAGCTTAACGGACGTCAGGGTGTGCTCGATTTGGTTACCGATTTAAGACCGGGTACCACAGTAGAAGCCAAGCTGCTTCGTGATGGTAAAGAGATTACCTTACCGATCACGGTAGGCGAAGACAGCCGAGAATAAGCCGCGTATAAAGCTATAACCATAAAAAAACCTCCGACAAGTCGGAGGTTTTTTATTACCTACTGAATTTATTCTTCAGTCGGCGTCTCTTGTGCGTCATTGCCTTCAACTTCAATACGCGTCACACGCTGCAGACCCCTTGGTAGCAGGCCGCCACGACGACCGCGCTCGCCTCGGAAGTTATCTAGGTCACTTGGTTTCAACCCTAACTTACGCTTACCGGCATACAAGGTGATTGATGTACCTTGAGGCAGCGCCATCAGATGCGAAACAAACTCTTCGCGCGCCTTAGCCTTCGCTGACGGAATATTGATAATCTTGTTACCCTTGCCCTTGCCAAGCTGTGGCAAGTCTTTAATTGGGAACAGCAGCATTCGACCTTGGTTAGTAATCGCCAAAATCTCATCGGACTCAAGATCGCCAACCATTGCAGGTGTCATGACTTCCGCCGCTTGAGGCAAGGTTACTAACGCCTTACCGCTGCGGTTTTTCGACAATAAGTCACTGCCTTTACAAACAAAACCGTAGCCCGCGTCTGAGCCGACCAACCAAAGCTGGCTCTCTTCACCCATCACGACCTGACGAATACTTGAGCCCGCATTAATGTTTAGTCGACCTGTAATTGGTTCGCCTTGGCTACGTGCTGACGGTAGAGAGTGTGACTCGAGCGAGTAGCTTCGGCCATCGCTTCCGAGGAAGACCGCTGGCTGATTACTCTTACCTCGTGCTGAGGCAAGGTACTTATCACCCGCTTTATAGTTGAGACCACTCGCATCGACATCATGACCTTTAGCGTGGCGAATCCAGCCTTTTTCAGACAGAACAACCGTGATTGGTTCACTTGGTACCAAGTCACGCTCAGTCATCGCTTTCGCTTCTGCACGCTCAACGATTGGAGAGCGACGGTCATCACCGTATTTATCCGCGTCCGCTTGAATTTCTTTCTTAAGTAGCGTGTTCATACGACGCTCAGAGCCAAGCAGCTTCTCTAGCTTCTCGCGCTCTTTCTCAAGCTCTTCCTGCTCACCACGGATCTTCATTTCTTCCAGCTTAGCCAGGTGGCGAAGCTTGGTATCTAAGATCGCATCCGCTTGAATGTCCGTGATACCAAAGCGCGACATCAACACCGCTTTTGGTTCATCCTCAGTACGGATGATTTCAATCACTTCATCTAGGTTTAGGTAAGCAACCAACAAACCTTCAAGGATGTGCAAACGAGCAAGGATCTTGTCTAGGCGATATTGAAGACGCTTGCGTACGGTCTCACGGCGATACTCAATCCATTCCGTTAAGATCTGCAGCAGACCTTTCACTTGCGGACGGTTATCGAGGCCAATCATGTTGAGGTTTACGCGGAAGTTCTTCTCAAGATCGGTCGATGCGAACAAGTGGTTCATTAACTGATCACAATCGATACGGTTTGAGCGCGGTACCACGACGATACGCGTTGGGTTTTCGTGATCCGACTCATCGCGCAAGTCATCTACCATTGGCAGTTTCTTGGCACGCATTTGGTTAGCAATCTGCTCAAGCAGCTTAGCGCCAGACACCTGATGTGGCAGCGCTGTGATGACAATCTCAGAGCCTTCCTTATGCCACACTGCACGCATTTTCACACTGCCGCGACCGGTACGATAGATTTTCTCGAGGTCGGCTTGCGGTGAGATGATTTCAGCTTCCGTTGGATAGTCAGGTCCCTTCACAAACTCCATGACCTCGGCAAGCTCAGATTTTGGCTTATCGATAAGATGGATCGTTGCGTCGGCAATTTCACGAACGTTGTGCGGCGGAATATCTGTTGCCATACCAACGGCGATACCGGTGATGCCATTCAGCAAGATATGCGGCAATCGTGCAGGTAGGATCTTCGGCTCTTTCATGGTGCCGTCGAAGTTTGGCTGCCACTCGACCGTGCCTTGACCTAACTCACCTAACAGTACTTCAGCAAACTTAGACAGTTTTGCTTCGGTATAACGCATCGCAGCGAACGATTTCGGATCATCCGGCGCACCCCAGTTACCTTGACCATCCACCAGCGGATAACGGTAAGAGAATGGCTGGGCCATTAGTACCATGGCTTCATAACAGGCTGAGTCACCGTGTGGATGATATTTACCCAACACGTCACCAACGGTACGTGCCGATTTTTTGTACTTCGCCGATGCGGACAGACCCAGCTCAGACATCGCATAGATAATGCGGCGCTGAACAGGTTTTAGACCATCGCCGATATAAGGCAATGCACGATCCATAATCACGTACATTGAGTAATTCAGATAGGCGTCTTCAGTGAACTTTCGCAGAGGCAGCTGTTCTACGCCATCAAAAGACATTTCAGTCGACATTGTTATACCTCAGCCATGTCACCGTTGTTTTGTAGCCAGCTACGACGATCGTCCGCACGCTTTTTACCAAGCAGCATATCCATCATTTCATTGGTAGCTTCGTCATCATCAATGGTCAGTTGCACCAAACGGCGTGTATTCGGGTCCATCGTGGTTTCGCGCAGTTGAAGCGGGTTCATCTCACCTAGACCTTTGAATCGCTGAACGTTGATCTTTGCTTTCTTCTTACTAAGACGCTCTAGAATGCCATCTTTCTCGTCATCATCGAGGGCGTAAAACACCTCTTTACCACAGTCAATTCGATACAGAGGAGGCATCGCCACATAGACGTGACCAGCAGCAACCAGTGAGCGGAAATGCTTAGTAAATAGGGCACAAAGCAGCGTGGCAATATGCAGACCATCCGAGTCCGCATCGGCAAGGATACAGACTTTACCGTAGCGAAGACCTTCAAGGTTTTCGGTATCAGGGTCAATGCCAAGCGCCACGGAGATATCATGCACTTCTTGTGATGCAAGCACTTGGTCAGCCGAGACTTCCCAGGTATTAAGGATTTTACCGCGCAGTGGCATCACCGCTTGGAACTCACGATCACGCGCCTGTTTGGCACTACCACCCGCCGAGTCACCCTCCACGAAGAAGATTTCTGTACGGTTAAGATCTTGCTGTGAACAATCGGTCAGCTTACCTGGCAGTGCAGGACCTGAAGCGACCTTCTTACGAACCACCTTTTTACTGGCACGCATTCGGCGGTGGGCATTAGCAATACAGACTTCAGCAAGCTGCTCAGCAAGTTGAGGTTTTTCGTTTAGCCACAGGCTGAACGCATCTTTAACCACACCGGAGACAAATGCTGCGCATTGGCGAGACGAGAGGCGCTCTTTGGTTTGACCCGCGAACTGCGGATCTTGCATCTTAATAGACAAGACATACGAGCAACGCTCAAAAACATCATCACCGGTAAGCTTAACGCCACGAGGCAGCAAGTTACGGAACTCACAAAACTCACGCATCGCATCGAGCAAGCCCTGACGCAGACCATTTACGTGGGTACCACCCTGAGCAGTCGGGATCAAGTTTACGTAGCTTTCGGTGATCATCTCACCACCTTCAGGCTGCCAAATGACCGCCCAAGTTGCCGCTTCCGTTTCCGCTGAGAATTCACCGGTAAACGGTGCTTCAGGCAGTACGGCATAACCTTTGACGCCTTCCGCTAGATAGTCTTTTAGACCATCTTCGTAATACCACTTGTAGTCTTTACCGTTCACTTTGTCGCTGAAGGTGATTTCTAATCCAGGACAAAGAACCGCTTTCGCTCTGAGGTTGTTAACCAGTCGAGTAACAGAGAAGTTAGCAGAATCGAAGTAGCTCGCATCTGGCCAGAAGTGAACACTAGTACCGCGATTACGTCGACCACAAGTGCCAGTGACCGTCAGCTCTTGAACCTTATTACCGTTCTCGAACGCCATCTCATACACTTGCCCGTCACGACGTACGGCAACTTCAACGCGCTTGGACAATGCGTTTACTACAGAGATACCAACACCGTGCAAACCGCCCGAGAATTGATAGTTCTTGTTCGAGAACTTACCACCAGCGTGCAACTTACAGAAAATCAGTTCAACACCCGAGATCTTTTCTTCAGGGTGAATATCGACGGGCATACCACGACCATCATCGATAACTTCTAACGATTGGTCGGCATGCAGAATGACTTGTACCTTAGAGGCATGTCCGGCTAGCGCTTCATCGACACTGTTATCGATAACTTCTTGGCCCAAATGGTTTGGGCGCGCTGTATCCGTATACATCCCTGGTCGGCGACGTACTGGCTCAAGACCATTGAGAACCTCAATGGCTCCAGCATTATATTGTTCTGTCATAATACGGAAATTTTACTCAAAATAATGATTGATACTTAGCAGCAAAAATAGTGTGCGATGGAAGATCGCAGTTCGCTCGGTGAATTGATACACAGTTCCGAGACTTACGCGCAAGTACAGACGTATCATAGTCTGGCTCAACGCCAGTGTTGTCAAGTTTCACGCAGAAGTTGGGGGGAAAATTATGACTGTCTCCTCAAGCGGAGACGAAAAAAGCATCGCTTACAGGGATAAGAAGCGGATTATCTGTTCAGGGAATCGCTCGAAGCCCACAAAGCTATGATCGCCATTTTCTTCAACAGTTTGCTTACTTTCACGATACTTACTCACCGCCTGGCGATAATCTAGCACCTCGTCACCCTCTTGCTGCAGTAGCCAAAAATCCTGTGGCGAAGTTAGCTCATTCACCTCTAGCGCTTTGAGTTCATCAATATGCTTCGCTTCGAGAAAGTAACGTTCATGTGTATAAGGGTTCTGCTGCTCACCAAGGTAATCCAACAACAGTTCATAAGGCTTTACGGCTGGGTTAATCAACACCGCTTTAAACCCATATAGATTATTTAGCCAAGTCGAAAGGTAGCCACCTAAAGAGCTGCCCACAAGCGCAATTTGGTACTCGCTTTTATGCTCTTCGATCAGTTGCTGCAGATACTCCGCTGCTTGCTGGGGAAAGCAAGGCATTTGCGGCACCACTACTTTAATATCAGGTCGATGCTCGCGACAGTAGTCCATCATAACTTGCGCCTTGAATGACTGTGGCGAGCTGTTAAACCCATGAATATAAAGTAGTAGTGGCTTTTTGATACTCATTAGTAGCCTTCCGCATTAAAATCAGGACGGAATGAACCATGTGGTAAGCGTTTGACCTCTGTATTCACCGTACCATCTGCGCAAAGCTCGAGCTCACGCCAGCCTGGTGCACGGGTATCAAGCGCAAACTCATTCGAGTTAGGCTTGAACTGCACACAGGTCGAAGGGGTTGCAAGCACTCGAACGCCCTCTCGAATCACATCCATCTCTTGATGGATATGACCACACAATACAGCACGCACATTGTCATGCTTATCCACTACCTGCCAAAACTCGTGCGCATCTTTCAAAGAGTGCTGATCGAGCCACGCACTGTTGACTAACAGCGGATGATGATGCAGTAAGACCAAGGTGTGTCGGTTGGCATGCTCTGTGAGTTTACGCTCCAAGAAATCCAACTGACTGTCACTAAGTCGACCATGTGGGACACCGACTACTTGAGAGTCCAACAATAAAACCTGCCAATGCGCTCCTAAAAGCGCATGGGTGACATCCTGAATGAGCGGTGTGCTTACGACACTGTTCATACACGGTTTGTAATCATGGTTTCCTGGTAGCCAAAAGCAAGGCAATCCCAAAGGCTCTATACCCGCGACAAACTTTTGGTATGACGCTTCGGTATGATCTTGAGAAATATCACCGGTGGCGAGCAGCGCTTCAAACTGAGTTCCTTGTTGAATCACCTCAGCCACAACGGCATGAAAACTGTCTTGGGTATTAACACTCAGCAAGCAACCATCATGAGGCGCAAACAGATGCGTGTCCGTTAATTGCAGCAACCTAACGCTACTTAACTGAGATTCATCACTGGGTGTTGTCTTCAAAATATTAAAAACCTGAACTTATAATTCTTCGTTAGCTACGATACATAATCGGAGCTCGACTAATGCCATTTTTTAAGCAAAACGTCAGCCAATCACTCAAAAACTGATTAAACTGAAACTTTTCATCCTTCTGATGCATTTTTGCATTGGGATAATCGTATCGTGCTTGAACTCGAGAAGCGTTTTCGCAATCACAGACTTCTGCAACCTTCGCATCGTGATAAAGCCTCACGGTCATTTTAGGCAAAGGAAAAACAGGAAGCTCATCATCTTGGAAAATTTCAACCAATGTTGTGTACTTCGTCACTTCTCTCACCTCTAACTGATAGGTGAGCGATCCCGCTTGATAACAGCGCACATCCCCGACTTCTGGAGCGGTTGGAATAAGACGATTCAGCTTTGCATAGTTCGTCTCATATATGCGCATTAGCTCTGCTAGATCAACATGATACGAATTAGTATCGACAACACGAGCCATAAAAAATTCCCTCTACCATTGCTGTTTTAGCTTTTGATAGTTTAGTTGTAACCATTGTAGAGCGATGATGGACGCACCGTTTTCAATCTCGCCGCTCTCTATCATTTGATAGGCTTGCTCTCGAGATACGACACTGACACGAATATCTTCTCCCTCACTCTCTAAACCATGAACACCAGACGCTTGAGTCGCATCAACCTGGCCGACGAAAACCGAAATTCTCTCATTGCACCCACCCGAAGAAGGGTAGTATCGCGTGATTGGCACGAGATTCTTTACATCGACGCCCGCTTCTTCGACCGCTTCTCGACAAACGAGCTCTTCAATACTCTCTTGCTTATCGACAATACCGGCAACAATTTCCATCTGCCATGGGCTTTCATGTTCTAGAGCCCCAACCCGAATCTGTTCGATTAGGACCACTTGGTCACGAACGGGGTCGTAGGGAAGCATTGCTGCGGCTTCACCGCGAACAAACATTTCTCTGTCAATCACTGAACTCCAGCCGCCTTCAAAACGTTTATGCTTGAAGCGAAACTGCACCATTTCAAAAAAGCCTTTAAAAACGGTCTCTTTTGACACAATGTCGACATCATCGGGCGTATACTTATCACCAGACGGTAGTGCGTTTCTCATAGCGGACCTCAAGTTACAGTGAATCTTATAGTTTACTCAAGGAATACAACGACTACCAAGGACGCGGTTCAATTTTTTACGTAAAAATTCAAAATAAATTTGATTCTGGTTAATTATTTGTCTCAATTTTTGGTGAGGATGCGTAAAAAAGTGCAAAGTTTCGAGTGAATTACGGTCATTTTAAGTTAAACTGTGAATCATACCTTTATTAGTATTACTAGGCAGGATTAGGACAAATGAAAAAACTGCTTCCACTCTTTATTACAGCTGCATTAGGAAGCGTAAGTGCAGCAACATGGGCCGACTCCCTAACAGAGATCTACGATCAAGCTAAACAAAACGATCCTCAGTTGCTTCGTGCAGCCGCTCAGCGTGATCGTGCATTTGAAGCGATCAATTCTGCTCGTGCAACGCTATTACCACAGATCAACCTTACTGCAGGTCTTGATTTCACTGCATCAGACTTTGATCCTCAAGATAGTACCAACCTAACTGCCGGTGTGGGCTTTTCTCAAGAGCTATACAACCGTGCTAGCTGGATCACTCTGGACACTGCAGAAAAAACAGCGCGTCAAGCAGACTCGCAATATGCAGCAGCTCAACAAGACCTAATCCTTCGTACTGCGCAAGCGTACTTTGAAGTGCTGCGTTCAAAAGACAACCTAGAATCTGTTCGTGCTAACAAAGCAGCGGTTGCTCGTCAGCTAGAGCAAACTAAGCAGCGTTTTGAGGTTGGTCTATCAGCGATTACCGACGTACATGATGCTCAAGCTCAGTATGACCGAGTGTTGGCAGATGAGGTTGTGGCAGAAAACAACCTGTTAAACCAATACGAAGCACTGCGTGAGATCACCGGCCAAGAACACACGAATATTGATATTCTTGATACTGACCGCTTCTCAGCAGCGCGCCCAGAGCAAAGTGTGACTTTCTTCCTAGAGGAAGCGCAGTCGAAAAACTTAGATCTACTATCGGCACGTATCGGACAAGATATTGCTAAAGACAACATTACATTAGCAAGCTCTGGTCACCTACCTACGCTAACACTAGACGGTGGTTATGGATACGATAGCGAGCGTAACAGTAACAACAGCCGTTATGGCGGTCCATCAGAGAATATCAATGCATTCAATGCTGGTATCAACCTGTCTGTGCCTCTATACACTGGTGGTAACATTACTTCGCAAACCAAACAAGCAGAGTTCGCTTACGTTGAAGCAAGTGAGCAACTAGAGCAAACTTACCGCTCTGTGGTTCGTAATGTTCGTGCGAATAACAACAACATCAACTCGTCAATCGGTGCAATTCGCGCGTTTGAGCAAACCGTTATCTCTGCTGAGTCAGCACTAGAGGCAACCAAAGCCGGTTTTGATGTGGGTACGCGTACTATCGTTGACGTACTAGAAGCGACACAGGCGCTTTACGATGCAGAAAGTAACTTGTCTGATGCTCGCTACGATTACATTGTCAGCGTACTTAACCTACGCCAATCAGTAGGTACTCTATCTGAGCAAGATATCGTAGACATCAATGCAGGTCTTAAGAAAGACAACTAATTGATACGATTGAATTAAAAAGGGACGCTATCGCGTCCCTTTTTGTTATCTGTGTCACTGGCAATAAGTAAGAGGCGCTTTACCCCTTACCACCTTTAATCGCTTCGATGATTTCCGTCGTTGAACAGCCATCTTCAAAGTTAAGTACTTTGACTTCGCCACCAGCGGCAATCACTTCTTTACCACCCGCAATATCTTCTGGTTTGTAGTCACCACCTTTAACAAGCAGAGACGGCAATACTTCTGAGATCAAACGGCGCGGTGTCTCTTCAGAGAAAGGCACCACCCAGTCAACAGCACCAAGACCAGCCAATACCGCCATACGGCGATCTGTTGGGTTAACAGGGCGACCAGGGCCTTTCAGCTCACGCACTGATTCGTCTGTGTTTACAGCAACGATCAAGCGATCACCAAGCTCTGCGGCGTGATTGAGATAGGATACGTGACCTGCGTGTAAGATATCGAAGCAGCCATTGGTCATAACTACCTTCTCACCTTTTGCGCGCGCTTTAGCAACAGCTTCGATAAGTGCTTGCTCAGTGATCACACCGTAATCTGTATCTTGGCTGCCGTGTACGGCTTCCGCGAGTTCAATCGTTGAAAGCGTTGAGGTACCCAGTTTACCAACCACAACACCCGCAGCAGCATTTGCCAGCGCACACGCTTCATCAAGTGGTTTACCCGCCGCAACAGAGGCAGCGAGTACAGAGATAACCGTATCACCAGCACCCGTTACGTCGTACACTTCTTTTGCTTGCGTTGGCAGATGGAAAGGTTCTTGATCGCGACGCAGTAGCGTCATACCGTGCTCACTGCGAGTCACAAGTAGCGCTTCAAAGTCGAATTTCTCGATCAGTGCATGACCCTTTTCAATCAGCTCTTCTTCATTTTTTACTTTACCAACAACATGTTCAAACTCGGCCATGTTTGGGGTAAGCAGAGTCGCACCACGATAACGCTCAAAGTCTGCACCTTTAGGATCGATAAACACTGGAACACCAGCGGCTTTTGCCTTCTGGATATAGCTTTGAACATGCTCAAGGGCACCCTTGGCATAATCGGAAAGGATCACAGAGCGCACGTTTGGCAGTGCTTGTTCCATCTTAGCAAGCACTAACTCAGGATCGGTGTTTTCGAATTTGTCTTCAAAGTCTAGACGGATCAACTGTTGACCACGACTCAACACACGCAACTTAGTGATCGTCGGATAGTCTGGAAGCGCAACAAAGTCACACTTTACCTTAAGAGACGTCAGAGTCTCTGTCAGTACTTTTGCTGGCTCATCCATACCAACCAAGCCGATGGTATGAGCGTGACCACCCAGTGACGCGATGTTCATTGCCACGTTAGCCGCACCGCCAGGGCGTTCTTCGTTGTTTTCTACTTTCACTACAGGTACAGGCGCTTCTGGTGAAATTCGTCCTGTCGGTCCATACCAGTAGCGGTCAAGCATGACATCGCCGACAATCAATACGCCAGAATCACTGTAATTCGGTAGGATGGGTTTCATTTCTTCACTCCAATTGAGTATGAGAAGGCGCCGCTGCCCCTTCTCATTCATTATCTATTTATGGCTTTTTCTGACTAAGCCTTTGATGGGATAGTAGCACAACTCTTGGTTTCACTACTAAAACATGGCGTTTTACTCAAAGACATTGATTCAATTATTTTGAACCTAGCCAGGCATTCCAAGCCTGAACCACAATCGCCTTTTCGGATTCAAACTTATCCTCTGCCACATCGGCCTCGAGATTCAGTAAGTTTCGGTGATGGATTTCATCACGCAGCGTGGTATAAGCCTGCGTTAACGCCATTGCTTGCTCTTCTTCCATGACGCCTTGTGCCATCATCGACTCAAAAATACGCACGTTGTCTGACCATCGTGTAAGCTTAGGCTTTTCGTGGCTAAATTGTAGAACGAGATACTGAGCCAAAAACTCAATATCTGTGATTCCACCAGGGTCCTGCTTGAGCATAAAGCGCCCAGCTTTCTTACCGCCTAGGTGGTCACGCATTTTTACACGCATATCGACGACTTGACCTATGAGCGTCTCTTTGTCGCGAACTTTACATAGAATGTCATTGCGCGTCCCACTAAAGGCCTGCTCAAGGGCCTGATCGCCATAGATCATGCGCGCTCTTACCAAGGCTTGATGCTCCCAAGTCCACGCATCGTTGTGTTGATACTCATCAAACGCATCGGTTGGGCTCACCAAAAGACCCGAAGCGCCTGAAGGACGAAGTCGAGTATCCACTTCATAGAGAATACCCGACGCCGTTCTCGTTGAGAAAATATGGATAATTCTCTGCGCTAGCCTCAGATAGAACTGACGACCGTCGATCTCTTTCTTACCATCGGTATACACACTAACAGGGCAATCGTGCATAAAGACGATATCAAGATCCGAGTTGTAGCCTAGCTCCCAGCCTCCGACTTTCCCGTAGCCAATCACAGCAAAGCCTTTGCTGCCGCGATCTTTGAGGTGAGTAGGCTCTCCATATTTCGCCGCCATTTGCTGCCAGGCCTGGTTGATCCCAGCTTCCACGATGGCTTCCGCCAGATAGGTCAAGTGATCGCTCACCTTCATGACGGGTAGCACGCCTGCAATGTCTGCGGCAGCAATCCGTAAAATACAGGTCTGTTTGAATTGTCTTAGCGCCTCCATCTGCTGCTCCATATCCTCTTCAGGAATACGGGCTAGATAGTCACGTAGCTCCGTCTTATAAGATTCAAGCGGGACTGGATTATAGAGATGGGCCGGATCAAGCAGCTCATCAAGCAAGATAGGATAACGCCCAAGTTGCTCGGAGATCATTGGACTCGCCGTACACAAGCGAACTAACTGAGTTAACGCCGCAGGGTGCTCATCAAGTAGCTCTAAGTAGGTGGTGCGAGTGACGATACGGTGCAGAACATGCAGTACTCGTGGCAAGCCAAACTCCGCATCTTTGTTACTGTAAATCGCACTGAAGATCTTTGGCATCAGCCTATTGAGAACCTCACGACCTCGAGGGCCCAGTGTTTTCTTGGCAAGATCGGCTTTAAACTGAAGGATCACATTTTGCTTTTCTTCGGGATTTTCCACTTGAAGATCGTGCTCAAGGATATGCGCAATCACACCCTCACGCCCAGCCATGTCCCAAAGCTCATGGAAGTGCTTGGCAATAGGATCCGCCTCTTCGTCATCTTCTTCTTCACCGATCAAGTTAGCGAAGACATGGTGAACATTGAGCATGTGCTGCTCAGTCTGCTTGAGCATGGTATCCCACGATTCAAACCCCATTGCAAAGGCAAGTTTCAATTGCTCACTTTGACAATCTGGTAGCGTCTGGGTCTGTTTATCCGCCATAGCCTGCAATAAATTCTCTTGGCGACGTAAGAAACGATACGCCTGTTGCAGATGCTCAACTTCCTTTGCATCAAGCAGCTTGAGGGTGTTTATCGCCTCGAGTGTCTCCAAGAGACCGCGACCACGTAAGCTTGGTTCACGTCCCCCACGAATGAGCTGGAACACTTGCGCGATAAACTCCACCTCACGAATGCCACCTGCACCGAGTTTGATATTGTTGCCCAAGCCACGACGACGGACTTCGCTGCTGATCATCGATTTCATTCGGCGCAGTGACTGAATCGCACTAAAGTCGATATAACGGCGGAACACAAACGGTCGCAGCATTTGACGAAGCTCTTGATACTCAGGGTACATTTCTCTACCCATGACTCGCGCTTTGACCATGGCATAGCGCTCCCAATCACGCCCCTGCTCTTGGTAATAGTCTTCTAGCGCTGCATAGCTCATCACGAGCGGGCCACTCTCTCCAAAAGGTCTCAAACGCATATCGACGCGATAACAAAAACCATCAAAGGTTTGCTGGTCAAGCGCTTTAATGATGCGCTGGCCAAGACGAGTAAAGAACTGGGCGTTGGCAATCGATCGTCTTGCTCCTTGCGTCTCGCCATTTTCTGGGTAAGTAAAGATGAGATCGATATCCGAAGAAAAATTGAGCTCACCACCACCAAGCTTACCCATACCAATAATCAGCATTGGTTGAGCCTCGCCCGCACTATTGCAAGGCGTCCCCCACTCCTGGCAACACGCTTTATATTGCCATTGGTAGGTTTCAAAAATCATCGCCTCTGCCAACATAGAGAGATGGCTAAGGCTTTCATCTAGAGTCCAATCATTTAAGAAATCACGCCATGCGATGTACGCCATCTCACGATTACGAAATCGGCGCAGCACGCGATGACCATCGGCTTCTACAGCACACGATTCCAACTCGCTGGCAAGGCGATCACGATAATGCTCTTCGCGACTTGTGTGGGTAAGCATCTCTGGAAAAGATTGGAACAGCGCCTCATCTTTTTGCAATGCGTCTTTTACAAACTGACTCATCGCGACAACTTGCTTGAGTTGAGCTTGCTGTTGTTCAGACCATTGAGAAAAATCAGTATAAGTTTCTTGTAGCTGTGTGAACGCCTGTTGAGCGCTTTGTTGTAATTCTGCGGGCAGTTGCATTTGTCGTCCTTGTCTCGACTCATAACAAAAGTGGCGGCCTAGGCCACCACTTATCGTTGACTTGCTGCTAGTCTCTGGTCACTAAGATAATTAACCAAAGCCTCTCGCAATCTCGCTTAGCTTCTTAGGCCAATACCTTTTGTTACCAGATGGTGGGCTACTCCATAAAGTACCACGATAAACACCAAGAGTACGCCAAAAGATGTCACAATCCCCACATCCGACACACCAAGAAAACCGTAACGAAATGCATTGACCATGTAGACGATAGGATTGATCTTGGACACGCCTTGCCAAAACTCAGGAAGCAGACTTATCGAATAGAACACACCACCCAGATAAGTCAGAGGCGTCAGCACAAACGTTGGAATAATCGAAATATCATCGAAGGTCTTCGCAAAAACGGCATTGATAAGCCCCCCCAACGAAAAAACCACTGAGGTTAAAAATACTGTCGCAATGATAATGCCCCAGTGCTCTACTTGCAGGTCCACAAAGAACAAGGACACCAAAGTTACGATGGCGCCAACCAACAGACCACGAACCACGCCCCCCATAACGAAGCCAGCGATAATAATATAGTTCGGTACAGGTGCGACCAAGAGCTCTTCTATGTTGCGCTGAAACTTAGCACTAAAGAATGACGAAGCCACATTCGAGTAGGAGTTAGTGATGACCGACATCATGATCAGACCCGGCACAATGTACTCCATGTAGCTAAAGCCATTCATCTCGCCGATGCGAGAGCCAATCAAGCTACCAAAGATAATAAAGTATAGGGTCATTGTGATTGCAGGTGGCACCAGTGTTTGAACCCAAATGCGCGTAAAGCGATTAATTTCTTTGGTAAGCAGGCTCTTAAACGCTGTCCAATACAAGCCGTACATATTCATTATTTCGTCTCCGCCTGTTCACGAACAATAGAGACAAACAGCTCTTCAAGTCGGTTCGCTTTGTTTCTCATAGATAGCACCTTGATGCCGGCAGCCGATAGCTGAGTGAAGATGTGATTGAGACCTTGCGTCTTTTCAATCTCTATCTCCAACGACCCGTTGACGACCTGCTGTGCATTGACGCCTTCTAACTCAGGCACTGGCACATCCGCTTCAATATCGAGAATGAAGGTTTCTACGTGTAGCTTGTTCAGCAGTGCTTTCATTGAGGTATTCTCGATCAATTCACCACGCTGAATGATGCCGATGTTTCGACAAAGTAGCTCCGCCTCTTCGAGATAGTGCGTCGTCAAAATAATGGTAATGCCTTGACGGTTGATCTCTTTAAGAAAGTCCCACATTGAGCGGCGCAGTTCGATATCCACACCGGCGGTCGGCTCATCAAGAATAAGCAGCTTGGGCTCATGCATTAACGCACGTGCAATCATCAAACGACGCTTCATGCCTCCAGAGAGGTTGCGAGCGCGTTCACTACGTTTCTCCCAAAGATCGAGCTGCGACAGGTATTTCTCAGCGCGCTGCTTCGCCACATCTTTAGGAACGCCATAGTAGCCAGCTTGCTGGAGCACGATTTGCTCAACGGTTTCAAACTGATTGAAATTGAACTCTTGTGGCACCAAGCCCAATTGCTGTTTCGCCAACTCCAATTCTTTGTCGATATCGTGCCCGAATACCGTCACCTTGCCGGAAGTCTTATTTACTAGCGATGTGATAATGCCAATCGTCGTTGACTTACCTGCCCCATTGGGCCCCAAGAGAGCATAAAAGTCCCCTTGTTCCACCGTTAAACTGACACCTTTGAGTGCTTCAAAGCCACCAGCGTATGTTTTTCTGAGCTGCTCTATTTCTAACGCGACCATACCTGACCATACCTACCGCTAAGATCTGACTCATCGGAAAGTTTGATATTTCCAATGATGTCGAAAAGTTATCTGATGGTACTACACATGATGTTGAAATCACCACTTTTCAAGTCAATTAGAAAAAATGAATATAAAAAAGCGAGTGCTGATAACAACACTCGCTAATGATCAGTTTTACAAGTAGCTTAAGATGTGGCTGTACATGCAGCCTCTAGGGCTTTTTCCCGCTCTATATAGATATTGTCATCAGGCACCAAATCGATAACATGGAACTTGTCCAACTGCTGTTTTATTTTGCTATGTGGACACAACAGATACACGTGACAATGGGCATCTTTTGCATCTTTAATCGCATTCTCTAGAGCTAGACCAACGGTCACATCAATCATAGGTACGTCCGTCAAATCGAGGATCATTGCCTGATAATCTGAAATACTTGAGTGCTGCCTAGAGATCGCTTTCGATACACTGAAGATCATAGGACCAGACAGGTAGAAAAACAGCACTTTCCCTTGCGCCTGTTCCAATAGTCCGCGTTCGCTATCGGTTAATGGCACATCATCGTCATCCGCATCACTGATCGCCTTCACTTGCCTTGCTTGCTCGCGGCTCAATCGTTCAATGATAATGATGTTGGAGATAAAAACGCCAAGCCCTACTGCCACGATAAGATCAACAAACACAGTCAACAGCATAACGCCATACATGATCGCCATACCCGGGATGCTGACTTTGTGGGCGCGCTGAATAAAACTCCAGTCAAGAATATTAAAGCCAACGTATACCGCAATACCTGCCAATACCGCCATAGGAATAGGTTCGGTTAACCCACTTGCCACCAGCACCACAAGTGCCAAAACGAGCGCACGCACCACGCCAGACAGCGGAGATCGCGCACCAACCTGGATATTCGTAACCGTCCCCATCGTCGCGCCAGCACCAGGAAGCGCGCCAAAGAGACCTGCAACTAAGTTCGCCAAGCCTTGCCCACGCAACTCTTTATCTGAGTCGTGCTCTTTACGAGTCAAAGAGTCACCAATAACCGCCGTTAACAAGGTATCGATACAACCCAGAGTACCAAGCACTAGCGCATCGATGATCATTTCAGTGAACATTTCTGCGTTGAAATGAGGTATTACGAGAGAAGGAAGACCAGCAGGGATCTCACCAATGCGTCTTATCGTCCCATCGTCAAAAAACAGCACTGACAACAATGTCACGGCAACCAGTGCCACCAGTTGTGGCGGTACGTGCTGACGATACTTTTTAGGAAGTAGGAACAAAATCGCTAAGGTAAGTGCGCCAAGAAACAGCTCAGCGAAATCCACATTTGATAGCAGCTCTGGGATTGCGGTAAGCGTACCGACTACGCCTCCTGTTGGCGCGGCTTGTCCAAGTAAAGGTGCCAACTGAAGTATGATTAGAATGACCCCTATCCCCGACATAAAGCCAGAGACAACACTATAAGGCATGAGGGTGACGTATTTACCCAACTTCAGTGTGCCGAGCAATATTTGAAACACGCCCGCCATCATGACTACGGTGAACGTCATGGCTAATCCTGTTTCAGGATATTTCGCCATCATACTGGTCAATACCGCAGTCATGATTACGGTCATAGGACCTGTGGGTTCGGAAATCAATGTGGAGGAGCCACCAAACAAAGCAGCAAATAGCCCCACCATGATTGCGCCCCACAGCCCGGCTTCTGCCCCAGCTCCCGAGGCAACACCAAACGCCAGCGCGAGTGGTAAGGAGATGATCGCTGTGGTGACACCGCCAAACACATCCCCTTTTAGGTTAATATCTTCAAATCGACGTCCTAACTTCATTACTATCCCTGAGAAATAACCAAAAAATTGATTTAGGTTAACAAATGTGACGCCGAGTTAATATTTATTAAATTAAGTTTAAAATTCATAACTTATAAACCAATTGTCACTAAATCGTTAACTAATTGATTTTAGGCGCATGAACACGTCAGATGAGTACATTTTGACACCTTTTTTGCGAGATTCGATTTGTAACATTGTGTATAGTGTGGCGAATCATTGAAGGGAAGTACCATGCCGGAAATCAAACAACTTTTTGACAACAACTCAAAGTGGTCTCAGGAGATCAAATCTGAACGCCCTGAGTATTTCGCCCAACTTGAAGAGGGCCAAAGCCCTGGCTTTTTGTGGATCGGTTGTTCAGATAGCCGCGTCCCAGCTGAGCGACTGACTGGATTGTACTCTGGTGAGCTTTTCGTTCACCGTAACGTTGCCAACCAAGTTATTCACACCGACCTTAACTGCTTGTCTGTCGTTCAATATGCCGTTGATGTACTCAAGGTTAAGCACATTATTGTGTGTGGGCACTATGGGTGTGGTGGCGTTAACGCCGCGATCGATAACCCACAACTTGGACTGATCAATAACTGGCTGCTCCATATTCGCGATTTATACCTAAAGCACAGAAATTGGTTAGGCGAACTGCCTCGTGAGATGTGGGGTGATAAGCTGTGTGAGATAAACGTTGCTGAGCAGGTTTACAACCTCGGTAACTCCACCATCATGCAGAATGCGTGGGAGCGTGGACAAGATGTCGAAGTACACGGTGTCGTGTATGGCATCGGCGATGGTAAGTTGCAAGACTTGGGTGTTCGCTGCTCAAGCAGAGAAAGCCTTGAGGTCAACTATCAAGCTGCCATGGCGAAGATTCTAAGTACTGAAGTGAGCAAGTAACTCTAAAGTACAAACGCCACAAAATAGCAAAATGCCCACCTCATTGAGGTGGGCATTTATAAATCTGCCTAAAAAGGACTTACTCTTGAGGGACGACTTTACCAATGTAAGGTAGGTGACGATATTTCTGAGCATAATCGATACCCACACCCACAACGAACTCATCTGGGATTTCGAAGCCGATCCACTTAACATCGACATCCACTTCGCGACGAGATGGCTTATCAAGCAAGGTACAGATCTCAATCGACTTTGGCTCACGTAGAGACAGGATCTCTTTGACCTTGTTTAGCGTGTTGCCTGTATCAATAATATCTTCGACAAGCAGAATGTCTTTGCCTTTGATATCGTCATCAAGATCTTTAAGGATACGTACATCGCGAGAGCTTTCCATGGTGTTACCGTAGCTAGAGGCTGTCATAAAGTCCACGCAATGTGTCAAGTCGATGGCGCGAGCTAGGTCTGCCATAAATACAAACGAACCACGAAGCAAACCAACCATCACTAGGTCTTCGCTGCCTTTATAGTGTTCAGTGATCGCTTTACCCAACGCTTGTACGCGCTCATGAACTTCTTGCTCAGAGATCATGACTTCTACTGTATGTTTCATATCTATCTCGATGTTAGTAGGTTGATATAACAAACGTGGCCTCAGCCATGCGTCGCCTCATACAGTATAAAACATCAGAGACCCGCTGCTAAAACAGCACCACCTTGCCAATTAGCGCGCCATAGTATCACTTTCTTACACATGATAAAAATCGAGTACATGGGAATTTTTCAGTCGTTAATCCCCTCTTCTACTATTCAACTGTTAACGGCTTCTGTTGAAAGGAGTGGTTAATTTCACTGCAAAATGTGATATGCAGGTAATTTACTCGTAATTATCATAATTATCAGTGTATGACTATTGACCATCAACATATGCACCATTACACTTATCTGGAATTAGAAAAATAAGAGCAGTGGATTTCCATTTTGGAAATAACCTAACTCGCCCTTTAGATTGACACGGTGACGTTAGGTTTATGTTGTTTTCCGCTTTGCGAGATAGCTGACTCTAAATAAAGCAGGGTGAAAAGGTAGATTCAAAAAGGATCACCAGCCCTAACTAACGTTGGCAAGGAAAATAATATGGACTCAATCGTAAAAAGACCTAGGACACGCCTGTCTCCGCAAAAGCGAAAGCTGCAGCTCATGGAGATAGCATTAGAAGTATTTGCAAAGCGCGGTATTGGGCGCGGCGGACATGCTGACATCGCAGAGATCGCTCAGGTATCTGTCGCTACAGTGTTTAACTACTTCCCTACTCGTGAAGATTTGGTGGACGAAGTACTTAATCACGTCGTTTGTCAGTATTCCAACTTTCTCTCGAATACCATCGACCTCGATGTCAATATCAAGGACAACCTGACGAATATCCTAGATAGCGTCGTGGATATGGTGATTGAGGATTGTCACTGGAATAAAGTGTGGTTTGAATGGAGCACGTCTACTCGCGATGAGGTATGGCCGCTGTTTGTAAGCTCAAACAAGACTAGCCAAGCTCTAGTAGAAAATATGTTTATCAGAGCTATCGAACGTGGTGAAGTCTGCCCGCATCATAACCCTAAACACCTAACAAGCTTGTTCCACGGTCTTTGCTATTCGCTCTTCGTAGAAGCAATGCGCAATAACGATAGCGATGCGGTGAAATCATTGACGGATTGCTACATGGATATGGTGTGCATCTATAATAATGGCGACGCACACTAAGATTCGTCGATACAAAGCAAATCGAACACAAAAAAACGGCCAGTATCTCTACTGGCCGTTTTTCTTTATTCAGAAATTACTTCTTTTTCTTCGCTTTTGCATTTGGAAGGTCAGTGATTGTGCCTTCAAATACTTCTGCCGCAAGACCAACAGACTCGTGAAGCGTTGGGTGAGCGTGGATAGTCAGAGCGATATCTTCTGCATCACAGCCCATCTCGATCGCTAGACCGATTTCACCAAGCAGTTCACCACCGTTAGTACCAACGATAGCACCACCAATAACACGGTGAGACTCTTTGTCGAAGATAAGCTTAGTCATACCGTCAGCACAGTCAGACGCGATTGCACGACCTGATGCTGCCCATGGGAATGTCGCCACTTCGTAGTTGATGCCTTCTGCTTTCGCTTCTTTTTCTGTCTTACCAACCCATGCAACTTCTGGCTCAGTGTAAGCAATTGAAGGAATAACTTTCGGGTCAAAGTAGTGCTTCTTACCAGAGATAACCTCTGCCGCTACGTGACCTTCATGCACACCTTTGTGAGCAAGCATTGGCTGACCAACGATGTCGCCGATAGCGTGAATGTGTGGAACGTTAGTACGCATCTGCTTATCAACATTGATAAAGCCGCGCTCATCCACTTCAATACCCGCTTTCTCTGCATCAAGAAGCTTACCGTTTGGCACACGACCGATAGCAACAAGAACGGCATCGTAGCGCTCGGCATCAGCAGGAGCTTTCTTGCCTTCCATTGAAACGTAGATACCGTCTTCTTTCGCTTCAACTGCCGTTACTTTGGTCTCAAGCATCAAGTTGAACTTGTTTTTAATGCGCTTGGTGTAGACTTTAACCATATCTTTATCCGCTGCAGGGATAAGCTGGTCAAACATCTCAACCACATCAACTTGAGAGCCTAGAGAGTGATAAACCGTTGCCATCTCAAGACCGATGATACCACCACCCATGATAAGCAGTTTTCCTGGTACTTCTTTCAGCTCAAGAGCGTCAGTTGAGTCCCAGATACGTGGATCTTCGTGTGGAATAAATGGCAGTTTGATAGGGCGAGAGCCCGCAGCGATGATAGCGTTGTCAAACGTTACTGTTGTTGACTCGCCTTCACCTTCAACAAGGATAGAGTTAGGACCAGTGAACTTACCGTAACCATTAACGATGTTAACTTTACGCATCTTAGCCATACCGCCAAGACCACCGGTTAGCTGGTTTACAACCTTCTCTTTCCAGATACGGATCTTGTTGATGTCTGTTTGTGGCTCACCGAAAACAACACCATGTTCAGCCATTGCTTT
The DNA here is from genome assembly GCF_059725495.1 of Vibrio sp. KUL80. Taxonomy (NCBI): domain Bacteria; kingdom Pseudomonadati; phylum Pseudomonadota; class Gammaproteobacteria; order Vibrionales; family Vibrionaceae; genus Vibrio; species Vibrio sp. KUL80. The sequence continues at coordinate 3,087,922 of NZ_AP045841.1, forward strand.
AGCTTCTTCGATAACTTTTGAAACGTGAAGAAGTGCTTTAGATGGGATACAACCCACATTCAGACAGACACCACCTAGGGTGCTATAACGTTCGATAAGTACCGTTTCAAGACCTAGGTCTGCACAACGGAATGCGGCAGAGTAACCAGCAGGACCAGAACCAAGTACAACAACTTGGGCTTTAATTTCTTTGCTCATTTTGACCTCTTGTAGTCATTATCCCTAACAGGCTGAGTGGGTATTGATTTTCTTTTTTATAAACTTCGCTTTGACGCCTAATGACAACGTTTATAGCGTAATGAGTTTAAATATTTATGATTTCAGACCGCCAACATTTTACAGAGATGTTAACGGTGTGAAAAGTAAATCAATTTAGCCTGTGAGCTAGACAACAATTCAATGGGAATTGTTGTATGAATTTGGTTTTTTACCCCTCTAGCTTCCCGGTTGGGGGAAGCTAGAGGGATCAAACTGCCTTAAAGTACCAAGCGACGAATATCGCTCAAGCAGCTGTTTAGATAAGTAATGAAACGTGCACCTTCCGCACCGTCAATCACACGGTGATCGTACGACAGTGAAAGTGGTAGCTGTAGGCGCGGCTCAAATTCTTTACCGTTCCATACTGGCTTCATTTCAGACTTAGACACACCAAGGATACCAACTTCAGGTGCATTTACGATAGGAGTAAATGCAGTACCACCGATGCCGCCTAGGCTTGAGATAGTGAAACAGCCACCTTGCATATCTGCAGCCGTTAGCTTGCCGGCACGTGCTTTCTTCGAGATAACCATTAGCTCTTCAGATAGCTCGTAGATACCCTTCTTGTTTACGTCCTTGAATACAGGAACAACAAGACCGTTTGGCGTATCCACTGCGATGCCAACGTTCACGTACTTCTTAAGAATGATGCTCTCGCCATCTTCTGATAGAGAAGAGTTAAACGCAGGGAAGGCTTCAAGTGCTTTCGCAACAGCTTTCATGATGAACACAAGTGGCGTGATCTTCATACCTGAATCTTTCTTCGCTTCGATAGCGTTTTGCTCTTTACGGAACGCTTCTAGCGCTGTGATATCCGCGTTATCCCACTGTGTAACGTGCGGGATCATTACCCAGTTACGATGTAGGTTAGCACCAGAGATCTTCTTGATCTTAGAAAGCTTCTGAACTTCAGTCTCACCAAACTTGCTGAAGTCAACCTTCGGCCAAGGTAGCAGACCAAGAGCTGAGCCGTCACCGCCTTTGCCAGATGCTGCGGCACCAGACTCAAGACGCTTAAGTGCATCTTTAACGTAAGCTTGAACGTCTTCTTTCAGTACGCGGCTCTTACGACCTGTACCTTTTACTTTCGCTAGGTTAACACCAAACTCACGAGCCAGACGACGAACAACTGGAGACGCGTGTGCGTACTCGTGGTTCTCTTGGAAGTCGTTAGCTTGTGGTGCTGCATCCGCTTTCGCTGCTGGAGCCGGAGCCGCCGCAGGTGCTGCTGGAGTCGCTGCTTGTGCAGGTGCTGCAACAGGTGCAGGCGCTGCGCCCTCTACAACGAATGTCATAATCAGCGAGCCAGTCGTGACTTTATCGCCAGCTGCAATCTTGATTTCTTTAACTGTGCCAGCGAATGGTGCTGGTACTTCCATAGAAGCTTTGTCGCCTTCTACAGTGATAAGAGATTGCTCTTCTTCCACTGTATCGCCAACCGCTACCATTACTTCAGTAACTTCAACTTCGTCACCGCCGATATCTGGTACGTTTACTTCTTTTTCAGCTGCGGCCGGCGCTCCGGATGCTGCAGGAGCCGCTGCAGGTGCTGCAGAAGTTTCTGCTACTGGAGCTGCCGCACCCGAACCTGCAGTTTCAAATACCATGACAAGAGAACCAGTTGTTACTGAATCACCTTCAGCAATCTTGATCTCTTTAACCGTACCTGCAAATGGTGCTGGTACTTCCATAGAAGCTTTGTCGCCTTCTACAGTTAGAAGAGATTGCTCTTCTTCCACTGCATCGCCAACTTTAACCATGATTTCAGTAACTTCTACTTCGTCACCACCGATGTCTGGAACGTGAACTTCTTTCAGTTCTGCTGCCGCTGCTGCTGGAGCTGGAGCCGCTGCTGGAGCCGCTTCAGCCGCAGGAGCAGGTGCAGCAGCTGCTGCTGCACCTTCGGCTTCGAAAATCATAATTAGAGAACCCGTAGTAACAGAATCGCCTTCCGCTACTTTGATTTCTTTAACAATACCTGCTTGAGACGCTGGAACTTCCATAGAAGCCTTGTCGCCTTCAACAGTGATTAGAGACTGCTCTTCTTCCACCTTGTCGCCAACGCTTACAAGAATCTCAGTAACTTCAACCTCATCCGCACCGATATCAGGTACATTAATTTCGATTGCCATTGCTTATTTACCTTCTAATTAAGCGCTGTATTAAGCGTAAAGTGGGTTAGTTTTTTCAGTGTCGATGTTGAACTTAGCAATTGCTTCAGTCACAACAGACTTCTCAACATCACCGCGCTTCGCTAGTTCAGTTAGCGCTGCAACTACCACGTAGCCTGCGTTAACTTCGAAGTGACGACGTAGGTTCTCACGGCTGTCTGAACGGCCGTAACCATCTGTACCAAGTACTTTGTAAGACTCAGTAGGCATGAATGCGCGAACTTGCTCAGAGTAGTTCTTCATGTAGTCAGTCGCCGCGATTGCTGGCTCAGTACCCATTACTTGTGCAATGTAAGGGACTTTCGCTTCTGCTTCTGGGTGAAGCATGTTGTAGCGCTCTGCGTCTTGACCGTCACGAGTTAGCTCGTTGAACGATGTTACAGAGAATACGTCAGAGGCAATGCCGTACTCTTCGCTTAGGATAGTCGCTGCTTTACGTACTTCGTTCATGATAGTACCAGAGCCCATTAGCTGAACTTTAGACTTGTCACCTGCGTAAGACTCAAGCTTGTAGATACCCTTACGGATGCCCTCTTCGGCGCCTTCTGGCATTGCTGGCATTGCGTAGTTTTCGTTCATCACTGTTAGGTAGTAGAACACGTTCTCTTGGTTCTCACCGTACATGCGACGGATACCGTCTTGCATGATTACCGCAACTTCGTAAGCGAACGTTGGGTCGTAAGAGATACAGTTAGGAACCGTGTTCGCCATGATGTGCGAGTGACCATCTTCGTGCTGTAGACCTTCACCGTTTAGCGTTGTACGACCAGCCGTTGCACCTAGTAGGAAACCGCGAGCTTGTTGGTCACCAGCCATCCATGCCATATCACCTACACGTTGGAAACCAAACATTGAGTAGTAGATGTAGAACGGAATCATTGGCAGGTCGTTAGTGCTGTATGATGTTGCCGCTGCAACCCAAGAAGCCATTGAGCCTAGCTCGTTGATACCTTCTTGTAGAACCTGACCAGAGGTTGCTTCTTTGTAGTAAGAAACGATGCCTTTATCTTCTGGCGTGTATTCCTGACCGTGCGGGTTGTAGATACCGATCTGACGGAATAGACCTTCCATACCAAACGTACGAGCTTCATCACAGATGATAGGAACAACGTTCTTACCAATGTTCTTGTTCTTAAGCAGGATATTAAGCGTACGAACGTATGCCATCGTCGTTGAGATATCACGCTTCTGCTCGCTTAGTAGCGGCGCAAACTCTTCTAGCTCTGGCACTTTGAATTCTTGAGTAAACTTAGGTAGACGCTGTGGCGTGTAACCTTTTAGAGCTTTACGACGAGCGTGCAGGTATTCATATTCCGCGCTACCTTCTTCAAGTTTCAGGTATGGAAGCTCTGCTACTTTTTCATCAGTTAGAATGTCTTGAAGACCTAGACGATCACGTAGATGTAGAACGTGAGTCATGTCCATCTTCTTAACTTGGTGTGCGATGTTCTTACCTTCAGCCGCTTCACCCATGCCGTAACCTTTAACTGTCTTAGCTAGGATTACTGTTGGACGACCTTTAGTCTCTGCCGCGTTCTTGTATGCTGCATACAGCTTAGAAGAATCATGACCACCACGCTTAAGCGCGAAGATTTCGTCATCAGTCATGTCCGCAACAAGTGCAGCTGTTTCTGGGTACTTACCAAAGAAGTGCTCACGTACGTATGCACCATCTTTCGATTTAAATGTTTGGTAGTCACCGTCTACAGTTTCGTTCATTAGCTGTAGAAGTTTACCTGACGTGTCTTTCGCCAGTAGTGCATCCCAGTTGTTACCCCAGATAACCTTAACAACGTTCCAGCCAGCACCTTTGAATAGACCTTCAAGCTCTTGAATGATGCTACCGTTACCCATTACAGGACCATCTAGGCGCTGAAGGTTACAGTTGATTAGGAAACATAGATTGTCTAGTTTCTCACGCGCAGCGAAAGAAAGTGAACCACGTGATTCTGGCTCATCCATCTCACCGTCACCTAGGAAGGCATAAACACGCTGAGCTGAAGTGTCTTTAAGGCCGCGACCATTTAGGTACTTAAGGAAACGCGCTTGGTAGATCGCAGAGATTGGACCTAGACCCATAGATACTGTTGGGAACTGCCAGAACTCAGGCATCAGTTTAGGGTGTGGGTATGAAGGAATACCTTTACCGTCTACTTCTTGACGGAAGTTATCTAGCTGCTCTTCAGTCAGACGACCTTCTACGAATGCACGAGAGTAGATACCTGGTGAGATGTGACCTTGATAGTAAACTAGATCGCCACCGTCAGTCTCGTTAGGAGCACGGAAGAAGTGGTTGAAGCACACTTCATAAAATGCTGCTGCAGACTGGTAAGAAGCCATGTGACCACCAAGGTCTAGGTCTTTCTTAGAAGCACGCAATACGATCATGATTGCGTTCCAGCGAATAATCGAACGAATACGACGCTCAAGCGTTGTATCACCAGGGTAAGCTGGCTCTTGTGCTGCTGGAATAGTATTAATGTAGTTAGTGTTGATGCCTGTTGGCATATCAACGCCATCTAAACGAGCTTTCTCTAGAACGGTTTCTAGTAGAAATTGTGCACGTTCTACACCTTCTTCACGAACAACGGATTCAAGTGCTTGAAGCCAATCTTGAGTTTCCAGTGCATCTACGTCATGCTTCATGTCAGACATGGCGATCTATCCTTCTGTTGGTTGGATCTACTTAATTAAAGTAAGCGTTTCTAGTTTTAAGAATCACTATCTTGTTGAATTCGTCTCAAAGAGCGCTCACGACGAGACGCTTCTCGAGTCAAATCTAACAATGTTTCTTCGATGTAAGCTAAATGCGAATGCGACATCTCACGCGCCTTTTCTGGCTGACCAGCGACGATCGCTTCAACGATATTAGCTCGGTGTTTACTGACTTTCTCCACCACCTCGGATCGGCGATGTAATAGCTCTAAATTCTGTAGAACATTTTGCTCAAGTAACGGTGCTAGGCTTCGAACAATGTGCAGCAACACAACGTTATGTGCAGCTTCTGTTAGTGCCACAAGAAATGCCATGACTGCAGAAGCTTCAGCCTCAACGTCGCCGGACTCTTGTGCTGTGCGAATATTGCCTAAACACGCTTCAATCTGAGCAAAATCTTCATCGGTGCCACGCAATGCAGCGAAGTAAGCAGAGATACCTTCCATAGCATGACGAGCCTCAAGCAAATCTAGCTGAGTCTCGTTGTGAGAAGATAGGAGGTCTAACAAGGGATCAGAGAAACTTTTCCAGATGTTCTCGCTAACGAACGTGCCACCGCCTTGACGACGGGTAAGAAGCTTCTTCGCTTCAAGTCGCTGAATTGCCTCTCGAATAGAAGGTCGAGAAACATCAAATTGCTTTGCCAGCTCACGTTCAGGTGGAAGCTGCTGCCCTGCTGAAAGCGTTCCTTCAACAATCAAGCGTTCCAATTCTTGCTCGATAACATCCGAAAGTTTCGGCTGACGGATCCTTTGATAAGCCATAACTATTATTCTTTTATTCTTCTACTTTCTAGAGCTGTTAATTGGTATTACCAATTTATAAGTTGGGGTAAAAATTAACACATTTAAAACACCAATGTCTAGTGAAAAATTGATTCACATCATAGAACCGGCCTTGCGTTAACCGTTATGAAACATTTATAGATTAAAACATCAACACCCTTGGTCAGACCAATTACATACGAGAAACTTATCGGGTAAATGACGTGCTATGAAAACCCTTAAAAATCAATAAGAAAGGAGTTTATTTGTCAGACAAGGGAAATTGACCAATATCAAGTAAAGAAGGAATAACCAGTGCTCTGGTTATTTATAATTTGAATAACAAAATAAATCGTGATGCTGAAAAAGCACCACGAATTCTGCTCAAATGGGTAGGAGTGAATCTTTTATTACAATGTATTTTTGAAACGCGACCAGTCAAAAACTAGACCTGGATCGCTCTTTCTTAACGGCGCTATGTATTGATGACCAGTGATACGCTCGCGAGTGATCTGTGGATACCTTACCATTAGCGATTGTGTAAGACGTTGTAAACTCGCATATTGAGCGTCGGTGTAAGAAACATAATCGGTTCCTTCTAGCTCTATCCCAATCGAATAATCGTTACACCTTGCACGCCCCGCAAAACTCGAAACACCAGCATGCCAAGCGCGGGCACTGAAGGGAACAAACTGCACTACCTCCCCGTCACGGCGTATCAAACAGTGTGCGGAGACTTTCATCTTTTCAATCACCTTAAAAAAGGGATGACTCGATGCATCGAGCTGTCCGAGAAAGAAATCTTCTATATAGGGGCCGCCAAATTGTGCCGGTGGCAGGCTGATATTATGCACCACCAGCAGCGACACATCCTCTTCGTCTGGCCTCGCATCAAAGTGGGTGGATACCACGCGTCGCGCAGCTTGATACCAACCTTGTTCATTTATCTCAGAAAAACCCTGAAAGCTATAAGGTCTATCTTGGTTTTGCATATATTTTGAGCCTATCTACATCGCTATCGCTTTGATTTTATCCGACAGCCAATAAAATGCGAGATTTGATGCTGAAATTCCACACAAGCAGGAGTATCATGCCCACTTTGTTCCCCCACTAGACACGTTAAGCGATGAAAAACACACACAACAGCCAAGAACGTCTTGAATATCTAAAGCAGCAACTCCCTTCAGAAATTACTCGTGCCGTGGCAGACACGCTACGTGAAGACTTAGGTGGGACACTGGATGTGAGCGCAGACATCACGGCGAGCCTTATCCCGGCTGAGACTCAAAACGTCGCGACGATCATCACTCGTGAGCATGGTGTGTTCTGTGGTCAAATGTGGGCAGACGAAGTATTCAAACAGCTTGGTGGCGAAGTCCGCATTGAATGGCACGTTCAAGACGGTGACAAAGTAGAGCCAAACCAAGTGCTGTGCACCCTAACAGGCCCTGCACGCATTTTGCTCACTGGTGAGCGTAACGCGATGAACTTCATCCAAACGCTATCTGGCTGCGCGACTGTTACCGCTGAGTACGCAGAGAAAATCGCGCACACGCAGTGTCGTCTACTAGACACACGCAAAACGATTCCTGGTCTTCGCAGTGCACTAAAATACGCAGTCGCCTGTGGCGGTGGTTACAACCATCGTATTGGTGTCTTCGACGCTTACCTTATTAAAGAGAATCACATTATCGCTTGCGGTGGCATCACTAAAGCCATCGAGACGGCGAAACAGCTAAACCCAGGAAAACCTGTCGAAGTCGAGACTGAATCTCTAGAAGAGCTACAACAAGCCATAGATGCTGGCGCTGATATTATCATGCTCGATAACTTTACGACGGATATGATGCGTCAAGCGGTAGAGCTGAATGCAGGACGCGCTGCGCTTGAGAACTCGGGCAACGTAACCATGGAAACCATCGCTGAGTTTGCGGAAACAGGCGTTGATTACATCTCGGTTGGCGCTCTGACCAAACATCTTAAAGCGATGGACTTATCGATGAGATTCAAAGACTAACCCCGTCATTCTTATCATTGCAGTAAAAAGCGAAGCCATGAGCTTCGCTTTTTTGTGTTCCCCTATCCGACGATTTTCCCTCTTAATCAACCGCGCTAGTCCTTATCCTTCAGAGTCAGTCGCACCCAAAATGCAACGACATGCAATGGGCCTTCATTTTTTAGAACCTGTTCTAGGGCGTTAACCCATTAACTTTATTGGGTTAAATCTCAGGAGTATGTTCGCTATGTGCAACTAATTTAGTTAAGGGAATACAAATGAACAGAGCAAACAAGCAACAAGGTTTTACCTTGATTGAGTTAATGATTGTCGTCGCGGTGATCGGGGTACTGGCTGCAGTGGCACTACCTACTTACCAAAACTATATTGCAAAAAGTGAAACATCGTCTGCCCTTGCAACTTTGTCTGCATTAAGAACGCCTATTGAAACGGAAACCTTATCAAATGGTCAGTTTCCGAATCCAGCAAGTGCCGCAAGCTATGGCATTCCACAATCCTATGCTCTAGGAACTATTACCTTGACGGGTAACAGCGGAGCTGCTGGCACCATTCGCGTAAGTTTTGAGACCGGAAAATCAAGCCCTAAGGTCGCTGGAAATACCCTAGACCTTGTGAGAACTGTCGAAGGAAGCTGGAGCTGCCAAGCAGCAAATATTGATAGTGAATTGCTTCCAAAAGGCTGTAACTAGCTTTGAGCATAAGTAGGCTGCCTAGCGTTCTTGCTGAAGCTCAAATTATTTCAGAGAGTCAAAAAGATCGTCTAATAGAATGCACCCAATCAAGTATGGAGTCTGTTCCATCAATCATTGTGGAATTGGGCTGGCTGACAGCCCAAGACTTAACTTCGGCTTTAGAGAAACTATTTGCTCTGCCCGTTGCGCAACTGCATAATTACGACTACATCGAGCTTTGTCGAACAGCAGGGTTACGCGAGCTAATCGTAAAAAACCATGCAATTCCGCTCAAGCAAAGTAGCCACACCCTCTCTATCGCAATATCAGACCCGAGCATTGTCGAGTTAGAAAACGATTTTCGTTTTGCGACCGGACTACAGATAGAGCTCGTCATCTGTGATTGCCTTGATATCACATCGGCCATTAAGCGTCTTTATGGCGAAAACCATAAGGGCATCAATCCTAGCTTTAGAGAGCTCACTTCTGAAGCGCTAAGCAACCTAGTCTCAATCAGCGATTCAGAGCTCGAGAACGTCGAAGACCTCTCCCAAGATGACTCTCCTGTAAGTCGCTTTATCCATCAGGTATTGACGGATGCCGTGCGCAAGAAAGCCTCGGATATTCATTTCGAACCTTATGAGTACTCTTATCGAATACGGCTACGCTGTGATGGCATTTTGATAGAGACTCACCAGCCTGCGACGCAGCTTAGTCGTCGATTGGCAGCTCGAATTAAGATCTTGGCTAAACTCGATATCGCCGAAAGGCGTTTACCGCAAGACGGTCGATTGAAACTGAAACTCTCTGAAGCAGCCTCTATCGACATGCGCGTTTCAACCCTACCCACAATGTGGGGTGAGAAAATCGTGTTAAGACTTTTGGACGCCGATGCCACCCAGCTCAACATTGATCAGCTAGGTTATACCGAGCAACAAAAATCACTCTATCTGACCGCATTAGAAAAGCCCCAAGGTATGATCCTAATGACAGGTCCCACAGGCAGTGGAAAAACCGTTTCTCTATACACGGGTCTTAGTATTCTCAATACTGATGAACGCAATATTTCTACTGCTGAAGACCCGGTTGAGATTCATCTTGAGGGTATCAATCAAGTTCAGATCAACCCAAAGATCGGCTTTGATTTCTCTACCGCCCTTCGTTCCTTTTTAAGACAAGATCCCGATATTGTCATGCTCGGCGAAATCCGAGATATCGAAACCGCCGAAATTGCGGTCAAAGCCGCTCAAACGGGCCACCTTGTGTTATCTACACTGCACACCAACTCGGCCGCAGAGACCGTCATTAGGCTCAAAAACATGGGTGTCGACGCTATCAACCTGTCGTCCTCTCTATCATTGATCATTGCTCAGCGCTTAGCGCGAAAGCTGTGTGAGTGTTGTAAAATACCAGACCCCATGTCTCCTCAACTTCGTCGCTCTCTCGACATTCCCGGCGAGTTAATGGTCTACCAAGCTAACGAGCAAGGCTGTAATCATTGCAATAATGGTTATCTCGGTAGGACCGGCATCTATGAGGTAATGTCGTTTACCCATGAACTCGCCAGCACGATAGTTGCTAGCGCAAGCCTAAATGAAATAGAAGCGATTGCTAAGGCTCAGGGAATGAAGACGCTAAAGCAATCTGGTGTGGAAAAGCTAATCGCTGGTATTACTAGCTACAGCGAGTTGCAACGCGTGCTCTACTTTTAGTATCGGGAGAATATAGTGGGTAAGACTGAGCCAACACTAAGCGCATTCCACTGGAAGGGAGTGAACAACCAAGGTAAAAAAGTCTCTGGACAAACGCTCGCCATCACCGAGATGGAAGCTAGAACGTCGCTAAAACAGCAGCATATCCAAGTCCGCAAGATAAAACGCCGTAGCCTCTCTACTTGGACAAGACTGACTCAACGCATCAATAGTAAGGACATTACGGTACTCACTCGACAACTGGCAACCATGCTCAGCACTGGAATACCTATTGTCCACGCCATTAAGCTCATCGCAGACAATCAAGCTAAAGCCGAAATGAAGTCTGTACTATCTCAAATCAGTAAAGGGCTTGAGGCAGGCACACCGATATCACGAGTCATGCAAGTCGCTAGCCGCTATTTTGACAGCTTTTACGTTGATATGGTCGCTACAGGAGAAAACTCAGGGAATCTCGCAGGGGTATTTGAACGCTTGGCCGATTATCGGGAAAAACAAGAAATGCTACGTTCAAAAGTAGTAAAAGCCCTTATCTATCCAGTGATAATTCTTTTGGCCTCACTCGGAGTTACCTATCTCATGCTAACCACGGTAGTACCTGAGTTTGAATCCATGTTTCGCGGCTTTAATGCTTCACTGCCATGGTTTACGGTTCAAGTCCTTAATCTATCAAGATGGTTTCAGGAAAATGGATTCTTAGTAGTTAACCTAATCATTATTAGCACCCTAGGGCTAAAAGTCGCGAGGCAACGAAGTTTCGCCATTCGTCTATCAACCAGCCGTTTAGCCCTTACTGTTCCTATTGTCGGACAGGTGATCACCAAGGCTTCCATTGCTAAGTTTAGCCGCACACTCTCTACTAGCTTTAGTGCAGGTATCCCAATCTTATCGAGCATCCAAACCAGTGCAAAGACGGCGGATAACCTTTTCTACCAGCAGGTCATCACATCTATCCATTCTGATATCGTTGCAGGTGTTCCAATCCACTTAGCGATGCGGCAAGCCAATGCTTTCCCAGAAATGGTGTTGCAGATGGTGATGATAGGTGAAGAGTCTGGCACATTGGATGATATGTTGAATCGCGTTGCATCCATCTACGAAGCAGAAGTCGACAACACGGTGGATAACCTCGGTAAGATTCTCGAGCCTTTTATCATTGTCTTTTTGGGAACCCTAGTCGGTGGACTTGTGGTCGCAATGTACCTTCCCATCTTTAACTTAATGACAGTAATAGGCTAACATAGACATTAACTTATTGATTTATTGCCAGTGTACCCCTAAATGGACGTGTTGATTTTTTATCCTTGGTTGTTCGTTGTCTTCGCCACCATTTTTGGTTTGATTATGGGCAGCTTTCTCAACGTCGTGATCCATCGCTTGCCTATTATGATGGAACGCGGTTGGCGAGAGGAATGTGCCGAGGCTTTTCCAGAGTACAAAATCACGCCCCCAGAGGGACAGTACAATCTCAGCGTGCCACGCAGTGCTTGCCCTAAGTGTAAGACGCCAATTCGCATCCTAGATAACATCCCCGTGTTGAGCTGGCTGATCCTAAAAGGTCGCTGTCGCTACTGCGATAACAAGATAAGCAGTCGGTATCCGTTAGTTGAACTGCTCACCGCCGCAATGTGTGGAATCGTCGCATGGTACTTGGGATTTAGCTGGTACAGTATTGCGCTTATTGGTATGACCTTGGTACTCATCAGTGCGACATTTATCGACCTTGATACTATGTTGCTCCCAGATCAACTCACTGTGCCACTGCTTTGGGTTGGGGTTGCATTAGCCTTGTTGGGTATCTCTCCTGTCTCACTTCAGGATTCTGTTATTGGCGCCATCGCGGGTTATCTATGCCTTTGGTCTGTGTACTGGCTGTTCAAGCTAGCAACAGGTAAAGAAGGGATGGGTTATGGTGACTTTAAACTGCTCGCAGCTCTCGGCGCATGGTTAGGCTGGCAGTATCTTCCTATGATTATTCTACTTTCTTCTGTTGTAGGCGTTGTGTTTGGTCTCATTCAGCTTAGAATGCAGAGCAAAGGCATCGATACGGCGTTCCCATTTGGCCCTTACCTTGCCATTGCTGGCTGGGTCAGCGCGCTGTGGGGCAGCCAGATTACGTATGCCTATCTTGCGATAACGACAGGAGTGTATTAATGGGGTTTGTTGTTGGTTTAACCGGTGGAATCGCAAGCGGCAAGACCACGGTAGCAAATTTGTTTCGTGATGAGTTTGGAATTGAACTTGTCGATGCCGATGTGGTCGCAAGAGATGTGGTTGATATCGGTTCTGAGGGATTAGCAGCGCTAGAGACACACTTTGGCGCAGATATTTTGCAACCAGATGGCTCGCTCAACCGAGCTGAATTACGGGCACGTATCTTTGCGAATGATGAAGAGAAAACTTGGGTGAACAACCTACTTCATCCAATGATTCGAGAGCAAATGCTAACAAGGCTTCAAGCCTCGACAAGTCCGTACACATTACTTGTTGTGCCACTGCTGATTGAGAACAACCTTCAAGGTATGGTGGACAGAGTGTTGGTTGTCGATGTTAATGCCCAGACACAAATTAACCGAACAATGACACGTGACGGGGTGCCCGAGGAACAGGTGCGTTCTATACTCAAAGCACAAGTCGATAGAGACACACGGCTAATGCATGCTGATGATGTGATTGATAATAATACTGACAACGCTCAACTTTTGCCCCAAGTCACACAATTGCACCAAAAGTACCTAGCATTATGCGGTAAAAATCGGTGAAAATAGCATGGAAGCGTTTAAAGGCTAGCAGATGATCACAAATAGATTCGAACACCCTCTTAATGAAAAAACAAGAATTTACCTAAGAGTTGAATCTCTACTGAGACAGCTACAACATTCCTCGTCTTTTTCAGATAGCAACCAGCACCAAATCTTCTTCAAATCCATATTTGATTTATTGGAGATCTTCGAACAGATCCAGCTAAAAAGTGAGTTGGCGAAAGATCTTGAGAAGCAGAGACAAACCTACCGTGCTTGGCTGAATGTCGATGATGTTGACCAAGAAATGCTGGGCTCTATTCTTCGTGACCTCGATGGTGTCCATCGCGAGTTGATGGCGGCTGAACGATTTGGACAATCTTTCAAAGAGGACAGATTCTTAAGCACCATTCGCCAACGATTTGGCTTGCCAGGTGGTTCATGCTGCTTTGATCTTCCAACTCTGCACTATTGGTTACACCTACCGCTCGACAAACGAATGCACGATGCGGAAAAATGGCTAAGTTCACTCAAGCCATTAATGGATGCCCTACACATGTGGCTCAAACTAACGCGCGAAACAGGTCGCTTTAAACCACAGATTGCGCGAGCGGGATTTTTCCAAAGTGACGCCGAAGAAGCCAATATCTTGCGACTCAATATTCCTATGCACTATGGCGTGTATCCAATGGTATCTGGGCATAAAAACCGTTTTTCAGTGAAGTTTATTGCCTTTGAGTCGGGGCAAGCCTACCCTAACGATATCGAATTTGAATTAGCGGTTTGTAGCTAGTTCACCTGTACCTAATAGTCGCACTCAGGAACCATTATGAGTAAACCAACCGTTGTCCCATGCCCACAATGTCAAAAAGAGGTGGTATGGGGTGAAGAAAGCCCATTTCGTCCATTCTGCTCTAAGCAGTGCCAAATGATTGATTTTGGTGAGTGGGCGGATGAAGAAAACACCATTCCGGGCGCACCAGATATGTCAGACAGCGATGGCTGGTCGGAAGACAATTACTAATACTGAGAGCCTCCATCGGAGGCTCTTTTTTTATACCTGCACTTCGCAGGCATAAAAAAAGCGGAGTCCGAGGACTCCGCTTAATCTTTGAGAACGCTAGTAAAATAGCATTACTTCTTAGCAAGTTTCTCTTTGATACGAGCAGACTTACCAGAACGCTCACGTAGGTAGTACAGCTTGGCACGACGTACTGCACCACGGCGTTTAACTTCGATGCTATCAACCATTGGAGAGTGAGTTTGGAACGTACGCTCAACACCTTCGCCGTTCGAGATCTTACGAACAGTGAAAGCAGAGTGAAGACCACGGTTACGGATAGCGATTACAACGCCTTCGTAAGCCTGTAGACGCTCACGGTCACCTTCTTTTACTTTAACCTGAACTACAACAGTGTCACCTGGTGCAAATTTAGGTAGGTCTGATTTCATTTGCTCTTCTTCAAGAGCCTTGATGATGTTACTCATGTTCTTAAATTCCTAGAATAAACTGATACTAAATTAAATAGGTTACTTGCTGTTATTTCGAGTCTCTTTAATGAACTCGGCAAGTAATTGTTCCTGTTCGTCAGTCAGAGCTAGGTTTTCCAGGAGCTCCGGTCTTCTTAGCCAAGTACGGCCTAACGACTGCTGTAGTCGCCAGCGACGAATGTCCTTGTGGTTGCCAGACTTGAGGACACTTGGTACCTCTAAATCGTCTAGAACTTCAGGGCGCGTATAGTGTGGACAATCTAGTAAGCCATTTGCAAAAGAATCTTCTTCTGCTGAAGCAAAATCGCCTAGTACTCCCGGAACAAACCGTGAGACTGAGTCGATTAGCGTCATGGCTGGGATTTCCCCACCTGTCATCACAAAATCTCCGATTGACCATTCTTCGTCAACCTCAGTTTGGATGATGCGCTCATCTACCCCTTCGTAGCGTCCACAAATCAACACAAGGTTGTCGTTTTTCGCTAGTTCTTCTACCCCAGTCTGGTCGAGCTTACGACCTTGAGGAGAAAGGTAAATGACTTTCGTCTTACCCGGTGATGCCTGTTTGGCTGCGTGAATGGCATCGCGCAATGGCTGAACCATCATCAACATGCCAGGACCACCACCGTAAGGTCTATCATCGACAGTGCGATGTTTGTCGTGAGTGAAATCACGAGGATTCCATGTCTCAATCGACAGTAAACCTTTTTTAACCGCTTGACCTGTTACTCCATAATCAGTAACGCTGCGGAACATGTCTGGAAACAGGCTAATTACGCCAACCCACATCTGTTCTCTCGCTCTATTGAGTTACTAAAAATGAATTAGAATCCAGGATCCCAGTCAACTTCGATCCGTTGAGCTTCGCGATCAACTTTCTTGATCACTTGCTCTTCAAGGTACGGTACCAACCGTTCCTTTTGCCCAAAAGCATCTTTCAGATTTGCTTTCACAACCAAAACATCGTTCGAACCAGTTTCCATGATGTCAGTTACTTCCCCTAGGTCATAACCTTTCGTGGTCACTACTTTCATACCGAACAATTCGCGCCAGTAGAATTCATCTTCTGACAGCTCTGGTAGCACAGCTGGGTCGATTGCAATCTCGAAGTTGGTCAGTAGGTGAGCTTCTTCACGAACCTCAAGACCTTCTAGCTTACACACCATACCTTTGTTATGGCGCTTCCAACTTTCAACTTTGTACTCTACCCATTCACCCTTTTGGTTAATATACCAAGGGCTGTAATCGAAAATACTTTCAGGATTGTCTGTGTAGGTAAACACCTTAAGCCATCCGCGAATGCCGTAAGTAGAACCAAATTTACCTACAACAATTCTTTCGTCTTGATTGCTCATTGTGTCTTTACCTTTCATCGACGACATACTGCTTACTTAACTAGAATTAAGCCGCTTTTTGAGCGTCTTTAACTAGCTTAGCAACGCGGTCAGAAACTGTTGCGCCTTGACCAACCCAGTGGTTAACGCGCTCTAGGTCTAGACGTAGACCTTCTTCTTGACCTTTAGCAGTTGGGTTAAAGAAACCCACTTTCTCGATGAAACGGCCAGTTGCTGCATTGCGGCTGTCCGCTACTACGATTTGATAGAATGGACGCTTCTTAGCGCCGTGACGTGCCAAACGAATGGTAACCATATCGTCCTCTTTGCTTTCTCAATAATAAAAATGACCTCAGAAATGTTTCTCAAATGAGCAACCTGAGGTCTCGTGCCAAAATAAAGCCTCGGAATTTTACTCTTATTCCGAGGCATTGCAAGGGGTTTAGCTATTTTTTCACCAGTTTTTGGGCTCTGGTGAAGATGTGAGCTGGGTAACAGTTTGAAAGATCAATGAGTTGCTTTCAGTCGCTCTGTTACCCTTCGCGAATTGCGAGATTATCGGCCAAACGGATTGCCACCGCCACCCATACCGCCCATGCCACCCATCATGCCCTGCATATTACGCATCATGCCGCGCATGCCACCTTTCTGCATCTTCTTCATCATCTTCTGCA
Source organism: Vibrio sp. KUL80 (assembly GCF_059725495.1). Classification (NCBI taxonomy): domain Bacteria; kingdom Pseudomonadati; phylum Pseudomonadota; class Gammaproteobacteria; order Vibrionales; family Vibrionaceae; genus Vibrio; species Vibrio sp. KUL80. The sequence goes on from NZ_AP045841.1 coordinate 3,104,470, forward strand.
TTTGGGTGAATTGCTTAAGCAGGCGGTTCACATCTTGTACCTGAGTACCAGAACCTGCCGCGATACGTTTTTTGCGAGAGCCTTTGATAAGCTCAGGACGCTGACGCTCTTTCATTGTCATCGAGTTGATGATGGCTTCCATCTGCTTGAACATCTTGTCGTCAACTTTATCTTTGACGTTGTCAGGTAGGTTTGACATGCCTGGAAGTTTATCCATCATGCCCATCATGCCGCCCATGTTCTGCATCTGACCAAGCTGTTCGCGGAAGTCTTCAAGGTCAAAACCTTTCTTCTCCTTGAACTTCTTCGCCATCTTCTCAGCTTTCTCTGTATCGACATTACGCTGAAGGTCTTCGATAAGAGAAAGAACGTCACCCATACCAAGGATACGTGAAGCCACGCGGTCTGGGTGGAACGGTTCTAGAGCGTCAGTCTTCTCACCTACACCCAAGAACTTAATTGGTTTACCTGTGATATGGCGAACTGAAAGCGCCGCACCACCACGTGCATCACCATCCACCTTAGTCAGGATCACACCTGTTAGTGGCAGTGCATCACCGAAGGCTTTCGCTGTATTCGCCGCATCTTGACCTGTCATGGCGTCAACCACGAACAGGGTTTCAACTGGGTTGATTGCTGTATGAAGCTGCTGGATTTCATCCATCATTTCGTGGTCAACCGCTAGGCGACCTGCGGTATCGACAATCAATACGTCGTAGAATTTCTTCTTAGCGTGGTCGATAGCAGCATTAGCAATGTCGATTGGCTTTTGATCGGCTGTCGATGGGAAGAAGTCCACACCCACATCACCGGCTAGTGTTTCAAGCTGCTTGATTGCCGCTGGACGGTATACGTCGGCAGACACAACCAGTACTTTCTTTTTCTCGCGCTCGTTTAGAAGCTTAGAGAGCTTGCCCACACTAGTGGTTTTACCTGCACCTTGTAGACCCGCCATAAGAATGACAGCTGGCGGCTGCGCAGCAAGATCAAGCGCTTCGTTCGATTCACCCATAACTTGCTCAAGCTCAGCTTGAACAATCTTGATGAACTCCTGACCTGGCGTGAGTGATTTAGACACCTCAACACCAACAGCGCGCTCTTTAACACCTTTGATAAACTCACGAACAACGGGCAGAGCAACGTCCGCCTCAAGTAGCGCCATGCGGACTTCGCGCAGCGTGTCTTTGATGTTGTCTTCGGTCAGACGACCTTTACCGCTGATATTCTTCAGCGTTTTGGATAGACGATCCGTTAAATTCTCAAACATTTCTTTCTCTTCGCTTCAAACTGGCGATCAATTGCAGTGAGTATACCTTAGCCAGCAGTGAGAGTCATATCTAACAAGATCAAATACGAGTCAATAGTTTTTACATCTGGCGTAGCCCAATAGGACGATGCAGGGTATAATTCGGGCTCTAAGCAATCGATTTTTTAGGAAAAATGGACAGTTTAATCGCAATTGCGGCCGCTATTCTTTATAGCTTGGCCATCGCAACAATCATCCCAGGCTTGGTCAATCAGGTCGGGATCCGTACGAAAACTGTTCTGGTTAGTGCTGTTTTAGCGCTGACTTTTCACGCGGTGTTACTCAGCGATCTCATCTTTAGTGGTGCAGGTCAAAACCTCAGTATTCTGAATGTCGCTTCTTTAATTAGCTTCATCATCTCGCTATTTATGAGCGTGGCTATGGTGAAAACACGTATTTGGTTTTTGCTTCCTGTTGTCTACAGCTTTGCTGCAATCAACTTATCAGCAGCGACCTTTGTACCAACGGCTTTCATCACTCATCTAGAGCACAACCCAAAGCTACTGATTCATATCTCGCTAGCGCTTTTCTCATACTCAACGCTATCGATTGGCGCACTCTATGCCATTCAACTAGCTTGGCTTGATCACAAACTGAAGAATAAAAAAGCGCTCACCATCAACCCTAACCTTCCTCCATTAATGATGGTGGAAAGACAACTTTTCAAGATCATCTTGATTGGTACTGGGCTATTAACCGCTACCTTGGTCACAGGTTTTGTCTTTGTGCAGGATATGTTTGCACAAGGAAAAGCTCACAAAGGTGTGTTGTCGTTTATGGCGTGGGTTATCTACACCGTGCTTCTATGGGGTCACTATCAAAAGGGCTGGCGCGGCAAAAAAGTCACTTGGTTTGCAGTTGCTGGGGCCACACTTCTCACACTCGCTTACTTTGGCAGCCGCTTTGTAAGAGAGATCATCTTGAACTAGGCGACTTCATCAACGCTCTACGACCAAAGGCGCGTTGACAATAAGGTTTAAGTAGTTCATAAATTAACCAGCTATTAACTAAAGGAATTCTAGGGCATTGGACGACATTTCGACCGGTATTTTATTTGCAATCCTTGCAGGTCTAATTGTAATTTCCGGCTATTTCTCGGGCTCAGAGACAGGGATGATGTCTTTGAACCGATACAGACTTAAACACTTATCCAAAACAGGCCATAAAGGCGCAAAGCGTGTTGAGAAACTGCTTAGCCGCCCCGACCGACTCATCGGCCTGATCCTTATCGGTAATAACCTAGTTAATATACTGGCGTCTGCAATCGCTACGGTACTTGGTCTGCGTTTGTTCGGTGACCTCGGTGTCGCGATCGCGACAGGTGCACTGACTATGATTATCTTGGTGTTCGCAGAAGTAACACCAAAAACGCTCGCCGCTCTTTATCCTGAGCGCGTTTCGTTTATGAGTAGTATCGTGCTCACCATCTTGATGAAGCTGCTCTCGCCTCTTGTTATCCTGGTCAACTTCATTACCAACGGTTTTATCCGCCTGCTTGGACTTCGTGTCGACCATAACGATGAAGATCACTTGAGTTCAGAAGAGCTGCGAACAGTGGTAAACGAAGCGGGCTCGCTGATCCCTCGCCGCCACCAAGATATGTTGATTTCGATCCTCGACCTTGAGCACGTGACCGTAAACGACATCATGATTCCACGTAACGAGATCACCGGCATCAATATCAACGATGACTGGAAATCGATTGTTCGTCAGCTAACGCACTCGCCTCATGGCAGAGTGGTGCTGTATCGAGATCAAATCGATGAAGTCGTTGGCATGTTGAGACTACGTGAATCATATCGTCTGATGCTTGAGAAAAACGAGTTCACAAAAGAGACCCTGCTGCGAAGTGCAGACGAAGTTTACTTCATCCCTGAAGGGACACCTCTCAACGTGCAGATGCTTAAGTTCCAACGCAATAAAGAGCGTATCGGTCTTATCGTTGATGAGTATGGTGATATCAATGGGCTCGTGACTCTCGAAGATATTCTGGAAGAGATCGTGGGCGAGTTTACCACCTCAATGGCGCCTACTCTGTCTGACGAAATTACGCCTCAAGGCGATGGCAGTTTCCTTATTGAGGGCAGTGCTAACATTCGAGACATCAATAAAGGACTTAAGTGGACACTCCCAACTGACGGCCCGCGCACCTTAAACGGTTTGATTCTAGAGTACTTAGAGGACATCCCTGAAAGCCACCTAAGCGTGCAGGTCGCTGACCATCCGATGGAAATAGTAGAGCTTGAGGAAAACCGCATTAAGATGGTGAAGGTTTTCCCAAAGACAAAACGCTAATCTGAATTGAATACCCAAGAAAAAACGGCACCTTTCGGTGCCGTTTTGCGTTTTAATCTATGACTAGTTGATGTTAGGACCAAGCCACTTTTCAGCTTCTTCCAAGCTCCAACCTTTTCGGTCCGCGTAGCTATCAACTTGGTCTTGCTGAATCTGAGCAATAGCAAAGTAGCGAGAGTCAGGGTGCGAGAAGTACCAACCCGATACCGACGCGCCCGGCCACATCGCGTAGCTAGTGGTCAGCGACATACCAATCGTCTCTTCGACATTAAGCATCTCCCATAACGAGCCTTTCTCTGTGTGCTCTGGACACGCTGGGTAGCCAGGTGCAGGGCGAATACCCTGGTATTTCTCACGGATAAGGTCGTCGTTCGACAACGCTTCATCCGCAGAGTAGCCCCAGATTTCTCTACGCACTTTCTCGTGCAGGTACTCAGCAAAAGCTTCAGCTAATCGGTCAGCGACCGCTTGGATCATGATGGCATTGTAATCATCACCTTGCGCCTTGTATTCATCGGCAAGTTCACGCTCGCCAATGCCGCCGGTTACCGCGAAGGCACCAATCCAATCTTGCTTACCGCTCTCTTTCGGCGCAATGTAGTCCGATAGACAGTAGTTAAAGCCTTTTGGTTTTTCAGTTTGCTGGCGAAGGTTATGAAGGACAGTGCGAACTTCACTGCGTGTTTCATCGGTATAAACTTCGATGTCGTCACCCACAGACGCTGCAGGGAACAGTGCACACATGCCTGCTGCTTTTAACAACCCTTCTCGTTCCACGCGATCGAGTAGGTCGTTAGCGTCTTTGTACAAACGCTTCGCCTCTTCACCTACTTCTTCGTGCTCTAGAATGGCTGGGTATTTGCCCACCAGCGACCACGTCATAAAGAATGGTGTCCAGTCGATGTAATTACGCAGTGTCGCAACATCGAAATCTTCAAACACGTGCACGCCTGGCTTAGCCGGTTTTGGCGGCGTGTAATTCTGCCAGTCGATATCGACCTTGTTTTCACGCGCTTTTTCCAATGTGACTGGCTTAGTGCGTGGTTTCTTGCGGTTATGCTGATCACGAACACGCTCGTAATCAATATCTAGCTTCTCAACAAACGCAGGCTTTAGTTCGTTAGAAAGTAGCGAAGTACACACACCCACTGCACGTGATGCGTTGTTGACATAAACCACAGGCTCGCTGTAGTTCTGCTCAATCTTAACCGCAGTGTGTGCTTTGGATGTCGTCGCGCCGCCAATCAATAGCGGCAGGTCGAAGCCTTGACGCTCCATCTCTTTGGCGACGTGAACCATCTCATCAAGTGATGGCGTAATAAGGCCTGACAGACCAATGATGTCGACGTTCTCTTCTTTAGCAACTTTAAGGATCTTCTCACAAGGCACCATGACGCCAAGGTCGATGATCTCGTAGTTGTTACACTGCAAAACCACGCCAACGATATTCTTACCGATGTCGTGCACATCACCTTTAACAGTCGCAAGAAGGATCTTACCGTTGCTCGAGCCCGCTTGCTTGGACGCATTGATAAATGGTTCAAGGTGCGCCACGGCCTGCTTCATCACACGCGCCGATTTTACTACCTGAGGAAGGAACATCTTACCTTCACCAAATAGGTCACCGACCACGTTCATACCATCCATTAAAGGACCTTCAATCACCTCGAGAGGTTTTGAGGCATTGACGCGCGCTTCTTCGGTATCCTCGACGATGAACTCGGTGATACCTTTCACAAGCGCATGCTCTAAACGCTTCTCTACTGGCCATGTACGCCACTCTAGTGCACTGGCATCATCTTCTTTACCAACGCCTTTGTTTGCGTATTCAGCGGCAATATCAAGCAGACGCTCGGTTCCATCATCACGACGGTTGAGTACCACATCCTCTACAGCCTCACGCAGCTTGTCTGGAACGTTATCGTAGATCTCAAGCTGACCGGCATTAACGATACCCATGTCCATACCATTCTTAAAACAGTGGTAAAGGAACACAGCATGAATCGCTTCACGAACATAGTTGTTACCACGGAACGAGAAGGAAACATTCGATACACCACCAGAGATCATCGCATGCGGTAGGTCACGTTTAATGTCTGCTACTGCTTCGATAAAGTCGACTGCGTAGTTATTGTGCTCTTCAATACCTGTCGCTACCGCGAAGATATTCGGGTCAAAGATGATGTCTTCTGGTGGGAAGCCAACTTCATCAACAAGAATACGATAGGCATTGGTACAGATTTCTAGCTTACGCTCGCGAGTTTCCGCCTGCCCCACTTCGTCAAACGCCATCACGATAACGGCTGCGCCATAACGGCGGATCAGCTTCGCTTGCTCAACGAACTTCTCTTTACCTTCTTTAAGAGAGATGGAGTTAACAATACCTTTGCCTTGGATACACTTAAGACCCGCTTCGATGACTTCCCACTTTGAGGAATCCACCATGATAGGCACTTTGGAGATCTCAGGCTCAGAGGCACACAGATTTAGGAATCGAACCATACAGGCTTCAGCATCTAGCATGCCTTCATCCATGTTGATATCGATGATCTGCGCGCCATTTTCAACTTGCTGACGAGCCACTTCTAATGCTTCGTCATACAGCTCTTCTTTGATAAGGCGCTTAAAGCGTGCAGAGCCTGTCACGTTGGTACGCTCACCCACGTTAATGAATAGCGATTCTTTCTCAATAGTAAGAGGCTCTAGACCAGATAGCCGACAAGCGACAGGGAGCTCAGGCAGTGGACGAGGAGTCACACCCTCGACAGCCTGTGCCATCTGGCGAATGTGTTCAGGCGTCGTACCACAACAGCCACCCACTAGGTTTAGGAAGCCGCTTCGTGCCCATTCACCGATGTGCTCAGCCATGTCTTCAGGAGAGAGGTCGTATTCACCAAAGGCATTCGGTAGACCGGCATTCGGGTGCGCAGAGACAAAACCTTCGGAGATGCGAGACATCTCTTCAACATATTGTCTTAACTCATCAGGTCCAAGAGCACAGTTGAGACCGAAAGAGATTGGCTTCACGTGGCGCAATGCGTTGTAGAAAGCTTCGGTAGTTTGCCCTGAAAGGGTACGACCAGACGCATCGGTAATGGTGCCTGAGATCATCACTGGAAGCTCGATACCTAGCTCTTCAAACACGGATTCAACCGCGAACGAACAAGCTTTGGCATTCAGCGTATCGAAAATGGTTTCAATAAGGATTAGGTCACTGCCGCCGCGAATCAGTGCACGAGTGGATTCAGAGTAGGCTTCCACCAGCTCATCAAAGCTAACATTACGGTAGCCCGGATCATTTACGTCTGGGGAGATAGAACACGTACGGTTGGTTGGACCAAGAACACCGGCAACATAGCGAGGTCGCTCTGGCGTTTTAGCTGTCCACTCATCGGCAGCAATTCTGGCAAGTCTAGCGGCTTCGTAGTTGATTTCCTCACTCAGTGATTCCATCTCGTAATCTGCCATAGCGATCGTGGTAGCGTTGAAGGTGTTGGTTTCAAGAATGTCCGCACCCGCTTCTAGGTAGGCGCTATGGATCTCTTTAATCAGGTCTGGCTGAGTTAATACTAAAAGGTCATTGTTGCCTTTAAGATCACACTGCCAATCTGCAAAACGCTCGCCGCGATAGTCCTCTTCCTCAAGTTTGTATCCTTGGATCATGGTGCCCATACCACCATCGATCAAAAGAATACGCTGCTTGAGCTGATTTTCTATCTGAGTTTTTTTGCTAAGAGCTTTCTTGCCTTCAACGTACTTACTGCTTCCCACGATACTGCCTCATTCCTTGCTAATGCTGTCATCGTATCACAGATTTTTTAGAAATCTAGACGTCTAAAAAATCTTTACTGATTTGTTATCCCCTCAAATTATCGGACTCTCGGAACAGAAACAAGTTGTTCGTTGTCTACTCACTCGACTGAGTGAATAAAAAACAACAACATCGCGTAACTCGCCCTAATCTATAAGTGCGAAGAATAAATTCACAAATAGTGATTGATATTCACAAGTGAGAAGAACAAAATCCCATTAACATTTATTTACATATCTAGGTGAAGTGATGTCCGTCTATCAGACTTTATGCTTTTTGTCCGCAGCAGCCATGTTAATTGCTCTAATAAATAGCAAGATAGGTAAGATGCAAACCACCATTGCGATTACTGCCGGCGCTATGATGCTATCACTGCTCATCTTAATTGCAGGCCAAAATGATTGGTTTCAGTTAACCGAACTCGCGACCGAAACCGTCGCTGATATCGATTTTGAAGACTTCCTACTCCAAGGGATCCTCGGCTTCCTGCTGTTTGCCGGTGGTTTAGGTATCAAACTGCCCCACCTTAAAGATCAAAAATGGGAAATTACCGTCCTCGCCTTAGGCGCGACGCTATTCTCTACCTTCTTTATCGGGTTTGTGCTGTATGGCTTCTGTTTACTGATTGGCCTTCAATTTGATCTTATCTACTGCTTGCTATTCGGCGCCTTGATCTCTCCTACCGACCCTATCGCCGTTCTTGCGATCGTTAAAAAGTTGGATGCGCCACAACGTGTATCAACGCAAGTAGAAGGAGAATCCCTATTTAACGATGGTTTTGGTCTGGTTATCTTTGTCACCCTGTTTACGATTGCATTCGGCACAGAGGCACCAACGGTAGGCAGTGTAACGGCTCTGTTCTTACAAGAAGCCATTGGCGGGATTGTTTATGGCTTTGTTCTAGGTCTGGTATTCCACTATCTGATTAGCTCGACAGACGATCACTCAATGGAGCTGCTACTAACGATAGGTATACCAACCGCAGGCTATGCGTTTGCAGAGTTCCTACATGTATCTGGACCATTATCTATGGTCGTTTCCGGCATTATGATTGGCAACTGGACACGTTACATTGGCTTTTCAAAACAGTCAGAAGAACACCTCGACCACTTCTGGGAGCTTGTAGACGAATTCTTAAATGGTGTGCTGTTCCTACTCATCGGTATGTCGATGCTTCTATTCCAATTCCATCAAGAAGACTGGATCATGATGGCCGTTTCAGTACCGCTTGTACTTTGTGCGCGTTATTTGAGTGTAGCGCTGGCCTACCTGGGCTTTAAGCGCTATCGCCGCTATAACCCTTGGTCAGTGCGTATTTTAACGTGGGGTGGCTTACGCGGCGGTCTTGCGCTGGCAATGGCACTCTCTATCCCGTCCGGTATCTGGGTGATTGAGGATAAGCTCATCGATGTTAAAGAGATCATCATGGTCATGACCTACTCGGTTGTGGTGTTCTCCATCTTGATTCAAGGTTCAACCATTACCCCTATGATTGAGAAGGCTAAGTTAGCTGAGAAAGAGATGGAAAAAGAAACGCAGCATGAAAGCGAGATAAAAGCTCAGCAGGATTAGCAGCAAGTTGAATCTAAATAGCCTCGCAGAATTTGCGGGGCTTTTTTATGACTTTACAGAATGGACTAAAAATTTGGGAATTTAAAATGCAAAAAGGCCGTATCTTTCGATACGGCCTTTTTTAAAGTGGCTCCCCCTGCGGGACTCGAACCTGCGACATACGGATTAACAGTCCGCCGTTCTACCAACTGAACTAAGGGGGAATTATTTGTGTAAGCTAGGTCGTAAGACCATTATCAGCTTTACACTAAATAATGGTGCCTCGAGGCGGAGTCGAACCACCGACACGCGGATTTTCAATCCGCTGCTCTACCAACTGAGCTATCGAGGCAAATAAATGGTGCCGACTACCGGAATCGAACTGGTGACCTACTGATTACAAGTCAGTTGCTCTACCTACTGAGCTAAGTCGGCGACACTTTATTTGTTATTGCTCGTGTTTCTGTTAACAACACCAACAATCTAAATTGTGGTGCCCGGAGGCGGAATCGAACCACCGACACGAGGATTTTCAATCCTCTGCTCTACCGACTGAGCTATCCGGGCAACGGGGCGCTATTAAACGGATTTTCGGTCCTCCCGTCAACGCTTTTTTGAAAAAAACTTTAAAAAAGCGTTCAAGCGCTGCATTTTTCAGCGGATCGTATTTGTTTTAGGCAAATTTGGCAAAATTAGCCTTTTCCAGCATTAAAATCTTTTTTGAATTTAGTCACTTTCTCTAGATAACGACGAGCTTCAGCATTTGGGTGCTTTTTAGTCAGTGCCCAATAAACCTGATTAGGCTGGAGTGAATTGAGATCATTCATCGCCCGTTTTCGGTCTGTACGATGGAATGTATTCAATACGCCACCTGTGCCACCGTTGTACGCCGATATCATGCTGTATTCAAGCGACAGTGGGTGGCGCACATCTCGAAGGTAACGGTTTTTTAGAATGTAGAAGTAGGCCGTGCCGGTATCGATATTCTGCTCTGGATTAAACAAGTACTCAGGGGTTGGCTCACCCGGCTTGTTCTTCACGAGCTTAAACACATCTCGCCCAGCTGTTTTCGGCACCACCTGCATCAAGCCATAGGCATTCGCCCAGCTCACAGCATACGGGTTAAAACTACTCTCGGTTTTGATAATGGCGTAAATCAGATCTTCTGGAATATCGTAACGCTTTGATGCGCGGCGAACGATATCTGAATATTGGTAACTTCGCTGCTGAAAGTGGTCAGCAACCATAGGGATCTCGACGTAATATGCCTTCTTGTAATCAACATTCTTAGTCTTGAGCTTGTTCGCGATCAGATAGTCAGCAAAGCGATTGGCACGCCAAGTCCATTGAATCGGCTTCTTTTCCTGGTCTACAACCTGATTGTACAAAAATGGCTGACCTTCGAGCGTAATTCCTTTTGATGAGAACAAATCAACACTCGATGGATCATCTGGTGTAAGCAGCGTCGTCACGATCGCTGTTTTGAGGTGCTTTTCAGGCTCTGTCGGTGATACGGTCTCTATGGTAATCAAACCCTTGCTGAAGTTAACCTCAGCACGGCTCAAATAGTTATCTATGTATTTAACGTAGTTACTCTTGCCTGCAACCTTAATCTCGCGGCTACCCCAACGCTTCTCGATGTTGCCGTTAAAGCTGCTGATAAGCGCATCCAGTGCAGCAACATCTTTAACGTACTGGCCTGGCAGTTGAGCCAAATTCTTAGCAAAGCGGTTAGTTGGTTCGTAGTTCACATCATAGATCTTTTCGATGAACTCACGGCTACAACCGAGCAATAACAGCGGCGTTAAAAAATAGATTAACTTCTTCATAGGTACCATTTAAAAACACCACCCGTGAGGTGGTGCTTGATTCATTCCTTGGTCAATTACTCAGATGGTGGCGTGTAGCCGTCGATAATGACGTCTTTTCCTTCAAACAAGAAGTTAACCATCTCAGCTTCAAGCAGCTTACGATGTTCAGGATCCATCATATTCAGCTTCTTTTCATTGATCAGCATCGTCTGCTTAGATTGCCACTCCGCCCACGCTTCTTTAGAAATATTATCGAAGATACGCTTACCCAGTTCACCTGGGTACAGTTGAAAGTCTAGGCCTTCAGCATCTTTCTGTAGACGAGCACAAAAAACCATACGGCTCATAATGTTATCCTCAATTAATGTCGTTGTAAGGTGTCAATCAACTGCTTCACTGGTGCAGCCAGTCCCACCTTTTCTGGTTGGGTAATGTTATACCAAAGACCTTTAGACTCTTCCATCATCATTGTCGGAAGCTGGTTCAGCGTCACGACGATTGGGGTGATATCCAAGTGATAATGACTAAAGGTATGTCTAAACGCTATCTCAACGTCTTTTGAGGCTACCATGGCTTCACGAATGCCTAACCCCTCGAGTACTGGCTCAATATCCGCTGTTGGGCTTTCAGGAAAACAAAACAGCCCTCCCCAAATCCCCGTCTGCGGGCGCTGAGCAAGCCACAGCTCTTGGTTGTGCTTAACAATCACAAACCAGGTCTCTTTCTCTGGCTTTTGTTTCTTAGGCTTTTTGCCTGGATAGTCGAGGGGATTTCCTTGCCTGTTCGCCGTACACAATGACTCAATAGGACACAGTGTGCACTTAGGTTTGCTCCGCGTGCAGACCATCGCCCCCATATCCATCATGGCCTGATTATACTTATCAGTATCAACTTTAGGCGTATGCTGCTCAGCAATCTCCCACAACTGGTCCTCTACTTTTTTCTGCCCAGGCCAGCCTTCCACTGCAAAACTGCGAGCCAAGGTGCGCTTGACGTTCCCATCAAGAATCGCATGTGGCAATTTATGAACCGAGGACAGCACTGCAGCGGCGGTTGAGCGGCCAACACCCGGCAATGCATTCATCTCTTCTAAGGTTAATGGAAATTCACCCCCATATTGTTCTACGACCACTTTGGCGGCTTTATGAAGGTTGCGTGCTCTTGCGTAGTAGCCAAGGCCAGTCCAAAGGTGCAATACCTCATCTTGTGGCGCGTTCGCTAAGGATTCAACTGTTGGGAAATGTTCTAGAAAGCGCTCGTAGTACGGTATTACGGTCGCGACTTGGGTTTGCTGAAGCATGATCTCAGACAGCCACACCTTATAAGCGGTTTTGTCTTGCTGCCATGGCAACTGTTTACGACCAAATTTGTCGTACCAGTCTAATATTGAGCGTGCAAAAGGCGTCACAATGTTTCTCTTCTCTCTTATAATTTGCCGGAAATTGCACCACACTTAGTAACAGAAGTAAAACCGCGTGAATTTCTGATCCAATAATGCTTGCTTGATGGCAAATTCTTTGGATAATTCCCGCTCTGATTATTGAATGAACAGGCTAAACCAATGAGTGAAGTGACTACTAACGAATACACTGAAGATGGCAAACTGATTCGCAAAGTTCGCAGTTTTGTTCGTCGCGAAGGACGTCTAACAAAAGGCCAAGAGGCGGCGATGGAAGCGTGCTGGCCAACGATGGGTATTGATTATCAAGAGTCACTACTCGACTGGGAACAGGTGTTTGGCAACAACAACCCTGTTGTTCTAGAGATCGGTTTCGGTATGGGCGCTTCACTGGTTGAAATGGCAAAGAACGCACCAGAAAAGAACTTCATTGGTATTGAAGTACACAGCCCAGGCGTTGGCGCTTGTCTTTCATCTGCGCGCGATGCAGGTGTCACTAACCTACGTGTAATGTGTCACGATGCGGTTGAAGTGTTTGCCAACATGATCCCTGAAGGCAGCCTAAGCACGCTGCAACTGTTCTTCCCAGACCCATGGCACAAAAAGCGTCACCACAAGCGCCGTATTGTTCAGCTAGATTTTGCAGAAATGGTAAGAACTAAACTTATCCCTGAGTCTGGTATTTTCCACATGGCAACAGACTGGGAGAACTACGCTGAACACATGGTAGAGGTGATGAACGAAGCACCTGGCTTTGAAAACATTGCTACCGATGGCGATTTCGTACCGCGCCCAGAAGAGCGTCCACTGACTAAGTTCGAAGCTCGTGGTCACCGTCTAGGTCACGGTGTTTGGGATATCAAATACCGTCGCACTGCGTAAGCACACTGCGAAACTTTATTAATGAAAAGCCAACCTACCGTTGGCTTTTTTTAGCGCTAATGTTGGGAGAACAATAACCATGAAACCAACAAAACAGATCCTTTCTACCATTTTAAGCGAAGTAAAACCGCTGATTGGACAAGGCAAAGTCGCGGACTATATTCCTGCTCTTGCCAATGTGCCAAGCAACAAATTAGGTATCGCGGTCTACACCAACGAAGGTGAGGTCATCACCGCTGGCGATGCTGAAGAGAGCTTCTCTATTCAATCGATCTCGAAAGCCCTGAGCCTTACGCTTGCTATGATGCTGTATAAGCCAGAAGAAATCTGGCAACGCGTTGGCAAAGAGCCATCAGGTCAAGCTTTTAACTCGCTAATCCAGCTTGAAATGGAACAAGGTATTCCTCGTAATCCATTCATCAATGCTGGCGCTATTGTGGTGGCTGATTTGCTGCAGAGCCGCCTGTCAGCCCCCAGACAGCGCTTATTGGAGTTTGTGCGCGTGTTATCTGGCGATAGCCATATTGTCTATGACAAGATTGTTGCAGCCTCTGAGATGATGCACAGCGACAGAAATGCCGCTATCGCTTATCTGATGCGCTCTTTTGGTAACTTCAATAATGATGTTATCCCAGTACTCAACAACTACTTCCATGCCTGCGCGCTTAAAATGAGCTGTGTCGATCTCGCTAAGACTTTTAGTTACCTTGCCAACCAAGGACAGTCGGTCAATACCAAAAAGCAGATCATCACACCGACTCAAACCAAGCAGCTCAATGCCCTTCTTGCAACCTGTGGACTGTATGATGGTGCGGGCGAGTTCGCTTACCGAGTAGGCATGCCAGGCAAATCTGGCGTTGGTGGCGGGATCATCGCTATCGTCCCAGGTGAAATGACGATTGCCGTATGGTCACCAGAACTCGACAAGTCGGGCAACTCACTTGCCGGCACTCGTGCTTTAGAGATGCTATCGGAACGAATTGGTCGCTCGATTTTCTAAGTATTGAAATGAAAGAAGCTGGTATCCACCAGCTTCTTATTTTACCTACAGTAATGCGAACTTATCGACTACTCGAGTTCAAATTGCTCCAGCACATCATTTAGAAATAGCTTTCCTTTATCCGTCACAATCCAGCTGTGCTCCAAATCATCGATGTAGCCATTTTCGATGCAATAGTTCATTGGGGTTCGTATCGCATCTAACGGCAAACCTGTGCGTTCTGTGAACTCAGATTTTGGACACGCTTCGAGTAGACGTAGTCGGTTGATAAAGAACTCAAACGGTCTTTCATCAGCTTCGACATGAGTTTCAGAATCCAAATACGGTTTCAGCATATTCAGATACCCTCGCGGATGCTTCACCTTGGTGGTGCGAACAATTCGCCCATCTTCAAAGCTCAGCTTACCGTGAGCACCACAACCAATACCAAGGTAGTCACCGAATCGCCAGTAGTTAAGGTTATGCTGACACTGGTAATCAGGCTTACTGTAGCCCGACACCTCATATTGCTGATAACCCGCTTCCTCGAGCATCTTATGTCCCTGCTCGTAGATATCCCAAAGATCATCATCATCAGGCAAGGTTGGCGGCTTTGAGTAGAACAGCGTATTTGGCTCGATAGTCAACTGATACCAAGACAAATGTGGTGGCGCTAGGTCAATGGCTTGCTGCAAGTCGCCCAGTGCATCACTGACAGACTGCTCAGGAAGTCCGTGCATCAAATCTAGGTTAAAGCTGTTTAAGCCAATGGTGTGCGCTAGCTTTGCAGCATTGATTGCTTCACTTTCACCGTGAATACGACCGAGTCGCTCAAGCTTTTGCTGCTGAAAACTCTGCACTCCGATTGAAATACGAGTTACCCCGCCAGTTTGATAACGCTTAAACCTCGCAGCCTCGATTGTCCCTGGGTTCGCTTCCATGGTGATTTCGATATCATCACGAAATGGAATGCGCTGCCTTACTCCATCTAGCAGTTCCTGAATCAACTCAGGAGCAATGAGGCTTGGCGTTCCACCACCAATAAAGATCGAGTGCAGTGAACGCTCATCATCAACCAGTTCATAGCGGGCAATATCAGCGTCCAAGTCTTCTAAAAGCGCAGTAATGTATGCCTGCTGTGGTATCTCACCCTTTTGCGCATGAGAGTTAAAATCACAGTAAGGGCACTTCTGCACACACCATGGTATATGAATGTAGAGACTAAGCGGTGGCGGCGTTATCGCAGAGAGAGTGGACATGAGTTATAGACCTTGCGCCTTGATAGTAGCGAATAACTCCTTCAACGCCTTACCACGGTGAGACAGCTGCTTTTTGCGCACTGGTTCAAGCTCTGCAGATGCACAGTTTTCTTCAGGGACAAAAAAGATTGGATCATAACCAAAGCCATTCTCACCACTTGCCTCAGTTAAGATGCGCCCTTCCCACTTTCCATGACAAACAATCGGAGTAGGATCGGCGGCGTGTCGCATCAATACCAACACACAATGGAAACGTGCTGTTCTTTGCTCTTCAGGGACACCTTGCATCTCGCTCAGTACTTTCTCTAGGTTGAGCTTATCTGTCGCCCCTTCACCATAGTAACGAGCAGAGTAAATACCAGGCGCACCTTTCAGGTAATCAATCTCTAGACCAGAATCGTCGGCAATGGCTGCAAGACCCGTTTCCTGAGCAGCATGGCGCGCCTTAATAATGGCGTTTTCGATAAACGTAGTACCCGTTTCTTCAACGTCAGAAACCTGATACTCACTTTGAGCGTGAACCTCAAAACCAAAATCAGACAGCAAGTCAGCCATCTCTTTTACTTTGCCTTGGTTTCCTGTCGCTAGGACGATTTTTTTGTTCATGGGGATGTCTCGAGATTATTGTTCAACATAGAGTTTCTGGCTAAAGGAAATAGGACCACGCCCTTTGTTTCCTGCGTCAATATCAATCGTGAACTTGTAGGTATCTTCGTTTACGATAGGAAATTGAGCGAGGTAGTATATCGCATCTCCCTCTTTAATTTCCTTAAACTCGAGCGTTCTCGTTTGACCGATGAGGTTTTTTGCAGAACCTTCAATCCCAACCGCCATTGCAGGTTTGCCAGCACTTGCTCTATCTAACACACTCACATTCACCGTAGCGGTAAATTCATTTCGCTTGAGACCATAGCTGCGAGCAATTTGCGGCGTCATGAAGGTTGAGTTAAACACCACATAGTGCACCTCGGCATCCTTGATGGTTTTAAACTGTCCAGCTTGTGCTAGACCACTCGCGAGTATTGCAAAGATGAATAACAACGATTTTTTCATCCTATCTCTCCTTGTAAAAAGCCCTCATAAGAGGGCTTGGAATTCGTTCGGGATCTGAGTTGGCGCGACAATCCGCAATTGCTTATGCCGTCCCAATTCCCCCTTCTCTATCACTACCTGACCTTTAGCTACTTTAAACTGCTTCGCCAAGTATTTGCTCAGGTGGGCATTCGCCTTGCCATCGACAGGAGGAGCTGTAATTGCAACTTTAAACTCATCGCCATGCTCCCCCACCAATTTGTCTCGGCTTGCTTTAGGCTGTACGTAGATACGCAGGATAAGATCGTCACCGACCCTAACAACCGCTGGCATTATAGTCGGTACCAGATTGGGCCAATCAAATCACCCATCAGGAAGTTAGCAAACTGCAGCAAGATAAACAGTACTAACACACTGAGGTCAAATCCGCCCATCGCAGGAATAATGCGGCGAATTGGTGCCAACATAGGCTCAGTTAGTTGATGAAACACATACTCGATTGGGCTACGACCTTGGCTAACCCAGCTCAGGATAGCGCGGATCAAAAGCACCCAGAACAATAGACCGCCAGCAGCTTTTAGTAACGACAAGCCACCCCAAATAAAGAAGCCTGCATCTAGGCTAATGTTGCCACCCGACGAAACCAGAACCAACGCGACAAACTTACCCACGCTGAGTAGATAAGCAAATAGAACCGTTGCCATATCGATACTGCCGATCGATGGAATAACACGACGCAGCGGCGCTACCACTGGCTGGGTCGCTTTGACGATAAATTGAGAGAATGGGTTGTAAAAATCAGCGCGAGCGGCTTGCAGCCAGATACGCAAAATAACGACCATGATATAGAGATCAAACAAGGTCGAGACTAAAAAACTCATTGAATTCATATAAAGCCCTTACGAATTATCATTATTGGGATTAGAACAGTTTTTCCATTTCTTCTGCACGCGTTACTGCCGCTTGCATCGCTTTGGCTACAATGCCACGAATATCACTTTCTTCAAAGGTGCGCACGGCTTCTGCTGTGGTTCCACCTTTAGAGGTAACCTGCTGACGAAGCGTCGCAAGATCCGTTTCAGGGTTCTCAACAACCATAGTGGCGGCACCCAACGCCGTTTGCTGAACCAGCATACGAGCCGTCTCGGAATCAAAACCACTCTCTATCGCCTGCTGTTGAATCGCTTCCATAAACAAAAAGAAGTAGGCTGGCGCACTGCCTGCTGCTGCTATCACATCGTTAATACCGGATTCTTGCTCGACCCAGCATACCTCGCCAACAGCTTGCATTAAATCACCCGCAAACTGCTTATCGGTTTTTGGTGTTACTGAAGAAGCAAAAAGACCACTCATACCCTTACCAACCAGCGATGGCGTGTTTGGCATCACTCGAATCAGATTTAGCTCGCAGCCAAACATCTGCTGCATCCTTGCTACGTTGATGCCCGCAGCAATAGAGATCACTAACTTACCACTAAAATCGATGCCTTGAAGCGGTTTTGCGACCTCTTCCATCAACTGAGGCTTCACTGCCATAACGATAACGTCAGCCTGCTCCGCAGCGGCAACATTATCTGTGGTTACCTGCACACCAAAGTCTTGCTGCATTGCAATGAGCTTTGCTTCGCTGCGATTGGTCGCAGTAATAGAATTAGGCTCGTAGCCACTTGCGACGAGTCCAGCCACAATTGAGCGCGTCATATTACCCGCGCCAATAAACGCGACTTTTCTTTGTTCCATGAATCTGTTCCTAAATGAAAGCTTGTGAGCGGCGCTAACTAAGCTTTGTTACTGTAATCTCTTGCGCCAAATATAGCGGTACCAATACGAACTATGGTACTTCCCGCTTCAATCGCAGCTTCCATGTCGCCACTCATGCCCATCGACAGAGTATCAACACTTGGGTATTTCTGTGCCAATTTCGCTTTAACTTCAGCAAGTCCCTTAAACGCAGCTAACTGTGACTCGTAGTCGCTAACATTTTCCGGAATTGACATCACTCCTCTTAACGTGAGGTTTGGCAGCTCAGATATCAACTGCGCAAGTTCAAAGACTTGCTCATCATTGACTCCAGACTTACTGGTTTCACCACTTGTGTTCACCTGAATAAGCACTTGTATCGGCGACATATTTTCCGGTCTTTGATCACTTAAGCGCTGAGCAATTTTAGCTCTATCAATGGTATGAACCCAGTCAAAATGCTCCGCAACAGGGCGGGTTTTATTGGATTGAATCGGACCGATAAAGTGCCATTCGATATCGAGATCAGAGTGTTGTTCTCTGAACAGCGCTACCTTAGACACACCTTCTTGCACATAGTTTTCACCAAACATACGCTGCCCAGATTGGCACGCTTCTAAGATGGCTTCCACAGGCTTGGTTTTGCTTACCGCGAGCAATTGCACCTCACCTTGCACTCTCCCGCATTTTTGCTCCGTAGCCGCAATTTGCGAGTTGATAATTTGTATATTGTTCTGAATGCTAGTCATAGATATAAAGTCAAAAGGAAAATGAATGGATATCACCGAGTTACTAGACTTCAGTGTAAAGCATAATGCATCAGATCTACACCTTTCTGCTGGGGTTTCCCCTATGGTTAGAATTGATGGTGAAGTCAGAAAACTGGAGATACCATCACTCGAACATTCTGATGTGCACCGGCTCATCTTTGACATCATGAATGACAAGCAGCGCAGTGAATATGATGAACATCTAGAAATCGACTTCTCCTTTGAACTCCCGAATATTGGTCGCTTTCGCGTTAATGCATTCAATCAATCTCGCGGTTGTGCTGCCGTGTTTCGAAATATACCCACATCCCCTCCAACACTCGAAGAGATTGACGCCCCAAGAAAGTTTGCTGAATTAGCGAACCTCGAAAATGGATTAGTGCTTGTAACAGGTCCTACGGGCTCAGGAAAATCCACCACGCTTGCAGCAATGGTAAATCACATCAACGAGTTTCAAAACAAGCACATCCTTACTATTGAAGACCCCATTGAATTTGTGCATCGCAATAAGAAATGCCTAGTCAATCAACGAGAAGTACACCGAGATACCCATAGCTTTAAAGCAGCCCTCAGATCGGCGCTTAGAGAAGATCCTGACATCATCCTAGTAGGTGAATTGAGAGACCATGAAACCATCAGTCTCGCCCTGACCGCGGCCGAGACAGGGCACTTAGTGTTCGGCACGATGCACACGAATTCCGCTGCAAAGTCTATTGACCGAATCATTGACGTTTTCCCGGCACAGGAGAAAGGTATGGTCCGCTCTATGCTGTCTGAATCATTGAGAGCCGTGATTGCCCAAACACTGCTAAAGCGCCTCGGTGGTGGCCGAGTGGCATGTCACGAGATTATGATGGGAACCCCTGCGATCAGGAATCTAATACGTGAAGACAAGGTAGCTCAAATGTTTTCGATCATTCAAACAGGCGCAGCGCACGGCATGCAAACGATGGAGCAGAATGCTCAGCAACTCTTATCACAAGGGTTAGTCGATGTTGAGGAGATAAATAAAAGAGTCTTCATACAACAACCGATGCCTATGTAGGTCATGTCTATGGATACGATGGATAATATTTTGAAACAGATGCTAGAGTGTAGGGCGTCTGATCTCTATTTAACCGCGGATGCCCCTGTCTTATTCCGAGTGGATGGCGATCTAAAACCGCAAGGTTCACCCCTGCATCACCACGATATTCACGCACTACTACAAGAGGTAATGGATAGCCCGAGTTATCAAGATTACCAAGCAAGTAAAGAAGCAAATTTTGCCATTGTTAAGACTTATGGGCGCTTCCGTGTGAGTGCGTTCTTTCAAAGAGAGCTGCCAGGTGCGGTCATAAGACGTATCGAAACTCACATTCCCAGTTTTGAAGAACTCGCACTTCCTGATGTAGTACAAGATCTTGCTATCGCTAAGCGTGGACTAGTGCTGATCGTTGGAGGAACTGGCTCTGGTAAGTCTACAACCATGGCGGCAATGACAGGTTACAGGAACCGCCACCGCAGTGGACATATTCTGACGGTGGAGGACCCTATCGAGTTCGTCCACCAACATCAAAAGTGTATTGTTACTCAGAGGGAAGTAGGACTAGACACTGAAAGCTACGATATCGCACTCAAAAACTCTCTTCGACAAGCACCAGATATGATCGTCATTGGCGAGATTCGTAACCGTTCAACCATGGAGTACGCAATGGCTTTTGCCGAAACGGGTCACCTATGTATGGCAACACTACATGCGAACAACGCTAATCAAGCCTTAGAGAGGATACTTCACTTAGTGCCAAAAGAGCGTAAGGAGCAGTTCCTGTTTGATCTCTCAGCGAACCTCAGAGGTATTGTCGCTCAGCAGCTTATTAGAGATAAACATGCACAAGGTAGGCATGGGGTTTTTGAGGTTATGCTGAGCAGTCCAAGAATCTCAGACCTTATCCGCAAAGGCGCGCTGCACGAGCTCAAAGCAGCAATGACGAAAAGTAATGATGTTGGAATGCAAACATTTGATCAGGCGCTATATCAATTGGTTAGGGCAGGAAAGATCAATCAAGAAGACGCTTTGCACAGTGCAGACTCTCAAAATGATCTCAGGCTAATGCTAAAGATTCAAGAAAGTGAATCTCAAGAGAAAAATCCGCTTAGGGGGATTAAGATTGATATGAGTTAGTGTCAGCGTTGCGATTTCAAATGCAAAAAAGCCGCATCTTTCGATGCGGCTTTTTTAAAGTGGCTCCCCCTGCGGGACTCGAACCTGCGACATACGGATTAACAGTCCGCCGTTCTACCAACTGAACTAAGGGGGAATTGCTTTTAGCAATAAAGTGGTGCCGACTACCGGAATCGAACTGGTGACCTACTGATTACAAGTCAGTTGCTCTACCTACTGAGCTAAGTCGGCACTTAAAGCAAGCTTTCGCTTACTTTTGAAAGTGGCTCCCCCTGCGGGACTCGAACCTGCGACATACGGATTAACAGTCCGCCGTTCTACCAACTGAACTAAGGGGGAATTACTTTAAGTAATAAATGGTGCCGACTACCGGAATCGAACTGGTGACCTACTGATTACAAGTCAGTTGCTCTACCTACTGAGCTAAGTCGGCGACACTTTATTTGTTATTGCTCGTACTAATTGTCTTAGCACCAACAATCTAAATTGTGGTGCCCGGAGGCGGAATCGAACCACCGACACGAGGATTTTCAATCCTCTGCTCTACCGACTGAGCTATCCGGGCGACGAGGTGTATTAAACGGTTTTTCGGTCTTTAGGTCAACACTAAATTGCAAAAAAAATATCGTTTGTTGCTTTTATATACTCAGCGTTCTATTTTTATTCGTTTGGTGCTCAAAAACAAGCCCTAGCAGTGTGTCAGCCATTTGTAGACCACGTTATTGCTAGGCTCGAGATAGTTCTTAAGCACCAAAAAAGTATCTATTTTAACGCCTACAACTCGCTGTGTTTTGCATTATGCCACCTCAAAACGAGCTACTTTCGAACTTAAGTCTTCAGAAAGCTGGTTCAGAGTTTGTGTTGAACGCTTGGTTTCGTCCACAACACCTCTTAACTCGCTACCACTATGTTCAATCATATTGATACGCTGCGAGATATCATCACTAACCTCAGTCTGCTCTGCCGCAGCTGTCGCTATCTGCAGGCTCTTTTCTGTAATAGCCTCAAGACTCAAAACAACCTCCTGTAACGCTTGTGAAGCTGTTTGTGACTCCGATACGGTTGCTTGGCTTGTCTCTGCACATAGCAAGATGCTTTGAATGGCATTCTGAGAGCCTGATTGCAGGTTTCCAATCATCTCCTGAATCTCTTTCGTACTTTGCTGCGTGCGGCCTGCAAGGTTTCGAACCTCATCGGCAACTACCGCAAATCCTCTTCCCTGTTCTCCTGCGCGTGCTGCCTCTATCGCAGCATTCAGTGCTAGCAAGTTAGTTTGTTCTGCGATATCGCCTATCACATCGAGAACACGCGCAATGTTATGCACGTCGCTATCTAGGTCGGAGACTGCTGCGCTAGCTCCCTCCAACTGCGTAGCCAGGCCTTCGATATTAGAGACGGTTGCAAGAATGAGTTCACTCACCTGTTGGCTCTGCTTATCAGCCTCATCAGTGCTAAGTGCTGCATCTGTTGCCGACTGAGCAACGTGAGAAGCCGAAGACGCCATTTCGGTCATCGCTGTGGCTATCATTTCAGTACTTTGCTGCTGAGACGATGTAAGAGATGCAATTACCGATGAGCGAGAGTCTGCATCGGATAATTGTGTTGTGATCGAAGCCGTTACCTTCTCGATGCTAGAAAGTAATGCAGCTAGCGATAAGTTCATCGTTTGCACCGAATGAAAGATACTGCCTTCTATCGCCCTATGCTCAAAATGAGTCTTTAGCTTACCATCAGCAACATCTCTTACAGCCTTAAGTACATCAGAAGGCTCACCACCAAGAATAGAAGTCATTCGACTCAGAGAAATCAATAGTAGACCAACGATGGCGACTATGATGAGCAAACAAAATGAGAGCTGCCATTTAGCGGTTGACCAAAAACGTTCGTTCACCTCATTAAAACCAATCCCAGTACCTACAACCCAGTTCCAATGTGGCGTTCGCTCAGCAATTGAAAGTTTGTCCTCTACAGAGCCGTCAGGAAGAGCTTGTGACCAATGATATTCAATCAGAGCCCCTGTAGTGTTACCAAGCTTACTTAGGATAATATCCGCAACGCTGCGACCGCCGCTGTCTTTGAAATCGTGGAAGCTAGTACCATGTAGTTGAGGATCCAGTGGTGCAGCAATAAAAGTCATCTGCTCATCGGCAACATACACATACTCATTGTCTTTATACACATTGTTTCTGAGTATACGGGTTGCGATTGCTTTTGCTTCTGACTCAGCGAGTGTGCCGTCCTGAGCAAGCTTTTCTAGCTCAACGATCGTTGAGTAAGTGCTGGTAAAGATCTCAGTTACCCTAGCCTTGTTATCACTATTACTGGCGACACGCAGGGACCAAAGCCCCGAAATAGCAACTGCTACTACGGCTATTAGGATAATTAGCGATAATAAATATGTCTGATTTTTTAACTTCATTTTCTAGCTCAGATACCGTTAACGTACGAAATATTGCATTTTAATGAAGAATACATGACAGCGATATCTTTAAAAGTAGAGCTAACCAAAATTATGACCATGGTTAAATTTGCGAGAAAAATTAAGTTTAAATCTAAAGAATCAATGCAAACGGTCGGGTACTAAATTAGAAATAGAAGTGCGCTAAACAAGTATGAGAGCAACTGGGGCAACTGAATACTAGAGACGGAACACTTTTAATGAAGAACTAAAGAAGGCTTTGAGACAGTTTGGAATCTTACAAACGTAAAAAAGCCTCGTCGTTAGACGAGGCTTCTTAATAAGTGGCGGAATGGCGGGGGGTGCCATCAACCGGGACTCGACTCCCTTGAAAAGGGAGCAACCAAATCTTAGATAATAAAAAACCCGACGCTTTCGCATCGGGTTTTCTAATAAGTGGCGGAGTGGACGGGACTCGAACCCGCGACCCCCGGCGTGACAGGCCGGTATTCTAACCAACTGAACTACCACTCCGCAGTGGCATACTCGCTAATGCAAGTGTCCAAAATTTAAAGCCTGGCGATGTCCTACTCTCACATGGGGAAGCCCCACACTACCATCGGCGCTATTGCGTTTCACTTCTGAGTTCGGCATGGAATCAGGTGGGTCCACAACGCTATGGTCGCCAAGCAAATTCTGCTTTGGTTTTCAGCTTTTCAAAAAAGCTAAAAGCCAAAATATCTGGAAAGCTGTTATGTGTTCTCACACATTCAATTCGTTCTTGCTTTGAGTCCATCAAAACCCTTTGGGTGTTGTATGGTTAAGCCTCACGGGCAATTAGTACAGGTTAGCTCAACGCCTCACAACGCTTACACACCCTGCCTATCAACGTTCTAGTCTCGAACAACCCTTTAGGACGCTTAAAGCGCCAGGGAAGACTCATCTCAGGGCTCGCTTCCCGCTTAGATGCTTTCAGCGGTTATCGATTCCGAACTTAGCTACCGGGCAATGCGTCTGGCGACACAACCCGAACACCAGAGGTTCGTCCACTCCGGTCCTCTCGTACTAGGAGCAGCCCCCTTCAATCTTCCAACGCCCACGGCAGATAGGGACCGAACTGTCTCACGACGTTCTAAACCCAGCTCGCGTACCACTTTAAATGGCGAACAGCCATACCCTTGGGACCGACTTCAGCCCCAGGATGTGATGAGCCGACATCGAGGTGCCAAACACCGCCGTCGATATGAACTCTTGGGCGGTATCAGCCTGTTATCCCCGGAGTACCTTTTTATCCGTTGAGCGATGGCCCTTCCATTCAGAACCACCGGATCACTATGACCTGCTTTCGCACCTGCTCGAATTGTCATTCTCGCAGTCAAGCGGGCTTATGCCATTGCACTAACCTCACGATGTCCAACCGTGATTAGCCCACCTTCGTGCTCCTCCGTTACTCTTTGGGAGGAGACCGCCCCAGTCAAACTACCCACCAGGCACTGTCCGCAGCCCCGATAAGGGGCCAACGTTAGAACATCAACACTACAAGGGTGGTATTTCAAGGACGGCTCCACGAATACTGGCGTACTCGTTTCAAAGCCTCCCACCTATCCTACACATGTAGGGTCAATGTTCAGTGCCAAGCTGTAGTAAAGGTTCACGGGGTCTTTCCGTCTAGCCGCGGGTACACTGCATCTTCACAGCGATTTCAATTTCACTGAGTCTCGGGTGGAGACAGCGTGGCCATCATTACGCCATTCGTGCAGGTCGGAACTTACCCGACAAGGAATTTCGCTACCTTAGGACCGTTATAGTTACGGCCGCCGTTTACCGGGGCTTCGATCAAGAGCTTCGACCGAAGTCTAACCCCATCAATTAACCTTCCGGCACCGGGCAGGCGTCACACCGTATACGTCATCTTACGATTTTGCACAGTGCTGTGTTTTTAATAAACAGTTGCAGCCACCTGGTATCTGCGACTCCCCATAGCTCCATCCGCAAGGGACTTCACCGCGAGGAGCGTACCTTCTCCCGAAGTTACGGTACCATTTTGCCTAGTTCCTTCACCCGAGTTCTCTCAAGCGCCTTGGTATTCTCTACCCGACCACCTGTGTCGGTTTGGGGTACGATTCCTTACAATCTGAAGCTTAGAGGCTTTTCCTGGAAGCATGGCATCAATGACTTCACTACCGTAGTAGCTCGACATCGTGTCTCAGCCTTAAAGAGAGCCGGATTTACCTAACTCTCAAGCCTACGCACTTGAACCTGGACAACCGTCGCCAGGCCCACCTAGCCTTCTCCGTCCCCCCATCGCAATTGTAAGAAGTACGGGAATATTAACCCGTTTCCCATCGACTACGCCTTTCGGCCTCGCCTTAGGGGTCGACTCACCCTGCCCCGATTAACGTTGGACAGGAACCCTTGGTCTTCCGGCGAGGAGGTTTTTCACCCCCTTTATCGTTACTCATGTCAGCATTCGCACTTCTGATACCTCCAGCAAACCTTACAGTTCACCTTCAACGGCTTACAGAACGCTCCCCTACCCAATATACAAAGTATATTGCCGCAGCTTCGGTTTATAGCTTAGCCCCGTTACATCTTCCGCGCAGGCCGACTCGACTAGTGAGCTATTACGCTTTCTTTAAATGATGGCTGCTTCTAAGCCAACATCCTAGCTGTCTAAGCCTTCCCACATCGTTTCCCACTTAGCTATAATTTGGGACCTTAGCTGGCGGTCTGGGTTGTTTCCCTCTCCACGACGGACGTTAGCACTCGCCGTGTGTCTCCCGGATAGTACTTACTGGTATTCGGAGTTTGCAAAGGGTTGGTAAGTCGGGATGACCCCCTAGCCTTAACAGTGCTCTACCCCCCAGTAGTATTCGTCCGAGGCTCTACCTAAATAGATTTCGGGGGAGAACCAGCTATCTCCAGGTTTGATTGGCCTTTCACCCCTAGCCACAAGTCATCCGCTAATTTTTCAACATTAGTCGGTTCGGTCCTCCAGTTGATGTTACTCAACCTTCAACCTGCCCATGGCTAGATCACCTGGTTTCGGGTCTATATCCAGAGACTGAACGCCCAGTTAAGACTCGGTTTCCCTACGGCTCCCCTAAACGGTTAACCTTGCCACTGAATATAAGTCGCTGACCCATTATACAAAAGGTACGCAGTCACACCACGAAGGTGCTCCTACTGCTTGTACGTACACGGTTTCAGGTTCTATTTCACTCCCCTCACAGGGGTTCTTTTCGCCTTTCCCTCACGGTACTGGTTCACTATCGGTCAGTCAGTAGTATTTAGCCTTGGAGGATGGTCCCCCCATATTCAGACAGGATATCACGTGTCCCGCCCTACTCGATTTCACTGATGATGAGATGTCGGTTACGGGGCTATCACCCTGTATCGCGGCACTTTCCAGAGCCTTCACCTGTCTCATTAAAAACTTAAGGGCTAATCCAATTTCGCTCGCCGCTACTTTCGGAATCTCGGTTGATTTCTCTTCCTCGGGGTACTTAGATGTTTCCAGTTCCCCCGGTTCGCCTCGCTGAGCTATGTATTCACTCAGCGATACCTGCTTATGCAGGTGGGTTTCCCCATTCAGGAATCTCAGACTCACAGGTTATTACTACCTAATCTGAGCTTATCGCAAGTTATTACGCCTTTCATCGCCTCTGACTGCCAAGGCATCCACCGTGTACGCTTAGTCACTTAACCATACAACCCCAAAGGGTCTTTGTTACGTAACCAAAGTTGTCTGCAATTTTTATACATGATGCAGACTCGATTTTGCCGGACTCAAATTCCAAGAACACTTGAATGTGTGTTGGTACCTACATCTTTCGATATAGGATTTGAGAACTTTTAATTGAATAACATTAATCAAATGTTATTCGTCAGCTTTCCAAATTGTTAAAGAGCTTGATTCATAAAGAACCATTTTTAAGAACACTTAAGACTTTCTATTAAAAAGAAATGTGCTTAAAGATGGTGGAGCTAAGCAGGATCGAACTGCTGACCTCCTGCGTGCAAGGCAGGCGCTCTCCCAGCTGAGCTATAGCCCCATCAGTGTGATGCTTACCGCCAATCATCTGGGAGGAAGATTGGTGGGTCTGAGTGGACTTGAACCACCGACCTCTCGCTTATCAGGCGAACGCTCTAACCACCTGAGCTACAGACCCAAGCATCGTCTTTAATTCATAAACCGTATCAATCTGTGTGAACACTCATCGCAATAATCTATTCGTATAAGGAGGTGATCCAGCCCCAGGTTCCCCTAGGGCTACCTTGTTACGACTTCACCCCAGTCATGAACCACAAAGTGGTGAGCGTCCTCCCGAAGGTTAAACTACCCACTTCTTTTGCAGCCCACTCCCATGGTGTGACGGGCGGTGTGTACAAGGCCCGGGAACGTATTCACCGTGGCATTCTGATCCACGATTACTAGCGATTCCGACTTCATGGAGTCGAGTTGCAGACTCCAATCCGGACTACGACGCACTTTTTGGGATTCGCTCACTTTCGCAAGTTGGCCGCCCTCTGTATGCGCCATTGTAGCACGTGTGTAGCCCTACTCGTAAGGGCCATGATGACTTGACGTCGTCCCCACCTTCCTCCGGTTTATCACCGGCAGTCTCCCTGGAGTTCCCACCCGAAGTGCTGGCAAACAAGGATAAGGGTTGCGCTCGTTGCGGGACTTAACCCAACATTTCACAACACGAGCTGACGACAGCCATGCAGCACCTGTCTCTCAGTTCCCGAAGGCACAAGACTGTCTCCAGTCTCTTCTGAGGATGTCAAGAGTAGGTAAGGTTCTTCGCGTTGCATCGAATTAAACCACATGCTCCACCGCTTGTGCGGGCCCCCGTCAATTCATTTGAGTTTTAATCTTGCGACCGTACTCCCCAGGCGGTCTACTTAACGCGTTAGCTCCGAAAGCCACGGCTCAAGGCCACAACCTCCAAGTAGACATCGTTTACGGCGTGGACTACCAGGGTATCTAATCCTGTTTGCTCCCCACGCTTTCGCATCTGAGTGTCAGTATCTGTCCAGGGGGCCGCCTTCGCCACCGGTATTCCTTCAGATCTCTACGCATTTCACCGCTACACCTGAAATTCTACCCCCCCTCTACAGTACTCTAGTCAGCCAGTTTCAAATGCAGTTCCGAGGTTGAGCCCCGGGCTTTCACATCTGACTTAACTAACCACCTGCATGCGCTTTACGCCCAGTAATTCCGATTAACGCTCGCACCCTCCGTATTACCGCGGCTGCTGGCACGGAGTTAGCCGGTGCTTCTTCTGCAGCTAACGTCAAACGAGCACGCTATTAACGTACCCGCCTTCCTCACTGCTGAAAGTGCTTTTACAACCCGAAGGCCTTCTTCACACACGCGGCATGGCTGCATCAGGCTTGCGCCCATTGTGCAATATTCCCCACTGCTGCCTCCCGTAGGAGTCTGGACCGTGTCTCAGTTCCAGTGTGGCTGATCATCCTCTCAGACCAGCTAGGGATCGTCGCCTTGGTGAGCCATTACCTCACCAACTAGCTAATCCCACCTGGGCATATCCTGACGCGAGAGGCCCGAAGGTCCCCCTCTTTGAGCCGAAGCTATTATGCGGTATTAGCCATCGTTTCCAATGGTTATCCCCCACATCAGGGCAATTTCCCAGGCATTACTCACCCGTCCGCCGCTCGACGCCGTTAACGTTCCCCGAAGGTTCAGTTAACTCGTTTCCGCTCGACTTGCATGTGTTAGGCCTGCCGCCAGCGTTCAATCTGAGCCATGATCAAACTCTTCAATTTAAGATTTTGTCGGCTCAATGAATACTGAACATTACATAAAGTAATGTTTGAATTGACTGTGCTGAATCTTTCGATTCAATGGTCACTTCGTTTCATTGAAACCTAATTTGATACCGAGGTATCTAATTTGATTATCATCAACGAGTGCCCACACAGATTGATAGGTTTATATTGTTAAAGAGCTTTGCTTTCAGTGCCTTAGCACTTAAGCAGGACGCGTATAATACGCTTTCCACTTTGAAAGTCAACATAAAACTCTAAGAAAATCTCTTAAAACTTTATGGTGACCCGTCTACTTAAAGACAAGTCGAACCTTTTGTCTTCACTTTTCAAAAAAGTGAAAATAAATAGGAGCCTGGCGATGTCCTACTCTCACATGGGGAAGCCCCACACTACCATCGGCGCTATTGCGTTTCACTTCTGAGTTCGGCATGGAGTCAGGTGGGTCCACAACGCTATGGTCGCCAAGCAAATTCTGTTTTGCCTTCAGATTTTCTGAAAATCTGAAAACAATAAATCCGGAAAACTGATTTTAAAAGTCTAAATACACATTCAAAGTTCTTGCTTTG
Source organism: Vibrio sp. KUL80 (assembly GCF_059725495.1). Taxonomy (NCBI): domain Bacteria; kingdom Pseudomonadati; phylum Pseudomonadota; class Gammaproteobacteria; order Vibrionales; family Vibrionaceae; genus Vibrio; species Vibrio sp. KUL80. Next base: position 3,134,229 of record NZ_AP045841.1, read on the forward strand.
AGTCCATCAAAACCCTTTGGGTGTTGTATGGTTAAGCCTCACGGGCAATTAGTACAGGTTAGCTCAACGCCTCACAACGCTTACACACCCTGCCTATCAACGTTCTAGTCTCGAACAACCCTTTAGGACACTTAAAGTGCCAGGGAAGACTCATCTCAGGGCTCGCTTCCCGCTTAGATGCTTTCAGCGGTTATCGATTCCGAACTTAGCTACCGGGCAATGCGTCTGGCGACACAACCCGAACACCAGAGGTTCGTCCACTCCGGTCCTCTCGTACTAGGAGCAGCCCCCTTCAATCTTCCAACGCCCACGGCAGATAGGGACCGAACTGTCTCACGACGTTCTAAACCCAGCTCGCGTACCACTTTAAATGGCGAACAGCCATACCCTTGGGACCGACTTCAGCCCCAGGATGTGATGAGCCGACATCGAGGTGCCAAACACCGCCGTCGATATGAACTCTTGGGCGGTATCAGCCTGTTATCCCCGGAGTACCTTTTATCCGTTGAGCGATGGCCCTTCCATTCAGAACCACCGGATCACTATGACCTGCTTTCGCACCTGCTCGAATTGTCATTCTCGCAGTCAAGCGGGCTTATGCCATTGCACTAACCTCACGATGTCCAACCGTGATTAGCCCACCTTCGTGCTCCTCCGTTACTCTTTGGGAGGAGACCGCCCCAGTCAAACTACCCACCAGGCACTGTCCGCAGCCCCGATAAGGGGCCAACGTTAGAACATCAACACTACAAGGGTGGTATTTCAAGGACGGCTCCACGAATACTGGCGTACTCGTTTCAAAGCCTCCCACCTATCCTACACATGTAGGGTCAATGTTCAGTGCCAAGCTGTAGTAAAGGTTCACGGGGTCTTTCCGTCTAGCCGCGGGTACACTGCATCTTCACAGCGATTTCAATTTCACTGAGTCTCGGGTGGAGACAGCGTGGCCATCATTACGCCATTCGTGCAGGTCGGAACTTACCCGACAAGGAATTTCGCTACCTTAGGACCGTTATAGTTACGGCCGCCGTTTACCGGGGCTTCGATCAAGAGCTTCGACCGAAGTCTAACCCCATCAATTAACCTTCCGGCACCGGGCAGGCGTCACACCGTATACGTCATCTTACGATTTTGCACAGTGCTGTGTTTTTAATAAACAGTTGCAGCCACCTGGTATCTGCGACTCCCCATAGCTCCATCCGCAAGGGACTTCACCGCGAGGAGCGTACCTTCTCCCGAAGTTACGGTACCATTTTGCCTAGTTCCTTCACCCGAGTTCTCTCAAGCGCCTTGGTATTCTCTACCCGACCACCTGTGTCGGTTTGGGGTACGATTCCTTACAATCTGAAGCTTAGAGGCTTTTCCTGGAAGCATGGCATCAATGACTTCACTACCGTAGTAGCTCGACATCGTGTCTCAGCCTTAAAAAGAGCCGGATTTACCTAACTCTTAAGCCTACGCACTTGAACCTGGACAACCGTCGCCAGGCCCACCTAGCCTTCTCCGTCCCCCCATCGCAATTGTAAGAAGTACGGGAATATTAACCCGTTTCCCATCGACTACGCCTTTCGGCCTCGCCTTAGGGGTCGACTCACCCTGCCCCGATTAACGTTGGACAGGAACCCTTGGTCTTCCGGCGAGGAGGTTTTTCACCCCCTTTATCGTTACTCATGTCAGCATTCGCACTTCTGATACCTCCAGCAGACCTTACAATCCACCTTCAACGGCTTACAGAACGCTCCCCTACCCAATATACAAAAGTATATTGCCGCAGCTTCGGTTTATAGCTTAGCCCCGTTACATCTTCCGCGCAGGCCGACTCGACTAGTGAGCTATTACGCTTTCTTTAAATGATGGCTGCTTCTAAGCCAACATCCTAGCTGTCTAAGCCTTCCCACATCGTTTCCCACTTAGCTATAATTTGGGACCTTAGCTGGCGGTCTGGGTTGTTTCCCTCTCCACGACGGACGTTAGCACCCGCCGTGTGTCTCCCGGATAGTACTTACTGGTATTCGGAGTTTGCAAAGGGTTGGTAAGTCGGGATGACCCCCTAGCCTTAACAGTGCTCTACCCCCAGTAGTATTCGTCCGAGGCTCTACCTAAATAGATTTCGGGGAGAACCAGCTATCTCCAGGTTTGATTGGCCTTTCACCCCTAGCCACAAGTCATCCGCTAATTTTTCAACATTAGTCGGTTCGGTCCTCCAGTTGATGTTACTCAACCTTCAACCTGCCCATGGCTAGATCACCTGGTTTCGGGTCTATATCCAGAGACTGAACGCCCAGTTAAGACTCGGTTTCCCTACGGCTCCCCTAAACGGTTAACCTTGCCACTGAATATAAGTCGCTGACCCATTATACAAAAGGTACGCAGTCACACCACGAAGGTGCTCCTACTGCTTGTACGTACACGGTTTCAGGTTCTATTTCACTCCCCTCACAGGGGTTCTTTTCGCCTTTCCCTCACGGTACTGGTTCACTATCGGTCAGTCAGTAGTATTTAGCCTTGGAGGATGGTCCCCCCATATTCAGACAGGATATCACGTGTCCCGCCCTACTCGATTTCACTGATGATGAGATGTCGGTTACGGGGCTATCACCCTGTATCGCGGCACTTTCCAGAGCCTTCACCTGTCTCATTAAAAGCTTAAGGGCTAATCCAATTTCGCTCGCCGCTACTTTCGGAATCTCGGTTGATTTCTCTTCCTCGGGGTACTTAGATGTTTCAGTTCCCCCGGTTCGCCTCGCTGAGCTATGTATTCACTCAGCGATACCTGCTTATGCAGGTGGGTTTCCCCCATTCAGGAATTCCAGACTCACAGGTTATTACTACCTAATCTGGACTTATCGCAAGTTATTACGCCTTTCATCGCCTCTGACTGCCAAGGCATCCACCGTGTACGCTTAGTCACTTAACCATACAACCCCAAAGAGTTTCAGATGAAATCTTGAGATTGTGCATTTGCTTTCACTTTTGAAAAGTGAAGACAAACTGGTAAACAACCAAAGTTGTCTGCATTTTTATACATGTGCAGACTCGATTTTGCCGGACTCAAATATGAATCACTTTCGTGATTCCCAAGAACACTTGAATGTGTGTTGGTACCTACATCTTTCGATATAGGATTTGAGAACTTTTAATTGAATAACATTAATCAAATGTTATTCGTCAGCTTTCCAAATTGTTAAAGAGCTTAAAGCAAAAAGCTTTAATCAATGACTAAACATTAATTAAAGCTCTTTCGTCTTTATTAATAAAAACCTAATCAATCTGTGTGAACACTCATCGCAATAATCTTTCGTATAAGGAGGTGATCCAGCCCCAGGTTCCCCTAGGGCTACCTTGTTACGACTTCACCCCAGTCATGAACCACAAAGTGGTGAGCGTCCTCCCGAAGGTTAAACTACCCACTTCTTTTGCAGCCCACTCCCATGGTGTGACGGGCGGTGTGTACAAGGCCCGGGAACGTATTCACCGTGGCATTCTGATCCACGATTACTAGCGATTCCGACTTCATGGAGTCGAGTTGCAGACTCCAATCCGGACTACGACGCACTTTTTGGGATTCGCTCACTTTCGCAAGTTGGCCGCCCTCTGTATGCGCCATTGTAGCACGTGTGTAGCCCTACTCGTAAGGGCCATGATGACTTGACGTCGTCCCCACCTTCCTCCGGTTTATCACCGGCAGTCTCCCTGGAGTTCCCACCCGAAGTGCTGGCAAACAAGGATAAGGGTTGCGCTCGTTGCGGGACTTAACCCAACATTTCACAACACGAGCTGACGACAGCCATGCAGCACCTGTCTCAGAGTTCCCGAAGGCACCAAAGCATCTCTGCTAAGTTCTCTGGATGTCAAGAGTAGGTAAGGTTCTTCGCGTTGCATCGAATTAAACCACATGCTCCACCGCTTGTGCGGGCCCCCGTCAATTCATTTGAGTTTTAATCTTGCGACCGTACTCCCCAGGCGGTCTACTTAACGCGTTAGCTCCGAAAGCCACGGCTCAAGGCCACAACCTCCAAGTAGACATCGTTTACGGCGTGGACTACCAGGGTATCTAATCCTGTTTGCTCCCCACGCTTTCGCATCTGAGTGTCAGTATCTGTCCAGGGGGCCGCCTTCGCCACCGGTATTCCTTCAGATCTCTACGCATTTCACCGCTACACCTGAAATTCTACCCCCCTCTACAGTACTCTAGTCAGCCAGTTTCAAATGCAGTTCCGAGGTTGAGCCCCGGGCTTTCACATCTGACTTAACTAACCACCTGCATGCGCTTTACGCCCAGTAATTCCGATTAACGCTCGCACCCTCCGTATTACCGCGGCTGCTGGCACGGAGTTAGCCGGTGCTTCTTCTGCAGCTAACGTCAAACGAGCACGCTATTAACGTACCCGCCTTCCTCACTGCTGAAAGTGCTTTTACAACCCGAAGGCCTTCTTCACACACGCGGCATGGCTGCATCAGGCTTGCGCCCATTGTGCAATATTCCCCACTGCTGCCTCCCGTAGGAGTCTGGACCGTGTCTCAGTTCCAGTGTGGCTGATCATCCTCTCAGACCAGCTAGGGATCGTCGCCTTGGTGAGCCATTACCTCACCAACTAGCTAATCCCACCTGGGCATATCCTGACGCGAGAGGCCTAAAAGGTCCCCCTCTTTGAGACCAATTCCGAAGAACCGGGCTATTATGCGGTATTAGCCATCGTTTCCAATGGTTATCCCCCACATCAGGGCAATTTCCCAGGCATTACTCACCCGTCCGCCGCTCGACGCCGTTAACGTTTCCCGAAGGTTCAGTTAACTCGTTTCCGCTCGACTTGCATGTGTTAGGCCTGCCGCCAGCGTTCAATCTGAGCCATGATCAAACTCTTCAATTTAAGATTTTGTCGGCTCAATGAATACTGAACATTACATAAAGTAATGTTTGAATTGACTGTGCTGAATCTTTCGATTCAATGGTCACTTCGTTTCATTGAAACCTAATTTGATACCGAGGTATCTAATTTGATTATCATCAACGAGTGCCCACACAGATTGATAGGTTTAAATTTTTAAAGAACATTCTCTTCAGAACTCTGCGTTTCGCTTTCCGTTTGAAGAGGCGGCTATTCTAGCGAGATGATTCTCAGTGTCAAACACTTTTTTCTAATTATTTTTGATTTTTTCAAATCTAACTAGAAGACCATCTTGTAAGCTGAATGCCTTACTGACTATCGCCTCGAACCCTTGTGGGCTCTGCCGTGTCAGTGGAAGCGCATTATAGAGAGCCTCATCACATTAGCAAGCCTTTTTTTAGAAAAAATACAAAAATAACGCCTAACCGCGTCTTTTTCATTCAAAGCCCTATTTATTCAACTTTATCCTAGTAATGACTACAAGTTATCCACAGAGTTATTAAAAAAGGAGGGCAAAGCCCTCCTTTTTGTAATGATGTGAATAGCGGTTAAATACCAGAACCGTCTGTCTCACCGTCGTCTTCGTGTAAACCACACTCACGTTTTAGACCATTAAAGCGAGTTTCCTCTTCTTTCATACCTGGTTCCCACTTCACTGTAGAGTGAGTATCACCTAAAGATAGGTAACCCGCTTCTTTAAGAGGGTGGTAACTCAAACCGTGCTCTTCTATATAGCTATCAACTTGATCGTTATTCCAATCGATGATTGGCAAGAACTTAAAACGGCCATTTTGAATCGCCAGTACCGGCAAGTTAGCTCGACTCTCTGACTGCTCACGTCGTAGGCCAGAAAACCAAGTGTGAACATCCAACTCTTCGAGTGCCCTTTTCATTGGCTCTACTTTATTAAGCTGGTTGTATTGTTTAAGTCCATCGAGCCCTTTTTCCCATAACTTACCGTAGCGAGCCTCTTGCCAAGCTGGCGAGATGTTCGCTTTATAGATATGTAGATTCAGATCTAACTGCTTCTGAAGCTTATCTATGAACTGATACGTTTCTGGAAATAGATAACCGGTATCCGTGAGCACTACAGGAACGTCTGCTTTTACGCTTGTCACCAAGTGAAGCATAACCGCCGCTTGAACCCCGAAGCTTGAACTTAGGATATGCCCACCTGGCAAATTCTCTAACGCCCACTCAACTCTCTGCTTCGCAGTCAATAGCTCAAGCTGACCATTTAGCTCTGCTAGCTTTAAAATCTGCTCGGTTTTAGTCAGTGACAGCAGCTCTTGAAGCTCTAGCGCTTTTGACTGATCTTGCGCGATTTCGCTAACTGAGCCTTGTTTAGCTGCTTGTTTCTGGGAAATAACGTCTCTAGGCATAGAAGTCCCTTTTCGATACTTTGACCTCTTCTATAATCCCTGCGCGGATAACGAAGTCACCAAATGCTTCACCTTCATTACGCTGCTCCGCCCACTGACCTACTAAAGCATCAATCTCTTCTAGGATTTGCGCATCCGTAATGTTCTCTTTGTACATCTTAGGTACACGAGTACCTGCTTTGTTGCCGCCTAAGTGCAGGTTGTATCGGCCCGGCGCTTTACCAACCAAACCAATTTCTGCCAACATCGCTCGACCACAACCATTTGGACATCCGGTGATCCTCAAGATGATGCTCTCATCACTTGGGATCTGGTGTTTATCCAGAATGCTCTCTACATCAGTAACAAAGCTTGGTAGGAAACGTTCCGCTTCTGCCATTGCAAGAGGACAAGTTGGGAAAGCCACACACGCCATCGAGTTTTTGCGCTGCTCAGATACCGCATCGTCCATCAGACCATGTTCACGAGCGATCTTCTCAATCTTTGCTTTGTTTGACTTAGATACCTTGGCGACAATCAGGTTTTGGTTTGCCGTCATCCTAAAGTCGCCTTTGTGGATCTTAGCGATCTCAGCAACACCAGTTTTAAGAGGCTTACCAGGGAAGTCGAGCAGTCGACCATTCTCAATGAATAGTGCTAAGTGGTATTTACCATCGATACCCTCAACCCAACCAATTCTGTCACCACGCTCAGTAAACTCGTATGGGCGGCTTTGCTCGAAGCTAATACCGGCACGTTTTTCAACTTCTGCTTTAAATACATCAATGCCAACACGGTCAAGTGTGTACTTAGTCTTGGCATTCTTACGATTTGAACGGTTCCCCCAGTCACGCTGAGTCGTCACAACCGCTGCTGCTACATCTAGCGTTTTCTCCAGAGGAACAAAACCAAAGTCATCGGCACGTCTTGGGTACGTCGACGTATCACCGTGAGTCATGGCGAGACCACCGCCAACAAGAACATTGAAACCCACCAGCTTGCCGTTATCAGCAATCGCTACGAAGTTCAGATCATTGGCGTGCACGTCCACATCATTTTGCGGTGGGATCACGACTGTCGTTTTGAACTTACGTGGTAAGTAGTTCTTACCCAGAATAGGTTCGTCTTCCTCAGTGCTTTCTACTTTTTCACCATCAAGCCAAATCTCTGCATACGCTTTGGTTTTCGGAAGCAAATGCTCACTGATCTTTTTCGCCCACTCGTAGGCTTCTTGATGTAACTCTGATTCCACAGGGTTAGTCGTACATAACACGTTACGGTTTACGTCACCGGCTGTCGCAATAGAATCAATACCGATAGAGTTCAGCGTTTGGTGCATTAGCTTGATATTTGGTTTTAACACGCCATGAAACTGGAACGTTTGACGCGTCGTTAAACGAATACTTCCATACAGCGAATGATCAGTCGCAAACTTGTCGATAGCTAACCATTGCTTAGGCGTGATAATACCGCCCGGCATACGCGCGCGAAGCATCACGTTGTGTAGAGGTTCTAGTTTTTGCTTAGCTCGCTCGTTACGGATATCACGGTCATCTTGCTGATACATACCGTGGAAGCGAATGAGCTGGAAGTTGTCGGCGGTAAATCCACCTGTAATACGATCTTGAAGATCGTTCTCAATGGTTCCGCGCAGTAGGTTACTCTGCCCTTTTAGACGCTCGTTATCAGACAACGGCCCCAACTCTTCACCCAACACTTCTTGAATAGTGGCTGATTGCTTGCTCATTAGTACACATCCTTCTGATAACGTTTTGCTTTTCTTAGTTCGTTGACAAATTCTTCTGCCTGGTCAGCTTCTTTTCCACTATGCACCTTAACGATCTCAATCAGGGCATTGTGAACATCTTTGGCCATATGGTTGGCATCGCCACATACATAAATGTGGGCACCTTCCTGTAACCATTGCCATACCTGCTCACCTTGTTCTAGCAATCGATGCTGAACATACACCTTCTCATGCTGGTCACGGCTAAAGGCCACATCCAATCGGTTTAGCACACCTGACTTCAGGTACTTTTGCCATTCCACTTGATATAGGAAATCTTGAGTAAACGTGCGGTCGCCAAAGAACAACCAGTTTTTGCCGCTGTCGCCTTGGTTATCACGCTCTTGAATGAAGCTTCTAAATGGCGCAATACCCGTACCAGGACCCACCATAATCACTGGCGTGTCACCATTTTCTGGTAGCTTGAAGTTATTGTTGTGCTCAACGAATACTTTAACTTCACCACCTTCTTCTAATCCACGAGATAGGAAGTAAGATGCACCACCAAATCGGCTTTCTTCACCGGCTTGATACTCAACAAGTCCAACCGTTAGATGAACTTCTTCATCCACTTCTTCTTGGCTGGATGCGATAGAATAGAGACGTGGGGTTAAACGGCGTAGTAGACCCAGTAATTGCTCGGCCTCTAGTTTTGCTTTCTTCTCTTTAAAGACATCAATCACTTGAGTATTCGAAGCATACTCGCGAAGCTTGTCTTTATCTGCTGCGAGTTTCTCAAGCTTTTTACTGCCTGAAATCTCTGCGTATTGCGCTACTTGCTGAGGGTTTGCCGCAGTGATCTCATAATGCTTAATCAGCGCAGAGCGTAAAGATAGGCTCTCCCCATCGACATCCACACTTTCAATACCTGATAGACCGACTTGAGCAAGAAGTGCATCCACCAGCTCACTGCTGTTCTCGAACCACACACCCAGCGCATCGCCCGGCTTGTAAGTGATGCCAGAGCCTTCAAGATCAATCTCGATATGGCGAACGTCTTTACCAGAATCACGACCCGTGATCTTTTGGCTAGTCAATAGTGTTGCGGTATATGGATTTTTCTTGGTGTAGTTAACCGTAGCGGCTGCAGTTGCAACAGGCAGCGTCACAACATCTGCCGCTTGAGAGGCAAGATCTTCTTTAATGACCTCTAGCGCTTTCGCTCGCCACTCACCTGCTGGCGCATCGTAATCAACGTCACAGTCGATACGATCAATGAATGAGGTAGCCCCTAACTTACCTAAGTACTCATCAAAATCTTTACCTGTTTGGCAGAAGAACTCATAGCTAGAGTCGCCTAAGCCAATAACACCATACTTAAGGTTCGGAAGTTTTGGCGCTTTCTTAGATTGAAGGAACTCATGCAGCTCAATCGCGTTATCAGGCGCTTCGCCCTCACCGTTTGTAGAGGCAACAACGATGACGTGTGTCTCTTTCGCTAAGTTTTTACCTTTGTAGTCACTTGCATCAAATAGCTCAACATCGATACCAAGCGCAGAAGCTTCTTCTTTTAGCTCCTCAGCAACCCCTTTGGCGTTACCTGTTTGAGAAGCAAAGATAATGGTCAGCTTGCCTGCTGGTACGGCTGCCGCTGATGTACTTACTGCGCTGGCAACTGGAGTAAGCGCTGATGGTGCACCCGCCTGGCTCAATCCCCAAAAATACCCGCTTACCCATGCAAGCTGGTTTGAAGAAAGGTTCGTTGATGCTTGTTGTAGTTGTGATAGCTGCTGATCGTTAAGTGGAGCAGCTAGGCTTGGTAATTCTTGAGAATTGTTATTACCGTTCGGCGACTGTTTTACGTTTGAAGACATTGTCACGACATCCCTAATCATTGCGTGACGATAGATTAACCAACCACCTTAATAACAAGAAAGAATAGATATGAATGTTTTATAACTTTTTGGAAGAAGAGGTTCGTTTGGTAGGGAGGCTATTTAGCCTCAATACGAACCTCAGTGAAGCCTACGGCTAGCGCGGATTTAGACGCTTTGTCGAGATCATTGTACTGACACTCGGCGCCGTGAATATCCGTCAGCATAACGAAACCGCCTTGCTTGTGGCGAAACTCAACGATCCAACCGCCTTCGGATTCAGCGGGTTCAATGATCGCTTCTGCCAGTAAATTTTGATGGAATAAATACTTCAATTCCGTAATTGTCATGGCTCCCTCCAGAAATCCTATAATGACCGACGCCCTTGGTCATATAGATAACTATAGCAATTGTGCTTATCCCTGTAGGGTTATTTGTGATCAGTTTGTTAATTTGTGGGCGCCATTACCTTTTTATAGATCCAAATAGCTATAAGGAACGCAATAATGTAAGGCAAGAGATTTAAAACAACCCCAACCATGCCCAACAGAAACATCACCGCGAACGACACCACAATCGCCATTGTCACAGTGACAAACGTAACGCCTGTCATGACAAGAGTTGCAAGAAATACCAAAACGAAAATTAGTTCAAACATAACCTCTCCCATTTCGTTGCTAGTTTAAGTCTTTTGAATTACTCAAATAGATTGCAGGAAGCGTTCCAACTTTTAGATTCTTTAAAAATCATATAGATAGCTAGAAACAAAAACTCCGACTCGCTATTGCAGAGTCGGAGTTGGTATTTATCGCCAAATGATTGGTAAATTACACATCCAGTTCAGATGGGATTTTTGCTAGTGCTGTTTCAAGCACTTCAATGCCAGCACCTTTCTTATGTGCATTTTCACTGATGTAACGACGCCACTGCCTTGCGCCTGGCATTGCTTGGAACAAGCCAATCATATGACGAGATATATGACCAAGGTACGAGCCATTAGAAAGCTGACGCTCAATGTACGGATACATCTCTTCAACGACTTGCTTGCGCTTTTTCACTGGAGTGTCTAAACCAAAGATAAGCTGGTCAACCTGGGCGAGGATGTAAGGGTTCTGATACGCCTCACGACCAATCATCACGCCATCAAGGTGTTGCAAGTGCTCTAGAGATTCTTCTAGTGTTTTAACGCCGCCATTCACTGCCACATTTAAGTGCGGGAAGTCTTTCTTAATTTGGTAAGCGCGAGGGTAATCCAACGGTGGTATCTCACGGTTCTCTTTAGGGCTCAAGCCACTTAGCCAAGCTTTACGTGCGTGAATGGTAAACTGATCAACACCGCCCTTCTCAGATACCGTAGAGACAAACTTAGTCAAAAACTCATACGAGTCTTGATCATCGATACCAATACGAGTTTTTACCGTCACTGGAATATCAGCCACTTCACGCATCGCTGCCACGCACTCAGCCACTAAATCTGGTTCAGCCATCAGGCATGCACCAAAACGACCATTCTGTACGCGATCTGATGGACAACCTACGTTTAGGTTTACTTCATCATAGCCACGCTCCGCTGCGAGCTTTGCACAGGTTGCCAAATCAGCAGGGTTTGAACCACCTAGCTGAAGTGCCACTGGGTGCTCTTCTTCGTTATACGCGAGAAAATCACCTTTACCATGAATGATCGCACCTGTTGTTACCATCTCGGTGTACAACAAAGTTTGTGATGACAGAAGACGATGGAAGTAACGGCAATGTCTGTCTGTCCAATCGAGCATCGGTGCCACGGATAAGCGGTTTGATTGGAAATTGCTTGTGTTATCTGGCTTGGTCATTGTTTTACCTAATAATTTTACCCATCAAATCCGCTTTGAATATCGTGGAATTTTCCCAAATTTCGCCCTATAGTACCCCTTACAGTACCCCTCAAAGAGTAGGACGACGGAATGGCTTCACTCTCAATCGAAAAGCGGCAACTTAAAAACGGTGAATTCCGCTACAAAGCAACAATCATCGTCAAGAAAAAGCAGGCAATCATACACAGAGAGTCAAAGACTTTCAAAAAGAAAGAACACGCTCGTACCTACGGCAAGAAACGCCTATCCGACATTGAATTGAACGGCGTAAATAGTACCAAAACAGTCCCCCTTTCGGTACTCCTCGATAAGTTCATGGCAGATAAGGATTTATGGAACAACACGGGGCGAACCAAGCGCTACGTTATAGAAATGCTCAGAGATTGCGATATAGCGCAAATAGACACCAATGAGCTAAAAACTAGCGACCTCATCCAACACTGCAAAAATCGCCGTGGCGCAGGTGCGAAGCCAGCAACTATTTATCATGATATTGCTTACCTACGCTCTGTGATGAAGAAAGCTAATCCCGTATTCAATATTGAAGCAAACTATAAGATCTTTGATGAAGCAGTGCCCGTCCTGACGGATATGCAGCTTATCGGAAAAAGTGAGAAACGAACTCGCCGCCCTACTGGTGAAGAACTCGAAGCGCTAAAACAAGGATTGATTGAGCGTCAAAACGCTAGAGCTAATGGCCAAGCTCGTATCCCGTTTGTCGATATCCTTGAGTTTAGTATTTTGACTTGCATGAGGATCGGTGAAGTTTGTTCTCTGCGTTGGGAAGATATCAACGAAGAACATAAAACTGTGGTTGTGCGTGACCGTAAAGACCCACGCAAGAAACAGGGGAACCATATGATAGTGCCATTACTGGCAGATTCGTTTGATATTGCTATGCGCCAGCCAAAAGAGAGTGAGTTGATTTTTCCTTTTAACTCTCGAAGTGTGACCGCTGGCTTTCAAAGAGTTAGGAACAAACTAGGTATTGAGGATTTGCGCTATCATGATTTGCGCCGTGAAGGGGCTAGCCGTTTGTTTGAGAAAGGCTATTCCATAGAAGAAGTAGCCCAAGTGACAGGGCACCGTAACCTAAATATTCTTTGGCAAGTTTATACTCAACTCTACCCTCACAAACTGCATCACAGGCATTGAATATAAATAACAACATCGCCACAAAAATGCAGCTTATATTCCTTTTTGTTATTTACTGTACATAAAATAGACGTGTAGAATTCAGCGCCTCAAGTAGAACACTGGCAAATTTTTGACTATGATCACATTAATTCAAAAAAACCGGTTGTTTTAAGTACATTTATTATGACTACCAATGAATAAAACACATTTTGTAGTCGTTAATATGCTTGAGGCGTCGCCTTTATCTCTTAGAGCGATTTAAAGGCAATTTTTAAGGTTGACCTTAGGGTCATTATAAAACTTCGTAGAATCGCTTTTGACTGCGTTTTACGCAATTCAGTAACACTAAGCTTGGATTTTCAAAACTATTAAACTAGTTGTAATCTGTAGTTATCAGTGGATAATCACCGACCGAAGTGACATTAGATAGGCAAGGAAAAGCTGTCACCTCTCGAGATTTATAACGTATAAAAAAGCAGAATCGGAGTTAGTCATGAGTAAGGGGCTTGTTATGAGTGCAGTAATTGCAGCGCTCAGTAGTGGAGTGAGTGCATCAGTAGATAATGCTTTTGTCACAACTTCTGCCTTCCGTATGCAAGAAGTTGTAGACTGTTCTGAAGGTGTGTGTAATGGAATCAACGCACGCTGAACAATCGAAAGAAATTATCGAGCAAATTCGACTTCAAACAAAAAAATGGCGTGATCTAGCTTCAAAGGTTGAAGCATCAAACGCTCCTGAGAGTTTTTTTAGTCAAGAGGATGTCAAGTCGCTCCTTAGTGCGGATCTTTATGTTCGCTCTGGTGAGCAGATGCTTCGTTTGCAATATGAAGACCTAGCAAACAGTCTGCCAGAGGGCGATGCAAAATCACAGATTCTTTCAGTATCTAAAGCAATACGAAAGGAAGTTGCTCGTCTGAGAAGTTCAATCTCAAATTTGGTCAAACTAGAGAAACAGTTCAGACCAAGTAAAAAGTCAAACTACGTTGAACAGTTCGATATGAACTCAGAAAGCGTAGCTATGCTAAAAGAAGCTACCCAACGCGCTTATTTTCACTAATAGGTAAGGGGTAGCTAGGGAATGGTTGAAGTCTCGTTTTCAGACCGATTTAAGGAAGAAGTAGTTAAGGGTGGCTACGAACAAGATTTAGATAAGCTTAAAGCTGACCTTACAGCACACCTAACGGGTATTGAAGATGACGAAATGCCCGTTAGTTATTTAGGCAGAACCACTCTATACAATGAGCCAATTCGTGCCTCTGACCAAAACCTTGGTAAAGTGCACGTATGGGACACCACAACAGCTTGGTTTACCAAGCAAAAACAAAAAAACTGGAAACGTGCCGGCTATCATGGCAGTCGCACAAGTGATACCTACTTTGTTTACGCCCAACATCTAGAAGATGAATACAAATACAAGTTTCTCGGTGTCTTATCACCTGGCCATGAAAAGTCACGTCATGGTGGCAATGGTTATGCCTACCTAGAACCACTAATCAAAGAAGCTAAATTATTCCAAGACGAAGAATAGGCGTTACGCAGTGTGATTTTTACTCACACTGCGCACTTCAACTTCCAAATTGCTAACCTTTACCACCAAGTTGGATAGAATCAATCTGGTGTTACGCATGTTTTGCCATAGCATCGCAAGAACTAAAACCTCTGTTGGCTTGAATCCCAACTCGTTCAAGAGGGGCAGTAAAGATACATCCACTATCAACCAACCTTGGCTTCATCTTTAATCATTTCCCACAGACCAACCAAAATCGGTGCAACCACGCCAATCAAGCCCCCCAACTGCACACCTTCAGGCGTCACACTTGCAGTTAATAACTCAGGGTGCCCCGTTGCCAGTGCCACACCCGCACCAATAAGCGCAAGCCCCTTCTTAGTCGATGCCTGTTTTAAATCTATTTTCATTACTGTTACTCCTAGCCGTTGATGCGCTTCCAGATATAAGCGCTGATTAAAGCGGTCAGGATGCCAACCGCTAGACGTTGCATTACTTCTTTTTGGGTCATGCTAGTGCTACCCCTTGCGCTGCATCTTCTAATGAGTAGTAACGCCCGACTTCCATAATCGACATGGAATGCACTAGGCGAGTCATAAACTCATCATCAAAGAGATTGAGCGGCGTAGTGGCACCCACATTGAGGCGACCCGCCACGAATTGCACGTAGTTATCCGTGTCGTTGTTGTCACTCTTTGGCGCAAAGCGGCTGATAATTCCTTGAAGGGTGTTCAGCCCATAAAGGTTTTGGTAGTTGCGAATGAGCTTGGTTGCCGCTCGAAAGCCGTATTTCGAGTGTGAGAAGGTTTCAAACGCTTTATCTTTGGAGGGTGTTACTTTGCCTGTCCAAGCATTGTTACTTATGCGAATGTTGAGCGGGTTGTTGTTACGAATCCCGCGATTGAGTTGTGATTTCACGATGTTTACCCCTTTGGGTGCGCCAATCATCAGCGCACCAACTATCAGAACAATGATGATTAGACGCATGGTGATTACTCTGGCATTGGTGGTGGCGCAATGACTTCAGACCCGACTAGTCGCAACGTTCCCGAATCTTCAAACAAGATATTCGCCGCGTTGAACTTGGTGTCAGCTCCGTCCAAGTCACCGTGCATTTTGATGCCGATTTCAATTGGAAACCCTTCCGAATATCGGTCGAATATTTCCACTATGTCACGAACAAAAACCGTCACGACACACTCGCCTAGAAAAGAGAAAAAGCTATGACCTGTTGAGCCCTCACCAGTCCTAACTAGATGGATTTTTTCATCAAAGATATATATCTCTGACTCCATGATGTAAGAGCTCATCGAACCACGCACAAAACGACTGAGTGACACCTTTTCGGCATCGGCTAAATCGGTTCCGCCGTTTGCCCAATCTATGCGAAATGGAATGTTCAGGCTGAACGTGAGTGCAACCATCGCGGCGGGGTCTTCATCTTTAAACTGCTCAACCAAGCCATTCACCATCACTTTTGTTTCTGGGTCATTCTGGTACTGGTAAAACGCTTTATCTCCCGCCGTATTGGTGCTCGGCATGAGTTTTTTTAACGCAAATTTCTTCTCGTTAAAGCCCGCGCTCATTGATGTGCTGGGGATTGGGGTAACCATAGTTTGTATTAACTCGCTGCTACCGCCGCCACCCAAGCTACTAAGCAAGTCATAAAGAAACTCAATTTTGTTGCGGCTGCTACCCGTTGGTAACGCTGGAAGGTTAGACATGATTAATACTCCAATACCTGCGCTTTATCGGGCGCGGCTCCTGTTAGTGTTAATGTAGCGGCAGTTGGAACCGTGAGCTTTTCGCCTGCCGTAAGCTCAAAGCCGTTAAGACTGATTAGCCCTGCGTTGGTACTGCTGGCTTTGATGATGACGCCATTGCGTGCAGGGTTAGCGGGCACCTCTAGAGGCATTTCTCCGCTCAGTGATGAAAGTGCGCTACCAGAGAGCACCTTGATTGTTTGCCCTGCTGCCAGTTCAACGCTTGGTATAGTGCCAATATCAACCGATTGACCGCTTTTGAGTTGAACGTCAGGCAGGGTTTTGATTTCGACTTGTTGGCCATCTTCAATCTGCACTTTTGGCAGAAAGGACACGCCCACGCTTTGACCTGCTTCAATTTCAACTTTGGGTAACTCGGTTACCCCTACCATTTGACCTGGCAAGAAACTGACTGACGGCATGGTTTGAATATCGAGCTTTTGCCCTTCTACTGGCGGGGTGAAATCACCCACACCATGCTCAAGAGAGAGCGCCCCTTCACCAGAGAGAAGGATTCGGCCTAATGGCTTGCCGTAGCGAAACACCGAGCGATTGGGTAGCGAGAAGCTTTCCCCTGTCTCGTCAATTTGCACCGATAACTTGCCCGAAATCGACTCAACAAAGAGCCAAGTAGAATCAATAGTCAGGGGAATGGGTTGCCCCTTAGTGAGATTTAGGTTCATTTGCCTACCGCCTTAACCAGCACAAAGCCCAGTACCAACACAATCACCGCCATGAGCACCAATTGCTGTTTGTTGAGTACGCTTTGCCCGTTGTCTTGTTTGAACTTCGCAAGCTCGGTGAGCTTGGCAAGGTTCTCGGTGTTTTGAGCCGCTTGGTTACCCGCAAGCCCTGCCATCATTTGCAGGTTTTCGCTATTGGTCGAGCTGAACTCGTTAAGGGCACCCGCCGCGAACTGCAAACTGTTTTCTGTGTTTCGGTCTACCAGCGCCAAAGATTCGCTCATTGCACCACTGGCAAATTCAAATGACTCATCAAGCGCATCACCCGCGAAATCAAGCGAGTGCTGACCTAAATCAAATGCTTTTTCAACACTGCCATGGTCGGTGACCGTGGCGTTAATCGTTGAGCCTTCGACCCCACTTAGTGCAATCCCAAGGTTGTCGCCGCTAATGGCATTTTGACTACTGGTGTTTTTTGTACTGGTGCTATTGCTTGAACTGGAACTGCCGCCCATGCGCTACACCTCCCATCGTAAAAACTGGTGGTCGCCGTGCTCATTGGTTGTCACCTTTCCGAGCCGCTTTAGAAGCCGAGCCACCAACGGAAAATAAGTTTTTGTGGTAATCGCTTTTAATCCGCTGCCTTTCACGTAAGTCGCGAGTTCTCGCGTCGCTTGTACTGCGCCAGTACCGACGACTGCCCACACAAAATAAGAGTCACCAACGACCTCACCCGCTACCGTCAGGTAATAATCTTCACCTTTAATCAAGTAAAGACTCACCGTGTTGTTTGCGATGGCTCGTTGCATCAATTCAAAATCGTCAGGGCAAGCGCGAAATGCCTCACGCAATCGCTCTTGCATACTTTCAGAATGCGTTACCACTTGAATCATTTGAGAACCTTTAAGCCAATTACCGCCAGCACGATAACCGCGACGATGAGCCAAGGACTGACACCCCCGCCCATGTTGATGCCGCCAATAGATTGCCCCGATTGGTTACTGCTGGTTGCGGTAGACGGGCCAGCACTGCCCCCCGTTAAGCCACCGCCACCCGTTAAGCTGGTCATAGCTCCAAACATATCAACCCATCTTCATCCAGATAATCAGCGCTAAAATGACCACGATAAGCCACGCCGATTTGTTAATTTCCTTGGCGGTGAGAAACCCAAGGGTTATCCCCGCCAAACCCAAGTAAAGAATCGGCATCACTTGCCCCCTTTGAGCGCAAAAGCAAAGCCACCGAGTAGCACTAACGCTATCAGCACGATGATTGCCACGGTCTGCCACTGCATACCGCCAGAGGTGGTGTGCACGGGTTGCCCGTTGGGTTGCTGATAGTCGTTATTGTTGGCGCGGTTTTCGTCAGGGCTGGCAGACTTAGCGCGGTCTAACTCGTTATCCATCTTGATACCAAGCCAATCCTCACCAAAGCCGCCAACCACATCTACGGCACCACCCACAAGCTCACCTGCACCCTCTAAGATGCCATCGAACCAACCGCCACCACTTGTGGCGGTTTGCGTCACACTAGGGTTTTCCATCGGTCACCCCCTTACTTTGGTTGTGCGATAACGCCCACTTGCTCAATCGCTTCAATCAGCACGGGCACACTGCCGTGTTGTGATTTATCAAGCTCGAATTGCAATTGCTTCATTGCATTAGTTGGCAAGCGACCCTCAACGCCGAAACCAGTGCGAACAAAGTCAAGGCTGAACCAACCTACGTTTTGCTCAAGACCTGAAATCGCCAAGTCAAAAGCGTTATCCGCCTTGGTGACGTTGATTTCTTCCACGCTGTCACGCAGGACACGAACACGGTCAATAGACGAGTCTTTGAAGTGAACACGCTTGAGTGAAAACAGGGGTGAACGCTCGGCAAAGTCGAACGGGGTGCGACCTGTCGCGCTAGCGAACCAAGTCAGTGAATAGATACGTGGTAGGTAAACACGCTTCGATTGTGCGGCTGTCGTATGAGAACGAGCACGGATACTTGGCGCAGGCGTACCACCCGCTTTTGAGGCAAGCTGGATATACACAAACCAGATTTCACCTTGCAGCGTAACCAGTTCACCAGTACGAACGCCGCCTTTGGTGCGAAGGGTTAAATCCGCAAATGGGATAACGTAGCGACCTTCTTGAGTAAATTGCTTACGGTGTTCTTGAAGGTCAACCAAGTCTTGACCTGTCAGGTTATACACTTCCTTACCGTTCAGCGTGATGCGTACACGCTCAACATCGGCAGGGTCAGTAATATCAGTGACCAGTTCGATGGATTGGTAAGTTGGACCACTCACCAAGCGCAGTGTGGCTTGGTTGCCCCAATTCACACCCTCAACAGGGTCTAAATCGAGTGGGCGCGGGTTAAATGGCGTGTTTAGTAGTTCCATAGCTTAAAACCACCCTGAGTTACCATTGATTTGATCTTTGATAGGCTTGAGCGCGCCTACGTTGTTAATGACTGCCAATGCAATCAACATGACCACGATGGTCATTAGCATTGTTTTGTGCGTTGCTTTCATGTGTTTCCCCTGCTTCACAGCGTTGGAACGGTTAAAGGAGTCATTATCAAATCAGGTGGCGGGGATTTCGTCACTAAGGTTCAACCTATAGGTATAACTTTTAACCTATAGGTTGAAATGAGAGGTTAGCGGTAGTTTCGAGAGAGCCTTTTGCCCGTTTCGCAGTTCAGCGCGCCGCGCTCTAGGTTGCCAATGCCGTCACGAATAATCAGGTATTCGGCAATCGCTTTGCCGATACACTGCTTATTGACCTTGGCACTTTTGAGATCGGCAACTTCGTTAGAATGCACCCCTTTTTGCTTGGCGACCCAATCAGCATCGACGCCAGAGTTCACCGCACCGAGCCACCACACGCTTGATTGGTTTGTGACGGTTTTTGGTACCTCTTGCCCACGCTGAAAAATGGTGTGAACCACATGACCGAACTGGCGACCGCCACGAAGTAATTCACCCGTTTTGCCTTCGAGCTTGCCTGAGGTTTCCGCGCAGCTTGCCAACTCCTCAATCACCACATGCAGTTTAGGTTTATGACCATCGCCAAGCGCCCAAGCAATCGCGCTGAAGGTTTCAAGCTCGGACATACACGCGCCCTTTGCGGGAATGTAAGCCAGCTTAAATGAACACCCCGAACGGCGCCCTTGTACCGCCGCCTTGATAAACTTGGCGGGGTCAGTAAAGCCGTGGCACATTTGCCCGTGAAATTTTGACCTGCGTAGTTTCGGTACGGGTCAAAGAACAGGGCTTGTGACTTCTTGGGCACTAGCCCCATGTATTTCACCGCACTGGTTTTGCCGCTACCCGTGCCGCCAAGGTAAACCGTGTGCTCGGCGTCATGGGATGGGTTGGAGTTAATCGGGTTTACGATGAGAGTCACGCTCGGCCTCCTGCTGCTTTTTCAGTTCAAGGGCAGTGATTTGCTTTTTCGACGCCCACCACAAACCAAGGATTGCCAAGGCAAGGGTCATGATATTCATGTAATCGCCGCATTGGTCGAGCAGTGCCCCGCCGTATTGCTTGGCAACAGGGCGAGCCGCATTCACCACGCTTTGCTTGGCGCGCTCATCAAATTCAAAATCAATATCCTTGAGAATCGACACGGCTTGCTCAACCACCACAAGCCCCGTGGTGACCAGCGCATCAAACGCCTCACTGGTATCCACCTCTGGCTCAACACCTGCCGAGGCTAACGCCCCCTCTTGTGCTGACGGCTCATTGTTGAGGTTGGCAATGTACGCATCCAACTCATCAAGGTTGTCAGCGCTCGTTTCAACGGTTGAGTTACTCATGGCTATCGCCCTCCTCACTCGGTTGTGGTTTGGCTAACATGCGCTTGATGGCAAACATCAACACGACAATGACGCCAAGACAGGCAGCAACCTTGAAGATTTGCGGTTTAAGGTTCCTCTCTGGCGGTGTTGGTTCAACGCTTTCAGTGGTACTAGGCTCGGTTGGTGGCAGCACTTCGGCGGGAGGGGTTACCATAGGCGAAAAACTCTCAACGCTTTCAACACTCGACTCAACGGTTGATTCAACCGACTCTTCAACCGTTAGCTCAACCTTGTCAGATAAGGCTTGGAGCGCATCGGCGGTGTCGGCCATGTTGTCAGTGCAATAGCCGCTCACGGTTTTGCTTATTGAACTGTTGCCGCAGCTAGGGCACTTGTAATAGAGCAAGCCAAGATTGCGACCGTTCTTGACCGTCTCCCCACTATCTATCAAGCGCCCTTCCCCCACCATGTGAACGGTGGCAGTGCTGCTACAAACAGGGCACGGCACATAGCCGCGCACTGGATTTGGCGTTTTACTCATCGGTGGTCGCCTCCTCAATCACCGCATTCAACTGCTTTTCAAGCGCTTGTTTGCGCTGCGCTCGAATAACTCGGTTTGATTTGGCGACGAGTTTTGCTTTGTCGATGAGCTTTGGGTCTAAGCCAAGCATGGAAAGCGGGTCAGCGCCGCCCATAAGGACTTGGGGCGCCAGTGATAAAAGCTCACTCGGTGACAGGTCTTTGACGGTATCAAACGCCGTTTCTAACTCCGCTTCCAGTGCGTCAATGGTGTTAAGGCGCGCAAGCTCGGCTTGGCATTCATCTTTGGTCATGGTTTTCATGGTGTTCCCCTGTCTCTCGACGTTGGTTAAATTGTTGGTAAGGTTGCCCCTGATTCACATCGTTGGCAGTAAGCTAGGTGCCACCTCTGGCGGCGAACTCCTCCCACTCTGGCGAGCCAAACCTATCTAGCTCGTTGAACAGGAAAAAGTTATCAATGATTTGTTGTTGTCTTGGTGGCGAAATTTTCTGCGTACAATTATTGCCACTAGACCAAGGCGCAAGCTCCCGCTTGCTTGAAGAAGCCTCCGACAAGTCGGAAGGCTTTTTGATGAGCTTCCACTCTATCTCATGGGTGAGCACTTCTAGACCGCTTCCACGTAGCCCAATAACACGCGCTGTCATTTCGCCGTATTTGTTCTCTTTGGCTTCTTTCTTGGTGGTAATTGGGCGCATGGATTGAGGCAATCTGTGACCGCCCATGTAATCGAAAAAAGCAGAGAAGAAACCCGCATCAGCCGCACGGCGCGCCTTCTCAAAGGTGCAATATTCTTGCTCGTCGCTAATGCGTCTTAGCTCACGCCAAACGGTGACTGACGGTGTTTTTTGAAATTGAAACTGACGAAAACAGAAGGTGCGCGACCATGAGGTGACATTTTTCACCGTGTCTTGCAGCTTGGCTTTCTTGTTGTCGAGATCCGATAAATTCTCAAGCCCAAAGCCGTCTACGTTCTTAGAAATGTACTTGGCAAGATAAGCCACAGCGCCGCCTTCGGTGCCATCGAGCATCTTAGCCTCAAAGCGCGCTTTCATAGCTCGGTGTTTTGGGTCACCGTTCTTGAAATAAAGCTCATCGCTGTCACGCTGGAATTGGTACTCCTGCAGCATTCTGATAAACACGGGCATTTGCTCAAGCGGCATGAAAAACACGCCGTGCCAATGCGGTGTGCCGTCTTGGTGTGGCTCCACGACTCGCATCCCGTAATAGGTTAAGTTATGGCGCCCCGCCCATGCTCGAAAGCGATTCCAAGACATAGACAACCAAGCGTGAGCACCTTTAGGGGTGCCACCGTCCCAATGGGTGTTTTCAATCCAGTATTCACCGCGTTTGGTCAGTCGGTGAAAACGGCTTGGTGCGGTCATGGTGATAAAAATGGCGGCGTGGTTATTTGAGTCGGCATACTCCTGACAGCCAGCAATGCGGGTCATGAGTTCATGACGACGATTAACAGGGTTGGACTGTGACGACTCATGCACCTGTGACATTTCCACCACATCACCCTCAACGGATTCAATCGCCATGAGTTCTAGCCACTCTCGCTGTCGCTCTTGACGAATCTTGAGCCACTCACACGCCGAAATCGACGCATAAGGGGAGATATGCGGCGATACCATTCCCGCCGCCCTGCGCGCATTCTCAAACGCTGCAATCGTCTGTTTGTCGATAGCTCGGCGCCATACGCCCTCATCAAGCAAACGGGCAAGGATGGAATAAGCCTCATCTTCATCGTTGGCGACTTCAAATTGAGGCATCCAAAGACAAGCCCCAACATATTCATGAATGCGTTTAATCGCATCAAACGCCGTGCCGCCTGTTTTGGCGACAAGTTCAAAGTGAAAACTTGCGCGCCCTGAAAGCTCAGTAGCAAGGCGAGCACGTTTTAACTCTGTGTTGATTGTCCAATATGGCTCTGGCAACACGCCAAGTGCAGACGATGCCGCCGCACTGCGCGACTCAATGAATTGCAATGCGCGCTTAAAGCCGTACTTGCGAAAACGAACCGCTGACGCTTTATCAAGGTAGTTGCGAATGTCATTAGGTAGCTTGAACTTGTTAGCGACTTGATGAGCGAACTCAAACACACGCTCTTTAGGAGTGGCACCACATAGCGGTTGATGCTTTTCCGCTACCATCGCCAAGTGAGGCGCCGTGGCTTGGTTTTTCACCACATACGTTGCAAGCTCCTGACGCAGATTAGTCGGGAGCTTAGTCAACGGGTTATTGGAGGTCTTGCCGATTTTCTGCATTGATTAACGCTTAGTCCAAGTCAGAGGGTTAACGTTGAGTTTGCGAGCTCGTGGGCGGTTCAAGCCAAGCTCAGAGCGTAGCTTTTGAACCATACGCGCTGACTTTTCACTCTTGTCAGGGTCGAAGTTGGCGCACCCCGCCATATCGGGGCACGGCAAATGAATGGGGTCAGATACTTTCATGTTAAGCCTCGACGCTTTCCATGAGTTCAATTGCTTCCTCAAGCTGAACCAAAACACCTGAAAGATAGTTGTCCTCATCAACATCGTTGTAAGGGCACATATGGTCCTCGATAACCTTGTGCAAGAGCTTGGCTTCTGTTGAGTGAGAGAAATCTAGGTTGATACCGTGTAGTGGAGAACTCATAGCGCACCTCCGTTTACTGACTGCCAATCGCTCGTTGCTTCAGCGTGGCGTTGGTCGATGTACGCTGCGAGATCTTCAATTTTGATTAGTGATGGGCTGCGCTCAGAATCGCGCAATTTGAAGGTAGGAACGGGGAAGTCACAAGCCTTAGCTCGCTGCTCTGCCGTTTTGGGTGTGATGCCGAAAAACTCTTGGCATACCTGCTTTAGTTCAACTGTAGGGCTTTCAAATCGCGCCAATAGTGCAAAATTTGTGTTCATATTTCCTCCATGTTGTACACTTGAGGTAACTAAAGTTAATTCGCAACTCCTCAAGTTTCCTCAAAAACGATTTGAGTTAATTATGAGGAATTATTTCTACATTTCAACCTACTTTTGAAGAATTGAGATAATTATGAGTGATTTTGAGTTAAGTTTGAGGAAACTTAAAGAAGTTACGAATACCTCTACAAACGCAGAGCTGGCAAAGGTTTTAGAGATATCACCCAAGACAATCTACACATGGCGAGAGCGCCAAAACATACCTGAAAAAATCTTTCTGAAAGCTAGACAGTTATCACAGAAAGCAACCACATTGCCTATGGGTTACCTAGAACTAAAGTTCTTTGATATTGAGGTCAGCGCTGGACACGGAGCGCTTGTCGAGAAAGAAGAAGAATCAACCGCGATGGTGTTTAGCGAAAAGTTCTTGAGGCAAGACTTGGGCTACAACCCTGCAAACGTGTTCTTAATGCCTGTTCGTGGTGACAGTATGAGCCCCACGTTAAAGAATCAAAGCATCGTAATGGTCAACCGCGTCGACGGCTTCTCTACAGATGGAATTTACGTCTTTAGATACGATGGTCGGTTGATGGTTAAACGGCTCCAGTTCTTACCAAATGGTATTAAGGTCGTGAGTGATAATACGGCTTATGAACCTTGGGAGCTCGGTAAGGAAGATATCAAGAGCGCTGATTTTGAAATCATTGGCGAAGTGGTTTGGTCTGGACAGAGAATGTAAGAATGCGACTAATACACGATACAACAAAAAACATCTTTTGCTCAGAGGAACCTGTCCAAAACATATCTCAATTCATTGAACTGATAGAGCAAGTGGATGACACCCTAGGTAACTCACAGCACTGGTTTAGGGGCGTTACTAATAAAACTTATAATCTTGAACCCACCGCTACCAGAGATGAAAATTGGTCTTATGACCACATGGTAGAAATCACGTATATTCATGAGTTTATACAGCGAGCTCGAAGTGTAACAGACAAGCTCCATGACGAATGGACTTGGTATGCTATCTGCCAACACTATGGAATGCCTACTAGATTACTTGATTGGTCACAGAGCGCTTTGACTTCACTATTTTTCGCCATTGAAGATGACAATGGGCACGATTCGGCAGTATGGATACTAGATCCTCACATGCTCAATGACCTATCCGTCAATAGTGAATTGGTTTTCTGTACAGACAATGTTGCTCAAACAGACTTAGATAGAGAAATTACCAATAAATATAAAGTAGGAGCAGAAAACTTACCGATGTATCCGCTCGCCGTAAGTCCTCCTCATAACGACCGAAGGATTAGCACTCAAAAGGGCTGCTTTACCATTCACGGTAGTCAAAAGGATGCCTTTGATAAATTATCGTTAAAAGCTGAGCAGCCTTTTTTAGCAAGAATTGATATAGATAAAGAAAGAAAAAAGCATATCAGATGTCAGTTAGATACTTTAGGCATTGATACCTTTACTATTTACCCTGATTTAGATGGTCTCGCGAGAGCTATGAAGTGGAATTATTCTCAGAACAGGTTGATTCTCGCACAATAGAAGAATCACTCTTTGGTACCCCTATAGTACCCCTCACTTTATCAGAACGCTTGTCTATCAGCAGTGCACATCCAATCGAGCATGGGAGCGACAGAGAGTCTAGATGATGGGTACATTTTACAATACTCCTTTAGTATCAGCATCTTAAGGCAAATACCACAAAGGGGCATTGCAACATTATCTGTCTTATTTGAGCTTATTTTAGCACCGAGGGACAGATAGGGGACGAAATAGGGGACATGCACTGTCCCCTAAAAATACCATTAAAGGCGGCGGATTATAGCTATCTAAGGACATAGCTTCAATGCTGCTGAGCAAAAGTAAATCACCTCTAAAGCAATCTATCCAACGCTAGAGGTAAACATGGCTACAATCAACATCGAAAAAGTCGCACGTAAATCAGGGGTCAAATATAAAGCCAGAGTAAGAGCTTCACGGCATAACAAGCGAGTATTCGAGAAATCTAAAACATTCGACAAAAAATCCCTCGCACAAGCATGGGCTGACGATGTCGTAAAAGGACTAGAGGACAATGGCATACCATCGATAGACATGCCTAAACAAAGTATCCTCATCGGAGACCTGATTACCTTGTATCTTAACGATCAGATAACTTCAAAAGATCTCGGTCGCTCAAAAGCAGCGGTATTACGCATTCCGCTATAAAACGACAATCATCGTCAAGAAAAAGCAGGCAATCATACACAGAGAGTCAAAGACTTTCAAAAAGAAAGAGCATGTTCGTACCTAAGGTAAGAAACGCCTATCCGACATTGAATGGAACGGCGTAAATAGTACCAAAACAGTCCCCCTTTCGGTACTCCTCGATAAGTTCATGGCGGATAAGGGATTATGGATTATGGATTATGGAGCAATACTGGACGAGTTAAGTGCTATGTAATCAAGATGCGCAGGTACTAAACCTGCAACTATTTATCATGATTTTGCTTACCTCGATTCAGTGATGAAGGAGGCTTAACCCGTGTTGAATATTGAGGGGGAGTTCCGTTGCTTGGGGAAGGCAAATTCTACTAAAGGTAAATGGCCAAAGCCTTTCTTTTAATACTCACCCCAAACTCTATATTTCTAACAGTCCAGTCTACGGAGAATTATTAGCTGACGTAGGACAGTATCGAATAGAAGCTACTGTATACTTGAACTCGCAGAATGAATCAGATTCTTTCACTGATTTTGGTTGGCAATATGGTACGGAACAGGACTTTCGATTCTAAGATAGCTTTGTTGCTACGCTTGAGTATCGCTCAGTGATGATCGATCTTGATGACACTTTGAATACATGTGAGGCTGCTTTAATTGAAGGGTCGTCGTTACCCATCAAAATTTCTATATGTAGCCTAATTTACTAGGCTACTTTCGAACAACAACCAAGTAACTGTAAATCAGGCATTTAAAAAGCGACTAGTAGGAAGCAACTAAACGTCACTTCAATCACCAAGCAATAAACTATCCCCTTATATGGTTACATTGCTTCGCTATGTGTCTTCACATATGAAGCAAATCCTATTTGCCTAAAAGATCCTCACTGACATTAACACTACCATAAAGCTTGAAATCTAAGCCCAGAGTACTTGAAAGATACTGCTTTTTAGCGCATTGGAAAGTCGGTTTGAATTGGATAAAGAAGGTAAAAAAATGCCAGCTATTGGGAGACAATAACTGGCCAACTAGATTGCCTGTAATAGGAGTCCCTTGCCCACTGAAGTAGACTGAAAACCCTCAACTTTGTAAGGTTTAATTTAAGGTAACTAAAGCGGCATGGCCATGCTGAATTGTGCCTTCTCTCATGGTTATTTTTGCATAAGCATCTGACATTAAATGAGTTAGGAATTAACACAACTTCAGACTAACAAACAAAAAAACGCCAGTTATTGGGAGACAATAACTGGCAAAAAGATCGCTGCAATAGGAGTTCCCTACCAACATAAGAGTTGGCTAGAAAGACCCTCAACTCCATAAGGGGTAACTTAATATTATAAAAATGCCGAATATTAACTATGCTGAGTTATGCCTTGTTTCAGGCTAATTTTTGCCGAGCAATAAAGCTCTTAGGTAATCGTTTAATAAGTCTTGCCAGTTGTATTTAAGTGTTGGGGGAGGGCAACCAGGAACGGCGGCAAAAGAAACGATTTTGAGTAACGATCTCTTCCTTAATTTAGTATAAAATGCACAGAAGTCGCTAAGATAGGTGGACATGTGGATCAGAAGCTAATCAAACAACTAGAAGATATTTGCTCGGCACGAGGAGTTCGTTTAACACCTCAGCGAAAGCGTGTGTATGAACTCATTTGTGAAAGTAACAAGGCGTCTAGTGCTTATGAATTACTTGACCTGTTAAAAGTGAGTGAACCACAAGCGAAACCGCCAACAGTCTATCGCGCTTTAGACTTCCTTTTAGAACAAGGATTTATCCACCGAGTTGAATCTACCAACAGTTTTGTCTCTTGCTGTTCATTTGGTGAGCATAAACACTACTCGCATCTGCTGATTTGTGACAAGTGCGGTAATGTCGTTGAACTACAAGATGATATTCTGATAGCCTTGCTTAATAGCAACGTTGAAAAACATGGCTTCCAATTGTCAAACCACGTTATAGAAACTCATGGCACATGCCAGACGTGTTTATCATTGGAAGAGCAGAATAAATAGAAGAAGTTATGCGCGCTGAATTTGTAAATCCGTTTTTAGCCTCACTGATGAACGTGCTAAAAACGATGGCTTCAATGGAGATCAAGCCACTTAAGCCAAGAATTAAAAAAGACGAAATCGCTCGTGGCGACGTCTCTGGTCTAATCGGTATGGTAGGGAATCAAACCCGCGGCTCAATGTCGATTACCTTTGAAGAGGGATTAGCCCTCGAGATCATGCAAAACATGTTAGGGGAAAAACCCCACGGCTTAAACGAAGAAGTCACCGATATGGTGGGTGAAATTACCAACATGGTAACAGGCGGAGCGAAGCGTATCCTCGCGGAAAATGGCTTTGACTTTGATATGGCAACACCCGTAGTCGTTTCAGGCAAAGGACATACCATTCGCCACAAATGCGATGGCGCGATTATCCTCATGCCATTTACCTCTGAATGGGGTAATGCCTTTATTGAGATCTGCTTTGAGTAATGCTCAAAATCGGAATGTTAAAAAGGGCGTCATTGCAAAATGACGCCCTTTTTCTATCTGGTTGTCGAGTGGTTATTCACCTGCGACTTTCATTGACTCAAGCAAGATAGAACCGGTTTGGATCTGTGAGCGAGTTTCGACATCATTGCCTACCGCTACGATCTGTTTGAACATCTGAGCAAGGTTTCCGGCTACGGTAATTTCAGAGACTGGGTACTGGATTTCACCATTCTCAACCCAGAAGCCTGCCGCTCCACGAGAGTAATCACCGGTGACGATGTTCACACCCTGCCCCATTACTTCCGTGACCAATAAACCGGTACCAAGCTGTTTGAGCATGGTATCAAAATCTTGCCCTGTCGATTTCACAAACCAGTTGTGGATACCGCCCGCGTGACCGGTTGGTGTCATCTTCATCTTACGCGCTGCATAGCTTGTTAACAGGTAGGTCGCTAATTTGCCATCGGTAATGATATCCATGTCCTTAGTGGCAACGCCTTCGTTATCAAACGGGCTTGAAGCCAAACCGCGCAGTAGGTGCGGTTTTTCTTGCACCGAGAACCAATCTGGCAGAATCTGTTCGCCCAGTTTATCTAGCAAGAATGATGACTTACGGTAAAGGTTACCGCCACTGATGCCCATCACTAGGTGACCAATCAAACCAGTTGCCACATCGTTGGCAAACAGCACTGGGTATTGACCCGTTTTGACTTTTCTTGGGTCTAGACGCTCAACGGTTTTCTTTGCTGCCTTCTCACCAACAGATTCTGGTGTCCAAAGATCATCACGGTGACGCGCTAGCGTATAGCTGTAATCACGCTCCATATCACCATTTTCACCCTGACCAATCACGCTACAGCTGATACTGTGACGGCTAGAGGTATAACCCGCTAGCAAGCCGTGCGAGTTACCGTAGACTTTTACACCATAATGACTGTCATAGCTGGCACCATCGCTTTGTTTAATCTTATCGCTATATGCCAACGCTGCTTTCTCTGCGGCAATGGCTTTTTGTGCGGCGGTATCCGGGTTAGGCTCATCAGGGTGGAACAAATCGAGATCTGGTATATCCGTTACCATGAGTTCTTTCGGCGCAGGACCTGCGAAAGGGTCTTCTGAGGTGTACTGAGCAATATCCAATGCCGCAGCAACGGTCTGCGCTATCGCCTTCTCACTCAAATCGGAAGTAGAGGCACTGCCTTTTTTCTGTCCGCGGTATACGGTAATGCCAAGTGCACCGTCACTGTTGAATTCTACGTTTTCAACCTCGCACATGCGAGTGGATACGCTAAGACCTGTACTCTTGGTGATCGCAACCTCTGCAGCATCTGCACTTACTGAAGCCATATCTAACGCTTTCGCAACTGCTGCTTCTAGCTCAGCTTTTTGCTGGGCGACTTGCTCTCTTACGTCCATATTTATCTAATTCTTTGCCAATAACTTTGTCTAGAATAACAAGGTTTTCGCATTCTCCCCAGATTTCTTGCTAAAATAGCGGATATTCGTAATGAGATAGTGATATAGGCAGACATCATGGCCCGCAAAAATCAGAAAGCGCCTTGGGAAGAGGAAGAAGAGATCATTTGGGTAAGTAGAACCGAAATGAAAAACGACATGGAAGAGTTACAAAAACTCGGCGAAGAGTTGGTTGATCTAAAACCTGCTGTGTTGGATAAATTCCCACTAAGCGAAGATCTGAGAGAAGCGATCGCAGATGCGCAGCGCTTTAAGAACGAAGCTAAGCGTCGTCAGCTGCAATACATTGGTAAGCTAATGCGCACCGAAGATCCTGAGCCAATTCAAGCCGCTCTTGATCGTGTACGTAACAAGCACTCTCAATCTACTGCAGCTCTGCACAAGCTTGAGCAATTGCGCGACCGCATCATTGCAGAGGGTGATGAGGCAATTGCAGTAGCAATGGAGCTTTACCCTGAGCTTGACCGTCAGCGCTTGCGTCAACTTGCTCGTCAAGCAAACAAAGAGAAAAAAGCCGGGAAGCCAGCAAAAGCATTCCGTGAAATCTTCCAGATGCTGAAGCATGAAGAAGAGCAAGAGTTCTAAACGTTAGGCTCATCGTGATATCAAAAAGGCAACGGAGTGATTCGTTGCCTTTTTGTTTGCCTAATGCGCAGCTTGTACAAATGCCGCTAATGCTTGGTTAGGGTGCGTTGAGGTTAATTCTTCTATCTCCCCGATTACCTCGATTTTACCATTGGCAAGATAGGCAAAACGATTGGCAATAGCACGCGCGTCACTAAGATGATGCGTCACCATAATCACCGTTGCCTGTTTTTCTGTTGCCAAGTCTTGCACCACTGTCAGCATCTCTTTGCGAAGGATGGGGTCAAGAGCGGAAAAAGGCTCATCCAAAAGCCAAATAGGATGCGGCTGCACAAAACAGCGCGCAAGGGCGACTCGCTGTTTTTGACCACCTGAGAGCTCTGAGGGTAAGCGAGTTAACATCTCCCCTAACCCTACCTTTTCTGCTGCACTGACCACCGTAGCTTTATCAGAACTAGTGAGCTTAAGTGCTGAGTTCAGCCCTAAACCAATGTTGTCGAACACCGTCAAATGGTCGAAAAGGTTGTGCTCTTGAAATAACATAGAGAGGGGCCTTTCATGAGGCTGCAAAGACGTAATACCCCGCCCCTCGACCTCAATATCGCCAGATTCTGGCTGACAAAAGCCAGAGACCAAAGCCAATAGTGTTGACTTGCCAGCCCCGCTTGGACCAATAAGGGAAACAATATCGCCGCGTTGTACCTCGAGCGAGAAATGAAACCAATCACTGTGGTAACGATAGGCGACGTTATTTAGATTCAGCATGACGAGAGCTTTCCTGACGTTTAGTTTGAGATGTGACGGTATGGGAGAACGAGGCTCGATTCAATGAGTCGGTGAGTGAAAAAATACCAATGCTGAAAGCAAATAGTACCAGTGACACCACCGCTGCGGCTTCAAGCTGGTAGCTACCCATCAACTGATAAAGGTAAAGCGGTAAGGTGTTAAAATCTTGGCTGCCAAACAGTGCAATAACGGTAAGGTCACCTATAGACAAAATGAAACTGATGGCAAAAGCATGCAGTATCGGTGCACGAATAGCACGCCATTCCATCAACCAGAACCGACGTAATCCTTGCATGCCTAAGCTCTGCCACAATGGATAGTACTGAGTCGCAATACGCTGCATCGGTTGATTTAGGGTTTTGATCACATAAGGTAGTGCCATCAGGGCATTAACCAGCACCACGATGCCAAACGCCAAGCTAAATACGTTCGTCATGCCTCGCAGCATCAAGAAGGTTGCTGTACTGAGCACTAAGGCGGGTGTGACTAAGATAATGGTACCAATGAGCTCAATGCCATCGGCGCGGCGCGGCTGAGACTTGAGCCTGAGCACACGGGTGGTCGAGAGCAAGATAACGCCCACCAGCAGCGAGATACACGCTGCAAGTATAGCCACTTGAATAGACGTGCTGACGGCACTCCAAAAGCGTGGGTCGCTAAGCACGCCCGTCAACTTTGAGTTCAATCCACTAAGCACAATAGCGAGTATAGGAGGGATAACGAGCATTAGGGTTGCCATGATCCAAATGCTATCCCAACTCTTTTTCAGCAGCGTGTCTTTGGGCTGTAGGCTTGGTTTAGTGCGAAAATTACTCTTACCCGATACCTGTTTGCTAAAGCGTCCCACCAGCATCACTAAAGCGGCGCATATGCCCATCTGCCACAGCGCTAGCACGGCGCCAGTCTGTAAATCAAAATCAAACTTTATCGCTTGATAGATGGCAAGCTCGATGGTGGTCGCCTGTGGACCTCCCCCCAACGCCATTACCGTGGCAAAGCTGGTAAAGCACAGCATGAAGACCAACCCAATGACATGGGGAAGATGCGATTTGAGCCTTGGCCACTCCACTAAACGAAAACATTGCCAACTGTTCATACCAAGATGAAGCGCCAGTTTACGCTGCTCTTCCGGAACGCCTTCGATGGTCAGTAACAACAGACGTGTAGCAAAGGGAAGATTAAAGAAAACGTGCGCTAGGAGAATTCCGTTTAGCCCATAGATGGAAAAAAGCGCCGAGCCATCATTCAACCACCTTGAAATGATGCCTTGATTGCCATAGATGGCAACAATACCAAACACACCGACCAGAACCGGCATCACTAAAGTGGTAGCAAACAACTTGAGCAGCCACTCTCGTCCCCAAAAATGGCGACGGGAGAAAGCATGAGCGACAGGCACGGCTAGCCCCACGCTCAATAGCGTAGACAGGCTTGCTTGCCAAAAACTAAACTTGGCAACGTGCTGATAATACGGGTCAGTAAAGAGAAGACCGATATTACTAATCGAAGAGTATGACAGCAGTGTCCACAGGGACGCTGATACATACACAGCGATAAATAAGGCGACCACTAAGCCAGCTTTAGGGGTTTGAATCACAGTTACCTCAATGGAAAGTGGATGCCTGAAAAGTCACTCTAGAAATAGTGAAAACAACATCATCGATTAGTGAAAATCGCTCACCCTCTATACCTGTGCACGGAGGGTGAACGTATTTCTGGGCGTTACTTGATCAGCGCAGCTTGCCACTCACGAATCCAAGCTTTGCGATTGCTTGCGACTTCATCTGGTAAGAACGACAGAGCTTTCGCTGGAACAGTTAGGTTTTCAAACCCTTCTGGCAGCTTACTATCTACAACAGGGTACATCCAGTTTCCAGTTGGGATGTTGGATTGGAAGCCGTCCGATACAATGAACTGCATAAACTCATCGGCGAGTTTATGGTTTTTACTGCCCGCTACTTTCGCTGCAACTTCAACCTGAGTGTAGTGCCCTTCAGCAAAGTCAGCCGCGACAAAGCGATTATCTTGTTCAGCAATAATGTGATAAGCCGGCGATGTGGTGTACGACAATACAAGATCCGACTCGCCCTCTAGGAACATCGAATAAGCTTCTGACCAACCCTTAGTCACCGTCACGGTTTTCTTCGCTAGCTGCTGCCATGCCGCACTAGAATCGTCACCGTAGACCGACTTCATCCAAAGCAATAAACCTTGTCCTGGTGTGGAGGTGCGAGGGTCTTGGTAGATAACCTTTAGGTCATCACGCTGCTCGACCAGTTCCTTGAGGCTCTTAGGTGGGTTAGTCACTTTCTCTTTGTTGTACACAAACGCGAAATAACCGTAGTCAAACGGGACAAAAATATCATTGCTCCAACCGTTTGGTAGTGACACGGAAGACAAGTCTGCGTTGTGCTTCTCGAGCAAGCCTGATTTCTTCGCTTCACTCATCAAGTTGTTGTCCAACCCCAGCACCACATCGGCTTGTGAGCTACTGCCTTCTAGACGCAGTCGATTAAGGATCGAGACACCATCGTCAAGGGCAACAAAGTTTAGATCACAGCCACATTGTGCTTCGAATGCTTTCTCAATCGCAGGACCAGGTCCCCAGTCAGAAGCAAATGAATCATAGGTGTA
Organism: Vibrio sp. KUL80; assembly: GCF_059725495.1. Classification (NCBI taxonomy): domain Bacteria; kingdom Pseudomonadati; phylum Pseudomonadota; class Gammaproteobacteria; order Vibrionales; family Vibrionaceae; genus Vibrio; species Vibrio sp. KUL80. Next base: position 3,168,421 of record NZ_AP045841.1, read on the forward strand.
GACCGTCAGCGTATCGGCTGCGGCAAGATGAGAGGTCGCAAGAAGTGCGGTCGCTAGAGCGACTTTGGTGATTGAGTGGTTTTTCACTGGTTCTGTCCTTAGTTATTGTTGTCAGATCCAGAAAAAATGTCGGAACGTTCTATAGCAACAAAAAACTATTGAACGCGATGCGATGGACAGAAATAACAGTCACCAGACACCATGATTCAAACCAAGTGAACATGCTCAGTGAGTATTGCAGCCTCATCCCTACGCCAGCATTATCTGGATCAGGGCTGTTCTCGAAAGTACGCGGGTATCAGGCTTCGCCTTCTCTCAGCACCACTGCTAGTGCACCCCGTGAGTTACAACCTTTTGCAGGCGAATTGTAACCTTTTCGTCACAGATTCGCCAAATCTATCCTTAATTTCAGTTAGCCCACACTCAATTATCGTTGGTCATATCCCCAGCGAGGCACAAGGCTTTGCTCAAGCCCCATATGGTCCAACACGCGAGCAACAATAAAGTCCACCAAGTCATCAATAGACTGAGGCTGATGATAAAAGCCAGGCGCCGCAGGCATAATCGTCACGCCCATCTGTGACAGCTTGTGCATGTTTTCCAGATGAATGGTCGAAAATGGCGTTTCACGCACCACCAAAAGAAGCTGACCTTTCTCTTTGATCACCACATCCGCTGCACGCTCGATCAGATTATCCGACATGCCATGCGCAATTGCCGCCACACTGCCCGCAGAGCAAGGACAAACGATCATTTGCTTAGGCGCCGCTGAGCCTGATGCGACAGGAGAGAACCAATCCTCTTTACCACAAACAACCAGCCTCTCTGGGTCGCACTTAAGGCGCTCGACTAGGGCTTTGTGTGCCGCATCTGGACCACTTGGCAGCTTGATATCGTGCTCGGTCGCCAACACCACGCGAGCCGCGGAAGAGATAAGAAGATAGACGGTGTAATCTTGAGCAAGCAAACATTCAAGCAAGCGCATGCCATAGGGCGCGCCTGACGCGCCAGTGAATGCAAGAGTAATGGCTTTGTCTGCCGGTTTCATTAGGCAAGTGCCTCCAGTAATTTCTGATGAATGCCACCAAAACCGCCGTTACTCATGACGAGGATTTGATCACCCGCTTGAGCCTGAGCCGCAATCATTGCGACCAGTGAATCGATATCATCACTGACGCGAGCAGGCTGGGTGCAAGAGTCAGCAATGTCTTGCACGGACCACTCAATGCTATCTGGCTGGAACAAGAAGACTTGGTCGGCTTTGGTTAAAGATTGCGCCAACGTCTCTTTGTGCACGCCGCGCTTCATGGTTGCGCTGCGCGGCTCTAATACCGCAAAGATTCGCTTATCGCCGACCTTGTTACGAAGCCCATCTAATGTGAGTTCAATGGCTGTTGGATGATGAGCAAAGTCATCATAGACCGTCACTTGATTGACTTCACCTTTTAGCTCTAAGCGTCGCTTGGTATTGATGAATTTACCCAGCGCTTCGCAAGCGAGATCCGGTGTTACCCCAACATGTCTCGCCCCAGCGATGGCCATTAGCGCATTATCCACATTGTGATCGCCAACCAGATCCCAGTTGACCTCTCCCACCTTTTCGCCGTGCAAGTAGACCTCAAAGTGTGAGCCATCGATATTTAGTTTATTCGCATGCCAGTCAGCATCAAGGCCGGTGTGCTCGACCTCACTCCAGCAGCCACGCCCCAATACATCCACCAAGGCTTTATCGGCTTTCGGCGCCATAATGCGACCGTTACCTGGCACGGTTCTCACTAAGTGGTGGAACTGGCGCTTGATCGCCTCAAGATCATCGAAGATGTCCGCATGATCAAACTCTAGATTATTCATGATCAAGGTGCGTGGGTGGTAGTGTACAAACTTAGAACGCTTGTCGAAAAAAGCACTGTCGTACTCATCCGCTTCGACGACAAAGAACATCGACTCACCTAGCCTTGCCGACTGACCAAAGTTCCCTAACACCCCGCCAACCAAGAAGCCCGGTTGATAACCGCAGCCTTCTAATATCCAGCTCAGCATACTGGACGTAGTGGTCTTGCCATGAGTCCCTGATACCGCCAATACCCAGCGGTCATGCAGTAAGAACTCTTGCAGCCACTGTGGACCTGAGGTGTATCGAAGGTTGTGATTAAGTACATACTCAACGCAAGGATTGCCACGACTCATTGCATTACCAATAACAACAAGGTCTGGTGCCGGGTTAAGCTGCGATGGGTCGAAGCCCTCGATGATCTCGATACCCTCAGATTCCAATAAGGTGCTCATTGGGGGATAGACGTTGGCATCACTGCCCGTCACTCGATGTCCTAACTGCTGCGCCAAAACGGCGGCGCCACCCATAAAGGTGCCGCAGATACCAAGGATATGAATATGCATAACTTGCTCTCTTAATCTTTGTTGCGTATTAGTTTACGCCATTGTCGCTATATATACCCAAAGCGCGTGTTAAAAGCGAGAAAGTTAGTGGTTAGACAAATAAATGTGACATTCATCATACAAATTAACACTCTGTAGTCTTACTTCATTACCATTAAAAAGTTCTGCCCCCTACAATAACCATGTGTGTAGATGAATACCCCCAAACTCGCGCAATCGTTTGACTGCGCGTCACTCCACGCACATACCCCCAAGAAAATAAGCAAAAAAGTTAAGGATATAACATGTCTGATATGCGCACCCTTGGCGAATTCATTGTTGAGAAGCAACATGATTTCCCCCACGCTAGCGGTGATCTCTCCTCTCTTTTGTCTTCTATTAGACTTGCTGCAAAAATTGTTAACCGCGAAATCAACAAGGCCGGTCTTGTTGATATCACTGGTGCTGTTGGCACAGACAATGTTCAAGGCGAAGCTCAACAAAAACTTGATGTCTATGCGAACGATAAGTTCAAAGCAGCGCTAGAAGCGCGTGACCAAGTTTGTGGTGTCGCGAGTGAAGAAGAAGATGAGGCAGTCGCGTTCAATAAAGAACTCAACAAGAACGCTAAGTATGTTGTGTTGATGGATCCTCTAGATGGTTCGTCAAACATCGATGTTAACGTATCGGTTGGTACTATCTTCTCCATTTACCGTCGAATCTCTCCGGTAGGCACTCCACCTACTCAAGAAGACTTCCTACAGCCTGGTAACAAACAAGTTGCCGCAGGTTACGTCGTCTACGGTTCATCAACCATGTTGGTATATACAACCGGTAAAGGCGTTAACGGCTTCACCTATGACCCATCGATCGGCAGCTTCTGTCTGTCTCATGAGAATATGATGATCCCTGAAGATGGCACTATCTACTCGATCAACGAAGGGAACTACATCCGTTTCCCTATGGGTGTGAAGAAGTACATCAAGTACTGTCAGGAAAATGTGCCAGAAGATAAGCGTCCGTATACGTCACGCTACATCGGTTCATTGGTGTCCGATTTCCACCGCAACCTGCTAAAAGGCGGCATCTACCTGTACCCAAGTACACAGAGTCATCCAAGCGGTAAACTGCGTCTACTTTACGAGTGCAACCCTATGGCATTCATTATGGAGCAAGCAGGCGGTATCGCTTCAGATGGTGAACAGCGCATCATGGATATCAAGCCTACTGAGCTCCACCAGCGCGTGCCATTCTTTGTCGGCTCTAAACGAATGGTCGAAAAAGTCGAATCATTCCTCGAAGAGTATAAAGACCAATAACTTCGAAGTGCCTCTCATTAGAGGCACTTTTTGTTTTAAAAGTAAGCAAGTATACTGACCTGTAAACGATTCGTGTTTCAGCCCCACATTCCTTACGTCAAAGGGAATGATGTATAAAGAAAAAGGAAAGTCAAAATGAGCTTAAACAATGTACCAGCGGGTAAGTCGCTGCCTGATGATATCTATGTAGTAATCGAAATTCCTGCCAACGCAGACCCTATCAAGTACGAAGTAGATAAAGATTCTGGCGCAGTATTTGTCGATCGTTTCATGTCTGCCCCTATGTTCTACCCATGTAACTATGGTTACGTTAACCATACACTCTCTTTGGATGGAGATCCGGTAGACGTATTGGTTCCAACGCCTTATCCATTGATGCCAGGCTCAGTGATTCGATGCCGCCCTGTTGGCGTCTTGAAGATGACTGATGAGTCAGGTGAAGACGCAAAAGTGTTTGCAGTGCCACACAGCAAGCTTTCAAAAGAGTATGACCATATTCAAGACGTCGGTGATATCCCAGAGTTACTAAAAGCTCAAATCACGCAGTTCTTTGAGCGCTACAAAGAGCTCGAAGCGGGTAAGTGGGTGAAAGTGGACGGTTGGGCTGACGTGCAAGCCGCTCGTGATGAGATTCAATCTTCATACGACCGCGCGCAAGGTAAGTAATCGAAGCGGTAATTAATCGAAGCAAATAGCATTTAAAAAGCTCTCGGTTTAACGCTCGAGAGCTTTTTTGTAGATGACGCTTTACAACTCAGTAGAGGCTTCGGCCCCGTGAGGCTTTGCCGTTGTTGTACCAGGTACGAAACGTCGGTCGTAACTCATCACAAATGCCGCGATAGAGCTCGCCTTTCTTACCCAGAATCTTGGGGTCTTGCTTACAGTACTCTGCTCTTCCTTGCTCGTACCCATCAGAATACGCACTGTAGATCTCATTCGTCACTGAAACCGTTGCCGATGCCGCTAGCTCTTGCTTGGTTTGTTTGACATAACCAACCAGCGCTTCCTCTTTGCCATATTGACACCAATCGCTCGGCTCGTCGCTTGCCGGCCCTGAAGACTGCGCACAAGCGACCAACAGCAACAAGGTTAGGGATGCCTTTAACAGTCTCATATCTCCCTCTTATCAACGTCGAGCGCGGGCATTCTTACCACGCCAATATTCTTCGGCATAACGTCTATCTAAGTCATTACAAATGCCGTAGTAGATCTTTCCTTGGTGCCCAAGAATGAACGGGTCCTGCTTACAATATTCATTCTTTCCAGATTGATAGCCCGATTGATACCTTTTGAAATTATCATCGCTGATATTCGGTACTTTTTTGGCAAGTTCATTCTGGCTTTCAATAATGTAGCCTTTCATCGCCCACTGGTAACCAAACTCTTGCCAGTTTTGTTGGTCACCTTGTGTCGGCGGCTTGAGCTGCACGCAAGCGGATGCGAGCACCAATGTACTCAGTAGTAATAAGTGTCTTTGCATTTTCTTTGGCATAGAACCTCCTATTCACTTATCTAGTACGAGATAGTCTTGTCTTTGCATCAACTCACCGCTCTTCGTTCGAACTCTGTTAGTCGACCTCAAACTGATACAAGAAGGTCACCGAACTGTACAAGCCCGATACTGCTTCTACGTAAAAATCTTCGATGATTCGATAGCGCACCGTAAACTCACCGAGTGAGTTGAAGATACCTACGCCATATTTAACCTGAAGCCCAGGCAATACATAACCACTGACCGTTACCTGTGAGTCATCACCTGTGCCCGCGGTGTCTAGTTGTAGGTCTTGTACACCGAATGCCTGACCAATATCACCCACCACCTTACCGCTACGAGCTAGACTCAAGCCAATCAAGGTCGTCGTGAGCGCGTTGCCCCCCGTCTCACCATCAATATCCTGACCTCTAAGTAGATAGGACAGCGCGTTCGCCTGTGGCATTGTCGGGTCAGAGAAGATCTCGATCGTGGGCTCCGTCGCCAATCCAGAGACTTTGACCCCTGCTTTAACATCGTCAGCCGTCGTGTCTGGATTTCGAATCGCGGTAATGTTGACGTATGGCTGATCCACAGGTCCCGTCATCAAGATCTTACCCTCTTCGATAAGAAGGTCTTGACCAAATGAGCTATAAGAACCATCAACAATGTTCACTTCACCTTGGACAAATGGGCCTTGGTCTTTTTGCGAAACGTGTAATTTACCGCGCAAGCCGCCCTTTAGACCGAATGCGGATATAGTGAAGTCATTACCTATCGTTATCGAGACGTCGGTTTCGATATTAAATGGCACTGCCGCCTCTTCATCGATAGGGGTCATATCGGGGTTAAGTAGAACCTGATCGCTTGAGACCGCGACCGCACTTTGTGGCAGCTCCTCAACCAGAATTCGTCCCCATGGCAAACCGATAGAGCCCGTTACCTTGGCTAGATTAGGGTTGGCCTCTATGGTCATATCAGGCACAACTTTAACTCTCACCATAGGTGGCACATCAACATTGAGCTCGTCTGCAAACACTCTAAGTTTAGTACGCCAAGCCTTAAGATCTTGCCAGTTACCATCACCCGCTAGTTTTAGCTCACCGTCAGAGGTTTGAATCTGGGCATCGAGCAGCGCATCGTAGCCACTAAAATCAATGTCTACCTGGCCCGAATCGACTTGGATTGGCGAGATATCACCTTGCAGAGAGAGATCGGAAACTGAGAACTGACCAAATAATTGCGGGTGCAGTGCGTCACCTTTGATCTTAATGTCGGCAGCAAGGTTCGCTTTCAGCTTGTTGAACTCACCAACGATAGGTTGCAAAAAGTCTAAATTAAACGTCGATAGGTTAAGCTCGCCGTCGATGGTCTTATTTTCTGCCAATACATTCGGCAAGGTTACTTTACCCGACAGGTCGCCGTTGTCTGTAACATCGATTAGCCAACTGGCATCAAGCTTGTCTTCGGCAAGGTTTGCTTTCACGCTCACCTGTTCCCAGCCCAAAACCAATGGCGTTTCTAAGCTCTGTGTGACAGTGCCTTTTGGTAGTGCCACATCCAGTTTCACTTCTGGTGATGCATCAGGAGCCCACTTTGCCCACGCGGTAATATTAGCACTGCCATCGATGACCGTATTTTCCGGAATGTAAGCTTTGATCTGATCAAAGTTAAAATTCTTGATCGTAACAAGCGCCTCACCCGACTGTCCCGCCTCAATATCTTTCTCTAAACACAGTCTAGAGTCAGCTTGTGCCCAGCAGTGAGCAGCAACATTGGCAACCTGTTTATCAATATCAACCTTGATGGCGACGGGCTCTGTTAGGTCTAACGGCCCTTGTTCCGTTTCAATATGAACGTCAGCCAACTCTCCTGCCCATGTAAGGCTCGGCTTCTCTGTCAATGCTCCACTGACAGCAAGCTTAATCGAAGCAAGCTTGGAGACCACATCGAGTGTCAATGTATGCGCTGCCTGCGTCCCAGAAAGTGTCATGTTTGCAGAGTCGACCGTCTGATCCTGATACTGTAGTCCACTCGCGTTCAAACGAATATCAGCCTGTGCTTGCTCAATCGGCAGAGGTTTAGCGGTTCCCACTAAAGAAAGCTGCTCAAGACTTGCCTCTTGTTTCCACTGAACCTTTTCGATGCGAAGATCAGTAGCAATATCGGGCTCTTGCATCGCACCTTTGAGCTCAACATTACCTCTCAATATGCCAGATAAATCGGGGACAGATTTCTCTAGATCAGAAAAATCGATATCGACCGTCATATCCCAGGTTTTGTCTAACTTACCCTGTGCATTGAGCTTATTCGGTCCGTGAGCGATGGAGAGCCCCTGAGTATCAACCTTAAACTCACCAGAGCCAGTCTCATCTGACGCCTCGACTTGCCCCTTGATATCAATAGGGTAGTCACGCAAGATACCGACCACATCGAGCGTCGGCACCGCTGCTTGCCATCCACCCGCATCTGTTAGAGAGCCAGAAGTCACGATATGCCCACTGATATTTCCTTCCGCATCTGGCCACTGTAGCCCTGGCTGAATATTAGTGAGATTAATATCCCCCTGCCAATTCACCGGCGCTGCCCAGTTAGCCATCACTTGACCTGACACATTACCACCTAGGCTATCAATCGACAGTTTGCTCAAATCTATTTGTTCGAGGTCGCCTTTACCGACAAGATCAACAGCAACATCCGGAATCTCTTTACCGGACGCCGAAGCTTTTAAGCTCACATCATAGCCATCGAGTGACCCTTTAGCCACCAATGATTCAACGGTAACTTGATAGTCTGATTCGCCCGTGAAAGGCCAAGTCGCCTTGGCGCTGGTAATGGTGGCATCAAACGGTAAAGTCGGCTCTAAAGGCTTCAATTGCCCTTTGAGAAGCCCCTCGATAACACCCGTAAACTCACCGTCCAGGGTGAGCTCTTCGACACTACCATTTGCTTTAAGCGACAGTTTTTGACCTGCTAAATCAGTTTGTTTTAGATGAGCATTGAGCAACAAATCGAGGGGATATCCCTGATTAAGAGTAATATCACCGTTAAGTGAGGCATCAACAATCGGCATCTCAAGCTCAAGATTCGTCACGCGGACATCGTGCTCACCTGCCCGACCTATGAGCTTCAAACGATCCACGATAACAGGCTCTTGCTGCTCCAATTTAAAATCGACAATCTCGAGACCCGCAATGTTAACAAACAGCGGGATCAGCACCTCGGGAAGCTCTATGGCTTGAGGCTTATCGTCTGTCTTTGGTGGTGTTGGTTCTGGCTCGCTTTCTGATTCTGGAAGCCTTACGATAGGTGTCACTAAACGAGTATCGCCCACCGTTAAGTTAGAGCCAGTCATGGCAAGTGAGGTGGTAAAACTATCCCAACTCACCTTCGTCCCAAGAATATCCAGCTTGATGTCATCAAAACTGACCCGACCAATCGCAACAGGGACTGGCAGACTGATCTTGGTCAGAGGTTCACTTGGCTCTGGCGATGGCTCACTCGGAGCGACCTCTGGCATTTTGAAATCCAACCCCTGAATCGCCAATTCGTTCACACACACTCTCGGGTCAGACAGGCAATTGAGATCCACGGCCAAAGTTAATGATTTTGCGTCTAAGTCGATAAATAGACTTTCATCGACAAACTTCACATCATTGAGGGTAAATCTGGGGAATAGAGCACCTTGTGTCTCACCAACCTCAAGTTGTGGTAGTGCCTTGTTAACACCCCACAACACGGTATTAAGACCTGCATTGGTAAACAGCGCGAAACCAATCGTTGCGATGATAAGCAAGATTAAAGTGACAAGGCCAATAGAACACCATTTGGTGACACGCCAAACTTTCGACATCATAGTTCTGGCCCTAAGCTAAAGTGAATTCGCCATTCGGCTTGTGGTTTGTTATCGAGTCCGCGTGCATAGTCAAATTTGACGGGGCCAACTGGTGACACCCAACGCACACCGAAGCCTGCGCCTCGTTTCCATTCTGGATCATCATCAAAGGCATCACCCACATCAAAGAAGGTTGCTCCCCACCAGTTACCCGTGATTCGATATTGATATTCTAGGGTACTGGTTGCGATGTATTGACCACCCGTTTTATTTCCTGCGTCATCCACTGGTGAGATACTTTCGTAGTCATAACCCCTAACACTGTTATCACCACCAGCGAAGAAGCGCAAAGAGGGTGACAGTTTAGACGGTTCCGCCGCTATGTTGGCACCCACATCGACCTTGAATAAGCCTCTATGGTTTTCACCGAGACTCGAAATCCAAGTCGAGGTACCTCGAAGCCTGAATACAGAGGTTTCCGATAGTGCTCGCTCATCCCCTACCTCAAACATAATGGTTTGCTTGTTACCGCTCATAATAAGCGGCCCACTACCACGAGTGACCACTCGTGAGTAGGATAGGCCTGGCAACACGAACTGACCTAGCTCACCCTGCGCGTTAAACTCATAATTTTCAACAAGGTAACGAATATAGGCGGTACGATGCCAACCACTATCTAGCACCCAGTGCCTCTCGAAGGCTAGGTTCGACTCCAAGGTTTTTTTATCACTACGGTTAACGTTTTTTAGACCGTATTGAATGACGTAGTAATCTTTGAGCACATCATCGAGAGGGATTTTATAACTTGCCGTTACCTGTTGCTCTGGAATCGACAAGTCTAAGCTGGTATCAAAACTATGCCCATGCTCATTGAGCCAAGGCTTCTTCCACTTAAACTTGAGCTTAGCGCCAACATCCGTTGAATAGCCCAAACCCGTTTCAAACTGATTTCGCACTTGCGGTGCCAGTGACACCTTCATCGGCAGCTCACGCCCTTTACCTACTTGAGAGAGATCAGGCTCAACAAACACCGATGAAAACCATTCAGTATTAGAAAGATTCTGGTTGTGCTGCCCCACTTTACTCACTTGATAATCGTCACCAATCTCGTAGGGCTGTAGTGATTGCACCTTTTGGATATCAATCTGGCTGCCAGTAATCGTAGATTTGCCAAATTGATAGCGTATACCGCTGTCGTAATGCAATCGGACAATTGCCTGATTGAGCTTCGGAATAACTTCAAGTCGGCTTACCTTGTAAGCACCATCAAAATAGCCCTTTTGCAAAGCCAAGTTGCGAATACCTGATCTAAGACTATCGTATTGATTATGGTTGAGGGTGCGACCTTCTTTTAGTGGTGAAAGTCTAATGAGACGCATAAAGTCTTCATCATCTTTCGCTTCTCCAGAGATTTGAACATCAACCAGTTTGATTCTGGTTGGCGGTCCTGGCTCAACATTGACCGTAAGCCGATCGCCTTGGTCACTCACGACAAAGTCAATCGTCGGGTTGTAATGACCCAACGCATTCATCGCTTCTTCAATCTCTCTGGTCAATCGAGACTGGAATCTGAGTGATGTGGAATACTCACTAGTAGGAATAGCCGAAACATACGCATCAACATTGTCCCGAAGTGACCCGCTAAGTCCTGAAATGTCCAAAGAAACACGTTCTTCGGCGAATACCAAAGTCGGTGCTAGGATCAGTAATAGCGGTGGTAAAAGTCTCTTTATCATGCTTTATTGTGGGGCTGTGATGCGTTTGTTTTTGTTGTTACGTAGAATGATAACTCTGATCGATTTAGATGTCTTCAAGCAACAATCAAACAGATGCTATATCGGTGTTATATTTTAGTTTTCAGGCGCTTCGCACTTGAAATAATAGTCTAGAAAAGGAACTGACGATGGGTAAAAAAGAAATGATTTCCTCCGACCAAGCACTACCTGGCCGAGATGTAGCAATTGCCATCATGGAGCCTCATTTTGTTAATCAGTCAGACCTCAACGCTGAACTCAATCAAAATGAAGAAAGTATCGTTCTAGGCCTAGGTTGCTTTTGGGGGGCTGAGCGTTTGCTCTGGCAATTGCCTGGGGTGATATCAACCTCTGTAGGTTATTCAGGCGGCTTTACACCCAACCCTACGTATGAAGAGGTATGCAGTGGTTTAACTGGCCACACAGAAGTCGTTCGAGTTGTGTTCGACACAACTAAGACTTCTTTACAGGAGATTTTACGCACCTTCTGGGAAAAGCACGACCCAACGCAAGGGATGCGACAGGGCAACGATATTGGCACTCAGTACCGCTCTGCAATCTATACTGCGAGCCAAGAACAAGACCAGATAGCAAGACAAACCCAGCAACAATATCAGCAAGCGTTAGGGTCGCAAGGGATCACTACAGAGATCTTACCGCTTGGAGAGTACTACTTTGCTGAAATCTACCACCAACAGTACCTGGCTAAAAATCCAAATGGTTACTGCGGAATTGGTGGCACCGGCATATGTTTTCCTCCAGAGCTAAACCCGTAGACACGAAAAAGCCCTCGCAATGCGAGGGCTTGAAGAATTCTTTTGTCAGTTAGAGTGCTAGTGCAGCAATCTCGACATTAATCTCTTTGAAGGCGACAAGCTTTTGCCTGTCTGCAACTTCAGGTAACAACACCTTACCGTTGTCGAATCGGAACAAACCAATACCAGCAATGAAGAACTGCCCCTTAAATAACGTCTTTACAAACTTCGCGATCTGACGCGGACGGTAAACCGTAAACTTACGCAACATAACCTAACCTCAATATCCGTTTGAGTACATCCTAGTGTTACTCGCATCTTGCGAGTGAACTCGCAATATATTTTGCGATCGATTGAAATTATACGCTAAATTTCTTGAGACACAAACAAAAGTTAACAACTTTGCAACAAACTATAAATTGCTGTTATGCTTGAAATGATTTTATCAAGTGAGGGACATTTCTTGGTCAAATCAACACAATTAAAGTTGTGGCATATCGTAAGTTCACCTAAGGTATGCCGCCCAATATTAAAGTAACGGAAACTATTACAATGAAACTAAAGCCTCTCCTCACCCTAGCAGTGCTGTTTATGCCTGCACTTGCTATGGCAACTAACCTCCAAGTAGGCAGTAATGCTCGCTCCGTATCGGTAAAAGATCACGGTGAGCTAATTCTCAACAACGATGCCATCAGCTATCAAGCATGGAGCAGTGGCGATATGCTTGGCAAAGTGCGCGTCATCCAAGCTATCGCGGGTCGCAGTAGCTCTAAAGAAATGAACGCGCCACTCATGGCGGCAATCACCGCTGCTGACTTTCCAAAAGAAAGCTACCAAACCACCACCGTCATTAACCAAGATGATGCTATGTGGGGTACAAGCTCATTTGTTAAATCATCAGCTGAAGACAGCAAGAAAGAGTTCCCATGGTCCTCGATGGTACTCGACAAGCACGGTCTCGTTGCGAACGCTTGGCAGCTAGCTGAAGAAAGCTCAGCAATCATCGTTCAAGACAAGCAAGGCAAGATTCTGTATGTCAAAGAGGGTGCACTAAGCGATGCGGATATCCAGCAAGTGCTTAGCCTGGTCACCGACAACATCTAACCAGTGATAAAATATTCTAAAAGGGAGCCTAAATGGCTCCTCAGATTGCTGACGAACCCCGCTTTTTCAAGCGGGGTTCTTTTTTCTGAGCGGCCATAGGCCGCGATCGCGATATTTTTTGTTAGATAGCGCTCTGAAGTGAGTTGAGCCTAAACCGGCATACAGAGGCCAGTATTTGACGTATTTCTGCCCTATTTAAGCCCATTTTTCGCAGATAGCTCACCACCAACGCTATCTTCTTGATGTTTTGAGCGGCAGCGGCTAACCAACATTGCATCTGCACTTTTGCGAGACCACGGTAGCGCGCGTAACGGTGACCATGGTGTTGTTTTGCATCGGCGAAGCTTCGTTCTACCGTTTCACTTCGCCTCCGATACGTCTTTTTCCGTAGCAAGAGAGTCGCATTTGATTGGCTCGCTCCACCGCCTCGCTGTAGAGGTGACGCGTTATGACCTTCTGCATGTTTTCACTCTTGGTGCAGTCGTCCCGAACGGGGCAAAACGCACATTGCTTCGGGTCGGAAGCGTATGAGCGATAGCCTGCGCGTGTTGTGGTTTTATAGACGAGCTCCTGCCCTTCTGGACAGCGATAGGTATCGGTCTCTTTTTTGGTATTTGAAGTCTTTCTTCTTAAATTTGTTCTTAGTTCTTGATGGGCGGCGATACCCGAACACACCTAATAGACTGCGGCGCTCGAGTGATTCAGCAACAGGCGCTGTGAAGTAACCTGCATCGATACCAACTGCGATGGGGTTGAGGTTGAACTGCTCTAGCGTGTGGTCGAGACGACGGATATAGGGCTGTGAGTCATTCACATTCCCCGGTGTTGCGTATGTGTCTATGATTATACCGTGCTTGCCATCCACGGTTCGGTGGTCAAGATAGAAGAAGCCTTGAGGCTTATTGTCCCGGGTCATGAAGCCACTTTCAGGGTCGGTGGTGCTGACTTTGGTGTTTTTGACGTCTGTCTTTGGTGGCGTCTCCTTGAATGGATTTTTACCTTCGGCTTCTCGGTCTGCGGCCACATCTTCATTCAGCATATCAAGATAAGCGCCTGCACTAACTGGGCGCAGACGATTCATGTGCTTGTTCTTGTTAGCATTGGCTTTAAGGTGTGTACTGTCAGTGAAGAGCTCCTGTCCTGCGACTAAGCCTTTCTCCATCGCTTGAAGCACTATGTTATTGAAGATGCGCTCAAAGACTTCAGTACCATTGAAGCGTCGAATTCGGTTCTGGCTTAACGTCGAAGCATGGATAACTTTTTCGGTCAGTGACATTCGCAAGAACCAACGATAGGCGACGTTCACTTCAATTTCTTTGACCAGTTGGCGCTCACTTTTGATGCCGAATAGGTAGCCAAGCAGAATGATTTTGAATAAACGAACAGGGTCTACGGGCGGGCGGCCGTTATCTTTGCAGTATAGATGTGCCACTTCGTCTCTGATGAATTCAAAGTCGATGGCATTATCAATTTTTCGTACGAGATGATTTTGTGGAACAAGCTGTTCCATAGTGACCATTTCAAGTTCGTATTGCTGAGGAGAAGGTTCTTGAAGCATATCGGAGTATCCATATTTCGATACTCCTATTAGATCAAAGGTCTGGCTCGAAAGCTAGACCTTTGTCAGCAGTCTGGGGAGCCTAAATGGCTCCTTTTTTTGTTGTTCTGAAAGAGAAACCACGAACCCGATGTTGTTTCTTCTGGAAAATATCTTCGTTTGTTATAACATAACAAACCACAGTTAAACGAGAACAAGTCGCATCGTTCTCGAGGGAGACCTCTGCACCCGGCGATTTATGCGCATCTTTACCGGCATTGGTATCCAATACTTTTACATCGTTATTAAGGATTAATCATGAAACTAAAGATGACACTCTTAGCTGGTCTCGTTGTATCGCAATTCGCGGTTGCCGATGATCACTTCCGTCAACACGACGCCCATGTGCACGGCCACGTAGAATTTAATATTGCTCAAGATGGTCAAGATCTTTTAGTGGAAATTACTGCACCGGGTGCTGATGTTGTAGGTTTTGAGCATGCTCCTAAAACGGATGCCGAGAAAGCGGCAATGGCTGATGCAAAAGCAAAACTGAACAATGTTGATAGCATCCTTACCATTCCAGCAACAGCAAGCTGTAAGCTAGTAGAAGCGCATGTCGAAAATACGCTAGAGAAAGGCGAGCACCACGACGAGCATGATCACCATGATGAGCACAAAGATCATGATGATCATAAAGGTCACGACCATCACGATGATCACAAAGGCCATGACCATGACCATGACCACGAAGGTCACGAGCATCATGACGACCATCATGATGGCCATGGTGAGTTCTCAGTTCAATACCAATTCTCTTGTGAAGATGTAGCTAAAGTGACTCAAATTGATACACAATGGTTTACACACTTCCCTTCAACTGAGAAAGTATCAGTGAACCTGCTAACGGATAGCGCACAATCGGCAACGGAACTGACTTCGGGTAATACGACAATTAAATTCTAATTCGTCCACCCTTCAGGTCTCACCCCGAGACCTGAAGGTGATTTCCAGAGGACACTATGGCTAGCGTAATCGAACTCAAAGACGTCACCTTCAAGTGGCAACCAGATCAACCCCCAACTCTCGACATTCCATCGCTCACCATAGAACAAGGTGAACATCTATTTTTAAAAGGCCCTAGTGGCTGCGGTAAGTCCACATTGCTCGGCTTACTAACGGGTATTAATACCCCGACGACTGGCGATGTTATCTCACTCAACCAATCACTCAAGACACTGTCTGCCAGCGCGCGCGACAAGTTTCGCGCTGACCATATTGGTTATATTTTTCAGCAATTTAACTTACTTCCCTACCTCTCTGTCATCGATAATGTCACGCTGCCTTGTGAGTTTTCTAGCGTACGAAAAGATAAGGTGAGCGGCTCTTTACACCAAGAAGCTAAACGCATTCTCGACCATCTAAGACTGCCTGAAAAACTACTCAGCAAGCCCGTTATCGAGTTAAGTATTGGTCAGCAACAACGTGTCGCCGCCGCGCGGGCCTTAATCGGTCAGCCAGAGTTTCTGATTGCAGACGAGCCAACATCCGCACTCGACCATGACAACCGAGAAGCCTTCATTGAGCTACTGATGGAACAGGCTAATGCGGCGCATTCCACCTTGATTTTTGTTAGCCATGATCCAACGCTTGAGTCCTTATTTAAAAGAACTGAAAACCTTCAAGATATTAATCAAGTGAGGCCACTATGAGCATCACACTTAAGCTGGCTTGGAAAAGCCTGCTCAACCGCAAAACAACCGCCCTACTGACCATACTTACTGTGGCAATCTCTGTCATCCTCTTGATGGGCGTAGAACGAATTCGTACCCAAGCAAAAAGCAGCTTTGCCAATACTATCTCTGGGACCGATTTGATTGTCGGTGGACGCTCTGGTCAAGTGAACCTTCTTCTCTATTCTGTATTTCGTATTGGCAATGCGACCAATAACATCGACTGGAAGAGCTTTGAAGAGTTTAGTAATCACCGCTCTGTAGATTGGGCTATACCTATTTCGCTCGGAGACTCACATAGAAGCTTTCGAGTAATGGGCACCAACCATAGCTACTTCGAGCACTACCAGTACGGCCAGAAACAGCACCTGTCTCTTGCCAAAGGTGAAGAATTTGATGGACTATTTGAGACCGTCATTGGCTCCGATGTCGCAAAGTCTTTGGGTTATGACATTGGTACTGAAATCATTATTGCGCACGGGATCAGCGATGTCGGCTTTAGCCGCCATGAGAATACGCCTTTTAAAGTGGTCGGTATTCTCGCGCCAACGGGCACGCCTGTGGACAAAACGGTGCACGTCTCTTTAGAAGCAATAGAAGCGATACACGTTGGGTGGGAATCGGGGGCTAACCTTGGTAATGAGCCGAGTAAAGAGCAACTGTTGCAGATGGATTT
Organism: Vibrio sp. KUL80; assembly: GCF_059725495.1. Taxonomy (NCBI): domain Bacteria; kingdom Pseudomonadati; phylum Pseudomonadota; class Gammaproteobacteria; order Vibrionales; family Vibrionaceae; genus Vibrio; species Vibrio sp. KUL80. Next base: position 3,184,981 of record NZ_AP045841.1, read on the forward strand.
CCAACCTAAGCAAATCACCGCCATGTTGATTGGCTTAAAAAGCAAGATCCAAACCTTCGCACTTCAGAGGCAAATTAATACCTACAAACAGGAACCACTCAGTGCTATCTTACCAGGCGTTGCGCTTCACGAGTTGTGGGGCATGATGAGTGTGGCAGAGACCGCTCTGCTTATTGTCTCAGTCTTTGTAGTCATTGCCGGACTCATGGGAATGCTCTCTAGCCTATTAACTAGCTTACAAGAACGTCGCCGAGAGATGGCTATTTTACGTGCGATGGGGGCAAGACCACGACATGTCTTTACCCTACTGGTCAGCGAAGCCACCGTACTCACCAGTATCGGCATCGTTTGCGGTATTGGTGGCATGTATGCGATGCTGGCGATTGCCGCGCCCATCATCACGGCAAATTATGGTATCAATATAGCGTTATCTGGTATCACATCGCACGAATGGATGTTGCTTGGATTTGTACAGCTCGCCGGGGTTATTATTGGTTTCTTCCCAGCGCTAAGAGCCTACCGACAGTCATTAAGCGATGGGATGACTATCCGAATTTAGTGAGATTTAAATGAAAACAGTTAAAAACCTGTTCTGTGGTCTAATGCTTTCGCTGATGGTGTTAGTGCCTCAGCTAACAATGGCCCAAGAAGAGTCCAATGTATTAACTCTAGACTGGATAGATTTGATTCCAGAAAGTGAGCGAAACCAGTTTGATGCCATGGGCATGCCAGCGATCGATCACTCAGGCGGTGTCATGGAGCAGTCCAAGGTTGGTACGGTTCGCCAAGAGCTCAACGGCAGTCAGGTTAAAATACCTGGGTTTGTTATTCCGCTTGAGGGCGATGAAAACTCAGTAACCGAGTTTTTATTGGTCCCTTACTTCGGTGCTTGTATTCACGTGCCTCCTCCGCCTCCTAACCAGATCATCTACGTGGAGTTTGAAGAGGGTGCACCTGTACACCGTCTATGGGATGTTATCTACGTAGTCGGAACATTGAAGACCGAAACTATCGATTCTGAGCTTGCGCAAACGGGCTACCTAATCGAAGGGGTTGATATTGAAGATTACGATGATGGGTATTATGACGGAGACGAGTAATGGATACTCGTCTCGACAAACCCTGATAGGTAATGATTAACGAAAGGTTGCTAGGCTGCGTTAGCCGATAAGCGTCGAGAGATAGCCTAGCACCCCAATATAAACACACAGCAACAACGCGATTGAGACGTGTTTCTTAGCTCTATTTTCTCCAGAGTGCCTCATAACGTCCTCCTTCATTTTTAACCTAGAATTTAACAAAGTTTTATCATTTATCCCAGGATTTTTTACAACACGCTTTGGATCACACCAAAAGCGGACATCAGCTCACACAAATTACTCTGGTTTTTGCAGAAGATTCCCGCTAAATTGAAGCTCTATTGCATAATAATCCTTCGTTTTCGCTTTGTACTGAGTGTCGGTAATGAGTCATCACCCTGTTGAGAGCCAGCTAGCTAGCCAAGAACCCCATTCATCCAATGAACAGGGGCAAAAAAAAGCCCACCATATGAAAGACAGTGCAAGTCGCCTCAGAGCCATCGCTGAATCTCATTATTTAGATGCACTCATACGAGAAGAAACCCCAAGCCAATCCTTGTTTGAAAGAGCAATGCTGCGCGAGAAGCAAGGCAAAGAACAGCGCCAAAAAAACCTAGAACAGATCATCAAAGCCGCAATGGCAGCATGCAAAAATGAAGTTGCGGGCGAGCCTGATTTTGACTGGCTGGTGCGGTATTTTGATATGGCGAAAGAGATCCATAACTCATCGATGCAAAAGCTTTGGGCGCAAGTGCTCAAGCGTGAGATCACCAATCCTGGCGCTACCTCGATGAAGGCGCTGAAAACTCTCAGAGACATGACGCCAAAAGAGGCACAAACGCTGCAGCGCGCCGCCTCCCTAGCGTGCAGTTTTGGCACCGACACCAGTCGTAAGCTGCTACTTGGTATCAAGCATCAAACGGGCTTGTTCAGCTTTTCTCGCCGCGAGAGCGTTGATGAGTTAAGCCTTGGGGAATATCAGCTCCCCTACTCTAGCATCTTGCTGTTGGTGGAGCTTGGCGTGTTATTAGCGACAGAATTGGAATCGGGAGAAATAGCCAGAGAAGCCCCTTTAAAGCTCGGCTATCAGGGTCATGACATGATGCTTACGGCGAAAGGGAAAGGCATTACGCTAACCTACTACCGCTTCACGCCAACAGGCAACGAGCTCTGCCAATTGCTCGGTCATCGCTCTAACGCCCAATATCAAGAGCAGCTCATAGAGCTGCTCAATCGAAAGTTTGTGGTTAAAGGAGACGTGCCAACCTCATTCCATCACAAGGTCTAGCCACGATAAGGGTTTAACGAATCACCTGATTAGCCGCTAATATCGATAGACATTGTTCCACCAGCTCAGCGACAGCGTGATCGCCGGCTTTAAGATGGATCTCAGCCTTAAGCGGCGCTTCGTATTCGGAGTCAATACCCGTGAAGTTAGGGATTTCACCGGCACGTGCTTTTTTGTATAGACCCTTGGGATCTCGAGACTCACACACCTCAAGGCTGGCATCTACAAACACTTCCATAAACTCGCCCTCAGGCAGCAGCTCACGCACCAATGCACGTTCGGCGCGATGTGGTGAGATGAAAGCAGATAGAACAATAAGACCCGCGTCAGCCATCAGCTTAGCTAACTCGCCCACGCGGCGAATATTCTCTCGGCGATCTTGCTCAGAGAAGCCTAAATCACGACACAGACCGTGTCGCACGTTGTCACCATCTAACAAGTAGGTGTGATAGCCACGACTGGCCAGTTCAGTTTCTAACGCGCCCGCTACCGTCGATTTACCCGCCCCAGATAAACCAGTAAACCAAAGTACCACAGGCTTTTGTTTTTTAAGATCGGCGCGCTCTGATTTGGTGACCACATGTTGGTGCCAAATGACATTGTCGTCTTTTTCGATAGTCTCAGAGGCTTGTACAGTATTCGACATAACTCGTCCTTAGGTAACGCCGTTAAAAGGGAAAAAAGTATGGGATCAAGGCCAACACCAGTACCGAGTAAACGATAGAGATAGGAATGCCAATCCGCATGTAATCTTTAAGTTGATAGTTTCCAACGCTATACACCAATAGGTTGGTTTGATACCCGTAAGGGGAGACAAAGCTCGCGCTCGCGCCAAACAGCACCGCCATGATAAAAGGCATAGGATCGACGCCATAGGCGACAGACATGCTGTATCCAATCGGAAACGCGAGTGCGGCAGCCGCATTATTGGTCACCAGCTCAGTCAGTAAAAGCGTCACTAAGTAAGTAGCCACTAACGCTCCAAATACTCCCCAACCGTTGAACATCTCGATGAACATATCCCCCATACGCTCTGAGAGACCGGTCGAAATCATCAGCTGCGCAATAGAGAGTGCAGAGCCAACAATCACCACAATATCCGTAGGAAAACGGCGACGAAGCTCGCCAAGGTTCACAATACCAAACGCCAAAACGGCAATGAGGTACAGGGCCAAACCTTTAATGATGGGTAACACGTTAGTAAGTGCTAACGCAATCACAGCGACAAACCCAAGCAGAACATAGCTAGACTTTGCGAGGTCGAGTTTAGCGCTCGAATCTAGGTCATTGACCAAGACAAATTCTTTGCGATGTTGGCGGCGAAGCGATTCAAAACGCTTACCCGGTGCCAACACAAGCGTATCGCCCGCTTGCAAAATGATATTGCCCAATCCGCCTTCGAGACGTTCATGTCCACGGCGAACCGCAACGACGACCGCATCAAAACGATCCCGAAATTGACTCGACTTTAGTGTGGTATTGCAAAACGTCGCGGATGAGCTAACAACGACTTCCAGCAAGTTCTGGCCATTTAGGTGATGCTGACCAAAGAAGGTTAAACCGGTGATTTCTTGCAGAGTCGCAACGCTTTCTACATCACCACAAAACAGCAGTCGGTCTTTCGCTTCAAGAACAAAATCAGGCCCGACTGACGCCAGCGTCTCGCCGCCTCTAACCACTTCTGCTAAGAACAGCTTACGCAGCGCTCTTAAATTATTTTCAGCGATGCTGCGCCCAACTAGCGGCGAGCCAGGCTCGACTCTCGCCTCCAAGAAGTAAGGTAAATCATCTTGGTTAGTATCGTCATAGTTTGGCAGCAAATAGCTCAGTGGAATAAGCACCAAAACGCCACCAATAAGCACACTCAAACCAATCCAAGTCGGCTCGAAGAATCCAAGGCTTGGCAAACCTACGTCTTCAACAAAGCTGTTGATAATCAGGTTGGTCGAGGTACCGATTAAGGTTAGTGTGCCACCTAAAATCGCTGCATAAGATAGTGGAATCAGAAGCTTAGAAGGTGCGTGACGTTGATTACGTTTTATCGCGCCAATAAGTGAGACCACAACAGCCGTATTATTGGTGAACGAAGAAAGTAGTGCGGTTGATATGCCAAGTTTCGCAACCACCGCGCCCAAACGCCCTGTGGCAATCGAGCGGCTAACCCAACTAATAAGGCGCGTTTTCTCCAAGGCTGCCGACGATAAGATCAGTAGCACCAAGGTCAATAGCGATGAATTAGTATAGTTACTGGCAACTGCATTGATGTCTATCATGCCAGCAATAAACGCCAAAAACGCAGCGCCCGCAAAAATGAGGCTCGGTTTAATCTGGGTAGCTATCAAGCACGTGATGATAGACATCAGCAAAGCTAGCACCACTCCTTGTTCCCACATGACCTCGTTCCTTATTCACTGCGTCGCTACGTTGTATAATTGGGCACAGTTAAACACTAGAGCCCTTTCTTTGATGTGGTTATATTTTTGCGTCCCACTCTGGGAAGTGTTTCATGATGAGCGCTTTCAATTCGTTCTCGAATGCCCCCATACGCTCTTGTGGTGAACGTTGCTCCTCAGCCAGAGCTTCACGAACCAGACCTGCACCGACCGTTACATTGGTCAAACGGTCAATCACGATAAAGCCGCCCGTATCTTGAACCGAGTCATAGCTATCCACTGCTACTGCTTCTGTAAGTGACCACTCACATAAACCAATACCGTTCAGTGGCAATGACTCTGACTCAAAGGACTTGAGCGAGTTGATATCGTACTGATGACGAATCGCGTCTAATTGTCCCTGCGTTTTCTTACCAGCAATCTTGATGTCATAACTGCGACCTGCAGCTAGAGGTTCATCTGTCATCCAAACCACATCTGCAAGCAAGCGATTCGATGATGCGACTCGCGACTCTTGCTTAACAATCAAATCACCACGACTGATATCAATCTCATCCGTCAGCGTTAGTGTCACAGCTTGACCGGCGAATGCACGAGGCAAGTCACCATCAAACGTCACAATGCGCTCTACCTTGGACGTTTTGCCTGAAGGTAGCGCCTTGATTTCATCACCAACGCGGATCTCACCAGAGCCAATCGTGCCAGCAAAACCTCGGAAATCGAGATTTGGACGGTTGACATACTGCACAGGGAAACGGAATTCACCTTGCTGTTTGCCTTGGTCGATATCTACTTTCTCAAGCAAGTCGAGCAAAGGTTCACCTTGGTACCAGCTCATCTTGTCACTGAGATCCACCACATTGTCACCCTCAAGCGCAGAGATCGGGATCATTTGAATATCGATGTCTTTGCCTAGGTTTTCCGAGAATGTTAGGTACTCATCACGGATTTCTTCATAGCGCTGCTGTGAATAATCAACCAAGTCCATTTTGTTTACGGCCACGATAAAGTGTTTAAGACCAAGCAGGCTGGAAATAAACGAGTGACGACGAGTTTGGTCGAGTACACCTTTACGTGCATCAATTAAGATCACCGCGAGATCACAGGTCGATGCACCTGTAGCCATGTTACGCGTGTACTGCTCGTGCCCTGGTGTATCGGCAATGATGAACTTACGTTTCTGGGTCGAGAAGTAGCGGTATGCTACGTCAATCGTGATACCTTGTTCACGCTCTGCCTGCAAGCCATCTACCAGCAATGCCAAGTCTGGCTTTTCACCTGTGGTACCCACACGCTGGCTGTCAGAGTGTACGGCCGCTAGTTGATCTTCATAAATTTGCTTTGAGTCGTGGAGCAAGCGACCAATTAAGGTACTTTTGCCATCATCCACTGAGCCACACGTTAAGAATCGAAGTAACGATTTGTACTGGTGCTGACTCAGGTAACCTTCAATACCGAGTTCGGCAAGTTGTGCTTCTACTGCGCTGTTCATAATCTGTTCCTTCGATCCTTAAAAGTATCCTTGACGTTTCTTAAGCTCCATCGATCCTGACTGATCGTGGTCGATCGCTCGTCCTTGTCGCTCACTAGACGTTGCAACGAGCATTTCTTCGATAATTCCCGTGAGCGTGGTGGCTTCCGATTCGATAGCACCGGTTAATGGATAGCAGCCAAGTGTTCTAAAGCGCACGCTCTTATGCTCAACCGTTTCATCCGGGCCAATCTCCATGCGCTCGTCATCCACCATGATCAACATGCCATCGCGCTCTACTACAGGGCGAGGCGCCGCAAGGTATAATGGAACGATTTCAATACCTTCTAGCAGGATGTATTGCCAGATATCGAGCTCAGTCCAGTTAGAGAGAGGGAAGACACGAATGCTCTCACCCTTGTTAATTTGACCGTTATAGGTTTTCCAAAGCTCTGGACGCTGGTTCTTTGGATCCCATGTATGGTTTTTGTCGCGGAATGAGTAAACACGCTCTTTGGCACGAGATTTCTCTTCATCACGACGTGCACCACCAAATGCGGCATCAAAACCATATTTGTTGAGCGCCTGCTTGAGACCTTGGGTCTTCATAATGTCAGTGTGTTTCGATGAACCGTGCACAAATGGGCTACATCCCATAGCTAGACCCTCTGGGTTCTTGTGCACCAAAAGCTCGAATCCGTAGTTCTTTGCTGTACGGTCGCGAAATTCAATCATCTCTTTGAACTTCCAGTCTGTATCGACGTGCAGCAATGGGAACGGGATTTTGCCTGGATAAAACGCTTTGCGCGCAAGGTGCAGCATCACCGAAGAGTCTTTACCGATAGAGTACATCATGACGGGATTATCAAATTCCGCCGCGACCTCGCGGATAATATGGATGCTTTCCGCTTCCAGCTGTTTAAGGTGTGTGAGTCTTTCTTGGTCCATGAGTTGTGCTTCCTTTGTTCATGTTGACGTGACTTGGCCAACACACGACTGATTTAGAATGAAAACAGGCTTTACGCTTTGGTTTAAGCCCTAATACTTTGTAATGCTTCAACTTGGCTTGGTGTTGCACTTCCTTTACCAAACCAAGAGAGTTCATCGGCCAAAGACACCACCTCACCAACCACAATGAGCGATGGTGATTGAGCCTCTTTTGCCATGTCAGGTAATGTTGCAAGTGTGCCGCGAAGCACCTTTTGGGTTGCTTGTGTCCCACGCTCGATAATCGCGACAGGCACATTTTGACTGCGACCATGCTTAATTAGCTGAGATTGAATGTACTCTGATTTCATCAACCCCATATAGATAACTAAGGTCTGGTTGCCACGAGCCAGCGTCGACCAATCCATATCGTCGCTATCAGGCTTAAGGTGACCGGTGACAAACAGCGCCGACTGCGCGTAATCACGGTGCGTTAGAGGTATGCCTGCGTATGCTGTTGCACCCGCTGCTGCGGTAATACCAGGGACGACTTGGAATCGGATACCAGCTTCAGCTAATACCTGTAGCTCTTCGCCACCACGACCAAACACAAATGGATCGCCGCCTTTGATGCGCACAACCTTGTGACCGCTCTCGGCAAACTCCACAAGAAGCTGATTGGTTTTTTCTTGAGGCACGCTGTGGTGACCTGCTCGCTTGCCAACACAGACCAAAATGGTGCTGTCCGGAACGAGAGCCATGATTTCTTCAGACACAAGGTAGTCGTAAAGTACAACATCGGCTTGCTGTAGTAGGTTTAAGGCTTTAAGAGTGAGAAGTTCAGGATCACCGGGCCCTGCACCAATAAGGGCTACCTCACCTTTGCTGAGCTGAGACTTAGGGAGCTTCGGCTTATCTTGGCTGCTAACCAGAGTTGGAGTGGCTACCTTGCCCTGCTGGTTAGTTGTAGTTGGGTTCATAATGACAATCCTTCGCTTATCGAATGATGGCATTATGACCACTCGCCTATATTACTTGAAATTCTAAAATTTCATTTTTTATTCCAAAAGTCACTAAAGGAATCATTTTCTTAGCGATTGAGTTCAAAATTTGAACGCATTTGATATCTAAAACCTGAATCGATTCTAGTCTTAAAGATAAAGCTGGGATGCGCCTATCAGAACCCCAACAGGCATCAGTCGCAGATCACATTTTTACGTTAATAGAAACATTTCTTACATAACAAATTGATACACTTGGCAAGTTTTTGAATCACCCTCTAATGTGAAGGATATGAAGATGAAAGTGGCAGTCAAACCTATTTCTATCGCTGTTCTAGGCGGCATGCTTGTGATGGCAGGCCCAGCGATGGCAGACGAGATCAAACTTCGAATTATCGAAACAACCGATATTCATACTAACGTCATGGACTATGACTACTACAAAGATAAACCGTCTCAAAAAATCGGTCTGACTCGTGCTGCTACTTTGGTTAAAGAAGCTCGTGGCGAAGTCATCAACAGTGTTTTAGTCGATAACGGTGACCTCATTCAGGGTAGCCCTATGGGCGACTACATGGCATCGAAAGGCATTAAGCCTGGCGAGATCCATCCAGTTTATAAGGCAATGAACCAACTGGATTATGATGTTGGTAATATTGGTAACCACGAGTTCAACTATGGACTAGAGTTCCTCAACACCACAATTGAGGGAGCAAACTTTCCGTACATTAGCGCTAACGTTTTTGACAAAAAAACGGGAGAGCACTATTTCAAGCCTTACCTAATCAAGACTCACACATTTAAAGATACCGACGGAAACATGCACGACGTTAAAGTCGGTTACATTGGCTTTGTACCACCTCAAATCATGGTCTGGGATAAAAAGAACCTAGAGGGTAAAGTGTTTGCAGAAGACATCAAAGAAACGGCTGAGAAGCTCGTTCCTCAGATGAAAAAAGAAGGTGCGGATATTATCGTCGCGATCCCACATTCTGGTGTCTCTAGCGATCCATACAAAGCAGGCGCAGAAAACTCAACGTATTACTTGTCTGAAGTTGAAGGGATCGACGCAATCGCATTTGGTCACTCTCACGCCGTCTTCCCGGGTAAAGGATTTGATAACATCCAAGGCGTCGATAACGAAAAAGGCACCATCAATGGCGTAGCCGCTGTGATGCCAGGCCGATGGGGCAGCCACGTCGGTGTCATGGATCTGGTACTAGAACAAGATGGCGACAGCTGGAAAGTCGCTGATGCGCAAACAGAGGCTCGCCCTATTTTCGATGCTGTTAACAAGAAATCTCTCGCGGAAGCAGACAAAGGCATCGTAGATGCAGTGAAGGGCGATCACAGTGCGACGCGTGACTTCGTGAACCAACCTATCGGCAAAGCTAACGACGTCATGTACAGCTTCTTGGCACTTGTTCAGGACGACCCTACCGTTCAAATAGTAAACCTTGCACAGAAAGACTACGTTGAAACTATGATTCAAGGCGATCCAGATCTTGATGGTCTACCTGTTCTTTCTGCTGCCGCACCTTTTAAAGCGGGCGGTCGTAAAAACGACCCTGCAAACTTTACCGAGGTTGAATCAGGTCAGCTAACATTCCGTAACGCGGCGGACTTGTATCTGTACCCGAACACACTTGTGGCACTGAAAGTCACGGGTAAAGAAGTGAAAGAGTGGCTAGAGTGCTCGGCAGGACAGTTTAAACAAGTCGATGCGAACTCAGATAAGCCTCAGGCACTGATCGACTGGGATGGCTTCCGTACCTATAACTTCGACGTCATGGATGGCGTTGAATACCAAATCGATGTGACGCAACCAGCGCGCTATGACGGTGACTGTAAGCTATTAAACGAAAACAGCGAGCGTATCGTCGGCCTGACCTATCAAGGTAAGCCTATCGATATGAAGCAAACCTTCATTATTGCGACAAACAACTACCGTGCCTACAGCAACAAGTTTCCAGGCACAGGTAGCGACTTTATCGCTTTTGACTCTCCAGATGAAAACCGTTCTATCGTAGCGAACTACATCTCGAAAGTGAGCAAAGAGAAGGGTGAAGTAACACCAAGTGCAGACAACAACTGGTCGTTCGCGCCAATTACGACAGACGTCGCGCTAGATGTTCGATTTGAAACCTCACCATCAGACAAAGCGGCACAGTTCATCAATGACAAAGGTCAGTACCCAATGAAGAAGGTCGCGACCGATGAAGTGGGCTTTGCGGTATACCAAATCGACTTGAAGAAGTAACCGATAGCTTAGAGAAACTAGCCACGCTGTATGCGTGGCTTTTTTATTGGACTCGGTTTAGTCTACAGCTATAAATAAATGTTCGCTTTAAACCGTTAAAAAGAGAAATGAATCATGACAATCTGGAAGACTAAAACTTTCTCTGAGCTCACTACCATTGAACTGTATGAGTTACTCAAATTGCGTGTCGACGTATTTGTGGTTGAGCAAACCTGTCCTTATCCAGAGCTGGATAACAAAGACCAAGCAGAAGGTGTGCATCACTTACTGGGTTATGAAGACAATGAGCTGATAGCTTGTGCCCGCTTGCTGCCCAAAGGGACGACTTACGACCAAGTCAGCATAGGGCGCGTAGCAACCAAACAGACCCATCGAGGCGGCGGATTAGGGCATGACTTATTGGTTGAAGCGAAACGCGAGTGTCAAGGTCTGTGGCCGAATGAGAGCATCCAAATTGGCGCACAGTCGCATCTGCAGGACTACTATTCCAAACATGGCTTCAGTGTCTGCTCAGAAGAGTATCTAGAAGACGACATTCCTCATATTGATATGAGGTTATTGAAATAATTAAGGGGCGAATTCGCCCCTTTTGCATCCATTCTATTTACTGCGGCCAAAGCCTCCATCAGAGAGACGGAAGAACATGATCGATTGGTCGCCCCGCTCTATCTGCAAAATATCTAGGCTCCCCTCTTGGTTGAACTTAAAGCGTATCAACTGACCTTGTTTAATCCGGCTGAGTGGCTTGTCACTGCCTTCTATGCGGGCAAGGGCGTTTAAATCCGCCATAGGTAGCTGATTGGTTCGAAAGACGCGCGCTAGCGTGTCACCCTTTTTAACAGTGTACTCTCTCCAATCCGTCTCCACCAACTCTTCTACGTTGGCTTGGGAAGGCTGTTCACTTAGCGAGGCGGTATTGACGCTCACGGCGACACGTTGATTTGCTGGCGTTACCTGAGGTGTGTCTGCTTTTTGACTCGGCAGAAACAAAAGTACGATGACAATTGGGACGAGGACGCTCAAAATTCTTCGGTGCAGGCGCGGTAATTGAGTCCAAAGTCCTTTTGCCTTATCTCGAATTTCGGACAGTCGAGAGGTATCAATCTTCTTAAGGCGAGAGAAGTCGAGCGCTTGCCACTTATCTTTCAGCACTTGAACGTGGTCAACTTTTTGCTTTTTACGGTGACGACGATTCATTCCCATTTATCTCCTACTACACAACCGTCTCAGTTTAAGAAAACCTGCGTTGAGAGTATAGAAAAATCGCAGGTGTCCTATTTTATAACCGCCTAATGTCACAAGTTTAACAACGAATGCGAATTAATTGGTAAAAGTTAGTTAGAGCGTTTCGGTTTGTAGCCAGAACTGGTATTCTTTCGTCTTCATTCGAATAGCAAGAGAGACCGTCATGTCTGACGTGAAATTAGAAACTGTAGAACAGAAAGCAAGCTATGGTATTGGTCTGCAAATGGGCCAACAGCTTGCAGGTAGCGGCCTTGAAGGTCTAAACGTAGACGCAATCGCTAAAGGCATTGCAACTGCACTTACTGGTGACATGCCAGAAATCGAAATCGACGAAATCAACAACGCACTGCAAGAGCTACACACTCGCGCAGAAGCAGTTCGTCAAGAAGCAGCAAAAGCTGCAGCAGCTGACGGTGAAGCGTTCCTAAAAGACAACGCACTTCGCCCAGAAGTAACAGTTCTTGAGTCTGGTCTTCAATACGAAGTTATCACTGAAGGTACTGGCGAAATCCCATCTGCAGACAAAACTGTACGTGTTCACTACCACGGTGAACTAACAGACGGTACTGTATTCGACAGCTCTGTATCTCGCGGTCAACCAGCTGAGTTCCCTGTAACTGGCGTAATTAAAGGTTGGGTTGAAGCACTTCAACTAATGCCTGTAGGTTCTAAGTGGAAACTATACATCCCTCAAGACCTAGCATACGGTGAACGTGGCGCAGGCGCAGCGATTCCTCCGTTTGCAGCACTAGTATTCGAAGTTGAGCTACTAGACATCATCGCTTAATCTCAGCTCTGATACGCTATTTTTAAAAGCAGTGACTCGTCACTGCTTTTTTATTGTCTAATCTTAACGGGTATACAATAAAATGGACGGTATCATGAGAACAATTCTAGCCCTTTCTACGGCACTATTAATTTCAGTTCCTACCCACGCGGCACTTAATCTCTCTGGTGTATCCGCAGACGACGCAAACAGCTTACTCTCTAGTGCAAACTCTATGATGGAAGCGAAAGACTCACCAGTCGTGAATGACCTGGTAAATGACCTATCTATCTCGCCGGAACAAGCTACAACAGGTGTAGGTGCACTACTGTCACTTGCGCAAAGCTCATTAGGTTCTGAGCAGCAGAGTGAACTCACCTCACTCATCCCAGGCATGGATTCGCTGACGAGTAGCGGTCTTTTATCTTCAATACAGGATATGGATAGTGTGAAGAGCGCATTCTCATCAGTGGGTCTCGACCCTACAATGGTTTCACAATTCGCGCCAGTAGTGTTGGATTACCTAGGTTCGCAGGGAGCGAGCTCTGGGTTGATGGACTCTCTGACTTCCTTGTGGCAGTAAAAGGAATCACAGCCGTAATCACAGATCAATAACACGAATTTCAGATAGCAAAAAGCCGAGCATAAATGCTCGGCTTTTTTAGTTCTACGAACTTTACTGATTACTCAGCAGCAGCTTCTTCAGATGCTTCTGGGCGATCAACTAGCTCAATGTAAGCCATTGGAGCTTTATCGCCAGCACGGAAGCCAGCTTTTAGGATACGAGTGTAACCGCCCTGACGAGCAGCAAAACGTGGACCTAGTTCGTTGAATAGTTTCGCAACTACTTCGTTATCACGAGTACGTGCAAATGCTAGACGACGGTTAGCAACACTGTCAGTCTTAGCTAGTGTAATCAAAGGCTCAACTACGCGACGTAGCTCTTTTGCTTTAGGCAATGTAGTCTTGATTACTTCATGACGTACAAGAGAGCTAGCCATATTGCTGAACATCGCTTTGCGATGGCTGCTGTTGCGGTTGAGTTGACGACCACTCTTACGATGGCGCATGACCTAATCCTTCTAACTAGTATCGATTAATCTTCAGCGATAGACGCTGGTGGCCAGTTTTCTAGGCGCATGCCCAGAGAAAGACCACGTGATGCAAGTACGTCTTTAATCTCAGTAAGAGATTTTTTACCAAGGTTTGGCGTTTTAAGTAGCTCAACCTCAGTACGCTGTACAAGATCACCGATGTAGTGAATCGCTTCTGCTTTTAGACAGTTAGCAGAGCGAACTGTTAGTTCAAGATCGTCTACAGGACGCAGTAGAATAGGATCGAACTCCGGCTTCTCTTCCTTCTCCTCAGGAACACGTACATCACGAAGATCTACGAACGCATCCAATTGCTCAGCTAGAATAGTAGCTGCGCGACGGATAGCTTCCTCAGGTTCTAGAGTACCGTTCGTTTCCATATCGATAACGAGCTTGTCTAGGTCAGTACGTTGCTCAACACGTGCCGCTTCTACAGCGTAGGCAATTTTGTCTACTGGGCTGTAAGTTGCGTCAACTAGCAAACGACCGATTGGACGCTCATCTTCTTCAGTATGGATACGAGCTGAAGCTGGAACATAACCACGACCACGTTCAACTTTGATTCGCATAGAAATCTCAGCGTTGTCATCAGTTAGGTGACAAATAACGTGTTCTGGGTTAGCGATCTCTACATCACCATCATGGGTGATGTCACCTGCAACAACAGGGCCTGAGCCTGATTTGTTTAGTGTAATAAACACTTCATCTTTGCCTTCAGCAACGCGAACAGCAAGACCTTTCAGGTTAAGAAGAATCTCAAGGATATCTTCTTGTACACCTTCTTTAGTGCTGTACTCGTGCAGAACGCCTTCGATTTCAACTTCAGTCACTGCACAACCTGGCATTGACGAAAGCAAAATACGGCGAAGCGCATTACCTAGAGTGTGACCAAAGCCACGCTCTAATGGCTCAAGAGTTACTTTTGCGTGTGTCGTGCTAACTTGTTCGATGTCAACAAGACGTGGCTTAAGAAATTCTGTTACAGAACCCTGCATTGTGTCCTCTCTTTAGTTTAAACCTTACTTAGAGTAAAGCTCGACGATCAAGTGTTCGTTAATGTCAGCAGATAGATCTGAACGCTCAGGCATACGCTTGAATGTACCTTCCATCTTGCCAGCATCTACTTCAATCCAAGTTGGTTTTTCGCGTTGTTCAGCAACTTCTAGAGCCGCTTTAATACGAGCTTGCTGTTTAGCTTTCTCGCGGATAGAAACAACGTCGTTAGCCGTAATTTTGAATGAAGGAACGTTTACAACATTACCGTTAACTAGGATAGCTTTGTGGCTAACTAGCTGACGTGCTTCTGCGCGAGTTGCACCAAAGCCCATGCGGTAAACTACGTTATCTAGACGACCTTCAAGAAGCTGAAGTAGGTTTTCACCAGTGTTGCCTTTAAGGCGAGCTGCTTCTTTGTAGTAGTTACGGAATTGTTTTTCTAGAACGCCGTAGATACGACGAACTTTTTGCTTCTCACGAAGCTGAACGCCATACTCAGATAGACGACCGCGACGAGCGCCGTGTACACCTGGTGCGTTATCGATTTTACACTTGGTATCGATCGCGCGTACGCCTGACTTAAGGAATAAGTCTGTACCTTCGCGACGGCTAAGCTTCAGCTTAGGACCCAAATATCTTGCCATGATTCTTCTCCAATTATCCTAGAAACGTTATACGCGACGTTTCTTAGGTGGACGACAACCGTTATGAGGGATTGGTGTCGCGTCAACGATGTTCGTGATGCGGAAACCAGCAGCGTTCAGTGCACGAACAGTAGATTCGCGACCTGGACCTGGACCCTTAACCATAACTTCCAAGTTCTTTAGACCGTATTCTTTAGCCATTTCAGCACAACGCTCAGCAGCAACCTGTGCAGCGAACGGAGTAGACTTACGAGAACCACGGAAACCTGAACCACCTGCAGTAGCCCATGCTAGAGCGTTACCTTGACGGTCAGTAATGGTTACGATTGTGTTATTGAAAGAAGCATGGATGTGCGCAACGCCATCTGCAACTTGCTTGCGTACGCGCTTACGAGCGCGAGTTGGTTGTTTAGCCATTGTACTCTACCTTCCCGATTATTTCTTGATCGGCTTACGCGGACCCTTACGGGTGCGAGCGTTGGTTTTAGTACGCTGTCCACGTAGTGGTAGACTGCGACGATGACGAAGACCACGGTAACAGCCAAGGTCCATAAGACGCTTGATGTTCATTGATACTTCACGACGTAGATCACCTTCTACAGTGTACTTAGCTACACCATCACGCAGTTGATCGATCTGCTCTTCAGTTAGTTCACTGATCTTAACATCTTCAGCAATACCCACTTCAGCTAGGATAGCTTGAGAGCGAGTTTTACCGATGCCGTAGATCGCAGTTAGTGCGATTACAGCGTGTTTCTGATCAGGAATGTTAATGCCTGCTATACGGGCCATTATTCACTCCTAGTGTTTCTTAAAAAGAATAGCCGCAGCAAAGCCCGTTATGGATACGCTGCGGAGTGCTACTTCTTTTGCACGCAAAAGGTAGGCCGAGGAATATACTCGACCATACCTTATATTTCAAGTAAAAATTTCTGCTTAATTAGCCTTGGCGCTGCTTGTGCTTTGGCTCACTGCTACAGATAACACGCACAACACCGTTGCGCTTGATAACTTTACAGTTACGGCAGATTTTTTTAACGGAAGCACGAACTTTCATTGCTAAACTCCGTAGATGAAATCTGAAACTACCGCCGAATTAACGGCCGTAACCTTTCAGATTTGCTTTCTTCAACACAGAATCATACTGTTGTGACATCAGATGAGTCTGTACCTGTGCCATAAAGTCCATAATTACTACCACTACGATAAGTAGTGAAGTACCGCCGAAGTAGAAACGTACGTTCCACGCGACCATCATGAACTCGGGAATCAGACAGATAAAGGTAATATATAGAGCACCCGCTAGGGTTAGTCTAGTCATTACTTTATCGATGTATTTCGCTGTCTGCTCACCTGGGCGGATGCCGGGTACGAATGCACCTGACTTCTTCAAGTTATCTGCTGTTTCACGCGGATTGAAAACAAGAGCCGTGTAGAAGAAACAGAAGAAAATAATCGCTGCTGCATAAAGCATTACATACAACGGTTGACCTGGGCTAAGAGCCAATGACACGTCAGTTAACCAACCGAACGCGCTGCTCTCACCATTCTGACCAAACCACTGAGCCAGTGTTCCTGGGAACAGGATAATGCTTGAAGCAAAAATTGCTGGAATAACACCTGCCATGTTGATTTTCAACGGTAGGTGTGTGCTTTGTGCTGCGAAAACCTTACGGCCTTGTTGGCGCTTAGCGTAGTTAACGACGATACGACGTTGACCACGTTCCATAAACACCACAAAGTAAATCACAGCGAAAGCAAGTACAGCAATCAACAACAGAAGAAGTACGTGCAGTTCACCTTGACGCGCTTGCTCGATTGTTTGACCGATTGCCGAAGGCAATCCAGCAACAATACCTGCAAATATTAGAATGGAAATACCATTACCAATTCCACGCTCTGTAATTTGTTCACCTAACCACATTAGGAACATGGTACCAGTTACTAAACTTACGGTTGCAATTAGCGTAAACATGGTTTGGTCGATAACGACCAGATTATTGACCATGTTTGGAAGGCCAGTTGCGATACCTATTGCCTGGAATGTTGCAAGTACAAGCGTACCATAACGCGTATATTGGCTAATCTTACGACGCCCTGCCTCACCCTCTTTCTTGAGTTCGGCTAACGCTGGATGAACTACCGTTAGCAACTGGACAACAATCGACGCCGAAATATACGGCATGATGCCCAGTGCTAAAATAGATGCACGCTCTAATGCACCACCGGAGAACATGTTAAACATTTCTACGATGGTACCTTTTTGCTGTTCGAACAAATCGGCAAGTACAGCTGCGTCAATACCAGGGATCGGCACAAAAGAGCCGGCGCGGAACACTAAAAGTGCGCCTATCACGAATAAAAGTCTAGACTTAAGTTCGTTTAAGCCATTCTTTGCACTACTAAAATCTTGTCCTGGTTTCTTAGCCATCTGTACCTCATCCCTCGAGATTATTCCTCGATTTTACCGCCTGCAGCTTCGATTGCAGCTTTAGCGCCTTTAGTCACGCGTAGACCTTTAACAGTCACAGCTTTGTTGATTTCACCTGAAAGAACAACTTTAACAAATTCGATGTTCTTAGTGATAACGTTAGCTGCTTTAAGGCTGCTTAGGTCAACAACGTCACCAGTTACTTTCGCTAGCTCAGCTAGACGAACTTCAGCAGACACTAGGCTCTTACGAGAAGTGAAACCGAACTTAGGTAGACGCTGTTTCAAAGGCATTTGACCGCCTTCAAAACCTGGACGAACACTGCCGCCAGAACGTGATTTTTGACCTTTGTGACCACGGCCACCAGTTTTACCTAGGCCAGAACCGATACCACGACCTACGCGCTTCTTAGAAGGCTTAGAACCCGCAGCCGGTGATAGAGTATTCAAACGCATTCTGATTACTCCTCAACTTTAACCATGTAGTAAACCTTGTTGATCATACCGCGAACGCACGGAGTATCTTCAAGTTCTACTGTGTGGTTGATTTTACGAAGGCCAAGACCTTTAAGACACGCTTTGTGCTTAGGTAGGCGACCAATTGAGCTCTTAGTTTGAGTTACTTTGATAGTTGCCATGGTGTTCTTACTCCGAAATAGATTCAACAGTTAGACCACGTTTAGCAGCAACCATTTCTGGTGACTTCATGCTACCTAGAGCGTCGATCGTTGCACGAACGATGTTGATAGGGTTCGTAGAACCGTATGCTTTAGATAGTACGTTGTGTACACCTGCAACTTCTAGTACTGCACGCATCGCACCACCTGCGATAACACCCGTACCTTCTGCTGCTGGCTGCATGTAAACTTTAGAGCCAGAGTGGCGACCTTTCACCGGGTGGTGAAGAGTGCCTTCGTTAAGCGCGATCGTAGTCATGTTACGACGTGCTTTTTCCATTGCTTTTTGAATCGCAGCAGGTACTTCACGAGCTTTGCCGTAACCGAAACCTACACGACCGTTACCGTCACCAACTACTGTTAGTGCAGTGAAGCTCATGATTCGACCACCTTTAACCGTCTTAGAAACACGGTTAACGGCGATTAGCTTTTCTTGCAAATCACTAGCTTGTTGTTGTTCTTTAGCCATCTTCCAACCCTACCTTAGAATTTCAGACCAGCTTCGCGAGCAGATTCTGCTAGCGCCGCTACTCGACCGTGGTATTGGAAACCAGAACGATCGAATGCAACAGCAGATACGCCTTTCTCAAGCGCGCGCTCAGCAACAGCTTTACCTACTGCTTTAGCTGCATCGATGTTACCAGTACTCTTAACTTCTTCACGAATTGCTTTTTCTACCGTAGAAGCGGCTGCGATTACTTCAGAGCCGTTCGCTGCGATTACTTGAGCGTAAACGTGACGAGGAGTACGGTGTACTACTAGGCGAGTTGCACCCAGTTCTGCAATCTTACGACGTGCACGTGTAGCACGACGGATGCGAGATGCTTTCTTATCCATAGTGTTACCTTACTTCTTCTTAGCTTCTTTAGTACGCACATTTTCATCTGCGTAACGAACACCTTTACCTTTGTAAGGCTCAGGCTCACGGTAAGAACGAATGTCAGCTGCAACTTGACCAACTAGTTGCTTATCACAACCAGTAATGATGATCTCAGTTTGGCTTGGACATTCAGCTTTAATACCCGCTGGCAACTCGTGCTCAACTGGGTGAGAGAAGCCTAGTGTTAGACCTACAGCGTTGCCTTTGATAGCAGCACGGTAACCAACACCTTTAAGAGTTAGCTTCTTAGTAAAGCCTTCAGTAACACCAACAACCATGTTGTTAACTAGTGCACGTGCAGTACCTGCCTGTGCCCATGCGTTAGCAACACCGTCGCGAGGACCGAAAGTAAGGTTGTTCTCTTCTTGCGCAATAACTACAGCGTTGTTTAGAACGCGAGTTAGTTCGCCTTTAGCGCCTTTAACAGTCACTTCTTGACCGTTAAGTTTCACCTCTACGCCAGCTGGAATAGCGACAGGTGCCTTAGCAACACGAGACATAATCTACTCCTATTAAGCTACGTAACAGATGATTTCACCGCCAAGACCTGCTTTACGAGCAGCGCGGTCTGACATCAGACCCTTGGAAGTAGAAACAACAGCAATACCCAAACCGCCCATCACAGTTGGTAGCGAGTCTTTGTTTTTGTAGACACGCAGACCAGGACGTGAAACACGTTTGATTTGCTCAATTACAGGTTTCGCTTGGAAGTACTTAAGAGTAACTTCTAGCTCTGGTTTTGCTTCGCCTTCAACAGCGAAGTCAACGATGTAACCTTCAGCTTTCAGTAGTGCAGCAATTGCAACTTTAAGCTTTGAAGAAGGCATTTTAACAGCAACTTTGTTTGCTGCTTGACCGTTACGAATGCGGGTCAGCATATCCGAAATCGGATCTTGCATGCTCATACGATTTACTCCAAATGATTAAGTGGCAATTACCAGCTAGCCTTACGAAGTCCAGGAATCTCGCCTTTCATGCAAGCTTCACGAACTTTGATACGGCTTAGACCGAACTTACGTAGGTAACCGTGTGGACGACCAGTTTGGTTACAACGGTTGCGCTGACGTGATGCACTTGAATCACGTGGAAGAGATTGCAGCTTAAGAACTGCATTCCAACGATCTTCTTCAGATGCGTTTACATCGCTGATGATAGCTTTTAGAGCTGAGCGCTTTTCAGCAAACTTAGCTACTAGCTTCGCGCGTTTTGCTTCGCGCGCTTTCATTGATTGTTTAGCCATAACAGTAACCCTTCACCTTACTTACGGAATGGGAAGTTAAAGGCAGCCAGCAGAGCTCGGCCTTCCTCATCGTTTGCAGCAGACGTCGTAATAGTGATGTCTAGGCCACGAACACGGTCTACTTTATCGTAGTCGATTTCCGGGAAGATGATTTGCTCGCGAACGCCCATGCTGTAGTTACCGCGTCCGTCAAAAGACTTAGCGCTAACGCCACGGAAGTCACGTACACGTGGAAGTGCGATAGAGATTAAACGCTCTAAAAATTCCCACATACGTTCGCCACGCAAGGTTACTTTACAACCAATTGGGTAGCCTTCACGAATTTTGAAACCTGCAACAGATTTACGCGCTTTAGTGATAAGAGGCTTTTGACCAGAGATCGTTGCCATATCAGCTGCTGCGTTTTCTAGCAGTTTCTTATCGTTGATTGCTTCACCAACGCCCATGTTTAGGGTGATTTTCTCAATCCTAGGGACTTGCATGACGCTTGAGTAGTTGAATTGTTTGGTCAATTCAGCAACTACAGACGACTTGTAGTAATCATGCAGTTTCGCCATAGTAGAACTCCAAATTACTTTCTATTAGTTAGAAACAGTTTCGCCGTTAGACTTGAAGAAACGAACTTTCTTGCCATCTTCGATACGGAAACCGATGCGGTCAGCTTTACCAGTAGCCGCGTTAAAGATTGCAACGTTAGAAGCGTCAATTGCTGCTTCTTGCTCAACGATGCCACCTTGTTGACCTAGAGCCGGTTGTGGCTTTTGGTGCTTCTTAACAAGGTTGATACCTTCAACGATAACTTTACCAGTTGCTAGAACCTTAGTTACTTTACCTTTCTTGCCTTTATCTTTACCAGCAAGAACGATTACTTCGTCATTACGACGGATTTTAGCTGCCATTTTATAGCTCCTTACAGTACTTCAGGTGCTAGTGAAACAATTTTCATGAATTTCGCGTTACGAAGTTCACGAGTCACTGGACCAAAGATACGTGTGCCGACTGGTTGCTCAGTAGTGTCGTTCAACAATACACAAGCATTACGGTCGAAGCGAATGACAGAACCGTCTGGACGACGTACGCCTTTACGGGTGCGAACTACTACCGCCTTCAGAACATCACCTTTTTTAACTTTACCGCGAGGAATTGCTTCTTTCACAGTAACTTTGATGATGTCGCCGATGTGTGCGTAACGACGGTGTGAGCCACCCAGAACCTTAATACACATTACCTTGCGCGCGCCAGAGTTATCTGCTGCGTCAAGTGTACTTTGCATTTGGATCATTGTTAGTGCTCCGCTAAATATTAAAAACTAGACCCTCTCGGGTCGGGCTGCCTCTTTAAAGGGACGCGAATTGTACCACCCTTTTTTGTGATTGGGTAGACAAAAAATAAGCGGCCCCAAAAATAATTTGGAGCCGCTTGATTTCGCTATAGAAAAACGATTAAATTTTCGCTTTTTCTACGATGCTTACCAAAGTCCAAGACTTAGTCTTAGACAGTGGACGGCACTCACGAACTTCAACAGTGTCGCCAATGCCACACTCGTTGTTTTCGTCATGTGCGTGTAGTTTAGTCGTACGCTTTACGAATTTACCGTAAATTGGGTGTTTAACCATGCGTTCGATTGCAACAACAATAGACTTGTCGCCTTTGTTGCTAATTACACGACCTAGTTGAGTACGGATTTGTTCGCTCATTATGCGCCTGCCTTCTCAGTCAAAACAGTTTTCACACGTGCGATATCACGGCGTACAGCTTTTAGAGTATGAGTTTGCTGAAGCTGACCAGTTGCAGCTTGCATGCGCAAGTTGAACTGTTCACGTAGCAAATTCAAAAGCTCAGCGTTAAGCTCTTCAACGTTTTTTTCGCGTAGATCTTGTGCTTTCATCACATCACCTGCTTAGTTACAAATGTAGTTTTGAACGGCAGTTTGCGAGCCGCTAGGCGGAACGCTTCACGTGCCAACTCTTCAGGTACACCGTCCATTTCGTACATAACCTTACCAGGTTGGATTTGGGCTACCCAGTACTCAACGTTACCTTTACCCTTACCTTGACGAACTTCTAGTGGTTTTTCTGTGATAGGCTTGTCTGGGAATACACGAATCCAGATTTTACCTTGACGCTTAACGTGACGCGTCATTGCACGACGAGCCGCTTCGATCTGACGAGCAGTAAGACGACCACGACCAACAGCCTTAAGACCGAATGTGCCGAAGCTTACGTCTGTACCTTTAGCTAGACCACGGTTGCGACCAGTCTGAACCTTACGGAACTTAGTACGTTTAGGTTGTAGCATCTGTCGACTCCTTACTTACGGCCTTTGCGCTGCTTCTTAGGCTTATCGCCTTTTGGCTCTACAGCGTTAGCTGCTGGCATACCGCCTAGAATCTCACCTTTGAAGATCCAAACTTTAATGCCGATCACACCGTATTGAGTGTGAGCCGAAGAAGTTGCGTAATCAATGTCAGCACGTAGAGTGTGTAGAGGCACACGGCCTTCACGGTACCACTCAGAACGTGCGATTTCAGCGCCGCCTAGACGACCACTTACTTCCACTTTGATACCTTTAGCGCCAAGACGCATAGCATTTTGTACCGCACGCTTCATAGCACGACGGAACATAACACGACGCTCAAGTTGAGACGCGATGCTATCAGCCACAAGTTGGCCGTCTAGCTCAGGCTTACGTACTTCAGCGATGTTAATTTGCGCTGGTACACCTGCGATTTTAGCTACAGCTGCGCGTAGCTTCTCAACGTCTTCACCTTTCTTACCGATAACAACGCCAGGACGAGCAGTGTGAATAGTCACACGGATGCTCTTAGCTGGACGCTCGATAACGATACGTGAAAGAGACGCTTTTGCTAGTTCCTTAGTAAGGAACTGACGTACCTTGAAGTCGCCGTCTAGGTTGTCAGCGAAATCTTTGGTGTTAGCAAACCATGTAGCATTCCAAGGCTTAACGATGCCAAGACGAATACCATTAGGATGTACTTTCTGACCCATTGCTTATCTCCTAGTCTTAAGCGTCTGCAACAACAACAGTGATGTGGCAAGAACGCTTCAAGATACGGTCGGCACGGCCTTTAGCACGAGGCATAATACGCTTCATGATAGGGCCTTCATCTACGAAGATTTTTGCGACTGAAAGATCGTCGATATCTGCACCTTCGTTGTGTTCCGCATTCGCGATTGCTGATTCAAGAACTTTCTTAACTAGTTCAGCAGCTTTTTTGTTGCTGAAAGTTAGTAGTTCAAGAGCTTGATCCACGCTTTTACCGCGGATTTGGTCTGCAACTAAGCGAGCTTTCTGTGGAGAAATACGAGCAAAGTTATGTTTAGCGATAGCTTCCATCATCTACTCCTTATTTCTTCTTAGCTTTCTTATCCGCAGCGTGGCCACGGTAAGTGCGAGTTGGTGCAAATTCACCCAGTTTATGACCGATCATTTCTTCGGTAACGAAAACTGGTACGTGCTGACGACCATTATGGACAGCGATGGTCAAACCAATCATTGATGGGATGATCATTGAACGACGGGACCAAGTCTTAACAGGCTTTTTGTCTCCGCTTTCCACCGCTTTCTCTACCTTCTTCAGCAAGTGTAGGTCAATAAAAGGACCTTTCTTGAGAGAACGTGGCATGGCGATTCCTCTTTATAGATTACTTGTTACGACGACGTACGATGTACTTGTCAGTGCGCTTGTTCTTACGAGTCTTAAAGCCTTTAGTTGGCTGACCCCAAGGAGATACTGGGTGACGGCCACCAGAAGTACGACCTTCACCACCACCGTGTGGGTGGTCTACCGGGTTCATTACCACACCGCGAACGGTTGGACGAACACCGCGCCAGCGGCTAGCACCAGCTTTACCTAGTTCACGTAGCATGTGCTCAGCATTACCAACTTCACCGATTGTTGCACGGCCTTCTGATAGTACTTTGCGCATTTCGCCAGAACGTAGGCGTAGAGTTACATATGCACCATCGCGAGCGATGATTTGTGCGTATGCACCTGCAGAACGAGCAATTTGTGCACCTTTACCAGGCTTAAGTTCAACACAGTGTACTGTAGAACCTACTGGGATGTTGCGCATCGGCAGAGTGTTACCTGCTTTGATAGGCGCATCAACACCAGACTGGATAGAGTCACCCGCTTGGATGCCTTTTGGTGCAATGATGTAGCGACGCTCACCGTCTGCGTACAGAACTAGAGCGATGTTTGCGCTACGGTTTGGATCGTATTCTAGGCGCTCAACTTTCGCTGGGATGCCATCTTTAGTACGTTTGAAGTCAACCAAACGGTAGTGATGTTTGTGACCACCACCAATGTGACGTACTGTGATACGACCGTTGTTGTTACGACCACCGTTCTTAGAGTTTTTCTCTAGAAGTGGAGCGTAAGGCTTACCTTTGTGAAGGTCAGCGTTAACAACTTTAACTACGTGACGACGACCAGGGGAAGTCGGCTTACATTTAACAATAGCCATTGTTTAACTCTCCTGTTATTCCGCACCGCCAACGAAGTCAAGATCTTGACCTTCCGCCAGAGTCACATACGCCTTCTTAACGTCGCTGCGGCGACCTTGACGTAGACCTTGACGCTTAGTCTTACCCTTAAGAACAAGAGTATTTACAGTCTTAACTTCAACTTCAAATAGCTTTTCTACAGCTGCTTTGATCTCTTTCTTAGTTGCATCTTTAGCTACTTTGAAAACGATAGTGTTCGCTTTCTCAGCTGCCATAGTTGCTTTTTCAGAGATGTGCGGAGCACGTAGAACTTTTAGGATACGCTCTTCAGTGATCATGCTAGCATCTCCTCAACTTGTTTAACTGCAGCAGCAGTAATAACAACTTTGTCGAACGCGATTAGAGAAACTGGGTCAATACCAGCTACGTCACGTGCGTCAACTTTGTATAGGTTACGAGCAGCTAGGAATAGATTCTCATCTACTTCGCTAGTCACGATTAGCGCATCTGTAAGCTCAAGCTCTTTAAGCTTAGCTACAAGCTCTTTAGTTTTTGGAGCTTCTACAGAGAAGTTATCAACAACGATTAGACGCTCTTGACGAACTAGCTCAGAAAGAATGCTCTTCATAGCACCGCGGTACATTTTCTTGTTAACTTTTTGGCTGTGATCTTGTGGTTTCGCAGCAAAAGTAACACCACCTGTACGCCAGATTGGGCTACGAATTGTACCAGCACGTGCACGGCCAGTACCTTTTTGACGCCATGGCTTAGCGCCACCGCCAGATACTTCAGAACGAGTCTTTTGAGCGCGAGTACCTTGACGAGCACCTGCTGCATACGCAACAACTACTTGGTGTACTAGAGCTTCGTTGAAGTCACGTCCGAAAGTAGTCTCGGAAACAGTTAGTGCATCAGCACCTTTAACCATCAATTCCATTACTTACTCCTAGACGTTAAGCTTTAATAGCTGGTTTAACGATCACGTTGCCGCCTGTTGAGCCTGGTACTGCACCTTTGATAAGAAGCAGATTGCGCTCAGCGTCAACACGTACGATCTCTAGGTTTTGAGTCGTTACACGCTCAGCACCCATGTGACCTGCCATTTTTTTGCCTTTAAATACGCGACCTGGAGTTTGGCACTGACCAATTGAACCCGGAGCACGGTGAGACAAAGAGTTACCGTGAGTAGCATCTTGAGTAGAGAAGTTCCAACGCTTAACAGCGCCTTGGAAACCTTTACCTTTAGAAGTACCAGTAACGTCTACTTTTTTAACGTCGTTGAATAGTTCTACGTTTAGCTCAGCGCCAACTTCAAACTCTTCGCCGTTTTCCAAACGGAATTCCCAAAGACCGCGACCTGCTTCAACACCTGCTTTCGCAAAGTGGCCAGCTTCTGGCTTAGAAACACGACTAGCTTTCTTAGCACCTGCAGTTACCTGGATTGCTGCATAACCGTCTGCTTCAAGTGTACGTACTTGAGTTACACGGTTCGCTTCAACCTCAACAACTGTTACAGGGATAGAAACGCCTTCTTCGGTAAAAATGCGGGTCATACCCACTTTACGTCCGACTAGACCAATCATTCTTCTAATCTCCCTTAACCTAGGCTGATTTGAACATCAACGCCAGCAGCAAGATCAAGACGCATTAGAGCGTCAACAGTTTTGTCTGTTGGCTCAACGATGTCGATCAAACGCTTGTGAGTACGGATTTCGTACTGGTCACGTGCATCTTTGTTGACGTGTGGAGAGATAAGAACAGTGAAACGCTCTTTACGAGTAGGTAGTGGAATTGGACCACGAACCTGTGCGCCGGTACGCTTAGCTGTTTCAACGATTTCCGCAGTTGACTGGTCGATTAGTTTATAATCGAAAGCCTTTAGGCGGATACGAATACGTTGGTTCTGCATGAGACAGAGCTCCAATAATTAAAAATTACACAAACAATATCGCCACTCATACTCGCGAAGGCGAGAGAATGCCGATTGATTTATGTGAAACCGTAGCACTCTAATTGAGCGCATTGTCAGCTAATTTTCGATTCACTCATCTGCTAAGCAGAGAGTCAATTGTATTAACCGCGAACATAAGCTGAGTCTACGTTACTAAGCACCTTGCCGAGGCAATTTGCTTACTCCTCTTTGCTCATTGGTTCACAACTGAACTAAGTCAGTGGGCGGTATTATACAGATCACAAAACGGGATGCAATAGGTGGGGGAAAATTAAACGAATTTTGTTTTAAGGCCTAGTGGCTTGATACTAGGCCCTAGATTTTAGTGTCCTACTCTTCATCGACAAACTGAGCTTGTAGGTAGTTTTCGATCCCTACTTTCTCGATGAGTCCAAGTTGAGTTTCGAGCCAATCAACGTGTTCCTCTTCATCATTTAAGATGTCCTGGAATAAGTCTCGAGACACAAAGTCTCGTGTATCTTCAGCGTAGGCAATAGCATCCTTTAAGTCAGGGATTGCTATCATTTCCAGTTTTAAATCACATTCGAGCATCTCTTTGGTGTCTTCACCAATCATCAGTTTCCCTAGATCTTGGAGATTAGGAAGCCCTTCGAGAAACAAGATACGCTCTATGAGATGGTCAGCATGTTTCATCTCATCGATAGATTCGTGATATTCCTTATCAGCTAGGTGCTTTAAGCCCCAGTCTTTGTACATTCTTGCGTGTAGGAAGTATTGATTGATAGCAACGAGTTCGTTGCCGAGAATTTTGTTGAGATGTTGAATGATGATTGGATCGCCTTTCATGACAAAGCCCTCCTCTTTGGCTCACTATTAACTGTAGAACCAATTGGGGAGGTGTCAAAGCAACCTGGCGAAGGTTTTGGGTTAGCTTACTTTTGCAAGCTGCAACGCCTGTGTTTCACTTAGGATTTCTTTTGCTTGTTTGACGCATTTACCACATTGAGAGCCAAGAGACGTGCACTTTCTGATAGTACGCATATCACTGATGCCCTCTTCTAGAGCAAGCTTACGCAATTTTTTATCAGAGATGCCGTGGCATAAACAAACAAACATAAAACAACCTTTCACAATTCACGGAGTAGAATATAAACGAGAATTGTTAGCATTACCAGTGCTATTTTTACCTAAATTTACGTAGTTTGGCTAAGTCTATGAACAGGCTTTAGATTTATTTTCAAATAAAAAAAGAGGAGCCTAAGCTCCTCTTTTCGCGTTTATTGCGATTATCAACTAAATATTAGTCGAAGATCTTAGCAACAACACCAGCACCTACTGTACGGCCACCTTCACGGATAGCGAAACGTAGGCCTTCATCCATAGCGATTGGAGCGATTAGCTCAACCTTCATTTGGATGTTGTCGCCAGGCATTACCATTTCTACGCCGTCTGGTAGAGAGATGTCACCAGTTACGTCAGTTGTACGGAAGTAGAACTGTGGACGGTAGCCTTTGAAGAACGGAGTATGACGGCCGCCTTCGTCTTTAGAAAGTACGTATACTTCAGACTCGAACTTAGTGTGTGGGTTGATTGAGCCAGGAGCTGCAAGAACTTGACCACGTTCAACTTCGTCACGCTTAGTACCACGTAGAAGTGCACCAACGTTCTCACCAGCACGACCTTCGTCAAGAAGCTTACGGAACATCTCAACACCAGTACAAGTAGTCGTTGTAGTCTCTTTGATACCTACGATTTCTACTTCGTCACCTACGCGCAGGATACCACGCTCGATACGACCAGTTACAACAGTACCACGACCTTGGATCGAGAATACGTCTTCGATTGGTAGTAGGAATGGTTGGTCTACTGCACGCTCTGGCTCTGGGATGTAAGAGTCTAGTGCTTCAGCAAGCTCAACGATTTTGTCTTCCCACTGCTTCTCGCCGTTTAGAGCGCCTAGTGCAGAACCTTGGATAACTGGTAGGTCATCACCTGGGAATTCGTACTCAGATAGAAGTTCACGAACTTCCATTTCTACTAGCTCTAGAAGCTCTTCATCGTCAACCATGTCACATTTGTTCATGAATACGATGATGTATGGGATACCAACCTGACGGCCTAGTAGGATGTGCTCACGAGTCTGAGGCATTGGGCCGTCAGTTGCAGCAACAACTAGGATACCACCGTCCATCTGTGCAGCACCAGTGATCATGTTCTTAACATAATCCGCGTGTCCTGGACAGTCTACGTGTGCGTAGTGACGAGTTGGAGTGTCGTACTCAACGTGAGAAGTTGCGATTGTGATACCGCGCTCACGCTCTTCTGGAGCGTTATCGATAGATGCGAAGTCTTTCGCTTCACCGCCGTACACTTTAGCTAGAGTAGTACAGATTGCAGCAGTTAGAGTTGTTTTACCGTGGTCAACGTGGCCGATAGTACCAACGTTAACGTGCGGTTTAGTACGTTCAAATTTTTCTTTAGACACGATCGTGTTCCTTCCTAGTTATGATTCGCCCCGAGAACGAATTTTGTCGGGGCGCGCCAGAATTTGCTATTTTATGCGTCAATTTTACTCAACGCAACAGATTCATTACTAAACAATAGCTGATTAGCTGCGCTGTGCAATAATCGCATCAGCCACATTCTTCGGAGTCTCAGCGTATTCGCTAAATTCCATCGAATATGACGCACGACCTTGGGTCGCACTACGCAAGTCAGTTGCGTAACCAAACATCTCAGAGAGCGGTACTTGTGCACGGATGATCTTAAGACCAGCGTGGCCGTCATCCATACCTTCGATCATGCCGCGGCGACGGTTAAGGTCACCAACAACATCACCCATCCAATCTTCTGGAGTCGTTACTTCAACCTTCATCATTGGCTCAAGCAGAACAGGTTGTGCTTCAAGCGCACCTTTTCTGAAGGCCATCGAGCCGGCGATCTTAAACGCCATCTCGCTAGAGTCGACATCATGGTAAGAGCCATCGTACAGTGTTGCTTTGACATCCAGTACAGGATAGCCAGCAAGAACACCGTTGTTCATCTGCTCTTCGATACCTTTCGATACCGAGCTGATGTATTCCTTAGGAACCACACCACCCACGATCTCGTCAACGAACACAAACCCTTCACCCGCTTCAGATGGTTCAAGCTTAAGCCATACGTGACCATATTGACCACGACCACCTGATTGGCGAACAAATTTGCCTTCAACTTCTGTGCTGCCGCGAATCGTTTCGCGATAAGCAACCTGAGGTTTACCCACGTTACAATCAACACTGAATTCACGCTTCATACGGTCAACGATGATGTCTAGGTGAAGCTCACCCATACCTGAAATTAGCGTTTGGCCAGTTTCGTCATCGGTTTCCACACGGAACGACGGGTCTTCTGCTGCCAGTTTACCTAGCGCAATTCCCATTTTCTCTTGGTCAGCTTGAGAGCGAGGCTCTACCGCGATCTGAATAACTGGCTCAGGGAATTCCATGCGCTCTAGAATCACTTTGTGGTTCTGGTCACACAGGGTATCACCTGTCGTTACGTCTTTCAGACCAATCGCTGCTGCAATGTCACCCGCACGAACTTCTTTTACTTCTTCGCGCTTGTTCGAGTGCATCTGAACGATACGGCCAAAGCGTTCACGCTTTTGCTTCACTGAGTTATAAACGGCATCACCCGAGTTTACGACACCTGAGTAAACGCGCATAAACGCAAGGGTGCCTACAAACGGGTCAGTTGCAATCTTAAATGCAAGTGCAGCGAATGGTTCGTTGTCGTCAGCATGACGCTCTACTTCGTTCTCATCATCGTCGATACCTTTGATCGCAGGTACGTCTACTGGAGAAGGAAGGTATTCGATAACCGCGTCTAGTACCGCTTGCACACCTTTGTTCTTAAATGCACTACCACATGTTGCGAGTACAATTTCGTTATTTAGTGTACGAGTACGTAGACCCGCCTTGATTTCAGCTTCCGTTAGTTCGCCTTCTTCAAGGTATTTATCCATTAACTCTTCGCTTGCTTCTGCAGCGGCTTCAACCATGTTGTTGCGCCACTCTTCAGCTTCATCTTGCAGTTCTGCTGGAATCTCTTCGTAAGTGAAGGTCATGCCTTGATCGGCATCGTTCCAGTTGATTGCTTTCATCTTGATAAGGTCGATGACACCTTTGAACTCATCTTCTGCACCAATATTTAATTGGATTGGAACTGGGTTCGCACCAAGACGATTTTTAATTTGGTCCACAACGCGTAGGAAGTCTGCGCCTGCACGGTCCATCTTGTTCACAAATACCATACGTGGAACGTGATATTTATCAGCTTGACGCCATACAGTTTCAGACTGAGGTTCAACACCTGATGAGCCACAGAATACAACCACTGCACCATCAAGCACACGCAAAGAACGCTCTACTTCGATAGTAAAGTCAACGTGTCCAGGGGTATCAATGATGTTTACGCGATGATCTTGGAATTGTGCTTCCATACCACGCCAGAAGGTAGTAGTCGCAGCAGATGTGATAGTGATACCACGCTCTTGCTCCTGCTCCATCCAGTCCATGGTTGCAGCACCATCGTGAACTTCGCCGATTTTGTGAGAAAGGCCAGTGTAGAACAGAATACGCTCACTTGTGGTTGTTTTACCTGCATCTACGTGAGCAACGATACCGATATTACGATAGCGCTCAATAGGAGTTTTACGAGCCACGATTGTATCCTCTTACTAAGGTTAACCTTAGAGTATAGAAAAGTGCTGCGAGAGAACCTCGCAGCACTGAAAAGGTATTACCAGCGGTAATGAGCAAACGCTTTGTTAGCGTCAGCCATGCGGTGAACGTCTTCACGTTTCTTAACCGCAGTACCTTTGTTCTCAGACGCGTCTAGCATTTCAGCAGCTAGGCGTTGAGCCATAGATTTTTCACCACGCTTACGCGCAGCTTCAACCAACCAACGCATAGCAAGTGCGTTACGGCGAACCGGACGAACTTCTACAGGTACTTGGTAAGTTGAACCACCTACACGGCGAGATTTAACCTCTACCGCTGGGCGAACATTTTCAAGAGCTTCTTCAAATACAGCTAAGTGGTCTTTGCCAGACTTCTCAGCCATAGTTTCTAGTGCACCGTAAACGATTTTTTCAGCAGTTGATTTCTTACCGTCAACCATTACGATGTTTACAAATTTTGCCAGCAGCTCAGATTTGAACTTTGGATCTGGAAGGATCTTACGCTGACCAATTACGCGACGACGTGGCATGGATATTCTCCGTTGTCTTCTTCAGGTTATCCAAAACTTTACAGTTTCTTCAAAAATTAAAAATTAATTTAGTGTTTGGCCTTACTTAACGGGGAACCATTAAGACTTAGGACGCTTCACACCGTACTTAGAACGACCTTGTTTACGGTCATTTACGCCAGCACAGTCAAGTGCGCCGCGAACAGTGTGGTAACGTACACCCGGAAGGTCTTTAACACGACCGCCACGGATTAGAACAACTGAGTGCTCTTGAAGGTTGTGACCTTCACCGCCGATGTACGAAGTTACTTCGAAGCCGTTCGTTAGACGAACACGACATACTTTACGAAGTGCTGAGTTAGGTTTTTTAGGTGTAGTAGTGTAAACACGAGTACATACACCACGTTTTTGTGGGCACGCTTCTAGTGCAGGCACGTTGCTTTTAACAACTTGCTTTGCACGAGGCTTACGTACCAACTGGTTAATAGTTGCCATTAACTAGCTCCTGATTTACTTGAAAGTAAGCTTTGTGAAAAATCTAGCCCCAATCACCAATGGCAATTAGGGACGCAAAATTCTATGCAGCAGTGAGAGGTGTGTCAAGAAATATACAGATCTTTTTTGGAATATGCGTATCGCAGTATCGGTAACTAAGACATAAGAAAGAAGGTTAATCCCAAGTCGTGCTGGCGACGTGACGTTCTGTCAGCTCAACAAAGCCTTTAAAATCGGTCACTTGCAACGCTTGTCCATTATCCTTGGCCAAGCCACGCGCATCCATATCTTGTTCTAGAAAGTAGCACTGCCACTCTTGCGTCGTATCAATACTAACTACTAAGTAACACGCACTCTCAACAAAAAGGACATCATCCCCTTTTTGCAGGTACGCCTTAGCCTGTTGATAGCCTACTTCGCTTTTAATAATGTGCAGCATGGTAATCCTAGAAGGTTAATACTTTATGACATTGATTGAGTTCATCAGCAATCGCGGACGCAGAGACAACTTGAGCAGAGATAAGCAACTCTTCTTCTGTTAAGCGATAACGCTCTAGGCTTTGCTCACAGACAAACACTTGCTCAATGTCGTAAAGATCCATCAGTTTGAATGCACTGATGTAGTCTCTAGATAGAATAGAGCGAGTCTCCTGCCCTTTCCGCAGCTGATTCACACCGTTTCCGACAAAGAACACTTTGATGTCTTCTGTAAACGCGGACGTCGCGAGCAGCGCATCCAAGCCTTCTCTACCCGCAGCACTCGCATGCGGTAGTGAGCTAAATACAAAAGCTAATGTTGTCAAAACTGCACCACCCTATCTTGGGTTAGCATCGCACTGGCAAGACTGCCTAGCCCTGCTTGCTCGAAGCCGCTGGCTAGGTTGTCGGCATCTCTTTGATGCTGCGACGCCTCATCACTCCCTAGCACGCCACGGCGTAATGAAGCTGCGACACAGGTTTCCAAACGAACGCCGTGTTCATTCGAAAGCGCTTGCCAAGCAGAGACCAAGTCGAATTCATCATTCGCTGGCACCGTTAGGCTCGATGCGTTGTGAACACCATCTTGGTAAAAAAAGACACTGACAAGCTTATGCCCTTTCGCGATCAGCGCGTTGGCAAATTGATAAGCATTGCGCGCTGACTGACTTCCATACACTGAGCCATTTACCACTAGACTGTAGGTCAAAGCAGACAATTACTCGTCCTCTGTCTTACGCTGACGAATATACAGGTAAACGGTGTGTTTCGAGATATTCAATCTATCGGCAACGCGGTTAATGGCATCTTTGATATCGAAGATCCCCTTGTCATAGAGCTCCATAACAATCTGACGATTCTTAGTGTTGTTAGACACTGACTTGTCGGCATTGATATCTTCAATCGTACGCTCCACCGTTTGGTCGACAAGCTCTTCTACATCACTCGCGAAGTTAACCGATGAAGCCGCATCTTTGGCATCTTGTGTCGGCATAAAGGATTGAAGAATCTGTGAGAACGGCGCATCTAGGTTGACGTTGATACACAGCAGACCAATCACTCGGTTATCACCATTGCGGATAGCAATAGTAATCGACTTCATCAATACGCCACCTTTAGCGCGAGTGAAGTAAGAGCGAGAGAAATTACGCTCAGAGCCTTCAATATCTTTCAGCATTTTAAGCGCTAAGTCGGTGATCGGTGAGCCCACCTGACGCCCCGTGTTCTCGCCGTTAGCGATCTTTACTGCTGACGTGTTCAACGACTCAAGTGAGTGCAAAACGATTTCACAGAATGGTCCGATCAAGCTCGCAAGCCCATCTACCACCGCTTCATAGGATTGTAAGATGATTTTGTCGTGCTCGCTAAATGGTGCCACGTCAACCGACTCCATCTCAAGCAATTCATCTGGGTTAGAAATTTCAGTCACTGTAGTTGGACCCTAACGATACTTAAAAAAATTACCGTAAGTTTATCAGAAAATTTGAGAGCTACCTCTATGTATGTATCCAACAAGTGATTTAGGGCAAAAAAAGTGCTGTTTTTTCTTGCACCTGAAATAAACCGCAATAAAAAAGGCTCACCGTAGTGAGCCTTTTGTCATGCCATATCAAGCATTATTGCGTTGCTTGAGCGTCATCGCCTTCGATTTTCAGTAGTTCAACTTCAAATACTAGCGTTGAGTTAGCAGGGATAGTCGGAGTATCTTGCTCACCGTATGCTAGCTCTGGCGGGATAACGAACTTGTACTTAGAACCCACAGTCATCAGCTGAACGCCTTCCGTCCAACCAGGGATAACGCGGTTAAGTGGGAATGTTGCTGGCTCACCACGATCGTAAGAGCTATCGAACTGAGTGCCGTCGATAAGCGTGCCTTTGTAATGAACCTGAACGGTGTCCGTCTCTTTAGGCTTGTCACCAGTACCTTCTGTTTCTACTTGGTAAAGTAGACCAGATTCCGTCGCTGTTACGCCTTCTTGTTTCGCAAACTCAGTGCGGAAATCATCACCCGCCTTCATTGCAGCTGCTGCTTTCTCTTCAGCTTGCTTTTGCATCGTTTCCGCAACGCGCTTGTCTAGCCCTTCTAGCGCCGCACGGATCTCGTCTTCACTTAGCTCAGCATTACCAGCAAACGCCTGCTCGATACCTTTAAGTACCAGCTCTTTCTTAAGCTCAATACCAAACTCTGCTGGTTTCTCGATGCTTGTGCTTAGGTAGTTAGCAAAAGACACACCGATTGCGTAAGCCGCTTTGTCATCTTCTGTTTTAAAGTGAACCGCTTTACCTGTTTCAGCTTGTACTTGCTCTTGCGCTGCTGGCTCAACTTTTGGTTCTTCTTCTTTTTGACAACCGACTGCCAACATAACTGTCGCAGCAAGTAGCGACACTTTAAATAGTGATTTCATTTATTTCTCCAATGATGGACATTCTTGTAGACTTAATACCTAGCCATGCTTTAAGAATAACGTTCAGCAAGCATGCATAACTAACTAAATCTAGTAACTATTTCCTAGTAGCTCAAACTATAAATATACTAGCTTAAACTCAATACTCAACGTGGAATAACAGTAATGATGCGAATAATATCTCATTCTGTGCTGTGGTTAATTGTCATCAGCCTGTTAAATGGTTGCCTATTCTCCACAGACTCAGAAAAACGTTGGGACCTAGCGCTTGAAGGCTCGACCGCAATGGCACTGAGCCGAGACGCGAGATTCGCACTCCTCTATTCCAAACAGCAACACCTACAGCTTTGGGATCTCGAACAAAATAAGATCCTAGCTCGCTTGGGTATTCAAGACCCTGACGAAAACATTATTTCCCTTATTCGCTTTAGCGACAATGGACGCTTTGCCGTCACTGCCACCCAAACCAATTTCGCTATTTGGGACCTAGCTTGGTCTCAATCAACGGGGCTTTGGTCGATCTCAGATGGATTAATTCAAGACATCGCACTCGGTAATTCTGGTGACGAAGTCCTTGTTGGTCTGAGCAATGGTAAAGCAATATTTATCGATTTAGTCACTGGA
The DNA here is from genome assembly GCF_059725495.1 of Vibrio sp. KUL80. Classification (NCBI taxonomy): domain Bacteria; kingdom Pseudomonadati; phylum Pseudomonadota; class Gammaproteobacteria; order Vibrionales; family Vibrionaceae; genus Vibrio; species Vibrio sp. KUL80. The sequence goes on from NZ_AP045841.1 coordinate 3,220,987, forward strand.
AGGCGGCTAGAGTTCCTTGCGCACGTAGAAAAAGTTAATTCCGTGTCGCTATCGCCTAACGGTAAATACGCACTATCTGGAGGCAATGACCATAACGCCTATTTTTGGAGTACGGAATCTGGTCAGATATTACACCGTTTTGAACATCAGCAACGTGTTGGAACGGTCGAGCTACAGAGAGATGGGTTATTTGCGCTCACCTCTGATACAGGTAATGACGCGATTATTTGGGATTTAACATCGGGTGAGCAGGTTAGTCAGCTCAGTACCTGGACCCGACAACTGATCTTTTCCTCGGCCCGCTTTTCTGATGATGGTAAGCGATTAGTCACTGGCTCTCCCTCTTCACGTCTCATGGTGTGGGATAGTAAGACCGGAAAACGACTTGAGGGGTTCGAAGTGGAATTGCTAAAAGATGTTCGTCCGCCACGAGGAGTAGTGTATGATGCCGCCTTTGAGAGCAACCAGCGCGTGCTTTCTGCCTCGTCAGCTGGTGTCATCCAAGCTTGGAAAATTAGTGAGTAACCTTATGAGCAATAAAGAGATTCAAGCTCTCGAAGAGAGAATCAATGATATGGAGTGCAAAATGGCATTCCAAGAGCAGACCATCGAAGAACTCAATGATGCGTTGACTCAGCAACAGCTGCTGATCAGTAAAATGCAAGACCAGATGAAATATGTCGTTGGTAAGGTAAAAAACATGGATACCTCAAATCTGGCGGATCCATCAGAAGAGACACCACCGCCCCACTATTAAGCAACTGTGTCATCAGATAGAAAAAACAAAGCCCCAGTTTCTTGCTGGGGCTTTTGTCGTTCTAGCATATTGATTACAGTGCGCGTTGGCGAACCGCTTCAAAAAGGCAAATACCTGATGCTACCGATACGTTTAAGCTCGATACCGCACCAGCCATTGGGATCTTGATAAGGTCATCACAGGTTTCACGAGTCAGGCGGCGCATACCATCACCCTCTGCACCCATGACCACCGCTAGAGAGCCAGACAGCTTCGCTTGATAAATATCGTGCGTCGCTTCACCGGCCGTTCCAACAATCCAGATGCCTTTCTCTTGCAGCGCGCGCATTGTACGTGCCAAGTTGGTTACTCGGATAAGAGGAACGGTCTCAGCAGCGCCACACGCTACCTTGCTAACCGTCGCAGTCATTGGTGCAGAACGGTCTTTCGGTACAATCACCGCCGCCACACCCGCAGCATCCGCGTTACGCAGACATGCGCCAAGGTTATGCGGATCAGTAACGCCATCTAAAATAAGCAGTAACGGCTGTTCATGCTGCGCTAATACATCATCGAGATCGTTTTCGTTGAGCTGCTTAGCCGGTTTTACCTTAGCGATGATGCCTTGGTGATTCGCACCGCTGGCTTTGTCATCCAGTGTTTTGCGGTTCATTTGCTGAATCGACACACCAATTTGGTTGAGTTCGTTCAACAGCGGCATCAAGCGATCGTCTTGACGCCCTTTTAGTACATAGGCTTCCACAAAGCGCACTGGATCTTTTTCAAGAACCGCTTTAATCGCGTGGATACCGTAAATAAATTCATTACTCATGGAATAATCCTGAATTCGTTATTTCTTCGCTTTACTACGAGCCTTATTTTGGCGCGCCTTATTCTTGCGTGATTTGGTGGCTTTGGACTTCTTGCGCTTATGAGGAAGCACATCCTCTTCTTGTCCATCTGGGCGTTTGGTGGCTTCGACCATCGGCTTCGCTGCTTTCGGGCTGCGCTTGCCTCTGACCTCAGCGACACGCTGTTTCGCTTTGGCTTTTTTCTTTTCAGCTTCAGCCATGCGTTTCTTCGCCGTCTTTCCTTTGCCGCGTAGCTTACGACTTGTTTCGACTAATTCAAAGTCTATTTGCTTATCATCGAGGTTAACCGACAGAACTTTCACTTTAACGGCGTCGCCCAAACGGTAAATCGCACCGAAGCTTTCACCGATAAGCCTTTGACCAATAGGGTCAAATTGATAGTAGTCGTTCACCAGTGACGAAATATGCACTAGGCCATCGATGTGCAGCTCTGTTAAGCGCACGAAGAAGCCAAAACCCGTCACGTTGGCAATCACGCCATCAAGGACTTCACCTACGTGGTCTTGCATGTACTCACACTTGAGCCAATCGGCCACATCACGGGTTGCGTCATCGGCGCGACGCTCGGTCATAGAACACTGCTCACCGTAGTAATCCATATCGTCAAACGAGTAATGGTAACCACCGGTTGGCGTCCAGCGGTCAGTATTGCGGCCTTCTTGTTTGGCAATGAGGTACTTAATTGCTCGGTGCAGAAGCAAATCTGGGTAACGACGAATAGGCGAGGTAAAGTGCGCATAGCGTTTTAGCGCCAAACCAAAGTGCCCGGCGTTATCCGCATTATAGACTGCCTGTTTCATAGAACGCAGCAGCATGGTTTGAATCAGCTCTTTATCTTGGCGCTCACCAATCTTTTTAATCAGCTCAGCATAGTCGGTCGGTGATGGCTCAAGACCGCCAGATAGATCAAGACCTAACTCACCAAGGAAATCTCTGAAACCTTGCAGTCTCTCTTCACCGGGAGTTTCGTGCACTCGGTATAGAGCTGGCTCTTTGGCTTTTTCTACCAAAGAAGCAGAAGCGATGTTCGCCAGAATCATACACTCTTCAATGATCTTGTGTGCATCATTGCGAACCACAGGTTCGATGCGGTCGATCTTACGGTCAGCATTGAAAATGAACTTAGTTTCAACCGTTTCAAACTCAATCGCACCACGATTATCACGGGCACCCTTGAGCACTTTATACATGTTGTGCAGCTCATGAAGGTGAGGAACCACAGCGCTGTAGCGCTCACGAAGCTCTTCGTTACCCTCGAGAATGTCGCTCACCTTGTTGTAAGTCAGACGCGCATGGGAGTTCATTACCGCTTCGTAATGTTTGTAACCTGAAAGCTTGCCTGTCTCAGAGATGGTCATTTCACACACCATACACAAGCGATCCACTTGTGGGTTGAGTGAACAAAGGCCATTAGAGAGCACCTCTGGAAGCATAGGCACGACCTGAGACGGGAAGTAAACCGAGTTACCGCGCACGATAGCTTCTTTGTCGAGTGGTGTATCTGGGCGAACGTAGTAGCTAACATCCGCAATGGCGACCCATAAACGCCAACCACCGCTTTTCTTACGCTCACAGTAAACGGCATCGTCGAAGTCTCGAGCATCTTCACCATCGATTGTGACTAGAGGCAGGTCACGAAGATCAACGCGCCCTTCCTTGGCTTCTTCTGGGACAAACTCACCAAATTGCTTGACCTGCTTGTCGACTACTTCAGGCCATTCATGAGGAATTTGATGTGTGCGGATCGCGATTTGCGTCTCCATACCTGGTGCCATGTTCTCACCGAGTACTTCCACCACTTGTCCCATCATGCCACGCGAGCGGCTGCCACGGTCAGTTACTTCAACAACGACCACATTACCCATACGGGCACCACCACGATGCTCATTAGGGATCAAGATGTCTTGGCTGATGCGAGAATCATCGGCAACCACGTAGGCATAGCCATATTCCATAAAGAAACGACCGACGACTTGGGTTTTTCGCTCTTCTAAAACGCGAACCAAGCGGCCTTCTTTTCGGCCACGCTTATCGGTACCCGATGGTTGAACCAATACGAAATCGCCATGTAGCAAGGTGCGCATTTGATGATGTGGTAGCAGCACATCATTATCTTTATTCATGCTCCCTTCAGGTCGAACCCAGCCATGACCATCTTTATGGCCGATGACATAGCCTTTGATCATTTCTAGCTTGTCTGGGAGCGCATAACACTGACGTCGAGTAAACACCAACTGCCCATCACGCTCCATTGCGCGCAAGCGACGGCGCAATCCTTCATACTGCTCTTCACCAGATAGGCCCAATGCTTCGAACAGGTCGTTTCTGTTCATGGGTACGTTAACACTTTCTAGGAAATCAGAGATGAACTCTCGGCTTGGGATGGGATTCTCGTAGTTCTCAGACTCTCTTGCTGCAAAAGGGTCGTCAACTTTTATATCGCTAGGCTTGTTCGACATAGTCTGACCTATATTTTAGGAGGGATAGGTCGATTATAACTGACGCAGCAGATAAGCTACAGAATTGCTTTACCTTTCTGCATCAGATTTAGTGGATTTAACGGTTACCAAAAGGTCGAACGACGCTTTGCTCGTGCAATGATGTTTTCCGGCATGCGCTGCTCTAGACCGCGCCTTAGCATAGAGATACGTTTGTGCTTACGACCGTCCGGTGTGACCGAGTTGTAAAGCCAACGGTAAGCATCTTCATAATCAAGCGGGCTGCCGTAATCTCGCAGTAGCAGTTCAGCAAGTTGAATCCTCGCATCAATGTTGCCCATCGACGCTGCCTCACGGAAATACGGGATAGCTCGCTCTTTGTCTTGCTGAACAAAAGTGCCTTTTGAGTAGTAGCGACCAAGTTGTTCAAGGGCAACAGGCAAACCTTGATGAGCGGCGTTCTCCATATAATAGAGCCCAAGCTCAACATCTTGAGGAACACAAACGCCCCATGCCAGCATGTCCCCATAAAGAAACTCATAAGATGGCAGACTGATACGTGTGGCACGAGCCATGATGTCTTCGACAAGCTGACAATTATCTTCTTTCACGCGGGCTAGGTGTCGGTTCTCTTCAATCAAACCGATCAGCTCATCCTCGGAGTAAATAGGGATAGGCGCACCCACTTCTTTACTGTGCACTGCTTTTACAGGGCCGAGTAGCGCCATGCAAACAAGTGCTGCCAGTTTGTGTCGCTTAATCACTAATCCTGCTCCTCATGCTTAGAAACTGCCATCCACCAATAACTTGTCATTGGTCTCATTTTTATCGGCAGTCATCCGCCACGCTTTAGAAAAAACGGCAATATTTTGCCACTTTTCTTTCATCGAGTCGAAGCAACGTCAAATACTTGGCACAAGATCACACTAGGTGACTAAATAAAGGCCAAAACAGCAGGTACAAAAAAGCCAGCGACATGTCGCTGGCTCTCAATACTTACAAGGCTAAATTAAGACTCAAATGGGTGAATCTTGATGATAGTCTCGTTACGGTCAGGACCAGTAGAGATGATGTCTACTGGTACACCTGTTAGGTCTTCGATACGCTTGATGTAATCTAGAGCGGCTTGAGGCAGCTGCTCGATAGATGTTGCACCAAATGTCGTTTCAGACCAGCCTGGCATTGTTTCGTAGATTGGCGTTGCTTGCTCGAATGACTCAGCAGCCATTGGAGAAACTTCTAGGATAGAGCCATCTTTCATCTTGTAACCAGTACAGATTTTTAGCTCTTCTAGGCCATCTAGTACGTCTAGTTTAGTTAGACAGAAACCAGAGATAGAGTTAATTTGGATAGCACGGCGCATTGCCACGGCATCAAACCAACCAGTACGACGTAGACGACCTGTTGTAGCGCCAAACTCGTGACCAACTGTACCTAGGTGCTTACCGATTGGATCTTGCTTGTCTACACCGTCGTATAGCTCAGTTGGGAATGGACCCGAACCTACACGAGTACAGTAAGCTTTAGTGATACCAAGGATGTAACCGATGTGACGAGGACCGAAACCAGAACCTGCCGCAACACCACCTGCTGTCGTGTTAGAAGAAGTTACGTACGGGTAAGTACCGTGGTCGATATCTAGAAGCGTACCTTGAGCACCTTCGAACATGATCTTATCGCCACGCTTGCGCGCTGCGTCAAGTTCGTCAGTTACGTCGATAACCATAGAAGTGAGTAGGTCAGCGTAACCCATGCACTGCTCTAGTACGTCTTCGTAACTTACTGTTTCAGCTTTGTAGAAGTGCTCTAGTTGGAAGTTGTGGAACTCCATCACTTCTTTTAGCTTCTCAGCAAAGACTTCTTTGTCAAACAGGTCGCCAACACGTAGGCCGCGACGAGCAACTTTGTCTTCGTACGCAGGACCGATACCACGACCTGTTGTACCAATCGCTTTTTTACCACGAGCGATTTCACGCGCTTGGTCGATAGCGATGTGGTAAGGAAGAATTAGAGGACAAGCTTCAGAAACGAAAAGACGCTCACGAACTGGAATGCCGCGCTCTTCAAGAGGCTTCATTTCTTTAATTAATGCTTCAGGAGATAGAACAACACCGTTACCGATAATGCACTTGATGTTATCGCGAAGAATACCTGATGGAATCAAATGAAGAACGGTTTTTTCACCGTCAATGACTAGAGTGTGACCTGCATTGTGACCGCCTTGGTAGCGAACCACGTATTTTGCATCTTCAGTTAAAAGGTCTACGATTTTACCTTTACCTTCGTCACCCCATTGGGTGCCCAGAACGACTACGTTATTTCCCATCTTTCCAATCTGATTGCTAGTTAAAAAAGGATTCTAGCACCGAAATCACAATTATGCAGTCATTTTTTAAGCATAAAAATGTCACAAAGGGGTAAGTCCCTGATGCTGACTAATAAAAAGTCAAATATTGCGGCTAATTTAACAACATAAACGTGATCACTGCCCCTGCGACGACAAGGCAGCCACCGACTCTACGAATCTGCTCGTCTGGTTGCTGAGCAAGCTGCAGCACCATATTACGCCACCCTTTTGGTGCCAATAACGGTCCCAGTCCTTCAATAATCAAAACCAAACCAAGAGCCACCCACAATGATTGAGACATATTTTTTCTCCAAAAAGATAGGGCTCCCTGAGGAGCCCTATTGTACAGTTTGTTTCTCTATTACTTCGCAGCCGGTGTGCCGTTCATGTCATTCATGTAACGGAAGAACTCGCTCTTAGGATCCAGAACGAGGATATCGCTCTTGTCCGCAAAAGAGGTCTTGTAGGCAGATAGTGAGCGTAAGAAACTAAAGAACTCAGGGTCTTTGCTGTAAGCATCAGAGTAGATAGCCGCAGCTTCTGCATCCGCACCACCTCGTGTTACACGCGCTGTTCTGTCCGCTTCCGCTAGTAGTGTTGCCACTTCTAGTTCTGCTTGTGCACGAATAACTTCAGCCTTCTCACGACCTTGAGAACGGTGCTTACGAGCAACCGACTCACGTTCTGCTCTCATACGACGGTAGATCGATTCACTGATTTCATCAGGTAGGTTGATTTTCTTGATACGGAAATCCACCACTCGAACCCCTAAGTCGGTCATTGCGCTTTCACGTGTATCTCTCAATACGTTGCTCATGACCTTGTCGCGCTCACCATCAATTTCTAGTGCTTGGCGTGCCGCTTCTGTTGTGACTTCTTCACTGTCCGCACTGTCTGGAAGTACATCGGTGTTACGAGGTCCAGAAACGATTTGCTTGATTTCACGCGAACCGATTTCAGAACGAAGTACGTCCGTCACCTTACGCTCTAGAAGCGCTTGTGCTGTTAACGCGTCACCGCCACCTGTTGCTAGATAGTATTGACGGAAATCTTCAATCTTCCATTTGACGTAAGTGTTAATGATTACGTCTTTTTTCTCAGACGTAACGAAACGGTCTCCGCGTCCATCCATTGTTTGAATACGCGCGTCTAGTGTTTTCACGCGGTCAAACAGTGGCATTTTAAAATGCAGGCCCGGCTCATAAATACGAGACACTTGGTTATCATCAGAAAGAACACGACCAAATCGAATTACGATGCCACGCTCACCCTCAGGGATCACAAACAAGGACATCAGCATCAATGCTAAGGCAACGACTAATACTGGTATCATCAATTTACGCATTATTAGTATCTCCCTTGACGAGTCGAGTTGTTACGAGACGTGTTGTCGTTTGACGAAGTGCTGCTAGATGAAGGATCTAGTTGAATCTCTTCATAAGCCGACGTTTCTTTTGGCTTACGAGATTTCGATGCACCTTCCTGACCTGCTAGCTTGTCAATTGGCAGATACAGCAAGTTGCCGCTAGATTCAGAGTCAATCAACACCTTAGACGTGTTCGAATACACCTCTTCCATTGTGTCGAGGTATAGACGGTTACGCGTTACGTCTGGAGCGGTTTGGTATTCAGGTAACAGTTTCTCGAACTGAGCCACTTGACCCAATGCTTCGTTAACAATTCGCTCAGAATAACCTTGCGCTTCTTTCTTCAAACGCTCAGAGCGACCTGTCGCTTTAGGAATGATTTCGTTTTTGTACGCTTCCGCTTCACGGATGAAACGCTCTTCATCCTCACGCGCTGCAATCGCGTCATCAAACGCATCTTTAACTTGCTCAGGCGGACGTGCCGACTGGAAGTTGACGTCTACGATCGAGAGACCCATGTCGTAGTTGTCGATGATTTCGTTCAATGTTTCTTGTGTGCTCTGACGGATTTGCTGACGACCACTGGTCAAAATGCTGTCCATTAAAGAGTCACCAATTACCGCACGAAGCGCAGAGTCAGTTGCCTGGCTCAAGCTATCGTCAGCGTTAGTAACCACAAACAGGTATTTATACGGATCAGAAACGCGGTACTGAACGTCCATTGAGACGGAAACTACGTTTTCATCTTTAGTCAGCATCGTTCCCGACGCTCTCAGAGAGCGAATCGCTTGAACGTTAACTGGTTCATATTCGTCGATAAAGCGAGGACGCCAGTTAAGACCAGGATCGACAATGCGATCGAACTTACCTAGACGGAGCACGACGCCGCGCTCACCTTCGCTAATGGTGTAGAAGCCAGAAAAGAACCAAATGACAACCGCGATCAACGCAATCACGCCGAAGCCAATTGCACTACCACCGCCGCCAATTGATGGGCCACCGCCACCACGCTTGCCAAACTTACCACCGATTTTTTGACTCAGCTTGTTAAAGACTTCATCTAAATCAGGCGGTCCTTGATCACGACCACCGTTGTTACGGTCGCCTTGATTACGGTCTCCGCGATTGTTGTTCCCCCAAGGGTCCTTATCGCGGCCGTTGTTTCCATTATTATTACCAGGCTCATTCCACGCCATTAGGAAGCTCCATCATTTAGTATGACGTTATACTGTAGCAGTCCTTTAAGTAACTATAAAGTCACCTAAAACTGCCCCTTCTCTTTTTTCAAGTCTAGACCAATCTACTTGTTGCATCCGAATATCAATCAACAAGTTACCTTCTGAATCATACTCTTCTCGTTGAATACAATTCATCTGGAAAAATGTACTACGAAAACGCCCCTGAAATTGCGGCGGAATTCTCAGTTGATACTGAACCATTTGGCTTGCTAAACGCTCTGTGAGCGCTTCAAACAACAGTTCGATGCCTTGCCCTTCCATGGCAGAGACCCAAACGGTTCTCGGAATACCTTCGTCGTCACGTTCTATACGTGGACGCTGGCCATCTAGATTATCTATCTTGTTCATTACTACTAGTGTTGGTACCTCATCGGCATCAATTTCTTCTAGCACGTCATGAACAGCTTGAATATTCTCACGAAAACGCTCATCACTAGCATCGACAACATGTAACAAAATGTCAGCTTCCTGCGTTTCTTGCAGTGTTGCCTTAAATGCCGCGACCAAATCATGCGGAAGATGGCGAATAAATCCTACCGTGTCCGCTAAAATTGCCGAACCAACGTCCGCCAATTCTATTTTTCTCAATGTGGGGTCTAGAGTTGCGAATAACTGGTCAGCTGCATACACCCCAGCTTCAGTAATGCGGTTAAACAAGGTTGACTTGCCCGCATTGGTATAACCCACGAGGGAAATAGTGGGAATTTCGGCTCTATTTCGGGCTCGTCTGCCTTGTTCACGCTGTTTGGCAACTTTCTCTAAGCGACGCAAGATCGCTTTGATGCGGTCACGCAGCAATCGGCGGTCAGTTTCAAGCTGAGTTTCACCGGGACCACGTAGACCGATACCACCTTTCTGCCTCTCAAGGTGCGTCCAACCACGGATCAATCTTGTCGAGATATGACGTAGCTGTGCGAGCTCAACCTGCAACTTACCCTCGTGGGTACGTGCGCGCTGGGCAAAAATGTCGAGGATTAAACCAGTGCGGTCCAACACTCGACATTTACACAGACTTTCTAGGTTACGCTCTTGGGCAGGAGAAAGGGCATGATTGAAGATCACGATATCAGCACCAGTCAATTGAACCGTTTGTGCAATTTCCTGAGCTTTACCTTCCCCAACATAGTATTTGGGGTGAGGGGATTGTCTGCTACCCGTTACGGTCTGTAACGCGTTAACACCTGCAGAAGAGACCAGCATTTCAAATTCGCTAAGATCTTCCCACTCACCTTCTTGCGTGAAGTTGATATGAACAAGTACAGCCTGTTCACCCGATTCGTAACGGTCAAACAAGCGACCAACTCCTATTTAAGTATCTGTTTTTATTTATCTGGGTATTAATCGTCAGATTTCTCTTGTTGACGGTCACCACCAGAACGCTCACCACTGTGATGGCTAACAGCACGTGCTGGTACTACCGTTGAAATCGCATGCTTATAAACCATTTGGTTTACAGTATTTTTCAGAAGGATCACAAACTGATCAAACGATTCAATCTGACCTTGAAGCTTGATGCCGTTTACAAGGTAGATCGAAACAGGAATACGCTCGCGACGTAGTGCATTTAGGAATGGGTCTTGAAGAGATTGCCCCTTAGCCATTTTTATTTTCCTTATATTAGTATTGTAGTTTTAATTATTTAGCTATTGGTGCACTGCAATTTGGTGCTGCCTTTGCATCTGAGCTAAACCAATGAAATACCCCTTAGTTTTATAATCATAGAACAACAATCGTCTTTGAAAACAAAACTCAGTTCCTTTTTGGGTATTTGTACGCAAAAGCGACCACATTATACACAGTTAATACCATCAGATGCTATGGCGTCTGTGAGAGTTTTCATTGAATCCTCAATGTGTTCGCTATCGAGCCAAACCAAATCATCCCAACTCCTTAACCAGGTGATTTGTCGCTTGGCCAATTGTCGAGTCGCACAGATTCCGCGGAAAATCGCGTCGTCTAACGTACTCTCTCCATCTAAGTATTCCCACATCTGTCTGTAGCCGACACAACGGATCGACGGCAGATCTGGGTGAAGATCTTCTCGAGCATATAACGCTTTGACTTCATCTTCAAAGCCTGCTTTTATCATTTTCTCGAAGCGCAATTCAATGCGTTTATGTAACAAAGCGCGATCTTTGGGCGCTACCGCAAATTGTTTGACGCGAAACGGCAAAGGCTCCCCTTTGGTTTCAGTCAATTCTGTCAGAGACTTACCTGAGATTCGATAAACCTCAAGTGCGCGTGACAAACGCTGCGGATCGTTTGGATGAATCCTCTCTGCTGAGACAGGATCTATCTCTTTAAGTTCATTATGAAGTGCTTGCCAACCCTTTTCTTGCGCCTCTTTGTCGATTTGCGCTCGAATGTCTGGATTAGCAGCAGGTAACGGCGATAGTCCTTGAAGCAAGGCTTTGAAATACAACATGGTCCCGCCCACCAATAGCGGTATCTTGCCTTCAGCATGGATCTTGGCAATCTCATTTAATGCATCGCGGCGAAAATCAGCCGCAGAGTAGGCCTCTGACGGGTCTAATATATCGATAAGACGATGAGGCGCTAGCGCAAGCTCCTGCGCATCCGGCTTCGCGGTACCGATATCCATACCTTTGTAAATCAGCGCAGAATCGACGCTGATGATCTCCACAGGATACTGCTGACGAAGACGAATCGCTAACTCCGTCTTACCAGAGGCAGTAGGACCCATTAAAAACAGAACGAGTGGTAATTGTTGATTCATGATGAAAACGCTGCAATTGTGGCCGTAAAATCGACAGGGCGGACAAATTTAGGGTCGCTCAAAGGTAGCTTACCGTCGTAAAGCTGCTCTAGATTACCGAGTATCTGAACAGACTCAGATAAAGTGTAGCTACTTTTCACTTGCAGCACTTTTTTGGTTAGCCAAAGGCTCAAACGGCTCTTGCTAATGTCTTGCTGCTCAAGGGTCGCCAAGTATGACAGCATTTCATCAATTAACAATTGCAAATTTTGCTGACGAAGTGGCGACGGAACCCCCATCACCATAAGCGTCTGTTTGTTTCGAACCTTGATGTCGATACCAAACGCCAAAAGTAAGTCGACCTGAGCCTCTGCAAGCTCTCTTTGTTGATCCGTCACCTTAAGTGATAAAGGCACTAATAGAGGCTGCATCTTCAGGGGCTCAGCTTTCGGATCAAGCTGGGCAAATAATCGATAAAACTCGGCGCGGCGAAGGGAAACTAGGGCACAACAAGGCTCTGCTTTCACTAACACGTATGTGGGATCAGCCATAGCAATGGCTTTACCAACGCGCTCTACCACAACGTCATTGTTCGCATCCTCACGCTCTACCGCTTGCTCCATGTCATTCTCAGTCACAGGCGCTGGAAAATCTGGTGTCTGCATCAATTCTTGATAGACACGCACCTCTTCTGCGCTCGGGGCCTTTTCCGGCACTCGCGCACCAGACTTCGTGCTGTTTCGCTGTGGTGTTGAACTTGGCGTCCACTCATTGCGAGGGTTCGCCTCTGCCACTCCCTCGTCTCTGCGATGTGATTTTGAAGAATAGTCGCTGTCGCGGTTAGGCTGATAATCCGATCGCCCAGGGTAAGCGGGAATACTCTCTACTGCCTGAATCAGTGATTCAGACACAGTGTGTGTGTCGCTCTTTTCTGGGCGATTAGCATCGGTAGCATTATCAAGCTCTGAGGCAGCGGGTTTTGCCTCCGCCTCAAAATGATTAAATGCAGAGGTTGATGCCACCGGCGCTTCAATAGACTTCGCTTGTACCAAGGCATCACTGAGCGCTTGATAGATAAAGTCGTGTACCAACCTTGCTTGATGGAAGCGCACTTCATGCTTTGCTGGGTGTACATTGACATCAACCTGATGCGGGTCAATCTCAATGAACAAGACGTACGCAGCATACTGCTCAGGCGCTAAACTGGTTTCGTAGCTCTGGCGAATAGCATGGTTGATGAGTTTATCTTTCATCATGCGCCCATTCACATAGCAATATTGAAGATCGCTTTGAGCCCTAGCCCCTTCCGGGGTAGTGATCCAACCATGAAGCTTTAGGTCATTGTGCTCTAACTCGATTTTCAACATGTGACGAACAAATGGTGCACCACAAACGGCCGCAATTCGCTTCTCCATTTGCGCATCATTTTTCGCAGCACGATATTGCCTAATGAGCTTGCCGTTATGCTTTAAATTGATAGAGACATCGAAACGGCTCAACGCAATTCGCTTTAGTAGCTCATCGATATGGTTGAACTCGGTTTTTTCTGTACGAAGAAACTTGCGACGCGCCGGAGTATTAAAAAACAGATCTAGCACTTCAAGTGTGGTACCAATCGGGTGGGCGGCAGGTTTAAGCTTCACCGCCATATCACGACCTTCGGCATAGGCGCTCCATGCCTGCTCTTGAGTCGCAGGGCGAGAAGTCAGAGTCAGCCGTGCCACCGAGCTGATACTTGCTAAAGCCTCGCCGCGAAAGCCGAGACTCATAATAGCTTCGAGATCATCGAGCGTATGGATTTTCGAGGTGGCATGTCGACTGAGCGCCAACTGAAGCTCGTCTTTTGGGATACCTTTACCGTTATCCCGGACTCGAATCAGCTTGGCGCCGCCTTTTTCAATGTCGATATCGATTCGGGTCGCACCAGAGTCTAGGCTATTCTCGACCAGCTCTTTGACTACCGAGGCTGGCCTTTCAACCACCTCACCTGCTGCGATTTGGTTTGCCAGTCGAGCAGGTAGAATCTTTATCGTCACTCTGTTTCTCCGAATGAATCTGTCTAGATGAAATTACTTATGTGGAATCAACAACACTTGCCCAACAGCGAGCGAGTCTGAACGCAGCTTATTGGCATCGCGGATGCTCTTAACGCTCACCCCGTATTGCGACGCTATCTTGCCGAGATACTCTCCGCGCTTCACTGTGTGTTTGCGAAGTGGGAGATCCTTGAGGCTGACAGTGATCTTGAGCTTTTGACCCAACTTAAGCACGTCAGATTTTAAGTTGTTCTCACGCTTGATATCGGCGACCGACACTTTGTACTTGTTGGCAACCTTACCAAGATAATCCCCCTTGACTACGGTATGAGTCACGGTCTTGGTTTCCACAGTATTCACTTTATTACTGACTTTGACAGGCGCGCTGCTGCCAGGAATTACCAGGGTTTGACCAACCGCCAATGACGTACTCTTCAGGTTATTCGCACTCTTAATTGCCGATACTGAAGAGCCATACTTCTGAGCGATCACTGATAGAGACTCGCCACGCTTCACTGTGTGCTTGCGCTGTTGTTCACGATTAGCGAACAAAGTACCTTCAGGCGGATTTGCTTCAAAATATTGAACAATCGCTTTCGCCAATGCGCGTGCGAGTTTGTCTTGGTGGCTGCGAGTGGTCAGAAGACGCTCTTCAGCCGGATTAGAAATAAAGCCTGTTTCAACCAGAACCGATGGAATATCCGGCGACTTCAATACCGCAAGACTGGCATTGACTGGTTCTTTCTTGTGTAAGTGTGCAACTTTACCCATCTCTCGCAGTATCTTGGTCGCCACCTTGTAGCCCTCTTTCTGAGAGTGGCTAAACTGAAGATCGAGTAGAGTTTGGCTGACATTTCTATCATTGGTGTTCTTGGCGAGCACTTCCCCTGCACCGCCCAGAAGCTCTGATTGTTGCTCATGGTTTTCTACCCAACGAGCAATCTCTGTATTTGCTCGGCGAGTATTGAGAACAAACACCGACGCTCCGCGAGGCTGAGGCGTTCTAAATGCATCGGCGTGAACCGACACCAGTAAGTGAGCACCATTTTTACGAGCAATCTCAGAGCGTTTGTTGAGGTTTACGAAATAATCTCCGCGGCGCGTAAGCACGGCCTTCATCCCAGGGATCGCGTCAATTTGTGCGGCCAGCTTCTTAGACACGCTCAAGGTGACATGCTTTTCGTATTTCTTCGTTGGACCAATTGAGCCTGGGTCCTCACCGCCATGGCCTGCATCAATGGCAACAACAATGTCGGCATTGCCACGCAATTGCGACGCATCACGGCTCACTTCGGTTTTACTGCTTGGTGTGCTGACAGCAGGTTGGCTGGTCGCCTTCCCGTGAGGTAAATCAATCACCAATCGGTGGCCATACTGACCACCCGGCGTCGGGTTTAGCTTAAATATCTGTGGCGTCGAAGACTTCTTTAACTCAAAGACCAGCCTGTAGGTTCCCTTATTAGGCGGAGAACTTTTGCGAATTTTGCTAAGGACAGGGCTATCCGATACCCCTATCGGCAGCTTGGTATTGAGTGAGGTGTTTTTTAAATCAACCACGATTCGAGAAGGCCCCGTCAACGAGAAGTAGCTGTAATCCGCTTCAGACTTGAGGTCGATAACGACTCGAGTCTCGTCTGGAGATGGCCAAACACGAATACCCTCTAATGCATTTGCAAGAGTGACGGCAGGAAACAGTAAGCATAACGGCAGCATGACTCTCATCATGCTGCTAAGAAAACGACTGATCAATTTAACTCCAACTGACTAATTAACTCTCTTCCATAATCGCTATTTGCCGTGAAGGCGATCTCTCTCGCTTCTCCTACATAACGTATTTCGATATCCAGATCAGCAGAAGGCAAAATACCCTGGCCTTTCTCCGGCCATTCGACCAGACAAATGGCATCGTCTGAGAAGTAATCACGGATGCCCATAAATTCTAGCTCTTCGGGATCCGCGAGACGATAAAGGTCAAAGTGGTAGACATTCCAACCATCAAGCTCATAGGGCTCAACTAGCGTATAGGTTGGGCTTTTCACATTACCTTTGTGGCCCAAGCTTTGAATAAAGCCACGACTGAATGTGGTTTTCCCCGCACCAAGGTCACCGTGCAAATAGATCGTTGTCTGTTTTGAACAGAGATTAGCCAGTTTAGTTCCAATTAAAATGGTTTCTGATTCATTAGCTAAGGAAAATTTTTTAGTACTCATCACATTTTTCTCTGAGTGGTGCCTTTGAGAGCCGAAATAGTAAACTGTGTCGCTTTTCACAGACAAGTGATCTTCTGTAAGTAATCAGAAAATTTACCATTATTTTCAATTTAACCCTACTGTGAAAGTACAAAATAGTCGCCGAAAGTTTGTACAAGGCAATAAAGCACCGAGCAATCCACAATGGATCATTGCTTTTTTGCCGCTCATACTTGGGTAGCATTGGTTTTGAGTATAGAATACGCGTCCTTTTCTACTTGGGTAATCGTGATGGACTTAAACAAGCTGGCTAGCGACATTAAAGTTTGGGCACAGGAACTCGGATTTCAAAAAGCCGGTATCAGCGATATCGACCTTCGAGATCAGGAGACTGTACTCAAAAGTTGGTTAGAAGCGGGCTATCACGGTGATATGGCTTGGATGGAAACGCATCAAGATCTGCGAATCCATCCTGACAAACTGCATCCCAACACGTGCAGAATCATCAGCGTTCGCATGGATTACCTACCAGAAGATGCAGGCTTCGCTACTAACCTAGAAGACAAACATTCGGGTTATATCAGTCGCTACGCGCTTGGGCGTGACTATCACAAGCTTATCCGCAACAAACTTAAGAAACTTGGTCAACGTATCGAGCAAGAGGTCTCTGAACTGGGCTATCGACCATTTGTCGACTCGGCACCTGTCCTCGAACGACCAATTGCTGAAAAAGCAGGATTAGGTTGGACAGGAAAACACTCCCTATTACTCGATAAAGACGCGGGTTCTTGGTTCTTTCTTGGTGAGCTGTTTATAGACCTGCCGCTACCAGTAGATGCGCCTGTTGAGAATCAATGCGGTAAATGCTCAGCCTGTGTGACATCATGCCCCACCAACGCCATTCTTGATAATGGTGTCATTGATGCGAGGCGCTGTATTTCTTACCTAACTATCGAATATAAAGGCGTGATTCCGGAATCATTGCGCTCTGCAATGGGCAACCGTATCTATGGTTGTGACGACTGCCAACTTGTTTGTCCTTGGAACCGCTTTGCCGATCTGGGTCAGCAACCAGACTTTCAAAGACGCCCTGCTTTTAATGACACCGACCTTGCCACTCTACTTACATGGGATGAAGCCACGTTTCTAAAATATATGGAAGGCTCAGCGATTCGAAGAATTGGTCATGAGCAGTGGCAGAGAAACCTCATCATAGCGATAGGCAACGCCCCTTATTCCGAGCGATATATTGAGGCACTAGCATCGATTCAAGGTCAATCAGAGCTTCTTGATGAACATATTGTGTGGGCGCGTAAGCAACTACTCGACCAACTGCCTGGTTCAGTCGACTCCCAGCTCGCGACGAAAAACCAACGATTGATTCGTATCGTGAGAAAGGGATTGCCCCGCGACGCCTAGCCGCCAATGGCTGCAAAAAAATCAAATTAATTTTCTTGACTAACATCCCAAAATTCGATTTGTGGAAAAACTACATTTTCATCGACAGTTAGTCGTTGAGAAATCAGGTTAAACACAGATTCAATATATGACCAGGATCAAAAAAACGTCACTTGCTGATCATTTTACTGTCAAGTAAAAAGTAAAAACAAAATGACATATCCAATTAAAAACAATCACTTACACGTGTGAATTTAATTTTCTATAACACCACTGTCATGTAAAGATCTTTCAAGTTTCACTATTTAAACAGTCTCAAAAACAATTTATCAACCAACTTATCCACAGAATAATAATGTGGATAACTCTGTTAATTTAAGTGTAACTGACCTGCAGCTAAGGCAATTGCCTACTGCGATAGCGGTGTGTAGAAAATAGAATACACAGCAATATTTTCGATGACGTAATCAGTACAAATCGAAAACTAATAAGCGTTAAATTTTAGGGAGTGATGCTTCTCAGCATTAGGAAAGAGCGTGCGGTTGTGGGACTAAGTTTCTCAACTTTGTTATAACCGCGTCTTAAACCATTTCGGGGGAGAAATGGGGCGACGTGACCGACCAGGGCGCGAGGTTCAAGCCTAATAGGCGTGTCCGTCAACCGTGGTTAGAAACACTCTGTTAATAGAGCTAGTGCCGCATTTTGTCACCGTTAAGTACGATGAAGACTATCTATTGGAGCGACACACGAGGTTCGAACTCGTGACCTCAACCTTGGCAAGGTTGCGCTCTACCAACTGAGCTAGTGTCGCATTTTGTCATTGTTAAGCACAATGAGAGCTATAAAATTGGAGCGACGCGACCAGCTTGGGCACGAGGTTCCTCGTGTGCTGCTTCGTCTTTCCTGAATTTGGAGCGACACACGAGGTTCGAACTCGTGACCTCAACCTTGGCAAGGTTGCGCTCTACCAACTGAGCTAGTGTCGCATTTTGTCACCGTTAAGTACGATGAAGACTATTTATTTGGAGCGACACACGAGGTTCGAACTCGTGACCTCAACCTTGGCAAGGTTGCGCTCTACCAACTGAGCTAGTGTCGCATGTTCTCATAAGAGAATTGGTTGCGGGGGCCGGATTTGAACCGACGACCTTCGGGTTATGAGCCCGACGAGCTACCAAGCTGCTCCACCCCGCGTCCGTATTGTCTCACCGTTAAGCACGATGACAGCTATCAATTTGGAGCGACACACGAGGTTCGAACTCGTGACCTCAACCTTGGCAAGGTTGCGCTCTACCAACTGAGCTAGTGTCGCATGTTCTCATAAGAGAATTGGTTGCGGGGGCCGGATTTGAACCGACGACCTTCGGGTTATGAGCCCGACGAGCTACCAAGCTGCTCCACCCCGCGTCCGTATTGTCTCACCGTTAAGCACGATGACAGCTATCAATTTGGAGCGACACACGAGGTTCGAACTCGTGACCTCAACCTTGGCAAGGTTGCGCTCTACCAACTGAGCTAGTGTCGCATGTTCTCATAAGAGAATTGGTTGCGGGGGCCGGATTTGAACCGACGACCTTCGGGTTATGAGCCCGACGAGCTACCAAGCTGCTCCACCCCGCGTCCGTATTGTCTCACCGTTAAGCACGATGACAGCTATCAATTTGGAGCGACACACGAGGTTCGAACTCGTGACCTCAACCTTGGCAAGGTTGCGCTCTACCAACTGAGCTAGTGTCGCATGTTCTCATAAGAGAATTGGTTGCGGGGGCCGGATTTGAACCGACGACCTTCGGGTTATGAGCCCGACGAGCTACCAAGCTGCTCCACCCCGCGTCCGTATTGTCTCACCGTTAAGCACGATGACAGCTATCAATTTGGAGCGACACACGAGGTTCGAACTCGTGACCTCAACCTTGGCAAGGTTGCGCTCTACCAACTGAGCTAGTGTCGCATGTTCTCATAAAGAGAATTGGTTGCGGGGGCCGGATTTGAACCGACGACCTTCGGGTTATGAGCCCGACGAGCTACCAAGCTGCTCCACCCCGCGTCCGTAATCATCATTTAAGGCATGATGAAAGCGCCTATCAAACTGGAGCGACACACGAGGTTCGAACTCGTGACCTCAACCTTGGCAAGGTTGCGCTCTACCAACTGAGCTAGTGTCGCATTGAACGTCTTTCGTCGTTCAGGGCTGCGAATTATAAGAGCATTTTTTTGTGATGCAAGTCCTTATCAGCAAAAAAATGATCTTTTTTCCCGTTTGATGAAAAAGCACACAATTTTGCGATAACTTCTTATCTTTCGCAGCCCAAAGTCATTGTTTTTAACAAGTATTCAACGATCAAATAGTGAAAATGGTTTCACGATAGAACTTAAGCTCAGCGATCGATTCTCGAATATCATCAAGCGCTAGGTGCGTACCCTGTTTAGTAAAGCCATCAAGCACCTCAGGCTTCCAGCGACGGGTCAGCTCTTTAATCGTGCTGACATCGACGTAACGGTAATGGAAGTACTCTTCAAGTTCTGGCATGTGTTTATACAAGAAACGACGATCTTGACCGATACTGTTGCCGCAAATAGGCGACTTACCTTTTGGTACCCACTTTTCCAAAAACGCGATAGTTTCACGGATCGCACTCTCCTCATCGTGGTCGCTTGCTTGAACACGAGCCACCAACCCACTTGCTGTGTGAGTATTGGTGCACCAGTCATCCATCTTCGCTAGTTCACTTTCTGGTTGATGGATGGCGATTACCGGTCCTTCAGCCAAGATATTCAACTCACTATCGGTCACAATGCTCGCGATCTCGATGATTTTGTGTGTCTCAGGATCCAGCCCGGTCATCTCCAGATCAACCCAGATCAAATTGTCATCGCTGAAAGACATAACGCCCTCGTCTATTTGTTTTCTGTCAAAAGAGGTACTATACCGAAATTAAATTCAGTAACCAAAATGGTTTGATGCGAATCGCATCAATGAAATATCGTGGCGAAAAAGAAAAAACTGACCAAAGGTCAAGTGCGTCGTGTACGCAGCAACCAAAAGAAGAAACTAGCAAAAGAAGAAACCATCCAGTGGGATGAGACCATGCTTGGCAATGTCAAGCAGGGGCTAGTGATCACTCGATTCGGTCAACATGCTGATATCGAAGATCTTGAAACCAAAGAAATCCATCGCTGCAACTTGCGTCGTGGCATTGAATCCTTGGTGTCTGGCGACCGCGTGAAATGGCGCATTGGTCTCGAATCCATGCACGGCATCTCAGGTGTCGTCGAGGCCGTTGAACCAAGAAGCTCGATGCTGACGCGCCCAGATTACTACGACGGCCTCAAGCCCGTCGCCGCTAACGTTGATCAAATGGTTATTGTGTCAGCAGTAGTACCAGAGCTTTCACTGAATATCATCGACCGCTACCTTATCGCCTCGGAAACACTTCAGATTGCTCCATTAGTCGTGCTAAACAAGATTGACCTACTTCCAGAAGAGAGTCGCGACGAGTTTTACCAGCTGTTGGAAGTGTATAAAAACATCGGCTACAAGGTGCTACTCGTCAGTAAAGAATCTGGTGAAGGCATTGCGGAGCTTGAAGCTCACCTCAAAGACAAAATCAACATCTTCGTTGGTCAGTCTGGCGTAGGTAAATCTAGCTTGGTCAACGCACTCATGCCAGAGCTTGATGTGGAAGAAGGCGCGGTTTCTGAAAACTCAGGCCTAGGTCAGCACACCACGACAGCCGCTAGACTTTATCACTTCCCTTCCGGTGGTGATTTGATCGATTCTCCAGGGGTTCGTGAGTTTGGTTTGTGGCACTTAGAGCCAAGCGAAGTCACGGAAGCCTTTGTTGAATTCAGACCTTATCTGGGTGGATGTAAGTTCCGCGATTGCAAACACTTAGACGACCCTGGCTGTATTTTGCGTGAAGCAGTGGAAGATGGAAAAATCGATCCGGTTCGATTTGATAACTATCACCGCATCATTGATAGTATGGCAGAAGGCAAAGCCAACCGTCAGTACTCACGGAACAAGAAAGCCGATCTGTAATTCACGATAAGACTCGGACTGGTTTAACACTCTGTCCGTGTACTTGTCACAATTTGCTGACATTTGAAGCGATTTCCATTAGTATCTCGCGCCCTGAAGTAATATCAATCAATTAACGTTGGAATTTTAGACAATGGATAAGATTAAAGTTGGACTGCAATACTGGATACCTCAACACGGGCTAACGCGCCTAGTAGGTAAGCTGGCATCAGCAAAAGCTGGCGGTCTAACAACAGCGATCATTCGTTGGTTTATCAAGCAATATAACGTCAACATGGATGAAGCGCTGCACAGCGATCCAAAGCACTTCAAAACGTTTAACGAGTTTTTTGTTCGTGAGTTAAAGCCGGGTATGCGTCCTATCGCCGAGGGCGAGTCAGTGATCGCTCACCCAGCGGATGCGTGTGTGAGCCAGTTTGGACCTATCACCGACGGTAAGCTTATCCAAGCGAAAAACCATGACTACACCGCTCAAGAACTACTAGGTGGCAACCCAGAGCTTGCAGCCGAGTTCGCTGAAGGTGAGTTTGCGACTCTGTACTTATCGCCTCGCGATTACCACCGTGTTCACATGCCATGTGACGGTACGCTGCGCCAGATGATTTACGTGCCAGGCGACTTGTTCTCTGTAAACCCACTAACGGCTGAGAACGTACCCAATCTGTTTGCTCGCAATGAGCGAGTGGTATGTATCTTCGATACCGAGTTTGGTCCTATGGCACAAGTACTGGTTGGAGCAACCATCGTAGGTGCTATCGAGCTCATCTGGGCCGGTACGGTAACGCCACCACGTGGTAATACCGTTTACACTTGGGACTACCCTGCTGAAGGCGACAAAGCGGTTGTACTCAAGAAAGGCGAGGAAATGGGCCGCTTCAAGCTTGGCTCTACCGTCATCAACCTGTTTGCTAAAGACGCCATTCGTTTTGATGAGACTATGGCCAACAATACGCCGACGGTAATGGGCACACCTTACGCACACGCAGTGAAACCAGAAGCTGAAACTGATTCTGATAGCGAGTCAGAAAGCGAAGCTTAGTAAAAATCCACCTGCTGAGCAGGTGGCTTTGAATGGCCCCCTAGAAGGGGGCTAACTTTTAGTTACTCAACCCTAGATGCATCTGACGCTCTTCTTCTTCCTTTCCCACACGATCTTGATGCCTGACATATCTTCGGATTATTTCCTCGTTCATTCCTACCGAATCAACAAAATAGCCACGCTGCCAAAACTTATTGCCCCATAACTTTGCTTTCTTAAATACGGAAATTTGTTGAACAGCCTTATCGCTGTCCGTCCTTTAACAAATCCCATATACTTTGAAATACTCAAACTTGGTGGCATTCTCACAACTAAGTGGACGTGATCTACTTGAACGTTCAACTCTACAACCTTGCAGTTTTTCATGTTGCTGTAGATATAGATACTTCGGTACAGCTCTTTGCCCAAGTTACCCTTGAGTATTTTGAGTCGGTACTTCGGCGTCCAAACTATGTGGTACTGGCACCTGTAATATACGTGCGAAACGGATTCATATCTGCTCATGTTCTTTTTCTCCTTGATTTGCTGGTTACAAACTTGGATATCTTGAACATGAGCGTCCTTCGGGCAAAGCCCTAATGGACGATCACCACCTTCCTAGAAGGTGGTTTAGGGTTAGAAAACAACATAAAACGGCGCTAAGGCGCCGTTTTTATTGGCAAAAAGATCGTGCTACCCGCCGCTTTCCTTGCTCAAATACCGACGCGATTTTTGATACAAAGCAAAACACCATTCAAATCTTCCCTCGACTTTTCAAAACTTTAACGCCAGTCTAAGACCAAACGACGTTTATATTTTAACCTAGGTGGCAGTCTAACTTTTAACCCTGGTGCCGCGCCTATGCCGAAGATGAATCGCGGGACACTAATCAGGCTGCTGATCTGCTTCTTAGTGCCCCTTGGCGTCTTAATGATGCCAATTGATTGGATTCCAATCGATGACCTCACGTTGATCCAACACCGTCTGTTGGCAATATTCTTGCTCGCAGCCCTACTTTGGGTACTGGAGCCTGTCCCTGTTTTTGCTACCTCCATTCTGATTATTGCGCTTGAGCTCGTGATGATTTCAGATAAAGGGCTACATCTATTCCGTACACCACCAGCCGGTCACGATATTGGTGAGTTATTGGTGTATACCGATATCTTTAGCGCATTTTCTTCGCCGATAATCATCCTCTTCATGGGTGGTTTTGCTCTGGCTATTGCGGCTTCCAAATATGAATTGGACAACAACTTAGCCCGAGTGCTTTTACGCCCTTTTGGTGACCAACCCAAATTCATCATGCTTGGATTGATGCTGATTACTGCCGTGTTCTCGATGTTTATGTCTAACACGGCAACGACCGTCATGATGCTGGCTCTGCTTGGCCCCATCGTCGCCTCCGCCCCTAAAGGGGACCTAGGCATCAAGGCGCTGGTCCTCTGTATTCCGATTGCCGCCAATACTGGTGGCATTGCAACGCCAATAGGCACACCACCTAACGCTATCGCCTTGCAATACTTAACTGGTGAGAACACGATCGACTTCTTGCAATGGATGATGATGGGTCTCCCCTTCGTGATCATCCAACTCACTATCGCTTGGTTCCTACTGCAAAAGCTATTTCCATCCTCAGAAGGAAAGATGGTGCTCAAGCTCGAAGGCAAATTCCAACGCAATTGGCGAGCCATGGTCGTGTATGCCACATTTGCAGCGACTATTTTGCTGTGGATGACCACTAAGCTTCACGGTATGAACACCTATGTCGTATCCATTATTCCGCTCGCCGTGTTCACCCTGACGGGCATCATGGGCAAAGAGGAACTCAAGCTGATTAACTGGGATGTACTCTGGCTAGTTGCGGGTGGTATTGCGATCGGTATTGGTTTGGATAAAACGGGACTCGCAGAAGCGCTCGCTCATGCCATCGATTATGAATCTTTGTCTCCATTTGCCGTAGTGATTACCTTGTCTGTAGTCTGCTGGTTAATGGCAAACTTCATGTCTAATACCGCAACCGCTAACTTGCTCATGCCGATTGCCGCAGCGATTGGGGCATCAATGGAAAGCTTAGCAGCAATTGGTGGCTTGCAAGGTTTACTCGTTGTGGTCGCATTCTCCGCATCACTTGGCATGATATTACCAGTTTCGACACCGCCTAACTCTCTCGCCTATTCGACAGGGCTTATTGAGAGTAAAGACATGGCGAAGACAGGGCTTATCATCGGTATCATTGGCCTGCTTATCGTCTACGCGGCAATGCTAATCCTGACCTAGGCATCCCGCTACATTCAAACCAGAAGTCCTCTCGCTAACGTGAGAGGATTTCAATTGCACTTTCTCACACCTCATAGTAAAACCTAGTTAAATCATTAATTAATCACTTATGCCCGCGTCGTCGGGTATCAAACATGCACTAGGGATAGCAATGGGATTTGAATGGCTGGCTCTTATCGCCGCATTTTTGTGGGCGGTCTCAAGTATTATTTCAGTCAAGCCAGCTAAACACCTTGGTTCGTTTTCTTATAGCCGTTGGAGAATGGGCTGTACCGCATTCATACTCTCTTCGATGGCGGCGATAACAGGTGGCTGGACAAGCGTCGAGTCGGTACACATCACCCCAATGATGCTGTCTGGTCTTATCGGTATCTTTATCGGTGATACCGCTCTGTTTGCTTGCTTAAATCGAATGGGACCGAGGCAGGCTGGGCTTCTGTTCTCCTGTCATGCAGTATTTTCAGCGGTACTAGGCTACTTCTTGTTCTCAGAAACTATGTCACCACTCGAACTGCTTGGTTCCGCTCTGGTGTTCTCTGGTGTCGCCACAGCGATTTTCTTTGGTCGTAAGAGCTCTAACAAACAGATTGGCTCACAAAACAACAAAGCATCCGAGCTTGAAACCATCAAAGGTAATGTTTGGTTTGGCGTTGGACTCGGTATTACCGCGGCACTGTGTCAAGCATTAGGTGGCATTATTGCCAAGCCTGTCATGCAGACCGAGATTGACCCTGTCGCCGCTTCTGCTATTCGCATGATCACAGCATTCATCGCTCACAGTCTGTTCCTATTTACAGGTGCCAGACACGCCAAAAGCCTCAACCCTATCAACTGGTCTATCTTTGGCATTACAGCGCTGAATGGCTTCTTAGCCATGGCTGTTGGGATGACGTTGATTCTGTTTGCATTGCAAACGGGGAATGTGGGAATGGTCGCCTTACTGTCATCGACCACACCCATTATGGTTCTGCCGCTACTGTGGATTTATACCAAGCAGAGACCAAACAAATACGCTTGGCTGGGTGCCGCCCTTGCCGTCGCAGGTACCAGCATTTTAGTCAGCTAGCCCAGTTAGTTAAGCTCGAGGAAATGGAAACGCCACAACCTCATCAATATGAGTCGCCCCTAGGGCCAACATAATCAGTCTATCAATACCTAATGCCACACCAGCACATGCGGGCAGACCTGATTTCAGCGCTTCAATCAAGTGATAATCAATGGGTTGAGGTGCAAGCCCCATCTTCTCGCGCTTTCGGTTATCGTCTTTAAAGCGCGCCAATTGTTCATCCGGGTTATCCAGCTCATGAAAACCATTGGCTAGTTCGATTCCCTTAAAATACACCTCAAAGCGATCCGCGACACGTTCGTCATTTGGGTTCACCTTAGCGAGCGCCGCTTGCGATGCGGGAAAGTCGTAAACGAACGCGGGGACTTGTTTACCGATTTTCGTTTCAACTCCCATACTAAAGAGCAATTGAAGCAAGGTATCGCGATCTTCTTCTTGATCAGCAATATCACTCAGCCCCAAAGGAGCCGCAGCCTCTTTCAGAGATGACATATCGGCAGTTAGAGGGCAGACGCCAAGCTGTGAAATAAACGCCTGTTGATAGGTCATACGCTCGGCTTTAGCACAGTTAAGTACCATCATGAGTAAGTCGTCCATCTCATCCATTAACTGATGATGATCAAACCCCACACGATACCATTCGAGCATAGTGAACTCAGGATTGTGGTAACGCCCACTCTCTTCGTTGCGAAAAGCTTTGTTAATCTGATAAATCGATCCACTGCCAGCAGCGAGTAATCGCTTCATATGAAATTCAGGGCTCGTCATAAAGTAAAGCTGACGTCCATCCGCGTAGCCCGGGCCAACAAACTCGGTTTTAAAGGTATGCAAATGCACATCGGTCACCGTTGCATGGCTCATTGCAGGGGTATCGACTTCCATTACCTCTCTTGACAGAAAGAAGCTACGAATCGCCTGTATCAGCTCGGCACGCTTTTTAAGTAAAGCCATAGAGGCTGTGGGCTGCCACTGGTTGGTAATCATTATCATGCTCATTAGTTAATGTTATTAATTATTGTAAGTGCGCACTCAAAAGTTCTCAATCACAAGTGATATTAATCACACATCATAGAAATACTATGCCTCGCAGTGCATTACCGAAGCAAAAACCTAACTCAGTCAATTTTTTTGCCATCTCGCTTATCTACACTGATTTCCTAAATAAAAAAGCTTTCAAGTCTTTAACTATAACTCGCGAGCAAAACTCGCTCTTACACACTGGAGGATAACTGTGAAAACAATTACCACAGATATCGCAGTCATCGGCGCAGGCGGCGCTGGTCTTCGTACTGCCATTGCAGCAGCAGAAGCTAACCCAGAAATGGAAGTAGCTCTGATCTCTAAAGTCTACCCTATGCGTTCACATACCGTGGCGGCTGAAGGTGGTTCTGCGGCTGTAATTAAGGATGAAGATAGCCTAGATAACCACTTCAACGATACCGTTGGCGGTGGTGACTGGCTTTGTGAACAGGATGTTGTTGAATATTTCGTTGAAAATGCCACACGTGAAATGATCCAGATGGAGCAATGGGGTTGTCCATGGAGCCGTAAAGAAAACGGTGAAGTGAACGTCCGTCGTTTCGGTGGTATGAAGGTAGAACGCACATGGTTTGCGGCGGATAAAACCGGCTTCCATATGCTACATACGCTGTTCCAAACGTCGATGAAGTACGAGCAAATCAAACGATTTGATGAGTACTTTGTGGTAGACCTACTTGTGGTTGAAGGCGAGGTTCAGGGCCTGATTGCAATTCATATGTCTGAAGGTGAACTGGTCACTATCAAGGCAAAATCAGTTGTCCTAGCAACCGGCGGCGCGGGTCGTGTGTATCACTGTAATACGAACGGCGGCATCGTGACTGGCGACGGCATGGCGATGGCGTATCGTCACGGCGTTCCACTGCGTGATATGGAGTTTGTTCAATACCACCCAACAGGTCTGCCTGGTACCGGCATTCTAATGACCGAAGGTTGTCGTGGTGAAGGCGGTATCATCGTCAACAAGAACGGCTACCGTTACCTACAAGACTATGGCATGGGCCCTGAAACACCGGTTGGCGAGCCGAAAAACAAATACATGGAACTCGGTCCTCGTGACAAGGTTTCTCAAGCATTCTGGCATGAGCAGCAAAAAGGCAACACCATCAAGCACCCACTGGGCGATGTGGTTCACCTTGATCTTCGCCACCTTGGTGAAGAGTATCTGCAAGAGCGTCTACCGTTTATCTGTGAGCTCGCAAAAGCGTACGTCAACGTTGACCCTGCAAAAGAGCCAATCCCAATTCGTCCAACCGTGCACTACACCATGGGTGGTATCGAAACCAACGGAACTTGTGAAACTCGTATCCAAGGTCTATTCGCTGTGGGTGAGTGTGCGTCTGTCGGTCTTCACGGTGCAAACCGCCTAGGTTCTAACTCTCTCGCTGAGTTTGTGGTCTTCGGCCGTGTTGCTGGTGAGCAAGCGGTTGAGCGCGCTAAAGCGTTCAAGGGCTGGGATGACAGCGCTATCGAAGAGCAAGTGAAGGCAGTAGAAGCACGCATTGCAGCGCTAATGAATCAAGAAGGCGATGAAAACTGGGCTGAAATCCGCACTGAAATGGGTCACACCATGGAAGCAGGCTGCGGTATCTACCGCCAAGAAGATCTAATGCAAGCGACACTTGAGAAGATTGCCGAGCTTAAACAGCGCTATAAGAAAATCAGCATCAAAGACAAAGGCAAAGTGTTCAACACAGACCTTCTGTACGCCATTGAAGTGGGTTACGGCCTAGAAGTTGCGGAAGCCATGGTTCACTCTGCAATCTTGCGTAAAGAGTCTCGTGGTGCGCACCAGCGTCTTGATGACGGTTGTACTGAACGTGATGATGAGAACTACCTAAAACACTCGCTAGCTTTCTTTAATGAAGACAGTGCACCAAGCATTGACTACAGCAACGTCACCATCACTAAGTCGCAGCCTAAAGCGCGTCTATACGGTGAAGCCGCTGAAAAAGCGGCAGCAGAAGAAGCGGCGAAGCAAGCCAACAAAGATCAAAATGCGGAGGAGCAAGCATAATGTCAGCAAACCGTATTCAGAAAGTGGAAATCCTGCGCTACGACCCAGAGAAAGACGCAGAGCCGTATTTCCAAACCTTCGAAGTACCGTTCGATGAGACCATGTCTGTGCTCGATGCGATTGGTTACATCAAAGACCACCTAGACAAAGATCTGTCTTACCGCTGGTCTTGTCGTATGGCGATTTGTGGCTCTTGCGGCATCATGGTGAACGGCGTGCCAAAACTGGCATGTAAGAGCTTCCTTCGTGATCATCAAAATGGTCTGAAGATTGAGCCTCTTGCGAACTTCCCAATCGAGAAAGACTTGATTGTCGACATGACGCCGTTTATCGAGCGCCTAGAAGCCATCAAGCCATACATCATTGGTAACGACCGTAAGCCAGAAGATGGCACTAACATCCAAACACCTGATCAAATGGCGAAATACAAGCAATTTGCTGGTTGTATCAACTGTGGTCTTTGCTACGCGGCATGTCCTCAGTTTGGTCTAAACCCTGAGTTCATCGGTCCTGCGGCACTGACACTGGCACATCGTTATAACCTCGACAGCCGTGACAATGGTGCGGCTGAACGTATGAAGATGATCAACGGTGAGAACGGTGCATGGGGCTGTACGTTTGTGGGCTACTGCTCTGAGGTTTGTCCGAAGAACGTTGACCCTGCCGCGGCAGTAAACCAAGGCAAAGTGGCGTCTTCACAAGACTTCGTTATTGCCATGCTAAAACCACAGGAGGCATAGAATGAGTAACAGAAAACCTTATGTTCGTGAAATGAAGCGAACTTGGTGGAAAGATCACCCATTTTATCGCTTCTACATGCTACGTGAAGCCACTGTACTGCCACTGATCCTCTTCACTATCTTCCTGACATTTGGTCTAGGTTCGCTAGTGAAAGGCCCAGAAGCTTGGCAAGGCTGGCTAGACTTTATGGCTAACCCAGTGGTTATCGCGATCAACATCGTGGCGCTTGCGGGAAGCCTGTTCCACGCGCAAACCTTCTTCAGCATGATGCCGCAGGTAATGCCA
This sequence comes from Vibrio sp. KUL80, assembly GCF_059725495.1. Classification (NCBI taxonomy): domain Bacteria; kingdom Pseudomonadati; phylum Pseudomonadota; class Gammaproteobacteria; order Vibrionales; family Vibrionaceae; genus Vibrio; species Vibrio sp. KUL80. The sequence goes on from NZ_AP045841.1 coordinate 3,250,807, forward strand.
ATCAAACTGAAAGGCAAGCCAGTTGAGAAGAAGACCATTGTTCTTGCTCAGTGGGCGGCGGTTGCGGCTATCTCACTAGTTGTTCTCATCATTGTATAAGGAGTGAATCGTGATTAATCAAAACCCAAAACGCTCTGACGAACCAGTATGGTGGGGACTGTTTGGTGCCGGTGGTACATGGTTTGCCATGATCACCCCTGTGACGGTACTTGTGCTAGGCATCTTAGTACCAATGGGCATTATCAGCCCAGAGGCGATGAGCTATGAGCGTGTGGCTGATTTTGCTACCAGCATCATCGGTGCGCTGTTTATTATCGCTACCCTAGCACTGCCAATGTGGCATGCAATGCACCGCCTACATCATGGCATGCACGACCTTAAGATCCATGCGGGTGTGGTTGGCAAGATTGCTTGTTACTTCTTTGCAGCGCTTATCAGTGCACTGTCGATTATCTTCATTTTCATGATCTAATCGCTCAGTGAAGAAAAGGTCGATGAGCAGTTAAGCTCATCGGCCTTTTTTATGTCTTGCGTTAAGACTACTGCTCAGCGGCCAATTGCTTAGTCTGGTTCATCAGCCCTAGAGCGCCAAAACCGGTAATCACATCTAGGTTGGTCGTCAAACCTTGCTCTTGTCCACCACCAATGTAGTTTTGCGGCATTTGCACCTGGAAGTTAGTTAAGTTGTTGTAGAGCGAATTCGCCACATCTCGATTGAGCTCAGCCAGGTACACCTCGTGATTGGCCCCCAACGCGGCGTATTTTGCTTTCAGTACCTCCGCTTCTGCGCGACCTTTCTCCAAAATCGCCTTAGCTTCAAACTCTGCTGACAACGCATTGGCTTTTTGAATCGCTAGGTTAGCCTCTGCAATGGCTAGCTCTTTCTCTTTATCTACCTCAGCCAGACGCTTAGTTTTCTCAACTTCTACGATTTCCCGCTCGGCAATTTGTCTAGCAACTTCAACTTCTTTTTGCTGCGAAATGATCGCCAACTCTTTCTGACGCTGCGCATCTTGAACTTCACGCGTACGTTGGATCTCTTTACGCAGTTGCTCCGTTTCGGCTTGAGCCTTTGACGTTTCTTGCTCTTGGATTGCGCGAATACGATCGGCAACCAAACGCTTTTTGTCGGCAAGTAACTGATCAAGCTGCTTTTCCGGTTGTGGGTCACCAATCGTAACCTGAGTTACCTGAATACCGTATTGCTGCAACGGGTTATCTTGACGTATCGGCTGACCCGTAGAGTCTGCAACGGGCACCGTTTTCCAGACTAACTGTTTAGTTCTCTGCAATTGATTGGCATTCGATTGATCTACCCCAACAGGAGCCAGATCCATCTCCTCCACTTCAACCTGTCTACGCTCTGTCAGGTAAATACCTTCACGCAACTGATCGCCAAGCTTAGACTTGAACTGGTTGAGACCACCTTGGAAAAACTCTTCACCCGTGTATTGGGTCGCGGTTATCACGGTTACATTGCGCGCATTTTTGACCAGAAGCGCATCAATTAAGTTGCTGTTATTTCGAAATTCTCGGTGCATTTTCTTCATTGCTTCCGGATCGTTACTCAGCTTAAAGCGAAATGTGACCGGTATTTGACCTATGTAGGTATCGGCAAATCTCACCTGAACCGGATCTTGTGCTTGAAGTCGCTGATACAAGTTCTCTTCGATGCTATTGCCAAAAGAGACCGTGATGACTTGATCATACTTAGTGATCTTTGATAGGAACGGCATTCGAAAATGAATCCCCGGCTCTGTAAAGACATCCAACTCGCCCGTTAGGTTATTCTGATGGACGTAGCTGTAACCTGCATCCGTCATTAACACGGAACTGTTCACCGTTAGCCCCACTGCCAGAATCGGCAGTGCATAGACCATGGCTTTGATCCCATTGTGTAGCCATTTACGACGTTCAGTTATCTTCAGACTCTCTCCTATTCCACGACTTTCCATGTGTATCTCCTGTTTGTTGTCGTTGCGAAAATTTGACTTCAAAATATGCAACCAATTGACAACACAATTAATGTATCAAAATGTTAACTGATGTAAAAATCGAATAATTCGCTTATATAACAAGGAATGGCCGAAGTAATTAGCAATTGAGAAAGTTGCGAGCCAGTAGACGCCATATGGACTCAGTGAACATTCGTGTGACACGGTAGGCGCGTGTACATACCCATACATTGTTACCGACACTCTATCGATAAAATCATCAGCGATTTATAACAACAAGAGATGTAACAATGAAAAAGTCTATTTGCGCACTACTGATTTCCAGTGCGCTGTTTGGGTGCGGTTCTACTGTCATGATGAAAAAATCGGAAGCGGTGGCTGCACAGCCTGAGCTACTGCTCAAGACCGACGGATCTTTCTGGGGATTTGGCCCAGAAGGCACCTTCGATATCGCGGGACGCTACCACGGTAAGTACTCCCGTAGCGCATCAACCAGTTCTTGGTTCAACACCATCAATACTAAAGATGGTGAAATGGTCGCTGAAGTCACACGCAATGATAACGGCGAAACCTGGACCCTAGTTTGTAGTGGCGGTGGTACCAGTGTTGATATTGGTAGCTTCTCATTTGGTGGCAATGACCCGTACATCTGCCAAATCAGTGAGCAAGGGGCTAACATTGGCGAGTATAAGATGGAACGCAAGTCTGAAGCGATCAGTCTCTCTACCGCAAAAAAAGAGCACGGTTTTATCCGCCTTGGCAGCACACATTTCAATGTCGCTTCGGTACACGATGGTGAAGGTCTAATGATGAGCGTTGATAATCCACTTGGTTATAGCTTTAGTCGTGGCAGCGTAGAGGTTGCTGCGGCGCAAACTAATGGCAGTATCACACTGCAAACCCTCTCTGGATTACCAGAAGCAGAAATGGACACCTTGGCATTAGGCACCGTCGCCAGTGCTCTGAGCTGGCGACCAGAAGAGTAATCCCCCCAAAACTCAAATAGTCAGCGCTCAGTTGCCAATACAAAAAAGGTCGCCCTTGGGCGTAATGCCGATCAGTTAACAACTAAATGATCGGTTGAACGATCCATTCAAAGTGTCAAAATCCGAGTGTATTCAATGCACTCGGATTTTTTTATGTTTTTAAGACAGGCTCTTAACCAAGTTCATCAATTCTCTGCAGAGCAACTTTCGGGTTTATCTGATCTGCTTTCGCCAGAACTCATTTCCCAATGTTTGGAAGATACAGGGATTACGACTATTCGTAGACGAAGATTGCCAATGGAAATGATGGTTTGGAGTGTTGTTGGGATGTCTTTGTATCGCCATTTGTCCATGGAGAAAGTCGTCTCGAAGCTGGATATTCTTCTCCCAGGTAAGAAGCCATTTGTTGCTCCGAGTGCAGTAATCCAAGCAAGACAAAGGCTGGGCTCCGATGTCATGAAATCGGTTTTTACTCAAACGCAGAAGCTCTGGAATGACAAAACGCCCCATCCAGACTGGCATGGTTTAACACTGCATGCGGTCGACGGTGTAGTCTGGCGAACTCCTGATACTAAAGACAATGACGAACGCTTCAGTCGAACTCGGAATCAAAAATGCTCGTCCGAATACCCTCAGGTTCGAATGGTCTGCCATATGGAACTGACAAGTCATCTTCTGAATAGTGCATCTTTCGACTCCACATCAAAGAGCGAAGTGGACTTAACTACGGAGCTCATCGTTCACTCTCCCGACCATAGCCTAACTATCTTCGATAGAGGTTTTTATGCTCTAGGTCTATTACACCGCTGGCAAACAACAGGGGTAGACAGACATTGGCTTATTCCAATGCGTAAAGGGGCCCAATACACAATGCTCCGCAAATTAGGGCGTGGGCAAGAGTTGGTCGAATTAAAGCTATCCCCTCAAGCTAGGAAAAAGTGGCACGACGCACCGGAAACACTGGAAGCTCGATTGATAACTAAGACTATTAAGGGTAAAGAGGTACGGTTGTTGACCTCGATGACTGACCCTTTACGCTACCCAGGAAAAGACATCTCGGAGCTATATAGCCATCGATGGGAGATAGAGTTGGGCTATCGAGAAATGAAACAATATATGCTCCAAAACAACCTGACCCTAAGAAGTAAAAAGCCCGAGTTAATAGAACAAGAACTGTGGGGTATGCTGTTGGCCTATAACCTACTGCGGTTCTTGATGTGCCAAATGGCCTACGACCAAAATAAGGTAATGCCTTACCAGATAGGCTTTAAACAAGCCTCGTTGTTCTTAATAGGACAGTTACAACTCCTTCCTGCCGTCGCACCCGGAAGAATCCCGGAGGTGATGAACTATATCCTAGATATGGCTGAGAGTTTTACGTTGCCAGAAAGGCGGGATAGAAGCTATCCAAGAGCAGTAAAAAGAAGGCCCAGTCGCTATGCGACTAGACCTTCTAAAAGGTGTTAGATGCTTCTTAACTTACAAGCATTACGCCCTTGGGCGACCTTTCAAATTCTTAAGTATCTCTATTGATTACTTAACGCGACCTACGTATTCCGCAGTACGAGTATCAACTTTGATCACTTCACCAATCTGGATAAATAGCGGTACACGTACCACAGCGCCAGTTGTTAGTGTTGCAGGCTTACCACCAGTACCTTGTGTATCACCTTTCAGACCTGGATCCGTTTCTGTTACTTCTAGCTCAACAAAGTTAGGCGGAGTCACAGTAATTGGGTTACCATTCCAGAGAGTAATCATACAAGTGTTGTTTTCTACCAACCATTTCGCGTTGTCGCCAACCGCTTTAACGTCTGCAGCGATTTGTTCGAATGTTTCGCTGTTCATAAAGTGGTAGAATTCACCATCTGTGTATAGGTAATCTAGGTCGATATCCATCACGTCAGCAACTTCAACAGTTTCGCCAGACTTGAAGGTTTTCTCTAGAACTTTACCAGACAGTAGCTTACGAATTTTAACGCGGTTGAACGCTTGACCTTTACCTGGCTTCACGTATTCATTTTCTAGAATTACGCAAGGCTCGTTGTCCAGCATTAGTTTAAGACCGCCTTTAAATTCATTGGTGCTAACAGTAGCCATTGTATCCTCTTAGTGTTCTTCGAGTTAAATTTAATGTCGCCTATCATAACCCGAAATCTTGTTTCTGTTGAGCAAAACTGGCTCAAACAGCTATCGAATGCGATCTCAGACCCTTACAAACTGCTTGAGCAGTTAGAAATTGAGGCGACCCCTTGGGAAAACGGACTCAAAGCAAGACGCTTATTTCCCATGCGCGTTCCTCAAAGCTTTGTCGATCGCATGGAAAAAGGCAACCCGTACGATCCTTTGCTTAGACAGGTGCTGCCTCTTAGCCAAGAGTTTGAAGTCCACGATGGCTATTCAGAAGACCCACTCGAAGAGCAAGATAATGCTGTACCCGGTCTGCTCCACAAATACCACAATCGCGCTTTATTGATTGTCAAAGGTGGCTGCGCCGTGAACTGTCGCTACTGCTTTCGCCGCCATTTCCCCTACGATGAAAATAAGGGCGGCAAAGCAAACTGGCAACAAGCACTCGACTACATCGCTGACAAGCCGGAGATTGATGAGCTCATCTTATCTGGTGGCGATCCATTGATGGCCAAAGATAGTGAACTTCTTTGGCTGATTGAGCGTGCTGAACAGATCCCACACCTTAAAACGCTTCGAATTCATTCTCGCCTTCCGGTCGTGATACCAGCGCGAATTACCGCTCAGCTTTGTAACTTGCTAGCAAATACGCGTCTCAACACTGTGCTGGTCACTCATATCAACCATGTCAACGAGATAGATAATGAGCTCAAGCTAGCGATGGCGCGTATCAAAGCTAGCGGTACAACACTTCTCAACCAAGGTGTACTGCTCAGAGGGGTCAACGATAGCGTGGAAGCTCAATTCGAGCTTAGTCACGCCCTGTTTGGCGCAGGAATTCTGCCCTATTACCTGCATGTACTCGATAAGGTACAAGGTGCGGCGCATTTCTACATCAGTGATGAACAAGCGAAAGCGATCATCCAAGGGTTGATCACTCGAGTATCTGGCTACCTTGTTCCCAAGCTCACGCGAGAAGAAGGCGGCAAGGCGAGTAAAACGCCGCTTGATCTGCATCTCGAGTAATTTTTTCCGTCTCGACAAAATGATTTTGTTCGATCAGGCGGTCTTTTAGTCAGATACTGCGCTTTTTAGGAGGCAATGTGGAACTGACAGAATTACTCGATATGGGACCTTTCTCATGGCAAGCCTTAGGAGCATGCGTCCTCAATGGTGCCTTGGTGGGACTTGAGCGCCAAACTCGCGGTAAACCCGTGGGCATTCGCACTGCAATCTTAATCGTCTCAGGGACTTACCTGTTCATGTCTATGGCCGTGTCTCTATCTCCCAACACATTGGACCAAGCCCGAGTCTTAGGACAGATCATCACAGGTGTCGGTTTTCTTGGCGCCGGCGTCATGATGACGCAAGACGGCAAGATACACGGGGTGACCTCTGCTGCTGTGATTTGGGTACTCGCCGGTTTAGGTATGATGATTGGTTTAGGGCATCACAAAGAATCCGTGATCCTAACTGTACTCGCCTTAACGGTGCTTTTGGGGGTGGACAAGATTGAAAGTAGCTTTAAGAGCCTGCGACGTGGCGTTCACCAAACTATGCAAAACCGCAACCGAATGAGAAAGTAAAAAGCCCTGCGTATGCAGGGCTTTATCGAATTCTAACGCTCTAAATCAGAGTCTGAATTACTTCGCAAAGTTGATGATTGGGAAGCACTTCAAGAAGCCGTTGTCCGCACAGTTGATAAGACCGATCTGTACGCCGTCAATGTTATTTGTCTTGTTGAAAAGACCAAACTGGAAGTTAGACTTGTTTGAGAAGCTTGCGATACCAACATCTGCCATTGTATAGCCTTCAGAGTAGTTCACCGCACTCCAGTTAAGACCTTTCACATCGTTAGTGACGTTCACTGCTGCAAGGTTAACACCTGTCGTTTTACCTGTGTTCCAGTTGAAGATACCTAGAGACGCACCTTTCATTTCTTGCGTTACTTTAGAAGCACCAAAGAATAGACCGAAGTTCACACCCGTTGTACGCTGAGTTTCAGACATACCTAGTACAGAGAAGTCTACACCTTTAACTTCGTTCACTTGACCGTGAAGAACCGCAAGACGTACACCGCCAACTGCATTTGCATCAGGTGCGTTGAAACCGTTTAGTGATGAGAACATCACTGGGGTGCTTTCTGCTAGCGCCAATGGTGATGCCATTGCTGCTGCCACTGCTAGTACTGCTACTGCCTTTTTCATATTAGTCTCCACTGACTATTATTGTTATCAACTGATAAGTGTAGACGATGCTAGAGGCGGCAACCATAGGTATTGTCAGGGAAATGTCATATTCATTAACACTTACGATTAAGCATTAACCAATAATGGAACGGACATAAAAAAAGCCGAAGGTTTCCCTTCGGCTTTGTAAGAATCGTCTGATGGATTACATCATACCTGGCATGCCGCCCATTCCGCCCATGTCAGGCATTGCTGGTGCGTCTTTTTGAGGTACGTCAGTTACCATCGCTTCTGTTGTGATCATAAGACCTGCAACCGATGCTGCGAACTGAAGTGCAGAGCGAGTTACTTTTGTTGGATCTAGGATACCCATTGCGATCATGTCGCCGTACTCACCTGTTGCTGCGTTGTAGCCGTAGCTGCCTTCGCCTGCTTTCACGTTGTTTGCAACCACAGACTCTTCGTCACCTGCGTTTGCAGTGATTTGACGAATTGGCGCTTCCATAGCGCGAAGTGCAACGCGGATACCCACATTTTGCTCTTCGTTAGCACCTTCAAGACCCGCCACTTTTGACGCCGCGCGGATAAGTGCAACACCACCACCAGCTACTACACCTTCTTCAACCGCTGCGCGAGTTGCGTGTAGTGCATCTTCAACGCGGTCTTTCTTCTCTTTCATCTCAACTTCAGTTGCTGCGCCAACTTTGATTACCGCAACACCGCCAGCTAGCTTAGCTACGCGCTCTTGAAGTTTCTCTTTGTCGTAGTCAGACGTCGCTTCTTCGATTTGTTGACGAATTTGAGTTACACGGCCTTGAATCATTGCTTCTTCACCCACGCCATCGATGATAGTCGTGTTTTCTTTAGTGATAGAAACGCGCTTCGCTTGACCTAGGTCTTCTAGCGTCACTTTCTCAAGGTCTAGACCGACTTCTTCAGAGATCACAGTACCAGCCGTTAGGATTGCGATATCTTGAAGCATAGACTTACGACGGTCACCGAAACCAGGCGCTTTAACAGCCGCTACTTTCACGATGCCGCGCATATTGTTCACAACAAGCGTTGCTAGTGCTTCACCTTCTACGTCTTCTGCAATGATAAGCAGTGGACGAGATGCTTTAGCAACCGCTTCTAGTGTTGGAAGTAGCTCACGGATGTTTGATACTTTCTTGTCGATAAGCAGGATGAATGGGCTCTCTAGCTCAACAGAACCTGCTTCTTGGTTGTTGATGAAGTACGGAGATAGGTAACCGCGGTCGAACTGCATACCTTCAACCACGTCTAGCTCGTCTTGTAGAGCCTGACCTTCTTCAACCGTGATAACACCATCACGACCTACTTTTTCCATTGCTTCAGCAATGATGTTACCTACGCTCTCATCAGAGTTCGCAGAAATAGTACCAACCTGAGCAATCGCTTTAGTGTCTTCACAAGGAACAGACAGCGCTTTTAGCTCTTCAACCGCAGCAACAACAGCTTTGTCGATACCGCGCTTAAGATCCATTGGGTTCATGCCAGCAGCAACCGCTTTTAGGCCTTCGTTTACGATAGCCTGTGCAAGAACTGTTGCCGTTGTTGTACCGTCACCAGCAGCATCGTTCGCTTGAGAGGCTACTTCTTTAACCATTTGCGCGCCCATGTTTTGGAACTTGTCTTCAAGCTCGATTTCGCGCGCTACAGATACACCATCTTTAGTGATAGTTGGTGCACCGAAAGATTTGTCTAGAACTACATTACGGCCTTTAGGACCTAATGTTACTTTTACTGCATCCGCTAGAACGTTTACACCTTCTAGCATTTTAACTCGTGCGTCGTTACCAAACTTAACGTCTTTAGCAGCCATTGTTATTTCCTTATCTAAATTCAGTGGATAGCTTGTTTAGAGTAAAAAATTACTCAACGTCTACTTAATTATTCAACGATAGCCATGATGTCATTTTCAGACATGATCAGAACTTCTTTACCGTCGATCTTTTCTGTCTTAGTGCCGTAGCCTTCAGCAAAGATCACCGTATCACCTACTTTCACGTCTAGCGGCTGTACCGTACCGTTTTCTAGGATGCGGCCTTTGCCCACAGCCAAAACTGTACCACGTGTTGATTTTTCTGCCGCAGAACCAGTTAAAACGATGCCACCAGCAGATTTAGATTCAACTTCTTGGCGCTCAACGATAACTCGGTCGTGTAGAGGACGGATATTCATCGGTCGATTCTCCTGATTATTTTCCATTTAGCTTATAGGGTTGCCTTCAAGGCCTTGTGTTGAATATGTTGGGGGCGTTTTTGGCGATCCCAAGGGGAGGATGCCAAAAAATTGTGACAAAAATAACGAAATTTAAGATTGGCATGGGAAAGCTAAGCTGCGGCGAGTCGGTTGTCGCGCCAACTGGTTAATTACTGTATTCTAGCGTCCTGTTTACCAAGCTTAGAATGCCATGCAAGACAAACACGGCCTGCTCTCCGCGCCGATATCCAAAGTGCTTAGAAATATGACCGTGCCTATGGTCTTTGGCATGGTGGCAATACTGGCATTCAACCTTGTCGACACCTTCTTCATTTCGCTATTAGGCACCGAAGCCCTCGCGGCCATCAGCTTTACTTTTCCTGTGACCTTTGGCGTTAACTGCATCACCATGGGCATTGGTATGGGATTGTCCACCAATATCGGGCGCTTGCTGGGTCAGGGCAATACGCAGCACGCGGCGCGTTTCTCCACCCATGGCTTGTTGCTTGCCGTGGTTTTGGTCATGTTAGCCTCCACCTTAGGTCTTTACACCATAGAACCACTATTCAAACTACTGGGTGCCAGCGACGACATTATCCCGCTGATCCGAGAGTACATGGTGATCTGGTACTTCACTGTACCACTGTTGGTGATACCTATGGCGGGTAACAGCGCCATTCGAGCCACCGGCGATACCAAAACGCCAGCTAAGATCATGATGCTGTCTGGCTTTATTAATGGCCTGCTCGACCCACTGCTGATTTTTGGTATCGGTCCATTCCCTGAGCTCGGCATTCAAGGTGCGGCGATTGCGAGTGGTATCGCTTGGCTAGGTGCGCTGACTGGCTCGCTGTATGTACTCACCAAGCGAGAAAAACTCCTTGGCCAGCTCAAACCTTCGCAGCTTTGGCAAGATTGGATTGCGATTCTACGTATTGGCATGCCTTCTGGTTTGTCGACGGCGATGTCGCCCATCTCAGGGGCAATCTTAATGAAGATGCTCTCTGTTCATGGTACGGCCGCCGTGGCAGCCTATGGGGCAGCGCAGCGTGTTGAGTCGATTCTTATATTAGTTCTGATATCACTCAGCTCAGCCCTAACGCCATTTATGTCGCAAAACTTTGGCGCCAAGCAAGCCGACCGCAGCTTTGCAGGACTGTTCCTCAGCATGCGCTTTTCGCTGTTATTTCAATTGCTGGTCTTTGTAATGATGGTGCCGCTCAGCATCCCAATCTCAGCGTTGTTCTCTCAAGAGCAAGCGGTGCGAGATATCCTTTGGCACTACCTACTCGTCGTGCCATTTAGCTACGGCTTTCAGGGCATCATTATGATGCTTGGAAGTGGAATGAATGCGCTGCATGAGCCCAACAAAGCATTTATGTGGAGTGCCATGAGGCTGTTTGTGTTTACGCTTCCAGCCGCCGCTCTGGGTAGCATGCTGTATGGTGTCGAGGGGATGTTTATTGGTGTGGCTTTGGGTAATGTCATTGGTGGTGTGCTTGCCTACTTGTATGCACTGTCGGTGAGGCGAAAGCATTTGCCTTCATTGGCCAAATAGACAAAAAGCCAAGGCATTGCCTTGGCTTTTTAGCATTCTGCATCAGTTATCGGTTAGATACCATCACCGCCCATAAAGGTCTGTGACTTACCATTAAACTGCTGGTCCATGTCCAGAGATGGCTTATCTGTCTTAGGCCTACCAACAATTTTCGCGGGTACACCCGCAGCTGTTGTATGTGGAGGCACAGGCTGAAGCACCACTGAGCAAGAGCCAATCTTGGCACCTTTACCCACTTCGATATTGCCGAGGATCTTAGCACCAGCACCAATCATCACGCCTTCGCGAATCTTAGGATGTCGGTCACCACACTCTTTACCCGTACCGCCCAGTGTAACGTTTTGTAGGATAGAGACATCATTCTCCACCACTGCCGTTTCACCAATAACGATGCCCGTCGCATGGTCAAGCATGATGCCTTTGCCGATACGCGCTGCCGGATGAATATCCACCTGACACGCCACTGAGATCTGGTTTTGAAGGTACGTCGCCAAAGCGTTACGCCCCTGAGACCAGAGCCAGTTTGCGACTCGATAGCCTTGCAGGGCGTGATAGCCTTTTAGGTATAGAAGCGGCATTGAGTACATGGATACCGCAGGATCTCGATTCACTGTTGCACAAATGTCACACGCCGCTGCGTCGGTAATGCTCGGGTCAGCATTAAACGCTTGCTCAACCACTTCACGCACAGCCATAGCCGGCATTGACGCTGTCTTTAGCTTGTTAGCAAGGATGTAGCTTAGCGCTGCTCCAAAGCTTTCATGATTAATTATGGTGGCATGATAGAAGCTAGCCAGCATCGGCTCTTGTTCCGCTGATTCACGGGCTTCTCTTACAATGCACTCCCAGACATTTTGTTTTTCACAGTGTTTCATTTTCGGTCCTACGATGGATACTCAATCATCCGTCGAGCGATTATTGCTGCTCGGCTTTTTTATCCCTAGCGAGTAGATCTTGCGCTGCAAGGCGCGCGTCTTTCCCTTGATACAATACTTGATAGATTTGGTCAACAATTGGCATCTCTACACCCATGCGTTGAGACAACAACCACACCTCTTTGGTATTGCGATAGCCTTCCACTACCTGACCAATTTCGGTTTGTGCGGTATCGACATCCTTACCTTCACCCAGCGCAAGACCAAAGCGACGGTTGCGCGATTGGTTATCGGTACACGTCAATACCAAATCGCCCAGGCCCGCCATCCCCATAAAGGTATCAGGCTTAGCGCCGAGCGCTGCACCCAGGCGAGTCATCTCCGCGAGACCACGAGTGATGAGAGCGGTACGAGCATTGGCACCAAAGCCAATGCCATCCGACATACCCGCGCCAATCGCGATGACGTTCTTCACGGCGCCGCCAAGCTGCATACCAGTGAAGTCATCGTTGGCATAGACGCGGAATGTTTTGCTGCAGTGGATCTTTTCTTGTAGATCCGCCACAAACTGCGCATCTGGAGAGGCAACGGCGATCGCCGTCGGTAGGCCAGCTGCCAGCTCTTTAGCAAAGGTTGGGCCTGATAGTACCGCCAGCGGGTAATTCTCACCAATGATGTCGTGTGCTACATCTTTAAGTAAGCGTCCTGTCTCCGGCTCAAGCCCTTTCGTTGCCCAGCAGATACGACTGTCTTCTCTAAGGTGTGGCTTAATGCTGTTGAGCACAATACCAAACACATGGCTTGGGACCACAACCAGTAAGTCACGACTCGCCTGAACCGCTTTTTGCAGATCCGATTCAACAATCAAAGACTCTGGAAACTCAATGCCAGGCAAGAACTCATGGTTTGCACGATCGGCTTCTAGTTTTGCCATGTGTTCAGGTTCGTGTCCCCAAATCACCACATTCGCACCGTTTCTCGCTAGCGAAATCGCAAGCGACGTGCCATAAGAGCCAGCACCAATAACGGTCATTGCGATTTCTTTTCCATATGCGTTATTCATAACACCACCTAATTTGTCGGTATGATTATGTTTCTTTGTTATACCCAAGTGACCCTAAAAGCGGTGATCTCTCGAGATGACTTGGGTATAAGTCTAAACCTGTATAAGCAAATAAAAAATGCACATCGCGGTGCGCTGTGCATTTTCATTACATAGACTCGTTAACGCAGAATCACTCTGCGAAGGAGATTAAGCTTCCGCTTGACCTTCTTGCTGAGCTTGCTGCTGTAGGTAGTTCATGAACAGTGCGTCAAAGTTAACTGGCGCTAGGTTCAGTTGAGGGAACGTACCTTTCATCGTTAGGCTTGAGATAGTCTCACGAGCGTACGGGAATAGGATGTTCGGGCAGAATGCACCTAGGCAATGTGCAAGTTGACCTGCTTCCATTTGCTCTGCAGTGAAGATACCACCTTGTTGTACTTCACATAGGAATGCAGTTTCTTCTGCGTTTTTCACTGTCACTGTCAGGCGAAGAACAACTTCGTATACGCCTTGACCTAGTTCACGGCTTTGAGTGTCAAGATCTAGCTTAACATCAGGGTTCCAGTCTTTCTGGAACATATCTGGCGAGTTTGGCGCCTCAAATGATACGTCTTTTAGAAAGATACGTTGGATTGAGAAGTTTTGTTGTGCTTCTTGTGGAGCTGCTTCAGCCATGATGATTTCCTTAAATACGTCTAAATTTGTCAAAACGTTAATGAGTTTTCTTGCAGACTAGCCGAGCCAATGTTTGATGACTAGGCGAGCCGTGAATTCCGTGGCATTTATCACATCCCTTAGTCATAACTGCCGCGAAATCACTCAAAATTCTGTGTTACTTCTTGCCTTTGATCAGCGGTAGGTTTGCTTCGCTCCAAGCCACTAGACCATTTTTCAGCAAGTAAACCTTTTCAAACCCTGCTTTTGCAAGCAAGTTCGCGCTCTCTTGCGCCGTTTGACCAGTCTTACATACCACAATGATTGGGGCTGATTTGTGGTTTTCAAGGCTGCCGAAAGAACCCGCTTTGATATCTGAAGGTAAAACGTGAAGTGCGTCAGTAATGTGACCACGTTTGAATTCGTCTTTTGAACGAATATCCACCACGATGCCATTCTCACGGTTCATCATGTGTGTGACTTGTGCTGCAGAGACTTCTTTATATGCTGCGTTCGCTGATTTAAAGATGTTAGCGATCAGAGCAACAAATAGTGCAACCCACACTAGCGACATGATCATGTTTTCTTGAAAAAATTCTAAATACTCTTGCATAGCTTGCGCTCTTAGATAGTTGAACATTAAATCAGTCGAGGAGTATAGCGGCTTAGCCTCGCCGTGGCGAGAGGGGAAAATGTTTCGAGCGGAGAATTGGGATCCTTCTCCTCGCCTTGCCTGGCAATGGCGGCACTAGACACTATTGCAGAGATAGAAAAAACCGATTAGTCAAAGCGACTGAACAAGGCGTATTAATAGAGATAAAGCCGAGGTATCTCACGAAAATAACGTCTATGATTACCTCACAAAGAACATAAACAGACGAATTAGCTAGATAAAACTGTAACCCAGCAACGGTAATCACAAACATTATTTGATCTGCCACTACAGTTATGGGTAAAAAGTGTAGTAAAATTACGCTAATTTGTTTTCTGTAAAGTTACTATCGATTTGACGAGGTTATAACTATGTCAGCTAAGAAGCCAATGGCTCTAGTGATTCTTGACGGTTGGGGTTACCGTGAAGACAACGCAAGCAACGCAATCAACAACGCAAAAACTCCAGTAATGGATGGCTTGTGGGCAAACAACCCACGTACTCTTATTTCGGCTTCTGGTATGGACGTAGGTCTACCAGACGGTCAAATGGGTAACTCAGAAGTAGGTCACACTAACATCGGCGCTGGTCGTGTTGTTTATCAAGACCTAACTCGCATCACTAAATCAATCGCTGACGGTGAGTTCTCTCAGAACGAAGCGCTTGTTGCCGCTATCGACAAAGCAGTTGCAGCAGGTAAAGCTGTACACCTTATGGGTCTTATGTCTCCAGGTGGTGTTCACTCTCACGAAGACCACATTTACGCAGCTGTGAAAATGGCAGCAGAGCGTGGCGCTGAGAAAATCTACCTACACTGCTTCCTAGACGGCCGTGATACACCGCCTCGTAGCGCTGAAGGTTCACTAAAGCGTTTCGACGAGCTATTTGCTGAGCTTGGTAAAGGCCGCGTAGCGTCTCTAATCGGTCGTTACTACGCAATGGATCGTGATAACAACTGGGACCGCGTACAAGTTGCTTACGACCTACTGACTCAAGGTAAAGCTGAGTTCACTTACGACAATGCAGTTGCAGGTCTTGAAGCAGCTTACGCTCGTGAAGAGAACGATGAGTTCGTTAAAGCAACGGCTATCAAAGCTGAAGGTCAAGAAGACGCAGCGATCCAAGATGGTGACGCAGTTATTTTCATGAACTACCGTGCTGACCGTGCACGTCAAATCACTCGTACGTTCGTACCTGAGTTTGATGGCTTTGAGCGCGCAGTATTCCCAGCGATCAACTTCGTCATGCTAACGCAATACGCAGCTGACATCCCACTATCTATCGCTTTCCCACCAGCGTCTCTTGAGAACACATACGGTGAGTGGCTATCGAAAGCAGGTAAGACTCAGCTACGTATCTCTGAAACAGAGAAATACGCACACGTGACGTTCTTCTTCAACGGTGGTGTTGAGAACGAGTTTGACGGCGAGGAGCGTCAGCTCGTTGCTTCTCCAAAAGTAGCGACTTACGACCTACAGCCAGAAATGAGCTCTGAAGAGCTAACAGAGAAGATGGTTGCGGCTATCAAGTCTGGTAAGTACGACACTATCATCTGTAACTATCCAAACGCAGACATGGTTGGTCACACAGGTGTTTACGAAGCTGCTGAGCAAGCTATCGAAGCTCTTGATGCGAGCGTTGGCAAAGTCGTAGACGCGATCAAAGAAGTGGGCGGTCAAATGCTGATCACGGCTGACCACGGTAACGCAGAGATGATGGTAGACCCAGTGACTGGCGGTACGCACACTGCTCACACTAACCTACCAGTACCTCTAATCTACGTAGGTGACAAAGCGGTTGAGTTCAAAGAAGGCGGTAAACTGTCTGACCTTGCACCAACTATGCTAGCGATGACTGACATGGAAATTCCAGCAGAGATGTCTGGTGAGGTCCTAGTTAAGTAATTGCCTTTCGCAGTCATGAAAAACGCCGATGTTTCTACATCGGCGTTTTTGTTTGCTTGCGCCTAAGGTGCCATGTGTGGATATAATGGCAACATCACTTTAGAGGTGCGGATTGCGAACAGCTATAGTGAACTATCAATCAGTTATGATTACTATTGAATGAGCAAACTCTTGTCGCTGCGTGTAGTGGAATTAGGATGAAACCAAACAGAATTAGGCTTTTTACCCCTCGTTTGTCTGCACTGGTCGTGTGTTTAGGGCTCGCATTACCAAGCGCCCATAGCCTTGCAAACCAAAATGAACTCACAGGTGTAAAAAGCGAGATAAGTCGTCAGCAAAAATCACTATCTGCACAGCAAAAAGAGCTCGATACGCTGCAAAAATCACTGCGTGAGCAAGAGATTGGCATTTCTAATGTCGAGAAAGAAATCAAAGCGACAACGGCAGCGCTTGCTCAAGCCAACCGCAACCTAGATGGGTTTCATAGCCAAGTTGAGGCATTGACACAGCAAAAAGAGCAGCAACAAAAGGTGCTCGCTGAACTGGTACAAACCTACTACATCACCAAGCAAAATAACTCCGCGTCCGGTGTGCTAAGCACAGACCCTGACCAAGACCGTATCAGTCAATACTATCAGCATCTAGCGAAGGCCCGCGCCGAAACACTGGAACAACTTGCCGAGACCGAACGCAAGCTAGCGGAAAGTGAGCGAGCATTGGAGCTTGAGCGCAATCAGATCGCTCAGCTTTTAGAGCAACAAAAAGCCAAGCGTGACACCTTAGCTAAGAATCGAAGCAGCCGACAAAGCACGGTAAGCAAAATTCGCCGCAGTATCTCCAGCGATAAAAATTACCTCGCGGAACTGCAGCGCAATGAAACTAGGCTAAAAGCCGAAATTGCTAAGGCAGCGAAGCGCAACCAAGTACCGATGGATGGTCTTGCTCGTCAAAAAGGTCGTCTTCCATGGCCAGTAAAAGGCAAGGTGCTTCATAGCTTTGGTACCAAACAAACCGGACAAGTCAACTGGAAAGGCATGGTCATCGCTGCCAACTATGGCGACTCGGTTAAGTCAGTTTACTCTGGAACCGTGGTATTCGCCGACTATCTGCGCGGCTATGGACTCGTAGTTCTGCTCGACCATGGTAAAGGCGATATGACGTTATATGGCTACAACCAAACCCTGCTAAAGAAAGAGGGTGATAAGGTCGCGGCTGGCGAAACTATTGCTCTTGCCGGCGATACTGGTGGTCAAGACAGCTCATCCCTCTACTTTGAGATCCGTCGTAATAGTAAAGTCCAAAACCCGAAAAGCTGGTTAAAGCGCTAGCTCAGTACCGCTACTCATTGTGATGAGTAGCGTGCCGTTGCAATCTTAATCAGCCTTTCTAGCTCGCTCTCTGGCATACCGTTAATGCCGCCTGCCGCTTCTCTGCCACCACCGGTGGCAAACTGACTGCAAATCTCCCCTGCCCCTTGCTTATTATTGAGTGGCGCTCTCACCGATACGGTATAGCATGGCTCTCCCGACGCATCGCTTCTTGGCACTAATGAGATATGCGCTTGATTAGGGGATTGATTGGCAAGTCTATTAATCCAGGTACCCGACATTCGTCTCGCTGCCGCACTATCCGGCAGCAAGACCACTTTAAGCACCGCTGAATCATGGCGTGTCTGCGCAGCGCTCAGCGCTGCTTCGTCCTGTGCAAAGGCCGCTTTGAGTACATGATATGGGGAGCGGTGATCACCAATACACTCAAAAGGATCATGGTAGGCCAAAAGCTGCTGATACAAATCAACCGGATTAAAATGCAGGTCTTCGAGGCTTTCACCGTAGCCGTTGTAATTGATCAGCGTACCCAGCTCGTTAAGTAAGCGGCGCTGCTCATCACTTAACCCTAAAGTCGATGCCAATGCCTCAGCACTTGCCAGCATGTTGTCGCCATACGCAGCAGCAACAGCCCATAACCTAAATTGGCCTTGGAGCAACTTGTCGACAATCAGTGCCGTACAGGTATTCGCATCCAGGTCAATATGGGCATCAAGGTATTGGCTATTTGGAATGGAAGATGCTTTGTGATGGTCAATATAAGTAGTTGGAACATGATGATCCAAAAGCTTCTCGATCGCGGCTTGATTTTTATCCATCGAGATATCGAGCACCGTCACTGAGCTAGCCTGCTCGGGGGGCACCTGCTGCAACAGAGCGATATCACGTTTAATGCCCGAGATAAGTTGGCTCTCTATTGGCTGCGCTAAACGTAATTGCAGTAAGGCAAGTATGCCGTCGGCATCGCCATTGAATACATCGTAATGCACCTTCACACTCTTCCTTTAATGCGGGGATAGAAACCACAAACCCTACTTGTTAAGTAGGGTTTGGACAATACGAATTGGCTATATATCATGCCGTTAGCGACAGTTAGCTTGTTGGGCTACCCATCATGCGAACGCCATCTTCTAGCAATGTTAGTTGCTCTTTACCTTTATCGGTCGCCAGAGGCTTAACCACATGGATCATTTGTAGCATGCCTTGTTGAATCACCTCTTCGGTGATTTTAGTACGTGGTGACATCGCTGACTGATAGCTTAGCCAACCCACTGCCATCATGTGCAGGGTTGTGACCAGTGACTTGAGCTCTTTATCGTTGATGGTGAGCAAATCTAGCTCTACAAATGCCTTGAGAATGTTGACCAAGTTGCCCTGCAAGCGCTCTTGAACCTCGATGTACTCTTCATGCAGCTTTGGGTCTCGCTGCAAAATCTCTGGCAGATTGGCATAGAAGAAGCGGTATTTCCACATCAGAGTGAAGATAGAATCCAGGTAATGTTTCAGCAGTGCTAGGCTCTCTTGCTGGCCTTGGACTGGGGTAAAACGCTCGATGAGTTCTTGCGAGTAAAGCGCAAAAATCTCGCGAACGATTTCTTGTTTGTTTCGGAAATGGTAGTAGAGATTGCCCGGGCTAATCTCAATGTGCGCCGCAATATGGTTGGTTGTCACGTTGCGCTCGCCATCAGTATTGAACAAGTCGAGGGCGGCATAGACTATTTTGTCACGTGTTTTCATTCTAACTTTTCCTTTCCCTAGTTAGAGTTAGTATACGTGCTCAACTTGTACACGAAAAGTCAAGAGACGGTGAGTTACACTGGTTAGACCAAACAACACCCGTATTTCGCATATTCACCACGTGATCCATTCATGGTGAGAAAACAAAAAAGCACCCAATGCAGGGTGCTTTCAATATTCTCGAAGGAGCGAAAACTTACTCTACTTCGTCCATTTTACCTAGTAGGTTGCGAATGCGCTCTTGCCATTGGCTATGCTCGCGCTGCATCTGCTCTGTCTTCTGCTCTAGCTCTACACGGCTGCTGCGTAGCTCTTCAGCTTGGTTCGCTAGCTGTGCTTTCTCTTCTTTCAATTCCTCTACTTCCATTTGAAGAAGAGCGATTGTGTCAACTGCAGTTTGAATTTTTGCTTCTAGTTGTTCCAGTACTTCAAAAGACATCTCGGCCTACCCTTGTTTAATCCTGTGAAATGAAAATGCTTCATTCTATATACCCTATAGTGCCCCATTCTACTCAGCCTAGAGAAGATAGACACGTCCTATATTGCAGATTTTTCACTATTCGGTCAAAAAAGCGCCGTAAACTGACCTGCCGTTTACTAAAAAACGTTATTCAATAATGGCTTTGGCTTTGCAAGCTCTACACCATCTACGATTTTAACGACAAGATCGCCACCAAACAGATAAAAAGGCAAACGTTTCCCTTCTGATATGCTAGAATTCGCGCCGTAAATCATTTGTCATTTTTCATTAAATTGGAGTCAGTATGAAGCGCGATTTAGCAATGGCTTTTTCACGAGTTACCGAAGGTGCCGCACTAGCAGGTTATAAGTGGCTAGGACGAGGCGACAAAAATGCTGCCGATGGTGCAGCGGTGGAGGTCATGCGCAGCCTACTGAACAAGACCGATATCGAAGGTGAAATCGTTATTGGTGAGGGTGAAATCGACGATGCACCTATGCTGTACATTGGTGAGCACGTGGGTATCGGTGGCGATGCGGTAGATATCGCTGTTGACCCAATTGAAGGCACACGTATGACGGCGATGGGTCAGTCTAACGCGCTAGCCGTTCTTGCTGCGGGCGAGAAAGGCAGCTTCTTGAAAGCTCCGGATATGTACATGGAGAAGCTGGTTGTGGGTCCTGGCGCTAAAGGCGTCATTGACCTTAACAAGCCACTCAAAGAAAACCTAAACAACATCGCAGCCGCGCTGGGCAAAACCCTTGATACTCTCGTAGTGACCACGCTAGCAAAACCACGTCACGATCAGGTTATCGCTGAGATGCAAGCAATGGGTGTTCGCGTGTTCGCAGTGCCAGATGGTGATGTAGCGGCATCGATTCTCACGTGTATGCCAGACAGTGAAGTAGACGTAATGTACTGCATCGGTGGCGCGCCAGAGGGTGTGGTTTCTGCAGCGGTAATTCGCGCGCTTGATGGTGACATGAACGGTCGTCTGCTGCCTCGTCACGCAGTAAAAGGCGATACCGAAGAAAACCGTAAAGCAGGACAAGACGAGCTTGAGCGCTGCGCGGAAATGGGCGTTGAAGCGAATGTCGTGCTGCGTATGGAAGATATGGCACGTAGCGACAATGTCGTATTCTCGGCAACGGGCATCACAAAGGGTGACCTACTTGAGGGCATCACTCGTCAAGGCAACATCGCGACAACAGAAACCCTGCTGATCCGTGGGCGCTGTCGTACCATTCGACGCATCAAGTCTACGCACTACCTAGAGCGTAAAGACCCAGAGATCCGCGATATCATCCTTTAATCGAGTTCGCGATAGAAAAGCGCTGATCTTCATCAGCGCTTTTTTTATTTGGTTAGACGTCATTTATCCATACGCAACATTGTAAATAATTTGCTTTATTAACCTTATCCGCCATAATACCTCGACTATCTTTACCTTAAGGCTGAACAAACAGAACGGATGCACTGATGAAAGCCACTGATCACATCATAGACATCATAAAACGCGAGGGAGCCGTCACCGCAAAACGTATTGCGGAGCGTTTGGGCATCACGACCATGGGGGCAAGGCAGCACCTCCAAAGCCTTGAAGAGGATGGATTGTTGCGATTCGAAGACGTCAAAGTCAAAGTGGGTCGCCCGAATAGACATTGGTCCTTGACCGCTCAAGGTCATGCGCGCTTTTCCGACCGCCATAGCGACCTCACCATTCAGTTTATTGACGCCATTGAGAATGTGTTTGGCAGTGAGGGGCTTGAGAAAGTCTCCAAAGAACGCGAGTTCAACACTCTCACAACCTACCAACCGCACTTTGATCAACTACCCGACTTGCAAAGCAAGGTTCAGAAATTGACTGAATTGCGCGAGAAAGATGGCTACATGGCAGAGCTTGAGCAAACCGATGATGGGTTTGTGCTCATCGAGAATCACTGCCCTATTTGCAAAGCGGCTTCTCGCTGCGAAGCGCTATGTCAATCTGAGCTCAATGTATTTCAAGCCTTGGTTGGCAGCGATGTCAACGTCGAGCGCGATGAGCATATCGTTAAAGGCGCCAGACGATGCGTCTACAAGTTTCACGCAAAACATTGATCCCAACCTACGTGTCTCAACTCTGAGACACGTCATGCATTTAAGTTTGTCTTTTCTCATTAAGTCCTACGCTATGAATATGGTTCGATAACGTTAGGCATAGGAAGGCAAACATGGCAGAGCCGATTTCACTCCCCTCTTTTGAGGAGCTAGCAGTGATGGCAAAAGAAGACCCAGAGAAGCTCAGCCAGCTGCGACATCAACTGTGTGAGCAATTTATCGAGAGCTGCTCGAGTGACATGCAACCAAGACTGCATGCCCAGCAATCGCACATTGAGCGAGTGCTACAGCGCGCCAAAAACCCTATCCACGCCAATGTGCTGTTGAGAGAAGAGCTCCACAAGCAGATCGTTAAATTTTCAGAGGCGCTGCATGGCAACCTCCCATCGCCAAAACAAACGGCCGATGTGTTGCCATTTCGCCGCGATGAGGAGTGGCGCTGAACCAGCCCGTACGCAAAAATAGTCGCGAACGAAAAAGGGAAGCCAATGCTTCCCTTTTCTCACACGATTCGTAAGCGCATTACTTGGGCTCATCACCGTATTGGTTAGGACCTTCTGTGCCTTTAAGAAAACCACACTCCACTAAAATCCATGCACCACACGCTAGGGCTGAAAACGACAACAAACTTTGCACCATCGACGGCTGAGCGGCTGTCGCAGGGTCTAACGTCGGTAAACTCATGCGACCAAACACCAATGGCAAGTTAAGCAATAGCCACCAATTAGATTTATTGCGGTCATGCCAACGCTTCGCCGTGATAGCTAGGTCAGGGATAAGCAGCATCAGCAATAGCAAGGGCAACAAAAACTGCATCACATTAGGGAATAGAAAATTAAGCCCCTGTGCAACAATCATAATGGCTAAGTAGTAACAGACATTCCACATCCAGAATGTCTTACGACCAATGCGTCCATTGAATGAAAACAGTAACGATTTTAACGGCATCAAATCACTCTCGTATTAATTGGTAATCTTTTGAAAGCAGGTCTTGTCCATATCGCGAATGTTCACTGTTAAGCTCTTAATATGGCTCGCCTGCTCTCTTAACACGTCCATCAGCTTTCTTGAAAGCTCGCGTTTTTGCTCATCTGTCCTTCCAGATAATAGCTCAAAGCTGATGTGCACAAAATCTTCGCTGTCACCATACTCGCCAATCAACCAGTTGTGGCTGCGCAGGGAACGCGACTTAACGGAATCAGCGTCAAACAGTCCGCAGTTCAGCGTCACTCGGTGTAGGTCTTCCAATAACCCTTGTACATTCAACCTTTCATCGGCTGTATTCGAATATTCTAGAACCAGATTCGGCATACGACTTCCCTTTGTTGTGACCAATAGGCGACAAGGTATAGCAAGCCGCGAGTAAAATTCCGAGAAGTATTCTATTATTCTGTTTACTGGATCACTTGGGCGCGCCATTCTAGGCAATTGTTAGGATAAGATACCAAAGCGATAAAGAAATGACCCCAATCATGATCTACATGAATTAATCTGTTATATTCTTTCGTAATCACGTTTATTTTTTACATTCGTTTTTTACAAACACTGATTTTGGAGAAAATCTCATGCGTCAACCTGTAGTTATGGGTAACTGGAAACTCAACGGCAGCAAAGCAATGGTAACTGAGCTGCTAACTGGTCTAAACGCTGAACTTGAAGGCGTAACTGGTGTAGACGTGGCGGTAGCTCCACCAGCACTATACATCGATCTAGCTGAGCGTGTAATCGCAGAAGGCGGCAACAAGATCATCCTTGGTGCACAAAACACAGACCTAAACAACAGCGGTGCTTTCACTGGCGACATGTCTCCAGAAATGCTGAAAGACTTCGGTGCGACTCACATCATCATCGGTCACTCTGAGCGTCGTGAGTACCACAACGAATCAGACGAGTTCATCGCTAAGAAATTCGCATTCCTAAAAGAGAACGGCCTGAAGCCAGTTTTCTGTATCGGTGAATCTGAAGCGCAAAACGAAGCAGGCGAAACTGAAGCAGTTTGTGCACGTCAAATCAACGCAGTGATCGACGCTTACGGTGTTGAAGCACTTAACGACGCTATCATCGCATACGAGCCAATCTGGGCTATCGGTACTGGTAAAGCAGCAACTGCAGAAGATGCACAGCGCATCCACGCTTCTATCCGCGCTCTAATCGCAGAGAAAAACGCAGCAGTCGCTGAGCAAGTAATCATCCAATACGGTGGTTCTGTTAAGCCAGAGAACGCGGAAGCTTACTTCTCACAACCAGACATCGACGGTGCTCTAGTTGGTGGTGCATCTCTAGATGCTAAGAGCTTCGCAGCTATCGCTAAAGCAGCGGCGGCAGCTAAAGCTAAGTAATCTCTATTGATTACCAAAAAGCCGGTTCTTGGGGAGCCGGCTTTTTTGTGCCTGCTCGCTAGGCATACTACTCCGAGCTCGTGCATAAAAAAAGCCGCTGCAAATGCAGCGGCTTTTCACGATTATTTCGGTGCGAGTTCGATTAGAACAGCTCTTCAGCTACCTTGAATAGGTCATCACGTACTGGACGCTTCATGTTCTCAATCGCATCAATGATGTCGTGGTGAACAAGCTGCTCTTTCTGGATACCAACACAACGGCCACCGTGACCTTCTAGAAGAAGATGAACTGCGTAGTTACCCATGCGAGATGCTAGAACACGGTCGAACGCCGTTGGACGACCACCACGCTGAATATGACCAAGTACCGTTGCGCGAGTCTCACGACCTGTTGCGTCTTCGATCTCTTTTGCTAGCTCATTGGCATCCATCATTAGCTCAGTAAGTGCAATGATTGCGTGCTTCTTACCTTTAGCAATACCGTCTTGGATGTTGCTGATAAGCTGGTCTTTATTCAGACCCGTTTCTGGAGTAATGATGTACTCACAGCCACCAGCGATTGCAGACATCAGGGTTAGGTCACCACAGTGACGACCCATGATTTCTACGATAGAGATACGTTGGTGAGACGATGATGTGTCACGCAGACGGTCGATCGCGTCGATAACTGTGTTAAGTGCTGTTAGGTAACCGATCGTGTAGTCAGTACCTGCGATGTCGTTATCGATAGTGCCTGGAAGACCGATACATGGGTAACCCATCTCAGTTAGCTTTTTCGCCCCCATGTAAGAGCCGTCACCACCAACAACTACGAGTGCATCGATGCCGTGCTTCTTAAGGTTCTCGATCGCTTTTTCACGAACTTCCACTTCTTTAAACTCAGGGAAACGTGCAGAACCTAGGAATGTACCACCACGGTTGATCACGTCAGAAACGCTTGAACGATCAAGTGGCTTGATACGGTCTTCGTAAAGACCAAGGTAGCCGTCGAATACGCCGTACACTTCCAAGCCCTCTGACAGAGCAGTACGAACCACGCCGCGTACCGCAGCATTCATACCAGGTGCGTCACCACCACTTGTCAAAACACCAATTTTCTTAATCATGCTCACCCTCGATTTGGCAATCTAATTTTAAACTTTAAGTAGGTCGCATAAATCTGCGCCCCACGGAAATCTTGTTGTTATCGTTACTCTTTGTCAGCGCGTTCCCCAAAACATCACTGACGTAACTTTATTACTTATGTAAGAGTATTACAGTTTATACTGGCTCTTACGTTGATTCACATCAGAATCGCACTTTTTTATCACGCGCATTGATAATAGACAATTGAATTTAACATTGCCATGTCTACTCAGCCTCACCCCATCGTGCTGCTTGCTCTACGCCCCGTGCGTTAAAAGTCTTGTTTCTTCTGTTCCGCCTCTTCATGCAACACCACTGAATACGGGTCTTGGTGGATAATGACATCCGCGCCCGGGAATGCTTCTATCACTTTGTCTTCTGCAAGATCGGCAATGCGATGCGCTTCTATCAGTGGTAAATGATCATCCAGCTCTAAGTGTAACTGAATGAAACGAACCGGCCCGGACATGCGCGTTCTCAGCTGATGAACACCAATCACCCCTTCTACGTCATTACAGACCTGACGAATCACAACCAGCTCTTCTTCTGGTAGCTGACGGTCCAAAAGCGATTGAACCGCTTCATAAGCCATCTTAATCGCACTCACTAGAATGAAGACGCCAATCGCAACTGCGAACACAGAGTCAGCCTGACCAATGCCATACCAGCTCAGTCCCAGCGCCACCATAATTGCAACATTCATATATAGGTCGGTTTGATAATGCAAAGAATCTGCGGCAATGGCCTGACTGCCGGTCTTTTTCACTACGTATTTTTGAAAAGCTACCAAACCCGATGTGAGAACCAATGCGAATAAACTGACATAGATGCCAAGCTCAGGAGAATTAAGCTCATGGGGTCTAAAGAAGCGGTCAATACCATTAAGAATGAGGAAGCAGGCAGAGCCAGTGATAAACATTGACTGCGCCAACGCGGCTAGGGATTCGGCTTTGCCATGCCCAAAGGTATGCTCTTTGTCTGCCGGTTGCAGTGAGTATCGAACCACCACTAAGTTAATAACTGAAGCGGCAATATCAAGTAGGGAGTCAATTAAAGAGGCGAGTAAGCTGACCGAGCCTGTCACCCACCAGGTGATCACCTTTGCTATCAGCAAAATGGTCGCTATCGTCGTTGCAGCCCATGCTGCGGTTGTCACCAGTTTCGCGTAGTTATCCTTCATGCGCTAAGTGTTAGGTCCTTGGGTTATTTCTAAACACAAAGCAAGTATACCGATTATTGATGACAAAAATAGAAAAAAGCGACCAAATTTGGTCGCAACAGATAGTGACAAAAGTGAATGAGAAAAAGTCACTATAAGGGAAATTCACAATCATCAGGTCGCAGGACCCAAAGAAAAGCCATCGCGAACCGCGATGGCTATCAGACGATTACTCTTCAGCAAATTTCTCTGCGCGCTTCTCCATTTTCGCGAAGCATTTTTCCATACGCTCTTGAGACAGTTCTTTAAACTTCACTTTTTGCTCTGGCGTTAGAATGCTCATCATCTCATGTTGCTTCTCTAGCTTTTTCACGCGACGCTCAGCTTGTTTTTCAACCATTTCCGTTGCTAGAGCATTTGCGGCTTCTACATCAAAGGTATCGGCCAATACCAAATCTTGCATTTTTTGCTGGCGAGCCTGCATTTCCGCTTTCTTAGCAGCAAAATCACCACCAAACTTCTGTTTCATCTGCTGCTTGTTGCTTTCGCGAAGCTGCTTCATCTGCTCTTTCTGAGTGTCAGTTAAGTCAAGTTCACGGAACATGCGCTTACCGTCGAAGCCACCGCACATACCCTCACCGCCTTTACCGTGATGACCACCTTTACCACCACCGTATGCGAGTGCGCTTGCTGAGCCTAGAGCGAGTGGAAGAACTGTTGCAGCGATAACCAATTTTTTTGAAAGTTTCATAATCTTTACCCTTATGTGATTCATACCATGGCTGCCTCTGCAGCGCTTGAGTATAGAATAGGGGCTAGCGCGTAAAGCAACGTACAGCGAGCGTAAAGAATCGTAAAGATCGCTTTTTTGGGACATTAACGCTTTATTATTACAGGGCACAATAGATTCTGAGGTAGATATGGCACACATTCTTCTTATCGATGACGACACTGAACTCACCAGCTTATTAAAAGATATTCTCAGCTATGAGGGCTTTGATGTTTCCGAAGCTAACGATGGTTTCGCAGGTCTAGAAGCGATGAGCGAAGAGATCGATTTGGTATTGATGGATGTGATGATGCCGCGCCTAAATGGCATGGACACACTCAAAAAGCTGCGTGAAACCTGGGAAACGCCGGTATTAATGCTCACCGCGAAGGGCGAAGAGATCGACCGTGTCATTGGTTTAGAGCTTGGCGCTGACGACTACTTACCAAAGCCCTTCAGTGATCGGGAGCTCTTAGCACGTATCAAAGCAATACTCAGACGCACCTCCAACAAATCCGAGACCAATACCTCTGACGGTGTGCGTTTCGACGATATTGAGGTTTTCCCAGCAAGACAAGAAGCAACCTGTCAGGGTAACTTGCTCGATCTCACTACAACCGAGTTCGCGCTGCTGCATTACTTTGTGCAAAAACCTGGGGAGACCTTAACCAAAGAAGCGCTCAGTCTTGATGTGCTCGGCAAGCGACTATCTGCGTTTGACCGCGCTGTCGATATGCACGTATCGAACCTAAGAAAAAAACTTCCCGAGAAATTAGACGGCAAGCCTAGAATCAAGACCCTTCGTGGTCGCGGCTACTTGCTAGTGAAGGAATAATCATGAAACTGCCCAAGATCACCAGCCTGTATGGTCGTATTTTCGCCATCTTTTGGTTCACCATGTTGTTGGTGCTGATTGCGGTACTGGCACTCCCTCACCTTGATCCTCGGGTAGCAAAAGAGGTCTCCGGAGAAACACTTGGGCAGATGACCAACGTTCGCGACAGAATTGAGCGCGAATTTGCTGGTGAGAACAACATTGGGCGTATCGTCTACAAGATTGACAAATCTGAACGACAGCACAATAAAGACCATAAATCCAAAGGACCGAGTTTCTTTATTGTCGACCAAGAAGGCAACATCCTGAGCACGCAGAAGCGCACAGACTTCAAAGAACGTATGCTCAAAAACTTCATCACCTCGGTTGACGCCTTCGACACGCCAATGCAAAAGCTCTACGGGCGCTATATGCTTGTAGGACCCATGCCTATCGAGCTAGCGAATCAGGATTACTATCTCTATATCGGACTGCGCTGGACGCAGCCACCACCGTTTCTGCTCCGTATGTTTGATAAGCCATTCCAGCTTTTACTCGTAGTGATGGCGGTCAGTACACCGCTACTACTGTGGCTTGCCTGGGCGCTTAGCCAGCCTGCAAGACGCCTTGAGCGCGCCGCTAAGCGGGTCGCCAATGGAGAGTTCAAGCCAGATCCAGACCTAGAAACCGGTACGACGGAATTTCGACAAGCCGGTCAGAGCTTTAACCAAATGGTGCTGGCCGTAAATCAAATGATTTCAGGTCAGCAGCGGCTGCTCTCTGATATCTCTCACGAGCTTCGTTCACCACTTACGCGCCTTAGAATGGCGACAGGCCTCGCGACGCGTAAGCAAGGAGAAAGTGCAGAGCTTACACGTATTGATACCGAGGCGCAGCGCTTGGAGCAGATGATAGGTGAACTGCTCGAGCTATCGCGCATGAGCACTGACAGTCACGTCACGCGCGAAAGCCAACCAGCAAGCAGCCTATGGGAAGAGATCTTCAGTGACGCTCAGTTTGAAGCAGAACAAGTGGGTAAAGCGCTGCACTTCTCCGAGATACCTGACGTTTCCATTGTCGGTAACCCGAAGCTTCTAATGAGCGCTATCGAGAATATCGTTCGTAACGCCATTCGCTATAGCGAATCAGAGATCAACATCGCCGTCTATCAGCAATCAGAGATGCTAAACATCATCGTAGAGGATGATGGCCCTGGTGTGCCTGATGACGAGCTTGAAGATATCTTTAGACCTTTCTATCGCGTCTCTACCGCACGCGATCGTGACTCTGGGGGTACGGGTCTTGGTCTGGCGATCACGCAAAGCGCTATCGTTCAACACAGTGGACAAATTAACGCCTCACGCAGTGATCTCGGTGGCTTAAAAATGCACGTTGAATTGCCGCTATAAAATCAGCAATTCAGCGATATTGATTCTACACTCTTTGTGGTAGCCTCTCGGCTCATGCTCAACATAGAATAAGAGAATCAAGCAGATGAAGATCTTCAGTAATTTCGAGAGTGGCAACATTGAGGTTGTCAGCATTGAAAACAGAGACGATATCCAGCTAAAAATACAAAACGACAACCAGTCTGAGTTCTATCAATGGTTTCACTTCCGACTAGAAACTCAGGCTGAACAGTCTCACACCATTAAGATCCTTGACCTCGCTAAGTCTGCCTACCCTGAAGGTTGGAAGGGCTATGACGTCGTTGCTTCTTACGACCGAGAAGAGTGGTTCCGCATCCCATCCGAGTTCGATGGTGATACCTTGAGCTTTCACGTCCTTCCTGAGCGTGGGTCGATGTACTTTGCCTACTTTGCACCGTACTCCTACGACCGTCACCTAGACCTTCTACACATGGCGCAAACCGAGCACCACTGCACTTTAGAGACCCTAGGCCACACGCTAGATAACAATGACATGTCTCTACTGACCTTTGGTGAGCCAGAGGAAGGTAAGAAGAATATCTGGGTTATCGCGCGTCAGCATCCTGGAGAGACCATGGCTGAGTGGTTTATGGAAGGCCTTATTCAGCGCCTTGTCGATGAAACCGACACCACGGCGCAAGCGCTGCTAGAAAAAGCCGTGCTTTACGTGGTGCCAAACATGAACCCTGATGGCGCGAATCGTGGCCACCTGCGCACGAATGCGGTTGGTGTAAACCTAAACCGTGAATGGCAGTCACCTTCGATGGAGAAAAGTCCAGAGGTGTTCCTAGTACGTGAGAAGATGCTGCAAACAGGCGTCGATATGTTCTTAGATATCCACGGCGATGAAGCGATCCCCTACAACTTTGCAGCCGGCTCTGAAGGCATCCCTTCTTACGACGAGCGTCACGCAGGGCTTGAGAATGCGTTCAAACAAGCGCTACTCACCATTACTCCTGAGTTCCAAGACGACTACGGCTATGATAAAGATGAGCCGGGCAAGGCTAACCTGACCGTTGGCTCAAACTGGGTAGCAGAGCAGTTCCGCTGCCTGTCATACACCATTGAAATGCCGTTTAAGGATAATAATAACTACCCAGATCCTTTGTATGGCTGGTCGCCTGAGCGCAGTATTCAGTTTGGTCATGATATGGTGGCGGCAACGCTGGCGGTGACGGATAAGCTTTGATCTCGAAAGACACTAATTGAATGTCTTGCCATTCCTGTGCAGACAGGAATCTAGTTGAGGCTTGATGCACGCTTTAGGTAGATCCCCGCCTGCGCGGGGATGACGATAATTTTGGGGATGACGAAAGTTTAATTGGAAGTGATGGTTACCTTAGGGACGGCATAGCTATCTAAGATGACGTTTTTTTTGCTCTTCGGGTATACTCATTCCATTATTTAGTATGAGTCGACACCCAATATGTTTGATATCGCCCTCTACGAGCCAGAAATTGCTCCTAATACCGGAAACATCATCCGACTTTGTGCCAACTGTGGTGCAAACCTACACCTTATCGAACCGCTTGGTTTTGATTTAGAAGAGAAGAAGGTCCGCCGTGCCGGTCTTGACTATCATGACCTTGCTCGTGTAAAGCGCCACAAAGACTACGCAGCGTTTCTTGCTTATCTTGAAGAGAACAATCCGAGCTATCGCTTATTTGCTTGTACAACAAAAACCACTGGCCATCACACGGATGCGAAATACCAGCAAGGTGATGTATTGCTATTTGGACCAGAAACCCGCGGTCTGCCCGCAGAAGTGATTGAAAGCCTGCCAATGGAACAGCGTATTCGTATTCCTATGATGCCAGATGCGCGCAGCCTAAACCTATCCAATGCGGTAGCGATTATTGCCTATGAAGCGTGGCGACAGTTTGGTTTTGAAGGGGCGGTTTAAGCCCTTTTTAGCGACAGCGTTAACCTAGCCTGATTTTCAGGCAATAAAAAACCCAGCCGAGGCTGGGTTTTCAATACTTACAAGCAGATGCTTATCAATTACTTGATTTTAGCTTCTTTGTACATAACGTGTTGGCGAACAACTGGATCAAACTTTTTGATCTCAAATTTGCCTGGCATGTTACGCTTGTTCTTGTCAGTTGTGTAGAAGTGACCAGTACCTGCAGAAGATACTAGACGAATTTTCTCACGAATGCCTTTAGCCATTGCTTAATTCCTCTTATACGTTCTCGCCACGAGCGCGGATATCAACAAGAACAGCATCGATGCCTTTCTTATCAATAATACGCATACCCTTAGCGGTTAGACGTAGTTTAACAAAGCGTTTTTCGCTTTCTACCCAGAAACGATGAGTTTGTAGGTTCGGCAGAAAACGACGCTTGGTAGCATTTCGTGCGTGTGAACGGTTGTTACCCGTTACAGGACGCTTACCAGTTACTTGGCATACTCGGGACATGAATGTCTTCTCCAAATCGTTTCAGCTCGATATCAACCTTGGTGGCCGAACCTCAATTATAAGAGGCCATAACCATTATGGAGTACCCATACAAGGCTATCAAAGGTCGCGCATTATACTAACTTGACATGCATTGCTCAAGACCCGAACAGATCCTTTTTTAAGGATTTGCTGATCTTTTTCACTTTGAGCTGATGTTGGTTGATAATTTAGTGCGCGAATCATAGCAGAAAATCACCAAAACAAAAGCTCTGTCTCACAGTTATTACAATAAAAAACGCTTTCTACTGTTTCAAAAGCTAAATCCAGCCTCTTTCAGCAAAAGAGGTCACCTCTCCATCGCCAATAACAAAGTGGTCTAGGATACGAATATCGACCAATCCCAGTGCATCGCTGAGCCGTCTTGTGATCCTTCGGTCTGCTTGGCTAGGCTCTGAGATACCTGAAGGATGATTATGAGCCAGTATTAATGCCGCTGCATTATGCTGCAGAGCGCGCTTAACCACCTCACGCGGATAGACCGATGCGGCATCAATGGTTCCCTCAAACATCACTTCATCTGAAATCACCCGATTTTGATTATCGAGAAACAGAACATAGAAGGCTTCTCGCTGACGGTCACGCAATATAGACATCAGATAAAGCTTGGTCTGTTCCGGACTATTGAGGCTATCACCACGTTTAAGCGTTTCTGACAAATAGCGCTGACTCATCTCTAATACCGCTTGAAGCTGCACGAACTTCGCAAGCCCTAACCCCTTGTGATGACAAAACTCCTCTTTCGATGCCGAGAATAGGGCTCGTAGTGAACCAAACTCAGTCAAAAGCCTGTCTGCGAGCTGAATGACATTCAACCCCTTGGTTCCGGTTCGTAGAAATATCGCCAGCAACTCGGCATCAGAAAGCGCTTGGCTGCCACGCATCAAAAGCTTCTCTCGTGGCATAGAGTCATTGGGAAGCTGTTTAATAGTCATATATAGAAGAAAACAGAAATAGGTGCCGTGTTATTGCCTAATACAGAAAGAGCGAAAAGTGCCTAAAAGACAAGCTGGGAGTCTTCCCTCTTTATTATGTAATTGTGTTGTCTGATAGCGTTCGAGAAATCATGGCATGAATGGCAGCAGTAGCGAGGGAGCATGGCTTTTGCTATCTTAGCCGCAGAAAAATGTAAGGAGCAAGCTATGCAAACGTTAGCGGGTAAGAAAATACTACTTGGCATCAGTGGTGGCATCGCCGCCTACAAATGTGCGGAACTCACCAGGCGTCTCATCGAGCGCGGTGCTGAGGTACAAGTGGTGATGACCAAAGCTGCAAAGGAGTTTATCACGCCACTCACCATGCAGGCGGTGTCGGGCAGACCCGTCTCAGATAGCTTGCTCGATCCTGCCGCAGAAGCCTCCATGGGACACATTGAGCTGGCGAAATGGGCCGATCTTGTCTTGCTTGCTCCAGCGACCGCTGACCTTATTGGACGCATGAGCGCTGGCATGGGTAACGATTTGCTAACGACACTCGTCCTAGCCACCGATGCCCCGATTGCCGTCTCTCCGGCCATGAACCAGCAGATGTACCGCAATGTCGCGACACAAGAAAACATCGCAACCCTTGCCCGTCGAGGCATGATGGTGTGGGGACCAGCTGCAGGCGAACAGGCTTGTGGCGACGTCGGTCCTGGCCGAATGCTGGAGCCAATGCAACTTGTCGAGCGCTGTGAGCAGTTCTTTGGACCAAAACCATTGACGGGTAAATCCGTTGTGATTACAGCAGGCCCAACTCGTGAAGCCATTGACCCAGTGCGCTACATCTCTAACCATAGCTCAGGAAAAATGGGCTTCGCACTTGCCGAGGCTGCGAGCCAACTTGGCGCACAAGTCACGCTGATTGCAGGCCCAGTTTCACTATCCACACCAGCCAACGTGGAACGTATTGATGTCGTCAGTGCTGAGCAGATGCATAAAGCCGCACTTGAAGCGGCAACCAAGCACGACATCTTTATTGGCTGTGCGGCTGTTGCCGACTATCGCCCTGTCGATGTGGCTACTCAAAAAATCAAGAAAACGGCCGACAACAATGATATGCAGATCGTGATGGTGAAAAATCCAGACATCATTGCTGATGTGGCGTCCCTTACTCAGCATCGCCCTTTCACCGTCGGTTTTGCCGCAGAAACGCAAGATGTAGAGACTTACGCGTTAGGTAAGCTAGCACGTAAGAATCTGGATATGATTTGCGCAAATGATGTCTCAGTGGAAGGTCAAGGCTTTAACAGTGACTCAAATGCGATTACCGTGTACTGGCAAGGCGGTCAGCAAGCCCTTGGTAGCGCGAAGAAAACCGAACTAGGTCGCGCTATTCTAGAGTGCATTTCAGCTAAGCTAGCCAGCGCTTAATCCCTATGGGTCCCGTACGATGTCAAACGGACATCGTGCAAACCCCACCCTATGCTCGCCAGCCCTGCGAGATAGATTGTTACACACTTCAACCATTTAGCATGTTGAACTGTGTAGATAAAACGCGCTTGGGTACACTAACAGATTCACTAATGGGCGTTATCGTGCTGATTTAGGCATGCAGTAATCAAAAGGAATAGGATTTATGTCCGCTACGAGAAAGTCGAACCGAAAAGAGGAGATCCTTCAGGCTCTTGCTCAGATGCTAGAGTCCAACGAAGGCACATCTCGCATCACGACCGCAAAGCTTGCAAAGCAAGTGGGTGTGTCTGAAGCGGCACTCTATCGTCATTTTCCAAGCAAAGCGCGAATGTTTGAAGGGCTCATCGAGTTTATCGAAGAATCGCTCATGTCTCGCATCAATCGTATCTTAGATGAAGAAAAAGACACCCTGACCCGCATTCGTATGGTGTTGCAACTAATTTTGGCGTTTTCTGAGCGTAATCCAGGTTTGAGTCGCATTCTCTCTGGCCATGCTCTAATGTTTGAGAATGAACGATTACGTGACCGAATTAATCAGCTTTATGAAAGAATTGAGACATCTTTGCGTCAAATCTTGCGCGAGCGCAAAATTCGTGAAGGCAAGAGTTTCCCAGTCGATGAAAAGATCCTTGCCGCCCAATTACTGGGGCAAGTCGAAGGCAGTTTAAATCGCTTCGTGCGTTCTGATTTTAAATACACTCCAACGTCCACCTTTGACGAGTACTGGTCGTTGCTAAAACTACAATTGCAATAACGCTAATGAAAATAGATAAAAAACCTGACTTCACACTCTCACTGCTGCATCCAAAGCACTGGGGAGTATGGATAGGCTTTGGTTTGCTGGCGCTTATCGTCAACCTTCTACCTTATGCTGTGCTTTACAAAATGGGGCGCGGCCTAGGTAAGTTCGGTATGCGCTTTGGTGGCAAACGCGCGCAAATCGCTCGCCGCAACTTAGAGCTGGCGTTTCCCGAGAAGACTGAGCAAGAGATTGACGCTTTCGTCGAAGAGAACTTCAAAAACTCTGGTATGGCCCTGATTGAAACGGGCATTACTTGGTTTTGGCCTACATGGCGCTTTAAACGTATTCTTATTGCCAAAGACATCAGTGCCATAGAGCAGCACGAAGCGAACGGTAAAGGGGTGCTACTTTGTTGTGTCCATGCGCTCAACCTAGAGATCACTGCGCGTGCGTTTGCTGTGCTTGGTCTTCCGGGTTACGGTGCTTATCGTCCTCACAGCAACCCCGCTTACGAGTTCATCCAGTATCGCGGTCGCACCCGTAATGGCAACAAGCTTATCTATCGCACCGATCTAAAATCTATGATCCGTGTCATGCGCCAGGGTCACCGACTCTTCTACTTACCCGATCAAGACTACGGTCACAACAAGTCAGTCTTCGTCCCGTTTTTTGCTGTAGAAGAAGCTTGTACTACGACAGGGACCAGTATTTTGGCTTACACCAGTAAATGTGCCATAGTGCCGGGCTCTGGCTTTAGAAATGCCGACGGTAAATATGAGATCATGGCTGATATCTCTATCGAAGATGAATATCCAAAGAAAGATGAAGTAGCGGCTGCGGCGCTGATGAACTCATACGTAGAGAAAATCATTCTGCGCGCGCCAGAGCAATGGTTATGGATGCACAAGCGATTCAAATCTCTGCCTGATCACACCAAAACTAACTCTCGCTACCTGTAACGAGTAGGCATTATGAGCAATCAAGAACACATCGATAAGAACCTCTATGACCCTCGTTTCCAGTGGGCGTTTTTACACCCTAAGCATTGGGGAACCTGGCTAGGTATTCTCCTTGCGGTCTTTCTAGCTTTTGTTCCCGCTAAACCTAGAGACCGCTTTGCACGCTATATTTCTGGCATCATAGTCAACAAGAATGGTCGCGTGGTAAGGCGCACTCGACTTAACTTAGTTAAGTGCTTTCCAGAAAAGAGCGAGCAAGAGATTCAACACATTGTCGAAGAGACATTTGCCAAAGCGGGTCAATACCTGTTTGGCTATTCAGAGTTTTTGGTGCGCTCGACCAAGCACAACCAAATGCGCGGAGTGATGATTGGCGAAGAAAACCTAATGCCACTGCTTGAGGCAGGTGAGAATGTCATCATCCTAGCGCCACATGCTTGGGCCGTCGACTATCCGGCGGTTATGCTCGCTGCGCAAGGGCACAAAGTCGCGACCATCATGAAGCCGCAGAACAACCCTATCGGTGACTGGCTGATGCACGTCCAGCGTATGCAATATGGCGGTCGAATCTTTGCTCGCAGTGCTGGAGTCAAACCTTTTGTGCGCTCGATTAAAGATGGCTACATCGGCTACTGGCTTCCAGATGAAGACCACGGTCCACAAAACTCGGTATTTGTTCCCTTTTTTGCCGCCGAAAAGGCAACCTTAAAGGGGTTCGGTAAGATGTCGCGATTGTCGCGCGCTAAAGTGGTACCAGTGCTGCCCGCTTACAACGACCAAACCAGCAAATACGAGGTGCATATTCTTCCTGCCATCGACAATTTCCCAACTGGCGATGAAGAGCAGGATGCACGCGCAATGAACAAAGCGATTGAAGATTTGCTGCGTGATAAGCCAGAGCAGTACATGTGGAACTTATATCTGTTTGAAACTCAGCGAGATGGTAAACGTATCTACGATAACCACTAGAGAGTTTCGCTTTCAGGTACTAAAAAAGCGCTTGCCGATAAGACAAGCGCTTTTTTATCGTCATCACCCACCATTAACTCTGGCAAGCATCGCAGAAGAAGGTATTTCTCTGGCCAATCTTCATCTCTTTGATTTCATTACCACAAAGGCGACAAGGCTCGCCAGAGCGACCGTATACTTGAAGCTCCTGGGCGAAGTATCCTGGTTTTCCATCCGTCTGAGAGAAATCTTTCAGCGTCGTTCCGCCTTGCGCTATGGCCTGTTCAAGCACTAACTTAATTTCAGACACCAGTCGCTCCCATTGTTCAGGGGTGATCTTATGGCTTGGTGTGGTTGGAAGAATTCCAGCACTATATAGAGATTCACATGCGTAAATATTCCCAACGCCGACCACATTGGCGTTGTTCATGATGAAGGTTTTGATCGCAACACGCTTATTCTTAGCGCGCTCGCTCATCCACTCGGCATTAAATTCATCCGTCAAAGGTTCCGGGCCACAGTTGTCCAAAAGCTCATGAGACTCTCCCGGTGCACACCATAACCAAGCCCCAAAACGGCGCGGATCGTTATAGCGCATCACTTTGCCGTTGCTGAGCACCAGATCGACGTGATCATGCTTTTCTGGGGTTGGCGGGTTATCAAGCACGCGCAAGCTCCCTGACATGCCTAGATGAACAATGGCCGTCCCCGTCGGAGTATCAATGAGCAAGTATTTCGCGCGTCGGCGTATCGATATGATGGGCTGACCATGCAGTTCATGGATAGCCTCGGGGATCCACCAGCGAAGCTGTCGCTGACGGACCACAATTTCTTTGATGGTCTCTTCGAGAAGATGGGGGCTGATGCCCAGACGAGAGACTTCTACTTCTGGTAACTCTGGCATAATTCACACACTGTGTTGCCGATTCACTCTATGGATTACTGAGTGCGCTCTGGCAAAAGTTGATTATTGTCGAAGCTGACTGCCACCCATTGGCTATCAAAGGTGCTAAGTAGCCAAAATTTGTTGAGCGGGTAGGCGGTGACTCGCTGCGGCTCTTCAATATCTTGATACCATACTTCAATCGTCATCGACGTCTCAAACGCTGGTCGCAGCTTTTGATAGGTCTCCGTATCCACCGGAGTACCTCGGATTCCGCGCCAGCGCTCTATCACATTCGAGGCTTGCGCATCCCACTTTTCAGGAATCGCTCGCCATACACCGTTTTGCAGATAAAACTGGATCCCTGCGTAATTAATTTCTATGGGATCCGCGGTAGGGTCTAATACATACCCTTGTCCCATATGAGCGCTAGGTTCCAGTAGGTACTGCTTAATCAAAGTCGGCGCCGACACCATCAACATAAAAAAGGTGATGGCGACAATAAGTACCGTGTTCCAGCGACGACGAGTTAGCCTGAGACGATTAAAAAACATTAGTTCAGCTTATTACGGTCATCATCATCTTTGCGTTCAAACTCACCCTCAAAGGTATTGCCACCCTGCTGGTCACCACGGCGAGAATCAAAGGGGCCTTGCTGAAATGGGTCTTGATGAAAACCGCCTTGTTGGTGGAAACCACCTGACATGGTTTTCACCACCATTTTGCTCATTAGATATTTGGCAATCGCGGCTCTTGGTGCAGGAAGTAGCACCAGCATCCCCATTGCGTCAGTCATAAAGCCAGGAGTAAGCAAGAGCACGCCAGATACGGCCAGCATCACGCCTTCGACAATCTGCTGCGCCGGCATTTCACCTTGCTGTAGACGGTTTTGCACTGACATCAGGGTTTGCAAGCCCTGACTGCGAACCAAAGACGCACCCACCACGGCAGTGAGCAACACTAGACCGATGGTCGTCCAAAGCCCTAAAAAGCCACCCACCTGAATAAATAGTCCGATTTCAATGATCGGTACAAAAATAAATAGTAATAACAGTATCGGAAACACGCTGTCCTCCTTGGTTTGCTGTCAGTTTACGCCTACCCTTATCTAAACCACAAATAAATTACTCAGATTCAACCGTTAATCGCACAAAATTAGTTTTTCAAACTATAAATAACCTCAGTAATTCCATTAATTTTTTTGAGGGAAATCGCATCTCACGATGACTTTGATAACTTGTGCAATAATTCGGTGAAAAAGGTGATCTGGCTACTATTTTTATGTGCCACTTTGAGTAATATGTACCCCATAAGTCAGGACGTAATAACTAGCCAATTATTCTGGCGAATGGATTCTTAAAACAGATTTGGCAAATAAACTGTAAATAACGCAGAACTATTCTCTAAGGATCCAAAATATGGCGACAACTACCCTTGAGCACAATGTTGCTTCTCAAGCCACTCGTATTGAAGAAGATCTATTAGGTCAACGTCATGTCCCGGCCGATGCTTACTACGGCATCCACACGCTTCGCGCTATCGAAAACTTTAATATCTCAAATGTGACCATTTCTGATGTGCCCGACTTTGTTCGTGGTATGGTCATGACCAAGAAAGCCGCGGCGTTAGCAAACAAAGAGTTAGGTGTAATCCCTAAAGATATCGCACAATTTATCATCCAAGCCTGTGACGTTATTTTGGAAACAGGCAAGTGCATGGATCAATTCCCTTCAGATGTGTTCCAAGGCGGCGCGGGTACGTCGGTTAACATGAACACCAATGAAGTCATTGCCAACGTGGCACTAGAACTGATGGGCAAAGAGAAAGGCCAGTATGAGTTCATCAACCCAAATGACCACGTTAACAAGAGCCAATCAACAAACTGTGCTTACCCGACGGGTTTCCGTATCGCGGTTTACAACAGCGTACAAAAGCTTATCGATGCCATTGAATATCTAAAAGGCGCGTTTGAAGCGAAGAGCCAAGAGTTCTCTACTGTTCTAAAAATGGGTCGTACTCAGCTGCAAGATGCGGTACCTATGACCGTTGGCCAAGAGTTCCACGCTTGGGCAGTGACGCTAAACGAAGAAATTCGTGCACTCGAATACACATCAAAACTACTGCTAGAAGTGAACATCGGTGCGACGGCTATCGGCACGGGTCTAAACGCAGCGCATGGCTACCAAGAACTTGCGGTTAAACACCTATCTGAAGTGACGGGTCTTGAGTGTGTGCCAGCCGAAGACCTTATCGAAGCGACGTCTGACTGTGGCGCGTATGTAATGACTCACGGTGCACTTAAGCGCCTTGCGGTGAAACTGTCTAAGATCTGTAACGACCTGCGTCTGCTTTCTTCTGGTCCACGTGCGGGGCTTAACGAGCTTAACCTCCCTGAGCTGCAAGCGGGCTCGTCAATCATGCCAGCGAAAGTGAATCCAGTGGTTCCTGAGGTCGTCAACCAGGTGTGCTTTAAGGTGCTAGGTAACGACAATACGGTCTCGTTTGCCGCTGAGGGTGGTCAGCTTCAGCTTAACGTTATGGAGCCAGTGATTGCGCAAAGCATGTTCGAGTCACTGGATATTCTTAAAAACGCCTGTATCAACCTAAGAGACAAGTGCATCGATGGCATCACCGTCAACAAAGAGGTGTGTGAAAGCTACGTGTACAACTCTATCGGTATCGTGACTTACCTAAACCCATACATTGGCCACCACGAGGGTGATATCGTTGGTAAGATCTGTGCTGAAACAGGTAAGAGCGTCAAAGAAGTGGTACTTGAGCGTGGGCTTCTATCAGAAGAAGAATTAGATGACATTTTCTCTGTAGACAATCTGATGAAACCTCAGTATAAAGCCAAGCGCTACGAGTAATGACATTCAAAGGCTTCCCTTTTAAGGGAAGCCTTTTTAGTAACTTATTCTCATTTATCGAAATTATACCCCTTATACATTTTACTAGGTCCCCCTGTGACACTCAGGACAGGGACAAACGCAAAAAGGATTGATTATGGTTGCTATAGAGCTTGCCGTCGTACTGCTGTTTATTTATTTAGGCGCACGTATTGGCGGTATCGGCATTGGTTTAGCCGGCGGTGCTGGTGTAATTGCCCTATCACTGGTACTCGGCGTACCAACCAGTCAAGCCTACATCCCTGTTGATGTAATCTTGATCATCATGTCAGTGATCACCGCGATTGCGGCAATGCAAGTTGCTGGCGGTATGGACTGGTTAGTACAAATTGCTGAAGATTTCCTTCGTAAACATCCAGAAAGAATTACCTTTTACGCACCCATCGTGACTTTCTTGATGACCCTGATGGCAGGTACCGGTCATACCGCGTTCTCTACCCTACCCGTTATTGCCGAAGTTGCGAAAGGTCAAGGCGTGCGCCCTTCTCGTCCGCTTTCTATCGCCGTCGTTGCCTCGCAAATCGCGATCACTGCATCCCCTATTTCAGCAGCCGTCGTGGCGTTTGCTGCGATGCTAGCACCAATGGGCGTTGACTACCTAACACTGCTCGCGGTGTGCATTCCTACCACATTCATTGCTTGTATGGTCGGTGCATTTGTTGCCAACTTTATGGGTAGCGAACTAAAAGACGACCCAGTCTATCAAGAACGTCTAGCGCAAGGTCTGATCAAGCTAAGCGACGCAAAAGAGCGTAACATCCTGCCGACAGCGAAAACAGCGACGTACATTTTCCTCGCGGCTATCGGTTTTGTTGTGTGCTACGCCGCGGCTATCTCAGGCTCAATCGGCCTTATCGAAGATCCTGCTCTGGGTCGAAACGAAGCCATCATGACCGTCATGCTTGCTGCGGCAGCAGCGATTACCCTGGTCACTAAGATTGATGCATCGAAAATCCCGTCAGCGGCGACATTCCGCTCTGGTATGACCGCGTGTGTTTGTGTGCTTGGTGTGGCATGGCTAGGCTCGACGTTTGTTAACGCTCACGTAGACGGTATTAAAGAGCTTGCTGGTGCGTTACTCGAAGATTACCCATGGATGCTTGCTATGGTGCTATTCTTCGCGTCAATGCTGCTTTACTCGCAAGGTGCAACGACGGTTGCGCTTATGCCAGCGGCTTTAGCTATCGGTGTTGCGCCGCTAACCGCAGTGGCCTCTTTTGCTGCAGTAAGTGCCCTGTTTGTATTGCCAACCTACCCAACCCTGCTGGCTGCGGTTGAAATGGATGACACAGGTTCAACGCGAATCGGTAACTATGTATTCAACCACCCATTCTTCATTCCGGGTGTAACGACTATTGCTACGGCAGTGGCGCTTGGATTCGCGTTTGGCGGTCTATTGATCGGCTAAACTCAGTTGCAACTCGCAATATCATTAAAGAGCGGCTTTTAAGCTGCTCTTTTTTTATCTCAGATGAAACATTTGACGCTATCTTCCTGTCTTAACTTCATATAACCTCAATATATTGTTTTGGCTTGGTTGCGTTTTATGACTCGGATATTCACACATCTATTACTGCTCTCTCTATTTACCGTCTCTCTACCAAGCTGGGCGTTGTTTGGTGACAGTAGTTCAAACTCCGCTTTTGCACCGAGCTCACCGAACACGTTCGTGCCGGTAGATGAAGCCTTTCCGATGAACGCCTACCAACAAGGCGATCGTGTATTCATCGATTGGCAAGTAAAACAAGACTACTACCTCTATCAGCAGCGCCTATCGTTCAGTGGCGAAAACGTCACATTGGGTGATATCACGATGGAAGATGGCGAGCCCTATAATGATGAGTTTTTCGGCGACGTAAACATCTATACTCAACCGCTGTTCGTGGAAGTACCGCTAACTGCATATCAAGATGGCGCGAGATTGATTGTTCAATACCAAGGCTGTGCGAAAGCGGGGTTTTGCTATCCGCCTGAGACTCGCATCATCGATATCACACCATTTAGCTTTGATGCCGCTCAAGAGATACAAACGACATCACAATCTATTGCGCCTGCACCTAAAAACTCCAACGCTCAGCCGAAACAAAGTACCCCTGAATCGGGTTCAGCCGCCCCATCTAATGGCGACCTAACCGATAAACTGGCACAGAACTGGTGGACACCTGCGTTATTCTTGTTGCTTGGTATCGGACTGGCGTTTACACCTTGTGTGCTCCCAATGTACCCGATTTTGACCAGCATCGTGCTTGGCGGTGGTAAACGCAGTCACAAACAGGCGCTTGTTCTTTCATTGGTGTACGTACAGGGTATGGCGCTCACATATACCTTACTAGGGCTGGTGGTTGCGTCTGCGGGTATGCAGTTTCAAGCAGCGATGCAGCACCCTTATGTGTTGATCGGGTTGAGTGCACTCTTTGTTGCGCTGTCGCTCTCTATGTTTGGCCTGTATACGCTTCAGCTACCAAGCGGGGTGCAGACTTGGCTCAATAATCTCAGCAATAAGCAACAGGGCGGTAACTTGTTCGGTGTCTTTGCCATGGGCGCGATATCAGGGTTAGTGTGCTCACCTTGCACCACGGCGCCGCTATCGGGAGCACTGCTTTACGTCGCGCAAAGTGGTGATTTGTTGACGGGCGGTATTGCTCTGTATGCGCTTGCGTTGGGTATGGGCATTCCGCTTATCGCAGCGGCGGTGTTTGGTAATAAATTGCTACCGAAAGCGGGTAACTGGATGGAGCGTGTCAAAGTGTTGTTTGGCTTTGTTCTGCTCGCTGCCCCGATTTTCCTGCTTGAGCGCTTACTACCCGAATTTTGGAGCAGTGTACTGTGGTCTGGACTCGGGATTGCTGCCTTTAGCTGGCTCTACCATCAGAAGAACGCGTTGCCTTTTGGAGGCTGGAAACAGAGCTGCGTGGGTATTATTGCCATATTAGGCTTGTTTGCTTCAGCGCAGCCACTGCTCAATCACTGGCTTGGCAATCCTAGCGGTGCTGAAGCTTCAAAGGTCTCGATTAGCTTTGTTCAAATCAACAACACGACCGAGCTACAAGCAGAATTGGACAAAGCGAAACTGGCGGGTAAGCCAGTGATGTTAGATTTTTATGCGGACTGGTGTGTTGCCTGCAAAGAGTTTGAGAAATACACCTTCCACGCTCCTAATGTTGAGCCTGTGTTGAGTGATTTTGTCCTGCTGCAAGCAGATGTGACTCGTAATCAGCCACAGGATATAGAGCTACTTAAGTCAATGGACGTGTTAGGTCTACCCACTATTGAGTTTTGGGATGCACAAGGTAACCCCATTCCTCATGCTCGCTTAACCGGTTTTGTTGGTGCCGATGATTTTCTGCAGCACCTCACTCAACATGCGCTCATCCAATAGTGAGCAGGTCGATTTGTGAAGCGGTTGTTTACAGAGTCATAGCTAAAAAGTCGATTCTGCTCAGAGTTTTGTATTGATTTAATTGTCCAAACATCAGACTGAATCAATAATAGCATTAACACTTTCGCAAAATAATTGAGACACTATGGAACCGAGCTATACCATCATTATCGCCGATGACCATCCACTGTTTAGAAATGCACTATTTCAGTCTGTCCATATGGCGATAAGTGGCGCGAACTTGCTGGAAGCTGACTCGCTGGAGTCGTTACTCAGCTTGCTCGAGAAAAGCGAAGAGCCTGATCTTATTTTGTTGGACCTCAAGATGCCGGGGGCCAACGGCATGTCTGGACTGATTCACCTACGTGCCGACTATCCTGATATTCCTATCGTCGTCATTTCTGCCAGCGAAGAGCCCAGCATTGTCTCACAGGTCAAAATGCACGGTGCCTTTGGGTTTATTCCAAAATCAAGCGATATGCGCGCTTTGATCAGTGCGCTAAACCAAGTGCTCGAAGGCGAACCCTACTTCCCTGCAGAGCTTCTTGTCGACAGCAACGAAAGTAATGATCTTGCAGAGAAAATTGCCACCCTCACTCCACAACAATACAAAGTACTGGGCATGCTGTCAGACGGTCTCCTTAACAAGCAGATTGCGTACGATCTCAATGTCTCAGAAGCGACTATCAAAGCGCACATGACGGCGATTTTCCGCAAATTAGGGGTTAAAAACCGCACTCAAGCGGTGATCTTGCTGCAAGAGTTCCACAATTAGTGGCCCTCTTGTGCCTCTTCAGATTTCGGTAGACATAGGCCCAACTTCACCACCTCGTGATCGTCAATGTCTGCCACAACCCAAGTGATATCGTGCCACTCAAAGCTATCACCTAAAAC
The DNA here is from genome assembly GCF_059725495.1 of Vibrio sp. KUL80. Lineage (NCBI taxonomy): Bacteria > Pseudomonadati > Pseudomonadota > Gammaproteobacteria > Vibrionales > Vibrionaceae > Vibrio > Vibrio sp. KUL80. The sequence continues at coordinate 3,295,803 of NZ_AP045841.1, forward strand.
TGGATACATTCCAAGCTCCTGGTCAACTAGCTCTTTCAGCGACATCTTGCCATTTTCCTCTGTATCCAACTCGATACCATAGTACTCGCTAACGTTAGCCACCGATTGAGTCACATCTAAGAAGAAATCACCGAAGAAACGGACCGCTTCTTCCGACTCTGGCGCCTCACTAAACAGCGCACTCAAGCTATCTAGGTCTTGGTCTTGACCTAACACACACAGAGTGTCATACGCTTCCAACACAGTACTACCCGATGGGTGAAGCAGTTTGTCATCTCTAAATAGCGCAGTAATTCGCGTACCTTCTGGCATCGACAATTTTCTTAGAGGTTCACCCACACACCACTTTTCTGGTTTAAGCTTGTAGACAAACATCTCCCATTCACTGGCAGGGAAGATCTCAACCCCAGTGCGATAAACAGGTGTAGGTTTGGGAGGAAGTGTGACTTGAGCCAACCCTGCCACCTTCATCAAACTGCCGCCCTGTACAATCAAGGAAACCATAACTACGAAGAAGGCGATATTAAAATAGAGCTGTGCATTCTCAAGCCCTGCCATCATAGGGAATACCGCTAAGATAATAGGAACGGCACCGCGAAGACCCACCCACGAGACGAACCAACGCTCTTTGGTGGTAAACGCCCTAAAGGGCAATAGACCTATCCAAACCGATAATGGGCGCGCAAAAAGAATCATGCCAAAGGCGAGTATTAACGCTGGTAGCGCAATTTCCATCAGCGTAGATGGCGTTACTAGCAAGCCAAGAACTAAGAACATCACAATTTGGCTGAGCCATGTCATACCGTCTAATACATTGAGAATGGCGTGGCGACCACGAGTTGGTCGGTTACCTATAAACAAACCCACAAGGTAGATAGATAAAATTCCACTGCCCCCTAACATGCCAGAGAAGGCAAACAGAGCGACACCACCACTTAATACCAAGATCGAGTACAGACCATCGGCTAACTGGACACGATTAACCAAGCTCCATAACAACCAACCACCAGCAAACCCAACTACCGTTCCAACTCCAAACTGCATCAAGAAACTCTTGAGCAGGAAACTCGCCCCCATATCAGCATTGGGGTTACCAAGCACAGCAATCAGGGTTACGGTTAAAAAGACCGCCATTGGGTCGTTGGTACCTGACTCTATCTCAAGTGTTGAGCCGACACGTTCATTGAGGCTTTGGCCTTTTAGCAATGAAAACACCGCTGCCGCGTCGGTAGAGCCGACAATTGCCCCCACCAAAATGCCTTGCATTAAGGTTAAGTCGAACAACCAAGCCGCCATCAGTCCAGTAAGGGTCGCAGTGAGCGCCACACCTACGGTGGCTAATGAAAGTGAGGGCCAAAATGCAACTTTAAAGCTGGCGACTTTGGTGCGCATTCCCCCATCAAGAAGAATGACCGCAAGGGCGAGGTTACTCACAAGGTAGGTTAACGAGTAGTCATCAAAAGCGATGCCACCTGGGCCGTCTTCGCCAGCTAGCATGCCAACAAAGAGGAAAATAACGAGAATAGGAACGCCGATTCGGGAAGAAACTTGTGAAAACAGAACACTCAAAGCAATGAGTACCGCCCCCGTTAAAAACAGTTGATTAATGGTGACTGCGTCCAATTCTTTCCCCCTGTACAAAACCGTATGTTGCGCAACTAAAACTATACCAAACAATTTCCTGTATGAGTGGGTTTGATGGTATTCAATCGCCTGTTTATCGGAAAATAGTTGTTAAATTTTAAGACTCTTATCTTAAAACCCATCCCAATCTTAGACCTTTGGCTAATTTAACATCAGATTAACATCACACTTTTCCACCCAAACCACTTTAAGCGCCTGTATCTATGGAGCTTTCTTGTTTTCTACAGTCGACTAAAGTTGCACTGAGTTCTTGCCTTCACCCTGCTACCTTATAAAGCGTAACAATACGTTAACACACACGATAAAGGAGAAGGCCATGGCGTTCGAATCATCAGAACAAGCTCAAGCCTATTGGAAGGAAAATCTAGGAATCATGGGTTCGCTACTCGCAATCTGGTTCCTTGTGTCTTACGGTGCAGGCATCCTATTTGTTGACGCACTTAATGCAATCCAGTTTGGTGGTTTCAAACTCGGCTTCTGGTTTGCACAGCAAGGGTCAATCTACACCTTTGTTGCTCTGATCTTTGTTTATGTTGCTCGCATGAATGCGCTCGACAAGAAATACAACGTACAGGAAGACTAAGAGGCATTTAAAATGGATATTCAAACTTGGACGTTTATTCTTGTCGGCATTACCTTTGCGCTCTACATCGGCATCGCGATCTGGGCTCGTGCTGGCTCAACCAGTGAGTTCTATGTTGCAGGTGGTGGTGTTCACCCTGTGGCAAACGGCATGGCAACAGCGGCTGACTGGATGTCGGCAGCATCTTTCATTTCAATGGCAGGTATCATCTCATTCATCGGTTACGATGGTGCGGTATACCTTATGGGCTGGACTGGCGGTTACGTACTTCTTGCACTTTGCTTAGCCCCTTATCTACGTAAGTTCGGTAAGTTCACCGTGCCAGATTTCATTGGCGATCGTTACTACTCAAAAACAGCGCGTATGGTAGCGGTATTCTGTGCCATCTTCGTTTCCTTTACCTATGTAGCAGGTCAGATGCGTGGTGTAGGTGTTGTATTCTCACGCTTCCTAGAGGTAGACATCAACCTTGGTATCGTTATCGGTATGGCCATCGTATTCTTCTACGCAGTAATGGGTGGAATGAAAGGGATTACCTATACTCAGGTGGCTCAATATTGCGTACTGATCTTCGCTTTCTTGGTACCAGCGGTATTTACATCGCTAATGATGACAGGCTCGGTACTGCCACAGGTTGGTTTTGGTTCGACGCTGACAGGGTCAGAAACCTACTTGCTCGATAAACTCGATGGACTGACTGAGGAGCTCGGCTTTACCGCCTATACCGACGGCTCTAAGAGTATGGTTGACGTCTTCTTCATCTGTGCGGCGCTAATGGTGGGTACAGCTGGTCTACCACACGTTATTATTCGCTTTTTCACTGTACCTCGCGTAAAAGATGCACGTATTTCAGCAGGTTGGGCACTCGTCTTTATCTCGCTTCTTTACACAACTGCACCAGCAGTCGCAGCGTTCGCTCGCGTTAACATGATCGACACCATCAATGGTCCAGACATGAAAGGCGTACAAGCAGAAGAGGCACCAAGCTGGTATAAGAACTGGGAAAGCACAGGTCTTGTTGGTTGGGAAGATAAAAATGGCGATGGTCGTATGTTCTACTCAGGCGATGAGCGCAATGAGATGAAGATCAACCGCGATATCATCGTATTGGCTTCTCCAGAGCTTGCTCAACTCCCTAACTGGGTTGTTGCACTACTTGCAGCAGGTGGCTTGGCCGCAGCACTATCAACAGCAGCAGGTCTACTATTGGTTATCTCGACGGCGGTCTCTCATGACCTGCTCAAAAAAGGCTTTAAACCCGATATGACCGATAAGCAGGAGCTCATGTACGCTCGGATAGGCGCCGCCGCCGCGGTTATCGGTGCCGGTTACTTAGGCATCAACCCACCAGGCTTCGTGGCTCAGGTTGTTGCATTCGCCTTCGGTCTGGCAGCCGCATCCTTCTTCCCTGCTATTATCCTGGGTATCTTCTATAAGAAGATGAACAAAGAGGGTGCTATCGCAGGTATGCTTTCAGGTATCTTGTTTACTGCGGCTTACATCATCTACTTCAAGTTCATCAACCCTGCGGCAAGCACACCAGACAATTGGTTGTTTGGCATCAGCCCAGAAGGTATTGGTACGCTTGGTATGTGTCTAAACTTCACGGTATCCATTGTGGTTAACAAGTTTACGGCCGAAGTACCGAAAGATGTGCAAGATATGGTGGAATCGATTCGCTATCCGAAAGGCGCTGGCGCGGCTCACGACCACTAATCTACAAGCAAGAACCTTATCCACACGTAATAACAAAGGCCGCTGCAGATGCAGCGGCCTTTTTTCGTGCTAGCGAAATCAAATATTAGTCATAACGAGAGAAACGATACTCTACGTCAACAACGCCTTGGTACATGGTTGCACCGTTGTCACCAGGCATAGTGTTGTATGACACATCTTTGTCGTAGATTTCGATACTGTTGTGGTCAAGGCTTTTCAAAGGAGTGCGCAACACAAACGCCAACTCATGTGACGGCTTAGAAGAAAGCTGTTCCGAGATACGGTTCGCTTCTGCCATCGCTTCTGCCTTAGTTTCAAAGAACTCGGTGTGCACGCCACCGTTTCCGTATAAGTTGTCTGCATTTGCAAAGGCTAAAGCCGGAGCCATTGCAAGGATAGCTGCAAGTGGTAGTAGTTTTTTCATAATGACACCTCATCAAGTAGCACCGTTAAGTGCTCAACATTCGGTGAACGTACAACGACCTAACGCTCAACCAACTCCCTCTTTACTACGGAGGGATACCTAAAAAGTATTAAAAGAAAATCAAATTTAAATGATACTAGTAACAATTAGCATTTTGCTTTGGTATCACTTTTTGTTTTCATTTGATACTCATCTCTTACCCAATACGACCTGACACAGGTCACATTAATTTCAAAAAATTGCACTTTTTTTCAGCATTTTTCGAAAGAGTACTGATTTATAACGAATTAATTTCAGCGATGCGTTGACAGAAATCCCGCCAAGGCTGTGAGTGTTGCTATTCGTTAGTTGATGTCACAAAGAATAACTGGAACGACGTAAAGGGTCTGTCAAGCGAGGTAAAGGTCAGGTGATATTGAGTAAAGACATGGAAAGAACACTAACATCGAAATGACAAATGCTTTCCCATGCCTTATTGATCGCTAGGATTGATTGAGTATCGAACGCAGTTTAAGTGGCTTAACAGGTTTAGCAATAAAGGCAAAGCCATTGGATTTAATGCCCTCGAGCATAGACTCTGTTCTATCGGCACTAATGATGACGCCTTTAAACGAGTCACCCACGCGTAAACGAAATTGCTGCAGGACTTCTAATCCCGTTCGCCCATTGTCGAGTCGATAGTCAGATAAGATGACGTCAGGCTCCCAACCTTGATCCAAATGTTTAAGACTGCCCACTAGATCCAATGCTGTGCGGACGTCACACCCCCAACGCTCTAACAAGGTCTCCATTCCGACCAAAATATCAGGCTCATTATCAACGCACAGTACTTTAAGATGCTTAAGTCCAGCGTCACTCGATGCCGCGATTTTTTCTGCAACAGGCGCTACCTCGCTCGCCAAATCAAGCGTTATGGAGAACACGCTGCCGCGATCCGGCCACGAACGCATCGAGATTTGATGATTGAGCACTCTCGCAATGCCTCGAGAAATGGCGAGCCCCAACCCCAGCCCCCTATCCGCTCGAGCTTGGTCTACACGGGTAAACTCATTGAAAATCTCTTTCTGCTTATCTTCTGGAATCCCGATCCCATCATCCCAAACATCAATTCGTACTCGACCATTGATCCTTCTCGCCCCGAGAAGCACCTTGCCTTCTGGGTTGTAGCGAAACGCGTTAGTGAGAAAGTTCTGTAGCACGCGACGCAGTAACTTGGGGTCAGACTTGACGATAAGTGAGCTTGAAACGACTGAAAAATCAATATTCTGCCCTTTTGATATGGCACTGAACTCGGCTTTTAAGTTGTTGAATACTTCTGATAGCTGAAAGCCACGTACGTTGGTCTGTAGCTTGCCAGACTCCAATCTCGATATATCGAGCAAATCGCCGATCAACTCTTCTGCCGCGCCCAACGCACTCTCAATGTGACCGGAGAGTTTACGGGTTTCATCATCCTTACTCGCCTCAGAAAGGGAGGATGCGAACAGTCGCGCTGCATTGAGTGGCTGCATGAGGTCGTGACTCACCGCAGCCAAAAAGCGCATTTTAGACTGAGATTCAGATTCTGACTTTCGGGTAGCCAAGACTAAGCGCTGGTTAAGCTGTTCAAGCTCATGAGTTCTCTCAACCACTCGCTCTTCTAGACGTTCATTAGCATCTCGCAGCGCAGATTCGGCTTCTCGGAACACCGTAATATCGGTAAAGCTCATCACAAACCCTCCGCCTGGCATGGGGTTGCCTTGCACCTCAATGACACTGCCATCCGCTCTCACTCGCGACGAGGTATGTGGTGAGCCTTGTTCGAGATAATAAATACGCTTGCGCACATGTTCGTTTGGATCGCCAGGACCACATAGCCCTTGCTCAGCATTGTGACGAATCACGTCCGCAATGGGCCTACCAACTTGAATCAGCCCTGGAGGAAAGGTAAACAGCTCTAGATATCGCCGGTTCCATGCGACCAAGCGTAGTTGCTTATCAACAACCGCAATACCCTGCCCGATGTGCTCGATGGCGCCTTGTAATAACCCTCGGCTAAAGTGGTACAGCTCGGAGGCTTCATCAACAATCGTCGCGACTTCCTCGAGCTGCATGTTACGCCCTTGCAGCGCAGAGGTAAGAACCAGTTTCGCCGACGATGCACCAAAAACCCCAGCCAACACACGCTCGGTATGTCGAATCAGCTCTGCGGTCGCTTGCTGGTTCGGCAGGGGTTGGCTTTCTTGCTGCTTCCAGTACTGACGAAATGCACTGCGAACCCGCGTTCGCCCGACAAATCGGGAGGCCAGCATCTCTAGTTCTGCTACTGTGACTCGACTTTGGTAGAGACTCAGGTTTTCACTTTCAGGCAGAGGTGTACCGACAAAAGAGGCTGACTGTAAACGCTCAGTCAGGCTGGAACGCGTCGCAAGAGAGATGACGACAAAGCAGATGGCGTTTAACACCACACTTATCAACATCCCCCAATCCGAGCTCGCAATGCCCCAGGAAGAGAGCAGATCTGGTGGCGTAATCATCCATATCAAAAGGTTACTGCTCGCATCACCAGCTAAAAGACCGGTTTCACTCATCAGTGTGATAAGCCAAATGGCAAAACCAACAAACAGCCCGACATAGACCCCTTTACGGTTGCCAAGTCGCCAGTACATTCCGCCGATCAGAGCGGGGGCAAACTGGGTAATTGCCGAGAATGACAAGAAGCCAATTGCCGAGAGTGAGTGGATCGTATCGAGCGCCTGATAAAATAGCCAAGCACCGAACAACAGCAAACAGATCAAGGCTCGACGGATAACCAATAACAAGCCTGATAGATGGCGGTGCGAGCGATGAGCGAGCTTAATTCGACGCAAAAGTAGTGGCATCACAAGATCATTCGACATCATAATCGCCAGCGCGATCGTGGAGACAATCACCATGCCACTCGCAGCAGACGTGCCTCCCAAGTATGCTAGCAAGGCAATGTTATTGGCTTCAGCGAACTTGGGAATGCTAATGACAAACGTATCTGGCGATGTGCCCATCAGCAGCCCTTGCCCTACCCAAGCAATAGGAAGCACAAATAGCCCCATCAGCACCAAGTAAACTGGGAATAACCATCGAGCCGTATGCAGATCTTGGGCGCGCTCATTTTCAACCACCATAGTATGGAACTGCCTTGGCAGACAGACGATCGCCATCATGGTGAGTCCTGTGTGTATCAGCAAGGTTGGGACATTGGGGGATTGGTAGGTGCTTGACGCCAATTCGGCGAGATGAATATCTGGTCGGTCCCATGCAAGGTAAAGAATAAACACACCGACGACCAAGAACGCCACCAGCTTGACGATGGACTCAAACGCGACCGCCATCATCATACCGCGGTGATGCTCGGTATTATCGATGTGTCGAGTGCCAAACAGCATGGTAAAGATTGCCAAAGCGCCAACGACAAACCATGAGATGTGTTTATCTTGATACCCAAGCTCACTGGCAAGATCAGGGGCGACAACCTCGAGCCCCATGGTGATGCCGCGCAGTTGCAAGGCGATGTAAGGCAATATCCCTGCCACGGCTATCAAGGTCACAACGACGGCAAGCCCTTGAGACTTGCCGTATCGCGCGGCTATAAAGTCAGCGATGGAGGTGATGTGCTCGCGCTTGGCGATAAGAATAAGGCGGGCAATAACGCGCCAGCCTAATGTAAAGACGATGATTGGGGCTAAGTAGATGGGCAAGAATGCCCAAGGATTTGCGCTCGCTTGTCCGACCGTTCCGTAGAAAGTCCAGGATGTACAGTAAACAGCAATCGATAGACTGTAGACCCAAGGTCGCCAGTTGGAGAGCCATTTTTTCTGCCTATCGCCGTACCACGCTATTAGAAATAGTATGCCCAAATAGGCCAGTGACACGGGGACGACGATCCATCCTTGCATATGTGATATCCCTTTAAATTTGTTAACTATTATTTAAAGGGTTATCAGCATTTTTCTCAAATGTCGCCAATCAATTCTGTGGCTCAGGCTGAGGTTTTTCCGCGATATCTTGCGCGCCTTTTCGACTCGGCTCAACTTTGATAAACAGCGCCAGTAGCCCCATGACAGCCATACCCCAGAATACGTTGGCTCCCCAATTCTCGTAGCCCCAGCCGCTGACTGCCATCATCAGCGCAATAAACGCCCCCAACGGAATCGCATTGTAGAGCGCTTGCAGCGCCACCATCTTGTTCGGCTCAGACTTCTGGATATATTGGATCGCGGCAATATGAGCAATGGCAAAGGTCACGCCATGCAACAATTGAATCACAACCAGCGCTGCAACCGCAGTTGTCGATGCCGTCAGTCCCCAACGAACCATGACGCCCACAGAAGAAATGACAAACAAGGTGCGCAGTGACCAGCCAGCAAACCATTTCTTACTAAAGGCAAACAGCATGACTTCTGATACGACACCTAGACTCCAAAGATAACCGATCAAGCTTTCTGGATGCCCCGCCTCTTTCCAATAGATAGAACTAAAACTGTAGTAAGCGGCGTGGCTACCTTGGATAAGGGCTATCAATGCCAGAAAGCGAATCACTTCGGTATCTTTGAGCAGCGCACTCAACTTAGGTCTCACGGTATCTTCTTCGCTCTGCGAAACCGGCATAGTGGCTGGGTTTCTCATCACCAGAAGCATAGAAATCACGAAACCAGCGATTGCCGTATAGACGATCATGTTGGCGCCAAATTGAGAGGCTAAATAACCAACCACCGAAGAGCCTGCAATAAAGGCAACCGAGCCCCATAATCTAGTGCGACCATAATCGAGCATATTGCGGTTCGCATAGTGGTTCGCGGCGGCGTCCGATAGGGGAACAACAGGACCAAAGCTAAGGTTAAACAGCACAGTCACCAATGCCAGCATGGCAAAACTCGGACCCGCGGCGAGGTGCGCAGCAAGGAAAATCGTACAGGCTAACGTCGCCCAGCGAAGCGCAGGCAGCAGGCTCTCTGCTTTATGGATCCTAGGCGTGATGATCAGGTTGGCAACGCAGCGCGTCGCAAAGCCTAACCCCATCAATAGGCCCACATCCGCTGCCGACACCCCTTGGTCTTCAAACCAAAGTGCCCAAAACGGAAGATAAACACCGTAAGAAAAGAAGAAACCAAATAAGTACTGGGAGACCCAAGCAAAAGGGGTTGGCGTTATCATGCAAATTAACCTAACTACAGCAGAACGGACAGAACAGAGGAAACGGCGCCATTATGCTACGAGTCTGCGCTCATAAAAAGGGAATTAATGAGTGAACGAATTTTCCCTTATTTGCTTGGCACCTAAATCTCAGTTGCTCTACGACTAAAGTCGTCTGGAGCTTAGCCACGAATTTGCCAGACTATTGCCATGATGTGGGAAAATGGAGCTTACTGGTATGCCTGATAAATTTAATATGTCGTCCCCCCCTTTCGACAGACTCAGTGAGCCTCAACAGAATCAGCTCCGCTCCGCCTTAGACGTTGCTTACTATCGAGATAAAGACACCATTGTTAAAGCGGGAGCCGAAGCGGACCAGCTCTACATCATCATCAAGGGCTCAGTTGAAGAGCGCGATACTGAGCGCAAAGAGGTCTACGCCCACTATACCTACGATGACATGTTTGATGTACGTGCGCTTCTGAGTGGTGCGGTAAAACATGACTATGTGGCGCTCGAAGACACCCTAGTGTATCTGCTCCCCAAAGATGTCTTTGTCACCCTTTACCACAGCAATGGGCAGTTTGCGGCCTACTTTGATACCAGCTTGGCAACACGCCAACAACTTATTGAAGAAGCGCAGAAGCAACAAAATCTTGGTGAATTTATTCTGACTAAGGTCGATGAAGAGATCTACCATCCACCCTTAATCCTGCCAGCAAGCATGCCCATTACGGAGGTCACTCAAGCCCTATTAAATCAAGGTGTCGACGCGGCTTTGATTGAGCTCGATGAGAGTGACCCAAGACTTGCCGCGCACACATCCCGTTATGGTATTGTCACTCGAACCAATATGTTGCATGCCGTAGTGCTCGAACAGCTCGCTGCCAATACCGCTATTGGCGACATCGCCACTTACCCGGTTCACCAAGTCGAAAAACATGAGTTCCTCTTTAACGCCATGGTCACCATGACGCGTCAAAGAGTAAAACGTCTAATGGTCTGCGAAGGAAAAGAAGCAGTTGGGATGCTGGACATGACCCAGATACTGAGCGCGTTTTCTACCCACTCTCATGTGCTATCTCTTAGCATCGCGCGGGCAAATAGCATTGATGAGCTCGCCCTAGCCTCCAATCGCCAGCAGCAATTGGTCGACAGTCTCGTGACCAACGGCATCCGAACTCGCTTCATGATGGAACTGGTTTCCGCAGTGAATGAACAGATCATTGAGCGCGCCTTTGAGCTTGTTGTCCCGCCAGCCATGCATAATCACTGCTGTTTAATCGTGATGGGGTCTGAAGGTCGAGGCGAGCAGATCCTGAAAACCGACCAAGATAATGCGCTGATATTAGAGCAAGGATTAGAGTGGCCGAATCAGCAAGGCGTCCTTAATGAACTCAACCATACTCTTGCCCGGCTCGGCTACCCACTTTGCCCCGGCAACGTCATGGTTAGCAACCCTCACTGGGTCCGGACAACAACTGAATGGCAGCAACATATCGAAAAGCTTGTCGCCAATGCAAACAGTGAAAGTGTCATGGAAATCGCCATCCTTGCCGACGCTCGGGCTGTTGCAGGGAACCTCGAACTACTTGCGCCTGTAAAACAGCACTTGCAGCAGCAAATGGAAGGACAAGAGCTGATTTTGACCGAGTTCACTCGCCCAGCGCTGAACTTTGCGGTACCCCTGACCCTGTTTGGTAATGTAAAAAGCTCCAAGCAAGGGGTAGATCTAAAACAAGGGGGGATCTTCCCTATTGTTCACGGCGTTCGAGCGCTAAGCATGGAATACGCCATCGATGCCACTAACACCTTTGATCGCATCGACCAGTTGGTGACTAAACGAGTATTAGAGCAAGAAACCGCAGAGAACCTAGCGGAGGCACTGAAGCATTTTTTCAAGCTCAGATTACAACAACAGCTGTCGCATCACGATATGAGTAATGCCATTCAATTAGACGCGCTTGAACGCCCTGAACGCGACCTGTTACGTCATGGGCTGCACGTGGTGAAAAAGTTTAAGCAGTGGCTTGGCTACCACTACCAGATTCGTCATTGATAGTGATCTTGCTATGAATATTCTGACCAAAGCCTACTGGCGCTATCAAACCAAAGGGAGTGATTATCAAAGCCTCTTCACTCGCCCAGTGCCAAATGAGTTTGTTTCACTCGATTGTGAAACCACCAGCCTCGATCCGAATGTGGCGGACATTGTGACCATTGCCGCCACAAAGATTATTGATAACCGCATTATCACCAGCGCTCCGTTTGAGGTCAGACTCTCTGCGCCAAAGTCTTTGGATGAAGACTCTATCAAGATCCACCATATCAGACACGACGACCTCAAGCATGGCATCAGTGAAAAGCAAGCTATTCAAGCGCTGATAAAATTCATCGGTAACCGGCCACTGGTGGGCTACCACATTCGTTATGACAAAAAGATCCTCGACCGTGCCTGCAAAAAGCACCTCGGCTTTCCCCTGCCTAATGCCTTGATTGAAGTGAGCCAAATCTATAACGACCAGCTGCTTAAAATGCTGCCCAATGGCTACTTTGATCTGAGTCTTGAAGCCATCTGTCGCCATTTACAAATACCCAATTACCACAAACACGATGCGCTCGAAGATGCCAAAGCGGCAGCGATGGTTTACCTAAAGCTGACTCGTGGTTCACTGCCACCGTTTCGACCTCAGAGCTAGTTTCACCCGAACTGCGACCCACATCTCATTACCAACCTTCGTTAACCCACTAATTTAGCTTAACTTTTCACCAATACGCCTAAAGTCTAATTGCTCATTGCCTCGAACTAGCCGAGAGTTAATACACGATCTAGTTCAGCCCTAGCCCGCTAAGCTCAATTCAAAGGAGAGAAGCAATGAGTGAAGTTCATGTTTATCCGATAAAAGAAAACATTAAAACCAACACACATGCGGATAACGACACTTATCTATCTATGTATCAACAGTCCGTCTCAGACCCTGAAGGATTCTGGGGAGAGCACGGCAAAATCGTTGATTGGATTAAGCCATTCACTAAAGTCAAACACACCTCTTTTGACACTGGCCATGTCGACATTCGCTGGTTTGAAGATGGCACACTCAACGTCTCAGCAAACTGTATCGACCGACACCTAGCAGAGCGTGGTGATGACGTCGCAATCATTTGGGAAGGCGACGATCCTGCTGACGATAAAACCCTCACCTTCAATGAACTGCACAAAGAAGTGTGTAAGTTCTCTAACGCGCTAAAAGCACAAGGCGTCAACAAGGGTGATGTGGTCTGTCTATACATGCCGATGGTTCCAGAAGCGGCAGTCGCAATGCTCGCTTGTACACGTATCGGTGCTGTCCATACCGTTGTCTTCGGTGGCTTCTCTCCTGAAGCACTGTCAGGTCGTATTATCGATTCAGACGCAAAAGTAGTGATTACCGCAGATGAAGGTGTACGTGGTGGCCGTGCAGTACCTTTGAAAAAGAACGTTGACGAGGCACTGACTAACCCAGAAGTGAAAACCATTTCCAAGGTTATGGTCCTTAAGCGCACGGGTGGCGATGTGGCTTGGCATGAGCATCGTGATGTGTGGTGGCATGAAGCAACCGAAAATGCCTCTGAAGTTTGTCCACCAGAAGAAATGAGCGCAGAAGACCCGCTATTCATCCTTTATACTTCTGGCTCAACAGGTAAACCAAAAGGCGTTCTGCACACCACGGGGGGTTACCTCGTTTACGCCACCATGACCTTTAAATATGTCTTCGACTATCAGCCAGGCGAAACCTTCTGGTGTACCGCTGATGTAGGCTGGATTACCGGTCACACCTACCTCATCTATGGTCCACTCGCCAATGGTGCGAAGACTATTTTGTTTGAAGGCGTACCTAACTACCCAGATACCAGCCGTATGAGTGAAGTCGTCGACAAGCACCAAGTCAACATCCTCTATACTGCACCGACTGCGATTCGTGCGCTAATGGCGAAGGGCGATGAAGCGGTCAAAGGCACCACTCGCGACAGCCTACGCATCATGGGCTCAGTTGGCGAACCAATTAACCCAGAAGCCTGGGAATGGTATTACAAAACTATCGGTAACGAGCAATCACCTATCGTCGACACCTGGTGGCAGACAGAAACAGGCGGTATCTTGATTACTCCACTACCGGGAGCCACAGAGCTCAAACCAGGTTCGGCAACTCGCCCATTCTTCGGCGTGCAACCTGCGCTAGTCGACAACATGGGGAATATTGTCGATGGCGCGACCGAAGGCAACTTAGTCATTCTGGACTCTTGGCCGGGTCAAATGCGTACCGTTTATGGGGACCACGACCGCTTTGAGCAAACCTACTTCTCGACCTTTAAAGGCATGTACTTCACGGGTGACGGTGCTCGCCGTGATGAAGATGGTTACTACTGGATTACCGGCCGTGTTGATGACGTACTTAACGTTTCAGGCCACCGTATGGGGACCGCAGAGATTGAATCTGCGCTGGTTGCTTTCGATAAGATTGCTGAAGCCGCAATCGTAGGTATTCCACACGACATCAAAGGTCAGGCTATCTACGCCTACATCACGCTAAATGATGGCGAGTTCCCATCGGCTGAGCTGCATAAAGAGGTGAAAGATTGGGTTCGTAAAGAGATCGGTCCAATCGCCACGCCAGATGTCCTGCACTGGACGGACTCACTACCTAAGACTCGCTCTGGTAAAATCATGCGTCGAATTCTACGTAAGATCGCCACCGGCGACACCAGCAATTTAGGTGATACGTCAACGCTTGCTGATCCGAGCGTCGTCGATAAGTTGATTGCAGAGAAAGCCGAGCTGGTTTAGTGCATCTCTGTGACAATCTGATAACAAGCCGTCCCTTCTGGGGCGGCTTTTTTGTTTCAGCTTTTTTCAGCTGGCTGTCAAAATGTGCTCTGTGTTGCAATTTTTCTGACAGAGCACAGGAGATTAGACCAGTAAATTGCTGCTAAATGTTGTGAATTAGCTATAATCTTGGTCAATTTTTAAAAATATGAGCTTGGCGAGCTTCTCAGCCGCTCCTGTTTTTATGTAAACTTGGGATAAACCCCGTTTATTTCACGTTAACCGAAGATGGCGACAATATGACAGCAAAGTCTCGAATTCTAGTTTTAAATGGTCCAAATCTTAATCTGTTAGGAGTAAGAGAGCCGGGACATTACGGCAGTGAAACACTCTCACAAATTGTTGATAACCTAGAAAAGCAGGCTGCTCAGGCAGATATCGAGCTGTCCCACCTTCAATCTAACCGTGAATATGAGCTCATTGAGGCGATACACGCAGCATTTGGGAATACCGATTTTATTATCATTAACCCAGCGGCGTTCACCCATACCAGTGTTGCACTGCGTGATGCATTACTAGGGGTCTCAATTCCGTTTATCGAAGTGCACTTATCAAACGTTCATGCCCGAGAACCATTCCGTCATCACTCTTATCTGTCCGATGTGGCACAAGGTGTGATCTGCGGATTGGGTTCGCAAGGCTATGAATTTGCGCTTTCAGCCGCCATTAAGGCGCTAAAAGCAACATAACCAAATACTCTACGGCTTAATGTAAAGCCGTCTTACTCACAAGACAAAGAGAAAGAAACATGGATATTCGTAAAATCAAAAAGCTAATTGAACTGGTTGAAGAGTCTGGCATCGCTGAACTAGAGATCTCAGAAGGTGAAGAGTCAGTACGCATCAGTCGCAGCGGTCCTGCTGCTGCAGCTCCAGCACCAATTCAATACGCAGCAGCACCTGCTCCAGTAGCAGCGCCGGCAGCAGCTCCAGCCGCGGCACCAGTTGCAGCTGAAGAAGCAGCACCTGCAGCACCAGCTGGTCACCAGGTTCTTTCTCCAATGGTTGGTAGCTTCTACCGTGCGCCAAGCCCAGATGCAAAACCATTTGTTGAAGTTGGTCAATCTGTTAGCGCTGGCGACACTATCTGTATCGTTGAAGCAATGAAGATGATGAACCAGATTGAAGCAGACAAGTCAGGCGTTATCACTGCAATCCTAGTAGAAGATGGTCAAGCTGTAGAATTCGATCAACCGCTAGTTATCATCGAATAAGCGGGGCTTTGACTATGTTAGATAAAGTCGTTATCGCAAACCGAGGTGAGATTGCACTTCGTATTTTGCGCGCTTGTAAAGAGCTAGGTATCAAGACGGTGGCTGTTCACTCAACAGCGGACCGCGACCTAAAGCACGTACTACTTGCTGATGAAGCCATCTGTATTGGTCCAGCACGTGGTATCGACAGCTACCTAAATATCCCACGTATCATTTCAGCTGCTGAAGTAACAGGTGCTGTGGCGATCCACCCAGGTTACGGTTTCTTGTCCGAGAACGCTGATTTTGCTGAGCAAGTTGAGCGCTCTGGATTCATCTTCATCGGTCCTAAAGCAGACACGATTCGCATGATGGGCGATAAAGTATCGGCTATCACGGCAATGAAAAAAGCAGGCGTACCATGTGTACCTGGCTCTGACGGCCCACTGGACGATGACGAAGCGAAAAACAAAGCGCACGCGAAGCGCATTGGCTACCCAGTTATCATCAAAGCCTCTGGTGGCGGTGGTGGTCGCGGTATGCGTGTGGTTCGCAGTGAAGCCGAGTTGGTCGAATCCATTGCCATGACACGTGCAGAAGCAAAAGCTGCCTTCAACAACGACATCGTTTACATGGAGAAATTCCTAGAAAACCCTCGTCACGTTGAAGTTCAGGTTATCGCAGACGGTCAAGGCGGCGCTATCCACCTTGGCGAACGTGACTGTTCAATGCAGCGTCGTCACCAAAAGGTCGTTGAAGAAGCACCAGCACCAGGCATCACTGAAGAGATGCGTAAGTACATCGGTGAACGTTGTACACGTGCATGTATCGAAATCGGTTACCGAGGCGCAGGTACGTTTGAGTTCCTATACGAAAACGGTGAGTTCTACTTCATCGAAATGAACACGCGTATTCAGGTAGAGCATCCAGTAACAGAGATGGTGACTGGCGTTGACCTAATCAAAGAGCAGCTTCGTGTTGCAGCAGGTCAACCACTGTCATTCACTCAAGATGACATAAAACTGCGTGGCCATGCGATCGAATGTCGTATCAACGCGGAAGACCCTGAGCGCTTCCTTCCATGTCCAGGTACCATCGAACGCTTCCACGCGCCGGGCGGTATGGGCGT
The DNA here is from genome assembly GCF_059725495.1 of Vibrio sp. KUL80. Lineage (NCBI taxonomy): Bacteria > Pseudomonadati > Pseudomonadota > Gammaproteobacteria > Vibrionales > Vibrionaceae > Vibrio > Vibrio sp. KUL80. The sequence continues at coordinate 3,312,503 of NZ_AP045841.1, forward strand.
TCGTTGGGAATCGCACATCTACACGGGCTACACAGTACCACCTCATTACGATTCAATGATCGGTAAGCTGATCACGTTCGGTGAGAACCGCGATGTAGCGATTGCTCGTATGAAGAATGCACTGGGCGAGATGTTCATTGAAGGCATCAAGACCAACATTCCTCTACAAGAATCCATCATGAATGATGAAAACTTCCAACACGGCGGTGCCAACATTCATTACCTAGAGAAGAAGCTTGGCATGAGCTAATCGCTTCTCTATTGATAAAAACCCGCCACGGCGGGTTTTTTTATGCCGAGCGTCAGTGAATCTGCTACACTCTGCGCAAAATTCATCTTGCTAGGACCCAACTTATGCCTTGGATTCAAATTAAACTCAACGCGACCAATGAAAATGCAGAGCAAATCGGCGATATGCTGATGGAAGAAACGGGCGCATTGTCTGTCACGTTCCTCGATGCGCATGATACGCCTGTATTTGAACCGTTGCCTGGTGAGACGCGTTTGTGGGGCGATACTGATATCGTTGCGCTATACGACGCCGAAGCGGACACTCAGTGGGTGGTTGAGACAATTAAAGGCAGCAATATGCTACCGGAAGGCTTTGCCCACAAGGTCGAGCAGCTAGAAGACAAGGACTGGGAACGTGAGTGGATGGAAAACTTCCACCCAATGAAATTTGGTGAGCGCCTCTGGATCTGCCCTAGCTGGCGTGATGTTCCAGAGCCCGATGCGGTGAATGTGATGCTTGACCCAGGTCTTGCATTCGGTACCGGAACACACCCAACCACGGCACTATGTCTTGAGTGGCTAGAGTCACTAGATCTTGCCGGTAAAACAGTTATCGACTTTGGTTGTGGTTCCGGGATCCTAGCCATTGCCGCGATCAAACTTGGCGCTGCGAAAGTGATCGGGATCGACATTGATCCTCAAGCACTTATTGCGTCGAAAGACAACGCACAGCGCAATGGCGTTGCCGATCAACTAGAGCTTTTCCTACCTCAAGACCAACCAGAAGGTCTGATTGCCGACGTTGTGGTGGCGAACATCCTTGCCGGTCCTTTACGTGACCTTTCCGGCATCATTAAAGGTCTAGTAAAACCAGGTGGTGAGCTCGCCATGTCTGGCGTTTTGGATACTCAAGCTGAAGATGTCGCCAACTACTATCGCGATGAGATGAGCATTGACCCTATCGTTGAACTTAACGAGTGGTGTCGTATCTCGGGCAAAAAATAACCATTCTCGTTTAAATCGCGGTGTTTTAGGGGGCTAAAATACCGCGATTTTTGCCCTAAAAAGAATAGTTTTAAGACTAAGCGCCTGAAAATGCGACAATTTGCAGAAACAAATTGTAAATGCTCAAATATTAGTCTTTTCACGCACCGAAAAAATGCGTAAAATGCGCGCCCTTGCTTGTGTAAACCTGTGGCGCTGTTTTGAAAATCGGACAATACCAACTTAAGAACAACCTGATTGTCGCACCTATGGCGGGTGTTACTGATAGGCCGTTCCGTGAGTTGTGCCTTCGTTACGGTGCGGGTATGGCCGTCAGTGAAATGATGTCGTCTAACCCAAAACTGTGGAAAACAGCCAAGTCACAGCAGCGCATGGTGCACGAGGGCGAATCAGGTATTCGTTCGGTGCAGATTGCAGGAGCCGATCCAACGCTTATGGCGGAAGCGGCACAGTTCAGTGTTGAAAACGGTGCGCAAATCATCGACATCAATATGGGCTGCCCTGCTAAGAAAGTGAATAAAAAGCTGGCGGGTTCAGCACTGCTTAAGTACCCAGATATCATCGAAGATATCCTACGTACCGTAGTCGATGCCGTCGATGTCCCTGTGACATTAAAAACCCGTACAGGTTGGGATACAGACAACAAAAACTGTGTCCAAATTGCAAAACTAGCCGAAGACTGCGGCATACAGGCGCTCGCCCTTCATGGTCGAACGCGTACCTGCATGTACAAAGGCGAGGCAGAATACGACAGCATCAAAGCGGTAAAAGAAGCTGTCTCTATACCGGTTATCGCTAACGGTGATATCGATAGCCCAGAGAAAGCGAAATATGTACTGGATTACACCGGTGCAGACGCTTTGATGATTGGACGTCCGGCCCAAGGACGGCCATGGATTTTCGAGGAAATCCAACACTATTTGGAAAACGGCACACTGATGCCTGAGCGCCCGACTTCGGACGTGCAGGATATCTTGCTTGGTCATGTTCAAGCACTTCACCAGTTTTATGGTGAATTCTTAGGTCCACGCATCGCGCGTAAGCATGTTGGCTGGTACCTAAAAGAACATGAGCAGGCGGGTGAGTTCCGCCGTACCTTCAACGCGATTGATGCTGCTAATGAACAGCTCGACGCATTGCAAGGTTATTTTGACAACGTTGCATCATAATTACGAGAAGAGCTAAACCGATTATGTTCGAACAAAATTTGACTTCAGAACCATTGACAGTTACTACAGTAACATCTTCAGACCAAATCACTCAGAAGCCACTACGTGACTCTGTAAAAGCGTCTCTAAAGAACTACCTTGCTCAATTAAATGGTCAAGACGTCACTGAATTGTATGAACTAGTTCTAGCGGAAGTTGAACAGCCGCTACTAGACACCATCATGCAGTACACTCGCGGTAACCAAACTCGCGCAGCAACTATGATGGGTATCAACCGCGGTACTCTTCGTAAGAAGCTTAAGAAATACGGCATGAACTAAAGATTCTTCTTTAAGTTATTGTTTGTAAAGGGCTTGTCATTTACTTGATGAGCCTTTTTACTTTTCAAACCCACAGCAATACCCACACAACAAAAAACACTCTCCATGACTCACCCAAAAATAAATCATGTGAAGCTAAAAAAAATATGTGGAGAAAAAAACGCAAAAAAGTCAGAACACTTAGGGCGTTAGGACAAAACCTTGATTTTAAAGGGTTTTTAGGTGACCTAAGTTAGCCACCTGTCCTAAGTTGGTTAGGACACTAGTTAGGACACATTAAGATTTGTTAAGAAACTAGCTGTTCCATTTCCTTCCGAGTTTCTTTGTAATCGTCCCTTAGTTGTTTGTAGTGATCGGGAACTGAGGTCTTTATCCCTACAGCGCCGTGTTTGTTTAGCCAGCATCTAGGGCGGTTCTGCATATCAAAACTTGCTGCTATTGCCTCAATGAGCCTTAACACGTCTGCTTCCTGTTCAGCCGTACAACCTTGAATTTGAATAGCCTTCATAACCTCACCCCTTTTTTGCTAGGACAACACCAAACGCCAGCCCTACAACGAAATAACTAATACAGGCATTCACGAATAGTAAATCTTGATAAGTCATTGCTTTGGCTCCTTCTCTTTGGCTTGCTGCTCTGTTTGACGTTTTAGAAGCCCTTCCTGTAGCCGTATAAAGCGTTTAAGCATGGTCTTTGTTTTCATTGGAACAATCCCCTTACTATCAAGTGATGGGGCTTACATCGCGCCCCACACTCAATTTAAGCGCCATTAATAAGCCACATAACCGAAGCTATAAGGAAGTGATAACCATAGGTTGTTTTGCATGGTCTGCTCTTGCGTCATTTGGGTGATTGATAGCTTGGTTGCTTCAATCTCTTGGTCTAGTGTGCCTATTGCGATCTCTTTGGCTTTTTCTTCTGCTCGCTTGGCTGCGCTGTTGTAATTCATGTTCTTGGCAATTTCTTCAAGCGCCTTAAGCTCACTGAAACTTTCTGAGGTGCTAATCATAGTTTCCACACCATTACCGGCGATAATGCGCATCTGTAGTGCTGAGGAAATCTTTAGCTTCTCTAACTCATCAATACCGCTTTCAGCCTTGCTCAATGCCTTGTCGCGCTCGGCTTCCAGTGCCTTAAGTTCTTTCTGTTTCTCATCAATGAACGGTGTAAGGTCGTATTTAGGCGCAATCTCTGCCGCCTTTGCTACGAACTCATCAAACAAAGCTTGTACTTGGGGAACCGCTTCATTAACTGCCGCGCTATAACGCTCCGCTTCATCCCTAGCTTCAATTGGTAGTGTTTGTTTGCTTACTTGAAAATCATGTGTTGATAGTTTGAATACATTGCTCATAGCTTGCCGCCTTCTAGTAGGTTGTTTAGGTCCAGATTGTGATCGCCTGTTGCTGGCGTGTTGGTGGTTTCCTTGCTGTCTGTTTTACCTTCGAGCATGGCATTGAGATTTAGATTGTGATCGCTCACCTTGATAGGTTCCTCAACCCCTAAGCGCCTGTTAACGTAAACGCCCAAAAGCGCCTTCATCGTTCCTGCGTCTTCGCTTGGGTTCAACTCAGCAACGCAATTAAGAATTTGCTCGTTGCTCATCTTGTTAGCCATATCGTGAATGGCTTGATTAACGTGGTTCATTTTCTACCGCCTTTTCTAGTTTGTTTATGCGCTCTAGTAGCTCATCTACTTGAACAATCTTCATAACTGAATGTATTGAATCAATCAGCCCTTTCCCCACATCTGCGGATAACTCACCGTTAGCAATGGCACTTAAAACGCTCCGCGCCTGTGTGCTTGGTGATGTGTTATCAAGCTCGAATACTGCGCTAGGTGTAATTGGCTTTAATGCAGGATATAACCTGGAAGCAATGGCATTTACCGCGCTCATATCGCCACTCTTAGCCAAGCTAACAACGTGTTTCCAGAATTCCTGCTCACCATCACTAAACTCAGATTCAAGCGCCTTGATAAGTGCCGTTCTTTTGTTTAGCGCTCCTTTAGGTCTGCCGTTTTTATTCCCTGACTGCCCTTTAACCCAAGTCATACATGCCCCCATGCCTTTCGCCTTTCTTGAATGTCACTGTTTTCACCTTGTAATTAACAACACAAGGTTATTTTACCATCAATGATAGTCTTGACCTATTAATTTATTTGAATTGATAGCCATGAGCTTTCAACCTCAAGAATACTTAAGATTTTGGCGTAATAGATATTGGGTCACTTAGGAGGGGAAAGGTCAGGTTTTGTCAGGTTTGACTTACGATTACTCAGGATTTACTTAACACGCGCGTGTACTGGTGCAAAAATTCCCCCGTGATTTCATTAGGAATTGTTAGGATTGCCGTTTTTTTTACTAGCACCGAAAAATTAAGGGGTAAAATTATTTTACTTGAGGATGCCAGCGCAATGCGGACGCATACCAAACGCACGACTCGTGACGGTACATACACATCTTTTGTATGTAGTGTGTAGCAGATTGCTAGCAAGTCGCTATCGAGTGGTATCCCACTGGGTTTTGTGGGTTCGGTTGGGTTAGACCTGCCAATTTTGGCAACTCACACCGTTGGTGGATGCTTATGGGGAAAGGCAGATTTTAAATCGGGCTTAGTTGGGGAAAACTTTTCCCTAGGTAGTGCGCTTTCAAATGCTTAACTTGGGTTAAATATTAGAACGATTAAACAATTAGATATGCGGTTGCTAACCGTAAATCTATGGCTATGGTTTAATTGAGATTTGAAGTTTAGCGGCTACACTGCTTTTTCACTTAACAATACTTAACCCGTTTTAAACCCGTAAAGTACCTTTAGATAGTAAAACTTTTACTACCCCTTTATCTGCCTGAAAGCATCAGCAAAGCCTTGAAACCTTAGTTCCATTACTGACACGCCCTGCTTTCTAGCCTCTGCCCGTTCAGCTAGTAGTCGTGCCGCTCTGTCATTTCTCCATTGCTGGCGAACTTCCGCGTTTTCTACGTGATAGTAGCATTTGCGCTTTCGTTTGATTCTGTAGGCCGGGTCTTCCATCCACTGGGTGAAGCCAATCAATAACCCATCAGCTTCAAGTCGTTTTATCGCTCTCGATGTAGCTGGTTGAGTCGCCCCAATGTCCTTGGCTATGTAGGTCACGCACTCGCTACAATCTTCATCATCACGGTAAAGCATGTAATCAAGTATCGCCTTTTGTGTTTTCCCGTATCCTTTGCTCATATCACGCCCTTTTAAGTGGTATGTATATATTATACCGCTTATAAGTCCTGTTCATAACGAAGGTTTCGTCATGGCTAAAACTTACCGTAATTGGGTTCTAATGTGGGTTTAGAATTAAAACCTTGACACCAATTCAACCCAATATCAATTAATAACAATAACTTATAGACATTGATTTGTTCATCAACGATTATCAGATACAAAAAACCGCCCTTTCGAGCGGCCTTTCTTAGTTGTATTCGTAATGACTACTGAATAGCGTTTCCATTTCTTCCAGTGGCTTGGTTCTGTAGCAGTTTAACCGCGCCCCGTTAATAGACTTCTTGCCGCCATCACTTAAACCGATTACTTTCTTTAAGTAGATCCCAAGCTTATTGGGGCTACATCGGTCATAGCCTTGAACGTTCATCTTGTCGCAATAGTCTATGTAAGCATCAAAAAAGCTGTTCTTTGGTATGGTCTGCGCATTGTCGAGATCGTATGAAACATTTCCATCAATAAGAGAACCGTCATCAAGTAGCGATTTAAGCCATGCACCCTCACTAGGTAATGACTCCATGATCTGCTGTTGTGTAGCCGCTGTCTTTGGTGCTTTGCTCAAGTTGTACGGTTCAATGTCGTAGTTCTTCAAGAAGTTGAACAATTGTCCCATTGCTTCATCTGATTTAATGTCACGGTAAAGCTGTGAGAAATATTCCTTGTTCTGCTTAACTTCATCGGAAACTTCGAGCACAAAGAAACGTCTTTCATCTTGAGTCTGTGGAACCGCCCAATCATTGTTAGTACACATCATAAAGCGGTGATAACTATCGACCTCAATAGCGTCCTTGCCCTTTGCTTCAATAGTGACAGTGCTCTCTGTTATTAGCGTTCTTAGCTTACCAGCGTCCTTTGCTGAACCACTCCAAAAAGCTTCCTCAATCGTCACAAATAGCTTGTTTGCTAAGTGGCTATTGAATGCCCCAAGTAAGTGTTTACCGTCCTGTACGCGCATAGCGTGTTGACCAAGTAGCCTTTCAAGCAAAATAGACACTGTACTTTTACCAGTGCCTCTAGCTTCTGATTTAAGAACCACACAAACACCGCTCTTTTCTTCTGGTTTTTGTACTATGTGTGCCATCCAAGCTAGAAGATATTGAAAGTGCTCTACATCACCGCCACAGATTATATAGCGCAAATGAGCCATGATATTGTCTAGCTTGTTGTCTCCCTCCACGGCATCAACCGCAAAGCCTGACCACATATTTAAGAATCGACTTCCTGCCCTATTGGATGGGTCAAACACGACACCGTGATAAGTCCTGCGATCATGGTCTTTCATCCACAAGTCAAAGCAGTTTGCGTACTTAACCTTGTCGTCTGCCATGTGTGGAAAGTTTAGGTTTGCGTAGAATGAGCGCTTTTGTGGTACTGCTGAGAACACATATCCAACATTATCTTTATGGTCGGCCACTCTCTCACAAATTAACGTCTTTGAACCGTGTAGAACCACTGAGTGACTTGAGTTAAAAGTATTAACGATAGTCTCCCTGTTTTCCTCAAGGTGTTCCCCGTCAGCTTTTCGGCAAAGGTCTAGCAAGGCATCATAAGCCAGTGGGGAATCGTCATTGCTAACTAAGTGGAGGTAAGTTGGTTTGGTGGTGTCGGTGGTGAACCTTTTAATTGCGTCAGATACTAAGCTGACATTTGGCTCACGCTTGCGGCCTGTTAGGTTCTCTATCGCGTCAGACTCTTTGTCTGCGTCCGTAGCTGTATAGCCATCGCTTAACATCATGCAATGAATGTCATCAGCGATTTGCTTATTGTTCGGTTGGCTTGTAGGTGTTTGGTAAAGCTCTTTGAATGTGGCAATGATTCGCTTGTTGCTACCATCTGCGATCAAAGCCAAATCAATGTTTTCAGCATCACCAAAAGAGATAGGCATTTCGTGACAAATGGCGTCAGCTAATGCCTTTTCAAGTCGGTAAGACTCGTCTTTTTTACGTGCGGTTTGTGCCATATTGCTATAAACTCTTTTCTATGGGCTGGCGGTCATTCTTTGGTCGGATACACCACCAGCCAGTTTTAAGAAGGGTTCTAGGTTTAATGCTTAGAGCCTTTTTTTATGCTCTGATCATACTTCGTTATAAGTTGACCTAGTTCACCTATGAATTGCGCTTTGTGCTTTGTTGGTAGTTTCAATTTACGATTAATGATGCGTGCAAATAACTTGTTATGGTTCGGGTATTCAACGAGAAGGCGGTCAAACTTGCGATTCTCAGCAATAGCCTTATCACGGAAAACTAGCGTTCTAACCTCACGACAAACACCCTTTGCGCCTTCATTGGTCTTGAGTAGCTCCAACTGACCACGCTCTATATAGCAAAGCTGTCGTTTGGTCTTGTTGCCGTTCCTGTTAATGCTTTCAATCTTTGCTCGTTGAATTGGTAGATGGTGTTTTCTGTATAGGTCGTTAGCTCTAGATAGTAAGGCCACGTCCTCAACATCTGCAATCCCTGCGCCTTCGTTGGCTATCGTGTATCCTGCGACCATCACAGCAAGGGTAGCGGCTTCTTTAGGGCTGAACGTTTCCACCTTTTCAAGCATATACTTGCTGTTGGTGAACTGGTCTTTCAGGTAGCTTTTTGTTAGATGCTCATCAGCAAACAAATCTTCTAGTTTCATGCCTGCCCCCTTTCTTTCATCCATTGTTCAACATCGGATTGAAGCCAGCCAATAGTTCGCCCTGTCTCGGTTCTTAGAGGTTGAGGAAACTTACCACTTTTTACATTTGCCCATACTGTTTTGTATGAACGATTCAACAGGGTGCAAACATCCCCATAGGTAAGTAAACGTCTTGATACTATTTCTAAGTTGCTCATATAACCTTCCTTTTTGTCTTAATTGAGGTTGTATGATAAACCTTAAAAAAATCGCCCTCGCTCGGTTAGGCGATTTTGATTATCTTTTTTTACGAATTTGCTGTAGTACTTGCACATGTTAGCCAGGACTTTTTCATATGGCATTTTGTCGCTCACTTTTTGCCTTGGCTCGATAAGCTTTTCTTTCAGTAGATAATCTATAACATGCCTGTCCTTAGGTTCTTTACCGTTTCTCGTTAGCTCTTTTTTAGCCTTGTCGAACTCAGTTCGCAGTTCATCTCTTGCATCTGCTGCCTCCTCACTTCGTGAGCGCGAGCCACTCTTTAAATTCCCACAGCTTTTTTCTCTTATTAAAACATCGTCCTCGTTCAACAGATAAACCAAGTTCGCTCTTAACTGACCTAGCTTCAAGCACGTTGCTACAATATTGTTGACACTTAAATTTGTTGTTTCATTCTTAACTGCCAAACGTGCATTGCTAACCAAACTCAGACCTTCTGCCGCGAGTTGAGCCATTCTATTTGATGGGAAATTTAGCTCTAAATACCTAGTAAGGTGCTTTGGAACAACACTCTTTTCAATGCCCTGCTCTCTGCTCAAAAGATTTCCATTCTCATCAATAAACACCATCAAATCTGTAGGTGATTCACAGCGCTCTAGAACTGATTTGAAAACACTTTCGTATTCATCAATAAGTGACTCTGCGTTCCATGCTGAATTACAAAGGTCTACAAATCTATCCAAGTTATCACCAGCAACAACGGACCTCTTAGTGATGAGTTTGCTTGTCTTACCTTTTGGAGTCTCATACTTGATTGTTTCTGTCTTTTCGTTGGTCATTATCTAATCCCTACAATGTTAAGTTGAAATTCCGTTTCGTTGAGTTTTGACGTCCACACATCGAGTGCTACACGTTTCTTTTCTATGTGCTGAGAGCGGTTATAAACTGCCATTACACCACCAAGGGCGTGACCTAGTAGCTGCTCTACAACATATGGCTCTATCTCTATGTCGTTTAGTATCGTTGTGAATGTTCTTCTCAGGTCGTGAAGCGTCCACGGCTCTTTATGGTTTAGCTTCTTCGATAGGTTTCTACCATATGACGACACCGCTTCTGGTCTTTTAAGCTCACCCAAGATGTAGTCATTCTTTGACTGTGCAATAAGCGCTTCAATATGATGCTTTATCGCATCTGGTATAGGTCGTTTAATCTCTTGGCCTGTTTTGCTGTTAGCTTTTGGAGTTGTCCAAATCATTTCTTTTAAATCCCATTCATCAACCTTTGAGAGCCTTAGTTCTTGAGTGCGGCAACCAAATACTATTAATAAGCTAATGAGGTTTCTGTAGTACCAGTTTGATTTAACATCTTGAGTCCAGTGCCAAACGTCCATAAGTTCACGCCATGATAAAACACGGTCTTTCTTTTCTTGGTGTTCGCCTATGTCAGCAATGTTGAGATCGTCTAGTGCCGTTGAGTAGGCATATTGTCGATTTCTACAATACTTGAGTGCTTGCTTTGCGTTCTGGAGGATATATCCACTAGCCTTTGGTGCTGCTCTGTGGTGTGTACCGTTGGTGATGTCGTCAAACACCTTAACCCAATGGCGCGTTTCGCAGTTCTCTAAAGGTAGGTTTCCAATGTGTGGGAATACATGCTTTTCAAATTGAGAGCGGTGCTTTTCGTGGTTTGCTCGGTTCTTGGCTGCGTAGTTGTCAAGCCAGTACGTGATAGCATCCTTAACGGTCACAGCTTCAAGGATTTTCGTTTTGGCTAGTTGGCGCATTAACTTTGGGTCGTGACCATCGGCTAGTAGCTTGCGACACTTGAGAGCCTCCGCTCGTGCCTCTGCTAGTCCAATTACTGGATAAGCTCCTAGTGTTAAGTCTTGAGGTTTTCCGTTGTACCTGTAGCGATACACAAAAGATAGTTTACCTGTCTTGCGGTGGTACACGGTCAGTCCGTCACGGTCAGCAATCTTAATCGGTGCTTTGTCGTGCTTCTTACCGTTCAGTGCTTTTAGCTTTGAGTCTGTCAGTGCCATGTCCTAACCCTGTCCTAATGGTGTCCTAAGTTAAAAGGCAAGTTAGGACAGTTTAAGTTGTTGTATTTATTAACTTTATCCTAATTGTCCTAAGTGTCCTAAGTTAAAATGAGTTTAGAAATAATTTTTGCAGACCAATAGTTAAACCCGCAAATAAACCCACACTTAACTCTATACAAACTAAGATACAATTAGATAAGACAAGACACAACACAGCCATTAAGCCATGATTTACAAGGCATTAGTAAAACTAAGTCTAGATTTGACGGGATAGAATGAGATAGCGAAACCGAAAATACGGCATGAACTAATTCGCCTTTAGCGAACGTATTTGACATTAAAGGGCCTGAAGTACGCTTCAGGCCCTTTTCTTATTCTCCCTCCCAGCATTCAACCGCTTTCCACCACCCAACTGACTTCATATTGCGCCTAGCAACTTTGTGATCTGACGTAAAATTAGACGATAGTGGAATAGAGTCCGTGATCAGCATGGCGTAAGGTATTGTTATAACAACAATATAAAACCTTTAATAAACGCTAGGTAATATCTGCCCTTTTAAGAAAAGGAGTTCTTAAGATGACTACCCCGTTGCTGCGCAATACCTCTATTCAACACCGCTTGTTTGTGCTTATCGCACTGGTTTCTGCTGCCCTGTTTGTGCCATTGGTGTTGGCACTGCTGGATTATCAGAACTCGCTGATGGAAAACAAGCAAAGTAAGACCCAACATCTGGTTCAAACGGCCTACACCCTCGTGGAGCACTACCACCAACAATATAGCTCTGGCCAACTGACGCTAGAGCAAGCTCAGTCTGAAGCGTCAAAGGCCGTTCAAAGCCTTCGCTATGATGCTAACGACTATTTTTGGATCAACGATCTCCAACCTGCGATGGTTATGCACCCCATGAAACCCGCGCTCAATGGGCAAGATCTCAGCCAAGTTGCCGATCCAAATGGCAAAAGACTGTTTGTTGACATGGTGAATCTCGCGAAACAGCAGCAATCAGGGCTTGTAAACTACATGTGGCCCAAACCGGGCTCAGACGCGCCGGTAGAGAAAGTGTCCTATATTAAGCTGTTTAAGCCATGGGGCTGGGTTATCGGCTCTGGTGTCTATGTCGATGACGTCGAAGCATTGACCTGGCAGGCCACCAAGAAAGTGTTGATGAGTGTGGTCGTAGCACTCGCTGTGATGCTTGTGCTTGCTTATCTTATTGGTCGCAGCATCGTTCAACCCTGCCGTGACACACGCGACGCATTGAACGACATTGCCAGCGGTGATGGCGATCTCTCCAAAACCCTTCCAGAAACAGGGACGGACGAGCTCAGCCAAATCGCATCCGCGTTTAACCGCTTTACTCACAAGCTAGAGAACACGATTAAAGAGATTAAGCCGGTCACCGAGAACATTACCCAAGCCGCCGTGTCATTGAATCAAGTCGCCCAAAATGGCGCTGCCCAGTCTGAGCAGCAGCAACAAGCCGTCGATACTGTTGCCTCGGCCATGAACCAGTTGCACGCCAGCAACCAAGAGGTCGCTCATTCTGCGCAGCAAGCCGCGAGTGCCGCTAAGATGGCGAGTGAACAAGGCCAGCAAGGCAGTCGCGTGATTGAACTCGCGACGCAGCACATGCAATCGCTATCCGAACTATTAACCACCACGGATAGCAGCATTCAGATCCTCGCCAACGACACGCAAGAAGTCAGCTCAGTGCTAGAGGTTATTCGAGGAGTCGCAGAGCAAACCAATCTACTTGCTTTGAACGCCGCAATCGAAGCTGCTCGCGCCGGTGAACAAGGACGTGGATTTGCCGTGGTAGCAGACGAGGTAAGAACCTTAGCCACCCGCACTCAAAGCAGCACCGACGAAATTGAACAGATCATCCAGAAGCTTCAAAGCCAAGCGGCAGAAGTAAGCCAATCGATGATTCACACTCAGCAGCAATCAGTTGAAACCTTATCTGAGGTTGCGAATGCCAAACTCGCATTGGATGAGATTGATGCGCAGGTCAATGAGATTGTATCACTCAATGAGCAAATCGCGGAGGCAAGCGCTCAGCAGACTCAAGCGACCGATGAGATCAGTCAGAACGTGACGCAAATTGCAGACCACGGCAGTCAATCAGCGAAAGAAGCTCAGAATCTGGCGAAAGCCAGCGAGCAGTTGATGGAAAATGGTCACACGCTTAGCCAAGGCATTGGCGCATTCAAAGTATCTTAAACAGCGGGAATAAAATTGAGAGGAGTCGCTCAGGCTCCTCTTATTCTTTGTTGGACTCCAAGGCTGCTAGTATCGAGCAGTGGCTCGCATCGTGTTCATGCCCGCAGCAGGCATCATTGATTTTTTTCAGCGCTTCGCGGATCCGTGTCAGCTCGGCAATTTTGTCATCAATCGTTGCCAGCTTAGCGCTAGTGATAGACTTAACCTCCGCACAGCTATGCTCAGTGGCTTCAAGCTTGATGCCAAGCAGTTCTTTAATCTCATCTAAGCTCAGCCCTAAGGATTTCGCCTTGAGGATAAAGCTCACCTGTTGCTGACTCTGCTCATTGTAGAGACGATATCCCGATTCGCTGCGCCCTGCCGGCTCAATAAGTTGGTTTTTCTCGTAAAAACGCAACGTATCCGCAGTGACTTTGCAGCGTTTTGCTAACTCACCTATTTGAAACATAACCGTTTAAATTAACCTCTTTGTTACAAAAGTGTTCTTTAATAGGCTTTTTTGCACTTTTTTTGCCTATGCCAAACGATTGCGCGAGCTTTTTTGTAATAGATTGGTTAGAATACGCGCCATCGCCATCCCGGTGGAAAGATTCCAAGGGTATTTACCCAACAGACGACTGGGTCGACTCAATCATGAAAGACCTCGTCCTGTTTGGCAACTATCTTTAAATCCGCAGGCCAAACCAATCGTTTGCCCTGTACACAGCAACACAATCTGTGACTTTGAGGAAACAGAAGCATGAGTAACGCTCGTCCAATTCGCCGCGCTTTAATCAGCGTATCTGACAAAACTGGTATCGTTGAATTCGCACAAGCACTAGCACAACGCGGTGTTGATATCCTTTCTACTGGTGGTACTGCTCGCCTACTTGCTGAGCAAGGTATCGCGGTAACTGAAGTATCTGACTACACTGGCTTCCCAGAGATGATGGATGGTCGTGTTAAGACGCTACACCCGAAAGTACACGGTGGTGTGCTAGGTCGTCGCGGTCAAGATGACGAAGTGATGGCAACTCACGGCATCAACCCAATCGATATGGTTGTGGTTAACCTATACCCATTTGCTGCGACTGTAGCAAAAGAAGGCTGCACACTAGAAGACGCGGTTGAGAACATCGATATCGGTGGTCCAACTATGGTTCGCTCTGCAGCGAAAAACCACAAAGACGTGACTATCGTTGTTAACGCACACGACTACGACCGCGTTATTGCTGAAATGGACGCAAACGACAAATCTCTGACTCTAGAGACACGTTTCGACCTAGCTATTGCAGCGTTTGAGCACACGGCATCTTACGACGGCATGATCGCGAACTACTTCGGCACTATGGTTCCATCATACGGTGAGAACAAAGAGGGTGATGAAGAGTCTAAATTCCCACGCACGTTCAACCAACAGTTCGTGAAGAAGCAAGACATGCGCTACGGTGAGAACAGCCACCAAGACGCGGCATTCTACGTAGAAGCAAACCCAGAAGAAGCGTCGGTATCGACTGCTCGCCAGATTCAAGGTAAAGCCCTGTCTTACAACAACATCGCTGACACTGACGCAGCACTTGAGTGTGTGAAAGAGTTTGATGAGCCAGCTTGTGTTATCGTTAAGCACGCTAACCCATGTGGTGTTGCACTAGGTAAAGACATCCTTGAAGCGTATGACCGCGCTTACAAAACTGACCCAACGTCAGCGTTTGGCGGCATCATCGCATTCAACCAAGAGCTAAATGCAGAAACAGCGAAAGCGATTGTTGAGCGTCAGTTCGTTGAAGTGATTATCGCACCTTCTGTTTCTGAGGAAGCAGTAGAAGTGGTTGCGGCTAAGAAAAACGTTCGCCTACTAGAGTGTGGCGAGTGGACAACTAAGACGACTGGTTTTGACGTTAAGCGCGTTAACGGTGGTCTTCTGGTTCAAGACCGCGACCAAGGTATGGTATCGCTTGATGACCTTAAAGTGGTTTCTAAGCGCCAACCAACAGAAGAAGAGCTGAAAGACGCGCTATTCTGCTGGAAAGTAGCTAAGTATGTTAAATCAAACGCGATCGTTTACTCGAAAGGCGACATGACTATTGGTGTGGGCGCTGGTCAAATGAGCCGCGTGTACTCAGCGAAAATTGCTGGCATCAAGGCTGCTGACGAAGGTCTACAGGTTGAAGGCTGCGTAATGGCATCAGATGCGTTCTTCCCGTTCCGTGATGGCATTGACGCTGCTGCAGAAGCTGGCATCAAGTGCGTTATCCAACCAGGTGGCTCTATGCGTGATGACGAAGTTATCGCAGCGGCTGACGAGCATGGCATGGCGATGATCTTTACAGGCATGCGCCACTTCCGTCACTAATTCGTTTTTGGTTCTCCCCCTTGCTAAGGGGGAGTTAGAGGGGGTCAGTTTGCGAGACCGCGATTTACCCCTCCCAGCCTCCCCTTATTAAGGGGAGGAGCAAAATCAAAGGATATATTATGAACGTTCTAATTATTGGTGCTGGTGGTCGTGAGCACGCTCTGGGTTGGAAAGTGGCTCAGAATCCAAATGTTGAAACGGTTTTCGTCGCACCTGGTAACGCAGGTACTGCGCTTGAACCTAAGCTAGAAAACGTTGCGATTGACGTTGAAGACATTCAAGGTCTGGTTGCGTTTGCAAAAGAGAAGAACATCGAGCTAACGATTGTTGGTCCTGAAGCACCGCTTGTGATTGGCGTTGTTGATGCATTCCAAGAAGCCGGTCTAGCTATCTTTGGTCCGACTCAAGCTGCCGCTCAGCTAGAAGGCTCAAAAGCATTCACCAAAGACTTCCTAGCTCGTCACGCTATCCCGACTGGCGCTTACGCGAACTTCACTGAAATCGAGCCAGCACTGGCTTACGTTCGCGAGCAAGGCGCTCCGATCGTAGTTAAAGCTGACGGCCTTGCGGCTGGTAAAGGTGTGATCGTTGCGATGACGCTAGAAGAAGCAGAAGACGCAATCAAAGACATGCTGGCTGGCAACGCATTTGGCGACGCGGGCAGCCGTGTAGTTATCGAAGAGTTCCTAGATGGCGAAGAAGCAAGCTTCATCGTGATGGTTGATGGCGAAAACGTATTGCCAATGGCAACCAGCCAAGACCATAAACGTGTTGGTGATAAGGACACAGGTCCTAACACTGGCGGTATGGGCGCTTACTCTCCGGCTCCAGTCGTTACTCAAGAAATCCACAACCGCATCATGGAAGAGGTTATCTATCCAACGGTTCGCGGCATGGCTTCTGAAGGTAACCCATACACAGGTTTCCTGTATGCAGGTCTGATGATCGACAAAGACGGCACACCTAAAGTAATCGAATACAACTGCCGTTTCGGTGACCCAGAAACACAACCTATCATGATGCGCATGCAATCAGACATGGTTGAGCTTTGCCAAGCTGCCATCGACAAGAAGCTAGACCAAGTTGAGTCTAAGTGGGATCCACGCGCTTCTATCGGTATCGTTCTAGCGGCAGGCGGTTACCCAGCGTCTTACAACAAGGGTGATGTTATCTCTGGTCTACCAACGACTGAAGTGGAAGGCGAGAAGGTATTCCATGCAGGTACGGCTGACAAAGACGGCAATGTTGTGACTAACGGTGGTCGTGTACTCTGTGCGACTGCACTGGGCAACACCGTATCTGAAGCTCAAACGCGCGCGTATGAGCTGACTAAGAAGATCAGCTGGGACGGCATGTTCCACCGCAACGACATCGGCTATCGTGCAATTGCTCGCGAGCAAAAGTAACCGAGCCTAGCTCATATTGAAAAGGGTGCCGATTGGCACCCTTTTTTTGTTCAACACTCGTTAGATTAACTCTGGCTTCGGAATACAGTCTTTTGAACCTTCGGCGAGCATCAGCAGTTGCTCTACTCTAGCGCCTGTTAGTCGCGTGCTTCCCAGAAAAGCCACATAGCTTTCAACCTCAGCTAAGCGCTTGACCACAAAATTCGGTAAGCTCTCCTCAAACTTGATATCGCTAAACTCGATGCCATTACAGGTTTCTAGAGTTTCACCATCCCAATGCCCTTGAACGAGCTCTAGACCATCACTGTCTTGCTCTTTCACACGCTCAACGAGCAGTGAGGCTTCTCTTTGATAGTTCTCAAGCTGAGCTTTCTTGACCGGTAAGACCTTACCGTTGCGGCGATACTGCTGATAGATAGCTTCACCATCTTTATTGAAACGCACGTGAATACGGTAGGTCACCTCACCAGTCTCTATCTCGTTTTGCACCCCTTCGCGCACAAACTCACGTAATGTGTCGCCTTCCCATCGATAGTTGGATTGATACCAACCATAGTCGTTCATGTTGACGTAATCAGCAGCACTGTATGGCCGCGTCAGCTTTTCGGTGTACCAATAGAAACTCGTCGCATCACCAAGGGTTTGCCCGCCCGTATAGTTCGAGAATTGATTGAGACTAGGCGATGGCGTTGAGGAACAGCCAATCAAGGTGGCTGCGAGAAGTGAAACCAACAGTGTTTTTTTCATAATTTGTTAGACACCTCGTGTGAACGCAAGATATGGAAAATGACTCTCCTGCAGAAGTAGGACAGTAAATAGCGAATCGCGTTCAGTCAATTGTAGCTCTTTAGTGAGGAGACAGATGGGTAACCGCGCTGGCGCTCAACACGCTTAACAATCCATCACAGGTAGGGAGTAGAGAGAACAGCACCGACGCTGGGCGTCGGTGCTGTAGAAATTATTTAACTGCGTCTTTTAGCGCTTTACCAGCTACGAATGCTGGAACGTTCGCTGCAGCGATTTGGATCTCATCACCAGTCTTTGGGTTACGACCAGTACGAGCTGCACGGTGGTTTACTTTGAACGTACCAAAACCAATTAGTTGAACTTGGTCACCTTCAGTTAGCGCTTCAGATACGCCTGAAAGCGTCGCTTCTAGCGCTGCTTTAGCTTGTGCTTTTGATAGGTCAGCTTTTTCAGCGATAAAGTCGATTAATTGGGTCTTGTTCATTAGGTTTCCCTTCTTCATGTTATCGAGTTAAAGCCCACTCTAAATCATAAAGCCCCCATCTGGCAAAGGTTTGTAGCCGTTCTTTGTCGCTTATGACGTAGATTTAACCGTTTTATGAGCATTAACTCACAATTTGTTACCCAAAGATTGAGTTTGAAACCTTGTAAATTATTGCATAAAGTCCCATAAATGCTCTGCGGCTCAACCGATAAGCCTGATAAATCGGTCTGTCGCTACTGTTTTTAAGCACTCACCAACAATGCACAGGCTCATTTGCAGCAAAGTTAGGTTGATGTGTGCACTTACTAGGAAATGAATGTTTCTCTTATCGGTTTATATCGCTGTCGCCATTGGTGTGTCGTTTATCTGTTCGGTATTGGAGGCGGTACTACTGAGTATTACCCCAAGCTATCTCGCTCAGCTAAGACAACAGGGGCACCCTGCGGCAGAAAAACTGTCCAAGCTAAAAGCAGAACTTGACCGACCGCTGGCGTCTATCCTGACCCTAAACACCATCGCCCATACTATTGGTGCGGCGAGTGCTGGTGCTCAAGCGGCGAAGGTTTTCGGTAGCCAATGGCTAGGTGTGTTCTCTGCCGTACTTACCTTGGGTATCTTGGTGTTGTCAGAAATTGTCCCTAAAACCATTGGTGCGACCTACTGGCGCCAATTAGCGCCAGTGTCAGCAACTGTGCTGCGTTGGATGGTATGGGCATTGACGCCATTCGTATGGTTCTCGGAGCAAATCACTAAACGCCTAGCGCGTGGTCATGAAACGCCGAAGATGCGTGATGAGCTATCAGCGATGGCCATGCTAGCAAAAGAGAGTGGTGAGTTTGCTGAGGGTGAGTCGAACATCTTGAATAACATCCTCAACATTCAAGACATTCCAGTGACTCAGGTAATGACGCCTCGTCCGGTGGTATTCCGCGTACCCGCTGAGATGACCATCAATGAGTTTTTGACTGAGCACAAAGATACGCCGTTCTCACGCCCATTGGTGTATAGCCAGCAGAAAGACAATATTCTAGGCTTTGTACACCGCTTAGAGCTGTTTAAGCTTCAACAACAAGGCAGCGGCGAGAAGCAACTAGGATCGGTGATGCGCCCAATCCAGGTGTTGTTTAACACCATCATGTTGCCGAAAGCGTTTGAACAGATGATGGCGGCACGTCTGCAGATTGCCATGATTGTCGACGAGTACGGTACCATTCAAGGCATTATCACTCTGGAAGACATCTTCGAGCACTTATTAGGGCAAGAGATTGTCGATGAGGCGGACAAAACCACCGACATGCAAGAGTTGGCTTATCAGCGCTGGGAAAACTGGAAAGAAAAGCACAGCATCGTAGATAACTCTGACGATGATGACGAAGAAGCACCAGTAGAGAAACCAGAGTCAACAATCGCCTCGGACGAGTCTGAAGAAGCAAAGCAAGAGCAAGACACGAAAGACAAAAAAGAGTCTTAAGCCCGCTTAATCAAATAATGCTCAAACAAAAATGGCTGCGAACTTCGCAGCCATTTTTTTATCAGTGACACTTTTTTCATCAGTGATGAGTTAGTGACTGCCAATCTCATTGCCAAGCAAGAAGTTCTCATCACTGCTTACTACCACGCCATACTTAAGGAAATTCTTACCTAAGATCATGCTATAGTGAAAGCGAGAGCGGTCTTGCAGATTGACACGAATGGTTTTCTCAACATCACCTAGCTTCACGCGCATATTCACCACAGGGCGAACATTCGCTTTCTCACCCGCTTTAGCTCGGATGCGCATGACATCGACCACCTCACGAGTAAACTCTTGCTTCATGTCCATATCATTGGTGTAGGTAAAGGTGACCATCTTCTTGCCATCTTTTTCGAACTGCTTGATGTTGGTCGCGTTCATTGAGCTAACATCCGCGCCGGTATCAAGTTTAACTGGGAAGGTTAACCCCTCAACAGTGGCGTTCTCGATGTGACCCGCAGTAAACACCGGGTAGGCATCAAGCAGGTTTTCACTGCGTGAATTGACTAAAACGCCACCCTTGGTCGCCTTTTTGCCAATGATGAAATATGGCTCTTCACCCTCATCACTGTCGAGCGCCTCCAAAGCAAACTCAACGGTCACATCGCGATCGCCGACGATAAACTCGCCATCAACCACAGGTCTTACCGTATCGCCTACCTTGATGCGACGTAGAATGGTTTTACGGATCTTTTCTTCATTACCTAAGTCACTCGACAGGTAATACTCCACTTTATCTCGACCTTTAGCTTCAATGATCTCAAAGCTGCTGACTTTGAGTAGTGGTGTACTGACCGCAAACGACGGCTCCGCATTAAGCTGGTAACCATCTAGAATCAAACTCTCAGTTGGGGAGACCACCAGCGGCTTATCTTTCATACGTTGAGCAAAACTTTGCTTTTTCTTCTCTAGCTTGCCTTTAGCGCCGGTATCAACCACAAAATTCTTGTTGAGGGTGTTCAGGCCCAAACGCAGCTGAGTGCTCTGCTTAGAGCGATCTTTCAAATAGACCTGAATCGTACCCTCAAAATCTTTGCCACCCTTGAATGGTACAAAGATCATCGGATATTCATTACCTGAGACCGACAGCATCTTCACCAATGGATAGGTTACACGCTTCTGAGCTGCCTCTTTACCGACGAGATCGAAGCTGACTGTGTTGGCTTTCTTGTCGATCTCAATATTCTGCGCATTGAGGATACTGTAGTTATTTTTCAGCGAGATACTAACGTCAACTGGCACATCATCAATAGAGCCAGACTCGCGGCGACCAATCACTTGCGCGTCTTTTTGCTCTTGTAAGTAGTCATAACCCGCCATTACCCAAGCGTTGTTGGCCAAGAAGGTTTTACCAATCAGAATTGGCGCACTGAATCCGCTACGGTCAGTCAGATTGACCTCAGTTTCGACGGTTTTGCCGGCGATGGTCATAGGCAGAGTGATAACCGGGCGATAGATAGGTGTTGAACTCGTACGGCTACGAATCACACTGGTGCGCGTTAAAGGGCGCTCCATTTCAATCTTTTCACCGGTGTAAGGGTGTCTAAGCGTGAACGTCACAACACCTTGGAAGTTACGCTCATCGTTATCAAACTCTTCAAGCCACCAGTCACTCGCTGAGCCACCGTACTCATCCACGATAGTCTGCATCAGCTTTTCACCACTAAGCCCTTGGTATTTTGGGTTATTACTGATGACTTTGATGTTTTCAGCGTGCATCGATGTAGTGTCTGCACCCGTGTCAATCTTACCGACAAATGGGATGCCTTCTAGCGCGTCAATATCTTGGTAGTAAACACTTTCAACGCGCCCGAGGACGATTTTATCTTCAATAGATAAAACTGGCGCCTGTGTAGTAGAGAGATCTGGTGCAGCCATAGCCCACCCGCTTGTCATTGTGGCAAGAATTAACGCCAACTTAGTTGCTGTAGTTTTCATTTTAATACATCCATTCATCGACTGACTCTGAATAAGCATGAGTCCCTAAGACAACGGTCGACTCACATCGTTTACCGACTCCTTTAAACTTTACAGAAAACCAACGGAATATCCACGTGATTATCAATAAATTAGCAAACCCTCGCTAAATTTCACCCTTTAGTGAAACATAAAAATAACCCAGTAATTGCAAATCGGCGCTCACGCCCCTATATCCTATGGATATCAAGGAGTACAAAGCACTCCCCAACACAACCACAAGAGAATACACGGATGAGCCAAGCTATCTGTCAACTGATTGCTAAAGAGCTGAATGTCAGCCATAAGCAAGTTGAAGCCGCTGTTACCCTGATTGATGACGGCAACACCGTCCCATTTATCGCTCGCTATCGAAAAGAAGTCACGGGAGGTCTTGATGATACCCAGTTGCGTACCCTCGACTCTCGCCTAAGCTATCTACGTGAACTTGATGATCGCCGTCAAACGATTCTTAAATCCATCGACGATCAAGGCAAACTGACCGACGAACTGCGTGTGGACATTGAAAGCGCTGACAACAAAACTCGCCTAGAAGATCTCTATCTACCCTACAAACCAAAGCGCCGCACCAAAGGTCAGATTGCGATAGAAGCAGGCCTCGAGCCACTCGCGGATCTGCTCTGGACTGAGCCAAACAATGAGCCGGAGAGCGCCGCGTCTAACTACATCGATGCAGAAAAAGGGATCGCGGACAGTAAAGCGGCGCTGGATGGTGCTCGTGCCATCGTCATGGAGCGCATTGCCGAAGATGCCGACCTACTAGAGAAGGTCCGTCAGTACCTCAACCGACATGCAGAGCTGCGCGCTCGCGTGGTATCTGGAAAAGAAAACGAAGGCGAGAAGTTCAAAGACTACTTTGAACATGATGAGCCAATGAGCAAGGTTCCCTCACACCGAGCACTCGCCATGCTGCGCGGTCGTAACGAGGGCTATTTACAGCTTTCCGTTAACGCTGATCCTGCAAACGAAGAGGGAGCTCGCGAGTCATACTGCGAAACCCTGATCGCTGAACATTATGGTATTCATCTCAGTCAGGCGCCTGCCGATGCATGGCGCAAGCAAGTAATTAGCTGGGCATGGCGCATCAAGGTATCGATGCACATGGAAACCGAACTGATGGGCGCACTAAAAGAGCGTGCTGAAGTCGATGCCATCACGGTATTCGCCACTAACCTGAAAGATCTGTTGATGGCGGCACCAGCAGGTCCAAAAGCCACCTTAGGTCTTGACCCAGGTTTGCGCACTGGCTGTAAAGTGGCCGTTGTGGATGCCACAGGTAAAGTTCTCGCAACCGATACCATCTACCCGCACGCCCCGCAAAAACAGTACGATAAAGCGGCACACGTGGTAGAGCAGTTGGTGCGTCGCTTCAACGTGGACTTGATCGCCATCGGTAACGGTACAGCTTCTCGCGAGACTGACAGCTTTGCCGCCGACGTCATCAAGCGCGGCAACCTCAGTGTGCAAAAGATCATTGTAAGCGAAGCGGGTGCCTCAGTGTATTCAGCGTCAGAACTCGCAGCAAAAGAGTTCCCGAATATGGACGTGTCACTGCGCGGCGCCGTGTCTATCGCAAGGCGTCTACAAGACCCATTGGCAGAGCTTGTGAAGATTGATCCTAAATCAATTGGTGTCGGTCAATACCAGCACGACGTCAGCCAAACTATGCTGGCGAAACGCCTTGATGCGGTCGTCGAAGACTGTGTAAACGCCGTTGGCGTGGATGTGAATACCGCTTCGGCTGCCCTACTAACGCGTGTGGCAGGTTTGTCTTCGACGCTTGCTCAGAACATTGTCGACTACCGTGATGAGAACGGTCGCTTCGAAGCACGCACCACTCTTAAGAAGGTCGCACGTCTTGGTCCAAAAGCCTTCGAGCAGTGTGCAGGTTTCCTACGTATTATGGATGGCAAGAACCCACTTGATGCTTCATCGGTGCACCCAGAAGCGTACCCTGTGGTTAAAACGATTGCTGAAAAGACAGGTCGCGCGCTCAAGTCTATCATTGGTGATACGGCATTTCTTCGAACCGTTAATGCGGTCGATTACACCGATGACACATTCGGTTTACCAACCGTCACAGACATCATCCGCGAGCTTGATAAGCCTGGTCGTGACCCGCGCCCAGAGTTCAAAACGGCAACCTTCGCGGAAGGCGTCAACACTATCAATGATCTCGAACCGGGCATGGTACTGGAAGGCGTGGTCTCTAACGTCGCAAATTTCGGTGCCTTTGTCGATATTGGTGTTCACCAAGATGGTCTGGTCCACATTTCAGCGCTTACCGATAAGTTTGTTGCCGATCCACGTGAAGTGGTGAAAGCGGGCGATATCGTTAAGGTGAAAGTGATGGAAGTAGACGCCAATCGTAAGCGCATCGGTCTATCCATGCGCTTGTCCGATGAACCTGGTGCGGACAACCGTCCCGCTCGCGGAGGTAAAACCGCTCGCGACAACCGCGGGTCTCAGCGTCAGCGCGCACCAAGACAAGAATCAGGCAACAGTGCGATGGGCGGTGCATTTGCAGCGGCCTTTGCCAAAGCCAAGAAATAGCGCTCTGGCTAATAACACAGGCTGAAAACGCAAAAGAGCACCTATCTAGGTGCTCTTTTAGTATTCATCAAAAGCTATCTCACTCACTGCTAAACACTACCCAACGGCAATGATGTCCGACGGCGTATTTGGGGCAACCGAGTGGCCATAATGATATCGGATCACGGTACGACGCTTCGCCATTCTCCCTTCCATCAACGCTGCCTGCATGATTTTAGGAGGTAAGCGAAATCGCATCGCATAGCCTTTTCCTTGCGACTCGCTATAGGTATTTAGTGATAGCAGATGAAACAAGCGCTCTATGGGGTCTTCGTTGTCAGACACGTCTTCTTCGGTGTCATACTCAGGATGCTCTGCGGGATCCCAAGCTGTGCGCTTGCGCCGTTTTTCCTCTTCGTTGATGCGACGCTCGGCATTGGTGCGCGCCAATTCCACGGTAGGGACTATCGGCTCTCGCACTTTGTTGTCACGCGCTGCTTGCTCCGTCTGGGGATTCACAGATGGAGCGATAACTGGAGCACTAACACTGTTGGGCGACACTATCATCGGTCACTCTCCTCTGCTGTGAGTGATTAACGCCAAAACCTCAACAACTAAACGGGATTGATTTTCAATCCTCTGATTACTTTATCGGAAAAACGGCTCCAAGCTTTACCGATTTGTGTAAAAAAACATGCAAATTTAGACGCGTAACCCAATGACTCTTGTGACAAACTCGTCTGTCTCTGTGATAAATGGTGCGTGAGAAGACTGGGTAAAAATATGACTCTGATGAGTCGACATTTGCGCATCTAGCTGTTTTACAATTCGTACCGGAACCAATCCATCCAAACGTCCATACCAACGATGGACTGGCATCGACAATTGCGACAACTGCGGGCGATAATCTAAGTTATCTAACCACTCTAGCCCCAACATAAGGGCGCTTGGGCACGGCATAGGTCTGGAGAGTACCGCTTGCTTGAGCAGCTTAATATCTTGACGCGCGCTCGGACTCCCCATGGCTTGAAGCGCCATAAAGCGTTCGATCGTGAGCTCAAAGTCATTACTGAGCTGTGCCATAAACGCGCTGAGTACGTCTTTCTTGATACCGCGCCACTGTTCTCCTTCCGAAAACTTGGGCGAGCTCGCCAGTGTCACCAGCTGACTGACTCTCGATGGGTAAAAATGGGCGATATGGGTAGCAATCAAACCACCTAGCGACCAACCCAACCAAATAGCGTGCTCAGGAGCTTCGTCTAGTAGCATGTCAGCAAGTTCTTGCATCGACTGATAGGACACTTGATGGCTGAGTCCATAACCGGGCAGATCGACGGTATGCACTGTAAAGTGTTTGGCTAGTTCACGGCTACATGCTGACCAAACCGCACCGTTCATCCCCCAGCCATGCACTAGCACAAGATCCGGTCCTTGTCCTTCAGTCTGCCAATGGACTTTTGCTACTTCACTCACACGCTCTCCTACTCATTTGGTTCTTTTTCTGTTTCGATTTGCTCCATGCTAAAGGGAATCCCCTTCACGTCAACTCAGACCAATGCGATTTATCACTCAACTACCCAAATTGTGTCATCTATGTGGGCTCACCATCGAACGCTCTCTCGGTCATAACCTATGGTGTCACCACTGCCAGCCTTTGTTTAACTTTCATCAACATCGATGCCAACAATGCGGACTCACATTTGAGAGCAGTGCAAGCATCTGTGGTGAATGTCTTAAGACACCGCCACCGTGGGACAAAATGGTATGCCTTGGTGATTACCAGCACCCTCTGTCGCACTTTATAAAGCGCATCAAAAATAACAAGCAGCCTAGCATAGTTAAGCCGCTAACCCAGATGCTGAGTAAAGAAATAGACCACCCTGCCCCGTTACTGATATCTGTGCCCATGCTGTTTCACCATGAGTTTTTACGAGGATTTAATCTGAGTGAAATGATATCAACCGGCATCGCTAACCAGTTCTCTGGCTCAGAGTGTGCGCATCACATCTTTCGTAAGCACCGCCATACGCGTGTTCAAAAGGATCTTAACCGAGAAGAAAGGCTCCACAATGTGCGCCGAGCATTTTCGCTTAAGCGAGTACCCAGTTTGAAACATGCGGCAATAATTGATGATGTGGTCACAACCGGTGCAACGGTTCGTCATTTAAGTGAATTATTACTTGAAGTAGGCGTAGAAAAAATTGATATTTACTGTTTATGCCGCACCCCAAAGTCATCCTACGGATGATTCGTTAGCCAGATTGCGCATAGGATATGCAAATTATTTTTTGGCATCTACTCGTGACAGGAGTAGAATGGGGGTAATAACCTACAAACTTACTCAGGTATTCGTCGTGTCAAATCCAATTACTATTACAGAAAGTGCGCAAAGTCACTTCGCCAAACTGCTGGCTCAACAGCCAGAGGGTACGAACATCCGTGTTTTTGTCGTTAACCCAGGCACTCAAAACGCAGAGTGTGGCGTGTCATACTGCCCACCTGAAGCGGTTGAGTCTAACGACACCGAATTCAAGTACGAAGCGCTATCTGCTTATGTTGACGAACTCTCTCTACCGTTTCTAGAAGACGCAGAGATCGACTTCGTGACGGACAAAATGGGCTCACAACTCACCCTCAAAGCACCAAACGCGAAGATGCGTAAAGTCTCTGATGATGCGCCACTGATGGAGCGTGTTGAGTACGCTATTCAAACACAGGTTAACCCACAACTTGCTGGTCACGGTGGTCACGTAAGCTTGATGGAAATTACCGATGAGGGCATCGCAATTGTCCAGTTCGGTGGTGGTTGCAACGGCTGTTCAATGGTGGATGTCACGCTAAAAGAAGGCATCGAGAAGCAATTGCTTCAGGAGTTCTCTGGCGAGCTAACCGCCGTACGAGACATGACTGAGCACGATCGTGGCGAACATTCCTATTACTGATCGCTGCAACCGCTAATTGCAAACCAGTATTTGAATCAGAGCGCCGAGGTAATCCTTTGCGCTCTTTTTTTTAAGCGTTCCATTTGGCGCGCGACTATTTCCTATATATATTAATGACAAACAGACTATTCGTACCATAGGCTCACACGACTTCGTTATGGTACTAGCCAAGGAGAAAGCCCATGCCGTCCAAAAAAGGACCTGAGATCTTAGCCCAAAAGACCGTTGCCGAATCTAGGCTATTCAAAATTGAGGCATTAGACTTAGCGTTTTCCAATGGCACCAAACGAACTTACGAGCGCATGAAACCGAGTGGTCGCAACGCCGTGATGATGGTGCCTATTACCGAGCATGGTGACATCTTATTGGTTCGTGAATATGCAGCGGGTACTGAGCGCTATGAGCTTGGCTTCCCGAAAGGGCTTATCGACCTTGGCGAAAGTCCAGAGCAAGCCGCCGTTCGTGAGCTGAAAGAAGAAATTGGCTTTGGTGCCAACACACTCACCCCTCTCAAAGAGGTCATTTTGGCTCCTTCTTATTTTTCGAGCCGCATGACGCTATTCGTTGCTCAAGATCTCTTCCCTGAGCAGCTCGAGGGTGATGAACCAGAACCTCTAGAAATCGTGAAATGGCCGTTAGCCCAAGCCGATGAGCTACTCACCCATCTCGACTTCTCTGAGGCTCGCAGTATAACCGCATTGTTATTGATGCTAAGAATGAAGTCAGAATTGGGGTTGTAACGTGACAACAAGACACTTAGATCTATCGCACCATCTTCCTGATGTCATCGACATCGCGCGTCAAGCCGGGCAGCTTATTCTCGATATCTATGAGAATAAAGAGTACGAGGCTTACACCAAAAACGATGACACTCCGGTAACCAGTGCTGACTTAGCGGCGCACAAGCTGATTGTCGAAAAGCTCTCGAGCCTGACACCAGACATCCCAGTCCTTTCCGAAGAGGCCGCGGATATCAGCCTTGAGCAGCGTTCTCAATGGGATACGTATTGGCTCGTGGACCCACTTGATGGCACACAAGAGTTCATCGCACGTAGTGGCGATTTCGCCACCATTATCGCTCTGGTCAGCAACAATAAGCCGATAATGGGAGTCGTGTACGCGCCAGTATCAGGCGTGACCTATCACGCTTATGAAGGCAAAGGTGCGTGGAAAATACCAAGCCTGGGTGAGAGCTTGCGTATTAAGGTGCTCAAGCACGAGCTACCCAACCAATCTATCGCTATTGCAATAAGCCGTCGCCAAAATATCAACCGCATCACTCAGCGTATGAGCTCGGCATGGAATTATGACTTGGTTCCCCTGGGCTCTGCGGCCCTTAAAGCCTGCTTAGTTGCAGAGGGGGCTGTAGATTGCTATCTGCGCTTAGGACCAACAGGTGAGTGGGATACTGCCGCGACGCAGTGCATCGTCGAAGAAGCCGGTGGCACCATTCTCGATACCGAACTTCAACCACTCTCTTACAATGAAAGAGAGACTTTGGAGAATCCAAACTTTATTGTGATAGGCGATCGAGACTTACCTTGGGACCAGATTCTCATCCAACAATAGGTAGCGTCAGTTGCTAAATGAACATTAAAAAAGGAGGCTATGCCTCCTTTTTTAATGTTCTACCTTCTATCACAACGCACTAGAAGCGACCTTGATAGTTAAACGAGTAACGCCCCTGCCCATCTGGATTGCCTAGCCAGCTCAACTGCTGACGCATACCGTTTGGGAACTCATCTTCAGGTTTAAACCACGCCTCAGATTGATACTGACGATTGGGGGTCACACTGGCTGAAAACTCGCTCGACACTTGATTGCTGCTTTGACTACCTTTTGCCGACAGCACACTCTCGCTACATGACAAATCTACAATAGTCGGACCGAGACCAAGACTACCAATCGGTGATTCTATATACCCAGCATTCCACGATAAGCTGCCATCTCCGCTCGCACACCAAGGTGAGGCGTAGTTTAGCGATTTAATCGCCAGCTCTAACTGGCCACCCGCTTTGATCGGGACTGGCACCGGCGCATATTGCACGACGGTATCTGCTGGAATCGACGCGAGGACATTCTCTAAATAAGCCCCAGACATACCGACACCTAAGTTACCGCGCCCAGACAAACCTAAAGCACTGCCTCGACCAAAACGCACAGCGTATTCAGGAGAGAGTGTCATCAGGCTCGACCAACTGAACTGCCACGACACATCACCAATAGAATAGTTTTGTACTCGCACATTTTGTGCGCTGCCCTGCCAAATAGTGCCTGTTGTACCATCAAGCGCCAGCTCTCGCGGCATTGGGGCGTAACTCAATACTATGCTGGCAGGAAGATGATAAATCGCACTCGCTACGAATACGGTGGTACCTAATAAACCGTACTTGATGACCTTCTTGATCACTTAGCCACCCCTCGTAAATTGCAGTCGGTTTACCTCTATGACACCGCTTTGATCTGCTTTATCGATATCTAGAATCTCAACCGTCACACCATGGTTGTCTTGCAAATAAAACAGCCAGTTGACGAAAAACTCGAATGGGATCGGTTTAATCCAAACCTGAAGCTGGTCGTTACGAGGCTGCATACGAATCAGTTCAATACTGAAGCGGTTAGTCGATGAGGTAATCACTCGGTTGAGAGGCTCTTTTGATACCACGACACCACCCGCTTGTCTTTGCTGGGAGATATCATCTGCCTTTTGCTTTACCCAACTGAGCAGTTGACGCTCCGACTGAATGCGTGACTGAGCCATCTCGGTGCGCTGTGCAAAGGGAGCCAGAATGCCCCAATAAATGATGCCGAGCACAGTGACCAGCGAACAAGCGATCACTAAGCGCTGCTCTCGCTGGCTAATGCTCAGCCACCAGCTTTGAAGATTAAGTAATAGTCCTTTCATCACGCCCTACTTCTTCTTAAGTACAAAGTTACCCATGACCACTTCGCCATTACGGTTGAGTGGACCTTGCGTTACTTCAAATTGCGTTTCTAGCTTCACTCGCGCGGCTTCAAAACTATCAAAATCGCGGCTGGTCACATTCATGCGAACTTCATTGCGGTTTCCATCAAAGGTGAAGCTCTGGACCTGCATACCATTCACCTGTCCCACGGTATCGGGCAGTTTCGATAGCCACTCCAATACCGACTCACTGGACAAATCACTTCCGCCTAGACGCTTAAGCTCATCATCCATCTGTCGCTTAAGGTAACTCACCGTTGGAATACGTTGTTTATCTGGCAGTACCGCTCTGAAAATTCGCTCACTTTCAGCTCGGTAGGCGGCCGCTTGAGATTCGTACTGGTTCACCAGCACAACTTGCTGCGCAACGAGTGCTACAACAAGAATGGAGGCAGCAATAGCGACTTTTCGCCAAACCTTCCAATGTCTTAAAAAGGATGCCTTCGGTTTAAAGTCACCCGTCATTAGATTGGCACCACTCTCTACGGTACCTTTCGACAACAATGCCATTGCAGGCTCTGGCGGCATACTGTGCCAGTCAATATGCTCAGAGCTCTCAGCGAAGGATGTCGGGACGGGAGAGTAGCTCTCTATCGCGACTTTGCTCTCATCTTCACTCTCCGACACCAGCAAATAATCGGAATCGATCACCGCGTCCATCCAGCCTTCATCAACGACTAGACCGCGCTGGTTCGCCGTACGAAACAGCCATTGACCATCAAGGTGGATAGCACTGACCTGCTCCGTTTGAGGCAAAGCGAGCACATCAGGGATAACCTTTTTGACTTCGATTCCCTGCTCAGCAAAGCTTTGAATAACATGCGCCAGATATTGACGGTCTACCGCTGCAATAGACGCACTGCCACCCTGCTTGCTAAATATGGTGAAATGCAGCTCATCGACGTCCTGAGCAATATCGTCTTCGACAAGAAATGGCAGCATAGTCTCGAACTGACGTGCACCACCCTGCGGGATCTCGACATCAGCAAAGTGCACGTCCTGTCCACTTAGCATCAATAGCGTAACACGCTGCTGTGCATACTCTTTAATGTCAGCGAGCTGGTCGAGGTTGTTAAGCTCTCCGCTGGCTATCACTTCTTGCTGACTAGTTGACCATACAGCCCAATGTATTTGGCTATCTGGTTGGCTATTCAGGCGAACGGTTAAGAACTCGCTCACTAAATCCTCCAAATCGACGACGGACTACCGTCACTTCCTGTCTATCTTGACTAAAAAACAGGCTGCGCAGTCGCATTCGCGACTCTCCAACGACAACCTGTGTGTCCATTTCAAAATAGGCGCTGTCTACAGCAAGATACTGTTGGGCTTGCTGTTTAGTGTTGCTGTCTACACTGGCCATTTGAGACTCGGCCATAAACTTATCAATACCTGACCAACCGTCAAAAGGACGGTTTTCGATCAGCTGTCTCGCATTCTCTACCGATAGACTCGGCGCAAACAGTGCTGACAGCAGCTCCGCTTGCTCCACGACTATCGTGTTTACATTTAGGCGCCAATCTGCGGTAGGTAGCGCACATACAACGGGCGATATGTTCAACATGGCGTCACCGCTCATCTGGTTAATCGCCCTCAGCTCTGTACTGTCGGCGACGAATCCATTGGGGGCAACATAGCTCGGTGACAAGGACTCATAGTAGCTATCCCCCACACCGGATACCGACCTTACGCTGGTCTCTTTATTAACAAACTCCCACGTTGAGTCTGCGACCTGTTCCGCTTGGTAATTTTCCACACCACTTTCTTCAAGCAGCTTTTGGAAAAAGCGCACCAGAAACGGCTTAGTGGCACTGTTTGTCGCGGGCTGAACCGTAGAGAGCGCATTGATATTAAAGCACGCCTGCATATCACGGATATAGCCAGTCGCCTCGCCGTAATCAAGTGGATACGTCCGCTCTTCAATCGCCCATGGCTGGTTGAGGTTAACGCTGTCCTTATTGTCTTTATAACTCTCTTTTATGGCCACCGATGCCAGGGCTTCAACGCCAATCGCATACCAATACGCTTGCTGATAATTTACCTGATTTGACGCACGAGTAAATTGGCTAAATAGGCGCTCTGACATCGTTGCAGCGATTGAAACCATAATGGCAAGTAACAGCAGAATCACAATCAACGCGACCCCTTTTTGGGATTTAGCCATCACTCTTCTCATGAGTTACCGCCTTGAGCGCTGCCTTGATTATTACCTTGGTTATTGCCACCCGAATTACCGTTGTTGTTACTTCCACCTGATGAAGCATTTAAGGTGCCCGCTGGGGTTAGGTAAATTCGGCTAATTTCGTCATAGTCTTCAAAGCGGATCTTTACCTCAATGGCAAGCGGCAGCGTTAACTCAGTCTGCCATTCGTTAGCCCAGGACTCACCGTTGTAAAAACGCATATCGAACGACTCGACCTTGGTAAATATCGGCAAGGCAACCGGCTCTTCACCCACCGTCGTATCTGGGTAGCGCCACCACAGTCGTTCAAGCTTACCTTCTTGCAATCGGTAGCCTATCTTCGCCACTTCTCCGCGAGGAAATTGGTTCTGTGGATTCAGCCAGCCCAAGCGAGCAAACAGCAATCCTCGTCCTTCTGATTCCAACAATCCCTCTTGCCAAAGCATCAAACGAGTGAGGGGCTCTTCCCCTTCATGGCGAAACTGCCTAAGCGCTAACTGCTTGAAGTCACTATCTAAATAGACAAAGCCACGCTGAATCTCTTGCAATCTGGCACTTCGTGCTTGCGACAGTTCATTGCTGCGCTGAACTTGGTTTACCACTTGGTAAGCCGCAACACTTAAACTGGCGAATATCGCGATGGCCACCAGCACCTCAATCAAGGTAAAGCCTTTAGCACGGTTACTTATCGACATAACTTCTCACCGTAACAATCGGGCTCGCTTTAGCATCCGTGGCGACACTGACATCAAAAGCGGATAACAAGTTATCCGCTGTCTCAATTGGCTGAACACTCCAATACCACTCACGACCAGCCAGCGTCTCTTTGCCTTTTTTCGCCTTGAGTTCTGAGGTATCCAACATGACCTTCGCCATTTGGTTATCAACCACCATGCTCGCAAACGCTTTCTCTTCCAAGTAGCTTAGCGTATTGATGTGTTGACTGACCGAACGAATAATAGAGATCGCAGCAGTAGCAAAAATGGCCATTGCTATCAGCACCTCTAGTAAGGTCATGCCTCTAACGCTCTTTTTCATTCCAATCTTTCACATCCATTAGCGCAAGGTGTCCGCTCTCTTCTACCTCAACATACCAAGTTTGATCTTGCTGAGCCCGATTAACGGGTGCTAAGACAAACACCCCTGCGGTAATCTCCCCACTGGAGAGAATGAATACTTGTGGCGGCTTTTCTTGTTTCTTCTCTTTTTCGACATCCGCAAACATATCTTCATCGAATAGAGAGCCAGGCTCAAAAAGTCGATCATCATTGCCCCAGATACCTGTGCTCAAATCGAGCTTAATCGACAACGCCTCAGGCAAGGTCGTTTCTTCAGGGATCTTACTCAACGAGACCCGTTGCCAACCGTCTTGTTTGAGCTCCAAGAACACATACTGTTTTTTAGCCTCATCAACACGTATACCAAAATCTTTGCCAGCTAACATGGCTTCTTCATTAAAGAGTTGAAGTCTTTGGTATAGGCGCTGCGCTTGTTGTTTGGTTTCGTCACTCTGGCTTTGTGGCAGGGTTGAAATAACCGCCACGGCACTGACCGACAGCAGCACCAACACCAGCATAATTTCTAATAGGGTAAAACCACCTTGATGGCGCTTGCGAAATAACATGAGGGTTCACTTTGGATTAAAGAGGGGCAGATGCCCCTCAATACGAAATTACTGGAAGTCTTGAATGTTCCAGTTGCCGATATCAGCGGCAGGGCCTTCACCACCTTCTTGACCGTCCGCACCCAGCGTGAAGATATCGATCGTGCCTTTATCGCCTGGGCTTAGGTATTGATATTCGTTGCCCCATGGATCGGCAGGAAGACGACGAATATAGCCACCATCGCGGTAGTTACGTGGCTCAGGGTTGCTAGGCTTAGTTACCAATGCCTCTAGACCTTGGTCAGTCGTCGGGTAAACGCTGTTATCCAACTTGTACATGTCCAGCGCGTTTTCAAGAGCTACAATATCGGTTACGGCTTTTTGTTGGTCCGCTTTCTCTTTGTTACCCAACAAGTTAGGCACAACGAAGCTCGCCAAAATCCCCAAAATAACAACCACTACCATTACCTCTAGCAGGGTAAAGCCGGATTGTTTTTTCATTCTTTTTTTCATCTCTAACTCCAAATAAAGCATCCTCAAAATTGAGGATAATAGTAACCGTCCGCCTGGTTAGATTAACCAGACATCAAATTGTTCATTTCCAATATTGGCATTAAGGTCGCCATCACAATAAACAGCACTAACCCAGCCATCACCGCGATCAACGCGGGAGTAAAAATACCAAGCGCGATGTTCACCGTAGACTCAAAGCTTTGGTCTTGGTTATCAGCGGCGCGAGTCAACATACTCTCTAACTCACCACTTTGTTCACCACTGGCAATCATATGCAGCATCATAGGTGGGAACAGCTTGGTTTGCTCAAGCGCTTTGCGAAGGCTGGCACCTTCTCGCACGTTATCGGCAGCGGTCGACACCTGCTTCTTAGCAAAGTGGTTGGTCATCACATCCACGGAGACCTTCATTCCCTCTAGGATAGGAATGGCACTGGAGGTACAAATTGCCAGAGTGCGAGCAAAGCGCGAGGTGTTAAGGCCTCGAGCGATCTTACCAATCAATGGGAAACCCAGAACCTTAGTATCCCAACTCATTCGAATTGAGGGCTTACTCAGCGCCACTTTAATCAGATAAAAAGTGACAACAAAGCCGCCTAATAACATCAGCCCCCATTGCTGGATAAAGTCACTCGATGATAAGAGAAATTGCGTCGATGCGGGTAACTCTTGTCCCATCTGTACAAACTGACCGACAATCTTAGGCACCACGGCAGCAAGCAGAAATGCCACAATCGCGACCGCAAATACCACCAGCACAACAGGGTAGATCATCGCTTGCTGCAGTTTGGAGCGCATTTTTTGTCGATTCTCAGCATAATCAGCCAACCGCTCCAAGATAGAATCTAGGTGCCCTGACTTCTCCCCTGCCGCGACCATAGAGCGAAACAGTTCATCAAAAACGTGTGGGTAGTCAGCTAAGCTGTCTGACAGGGTATAACCTTCAGTAACCTTTGAGCGGATTGCTGCCAACATGGTTCTAATACGGGGTTTCTCCGATTGCTCAGACACCGCTTTTAGGCATTCCTCAAGCGGCATGCCCGATTGTACCAAGGTCGACAACTGTCTGGTTATGAGTGCCAAATCAGGTGTGCTCAAACCTCGTTTAAACATCGGCTTGGCATTGCTACTTCCCGATGAGCCAGATTGAGCCTTGCCTTTCGCCTCAACAATATCAACCGGCATCAAGCCTTGCTCTTTTAGGCGTTGGCGTGCCTGACGAGCGTTATCGCCCTCAATGAGCCCTTTGACTTGTTTGCCCTTTGCATTGAGAGCTTTGTATTCAAACGCTGCCAAGTTACGCTTCCTTCGTCACACGCATGACTTCTTCTAGCGAGGTCACGCCAAGTTTTACCTTGTGGAAGCCATCATCACGAATACTTGGAGTATGAGAGCGTATGGCTTTTTCAATCGCCTGCTCACCGGCTTCATCATGGATAAGTGACTGCACGGTATCGTCAACCATCAACAGTTCGTGAATGCCAGTTCGTCCACGGTAACCTTTGTGGTTACAGTGCTCACAGCCCACCGCTTTATGTAGCGTCAGTGGCTGCGCTTCCGTTAGACCAAACAGTTGCTTGGTGGCCGAGTCAGCTTCGTAAGGCTCTTTACAATCATTACAAAGGGTTCGTACCAATCGCTGAGCAAGAACGCCCAACAAAGATGACGAGATAAGGAATGGCTCAATACCCATATCACGCATACGCGTAATCGCACCAACTGCAGTGTTAGTATGAAGCGTCGACATCACCAAGTGACCCGTTAAGGACGCTTGCACCGCAATCTGCGCCGTTTCTAAATCACGGATCTCACCAACCATCACCACGTCTGGGTCCTGACGCAAAATCGCACGCAGCCCACGAGCGAACGTCATATCAACCTTTGGGTTCACCTGTGTCTGTCCAATACCATCGATATCAAATTCGATAGGATCTTCTACGGTCAGTATGTTGCGCTCGTTACTGTTGATCTCTTGCAAGCCCGCATACAGGGTGGTCGATTTACCTGAACCCGTAGGACCAGTGACTAGGATAATGCCGTGCGGACGTTGGATAAGGTGTCTGAAGTTCTCATGATTCTCAGGCGTCATACCTAAACTATGCAGATCCAAGCGTGTAGCGTTTTTATCGAGAAGACGCATCACCACACGCTCACCGTGTGACGACGGCATAGTCGACACACGTACATCCACCGCTCGGCCACCGATACGTAGCGAGATACGACCATCTTGAGGAACACGCTTTTCAGCGATATCCAGCTTCGCCATAACTTTAACGCGTGAGACCAAAAGCGGCGCTAGCTTACGACTTGGCGCGAGTACATCACGCAATACGCCATCAATTCTAAAGCGAATCGACAGCACTTTTTCGAAGGTTTCGATGTGAATATCCGACGCCCCCTCTTTAATCGCTTCACCAAGCATGGCGTTGATAAGCTTGATAATCGGTGCATCATCGTCAGACTCAAGTAGGTCTTCGTCTTGAGGGAGCTCTTCCGCCAACGAGAAGAAGTCATCGCTGTCTGCACCGATGTCTTCCATCAATTGACGCGCTTCAGATGAGTCACGCTGATAAGCTTGAGTCAGTTTGGCATCGAACTCACTGGATGGTAGAGAGTGCAGCTCGAAGGGTCTACGAAAGACCCTTTTCACTTCTTGCAATGCGTTGAGAGCAAGCGGCTCAACATAGTAGAGCACCGACTGCTCTTCATGTGCTTCAAACACCACTTTAAAGCGATTAGCAAAACTAAACGGCAGGCGGTTTGCCAAAGGGCGATGCTCTAAGCTTTCCATAGTTAGTTCGCTTCTACTTGATCGATAAAGGCTTGAATCTCTGAAGGATAACGATCGGTTTCGTTAAACTCAGGTAGTACCGGAATAAAGCCATCGTCCATTAATTTCAGACCCTTGTCTGCTTTAAACAACTGCTCAGCACGAATGTAGTTGTACTTACGCTGAGTAATACCATCTGAGGTCATGCCATCACGAATGATGGTTGGCTTGATAAACACCATTAGGTTCTTTTTCTCAACGGTGGTCGATGTAGAGGTAAACAGGCGACCTAGGTAAGGAATGTCACCCAGGAACGGAACTTTGGATTCACTCTCTGCAGCACGCTCGTCAATCAAACCACCAAGCACAAGCATCTGACCATCTTGGATCATCACAGAGGTATTCAACTGACGCTTGGCAAAGCGCACGTCTACCGCACCGTTGGCACCCAGTACGTTCGATACTTCTTGCTCAATGTTGAGCTGTACTGAGTTACCTTCGTTGATCTGCGGCACAACCTTCAGCTTGATGCCCACTTCTTTTCGATCAACAGTCTGGAACGGGTTGCTGTTGTTTGAGCCTGCGGTTGAGCCCGTCAAGACCGGCACCTCTTCACCGACAATAAACGAGGCTTCACCGTTATCCATGACGGTAATACTTGGCGATGACAGAATGTTTGAGTTGGATTGACTCGATACTGCGGTAATTAACGCGGTCCAGTCACCCAAGGCAATACCGACAGCGGCACCTTGAACACCACCCAAGGCACTGGCAAGTGCCGTATAGTCTCCACTTTCGGTAATTTCTCGCGTTTGAGGTGTCCCGTTAACGTCAGTGTAACTCTCGGTTCTTTTCTGATCTTTGGCTTCTTCCATACCGACCATAACACTGCCGATAGACGCACCAGTGTTACTAAACTGAACCACACCACCGTTGGATAGCGAGCCCCATTGAACGCCTAGGTTGGCGCCATCGACATCCGCAAGTTCGACAATCAGCGCTTCAATCAACACCTGTGCACGACGAATATCGAGCTGCGAAATAACCTCAAGCAGCGCTTTCATAATATCTGGCGGCGCAGTAAGTACTAACGCATTGGTATCTGGATGAGCGGCAATCATGACTTCTGTGCGGTTCGCGCTCGAGCCTGACTTTGAGCCCGCTTGCTTTTCCTTTTGCAGGTTGTCTGATACGCCCTTGAGCACATCAACGAGATCTTCAGCTTTCGCGTATTTTAGGTATTGAACGCGGTTGTTACCCTTGGTCGCCATCTCAATATCAAGCTGACCAATCAGACGACGTAGACGCTGACGAACTTTTGGGTCACCTGAAATAAGAATGGAGTTAGTACGCTCATCCGCCACCAAATTAGGTTGGAGCAGAGCCGGGGTATTCTTTGCGTCGGTGGTTTTGTTTAGCGCATCGACAATACGCACCATTTCAGCCGCGGATGCGTTTTTAAGCTCAACGACTTCTACCTCTTTGTCGCCTGCTTGGTCAACGCGACGAATGATATCCGCCAGACGGTTAACAACTGCAGCACGACCTGTAATGAGGATGATGTTTGCTGGGTCGTAGTGGACTACGTTACCTGCCCCAGCATTATCATTTAGCTGTCTTAGTAGTGGTGATAGTTCACGTACCGAAACGTTCTTCACCGCCACAACGCGCGTTACTACCGTATCACCGGCCGTAATGTCGGTATCGCCAACGACTGGGATTGCCGATGTCTTCGCGTCTTTTGCCTTAATCACTTTTAGAATGCCGTTGTCCATCTCAACAACGGCAAAGCCATATACCTCAAGTACATTTAGGAAAAAGCTGTAATACTGCTCTTCATTGAGGACGTCGTAGCTGCGCACGTCGACCTTGCCACGTACTGACGGATCAACGATGATGGTCTTGTCGAGGTTTCGCCCGACAATATTGATAAACTCATGAAGGTCAGTGCCTTTAAAACTGGCGCTAAATTCATTGGCTGATACCGCTGGGACAGCCAATAGGCTCCCCATCAATAACCAGGTACTTGTTTTAAGCCAACTTTTCACTTAATGCTCCCTTGTAATACTGTCCACATGACTAAAATTGGATAAAGATGTCATGTTGCTGTCCATCGCGCTCAACGGTGAGGTTTAATTCTGTCAGTTCAGTGATGGATTGATAAATCTGTCCCATAGCCGCAGGGTCGGTCAGGTCTGCACCGTTAAGTGCTACTGCGATATCGCCATTTTGTAGACCAACCGAGTTAAATAACTCAGGATCTCGTCCTGGGCTCACTCGATATCCCTTCACCTGTCCGTCACGCTTTACTTGAGAAAGCCTAACGTACTGAAATATTTGCTGTGGGTCTTGAGTAATTGTGTTACGAATCGCTGCTAGCTTTTCTTCTGCATCTACTGGGTTGTTACCAACCACATTGGATGCTGCTGCTTGAGGTCGTTGATTTAACTCAAGCTTTTTATATTCGAGTCCTTCAAGCATAACGGTCTCGTCACGACCTGCGTTGGAGATGATAATACGATCAATTAATACCGCATTGATGGTTGCTCGAGTGCCATCAATTTGCTCACCAATACCATAGGTGCCTTGCTTACCACGATTAGCCACTACTGCTAAGCTTAGGTCAGGATTAGAACTCACGACAGAACCCACCAGCACCACATTCAAACGACTTTTTGGCGCATCGGTCACGACAGGGGCTTGTACCACTTTTTGTTCTCGGCTGTAAGCACCAAAGATATTGGCGTTATTAATATCTGAAGATTGCAGCTTGGTGGTTTGTGATGAGTTTGCAGTGCTTACTGCCGCTGGCGGAGCCCAACGCGTCACAGAATGAGATTGGGGAAACAACTGCCATAACAACGCACCCGCGATCCAACAAGAGATCACAAGTAACACTAACGTCAGAAGTAAACTGATTTGAGGCTGATACTGCGTGCAACGTCTTAAGAGTGAGGTCAAAGAGGCAGCGGAGACACTGTTCGCCGATATAGATAATCCTTTCACTCTCTAACTTCCTGCTTGGTAATGAACTTTCCAGTTATTCACTATGTTATAAATCCAATGATATAAGCAACTTTTGCTTCCTGCCAACCGACAGAATATAGCATAACTAGTATTACAGTAATGCGAATACGTGTTTGGGGTTGAATTTTTTAGACCCAAGCACCATTTAGTACACCAATAGCAAGATAAAAGTATCACTAGTTCCGTACGGTAAGTCATGACTGACTTTTTGCCGTCACTTACTTAGAAAGTAGGATTCACGATGAGTTCCGAGAATAATTCTGTTCGATTGGATAAATGGCTGTGGGCCGCTCGCTTCTATAAAACCAGAAGTATCGCGCGAAATATGGTCGATGGTGGCAAAGTCCACTACAATGGACAGCGCTCGAAGCCGAGTAAAATAGTGGAATTGGGAGCTGTCATCGCTCTACGCCAGGGTAACGAAGAGAAGACCGTGGTCATTGAGCGTATTTCAGATCAACGCCGAGGTGCACCGGAAGCCCAGACTCTCTATAGCGAAACTTCTGAGAGTATCGCAAAGCGAGAAGACAACGCGTTGAAGAGAAAACTGCACGCACACAACCCAAGTCCTGAACGTCGACCTGACAAAAAGCAGCGTCGCGATATCATTAAATTTAAACACCAATAAGCTGGAGCTTCCTCAATGGCTAACAACATACTTAACCGCTACCTTTTTGAAGAACTGTCTGTGCGCGGCGAACTCGTGCAAATGGATACAGCTTATCAAGAAATTCTATCAAGCAAGGAATACCCTGCGCCGCTACAAAAGCTGCTGGGTGACCTGCTGGTATCAACAAGTCTACTTACAGCGACACTGAAGTTTGAAGGTTCGATTACCATGCAACTTCAAGGTGATGGTCCAGTATCGCTAGCAGTTATCAATGGCGATCACAACCAGAAACTCCGTGGCGTTGCACGCTGGGAAGGTGACATTGCTGATGATGCAACTATCCACAACATGATGGGCAAGGGCTACCTTGTGATTACGATTACTCCGGACAAGGGTGAACGTTATCAAGGTGTCGTCGGCCTAGAAGGCGATAACCTATCTGAGGTACTAGAAGGCTACTTCGAGCGCTCTGAACAGCTTAAGACGCGCCTCTGGATCCGCACTAGTGAGTTTGAAGGCAAGCCTCACGCTGCAGGCATGATGTTGCAGGTAATGCCTGACGGCACTGGTACACCAGAAGACTTCGAGCACCTTGAGCAGCTAACAGACACCATCAAAGATGAAGAGCTATTCGGCCTAGATGCGAATACCTTATTGTACCGCCTATACAACCAAGACAAGGTTCAAGTGTTCGAGCCGAAAGAGGTTGAATTCTTCTGTGGCTGCTCGCGCGAGCGCAGTGCCAATGCGATTGTGACTGTTGCACAAGAAGAGATCTTCGAGATCATTGCTGAAGAAGGTCAAGTGGCGCTTCATTGCGACTACTGTGGCACGACTTACGCGTTCGATGAAGCCGAAGTCAAAGCGCTTTACGCGGAAGCAAATTCAGACGCAGGTGACAAGACGATCCATTAATCGTCACTGAGTTCTAGTTCATAAAGCCAGATCGCTAGCGATCTGGCTTTTTTTGTTCTTTTTATTTAACAGAATTGCAAAAAACATGAACAGAGCATCTAACCAAATACGTAAATGATGTGTTACATTTGATCTAGCGCAAAGGTTTGCTTCGAGGAGAAATTAGCCCAAATTCAATATGTGATAGAACACTTAAAACCATCAATAACTGATGACTAATTTTTGAACTACCTCCCTGTTTTATCGGATATCCGTTGCTAGCATGGAGTTCAAAATAAAAAACAAAATAACAAATAAACAATTACTACAATTTTAAAATCCCTACAAAAATCCAATAAGGAGCACCTATGACCGTTATGGACATTAACAAGGCTGCACAAATCGATCTTACCAAGTACGGAATCACTGGCGTAACTGACATCGTTCGCAACCCAAGCTACGAACAGTTATTTGAAGAGGAAACTCGCGAAGGTCTGGAAGGCTACGAAAAAGGCGTAGTCACTGAGCTTGGCGCCGTTGCTGTAGATACGGGAATCTTTACTGGACGCTCTCCTAAAGACAAATTTATCGTTAAAGACGCGACTACAGAAGAACACATGTGGTGGACAAACGATAAAGTCAAAAACGACAACAAACCTATGTCCCAAGAGGCATGGAATGACCTTAAAACGCTTGTCACTGGTCAACTATCCAATAAACGTCTATTCGTGATCGACGGATTCTGCGGTACCAACCCAGATACACGTCTATGTATCCGAATCATCACAGAAGTCGCTTGGCAGGCTCACTTCGTGAAAAACATGTTCATTCGTCCAACCGAAGAAGAACTCGCAACCTTCGAGCCAGACTTCGTGGTTATGAATGGTGCGAAGTGCACGAACCAGAAATGGCAAGAGCACGGTTTGAATTCTGAAAACTTCACAGCATTTAACCTAACCGAAAGAATGCAGCTTATCGGCGGAACATGGTACGGCGGCGAGATGAAGAAAGGTATGTTCGCGATGATGAACTACTTCTTGCCACTGCGTGATATCGCATCGATGCACTGTTCTGCAAACATGGGTCAAGAAGGCGACGTTGCTATCTTCTTCGGCTTGTCAGGCACCGGTAAGACAACACTTTCAACCGATCCTAAACGCGCACTTATCGGTGACGATGAGCACGGTTGGGATGACGATGGTGTGTTTAACTTCGAAGGCGGTTGCTACGCGAAAACAATCAACCTATCTAAAGAAGCTGAGCCAGACATCTATAACGCTATCCGCCGCGACGCATTGCTAGAGAACGTAACGGTTCGCAACGACGGCTCTATCGATTTTGATGACGGCTCGAAGACAGAGAACACCCGCGTCTCTTATCCACTTCACCACATCGAGAATATCGTTAAGCCGGTATCAAAAGGTGGTCACGCGAATAAAGTGATCTTCCTTTCTGCTGATGCATTCGGCGTGCTACCTCCGGTTTCTAAACTGACGCCAGAGCAAACCAAGTACCACTTCCTATCAGGCTTCACTGCGAAACTAGCCGGTACTGAGCGTGGTATTACAGAGCCAACACCAACCTTCTCTGCGTGTTTCGGTGCGGCGTTCTTGACGCTTCACCCAACTAAGTACGCTGAAGTGTTAGTTAAGCGCATGGAAGCTGCAGGTGCTGAAGCTTACTTGGTTAACACTGGCTGGAATGGCACAGGCAAACGTATCTCTATCCAAGATACACGTGGCATTATCGATGCGATCCTAGATGGCTCTATCGAGAAAGCAGAAACTAAGAACATTCCTGTGTTCAACCTAGAAGTTCCAACTTCACTTCCAGGTGTCGACCCTGCGATCCTAGATCCTCGTGAAACTTACGTTGACCCGCTTCAGTGGGAAAGCAAAGCAGCAGATCTTGCCCAGCGCTTTATCAACAACTTCGATAAGTACACGGATAACGACGAAGGTAAGTCATTGGTAGCAGCGGGTCCTCAGCTCGACTAATACTTGGATAGATATCCAACTTTTTAATACCAGCCCCTCAATTAGAGGGGCTTTTTTACGCTATACGCGCTAAATTATTGTTTATGTTGAAAGCTTGGACATACGTTTCGTGGTAAGAAAGATTGTTGCGCTGTTTGTCGCCATATTGGCACTGGGTCTATTGACCATATTGATCGTGTTCGGTCTACTGCATACCCAATATGCAAAACCGATGGTGGTCTACACCCTAGATAAAGGACTCGGCATTCACGTTAAAAGCGAATCGATTCAATACCATTATCCAAATCAGGTCACTTTCCAGAACGCTAGATTTGAGCTTCCTGATCACCAGCCCGTCGAAGTCGCTAAGCTTTCCGTCTGGCTATCTACTCAGCTCTCTACCAAACAGCCAGTCACTATTTATGAGCTTTTGATCGACGGCGCATCATTATCCGCATCACAGACACCATCAATAACGCTGCTAAAACAATGGCAGATCGAGAATATCGCACTCGATCATATTGATTACAGCCATGGCGAGATGATCATCAACGATCTTCGACTACAGCTAAGCGGCATCGAGCTTGGCGATAGTGTCATAACAAGCAAAGGAAACGTGCAGCTTCAAGCCTCTCAGTTCTACTATCAAGGCTCTTCGCTGCGAAACCTATTAGTCGATGGGGAGTTGGATGGCGATAACAGCAAAATACTCGGAGCCTCGTTTACATGGAATAAATCCAGTATCTCGACACAAGCACAAATACAAAATGGACGTTGGTCACTGGTCAATACCACAATAGATCGATTGGACTTAGATGCCACAGCCCAAGATGATCCATTACTTTCAATTCTTAAGGAGCACGTGGGTCATATCAATAGCTTAGATATTCTCAACTCAACGCTAAGCAATAATGATATGACCGTCGACAACATCAGCGCTTCTTTAGAGAATATTGATTTGGATAAATCGCTTTGGAAACAATCCGAAGCCTATATCTCTGTTGATGCAGACCAACTCATATGGCGCGGCTTTGAGTTCATCGAACCAACTCTAGAGGTTTACGCAAATGAAGAGCGAATAGAGGTTGCGGACCTCGACACCCAACTAGAGCAGGGTCGCATCCAGCTTTCCGGCTACGTGAAGCCCAATGAAATAAAGCTCGATAAACTTGAAGTAGATGGCGTTAAATACATTCAAGAGGGAGACAAGCCTTCTCTATTAGACCTGTTTGCAGATGTGAGCATTGATGATCTCAAATCCGTCGCCATTGATCGCGTTGCTATCAACCGCTCACAATGGATTCAGCTTTCGACAAAGCCATTTTGGCAAGTCACTGGATTTAATATGGAAGCTTCTGACTTACTGCTAAAAAGAGACTATCAATGGGGGCTATGGCAGGGCAAAGCAACAGCATCGGCTAATAGCGCCAGTATTGATAA
The DNA here is from genome assembly GCF_059725495.1 of Vibrio sp. KUL80. Classification (NCBI taxonomy): domain Bacteria; kingdom Pseudomonadati; phylum Pseudomonadota; class Gammaproteobacteria; order Vibrionales; family Vibrionaceae; genus Vibrio; species Vibrio sp. KUL80. The sequence continues at coordinate 3,357,473 of NZ_AP045841.1, forward strand.
GATACTGGCTAACCAGGTCATCATGGAGACAGAAAGCAAAGAAGGAAAATGGCAGTTAAACCGTCTCTTCATCCCATTCGAGCAAGGCTACTTTACCTCGACGGCAAGTTTAGATTTTGGTGCACCGAGTCAGCCTCTCGCAGTTAATGCGAAAGCATTTTCCCTCCCTCTCGCATTGACACATTACTTGTTTGATTCTGATGAAATTCAGCTTACAGGTACCGCGGATTTAGACCTCAATATCAGCGCCCTTATCGCAGATAACCTATCTCTTTCGCAGACGCTGTCAGGCAGCCTAAGCAGTAGCTTTTATAACACTGAAATCCAAACCCGACATTCGGAGCAGCCTCAAATACTAGAGGTTACGCCGCTCAAGATGACGGCTGACAGAGGGGTAATAGCGTTGGAGTCTCTCGAAATATCCGGAGTGGGCATAGAGGGCTCTGCAGGCGATTCAATAGACCTTCATTCACAATCGATGCAAGCCGTCACCATTAAGCTAGCCGAGACTTGCAAAGCCGAATACGAACTACACATACTGACCGGAGAGGTGGTCTCCTCTCCTTTAGACGCCTGCCCTTAAACAAAACCCCTATCTATAAGATAGGGGTTTTTCTACTAGCTCGATAGCAGCTTGTCTTGGTAGTTGGGTAACAGCATATAGGTCCCAACGAACTCCACCGCGGGGCTATCACCACTATAGATGGTGACATTGATGACGATACGTGCCTTTTTACCTGCGGCAAGCCTATCCAAGTCACCACTAATCCCATCAAGAGACGTAACAGAAACCGGACTAGACTCCACTGGGTGTTTGTAGCGAATACGGCTGTCTGCCAGAACAATATCGGCAACCAATCCGCGCTCACGCATAAGCAGCCATGTCATTCCCCATCCAGTTAGGGTTGCTAGGGTAAATGCCGAACCGGCAAACATGGTGTTATGAGGGTTCAGATTAGGGTTCAGCTGAGCACTACACTCAAAGCGATAGCCTGTGTACTGATTGATCTTGATGCCCATCTTGTCGCTGATTGGGATCTGTTGCTCCCAGCGGTCTTGCAACTCGGCGCACCATTCCGGACGTCGTAGCACTTTTGCAAGCGGATCAAGTTGTTTGACCATCTGTTGGTGACGGACCGGGCCTTTCTGATCGTTAAGCTCTCCCTGACTACTAAACCCATTGGTCTCGTAAAAGGAGATAGCATCCTCTCGAGCGTTACAAACAAGTCTCTTTACGCCCTCTTGACGAGCAAAAGACTCTAGCGCAACGAGCACTAAAGACCCCATACCCTTATTACGGCGGCTATTTTTAACCGCCATGTAGCGGATCTGACCTTCGTTGTCTGGGGTAATGTACAAGCGACCGATTGCCATGGGTCTTCCTCGACCATCGACAATCATGCGGTGATGACTCATTTCATCATACTCATCGCGCTCCGAACCCACAGGCAAACGCCACGGCTCTCGCAGCATTTGCCAACGGAAGTGGTAATACTTGGCGAGTTGATTCTCAGTCTTTGGAGTAATGAGTTTAAACATAGATATCCTTTCGCATGTAAACCTAAAGCGTTACTCGTTTATACCTGCAACCAAAAAGTTACGGGACCATCATTCACTAGAGACACCTTCATATCCGCGGCAAATTGACCACGCTCTGTAGGGAGTATCTCTAGGCAACGATCCGAAAAATAGTCGTAAAGGCGCTCTGCATCAGCTGGATGCGCACCTCTTGAGAAGCCCGCTCGAGTACCTTTCTTTGTATCGGCTGGAAGCGTAAATTGCGATACCACTAAGACGCTACCACCAACATCCTTCACACTCAGATTCATCTTGCCGGCGTCATCTTCAAAAACACGGTAAGTGGTGACACGCTCAACTAGGCGCTTCGCCTTAGCTTCGTCATCTTCCTTCTCTACGCCAAGTAGCACTAATAAGCCCTTGCCGATCTCACCAACTACTTCGCCGTCTACTTTGACAGAGGACTCACTCACTCTCTGTATCAGTGCTATCACTTAGTCGTTCCTTATTGGTGAATTCTTTTTGATTGGCTGTCGATTGTAACATGGTGCACTTTGGTCGCCAGTGTTCTTTCTCTCCAAGTGCTGCGGTAAACTCAGCACCAATTAGCACGATGAACCAGCACAGATAGATCCACAAAAACAGGATTGGAATTGCCGCAATAGCCCCATAGATAAGCTGATAAGACGGAAACTGAGTAATGTAATATGCGAAGCCCTTCTTACTGATTTCAAACAGCAGCGTGGCAATCACAGCACCTATTAAGGCATGACTTAGATAGACCTTTTTATTCGGTACCAACATGTAAAGCCCGGTAAATGCTAACATCGCTAGGAACGCAGGGAGCCAGTTAATGAAGAAGCTAAACGCTCCACTTAGGATTTGGTGTTCAAGTATCTTTAATGACGTAACATAGGAGGTACCAACAATGCTGGCACCCACCAAAATAGGCCCAAGAGTCAGAATCATCCAATACATCGAGAATGAAAATACCCGGCGACGTTTCTTTTTGACTCGCCAGATATAGTTAAGGTTGTTATCGATATTGGAGATAAGCGTCACTGCAGCGACAAACAAAAACGCACTACCAATCGCCGTCATCCTTCCGGTATTAGAGACGAATTCAGTTAATGCACCATAGACCGCATCCCCGGCTGCTGGTACAAAATGTTGAATAATGAAGTTCTGTAGTGTCTCGCCAACATTAGCAAAGATAGGAAAAGACGATAGTACCGACAGCAATACCGTCAGCATAGGAACGATGGAAAGCAGGGTAATATAAGCAAGATAACCCGCATTCACGTTGACCCTATCGTGAACCATGCGCTGCACGAGATAGCGAACAAAGCTTACTAAGATAGAGATTGGCTGAATAAGTTGTTGGGGGATTTTGTCGCGCATGTTCAATCTAGCACTCCTTGCTAACTTGTGTTGCGATAACGTCAGTTGTGAGCTGATTCTTACACAGATTCAAAACGAACTCGACTCGCTTAGCAACCGACATTAAAGGGACGTCAACAACACTATATCCCAAGCCATGATAAGTATCGCAAAGTGATTCGTGAATGCTTAGAGCTTCTTCGAAGGGATACGGGCGTATATCGTCTTGAACATAGGTCTCTGAAGCAGGCTTACAAAAGAGGACGACCCTTTGATAACCTTTAGTCGCCTCGCTGCCAATAGTTTCTGACACCGGCAAGTCCCCAAATGATAGATAGGCGCAGACATCAGGAATGGCGCGGTCAACAAAGCTTAATTGTTCAGACAGCTGTGCTTTGTTTCGCTGAACTAGCATTTGTTCAAAACACATATCCGCAAATAACCCAAGCTGCTGCCAAGGCAATACGCCACCGTCAATCTTAGACTGCTCTTCTATGAGTAATCGCGGGATCTCTGGATATACTTCGTAGCCTTGGTTTCCTAAAGCCTCTAAAAGAGTCGTTTTTCCTGACCCAGGACCACCTGAGATAATAAAGGGTAATGTCGCACTCATAATACATAGCTAATTCAGTAACATGATTAAAGTTTAACTTAAACCGTCAAGGTATTGTGAGTCAGAGTGGAAATAGTAGAGGAGTAATTGAATAAATAAGAAAATATGCGGATACGAAAACGCCCCAGCAAATGCTGAGGCGTGGAAATAAAGCTTGGCGATGTCCTACTCTCACATGGGCGGTGCGGCGATCCGCAAGACACACTCTACCTTTCTTATTGAGACATCAAATCTACAAACGACAGATATGAAGACGCCCCAGCTTATGCTGAGGCGTGGAAATAAAAGTCTGGCGATGTCCTACTCTCACATGGGGAAGCCCCACACTACCATCGGCGCTATTGCGTTTCACTTCTGAGTTCGGCATGGAATCAGGTGGGTCCACAATGCTATGGTCGCCAAACAAAATCTTGCTTGGTGCACCTTGCTCTGCAAGATGACTCTAAATACTGGTGCTGATACCCAGACTCGAACTGGGGACCTCATCCTTACCAAGGATGCGCTCTACCACCTGAGCTATATCAGCATAGTGGTTGTCCTTCAGGACTAAAAAAGCCCGTCTTTTCAAACGGGCTCTTTAAAATTCAAAGCCTGGCGATGTCCTACTCTCACATGGGGAAGCCCCACACTACCATCGGCGCTATTGCGTTTCACTTCTGAGTTCGGCATGGAGTCAGGTGGGTCCACAACGCTATGGTCGCCAAGCAAATTCTGCTTTGGTTTTCAGCTTTTTCAAAAAAGCTAAAAGCCAAAATATCTGGAAAGCTGTTAATGCGTTCTCATACACATTCAATTCGTTCTTGCTTTGAGTCCATCAAAACCCTTTGGGTGTTGTATGGTTAAGCCTCACGGGCAATTAGTACAGGTTAGCTCAACGCCTCACAACGCTTACACACCCTGCCTATCAACGTTCTAGTCTCGAACAACCCTTTAGGACACTTAAAGTGCCAGGGAAGACTCATCTCAGGGCTCGCTTCCCGCTTAGATGCTTTCAGCGGTTATCGATTCCGAACTTAGCTACCGGGCAATGCGTCTGGCGACACAACCCGAACACCAGAGGTTCGTCCACTCCGGTCCTCTCGTACTAGGAGCAGCCCCCTTCAATCTTCCAACGCCCACGGCAGATAGGGACCGAACTGTCTCACGACGTTCTAAACCCAGCTCGCGTACCACTTTAAATGGCGAACAGCCATACCCTTGGGACCGACTTCAGCCCCAGGATGTGATGAGCCGACATCGAGGTGCCAAACACCGCCGTCGATATGAACTCTTGGGCGGTATCAGCCTGTTATCCCCGGAGTACCTTTTATCCGTTGAGCGATGGCCCTTCCATTCAGAACCACCGGATCACTATGACCTGCTTTCGCACCTGCTCGAATTGTCATTCTCGCAGTCAAGCGGGCTTATGCCATTGCACTAACCTCACGATGTCCAACCGTGATTAGCCCACCTTCGTGCTCCTCCGTTACTCTTTGGGAGGAGACCGCCCCAGTCAAACTACCCACCAGGCACTGTCCTCATCCCCGATTAGGGGACTAAGTTAGAACATCAACACTACAAGGGTGGTATTTCAAGGACGGCTCCACTAATACTGGCGTACTAGTTTCAAAGCCTCCCACCTATCCTACACATGTAGGGTCAATGTTCAGTGCCAAGCTGTAGTAAAGGTTCACGGGGTCTTTCCGTCTAGCCGCGGGTACACTGCATCTTCACAGCGATTTCAATTTCACTGAGTCTCGGGTGGAGACAGCGTGGCCATCATTACGCCATTCGTGCAGGTCGGAACTTACCCGACAAGGAATTTCGCTACCTTAGGACCGTTATAGTTACGGCCGCCGTTTACCGGGGCTTCGATCAAGAGCTTCGACCTAAGTCTAACCCCATCAATTAACCTTCCGGCACCGGGCAGGCGTCACACCGTATACGTCATCTTACGATTTTGCACAGTGCTGTGTTTTTAATAAACAGTTGCAGCCACCTGGTATCTGCGACTCCCCATAGCTCCATCCGCAAGGGACTTCACCGCGAGGAGCGTACCTTCTCCCGAAGTTACGGTACCATTTTGCCTAGTTCCTTCACCCGAGTTCTCTCAAGCGCCTTGGTATTCTCTACCCGACCACCTGTGTCGGTTTGGGGTACGATTCCTTACAATCTGAAGCTTAGAGGCTTTTCCTGGAAGCATGGCATCAATGACTTCACTACCGTAGTAGCTCGACATCGTGTCTCAGCCTTAAAAAAGAGCCGGATTTACCTAACTCTTAAGCCTACGCACTTGAACCTGGACAACCGTCGCCAGGCCCACCTAGCCTTCTCCGTCCCCCCATCGCAATTGTAAGAAGTACGGGAATATTAACCCGTTTCCCATCGACTACGCCTTTCGGCCTCGCCTTAGGGTCGACTCACCCCTGCCCCGATTAACGTTGGACAGGAACCCTTGGTCTTCCGGCGAGGAGGTTTTTCACCCCTTTATCGTTACTCATGTCAGCATTCGCACTTCTGATACCTCCAGCAGACCTTACAATCCACCTTCAACGGCTTACAGAACGCTCCCCTACCCAATATACAAAGTATATTGCCGCAGCTTCGGTTTATAGCTTAGCCCCGTTACATCTTCCGCGCAGGCCGACTCGACTAGTGAGCTATTACGCTTTCTTTAAATGATGGCTGCTTCTAAGCCAACATCCTAGCTGTCTAAGCCTTCCCACATCGTTTCCCACTTAGCTATAATTTGGGACCTTAGCTGGCGGTCTGGGTTGTTTCCCTCTCCACGACGGACGTTAGCACCCGCCGTGTGTCTCCCGGATAGTACTTACTGGTATTCGGAGTTTGCAAAGGGTTGGTAAGTCGGGATGACCCCCTAGCCTTAACAGTGCTCTACCCCCAGTAGTATTCGTCCGAGGCTCTACCTAAATAGATTTCGGGGGAGAACCAGCTATCTCCAGGTTTGATTGGCCTTTCACCCCTAGCCACAAGTCATCCGCTAATTTTTCAACATTAGTCGGTTCGGTCCTCCAGTTGATGTTACTCAACCTTCAACCTGCCCATGGCTAGATCACCTGGTTTCGGGTCTATATCCAGAGACTGAACGCCCAGTTAAGACTCGGTTTCCCTACGGCTCCCCTAAACGGTTAACCTTGCCACTGAATATAAGTCGCTGACCCATTATACAAAAGGTACGCAGTCACACCACGAAGGTGCTCCTACTGCTTGTACGTACACGGTTTCAGGTTCTATTTCACTCCCCTCACAGGGGGTTCTTTTCGCCTTTCCCTCACGGTACTGGTTCACTATCGGTCAGTCAGTAGTATTTAGCCTTGGAGGATGGTCCCCCCATATTCAGACAGGATATCACGTGTCCCGCCCTACTCGATTTCACTGATGATGAGATGTCGGTTACGGGGCTATCACCCTGTATCGCGGCACTTTCCAGAGCCTTCACCTGTCTCATTAAAAGCTTAAGGGCTAATCCAATTTCGCTCGCCGCTACTTTCGGAATCTCGGTTGATTTCTCTTCCTCGGGGTACTTAGATGTTTCAGTTCCCCCGGTTCGCCTCGCTGAGCTATGTATTCACTCAGCGATACCTACTTATGTAGGTGGGTTTCCCCATTCAGGAATCTCAGACTCACAGGTTATTACTACCTAATCTGAGCTTATCGCAAGTTATTACGCCTTTCATCGCCTCTGACTGCCAAGGCATCCACCGTGTACGCTTAGTCACTTAACCATACAACCCCAAAGGGTCTTTGTTACGTAACCAAAGTTGTCTGCAATTTTTATACATGATGCAGACTCGATTTTGCCGGACTCAAATATGAATCACTTTCGTGATTCCCAAGAACACTTGAATGTGTGTTGGTACCTACATCTTTCGATATAGGATTTGAGAACTTTTAATAGATAACAATCAATCAAATTGTTATCTGTCAGCTTTCCAAATTTTTAAAGAGCTTGATTCATAAAGAACCATTTTTAAGAACACTTAAGCAAATGCGCTTAAAGATGGTGGAGCTAAGCAGGATCGAACTGCTGACCTCCTGCGTGCAAGGCAGGCGCTCTCCCAGCTGAGCTATAGCCCCATCAGTGTGATGCTTACCGCCAATCATCTGGGAGGAAGATTGGTGGGTCTGAGTGGACTTGAACCACCGACCTCTCGCTTATCAGGCGAACGCTCTAACCACCTGAGCTACAGACCCAAGCATCGTCTTTAATTCATAAACCGTATCAATCTGTGTGAACACTCATCGCAATAATCTTTCGTATAAGGAGGTGATCCAGCCCCAGGTTCCCCTAGGGCTACCTTGTTACGACTTCACCCCAGTCATGAACCACAAAGTGGTGAGCGTCCTCCCGAAGGTTAAACTACCCACTTCTTTTGCAGCCCACTCCCATGGTGTGACGGGCGGTGTGTACAAGGCCCGGGAACGTATTCACCGTGGCATTCTGATCCACGATTACTAGCGATTCCGACTTCATGGAGTCGAGTTGCAGACTCCAATCCGGACTACGACGCACTTTTTGGGATTCGCTCACTTTCGCAAGTTGGCCGCCCTCTGTATGCGCCATTGTAGCACGTGTGTAGCCCTACTCGTAAGGGCCATGATGACTTGACGTCGTCCCCACCTTCCTCCGGTTTATCACCGGCAGTCTCCCTGGAGTTCCCACCCGAAGTGCTGGCAAACAAGGATAAGGGGTTGCGCTCGTTGCGGGACTTAACCCAACATTTCACAACACGAGCTGACGACAGCCATGCAGCACCTGTCTCTCAGTTCCCGAAGGCACAAGACTGTCTCCAGTCTCTTCTGAGGATGTCAAGAGTAGGTAAGGTTCTTCGCGTTGCATCGAATTAAACCACATGCTCCACCGCTTGTGCGGGCCCCCGTCAATTCATTTGAGTTTTAATCTTGCGACCGTACTCCCCAGGCGGTCTACTTAACGCGTTAGCTCCGAAAGCCACGGCTCAAGGCCACAACCTCCAAGTAGACATCGTTTACGGCGTGGACTACCAGGGTATCTAATCCTGTTTGCTCCCCACGCTTTCGCATCTGAGTGTCAGTATCTGTCCAGGGGGCCGCCTTCGCCACCGGTATTCCTTCAGATCTCTACGCATTTCACCGCTACACCTGAAATTCTACCCCCCTCTACAGTACTCTAGTCAGCCAGTTTCAAATGCAGTTCCGAGGTTGAGCCCCGGGCTTTCACATCTGACTTAACTAACCACCTGCATGCGCTTTACGCCCAGTAATTCCGATTAACGCTCGCACCCTCCGTATTACCGCGGCTGCTGGCACGGAGTTAGCCGGTGCTTCTTCTGCAGCTAACGTCAAATGATGCCGCTATTAACGACACCACCTTCCTCACTGCTGAAAGTGCTTTACAACCCGAAGGCCTTCTTCACACACGCGGCATGGCTGCATCAGGCTTGCGCCCATTGTGCAATATTCCCCACTGCTGCCTCCCGTAGGAGTCTGGACCGTGTCTCAGTTCCAGTGTGGCTGATCATCCTCTCAGACCAGCTAGGGATCGTCGCCTTGGTGAGCCATTACCTCACCAACTAGCTAATCCCACCTGGGCATATCCTGACGCGAGAGGCCCGAAGGTCCCCCTCTTTGAGCCGAAGCTATTATGCGGTATTAGCCATCGTTTCCAATGGTTATCCCCCACATCAGGGCAATTTCCCAGGCATTACTCACCCGTCCGCCGCTCGACGCCGTTAACGTTCCCCGAAGGTTCAGTTAACTCGTTTCCGCTCGACTTGCATGTGTTAGGCCTGCCGCCAGCGTTCAATCTGAGCCATGATCAAACTCTTCAATTTAAGATTTTGTTCGGCTCAATGAATACTGAACATTACATAAAGTAATGTTTGAATTGACTGTGCTGAATCTTTCGATTCAATGGTCACTTCGTTTCATTGAAACCTAATTTGATACCGAGGTATCTAATTTGATTATCATCAACGAGTGCCCACACAGATTGATAGGTTTATATTGTTAAAGAGCTTTGCTTTCAGTGCCTTAGCACTTAAGCAGGACGCGTATAATACGCTTTCCACTTTGAAAGTCAACATAAAACTCTAAGAAAATCTCTTAAAACTTTATGGTGACCCGTCTACTTAAAGACAAGTCGAAATTAAAGCCTGGCGATGTCCTACTCTCACATGGGGAAGCCCCACACTACCATCGGCGCTATTGCGTTTCACTTCTGAGTTCGGCATGGAATCAGGTGGGTCCACAACGCTATGGTCGCCAAGCAAATTCTGCTTTGGTTTTCAGCTTTTCAAAAAAGCTAAAAGCCAAAATATCTGGAAAGCTGTTAATGCGTTCTCATACACATTCAATTCGTTCTTGCTTTGAGTCCATCAAAACCCTTTGGGTGTTGTATGGTTAAGCCTCACGGGCAATTAGTACAGGTTAGCTCAACGCCTCACAACGCTTACACACCCTGCCTATCAACGTTCTAGTCTCGAACAACCCTTTAGGACACTTAAAGTGCCAGGGAAGACTCATCTCAGGGCTCGCTTCCCGCTTAGATGCTTTCAGCGGTTATCGATTCCGAACTTAGCTACCGGGCAATGCGTCTGGCGACACAACCCGAACACCAGAGGTTCGTCCACTCCGGTCCTCTCGTACTAGGAGCAGCCCCCTTCAATCTTCCAACGCCCACGGCAGATAGGGACCGAACTGTCTCACGACGTTCTAAACCCAGCTCGCGTACCACTTTAAATGGCGAACAGCCATACCCTTGGGACCGACTTCAGCCCCAGGATGTGATGAGCCGACATCGAGGTGCCAAACACCGCCGTCGATATGAACTCTTGGGCGGTATCAGCCTGTTATCCCCGGAGTACCTTTTATCCGTTGAGCGATGGCCCTTCCATTCAGAACCACCGGATCACTATGACCTGCTTTCGCACCTGCTCGAATTGTCATTCTCGCAGTCAAGCGGGCTTATGCCATTGCACTAACCTCACGATGTCCAACCGTGATTAGCCCACCTTCGTGCTCCTCCGTTACTCTTTGGGAGGAGACCGCCCCAGTCAAACTACCCACCAGGCACTGTCCTCATCCCCGATTAGGGGGACCAAGTTAGAACATCAACACTACAAGGGTGGTATTTCAAGGACGGCTCCACTAATACTGGCGTACTAGTTTCAAAGCCTCCCACCTATCCTACACATGTAGGGTCAATGTTCAGTGCCAAGCTGTAGTAAAGGTTCACGGGGTCTTTCCGTCTAGCCGCGGGTACACTGCATCTTCACAGCGATTTCAATTTCACTGAGTCTCGGGTGGAGACAGCGTGGCCATCATTACGCCATTCGTGCAGGTCGGAACTTACCCGACAAGGAATTTCGCTACCTTAGGACCGTTATAGTTACGGCCGCCGTTTACCGGGGCTTCGATCAAGAGCTTCGACCTAAGTCTAACCCCATCAATTAACCTTCCGGCACCGGGCAGGCGTCACACCGTATACGTCATCTTACGATTTTGCACAGTGCTGTGTTTTTAATAAACAGTTGCAGCCACCTGGTATCTGCGACTCCCCATAGCTCCATCCGCAAGGGACTTCACCGCGAGGAGCGTACCTTCTCCCGAAGTTACGGTACCATTTTGCCTAGTTCCTTCACCCGAGTTCTCTCAAGCGCCTTGGTATTCTCTACCCGACCACCTGTGTCGGTTTGGGGTACGATTCCTTACAATCTGAAGCTTAGAGGCTTTTCCTGGAAGCATGGCATCAATGACTTCACTACCGTAGTAGCTCGACATCGTGTCTCAGCCTTAAAGAGAGCCGGATTTACCTAACTCTCAAGCCTACGCACTTGAACCTGGACAACCGTCGCCAGGCCCACCTAGCCTTCTCCGTCCCCCCATCGCAATTGTAAGAAGTACGGGAATATTAACCCGTTTCCCATCGACTACGCCTTTCGGCCTCGCCTTAGGGGTCGACTCACCCTGCCCCGATTAACGTTGGACAGGAACCCTTGGTCTTCCGGCGAGGAGGTTTTTCACCCCCTTTATCGTTACTCATGTCAGCATTCGCACTTCTGATACCTCCAGCAGACCTTACAATCCACCTTCAACGGCTTACAGAACGCTCCCCTACCCAATATACAAAGTATATTGCCGCAGCTTCGGTTTATAGCTTAGCCCCGTTACATCTTCCGCGCAGGCCGACTCGACTAGTGAGCTATTACGCTTTCTTTAAATGATGGCTGCTTCTAAGCCAACATCCTAGCTGTCTAAGCCTTCCCACATCGTTTCCCACTTAGCTATAATTTGGGACCTTAGCTGGCGGTCTGGGTTGTTTCCCTCTCCACGACGGACGTTAGCACCCGCCGTGTGTCTCCCGGATAGTACTTACTGGTATTCGGAGTTTGCAAAGGGTTGGTAAGTCGGGATGACCCCCTAGCCTTAACAGTGCTCTACCCCCAGTAGTATTCGTCCGAGGCTCTACCTAAATAGATTTCGGGGAGAACCAGCTATCTCCAGGTTTGATTGGCCTTTCACCCCTAGCCACAAGTCATCCGCTAATTTTTCAACATTAGTCGGTTCGGTCCTCCAGTTGATGTTACTCAACCTTCAACCTGCCCATGGCTAGATCACCTGGTTTCGGGTCTATATCCAGAGACTGAACGCCCAGTTAAGACTCGGTTTCCCTACGGCTCCCCTAAACGGTTAACCTTGCCACTGAATATAAGTCGCTGACCCATTATACAAAAGGTACGCAGTCACACCACGAAGGTGCTCCTACTGCTTGTACGTACACGGTTTCAGGTTCTATTTCACTCCCCTCACAGGGGTTCTTTTCGCCTTTCCCTCACGGTACTGGTTCACTATCGGTCAGTCAGTAGTATTTAGCCTTGGAGGATGGTCCCCCCATATTCAGACAGGATATCACGTGTCCCGCCCTACTCGATTTCACTGATGATGAGATGTCGGTTACGGGGCTATCACCCTGTATCGCGGCACTTTCCAGAGCCTTCACCTGTCTCATTAAAAGCTTAAGGGCTAATCCAATTTCGCTCGCCGCTACTTTCGGAATCTCGGTTGATTTCTCTTCCTCGGGGTACTTAGATGTTTCAGTTCCCCCGGTTCGCCTCGCTGAGCTATGTATTCACTCAGCGATACCTACTTATGCAGGTGGGTTTCCCCATTCAGGAATCCCAGACTCACAGGTTATTACTACCTAATCTGGGCTTATCGCAAGTTATTACGCCTTTCATCGCCTCTGACTGCCAAGGCATCCACCGTGTACGCTTAGTCACTTAACCATACAACCCCAAAGGGTCTTTGTTACGTAACCAAAGTTGTCTGCATTTTTATACATGTGCAGACTCGATTTTGCCGGACTCAAATTCCAAGAACACTTGAATGTGTGTTGGTACCTAAATGATTAAATCATCTAGGATTTGAGAACTTTTAATTGAATAAGAATAATCAATTCTTATTCGTCAGCTTTCCAAATTTTTAAAGAGCAATGCAAACTTAATGCATTTTCTAAAGAATCTCAGCGTCAAAAATCCCAACCACGTACGTTTTAATGAAGTGGTTTGGAAAATCTTAATCCAAAATTACTTAGAGAATGGTGGGCGATACCGGGCTCGAACCAGTGACCCCCTCCTTGTAAGGGAGGTGCTCTCCCAACTGAGCTAATCGCCCACATAAGTTTTGATTCTTCGTGGAGAAGAATGGTGGGTCGTGCAGGATTCGAACCTGCGACCAATTGATTAAAAGTCAACTGCTCTACCAACTGAGCTAACGACCCAATGGTATCCCGTAGGGGAGTCGAACCCCTGTTACCGCCGTGAAAGGGCGGTGTCCTAGGCCTCTAGACGAACGGGACACTAAGCAGTAAGTGTTGGGCACTTACTATTTTCTGCTTTCGCTTTTCAGCAAAAACAAAATCTCTTTATCTTTACAAACCTAATCAATCTGTGTGAACACTCATCGCAATAATCTATTCGTATAAGGAGGTGATCCAGCCCCAGGTTCCCCTAGGGCTACCTTGTTACGACTTCACCCCAGTCATGAACCACAAAGTGGTGAGCGTCCTCCCGAAGGTTAAACTACCCACTTCTTTTGCAGCCCACTCCCATGGTGTGACGGGCGGTGTGTACAAGGCCCGGGAACGTATTCACCGTGGCATTCTGATCCACGATTACTAGCGATTCCGACTTCATGGAGTCGAGTTGCAGACTCAATCCGGACTACGACGCACTTTTTGGGATTCGCTCACTTTCGCAAGTTGGCCGCCCTCTGTATGCGCCATTGTAGCACGTGTGTAGCCCTACTCGTAAGGGCCATGATGACTTGACGTCGTCCCCACCTTCCTCCGGTTTATCACCGGCAGTCTCCCTGGAGTTCCCACCCGAAGTGCTGGCAAACAAGGATAAGGGTTGCGCTCGTTGCGGGACTTAACCCAACATTTCACAACACGAGCTGACGACAGCCATGCAGCACCTGTCTCTCAGTTCCCGAAGGCACAAGACTGTCTCCAGTCTCTTCTGAGGATGTCAAGAGTAGGTAAGGTTCTTCGCGTTGCATCGAATTAAACCACATGCTCCACCGCTTGTGCGGGCCCCCGTCAATTCATTTGAGTTTTAATCTTGCGACCGTACTCCCCAGGCGGTCTACTTAACGCGTTAGCTCCGAAAGCCACGGCTCAAGGCCACAACCTCCAAGTAGACATCGTTTACGGCGTGGACTACCAGGGTATCTAATCCTGTTTGCTCCCCACGCTTTCGCATCTGAGTGTCAGTATCTGTCCAGGGGGCCGCCTTCGCCACCGGTATTCCTTCAGATCTCTACGCATTTCACCGCTACACCTGAAATTCTACCCCCCTCTACAGTACTCTAGTCAGCCAGTTTCAAATGCAGTTCCGAGGTTGAGCCCCGGGCTTTCACATCTGACTTAACTAACCACCTGCATGCGCTTTACGCCCAGTAATTCCGATTAACGCTCGCACCCTCCGTATTACCGCGGCTGCTGGCACGGAGTTAGCCGGTGCTTCTTCTGTCGCTAACGTCAAACGAGCACGCTATTAACGTACCCGCCTTCCTCACGACTGAAAGTGCTTTACAACCCGAAGGCCTTCTTCACACACGCGGCATGGCTGCATCAGGCTTGCGCCCATTGTGCAATATTCCCCACTGCTGCCTCCCGTAGGAGTCTGGACCGTGTCTCAGTTCCAGTGTGGCTGATCATCCTCTCAGACCAGCTAGGGATCGTCGCCTTGGTGAGCCATTACCTCACCAACTAGCTAATCCCACCTGGGCATATCCTGACGCGAGAGGCCCGAAGGTCCCCCTCTTTGAGCCGAAGCTATTATGCGGTATTAGCCATCGTTTCCAATGGTTATCCCCCACATCAGGGCAATTTCCCAGGCATTACTCACCCGTCCGCCGCTCGACGCCGTTAACGTTCCCCGAAGGTTCAGTTAACTCGTTTCCGCTCGACTTGCATGTGTTAGGCCTGCCGCCAGCGTTCAATCTGAGCCATGATCAAACTCTTCAATTTAAGATTTTGTCGGCTCAATGAATACTGAACATTACATAAAGTAATGTTTGAATTGACTGTGCCAAGTCCAAAGACTTGAATTGGTCACTCAGTTCATTGAAACCAATTTGAAACCGAAGTTTCTAATTTGATTATCATCAACGAGTGCCCACACAGATTGATAGGTTTATATTGTTAAAGAGCAATTCTCTAAAAAGAGAGAGCTTTCAGCACCTTAAGTGCCTCAGCGAGGTGCGTATAATACGCTTCCCACTTTGAAAGTCAACATAAAACTCTAAGAAAATCTCTTAAAACTTTATGGTGACCCGTCTACTTAAAGACAAGTCGAAATTAAAGCCTGGCGATGTCCTACTCTCACATGGGGAAGCCCCACACTACCATCGGCGCTATTGCGTTTCACTTCTGAGTTCGGCATGGAGTCAGGTGGGTCCACAACGCTATGGTCGCCAAGCAAATTCTGCTTTGGTTTTCAGCTTTTCAAAAAAGCTAAAAGCCAAAATATCTGGAAAGCTGTTAATGCGTTCTCATACACATTCAATTCGTTCTTGCTTTGAGTCCATCAAAACCCTTTGGGTGTTGTATGGTTAAGCCTCACGGGCAATTAGTACAGGTTAGCTCAACGCCTCACAACGCTTACACACCCTGCCTATCAACGTTCTAGTCTCGAACAACCCTTTAGGACACTTAAAGTGCCAGGGAAGACTCATCTCAGGGCTCGCTTCCCGCTTAGATGCTTTCAGCGGTTATCGATTCCGAACTTAGCTACCGGGCAATGCGTCTGGCGACACAACCCGAACACCAGAGGTTCGTCCACTCCGGTCCTCTCGTACTAGGAGCAGCCCCCTTCAATCTTCCAACGCCCACGGCAGATAGGGACCGAACTGTCTCACGACGTTCTAAACCCAGCTCGCGTACCACTTTAAATGGCGAACAGCCATACCCTTGGGACCGACTTCAGCCCCAGGATGTGATGAGCCGACATCGAGGTGCCAAACACCGCCGTCGATATGAACTCTTGGGCGGTATCAGCCTGTTATCCCCGGAGTACCTTTTATCCGTTGAGCGATGGCCCTTCCATTCAGAACCACCGGATCACTATGACCTGCTTTCGCACCTGCTCGAATTGTCATTCTCGCAGTCAAGCGGGCTTATGCCATTGCACTAACCTCACGATGTCCAACCGTGATTAGCCCACCTTCGTGCTCCTCCGTTACTCTTTGGGAGGAGACCGCCCCAGTCAAACTACCCACCAGGCACTGTCCTCATCCCCGATTAGGGGACCAAGTTAGAACATCAACACTACAAGGGTGGTATTTCAAGGACGGCTCCACTAATACTGGCGTACTAGTTTCAAAGCCTCCCACCTATCCTACACATGTAGGGTCAATGTTCAGTGCCAAGCTGTAGTAAAGGTTCACGGGGTCTTTCCGTCTAGCCGCGGGTACACTGCATCTTCACAGCGATTTCAATTTCACTGAGTCTCGGGTGGAGACAGCGTGGCCATCATTACGCCATTCGTGCAGGTCGGAACTTACCCGACAAGGAATTTCGCTACCTTAGGACCGTTATAGTTACGGCCGCCGTTTACCGGGGCTTCGATCAAGAGCTTCGACCTAAGTCTAACCCCATCAATTAACCTTCCGGCACCGGGCAGGCGTCACACCGTATACGTCATCTTACGATTTTGCACAGTGCTGTGTTTTTAATAAACAGTTGCAGCCACCTGGTATCTGCGACTCCCCATAGCTCCATCCGCAAGGGACTTCACCGCGAGGAGCGTACCTTCTCCCGAAGTTACGGTACCATTTTGCCTAGTTCCTTCACCCGAGTTCTCTCAAGCGCCTTGGTATTCTCTACCCGACCACCTGTGTCGGTTTGGGGTACGATTCCTTACAATCTGAAGCTTAGAGGCTTTTCCTGGAAGCATGGCATCAATGACTTCACTACCGTAGTAGCTCGACGTCGTGTCTCAGCCTTAAAGAGAGCCGGATTTACCTAACTCTCAAGCCTACGCACTTGAACCTGGACAACCGTCGCCAGGCCCACCTAGCCTTCTCCGTCCCCCCATCGCAATTGTAAGAAGTACGGGAATATTAACCCGTTTCCCATCGACTACGCCTTTCGGCCTCGCCTTAGGGGTCGACTCACCCTGCCCCGATTAACGTTGGACAGGAACCCTTGGTCTTCCGGCGAGGAGGTTTTTCACCCCCCTTTATCGTTACTCATGTCAGCATTCGCACTTCTGATACCTCCAGCAGACCTTACAATCCACCTTCAACGGCTTACAGAACGCTCCCCTACCCAATATACAAAGTATATTGCCGCAGCTTCGGTTTATAGCTTAGCCCCGTTACATCTTCCGCGCAGGCCGACTCGACTAGTGAGCTATTACGCTTTCTTTAAATGATGGCTGCTTCTAAGCCAACATCCTAGCTGTCTAAGCCTTCCCACATCGTTTCCCACTTAGCTATAATTTGGGACCTTAGCTGGCGGTCTGGGTTGTTTCCCTCTCCACGACGGACGTTAGCACCCGCCGTGTGTCTCCCGGATAGTACTTACTGGTATTCGGAGTTTGCAAAGGGTTGGTAAGTCGGGATGACCCCCTAGCCTTAACAGTGCTCTACCCCCAGTAGTATTCGTCCGAGGCTCTACCTAAATAGATTTCGGGGAGAACCAGCTATCTCCAGGTTTGATTGGCCTTTCACCCCTAGCCACAAGTCATCCGCTAATTTTTCAACATTAGTCGGTTCGGTCCTCCAGTTGATGTTACTCAACCTTCAACCTGCCCATGGCTAGATCACCTGGTTTCGGGTCTATATCCAGAGACTGAACGCCCAGTTAAGACTCGGTTTCCCCTACGGCTCCCCTAAACGGTTAACCTTGCCACTGAATATAAGTCGCTGACCCATTATACAAAAGGTACGCAGTCACACCACGAAGGTGCTCCTACTGCTTGTACGTACACGGTTTCAGGTTCTATTTCACTCCCCTCACAGGGGTTCTTTTCGCCTTTCCCTCACGGTACTGGTTCACTATCGGTCAGTCAGTAGTATTTAGCCTTGGAGGATGGTCCCCCCATATTCAGACAGGATATCACGTGTCCCGCCCTACTCGATTTCACTGATGATGAGATGTCGGTTACGGGGCTATCACCCTGTATCGCGGCACTTTCCAGAGCCTTCACCTGTCTCATTAAAAGCTTAAGGGCTAATCCAATTTCGCTCGCCGCTACTTTCGGAATCTCGGTTGATTTCTCTTCCTCGGGGTACTTAGATGTTTCAGTTCCCCCGGTTCGCCTCGCTGAGCTATGTATTCACTCAGCGATACCTGCTTATGCAGGTGGGTTTCCCCCATTCAGGAATTCCAGACTCACAGGTTATTACTACCTAATCTGGACTTATCGCAAGTTATTACGCCTTTCATCGCCTCTGACTGCCAAGGCATCCACCGTGTACGCTTAGTCACTTAACCATACAACCCCAAAGGGTCTTTGTTACGTAACCAAAGTTGTCTGCAATTTTTATACATGATGCAGACTCGATTTTGCCGGACTCAAATATGAATTACTTTCGTAATTCCCAAGAACACTTGAATGTGTGTTGGTACCTAAATGATTAAATCATCTAGGATTTGAGAACTTTTAATAGATAACAATCAATCAAATTGTTATCTGTCAGCTTTCCAAATTTTTAAAGAGCTAATCACTTCGTAATGAAGTAACCATTTTTAAGAATTCTCAATAGAGAAAACACTTAAAGATGGTATCCCGTAGGGGAGTCGAACCCCTGTTACCGCCGTGAAAGGGCGGTGTCCTAGGCCTCTAGACGAACGGGACACGGTGTCTTAAATCTATAAACCAATCAATCTGTGTGAACACTCATCGCAATAATCTATTCGTATAAGGAGGTGATCCAGCCCCAGGTTCCCCTAGGGCTACCTTGTTACGACTTCACCCCAGTCATGAACCACAAAGTGGTGAGCGTCCTCCCGAAGGTTAAACTACCCACTTCTTTTGCAGCCCACTCCCATGGTGTGACGGGCGGTGTGTACAAGGCCCGGGAACGTATTCACCGTGGCATTCTGATCCACGATTACTAGCGATTCCGACTTCATGGAGTCGAGTTGCAGACTCAATCCGGACTACGACGCACTTTTTGGGATTCGCTCACTTTCGCAAGTTGGCCGCCCTCTGTATGCGCCATTGTAGCACGTGTGTAGCCCTACTCGTAAGGGCCATGATGACTTGACGTCGTCCCCACCTTCCTCCGGTTTATCACCGGCAGTCTCCCTGGAGTTCCCACCCGAAGTGCTGGCAAACAAGGATAAGGGTTGCGCTCGTTGCGGGACTTAACCCAACATTTCACAACACGAGCTGACGACAGCCATGCAGCACCTGTCTCTCAGTTCCCGAAGGCACAAGACTGTCTCCAGTCTCTTCTGAGGATGTCAAGAGTAGGTAAGGTTCTTCGCGTTGCATCGAATTAAACCACATGCTCCACCGCTTGTGCGGGCCCCCGTCAATTCATTTGAGTTTTAATCTTGCGACCGTACTCCCCAGGCGGTCTACTTAACGCGTTAGCTCCGAAAGCCACGGCTCAAGGCCACAACCTCCAAGTAGACATCGTTTACGGCGTGGACTACCAGGGTATCTAATCCTGTTTGCTCCCCACGCTTTCGCATCTGAGTGTCAGTATCTGTCCAGGGGGCCGCCTTCGCCACCGGTATTCCTTCAGATCTCTACGCATTTCACCGCTACACCTGAAATTCTACCCCCCTCTACAGTACTCTAGTCAGCCAGTTTCAAATGCAGTTCCGAGGTTGAGCCCCGGGCTTTCACATCTGACTTAACTAACCACCTGCATGCGCTTTACGCCCAGTAATTCCGATTAACGCTCGCACCCTCCGTATTACCGCGGCTGCTGGCACGGAGTTAGCCGGTGCTTCTTCTGCAGCTAACGTCAAATGATGCCGCTATTAACGACACCACCTTCCTCACTGCTGAAAGTGCTTTACAACCCGAAGGCCTTCTTCACACACGCGGCATGGCTGCATCAGGCTTGCGCCCATTGTGCAATATTCCCCACTGCTGCCTCCCGTAGGAGTCTGGACCGTGTCTCAGTTCCAGTGTGGCTGATCATCCTCTCAGACCAGCTAGGGATCGTCGCCTTGGTGAGCCATTACCTCACCAACTAGCTAATCCCACCTGGGCATATCCTGACGCGAGAGGCCCGAAGGTCCCCCTCTTTGAGCCGAAGCTATTATGCGGTATTAGCCATCGTTTCCAATGGTTATCCCCCACATCAGGGCAATTTCCCAGGCATTACTCACCCGTCCGCCGCTCGACGCCGTTAACGTTCCCCGAAGGTTCAGTTAACTCGTTTCCGCTCGACTTGCATGTGTTAGGCCTGCCGCCAGCGTTCAATCTGAGCCATGATCAAACTCTTCAATTTAAGATTTTGTTCGGCTCAATGAATACTGAACATTACATAAAGTAATGTTTGAATTGACTGTGCTGAATCTTTCGATTCAATGGTCACTTCGTTTCATTGAAACCTAATTTGATACCGAGGTATCTAATTTGATTATCATCAACGAGTGCCCACACAGATTGATAGGTCTATATTTTTAAAGAACATTTTCTAACTCTCGAGCCGCTTCGCGTCTCGTCGTTAGGGGTGCGTATCTTACGCTTCCCGTTTTGAGAGTCAAGCGTTTTTTCAAACTTTCTTTTATCTCTCAACCGACGCTGCTTTGTGACTTTCGTCTCACTCCGTGTCGGTGAGGCGGCATTATAGAGATCACTCCATCGATGACAAGTGTTTTTTCCAAATTAATTTCCGTTCGTTCAAAAAGCCATCAAAGACCGCGTTTCTTGATAAAAATTCAACATTTGAAATACATCACACCAATTAATTGGAAAAATAACCCTCAACTACGTAATATTCTTGTATCTATTTGTTAACGATAGATGTCATTATTCGTCAATAAGATAAGTAGTACTTTAATATGGACTCCAATAAATCTCTTTTTCTGGTTATAGCTATCGCTATTTTGGGCGGTATTGTGTTTTCACAGTTCGCCGACATTCCACCAGCTGTTGCTTTCGTTCTTGGTGTAGTAGCCACATTTTTCGTTGTTAAGTTTTCATCTGCTGCGCCTTCTACCTCAACAGACTCATCTCAATCTACTAAAACGCTTTATGTGGGTAATCTTCCATACAAAGCGAATGAATCCCATGTGAAGGAGTTATTTGCTGAGCACGGTGAAGTTTTTGCTGTAAGGCTAATGAAGGATAAGCGCACAGGTAAGCGCCGTGGGTTTGGTTTTGTTGTAATGGCCAGCTCCGATGCTGAGGGTGCAATCGAAGCGCTCAATGAAAAGGATTATATGCAGCGTACTTTAAAGGTTCGTATTGCTAACGATCCGAAACATCCAGAGTCATCAGTTGAACAGGACTAAAGCCAAGCTGCTTTAACGTAATATTTAGTGCTTCTTCTTGATAAGGGGAAGCACTACTAAACACCTCTCTTCTTCCGTAACCTTTCTCTCGCTCTCTTATTTTAAGCAAGCTTTCTACTCTGCGTGCGATCGCTGAACCTGAATCCACCAACTCAACGTTGCCACCAAGAACTATAGATATCTCTTGTTTGATTAACGGGAAGTGGGTGCACCCTAAAACGGCAACGTCGATATTACCAATCAAAGGACTTAGTATCTCTCTAAGTTGCTCAAGATCGATCGTTTGATTTCTTAGTTTCTTTTCCGCCATATCGACAAGCTGGCTATTACCAAGAAGCTTAACATCTTTGTCGTCTGCAAAATCCCGAATTAAGTCGTGTGTATACTGGCGCGTGATTGTCGCTGGAGTGGCAATGAGCCCAACCGCTTTTTTCGATAGTAATGAAGCGGGTTTGATCGCCGGGACAACTCCGACAACTGGAATACTCAGTAACTCTCGCAAGTGCGGGAGCACTATCGTACTCGCGGTATTACAGGCGATAACCACGATATCGATGGATTCACGAACCATCATTTTTCTAACCAAGCGACACGTTCTGTCCACTAGCACATCTGGTGCCAACTCGCCATAAGGGTAGGCTTCGTTGTCAAAGAGATAAAAGTAGTTTTCGCTGGGTAATAGTGAGGCGATCTCTTGAAACACCGAGAGACCACCAACACCAGAATCGAACATTAGGATGTTTTTTCTATTCATCGTTATCGTATTAAGCTTATGTTGCCCGTTCGAACACATGATACTTCACTACTGAATAGACGGTAAACCTGTCATGAGCTCTAAGATGCGACTTCGTATCTAAGGTGGCTAAAGCGCTGTGCTGTTTCTACTGAGTGAGATTGAATCTCTATAGGGTGGCTAAAGTACTTCGAGTTACAAACTAGAGTGTGAAACTCACCATCCTCGCCACATGGGTCAACATCCGTTGGCAATCCATCAATCAGTTCACGTGAATATCGTTTTCCGCAAAGTGATTCTGAGAGTACATTTCTATCTACAGTGACCAGAACGGTTTCGATTCCCCTATCTAGAATTTCGTTTGCCAAATCATGGCTGTCTTCACCCACTAGTGGGAACACCGCTTCTAGTCCCGCAGGTTCGACATAGCTGCGCCGATACTCCACGATCCCATTGCAGAACATATCGCCAAACGCAATGCCCTCTACGTTCAAGCCAGACGCGTTTACGCCCTCTATAACGAGTGACTGATACACGTCATTAGCGGGGAACACTTCCGGCAGTTCGATAGTCACCAAAGGCATGCCTAATCTATCGGCTTGCATTTGGACTACGTCTAGAGGAGTTACCTGGAAAGGGACTTCGCCTTTAACATGGGTAGTATATAAACCAACAACATTATAGTCGGATGATTCCATTAGGCGTTCGAAGGTAAGAGTGGAATCTTTGCCAGAGGACCAGCTGATGATGACGTTTTTCATGGAGAATTCCTGCAAACGAAAAATAAAGCCACTGGTGTAGTGGCTTTATAACAAATGATTATACCAAGTTAGAAATTAACTGTAGCCAACGCAAAGAACGTTCGGCCCGGCGAACTATACCCTTTCGCAGTCTCGTACTCTTCGTCTAACAAGTTGTCGACTCTTGCTCTTAGCGCAACATTATCAGCTATCCAGTAAGACACCGCGGCATCCCACAACCCGGTTGCTGGAAGGTAATCTTCTGAAGTTGGATTTGCGGTCGGCAAGTCTAAGCGCTTGCCTGTGTATAGGTAAGTCAGAGATAAATCAAAGTCTCCGATATTAGCTTCACCAATCCACTTATAGTTTTCCTTAGCCCTTCTTGCTAGCTGCGTACCATTGTCATCTTTATGATCTTTGTACTCAGCAATCACCGTGTGATGAACTGGTCCTGTGTTAAAACGACCCTCCAACTCTACACCTTTAATATCTGCGTCAATGTTATAGGTTTTACCCCAAGGGTTACCAGGCACTGAATACCAAATGTTTAGGTTGTTCACTTTATTGTGGTAAGCAGAAAGTTTCCAATCCAGGAAACCAGTCAAACCTGCGAAGCCAAATTCGATGTTACGTGAATCTTCCGGTTGTAAATCAGGATTGGTAGTCAAGCTGTTATAACTAGGAGCTTTAAATGCGGTTCCCGCGCTCGCATATGCTTGATAATTCGACGTAAAGCGATATTGACCTGCTAGTGACCACGTCGTGTAGTTATCATATTTATCATGCTTATCGTGTCTCACATTTGCCTCAGCAGAAAACTTATCATAATCCGCTCTACCAGAAACGTAAGCACCGATGTTTTCACGACTCTCTCCAGCTAAAGCATGAGCACTTCCCCAACTCATTGCGCCATCTGCCAGTTCTTCTTTGCGATAGTCTAAGCCGCCACCAAGAGAATACTGCTGGGTAATTCGATATAGGTTGGACCATTGCGCATTGAGTGCACTGGTGTCGAGAATAGTATCTGCATTACTCTCACCAACAGACTCCAAATAATCTTTTTTTTCTACTTTAGCGTAGCTCAACGTCAAGAATGACTTATAAGCTTCGGTTTGATAGTCAACACGACCCGCCAAGTTCTGATTATCTGTCGCACCCTTTTTTTTAGCTCCTGATGAATTGTAATCCGTCAAACTGTCAAACCAACGATAGTCGACTAGAGCACTCCAGTTACTATTAAAATCGTGTTTATAACCCAGATGCATGTTACGACTTTCATATCCGTACTTAGTACCATCCTGAGCTGACTTAAAGTCATAACCGTCATTCTGCTCATACCCACCAGCTATTTGAATATGGCCGTTATCATTCATCTTCGTTTTAGCAGTGAAGTTCGCCTCGCGACCGTCATGACTTGCCGCTCCGATATTAATCTGCTTCCGCTCTCTGTTATCGTTGGTGCGAGTAATGATATTAATAACCCCACCAATGGCATCAGAACCATAAATGGCAGCACTCGGACCGCGAATCACTTCAACCTGTTCAACGAGACCAATAGGGAAATGATTAATTGATAACCCCGTGGTATCACTGCTGTAACGCACTCCATCAACTAATACTAGAGTTTGGTTGCTGTTCGTACCTCGTAGATATACTGAGGTAGCTTGCCCCCTGCCACCGTTTTGAGCAATTTCGATACCCGGCAATCGACGTAATACGTCAGATAAGCTCTTTGCCTGCGAAACTTCAATCTCTTGACGAGTTACTACACTCACTGGCGCAATAACTTTATCCTCAGCCTGTTCAAATCGGTTTGCAGTGACCACCATAGTTTCGTCACTATTAACGGTGCTGTCTTGAGCCAGTGAAAAAGAAGCATAAGAAGAGAGCGATGCAGCCACTGCTATCGCCAAAAATGATTTGTTCATTAGTTATGTTGTCCTAAATCGCGTAAGTCCTTACGACTCGAGCATTCCATTTATTACATCGAGTCGATTGCTGGCAGGTATTCGGACTTTAGAGCCTTGGGATAATGCCTATCCCCGCCTACTAACTCGACTTCCCGTCTGATCAACAGTGTCTTCTTGAGGGTTCGTTCTCTATTACCGCTGCGCGTCAGTTCTGGAGTTACACCAGATTCCCTTTTCAGTGAGAGTCCTTGTTGATTCTCACACCAGCTAGGGACGCATGTTATTAACTGATTGATTATTTGTCCATAACGGATTGAACTAAGCTATAAATGCGCGGTTAGAATACGAGACAATTCGGGGAAACACTGGACAACGACGGGAGATTGAATAAAATCTGCCCTCCTTTTAGATAACTCATTACGACGATAGGCAATTACCATGGCAAATCTCGACTTCACACCAGAAGGCTATCAAGTTCAACTTGAAGAAAAATCTCAACGTTTGATCGATATGATGGCGCCGTATTCTGCACCTGAACTCGAAGTATTTACTTCACCAGAAAAGCACTATCGCATGCGTGCCGAATTCCGCGTATGGCACGAGGGTGACGACATGTACTACATCATGTTTAACCAAGAGACTCGTGAGAAATACCGTGTTGATCAGTTCCCAGCCGCTAGCCGTCTTATCAACGACCTAATGCCGCTACTGATGGACGCCATGAAAGGTAATGAGGTTCTGAGAAAGAAACTGTTCCAGGTTGATTTCCTATCGACAATGAGCGGCGAAATCCTTGTGTCTCTTCTTTACCATCGCCAACTTGATGATGCATGGAAAGAACAAGCGCAAGCATTGAAGCAGCGCCTGAATGATGAGGGCTTTAAGCTGAATCTAATTGGGCGTGCGCGCAAGATGAAGATTGTGATGGACCAAGACTATGTCGTAGAAACACTGCATGTAAATGGTCAGCCATACCACTATCAGCAAGTAGAGAACAGCTTCACTCAGCCAAACGGTCCGGTCGCACAAAAGATGCTGGAATGGGCCGTCGACTGTACTCAAGACAGCAAGGGTGACCTACTCGAGCTTTATTGCGGTAACGGTAACTTCTCATTGGCGCTGGCGCAAAACTTCGAACGAGTACTAGCGACTGAGTTAGCAAAACCATCGGTAGAGTCAGCACAATACAACATTGCAGCGAACAAGATTGATAACGTACAGATCATTCGTATGTCAGCAGAAGAGTTCACTGAAGCAATGGAAGGTAAGCGTGAGTTTCGACGTCTGCAACAACAAAACGTTGATCTGAAGAGTTACAACTGCAACACGATTTTTGTTGATCCACCACGCGCAGGCATGGATATCGATACCTGTAAGATGGTTCAAGGCTATGAGCGTATTCTATATATCTCTTGTAACCCAGAAACCCTAAAAGACAACCTAGATGTGTTAGGTGAAACTCACCACATCACACGCTTTGCACTGTTTGACCAGTTCCCGTTCACTCATCATATTGAAGCGGGTGTTTTACTAGAGCGTAAAGCCTAAGTATCAAGCCTCCGATACAAAAAAACGAGCCATTCGCGGCTCGTTTTTTATTACCCAAGAAGCACTCTTATGCTTCTTTGAGGATGTAACCCATCTTTTTGCCAATCCAAAACAGCAATACTAACACCACCATGATGGCGAAGAAGTTGGAACCGGCATCTGGATACTGCGCCTTAGTAAAGGCAGAATGACCAAATGCGCCCACAAAGAAAGCCGCTAGACCGACTAGTGGGAAATCTTCTGGGATTGGGTTTTTAAGATACTCTTGATAAAGAGCTTGCACTGACAGCACAAGTGCAATCAGTGGGAAAACTGAGAACGCCACTTCGCTGATGGTCAGCCAAGACAACATTGCATTACCACACATACCTGCAATAAGCGCGAGTACTAGGGTTTTCTTACCGCTGTCGCGGTTTTCGGAGGACACTTCATTGGACATTAGTTCGACCCTTCTTTTTGACGGTTTCTTTCACGTTCTTTGCGATACCAGTGTGCACCTTTGGCCACTATCCTAAGTTGGACAATTAACCTCTCCGCCAGTTCATATCTTTCTTTTTTGCTGAGGTCTAATGCCTCTGCTCCTGAACTGAACACGAGAACGACAGAAGCCTCTGCTTGTGCAAATGCCTCGTCGCGGTCCATACCTGTGCTAACCAAATACTCGGTTAACTCAGCCGAAAAATGTTGGATCTCTCGGGCCACCGCGGCACGAAAATCGAAAGAGGTTCCAGAGCGTTCGCGTAGCAATAAGCGGAACACGTTGGGACTGCTTTCTATAAACTCCATAAACGTCTCGACCGAAGTACGGATCACACTGCCTTCTTTGACAATACGTTGGCGCGCTTGTCTCATTAACTGCCTGAGCAGCAGCCCCCCTTCATCTACCATGGTCAATCCAAGCTCATCCATATCTTTAAAGTGACGATAGAAAGAGGTTGGAGCGATACCGGCTTCGCGCGCGACTTCACGTAAGCTCAAGTTCGAAAAACTGCGATCAGCACTCAATTGGCTAAAAGCAGCATCGATCAATGAACGACGCGTTTTTTCTTTTTGTTGTGCACGAATACCCATTGATTTCATGTATAACCTAGATGCTCTTGTTGGTTACCATCGATGACGGCAATTGAGGGAGTGCTTGTAATATAGCGCGAATAGTCACTTTGTATAAGTGTGTGAATAGCGATTTTTATCAAAAACGCTTACGCATCTCAATTCATTAACCTATGGCTCTACTCGAGTAAGTGTCACTACTTTACATACATCAAACGTTTATCCGATGCTAAGCCTCAATAAAACTGCGTGATCTTTCACACTCTATTCATGCAGTAATATTTACCTAAGTTAATAATCCGTTAAAATTTCGCCATTGTTAGTGTAAGAACCCTAAGCATCGTTGGCATGGCTAGAAGCCTTGATGGTTTATCTAAGAGCCAAACGGTGTGGAAAACAACGAGGATACTATATGAGTCGCTCCAAACATTTTGATGCCATCGTGATAGGCAGTGGTCCGGGTGGTGAAGGTGCTGCTATGGGGCTGACTAAAGCTGGCCTAAACGTCGCGATCATCGAAAAAGAGAGCAGCGTTGGTGGTGGGTGTACACACTGGGGAACCATCCCTTCTAAAGCTTTGCGTCATGCGGTTAGCCGCATCATTGAGTTCAACAGCAACCCTCTATTTTGCGGCAATAACACCAGTCTGCATTCAACGTTTTCCAATATTCTAGGGCACGCTAAAACTGTCATCGATAAACAGACTAGATTGCGCCAAGGTTTCTACGACCGCAATGAATGTACCCTACTTTACGGCACTGCGCGCTTCGTTAGCGAGAATAGTCTAGAGGTGACCAAGTCAGATGGCACTGTCGATACGTATTCTGCAGACAAGTTTGTTATCGCAACAGGTTCAAGACCTTACCGCCCAGCAGATGTCGACTTTAACCATCCACGCATCTATGACAGCGACTCAATTTTGTCACTTGAGCACGATCCAAGACACATCATCATCTATGGGGCTGGTGTGATTGGTTGTGAATACGCGTCGATTTTCCGTGGTTTAGATGTGAAAACCGATCTTATCAACACGCGTGAACGTCTCTTAGCGTTTCTAGACAATGAGATGTCGGACTCTCTGTCTTATCACTTCTGGAACAGTGGCATGATGATTCGTAATGACGAAACTTACGCCAAGATTGAGGGCACTGAAGATGGCGTGATTATCCATCTGAACTCCGGCAAGAAGATGCGTGCCGACTGCCTACTGTATGCCAACGGTCGTACCGGTAATACCGATGCGCTTAACCTAGACGCGGTGGGTCTGATTGCTGACTCTCGTGGGCAGCTTAAAGTCGATACGAATTATCAAACCGAAGTGTCTCATATCTACGCAGTAGGGGATGTGATTGGCTACCCTAGCCTAGCAAGCGCGGCGTATGACCAAGGTCGATTTGTTGCACAGGCGATTACGCGTGGCGAAGCTGAAGGTAAATTGATTGAAGATATCCCAACAGGTATCTACACCATTCCAGAGATCAGCTCAGTCGGTAAAACCGAACAAGAGTTAACGGAAGCCAAAATTCCTTATGAGGTAGGTCGCTCTTCGTTCAAACATCTCGCGCGCGCACAGATTGCAGGCAAAGATGTCGGAAGCTTGAAGATCCTATTCCATAGAGAGACGAAAGAAATCCTAGGTATTCACTGTTTTGGTGAGCGCGCCGCGGAGATCATTCACATCGGCCAAGCTATCATGGAACAGAAAGGTGAAGCAAATACCATCGAGTATTTTGTGAATACCACCTTCAACTACCCAACCATGGCAGAGGCATATCGTGTTGCTGCGCTTAACGGCTTAAACCGATTGTTCTGAGTCCATTAGTGACTTGTACCAAAAACGATAAAGGCGACAGTAAGTCGCCTTTATTCTTTGAGAATCCTAACTCACCAAAAACCGGTTGCCCTTCCATTGACGCCAAAATATCACGCCTAGCCCCACTCCGCGCATTCCCATAAAGGTCAGCATCGCCAGCCAAAGTGCATGATTGCCTAAACTGCTCGCGGCAAAGAAAACGCCAAAGAAGCAACACGTCGCGACAAACATACTGTTTCTCATATCCTTGCCCTTTGTGGCGCCAATAAAAATGCCATCAAATAGAAAGCACCACATCGACACTAGCGGCATAGCAATTAACCAGGGCAAATAGTGTCCAGCCTCTATCTGAACGCTCTCTATTGAGGTAATCATGGTAATAAGCCCTTGCCCTAACGCGCCAAAAACCAAGGTCAACACTAGGCAGATCACGACACTCCAGAAGAAGGTAGCCACGAGCGAGTCAACAAGCTCACTTCGGCTCTTCGCGCCAATCGCTTTTCCAACCATCGCTTCCATGGCGTAAGCAAAACCATCCATCCCATAGGAAATGATCATCAGAAAGCTCATGAGTACCGCATTGGCTGCCACGATATCGTCTCCAAATGCAGCACCCTGGAAGGTCATGAAACTAAATGTGGCTTGCAAGCACAGTGAGCGTAGGAAAATGTCTCGATTGAGCTTTACGAAACGACCAATGCCTCGGCTGACTTCCGAAACCAAACTCAGTAGCTTAGGAAGATTTCGCTGACGCCAGGTTCGCATGACGCACCAAAGACCAAACGCACACCCCGAGTAATCGGCAATCACTGACGCGAGTGCCGCACCTTCCACTTTCCATCCCAACCCAATGACAAACAATACATCGAGGCCAATGTTGACCACATTAGTAATGATCACCATCCACATTGGTGCCTTCGCGTTTTGGGTGCCAAGTAGCCAACCAAGCAGTACAAAATTCATCAGTGCTGCCGGTGCGCTCCATGCACGAATGGCGAAGTACTGGTAGCCGTAGTGCTTTACTTCTTCACTCGCCGAGCTCAGCGAAAAAATCAGATCAGCAATAAAGGTATGCAGGAGCAAAAATACCAGCGCGAATCCAAGCGCCATCACGCTACCTTGTAAAAAGACCAAACCTAGAGAGCGATTATCCTCAGCACCAAAACACTGAGCGGTGAGACCTGTTGTGGACATTCGCAAAAATCCGAGCAACCAAAATGTCACACTGATCATCGTGCTGCCAAGCGCCACACCACCGAGGTACCACGAGTGTTCAAGGTGGCCAATTACAGCGGCATCAACTAGTCCAAGCAGAGGGACGGTGATATTAGATAGCACCATAGGTATCGCGAGTAGGAGAACTCGACGATGCAAGGGTAGATTGGAAAGTATGGCGATAGATTGTTGAAACACAGACACTCCAGCTTGGCACAGTTTCAACTGGTAAAGCCACAGCAGAAACAAAGGGTTGAGCCGCTATAGTATCGTTATTTAATGACAGGTTCTGCCTTTACCATTCGATATTGACAATGTTTGGTGTGAGGCGATGTCGATACAAAGGCAATTTAGCCAGAACCCGCTGCCAGCGAGACCAACGCTGACAGTGCTGGTCAATAGGAGACAATAGAGAGGCCTTGTAGGTCCACGGCAACCAGTTGGTAAGCTTTTGAACGGGCTTTCGAAGTCCATGTTGGTAGGACTCACATCCCATCTTCTTTCCTAGGTGACTGCCAGTAAGGTCACCGGCCAGTACGAGACAGGCCTGTGCATGCTGAAAGTGACAACCAATGGCTTGAATGAAGTGCGCGATACGATTTTCTCGTCGCTCTAATAGCGCTTGTTCACAAACGACTAGGATGGGTCTATCGGACGGAATAGAAAGTGAGTTGAGCCAACCCATATCATCGATGGAACCGATGGTCAGAGCGTAACGCTCGCTTTTGTGGAACAGTCGCTGACGCCATACCAGATGCTCATTGGTATCCACCTCTACCCAATGACATCTGCCATTATCAAGACGGTAAAAACGAGTATCGAGACGAGCACCTACATTGATCACCCAACCCTCAGGGTTGGTTTCCAAAAAGCGCTTCACTTGTAAGTCACACAGCTGAGTCAAGGTAGCGTGCAAGAGCTGACTTTGATCAACATTACCGGTCAGGCAATCAGGCGCTAATTGGCAGCGACGACAGGCATGAGCAGCAATAGGGTCATAAATAATACCGTCATCGAGAAGACTTTCTCTGCTTCGATACCACAGTGGCCGTAGTAACTTGGTTGGCACATCCAAGTGCTCCGTTTGACGACTCATACGATTATTCATGATCACCCCCATCCTCAGTGCCTAGATGATAATCGCTCGCAACAACTTTAGCAAGGCAAATGCTATTGATTATCATTTAATACCAAGCTCTAGACGTAAAAAAAGCGACAGGCTGACCTGTCGCTTTCCATCACCATAGGGGTGAAACTGTTGGCATTCATTGAACGCCTCACAAATATCCATTTGTTATTTGTGCTTCCACTGCTAATTCTTGTTTGTCATCATCCTGATGCGTTTTCACATTCCCTAGCAAAACCATTTGCTCGAGTTCTTCCTAAACCCTGTCCGTTTGTTTTCTCGTCCTGAGAATAGTTGACCATCCTTATCTGCCCACACTCCTAGTGCGAACGACATCCTTTTAATTTTATTGGCAACCCTTACCAAACTTCCTTGAAGACCATCTTGGTCTGAAATCCTTGTGTCGTCATCCTGTCGACAAGGAACAATTTACCCTAGCCTCGATTGAAAACAACCAAGGTTTAGACTTTTTCTAGTCACTTACAAATGGAAATAGTTAAAAATATTTATTTTCATATAGTTAGAGCTAGCTTGCGGATAATCTGCGATCGCAAGTATGGCAAATGTCTCACAATGCGCTTAGGCAACTCGCCAATGTCTCACCTTGCTTACTTGAAGAGCGATGAGAGCCAGATCACCAAAAACGACAATGCCCCTTCAGAAGAAGAGGCATCGCTTGCTCGGTTTGGCGTTAGAGAAACTATTTTGGGCTGCTAAGTTATGCAACGTGGATTGTTATTAGTGAAGGCCGCCGACGTATTTTGACAGTGTGTCGATGTCTTCATCGTTAAGTTTCTTAGCGATATCACGCATCATAGCGTTCATATCGTTCGCTCGGTCGCCACTGCGGAATTTTTCTAGCTGCGACTTCACGTATTCTGCGTGCTGCCCTGAAATTTTAGGGAAGCCAGACAGCTCTGTACCGTTACCACGTGGGCCGTGACATGCGATACACGCTGTAATACCACGTTCTGCGTCACCAGCCATGTACAGTACCTTGCCCTGATCTACAACGTTCTCAGGCGTGCTGTTTGGAGCGATTGGCATAGACGCATAGTAGGCAGCCAAATCCGCCATATCTTGCTCAGATAGAGGCATAGCCATGCCACTCATCACAGGATCATAGCGACCTTGCTTGCCATTGCTTGTCATACCAAGCTTTAGATCTTTCAGTTGTTTTTCAATGTAGTTTGCGTGCTGTCCTGCGATGCTTGGGTACATCGTTAGCTGACTGTTACCGTCTGCTCCATGACACGCTACACACGTTTGGGATTTTGCTTTACCAGCTTCAATATCGCCTTGGGCCCATACTGAGCAGCTGACTACAAGACTCAAGATTAGCGCTAATTTTTTCATGACATTCCATTATAATTATCAAGCTTCCAGTACCACTATACGCCTCGCAAAACCCTACAGATTGGTGTCAAAGGGACAAAATAAGGTAACGCGGGCAATTAATACCGATCATGGTACAATGTGTGGCCATATGCCGAGCACGGTTATTTTACACAATTTCACAAAAAAGTAATCAATCGACTACACAAAGTCGAGATGGAGTTAACAGTGAGCGTAAAAATTCATTATCAAAACACGCATTTCATAACAAGTGCACCCGATATTCGTCACTTGCCAGAGGATGAAGGGATCGAAATTGCGTTTGCAGGACGCTCCAATGCTGGTAAATCCAGTTCACTGAACCGACTAACTAACCAAAGAGCCCTGGCAAAAACCAGTAAAACTCCAGGTCGTACGCAGCTTATTAACCTTTTCAAGGTTGATGAAGGCTGTCATATCGTCGATCTTCCTGGATACGGCTTTGCTCAAGTACCTCTTGAGATGAAAAAGAAGTGGCAGAAGTCACTAGGTGAATACCTACAGAAGCGCCAGTGCTTAAAAGGCGTGGTTGTTCTGATGGATATTCGTCACCCAATGAAAGATCTCGATCAACAATTGATCCAGTGGGCAGTTGAATCGGGTATCCCTGTACAAGTGCTACTAACTAAAGCTGACAAGCTAAAAAGTGGCGCACGTAAAGCACAAGTATTGAAGATTCGTGAAGCGTCTTTGGCGTTTGGTGGCGACGTGCAAGTTGATGCGTTTTCATCTTTGAAAGGCATTGGTGTTGACCAACTACGCAACAAACTGGACACATGGTTTGCACCTGCTTTTGCGCACTTAGAACAACTTGAAGAAGGTGATAGCGAGGAGTAACTCACTGCTAATTCAGCGTCTTAAAGAGCTGAACAGAAGCCTTCCTTAGAAACAAAACGCCCCGCCATCCTGGCAGGGCAATGGGAGAGAGAAGATTTAGTATTATTGTTTGTCCAAAGCATCTACGAAGCCTGCAAACAATGCAATCGCCTACCACGCAAAGTGTGAGCTAGACTTCTCTCCACCAACGACATCTTCCCACATAGAATTCAAACTATTTCTTATTTTTCATAGCATTAGGATTCATTACACCTAACCGCGGCCACGCTTGATTCAACCTGATAATTATACAAAGTGTGAAGGTCGTTTAATTACAGAATGGTGTTGTGATTTTTCGTAATGACGGGACGTCTTTGAGAGGAATTAAGGACGTTTGGGAATTTTCTTTGCCACAAGAAAAAACGCCCCAGTCAAATACTGACTGGGGCGGCTGAATCAGCCTAATCCAATAACGTGAAACAAAAGGTCTGAAAGATAGAACATCTTACCTCTGTACCCTACGCGTTCTAATGTACAACAACTGATCAGAAAATGAAACTATTTTTGTAGTTTTTTTTCATGACATTTTTGTTAACAGACATAAGTCTTTTAGATGCATAAACTTTTTTAACGGCAAAAAAAAGCCAGCGAGTGTGCGCTGGCTCATGTTAATTTGGTCATTTAGCTCAAATTATGACTAATGCGCCTCGTCCCAGTTCTCTCCGTGACCAGCTTCAGCAACAAGCGGTACGTCTAGTTCTGCTGCAGATTCCATCAATTTTTGTATTTTACTTTCAATTTCGCTTAAAGATGACGATTCGACTTCAAATACCAGTTCATCGTGAACCTGCATCAGAAGCTTAACCTTGCCGTCACCTTCTGCCTGAATCCACTCATCCACCAACAGCATCGCTTTTTTAATGATGTCTGCGGCCGTCCCTTGCATCGGTGCATTGATAGCAGCTCGCTCTGCCGCTTTACGACGCATACCATTTCGGGACTTAATCTCAGGTAGGTGTAGACGACGACCATAGATCGTTTCGACGTAACCTTTCTCGGTCGCGAGTGCACGGGTATCTTCCATGTACTGCATCACACCCGGATAACGCTCAAAATAGGTATCCATATACTGCTGAGCTTCACCACGAGGAATGCCTAACTGCTTAGACAGACCAAATGCGCTCATGCCATAGATCAAACCAAAGTTCACCGCTTTCGCTCGGCGACGCTGCTCACTCGTTACTTGCTCAATGTCGACACCAATGATCTCAGCCGCCGTTGCAGCGTGAATGTCTTTGCCTTGCTGGAAGGCATCCAACAGCGCTTTATCGCCTGACAGGTGAGCCATGATTCGAAGTTCAATCTGCGAGTAATCGACGGCCAAGATCTTCCAACCATGCGGAGCGACAAATGCCTGACGAATACGGCGGCCTTCTTCGTTACGGATTGGAATGTTCTGCAGGTTTGGATCGGTAGACGATAGACGACCTGTCGCCGTTACCGCTTGGTGATACGACGTATGAACGCGACCCGTTTCTGGGTTGATCATCTTCGGTAGTTTATCTGTGTAAGTCGACTTCAGCTTCGCCAGACCACGGTACTCAAGGATAAGCTTAGGTAGCGGGTAATCCAGTGCGAGTTCTTGCAGCACTTCTTCGTTCGTCGACGGGGCACCTGATGGTGTTTTCTTCAATACAGGCAGACCCATTTTTTCGAAGAAGATGGCCTGCAGCTGCTTCGGAGAGCTTAGGTTGAATTCTTCGCCGGCAATCTCAAAGGCTTTTTGCTCAAGTTCATCAAGACGCGCTGCAATTTCTTGCGACTGAGCGCCTAGCAACATGTCATCGATCAGCACACCCGTTCTCTCAATGCGAGACAGTACAGGCACGAGTGGAACTTCAATCTCTTGATAAACGCGATTAAGTGCTTCGTTCTTTTCCAACTCCGCATTAATGCGTTGATGCAGACGCAGAGTCACATCGGCATCTTCCGCTGCATAAGGAGACGCTTGGTCCATCTCGATTTGGTTGAAAGTGAGCTGTGATTTACCTTTACCAGCAATCTGCTCAAACGAGATGCAGCTGTGTTGCAAAAAGCGCAACGCTAAGCTGTCCATATCGTGTTTTCCACCAACACTGTTGTAAACATAAGACGCCAACATGGTGTCGTACTTGATGCCTTTGAGCTCGATACCATAACGTGCAATCACACTGGCATCATATTTAAGGTTTTGCCCGACTTTCAGAACGTTTTCATCTTCAAGCAGTGGCTTCAGTTGCTCCAATACCCAAGCTCGATCAAGCTGCTCTGGCGCCCCCATATAGTCGTGAGCGACTGGCAAGTACGCCGCTACACCCTCTTCGGTAGCAAAAGACAAACCGATAAGGTTAGCGACCATGTAATCTAAGCTATCCGTCTCAGTATCAAATGCGATGACCTCTGCCGACTTTAGCTTTTCAAGCCAGGCATTAAAGCTTTCTTCTGTCAGAATAGTCTCGTATTGGCTACGATCAATCTTGACCGCTGACGTGTCCATCGTAGGGGCATCATCATTACCTGAGGTACGTTTTGCTGCGCTCTCAACCGCTTGCACTTCACCAGTGCCGCCTTCAAGTAGCTCATTTAGCCAAGATTTGAACGTCAATTGACCGTAAAGCTTAGTCAGCTCATCGACGTTTGGTTTCTCTTTCACTAGTGAGTCATGAGTGCAATCAAGCTCAACATCCAGTTTGATGGTCGCTAAGTCATACGACAACAATGCGTTTTCTTTGTTCTCGGTAAGCTTCTTCGCCATGGTTTTCGAACCACGGAAGCCAAGAGGGGCGATATCATCGAGTCTATCGTAAAGGTCTTTAATGCCGCCGATGCCCTGCAATAGTGCTGTCGCTGTTTTATCACCAACGCCCGGTACACCTGGGATGTTATCGACTTTATCACCCATTAATGCCAGATAGTCGATGATAAGCTCAGGTGGAATCCCAAACTTCTCCACCACGCCTTCTCGGTCCATAACAACATTGGTCATGGTGTTAATCAGGGTGACGTTATCGTCAACTAGCTGAGCCATATCTTTATCACCCGTACTAATTAGCACTGGCATGCCTGCTTTTGAGGCTTCATGTGCGAGCGTACCGATCACATCATCGGCTTCTACTCCAGGTACACAAATCAATGGCAGACCCATTGCACGAATCACGTTATGCAGAGGTTCAATCTGACAACGAAGGTCATCGGGCATTGGTGGACGGTTTGCCTTGTACTCTGGGTACATATCAGCACGGAATGTTTTGCCCTTGGCATCAAACACAACCGCGATACGGTCGGAGGCAAACTGACGCATCATGCTTCGCAGCATGTTAACAACACCATATACCGCATTAGTTGGGATTTCGCCGTTACTCATCGTTTCTGGATAAGCATGAAAAGCTCGGTAAAGATAAGAAGAACCATCGATAAGAATCAGTGGGTTGTCTGGTATTTGCGCCATGTTTAGTCGTCCAAAATTTTGGGTAGTGATCCATAAGAATGCCACGACTAGCACAACGATGCTACGACCTTTCACTGTCTATATAGACAGTTGCACTTTGTCAGGCAATCGATTTCCAGCCCAGCCTGTGGATAAATCTGTTTATAGGTTTATTTTATTAAAAGATAAAGTTATACAGAAGCAACAAAAAATATCCGTAACACACTGTAAATAAACGAATAAATATTAGATCTACGCACTTTTGCTTGATCCTTACCGGATCATGCAATGTGGAAAACCTAATTTTGCGATTGAACTGGGCTTTAGGATTATATTCTAGTCAGAGTGACCATTTAATCCT
The DNA here is from genome assembly GCF_059725495.1 of Vibrio sp. KUL80. Classification (NCBI taxonomy): domain Bacteria; kingdom Pseudomonadati; phylum Pseudomonadota; class Gammaproteobacteria; order Vibrionales; family Vibrionaceae; genus Vibrio; species Vibrio sp. KUL80. The sequence goes on from NZ_AP045841.1 coordinate 3,395,107, forward strand.
CAAACTGTAGATAGAAAAAAAGCGACACCTAAGGTGTCGCCTAGCAATAATAGGAGGAGGTTATCTCGATTATCGAGTACGGCTAACCAACCAAAAAGCTATAAATACACTGGAAGCAATGTGAGCAATGTCGTGTCAAAAAGAATTGAGTTTCGCAAGAGGTCGACACCCAGTGGGTTCCGATTGCTTAACCTTTTTCCTTAGGACGAGTTAATAGTAATCATTCTCATTTATTGCGTCAACCACTAATTGAGAATTTTTCTCATTTATTTTAGAAGACAAATTTCGCGCACAAAAAAGCCGACGATACGTCGGCTCTCTCAGCGTTTATTTGACTAGGCTTCATCGTCATCTTGCGACAACCACTCCGCCACGTCTTTTGCAAAGTAAGTCAAAATACCATCGGCGCCCGCTCGCTTGAAACAAAGCAGAGACTCAAGCACAGTTTCACGCTCTTTTAGCCAACCATTCTGAATAGCGGCTTTGTGCATCGCGTACTCACCTGATACTTGGTATGCAAACGTCGGTACCTGTAATTCACTCTTAACACGGCGAACGATATCAAGGTAAGGCATGCCCGGCTTCACCATGACCATGTCGGCACCTTCATTGATGTCCATCGCCACTTCGTGTAGAGCTTCATCGCTGTTCGCAGGATCCATCTGGTAGTTTTTCTTGTTACCACCTTTTAGGTTCGATGCCGAACCGACTGCATCACGGAAAGGACCATAATAGTTTGACGCATACTTAGCGGAATACGCCATGATCTGAGTATGAACATGCCCGGCTTCTTCCAGAGCCTCACGGATACGGCCAATACGACCATCCATCATATCTGATGGCGCCACAACGTCTGCACCAGCCTCAGCATGGGACAAGGCTTGCTTGATCAAGACTTCGGTTGTCTCGTCATTTTGTACGTAACCATCTTCATCAATAATGCCATCTTGTCCGTGTGTCGTGAATGGGTCCAACGCCACATCGGTGATCACACCCATTTGCGGAACATTTTCCTTCAAAGAGCGCACTGCTCGTTGAACGAGACCTTCTGGGTTATAGGCCTCTGCTGCACAGATGCTTTTCGCATCCTGATTCACCACTGGGAACAGCGCAATCGCAGGCACGCCCAGTTTTGCTAGGTACTCGGCTTCCTCTAGCATCAAATCAATAGAAAGACGTTCAATACCAGGCATAGATTCCACCGTTTCACGACGGTTTTTACCCATAAGAATGAACATTGGATAGATCAAATCATCCACAGATACCTTGTTCTCTGCCATCAAACGTCGGCTGAAATCATGTTTGCGCATACGGCGCATACGGCGCGCTGGGAATTGACCTTGAATCGATACAGACACCTTTCTCTCCTTGTCTGGAAAAATGCGAAAATCAAGCATATCACTCTGGCTTGTTCATGCTAGTAGTAAAATTGGAAAATGCTAAACCACAAACGATATACTTAGCGTATTACTCAACGAATGTAGCTTGTCATGATAGATACACACGCCCATATTTACGCCACCGAATTCGACCAAGATCGCGACGATGTGGTCAAGCGAGCAATAGCGGTTGGCATCGAGCACATATTGCTGCCAAACATCGATCTTGAATCCATAGAGCCAATGCTGGCAACAGAGGCGGCTTACCCAGATATCTGCCGTTCAATGATGGGATTGCACCCGTGCTATGTCGATGCCAACGTCGATGCGACACTCAGCACCATTCACTCTTGGTTCGATAAGCATAACTTTATCGCAGTGGGTGAGATTGGTATCGACTTGTACTGGGATAAAACCTATCGCAAAGAGCAAGAGCACGCGTTTGTCACCCAGCTTAATTGGGCGAAAGAGATGGACTTACCTGTCGTGATCCATACCCGTGACTCCATTGAAGAAACGTTAGCCTTACTCAAGACTGAACAAAATGGCGACCTACGCGGTGTTTTCCACTGTTTTGGAGGCAGTATCGAAGAGGCTAAAGCTATCAATGAGTTAGGTTTTCACCTTGGGCTTGGCGGCGTGTCGACCTTTAAAAACTCAGGCATGGACAAGGTGATTCCAGAGCTCGATATGACCAAGGTTATCCTTGAAACCGATTGCCCTTATCTCGCTCCAGTGCCTAATCGCGGAAAACGCAACGAGCCCGCTTACACCGAGTTGGTGCTAAACCGTATTGCTGACGTACGAGGCATCAGTACTAAAGAAGTGGCAGAGATAACAACAAACAATGCAAAATCACTGTTTTCATTGTGATTTTGCAGGTTTCGTTACCCATTATGTGAGTTAGATCTGATTTACCAGTCGCTTACCGCCCATCAGTTAACGTAGAATATGCACCAAATTTATATGCCACTAGTAGTAAATGATATGTGGCACGGTTCACGCATTTTCTATCACGGAGGTCCGGTATGTGCCAGCACGGAAATATGCTGCAACGCCAACATCGCACATTTTGGCAAAAGCTCATGGGTATTAAAGAAATCTATGTCTGCTCGGAATGCGGATACGTCCTCAAGATTCGATAACCTCCTATCTCTCTAGCACACATACAAAAATAGCGGCCTAAGCCGCTATTTTTTATCTCATCAAATTGATGACACTACTCTTCTTCCTCGTCGACTTCTTCTTTTCGTGTGTAGAAACGCGCAAAGAACAAGCCCACTTCAAACAGCAAGCACATCGGAATCGCTAGCAACGTCTGAGAAATAAGATCAGGAGGGGTCAATAGCATACCCACAACAAACGCCCCCACGACAATGTAAGGACGCTTTTGCTTCAGGCTGTCGACATCTGTCGCACCTGTCCAGCACAACAGGATAATGGCTACAGGTACCTCAAAGGCAATACCAAACGCTAAAAACAGCGCTAAAACAAAGTCTAGATAACTGGATATATCCGTTGCAAACTCGACTCCGCCTAACGATATTGCCGTGAAAAAGCCAAACACCAGTGGGAATACCACAAAGTACGCAAAGGCAACACCGCAATAGAAAAGCAAAGAGCTCGAGAACATCAGCGGCATGACCAGCCTTTTCTCGTGCTTGTATAAGCCTGGCGCAACAAATGCCCATACCTGATACAAAATAAACGGCACCGCAATGAATACTGAGGCGATCAACGTCAGTTTAAGAGGGGTAAAGAAAGGCGATGCTACGTCGGTTGCGATCATTGTCGCTCCCTCCGGTAGCCTCTCTACTAGCGGCTTGGAAACAAAATCATAAATATCGCCAGAGAAGTACACCAGAGCCAAAAATACCACTAACACCGCAACAATAGCGCGCAGGAGTCGGTTTCTTAGCTCTAGCAGATGACTAATCAAAGGCTGTGTCTGTTCGACGGACGGCATGAAAACCTCGAATAAAATAAGTGACCACCAGCGCGATCACTTTCGATATACAAATAGACAAGGGCTGATAATCAGCCCTTATTCAGATCTTTCTCTGGAGACTCACTCTCAGCAGGTTTCATCGTCTCTGAGCTCTCTGTCACTTGCGGACTCGGCTCAGAGTCTGTTGCCTTCGACTTATCGGTCGCGTAAGGACGCGTCACGTCTTGTGCAGCCTGCTTCAATTCTTCTACCGAACTTTTAAGCTCAGGCGAAAGGTCTTCCATGCCCATTTTCTCAGCTTTTCGCAGATTCTCTTGAAGCTCTTGGACTTTAAGTTCATGCGAAAGCTCATCTTTGACATTATTTGCCATCGCCTTCGCAGAGCTGATAAAACGAGAAACACTTCGGATAGCAGTCGGCAAGCGCTCTGGTCCCAGAACCACTAAGCCAACCACAGAGATGAGTACCAGTTCCCAAAAACCGATATCAAACACGAATTATGCCTGCTCTTTGTCTTTCTTTGTTTCAGTAGAAGCGTCTGTCTTTTGTTGCTCAATGTTCTTAGGTTCAAAATCTGCGTCTTTTTTGTCAGATTTTGCCGTCGGCTCATCTTCGCTCATTGCTTTCTTAAAGCCCTTGACTGCCCCACCTAGGTCGCCGCCAATGCCACGCAGTTTTTTCGTTCCAAACAGCAGAATAACGATTACTGCAATGATAAGAAGTTGCCAAATACTAATACCGCCCATTCTTTCTACCTCGGGTCTTGATTAACAAATTTATGATTTAATGCGAGTTTATCGCTTAACGTCTGTAAGTACGCCAACTTAACAGCCAAAATGTGATACCACCAACGCCTGATGCAACAGACAACTGGTGATAAGGGCTATCCAGCAGTATGGCGGAGCATACGATTAAAGTTGCGCCAACGCCAAACAAAAATTTACCTGTACCATGTTGCCGTTTTGTTTCACGATATCCTTGATACAAACTATCCATACGCTGATTCATAGCCTTACCTTGTTTGAGGCTATCGTACAGCAACTCTGGAAGCTCAGGCAATTTTTCTGCCCAAAACGGCGCGCGTTCTTTGATACCATTAATGACGGCTTGCGGTCCTACCTGATTCGCCATCCAGTTCTCGAGAAACGGTTTCGCTGTCTCCCATAAGTCTAGTTGCGGATAGAGCTGTCTGCCTAAACCCTCTACATACAGCAAAGTTTTTTGCAGCAGCACCAGCTGAGGCTGCACTTCCATATTAAATCGACGTGCCGTATTGAACAGGTTCAATAGCACATGACCAAAGGAAATTTCGCACAAAGGCTTAGCGAAGATCGGCTCACACACCATGCGAATGGCGAATTCAAACTCATCGACATTGGTATCCATTGGCACCCAACCCGAGTCAACGTGCAGCTCAGCGACTTTGCGATAGTCTCGGTTGAAGAACGCCAAAAAGTTTTCTGCTAAATAGCGTTTATCTTCGCTGTTGAGCGTGCCGACGATGCCGCAATCAAGACCAATCCATAGCGGGTTTTCAGGATGCTCGTAGCTGACAAATACATTGCCGGGGTGCATATCCGCATGGAAGAAGCTATCGCGAAATACCTGGGTGAAGAAAACGCTCACACCACGCTCAGCTAACAGCTTCATGTTGGTGCCATTCGCTTCTAGGGTTGGAATATCCGATACCTGAATGCCATAAATGCGTTCCGACACCATTAGTGTCTCACTGCTAAAGTCAGGAAGCACTTCTGGAACGTACAGCTCTTCACTGCCTTCGAAGTTGCGGCGCAATTGAATCGCATTTGCCGCTTCGCGTCTCAGATCTAGCTCATCTAATAGCGTTTTTTCGTACTCACGCACCACTTCGACGGGTTTGAGTCGGCGCGCATCAGGTAAGGCTTTAGAGACAATGCGAGCCATGCGATACATCAGCTTCAGATCGGCATCAATAACAGGACGGATATCAGGGCGTATCACCTTGAGTACCACCTCCTGCCCTGTCTCTTTGAGCTTGGCAGTATGAACCTGCGCGATGGATGCCGATGCTAATGGCTCGATGTCAAAATCATCAAACCAGTTTTCAATTGGACCACCGAGCGCCTTCTCCATTTGCGTTTTAGCCAACTCACCGTCAAACGGTGACACTTGGTCTTGCAGCAGCGCTAGTTGGTCAGCGATATGGGGAGGAAACAGGTCGCGGCGCGTTGACATCATCTGACCAAACTTGATCCATACCGGACCAAGTTCTTGCAATGCTAGACGAAGTCGCTCACCAAGTGGTTTGTCTGGATGTTGATTCTTCATCCAAAACAGTGAGCGCCTCGCTAATAGTGGCGCTTTGGTCAACTGATGAGTTGGCATCAACTCATCTAGGCCATACTCAAGTTGAACCTTAACGATGTGATAGAGGCGCTTTATTTCACTCGGGGTCATACACGCTCCGAGTCTGGTTGGCCATCGACCGACGCCAGCAAAGCGTCCAAACGGGCATTCAGTCGCTCAGTTTGGCTGCGCACATCATCCACATCGTCACAAAACGCTGCGACGGCAAGCGGTGGCGGTGCAATTTTCCACTCTTCTGTCAGTACCTGACCAAAATGGTCTTGATGCTTGGCAGCTTGCGAAGCAAAAAAGCCAAACAGGTTTTTGGCACCTTGTACTGCCGTATGAGCGACAACATCGCCCGTCACGCGCGACATCCACTCTTCAATGTCTGGCTTACAATCGGTAAGCAACGCCGAAAACTTTTGCGCCAACTGAATATCACCCTCAAGCTCAAGCTTATCTTTCTTGATGAGTTTGGTGATATTAGCTTGCTCTTTGAGCTCAGGCAGAACCGACAAATTGAGCGACAGATAACAGTCGGGTTCACCCTCGTAGTTAGCCAATACATCAAGCTGATTGCTAAACACAAAGGTGAGCGATTTATTGAATTCACGCAGATGAATTTGAATCACCTGACCTTTTAGGCGTGCAACGCGGTTAACCAGCGCTTCATCGTCTTTAATCAGAGTATTGAGTGTGGTTTCCACCACAGCCGTCACTAATGGATCAAAAGGCATGATTCAGTCCTTAGAATTTGTATCCACGGTGTAGGGCAACAATACCACCGGTTAGGTTGTAATATTTGGTTTGCTCAAAGCCAGCGTCTTGCATCATGCCTTCCAGCGTATCTTGGTCTGGGTGCATGCGGATTGATTCGGCTAAGTAGCGATAGCTCTCGGCATCGTTGGCCACTAGCTCACCCATCTTAGGTAGCAGGTGAAAAGAGTACGCATCGTACACTTTAGAGAGAGGCTCGATAATTGGCTTCGAGAACTCCAGAACCAATAGGCGACCACCAGGCTTAAGCACGCGGAACATAGAGCGCAGTGCTTTGTCTTTGTCCGTCACATTACGAAGACAGAAACTGATTGTGATGCAGTCAAAGTAATCGTCTGGGAATGGCAGCTCTTCAGCGTTAGCTTGAACATAGTGAACGTTACCAACAATGCCAGTATCACGCAGCTTATCGCGACCCACGTTGAGCATTGAGTTGTTGATGTCGGCAAGCACCACGTGCCCTTTATCGCCAACAATACGAGAAAACTTAGCGGTCAAATCACCAGTACCGCCACCTAGGTCTAGAATACGCTGACCTGGTCGTGCACCACTGCAATCAATAGTGAAACGCTTCCATAGGCGGTGAACACCACCAGACATCAAATCGTTCATGATGTCGTATTTTGCTGCCACCGAGTGAAACACTTCCGCTACGCGCGTTACTTTTTCTTGTTTCGCAACAGTTTCGAAGCCGAAGTGCGTGGTGTCGTCTTGTTGATTTACTTGATTCGATTGCACAGTACTTTCCGTCATTATTCTTCCTCTTGGGCAGCGCTACTTCTCCGTCGCCGCAGACGGTCAGTTTACTTTATCCATGTCTGGTTGTCTTTCCACCAAAGCATCATTTTGTGCAATTTCTGTGAGCGAGGGAGAAATCGAGCGCTTCACCTCAACCCCAAGCTGTTTAAAGCTTTCCGCCTGACGAATCACATTACCGCGACCCGTCGCTAACTTGTTCATCGCCCCTTGGTAACTTTGGTTGGCTTTATCCAATGCGCCGCCCAAACCTTCCATGTCATCCACGAAGAGGCGCAGCTTGTCGTAGAGCTTGCTGGCTTTGTCTGCGATCACTTGAGCATTTTGGTTTTGTCTATCGTTACGCCATAGGTTGTCGATGGTACGCAGCGCCACCAGCAGTGTGGTTGGGCTAACCAAAATAATGTTGCTCTCCATTGCCTCTTTCACCAAGCTCGGGTCAGCTTGAATCGCCACTTGGAATGCGGGCTCTACGGGGATGAACATCAAGACGTAATCGAGGGAGCGAATGCCCTTGAGTTGGTGGTAATCTTTTTGCGACAGCCCGCGAATGTGGTTACGAAGCGCCAATAAGTGATCACTCAGCGCGCGATCGCGCTCGGCATCGGTTTCAGCATTGAAATAGCGCTCGTAGGCAACCAACACCATCTTCGAATCGATCACCACCTGCTTTTCTTGTGGCAAATGGACGATCACATCGGGCTGATAACGCTTACCCGCTTCGTTTTGCAAACTCACCTGCGTTTGATACTCGTGTCCTTCGCGAAGCCCCGACTCTGCCAATACGCGCGCCAAGACCACCTCACCCCAGTTGCCTTGTTGTTTGTTGTCGCCTTTCAGAGCTTGCGTCAGGTTCATCGCTTCTTTAGTCATCTGATCATTAAGACGTTGGAGGTTTTTCAGCTCATGCACCAGCGTATGTCGCTCTTTTGCCTCTTGACTAAAACTATCGTTGACCTGCTTTTTAAAGCCCTCAAGCTGCTCTTTGAGTGGGGATAGAATCCCCTCTAGGCTTTGACGGTTTTGCGCATCAACTTTGGCGGTTTTCGCTTCAAACACTTGATTAGCAAGACGCTCAAACTGCTCTTTAAGGCGTAACTCAGATTGCTGCAGCAGCTCTAGCTTCTCTTGATCCGAGCGCTGTTGTTGCTGATACGCGGCGAGCTGCTCGCGTAACTGCGCCTCAGATTGCGCACGCTGCTGCTTAACCTGCTCAAGCTCGGTAGCGTACTGCTGACGCTCTTGCTTCACAGCCTCGAAATAGCGCAGCTTTTCCATTGCTGCCATCACCTTGCCGTGCGCTTGCTTGAGCTCAAATGCCGACTTGTCACGCTCATCATCCAGCTCATCGAGTTCTTGTTTGGCATCAGACAACTCTTGCTGCATGCGCGCGATTTGCTGCTCTAGTGCCGTCGTCTCGAGCTGTGCTTTGTGTTCCGCTAAGGCTTCTATTTGACGAGATTTAAAATGCAACACCGCAGCGGCAGAAAAGCCAACCACAGTGCTAAGTGAAGTGATTGAAAGTAGGAGGGTTTGATTATCAATAATCCATTGCATTGTTTACTTGCCATCAGCCTTAGTTATTAAGCTAATGGTAATTTATACTGGATAAATGTCCAGATATTTACAGGGAGCGGCGCTTGAAGCGGGCGTTGATGATGTCCTCTATTAGCTTTTGTTCGCGCTTTGCTTTTTCATAGCTCTGCTTTTTGTTCCAGCGCTCTAATACCTGCTCAAGCCCTTGAACGCGAGCCGCTTTTTGCTGTAGCTGCTTTTGTACCGACTGACACTGAGCCTCCATCACGGCTTGCTCTTGCTGATGGTGCACCAACATCTTTTGTAGCATCTGATCCGCCAAGTTAAGGTTCATCAGCCCCACACTGCAGGTTTTCGTTGCCCCTTGATAGTTGCGAGATTTCAGCTCTGAAAGCGCTTCTAGCTGTGCACAGAGATGCTCACTCTGATGGCGCATGGATTCGAGCTGAGCGCCGATCTGATCGCGCCTTAGCTCCTCGACTTGGGTCATCTTACCGACTGCGCGGATCTTGCTTTCCATTGCACTGCTTCCTTATTCGCGACATACGTACTAACGACTCACATATCGCGCCATTGTTTATTGCGCTTGCTGAGCCTGAAACAGCTGAGCAAGCTCGGTTAAACTGCTGGTTAAGTTCACCGCCTCATTCGCGCCTTGCAACAAATACCCTTTAAGCTGCGGATGCATGGCAACCGCTCGGTCTAACTCAGGGTCTTGTCCCGGCTGGTAGCCACCTAGCGGTAGAAGTTCTTTAACCTGAAGGTAGCTCGAATAAAGCTGTCTAAACTGATTTGCGATCGTGGAGTGCGCCTCTGGCGTGCAGCCAGACATACAGCGACTGATAGAAGCACTGATATCAATGGCAGGATAGTGCCCTTGCTCTGCCAATTGACGAGACAGCACCACATGCCCATCCAAGATCGCCCGCGCCGAATCCACCACAGGGTCTTGTTGGTCATCCCCTTCTGCTAACACGGTGTAGATAGCGGTAAGACTGCCATCTGGATGTTCACTGTTACCCGCGCGTTCCAAAAGCTGCGGCAACACACTAAACACGGAAGGCGGATAACCCCTTGAGGCAGGTGGCTCACCTAAAGCCAAGGCAATCTCACGCTGCGCCATCGCATAGCGAGTGAGTGAATCCATCAGCAGCAGCACATCGTTACCCTTGTCGCGAAAATACTCAGCGACGCGATGACACAGCAGTGTGGCACGCAGTCTCATCAGTGGTGACTCATCGGCAGGCGCCGCGATAATGATTGCCTTGCGGCGCATCTCTTCGGTCAGATTGCGCTCGATAAACTCTCGAACTTCTCGACCGCGTTCGCCAATCAAACCGACCACGATGACATCGGCTTCGGTGTTTTGTGTAATCATGCCCATCAGCACACTTTTACCAACACCACTGCCTGCCATTAAACCGATGCGCTGCCCTTTGCCCACGGTTAGTAAACCGTTGATTGCGCGCACCCCCACATCAAGCGGTGTGTCCACTGGGCGTCTTTTTAAAGGGTTAATCGATTTAGGCTCTAGCGAGACACGCTCGCCGCCTTTTAACCTAGGTCCATCATCCAGAGCCTCACCTAGCCCGTTAACCACACGACCAAGCCAGTGATTACCAAGGTTCACTGAGCTGTCGCCATCCAGCGGCACTACCTTGGCACCTGCAAACAAGCCACCAAGACGTCGCACGGGCATTAGGTAGGCAATGTTATGGTCGAAACCAACTACTTGAGCCTCAATCATGTCGCCTTCGTCGGTCTCTACTAAGCAACGCTGCTCAAGCTTAAATCGGCAACCGACCGCTTGTAGCATTAAGCCATTCACCTTGACCAAGCGTCCCGTCACTCGAGCCACGGGCACGGTATCAAGTGATGCTATCGCATCAAACAATCTATCTTTGAGCAGCGGCGACACATTAGACATTGCGATCCTCGGAGTCGTTAGCAATCACTTCATCAAGCAAGTGCTCTTTAACGGCGTCCATGCACGACTCCAATCGAGAGTCGCAGCTTGCGTCTGCTTCGGCTTCCTCGGTCACAAGCTGACAGCCACCCACAGGCAAATCGGCTTTCGCAACCAGCTTCCAGCCCGCGACAAGTTCCGGATTAATATGCGTGATGCGCTCTAGGTCTTGAGGGTTTAAGAACACGGTGACCTTTTCCGTCTTACCCGGCATGGCTTCTAACGTTTCATCCACCAGCGCGAGAATTTGTTGCGGCATCAGAGTCAGTTCAGCTCGAATCACTTGTTGCGCCACTTTCTGCACTAACTCACAGATCACATGACGCTGTTGCTGCTCTTTTTCCTCTTGCCACCGCGACAATGCCACATAGATATCGTTGACGGGTTTGACCGCATCGACAAACGTCTGCTTACCCGTTTGCTCACCAGAAACGAAACCTTGTTGAAAGCCCTCTTTTTGGCCCTCAGCAATGCCTTGCTGTTTGCCTTGTTCAATCCCTTGATTAAAGCCTTCGCGGTGACCACGCTCCAATCCTTGTTGAAACCCTTCTTCTAAGCGCTCTTGGATATCCATTTGTGTTGGCGCATCATCCCAATTGAGGTCCGCGGCCAGTTCATCACTCGCAGAAGGCTGTGCTACCGGAGGAAAACGGTGCTGGCGATAGCCAGTTGCAGGTAAGGAAAATATCTTAGTCCGCGTCATGATTACTCCACCGTTTGCTCTTGGTATAGCGTGAGCTCAATCTCACCCGCTTCCGACATCTCTTTGATAATCTGCATGATTTCATTACGTGCACGCTCGACCGTACTCAATGGCACCGCGCCGCGAAGCTGCATATCATCTTCTAGCGCTTTCACCATACGCTGCGGCATCGACGCCTTAATAGCTTGCTGCAAGGTGATCTCTGCGCCTTTAAGAGCCACAGACCAAAGCTCGACAGGTACCTGTTGTACCAAGGCGTCCATGGTGTCTTCGCGCTGTCTACCAAGCACCATAAAGTCAAACATATTCTCTTCAATCTCGCTGACCACGTTTTCATCGTGCAACTTCAGCATTTCCATCAACATAGCTCGGTCGCCAGAGAAGCGGTTGATGATATCGGCAACCTGCTTCACCCCTGACATAGGTGCACTTTGACTCACCGAGACTTGCTCAATGCAGCGCTCGATCAACTCGTTCAGATCACCGACGACTTGATGGTCGATGTCTTGCAGCGTTGCGATTCGATATAAAAGCTCATCGTGATAATCCGACGGCAGATGATTGAGTACTTCTGACGAGGTTTCTGGTGGCAAATAGGCCAAGAAAATTGCCTGCATCTGAGGATGTTCACTGGCAACAAATCGGGCTAGCACTTCAGCTTCTACCCATTGCAGCCTCTGCATGTTGTTGCGAATCTCATCACCATACAGGTTGTTCAACAGCCCTTTCGCAAGGTCGTTGCCCAAGGCTTTGCGAAGTGTATTCGACAAGTACTCTTTCGAGGCTCCGCGGATGCCACTGTGCTGTCTAAAATCCTCAAAGAAGTGTTGAATAACATTCTTCGCGCTATCACTTTTAATGCCGCTAAGCTTGGCCATTGCTTTAGTGACGCGTTGAGTCTCATCACGAGAGAAGTGGCGTAATACTTGCGCAGCGGCGTCCTCACCCATTCCGAGTAACACCAATGCCGTGCGTTCGACGTGACTAAGCGTTGCTGGCGTTGACTGTGCTGTTTTCATTGACGTTTACCCATTGTTTAAGGACTTCCGCGACGCGCTCTGGCTCTTCGGTCGCAATAAGCTGTAGATGTTTCAATTGCAGTTCTAGCGGCGAACCTGGTGGTGGCAACATGTCGCTGCTCGCATCCAGACCCGACGATGTCGACTCGATACCACGCTCAGTCAGTTTGCGGTTCAGGCGCTCTTCGCGCTCACGCTCTTCACGGGTTTGAATGTTTTCTTGGTACTCTTCTTCCTGAGGGTCTGCAAACTCTAGCTCTTGACCACGCTGGTCAGCGCCAGTTAAGTGCATGATAAGTGGACGTAGTACGAAGAAGATCATCGCCATACCTAGCATGCCACCTATGATGTAGCGTAGCGGCTGCTGAACCGTCGGGTCTTGCCACCAAGGCATCGCCGGTGGCGCTTCAATCTCGATTGGCGTGAAGTTAAAGCTCATTAGACTGAGGCTATCGCCGCGCGCCGCTGAGATACCCACAGCATCGGTGATCATCGTTGAGATCTGCGCGCGCTCTTCTGGTGTCCACGCAGTGCCATTAGGTGCTGCAGTCTCATTAAGTAGCACCGAGACACTTAGCTTATCGATTTGTCCCTGCTGGTACTGAGTACGGCGAATACTGCTGCCAACAGCATACTGACGATTAAGCTCACTGCGTGCATTGGTGTTTTGGCTGTCGTTAGTTGGCACTTCACCGGTAACCGGTGGCTGGTTGCTTAATGAACCTGGGATACCAAGCGCAATCTTATCGACGGTGTTGTTTTGGATGCTGTGCTCATTACGAACCACAGGATTGGAGTCGAGGATCTCTTTAGTCTCTTCCACCTGACTAAAGTCCATGTCGGCGGCAACTTGCACTCGGAAGTTACTTGGACCCACAATCGGCGTCAGCATGTCGGCTGCACGCTGAATGATCTGCTTCTCTACATTCTTTTGATATTCCAGATATTTGGCATTCACTTTACCTGTTGCTGCAGAAGCCACATCGGCACTTAGTAGACGCCCATATTGGTCTATCACAGAAACGAACTCTGACTTCATGCCAGTGACACTGCCGACAACCAAATTGATGATCGCTTCGACCTGATCTGGCTTAAGGTCTTCGCCAGGTTTCAGCTCAATCATTACTGAAGCAGAAGGGTCTTCTCCCTGCTGGCGCACAAACAAGGTTTGTCTTGGAATCGCAAGGTGGACACGAGCATTTGAAATCGCATTCAAAGAGATGATGGTGCGAACCAACTCACCCTCTAGACCGTGTCGATAGCGCGCATTTTCCATAAATTGGCTGGTGCCGAGTGAGCTGTCTTCTTTTAATGAGTCCAGACCCGTTGGCAATTGTGCTTTAACGCCTTTTGCCGCCAGAAGCATACGAATTTTGGCAACTTGACCCTCTGCCACCAGTACTTGACCGTTCTGCTCTTGCAGTCGGTAGGCAATGCCTTCTGACTCCAACACAGACACAATTTCACCGATATCAAAGCGCTCTTGCTGACTGTAAAGAGGGCGATAGCTTTGCGAAGAACTCCACAGCGCAACCACTATGATGGCCGCCACAATCGCCGCAAGAACCGCAGACAAGACTAAGTTGCGCTGTGAGCTAGACCAAAGCTGTTTAAGCTTCGCCTGAACATCGTTCATGTTATTAGGTGTCGACTTGGGTGCGACATCAATGGGACCTGGGGTCGCCGCTGTTTGAGGTGCTAATTCTGACATGTTCTACACCGGCATCTTCATTACATCTTCAAACGACGCAACAACCTTGTTACGCACCTGCATCAGCGCCGAGAACGACAAGCTGGCTTTCTGACTGGCAATCATGGCACCGACCAGGTCATCACTTTGACCCGTTTCTACCGCAGTCATTTTTTGTGATGCTGTAGATTGATGCTGGTTAACCATATCGAGCACGTTTTTCATCGCCCCAGAAAACGCCATTGGAGGGTTCACCTGATTCACATCCATCGGGTTGTTCGCCACTAAGAAGTCAGGTTGTACCTGCTGCTGCATGTTTTGCATTTTGGTGAGCATCAATTGCTCTGCTGATACCGCATTATTGATTGGTTGCATCGCCATCTAAATTCTCCTTTATGCAGCCGAGCCGATGGCTGACTGTAGATCAATTCCTTGCTCACGCATTGCGGCCAACTTGTAGCGTAGTGCGCGTGTGGTTACCCCTAGGGCATCCGCCGTTTTTGTTCGGTTACCGCCAAATTGGCGCAGTTTCTCGAGAATAAATTGGAACTCCGCCTGCTTTTTCACCTCAACATGTCCCATTCCTTGCGCTTTGTGTGTCACAACGTTAGCGGTAGGAAGCTCAACAGGAAGCATCAGGTCTTGAGCGGTAATGTAGTCGCCATGGCGCATTACAAGCGCGCGCTGAATAACGTTCTCAAGTTCACGAATATTGCCGGGCCAGTGGTAATGACACAGCGCCTGCTCTGCATCGGCAGAAAGATGACAGTTGCTGTGCTCTTTGTATTTGTTGATAAAGAATTGGCTGATTGGCAGGATGTCATCTTTACGATCACGCAGTGGCGGCCAGTGCAGCGGCAACACATCGAGGCGGTAGTAGAGATCTTCACGGAATGTGCCTTTGCGAACTTCTTCGCGCAGATCTTTGTTGGTCGCAGCGATCACACGAATATCTAGGGCGATCGCCTTGTGACTTCCTACTCGCTCAACTTCACGCTCTTGCAGTACTCGCAATAGCTTAGCTTGGACCGCTGGCGACATCTCACCAATCTCATCAAGTAAAATCGTGCCGCCATTCGCCTCTTCAAACTTACCCGACTGAGAGCCCGTCGCGCCCGTGAACGCGCCTTTCACATGACCAAACAGCACAGCTTCAAGCATGGATTCTGGAATCGCTGCACAGTTCACGGCAACAAAAGGCTGTGAGCCACGTGGGGATTGGTCGTGTACATAGCGCGCCAACACTTCTTTACCCGTACCCGACTCCCCAGTGATCAATACGCTTGCACTAGTACATGCGGCTCGATGCGCCAATTGTAGAACCTGTTTGCTGCGCCAAGACTCTGCCACGATGTTCGCCATTGGCTTCTCAAGCGCCTCGACACGTTGAATAAGATTGATAAGCTGCGTCGCTTCAAAGGGACGCAATAGGTAATCGGTCGCACCCGCCTTCATGGCTTCGGCAGCAAGCACACTTTGGTCTTGCTCGACAATCGCGATAGCCACGCCCGGATTCGATTTGCGTTGGTGACAAGCAATCCATTCACGCACGCTCATGTCAGGGAGTGCCGAGCTAATTAAGCTGATTGCCGCTTTGTCATACAGTAACGCAGCTCGTCCTGTTTTTACGTGGGTGACCTGGAAACCTTGCTCTGTGAGCAGGTCGATGATGGGGTTCGCATTATTCTCACACGGTTCGACGAAGAGAATGTCCTTATGCTTAAGCTGAGTTGGCATTTATTGCACCTCTGTCTTCGTATCCGTTGAAGACGCTGAATTTGAAGATGTGTGTCTCACCACTCTCACGGTGACACGACGGTTTTTCGCTTGACCAAATTCGGTTTCATTGCTGCTCACTGGGTAACGAGCGCCATGGGCACGCACCTCAACCAAAGATTTTGGTGCGCCTAACTCAATCAAAGTACTAGCAACATCATCTGCTCGAACGCGCGACATCTGCAGGTTGCTTGTGGTTGAGCCTACGTTGTCGGTATGGCCATCAATTAACACTCGAGATACCGCTTGATCTGCGTTGATATAGCTCACCAAGGAAGCCAAGGTGCGCCTCTGATCGCCGGAGACCACGCGCTGACCAAACTCAAAGTTCAGTACCACATCGCGTGCTTGTTGGTAGTTCATTTCAGGTAAGGCAACACGGCAGGCATTAAACGAGACAAAAGCCGATTCAATTCGTGTAGAAGGCAAAACATAGGCGTCACTGTGCGTGTGCTCATCAGACATGGCACTGACTCTTACCCAGGCACCTTTGGTCACGGCTGCAAGCAATGATTCAATGCCGACATCAAAAATGGCGTAGCCTTTGGTGGTTTTAGCCGCTTCATCAACCACGCTGTGTTGCGCAGGAGAATGCCATGGTGCCGTTAATTGAAACAGCTGCGCATGTTGAATAGGCTGGTTGGGTAAATATAGAACGGCGGAAAGCGGATTATTTGGTTCCGCATGGAAGTAAAACTTCCCCATGTTATTTGGCAAATTATGTTCAAGACGACACTCAAATTCATCTTGCTTTGCCTGCCAATTAACTAAATCCATAGGAATATTAACTTCATTACCAAATGAGACTTTAGTCCCAAAAATAAAGGCAATAAAAACCAATATTGGAAACAGTTTATTAACAAACGTAATCGCGGACTGTATTTTACATTCTTCTGACCTACTTAAACTAGCCAATAATAAGTAAGTTCGATTTTTAACTGACGCAGAATTCATATTGCCATCCAATGAAAGCTCTTGTTACTGACATATGTAAACCTAGTTTCACATGAACACCAGTCAAAAAACCGCTAAACATAGTGCTTATAAAACATAAATTTAGGTAAATCACTCATTCTGATGTTGCTAGCCAACTAGATATATCGGCTATTTACCAGACGATATATTCGCCCGGATATAATAATTATTGAATTAAGCTACCTGCATTTATTTTATATTTAAAGATGGTTTATTAAGTGAAAACAAACATATGAACCAAGTTCACAAATTTACGTTCAAGAGCTAAAAACAACTAAAAAAACCAGAGTAGACTGACGAAAAATAACAATGTTAACCAATTAATTCTGCTTAACATCCAGCAGAACAGTCGCAGGCTATGAGATAGGTATGAGTGAACAAACTTTGAGTAAACGAGAATCTGTTCAAGCGCTAAATGTTGAATTATTAGGCAAGCCGATTCATATCATCAAAAATAAGCTTGAGTCGATTATTAATAGCTCCCAGCAATATTTATCAACGGAATTACAGGCGTGGCTCAAAACCCCCTCCGTTCAGGTCGAACTGACCGATATCCAACTGGAAACTCTGGGAAGCAACGTGCTGGATAGCCGCAATAGCGCAGCGCAAAAGCACAGTGACAAGGGGGCTCTTTACGTAAGCATCGAACCCGTCATGTTGATGCGACTGTCTGACGAATTTTACGGCGCAGGGGTTGAGCGCAGTCAAACTGAATTAACCAATAGTGATATCCGCTTACTGCAGCGAATCACCAAACACATCGCAGGCTGGATAGCACCCGAGGATGCATGGCAACCCCAAGAGATGGATGCATTGTCAGGCATAGGGATCATCGCAACCCTTACCGTTCAAATGCACGACAAAGTGGCACCACTTTCTATTGTCCTCGACAGTGAACTGATTCAAACCTTAGTTAGCGAACTAGAGCTGACCGCAAACCCAGAGCTTGCTGGCGAGTTTTGCCAGGCTCTGCACACTACACCCGTCAAACTCGATGTTCAGCTCAGCAAGAATGTTATGCCACTCACTCAGGTGTTAACGCTCAAGCCAGACGACATCCTACCTATCGAATTACTAAACCATGCCCCAGTAAAAATCGGCAAGCAAACGCTGTTTACGGGTCGTGTGGCCGAGCAAGACGGCCAGTTGGTATTGATTTTAAACGAAGATAAGGAAAACCACCGATGAGCGACTCGCAAGATCAGACGGCTTTTCACAGCAACGACTTACAGTTCGATGATTTTGAGCTAGAGGACTTCGATGCGGACGTACCTGCGGCTGCCACAACAGCGGCAGCAACACGCAATTTGGATTTTTTCAAGAACATACCGGTTACCGTGACACTGGAAGTCGCCAGCAAAGAAATTGCCCTGGGTGACTTAATGACCGCAGGTGAAGGCAGCATCATTGAGTTAGATAAGCTCAACGGTGAGCCATTAGATGTCAAAGTGAACGGCTCTCTCATGGGGCACGCTGAAGTTGTTGTCGTCAACGACAAGTACGGACTCCGCTTAATCGACGTCGTGGAATCCGCTCTCACGTCTATGGGGCAGTAGTCAGTTATGTTGGCTTCAAGCACGCTGGAAAGATGGCTCCCCAAAACACTGAGTCGTAGCACCATAGTCATCATTGGTCTGGTGCTTTTGCTTGGCAGTCAAATGGCGTGGGCAGACAACGGATTAACGTTTCTTACCGTCAATGATGGGCAGTCAGAGCAGGAGTACAGCGTCAAGCTGCAAATCTTGCTACTGATGACAGCGTTAAGCTTTTTACCCGCCTTCTTGCTGATGGCCACCAGTTTTACGCGCATTATCGTTGTGCTGGCGATTCTGCGTCAGGCACTGGGTCTGCAGCAGAGCCCACCGAACCGAGTGCTGATTGGTATCGCCTTGTGTTTGAGCATTCTTATCATGCGCCCAGTCTGGAGCGACGTCTATGAGAATGCATTCCTGCCTTACGACCAAGGTGAGATCACCTTAATGCAAGCCTTCTCAACCGCAGAAAAGCCGGTGAGAAACTTTATGTTGGCACAAACGCAGCAAAACTCCCTAGAGCAGATGCTGAGGATCGCCAATGAGCCGGTTGACTCCAACGTCGACGACATCTCATTTGCCATCGTGCTTCCAGCGTTTGTCATCAGTGAACTTAAGACCGCGTTTCAGATCGGCTTTATGCTGTTTATCCCGTTTCTGATCATCGACCTGGTAGTAGCAAGCGTGTTGATGGCTATGGGTATGATGATGCTATCGCCATTGATCGTCTCGCTACCGTTTAAGTTGGTCGTCTTTGTGTTGGTCGATGGTTGGGCGATGACCGTTGGCACGCTTTCAGCCAGTTTTAGTACTGGATAAGGACACGCGATGACCCCTGAAATGACAGTGGCGCTGTTCTCCAATGCCGTCTGGCTGATCATCAATATCGTTATGGTACTCGTGGTCCCGGGCCTTCTAGTGGGCTTGGTCATTGCCGTATTTCAAGCCGCGACTCAAATCCAAGAGCAAACACTGAGTTTCTTACCCAAACTTTTGGCGACCCTGCTGATGGTGATCTTTGCGGGTCACTGGATGCTTAGAAAAATCATGGAGTTATTCGACTACTTGTTCCACAACATTCCAGGGATGATTGGTTGATGCAGATAACGTTCGCCGAGATTTCACAATGGTTAGGCCAATTATGGTGGCCCTTTTTCAGGATTGGGGCCGCCTTTTTGGCCATGCCATTTTTCGGTGACGCTTTGATTCCCGTGTGGGTTCGTGCACTGCTCGCTCTATCTATCGTGGTCATTACCGCGCCATTAATGCCCGCTATGCCTGCCGTTGACCTGTTTTCCATGACCTCTCTGTTTCTGGCTTTCGAGCAAGCAATGTGGGGGCTTTTCTTCGGCCTTATCCTGCACTTTTTCTTTAATATCTTTACCATGCTGGGGCAGATTGTTTCGCTGCAAATGGGTCTTGGTATGGCCATCATGAATGACCCAGTGAATGGACTGTCGGTTGCCATACTCGGTCGTATTTTCTTGCTGTTGTGTACCCTACTGTTCTTAGCACTCGAGGGGCACCTTCTGGTTATCGATATCCTGGTGCAAAGCTTTGTGGTGTGGCCGGTGGGCTCTGGGCTTTTGGTACTCTCGCTCGACAACATCATCTCGCTGTTTGGTTGGATGTTTGCCTCAGCGCTTGCATTAGCACTGCCAGCCATCGTCTCTATGCTGCTGGCCAATATTAGCTTTGGTGTGATGAATCGCGCCGCACCCAGCTTGAACGTTTACGCACTGGGTTTTCCTATGACCATGCTACTCGGTCTGTTCAGTATCTTGATTACGGTTAGCGGCATACCTAGTCGCTACACCGCATTGGTGCACGAGACACTCTCGCACCTCAACCAGTTTATGGTGGGCGGCGCATGAGTGAACAGTCGAGTCAGGACAAAACCGAGAAAGCCTCACCCCAAAAAATTAAAAAGGCCAGACAAGAAGGTCAGATCCCGCGAGCAAAAGAGTTCACGACAGCGGTGCTATTTCTGATCGTGGCGATGTTTTTCTATAGCCAACTTCACTGGATTTGGCAGCACATCTCTGGGGTGTTCCACTTCAATATGTCACTCACTCGCCAAGACTTAGAAAATCCACAACAAATGCTGGAGCAACTCGGTCAAAGCCTCGCGATCATCATCGAGCTCTTACTGCCAATGTTTGCGGTCATCATCATAGCGTCGGTTGGCAGCAGTCTGATCTTAGGGGGCTGGATGTTTCGCCCTGCCAACATACAACCTAAGCTCAGCAAGCTTAACCCCTTGTCAGGCATCAAGCGCATGTTCTCGACACGCTCCTTGGTTGAGCTGATCAAGTCGTCACTCAAGGTCGCCGTCATCTTTGCGCTGCTTTATACCTATCTCGACAGCAACTTCTCACAGCTGTTAGGCATGCAGCAGTTGACCTTGAATCAGGGTATTACACTGGTCATGACCATACTGTTCGAAGGCCTGCTTCTAATGGGAGTGGCGCTGCTTATCTTTGGTGTGATTGATATCCCTTACCAGCGTTGGGAGCACCTAAAACAGCTCAAGATGACCAAGCAAGAGCTTAAAGAAGAGTACAAAAACAACGAAGGTCGACCTGAGGTCAAACAGCGCATTCGCCAAATTCAGCAGCAGTTTGCTCGTCGCAAGATTGACCAAGCCGTTCCCAAAGCTGACGTGGTCATCACCAACCCAACCCATTATGCGGTGGCGCTCAAGTACGACACCAGTTTGTCGGAGGCCCCCTTTGTGGTTGCCAAAGGCATCGATGAGACCGCAATGCACATTCAGCGCATTGCACGAGAAAACAATGTGGAAGTCCTCAACTCACCACCGCTGACTCGTGCCATTTACCACACCACCGCCATCGAGCAGGCCGTACCGAGCCAGCTCTATATCGCGGTCGCGCACATTTTAACTTACGTCATGCAGCTCAAAGCGTTTCGACGTGGCAGTGGGGATAAACCCATGCCGCTGCCAACATTTACCATCCCTAAGCATTTGCAGCATTGATTGGCTTAGGACACTTGCAACAACGAAGGAACACATATGTTGAATCGTCTTACTCAACTTAGACGCTCAGGAAAAGGATACATTGGCATACCAATCGTGCTGCTGATGATTTTGGCGATGGTGATTTTGCCACTGCCGCCTTTACTGCTTGATGCCTTGTTTACCTTTAACATCGTGCTGGCAATATTGGTGTTATTGGTCAGTACCACGGCAAAGCGTCCACTCGATTTCTCGGTGTTCCCAACCATCTTGCTCATCGCTACCCTAATGCGCCTGACGCTCAACGTTGCCTCGACGCGTATCGTACTGCTAGAGGGTCACAATGGCGGAGATGCCGCCGGTAAGGTCATTCAAGCCTTCGGTGAGGTTGTGATAGGCGGCAACTATGTCGTAGGTATGGTGATTTTCGTCATCTTGATGATCATTAACTTCGTGGTGATCACCAAAGGTGGCGAGCGTATTTCCGAGGTTTCAGCCCGCTTTACCCTCGATGCCCTACCCGGCAAGCAAATGGCTATCGATGCGGATCTCAACGCCGGTCTTATCGACCAAGAAGCGGCACGAACCCGACGTAAAGAGGTTGCCAACGAAGCAGACTTCCACGGTTCGATGGATGGTGCCTCCAAGTTTGTCCGTGGCGACGCCATTGCAGGCTTAATGATCCTCTTCATCAACATCATTGGTGGTATCAGCATCGGTGTGTTTGAGCACGGTTTGCCCGCTTCCGAAGCCTTTAAAACCTACGCCCTACTTACTATAGGTGACGGTCTGGTTGCTCAGATCCCATCGCTATTATTGGCGACCGCCGCGGCGATCATCGTGACGCGTATTAACGACAGCGATAGCGACATGGCTGACACCATGCAGAAACAGCTGTTAGCGACACCAGCGACCCTATTTACCGTTGCCGGCATCATGTTGATCATTGGCCTTGTACCTGGCATGCCGCATTTGGCGTTCTTTACCTTCTCTGCGGTGCTCGCCTTCGCGGGTTGGAAACAATCCAAAAAGCCCATCGAAGACCCACAGCTTGATGAAGTTGAAGCCATCTCCAACGCGATGCAAAACGACAATGAGCAGCCACTGTCATGGGATGATATTCCTCATGTGCAAAGCCTATCATTGGCTTTGGGTTACCGCTTGGTCCACCTAGTCAACAAGGAGCAAGGCGCTCCGGTTTTGCAGCGTATTCGTGGGGTTCGCAAAAACCTCTCGGAGCAAGTCGGATTTCTTCTGCCCGAGGTACGCATTCGTGACAACCTGAGTCTGAAACCAAACCAATACACGGTGTCGCTCAATGGAGAAGTGATTGAAGAGGGCTTTATTGAACCCGATCGCTTGATGGCCATCGCGGTAGGTGAAACCTACGGTGAAGTCGACGGTATTCTAGGGAGCGATCCTGCCTACCATCTTCCTGCGGTATGGATTGAACACAACGATAAGGCCAAAGCGCTGAACATGGGCTACCAAGTGGTCGATGACGCCACTGTGATTGCGACTCACATCAGCAAAGTGATGAAGACCCACCTTGCTGAGCTGTTCACACACGATGATGTGGATGCCATGAACCTGCGCTTGACCCAACAAGCGCCCAAACTCGCAGAAGCACTTGGTGCAGCTTTAAACCCTGCACAGCAGTTAAAGGTGTACAGACAACTGCTTTTGGATCAGGTACCACTGAAAGATATTCGCACCATTGCCAACACTATGCTGGAATCGGCAGAAAACACCAAAGAGCCGATTCTGCTTGCCTCAGATGTACGCTGTGCACTGCGCCGAACGCTGGTGAATTTGGTGGCAGGACAGCGCAAAGAGCTGAATGTGTACGCACTCTCTGACGAACTAGAGCAGATGCTGATGCAATCGCTGCACCAAGCTCAGGCGAATGGCAATGTGATACTCGATAGCTTCCCAATTGAGCCAAACATTTTGAGCCAGTTCCAACAGAACCTACCGCTGATACAACAGCAGCTTAAGCAGCAAGGACTTGCACCGATTCTCTTGGTGATGCCGCAGCTGAGACCGTTGATCGCGCGCTATGCTCGCACCTTCTCGCAAGGGTTGGCGGTTCTGTCATACAACGAAATCCCCGAAAGCAAACAAATAAACGTGGTAGGAAACCTTGGATAATTTAAGTAGCTACAGGGCCCAGTTTCTCTATGTGCTGCGCATGATAGAGGACAATGCGGTCACCGAAGACGATGAAAAGCTCGCGCAATTGATGGCAGCAGACGAAGTGTGTCATGCCTGCCAACCAATTCGACACTGCAACAGCGATGAGATTCAGTACCAATACATCACGCTGCGCTATGGTGAGAAAAAAGACCACAGCGTGTTCGCGCTGGACATTTCTGATACCGTGCGCGCGGCTCTAGACTTATTTGCGCTCTACCTTGCAGTCAGGCAGACCCAATTTGAGCTGGAAACCTTCCATCCTGACTTACTCAATAATCTGGTGTTCTCGATGAACGCTTGCACCTTATTGCGTCCAGAGGGAAAACACTTCATCGACCAGCTTGCTCAGCACTACAAGCGACCGATGTCGATGTTGATCCCAAGCCTGCACCTAACCCAAGGCGAAGCGACCAACCCAGCAAGTAAGGCGCTGCTTGAGCATTTAGAAGACCGATTCCACAGCGTGTGTTTTGATGTGCATCTTCCCGTGAGTAATCTCGATTACCTCACGCCCTTTGCACCGCAAATCATCAAGATATCCAACTCGCTGGATAGTCAGGATGAAAAACGCACCCTACTTCCGGTGATCCGCTACATTAAGCGATGTAAAGCCACGCTAATCGCCGGTCGAGTCACCAGTCAGAACACCTTATCGCAATATAAGATGCTCGGCGCTAAGTACTACTTTGGTTATGTCACCGATGTGCCCATCCCAGTGCACTTTAAAGGCTTTGAAGATCCCAAGGCAGAAATGCGTCAGAAGCAGCGCGAGCGCGCTAAAGAAGAGCAAGCCGCCGAGCAGCAAGCATTGGCGGAACAACAACTCGCTTTAGAACAAGCGGAGCGAGACAAGCAACAAGCGCTGCTCGATGCCAGTATCGATAACATGTATCAGTCGGCGAAAACGGAATATGTCGACGAAGAGATCGCCGCCATCGTCAAACAGGTCGATGAGAATCCGTAAGCAGAAATGGGGCATTAGCCCCATTTTCTTTGAAGCGGCATCACAGTTTTCTTCCTATTTTCAATAATTTCCAGTTTTTTTTCATTTCCAGTTAATTTTCAAAATCAACTTACCGCCTCTAGTTAGTGAGCGGGGCGATAGTCCCACATTGAGACAAATCTAGGAGAATTCACAATGGCTCTATCAATGCACACTAACTACGCTTCGCTAGTTACTCAAGGAAACCTAAACAAAACAAACGACCTTCTAAGCACAGCAATGGAGCGTCTAAGTACAGGTTACCGTATCAATTCAGCTGCAGATGACGCTGCAGGCCTTCAAATTGCCAACCGTCTAGAAGCTCAAACTCGTGGTATGGGTGTTGCGATGCGTAACTCGCAAGATGCTATCTCTTACATGCAAACAGCTGAAGGTGCGCTGGATGAGATGACTAGCATCTCATACCGTATGAAAGACTTAGCAACTCAAGCTGCAAACGGCATCAATACGGCGGACGAATTGGCTGCTCTAGATTCAGAATATCAAGAGCTAGCAACTGAGGGGGCACGTATTCTTGCAGAAACCTCTTATGGTGCTGGTGTTAAAATGCTAGATGGCTCTGCTGGCTCTATCTCTGATGCTGCAGGTGTTACCTTCCAAATTGGTGCTAACAACTCAGCGGGCGAGCGCTTAACAGTGTCTATCGGTACAGAAGTGACAGCTCTTAACACTTTCTTCGGTGCGGCAGGTGACCTTACTTCTCAAGCAAATGCTCAAACAGCAATCTCAGCTAACGATCAAGTTCTTAAAGATGTAGGCTCAGCACGTGCGACTATGGGTGCTAACATCAACCGTCTAGAGCACACTATTAGCAACCTACAGAATATCTCTGAAAACACTTCTGCAGCGAAAGGTCGTATTATGGATGCGGACTTTGCCGTTGAGTCGTCTAACATGACTAAGAACCAAATGCTGATGCAAGCGGGTACAACTGTACTATCGCAAACTAACCAGCTACCTGGCATGGCAATGTCTCTACTTCGCTAATTGATAGCAAGCATTTTCGATAGTTGGAGGAGATTCTACCAGCCTACTCCAGCTATCGAAGATATGATGAATTATCCTTCGTTAACGATTCATCCGTCCTTTGAACCTCCTTCGGGAGGTTTTTCTTTTTAAGCTAACAAACGAATTCGGAATGCAGATCTCAATTCGCTAACCGACTTAAAGCAATTATTAACGTTGCCCTTCTCTTTGTCGCCTTAACCCTCTGAGTAATCGATATTTTTCGGGTGGAAATGCGGAACTAGAACCAAGGAACATCTCCTTCCGCCGCCACACCAATAGCATCATAAGCTAATGATTTTTATAAGTTTAGATCATGGCATACATCTTGATTTAAACCACCAAGATGATTTCGCCACTCGCATCAAATCTGCGAGCAGCAAGATTAAGGAGCACTCCAATGAGTTCGTTAGATCCAATTACCATGGCCACCCAGCTTGCCACGTATGATATCCAGCCATTTCAGCAGCGTTATCAAATGCAAGCAGATAAATATCAGGCGCAGATCTCTGCGCTAGGAAAGGTTGAAGCCGCATTAAGAGAGTTCCGCACCGCTGTGACCAATATGAACAGCAGCAGCTCAAACATAATTAAAAATTCAGCCACTATTTCTCAAGAAGGTTACTTATCCGCAACGGCTAACGCTAATGCGCTATCAGGCAGCTATCAGGTTTTTGTTGAACAAATTGCTACCGCTCACCAGATGATGACTGACATGCCGGCTGATCTAGAGTCAACGACAGAGATCCCTACTACTGGCACATTAGATTTCACCGTCAATGGTGAAACCATGACAATTGACCTCTCTACCCTTGATACCGATGGAGATGGTAAAGCTACGATGACGGATCTCGTATCTGCTATCAACAATAATCCCGATAACATTGGAGTTAACGCAACCTTAGTGCGCTCTAATGGTCAGACACATTTTATGTTATCAAGCACCGAAACAGGTGTGGCGAATACTATTAACGTATCAGCTTCAGGGACTGGTGCTGCCTGGTTTGAAGACGCGTTTACCAATAGCAACGACATCAGTTCACCACAAGATGCGGTCATCTGGCTCGGTGGTCAGGGTGGCTTGAAGCTCGAGAACAGTAGTAACACCTTTACAGGGGTGATTGATGGTGTCGATCTTACCGTAAGCCAAGCACAAAAAGCAGGGGAACAGCCGCTAACTCTGAATATTGGTCCCGACCAAGAAGCGACAAAAGAGCAAATCAATACCTTTATCGACGCTTACAACAACTTGGTCACCCTTATGGATGAGCATTCGTCAATTGGCGGGGAAAACAGCGCTCGAGGTGTACTTGCTAGTGATTCGACCCTTCGTTCGATTGACAGTCAACTCACCAACATCGTTCGCGGTGAGTACAACGGTATGCGTCTGAGCCAGATCGGTATCGACATCGATCGTAATGGAAAAATGACACTGGATTCCACAAAGTTCGAAGAAGCACAGAAGAATAATAGTGCAGCACTGGAAGCAATGTTCAATGGCGACGGAAATCTTTTGGACTCCATTGACACTATGGTTGACCCCTTCTTGAAATCAACCACTGGCCTGTTTAAGACACGTAAAGACAATCTTCAACAAAACATTTCTCGCATCGACGATAAGCAAGCGTCCTTAGATCGCAAATACGACATGGCGTATAGCCGCTATCTCGCGCAGTTCACCCAAATGAATACCTTAATGACACAAATGAACCAAACCATGAGCATGTTTGGTTAAGGCTAGGAGTACAAATTTATGCTAATGGATTCAGGTTACGACTCATATCAACAAGTAGACCTTGACGCGCAAGCAGCGGCAGCCAACCCACACCAACTCGTGGTGATGCTTATCGATGGACTTCTTAATGAAATCGAGCGCGTTCGCGGTCATATGACAGAAGGTCGCTTAGAGCAAAAAGGACAAGGTATCAGCAAATGCATGAACATCCTTGTCGGTCTGGATAGCGCACTCGATGACGAAAATGGCGGCGAGATAGCCGCAAACCTTCATCAACTTTACGACTTTTGCCAAGCCGAGCTGTATCAAGCAAGCGTCAATAACGACGTTGAGAAGCTAGAGAATGTGGAAAAGGTCATGGCTCACATCAAAGAAGGATGGCAGAACTTTGGCCAACACGCATAAGGTTTCCCCAGAGCGGTTTCGCCACCTTAGCCAGTGCATGAGGGTGGCAGCAAAAACTGAGGATTGGCAGTCACTTAAGCGATACGACGGGCAGCTTCGTGAGCTTTTGGACACCCATAGGCCTTTCCTTAAAGACCCGCGACTGGCACCCGAAATTGAACGTGCACGCAAGGCGCATCTTAGCGCTTATGAGGCGTTATCCGTTGCCACCAGCAAGCTGAAAAAGAAGCTAGACAGCAACGACGCTGAGAAAGAGCGAGCGATGGCATACCAACTGGCGATGACCTTGGAGTAATG
Organism: Vibrio sp. KUL80; assembly: GCF_059725495.1. Classification (NCBI taxonomy): domain Bacteria; kingdom Pseudomonadati; phylum Pseudomonadota; class Gammaproteobacteria; order Vibrionales; family Vibrionaceae; genus Vibrio; species Vibrio sp. KUL80. The sequence continues at coordinate 3,423,110 of NZ_AP045841.1, forward strand.
GAATGTTAGTGACCAACCAGACAGGCAATCTCTCTGCCGCAAAGCAAGGTGAAGGAAGTGGACCAGCCAGTATTAATCCCTCTCACGTTCCTAACGAGGGAGGCGCTGCGCTGCAAACGACACGTGGGTTTGGTTCACTCATCCCGTCGACTGAGCGCGAGCAGAGATTAGGCCAACATGAACAAGAAGGCGAGTCATTGGCTGAAATGTTATCTGACGCCCTCCAGCAGGAACCCTTATCAGGTGAGCTAGTCGGCTTTGTCAGAACGCCCGATCAAGCGTTCGGTGCTGCTGGTGCAACAAATGCGGCCATTAACGGCGAGCAATTGGGCGCCGCGACGAACCCTATGATAACGAGAGCGATAGACAGTGAGCGCATGTCGTTTAATCAGCTTGCTCAGCTCAATGCGAACTCGACCACTTCTAACGCAACGAGAGAAGGCGCTGCTTCCGCACTTTTGCAAACAACAACATCGTTATCTTCAGAGACAACAAGCAAATCTTTAGCAAGCGACATTGCCAGTCTATTAAGTGCGAGTCAGTCTCAAAGCAGTGCCAATAGCGCTTTGGCAGGCGCACAGTCTGCTGCGCCTCAAACGCAAGCGACCTCAACAACCATGGCAAATGTCACGACAACTGAGTGGGCACCCGTTCGTATTGACCCACAAGCAGGCAAGTGGGGTGAGCAGATGCTTCAGGTTCTGCACGACCGCGTGACCTTACAAGCCCAGCAAAACCTGCAAGAAGCGCGTATTCGCTTAGACCCACCCGATCTTGGCAAGCTTGATCTGATGGTGCGGGTGGAAGGCGACAAGCTCAGCGTTCAACTGAATGCCAATGTGGCCGCAACGCGTGAGGCTCTAATCCAGGTGTCAGAACGACTGCGTGCAGAGCTACAAAACCAGAGCTTGATGCATGTGGATGTGCAGATTGGTAGTGGCGATAAACAAGAGTCTGACGCCCACCCATCACATGACCAGAGCGCCACTATTTTTGCCAATCAACGTCATGATGCCGAACACGACGCAGCCATGACCCTCTCAACGGATGAACACTGGCTTAACACCCAGGTGTAACGGCTTTAGGAAAACAGCATGAATAAAAAATACCTTGTTTCACTCTTCGCCGCCTGCATTACGACCAGTGCTTTGGTCTCGGCGGCGACGGTTTATGGCACCATGTGGTACTTCAGCAATCAACCGACGGTGAATGCTAGCGAGTTCTCACTATTTAACTCAGAGCCAAAGCGCAGCGCCGATCCAACGTTTCATGCATTAGATAATGTGATTGTCAGCGTTCGCGGCAAAAAACAGACCCACTTTGTGATGCTAGAACTGGCATTGGAAACGCGTCATCCAGAGCGTCTAGAGTTTGCCCGCGACTATATGCCCAAAGTTCGCCACGCGATGCTGAATCTGTTTAGCCAAAAGCGCTATGAAGATCTGCATGGCGCTGAAGCACTGGAGCAGCTCCAACAAGAAGTGAAAGCATCGGTGCTAACCGCCTATGCTGATACCCAGCTTAAGCGCGATATCGACGATGTTCTGCTGACGAAATTTGTTATTCAGTAGGAGCTGCCATGCTGGATATGAATCATTCTGAAAGCTACGGAGTGGTCGACGAAGTCTCGACGCCCACCAACCGTATCGATGAAAATCGCTTGCTTAGTCAGCATCAAATCTTGGTTAAGCGCGTCGTCAACCAACTGCGTAATCACGCCACCACCCATTGCAGCATTGAAGACATGCAACAAATCGGGCTGATTGGATTACTCGAAGCCGGTCGTCGTTATGGCAACATTGACGACCCTAACTTCCCCGCTTTTGCCGTGTGTCGTATTCGTGGCTCGATTTTAGACGAGCTGCGACGGCTCGATTGGCGCTCACGCAAAACCCGTCAGCAGGCGCACGAGCTTAACGATGTCACGCGCGATCTGACCAAGAGTCTCAAGCGAACACCGACCGAACAAGAGATCATACGCGCCCTTGGTACCGATCAGCAGGATTATCACGCCAGACTCAACGCCACCATGGCGGCGGAAATGCAGAGCCTCGACCAATTAATTGAAAGTGGTCTCGAGGGGACGGTGGATTCTGACTACGACGGCATGAATCATGAACATATCCGCCGCAGCCTTGAAAAAGCGCTCGACAAACTCCCTAAACGTGAGCAGCTACTGCTCACCCTGTTTTATCAACACGACTTGAACTTACACGAGATTGCTTTAGTGCTCGAACTGACACCGCCGAGGATATGTCAGCTGCACAAACAAGCGCTCAAGCAGCTCAACCAACTACTGTCTTCTTAGGAGTCCACTATGCAAAAGTTTACTGGCGCAATCATCATATTGATGTGTGTCTTCGGCGGATACGTCTGGGCCGGAGGCAGTCTAATGGCCATTTGGCAGCCGGCAGAAATGCTGATCATTGTCGGCGCAACCCTGGGCTCATTGATCATAGGTAACCCGCCTCAAGTATTGAAAGAGATGCGCAGCCAACTGCGCGCTATCGTATCGCCTCCCAAAGATGAACGTGAGTTCTACATGGAGCTTATGGCACTGCTGCAAGTGCTACTTGAGACCGTGCGCAGCGGCGGCTTCAAGGCGCTCGATAAGCACATTGAAAACCCAGAGCAGAGCGATATTTTTGCTCGCTACCCACGTGTTAGCCGTGACTATCGCCTAGTTTCTTTCATTACCGACAATTTACGTTTAATGGCAATGGGACAAATGTCGCCTCATGAGTTAGAGGGACTACTAGAGCAAGAAATTGAAGCCATCGAGGCTGATTACATGCAGCCGGCTCGCTCTATGCAACGTACAGCGGAAGCCATGCCAGGCTTCGGTATCTTGGCCGCGGTTGGTGGCATCATCATTACGATGTCCGCAATTGATGGCTCGATCGCCATGATTGGCTATCACGTTGCCGCCGCTCTAGTAGGCACATTTATCGGTATTTTCGGTTGTTACTGCTGTTTAGACCCAGCAAGTAACGCCATGGCTCAACGTGTTAAACGCAACATGTCCGCCTTCGACTGCACTCGCGCAACCTTGGTTGCGTATGTAGCGAAGAAGCCGACATTGCTGGCGATTGACGCAGGCCGCAAGCACATTCAGCTAGACATTAAACCGACCTTTAACCAAATGGAGGTGTGGCTCGCTGAACAGGAGGGATAATGCAAAAACATGAGCAAGTAGTCTTCAAACGCGCCAGTCGCAGTCATCACCATGAATCTCATGGCGGTGCGTGGAAGGTGGCGTTTGCCGACTTTATGATTGCCTTGATGGCATTGTTCCTCGTACTTTGGGTCATGCAGGTCGTCGATAAAGAAGAGCGCAAAGCGATTGTTGCTCATCTGCAAATGGCGAGCGTGTTTGACCAGAGTACCGGTAATCTTTTCGATACCTCGCAAAGTATTTCTCCTATCGACCTAGCTACGGATTCGTCCGTAGCTAGTCGTCACGACTCAGTCCACACAGTGAGCTCTTTTTTTCAGGGCGATCGCGAAGGGCCGGAGTCAGACTCTCTCATCGATGGCACCTTTGATACCCAAGAACGCTTGGCTGCGCTTGCGCAGGTGATCAATGACATGGTGCGCCAAATCAACGCTGAGGGAAATGTCGACGTCACCGTCACCCCGCAAGGGCTGCGCATTGTGCTGCAAGATGACTACAAGCAAAACATGTTTCGTCGCGGCGGCTCAACCTTAACCCCGTTCTTTGAAGACTTATTGCTCGCGCTAGCGCCCGTATTTGAGCGCGTTGAAAATCCAATGATCATTAGTGGTCACACGGATTCGACACAGTATCGTCAAACTTTCTCAAGTAAGTCTAACTGGGAGCTTTCATCGTCGAGAGCTAACACCGCAAGGCACACCCTAGTGTCTGGGGGCATGCCTGAAAAGCGTGTTCTACAAGTCACGGGAATGTCGGATCGCGCCCTACTGAACCATTCAGAGCCGTCATCGAGTGAAAACCGTCGCATCGAGCTGTTTATCTTGACCACTCCAGCGGCTGAAGTGATCAGCACCCTGTTTGGTCAACAGCCAAATAACGAACTCGAAAAGGCGCGAGAAAAGGCGAAGTTCAACCAACCGGTATTCCGAACCGATACTATCCGTTTCGATACCGACACTGCGCCAAGCTCCACCACCGACGCCCAAGCGCTTTAACTTGCACCTCTCTTTGGGTGTTCTATCCTTGAAGTAGAACACCCTTGATATGTCGAAAGTTTCTTATTGAGCACCGAATCAGTAGAGTGTGTTATGCGACGAACTATTCCCCACATGCCAACGAAGGCAAACAAAGCTCCAGACGGACTACAGAAGGCATTTCTGTGGCTAATCATTGTTGATTATGCGCTACTTGCCCTGTTCCTGAGCCAGCTCACCACACTGTCGCTCAGAGGCGGCACCTTCATCAGTTTGCTTCTGGTGGTATACAACATACTGCTGACGTTTATGTGCTTTCGCCGAACCCATCGTCAAGACGCTTATATTATCTATCCGACAATATCGGCTACGCTGCTGGCGTTTGTTTGCTTTTTGTACTTCTTCTTTTTGGTATAAAAAGAACCTTCAATTGTTAATCAAAGCAAGTAGAAAGGGAAAGGAAATACAATTGGAAAAGACAAAAAAAGGGCGACTAAGCCGCCCTATCTAATTCTATTTCTGATTCAGTTTTTGATGAATCCGTTTAACGTTGAGATCTCTTTTGACTGAAGCAGCCGATACTTTAGACATCTGACTAGCAGCCGAAGGTTCAAATTTGACCAATTTCATTGAATAGTCATACTCTCCCCACGCAATCAAACCTAGTCCTTTACACGCTATCTCACCATTGGTACCAACTAAACAATCTGTCACACTAGAGCCGTCATCCAAGTTGAACGTACTCAAACGAGCCCCATATTGATACTCGTTAGTATATGAGTACTTTTCACCAACTTCTCTGTCTTCATTAGTCGTTTCTAACAGCTCTTCTTCAAAGAATCTGACCATAAGGCTTCCGAGTAAGTAGCTTGTTTGCGGTACGGTTAGCTCTGTTTCTCGAAACGTTTCAACGGTCACTTTTTCTTCAGAAGTTTCATTTCCATCTGGATCAATCTGCACGAAATCATATGTAAGTGTTGAAGTATATGTACCATCACCGTTTTCTACCACCTGGTAGACAGAACTTTCGACCCAACTACCATCATCAACCTTCCAATAATTTCTATAAGTAACTACTTGTTCAGTTTCTTCAATTACAAGCTTTTGGTTTGCTTGATTAAGAAAAGTATATGTACCACTCTGACTAGAAAAGTAATCACTTATCTCAATTTGGTTTTTCTGGGCATACTCCAGACCTACAAGATTACCATTATTATCGATAACCGTCTGACCGTTAATTTGAATTTCACCTTCCACATTCAAAATAGCATCACCCGATGCAAAAGCCGATGTCGCACCTAACACTGACGACAGTGCCACTACTAGTAGTTTTTTATTCATTGTTACATCCATATATTATTATTTTATTGTTAGTTTTCCTGAGACAACCAATTTTTCCGCTATATCACCACTGTCTTCATTACTTGAAGATAGAGAAAATACAGCCTTGTCTTGTTCGTTCTTCGCGACAGATATAATGACATCTTCTGTAGAAGACACCTCAATCTGACTGAACTGTGCACCATCACTGTCCTCGACAATAGATGCTCTTTTCTTAAACTCATCCCCGCTCTGACTGACAGAGTCGACGGACGAACTATCGCCATCGCCTCCACAGCCCGAGAGAAGTAAGCTCAAACTTGCTAGAAGCAAATATTTCACGCACTCTCCTTATCTATATGGTTTAATGCAGTGATATTTATATCAGAGGCTTACAACATCATTGCAACCAATTGATTACAAATGAGACTCACATCAACAACCGTTCAGTTTTTTATTTAAACTCATAAATAAAAACCTAAAAATATGATTAGTTATAAAATTAAATGCTAGAAGCAAAATATCACCTGTCGAAAAATTAATTATTTCAATATATCAATAATACCCCATACATAAGTAATATTTATTTAATAACCGAAAGCTTATGGCATTGAAAATATATTACTTCATTGCTATTTAAGTAATGCCACTACTGTATGTCTGCGAACATTCGCTTGGGCATTAAGAGCTTGGAACGTGGTAGTAAAGTCTTGGGAGAGTTGATTAAAGCTTGAGAGCTGTTGATTGACCTGCTCGGTTGAAGGGAGGTTGGATTGACTCTGGATTCGCGTCATTTGCGTATCCAGTTGGGATTGGAACTGTCTGGCTTCGTTTAAGCTCAGCTGAGCTTGTTTGAGGTGCTGGTTAACCTTAGCGATGGACTGTATGATACCGTCGCGTGAGCCAAGGTCGAATTTAAGCTCTGCCATACCGTCTGGCTCAGCTTGGATAGAGAAGGTGTTAGCTTGCCCGGCAGGGAAGCGGTGCCCTTCACCCGTAACACGCACGTGCTGCTGCATCGCTGCGTATGCCGACTCATGGACTTCAAATACGATGCTGCCATCGTTGGCAAGAGATGCGCGCATCCCCATAGGAATCACACTGCGGTCGAGCTGTTTCACCGTGCGCTGTCCATCCGATAAACCATCAAACTGCAACATAACGGAGCCGCCGCTCGGAAAATCTAGACGCACCTGCTCTGCACGTTCACTCATGCGGTGTACGTTCAAACCAGGAATAGAGAATCGTCTGACATCGGCGGTGTCGAGCTTTAGATGCAGCTCGTTATCGACCACTCGTTTACCATCAAAGCGCGCTTGATTCAGCGTGGCTTCAATCATGTTCTTAGAACGGGCAAGCTTGTCAGTAGTTTGCGGTGATGCACCGTGTGATAGTGCTTGAGTTAACTGCTTTTTCACTTGAGTGAGCTCTTTACCCACACCTTGTAGCGCCTTAGTCGCAATTTGAACTGAGGTCGCGTGCTGCTGACCTTGGGTCAATAGCACGCCAGAAAGTGAATACGCCGAAGCGATTTCCGCTTGTGGTTTAAGCAGATGTTTTGATAAGGAAGTGGCGGTATCAGAAGCCTGGGAGGGAGCAATACTCGTGGTGCCCTGCCCTGTGAGCTTAATACTATGCGGCCTAACTTCAACCGTACTTACTGCCATACCATCATTCCTTGAAACGTGTTACCTAAGACCTAAAGCGACCGCTAGATGCGGTCGAATAAAGAGAGATCATTTATCTTCATATAACTGGCCTGCGTTGCTTGCAGCGCAGCCATGTAGTTGCTCAGCCGAACTGAGGCTTCACCATAGTCGAGGGCGGAGACATCACTGGTCACCTTGTCGACAAATAGCTTATTTTCCACATGCGCACCATCCATCAAATCGAGGTTGTTGTGGCGTCCACCGATTTGAGTCATCGCACCCAGAACGTTACCTAAGGTATCATCAATGGCGTTGAGGCTAGCTTCAACTTCATTTTGAAAATTTGGACTCGGGCTCTTAAATTCAGCAATCAAACGATCGATTTGATTCAATACGTTATCGCCTCCACCCAAATCGAGAATTTCTTGAGCCGTGGTGTTGGACTCCATGGTCACCCCTTTTGCCACGGTCACAACACGCTTGTCGCTGTTGCCATCTAGGGAATAGACACCGCCACCCGCATCAGAAATAGCTGGCGTATCGGTTTTAGTACCCGAGAACAGATAGTGCCCTTCTTCGTCTTGCGCATTAAACGACGACTGCACCGATTCGCGTAAGCTCTCAAGCTCAGAAATCATGCCTAAGCGGTCTTCATCCGTTAAGGTGCCATTCGCCCCCCAGAGCACCAACTCACGCATGCTTTTCAGACTCTCGTTAACCGAATCCAGGTGCACCTCTTGGCTCGATAGCGTGGTTTTCACATTGGCGATATTGCGCTGATACTGAGAAATCGCCGCGCCTTCACGGTCAAGGTTGAGCAGCTTAATGGACGCCATTGGGTCGTCAGATAATTTAGTGAGTCGATCACCTGTGGCCATTTGCTGCATCACTTTACCAAGCCCTGCGTTATTGATTTGCAGGCTTTGCAGCATCATCTGGCTAAATTGAGTATCACTGATTCTCATGGTCTCTCCTTAAAATAGCTGCAATACAGAGTCAAACAGCTGATTCGCTGTGCTGATCACTTTCATATTGGCATTATGGGCATTGGCAAAGGTCATTAGGTTTGCCGCCTCTTCGTCACTGTTTACGGCACTGACGTTGTCGCGCGCTGCAACCGCCTGATCCGACATCGCTTTTTTCGCCTGATAATCAGACTCTGCTTGTCGTGCTTTAATGGCTGTTTCACCGACCATAGCGGTAAACGCATCATTTAAGGACAGCGAGCCAAGTCCTGAGATCGCCACTGGCTTATTGCTGATAGCAATCAAATCCTTGAGATTGTCACTGTTACCCGGATTACCGTCGGCAGAAAATGCCAGCTCATCGGCGGTAATATTGGTGATATCTAAGCTTGCGGCTGGGTTCGCTGGATCATAGGTAAATAGCGGCGCACCTGGGTTACCATTTAGATCTAAACCCGCAGCGAGCACGGCATTAAATTCATCGGCAACACTACGTGCCATGTCATCTATAGCTTGTTGATTAGGTACAAGTACATCAACTTGGTAGTCATGAAGTGCGCCTAGCTTGCCGCCAATATCTCCTTTTGCTGCAAAGGTTTGATTACCAAATTCAATGTGCAGATCTGCAAGGTACGGGTCACTTGGGTCTGGAATTGCCTTAATCACGCTCGAGTCCGAGCCCATCACAAGTGGCTGACCTGACGCCAAGGACACTTGCACGCTGCCATCCGGTTGGTCGGTGGTTTTCACCGCCATAATGGTCGACAGCTCTCCAATGAGCGCATCACGAGTATCCATAAGCTGAGAGGCGTTGCCTCCGGTGCCTTGCATCTCAACGATCTGCTTGTTTACTTGAGCAATGTTCGCCATCAAGCTGTTGGCATGAGACAGCGCAGCATTGCGCTGATCGTGTACATCTTTATGCTGATTGTGCAGCGATTCGGTGAGCGTGTTGAATCGGCGCGCTAAGGCTTCTGACTCGTTGATCACTTGCTGACGCAGCGGCGTCGATTCTGGCTTAGTCGTCGCATCATTGAGCGAGGCAAACAGACTATCGAGTCCTGCAGACAAGCTAAAGCCATCTGCGCCCAGCATGTTTTCTAGTTGGCTCATGGCCGACAAGTATCCCGCCGAATAATTGGCTTCACTGGCTGTCGACCAGGTTTGTTTCACTAGGTATTGGTCTGTCACACGGCGTATGCTGGTGACTTCGACCCCCATGCCTGGTGAGTTGAAATCGTATTTTCCGCCCGCCACCGAAGACATCAAGGCTTGCTGGCGGCTGTATCCTGGGGTGTTCACGTTAGCAACGTTTTGCGCCGTGACATCGAGTGCCACGCGGTTGGCATTCATGCCTGAAAGCGCGATATTAATAAGGCTCATTGCAGTTAACGCTCCGTGATTTTCATTAGAGGCTGAGAGAAGGCCATGGTCATGGCAGCCTCACGAGGAGACTGAAGATTAAAGGCGGCGGAAGTGGACTCGTCGTTAACTGACAAAGACGCGTTTTTATCACCCAATGCATGAGTTTGTGATTTGCCTTCCATGTCATTGGCTGAGCCCATGGCTTGCACGCGCGCGGCATCAAACTGCACCTCTTGATTAGAGCTTGCACTTTGGGCTGGTCCCAATTGCTTAACCAACATATCGGCGATACCCGAGTTTTGTTTCTTCGCCAGCTCGATAGAGAGCTGACCATCGTGCATATCGCGAAATACCCCATGCTGCTGGGAAGAAAAAGGACTATCTTCATCGGCAAGCACATCGCTACTGCTGCGCATCTGTCTGAGCACCATCTGCAAAAACATGGCTTCAAACTGACCTGCCACCTCTTTTAGTGCTTCTGGGCTATCATTGCTGTGTCTGATGTTAGTCAGCGCAGCGTTGTCGTGATACAGCATACTGTTGACACGAGTCGTGTCGTTCATGGCATCTATTTTCATCATCGCCTCCTAGATCACTACCAACTCAGCATTCAGTGCACCTGCTTCATGCAGGGCTTGCAGAATGGACATCAAATCGGTTGGTGTTGCGCCTAAGCTATTGACAGCGTTTACTATCGTGTTCAGCTCCGTCCCTTCCGGCCAGATCACCATTTGCGCTTGGTCTTCGTTAATGTCGATCTTGGTCTGGTCGACAACCACGGTATCGCCATCAGCGAACGCGTTTGGCTGACTAACTCGCTGTGACTCACTGATAGCCACAGTAAGGTTACCGTGACTGACTGCCGCCTCGGTGACTTTGACATTCTTACCGACTACAACGGTGCCGGTGCGCGAGTTGAACACGATACGAGCTGGCTTACGCCCCTCAACAACACTCATCTCTTCAAGCATCGACATCATGGTGACACGTTGCTGGCTGTCTTTCGGTGCACGCATATCAACACGTACCTTGTTGACCGCAATCGCGACCTCAGGGCCAAAGGTGCTGTTGATTTCACGGGCGATGTTCTTCGCTGTGGTGAAGCTTGCCTTACGAAGGTTCAGCGTGATTTGTGGACGCGAGTTAAAGTCCGATGGGATTTCACGCTCCAGTGTTGCCCCATTGGGTACGCGACCCGCGGTTGGCGTATTTACCGCAATCTTAGAGCCGCTGCGCCCTTCAGCAGAAACGCCGCCCACAACCACATTACCTTGTGCAACCGCATACACCTCGCCATCAACACCGCGCAGCGGTGTGAGTAGCAATGTACCGCCACGTAAGCTCTTAGCATCACCAATCGATGACACCACGATATCCAGCATTTGACCCGGGCCTGCCATTGGATCAACAGAGGCCGTCACGCTCACCGATGCCACATTACGCAGCTTAGGGTTAGCGTCATCACCAATCTGCACACCGAATTGACGCAGCATGTTAGTAATGGATTGTGCCGTGAACTTCACCTGGTTTCGATCACCCTGACCATCAAGACCCACGACCAAGCCATAACCCACCAATTGGTTAGTGCGCACACCTTGCACATCGACAAGGTCCATAATCGGAATTTCCACTTCAGCGTGAGCGGACGGCATCAAGATAATCGCCGATGCGGTCATCAATGCCGTGAAAAAAGTATCAAGAAAACGACGAGTGTTAAGCATTAAAACGGCATCCATGGGCTAGTAAAGAACTGCGTTAACCAACCAGCTGAGTTGCTGTCGGCTAAGGCTCCGCGTCCTGAGTAGGTAATGCGAGCATCACCAATTCGATGAGAGAACACTTGGTTGTAGCGGTCGACGTCATCGGCTCTGACGATTCCTGTCACACGAATGAACTCATCCCCTTGGTTAAGACGAATCCATTTTTCGCCGCTGACTTTCAGTACGCCGTTAGGCATGACTTCATGGACAGTGACCGTGATAGCCCCTTCAAGCTTATTGCCCTGAGAGCTCGCTGCGCTGCCATCAAAGGCTCGGCTTCCACTGATACCAACGGCGGTTTCATTTAACGTTTTTCCGCCTACGGTCGCCGCGCCAAAGTCGACATTGGAAGACTTACCAAACTTGGTGTCGGCTTTCTTGCTTGATTGGGTTTCTTCTACAAGAAGAATCGTTAGCACATCGCCGACGCGATAAGCGCGGCGATCTTGAAATAACGTGAGGTTATATTGGTGACGATACAAACTGCCATTGGTCGCCTCTGGCAACGCATAACTAAGCTCTGGTGGCGCGTACTTCTGCTCGTCTGGCTCTGGCGGCACAAACTCAGGTCTAGAGGCACACCCTGCCAATACCAGCAAGCTCAGCAGCGCTATTCTTCTCAGAAGAACGGTGCTTCGCGTCAAAAGGCTTCGAGAAAACCATTTCATGTCACAACTTCCTTTCACGTTATTTCCCGCTAACTTAACCGACCGAATTACACGGCTTGGGCAACAAACTTAAGCATGTCATCGGCAGCCGACACGACCTTGGCGTTCATCTCGTAGGCACGTTGAGTGGTGATCATGTCCACCATCTCTTCCACGACTTGCACGTTGGAGCCCTCCAACGCGCCCTGTTTAATGCTGCCCGCACCTTCTTCACCAGCGATGAGTTCTTCCGCCTGACCGCTCGCTTCCGTTTCTTTAAACAGGTTGCCACCAATCGCCTCTAGGCCAGCGGGGTTAATAAACTTAGCCAACGTTATCTGACCAAGCTCTTGCGGAGCCGGACCATCTGCCGTTGTCGTGGTGACCGTGCCATCCACACCAACCGATAGCGTCAACGCGTTATCTGGGATCTGGATTTGTGGCTCAAGAGGCAAGCCCTGACTGTTGACCATCAAGCCCTCGGAGTTGACATGAAACTGGCCGTTGCGGGTATACATGATTTGACCGTCAGAGTTTTCAATCTGGAAGAAGCCTTGCCCCATAACCGCAAGATCCAATTCTTGCCCTGTGTTCTGTGCACTCCCCTGAGTGAAGACTTTCTGTGTACCGACAACACGAACACCACTACCAAGCTGCACACCGGTTGGCAGCTGATTCACTTGGTCTACTTGTGCGCCCGGTTGGCGCTGAATGCTGTAGAACAGGTCTTCGAAGACCACTCGGTCACGCTTAAAACCGACCGTATTAACGTTGGCTAGGTTGTTTGAGATTGCCGTCATTTTCGTGTCTTGGGCGGCCATCCCTGTTTTACTGACCCATAATGCTGAATGCATGGTTTACTCCTTTAAACGCGACTAGCTCGCGCTCATTAATTTATTTCCTGATTGCGCTAGGGTTTCTGCGGTTTTCATCATGCGGATCTGCATTTCGAAGTTGCGCGTTAGCGACATCACACTGAGCAGTTCATCGATCGCAGACACGTTACTGCTTTCGATGTGCTCTGGGGCAAGGTTAACGGTGGCATCGGCAGCAAAAGGCTGACCATCCAAGCTGTGTAGCAGGCTGTCGCTCTCTTTTTGCAGTTGGGTAATGTCCGGCTTCACCAGCTTTAATGTGCCAACTTCCACCTCTGCACCGCCACCAGGAGGGATCACCGAGACACGTCCACGCTCACTGATTTCCACCTTCTGAAATTCCGGTAGCACCATAGGTCCGTTATCACCGACAACCGCAAAGCCGTTGATGGTCATTGCGCCGAGGTCATCAACCTTAATGTTACCGGCACGCGTGTATGCCTCGTTGCCTGCTGGCGTTTGCACACTGATGTAGCCCTCGCCCATGATGGCGATATCCAGTGGACGACCCGTTTTAACGACGTCTCCAGAATCAAAACGAGTTGCTGCTGAGTTGGTGACCACCATAGTGCGACCATCAAAACCAGAGCCTTGCAGTGGAACGCTGTTTACGCGTTCCATATCCGCGCGAAAGCCCGCGGTGTCGGCATTCGATAGGTTGTTGGAGCGAACGTGCTGAGCTTTAAGTACTCGGCTGGCCCCCGTTGTCGCAGTAAATAGCAAGCTATCCATAGGTTAGATTCCTATACCGCGTTAAACAGAGCTTGAGTCAGCTTGTCAGATGTAGAGATTGTCTTCGCATTCGCCTGATAGTTGCGCTGGGCGGTCATCAGGTTCACGAGCTCAGAGGTCAAGTCCACATTAGAACCCTCTAGTGCACCAGGGGTGAGATCGCCCAAAACGCCGGTACCTGGTGTACCAACTACGGGTGCGCCTGAACTAAAGCTCTGTGTCCAGGCGGTACCATTGGTTTTGGCAAGACCTTGAGGGTTGGCGAAGTTAGCCAGTACGACCTGACCTTGAAGCTGAGATTGACCGTTGGTGTATGTTGCGAACACCATGCCGTTGTTCTCAACGCGAACACCCGCAAGTTCACCGGATGTGTAGCCATTTGGGCTATTGGTGCTAACACCAAACGAAGCGCCAAATTGGGTGCTGCCAGCTAGGCTAATATCGATGCTCATTGGGTTGGCACCGGCCGCAGGGAAGCTGATATTCGTCGTACCTGTTGGCGAGTTTAGTGTGCCGTCTGGGTTAAAGGTGACAGGAACCGTTGAAACAGGTGTGGTACCACCATCGACTTGAACGTTCACTTCCCAAGTGTTGTCCGCTGTTTTCGTGAAGTACTGCGTTACTGTATGAGAGTTACCAAGCGAGTCGTACACCTTAGAGGTGTAAGATGAGTTGAATGAGTCTGGGTTATTTGGGTCAAAAGGCGTGACCGTTTGATCGATGGCTGTCGCACTTGCATCAAAGTTGGCGACGAAATCCAATTTGTCGGTGGCTTTTGCCGCTAACGAAGAGGTGCTGATCTTGATGTCGCCAACCGCTCCGTCAAGCAGATTGTTATTGCTATCGACACCGTAGCCCTGAAGCTTAGCGCCAGTGTTACCCACTACAAAGTTGTCTTTGTCAGTACCAAACACACCCGAACGGGTGTAAAGCGTCTGCCCCATCAAGTCTTTCGTCACGAAGAAACCATTGCCATTGATGGCAAGATCCATCGCACGGCCCGTACCAGAGACTGAACCATTCTTATCGAAGTTTTGCGAGATAGATGCTACCTCAACACCGCCTGGCTGCATGCCATTGTAAACCGCAGAGAATTCGGTGCGCGCCTCTTTAAAACCGTAGGTCGACGCGTTAGCAATGTTGTGGCTGATGGTGTTTAGCTGAGTATTCGTGGCGTCCAAGCCGCTTAAAGCAATATTAAAACTCATGATGTCCTCTTTATTCTGATAGTTTTGTTGGTTTTACACTCGGCGCTAAGCACCAAACTGACTGATTTGATAGAAAGGCACGTTACCGACACCCGCGACGTTGACCATGGCGGCGCCGCCACTACTTGGAATACGAACCTGCTGCACTTCACCAGCCAACATCACTGATGGTGATGCTTGTCCTTCTTGTACCTCTACCGAAACGCTGTACTTACCAGGTTTGAGCCCCAACTCTTCTGGGTCGATAGAAAAATCCACATCCCCAGCCGGATGAGCACCCAGTGGCACCTTGGTTTTTTGCCCAAACTCATCTTCGACGACTAAGGTCACTTGGCTTGATGAATGTGCTAGCTCTACACGACCTTTCTGAGCGCCGTCACTGAGCTCAAATTCGTTACCATTGACGTAGACGGTTTGACCAACCAAGCCTGCCGTCGACAGCACCTGCATGTTGTCGAGTAGCACCATGCTGTTTTGCATCAGCATCGACATGTTCTCGGTACTTTGAACCTGAGAGAACTGTGCTAGCTGACTGACATACTCAGTACCATCGAGTGGGTTGAGTGGGTCTTGGTTTTGAATCTGCGCCACCATCAAGGTGATAAATTCATTTTGAAGTGAGCTGGCACTATTAGAATCTTGAGGATTTGCCGACACGCCTGCATTCGCTTGCTGGCTAACCGGAGTGTCCGTATCCAATGCGTTGAACTGTGGAATACTCATTAGCTACCCTGCCCTAAACGAAGCAGGCCCTGCTGCATACTTTTCACATTCGACAACACTTCTACATTGGTTTCGAAGCTGCGAGTGGCCGACATCATGTCCGCCATTTCAGAAACCACATCGACACCCGGGTAGTAGACATAACCCTCTTCGTTTGCCAACGGGTTATTCGGTTCAAAGCGCTGTTCAGCCTGAGCGCTGCCTTGTACCACATCGACAATGCGAACCTCGGCATTGGGATACACACCCTGCTGGCTCGCCAGTTGTGTTTGGCTATACACAGTGGCAAACACTGGTTTAAGGGGTTTATAGGCATCATCTGGATTGGCCGATACCGCATCAGCGTTGGCCAGGTTACTGGCTACCGTATTAAGTCGAACGGTCTGCGCGGTCATCGCAGAGCCAGCAATGGAATAGATATCAGTAAATGACATGATTAACGTCCCTCAATCGCTTTCGCCAGCCCATTAAACTTCATGTTCATGAATGTCAGGCTGGTTTGAAAATCCATGTTGTTTTGAGTGAATTTGGCTTGCTCAACACCCAGCTCAACCGTATTGCCATCCTTGCTGTTCTGGTACGGCACCGAATACTGGGTAGCGATATCCAATTTAGGCGTAGCGGTATGCACACCATTGGCGCTAGCTTGCTGCATCACTGTGGTAAAACTCAGGTCCTTAGCTAGGTACCCAGGCGTATCGACATTTGCTAAGTTACTTGCAAGCACCTTGGTTCTTTGGACTCGAAAATTCAGTGCTTCTGGATGTACACCTAATGCACTGTCAAAACTGATTGCCATGTCTCTGTCCTTAAATGGGCGATAGTCACAAAGAAAGAACAAGATACATGCCAACTTTTAAAGCCAATAAAAACAATGAATTACACAAAACAAAGGAAGCGGAACTTCCGATTTACGGAAGCGAGAGACAGGATGGGGAAGTGGATTTTGGGCTCGTTTTTGAGCCTTTTACTCAGTAATCATGCCTTAGCGAACGAGCTCAAAATGACTCAAATGAGTATTGAGCAAGTTGTGCGACAAGCACTGAATTCCGAACTAGAACAGCTAGCTGCGGCGCATCACTGGGACCACTACGAGGCAAGGCTAGTGATATTGGTTCCAGAGTCAGCAAAACATCTCAATCGCTGCCTTTCACCGCTCATTACGAGCAGTCGCGATCACCAAACACTGCCTGTTGGCAACCTTAAACGCAGCGTCAGCTGTGAGGATGGCAGCAATGACTGGCGCATCAATGTCAGCATCCGAGCCACGTTGTCGCTACCTGTGGCCGTTGCCAGCACCACGCTCAATCGACATGACAACATCGACTCTCGCTCGATACGCCTAGAAACTCGAACCCTATCGCGGGCGACCTCGTTTGTTACCGACCTCTCCACATTGCAGGGTAAGCAAGTCACGCGACGCATGCGCACTGGTCAAATCATCGATAGCAAATTTGTTAGTAGCCCTCCGTTAGTCGAAAAGGGAAATGAAGTGGTCATCATCGCCGAAAGAGATGGGTTCAATGCGACAACCAAAGGGATTGCGCTGGAAACCGGCGCGTCAGGAGAGCAAATAAAGGTGCAAAACAGCCAATCTAAAAAAGTCATTCGGGCGGTCGTGTCTGGTTTGAACCAGGTTCACACTCAATTTTAAATTTCTGACTCAAGGTAACATTTTTCAATCAATGCGCTCGAAATGTCATAGGGCATTGAGATAGAAAAAAAAGAGCAACAAATTTAGCTGGGCAGATTTAATACTGATGCTCGCTTTGTCGCCCTATACTGTTATCGACATATTGATAGGACAGCAACACAATGAAAATCGACAAAGTGGCCGGCGGACATGTCCCACAAACCAACTTCAATCAGTCTAAGACTCAAACGCCTGAAGCACCGGCACGTAAGACCGTTTCACAAGCCGCATTCAATGCAAATACAGCAGCACTAGACAAGGCACAAGCTGAGCTTGCTGCAATGCCAAACGTCGATATGGCGAAAGTGGAAGCGGTACGAAATGCACTCGCAAACGGTGAGCTTGGACTGGATGTCAAAGCCCTTTCGCAAGCTGTGATGCGTTTCCATACCGGTCACGAGTCCTAAGCGAACCACCCATTTAGTGGAGTAATCAAGATGGCCACCTCGAAAACCGAGCTCGTGCAGAACTTTGTCGTTAGCATTTCTGAAGACATCAAACTGTATCGCAAGCTGCTCTCATTGCTGCAGCACCAAAAAGCCCTGTATCTAAAATTCGATGGTGAGTCACTAAGTCACAACATAAGCAAACAGCTGCCAGTACTTAAGCAGCTTGGCCACAATGCCAGCCAGCGTAGTCGGCTTCTTAGTCAGCTAAATTTGCCCTGCTCGGAACAAGGGGTTGAGCGTTTAGTCAGAGCACTACCTATCAAGCTGTCTGACAATGTCCGCAAACAGTGGCAGATCCTTGAATCACTCATTAAAGAGTGCCAAAAATACAACCAAGAGAATGGACAAAGCTCCGCGGCTTTTCATGAACTATTGGGAGAGCTGACCGGGCGAGAGCAACACAGTTATGAGGAACATGCACGCTCGCTGTAGAGTCAGCTCGAGAGTCAGTCACTGGCTGCTTTGGTTAGTGATTGGTTTGCTGTGCATCTGGCACACCCAAAGTGATGCCAAACCTGCTCAATCTGATGTGGCACCGCATATTGCCACGCTCAAGCCGTATCAAAATCATATCATTAAGAAGTTTGAAGAGTTCAGCCCACTGGTGGATGAGATATTCAAGCAGCTTAAACAAAAATCGCTACCAGACAGTTTAGTCCTGGTCCCCATGCTCGAGTCCTCCTATAACCCCAAAGCCGTCTCTCCTGCCAAAGCCGCCGGGCTTTGGCAACTGATGCCAGCCACCGCCACACGCTTTGGGTTAACCGTAGACCAAAACCTCGACCAGCGCTTTGAGATTGAGCCGAGTACTCGTGCTGCGATGCAGTATCTGTCGTTTCTGTATCGCAAGTTTGATGGTGACATCAACCTCACTTTAGCGGCTTACAATGCGGGTGAAGGACGAGTTCAACGCGCCATCAACAGAGCAGGCAGTCGAGAATTTACCAAGCTGACCTTACCCAATGAAACCGTCCATTATGTGCGCCGCTTTTATGCTCTCATGACGCTGGTTGACATCTCATCTCTCAAGCGTGATCGCGTCGATACCCTATGGCTGTTCGCCAGTGAGACATCATGGCAACAAGCGCCGTTAATTGACCTGACGCCTCTACCGCCACTTATCTCTCTCTAGTCTTGTGTGACCAGCAATCATAATCTGACATTTGTGGGTTTTCAGAATGCCATTCACTGGTAAGATGCTGGCATTGTTCACTCCATCCCAACGCTAACATCTCAATGCATAACGAACGCAAAGCCCTGCTATTTGGGTTATCCGCCGTCTTATTGTGGTCTACCGTCGCAACCGCATTTAAGCTCACACTGGCTGAATTCACGCCCGCTCAAATGGTCGCGGCTGCTTCTGTCGCCTCAACGATCGCTCTGATTATTGTGTGCGCGATGAAAGGGACACTTTCTCAGCTAAAAACAACCTTTATATCAAACCCTTGGTACTACTTGTTGCTTGGGCTAATTAACCCGTTCGCCTACTATCTCATTCTATTTAAGGCCTACGATCTACTGCCAGCCTCCCAAGCTCAACCCATTAACTACAGCTGGGCCATTACACTGACCTTAATGGCTGCCGTGTTCCTAAAGCAGAAAATCCGTCCGCAAGATTGGTTTGCGTGTGCCTTGGGGTATCTCGGTGTGGTGGTTATCGCCACTAAGGGCGATGTATTGGGACTTCAATTTGATAGCCCTGCTGGTGTGGCACTCGCCCTGCTCTCCACACTATTGTGGGCAGGTTATTGGATCCTAAACACCAAAAACACGGCCGATCCAGTTATCGGTGTACTACTTGGCTTTTTGGTTGCTCTGCCCTTTGCGTTTGGTGTTGCCATCTACGAGGGCGCCACATGGTCTAACATCACGCTGAAAGGCTGGCTTGCGGTTAGTTACGTCGGACTGTTTGAGATGGGGATTACTTTTGTCCTTTGGCTTAGCGCACTAAAGCTAACTCAAAACACTGCGCGTATCAGCAATCTTATTTTTGCCTCGCCGTTCATCTCACTCATGCTGCTGGCCACAATCATCGGCGAAGAGATCCATCCCTCTACATTGATAGGTTTAGTGCTTATTGTCATTGGTCTCATCGTTCAACAGCTAAAAAGAAAGCCTCAGCCACAGGAATAGCTGACAACATCGCAAAACCCAACACTTAGCGTCGCGAGAGCTCACTCTCGCGACACTTTCCGATATTTTTTCCTACTCTTTTTCCTTTGCCTTCAATGATGATGCTTTAATTACACCCACATTATCAGCATAAAACACTACCTTTTATCGACCGTTCAGACATACCGACCAATCATTGATTAATTTCGTCGCTTCTTGCATTGCATCCTGCTGAAATTTCTGTAGAAATGGAGGGGTCGGAAATAATTTTTTATCGTTTCGTAAACTATTTTTTACAGCGACTTTATTACGGATAATAATCATAAAAGGACTCGTGTCATGGATACCTCTATCCCTTCTGAGCCAGCATCACGCCCTGGCCTTTCCCATTTAGTGCGCTCTCTTGGCCCTGGCATTATGATGGCTGCCGCAGCAGTCGGTGGCTCTCATCTTGTCGCCTCAACAAAGGCGGGTGCCATCTATGGCTGGCAGCTCGCTGCGCTGATCTTGCTCGTTAACCTGTTTAAATACCCATTCTTTAGAGCAGGAGTGCAATATACCGTTGGTACGGGTAATAGCCTGATTCAAGGTTATGAAGGATTGGGTCGCGGCTACCTATGGGTGTTTACGCTACTTACCGTCGTTTCCGCTGTCGTGAACACAGCAGCTCTACTGTTGTTTAGTGCCAGCTTGCTTGGTTACTTCCTACCGTTCGAACTCTCATCACTTGTGTTATGCGGCATCGTACTCGCAACATGCGTCGGTATTTTGTTTGCGGGTCACTATAAAGCGCTCGACGGGCTCTCGAAAGCCATTATGGCGACGCTGACCGTTGCCACCGTCACAGCCGTCATTATTGCGGCATCAAATGGCAGTGTTGCACCGGCAGATTACCAAGCGCCATCACCTTGGACCATCGCCGCTATCGGCTTCATTGTTGTGACCATGGGCTGGATGCCAGCGCCTATCGAGATCTCCAGCATCACATCTATGTGGCTGAAGAGCCAGTGTAAAAAGCAGAAGGTAACCGCTGAATCAGCGCTGTTCGATTTTAACGTCGGTTATATCGGTACGGCTTTATTAGCCTTGGTGTTCGTTGCACTTGGTGCACTGGTGATCCACGGTTCTGGAACAGAGCTGTCTGCATCAGGTGTAGGGTTCTCACATCAATTGGTGGGCATGTATGCGTCAACGATTGGTGAATGGTCGCGCTACCTCATTGCTGTCATCGCCTTTTTCTGTATCTTTGGTAGCACGATTACTGTAATTGATGGCTACTCGCGCGCAATTGCTGAGTCACAACGCCTGCTTCAGAACAAAACCGAAGAGAACCCGAAATCCTACCAAGCATGGGTCATTGTGGTGTCTATTGCGGCTATCTCGATTATCGCTTTCTTCGCTAAAGCACTGATGCCAATGCTCGACTTTGCGATGATCATGGCATTTGTCACCACGCCGGTGTTTGCACTGCTTAACTATATTCTGGTATCAAAAGCCACGCTGCCACCAGTGTTGCAAATGGGCAGCCGTCTAAAAGCGCTGTCGATTGTAGGTCTGATTTATCTATTTGGATTCTTAGCCGTATTCGTTTGGTGGAAGTGGTTGATGTAGCGACATCACTCGCTTTAAATCGAAAGGCCTAGGTATGATCACCTAGGCCTTTTAGTAGAGAGAGGAAAATATAGCCTTACTACGCCATGGCTTCTAAAAACTCATTCACTTCTTGGCGCACCGACGCTACGTGGCTTCCAAAAATGATTTGAATGTTTTGTCCCTTGTTCACCAAACCCATTGGGTTCGACTCTTGGATTTTCGCCTCATCCACTAATGATGGGTCACGAATTTCGACGCGTAATCGGGTGTAGCAGTTTTGCACATCGATGATGTTGTTTTTACCACCTAGGCCTTCAATGATAGCAACCGAGTTAAACTCACCGACTGCACTATCAATCGCCGCCGTCTTGTTGCGATTCTTGTAGTCGTCTTTGGTTTGTAGCTTCATTTCCGCTTCACCACGACCAATGGTTTTCAGGTTAAGGTGCGTGATCAGCGCGCGGAACACAAAGTAGTACACGGCGAGCTGAACCAGACCAATCGCCACGTACATCGGCCAATCGGTTTTATCGGTACCTAGTGGGATGTTGTAAACGATGAAGTCGATAAGACCACCTTTACCTACCGCCACGACATCCAGCAGAGACAACACAGCCATAAATAGGCCAGTTAGGATAGCGTGCACAACAAACAGGATTGGCGCGACGAAAAGGAATGAGAATTCAATCGGCTCAGTAACACCCACCAAAATAGAAGACAGCACTGCAGGGAACACAATCGCTTTCACTTTTTCGCGCTTGTCTTGGTCAGCACAGTGGTACATGGCTAGACCCGCACCCGTCAAACCGAAGATTTTTACTAGGCTGCGTGAATCAAACACGATTGAGCTAGAAAGACGCGTCGTCTCTGGGTCACCAATTTCAGCAAGGAAGATGTTCTCGATGCCGCAGTAGTTTTGACCTGCCACCATGGCACAACCACCAAGATCAGAGAAGTGCATTGGCACCCAAAGCAGGTGGTGAAGACCAGTTGGAATAAGGATACGCTCTAGGAAACCGTACACGCCAACGCCCATAGAACCTGCGCCGCGAATGCTCTCGCCAAAGCCGAAGATAGCATGCTGAACCGGTGGCCAGATGTGGGTGAACAGAATACCAAGGCCAATCGCAACCGGGATCATGATAATCAGTACCAGACGAGATTCACCGTATAGTGATAGTGCGCCCTTAAGTACCTTTTGGCTGTATTTGTTGTGGAAGTAAGCGTTAACAATACCGATCAGCATACCAACGAAGATACCCGTATCGACCACTTGCAAACCAAGAATGCTCGCCTGACCGGTGCCCCCCAAGTCACCATCTAGTAGCAGACCATTGAACTTCATATAGGTATGCATGGTGTAAAGGTAAATGAAGTAGATGATCAGCGCGTTAAAGCCAGCAAGGTGCTTGTCTTTTTTCGCAAGCCCCATCGAAATACCGACAGCAAAGATGATATGCAGGTTAATAAGAACGCTCAGCGTCGACCAAACCAACACTTCCCCCATCCCTTTAAAGAAAGGGGCATCTAAGAAAGGCAGTACTTCGACAATGCCAGGGTTGGTTGTTGCCGCTCCGATAGCAATCACAAAACCCACTAGTGGAAGGACATATATCGGTGCCAGCATGGCGCGCGATAAGTCACTCATATAAGTGGTTATAGCTTCTTTGTTCATTATTGATGTTCCTAAATACGCTATTAATTATTTTATTTCTGCAAATCACTTTATTCAGAAAAGAAGTCATAACAACTTTGTTGTACCTAGAATGTGATGAATGACCTAATATAGAACCAATTTATTATGTTATTGTGATATTGATATAACCAATAATTTTTTGGAAATGACATCGTGCTATACGTAAAAGTATTAGAGAGCTTAAAAGAGAAGATCAACGCGGATGTGTACTGCGTTGGCTCAGCATTACCGACAGAAAAGCAGTTAATTGAAGAGTACCAAGTCAGCCGCATCACCATTCGCAAGGCAGTGGATGAACTGGTTAAACTCAAGCTGGTCGAAAAGCGCCGTGGGTCTGGTACCTATGTACTGGAAAAGCAATATTCGCATCAGCTTAATAGTTTGGCCGGTACCTCTGAAATTCTGACTCACAACAATAAGACCGTGAAGTATCAAGTGACGCAATTTTTGATGAGTAGTGATAATGCACCCGTCCATAAACTCCTAGGACTCAAACCCAATGAGCCCTTGTATTATATACGTCGAGTGAAGTTTATTGATGACCAGCCAAGGATTGTCGAAGACAGCTATATGCCAGTTGCACTGTTTCCCGACCTCAATATCTCTACGTTACAGAAATCGAAATTCGATTATGTCGAACATGAGAAAGGAATGCTGATACAAGGCAGTCGCCAAGAGTTCACCGCCGTCGACTCTGATGAGGAGATCATGGCCCTACTTGGAATGGAGAAAAGCCACCCAATCATGAACCTGCGCTCAATATCCAACCTCGAAGATGGGCGTTATTTTGATTATACCGAGGCTTGGTTTCACCCTAACGCTCACAAGCTGGCTATCTACTTATCTCGTAAAAGAGGGCATAGAAAACCCGTATTTCCATAACCAATCCCAACTATTGTTTGAATACGATCACACATTAAAGGTATTTAATTTGTCACATCACAACAAATCCATAGGATAAGACCTATTAAAGATAGGTTATAAATTACATGACCTTTTAAACATCCGAACAGCATTCAAAAACAAATTGGAGTTGGTTATGACCAAACAACCACAAATCATCGCAATCGCAGGCGGCGGCTCAACATACACTGCCGGTATCGTTAAAGCTCTTCTAATGAAAGGGGATGACTTCCCTATCGCGGAAATCCGCATGTACGACATCGATGCACAGCGCCAAGACAACGTTGCAGTATTGGTGGACTACGTGGTCAAAACTCATGCTCCACACGTGAAACTGACAGTGACGACGGAACCGGAAGTGGCTTTCTCTCACGCTGACTTCGTGTTTGCTCAAATCCGCGTAGGTCAGTACAAGATGCGTGAAACCGACGAGAAGATCCCACTTCGTCACGGCTGTGTAGGCCAAGAGACTTGTGGCGCTGGCGGTCTGGCTTACGGCATGCGTACTATCTTCCCAATGATTGAACTTATCGATCATATGGAGCGCTTTGCTAAAGAGTCTTGCTGGATGCTGAACTACTCAAACCCAGCGGCGATTGTGGCTGATGCAGTTCACCGCCTACGTCCAAACGCTCGCGTACTTAACATCTGTGATATGCCAGTGGCAATTGAGCGTAACCTATCAAACATCCTTGGTGTGAATCGTTATGATCTCGACGTTGAGTACTTCGGTCTGAACCACTACGGCTGGTTTACGTCTATCAAGGTTGATGGCGAAGAGAAAATCCCATTCCTTCGTAACCACATCCAAAAATTCGGCATGTTGACTGAAGAAGAAGTGGAGAACGCGTGTCACTCTGAACCTTCTTGGATCAAGACCTTCAAGAACACTCAGCCACTAATGCAGATGTTCCCAGAGTACGTGCCAAACACTTACCTTCAATACTACCTAATGGCTGACGATATCGTGGCTCAGTCTAACCCAGAGCACACTCGTGCTAACGAGGTTATGGAAGGTCGTGAGAAGAAGATGTTTGAAGCAATTGAGCAAATCAAAGCATCAGATGGCAACGTAGAAGGTAAGTTCCACGTTGGCGTGCACGGTGAGTTTATTGCAGACGTAGCGATGTCTATGGCTTATGACCTACGCCAGAAGTGGCTAGTGATCATTCCTAACAACGGCATCATCAAGGGCTTACCAGATGACGCGATGGTGGAAGTGCCTGCGCTACTCGGCCGCGATAAAGTTTACCCAATCCAAGTGGGTGAAGTGCCACACTTCTACCAAGGCATGCTGCAGCAACAACTAATGTCTGAGAAGTGCTTGGTTGATGCTGCAATTGAAGGCTCTTACGACAAAGCGCTACAAGCCTTTGCGCTTAATAAGACCATTCCATCAGCGAAAGTGGCGAAGCTTATCCTTGATGACATGATTGAGGCGAACAAAGAGTACTGGCCGGAACTTAAGTAATCCAATCCCGACCCTTGAATGAGAAAACAAGAGAACGAATGATGAAAAACAAACAAATCAAAGATCTTAATGCCTCAGCGGTGGGTTTTGGCTGCTGGGCAATCGGCGGGACTTGGAACAACGTCTCTGACAATGAATCCATCAACGCAATCAAAGCGGCGATCGACAATGGCATCAACTTTTTCGATGTTGCACCGGTTTACGGTAAAGGTCATGCGGAAACGGTACTCGGCCAAGCGCTGAAAACCGAGTCTCGCGAAAACATTATCATCGCGACCAAATGCGGTCTGCCATGGTCTCAAGATGAGCGTAAAAAGACCCGTAAAGATCTGACAAAAGAGAGCATCTTCAAAGAGATTGATGACTCCCTAACGCGTCTGCAAACTGAATACATCGACCTGTACCAAGTGCACTGGCCAGATCCAAACACGCCAATCTCAGAAACCGCAGAGGCACTAGCTGAGCTTAAACGACAAGGCAAAATTCGCCACGTTGGCGTGTCGAACTACTCGCTCGATATGACGCGTGAAATGATGGCAGGTGTTGAAGTAGCTACGTTCCAAGGTCTCTACAACCTACTTGAGCAAAACCCAGAGCACTACCACAACATTCCATTGCAGTACCGTGCACGTGAAGAAGCACTGCCATTCTGTAAAGAGCACGACATGAAATACCTGCCGTACTCACCACTAATGCAGGGTCTGCTGACGGGTACGTTAAAGCGCTCTGGTAACTGGGATGAAAACGACGACCGTCGCAACAACCCTAAACTCAATGGCGAAGCGTTTGAACCATACTTCAACTGTGTGGAAGAGCTTAAAGTGCTGGCCAAAGAAGCCAACATTCCGCTTTCGCACCTAGCGATCCACTGGCTTGTCGCGCAAGAAGAAGTTGGGCCTGTGATTGCTGGCGCACACACGGTAGAGCAAGTACGCGATAACGCGGCATTCATGCAGTCGACATCGAGCACTGAGCTGCTGGCGCGTGCGGAAGCGATTGTGGCGAAGTGGCAACTTAACTAACTCGCATGCAACATCAGTTGGCTTAAAAACGACAAAAGCCGCATCCTAGGATGCGGCTTTTTGCATTTGATTCACGATTGCTGTGTTGGAACAATTATACGTGCTGACCCGCTACAAATCCTGATGACCAGCACCACTGGAAGTTATAGCCACCCAGCCAACCCGTCACGTCCATCACCTCACCGATAAAGTACAAGCCTTCGATAGACTTACACTCCATGGTTTTAGAAGAAAGATGGTTGGTGTTGACACCACCTAGCGTCACTTCTGCGGTGCGATAGCCTTCGGTGCCATTGGGTGCAATGGTCCAGTTTTCTAGAGATTCGCGAATCGCCACCAGCTCTTTCGGGTTGTATTGCTTAAGCGGTTTATCTGCAAAGACTTTGCGCTCAATCAGCACTTCGACCAAACGCTTTGGCAATACTCGTGCTAGGGTATTTTTCAGGCTTTGATTGGGGTGTTTCTCTAGCGAGCGCGTCAACAGCTCTTCGATATCGGCCTCTGGCACTAGATTTACCGACACGTTTTGTCCCGGCCTCCAGAAGGATGAGATCTGCAGCACCGATGGGCCAGACAATCCACGGTGAGTAAATAGCAGTGCTTCTTTGAAGAGCGTGCCATCATTCGCGGTGATTTCCGCTGGGATCGCGATACCAGATAGCTCAGCAAAGTCTTCTTTGTCTTCTTTGTGCAGCGTAAACGGCACCAGACCCGCAGTCGTCGGCACGACTTCAAGACCAAACTGCTCGGCAATCTTATAGCCAAACGGAGTCGCGCCCAGTTTTGGCATTGAAAGGCCGCCTGTGGCCACAACTAAAGAATCACATTCAATCGTGTCAGTATCGGCGTGTAATGAGAAGCCTTGATCGGTTTTCTCAATGCTGTGCACATCCGTTTGGTAGCGGAACTGAATGTTTGGTGATTCACACTCAGAAAGCATCATCTTAACGATATCTTTCGCTGACTCTAAGCAGAACAGCTGTCCATGGTCGCGCTCTTCAAACTCAATGCCGTACTTACTCACCAGCGAGATGAAATCCCAGTTGGTGTACTGCGACAGCGCCGACTTTACGAAGTGCGGGTTTTGACACAGGTAGTTATTTGCCGACACATCGTAGTTGGTGAAATTACACTTGCCACCGCCAGAGATCAGGATTTTTCGACCCGGTTTTTTGGCGTGATCAAGCACCAGCACGCGACGACCTCGCTTGCCCGCTTCTGCTGCGCACATCAAACCCGCTGCGCCTGCACCAATAATTACCACATCAACTTTCTGATTCATCACGGTTTTCCGACAAAATTTGAATAAAAAAAGGATGTGCGTATTGCACATCCCTTCAACAATCTGGCGCTATTCTAGCGGCTTCATCGACTAAAGCCAACTCTTCCAACCTCGTACAGACCGTCGAAGTCGGAGACTGACACCAAGCGCGTCGTGACACTCTATGCCACAACGTTGGTTATGACTGCTTCACTCGTCTAGAGCAAGAAACCCGCAAACAGGGTGACGCCGATAAGCGCGACACAGAGCACAAACAGCTCACGAACGCGATCGCATTTACCCGTAAACACCGGATCATGGTGGTGATGGTATTCTTTGCTTTTGAGATAGTGATACAGCCGCACTTGTTTAGACATGTTGCCGTGTGTGGTGAAGAAGCCACGTCCGTCGACTTGTTGATACAAGAGCGGATGCGCCTCACGCATGATGAATATAAGTGCGCGTAGTGCTGTCAGATACCTCGCCATATTGACTGAGGTAATGAGCATCAATGCTAGTAGAATAGTGTCTCCACTGATCATCTTTTCCTCCCTACATCTTCCAAGACACCCAAGAGAAAAAGACGATCAAACGGCTTTTAATCGCTGATGTTAACCAGCAGGGGCGTCCATAATGGAAGAAGAACCCTCTTTCGCTAATGTCGCTAAGTCCTTGTCGATGAAGAACAGCGCCTGTCCATTCTCACCTACGAGTTCTAGCTTATCTAAGATCCCTTTAAACAATTTTTCTTCTTCATGTTGCTCCGCAACATACCACTGAAGGAAGTTAAAGGTTGAGTAGTCTTGTGCTGTGAACGCGACATGAGCCAGTTTGTTGATTCTCTCAGTAATCATTTGCTCATGCTTATAGGTTTCACGGAACACATCGCCAAGACTTTCGAAGTCGTGTCGTGGCGCTTCAATGCTACCTAAAATTGGTAAAGCACCTGTCTCACTGACGTAAGTGAACAGTCTATGCATGTGTTGCATTTCTTCGTCCGCGTGCTTACGAAGAAATTCAGCCGCACCTTCGAATCCTCTATCTTCACACCAAGCACTCATTTGTAAGTATAGATTGGATGAAAAGAATTCGAGGTTAATTTGCTCGTTCAGGTGTTGAACCATCGATGGAGAAAGCATTTACGACTCCTAATTTCGTAACTGGAATTAACGCCACTATAACATAACTAATTGAGGAGTCTTCTGATCTCATACCCAAACTTGGTAACAACGGTGTACTCAACCTTTACTATGAGTCTAGAAAACTTTGGCGACTTTGCTCACAATTTATCGTCTTGTAGTTGAGAAAATTATTGAGAAACAAACCTTCGCACTGGGTCACGTTACGGCACAGTTTTATAGCCATGACGGCTGATTTGAGATCACATCAACATAATTTTCGGGCGCTAAATGCTATGTTTTTACTAGGACTAACGTCAGGAGGAGTGCGTTATGAGTTACAAACATATTATGGTCGCATTAGATCTCTCAGAAGAAAGCAAAATGCTCATAGACAAAGCGGTCTCACTCGCGAAACCACTGGATGCAGAGGTGTCTTTTATTCATATCGATGTCAATTATGCCGAGCTATATACCGGCTTGATTGATCTGAATATGGCTGAGACGCAACATCAGGCCATGGAAGCCTCGATGACGCAATTACGAGATTTTGCAGAGTACGCCAACTACCCGATCAAACATTCGTTGGTTGGCAGTGGTGATTTAAGCAATGAGCTGCGCGATACTATCGGTGAATACAATGTCGATTTGGTGGTGTGTGGTCACCATCAGGACTTTTGGAGCAAAATCCTGTCGTCTACCAGACAGCTTATCAACACCTCACCCGTCGACATGTTGGTCGTGCCAATCAAAGACTAAAAATAGCAAAAGGCTTCTTCGGAAGCCTTTTTTGATCGGATCTCTCATCGTGACGAAAAGTGTTACACTGACTGTATTTGTTATTAAATGATAATTGTTAACTATGGGTTATCTCTATTCTGTTACCCTGCTTTGGGCTTTTTCTTTCAGCCTAATTGGGGTTTATCTCGCGGGTCAGGTCGACTCTTGGTTTTCGGTATTAATGCGCGTTGTCCTGGCGGCACTTGTCTTTTTACCGTTCACTAAGTTCAAGCAAGTTCCCAACAAGCTCAAAGCCAAACTGATGGCGATTGGTGGTATCCAGCTAGGACTGATGTACTGCTTCTACTATCAATCATTCTTGCTGCTGTCGGTACCGGAAGTACTGCTGTTTACCGTATTCACACCGATCTACGTCACCTTGTTCTATGACTTGCTCAAAGGTCGCTTTTCGCCATGGTATTTGGTGACGGCGGCAATAGCGGTCGCTGGCGCGGCCTTCATCAAGTTTGCTGGCATTAATGAAAACTTCTTGATGGGCTTCTTGGTCGTGCAAGGCGCGAACCTCTGTTTTGCCATCGGTCAGGTGGGTTACAAATACGTGATGGAGCAAGAGCAAGTAGAGTTGCCGCAGCATAGCGTATTCGGTTATTTCTACATTGGCGCGACTGTGGTTGCGACCATCGCATTCTCGATTTTTGGTAGCTTCGATAAGATGCCGACGACGGGTGTGCAGTGGGGCGTGCTTATCTACCTGGGCACGATCGCTTCTGGGTTGGGTTACTTTATCTGGAACAAAGGCGCGACAATGGTCAACGCTGGCGCACTGGCGGTGATGAATAACCTTCTGGTGCCAGCGGGGCTTATCGTTAACATTGTGATTTGGAATCGCGATGTGGACTTGGTGAAACTGTCGATTGGTGGTGGGATTATCTTGCTATCACTGGTGGTGAACGAGCTTTGGGTCAAACCAAAGGCAGAAGCCCAACTGGCAAACAGCTAGGCTTCGCTCAATATAAAGATCTTATTAGTGCAGCTGTTCTGGCTGCACTTTCATTACCTGCTTTTCAACCGTGGCTGCCGCTAACTGGTACTTGTGCTCCAGCTTGCTCTGCTTACGCAACAACTTCTGACTTTTCTTCAGTACTTTACGCAATTTCTTCTGTGCCTTTTTCTGCGCTTTGAGTGCTTTTTTCGCACGCTTCAGCGACTTCTTATCGATTGTATCTAGGCTTAACTCTTCGGCCATTTGAACATCGATCGCTGATTTAGGCTCAGCTTTATTGGCCGTCTTGGTGAGTTTCGGCGTGGTCGTGGTTGGCAGTGCTTCAGCCAACACGCCGCATTGCTGCTGTTCAGTCAGAGGCTTGCTCTGACAAGATGCTGGCGGGATGGCAGCCGGTTTGCAAAGGGTGGATTTATCGGCAGATGAACGTGAGCAAGAGCGGCACAGGAACTTAGGTTCTGCGACCAAACGATGGATGTCACCAAGGTTGTCACTGATGTCGCGACGATTCAACTTGCACAAACGCTTCTTTCCAACAGATACGGTCATACTACTCAATCTCCAACTAACCACAACGAAAATAGGAATGATTCTTAGTTAGATATAACGTCAATTGGCAGCAGTTGCAAGTAACTTGCTCCAGTTACACCAGAGCAAGTTACTCAAAAAACATATAGGAAAGGACTAACTCATTGATGCGTTGACATAAACATCGAAACGATTTTTTTTGGTCTCAATTGCCATTGTCGGCTTTTTCTCATCCAGCCACTCAGCGTAGTCTGGACGTTTGACCACAACGCGTTTTGCCGCAAGCTTGAGCGCCGGCTCCAGCAGCCCATCTGCATCGGTATCTGCGCCAACCAAAGATTGGAAAACACGCATCTCTTTTTTCACCAGCGCCGATTTCTTTTTGTTCTCTGGATGCGGATACATAGGGTCTAAATACACCACATCTGGCTTGATAAAGGCGTTGTCATCGGCAAGTTCACCCAAGGCATCCAATTCACCTAAAGCAACTAAGCTCGACGCATGCAGCAGCGACATACGCTCACTCACCCACTCGCCAATTTCAGAGTCTTGTTTGGCGCGCTCAAGGCCATCATCAAGCAATGCGGCGACCACAGGATGGCGCTCTACCATCTGCACCTTGCAGCCAAGAGATGCGAGCACAAAGGCATCGCGACCTAGACCCGCAGTACCATCAAGCACCGTTGGTGTCGCCCCTTTGTTTAGCCCCGCCGCTTTGGCGATAGCTTGACCTTTACCACCACCAAACTTGCGTCTGTGCGCCACCGCGCCACCAGCAAGGTCGACATAAATCGCACCCAATTTCGGCTCATCCAGCTTACGAAGCTCAAGTCTTTGTTCGGTCAGCACCAATGCAAATTCGGAATCGTCAGACGCCACCAATCCCCAACGCTCAGCAAGTTGCTGAAGCTCTGGTTGACGTGGTTGATGTTCGCAAATGAGTTGAATGTGCAAAGTGACGCTCCGAAAAAAGGCAATGGGCGCCAGTGTACCTCAAGTCGATAGCGCGACCAATAAGCGTGATCGACACAAAGACGGCTGCGCAAAAATAGTGGTAAGCTTGTGCACCAATAAAACGGCACGTGTTCAGCGATGTCGCCCTCTCACTCAGACAAAGGATTCGATATGCACGGCACCAACAATCTCGACGATCTGGATAAAGCAATCCTCAAAACCTTGATGGAAGATGCCCGTCGCCCATATGCCGAGATGGCAAAACAGTTTGATGTCAGCCCAGCGACAATTCACGTGCGTATCGAAAAGATGAAAGCGGCCGGGATCATCGAGGGTACTGAGGTGGTAGTGAACACCAAAAAGCTCGGCTATGACGTGTGCTGCTTTATCGGTATCAACCTCTACGCGGCGCGTGACTATCACTCGGCACTGGAAAAACTCAACGCCTTGGATGAAGTGGTCGAGGCTTATTACACCACTGGTGCGTACAACATCTTCGTGAAGTTGATGTGCCGCTCGATTGAAGAGCTGCAGCACGTGCTGATCGATAAGTTGCAGGCAATTGAAGAGGTTCAGTCGACGGAGACGTTGATTTCGTTGCAGAATCCGATTAGTCGCAATGTGAATCCGTAGGGTTGGTGTGCGCTTTGAGAAGATTCCTGCCTGCGTAGGCAGCGGTCTACTTTAAGGCGACACCAAACCCAAAAAAGGCGCTCATTAGAGCGCCTCAGATTGATGACGAACCCCACTTTTTAAAGTGGGGTTCTTTTTTATGAGCGACCGTAGGTCGCGATCGCGATATTTTTTGTCAAGTAACCTGTGGGGCGTTAGTGTTCTTAAGTTGGCGTACATAAGCGAGGATTTGCGATATTTCACTTCGATTTAGGCCGAGTTTACGCAGATAGTTCACCACCAACGCTATCTTTTTGATGTTTTGAGCAGTTGCCGCCAACCAGCACTGTATCTGTACCTTGGCTAGGCCACGGAAGCGAGCATAACGATGACCATGATGCTGTTTTGCATCGGCGAAGCTTCTTTCTACCGTTTCACTTCTACGCCTGTAGGTCTTCTTTCCATAAGCGGAGACTCGCATCACGTTCGCTCTATCCATGGCCTCCGTATAGATATGCCTTGTAACGACCTTCTTCATGTTTTTACTTTGAGTACATTCATCACGCATTGGGCAGAACACGCATTCTTTAGGGTCTGAGTGATACTCTCGATAAGCGTCGCGTGATGTTGTCTTGTAAATAAGTTCTTGTCCGTTAGGACAACGATAGCTGTCTTTTTCTTTGTTATAGATGAAGTGCTTCTTCTTGAAGGCATTCTTTGTTCGTGATGGTCGGCGATAGCCGAACACACCAAGTATCCCTCTGCGCTCAAGGGATTCTGCGACAGGGGCAGTGAAGTAACCGGCATCAAGGCCAACGGCGATAGGATTGAGATTAAACTGTTCAAGTGTGTAGTCGAGGCGGTGGATATAAGGTTGGGAGTCATTGATATTCCCCGCGGTCGCGTGGGTATCAACGATGATGCCATGCTGACCATCGACCGTGCGGTGGTCGAGATAGAAGAACCCTTGCGGCTTGTTGTCGCGGGTCATGAAGCCACTTTCTGGGTCAGTCGTACTGCTCTTCGTATTCTTGGTCTTCTGCTCAGAAGGTCGTTCTTTTAGCGGTTTCTTTCCTTCTTTTTCTCGGTCTAGTACCACGTCTTCATCTAACATGTCTAAATAGGCACTAGCTCGAACCGCCGTTTGTTTATTGGTGTACTTGTTTTTGTTCGCGTTAGCTTTGAGGTGAGTGCTGTCAGTAAAAAGCTCTTGTCCAGCGACTAAGCCTTTCGCCATGGCTTGTTGAACGATGTTAATAAAGATACGTTCGAAGACATCCGTACCATTAAAGCGACGGATACGGTTTTGGCTGAGTGTCGAAGCATGGATGACTTTTTCGGTGAGAGACATGCGTAGGAACCAGCGATACGCGACATTCACTTCGATTTCTTTGACAAGTTGACGCTCACTTTTTACGCCGAAGATGTAGCCCAGTAGGATAATTTTGAATAAGCGGACAGGGTCTACAGGCGGTCGGCCATTGTCTTTGCAGTAGAGGTGGGCAACTTCGTCACGAATGAACTCAAAGTCGATAGCAGAATCAATTTTGCGTACAAGATGGTCTTTGGGAACCAGTTGTTCCATCGTCACCATTTCGAGTTCGTACTGTTGTGGAGAGGGTTCTTGGAGCATGTCAGAGTATCCATATTTCGATACTCCTATTAGATCAAAGGTCTAGCTCAATAGCTAGACCTTTGTCAGCAGTCTGAGGCGCTCATTAGAGCGCCTTTTTACTATCTTAAGTGAAGGATTAAACCCACTTCGTCTTAGTTGCTTCTTTCACTGCAGACATAACGAGCGTCGGTAGTGATGCGGCCATGATGACACCGAATAGGTGACCTGCTGCCAGTGCTTCCGTGTTGAAGATTAGCTGACCTAGACCTGTGTAGATAACCCCTAGCGATAGAATCGCTGACACTGATACCGCACCTAGTAGGTACTTGTTGGTGAATGGGTTTCTGCGGTATAGCGACGTAAATGTACGTGAGTCAAATAGGTGCCATAGCTGAGCAAATACTAGCATCGCAAATGCCATTGTCTGTGCGTAGTTTGCAGAGAAGCCATTCGTTAGTGCCCAGTTGAACGCCATGTAGCTCATGCCACCCAGTGCTAGACCGCGAGTTAGGATACGAGTACCTAGATGGTCGCTGAAGAAGCTCTCGTTACGTTTGCGAGGCTTACGCTCCATCAGATCTTTCTCTTCTGGCTCAACACCTAGCGCTAGCGCTGGTAGACCATCCGATACCAAGTTGATCCATAGAATCATCAGTGGAGTTAGCGGCAAGATAGCCTCTGGCCCCATCATTAGGAACGCAAACAGAATAACCGATACTTCACCTACGTTCGCTGTCAGAGCCTGACGAATGAACTTACGAAGGTTATCGAAGATTTGACGACCTTGGCGTACCGCTTTCACGATAGTGCTGAAATTGTCATCCAGTAGGATAAGGTCACCTGAGTCTTTCGCTACAGATGTACCAGTGATACCCATAGCAACACCGATATCAGCGCGGCGCAGTGCTGGTGCATCGTTCACACCGTCACCTGTCATCGCTGCTACTTCATTGTTGAACTGCTGAGCCTGAACGATACGTAGCTTGTGCTCTGGTGTTACACGGGCAAATACTGCAACTTCCGGACAGATCTGACGAAGCTTGTCATCGTCCATCTCATCAAGCTCTGCACCCGTTACAACCAGATCTTTCTCACTGCGGATGATACCGATATCACGTGCAATCGCTGCCGCTGTTAGCGCGTGGTCACCGGTGATCATTACCGTTCTCACACCTGCTTGGTAGCAGCTTTCAATCGCATCGCGTACTTCTGGACGCGGTGGATCCATGATGCCGTAAAGACCCAGTACCGTAATGTCTTTTTCTAGCTCTTCGAAGTCACGCTCTAAGTCTGCTTCTGTTAGCTCTTTGAAGCCAACCGCTAGGGTACGTAGTGCGTCTTGAGCAAAGTTCTCAATTGCCGCTTCGTAGTTTGCAACGATCTCCGCACTTGGGCTCGTCGCGAGTGCTAGGTTGCCGTCCGATGCTGTTGGCGTGTGCTCAACAGACGTACCGTCAACCATGAATCCTGCTGCGTTGCGAAGAATCACATCTGGCGCACCCTTGATAGCAAGGAAGTGGTTGCCCTCAGGGCCTTTCACGATAACCGAAGCCATCTTACGAGAAGAGTCGAACGGGAACTTCTCAACGATAGAGTAGCCACCTGACGTTAGCATCTCAGACTGGTTCAGACCTGCCTTCGCTGCTGCCACAATCAAAGCACCCTCAGTTGGGTTACCACGCACGGTCGACTTGTCGCCGTCCATGATGTACTCAGAATCGTTACATAGCGTCGCGACGACTAGACCCTTCATCATCTCAGGGCTTTGCTTCGCATCTGTGCTGTGCGATAGCGGCTTGAATTGACCTTCAGGGCTGAAGCCTTTACCGCTTACTTCCCAGTAACGACCGCTTGCATCGTACGCCTTCATTACCTGCATTTGGTTTTGAGTCAGCGTACCTGTCTTATCTGAACAGATAACCGTAGTCGAACCTAGCGTCTCAATCGCAGCCAGCTGCTTAGCAAGCGCGTTGTTCTTCACCATGCGAGTAGAACCCATGGTTAGAACGATAGTGATCACCGTAGGAAGACCTTCAGGAATCGCGGCTACAGATAGTGAGATACCTGTGTTTAGGATCTCTAGCCATGGCATACCGTAGTAAAGACCGATAGCACACACAACCGCTACCACGCCCAGTGCAACTAACATTAGCGTCTTCGCGATGGTGTCCATGCGCTCTTGCATTGGCGTCTTGGTTTCTTCGGTATTCGCCATTAGGTCAGCGATATGACCTACTTCGGTCTGCATACCTGTCGCAACTACTACACCTAGACCTGTACCCGATGTCACCATCGTGGTCATAAAGCCCATGTTTAGCTGGTCGCCAAGACCTACGGTTTCGTCTTCGATAACCTTAGACGTCTTGTCTACCGGCTCAGACTCACCTGTTAGCGCGGCTTCGTCGATAGATAGACGGTTAGCCTCAAGAATACGTACGTCAGCCGCCAGGATGTCACCTGTGCTGATTTTTAGGATATCACCCGGAACGATGTCGCTCGCTGGGATGTCAATCCACTCACCATCACGCTTAACCTGCGCCGACGGTGCCGCCATTTGACGTAGCGCTTCCATGCCTTTCTGAGCTTTGAACTCTTGCCAGAAAGCAATCAACGCGTTGATAAAGATGAT
Source organism: Vibrio sp. KUL80 (assembly GCF_059725495.1). NCBI lineage: Bacteria > Pseudomonadati > Pseudomonadota > Gammaproteobacteria > Vibrionales > Vibrionaceae > Vibrio > Vibrio sp. KUL80. The sequence continues at coordinate 3,459,903 of NZ_AP045841.1, forward strand.
CGCCGTAATCGCGATCGCATCCACTAGGTGCCCGGTGAAATAGGAAACAATGGCACCGACTGCAAGAATGAAGATCAGTGGATTTTTGAATTGGTGGATAAACAGCTCAAGCGCAGATTTGCCTGCCTTCTCTTGCAGCTCGTTTTTTCCGTATTGTGATTGACGCTCGGCTACTTCCTTTGAAGTCAGGCCTTGCTCCGCCGACACACCCTGCATCTGCTGGGTATTCTCAACGGTTTCAGTGAACCACTTTTTAGTCATGGGGTAACTCTCCAAGTAAATTCAGTCGACATCGGTAGAACGACAAACCGATAAAAAACAATCGCTGAATAAAATGATGAAAACGCCCCGCTCTTAATTTGCATTTTTATTAACAATTAATGCGTAAGCGGAAAGCCAAATTACGTTACCCGAAACCCAATATCCTTGTAATTAACTTTCGGAGTGCTTGCATGCACTCTAGGACGCTTCTTTGATTTAAAACAAACTTGATTTTTATTCAAACCTCAAAGGGAACAAGGCTTTGTAAGCAATGATTAATAACACCTAATTTTGGCTGAAATGATACTTCTGTTTTTTCGAAGAATGAAAGTGAGTGACATTATCGGGACGATGGTTGAGGGGGACATTTTGGTAGCGAAATGGGATTTGGAGGTTTTTATTCAATAGTTATTCAGTGGAAATATATCATTTGGATCGGAAGAATGACCACATTGCGATGCGACGATAGGAGCTAGCATAAGTTCTCCCCCTTGCTAAGGGGGAGCTAGAGGGGGTAAATGCGGCGAACTCCTTATGCGTCAACAATCGGAAGTTTACACCTGAGTTTAGAAACCAATATAGAAGCGCGATCGCTGAAACTCCTGCGCATTCACCCCTCCCAGCCTCCCCTTAGTAAGGGGAGGAGCTAATGGCTCGCTAACGCATCGCCCAGTCATTGGAAATAACAAAGCCTTGCGACGCTAGGAGCAAAAGACTAACTAAGCACTAATCCCAGAATGACGCAGCAACGCATCAATCTGCGGCTCACGGCCACGGAAGCGCTTAAACAGCTCCATCGGCTCTTCACTGCCACCCATCTCGAGGATGTTGTTTAGGAAGCTTTGACCGGTCTCTTTATTAAAGATGCCCTCTTCTTCAAAGCGCGAGTACGCATCGGAAGATAGCACTTCTGCCCATAGGTAGCTGTAGTAACCAGCGCTGTAGCCACCAGCAAAGATGTGGCTAAAGCTATGCGAGAAGCGGTTCCACTCTAAGCTTGGCAATACAGCGACCTTGGATTTCACATCCGCGAGTGTTTCGAGTACGCGTGCGCCAATGTCTGGATCGTATTCAGTGTGCAGCGTGAAGTCGAACAGACCGAACTCAAGCTGGCGCAGGATAAACATCGCCGATTGGAAATTCTTCGCTGCCAACATTTTATCGAGCATGGCTTTTGGTAGCGGCTCACCGGTCTCGTAGTGACCTGAGATAAACGCTAGCGCCTCTTCTTCCCAGCACCAGTTCTCAAGGAACTGACTTGGTAGCTCAACCGCATCCCAAGGCACACCGTTAATACCAGACACAGCACCAGTATCGATCTTGGTCAGCATGTGGTGGATACCGTGACCCGTTTCGTGAAATAGCGTCACCACTTCATCGTGAGTGAACATAGCAGGCTTGTCGCCCACTGGCTTGTTGAAGTTACACGTTAGGTAAGCCACTGGAGTTTGCAGTTCGCCATCAGCATTGGTGCGGCGCACTCGGCATTCGTCCATCCACGCTCCGCCACGTTTGTGCTCACGAGCGTAGAGGTCTAGGTAGAAGCTGCCGCGCAGTGTGCCTTCACTGTCGAAGATATCAAAGAAGCGTACCGACTCATGCCAAGTATCCACGCCTTCACGTTCAGTAATCTTCATACCGAAAACACGATTAAGCACTTCGAACAGGCCGCTAACCACTTTTGATTCTGGGAAGTATGGACGCAGTTCTTCGTCTGAGAACTGGAATAGGTGCTGCTTTTGCTTCTCACTGTAGTAAGCGATATCCCAAAGATTTAGCTCAGTCACACCAAACTCTTTTTCAGCAAACTGGCGTAGCTCTTCAACTTCACGCTCACCTTGAGGCTTCGCCTTGGTCGCTAGGTCGTTCAAGAAGCCAAGCACTTGTGCTGGGCTCTCAGCCATTTTCGTTGCTAATGATTTCTCACTGAAAGTGCCAAAACCAAGTAGACGTGCAATTTCGTGACGCAGCTTTAGCTGCTCAGAAATGATTTCTGTGTTGTCCCATTTACCCGCATTCGGACCGCGATCCGAGGCACGAGTCACGTACGCTTCGTACAGCTCTTTGCGCAGCGCTTGGTTATCACAGTATGTCAGAACCGGAAGGTAAGACGGAATATCCAGCGTTAATAGATAGCCCTCAAGCTCTTTGGCTTCAGCCGCTGCCTTCGCGGCGGCCAATGCTGATTCCGGCATACCCGCGAGTTCTTTCTCATCGGTGATGTGCTTGGTCCAGCCCATAGTGGCATCGAGCACGTTGTTCGAAAACTGTGAGCCGAGCTCTGACATGCGTTTGCTGATTTCGCCGTAGCGATGCTGCTCGTCTGCAGGCAAACCAATACCTGAAAGCTCAAAGTCACGTAGGGAATCTTTGATGGTTTTTTGCTGAGCTTGGCTGAGCGCAGCAAACTCATCACTGGCTTTGATCGCTTTGTATGCTTCATACAAACCTTTGTGCTGACCCACCCAAGTGCCATATTCAGACAGAATAGGTAGACAGCTCTCATACGCTTCGCGCAGCTCGTCGCTGTTGACCACAGAATTCATATGGCTCACTGGTGACCAAAGGCGGCTTAGCTTGTCATCAATCTCTTCGATTGGCGCAACAACATTATCCCAAGTCGGGTTGGTATTGCCTTCAAGCACCGCATCAATCTTCGCGCGGCAGGCATCAATCGCTTGCTCGACTGCTGGTTTCACATGTTCTGGTTTAATTTGTGAAAAAGGAGGTAAGTCGGTAAACGTCAGTAATGGGTTTGACATGCAGCGTCCCTTTTTAGTTATTGGGTTCCCTCACTCATTTGGTAGCAAGTGAGCGTAATTATTAAATAAATGTAGTCATTGGACTCGAATTTCAATCCTTACGACATGACGAAGTTGTAAGATCTCTGCCGCTTCGGGAAAGAAGAGGTTATACTTCGTGCATTATTGTCTAACCGAGTCTTTATTTTGCTGAGCTATCGTCACAGTTTTCACGCGGGCAACCATGCCGATGTCGTGAAGCACATAGTACAAAGTCTTATCCTTAATTCTCTAAAAAACAAGGAAAAGCCATTCGTTTATCACGACACCCACTCAGGTGTAGGTCGTTACGATCTGACCCATGAATGGTCAGAGAAAACGGGCGAATACAAGCAAGGTATCGGCAAGCTTTGGGGTAGTTCAGACATCCCAGAAGACATCGCCAGCTACATCGAGTCGATTGATACGCTAAATAACGGCGATGCGCTGCGTTACTACCCAGGTTCACCACGTGTGGCGCGTGCGCATCTGCGCCCGCAAGACCGTATGGTGCTGACCGAGCTGCACCCAAGCGACTTCCCGCTACTGGAGCAAGAGTTTCATCGCGACCGTCAGGTTAAGATCTTTAAAGAAGATGGCTTCAAGCGCCTTAAAGCGAGCCTGCCACCCGCAGAGCGTCGCGGCTTAGTGTTGATTGACCCACCCTACGAACTTGCCAGAGAGTATCGCGATGTGGTGACCGCAATTGCACAAAGCCATAAGCGCTGGGCAACCGGTATTTACGCGATTTGGTACCCAGTGGTGAACCGTTACGACATCGACGATATGATTGATGGTCTGGAAGGGCTTGGCATTCGCAAGATCCTACAGATTGAGCTTGGGGTGTCTCCTGATACCAACGAGCGCGGCATGACGGCTTCGGGCATGATTGTTATCAACCCACCATGGATGCTTGAGCAACAGATGAAACAGATCCTGCCTTACCTTAAAGAGAAGATTGCCCCAGCAACAGGTCACTTTAAGGTAGAGTGGATTGTTCCAGAATAAGCTCTAACAAAGATTGGCGAACAAAACACAAGGCGCAAGCATCTGTTTTTCATAACAAGCTTGCGCTTTTTTATTACCTTAATCACCTTCACTTAAAAATATTTCGACTTTTTTGAAATTATTTTCGTCTTTTTCAAACACCCTTCGTCTTACTAGTGAAAGTACTGAAGCAGTACACCCAAATAACATCCTAGTGAGGAAACCAACATGATTAAGATTGTTAGCTTTAAGATTTGTCCCTTTGTTCAACGCGTGACAGCAGCACTGGAAGCTAAGCACATCCCTTACGAGATTGAGTACATCAGTCTAAAAGACAAACCGCAGTGGTTTTTAGATATCTCACCGAATGGCCAAGTGCCTGTCATGGTGACCGAGTCCGGCACGGAGTTGTTGAGTCTGATGCGATTATTGAATACATCGAGGATGAGTATGGTCCACTAGAACAAGGCGTCACCAATGAGCAGCGCGCTCTTGACCGCGCATGGAGCTATCTAGGCTCGAAGCACTACCTTGCTCAGTGCGGCACCATGAGCAGCAAAGATAAGGCAACCTTTGAAGAGCGTGCAGATAAGCTGATTAAAGCGTTCCAAAAAGCAGAGAACCAACTGTCGGGTGAGACAAAGTTCTTTAAATCGGATGCGCTCAGCAATGTAGATATGGCATGGCTACCGCTATTGCATCGAGCTGCCATTGTTAAAGCACACTCTGGGTATGATTTTTTCTGTGGTCTACCGAAGATGCAAGCATGGCAGCAAAACATTCTCGAGTCGGGTTGGGTTGAGAAAACCGTATCTGAAGACTTCGATACGCTGTTTAGCAACTTCTATCTCACTAATACCTATCTGGCCGAAGGTAAGGATATGGCGCCAACATCAGGCTGCGGCACCAGTAGCTGCTGCGGTTAATCATAACGCTCTGAGGGCGTTAGCTCTCAGAGTCATCGACATTAATCGTTATTAGTCATAATCAACGCAACTTTTTCCCATTGGAGAAAGTTGCTAGACTCGATTTATCATACGGACAGAGATTGTGGCTAACATTTTGGGTTGTTGAGTTCTGACTACATCGCCCCAATATGCTTTAGTACAAGCAATCAAAATATTTATAAGCTCTTGGAGAACGTAATGGCAACGCATTTTGACTATATCTGTATTGGTGGCGGTAGCGGCGGTATCGCATCTGCAAACCGTGCGGCAATGTATGGCGCGAAGGTTGCGCTTATCGAAGCGAAAGACCTAGGCGGTACTTGTGTAAACGTTGGCTGTGTACCTAAAAAGGTCATGTGGCACGGCGCGCAAATTGCTGAAGCCATGAACCTATACGCGGAAGACTATGGTTTTGACGTTGACGTTAAAGGTTTCGACTGGAACAAGCTCGTTGAGAGCCGCCAAGCGTACATTGGTCGTATCCACCAATCTTACGATCGCGTACTAGGTAACAACAAAGTAAACGTTATCAAGGGCTTTGCTAAGTTCGTTGACGCAAAAACTGTTGAGGTTGATGGCGAACTATACACGGCTGACCACATCCTTATCGCTGTCGGTGGTCGTCCAACAATTCCAAACATCCCAGGTGCTGAATACGGTATCGACTCAAACGGCTTCTTCGACCTAGATGCACAACCTAAGCGTGTGGCTGTTGTAGGTGCGGGTTACATTGCTGTTGAGATCGCAGGCGTGCTAAGCGCACTGGGTACAGAGACACATCTGTTCGTTCGTAAAGAATCACCGTTACGTAGCTTTGATCCAATGATCATCGACACACTAGTAGAAGTGATGGATGCAGAAGGTCCAACGCTGCACACTCAATCTGTGCCAAAAGAAGTGGTTAAAGAAGCAGACGGCAGCCTGACTCTTCACCTAGAGAACGGCGAGAGCCAAAACGTTGACCAACTTATCTGGGCAATTGGTCGTCACCCAGCAACGGACGCAATCAACCTAAGTGCAACGGGCGTTGAAACTAACGATCGCGGCTACATCAAGGTAGACGAGTACCAAACAACCAACGTTGAAGGCATCTACTGTGTGGGCGATATCATGGAAGGTGGTATCGAGCTAACACCAGTGGCAGTTAAAGCGGGTCGCCAGCTTTCTGAGCGCCTATTTAACAACAAGCCAAACGCGAAAATGGACTACGACCTCGTTCCAACCGTGGTATTCAGCCACCCACCAATTGGCACTATCGGTCTAACTGAGCCAGAAGCGGTTGCGAAATACGGCGAAGACAACGTGAAAGTGTACACATCTGGCTTTACAGCCATGTACACCGCCGTCACTAAGCACCGCCAACCATGTAAGATGAAGCTAGTATGTGCGGGCGACGATGAGAAAGTCGTAGGTCTACACGGCATTGGATTTACGGTTGATGAGATGATTCAAGGCTTTGCGGTAGCGATGAAGATGGGCGCAACCAAAGCGGACTTTGATTCAGTGGTTGCTATCCACCCGACAGGCTCGGAAGAGTTCGTGACAATGCGTTGATACCGTTAATGTGACTAAGCGTTAATCGCGACAAACGTACATTACCTAAAAGCCCAGCCATTGCTGGGCTTTTCTACATCTAAAGTTTCGAACCACCACACATCTTTACGCAATCGAGTTATTACTCATTCCCTCCCGCCATGAATCGCCTCGCAGCAATCCAACAACAAGCGCAGAACTAATGGTTTTCACAGTAACCAGCACATAGCCTTTGTTTTAGTTTTTTCTGCTAGCTAATAGATCTCTCTTAGCATGAGTCTCTACAAACTAGCCCAATGAAATATAAGGAACGTGAAATGAAACCCAGCCAATTGTTGGTTACGGCAGCACTTGTAGGTACAAGCCTGCCAGCACTTGCCGTCAACCCTCAGCCCGACCCTACTAATCCGACTGGCTATGTATTGTTGAGTAGTGAAGTGCAGGCAAGCGCTGCGGCACAAACCAGTGACCCGATGTACGCGGTTTGGGCTAATGCGCTTTCGACAGCACCGAATACCATTGTTGACGCGATTGATGCGGGACTGGCCAGCAACCCTGATAACGTCAAGCGAGCAGAGCGCGTGTTCCCTCGCTCGGAGTGGGACTTTCTCACTCAAATGGCCGCCCCGGAATACACCTATCAGCGATTTTTACAGGCCATAGGTAAGTTTCCCGCGTTTTGTGGTGATTACACCGATGGACGTGATGCTGATGCTATCTGTAAACGTTCTATCGTTACGGCATTTGCCCACTTTGCTCAGGAAACAGGGGGGCATATCGCCATTGATAACACCTGGGATAACCCACTGGCTTTAGAAGAATGGCAACAAGCCTTAGTACATGTGCGCGAAATGGGCTGGTCCGAAGGACAAGAAGGCTACACCACAGGGTGCGGTCAAAATGATTGGCAAAACAAGCGCTGGCCATGTTCACCTAACCAAGGGTACTTCGGTCGCGGCGCCAAGCAGCTTTCCTACCATTTTAACTACGGCCCTTTCTCGGAAGTGATGTTTGATGGTGACGCAACCGTTCTTCTTGATAACCCAGCCTTGGTAGCAGATTCTTGGCTCAATCTCGCCTCTGCCATCTGGTTCTTCTTAACCCCACAAGCACCAAAGCCCGCGATGCTGCACGTGATTGACCGGACTTGGACACCCTCGCAGCGTGAGATTGATGCAGGCATTGGTTATGGCTTTGGCACGACCATCAATATCATCAATGGTGGTATCGAGTGTGGTGAACAGAACAAAACCAAAGGACAACCGGTCAACCGTATTCGCTATTGGGAAGGACTCGCAGCGCATTACCAAATCCCGACTGAGGCCGATGAGGCGAATACCTGTTGGCAACAAACACCTTACGGTAGCCTGAACCTCAATGGCGCTACCGACGTGTTATACACCAACTGGGAAGCAAGCTGGAAATATCATGCCGATCGCCCTGGCGGGGTCTCGTTTGAATGTAACCTGGTCGGGTATCAAACGGCATACTCTGCGCTTGTCCCTGGCGATTACGAGAAGTGTGTGACTAATTTTTATGGCTCACATGCCAATTGGCCTGAAGTTCGTATCGTTGATCAGCTACCCAATACAGGTGGTGGCGATACTGATGGAGGCAATGACGGCAGTGATACCAGCACACCATCTGGCGTCATCGTTTGGGAAGCGGGAGTGACCCAAGTCGACGTGGGCGATACCGTGACACACCAAGGCAAGTGCTTTACCGTGAAAAACAAACCTGGAGTTTGGGAGACGCCCACTCAAACCAATTGATTCTGGGAACAGGTCACCTGCCCATAGACTAGCAAGAGCCGCAGCTTGGTTTTTAGCTGTGGCTCGAGTCCTCTTTTTGACTTACTTGCCTGAGTTCAGGGCAATTTTTACACAACTCTGATCCACTCTCCCTTTCCTAGGTCGGAAAACTTCCTTATAGTTTGTTAAGACTGTAAGGAGTTGTTAATGGACAAAAAACACGTTTATTTCTTTGACGCTATGCGCTGTGTCGCCGCACTGGCGGTGATCATCATTCATGCTCTTGGGCCTTACCGTCATGAATTAGGACAAATCCCAATGGGCGAATGGGTCACGGCGATCACCTTTAACGGCTTCAGTCGCTGGGCAGTGCCGGTATTCATACTGATCACAGGTGCATTGATGCTCAATGACACACGCCCATTTGATCTCAAATATTACCTATCGCGCCGACTCGGCAAGGTGTTGATCCCATTTTTGGTGTGGTCGCTGTTTTATGCGTATTTATCAGGCTGGACGATTGAGGGCTTTGATGGCGGCACGGTGAAAGAGGTACTGGCAGAGAGCTACCATCACCAGACCTATTACCACCTTGGGTTCTTCTACTACTTCATTCCTTTGTATGCGGCTATTCCGTTTCTGCAAATCTTTGTTCGCAAGTTTGATGATGCAGCGCTCTACGCCTTCACGGGTCTTTGGCTACTGACGACTCTGCTGTTTTTGATGCGCATCGACGGTCCTTGGAGTGAGCAGTTTTGGCTATATATGGGATTATTGCCCCTTGGCTACATTCTGTATCAGAAGCTGCCTGCCAGTCGCAGCGTGATTATCGCCTCGGTGATTTTAGGTGTGGGTGCTATGGCCCTGAGCAGCTATATGGTGGTGCAAGGCAGTATCGAAGCCGAACGCTATTATGTGGGTCGCTGGTTCTCTTATAAGACGCTGAATACCGTCTTGGCAGCCAGTATGATTTTCATTGTTTGTAAGGCGTACGCCGATAGCCTAGCACCGAAGGTGAAAAAAGTAGTGAGCTTTATCAGCCAATACAGCCTTGGTATCTACATTCTACACCCACTGTTTTTGTGGCCTATGAACGAGCTCGGGCTACATCATGGTCACCCTATTTACATGATCCCATTCTGGGTTGTTATCAGTGGCGGCTTAGCACTGGCAACTAGCTGGCTTTTGGCTCGCAGTGCCAAGACCCGCTGGTTACTGCCGTAAAGGCAATTGCGTTTACTTCCCTACACACACCACGTTTAGCAGGGTGTTGCCTTTTAACGGTGACACCTTGCCGTTGGTGAACAGCCCCTTTTGACCATCTCCCCAATAGGGCATTTGTAGCGGCCATTGATTATTGACCATGACCTTAGAATCCACCAAAGCTTGCCACTCACTGTTGCTCACCAAATGCATATCAAGATCGCTGCACACCTTAATCGCGCTGTTGTAGCTTAGACGATTCCACGCCTTGTCATGTTCCATATAAAACTGGTGGTCACCGCCTGAAAGGTAGGGAACCGCATAGCGCTTACCATCAAGTTCTGCGGAAAGTCTGACTGAGAGTGGCGAGGGTTTAGTGGTTGGTAGTTCAGGAATGGTCGCTGCCTTTTTAACGGACTTGCTCGTGGCCGGTGAAGAGGATTGAGAAGCGGCTGGCTTAGGAATGGCTTGCTTTGCGAGTTTTTGCTCTGAGACTTGAGGCTGAGCGAAGGCTGCTTTGACGCCTGTGGGGTTTGATTGAGACGAGGACGAAGCCTTTGCAGTCTTCTCGCCGCGCTCCACCACTCGGATAAAGGCATCGCGGTAACCGCGGACTCCCTTCACCTCATTTAAGTCTTGCTTAGCTTTATTCACATCCGTATAGGGACCAATTAGGCAGCGGTAGCTGCTTTTTTGCGGCAACATCCAAACATCAGAAGATATCTCAGAGTACAGTGGCATGGCTTGTTCCAAAGGCATGGGCGCTTCGAGTATCCCACATTGAATCCAGTACACCGCGCCATCAGACACTGGCACCGTATTCCCCCACACACCATTTCCTATTGGGCAATTTTTCGCAAGAACAGGGAGTTGATTGATGGAGGCTTGGCTAGCATCACATAGCGCATCATCAGCCAACGCCCCTGACGATATGACCAATATTCCGAGCAGAACACTACTACGCAGCCAGCTTATTGATGCGCTCGCTAATCCCTTTACTCTGCTAAAAGAGCTCATATCTATCCCCTGAACACTTCTTGTGAAATTTGCGACACAAATAAAAAGAGCCGCAATGATTTGCGACTCTTAGTGTAGTGAGGATTGGGTTTAAAAATCAATCACTCTCGATCACCCTTTGTAGATTTTCGGGTTAAATACATCACGCAACCAGTCACCTAATAGGTTGATTACTAGTACTAAAGTGACCAGAACCAGACCAGGAAATGCCGTGATCCACCAAGCACCAGAGAAGATGTACTTAAAGCCGATACTGATAAGAGCACCCAGCGACGGTTGGTCAACCGGCAGACCAAGTCCAAGGAACGACAGCGCCGCTTCAGACATGATCGCGTTCGCCACCTGTACTGTTGAGATAACCAAGATAGGCGACAAACAGTTAGGAAGAATGTGACGGAACATGATGCGAGGCGCTTTAAAGCCCATCACACGTGCTGCTTCTACGTACTCTTTCTTCTTCTCAGCCAGTACCGAAGCACGAATGGTACGTGCATACTGTGGCCATTCGGCAATACCAATGATCACCACCAGCATCAGCACCGCATACTGACTGAAGAACTCGCTACCAAAGCTCGCCTTAAAGATAGCGGAGACAATGATCGCTACCATCATGGTTGAGAACGACAGCTGAACATCCGCAAAACGCATTAGGAAGCTATCAACACGACCGCCGAAGTAACCTGCTGACAAGCCAATAACGGTACCCAGAAATAGTTGAAGACCGACTGCCGCAAAACCAATCGTCAGCGATAGACGAGAGCCGTAAAGAATCGTCGACAGAATATCACGACCTTGCTCATCGGTACCCAGCGGGAAAGTTGCGTCGCCGTCTTCCATCCAAGATGGTGGCAGCTCGGCATCCATAATGTCGATGGTACTGAGATCATACGGGTTATGCGGTGCAATCAGCGGAGAAGCTAACGACATCACTAGAATCACCATAAACACAGTGAAACTCGTCATCGCTACCTTGTCGCGCTTGAAGTAATACAGAAAATCCGATTGTTTGAAACGCTCCCAACGTGAAGGAACGACTTGTACTGCTTGTGTCATGGTTATGCTCCTTTACCAGTTAGGTTTACTGTTGGGTTAATCAAGCCGTATAGCAGGTCGACGATAGTGTTAGTCACTACAAAGATAAGACCTACAAAGATAACGTACGCGGTGATAAGCGGCGTATCTACGCGGTTGATTGCCTCTAGGAAAAGGAAGCCTGTACCAGGCCACTGGAATACGGTTTCGGTTAGGATGGTGTACGCCACCATGGTACCGATTTGTACGCCACCTACCGTCAATACTGGTAGCATGGTGTTTTTAAGCGCGTGTTGGTAGTAGATCTTATGCAGAGCTAGACCTTTCGCCTTACCAAACTTGATGTATTCCGAGCTCAGCACTTCTAGCATCTCTGCACGCACTAGACGAATAAACAGCGGCAACATAATGGAAGCCAGTGCGATACACGGTAGCACTAGGTGCGCCAGACCATCAAGCGTTAGGAAGCCAGAGTCCCAACCAAACCAGTTCGCGGTTTCACCTCGTCCGTAGGACGGGAACCAGCCCAGTTCGATAGAGAACACATACATCAACATGATTGCCGTTAGGAAAACAGGGATCGAGATACCGATGCTGCTTCCTGCCATCACGACTTTGGTAAAGAAACTCTTCGGGTTAATTGCAGAGTAAACCCCAAGAGGGATAGATAAACAGATTATGATTAACGTGGCACCAAATACCAGCTCTAGCGTCGCCACTAGTTTGCTCGCAATCACTTCAACCGCTGGACGCTTGAAGAAGTATGAGTTGCCTAAATCACCTTGTACCGCGTTACCAAGAAAACGCGCGTATTTCGTAATGAAGGGATCGTTGAGGCCCATTTCATCACGCATCGCTTGACGCTCTGCTTCTGAAACCGACTGACCTACAAGTTCACGCAACGGGTCGCCCAGGTTATCCTGAATGGCAAACGCCACCAAACTGATCACAAACATCACTATCAGTGCCTGAAACAGGCGCTTGACCAGAAACGAAAACATTCCTTGCCCCTTATGTATCCATTACATTAAAAATTCGTTCAGCCTAAAAAACGCGCTCTGCTCGCTGAACAAAGCAGAGCGCGATTATCTGTCGCTTACTCAGCGAGAGAGTGCCGCCTATTTAACGACTAGGTCACCAAAGTATGGGAAGTTCATGCCGTTGATGATTGGGCCAATCTCAACGTTAGACTTCGCTGCCCATGATGGATCTTGCCAGTGTAGAGGAACAAACGCCGCTTCATTGTAAAGCGTTGCTTCTACTTGCTTAAGCATCGCGCTACGCTTCGCTAGGTCTGTCTCAGAGTTAGACGCTTCAACAATCTTGTCCACTTCTGGGTTCGAGTAGTGACCACAGTTGTACTGACCACGACCAGTCTCTTCGTTACGAGTCATCGTTAGGAACTCTGTGAAGTTCGCTGAATCTTCTGTATCTGGGTGCCAGCCGATCATCATCATGTCTGCTGCACACTTATCAAACTCTGGCCAGTATTGCGCTTTAGGCATTGTCTTCAGATCAACCTTGATGCCGATCTTAGATAGCATTGCTGCTGCCGCTTGAGCGATTTTGTCGTCGTTCACGTAACGGTTGTTTGGTGCCATCATAGATAGCGTAAAGCCGTTCTCGTAGCCCGCTTCCTTCATTAGCTCTTTCGCTTTCTTCAGGTCGTAGCGTGGTACTAGCTCTTCGTTGTAACCCGCATAACCAACTGGGCTTTGCTGACCAGCAGGTGTCGCAGCACCTTTCATGATCTTCTTAGCAATACCTTCGTTGTTGATTGCGTGAACGATAGCTTGACGAACGCGAACGTCTTTTAGAGCTTCGTTGCTGTTTTGGTTCATTTGGAACGTGATTACACGCGTACCAGGCATAGTGTATAGGTTGATATTGCTTGCGCTATCCACACGCTTGTAGTCGTTTGGTGCTACTGGAGCAATCATGTCTACATCGCCAGAAAGAAGTGCTGCTACACGCGTTGCCGCTTCTTTGATTGGTACAAGTGTTAGGTTATCAACGTTACCTTTTGATTCGGTATCCCAGTAGTTAGGGTTACGCTCAAACTCAACCTTGATGCCTTGCTCACGAGATTTAACCGTGAATGGGCCAGTACCAGAAACGTTAGTAGAAGCAAAAGAGTTACCGTGCTTAACGATTTCGCCTTTGTCTTTACCGTCTTCTGTTGTACCAGAGTAGAACTTGCTGTCCATTGGGAAGATGTACGTTGCCACGTTCTCAACTAGCGGGTAAGTACCGTCAGTCTTGATTTCGATGGTGTAGTCGTCAACTTTAGTCAGTGATACTAGCGGCGCGAAGATACCTTTGAAGTCAGCAGACTTCTTAAGACGCGCAAATGTCCATACTACGTCGTCAGCCGTTAGCTCGTTACCAGAGTGGAACTTAACGCCTTTACGTAGGTTGAAACGCATAGTTTCGTTGTCGACACGCTCCCAAGACTCAGCCAAACGAGGCTCAAATTCCATGTCTTGGTTAAAACGTACTAGTGGGTCAAATACCATGTGTGAAAGCTGCATCACACCGCCCGATAGCTGCTCTTGTGGATCAAGCGTTACTGGGTCAGCGTCGTATGCTACGGTGATGTTTGCTGCTGCAGCGCTAAAGCTTAGGCCAGCTGCCATCAAAGCCACTGCTAATTTACTTTTCATGGTTTTCATTGTGCATAACTCCTTCATGCGGGGATCCGGATCCCTTTTTGTTGTGTTTGCTTCTGCTTATATTTCCATTAGGAACTTATTTGGCTTACGCCGTTTTTACTACGTCTTCTCTTAAACCTGTAAATTCAGGCATCAAGGAAATCAGTTGCTTGCTGTATTCGTGTTGTGGGTCGGTAAACAATTGCTCGGTTGGTGCCACTTCCAGTAGCGTACCCATTTGCATGACACCCACTCGGTCACACATCTGACGGATAACCGGCAAATCGTGACTGATGAACAGCATGGTGAGGTTCAGCTCTTGCTGAAGGTCTTTAAGTAGGTTCAAAATCTGCGCCTGAACGGATACATCAAGCGCTGATGTCGGCTCATCACAAATCAATAGACGTGGACGCGTTGCCAGTGCGCGAGCGATAGAGATACGCTGACGCTGACCACCAGAAAACTCGTGCGGATACTTCACACCGGCCATCTTGCCAAGACCCACGTGCTCAAGCAGATCTTCAACAATCTGTTTGGTTTCTGACTCGTTAGCGGTCAGTTTGTGGAAACGAATTGGCTCAGCGATGATGTCGTAGATCTTCATGCGCGGGTTCATTGAGGTGTACGGGTTTTGGAACACCATCTGCATCTGACGACGCATCGGACGACGCTCTTTCTCCGACTTAAGTGAGGTTAAGTCGATACCCTCAAACGTCACCTTACCTGAGTTTGGAGCGTACAGGCCGGCGATAACTCGAGCAATGGTAGATTTACCTGAACCCGACTCACCTACTAGGCCAAATGTCTCACCTTCGTGAACCTCAAAGCTCACGTTGTTCGACGCCTGAACGTACTCACGACGACTTTCGAACAAAGAATCTTTGGTCACAAAGCGCAGGTTGACGTTCTCTACGTTAAGCAGTGGTCCTGTGTAATCACGGTGATCTTGGCTCTGACCTAACCAGTGGTTTTTCACATCAAGCGGCTCCATTTCATGAGCTTCTTCGATGTAACTAACCAGTGGGAAGCGATCCAGTTTCATGTCTGAACGAGGAACCGCTGAGATTAGGCTGCGCGTGTATGGGTGATCTGGGTCGCCCAGTACTTTCTTCGTCGCACCAAACTCAACTAGGTCACCGCGATACATAACTGCCACGCGGTCAGTCACGTTAGAAACCACACCCATATCGTGCGTCACTAGCATACAACCCACGTTGTTCTTGATGCACAGGTCTCGAATCAAACCTAGGATTTGATCTTGAATTGATACATCGAGTGCCGTGGTTGGTTCGTCGGCAATGATAAGGTCAGGTTCACCCGCTAGCGCGATAGCGATAACCACACGCTGACGCATACCACCAGAAAACTGGTGTGGGTATTGCTTAAGACGGTTTTCAGGCTGTGGAATACCCACTTGCTTCATTAGGTTAAGCGAGCGCTCATAGGCTTGCTCATCCGTCACCTTCATATTGGCGTGGATGGTCTCTTTTAATTGTTGCTCAACCGTGAAGAGTGGATTAAGTGAGGTCATTGGGTCTTGGAAAATAAACCCGATTTTTGAGCCACGAACTTTTCGCATCTGTTCAGGAGATAAACCGGAGATTTTCTCTCCATCCAAGAACACTTCGCCACCAGCGATAGTCCCTGGAGGTGATAGCAAATCGATCACCGCATTACCTACGGTCGATTTACCTGCACCAGACTCACCCACAACACCAACTATTTCGCCGCGTTCAATATTGAACGACAAATTTTTAACCGCGGCATGTACCCCATGGCGAGATGGGTATTCGATACGAAGATCTTTAACTTCTAATAATGACATTACCAGACCTCTACTGCTTTGGCAGTTTTCTGCCCCTGTCTGAAAAATTGAATCCATTCTTAGGCAGCATTTTCTGCTGACTAATTACAAGTGCATCAATTTGGCAAATCTTTCACAGAAAAGCAACAAAAATAGGATAAAAATTCGAAATTGAGCAAATCTAAAGCAGTATAAATAAATATTTATGCACATTAACTACATATAGTAATGAGAGTACCCATCTAAAAACTTGATGTAGCACCAATAAAACGCACTATAAAACGATCATAAATCGCTATGCATCACGATATTAGCCATATTAATGACTAAAGCAGTGCGAATAGTTATTCCGTAATCATTTTAACACTATGGAAACATAAGTTTTGTAACAATGCCGTTTGCAGAACTAAAGTCTAGATCTTAATCACACTTCACAAGCGAAACGCTCAAAGATCGAGAGTAGGCAACATTTTCCGCTACATTAAATTGCAACATGATTGCGGCATGCAATATAGACAAAACTCTGGGATTCTGGAGTTAGCTAGAGTGAAACACCATTTCTTATCAGACAAGAATCGTAGAAATGTTATTCAGCCAAGCTCCAATAAGACAACAGGCTATTTATAAAGAGGGAAAACACGATTCAACGAGAAAATGCCGCTAATCGGACAACGGAATGATATGTGACTAGATACATGACCTAATGACACATAGTTTTGGTGATCATGTCGGGTTTTCAATTTGGCGCTTTCTAGCGTGTAGATGAGAGAACCTCGTATGACGAGGCAGCTTCGAATGATACTAGTGAAGAGGAATTCGATTGGTTCGACACTCGACGACTGGGCTTCCATGGGACTGGCCTTCCAGCCCCCGACTCGCATGGGTTTTCCTTAAAACCTGCAAACCATATATACGAAAAAAGCCTCGTCTTTCGACGAGGCTTTCGAATGGTGGTCGGTGAAGAGGGATTCGAACCCCCGACCCTCTGGTCCCAAACCAGATGCGCTACCAAGCTGCGCTATTCACCGACAATGTTTTATTACGAGTCAACTCGTAAGGGGAAGCAAATGCTACCAAAATAAATGGGGTGGCTAACGAGATTCGAACTCGCGACCACCGGAATCACAATCCAGGGCTCTACCAACTGAGCTATAGCCACCACAAATTTTGTTTTGTTACCGTCATCAACAGTAACTGAAATAGTGGTCGGTGAAGAGGGATTCGAACCCCCGACCCTCTGGTCCCAAACCAGATGCGCTACCAAGCTGCGCTATTCACCGACAATGTTCTTTTCAGAACGCTTTCGTTTCGATTAAATCAAAACTGGAGACAAAAGTCACCGAAATAATGGGGTGGCTAACGAGATTCGAACTCGCGACCACCGGAATCACAATCCAGGGCTCTACCAACTGAGCTATAGCCACCACTATTTTTTGCCAATAATTATATCCGGATGGCACGCCCGAAAGGATTCGAACCTTCGACCTTTGGCTCCGGAGGCCAACGCTCTATCCAGCTGAGCTACGGGCGCATGCCCTATCGGCGGATGGGAATAATACGGATATCACACTATGCCGTAAAGTACTTTTTTAACTTTTTTTTTCGTTTGTTGGCTTTTTCAGCACTTTGGTACAGAAAATACTAGCTTTACGATGTGATTCACCCCGTGAAGCTGAAAAGTTGTGGTTTATTGCAACAAGTTAACAGGATATAATCACCCAATGTTTACATTGATTTAACAGCCGTTAGATCAGCAAGCAGAATAAAATCGTATAAATGAATAGCAAGCAGCGACTTGCTACCTTGTTGGATAGTAAAGTGAGTTTAATGGATATGTCTCGTCGAATCTTAACTGTGTTGTTCGCCGCACTAACTTTTTCTACTGCCTCTTTTGCAGCGGATGTGAGCCAAGAAGAATATGACGCTATCGCAGAGCGTATTAAACCCGTTGGTGGCGTTTACTTAGCAGGTAGCGAACCTGTTGTTGCAGAGCCAACTGGTCCACGTGATGGTGCCACTGTTTACAATACCTTCTGTACTGCTTGTCACTCTATTGGTGTCAGCGGTGCTCCTAAAACGGGTGACGCTGGTGACTGGGCACCACGTATCGCGCAAGGCAAAGACGTGTTGGCTGATCACGCCATCAACGGCTTTAACGCGATGCCAGCGAAAGGCTCTTGTATGGATTGTTCTGACCAAGAAATCATTGATGCTATTGAGCACATGATCGCGGGTCTGTAATCCAGCATTACGCACTGTATATAAAGAAGGGGCTCACTATCTAGTGAGCCCCTTCTTTATATACAGTGCAATCTGGCGTTACTTCTTATTAAACATCGCGCGAATATTGGCGATATGCGCCTGACCTTTTTGCATGCGCTCTTCCGCTGACACCGGCTTTTTCGCTTGCTCCCATTCAACATCATCAAACGGCAGCTCATCGAGAAATCGGCTGTGCTCAGGCTTGATTAGCTCACCAAACTGACGGCGCTCCTTACATATCGTAAAAGTCAGCTCTTTTTGCGCGCGAGTGATGCCGACATACATCAAGCGGCGTTCTTCTTCGACATTGTCCTCATCGATGCTGGTTTGATGCGGCAAAATGCCCTCTTCTGACCCTATCAAATAGACATAAGGAAATTCCAACCCCTTTGAGGCATGCAGCGTCATCAATTGAACCGCATCGCTGTCATCATCTTCTTCACCGCGTTCCATCATGTCGCGCAGGGTTAGACGTTGAACCACTTCTTTTAGCGTCTTCTCTTCTTTGTCGTAGTTGTCACCCTCTAAATCAGCAACAATCCACGAATAAAGATCAGAGACGTTCTTCATGCGCATTTCAGCCGCTTTTGCGCTAGATGACGTTTCGTACAGCCAATCTTCATAGTTGATATCACGAACCAAGGCTCGCACAGCCTCTACTGTATTGCCGCGCTCTGCGTTATCGGCGATAGCGACGATCCATTGGGTAAAGCGGCGCAGGTTTTCAAGGCCGCGGCCGGTAAGGTGCTGCTCTAACCCAAGCTCGAAGCTTGCCTCAAACAAGCTTTTGCCTCGCATATTGGCATAACTGCCCAGCTTCTCCAGTGTTGCAGGACCAATTTCGCGACGCGGCGTGTTTACGATGCGCAAGAAAGCATTATCATCGTCTGGGTTCACGAGCACACGTAGATACGCCATGATGTCTTTGATCTCGGCGCGCGCAAAAAATGACGTGCCTCCTGAGATCTTGTAAGGCACACGGTTTTGCATCAATACCTTTTCAATCAGGCGCGACTGATGGTTGCCTCTATATAAGATGGCATAGTCACGATACTCAGTTCGATTTACAAATCGATGAGCAATAAGTTCGCCAGTGACGCGTTCTGCCTCATGCTCCTCGTTTTTGGCTTTAAGTACTTTGAGCTTTTCACCGTCAGGGATCTCGGAGAACAGCGATTTCTCAAATACGTGCGGGTTATTGGCGATCAAGATATTCGCCGCGCGCAAAATTCGACTGGTTGAGCGATAGTTTTGCTCCAGCATCACCGCTTTCAGGTTTGGAAAGTCTTTGTTGAGCAATACAAGGTTCTGCGGTTTCGCGCCACGCCATGAATAAATGGACTGATCATCATCGCCTACAACGGTAAATCGAGCCCGTTCGCCAACCAACAGCTTAACAAGTTCGTACTGACTGGTGTTGGTATCTTGATACTCATCCACCAGCAGATACTGAACACGTTTCTGCCAACGCTCACGGACTTCTTGATTGGTCTTAAGCAAAATCACAGGAAGCGCGATCAGGTCATCAAAATCGAGCGCGTTATAGGCTTTCATCTGGATTTGGTACATCTCAAAGCAGTGCGCAAACAGTTGTTCTTGTTCTGAACGTGCACTGCCTTTGACCTGCTCTGGCGTGAGCATGTCGTTTTTCCAGTTCGAAATAGAGCTGAGCAGCGAGCGGAGGAGATCCTTATCACCATCAAGCTGTTTTTCAGTCAGCTCTTTAAGCAGTGCCATCTGGTCCTGATCATCAAACAAAGAGAAACCTGCTTTCAAGCCCAGCGCCTTATACTCGCGGCGAATAATATTCAGCCCCATGGTGTGGAAGGTCGACACCATCAAGCCTTTAGATTCATTCTTACCAAGCGTCTGTCCAACACGCTCTTTCATCTCCCGAGCGGCTTTGTTGGTGAACGTCACCGCAGCGATATTTCTCGCCTTATACCCGCAGTTTTGAACTAGGTAGGCTATCTTATTAGTAATCACGCGGGTTTTACCTGACCCTGCACCAGCGAGAACCAGGCATGGACCAGAGACGTATTTCACCGCCATATCTTGCTGCGGATTTAGCTTCATTAATGTGCTCACTACTCACGACTTGTAACGCGCACATAATAGACTGCTACCGATGACAATGCCACGCTCTGTAGGAGTTTTTAACTTTTATAGAATTCTGATTAAAAATAAGTTGCACAAATAGGCGTCAATTGTTTTATAATGAATGAACGTTCATTCAGTTATTGGTTGGATGGCTCATGACAACTGTAAATACCAGCGACAAACGCCTACAAATACTTGAAGCGGCTCAAAAAATGGTAGCCGAAGTAGGCATTCAAGGTGTATCTATGCAGAAGCTAGCCAATGAGGCTGGCGTCGCTGCAGGCACCATCTATCGCTACTTTGACGACAAAGACCATTTGTTGGAAGAGTTGCGACAGTATGTGGTCGCGCGTATGGCGAAAGCCGTACAAGCGGGCGTGGATGCAGACAAGCCACTGAAGGAACAGTATAGGACCATGTGGCTAAATATTTGGCGAATGGCGGCATCGAATATCAATTCGTTAAAGACACGCGCCCAATATGATTCAATTCCTTCGAAAAATTGTTATAGCACTCGGGAACAAGAACGAAAAATGTTTGCCCAAGTCGATAACCTATTCAACGAAGGAAAGAAACAAGGGGTTTTCAAAAACCTCGATAATGAAATTCTTTCTGGACTAAGCTTAGAAGCAAGTGTTTCGCTTGCGCGTAAGCATGCTCTGGGTCTCTATCAACTGGATGACGATGCGCTGGAATCAGCTATCGAAGCCAGTTGGGATGCAATTATAAAACACTAATGTGGAGTTCTCGTTAGAATGAAAAAGTGGACATTTTTCATGCTACTTATCGCAATACTGCTATTCGGCAGTGTGATAGGTTTCAACCTGTTCAAGCAACAGAAGATTGCTGAGTATTTAGCAAATCGCCCTGAGCCTGAATTTCCAGTCACCGTGACCACGGTTCAACCTGTTGATTGGGTACCGGTTATCGAAGCCATCGGTTTTGTTGAGCCTAACCAAGGTGTCACACTGACTTCAGAAACCAGCGGCGTGATCAGCAATATCTCATTTGCTTCAGGCTCAATGGTTGAGAAAGACCAGCTTCTTGTATCTCTGGATTCAGACGTAGAAAAAGCGAACCTTAAGAGTTCACAAGCACGTCTGCCTGCAGCGAAAGCGAAATATGAACGCTACCAAGGTCTTTACAAGAAAGGCTCTATCTCGCGCGAAGCATACGATGATGCAGAAGCAAGCTACTTCTCTCTATCGGCTGACATCGAGAGCCTAAAAGCACAGATCGACCGTCGTGAAATCAAAGCACCATTCTCTGGTGTCGTTGGTATCCGTAACGTGTTCCTTGGTCAGTATCTGCAACCAAGTGACGATATCGTGCGCCTTGAAGACACTAGTCTAATGAAGCTGCGTTTTACTGTTCCTCAGACCGATTTCTCTCGCATTTCTATTGGACAAGATGTCGATATCTTCGTTGATGCGTATCCAAATCAGCCATTTAAAGGCTCTATCTCGGCTATTGAGCCTGCGGTAAGCATTCAAAGCGGCCTGATCCAAGTGCAAGCGGATATTCCAAATAACGATGGCAAGCTACGTAGCGGCATGTTCGCTCGCGCTAACATCATTCTGCCTAAGCTAGAGAACCAAGTGACGCTACCGCAAACGGCGATCACGTTTACGCTATATGGCGACAACGTATATGTCGTGACTGATGTTGATGGTGAGAAACGCGTTAAGCAGCAAGTCGTTAAAGTTGGCGAGCGTACTGGCGATATCGCCCACATCCTAGAAGGTGTGAACCCAGATGACGTTATCGTTACCTCTGGTCAGGTACGTCTAAGTAACGACGTGAAAGTCAAAGTGGTGGAAAGCGATGCGACTGTCCCACCAGCTGAGACACCGATGCTGTAATTGGAGGCAAAATGCGTTTTACTGATATTTTCATAAAACGTCCTGTTCTTGCGGTATCGATCAGCTTCTTGATTGCCTTGCTTGGTTTGCAAGCGGTATTCAAGATGCAGGTACGTGAATACCCA
The DNA here is from genome assembly GCF_059725495.1 of Vibrio sp. KUL80. Lineage (NCBI taxonomy): Bacteria > Pseudomonadati > Pseudomonadota > Gammaproteobacteria > Vibrionales > Vibrionaceae > Vibrio > Vibrio sp. KUL80. The sequence continues at coordinate 3,482,218 of NZ_AP045841.1, forward strand.
GAAATGACGAATACGGTTGTCACCGTGACAACCAGTTACTACGGTGCAAGTGCCGACTTGATTCAAGGCTTTATTACTCAGCCTCTGGAGCAAGCCGTCGCGCAAGCCGACAACATTGACTACATGACGTCACAGTCTGTGCTTGGTCAATCGACCATCACGGTAAACATGAAGCTTAACACCGACCCGAACGCGGCGCTGTCAGACATTCTGGCAAAGACCAACTCGGTTCGCTCTCAGCTTCCTAAAGAAGCCGAAGACCCAACGGTAACCATGTCGACTGGTTCGACGACCGCGGTACTTTATATCGGCTTTACCAGTGATGAGTTGGCGTCGAGTCAGATCACCGACTACCTAGAGCGCGTAATCAACCCACAGCTATTTACCGTTAACGGTGTATCTAAAGTAGATATGTACGGTGGTATGAAATACGCACTACGCGTATGGCTAGACCCACTGAAAATGGCCGCGCTGAAGATGACGGCTTCGGACGTGATGAACGTTCTGAATGCCAACAACTATCAGTCTGCAACAGGTCAAGCAACGGGTGAGTTCGTTCTGTATAACGGCAGTGCCGATACTCAGGTATCGAACACCGAAGAGCTGAAGAACCTAGTTGTAAGCTCGAGCGACGGCCAAGTAATTCGCTTAGGTGACATCGCGAAAGTGACGCTTGAGAAGAGTCACGACGTTTATCGTGCGAGTGCTAACGGTCAAGAGGCTGTAGTAGCGGCCATCAACGCAGCACCAAGTGCCAACCCGATCAACATCGCAGCCGATGTGCTTGAACTTCTTCCTCAACTTGAGAAGAACCTGCCTAGCAACATCAAAATGAACGTGATGTATGACTCAACGGTGGCAATCAACGAATCAATTCAAGAGGTTATCAAAACTATCCTTGAAGCAGCGTTGATCGTACTTGTGGTTATCACTCTGTTTTTGGGTTCATTCCGTGCGGTTCTGATCCCTATCGTCACTATCCCACTATCCCTGATTGGTGTAGCCATGGTGATGCAAGCGATTGGCTTCTCATGGAACCTGATGACGCTGCTAGCGATGGTATTGGCTATCGGTCTAGTGGTAGATGATGCGATCGTTGTTCTTGAAAACGTTGACCGTCACATTAAGCTCGGTGAATCGCCGTTCCGCGCGGCCATCATTGGTACGCGTGAGATTGCGGTACCGGTTATCGCGATGACACTCACACTAGGTGCGGTATACGCGCCGATCGCCTTGATGGGCGGTATCACGGGCTCGCTGTTTAAAGAGTTCGCTCTGACGCTGGCAGGTTCGGTATTTGTATCCGGTATCATCGCATTGACGTTATCGCCAATGATGTGTTCGAAGCTACTTAAAGCGAACGAGACACCAAACCGTTTCGAGCAGAAAGTACATGATGTACTTGATCGCATGACCGCTCGCTACGAGAAAATGCTCACAGCAGTAATGCAGCACCGTCCGGTTATTATCGGCTTTGCAGTTATCGTGTTCGCGTCACTTCCGATGCTGTTCAAGTTCATTCCAAGTGAACTGGCACCGTCAGAAGATAAAGGCGTAGTGATGTTGATGGGTACGGGTCCGTCGAATGCGAACCTAGACTATCTACAAAATACCATGAACGATGTGAACAAGATTCTGAGCGATCAGCCTGAAGTGGCGTTTGCACAGGTGTTTACCGGTGTGCCTAACTCAAACCAAGCGTTTGGTATTGCATCAATGGTGCCGTGGAGTCAACGTGAAGCAAGCCAAGCTGAAGTAGCAAACCGTGTAGGTGCTCTCGTCGCTGAAGTACCGGGTATGGCTGTGACTGCGTTCCAAATGCCAGAACTTCCTGGTGCAGGTTCAGGTCTGCCTATTCAGTTTGTTATCACGACACCAAACAGCTTTGAGAGTTTGTTTACTATCGCGACTGACATCTGGGGTGAAGTACAACAAAACCCACAGTTTGTTTACTCAACACTGGATTTGAACTACGACTCAGCCACGATGAAAATCAATATCGACAAGGATATGGCTGGCGCCTATGGCGTGACCATGCAAGATATCGGTATTACGCTGAGTGCTATGATGGCCGATGGCTACGTGAACCGTATCGACCTAAATGGTCGTTCGTATGAGGTAATCCCTCAGGTTGAGCGTAAGTATCGTCTAAATCCAGAATCGATGAACATGTACTTTGTTCGCTCGGATGATGGTCAAGCTATCCCACTAGGTAGCCTTATCAGTATCGATGTGGTTGCGGAGCCCCGCTCACTGCCTCACTTCAACCAGCTGAACTCAGCAACGGTGGGTGCAGTACCTTCACCGGGCGTGGCAATGGGTGATGCGATTGCATGGTTTGAATCGATTGCAGAAAGCAAACTGCCAAGCGGCTACAACCATGACTACATGGGTGAAGCACGTCAGTACGTAACTGAAGGTAGCGCACTGTATGCAACGTTTGGTCTGGCACTGGCGATCATCTTCTTGGTACTGGCTATCCAGTTTGAGTCGATTAAAGACCCATTCGTTATCATGGTTTCGGTACCGCTAGCGATTTGTGGTGCCTTGATTGCTCTTGCTTGGGGCGCAGCGACCATGAACATCTACTCGCAGGTTGGTTTGATTACCCTAGTAGGTCTCATTACCAAGCACGGTATTCTTATCTGTGAGGTAGCGAAAGAAGAGCAGCTTCTGCATAAGAAGAGCAAGATGGAAGCGGTCATGGAAGCGGCGAAAGTACGTCTTCGCCCAATCCTAATGACCACAGCGGCGATGATCGCAGGTCTTATCCCACTGATGTACGCATCAGGTGCGGGTGCGGCTCAGCGCTTTAGTATCGGTATCGTAATCGTTGCTGGTCTTGCGATTGGTACGCTGTTTACGCTATTTGTACTGCCAGTTATCTACACCTACTTGGCAGAGCGTCATAAGCCACTACCTGTGTTTGTTGAAGACAAAGACTTAGAGAAAATTGCTCGAGTTGACGAAGCTTCAGCTGCATGCAAAGAGAATCGCGTATAAACAGTTAATGTGATTCTACGTTGTTCGTTAAAAACAGCGTTAGTTAGAAAAAGGCCACATTGTGGCCTTTTTTATTACGCTAAATAACGACATTGCCCGGTGGATTACATAGAATAGTGGGGTTACTTAAGGAGTTACCAGACATGTTTGACCCAAAGAAACTTGAACAGATTGCTAAGCAGATTCACGACTCTATGCCACAACCCGTGAAAGAGCTTGGTGCGGATGTTGATCAGAAAGTACGTCAAGTGATTCAAGGCCAATTGAATAAGCTTGATGTGGTTAGCCGTGAAGAGTTTGACGTGCAGACTCAAGTACTGCTTCGTACTCGCCAAAAGCTAACGGAAATGGAGCAAAAACTTGCTGAGCTAGAGCAAAAGCTAGCAGACAAGTAACCATTTGTTCGCTGCATTCCGAGCATTAGGCTCGAATGGCACAGACAAAAGAAAGGGGCTACCGATTGGTAGCCCCTTTTTACTATGTTGTGTTTACGTTTTATTTATTCTTGGTCGGCTTAGCCGCCTACAGCGATGCGCTTCATGTCTGTCATGTAGCCACGTAACTCTTCACCGATGTACTCAACAGGGTGGTTGCGGATAACGTCGTTTACTTCGATTAGTTTGCCGTTATCTACTTGGTTAGAAGTCTCACCTAGACCTTTACCGATTACGTCAGTACCTACTGATGGCATGAACTTCTCGCGAAGAAGTGGTGTTGCTACGTTCGCGAATAGGTAGTTACCGTATTCTGCTGTGTCAGAGATTACTACGTTCATTTCGTATAGACGCTTACGTGCGATCGTGTTTGCAATCAGTGGTAGCTCGTGTAGCGACTCGTAGTATGCAGACTCATCGATGATGCCTGATGCCGTCATTGCTTCGAATGCTAGCTCAACGCCCGCACGAACCATAGCCACCATTAGGATACCGTTGTCGAAGTACTCTTGCTCAGAGATTTCCACATCTGATGCTGGGTAGTTTTCGAATGCTGTTTCAGCTGTCTCTGCGCGCCAACCTAGAAGGTTCACGTCGTCATTTGCCCAGTCAGCCATCATAGTGCTAGAGAATTCGCCTTGGATGATGTCATCCATGTGCTTGTTGTAAAGCGGACGCATTAGGTCTTTTAGCTCTTCAGACAGGTCAAACGCTTTCACTTTCGCAGGGTTAGATAGACGATCCATCATGTGCGTGATGCCACCGAATTTCAGTGCTTCTGTGATGGTTTCCCAACCGAACTGAAGTAGTTTACCTGCGTAGCTTGGGTCGATGCCGTCAGCAATCATCTTCTCGTAACATACGATTGAACCTGCTTGTAGCATGCCACATAGGATAGTTTGCTCACCCATTAGGTCAGATTTAACTTCAGCAACGAATGAAGACTCTAGAACACCTGCACGGTGACCGCCTGTTGCTGCTGCCCATGCTTTAGCGATTTCAAGACCATCACCTTGAGGGTCGTTCTCTGGGTGAACTGCGATAAGAGTCGGAACACCAAAACCACGCTTGTATTCTTCACGAACCTCTGTACCTGGACACTTAGGCGCAACCATGACAACCGTTAGGTCTTTACGGATTTGCATACCTTCTTCAACGATGTTGAAGCCGTGAGAGTAGCCTAGTGATGCGCCTTCCTTCATTAGCGGCATTACCGTCTCAACCACGTTAGTGTGCTGCTTGTCTGGAGTTAGGTTAACAACTAGGTCAGCTTGAGGGATTAGGTCTTCGTAGCTACCCACAACGAAGCCGTTGTCTTTCGCGTTTTTGAACGATTGACGTTGCTCATCGATAGCTGCCTGACGAAGTGCGTAAGATACGTCTAGGCCAGAATCGCGCATGTTCAAGCCTTGGTTTAGGCCTTGAGCACCACAACCAACAATGACTACTTTCTTACCTTTTAGGTAATCCGCTTCTGAAGCAAATTCAGAACGATCCATAAAACGACAACGACCTAGTTGGTCCAATTGCTCACGCAAGTTAAGAGTATTGAAATAGTTAGCCATAGTGGGGCTCTCCTGTTGAATTCTGTCCGTAGTGTCGATGCTTATCATCGAATGACTTCATACTAAAACAGAGACCCAATTGCTTAAAGTGATATATTCACAATTTGTCATTGCAATTAATGCAACTACCGATATCTTTAGTGTTATGAATATTAAAAGTCTCCAAGCTTTTATCCATCTTTGTGAGAGTAAAAGCTTCAGTAAAACCGCGACCGCGATGCACGTCAGTGCCTCCGCACTTAGTCGTCAGATTCAAAAGCTTGAGCAGGATACTCATCAAAGCCTATTCTTGCGTGACAACCGATCTGTAGAGCTCACTCCAGCAGGTAAAAAGCTGCTACCGATTGCCATCAATATCGTCAGTGAATGGCAGCAGTTTCAATCTGAAAGCCAACATGGTGAAAACGAGCTCAGAGGCAAACTTCGGTTGTTTTGCTCAGTCACCGCCAGCTATAGCCATTTACCTGAACTGCTTGCGGAGTTCAGGCTGCTCTATCCGTACATCGAATTCGAACTATCGACAGGCGATCCAGCCCAAGCGATAGACAAAGTCATGAATGATGAAACGGATATCGCTATCTCTGCACTGCCTGAACTGCTCCCCGCGCGCTTGGAGTTTGAGACGATTAGTGAGATCCCCTTATCTGTTATTGCGCCAGCCGGGGTAAGCAGCTTTGGCTCTGAGCTAGCCGATGGTATGCCTGACTGGAGTAAAATCCCATTCATTGTCCCAGAAGCTGGCACCGCTCGCGAACGCGCAAATTACTGGTTCAAAAAAATGCGTATAAAGCCCAATATCTATGCTCAAGTATCCGGTCATGAGGCGATTGTTAGCATGGTGGCATTAGGATGTGGCGTCGGTATTGCGCCAGAAGTCGTCATCGTCAACAGCCCAGTCAGAGACAAGATACAGCGCTTGAAACTAGAGCCTATAAAGCCATTCAAACTCGGTGTGGTGTGTAAGCGCTCTAACTTGGATAACCAGCTACTCTCTGCATTTTGGAAAGTGGCGGAAAAGGTTTATATCCAACCATAACTTGGCTCACTGACGGTTGTGACAGAGAGGTGATACTTTATTACTCTGGTTATCGATATCATATTGCCGATTCTCTGCCCGAAAGGTTTTTACCCTTATGTCCGCATTCAAAAAAACGCTACTTGCTTCTGTTTCAATTGCTTTATTTGGCTGCTCAACGGCTCCCGATAGCGTACCTGTCTCGAACAAAAACTATTGTGCCGACCTCGTCGATAAAGAGCGCTTGCCTTTGTCTCACTACACTCAGCCTTTTGAGACTGAAATGAAAAATGGCACAGGCGTCTATGTTTTAGAGCAAGGAGCGGAAGCAATGATGTCCCGTGCTTGGTTAACAGAGCGCGCTGAAGCCTCTATCGATGTACAGTACTTTATCTTCTCAGTCGACAACGTAGGGTTGATTGCGACTGACTATCTCGTAAGAGCGGCTGAGCGAGGCATACAGGTGAGAGTTCTTGTCGATGACATCATGCTCAATGCCAAGGGAGATGAACTTCTCATGTTGGCAGCGCATGAGAACTTTGACATCAAGATATATAACCCCAACGCCAATATCGGTAAGAATATAGTTCAAAAGATGACAACTGTTATTACCGACTTTCACGGCATCAACCAACGCATGCACAATAAAGTCTTTTTAGTCGACGACCGGGTAGCGATCACTGGAGGAAGAAATATTGCCGACGAATACTTTGGGTTTGATCATGAGTACAACTTCAGAGATCGCGATGTATTCCTAGCTGGCAAAGCAGTTAACGCGATCGATACCTCCTTCGAGCAATACTGGAATAGTGAGCTCAGTGTCCCAGTCGAAGATCTCTTCAAATCCAACCCATATAACGGCAATCCTGATTTTTCACGATTGCATTCCTATGCGTGTAACCCTGAGCATTTTCATCCCGAGATCAGAGCAGAGATAGATAAGGTACCTGAGACCTTTCAGGCACTATCTAAAGAAGGGAAATTCCTATTCGTTGATAAGGTAGAGTATATAGCGGATGAGCCCGGCAAAAACGATCAACAAACGTTCTTGGGTGGAGGTAGTATCACTCGAGATAAGTTGGTCGAGCTAGCAGAGAGTGCTCAATCCTCCATTCTGATCCAAACACCCTACCTGGTCACAACCAAAAAAGATCGAGTCTTTTTACGTAGTCTTGTAGAAAAAGGCATATCCATACAGATCCTGACGAATAGCTTGGCCTCTAACGACAACCTAGCAGCCTTTAGCGGCTACCAAAGAAATAGGAAACAACTGCTGGCCACTGGGGTTGAGGTTTATGAATTTAAGCCCGATGCTAAAGTCAGGCAGCGAGTAATGACGGAACACATGTATAAAAAGCTACCGACTACGCCTATTTTTGGTCTTCACGCGAAAACAATGACGATTGATGACACCATTACCGTTGTTGGTACCTACAACCTTGACCCACGTAGTGCTAACTTGAACACGGAGAGCTTTGCCATCATCCATTCTCCAGAGATCACTGAGCATGTCTCAGCCGCTATGAAGGTGGAAATGGAGCCTGAAAATGCATGGCGGATAACTGCAGATTTCAATCCAGATAATGAAGTTAGCGTCACTAAAAGGGTCGGAGTGAAACTGCACCGAGTCGTGCCTAAGAATATCCTCTAGCTACAGCACCGTTGTTTAGCGACAAACCGCAGAAACGAAAAAGGCCCTGACCTAAGTCAGAGCCTTTAAATATGGCAGGGGTGGACTGGGTCGGCATTCCGGAGGTTTGATGGGACTTGCCACCAAGCGGGCTAGAGATTCAGAGGGACGCCTAGTTATCCCAACACATTGCTTTGAAAAAGCGAAAACAAAAAAGGCTCCGACCTAAGTCAGAGCCTTTGAATATGGCAGGGGTGGAGAGATTCGAACTCCCAACACGCGGATTTGGAATCCGCTGCTCTGCCAATTGGAGCTACACCCCTAAAGTGTTATCTAATCTATGTTATTTAATGGCTTAAATCAACACGTTAGATTCAAAAAAGCCTCGTCGTTAGACGAGGCTTCTTAATAAGTGGCGGAGTGGACGGGACTCGAACCCGCGACCCCCGGCGTGACAGGCCGGTATTCTAACCAACTGAACTACCACTCCGCAGTGGTCTATTTAAAGTCTTATCTCAATCGTGCTTTAAACAGATATTGTTCAAAGCCTGGCGATGTCCTACTCTCACATGGGGAAGCCCCACACTACCATCGGCGCTATTGCGTTTCACTTCTGAGTTCGGCATGGAGTCAGGTGGGTCCACAACGCTATGGTCGCCAAGCAAATTCTTTAATTCGGAAAGCTGTTTTCTCTTATATTAAGAGCGTGTTCTCATACACATTCAAAGTTCTTGCTTTGAGTCCATCAAAACCCTTTGGGTGTTGTATGGTTAAGCCTCACGGGCAATTAGTACAGGTTAGCTCAACGCCTCACAACGCTTACACACCCTGCCTATCAACGTTCTAGTCTCGAACAACCCTTTAGGACACTTAAAGTGCCAGGGAAGACTCATCTCAGGGCTCGCTTCCCGCTTAGATGCTTTCAGCGGTTATCGATTCCGAACTTAGCTACCGGGCAATGCGTCTGGCGACACAACCCGAACACCAGAGGTTCGTCCACTCCGGTCCTCTCGTACTAGGAGCAGCCCCCTTCAATCTTCCAACGCCCACGGCAGATAGGGACCGAACTGTCTCACGACGTTCTAAACCCAGCTCGCGTACCACTTTAAATGGCGAACAGCCATACCCTTGGGACCGACTTCAGCCCCAGGATGTGATGAGCCGACATCGAGGTGCCAAACACCGCCGTCGATATGAACTCTTGGGCGGTATCAGCCTGTTATCCCCGGAGTACCTTTTATCCGTTGAGCGATGGCCCTTCCATTCAGAACCACCGGATCACTATGACCTGCTTTCGCACCTGCTCGAATTGTCATTCTCGCAGTCAAGCGGGCTTATGCCATTGCACTAACCTCACGATGTCCAACCGTGATTAGCCCACCTTCGTGCTCCTCCGTTACTCTTTGGGAGGAGACCGCCCCAGTCAAACTACCCACCAGGCACTGTCCGCAGCCCCGATAAGGGGCCGACGTTAGAACATCAACACTACAAGGGTGGTATTTCAAGGACGGCTCCACTAATACTGGCGTACTAGTTTCCAAAGCCTCCCACCTATCCTACACATGTAGGGTCAATGTTCAGTGCCAAGCTGTAGTAAAGGTTCACGGGGTCTTTCCGTCTAGCCGCGGGTACACTGCATCTTCACAGCGATTTCAATTTCACTGAGTCTCGGGTGGAGACAGCGTGGCCATCATTACGCCATTCGTGCAGGTCGGAACTTACCCGACAAGGAATTTCGCTACCTTAGGACCGTTATAGTTACGGCCGCCGTTTACCGGGGCTTCGATCAAGAGCTTCGACCTAAGTCTAACCCCATCAATTAACCTTCCGGCACCGGGCAGGCGTCACACCGTATACGTCATCTTACGATTTTGCACAGTGCTGTGTTTTTAATAAACAGTTGCAGCCACCTGGTATCTGCGACTCCCCATAGCTCCATCCGCAAGGGACTTCACCGCGAGGAGCGTACCTTCTCCCGAAGTTACGGTACCATTTTGCCTAGTTCCTTCACCCGAGTTCTCTCAAGCGCCTTGGTATTCTCTACCCGACCACCTGTGTCGGTTTGGGGTACGATTCCTTACAATCTGAAGCTTAGAGGCTTTTCCTGGAAGCATGGCATCAATGACTTCACTACCGTAGTAGCTCGACATCGTGTCTCAGCCTTAAAAAGAGCCGGATTTACCTAACTCTTAAGCCTACGCACTTGAACCTGGACAACCGTCGCCAGGCCCACCTAGCCTTCTCCGTCCCCCCATCGCAATTGTAAGAAGTACGGGAATATTAACCCGTTTCCCATCGACTACGCCTTTCGGCCTCGCCTTAGGGGTCGACTCACCCTGCCCCGATTAACGTTGGACAGGAACCCTTGGTCTTCCGGCGAGGAGGTTTTTCACCCCCTTTATCGTTACTCATGTCAGCATTCGCACTTCTGATACCTCCAGCAGACCTTACAATCCACCTTCAACGGCTTACAGAACGCTCCCCTACCCAATATACAAAGTATATTGCCGCAGCTTCGGTTTATAGCTTAGCCCCGTTACATCTTCCGCGCAGGCCGACTCGACTAGTGAGCTATTACGCTTTCTTTAAATGATGGCTGCTTCTAAGCCAACATCCTAGCTGTCTAAGCCTTCCCACATCGTTTCCCACTTAGCTATAATTTGGGACCTTAGCTGGCGGTCTGGGTTGTTTCCCTCTCCACGACGGACGTTAGCACCCGCCGTGTGTCTCCCGGATAGTACTTACTGGTATTCGGAGTTTGCAAAGGGTTGGTAAGTCGGGATGACCCCCTAGCCTTAACAGTGCTCTACCCCCAGTAGTATTCGTCCGAGGCTCTACCTAAATAGATTTCGGGGAGAACCAGCTATCTCCAGGTTTGATTGGCCTTTCACCCCTAGCCACAAGTCATCCGCTAATTTTTCAACATTAGTCGGTTCGGTCCTCCAGTTGATGTTACTCAACCTTCAACCTGCCCATGGCTAGATCACCTGGTTTCGGGTCTATATCCAGAGACTGAACGCCCAGTTAAGACTCGGTTTCCCTACGGCTCCCCTAAACGGTTAACCTTGCCACTGAATATAAGTCGCTGACCCATTATACAAAAGGTACGCAGTCACACCACGAAGGTGCTCCTACTGCTTGTACGTACACGGTTTCAGGTTCTATTTCACTCCCCTCACAGGGGTTCTTTTCGCCTTTCCCTCACGGTACTGGTTCACTATCGGTCAGTCAGTAGTATTTAGCCTTGGAGGATGGTCCCCCCATATTCAGACAGGATATCACGTGTCCCGCCCTACTCGATTTCACTGATGATGAGATGTCGGTTACGGGGCTATCACCCTGTATCGCGGCACTTTCCAGAGCCTTCACCTGTCTCATTAAAAGCTTAAGGGCTAATCCAATTTCGCTCGCCGCTACTTTCGGAATCTCGGTTGATTTCTCTTCCTCGGGGTACTTAGATGTTTCAGTTCCCCCGGTTCGCCTCGCTGAGCTATGTATTCACTCAGCGATACCTACTTATGCAGGTGGGTTTCCCCATTCAGGAATCTCAGACTCACAGGTTATTACTACCTAATCTGAGCTTATCGCAAGTTATTACGCCTTTCATCGCCTCTGACTGCCAAGGCATCCACCGTGTACGCTTAGTCACTTAACCATACAACCCCAAAGGGTCTTTGTTACGTAACCAAAGTTGTCTGCAATTTTTATACATGATGCAGACTCGATTTTGCCGGACTCAAATTCCAAGAACACTTGAATGTGTTGGTACCTACATCTTTCGATATAGGATTTGAGAACTTTTAATTGAATAAGAACAATCAATTCTTATTCGTCAGCTTTCCAAATTTTTAAAGAGCATGTTTTCTACAGCAATAAAGCTTTCGAAACCATTTTTAAGAGCACTTAAAGCTTTTCTTTTAAAAGAAATGCGCTTAAAGATGGTGGGCGATACCGGGCTCGAACCAGTGACCCCCTCCTTGTAAGGGAGGTGCTCTCCCAACTGAGCTAATCGCCCACGAAAATCATTCCGTGGAATGTTCAAGAATGGTGGAGCTAAGCAGGATCGAACTGCTGACCTCCTGCGTGCAAGGCAGGCGCTCTCCCAGCTGAGCTATAGCCCCATTTCTTGAGAGTTCCTTCAAAGAAGGAATGGTGGGTCGTGCAGGATTCGAACCTGCGACCAATTGATTAAAAGTCAACTGCTCTACCAACTGAGCTAACGACCCAATGGTATCCCGTAGGGGAGTCGAACCCCTGTTACCGCCGTGAAAGGGCGGTGTCCTAGGCCTCTAGACGAACGGGACACTAAGCAGTAAGTGTTGGGCACTTACTATTTTCTGCTTTCGCTTTTCAGCAAAAACAAAATCTCTTTATCTTTACAAACCTAATCAATCTGTGTGAACACTCATCGCAATAATCTATTCGTATAAGGAGGTGATCCAGCCCCAGGTTCCCCTAGGGCTACCTTGTTACGACTTCACCCCAGTCATGAACCACAAAGTGGTGAGCGTCCTCCCGAAGGTTAAACTACCCACTTCTTTTGCAGCCCACTCCCATGGTGTGACGGGCGGTGTGTACAAGGCCCGGGAACGTATTCACCGTGGCATTCTGATCCACGATTACTAGCGATTCCGACTTCATGGAGTCGAGTTGCAGACTCCAATCCGGACTACGACGCACTTTTTGGGATTCGCTCACTTTCGCAAGTTGGCCGCCCTCTGTATGCGCCATTGTAGCACGTGTGTAGCCCTACTCGTAAGGGCCATGATGACTTGACGTCGTCCCCACCTTCCTCCGGTTTATCACCGGCAGTCTCCCTGGAGTTCCCACCCGAAGTGCTGGCAAACAAGGATAAGGGTTGCGCTCGTTGCGGGACTTAACCCAACATTTCACAACACGAGCTGACGACAGCCATGCAGCACCTGTCTCTCAGTTCCCGAAGGCACAAGACTGTCTCCAGTCTCTTCTGAGGATGTCAAGAGTAGGTAAGGTTCTTCGCGTTGCATCGAATTAAACCACATGCTCCACCGCTTGTGCGGGCCCCGTCAATTCATTTGAGTTTTAATCTTGCGACCGTACTCCCCAGGCGGTCTACTTAACGCGTTAGCTCCGAAAGCCACGGCTCAAGGCCACAACCTCCAAGTAGACATCGTTTACGGCGTGGACTACCAGGGTATCTAATCCTGTTTGCTCCCCACGCTTTCGCATCTGAGTGTCAGTATCTGTCCAGGGGGCCGCCTTCGCCACCGGTATTCCTTCAGATCTCTACGCATTTCACCGCTACACCTGAAATTCTACCCCCCCTCTACAGTACTCTAGTCAGCCAGTTTCAAATGCAGTTCCGAGGTTGAGCCCCGGGCTTTCACATCTGACTTAACTAACCACCTGCATGCGCTTTACGCCCAGTAATTCCGATTAACGCTCGCACCCTCCGTATTACCGCGGCTGCTGGCACGGAGTTAGCCGGTGCTTCTTCTGCAGCTAACGTCAAATGATGCCGCTATTAACGACACCACCTTCCTCACTGCTGAAAGTGCTTTACAACCCGAAGGCCTTCTTCACACACGCGGCATGGCTGCATCAGGCTTGCGCCCATTGTGCAATATTCCCCACTGCTGCCTCCCGTAGGAGTCTGGACCGTGTCTCAGTTCCAGTGTGGCTGATCATCCTCTCAGACCAGCTAGGGATCGTCGCCTTGGTGAGCCATTACCTCACCAACTAGCTAATCCCACCTGGGCATATCCTGACGCGAGAGGCCCGAAGGTCCCCCTCTTTGAGCCGAAGCTATTATGCGGTATTAGCCATCGTTTCCAATGGTTATCCCCCACATCAGGGCAATTTCCCAGGCATTACTCACCCGTCCGCCGCTCGACGCCGTTAACGTCCCCCGAAGGTTCAGTTAACTCGTTTCCGCTCGACTTGCATGTGTTAGGCCTGCCGCCAGCGTTCAATCTGAGCCATGATCAAACTCTTCAATTTAAGATTTTGTTCGGCTCAATGAATACTGAACATTACATAAAAGTAATGTTTGAATTGACTGTGCTGAATCTTTCGATTCAATGGTCACTTCGTTTCATTGAAACCTAATTTGATACCGCTCTTTATTAAGAGAAATATCTAATTTGATTATCATCAACGAGTGCCCACACAGATTGATAGGTTTATATTGTTAAAGAGCTTGTTTCGAGCTTCGGACTAAGCATCCCTCTCAAAACGGATGGCCATTTTAGCGAGATAAGTTTTCGTGTCAACCACTTTTTTCAACTTATTTTGCTAAGCTTCTTAGAAGCTTGTGACCTTCTGACTCGTTGGGGATTTCGTTGTCCTTTCCCGTGTCAGCGAGGGGGCATTATAGAGATCGAAATCACATTGGCAATACCCTAAATGCAGTTTTTTCGCATTTTTTGTTTGTATGGTTATTTTTTGTGCTTTGGCGCTGTAAATTACTGCAATAACTCGCCAAAATAGCCCCATTCCACAGATTTAGAGACTGATATGACTTCAATTCGCAGTTACAAGGGCATAAAGCCACAATTAGACAGCTCCGTCTATGTAGATGAAACCAGTGTTATCGTCGGTGATGTCCGCTTTGGTAAAGATGCCAGTGTTTGGCCCCTAGTGTCAGCGCGTGGTGATGTGAACCATATAGAAATCGGTGAGCGCACTAATATCCAAGACAACAGCGTATTGCACGTTACCCATAAGAATGCGGAAAACCCTGAAGGCTACCCATTACTCATAGGTAATGACGTGACTATCGGTCATAAAGTAATGCTACACGGCTGCACCATCAAAGATAGGGTTCTTGTGGGCATGGGGAGCATCGTACTTGATGGCGCAACCATTGAGTCCGATGTGATGATAGGAGCAGGTTCGCTGGTGCCACCTAATAAAGTTTTAGAAAGTGGCTACCTCTATGTAGGCAGCCCGGTCAAACAGGCTCGTCCTTTAACCGATAAAGAAAGAGCCTTTTTGCTGCGCTCTGCCAATAACTATGTGCAGAACAAAAATGACTATATGCAGGAAGTAACGATCATTCGTTAGTTAATGATAATGCGTCCCTGTTCATCGAAAGCCTCATCTTCAACGAGGCTTTCAGCTATCTCTTCTATATCAAAGCGCGCCGCTTCAAACTGCTCGAAGGCGTTTTCCTTTGAAACCTCACTGGAGTTATTAAGCTTACCCAGCTTGTCCAGACTCACCAAACAGATAATCAACATTCCAGCCTGCTGAGCATGAAACTCAACCATGCCGGCTTCCTCATTCCAAGTAAGCTGGTCAGAAAACAAAATGGACTGATTCATTCGATTAACCTTCTAGGTTCTTTCTTAGTTCTCGTAATATCTGCTTAGTACCCGGTCTCAAACCTCGCCATAGCATGAAGCTTTCGGCCGCTTGCCCAACTAACATACCTAAACCATCATAAGCGAATCTTGCGCCAGAGTCCTTGGCCCATTGATTGAATGTCGTGAGCCCTTGACCATAAGTCATGTCATAACTCACGGTGTGGTTAGCAAAGATAGCACTGCTAACATCAGGAAGCTGTTTATAGAGACTGGTAGAAGAAGAGTTGATGACCACATCATAAGCGTTTGCTATATCGCTCATTGGCACCGCTGCAATTGGGCCAAACTCATCAAAAAGCTCAGAGAGCTGCTGTGCTTTTTCAAAAGTACGGTTGGTGATGGTTATAGATGCGGGCTTTTGATCGAGAAGTGGCTTGAGAACACCTCGAGCAGCACCACCAGCACCAATCACTAATATGGAGGCGCCTTCTAACTGAACTTGGTGTTGTAGCAGATCTTGAACTAAGCCTTCGCCGTCGGTGTTATCTCCAATGATTTCGCCGTCATCAAGTTTCTTGAGCGTATTGACCGCACCGGCAAGCTGCGCGCGCTCGGTCAGACGACCTGCGAACTGATAAGCGTCTTCTTTAAATGGTGCGGTAATGTTGCACCCTTTACCACCCGATAGAAAAAAGTCCGTTGCCGCTTGCTTGAAGCCTTCAGGTTCTGGCTCTTGGCGACCATACTCTAGGTTTTGCGAGGTTTGTCGTGCGAAAAGTGTATGAATATACGGTGACTTACTTTGTGAAATGGGGTTACCAAATACAACGTACTGATCGGGCTTGCTCATGTCTGTGCCTACTGTCCTTGCCTAATGGGTGCCGAAAGGTATAGCTCGACACTATCATTTCGACACACATTCGCCAAGTTGAACTGTGGCTATCCGCTCGACTACCACTCTCTAGGTTTTAGATAGTCGCTGTACAGTTTCGCCTCGGCACTTCCCTCTTCGGGTTGGTAACTGTATTCCCAACGAGCCAATGGAGGCATCGACATCAGAATGGACTCTGTACGGCCGCCACTTTGCAAGCCAAACAGCGTCCCACGATCATAAACAAGGTTAAACTCTACATAGCGTCCGCGACGATACAGTTGGAAATTACGCTCGCGTTCACCGTAAGACTCATCTTTGCGCTTCTCGACTATAGGCAAGTAAGCATCGGTATACCCATTACCTACCGCCTGCATGTAGGCAAATGAGCGTTCAAATCCCCACTGATTGAGATCATCAAAGAATAAGCCACCTACACCGCGAGTTTCATTTCGATGTGGCAAGAAGAAGTAATCATCACACCATTTTTTATGCTCTGCATAGACGTCTTCACCAAATGGCTGACAGATTTGCTTAGCGGTATCATGCCAGTGCTGGCAATCCTCTTCGAACGGATAAAACGGTGTCAGGTCAAAGCCTCCACCAAACCACCAAATCGGATCTTCCCCCTCTTTTTCTGCAATAAAAAAGCGCACATTGGCATGTGAGGTAGGGATATAAGGGTTTTTAGGGTGAATAACTAACGAAACCCCCATCGCTTCAAACTTACGCCCGGCTAACTCTGGTCGATGAGCCGTTGCGGAAGCGGGCATCTTGTCACCAAACACGTGTGAGAAGTTCACGCCGCCTTGCTCAAACACGTGGCCGTCTTTCATCACTCGGCTGCGACCACCGCCACCTTGTTCACGTTGCCACTCATCTTGTTGAAAGACAGCAACACCATCTTGTTGCTCGAGTTTTTGGCAGATATCGTCTTGAAGCTGAAGTAAAAACGCTTTGACTTGATGTTTATCGACTTGCTGCACAGGGTCTCCTTAGCCTTGTCGTAGTACTTTTAAGGTGCGCGCATCGCGGATTTCACTAGGCTTGTTTCGACCGCCCGTTTCACCCTCGAGAATAGCCGCTAATCGGTCACCGAGCTGATCTTTCACTTCTTCTGTCGTCATGCATGATGGCATGCCGGAAAGGTTAGCACTGGTTGATGTAATCGGCTTGCCGTAGGCCAAGCACAGTTTTTGCACCAGTTGATGGTCGGTCACACGCACCGCAATAGTATCAAAAGCACCGCTTAACCAAGAAGAGACTCGCGAGCTGGCTGGCATGATCCAGGTATAAGGCCCTGGCCAGGTCTGTTGAACACTCTCAAGTTGTTGCTGCGTTAGTTGTGTTTCATCTATATAGGGACGCAGCTGTTCAAAGTTGGCCGCGATGAGGATAAGACCCTTCTCTACCGGACGCTCTTTAACAGCCAGCAGCTTTTCAATCGCCTTAGTATCATCTGGATCGCACCCAACACCGAACACGCCTTCCGTTGGATAAGCAATTACTTCACCGGATTGAAGCGCCGCAACTGTGGTTTGAAAATTATCCACCGAGACTTCCTTTTATTAAAAGCTAAACAATTATTTTACATTTCAACGGCACTATGCTCAAAAGCCGAGTGAGAATCCAGAAAAAAACACAAAATTCACCCACGCAAACGTTTTCCTAAGAAAAAAATCCTCGTATAATGCGCGCAAATTAGTCCATTTGCACACGCCTTGAAGGAGCTTCGGATGAAAGTCGGCATTATTATGGGTTCAAAATCAGATTGGCCAACCATGAAACTTGCAGCAGAAATGCTGGATCAGTTTGGTGTGGATTATGAAACCAAGGTTGTTTCTGCTCACCGTACACCGCAACTACTCGCTGACTACGCGACCTCTGCTAAAGAGCGTGGCATCTCAGTTATCATCGCCGGCGCAGGCGGTGCTGCACACCTTCCGGGCATGGCTGCAGCATTCACAAGCGTTCCTGTATTAGGCGTTCCAGTTCAAAGCCGTGCCTTAAAGGGCATGGATTCATTACTGTCTATCGTGCAAATGCCAAAAGGCATTGCGGTTGGCACACTGGCAATTGGTGAAGCAGGTGCAGCAAATGCCGGTATCCTAGCAGCGCAAATCATTGGTGTTCACGATAATGCCGTGATGGAAAAAGTTGAAGCGTTCCGCAGCCAACAAACAGAAACCGTACTTGCTAACCCAGATCCTTCTGAGGACTAACAAT
The DNA here is from genome assembly GCF_059725495.1 of Vibrio sp. KUL80. Taxonomy (NCBI): domain Bacteria; kingdom Pseudomonadati; phylum Pseudomonadota; class Gammaproteobacteria; order Vibrionales; family Vibrionaceae; genus Vibrio; species Vibrio sp. KUL80. The sequence goes on from NZ_AP045841.1 coordinate 3,500,248, forward strand.
GAAACATGTACTGGTTCTAGGGGCCGGACAACTGGCACGTATGATGTCACTGGCTGGCGCTCCATTGAATATTCAAATCTCCGCGTTTGACGTGCGTAGCGAGAATATCGTTCACCCACTAACACTTGAAGTTTTGGGTAACGGTCTAGAGCAGGCGATCGCTCAAGCTGATGTGATTACCGCTGAGTTCGAACATATTCCACATGACGTGCTCGCAATCTGTGAGAAGAGTGGCAAGTTCCTACCTTCGACAGAGGCCATCAAAGCCGGTGGTGACCGTCGCATAGAGAAAGCACTTCTCGACAATGCCGGAGTGAAGAACGCTAAATACGCTGTCATCAACACACGTGATGATTTCGACGCGGCCATTGAGCATGTTGGTCTTCCAATGGTGCTCAAAAGCGCTTTAGGCGGATACGATGGTAAAGGCCAGTGGCGATTGAAAACGCTTGATGACGTCGATGCTATCTGGACCGAAATGGCACAGTGCATTGCTGAATCAGACAGCCAAGCCATTGTTGCCGAGGAATTCGTTCCTTTCCAACGCGAAGTCTCATTGGTTGGTGCTCGCAACAAACAAGGTGAGATTGCTATCTATCCACTGGCGGAAAATGTGCACACCAATGGCGTATTGACACTATCTACTGCGATTGATGAACCTGAACTTCAAGCACAAGCGGCGCAAATGTTTACCGCTGTTGCGGAGTCTCTGAACTATGTGGGTGTACTCGCGCTTGAATTTTTCGATGTCAATGGTCAATTGCTTGTCAACGAGATCGCTCCTCGCGTGCACAACTCTGGGCACTGGACTCAGCAAGGTGCTGATACCTGTCAGTTCGAAAACCACCTGCGCGCAGTATGCGATATGCCGCTGGGCTCGACACAAGCCATTCGCGCGACATCAATGGTAAACATTTTAGGTGAAGATACCCTGCCAGAAGCCGTGCATGCTCTGACTGGCTGTCACGTGCACTGGTATGGTAAAGACAAACGCGCTGGTCGCAAGATGGGTCACATTAATGTGACTGCAGACGACAAAGCCGCGTTAAAAGCACAGCTGCTTGCGTTGTCTGAACTCCTAGATGAGACGGCATTTCCTGCACTTAAACCTGCCGCTGAAGCACTTTAAGCTTGGTTGTACTCTAGAATTTAAAACGGCTCCCATTGGGAGCCGTTTTGTTATTCGCTTGCTTGCACTTTATGGCAGCGCCTTGAAGCGCACTCGAGCACCGTACCCGATGCCCGCTTCTTTTCTACCAGCAACTCAAAACCACAATATTGACAGTACCCCTCGACTGGAGGGTGATTAACTGCGAACTTACACTTCGGATACTGATCACAGGCATAAAAGGCCTTGCCGAAGCGAGACTTTCTCTCTGTCAGCGCGCCTTTCGCACATTCTGGGCAGGAGACCGACGCTTGCGTTGGCTGCTCTGGCTCTTCTTGCTTGTTAGGTGATTGAATGAAATGACATTCTGGGTAGTTACTGCAGCCGATAAACATCCCAAATCGTCCTTGGCGCAACAGTAGCTCTGAGCCACAGTCAGGGCACGCTACACCTAACTCTTTGATGATATGACCATCATTTTGATGCAAGGGTTTAATGTAATCGCAACTAGGGTACTGATCGCAACCTAGAAAAGGGCCGTGTTTGCCATTTTTAAGGATCAGCTTACCAGCGTCACATTGAGGACACGGCTCATGATCCAGTGCATGCTCATGAGCCGAGAAAAGTTGATTGTCGATTTTACCACTCATGGTGTTCTCTTAACGCAAGCAACCCAATTGATTGGGCTGGGAGGATTAATGCACCACACCTCGTTCAGCGGTGTAGATGAGTTCTTCCATGAGAGTGTACGCGTTTTCGTTGCCTGGAACATTGAACAAAACCATTAAAATGATCCATTTCAGGTCATCGAGCTCAAAGTCGTTGGTTTCCAGTCCCATTACACGGTCGATAACCATTTCACGAGTTTCTGTGGTCAGTACACCAATCTGTTCTAGGAACATCAATAGTCCACGACTTTTCACATCCATGCGCGTCATTTCTTGAGCGGTGTAGATCCGTGTCGAGGTCGCGGCACTCATCGCAATGGCGGAGTGATTGTCGGTGTTTTGCAGCTCAGCTAGATCCTCAAGCCATTCGAGTGCCTTGTAGATATCTTTTTGCTTAAAGCCTGCTCTTAACAGCTCATCCTCAAGTTCGTCTTGGTCTACCTGCAGATCTGCATCGCTATGCACGTAGGTTTCGAACAGGTACATCAGTATGTCCATCATCATAGCTAGCCTCTCCCCTTAAGAATATAACCACCGTTTACAGCAACAACATGACCCGATAATTCGAGCTCTAAAAGCTGTTGCATGACCTCTTGAACAGGAATATGGGTCTTTTGCGCCAAAATATCAACCGGCGTTGCCTCTATTCCTACGTTAGCCAACAGATCTGCAAATGGCAATTCTTCTTTATCAATAACTTGGTCAAAAAGTGTTGGTTGTACTTTTTTAGACCAGTTAGACAGAGATTCTATTTCACACAATACATCTTCAACATTTTGTACGAGACAGGCACCGGCTCGTATTAATGAATGACACCCCGAGTGATAGGCATGGCGAATGGAACCGGGAATAGCAAAAACTTCACGTCCTTGCTCCGCTGCATATTTTGCGGTTATCAGTGAGCCACTTTTTTCTGCCGCTTCCACCACCACAACACCGAGCGATAACCCGCTGACAATTCTATTTCGTCTCGGAAAGTACTCGGCTCTCGGCTTTATCCACGGAAGGTGTTCACTCACCAAGGCTCCGTGCTGAGCAACCCTTTGCGCGAGGGAACGGTGGCGGGCTGGATAAATAGAGCCTAGCCCTGAGCCCAATACCGCTATGGTTTTCCCGCATGCATCTAGTGCTCCCTGATGAGCATGGCCATCAATTCCGAGTGCCAGACCGCTTGTTACACAATAGCCATATCGAACAAACTCAGCCGCAAAGCTGCGCGCAGTCTCGAGCCCGCCTGTACTGGCATTTCGGCTGCCTACCATGGCGATCTGCTGCTCGGACAACACACTCACATCGCCTTGGACATAAAGAATAGGAGGACAGCCCTTAGACTCACGCAATAATGGCGGATAGTGCTCATCTTGATGGGTTAAGATGTGGTTGTCAGCACCACTGCTCCATTCCATCGCTTTATATGCAAGCTCAACTGACTTACGCCGAATAAAGCTCACTTGATTTGGCTTGAGCCCTATCGCAGATAAGGTTTGTTCATCTGACTCCACAATGTTGCGTGGGTCATCAACGGCTAGCAGCTTATAAAACGTGACGGGACCAATTCCCGGACACAGGGAAAGGCGAAGCCAAGCGACTCTTGTATTATCATCCATAGCATTCATCCATACCTTTCATCGATAGCATGGTCCATTAACTGGTCGGTGTTTTATCAGGATTGGCCACGATAGTTTGGCGAGTAATGGGCTCACTGGCCTCGGTAATGAGAGCGATACTGAAAAACGGATAGCTGCGAATCACCACAAGATGCCCAATTTCTATCGTCGGTAATTGTTGTGATAGCCCTTCTTGGTAGGTGTCAGTCAATCCGTGCTCCCCTTGAGCGAACTGAAACGCCTGTGCCGGTCTCACCAGTGTGTAGCTACTCCCTTGCTCAATACCAGACACAAACCCGTGATTAAGTACCACCGCCTGACCTCGAACCGCATAATGGGTGGCTTCCATCATGCCAACAATAGCAAGTCCATCGACGGGTATTCCGGCGTGAGGTTCGAAAGATTGGAGGTGTTCAGGCGTTTGAATCGACGACAGAGGAATCACCACATCCTGCTGTTTAACTTCATGAATGAGCCTTTCAATCTCAAGCGTTGTGATGTCAGCACTCTGTGATTTAGTCTTCGCGACTGCCACCATCCTAACCTGCTGCATACTGTACTCTGGTTGCAATGCAGAGAATGTTTGGCTTACGCGGTAAATGGCCCAATCGGTCTCATTACCTTGATAGTTGATATAAACATCATCTTGCGCGGTGACATACTTTAGCCCGTTGCTGGAGCCAATCACTTTGGGAAAATCTCGCAGCTCACTACTTAAGACCAATCCTTCTGTGCGTGTATAGCGAGCTTGCGTTATCGCGTTAATTGCAGCGATCGGTGCTTTGCTAGCGATTTGAATACTCGGCGATAGCTTCTCAAGTTTTTTACGAGTCAATCTTGGCTGGCCATCGACCCAGCTCAGCGACAATCGATCACCAGGATAAATAAGGTGTGGATTATGGATATGTCGATTCTTGCCCCAGAGTTCAGGCCAGCGCCACGGAGAGTGCAGATAAAGGCTGGAAATAGCCCAGAGCGTGTCGCCCTTTTTCACTTGGTAGAGTGAAGGGGCTTGGTCTTTTAAGGTGAGTGAATTATCAGCGAGGGAGGGAAAACCTAAAACGAGCGTGACGACAACAATGTAACCCCTCAATAACAGCACATTTCCCTGCTTCATACACCGCAATCCTTCGCTTTGTTTCAAGGGATGCTGTCATTTAGGTTGGAAAATGTCTAGAATTGAACCAACGAAGTCCAAGCCTATTCGGCACAGTTCAACATTTTGAGTGTATATGTCTGTATTACAAGTATTAACTTTCCCGGATGATCGCCTAAGAACGGTAGCAAAGCCCGTTGAAGCGGTAACGCCGGAAATCCAAAAAATCGTCGACGACATGATTGAAACCATGTACGACGAAGAAGGTATCGGTCTGGCAGCAACCCAAGTTGACGTTCATCAGCGAATTGTTGTGATTGATATTTCAGATACTCGCGACGAGCCTATGGTTCTGATCAACCCAGAAATCACTGAAAAACGAGGTGAAGACGGCATCGAAGAAGGCTGTCTATCGGTTCCTGGCGCCCGCGCATTGGTGCCTCGCGCAGCTGAAGTCACCGTAAAAGCGCTAAACCGCGACGGTGAAGAGTTCACTTTCGATGCGGACGATCTACTGGCTATCTGTGTTCAACATGAGCTTGACCACCTAGAGGGTAAACTGTTTGTTGATTACCTATCCCCTCTAAAGCGCAAGCGTATTAAAGACAAGCTTGAAAAAATTAAGCGCTTTAACGCTAAGCAGTAATCGAATAAGAATTTAAGTTAAGAGAGGTCAGTGTGAGCCAATCATTACGTATTGTGTTTGCCGGTACTCCAGACTTCGCCGCCCGTCACCTGGCGGCGTTATTGTCTTCGGAGCACGAGGTTGTTGCTGTTTATACCCAGCCAGATCGCCCAGCAGGTCGTGGTAAAAAACTCACCGCAAGTCCTGTTAAAAACATTGCGCTTGAGCATGACATCCCGGTTTATCAGCCCGTCAATTTTAAATCTGATGAGGCAAAGCAAGAGCTAAAAGATCTTAACGCTGACATCATGGTTGTCGTGGCGTACGGTCTTCTGCTTCCTCAAGCTGTTCTAGATACACCCAAGCTTGGTTGTATCAACGTGCATGGTTCGATCTTGCCTCGCTGGCGCGGTGCCGCGCCGATTCAACGCTCTATTTGGGCGGGTGATGCAGAAACTGGTGTTACCATCATGCAGATGGATATCGGTCTTGATACTGGCGACATGCTAAAGATCGCAACGCTTCCGATTGAAGCCACCGACACCAGCGCGACTATGTACGATAAGCTCGCCGAGTTGGGCCCAGAAGCTTTGGTTGATTGTCTTGGCGATATCGCGTCAGGCAATGCCACTCCAGTAAAACAGGACGATGAGCAAGCCAATTACGCCAGTAAGCTGAGCAAAGACGAAGCTAAGATTGATTGGTCTCAAGATGCCGCGTTTATTGAGCGCTGCATTCGTGCATTTAACCCGTGGCCAATGAGTTTCTTCTCTGTTGAAGAGAACAACATCAAGGTTTGGCAATCGCGCGTTGAAGCGAATGCGACAGACGCCACACCGGGGACTATTCTTAAGGCTGATAAAACAGGAGTTTACGTCGCAACAGGCAAAGACACCTTGGTTCTGGAGCAGATTCAGATCCCAGGCAAAAAAGCCATGTCTGTGAGTGATGTTCTTAATTCCAAAGCTAGCTGGTTTGAAGTCGGTAGTATCCTAGGATAACGATACCTACCGCGTACGATATTTAGGGCCAGTACTGACCAGTACGGGCCCTAGTTTGTTTTCATAGCAACACAATTTTAGGTAACTAACATGAACGTTCGCGCTGTCGCGGCTAATATCCTTTTCCAAGTGGTTGATAAAGGCCAATCGCTATCGAGTGCTCTTCCATTGGGTCAGCAGCAGGTGAAACCTCGCGACCAAGCACTGCTACAAGAGATCTGCTTTGGTGCACTTCGAATCTTGCCTCGTCTTGAATCTGTCGCCTCCGAATTAATGGATAAACCCCTAAAAGGCAAACAGCGCGTATTTCATCATTTGATTTTGGTCGGACTCTACCAAATCGGTCATATGCGTATTCCTGCGCACGCCGCGGTTGGTGAGACAGTGGAAGCAACCAAAGCGCTCAAAGGCCCAAGACTGCGCGGCTTGATTAATGCGGTACTGCGTAACTACCAGCGCAATCAAGAAGAGCTAGACCAAAAATCGGTAAGCCACAACGCAGGTAAGTATGGTCATCCAAGTTGGCTGCTGAAGCTGCTGCAACAAAGCTACCCAGAGCAGTGGGAGAGCATTGTTGAAGCCAACAACATGAAGGCGCCTATGTGGCTGCGCGTGAACCACCAGCACCTACCTCGTGATGACTATCAGGCACTTCTCAAAAATGAAGGCATAGATTCCACCTCTCACCCAGAAGCGCAAGATGCCCTAAAATTGGCCGCGCCTTGCGATGTGACCAAGTTACCAGGTTTTGAGAAGGGTTGGGTCTCAGTTCAAGATGCGGCGGCACAGCTATCGATTAACTATCTACAGCCACAAGATGGCGAGCTGATCCTAGACTGCTGCGCAGCGCCAGGCGGCAAGACTGCACATATCCTAGAGCGCACCAAAGAGAGTCAGGTTGTCGCGATTGATTGTGACGAAACTCGTCTTAAGCGCGTTCATGACAACCTAAAACGTCTGAATCTTCAGGCGAAGGTCGTCTGTGGAGATGCAAGAACGCCACAAGAGTGGTGGCAAGGCGAGCAGTTCGATCGCATCTTATTGGATGCACCATGTTCGGCAACAGGCGTTATTCGCCGCCACCCCGACATTAAATGGCTGCGCCGCGCTGACGACATTGAAGCACTCGCTGAGTTACAACGCGAAATCTTTGATGCTATGTGGCAGCAATTGAAAGTAGGCGGTACCTTGGTTTATGCGACATGCTCTATCACGCCGCAAGAAAACAGAGACCAAGTGATTGCTTTCTTGGCTCGTACGGCAAATGCCAAGCTTATCGGCTCAGATAAAGAGAACCCTGGACGTCAGATTCTTCCGGGTGAGCACGATATGGATGGCTTCTATTACGCTGTTCTACAAAAGACGCAGTAATCGACTATTAGATAGTGAACTTAAAAATCAATAGCATGCTAACTTATTGATGGCTATGCTATTGGCGTAATGAGTTTATAAAAAACAGAAGAGCGAAATGTTATGAAAATCATCATTCTTGGAGCTGGTCAAGTTGGTGGCACCCTAGCGGAGAACCTCGTTGGTGAAAACAACGATATTACTATCGTCGACCGCGACAGCGACCGCCTAAGAGAGCTGCAAGATAAGTATGATTTGCGCGTGGTGAATGGTTACGCCTGTCACCCAGACGTTTTAAGAGAGGCCGGCGCACAAGATGCTGACATGTTGGTCGCGGTGACCAACATGGACGAAACCAACATGGCAGCCTGTCAGGTCGCGTTCTCGCTCTTCAATACACCAAACCGCGTGGCACGTATTCGCTCTCGTGAGTACCTGATCGAAAAAGAGAGCCTGTTTAACTCGGGTGCTATCCCTGTTGACCACCTTATCGCGCCAGAAGAGCTCGTTACCAGCTACATCGAACGACTGATCCAATACCCAGGTGCATTGCAAGTAGTCAGTTTTGCCGACGAGCGAGTTAGTTTGGTCGCGGTTAAAGCTTACTACGGCGGCCCGTTGGTTGGTAATGCGCTGTCTACATTGCGTGAGCACATGCCACACATTGACACCCGCGTAGCAGCAATATTCCGTCAAGGGCGCCCTATTCGTCCTCAGGGTACCACCATCATTGAAGCTGATGACGAAGTATTCTTTGTCGCGGCAAGTAACCACATACGCTCGGTCATGAGTGAGCTACAGCGTCTGGAAAAGCCGTATCGCCGTATCATGATTGTGGGTGGTGGTAATATCGGTGCCAGCCTCGCTAAACGTCTGGAGCAAACCTACAGCGTTAAACTGATTGAACGCAGCTATCAGCGCGCTGAAAAACTCTCAGAAGAATTGGAAAACACCATCGTATTCTGCGGTGATGCCGCTGACCAAGAGCTGCTTGCCGAAGAAAACATCGATCAAGTCGATGTGTTTATTGCCCTCACCAACGAAGATGAAACCAACATCATGTCAGCCATGCTGGCGAAGAAAATGGGCGCTAAGAAGGTGATGGTACTGATCCAGCGTGGTGCCTACGTGGACTTGGTGCAAGGCGGTACCATCGATGTGGCGATTTCACCGCAACAAGCCACGATTTCAGCGCTACTTACACACGTTCGCCGCGCTGACATCGTTAACGTTTCGTCACTGCGTCGCGGCGCTGCCGAGGCCATCGAAGCCGTTGCACATGGTGACGAAACCACCTCCAAAGTAGTTGGCAAAGCTATCGGCGATATCAAACTACCACCAGGTACCACCATTGGCGCCATTGTGCGCGGTGAAGAGGTATTGATTGCCCATGACCGAACCATTATCGAACAGGACGACCACGTGGTGATGTTCTTGGTTGATAAGAAATACGTGCCTGACGTTGAGGCATTGTTCCAGCCGAGCGCGTTCTTCTTGTAAGGCAATTTTATGGTTAACGCCCGCCCGGTCTCGTTCGTAATAGGGTTAGTGCTCTCTAAACTCGCCCTGTTCATGTACGTACCGACATTGGTCGCCTTCTTTACGGGTACTGATGGCTTCCTCGATTTTGGTCTAGCGGTCATCATCACCCATGTTGCGGCATTCTTGTGTCTATCCATAGGCCGAACCAAACACTTTAAGCTTGGTGTTCGAGATATGTTCTTGATCACCAGTTTAGTGTGGACCATTGCCAGCGCTTTCGCGGCGTTGCCCTTTGTTTTCATCAACCACATCAGCTTTACCGATGCCTATTTCGAAACCATGTCAGGTATCACGACAACAGGCTCTACCGTACTCAGTGGCCTAGACAATATGGCACCGAGTATTTTGCTGTGGCGGTCCATCTTGCAATGGCTTGGCGGCATTGGCTTTATCGTTATGGCGGTGGCGGTGCTCCCCATGCTCAACGTGGGTGGTATGAGGCTGTTCCAAACCGAGTCTTCCGATTGGTCCGATAAGAGCAGCCCACGCACCAAGACTGTCGCGAAAAACATCGTTGTGGTGTATTTAGTGCTGACTGGGCTGTGTCTGCTTGGTTATCTCGCCACTGGTATGAACCTTTTTGATGCCATCAACCACTCCTTTACCACCCTGTCCACCGGAGGATACTCAACCTCTGACGGCTCAATGAATCATTTCTCACAGGGCTCACATTGGGTCGGTACCGTGTTTATGTTTTTGGGTGGTCTGCCATTTCTGCTTTTTGTTGCTGCACTGTCTAAACGAGATCCTAGGGTGCTTTTGAATGATGCTCAGGTACGAGGCTTCGGTTATCTATTTCTAGTCTCTAGCACCGTTGTTGCGCTTTGGCTGTTTATTGAAGATGGCTATGCACTCACCGATGCCTTCCGCGTATCCATGTTCAATATCGTCTCTGTCGTCACCACTACTGGATTTGGACTGGAAGATTTCACCGCTTGGGGACCGCTCCCATCCGTGGTCTTTGCCTTTATGATGATGGTCGGTGCCTGCTCAGGCTCGACATCCGGTGGTATCAAAATCTTTCGTTTTCAGATTGCGGTGACTCTGCTTCACAAGCAGATGATGAAGCTTATCCATCCTTCAGGCGTGTTTGTTCAACGATACAATCAAAGGCCAGTAAACGACGACATCGTCCGTTCGGTTGTCGCCTTTGGGTTGATGTTCTTTGTGACCATTATCGTGCTGGCGGGCGCACTCAGTGCCATGGGACTGGATCCAGTGACTAGTATCTCTGGCGCGATAACGGCCGTTGCCAACGTGGGTCCTGGAATGGGATCGGTAATTGGTCCAACAGGAAACTTTGCCCCTCTACCGGATGCCGCTAAGTGGTTACTCAGCTTTGGCATGCTGATGGGACGCCTAGAAATCCTAACCCTAATCGTATTGTTCTTCCCTGCGTTCTGGCGCCGCTAAGCATTTTGACGGAGCGCTAAATAGGCTCTACGTACCAATAGACGGCGAAGAAGTGACACGCCGCGCCACCGAGCACAAATAGATGCCAAATAGCATGATTGTAAGGAATGCGCTTATTGGCGTAGAACACCACACCGAGCGTGTAAATCGCGCCACCAGCAGCCAGAAGAATCAAACCGGATGGGTCGAGATGTTTGGCAAGCTGGTAAATCACGATCAGCGACAGCCATCCCATCACCAAATAAGTAATCAATGATGCGCGCTTAAATCGATACACGAAGAACAGCTTCATAATGATGCCTATCACGGCCAACGCCCAAATCACGATCATCAATCCCACCGCGAGAGGCGTCCTCAGGCTGACAAGCATAAATGGGGTGTAGCTGCCGGCGATAAGCAAGAAAATGGCGCAATGATCAAAGGTCTTGAGCCAGCGCTTACTGCTTGGGTTTGGGATGGAGTGATACAGCGTTGAGGCGAGAAATAAGGTAATCATGCTACCACCATATAAGCTCATGCTGGTGATGGTCATGACGTCGGCACCTGCTGCCAGCGATCGCTGCAGCAGCATTATCAATCCGATAATAGAAAGGATAACGCCAATGCCGTGGGTAACACTGTTTGCCCACTCTTCACGTAGACTGTAATTAGAAGTGATCGTCGACATTGAGCATACTCTCATTTTCGCCAGAAAATCAGAGTATGCCACATTCAGCGAACATGTGTTAGCTCAAACTTAGGTGGTTTGCTCTAGATAATCGAGCACTTGTTGTCCAGCCTCTTCACCTGACAGGGAACTTGGCAGTGTCAATTCTCGTTTCAGTTGACCTAGACCAATCAAGCTAGAGAGCATACCTTTCACTCCCTCTTTATTGCGGTCAATCTCAAACCACAGCTTGAGCTCATCTTCACTTCGATAGGCGATGATCTCGAGTTCACGCCAGCGCCCGTGGTAAGGACCCGTGGTTGGCACAAACTCAAACTCTTGAACAAAGGGCATCGCAAAGCCCTTAGCTGCCTCGCATTCAACCTGACGAATGCGCAGCCCTTGGTCTTCAAGTGCGACGAAGATGCCATCAATCAAAGGATCGGGACGAACGGTCAGCATGTCTTTGTCTTGAGGGTCCGCCGCCATAGCGATATCCAAACCGGTTTCCAACCAGACTCGAGAATCACCAATCGTCACGGGCGTGTTCCAAGGCACATCTAGCTCGACATCAAAGTCACGGGTTTCCCCGGGCTCGATGGTAAAGGCGTATGGAAGTGTCCACGATTGCAACTCGTAGGTCTTGGAGACTTTCTTTTTAGGGACGCCATGGTGGTTACTGTTGTCGTTTTGGTTTTGAGCCACTTCATCAATATAGCGACAACACAGTTTAAGCTTGATGTTATCCACCGTTTGCGCCGTTTTACCACCATACACATGAATGGTCATTTTTGCCGTTTCCCCTGGGTGGAGAAACTCTTGATGCAGGACAGAGTCAACTTTGGCCGCCCCTATCCCAAAACTTGCTAAGGTTTTTTTGAAAAAGACATACTTACTTCCCTTTATAACCAAAGACACTGTTAGTGTTGTATCGTAAATCTGCCGAGAAAACAAACGATATGCGCACAGAGTCAGTGAAGAAAAATTAACCACTTTTTTTATGGGATCTATCGAACATACCAAAGCTTACTGCTATTCTATGCGTGGTGTGCATGCACACCGTAATTCCTGATTACTTATTTGGAGTGGCATTAGTCAAAAAAGAGCGACATTGGGAGTCTATTCAGTGTTTCTCATAAGTAGTCAGGCCAACTATTTGGCAACGGAATTGCCTGACTTGTTAGGTTACAACAATATGCGCCCAACACCCGTCAGGTTCTCGCACTCAGTACATCGCAGTGCGTCAATGCGTCGTCGCAGTGGTTTTGTCTCTGCTCCTGTCGCGAAAAAAGTCGCTCCTTCAATGACCCTGGTTGAGCAAGGTGTCCGAATGACATCAACGCCAACACGCGTTGTTAAAGCAGCTTAATAAAAAGCGCAGTCTGTCTGCGCTTTTTTTTGCCTTCCATTTCACCACATATTGGTATTCTCAATGAACTTTGATACTTTTACTCAAAAATACCTATAAATTTTGTGGAGAAAGTTATGAAGTGTCACCGCGTCAACGAACTAATCGAGCTCATTCACCCTGAATGGCAAAAAGATTCTGATCTTAACTTGTTGGAATTCCTAGTGAAGCTTGCTAATGAAGCGGGCTATGATGGCAAACTGGAAGAATTGACCGACGATGTACTCATCTATCACCTAAAGATGCGTAACAGTAAAAAAGACGAAATGATCCCAGGCCTTGCCAAAGACCAAGAGGATGATTTCAAGACAGCTTTGCTCAAGGCTCGCGGCATCATCAAATAACGAATAGTTATAAAAACGACCCTCTAAGGGTAATGCTTGTAAGTTAAGAAGCATCTAACACCTTTTAGAAGGTCTAGTCGCATAGCGACTGGGCCTTCTTTTTACTGCTCTTGGATAGCTTCTATCCCGCCTTTCTGGCAACGTAAAACTCTCAGCCATATCTAGGATATAGTTCATCACCTCCGGGATTCTTCCGGGTGCGACGGCAGGAAGGAGTTGTAACTGTCCTATTAAGAACAACGAGGCTTGTTTAAAGCCTATCTGGTAAGGCATTACCTTATTTTGGTCGTAGGCCATTTGGCACATCAAGAACCGCAGTAGGTTATAGGCCAACAGCATACCCCACAGTTCTTGTTCTATTAACTCGGGCTTTTTACTTCTTAGGGTCAGGTTGTTTTGGAGCATATATTGTTTCATTTCTCGATAGCCCAACTCTATCTCCCATCGATGGCTATATAGCTCCGAGATGTCTTTTCCTGGGTAGCGTAAAGGGTCAGTCATCGAGGTCAACAACCGTACCTCTTTACCCTTAATAGTCTTAGTTATCAATCGAGCTTCCAGTGTTTCCGGTGCGTCGTGCCACTTTTTCCTAGCTTGAGGGGATAGCTTTAATTCGACCAACTCTTGCCCACGCCCTAATTTGCGGAGCATTGTGTATTGGGCCCCTTTACGCATTGGAATAAGCCAATGTCTGTCTACCCCTGTTGTTTGCCAGCGGTGTAATAGACCTAGAGCATAAAAACCTCTATCGAAGATAGTTAGGCTATGGTCGGGAGAGTGAACGATGAGCTCCGTAGTTAAGTCCACTTCGCTCTTTGATGTGGAGTCGAAAGATGCACTATTCAGAAGATGACTTGTCAGTTCCATATGGCAGACCATTCGAACCTGAGGGTATTCGGACGAGCATTTTTGATTCCGAGTTCGACTGAAGCGTTCGTCATTGTCTTTAGTATCAGGAGTTCGCCAGACTACACCGTCGACCGCATGCAGTGTTAAACCATGCCAGTCTGGATGGGGCGTTTTGTCATTCCAGAGCTTCTGCGTTTGAGTAAAAACCGATTTCATGACATCGGAGCCCAGCCTTTGTCTTGCTTGGATTACTGCACTCGGAGCAACAAATGGCTTCTTACCTGGGAGAAGAATATCCAGCTTCGAGACGACTTTCTCCATGGACAAATGGCGATACAAAGACATCCCAACAACACTCCAAACCATCATTTCCATTGGCAATCTTCGTCTACGAATAGTCGTAATCCCTGTATCTTCCAAACATTGGGAAATGAGTTCTGGCGAAAGCAGATCAGATAAACCCGAAAGTTGCTCTGCAGAGAATTGATGAACTTGGTTAAGAGCCTGTCTTAAAAACATAAAAAAATCCGAGTGCATTGAATACACTCGGATTTTGACACTTTGAATGGATCGTTCAACCGATCATTTAGTTGTTAACTGATCGGCATTACCCTCTAAGGGTCGTTTTTTATATGAGACTTGGCTAATTTTGTTGTTAAAGGTTGATAGCCTTAAAGAAATGAAATTGTTATCAGGGTTATAATCCTTGGGTTTTCATACTGCGTACTGAATAGAACTGCCACATAAAATGGCATGGCGTCGTACACAGTCAATGCAATGTCGGAATAGATAGAGTGCGTCCGAAACGCACCGTCAGCCCAAGAAGGACACTCAACAATGAGTCAGGATAAAATCGACGTAAAGGATGTAACACCCAAAACGTTCAACCCCAAAACCCACAAAGGCAACGGCGACAGATTCAACCCAAGTAATCGAATCTATGTACGTGAGAGCAAAGGTACCTTTCAAAAACTCAGACGCTACGGTGGCTGGTTCTTACTCGTGCTCTTTGCCATCATTCCATGGATACCCTACGGCGAGAGACAAGCGGTACTGCTCGATATCGGTAATCAGCAGTTTAACTTCTTTGGTACCACCCTTTATCCGCAAGATCTCACTCTACTCGCCCTGCTATTTATGGTGGCGGCCTTTGGTCTGTTCTTTATCACCACCTTTCTAGGTCGCGTCTGGTGTGGCTACTTATGTCCACAAACCGTGTGGACCTTTATGTACATCTGGTTTGAAGAAAAACTGGAAGGCAGCGCGAACAAACGCCGCAAGCAAGATAGCGGAAAGCTCACCGGTAACCTTATTGCTCGCAAAGGTCTCAAACATGCCGCTTGGATTGCGATTGCACTCGCTACCGGCTTTACCTTTACCGGCTATTTTGTACCCATTGGTCCACTGGTCAGCGATTTCTTCACCTTCAATGCCAGCTTTTGGCCTGTATTCTGGGTTGTGTTCTTCGCTGCATGTACCTATGCCAATGCAGGATGGATGCGCTCTATCATGTGTATCCACATGTGCCCTTATGCACGCTTCCAGTCTGCGATGTTCGACAAAGACACCTTTATCGTCGGTTACGATACTAAGCGCGGTGAAAAGCGAGGACCTCGATCTCGCAAAGCCGATCCCAAGCAGCTTGGCTTAGGCGACTGTATCGACTGCGATCTGTGTGTACAAGTTTGTCCAACGGGTATCGATATTCGCGATGGTCTGCAATACGAATGTATTAACTGCGGCGCCTGTATCGACGCTTGTGACAAGACCATGGACCGCATGGGCTACGACAAAGGGCTGATTAGCTACACCACTGAGCATCGACTTTCAGGTAAACACACCAAAGTCATGCGACCAAAACTGCTCGGCTATGGCGCGGTATTGCTGGTTATGGTGGGACTGTTCTTTGCGCAAGTCTCCGCAGTAGATCCCGCAGGCTTGAGTGTACTTCGCGACCGTAACCAACTGTTCCGTGTAAACAGTGACGGTTTGGTCGAGAACACCTACACCTTAAAGGTCATCAACAAAACACAGCAAGAGCAGCAATACACCTTGAGCGTCTCTGGTTTAGAAGGGGCAACCTGGTATGGTAGACAAACCATCACCGTTGATCCTGGTGAGGTGTACAACCTGCCGATGAGCCTAGGTGCAAATCCTGATGAGCTAAGTTCACCTGTCTCGACAATTCAGTTTATACTGAGCGACAGTAATGACTTCTCCGTACAAGTGGAGAGTCGATTTATCAAAAAGCTCTAGCTCGCTAGCAGCACGACATAATAGGAAAGGGCTCGGCAACGAGCCTTTTTTATCATCACGATGACAGATACTGCGTTCAACTTCGATGCCCTGACACCCGATTTCATGTGGTACGCCCTTGAAAGTATTGGCGTCAGAGCCGAATCCGGTCTACTTCCCCTCAATAGCTATGAAAACCGTGTGTATCAGTTCACTGATGAAGAGCGCCGACGTTATGTGGTGAAGTTTTATCGCCCTCAACGCTGGACACACGCACAGATCCAAGAAGAGCACGATTTTGCTCATGAACTACTAGAACATGACGTGCCAGTCTCTGCACCACTCATTATCAACGGACAGTCGATTCATGAGTATCAAGGCTACCTATTTACCTTGTTTGCTAGCGAAGGCGGTAGGCAATTCGAGGTCGATAACCTTGAGCAGATTGAATGGGTGGGACGCTTCCTTGGTCGTATTCATAAAGTCGGTGCAAGCAAGCCATTTGAACACCGCCCTACTATAGGTCTGGACGAGTATCTGTATCAGCCCCGCACCCTGCTGCAAAATTCGAGCTTTATCCCTGCACATCTAGAGAACGCCTTCTTTAGTGATTTGGACATGCTTATTAATCAGATTGAAGCGCATTGGCAACCCACTGAGACCATTAGACTGCATGGTGATTGCCACCCTGGCAACATTCTATGGCGTGACGGTCCGATGTTCGTCGACCTTGACGATGCGCGCAACGGACCTGCGGTTCAGGACCTGTGGATGCTGCTCAATGGTGACCGTCAGGACAAACTGATGCAGCTCGACGTGTTATTGGAGGGGTATCAAGAATTCAGCGACTTTCCTAGCAGTCAATTGAAACTTATTGAGCCTTTACGCGGTCTACGTATGGTGCACTACATGGCATGGCTAGCCAAGCGCTGGCATGATCCTGCGTTCCCGCTCGCGTTTCCTTGGTTCAACGACGCCAAATATTGGGAAGGTCAGGTACTGGGGTTTAAGGAGCAAATCGCCGCTCTTAACGAAAAGCCACTTTCATTGCAGCCGCAGTGGTGACAAACTAGTCGAAATCCATCAATAGGATTGAGTTATACACATGGAGAAAATAATGAAAAAAATCATCGCACTTTTTGCGACGCTACTCGTCAGCCTAAGCGTCAGTGCCGCACAGTTCCAAGAAGGCACACACTATAAAGTGTTGGAGCTAGAAAAGTCGTCTAAGCCTGTCGTCACCGAGTTCTTCTCATTCTATTGCCCACACTGTAATAGCTTTGAGCCTATCATTGCTCAGTTGAAGAAAAAGATCCCTGCTGACGCGAAATTCCAAAAGAACCACGTCTCTTTTATGGGTGGTAATATGGGTATGTCGATGAGCAAGGCTTACGCGACCATGATTGCACTTAAAGTCGAAGACAAGATGGTGCCAGTGATGTTCCGCCGTATCCATGACCTAAACCAACCACCAAGAAACGATGAAGAGCTTCGCCAGATCTTCCTTGATGAGGGTGTTGATGCGAAGAAATTCGACTCAGCATTCAAAGGTTTTGCTGTCGATTCAATGGTGCGCCGCTTTGACAAGCAGTTCAAAGACAGTGGCTTATCTGGCGTTCCAGCGGTAGTAGTAAACAACAAATATCTAGTGGAATCTGGAAGTATCCAGTCTCTGGATGAGTATTTTGAGCTGGTTAACTTCCTACTGAAGAAGTAACCCTAGCGTCGAAATAACGGATGTAGAAAAAACCGAGCCCAGTAAACACTTCAAAGGCTCGGTTTTTTTATTTGCGATGAATCTCTTTCAGCGCTTCATCTTTCTCTTGCCAGACCTCTACCAGCCATTGCTGGAAGCGACGTTTGTATGGCTTGTCATTAAAGTAATCGCCGCGGACATTCTCGTCGACGGGTAAGGTTCGCACCTTAACCACGATCTTGGTCATGTTACCCATCAACGCTGCCTTAAAAGGCTCAACACGATTCTCTGGGTAGGCGAGTGTCACATCAATAATGCTATCAAACTGTTCGCCCATCGCGGCCAGTGTGTAAGCTATGCCACCCGATTTAGGCTGCAGTAAGTGCTCGAAGCCAGCTTTGCTGCGTTTTTGCTTCTCTGGTGTAAAGCGCGTCCCTTCGACATAGTTCACGACCGTCGTCGGGGTATCCTTAAACTTGGCGCATGAGCGGCGGGTGGTCTCCAAATCTTGACCACGCTTCTCTGGGTGCTTAATCAAATACTCGCGAGAATAGCGCTTCATAAAGGGCATATTCAGCGCCCAACACGCCATCCCTACGAATGGCACATACAGCAGCTGCTGCTTAAGGAAAAACTTTGGCATTGGAATGCGGTCTTTAAACACGCTACACAGCACAACAATATCAGTCCAGCTAAGGTGATTGCTGATCATCAGATACCAGCCATCTTTTTTCAGCGATTCTATTCCTTCAATTTCCCATTCGAGCTTTGGATTCACCAAATGCAGTATGCCGTGGTTTATGGTTGCCCATAGCCACATAAACTTGTTTGCCAGCGAGGTACACAGTGCCTGAATAGGCTTAAACGGCAACACCAGTTTGATCAGCCCAAAACCCAAGATTGGGATAGAGCAAAATGCCGTGTTGAGAATGACGAGCGACGAACTCATTACAAAAATTAGGTATCCAAGCATATCTAACGTTCTATGAAGTATTTGTAACAGTTTTATGGCGGTTAATTGTACAAGGGGAAAAGCCCCACGCAACGATTAATTTATTGGTCTGATTTGTGTTGTAACTTGCAAAAAACAATCTTATTCTGAACCAATAACATAACATAAACATATAATTACAACCGTTACCTCGATATTCAGAATGTGATAAGGAACCGTTATGAAAAGGGCATGGAGTGTCTTAGCAGTGTCACTGAGTGTTGTCTCTCATGGTGCAGTGGCTAAATTAGGAGAAAGTAATGGCTTTAGTGGCGAGATAGCAATAAACGCCGCTTACGCCAGTAAAACGTCAAATCTCACCAATACCGATGATGAGTTCCGTACCTACAATGGGGGACAGCAAGAAAATAGCAGCGCGCTCGTTCTCCCTCTAGGTAACGTTCAATACACGTGGGGCTCACGCTCCAACCATCAAGTTTTCTTAGGTACCTCCCGAGCAGACGTGGCGGTCGGTACTTTAGCGCTAGAAACAGGTTATCGCTATCAGTTTCAAGGTGGTACCAAGTGGAGTCTAGCAGTACTCCCAACCATTCTTGAAGGCGAAGTTTGGCAAGACCCTTACCTCCTCAACTCTGCGCGAAGCACCACGGATGAGAAAGGCACCGCCTACCGTATGCAGATCGATAATATCGCTGGCTCCCTGTTTAGCCTCGATCTTGCTTACGGAAAACGAAAGTTGGACTCTGAACAATCTGGCTCTGGCGATAACCAATCTGGCACCAATCTAACGCCAGCGCAAATGGCGACTCTCGATCGTAACGCCGATATCTTCTACGGCAAGTTCAAGATGATGCTACCGATCAACCGAGGCGTTCTGTTGTTCCCAGCACTGATCTACACCCAGCAAGATGCCAATGGCAGCGCGATGAAGAGCAATACCTATGGTGCTGAAGTGTCTTCCTTCATCTCGGCAGGAAATCACCAATTTGCCTTCACTGTAACCTACTTGAACCGTCAGTATAACGGTGCCAACCCAGTATTTGATGATGTCACTCGCAAAGATGATGAGTGGAAAGCCTTCTTGGCCTATGAGTACCCAGGCATCTTTTACTCAGACAACCTCTCATTGGTTGCTTTCGGTGGTATCAACAACAGCAGTTCAAACATCGAGTTCTATGACTCCAAAGATTGGATCACGTCTGTTGGTCTAAACTGGGAATTCTAATAGAAGCTCTCCCAAAGCATTAAAGTAACCGATATATGGCTTAGCAAGATGTGTTGTTAAGCCATTTTTTGTCGTTAAAGTATCCGCACTAAATATAGGTGTACGTGATGAGCGTGCCTTTTTCTGACGGATATAGTATGACGATAAGCAAGCCTCTTCTCAGCGCCACACTGCTGGTAGTGTTCTCCCACTCAGTGTCAGCGGCTCTTGCACCCGACAGCGGGTTTAGCGGAGAGATATCCATCAGTAATGCGCAGGTCGGTGATAAGTCGAATCTTGTTGCGAGCTTAGATCCCAAAATCAGCGCCTCGCAAGAAGCCTATGATGATTTTTGGATGCCACTGGGCATGGTGAAATACACCTATGGTGCTCAGCGTGACAAAGAGTGGTTTATCGGTACATCTCGAGACGACATCGCAGTCGGTACCTTTGTGCTCGAAGGTGGCTACCGTCAGCAATTACAAGATGGCTCCATTTGGAGTGCCTCTTATCTCCCTACCGTGATTGGTGAGCCTATCTGGAAAAACCCTTACGTTGGCTCAGACCAGCTCGAAGAAACCGAAGCAAAGGGCGAAGCCTATCGCCTACAGATAGAGAATATTGCGGGCTCATTATTTACCCTTGATATGGCTTACGGCAACCGCGAGGTAACCGACGAAAGCTCCGCCGCCAACCTAGCAAACAACCTGTCGAGTCAATACGACCGTAACAGCGACATGTACTACGTTAAAGGCTCTTACACCCTATCGATGAGCAACGCTTGGACGCTGTTTCCCTCGCTGATTTACCTCCTCGATGATGCCAAAGGCGAAGCGCTTAACAACCAGGGTGTGGGCAGCGAAATCACCGCTTTGTTTGTTCATAAAAACCATAGCATTGCCGCAACTATGAGCTACATGAATCACGAATATCGTGGTAACAATCCGATTTTCGAGCAGTCTGGTCGTATCGACGACAAGTACAGTGCGTTTCTTGCCTATGAATACCTGTCGCTAGGAAACATCGACTCACTGTCGCTGATCTCGCTCTCTGGCTACAACGCGACAGATTCCTCAATCGCCTTCTATGACTCCGCAGACTGGATCACCTCTATCGGTATGAACTTCGCGTTTTAACTACACCGCTTGCGCAGTAAGCTGCTTAAGCAATCTGTCCATGGCGCGGTAGCCTAGCGCCTCTGCAATATGAGCTCTCTGGATGTTGGGCTCATTGGCAAGGTCAGCAATGGTTCGCGCCACCTTGATAATACGATGATAGGCCCGAATAGATAGGCCTAGGCGATGCAGAGCATTCTCCAAAAACTCAGCATCGGCTTTTTCTAGTCGGCAGTAGTGCTCGATTTCGCGACTTTGCAACAGGGCATTGACCTTGCCACTTCGCGATAGCATGGTCTCTCTAGCAACCAACACCCGCTGCTTAACCACTTGCGTGGTTTCTCCCCTATCGCCACCTTCCGCCAAGGTCCCTTTGGGCAGTGAAGGTATCTCGATAGACATATCAAACCTATCTAGCAGTGGTCCGGATAGTCGACTCAGATAACGAAGAATGAGCTGGGGATTGGTTCTGGCTTGATTGCCTTCGTAGTAGCCTGTAGGGCTCGGGTTTAGTGCACCAACAAGTTGAAATCTAGCTGGGAAACGCGTTTTCCCTTGAGCACGCGAAATGATGATCTCACCAGACTCTAGTGGCTCACGAAGTGAATCCAGCACTTTACGCTCAAACTCCGGCATCTCGTCCAAGAAGAGCAGCCCGTTGTGTGCCAGCGAGATTTCTCCCGGTCTTGGAATCGATCCGCCACCAACCAACGCGGCCATTGAACTGGAATGATGGGGCGCTCGAAAAGGCCTGGTTTTCCAGTTACTCTCGTTGATCTCTTGTTGAGTTAACGAAGCGACAGAGGCGGTTTCCATCGCTTCTTCTTCACTCATCTCCGGCAGCAAGTCACACAGGCGAGAAGCGAGCATGGTCTTACCGGTGCCCGGTGGTCCCAGGAACAGTAGATTATGATTACCTGCCGCTGCGATCTCCAAGGCACGTTTGCCCTGTTGCTGACCAATAATATCTTGAAGATCGCGCGTTTTAGCGCAAGATGGCGCTCGGGCTTCACTGGTCACCAAAGAAAGCGTCTGCTGCCCCATCAAATAACTGCACACATCCAACAGTGAGGAGGCAGATTTGTGGTTATCTTTGCCCACAAGCGCTGCTTGGTCGCCGTTGTCTTCTGGTACAAGCAAGCAGCGCTGCGCTTTGTTAGCAGCAAGTGCAGCAGGTAGTACACCTTTTACCGTTCTGAGCTCCCCTGACAGCGCCAGTTCACCGACCAGCTCATGTGCCAGCAACTTATCGTGTGGCAGTTGGTCGGACGCGGCGAGTATTCCTAACGCTATCGGTAAATCAAACCGCCCTCCCTCTTTAGGCAGATCCGCAGGGGCGAGATTAACCGTGATTCTTTTGGCCGGAAATTCGAAGCGAGAGTTGATGATGGCACTGCGAACTCTGTCCTTGGATTCCTTTACGGTTGTCTCGGGAAGTCCTACCAGTGTAAAGCCTGGCATGCCATTACTGATGTGCACTTCCACCGTCACCAAAGGTGCCTCCACACCAACACTGGCACGACTATAAATAATAGATAATCCCATAGAATCCCTTTTTTATTCCGACTTCTCTTTGTTGGGTGGTTAAAAGTCAGATTTTTATATATACCCAATGTTATATCCCGACATTTAATGCTGAGTAAATGTGAAGAAAGTATGATTTTTTGCTTGTCAGCTAACAGAAATTTGTGATACCACTAGGGACGCAAACAATTTCGTTAGACACAACGCAACGATTAATAAACAAGATAATGACTTTTAACGCACACTCTCACACTCTGATTAGCCTGATTATTGTGGTCCTGATTGGTACCGCACGGGGGCATGTGGGCGTTAAATAACCACAAGATTTTAAAAACCCCCGCACTGAAAAGTCCGGGGGTTTTTTTACAAACTCATATTAGTAATTTGATAGTGATCACTCATTGAAGGCCAACTGGCTGAGATGACAGGAAGAATGGAGCACAACATGTGCAAGCGAACGACAAATCGTCACGATAAGCGTGGCACTCAAGGAGGCTATAATGACAGGTGCTGAATTAGTTGTAGCCGCATTGAAGCAGCAAGGTATCGAGACCGTGTTTGGTTACCCAGGGGGAGCCATCATGCCAATCTACGATGCCTTGTATGACGGTGGTGTGGAACATATCCTTTGCCGACACGAACAAGGCGCTGCAATGGCTGCCATCGGAATGGCAAGAGCCACCAAAGATGTTGCTGTTTGCATGGCAACCTCAGGCCCAGGAGCCACCAACCTTGTTACCGGCCTTGCCGACGCTTTCCTTGATTCTATCCCTCTCGTTGCTATCACTGGCCAAGTTGCTAGTTCACATATCGGTACTGATGCCTTCCAAGAAATGGATGTGATCGGTATGTCTCTCTCGTGTACCAAACACAGCTACCTCGTGACCGACATCAATGAACTCGCTCCCACTCTAGCCGAAGCATTTGAAGTTGCTAAAACAGGCAGACCTGGTCCTGTCATCGTTGATATCGCCAAAGATGTCCAACTTGCTAATGCTCCGGTGGACGTGCTTCCTCCATTTACACCGCCTGCAATCCCGGTTGCTGATGAGCAACAGGTAAAACGCGCGCAGCAATTACTTGATGAAAGCTCTCGTCCGGTGCTGTATGTCGGTGGTGGTGTTCAGCTTGCCAATGCGACCGAGTCGGTTCGCGAATTCCTTCGCATCAACCCTATGCCAAGTGTCAGCACGCTAAAAGGTCTAGGTACGATTGACCGCCACGATCCTCATTATCTAGGCATGCTTGGTATGCACGGCACCAAAGCCGCGAACTTGGTGGTGCAAGAGTGTGACCTACTGATTGTGGTCGGTGCGCGCTTTGATGACCGCGTGACCGGTAAGCTAGATACGTTTGCACCGCACGCGAAGGTGATTCACATCGATATCGATGCGGCAGAATTCAATAAGCTGCGCGAGGCGCATGCGGCGCTGCGTGGTGACATCAATGTGATCTTGCCTCAGCTTGAGCTATCAAAAGACATCAACGCATGGGCACATCACAGTGAGAGTCTGCGTAGCGGCTTCAAGTGGCGCTACGACCACCCAGGCGATCTGATTTTTGCTCCGCTACTACTAAAGCAGCTATCGGACATGATGCCAGAGAATTCCATCGTCTCTACCGACGTTGGTCAGCACCAGATGTGGGCTGCTCAGCACATTCAGCCAAGACTTCCTGAGAACTTTATTACCTCAGCGGGTCTCGGCACTATGGGCTTTGGTCTGCCTGCAGCGATGGGCGCAGCGGTAGGGCGTCCAGATGACCAATCGGTACTGATTACCGGTGACGGCTCATTCATGATGAACGTTCAAGAGCTCGGTACACTTAAACGCCGTCAGATCCCAGTAAAAATTGTACTGTTAAATAACCAACGTCTTGGTATGGTAAGACAGTGGCAGTCACTGTTCTTCGACGGCAGACATAGTGAAACTATTTTGGATGACAACCCAGATTTCGTCATGCTTGCTAAAGCCTTTGATATTCCGGGCAAGACCATCACGCGCAAAGAAGAAGTCGAACCAGCACTGAAAGAGATGCTGGAGTCAAAGACCTCTTACATGCTGCACGTGCTGATCGATGAAGAAGAAAACGTATGGCCTTTGGTTCCACCAGGTGCCTCAAATAGTGACATGTTGGAGAATACCTAATGGACAGATATCTACTAGACATCAAAGCCGATGACAAACCTGTCTTGCTTGAGCGCGTATTGCGCGTGATTCGCCACCGTGGCTTTATCATCAAACAAGTGGCCGCCACTCAAAACCATGAGAGTAAGATTGCCAGTGTTGAGATCATCGTAGACAGCGATCGCCCGATCACTACCTTGATCAACCAGATTGAAAAGCTTTGGGATATTCGTACCGTCGAGGTAACAGAGCTTAAACACAACGAACTGACCAATCACAACCTACAAGAACAAAGTGCATAAGGAAGGAATGCTAAATGGCTAAAAGTACAGCAGATTTTATTTGGTTTAATGGTGAGATGGTTCCATGGGCAGAGGCGAATGTACACGTCTTAACCCACGCAATGCACTATGGCACATCGGTTTTTGAAGGGGTTCGCTGTTACAACACGCCAAAAGGGCCTGTGGTATTCCGTCACCCTGAGCACGCTAAACGTCTAAAAGATTCTGCAAAAATTTATCGCTTCCCAATTCCTTTTACCGAAGAAGAAATCATGGAGGCGACGCGCGAAACGCTACGTCAAAACAAGCTGGAATCCGCGTATATCCGTCCTCTTGGTTTTGTTGGTAATGTTGGTCTCGGTGTTTGTCCACCAGAAGGTACGGTAATGGATCTTATCATCGCCGCTTTCCCGTGGGGTTCATACCTAGGTGAAGAAGCACTCGCAAACGGTGTAGATGCGATGATTTCTAGTTGGAATCGCGCAGCACCTAACACGATTCCAACGGCGGCAAAAGCGGGTGGTAACTACCTATCGTCGCTCTTGGTTGGCGGTGAAGCCCGTCGTCATGGCTATGATGAAGGCATCGCGCTGAGCGTTGACGGTTACCTATCAGAAGGCGCAGGTGAAAACATTTTCGTGGTCAAAGATGGCGTGATTACGACGCCACCAGCCACCAGCGCTATCCTTCCTGGTATTACCCGTGACTCTATCATGACGCTAGCAAAAGACATGGGCTATGAAGTGCGTGAAGCCAACATTGCTCGTGAAGCGCTATATCTTGCTGATGAAGTGTTCATGACAGGTACGGCGGCGGAAATCGTTCCAGTTCGTACTATCGATAAGATTGAAGTAGGCGAAGGCAAACGCGGCCCAATCACCAAAGTTATGCAAGACGCGTACTTCGGTTTATTCAACGGCACCACTGAAGATAAGTGGGGCTGGTTGGACTACGTCTACCCACAAGATAACCAGTAAGCACCAAGTAAATTTAAGGAAGTATTACAATGCCAAAATATCGTTCTGCCACCACAACTCATGGTCGCAATATGGCTGGTGCGCGTGCTCTATGGCGCGCAACTGGCGTTAAAGAAGAAGACTTCGGTAAGCCTATCATTGCCGTTGTGAACTCGTTCACTCAGTTTGTTCCAGGTCACGTACACCTGAAAGATCTTGGTCAGCTCGTCGCTCGCGAGATCGAAGAAGCGGGCGGCATCGCGAAAGAATTCAACACCATCGCTGTGGATGACGGTATCGCGATGGGTCACGGCGGCATGCTGTACTCACTGCCATCACGTGAGCTCATTGCTGACTCAGTAGAGTACATGGTGAATGCACACTGTGCGGATGCAATGGTATGTATCTCAAACTGCGACAAGATCACCCCGGGAATGCTAATGGCTTCAATGCGCCTTAACATCCCTGTGATCTTTGTGTCTGGCGGTCCAATGGAAGCGGGTAAAACTAAGCTTTCTGATCAGATCATTAAGCTTGATCTGGTGGATGCGATGATCCAAGGCGCCGATCCAACGGTTTCTGATGAGCAAAGTGAGCAAGTAGAGCGCTCTGCATGCCCTACTTGTGGCTCTTGCTCTGGTATGTTTACCGCTAACTCAATGAACTGCCTAACCGAAGCGCTGGGTCTGTCTCAGCCAGGTAACGGCTCTCTACTTGCCACGCACGCCGATCGTGAAGTGCTATTTAAGAATGCAGGTAAGCGCATTGTTGACCTCACCAAGCGCTACTACGAGCAAGATGATGCCTCAGCCCTGCCACGTAATATCGCCAGCAAAGAAGCATTTGAGAACGCTATGGCGTTAGATATCGCTATGGGCGGCTCAACTAACACGGTTCTTCACCTACTTGCCGCGGCGCAAGAGGGCAACGTCGACTTTGATATGGAAGACATCGACCAGATGTCTCGCCGCGTGCCAAACCTTTGTAAGGTAGCGCCATCAACGCCTAAGTATCACATGGAAGACGTACACCGCGCGGGTGGTGTTATCGGTATCCTAGGTGAGCTTAACCGCGCAGGTCTATTGAACAACCAAACCAAAACGGTACTTGGTCTGACAATGGAAGAGCAGTTGTCTCAATACGACATCATGCTGACGGATTCGGAAGAAGTGAAATCCTTCTACCGCGCGGGTCCTGCGGGCATTCGTACTACTCAAGCCTTCTCACAAGATTGTCGCTGGGACACTCTTGATGACGACCGCGAAAATGGTTGTATCCGTACTAAAGAAAATGCGTACAGCCAAGACGGCGGTCTTGCGGTACTAAAAGGCAACATCGCACTGGACGGCTGTATCGTTAAGACAGCAGGCGTGGATGAGAGCATCCTTAAGTTCCAAGGCCCTGCAGTCGTATTCGAAAGCCAAGAAGATGCGGTAGATGGTATCCTAGGTGGCAAAGTGAAAGCCGGTGATGTCGTGGTTATCCGCTACGAAGGGCCAAAAGGCGGTCCAGGCATGCAAGAGATGCTGTACCCAACGACTTACCTTAAATCTATGGGCCTAGGTAAAGAGTGTGCACTACTGACTGACGGCCGCTTCTCAGGTGGTACATCGGGTCTTTCTATCGGTCACGCCTCTCCGGAAGCGGCTAATGGCGGTACCATTGGTTTGGTGAAAGATGGCGATATGATCAACATTGATATCCCAAATCGTGAGATCACGCTTGTTGTTTCTGAAGACGAGCTAACCGCTCGCCGCGCAGAGCAAGACAAGCTTGGCTGGAAACCAGCAGATCGTGAACGTACTGTTTCGCTAGCATTGAAAGCTTACGCTAATCTAGCCACCAGCGCCGACAAAGGTGCGGTACGTGATAAGTCCAAACTCGAGGGCTAATCATGAGTGACGTAGATAATCATCCCGTATCTGGCGCAGATTATCTGCGTCAGGTTCTCAGAGCACCTGTCTACGAAGTGGCGACCGTATCGCCGCTTCAAGATATGCCGAGACTCGGCGCTCGCATCGGAAACCAAGTCCAAATCAAGCGTGAAGACAGACAGCCTGTACACTCGTTCAAGCTCCGCGGCGCCTACAACATGGTAGCGAACCTAAGCGATGAGCAAAAGCGTGCCGGTGTGATTGCCGCTTCGGCGGGTAACCACGCTCAAGGCATGGCGCTATCAGGCACCAAGCTCGGCATCAATACCACTATCGTGATGCCAAAAACCACACCAGACATCAAGGTAGAAGCGGTACGTGGCTTTGGTGGCAACGTGGTGCTTCACGGCAGCAACTTTGATGAGGCGAAAGCTGAAGCCGAGCGTCTCTCACAAGAGCATGGCTATACCTTTGTTCCCCCTTTCGATCACCCTCTGGTGATTGCTGGGCAAGGCACCATCGGTATGGAAATGCTGCAGCAAAATGGTCACCTTGATTACATCTTTGTCCCTGTGGGCGGCGGTGGTCTGGCGGCAGGCGTTGCCGTACTGGTTAAGCAGCTCATGCCTGAAATCAAAGTAATTGCAGTAGAGCCTGAAGATTCTGCTTGTCTAAAAGCCGCATTAGATGCGGGTGAACCCGTCGTCCTTGACCAAGTAAGTATGTTTGCTGATGGCGTGGCGGTTAAGATCATCGGTAACGAGACCTTTAGGCTATGTCAGCAGTACATTGATGGTCACATTACCGTGTCCAGCGATGAGATCTGCTCTGCAGTAAAAGATATCTTTGAAGATACCCGTGCTATTGCTGAGCCGTCTGGTGCGCTTGCGCTTGCAGGTCTTAAGAAGTTTGCTGAAAAACATCAGCTCAAAGACAAGCAGCTGGGTACCGTACTCTCTGGTGCGAATACCAACTTCCACGGTCTTCGCTACGTCTCTGAGCGCTGTGAGCTGGGTGAAAAACGTGAGGGCTTACTCGCGGTCACTATCCCGGAGCGTCAAGGTGCTTTCTTTGAGTTCTGCAATATCATTGGTGGGCGTGCCGTTACTGAGTTTAACTACCGTTACAACGATGATGATCTCGCGAACATCTTTGTTGGTGTGAGATTGGTGGGCGGACAGGACGAACTCGATGGCATCATCAGTGATCTACGAACCGGTGGCTATCCTGTCGCTGATCTCTCTGATGATGAGATGGCGAAACTGCACATTCGTTACATGATCGGTGGTAAACCATCGAAGCAGCTTAAAGAGCGTTTATACAGCTTTGAGTTCCCAGAGTACCCGGGTGCCCTGCT
This sequence comes from Vibrio sp. KUL80, assembly GCF_059725495.1. NCBI lineage: Bacteria > Pseudomonadati > Pseudomonadota > Gammaproteobacteria > Vibrionales > Vibrionaceae > Vibrio > Vibrio sp. KUL80. The sequence continues at coordinate 3,529,225 of NZ_AP045841.1, forward strand.
TAAGTTCTTGAGCACGTTAGGCACGCACTGGAACATCAGTTTGTTCAACTACCGCAACCATGGTGCCGATTACGGTCGCGTGTTGTGTGGGTTTGAGCTTGAAGATAGCGATCTAAGCGAGTTCTCTACTCACCTTCGAGAGCTTGGCTACCAATGCAAAGATGAAACGGACAACCCGTCCTATAAGTTCTTCTTATCCTAAAATAAAACACCCCGTTATGGGGTGTCAGATTGCTGACAAAGGTCTAGCCATCAGGCTAGACCTTTGATCTAATAGAGGTATCGAAATATGGATATCTCAATATGCTTCAAGAGCCTTCACCTCAACAATATGAACTCGAAATGGTCACCATGGAGCAGCTCGTTCCTCAGAATCATTTAGTTCGCAAAATAGATAGGGCCATCGACTTCGAATTTATCCGTGATGAAGTCGCTCACCTCTACTGTAAAGATAATGGTCGCCCACCTGTTGACCCTGTACGCCTGTTTAAAATCATCCTGCTTGGCTATCTCTTCGGAATAAAAAGTGAGCGACAACTCGTGAAAGAAATTGAAGTCAATGTCGCGTATCGATGGTTCTTGCGTATGTCACTTACAGAGAAAGTTATCCATGCATCGACACTCAGCCAAAACCGTATTCGCCGCTTTAATGGTACCGATGTGTTTGAGTGTATCTTTATCAATATCGTAGAGCAGGCAATGGCGAAAGGCTTGGTTGCTGGCCAAGAGCTATTTACTGACAGTACGCACCTAAAAGCCAATGCTAATAAGAATAAGCACACGAACAAAGTGACTAAGGTTCGCGCCAGCGCCTATCTTGATATGCTCGATGAAGATGTCGCGCTAGACCGAGAAAAAGAGGGTAAGAAACCTCTAAAAGCACGTGCCTCTGAGCCTAAAACTAAGAATACAAAAACAAGCACGAGCGACCCGGAAAGTGGCTTCATGACTCGAGATAATAAGCCTCAAGGCTTCTTCTATCTCGACCACCGTACAGTGGATGGACAGCATGGCATTATCTTAGATACCCATGTCACTGCAGGTAATATCAATGACTCTCAACCTTATGTGAAGCGCCTGGACTATACCCTAGAGCAATTTCACCTTAATCCAATCGCCGTTGGACTCGACGCGGGCTACTTCACTGCGCCAGTCGCTGAGTCATTAGAGCGTCGAAATATCTTGGGCGTGTTCGGTTATCGCAGGCCGTCCAGCACAAAGAATGCGTTCAAGAAAAAGCACTTTATCTACAATAAAGAGCGAGACAGTTACCGCTGTCCTAACGGTCAAGAGCTCATCTATAAAACAACATCTAGAGATGCGTATCGTGAGTATCACTCCGACCCGAAAGAGTGTGCACTCTGCCCAATGCGAGATGACTGTACGCAAAGTAAAACCATGAAGAAAGTCATTACAAGACACATCTATACGGACGCAGTGGATAGAGCAAATCAAATGCGGCTCTCCCCTTATGGAAAAAAGACATATCGGCGAAGAAGTGAGACGGTAGAGCGGAGCTTCGCCGATGCTAAGCAGCACCATGGTCACCGTTATGCTCGCTTCCGTGGATTATCCAAAGTGCAGATGCAATGTTGGCTGGCTGCTACCGCTCAAAACATCAAGAAGATAGCGTTGGTGGTGAGCTATCTACGAAAAATAGGGCTAAATATGTCCCAAATACGTCAAATTATGGCGTCTAGATACCAAATTAAGCATTGTGCTTTTCTAAACTTGGCATGATCAAAAATATCGCGATCGCGGCCTACGGCCGCTCATAAAAGAGAACCCCACTTCGAAAAGTGGGGTTCGTCAGCAATCTGACACCCCGTTATGGGGTGTTTTTGTATCCGTTGCCAATAACCTTACTGGCTTTCAACCAACTCAAGCTCCGGTGATTTGGCCTCACTGTACTGGCGATAATTCACGACGCGATCCCTACCCTGCTCTTTCGCCATATAGAGCGCTTTATCTGCCATCTTAACCAGCCCCTCAATATCGGAAGACGGCTCAGGGTAAGTCGACACACCAATAGAGACGCTTAGCTGCCCCAAAGATAGCCCTTTATGTTCAAGATGCATGGTACGTATCTGAGTCACGATATTGTCGGCATACTCAGTCGCTTCATCCATATCACTGTGTGGCAAGATCACCGCCAGCTCTTCCCCACCCAAACGGCAAGCAATTTCATCATCAGAGACGGTGCGTTTTAGCATCGCACTGATCTCTTTGAGCACGTAGTCACCGGCATCATGGCCGAAGTTGTCGTTAAATCGCTTGAAGTGGTCGAGATCTAGCATCAACAGAGATAGCGACTCCGTGCTGGTCGCCGAGTTATTCACGTGCTCAGTGAGCTTCTGCTCGAAGAAACGGCGGTTGTAGAGTCCCGTTAATGGATCGCTAAGTGCTTGCGAACGCAGCTTCTCTTGCAAGCTCAGGTTCGCCAGTGCCAACCCTAAGTGCTCGGCGACACTATAGGCAAGCTGTGTTGTGATCTCATCAACCTCTATCTCTCCTTGACCAAAATAGAGATGCATAATGCCAATGGTGTTGCCGTGAGCAGTCAAAGGAATACACAGGGTTTGGTTCTGCTCGATCGACGCCATATGCTCGCAAGAGAGGTTGTGGAAGGCCTCAATCGACAGATGGCTTCGACCTTTGCGCAGCGACCAACACTCGTCGGGCGCGAAGCTGCGACTTCCCGGCCACGCCTCTCCCCAATCCAGCTGAGTGACCAATTGGTTTCGAGAAGATCGCATCAGCGAGATACTTCCATTTACCTTACCGAGAATGCGCGGCACGATATCCTCAACCACACGCTGCGCTTCAATCAGGTTATTACAGGCAGCAAGCATATTAGCGAGACGATGCATGAGCTCAATTTCTAAGGTGCGCTGACGGATTCGCTCATCTTGCTTCTGTTTTTCTGCGGTCACGCTGAGGATGATTTGTCGATGACTCCAAACAGAAGTAGTGATCAGAATCGCTAAACTCAGTAGCGCTAGGCCGATTAAGATGCCCATCAATTGGTAGGTGATGCTTTTTAAGTGGTGCATTGGTACTGCAAGGACAATCACGTAGTCTTGATCGCCGACGTACATCTTGCGCGCCGAGTAGAACATGTCGACTGACAACACTGAGCTAAAGCGGACATCTTCACCCACACCCGTTTCCCACGCTTTAATGAACTCAGGGCGATCTGCGTGGTTATCGAGATCCACCAGCGCTCTGTCTGAAAGCGCCGTATCACCGACAACTGTGCCAAAGCCATTAATCACCTGAATTCGCGCATCAGCATCGGCTTGAGTGAGATCGCCGATGTAGTCATCAATCGTCTGACTGCTGACAAAGCTTGGGGCATCTTCTTGAATTTCATAGATAACATCCGCAAGCAACGATTCTGTAGTTCGCCTTTCGGAGTCATGGATGGATTTCTCCAATGTGATATAAAAACCGTACAACCCAACCAGCATACATACTGATAGCGCTATGACTGGCAGCATCTGCCACTTCTTATCAATCAGCTTAGACATACAACAACGCTACTTTTACCGAACACCATATTAACAGTTTTCAAAATAGCGTTATTTTTAATCAAGAGCAACGATTAGATGATATTTATGTCGATTGTAGCCAGTCGCGATACAGCTGCTGCTCATCGCCTAGATAATCCACCATCCACTCAAGTAGCTTATGGTTATCATGTTTTCGCCACACCATGCAGCATTCACTCGATAGCTTAGCGTCCGGCAATACACGCTCAACCAAAAGACCTTGGCGAACCAAAGGCTCAGCAATATGGCTGGGCATGTAGCCAATTCCTACATTGCTTTTCAAACACTCAATCGCAGTGAACCAGTTGGGAAGCAATAAGCGACGCTGCTGCGGAAAGTGTTCTGTGTGACGTTTTGGCAATTCACGCGAGGTATCATCAATGCAAATGGCAGGATATTGGCTGACTAGAGTTTCATCCAGCGCGTCTGCTAGCGCGCACGGATGCGTCGGCGACATCACCAAAGCCCAGTCCAGACTGCCAATCTTCTTAACCCCATACTCGCCACTAACCGGAACGGCTGAGGTCGCGCCAATCACGATATCTGCACGCTCTTGCGAGATAGCCTCCCAAGCTCCGTTGTACACTTCCATGTTGATCTGCAGCTCAGCAAACTCAAACTCGCGATAAAAGTCTTCGATGAGATCCGATAGCTTGTCGACCTTAACGATATTATCTAGGGTCAGCTTTAAGCTACTTTGCCAGCCCTGAGCTGCACGGCGGGTTTGGTGAGTAAGTTCATCCATACGGCGCAGCATCTGGCGAGCTTCCAGTATGAATACCTCGCCGGCAGGTGTCAGCTCAACCTTGCGTGGTAAACGGGTAAACAGCTGCACGCCAAGTTCTTGCTCTATCTGACGCACGCTATAGCTGATCGCAGAAGGGACTTTGTGCAGCACTTCTGCTGCTGCGCTAAAACTGCCTAAATGTGCGACCGCATCGAGCATTTCTAATGAAGAACGTGAGTACATAACCAGCTTTCAAATTTTTTGATAGATGACCACAAAATATAGCGTTTTATTTTTGTTTTATCCAAAAATAGAATACACCCCATCAGCAGTATGGGCTGGCGCCAATCCATTCCTGTGAAAATATTTCAAGGAATAACAATGAAAATCTCTAAACTTCAACTTGTCTACCTATCCGCCTTGTCCATGTTGGGCTTTATCGCCACGGATATGTATTTGCCTGCGTTTAAACTTATCGAGCAGGACTTTGCCACTGGGCCCGAGCAGATCGCGCTATCACTAACAGTATTTCTTGTTGGTATGGGGCTGGGTCAATTTGTATGGGGGCTGGCGAGTGATCACTTTGGTCATCGTAAAACGCTGTTTGCTGGACTCGCTATCTTCACCGTCGCGTCATTTGGTCTGGCGTGGAGCGAACAGGTGTGGCAGTTGTTATCGCTGCGTCTGCTGCAGGCGATTGGTGTCTGTGCACCCGCTGTTATCTGGCAATCTATGGTTATCGATAAGTTTGATAAGAAAGCCAGCCAACAGATTTTTGCCACCATTATGCCGCTCGTCGCGCTATCTCCGGCACTCGCACCACAGCTTGGTGTCTTGCTAACAGAATTGTGGGGCTGGCACAGTATTTTTGTGGTTCTGGCGATCACAGGTGCGCTACTGGCAATGATCACCCTATCACTTGAAGATCAGCCAAAATCCATCGAGCAACGATCGTCAATTAGCGCCGATCTTAAGAGTCTATTTGGATCAAGAGAGTACATGGGCAATGTGATCATGTACGGTGTGGCATCGGCGGCATTTTTCGCTTACCTAACCGGTATGCCAGAAATCATGAGCCAGCTTGGCTACTCAGCCAAAGACATTGGTCTTAGCTTTATCCCGCAAACCATCGCCTTTATGGTTGGTGGCTATGCGGGTAAAAAGCTGGTGGCAAAACTCGGTGATGATGCTGTACTCAAGCAGCTACTTGGGTTAGAAACCGTGGCTATCTTGATGGTGTTTGTGGCGTGTCAGTGGGAGCTTAGCAGTGTTTGGCCTATCTTATTGCCATTCTGTTTGTTAGCTGTCGCCAATGGTGCTCTATACCCAATTGTAGTAAACCGAGCGCTATCAAGTGCAGCGCACTGCTCGGCAACCGCTGCGGGTCTGCAAAATAGCCTACAGATAGGGGTAAGCAGCCTAGCCAGTACCATTGTGGCTACGTTTGCTGTTATGGCGCAGTCTGCGGTTGGCTACGTCATTCTAGGCTGCTTGGCTATCATGTGGATTGGCTATCTGATTGCGAACCCAGCGGTCACCGAGGAGCTAACGATTCCTGATAACTCTCGCGTCGTTGGCGACGAGTAGAGACAACAAAGGGCGACCTTGCACTGTATGCAGGTCGCCCTTTCTATTTATCGACTGGACTTATTATCGACAGTGCTTACAGACTTTTCAGTCCCCACTTCTCTGCCGTCGCGTCAAAGAAGCCCTGGGTCTTCTTAAGCTCTACCCAGTGGTTTACGTAGTTAATCCATACTTGGTCTTTTTGTGGCAACAGCATAGAGATTGGCGTTGGCTTACGTGGCTCTTCTACTGGCACAATCGCCAATTGCCCAAACTTAGTCACCAAGGTCGCTGCTTCAACGTTTGAAGTCACAGAGACATCAGCTCGGCGAGCCAATAGCTCTTGGAAGTCACGCGCTGGCGCTTCAATCACGATGTGTTCGGCATCAGGGAAGAAGTCTTTGACCATCTTCTCTTGCACTGTACCTAATGTCGCTGCCACCTTAACTTCAGGCTTGTTGAAGTCTGCCCAATCAGCGTACTTGTCAAGGTCTTTCTTTTGCACTACTGGTACAAAAGCTAAGTAGAAATACGGTTGGCTGTACCCTGCGACCTTAGCGCGGGACATGTTAAGTGACGCGCTTCCCGTGATATCGTATTTGTTGGCGGTAATACCGTTAACCAATGTCTTCCAATCGGTCGCCACATATTCCACCTTGACGCCAAGATCTTTGGCAAGCTCAGTGGTCACATCAATATCAAATCCACGATAAGAATTGGTCGCCGGATCTTTCATGGTCATCGGGTTCCAGTCTCCCGTGGTTCCGACCCTAAGCACACCTGAGTCTAAGATCTTTTGTAGACGACTGGTTTCCGCCGCTACCTGACCGATAGAAAGAAAAGTAATAATAAAGCCCAGAATCCACTTCTTCATTGAATAGTCCCTAAAATTATTAAACATTCGTGGTACATCCTTGATAACATAGCAGTAACAGATGGATTTTTCAGGAATATTTAGGGACGATTGTGAGCTATCGATTACTTGCTGTTGTTTTGTGCCTACCACTACTAAGTGGTTGTTCTGATTACGAGTGGGGCTGGTATGTGCTCGACCCCTCCACCGAACAAGGGAAAACCAACCTCGGCTTCTTATTGGCAGGTTTTAAGGACACTATCTATGTGTCGCTGCTCAGTATGGTATTTGCCATGCTGTTGGGTCTACTTGTTGCCTTTCCAGCGCTTTCCGACAAACCTTGGCTGCGCGCGATAAACCGCGTCTATGTTGAAGTAATACGCTCCATTCCGGTATTGGTACTGCTGCTCTGGGTCTACTACGGTATGCCCACACTACTCGACGTTTCACTCAACCATTTCTGGGCTGGCGTGATAGCACTGACTATCGCTGAGAGTGCGTTTATGGCTGAGGTGTTTCGTGGCGGTATTCAAGCTGTGACTCGTGGTCAGCATGAAGCGGCAGAATCGTTAGGGCTCAACTACTGGCAGAAAATGCGCTTGGTGATTTTGCCTCAGGCGTTTAGGCAGATACTGCCGCCGCTGGGGAACCAATTTGTCTACATCTTAAAGATGTCTTCACTGGTGAGTGTCATTGGCTTAAGCGACTTAACTAGGCGTGCCAATGAGCTGGTGGTTAACGAGTACTTACCATTAGAGATCTATACCTTCCTAGTATTGGAGTACTTAGTGCTGATTCTGCTGGTTTCTCAGGCCGTTCGCTGGCTAGAAAAAAGGATTGCGATCCCAAGTCACTAACCACCAGCATGATATATCATAAGGCTTAACTAAGCTTCAGAAACCAAAAAGGGTCTCAATGAGACCCTTTTCACTATTAGAGTGTAATCGTGATTACTTTTTCTTTACTGGGCGCTGCCAGCCTGTGATTTTGCGCTCTTTAGCGCGAGTGATCACTAACTCACCTTCTGATACGTCTTTGGTTAGGGTAGTACCCGCACCAATAGTCGCACCATCAGCAATCGTCACCGGTGCTACCAACTGGCTGTCTGAGCCTACGAATACGTCGTTACCGATAATAGTCTTAAACTTGTTTGCGCCATCGTAGTTACAGGTGATCACACCGGCACCAACATTAGTGCGCTGACCGATCTCTGCATCACCAAGGTAAGTAAGGTGGTTTGCTTTAGAGCCTTCGCCTAAACGTGCATTCTTGACCTCAACGAAGTTACCCACGTGAGAGTCATTGCGCATGTCAGCACCAGGACGTAGGCGAGTAAATGGACCTACGGTACATTGTTCACCGACCGTCGCGCCTTCAATCACGCTGTATGGACGCACAATCGTATTGTCATCGATTTCACAGTCTTTCAGCACACAGCCAGCACCAATCACCACGTTATCACCGAGCGTAACGCTGCCTTCGATGATGACGTTAGTATCGATTTCGACATCCATACCGCACTGCAACTGACCACGTAGGTCAAAGCGTGCAGGATCACGCAGCATAACACCCTGCTCTAGCAGCTTCTGTGCTTGCATCGATTGGAATGCACGCTCTAGACGAGCGAGCTGGGCGCGATCATTAACACCTTCAACCTCAATTGGGTTCGCTGGGTGTACCGCTTCTACTGCACGGCCTTCATCGTGCGCCGCGGCGATGACGTCTGTCAGGTAGTATTCGCCCTGCGCGTTGTCATTGCTAAGGCCTGATAACCAGCGCTTAAGATCGCCACCCGTTGCGACCATCACACCCGTGTTGATCTCTTTAATCAGCTTCTGCTCTTCAGTCGCATCTTTTTGCTCGACGATAGCAACCACTGGACCATTCTTACGCACGATACGACCGTAACCCATTGGGTTATCCAGCACGACAGTAAGCAGTGCAATACCGCCTGTTGGCTGCGCATCTAGCAGGTTTTCAATAGTTTGTTCAGAGATTAGCGGTACATCACCGTACAGAACAAGAACCTTCTCGTCATCGGCTAGATGAGGTGACGCTTGATCCACTGCGTGACCGGTGCCCAGTTGATCGGCCTGCAAAACCCAGTTTACGGTTTCTTGCTCAAGAGCAGATTTCATTAGGTCGCCACCGTGGCCATACACTAGGTGGATATTTTGAGATCCCAAGCCTTCGCACGTATCGATGACATGTTTCACCATCGGCTTACCCGCTAGGGTATGCAGCACTTTCGGCTTATTGGAATACATGCGGGTTCCCTTTCCCGCGGCGAGAACAACTGCGCTGAACTTCATTATTATCAAACCATTGACGTTAAAAATATTGTCAACATTCTAACGATGAATCGCACCAGTGTTAATGTCGGTATGCAAATTTACGCTAAAAAATAAGCAAAAAGGCGACCTAACGGTCGCCTTTCTCATCGCGGTTAATCTAATTAAGTCAGATTAACGACGTTTTTTTGTCAGTTCGATTACTCGAAGCTGAGCAATGGCTTTAGCCAGTTCACTGGCCGCTTGCGCGAAGTCCATGTCGCCATGCTGATTAGAAATAGATTCTTCAGCTTTGCGCTTGGCTTCTTCTGCCTTCGCTGCGTCTAGTTCCTCACCACGGATAGCCGTATCAGCCAGTACAGTCGCTGTACCAGGCTGAACTTCTACAATACCACCAGAGACATAAATGAACTCTTCGTGGCCGTGCTGTTTAACGATACGCACCATACCAGGCTGAATAGCGGTCAGCAGCGGTGTGTGACCATGGAAAATACCAAGTTCACCTTCGCTACCGGACACCTGGAACGTTTCTACGCGACCAGAGAAAAGCTTTTTCTCAGCGCTTACTACGTCTAGGTGAAAGGTTATTGCTGCCATATCGCCTCCTATTTAGCCTTATAGCTTCTTAGCATTCTCGATAGCATCGTCGATAGTACCGCAGTACATGAACGCTTGCTCTGGAATGTCATCGTAGTCACCAGCTAGTAGACCTTTGAAGCCACGTAGAGTCTCTTTAAGAGGTACGTAGATGCCTGGGTCGCCAGTAAATACTTCCGCTACGTGGTAAGGCTGAGTTAGGAAACGCTCAATCTTACGAGCACGAGATACAACTTGCTTATCTTCTTCAGATAGCTCGTCCATACCTAGGATCGCGATGATGTCTTTCAGCTCTTTATAACGCTGCAGTGTTTGCTGCACACCACGAGCTACCTCGTAGTGCTCTTGACCAACCACTAGTGGATCAAGCATACGAGATGTTGAATCTAGTGGGTCAATCGCTGGGTATAGACCCATAGCAGCGATGTTACGGTTAAGTACAACCGTTGCATCCAAGTGCGCAAACGTTGTTGCTGGAGACGGGTCAGTCAAGTCATCCGCTGGTACATATACCGCCTGTACAGACGTGATAGAACCTGTTTTCGTTGACGTGATACGCTCCTGCAGTACACCCATCTCTTCTGCAAGAGTTGGCTGGTAACCTACCGCAGATGGCATACGACCTAGTAGTGCTGATACCTCTGTACCTGCAAGTGTGTAACGGTAGATGTTATCAACGAACAGTAGTACGTCACGACCTTCGTCACGGAACTTCTCTGCCATTGTTAGACCAGTCAGTGCAACACGTAGACGGTTACCTGGTGGCTCGTTCATCTGACCGTAAACCATTGCTACTTTTGATTCTTCAGGCTTCTCAACGTTTACAACGCCCGCTTCCTGCATCTCAAAGTAGAAGTCGTTACCTTCACGAGTACGCTCACCTACACCCGCAAATACGGATAGGCCTGAGTGTTGTAGTGCGATGTTGTTGATAAGCTCCATCATGTTAACGGTCTTACCTACACCTGCACCACCGAATAGACCGATTTTACCACCCTTAGCGAATGGACAAACCAAGTCGATTACTTTAACACCCGTTTCTAGAAGAGCGACTTCGTTAGATTGCTCTTCGTAGCTTGGCGCTTCACGGTGAATCGCATAGCTTTCTTCTGCACCGATCTCACCACACTCGTCAATCGCATCACCAAGTACGTTCATGATACGACCAAGAGTCTTAGTACCTACTGGTACTGAGATTGGCGCGCCTGTGTTCTCTACTGTTACGCCACGACGTAAACCATCAGAGCTACCCATTACGATACAACGAACTACGCCACCGCCTAGCTGTTGTTGAACTTCAAGAACAAGACGCTCTTTAGAGTCCGTTACGTTTAGAGCGTCGTATACACTTGGTACGTCACTCTGTGGGAACTCTACGTCGACTACCGCACCGATGATCTGTACGATCTTACCTGTAGCCATCGTTAATCCTCTAATCTATTTCGTTTTACCTAAGCTTAAACCGCAGCTGCGCCGCCAACGATTTCTGATAGTTCTTGTGTGATAGCCGCTTGACGCGCCTTGTTGTACACAAGCTCTAGATCATCAATCAAGTTGGTCGCATTGTCCGTTGCAGCTTTCATTGCAATCATTCGAGCCGCTTGCTCACAAGCAAGGTTCTCTACCACACCTTGATACACTTGAGATTCGATATAACGAAGCAATAGTGCGTCTAGTAGTGGTTTTGGCTCAGGCTCATAAATGTAGCCCCATGAATGTTCGCGCTGCATCTCATCACTGTCAGATTTAGGCAGAGGTAGCAATTGATCGATCGTTGGTTCCTGAATCATAGTGTTCACAAAGTGGTTATACACTACATACAGGCGATCCAATTCGCCTTCGTCATATTTCTTCAGCATGACGCCTACAGTACCGATTAGGTCTTCTAAGCTAGGCTCATCACCCAGACCAGATACCTGTGCCGCTACTTTCGCACCGCTGTTGTTAAAGAATGCCGTTGCTTTTGAGCCAATCACAGCCAGTTCAACTTCAGCACCTTTTTGTTTCCAATCCTGCATCTCTAGGACAGCTTTTTTGAACAAGTTAATGTTCAAACCGCCACAGAGACCACGGTCGGTAGAAATAATGACATAACCAACACGCTTGGCTTCACGCTCTTCTAGGTACGGATGTTGGTACTCTAGGTTTGCGTTAGCCAAATGACCGATCACTTTACGCATAGTTTCAGCGTATGGACGAGAAGCTTCACGCGCGTCTTGCGAACGACGCATTTTCGAAGCTGCTACCATTTCCATCGCTTTCGTAATTTTCTGAGTGCTTTTCACACTACCGATTTTATTACGTATCTCTTTTGCGCCGGCCATCGTTACTCTCCATAAGTGGTGACCAGAAGGTCACCCACCAATTACCAAGTCTGAGTTGCTTTGAAATCGTCAGTCAGTTTCTTAAGCTGAGCTTCGATATCATCGTTGTAAGCACCCGTAGTGTTGATCTCTTTAGCAAGATCAGCATATTGACTGTGAGCATACGATAGAAGCGCTGCTTCGAAGTCTAGAATCTTGTTGATTTCAACATCATCTAGGTAGCCGCGCTCAACAGCAAAGATAACTAGCGCTTGGTCAAATACAGACATAGGAGCGTATTGCTTCTGCTTCATTAGCTCTGTAACTTTTTGACCGTGGCTTAGCTGACGCTTAGTTGCTTCATCTAGGTCAGATGAGAACTGTGCGAATGCCGCTAGTTCACGATAAGCCGCTAGTGCAGTACGGATACCGCCAGATAGCTTCTTAATGATCTTAGTCTGTGCTGAACCACCTACACGAGATACTGAGATACCTGGGTCAACGGCTGGGCGTACACCCGCGTTGAAGGCTTCAGTTTGTAGGAAGATCTGACCATCGGTAATCGAGATTACGTTCGTAGGTACGAACGCAGATACGTCACCCGCTTGAGTTTCGATGATAGGAAGAGCAGTCAAAGAACCAGTCTTACCTTTCACTTCACCATTAGTGAAACGCTCTACGTACTCTTCGTTTACACGAGCTGCACGCTCTAGTAGACGTGAGTGAAGGTAGAATACGTCACCTGGGAATGCCTCACGGCCTGGTGGACGTTTAAGTAGTAGAGAGATCTGACGGTAAGCTACCGCTTGCTTAGATAGATCATCATAAACAATCAGAGCGTCTTCACCGCGGTCACGGAAGTACTCACCCATTGCACAACCAGAGTATGGCGCAAGATATTGCAGTGCAGCAGATTCAGATGCAGATGCTACAACAACGATAGTGTTTTGTAGTGCACCGTGCTCTTCCAGTTTACGCACAACGTTTGCGATTGTAGATGCCTTTTGGCCAATCGCTACGTAGATAGAGAAGATACCAGAGTCTTTCTGGTTGATGATTGCATCGATCGCCATCGCGGTTTTACCGATCTGACGGTCACCGATGATAAGCTCACGCTGACCACGACCGATTGGGATCATTGAGTCAACTGACTTATAACCAGTTTGTACTGGCTGATCAACCGATTTACGGTCGATTACACCCGGTGCAATCACTTCAACTGGTGACGTAAGTTTCGCTTCAATTGGACCTTTACCATCAATTGGCTCACCTAGCGTGTTTACAACACGACCAAGCAATTCTGGACCAACTGGTACTTCAAGAATACGACCAGTACCTGTTACTTTCATGCCTTCCTTAAGGTCAGCATATGGGCCCATTACTACCGCACCAACCGAGTCACGCTCAAGGTTAAGTGCTAGTGCATAACGGCCACCCGGTAATTCAATCATTTCACCTTGCATCACGTCCGCTAGGCCGTGAATGCGAATGATACCATCGCTTACCGATACGATAGTACCTTCATTACGAGCTTCACTCACAACATCGAAAGATTCGATACGCTGCTTGATTAGGTCGCTAATTTCTGTGGAATTAAGTTGCATGCTCCAATCCCCATCAAGACTGCATTGCTTCACTCAGGCGGTTCAAACGACCACGTGCTGAGTTATCAATTACAAGATCTCCGGCTCGAATAATAACCCCACCAAGTAGGGTCTCATCTACACTGCAATTCAGCTTAACTTTGCGTTCAAGACGCTTTTCAAGTTTGTTGCTGATCTCAGTGCGCTGCTCTTCGGTTAGCTCAGATGCAGAAATCACGTCTACATCGATTTGCTTTTCTAGCTCTTTTTTCAGCTCTAGAAACTCAACTAACACATCAGGCAACGCGACTAGTCGACCATTTTCAGCCATTACCTTAATCAGGTTTTGACCAAATTCATCAAACTGTTCACCACCAATTGCGTTGAAAATTTCAGCCACTCGCGTCGCTGTCACAGAGCCTGAAATCAGGTCTGCAATTTCATCGTTCTTAGCGATTGCAGCGGCAAACGTTAGCATTTCGACCCACTGGTCTAGCGCTTGTTTTTCCACCGCAAAGTCAAATGCTGCTTTAGCATAGGGGCGTGCGATTGTAGTCAATTCAGACATAGGCGCCCCTCGCTTTAAAGTTTCGCAGTAATATTGTCGAGAATGTCTTTTTGCGCATCTTTATCGATACTACGCTCAAGAATCTTCTCAGCACCAGCTACAGCCAGAGTTGCAACCTGTTTGCGCAGGTCATCGCGAGCACGGTTACGTTCCGCTTCAATTTCCGCTTCAGCTTGCGCTAGGATTTTTTGACGTTCTGCCAAAGCTTCCTCACGAGCTTCATCGATAATTTGTGCTTTACGCTTGTTTGCTTGCTCAATAACCTCGGTTGCAGTGCGCTTCGCTTCCTTCATTTGATCAGAAGCGTTGGCTTGCGCTAGATCTAAGTCTTTTGCAGCGCGTTCAGCGGCTACAAGACCGTCAGCAATTTTTTTCTGACGCTCTTCAATCGCATTCATGATTGGCGGCCATACATATTTCATGCAGAACCACACAAACATTGCGAATGAGATTGCTTGACCTAGCAGAGTTGCGTTCATATTCACAACAGCTACCCCTCTAAAGATTCATTGACGAGCTAAAGTTTAATCAGTTGACAAGCTCGAAGCTTGTCGGAGAAAAGTCTGATTAACCTAGCTGACCAACGAATGGGTTCGCGAATGTGAATAGAAGTGCGATAACAACACCAATCATAGGAACCGCATCAAGTAGACCAGCGATGATGAACATCTTAACTTGAAGCATCGGAGCCATTTCAGGTTGACGAGCTGCACCCTCAAGGAATTTACCACCCAAAAGACCAAAACCGATCGCAGTACCGAATGCAGCCATACCAATGATGATACCTACGGCGATTGCAGAAAAGCTCAGTAAAGTTTCCATTACTATCTCCAATTTATAGTTGTTGGCTTAAATTTGCCTAAATAAAACGCGTTAAAATTAATGACTGTCTTCGTGTGCCATTGATAGATAAACAATCGTTAGCATCATAAACACGAAGGCTTGAATCGTTATTACTAGAATATGGAATATCGCCCATGGTAGTGAGCCCATCCATTGTAAATACCATGGTAGCATTGCCGCACAAAGGATGAAGACCACCTCGCCCGCAAACATGTTACCGAACAGACGCATACCAAGTGAAAGTGGCTTTGAAAGCAAAGACACGACTTCGATAAGCATGTTAAATGGAATCATGATTGGGGTATTAAACGGGTGTAGGGTCAACTCTTTTGTAAAGCCAACTAGACCTTTTACTTTGATGCTGTAGTAGATCATCAGAGCAAAAACACCTAGTGCCATAGCCATCGTGATATTGACATCAGTAGTAGGCACCACTTTCAAGTAAGGGATACCCATTTGCTCTGCAGGGTAAGGAATGAAATCGATAGGCACTAAGTCCATCAAGTTCATTAGGAATACCCAACAGAAGATAGTTAGTGCTAGGGGCGCGATGAGTGCGTTGCGTCCATGAAACGTATCCTTGACGTTTTCGTCAACGAATTCCACGATCATCTCAACAAAACACTGCAGCTTGCCCGGCACACCAGCTGTTGCTTTCTTTGCTACTGAACGGAATATCCAAAGGAATACCAAACCAGTTAGCAGAGAAAAAAACAGGCTATCGATATGTACGTTCCAGAAACTCGACTCGTCCACTAAACCTAGCTTTCCTAAAGAAAGGTTGGTCAAGTGGTGAGTGATGTATCCGGCCGATGTTAGCGCTTCACCTGGCGCAGCCATAACTCATCCTATTTTTTGTTGTTAACGAAAATTACTGGAGCCATAAGGTTAATTAAGACGACCAGTAAAAATGTGAGATTCAGAGGAATCACTTCCACCTGAATATACATGTAAGCTATTGAGAATAGGGAGGCTATAATAAGGATTTTCAGGGCGATACCCGCATAGAAAGACGCGGCAACTTTCTTCGCTGCACGAGCCCCACTAAACAGAAATGCGCACAACGCAAAAACAGCATTAGCAATAACAAAACTGCCACCACCAATGAGCGCTGAAATTCCCCACTCAGCATTTACAGCCACTGTCATCCCAACAGCTACTAACGCAACCGCACCCGCTTGAATCAGTAACAATCGCTTTGCAAGCGCTCGTCCTGGTCTCGCTAATGCCGCTACCATGTATTCTTACCTTTAGTTCTATCCACTTTGCACCTAATAACTACTGTGCTGGGAGATTGGCGAAAATTATACTTTCTACCAAAGTTATTGCAATCAAAGCGCATCAAAAAGACACACTTTCACTCACAAAACTATAACTTTCGCACAAATTTATCATTTATCAATAATTGACCTACATCAATTATCTCATTTAGCTCTCAAGCTTGGCAATAAGTTGCTCCAATTTGTGAGGTTCATCAAGACTTATCGTTACCTTTGACTTTCCACTCGCGTTTCTTGTCAAAGAAACTTTAGCCCCAAGTTTTTCGCTCAACCTTTGGGAAATTTCTTGTGCATCACGGTCTTCAGACTGTTTTTTCTCTGAAGAGTTCGGTTTTAAGCATTTTTTTACCAAATCTTCAGTTTGTCTGACGGTCAATTGCTTGTTCGCCACAGTCTGTGCGATCTCACACTGAACCTCACCCTCTAGTGCCAATAATGCACGTGCGTGACCCATATCGATCTGCTTGGTTTCAACAAGCTTCTTCACGGGAGTTTCTAACTGGTTCAAACGCAGCAAGTTACTGACTGCGGTGCGAGACTTACCAATCACATCAGCAACTTGCTGGTGGGTAAGCTCAAACTCATCCTGCAATCGCTCGAGCGCCTGTGCCTCTTCAATCGCGTTAAGATCTTCGCGCTGAATGTTCTCGATTAATGCCATGGCAACTGCCGCGCGATCTTGAACATTTTTCACGAGGCAAGGGACCACTTTCAGACCCGCTTGTCGTGCCGCGCGCCAACGGCGCTCGCCCGCAATGATCTCAAACTGATCGTGTCCGACATTTCTGACAACAATCGGTTGGATGATGCCTTGAGATTGGATGGATGCAGCCAGTTCTTCCAGAGCTTCAGGTGCCATATCTTTTCTTGGCTGATAGATACCTGGACGAAGGCTGTTAATTGAAAGTTCAGTCAACTCTCCATCGGTAGAGAGTGTCTGACTTTGAGTTGCAACCTGCTGTTTTTCTCGTGCAAGCGAACTAGTCGACAGCAGTGCGTCTAGTCCTTTCCCTAAACCACGTTTAGACATTGAATCTTTTTCCTTAAGAGCGTTAAGCCGTTACTTCTTCTCGTCGTAGCATCTCACCAGCCAACGCTAAATACGCTTTCGCCCCTGCAGAATACTTGTCGTAGTACATTGCAGGCTTGCCATGGCTAGGAGCCTCAGCGAGGCGGACGTTCCTAGGGATAACGGTTCGGTAGACTTTGTCGCCGAAGTGTTTTTTCAATTGTTCCGATACTTCATTCGCCAGACGGTTTCGAGGGTCATACATAGTTCGAAGCAAACCTTCGATCTTAAGATTCTCATTCACCACCGCGGCCAGCTTACTGATGGTATCCATCAGTGCGGTCAGACCTTCAAGCGCGAAATACTCACACTGCATCGGCACGAGCACAGAGTCTGCTGCAGCCATCGCATTAATTGTAAGTAGGTTCAAAGAGGGAGGACAATCGATAAAGATGAAATCATAGTTATCACGGATTGGCGCTAACGCGTGTTTTAGCCGAACTTCGCGCGCAAACACCTCCATAAGCTTGATTTCCGCTGCAGTTACGTCCCCGTTCGCAGCAATTAGATCAAATTGGCCCGAGGTATCGGTGCACACAACTTGGTCAAAAGGTAGCTCATCGACCAGTAAATCGTAAGCAGTTGTTTCAACTTGGTACTTATCAACACCGCTGGCCATTGTCGCATTGCCTTGAGGGTCAAGGTCAATCACTAACACTTTACGCTTTGTCGCTGCCATCGAGGCAGCTAAGTTAATACACGTGGTAGTCTTCCCAACCCCACCTTTTTGGTTCGCGATAGCGACAATTTTTCCCACGACAAGCTCTCCGTTATCCTTTCTTGGATAAGATTACAAGATGACGGTCACCTTCCAACTCAGGAACTTGCAAAGGTTTGATTTCGATCACAGAACACCATGACGGTAATTCGGCGATCTCCTGTTCGTGAAGCTGACCCTTTAGAGCATAAAAGCGACCAGACTGTGGTTTTGGTAAATGTTCACACCAGTTCACCATGTCTGTCATTGACGCAAATGCACGACTCAATACTCCATCAAAGCCTTCTCCTGCGTCAAATTCTTCCACTCGAGATTGGACTGGGCTGACATTTTTTATCTTCAGTTCGTGCGCAACCTGCTTTATGAATCGAATTCGCTTGCCAAGACTATCCAACAAGGTAAATGACTTGGTTGGGTTCATGATGGCAAGAGGAACGCCAGGCAATCCAGGGCCTGTACCGACATCAATAAAGCGTTCGCCTTCAATATGCTCACCCACGATGATGCTATCAAGAATATGTTTCACTAACATATCTTCAGGGTGGCGCACTGACGTGAGGTTGTAGGCTTTGTTCCACTTGTCGAGAAGCTGAACGTAGCCTACGAGCTGTTCACGTTGAAGTTCAGAGACCTCTAGTGAGGTCTCCGCAATGAGTTGATCAAGTTTTGTTCTTAGGTTGCTCACGCAGCTTCACCTTTTTTAAGCACACCTTGCTTCTTCAAATAGACTAGCAAGATTGAGATTGCCGCTGGAGTAATACCAGAAATACGGGACGCAATACCGATAGTTTCAGGCTTGGCTTCACTCAGCTTCGCCACTACCTCGTTAGATAATCCTTTGACATCGCTGTAATCGAGATCCGCTGGGATCTTAGTGTTTTCATGACGCAGCGATTTTTCGATCTCGTCTTGCTGTCTTTGGATATAACCTTCGTACTTCACTTGGATCTCAACCTGCTCACTCGCTTGTTGATCTTCAAGAGCAGGACCAAAGGCATCGAGCGCGGTCAGTTGCGAGTAGGTTAGCTCTGGACGACGCAACAGATCTTCACCGCTGGCCTCACGAGAAATCGGGGTTTTTAGCAAGGCATTTAGTGCCTCAACACCTTCAGACTTAGGGTTAATCCACGTTTCTTTCAGACGCTGACGCTCTTGCGCCATGTTCTCCATCTTCTCGTTGAAGCGGCTCCAGCGCTGCTCATCGATAAGACCAAGTTGGTGTGCATGTTCCGTCAGACGAATATCGGCGTTATCTTCACGTAGCAGAAGTCGATATTCTGCACGAGAGGTAAACATACGGTATGGTTCTTTCGTGCCCATCGTTGATAGGTCGTCAATCAATACACCCATGTATGCCTGATCGCGACGCGGGCTCCAGCCTTCTTTGCCTTGAGAGAACAAGCTCGCATTAAGACCGGCCATCAAACCTTGTGCAGCGGCTTCTTCATAACCAGTGGTGCCATTAATTTGTCCAGCAAAGAACAAACCAGAAATAAATTTGGTTTCGTAGGTCTGTTTTAGGTCACGAGGATCGAAGAAATCGTACTCAATGGCGTAACCTGGACGAACGATATGTGCATTTTCAAAGCCTTTCATCGAGCGAACGATCTGTACCTGTACGTCGAACGGCAAACTCGTCGAGATGCCATTTGGGTACAATTCATGTGTCGTTAAGCCTTCCGGCTCAATGAAAATTTGATGGCTATTTTTATCCGCAAAGCGCATGACTTTATCTTCGATAGATGGGCAATAGCGCGGGCCAATACCTTCAATCACACCGGCGTACATAGGGCTGCGATCTAGGTTGTTACGAATCACTTCATGAGTGCTTTCGTTGGTGTGCGTGATAAAACATGGAATCTGTGTTGGATGCTGTGTGCGCTGACCTAAGAAAGAGAACACTGGTGTTGGGTTGTCACCATGTTGAACTTCTAACTCAGAGAAATTAACACTACGTGCATCGATACGTGGTGGGGTACCTGTCTTAAGGCGATCCACTCTAAATGGTAACTCACGAAGACGATGAGCAAGCGCAATAGACGGCTGATCTCCCATGCGACCACCGGATGAACTTTCCATACCGATGTGGATCTTACCACCAAGGAAGGTGCCGACTGTTAGTACCACGGATTTAGCGTGGAACTTAAGTCCCATTTCCGTTACAACACCGCGCACTTGATCTTGTTCGACGATCAAATCATCTACCGACTGTTGGAATAAGGTCAGATTCGGCGCGTTTTCTAGTGCGTGACGTACGTACGCTTTGTACAGTGCACGGTCTGCTTGTGCACGAGTAGCACGTACCGCTGGACCTTTAGACGCATTTAACGTGCGGAACTGAATACCAGCATGATCGATGGCCTCTGCCATTAGACCACCCATAGCATCCACTTCCTTTACTAGGTGCCCTTTGCCGATGCCACCAATAGCTGGGTTACATGACATCTGACCCAGAGTATCAATATTGTGCGTTAGCAGAAGTGTTTTTTGCCCTGTGCGAGCAGATGCGAGTGCGGCTTCCGTTCCTGCATGTCCGCCACCTACAACGATGACGTCAAATGTTTCGTGATAAAGCATGAACCGACCTCAGTATTCAATCGATAGAAATAGACAAACCAAAAGGAGCGGTATTCTACCGCTTTTCTGGTATTGAGAAAATCGCTTTTAAAACATTTTGGATCTAAGAAATAAGAATATAAAGATAAGATCTATATATATGATCTTTTATTAGATCTATTATTAAGATCCACGATCTCTGTGGATAACTCAAAAATGATCAACAATACCATGGATCTTTTTGAGATCGCTTGTTGTGATCTAGTGTTGATCTGAGACTGTATTAGCTGGGATCAAAAAGGCATGTTATACACAAGTCTCGGGGTGATCAAAACTTGTTCTTTGGATAAATATAGGTTTTTCACCGAAAAGATCATGTTTTATCCACAGTTTAACAGGTTGAATAGTGTTCAAATGACCTTGGGCCAGAAAAAAAGTTACTCACAGGCATAAAAAAAGCGGCTTACGCCGCCTTTTAAGCAATAGGTTTCGCTACTGAAACTTCGCCATATGCTCATTTAGCCATGCTTCTGCTGCATCTTCTGGAACGGGATCGTTAAGAATGTCGATCTCTAGACAGTCAGTTAATGGTGTGCCGCCGATATCTTCCAGCAGTGAAAACGCATGCTTGCCTGCTGCGCAGAAGGTGTCATAGCTAGAGTCGCCAATTCCTACCACGGCAAACTTCACGTTTGACATGCGAGGAGGGGTTGCCTGGAGTGCTGCGATAAAAGGCTGAATATTGTCTGGATAGTCACCCGCACCATGCGTAGACGTGATGACCAGCCAGGTTCCTTCTGCCGGTATGTCTGATAACTCAGGCTGGTTATGGATGGTTGTCTCAAGACCTTGCTCGATGAACAAGTCACTAAGGTGGTCTCCCACATACTCCGCGCCGCCGAGCGTACTGCCTGTGATGATATGAATCATTAATATTCCTTATTTACTAATATTGCCAGTCAACGACTTCCTTAGCGTCTGCCGTTAACGCTAAGCTCACTTACTTACCAATACAGAAAGAGGAGAAGATACGTCCAAGTAGATCGTCAGAGCTAAACTCTCCGGTGATCTCGTTCAAGTGCTGCTGGGCTATGCGCAGCTCTTCCGCCAAGATTTCGCCGGCCATATAGCCTTCTAATTGTTGTTGACCAATATCCAGATGCTCCGCTGCACGCTCAAGAGCGTCAAGGTGGCGACGACGTGCCATAAAGCCGCCTTCATTAGCACCTGAGAAGCCCATGATAGACTTAAGATGCTCGCGAAGTGCAGGGACGCCTTCACCCGTGCGTGCGGAGAGACGAATCAGAGTAGGATCATTCACATGGCAGATCCCTAGAGTTTCCCCAGTCTCATCGACTTTGTTGCGGATCACGGTGATGCCGATCGATTCAGGTAAGCGATCAATGAAGTCTGGCCAAATCTCTTTCGGATCGGTCGCATCGGTGGTGGTGCCGTCTACCATGAACAGCACGCGATCGGCTTGTTCGATTTCTTCCCAGGCGCGCTCAATACCAATTTTCTCAACCTCATCGGAGGCATCACGAAGACCCGCGGTATCAATAATGTGCAGTGGCATACCGTCGATATGGATGTGCTCACGCAGAACATCACGTGTGGTTCCGGCTATGTCGGTCACAATGGCAGACTCTTTACCTGACAGGGCATTGAGCAGGCTCGATTTACCAGCGTTTGGACGTCCCGCGATAACCACTTTCATACCTTCACGCATAATCGCGCCTTGGTTGGCTTCTTTGCGCACTGAATCGAGATTGTCAATGATGGTTTGTAGGTCGCCAGCGACCTTACCGTCGGCGAGGAAGTCGATTTCTTCTTCTGGGAAATCGATCGCTGCTTCGACATAGATGCGCAGATGGATAAGGGATTCCACTAGCACTTGAATACGTTTAGAGAACTGACCCTGCAGCGATTGCAGTGCTGATTTTGCCGCTTCTTCTGAGCTTGCATCGATGAGATCGGCGATCGCTTCTGCTTGTGTCAGGTCCATCTTGTCGTTGAGAAACGCGCGCTCACTGAACTCACCTGGTCTGGCTGGACGAACGCCAGGGATAGAGAGAATACGCTTAATCAACATATCCATGACGACAGGGCCGCCGTGGCCTTGGAGTTCAAGAACATCTTCACCCGTAAAGGAGTGCGGGTTAGGGAAGTACAGCGCAATACCTTGGTCCAACTCGCTGCCATTTTCATCTTTAAATGGGAGATAGTCAGCGTAGCGAGGCTTGAGTGTTTTGCCTGTTACTTGCTGTGCGACTTCTTGAGCCATAGGGCCTGAAACGCGAATGATACCCACGCCACCGCGGCCTGGGGCTGTAGCTTGAGCCACAATTGTATCTGTTGTCATTGTATTGCCTATTCGCCGTGCTTTAGCCAAATTGTAATCATGGACAATGAAAAAGGCGACCACTTAGGCCGCCTTTATTTATTCGAATTCGTTTACGATTCGTTTGGACTACTTAGAGTGCAGACCTTTTTTCTCGAGCGCTCGATAAATCAGCGTTTGCTGGATAAGCGTCACGATGTTCGATACCAACCAGTATAGAACCAGACCTGATGGGAACCATAGGAAGAAGAAGGTGAACATAACCGGCATAAAGGTCATGATCTTCTGCTGCATTGGATCCGTTACCGTTGTTGGGCTCATCTTCTGGATCAGGAACATACTTGCACCCATCAATAGCGGTAGGATGTAGTATGGGTCCTGAGCCGATAAATCGTGAATCCAGCCGAAGAATGGTGAATGACGTAGCTCAACCGACTCCATCAGTGCCCAGTACAGTGCGATGAAGATAGGCATCTGTAGCAAGATTGGCAGACAGCCACCCAGTGGGTTCACTTTCTCTTTCTTGTACAGTTCCATCATTTCCTGGCTCATGCGCTGGCGGTCATCACCGATACGCTCACGCATTGCTTGCAGCTTAGGCTGTAGCATGCGCATTTTCGCCATTGAGGTGTACTGTGCTTTAGTTAGTGGGTACATCGCACCACGCACCAGGAAGGTCAAACAGATGATTGCCAGACCCCAGTTAACCACAATACCTTGAATGAACGACAGCAGTGTGTGAAGTGGTTTCGCAATAAACCACAGCCAGCCGTAGTCTACAACTAGGTCTAGGTTTGGTGCCACTTCGGCCATTTCGCTTTGCAGTTTTGGACCTGCCCAAAGTGTTGCTTTTAGTGTGGTTGATTGGCCATTTGCAATACTAACATCTGGTAGACGAACACCGATATCACCTAGGTCTCGGTTCACAATTACTCGAGTGTAAAGTTTTGTGCCCGGAGCTTCACGTGGGATCCACGCTGCGGCGAAGTAGTGCTGGATCATCGCTGCCCAACCTTGACCATCCGTCAGGTTAAGAGACAGGTTGCGATCTTGCATGTCTTCAAAGCTGTACTTTTTATAGCGAGTGTCTTGAGTTGAGTAAGCACCGCCATTGTAAGTTGGCATTGTGATGCTACCGCCTTTGTCCTGTAGGTTTTGACGAAGGTGAGCATACATACCAAACGTCGCATTCTGGCCAGAGTTGTTGTTTACATCGTATTCAACATCAATCGCGTAGTTGCCACGTTTTAGAATAAAGGTCTTAGTGTAAGTGATGCCGTTGGCTTCAAAGGTCATTGGCACACGAAGTTCGTCCTGACCGTCAGCAAGAGTGAAGCTCTCAGCCGATACAGAGTATGCTGGGCGACTTGTGCTGCTCAGATCGATGCCCTGAGGGCCAACCAGGCCACTTTGTGCGATAAACTGATGACCTTGACTGTCTTTCAGTAGCTCAAACGGGTCGCTAGATTCTAACTCAGTTGCGTACTCGTTTAGGTTTGCTGTTACTACATCACCGCCAACGGTATTGATACCGAGCGTTAGTACGTCAGTTTTCACTGTAATGACTTTTTCTGATGCTGCCTGGCCTTGGCCTGGTGCAGGATCTAGTTCATCAGCGAAAGATGGCGCAGGTAGAGTACTGCTTTGCGTCTGCTGAGTCGGAACGGGTGCTGGGTTCTTATACGATTGCCATTGTTGAAACAGCAAAAAAGAAACCAAAGCCAAACCGATTAACAGAATATTACGTTGAGAATCCATCGTTATTTATCTCTGTCTTGTTTTTGGACTGGTGGTACGGGGTCAAATCCCCCTTCATTCAAAGGATGGCATTTTAATAGACGTTTGCCTGATAACCAACATCCTTTTACAAAACCGTGAGCTTTCAAGGCTTCTATAGCGTAAAGAGAACAGGTTGGGGTGAACCGACAGCGAGGTCCGATAAGAGGACTGATTATCCACCGATAGAGGTAGACGAGTCCGATAGCTAACCACGCGAAGGGCGAGACAGGCGATGCCATAACTTATCTAGAAGTTTGAACATTTCTTCATTGCTTAGAGTTTGCGCACTCTTCTTGGCAATTACAACAAAATCTTTGCTTGGAAGCTCATGTTGTTTGTTACGAAAACTTTCACGAACCAAACGCTTAAAGTGGTTTCTGGCAACAGCTGTTTTAATCTGCTTTTTAGGAACCGCTAGGCCAAGACGAGGGTGTGATAGTGTGTTTTTGCGAGCAATGATGGTGAAATGGGGGGAGCCAGCTCGATGAGCTTGCTTAAATACGTTTTGGTAATGCTCGGGAGTTAACAAGCGTAACTCCCGAATAAAGGCATGCTTTTTCAAAATAGAAGATTATTTTGAAAGGCGAGCACGGCCTTTAGCACGACGTGCGTTAATTACTTTACGACCGTTCTTAGTCGCCATGCGAGCACGGAAACCGTGAGTACGCTTGCGCTTTAGAACTGAAGGTTGAAAAGTGCGTTTAGACATGGTTATTACCTTTACTGATCAGTAGTTTTAGGTTCTCGTTGAACCCGGCGTGGGACATATTTCCCGTCTTCTTTCTCTATATAGAGATAGAGAGGAAATCCGACGCCTCTCAACAAAGAGGCGGAATTGTAATCACTGACTCGTCAAGAGTCAATAATCAGTTCAACTTCAATTCCAGCCGGCGAATTATACTTTTTGTGAGCTAGAGCGCAAGGATCATTATCAGATCCCAACCTGATTTAGGAATTTTTTAAGTTGGATATCCTGTGGATCATTGAATATCTGCTCTGGTGTCCCTTGTTCCACGATATGGCCGTTGGCCATGAAGATCACTCTATCAGCGACCTCTTTGGCAAATTGCATTTCGTGGGTCACAACCAACATGGTTTGATGTTGAGTTGCGAGCTTTTTCATAAGGTTAAGTACTTCGCCAACCCACTCAGGATCGAGTGCTGAAGTTGGTTCATCGAAGAGCAACAGTTCAGGTTGGAGCGCCATAGCGCGACCAATACCGACGCGTTGTTGCTGTCCACCGGATAGGGAAGCAGGGTATTGATCCCCTTTATCGCCTAGACCGATGTCATCGAGAATTTGCTGTGCTTTTTCAAGAGCTTGGTCTTTTTTCCAACCTTTTACGGTAATCAGACCTTCGGCAATGTTCTGACGCGCCGTCATATGCGCGAACAGAGCGTAGTTTTGAAATACAAAGCCGGTTTTACGGCGCAGGGCTAATACTTCGGCTTTAGTGTGATTTTGACAATCGACCTTTACATCATCAATGGTGATTGTGCCTTCGTCTGCTTGCTCAAGAAAATTTACGCAGCGCAGCAGCGTCGATTTTCCGGTGCCGCTTGAGCCGATAATGACGATGATTTCCCCTTGTTTGATATCAATATCGATACCTTTTAGGACTTCTGTATCGCCAAACTGCTTGTGGATATTTTCCAGTTTAATCATCGTTGGTATGCCTTGTTCAATCTTTGTTCAGCCCACAGTTGCACGCGAGTAAGCACTAACACCACGCCCCAGTAGATCAGAGCCACTGCCAAGAAGGCCTCAAAGAAGCGGAAGCTGGATGACGCCTCCATTTGAGCCTTGGCCATGATTTCAGCCACGCCGAGCGTAAAGGCCAACGACGTCGATTTGATCATGTCGATGAAATAGTTCATCAGCGACGGTAATGCGACACGAGTCGCCTGCGGCAGAATAATACGGCGCATGGCTTGGCTGGTCGTCATACCCACAGACAAGCTCGCTTCCATCTGGCTGCGATCAATGCCGATGATGGCTGCACGAATACTTTCTGCCATGTAAGCGGCGAAGTGGAGCGTTAAACCGATGACGGCCGCACTAAACGCATTCAGCCCAACCATCCATGGGAAAATTTGTGGTAGACCGTAGTAAAGCAAGAACAGCTGCACCAAAAGTGGGGTGCCGCGGAAAAAGCTAATATAAAGCTGACTGAGCTGATCGAGGACAGGGATCTTGAAAACACGAATATTCGCTAAAATAACCGCAAGAATCAGTGAAAAAAACAATCCCCAGACTGCCATTTCCATTGTGGTGCCGAGATACTTGAGCAGTATCGGCATCAGCTCCAGCATGTATTGAAAATCAAATCCCATAATGTTACCAACTTCTAGAAAAACAAACGCCCACTACCAAGCGTAGTGGGCGTAATAATAGTGATCACTTACTTTTTAGTGATGTCTGCGCCAAACCACTTCTCAGAGATTTTCGCTAGCGTACCATCTGCACGCATGTCAGACAGTGCTTCGTTAACTTCTTGTTGCAGCTTTAGACCTTTTTCGTTGTCCACAAATGGCCATGCGTTTTCAATCGTTTCAAACGGTTCGCCCGCTAGCTGTAGTGGCAGACCTGTCTTCTTGATAAGTTCAAGTGCAGATAGGCGATCCATCACGAATGCATCAGCGCGGCCAAGGGCAACATCGTGTTCAATACCTGTATCGTAGGTTTTAACATTGATTTTGTTGTCTTTATCGTAGCTGCGTAGCAACTGCTCAAAGTTAGAACCCAGGTTTACCGCCACAGTTTTACCCGCGAGGTCTTCAATGCCTTGAATGCTGTCATTACCTTTGCGAACGGTAATCTGTGCACCATCAATCACGTATGGGTCTGCAAATAGGTATTTCGCTTTACGCGCATCGGTCATGGTGATCTGGTTTGAGATAGTGTCGATACGACCCGTCTCAAGCAAACCAAACAAACCAGAGAAGTTTGCTGTCACATACTCGACCTTGTAGTCGTTACGGCGACCAATTTCGTCCCAAAGGTCGACTTCAAAACCTTGCAACTTGTCTTGCTTAACAAACGTAAATGGGAAGTAGCGACCAGACATGCCGACTTTCACTTCTTGAGTAGCAGCATAAGCTGCTTGAGATACGGTTGCAGAAAGCGCTAAGGCGGTTAATAGACCTTTAATCCAGTTTTTCATTTTACTACTCCTTCTATTTATGGAGAGGGATGTTACTGGCAAAGCTGTCGATAAGTTAAATAACGAGTTGTTATTAACCATAACAAATCCGTGGTTGAACGCTGACTTTTTCGACAGCTTTATTAGGCGTGTGGTCAAAACCGACGACAGCTTGAACACGGATCTATACACAAGTTAGATCATATTGCGGGTTTTGTGGGTAGATCTGTGTTTTGTGCATGCGTTTGTGAGTAAAATCAGGGCAATTTGTGCGGATCGAGCCAAATCAACCGAAAAAATTGTGAATAACTTAG